>CBDCOF010000002.1:0-2617550 GCA_965219725.1 Dehalococcoidia bacterium | reverse complement strand
GCAGCGTTCCGTTTTAGGTAGCTTGGACAGCCGGCTTTTGCCCTCTATCATCTATTTTCATGACAAATTTCGACCTTGGAGGACCTGGCCGGGGACTCAGGCAGGCTACCCACCCGACGGGCGGTCGTACTGCTGCTGGGCCAGGGTGTTGTAGGTTACGGGGGTAACTGCCAGCAAGCCAGCATCCACAGGCAGGACAACCCCCGTCACCCATCGGGCGTCGTCGCTCGCCAGATAGACCGCCGCCGCCGCTACGTCCCAGGCGGTGCCCTCGGTGCCCAGGGGCGAGGCGTCTTGCCGGCGTTCCCTCAGGGCGTCGTCCATGCGAACTGACACCAGGGGGGTATAGACCAACCCGGGCGCTATACAGTTGACCCGTATATTGTCCCGCCCGTGGTCGGCGGCCATTGAAGTGGTCAGGCCGATTACCGCAGCCTTGGATGTGGTATAGGGCGTGCTGCTATGCGCCCGCAGGCCGGCTATGGAGGACACGTTGATGATGGAGCCGCCTCCGGCTTCCATCATCCTGGGGATGGAGTGCCGGCTTGCCAGGACGATGCTCTTGACATTAACCGCCATCACATGGTCCCAGTCCTCCTCGCTAATCTCCAGGACCGTGCCCCGGCGGGATATGCCAACGTTGTTATGGAGGATATGAAGGCCGCCGTACCGCTCGACAGCCGCTTCAACCATGCGGCGGCAGTCATCGTCGCTGGTCACGTTGGCCTGGAATACCGAGGCTTCGCCCCCCTCCTCTCTAATCATGGCCTGGGTCTCCTCCGCCCTCTCTGCAAAGGCGTCCACCAGCAGCACCTTTGCCCCCTCGCGGGCAAACATCACCGCCGTGGCCTTGCCATTCCCGATACCCTGGCTGCTGGAGCCAGCGCCCGTAACTATGGCTACCTTTCCTTCCAGCCTGGCCGGCCTGGATTGTCGCTCCGGCATCTAGTCACTCCTCATGCACAATATCTGAAATACGTCATTTATCTCAGGGCCTTTGCCCGTTGGAGAATACTTGTCCCTGAGCGCCACTGTCAAGCCCGCCTTATTGTGTCGTCATACCGTCATTATTATGAAAATAGCTACCCACCGTCATTCCGGCGCAGGCCGGAATCCAGGGGTGGGGCGGTGGACTCCCGCTTTTGCTGGAGTGACGGTGGGGAGCCGTACCATTTTCATCCACGTATGGGGCTCGCAAGGGGCATGGGCAATTATTAAGAAAATAGCGAGCAACCACCACCGTCATTCCCGCGAAAGCGGGAATCTATGGTCCCGCGACGTAGGCGGTCGTTGCGAGTCACCCACCCCCTGCCCTGGATTCCGGCCTACGCCGGAATGACGATGGGTGGGGGATGCCGCACCCTTCAGGGTGCGGTGGGGGAACCTGGCGCTGGCTATTTTCATGGTAATTGCCCATGCCCCTGCGGGCCACATACGAGGATGAAAACCCTATTTTCATAATGATGACGGAGAACGCTGCTTCCGTTGACAGCCCTCTATCCGAGGGCTATCATGCCGTGGTAGATAGTCGTGAAGATACATGTCTCCGGGGCGCTGGCCCAGGGAGGCCGTCTGGGAAGGAGATGTCATGGGCTACGAAACAGTGGGCTTGGAGCGTATCGGCCACGTGGCGATTATGACCCTGAACCGGCCCGAGAAACTGAACGCTTTCAACCGGCAGCTTACCGATGAGTTTCACCTTGCCCTGGACGAGGTGGCAGGTGAGTTTCCCGACACCAGGGCGCTGATTATCACAGGGGCCGGACGGGGGTTCTGCTCAGGAGCGGACGTGAGCGGCCAGGCGGAGGGGCTGTCCAGGAACCCGGAGGGCCGCCCCCAGGAGGACGAGGAGGAGCGGCTTCAAGGCCCCAGCATCCTTACCCTGGGTCCCCACATCCCCCAGATTCCCCAGCCGGTCATCGCGGCGGTCAACGGCATAGCCGCCGGCGCGGGCCTGTCCATAGCCCTTGCCTGTGATATACGCATTGCCTCCGAGGCGGCCCGGTTTTCCAGCATCTTCATCAAGCGCTCTCTGGTGCCCGACAACGGGGCCTCCTTCACCCTGGCTGCCCTGGCCGGACAGGGCATAGCCGCCGAGATGGCCCTGACAGGCCGCATTTACGACGCTCAGTGGGCCTGTCAGGTGGGCCTGGTGAACAGGGTAGTGCCGGCAGACCAACTTATGGAGGAGGCCCGGTCTCTGGCCGAAGAAATCGCTTCCAACCCGCCCCTGGCCGTGAAGGCTACCAAACAGCTTCTGGGGAGCCACATCCCCGACCTGTACCACGACGTCATCCGAAAGGAGAGCCAGGCCAACGGGCCAACTCGCGGCACCGAGGACCAGCGGGAGGCGGTCCTATCCTTCATTGAGAAGCGCCAGCCGGTGTTCAAGGGACGGTAGGAGGCATCCTGCCAGGGTATTTCAACCCACCGGAGCAGCCTAGCCGTCAGCCCAGGTCCTTGGCTACCGGGAGTATCCTGTCGGCCATGTGCTCTATTATACGCAGGTACTCATCGGGTTCCTGCACCCGGAAGTCGTAGGTGAGGTGGTCAACACCCAACTCCTTGCAGTAGTAGATGTCGTCAATAACCTCTTGGGTGGTGCCTATCACTGCGCCAGTGCTACGGGTGGTGCCGACCTCCGGCAAGCCGATGTCGGTAAAGTGAAGGCTCCGCTTCAGTGAGATGAGGATGTCTGCGGGGTCCCGTCCTGCGGCCTCGGTCTGTTGGCGCAGGTAGGGCAGGTTCTGGGCCACGAAGTCCGGCGTCTGGCGGGTGGGATGCCAGCAATGGCCGTACTTGGCAGTGCGCCGCAACGCCCGCCGGGTATGGCCGCCCACCCAGATGGGCAGGGGCTGCTGCACCGGCTTGGGATAGAACTGGATGCCGTCGAAGCTGTAATACTTGCCGTGGTACTCCGGGTTAGTCCTCAGTCCAGAGGATTTTGAACATTTCCAGGAACTCGTCGCTCATGGGGCCCCGGTCCGGGTAGGGCACCCCCAGGGTATCGAACTCCTTTTCAAGCCAACCCACTCCGATGCCGCACACCATCCGGCCATTGCTGAGCACGTCCAGGGAGGAGAACATCTTGGCCTGGACCACCGGGTTCCGGTAGGGGAGGGATGATAACGGTGCTGCCCAGCCTGATGGTCTCGGTGCAGGCCACCAGGAAGCCCAGCAGGGTCATGGTCTCAAGGAAGGGGTCGCTCGGCGGGGCGAACAAAGGAGCCGTCGGCGGTGTAAGGGTACTGGTTGGTGCCCCCCGTTGGCAGCACCACGTGGTCTCCCACCAGAATGGACTCGAAGCCCAACTCCTCCACCCGCTTGGCGTAGTGTTTGAGGATGGCCGCATCCATAGACCGGGTAAGCCCTATTGCTACCTCCATAGTCCTTCTCCTCTCTTTATCAAGATCAAGCCCAAAATTATCCAAGGAAACCCCTCTAGGACCCCCGCCCCCGGATTCCTGCTTTCGCAGGAATTGCCCATGGTCCTTGCGGGCCACATACGGGGATGAAAACGGTACAGCCTCCTAACCGTCATTCCGGCGTAGGCCGGAATCCAGAGGCGGGGGGTGGGTGGCTTCGCAGCGACTCTGATGTTGCGAGGCATGGATTTCCGCTTTCGCGGGAATGACGGTAGGGCGGGATGCCGCACCCTTCAGGATGCGGTGGGGGAACCTGGCGCTGGCTATTTTCATGGCAATCCCCCATGTCACTCCCAGGCGAAATGCGGGGATGAAAATGACAGTGGCTTTCTTACCGTCACTCCCGCGAAAGCGTGGAGTCCACCCCCACCCCTGGATTCCGGCCTGCGCCGGAATCCCGGTGGGTGGGGAAAGTCACAAACCGGAGGGGAGACCGCAGAAGCAACCCGGTCTCCCCTCTGAAAAGCTCATTTCAGACCGATACGGCGGCTACTGAATGGGGCCCGCCGGTTTCACCTGCTCCATCAGGTCGTTGTTCCACTCGCCCTCGGCCTCCAGGATTGCCTTGGCGTCAAACACGAACGCCTCAATCAGGTTGTGGGACAGATAGACGTAGGTCCCCGGCTGACGGATGGTGTGTAGCGACGCCCCCGCCGACCCTGCTGCAATGTTCCAGGTTTCCAGGTCAACCTTGGGAGGGTTGTTGAATCCGCCCCGTACCCACACATAGTCGCCATGTCCGCCAATGAGGTACGGGTAGGACTGACGGTTGGCCTGGGAATGGATGATGAGCACGTTCTCGCCAACATTGGCCGTCAACTGGCCGTCATCCCTGCAACGCGCCGGCAGCGCCGTTGAATCACGATGTGAGTAGGAATCAGTGTGCCCATGGCCTTCAGGTCGACCGCGAGGGAGTCAACCGGGTTGGCGTAGCGCTTAAAGTCCCCATTCTCATCGCGGGGGATGTAGTAGTCCTGCTCGCCGATATAATAGGCCCGGTCATAGCGGATGGGGTTGCCCGCCGGGAATTTTAGCCCATCCTGGGGCTTGCACCATTATGGCCAAGTTCATACCGTGGACAACGTGCCAGGGCACCATGGCTTAGCCCGGAGCGCAGTGGTACATGAACACGCCGTGCTTTGGCGGCCCGGAATCGCTATACCACCTCCGCTCCCGGCGATACATAATTCAGAGCACCACCGCCCAGCGCGCCCATCGAGGCGTGGAAGTCAATATTGTGCACCAGTTGGTTGCTGGAAGGATTGACCAAGGTAAGCTCGACGTAATCAGCCTCGTGCACCACGATAATCGTCACCGGCACCGAGCCGTCAAAGGTGAAGGCCCATATAAACACGCCGGGCGCAATCTCAATTTCCTTTTCCTGGACTACCATCCGCACCTGCACTACCTTGGGCCCGTCGGTGTCAACCTGACGGTGTTGAGGCAGGAATGGCGGCGTCACTAATTCCTGGGTAACCCGCTGCAGGTTGGCAATATCTTCCGGTTCACAAGTAATGGGCCCGCTCCAGTAAGGCGCCGCCTCGCTGCTGTCGCTATCACTGCCGGCACAGGCAATCGGAGACAGGCCACAGCGCCACCAGCAATACTATGACAGCCCAGACTGTTGGTGTGCCGGCATTCCGGTGGGGCATGGCGGTCCTCCTAATGATACCTGGGCCGGATCATACTCAGGCCAGGTGTGATGCCTGGCCCGGGTATCATCCTCACAGACCGGCTAGCTCACCATGTCATAGCTGCGAAGCAGCTTGCCAGGCAGCGCGCCGGTGCAGTCGTTGCCCTCGAAGGTGACAGCGCCATTGACTATGGTGTAGCGCAGACCGGTGGCCTTCTGTATCAGGCGGCGCTCTCCACCGGGGAAGTCAGTGGCGAACACGGGCTTGTCGTACACATAGCCAAGCTCGTCCATGTTGTAAACGATGATGTCGGCCCAGTTTCCGACCCGGAGGGTGCCCCGGTCCTTGAAGTCCGCGAACCAGGCAGGATAGGCGCTTATCTTGTTGTGGCCCTGCTCCAGGGTCATAAGCTCCCGCTCCCGGATCCAGTAGGTCAGGAAGTAGATGGGCCACATGCTAATGGTAAGGAACCGGGTGTGCGCCCCGCCATCGGACAGGGAGATGTGGGAGTGGGGGTCCAGGATGTTTTGTGCCCGCCCATCCTCATCTTCGCTCACGTTGGGGTGGCTGAACTCGGTCTGAAGCTGCTCGTCCAAGGCCAGGTCCAGGAAGGAGTCCACCGGGTGCTTCCCATCCATCTCGGCCATCTCTTTCAGGGTCAGACCTTCATACCTGAAGTTCCGGTCATAGGCCACCTGCTCAACCTTCACCCTGGCCCAATCAGTCCTGGGGTGGGGCCGTTCCTCCACGTCCTGCTTCATTCCATCCCGGATGCTGGGGTCACTCAGCTTGGACAGACGCTCCTCCGCATCGCCAACCAAGGGCTGCACCCAGTGGGGCATGTAGTCGAAGAGGTTATACTCCGCAAGGGTGAATTCCGACTGGACCGGCATGGAAATCGCCTGGGCAACCAGGGGCAGCCCCTCGGCGCGGACCGCTTCCTTCCATGCACGGCTGCCCGGGTCGCTGCCTATTCCCACGTGGAGGGGGCGGCCACTGAGACGCATCATCTTGGCCAGCATCTCCTGCTGCTCCGTCCGGTCATCGGACAGGCCGATGGTCCAGCCCAGGTGTCCCACTCCAAACTGGCCCATCACCTCTGACAAGGCCAGGTACTCCTCGGGTGAGGCCACGTGGCTGGGCAGGAAGCTGCCATCCTCCGGGCGGTCCTCCGGGTTCTTGTCTGCGGAGAAGCCGAAGGCCCCGGCCTTCATCGCCTCGTAGAGAATCTGCTTCATCTGGTTTAGCTCAGGTTCCGTCACCGAGGTCCTCTCCCGGGCGGGTATCATCCCCAACACGTAACCCCTCAGGGGAGAGAATGGCACCAACGCTCCCACGTTGACCCCCAACCCCTGCTTGTCCAGGCTGTCCATGAATTCGGGGAAGGTCTCCCAGTCCCACCTCATTCCCTGGCGCATGGACTCCAGGGGGATTGCCTCGATACGGTTCATCATCCGCATGTTCAGGTCCCTGTCATCAGGCCGGGTAGGGGCAAAGCCGAACCCGCACTGGCCGATGGTCAGGGACGTGACCCCAAACCAGCCCGACAGGGAGGCGTAGGGGTCCCAGTTAAGCTGTGCGTCGTAGTGGGTATGCAGGTCTATGGCTCCCGGAGCGACAATACATCCGCCGGCGTCTATCTCCCTAGCTCCCCCGGCGCTAATCCGACCGCTAATCTTGGCGACCCTTCCATCCTTCACAGCCAGGTCGCCTCGAAATCGGGGGATGCCTGTCCCATCTACAATGGTGCCTCCACGAATAACCAGATCGTACTCAGGCATGAAAAACCTCCTTGCGGAATTCAAAGAATTCGTCATGGCAAACAAAACACGGACTCGTGTTGGCCCAGTGTATAACTCCCGTTTATGTATGTCAATCACATATCAATCACGGGGCACAGGGCGCTGCCAGATTGACAACCCAGCGGTCAAGGGCTTAGGCTCGTGCCGAATAGGTTGCTAATATACGGCGAGAGTTGGCACAGGGAACGTCTGTTATGGATCGGGATAGGGAATGTAGCATATTAAAGAAGTGTTGCAATACGGTACGGACTTGAAAAATAGGCTATGGATGAAAATCGCCGGGTTGAAGGTGGCGTGCCTACTGCTGTCGGCAATGTTCGCAGTTGCGGCCTGCGGCGGCGCCGAAGATACGCCAATGACTGCTGACATGGTGGAGTGGGGGTACGATGGGCCGGGCGCGCCGGAAAATTGGGCCTCTCTGTCTGAAGAGTACGCACCTTGTGCCGACGGCGAGCAGCAGTCGCCGGTGGATATTACCGGGTACGAAAAGGGGGACGCTGGGCCTATCTCCTTTTCATACGGCAGCGACGCGACAGATGTGCGCAACGACGGCAAGTTTGTGCATGTTGATTACGCGCCTGGCAACACCTTGAGCATCGGCCAGCGGACATTCGAGTTGGCGACGGCGCACCTCCATTCACCCTCGGAGCATCTGATAGACGGCGTGAGTTTTGCGGCGGAATTGCACCTGGTCCATGCGGATGCCGGGGGGCAATTGGCAGCAGTGGCGCTGTTGTTTAGACTGGGCGAGCCCAGCCCCCTGGTCCAGGCGATCCTCGATGCCGCCCTCGATGCCGGTAAAACCGTAGACTCCGGCATTACCCTCAATGCCGGAGTCTACTTTCCCACCGGGCGCGGCTATTACCGTTACGACGGCTCCAAGACAACTCCTCCGTGCCATGAACCGGTTGCCTGGTATGCGATGAGCGAGCCGGAAACCATTTCCCAGGAGCAGGTCAACAACCTGCTGGCGCTGAGCGGCGGCCCAAACAATCGTCCAGTCCAGCCCAGGGGCAACCGCGTGATAATAATCGGCGGCGCGTCTTAGGACCTGTCTACGATCTCTGAAATATGTTGAGTTGAGACTATTACCAAGGGAGGGTAATCATATCTCATTCCTATACCAGCGACATCAGTCGGGAGCAATTTGCCCTTATTCTTCCGACTTTGCTGGCAGCGCGCCCCCAGACCAAGCCCAGCACTGTGGATTTGTATGATGTTTTCTGCGGGGTGCTGTATGTTTTGAAGAGCGGGTGTCAGTGGCGCATGTTGCCCAGGGATTTCCCCGATTGGCGCACCTGCTACAAATATTTCCGGCAATGGAGTGAGCAGCCCGACCTGGCGGGAGTGACGAAGTAGCACAGAGGACAAGTCATGGGAAGACCCGTATGAAACATCCAACACCCCTCGAAACCGTCCTTAGGCGCGACCGTGTCATTGTGCTGTCCGGCCTCGTAGTGATTGCGGCTCTCGCCTGGGCCTATACCGTGTACCTGGCCCAGGATATGGGCAGCATGGACATGGGCGGCATGGGAATGGGTATGTCAATGCCCAACACCCAGTCATGGGGGGTCGTGGACTTCACCACCATGTTCGTCATGTGGGTTGTGATGATGGTGGCTATGATGATACCCACTGCCGCCCCCATGGTCCTCATGTTCGCCACCGTCAACCGCCGGCGCCGGGAGCAGCAGCGCCCCTATGTGTCCACCGGGGTATTCGTGGCAGGCTACGTGGTGGTATGGGTGGGGTTCGCCACGGCGGCCACCCTGGTCAACTGGGGCCTCCACTCCCAGGGGCTGCTGTCTTCCATGATGGGAGAAAGCGCCAGCGCCATCCTGGGGGGCGTTCTCCTGCTGGCTGCCGGAGTCTTCCAGTGGACCCCCCTCAAGTACGCCTGCCTGGCCCATTGCCGCTCTCCCATCGGGTTCCTTATGACCGACTGGCAAGAGGGTACTGGGGGAGCCCTGAGAATGGGGCTGAAGCACGGCAGCTTTTGCCTGGGGTGCTGCTGGGCACTCATGGCCCTGCTGTTCGTTCTTGGGGTGATGAACCTGGTGTGGATAGCTGCCTTGGCTGGATTCGTCCTGCTGGAAAAGGCTGCCCCCGCCGGCCACTGGATAAGCCGGGGGACCGGGCTTCTGCTGGTCGGGTGGGCAGCCCTGATGTTCGCAGGAGCGGCAGGATGGACCGGGCTGACGTTGCCTACCTGAAGTGGGGCATGACTTTCTCAGCAAACAGCCGCATGGAAGCCTTCACCACGTCATTGGGAATCAGGCCCCCGGTCTCAAACCAGCAGATGTACTCGCCCATGCGGAACTCTTCCTGAATGGCATGGATGCCCTCAATGCACCGGCCCGGGTCGCCATAATTAGCTATCTCCTCGCACCAGCGATCGTAGGTCATATCCAGGAAGCGCGATTGGGTTTCACGGGGCCGTATGGTGGGGGATGATGCCTGCTGGGACTGGGACGCCAGCGCATTAGCCCTGAGATTGCCCATATAGTTCATGGCGCTGGCCTCAGGGGTGGACACCGCCTGCCGTCCATCCTCGGAGACATGGGTGGGTATTGCCAGGGCCAATTCATCTCCATAGACGGGATGGCCGCCGGACTCCAGTTCCGCCCTGTAACGCTTGACCCCCTCCCGAAGCCGGGGCATGGGCACTATTACCGGAGTGGCGAACATGCTATGCCCTAGCTGGCCCACCAAGTCAAAGGTGTCGTCGCTGTTGGAGGCGATGCGGATGGGAGGATGGGGCTTCTGGATGGGCTTGGGAATCAGTCTAAGGCCATCGGCGCTGTAAAACTTCCCCTGAAAAGAAAGCTCCTCGTTGGTCCACGCCTTCAGGACAAAGTCCAGTCCTTCCAGGAAACGCTCACGGCTCTCTTCCAGGGGCACGCCAAACCCCTGGAAATGGGTGGGTATGGACCCCCGCCCCACCCCAAACTCGGCCCTGCCATTGGAAATGATGTCCAGGGTAGCGATGTCCTCGGCAAGGCGGACCGGGTGATGCAGTGGGAGAAGGTTCACGGCCACTCCCAGGCGGATGTTCCTGGTGCGATGGGCGGCGGCGGCAGCCAGCATCAGCGGTGAGGGGGTCGAGGACAGCCCGGCGTTGAAATGAAGCTCGGCAAACCAGGCGTTTTCAAATCCCAACTCATCTGCCAATTCAATCTGCTCCAGGGTATCCTGATACCGTTGGTATTGGGACTGCCAGTCTGCGCAGGGTAGCTGGTAAAACAACCCGAACTTCATCTCACGTCTCCTATCTTATCTTCCGTCACTCCGGCTTTCTCCGGAGTCCAGGCTTCCGTGAATCGTGACGGCTGCCTTGCTGTCACCCCCAGGAAAGCGGGAATCCACCCCCCACCACCCCTGGATTCCCGCTTTAGCGGGAATGACGGTGCTGGTGGGCATCTATTTTCATGGTAATTGCCCATGCCCCTGCGGGCCACATACGAGGATGAAAATGATATGGCCTCCTTACCGTCACTCCCGCGAAAGCGGGAGTCCAGGGGTTGGGGGCTGGGATTCTAGCTTGGGTCATGCCTATTTTCATAGGAATGCCGGTGGGTGATATTTTCATGGTAACGACGGTTTGAGTCATCTAGGACCGGAAAGCCCTGCCAACCGACGACCGAGTGAAGGCAGGCCCTTCTCCCTCCCGCCCACTACAGGGGAATATTCCCGTGCTTCTTGGGGGGCAGGGTGTCACGCTTATTCTGGAGCATGTCCAGTGCGTTTATCAGTCGCGGGCGGGTCTCGATGGGGTCTATCACGTCATCCAGCCAGCCCCGGCTGGCAGCTACATAGGGAGTGGAGAACTTGTCCCGAAATTCCTGGGTCAGGGTATTTCTCAAGCCCACAGGGTCCTCAGCCTTGGCTAACTCTTCACGGAAGACGATGTTGACTGCCCCGTCGGGCCCCATGACTGCGATCTCCGCCGAGGGCCAGGCCAGGTTGATGTCCCCTCGCAGATGCTTGCTGCTCATTACGATGTAGGCCCCGCCATAGGCCTTGCGGGTCATAACGCTTATCTTGGGGACGGTGGCCTCGGCGTAGGCGTAGAGCAGCTTGGCCCCGTGCTTGATGATGCCGCCATACTCCTGGTCGGTGCCCGGCATATAGCCCGGCACGTCCACGAAGGTCACGATGGGGATGTTGAAGCAGTCGCAGAAACGCACGAACCGGGCGGCTTTCATGGACGCATTGATGTCCAGCACCCCCGCCAGGTATGCGGGCTGGTTGGCAACGATGCCCACCGTCCTGCCGTTCAAGCGGGCAAAGCCCACGACGATATTGGGAGCGAAGTCCTGATGCACCTCCATTAGCTCCTCGTCATCCACCACCCGCAGGATTACGTCGCGGATGTCGTAGGCCCTGTTGGGCTCATCAGGCACCACGTGGGCCAGGCCCTCGTCCCTCCTGTCCGGGTCATCGAAGGTGCGGACCGGCGGCGGGTCCTCCATGTTGTTGGACGGCAGGAACCCCAGCAGTCGCCGGACCTCGGCCAGGCAATCGGCCTCGGAATCGTGCACGAACTGGGCAACGCCGCTGCGGGTGCCGTGGGCCAGAGCGCCTCCCAGGTCTTCGTGGCTCACCTCTTCGCCGGTAACGGACTTGACAACATCGGGGCCGGTGATATACATCTGGCTCATCCCCTCGACCATGAACACGAAGTCGGTGATGGCGGGAGAGTAAACCGCCCCCCCGGCGGCAGGGCCAAGTATTACCGATAGCTGGGGCACTACGCCGGATGCCAGGGTATTCCTCAAGAATATCTCGCCGTAGGCATAGAGGCTCATAACCCCCTCTTGAATCCTGGCCCCCCCGGAGTCGTTCACTCCCACTATGGGACAGCCGGTCTTCATAGCCAGGTCCATCACTTTGCATATCTTCTGGCCCACCACCTCCGACACAGAGCCTCCGAAGACAGTAAAGTCCTGGGCGAACACGAAAATCTGGCGTCCATCCACCTTGCCATAGCCCGTGACCACAGCATCACCCAGGAACTTGTTGTCCGCCATCCCAAAGTCTATCGCCCGGTGGGTGACGAAGGGGTCTATCTCCCCGAAAGTCCCCTCGTCCAGCAGGGCGCCAATCCGCTCTCTGGCAGTCATCTTCCCCTTGTCATGCTGCTGTTGGATGCGCCTCTGCCCTCCGCCGAGGCGGGCTTGTTCTCGCAGGCTGCCCAGTTCCTCCAGCTTCTCGTTTGCCTTCCTATCAATAGCCATTACTATCTCCAAAGGTCTTCAGGCTTCAGGTTTGGCTGTATGCTATCAGAAGAAAGTATCCGGCGCAACATCGCCTTTATGATGGTATGATGCTACAATAGCTCGTGCCCGGATATTCCTAGTGGGGAGTGAAGATACATGGCTAACAACCCGGACCAGCAGACCCGCCGCCGTTTGGTGAAGACCGGCCTGACGGCGCTGGACGAAGAGCGGGCCTGTCCAGGATACACCCTCTACGCCCCCATGTACGGGAACGGCGAGGTGTACCTTCTTAATGTGAGTGGAGAGGAGGTACACCGTTGGAACATGCCCTATCCGCCGGGCTTGTATGGCTACCTCCTGCCCAACGGCAACCTCTTTTACATGGGAAAGGTGCGGGACGATACCTGGGAGCGGTTTTCCGCATGGAAAAGGTTCAAGGGCGGGGTGATGATGGAGGTGGACTGGAAGGGCAATGTCCTGTGGGAGCACCATGACCGGGAACAGCACCACGACGCCCGGCGCACTCCGTCGGGGGGCGCCATTTATCTCACCCTGGAGCGGATGCCCGGCGACATGGTGCGCAGGGTGAAGGGCGGCGTGCCCGGCACCGAGAAAGCCCATGGCATGTGGGCAGACGTGATAGTGGAGGTGGACGCCAGGGGCAGCCGGGTATGGGAATGGCACGCCTACCGGCACCTGGACCTGGATAGGGACGTGATAAACTTCAACGACCTCCGGGATGAATGGAGTCATGGGAACACGGTTGTGCCCCTGGGCAATGGCCGGGTGATGGCCAGCTTCCGCAACATATCCACGGTTGGGATAATTGACAAGAGTACGGGCGCGCTGGTGTGGACGCTGGGTTACGAGGTGTTGGCTCAACAGCACGACCCCAGTATGCTGGACAACGGGAACGTCCTTATCTTCGATAACGGCGCCCATCGCAGGGACGTCGCCCTGCCCTCTTCCAGGGTCATCGAGGTGGACCCAAGCACCAACCGGACTGTGTGGCAATACCAGGACTCACCCAGGTACAACTTCTTCAGCCCCTACATATCGGGAGCGCGGCGTTTAGCCAATGGCAACACCCTGGTGGTAGAGGGGTTCTTTGGCCGCATGTTCCAGGTCACTCCCGAGGGCCGGGTGGTGTGGGAGTACGTCAGCCCCTATTTCTACCCCGGCCCCGATGGGGTCCTTGATAACTCGGTGTTCAGGGCCACCCATTACCAGCCCAATGAGATTCCCTTCCTCAGGTGAAGGTCTATTATGGCTGCAAGGAAGGCCCACCCTAAACCTATGACGTGCGGGGGCAAGACCTTCGCGTGGGGGGAGCGCACCTACGTTATGGGGGTGGTGAACGTCACCCCCGACTCCTTCTCTGGGGACGGTCTTGGCTATGACTCGGATGCGGCTGTGAGCCTGGCCCTGGAGATGGAATCCCAGGGAGCGGATATTATTGACGTAGGGGGCGAGTCAACCCGCCGCTACAATAACCAACCGGGAGCAACGCCGGTCAGCGATGACGAGGAACTGCGCCGGGTCCTCCCGGTAGTCCGGCGTCTATCCGAGGCCCTCACCATACCCATTAGCATTGACACCTATAAAGCGGGGGTAGCCCGCAGGTGCCTGGAGGCGGGCGCCAGTATGGTCAATGACGTATGGGGAATTCGCTCCGACCCCAATATGCTGAGGGTAGTGGCAGAGCGCAACGTACCCTACGTGCTGATGCACAACCAGGAGGGCCATCACTACAAAGACCTCATCCCCAACATAGTCCATGCCCTCAGGGAGGCTGTGGGGAAGGCCGTCGAGATGGGCGTCCCAAGGGAGAACATCATCGTTGACCCCGGCATCGGGTTTGGGAAGGTAGCCGACCAGAGCATCCGAATTGAGCAAATGCTGAGCAGGTTTCAGGCCCTGGGGCAGCCTATTCTGGCGGGCCCCTCCCGCAAATCTCACATTGGCCTTGTGCTGGGCGGCCTTCCTCCCCATGAGCGGCTGGAAGGCACCGCCGCCGTGGTAGCCTTGTGCATCTCAGGTGGCGCAGATATAGTCAGGGTCCATGACGTGAAAGAGATGGTGCGCGTCGCCAGGATGAGCGACGCAATTTGCCGCGGTTGGAGGCCGGAGGGTTGGAACTGGTAAGGGTATTCTTGGGTCTCGGCTCCAACCTGGGCGACAGGGAAGAAAACCTGCGGCACGCCCTGGACCTGCTGTCGGAACACGTTGCCCTGGAAAAGACCTCTTCCGTCTATGAGACGGAACCCTGGGGCTATAAGGACCAACCCCACTTTCTGAATTGTGTCTGTGAGGGGACCACATCTCTTGGTCCCGGGGGCCTTGGGCCGGAAGAGCTTCTGGCCCTTGTGAAAGACGTGGAGCGGAGGGTGGGCAGGGAACCCACCTTCCGAAACGGCCCCCGTCTCATAGACGTAGACATCCTCTTCTACGGGCAGCAGGTGGTGAGAGCGCCCGGGCTGGAGATACCCCATCCCAGGCTGGCAGAGCGGGCCTTTGTGCTGGTGCCCCTGGCAGAGATAGCCCCCGATTTCTTTCATCCGGTCCTGATGGCGACAGTGGCCGACCTATTACAGTCCCATATACAGTCCCAGAGGCACGAAGGGAGTGAAGAGTGGATAATGAAGAGGTAGCATAGCTGACCCCTCCGCCTATCCACTTTTCACTATCCCCTTCCGCAGCCGAGGAGGTACTATGAGCCAGCGAGAGGGCCAGGAAGACAGAGAGCCGCAGGGTGCCATAGCATACCATGAGGCTACCAAGCTCTCTTATATAAACCTGCGCAACAAGCCGCCCCTTTACAAGAGCTACCCCGGCCTGCCAAAAGTATCCCTGCCTGCCGGCTTCCCCCACCCCGACGCAGATACCCTGGACGCGGTGGCATCAACGGCTCTTGGAAACGAGGGCAGCGAGGCGTCCCTAGACCTCAGCAATCTTGCGCAGCTTTTGTTCTTCTCATCGGGACTGGTGAGGAAGAGCGATTATCCGGCAACCGGAGAGGTCCACTACCGGGCTGCCGCTTCCGCCGGAGCGTTGTATCCCATAGAGGTGTACCTGGTGTGCAAGGACTTGCCCGGCATAGAGGCCGGAGTCTATCATTTCTCTCCCGAGGAGTTCGCCCTGAGCCAGTTGCGCAAAGGCGACTTCCGAGGCGCGCTTTCCCAGGCCGCCGGGAACGACGAGGCAATAGCCTCAGCGCCGGGCACCCTGGTCTTCACAACCATATTCTGGCGCAGCGCATGGAAATACAGGGCGCGCAGCTACCGGTACTGTTTCTGGGACAACGGCACCGTCCTCGCCAACCTCCTGGCTACGGCATCCTCAGCCGGCCTGCCCATCCAGGTAATAGCCGGCTTTGTAGATGACGAGGTAAACCGCACTCTGGGTATCAATTCGGAGCACGAGGCCGGCCTATGCCTTGTACCCGTTGGCAAAGCCCCCGGCCCCCAGGAAGATAGTCAGCTTCCTGCAACACGGACATTGGCCCCGGAAGTCATCGCTCCCGCCGTCTCTTCTGCCATCGCTTCTGATGGAGGAGGCCCATTCAGCGACGAAATTGACTACCCGGAGATACGCCGCCTCCACGCTGCCTCTTCCTTGGCAGGAGGGGACGAGGTGCGAGCATGGCGAGGCATCTTGCAACAGGAGGAGCCCCAGAGCCGGGGGGCCTTTTATCCTGTGGAGACCCTCGATGCAGGCTATATGTCCTCCATCGGTTTGGGGAAGGTGGTCCTGGACAGGGGGTCCACCCGGCGTTTCGACAGAGAGGCCATATCATTTGCACAGTTAAGCGCCATCCTGAGTGCATCCACCGGAGGCATCACGGCAGACTTCCTGGGGCCCGATGGGGCAAGCCTGCTGGACATCTACGTCATAGCCAATGCCGTGGATGGACTGATTCCCGGGGCATACTTTCTTTCCCGGCAGAGGCGTGGACTTGAGGCGCTCAAAGAGGGCGAGTTCCGGGAAGAATCGGGCCACCTGTGTTTCGAGCAAGCCCTGGGTGCCGACGCCAGCGCCGTGTTCTTCCTGATGGCTGACCTGGAGCGAGTCCACCGGCGCTACAGGGACAGAGGGTATCGGGCTGCACAACTGGAGGCGGGTATCCTGGGGGGAAGGACCTATCTCTGCGCCCATTCCCTGGGCTTGGGGGCAACGGGGCTTACCTTCTACGATGACGACGTTACTGAATTCTTCTCACCCCACGCACAGGGGAGAAGCACTATGTTCGTGGTTGCCTTGGGAGTAAAGGCTCGGAATAATCGGGTCCGGCCCTTCAGGTCTCGAGTGGGGGTCCTTCTTGATGCCCTGGCGAGAGGCGCTAGGAGGCCGTAGCGCCGGGGGAGATGTTAACCCCCTATTTCCAGAATTTTATAGTGCAGGATGCCCCTGGGGACTGTTATGTGGACCTCTTCCCCAACGGTCTTGTCCAGCAGGGCCTTGCCCACAGGGGAGGCGTTGGAAATCTTGCCAATGTTGGGGTCCGCTTCCCTGGGGTCCACCAGAGTATAGCTGACTTCATTGCCATTATTTGCATCTACCAGAGTCACCCTTTTGCCAATCCTGACCTTCCGGTCCTGGGTAGCAGCCTGATCACTCACCACAACAGTGTGAGCCAGGACTCCTTCCAGTTCTCTTATGTTGGACTCTATGAGACCCTGGCGTTCCTTGGCCGCATCCAGGGGGGCGTTCTCTCGGAAGTCCTTATCAGCCATGGCCCTCTGTATGTCGCCCACCACCTTGGTCCGCTCTCCGTAGAGCATATCCAGCCTGGACTGGAGGTTGGCGTACCCCTCCGCGCTTAGCTGCGTACTCTCCACAACCGTTCTTGCATATACCCGGCGGGAACCCTTTTTTGCCCTGGATACTTTCAGGTGAGGCGCCAGGCTGACGCTGACCATCCCGTTATCCTTCAGGTAGGAAAGGAACGACTTCACGGGCTTCAGCTTCTGGGTGGAGTCCGTTCCCCACATGCCCGCCGACTCAGCATAGCCAGCGATCTCCGATGGTGTCAGCGCGGTCACACTTCGCTGCCTTCCACACCACTGTATGAAACGCTGGAGCTCCTGCTGGCCCTGCCGCTGCTGCGCAGTCTTGAGTTTTGTAACATACTGGTTGAGGGCTTCCGTAAGAGAAGGACTCCCGTTTACAACCAACTTTCGAGTCTCCTTTCCTCCAACCTGACTTGATGATGGGTGTGAAACAGCCTGAATTCCATGTGGAATCGGGGGTTTCCGCGTCAGCCGTTTGAGACACTTCCCAGACCCAAACCCCCACACAAAAGCGTTACATTAAGACTATGGCAAGAGAGTAGGTCTATTGCCCCACTCCTCACTATCCCTGGTCCCCGATTCCGAGTTCACGCAATAGCGCCCGGCTCTCGCGAGGCAGGTCAAGGCCCTCTGCCACCCCTGCCTGATATTTCCCATAAAGCGCACTCAGGAACTTGGGGGAAGGACGCTCTCCTTCATTACGGCGCTGCACCAGCTCAGACAGGGAATTAGAGACCTGGTCCACATGCCAGTAAAGGGACAGCAGCCACGCCAGGTCGCGTTCATCCCGGGGGGGCGGAATGTCCCCAAGGTCAATAATCTCATCATGGACCTTGGTGTATCTCAGGATACCTGCCTTGTCCTCCGCGTCCCGGCCATAGTATCTCCGATGCCTCAGATCGCCGACTCGCCTTGCGTACTCTTCATCACCATAAATCCGCCTTGGGAGCCACTCCTTCCCCAAGTCCATGACTTCCTTCCCATCCCCATTCACGATAGCCACCGCTATATCAGACCGCAGGATGGGGTCATACTCGAACTTCACGGCTTCACGGAGCAGCGCTTCCTGCAAGATCAGGGTAAACTCACGAGGTATCTTCTTATAGAGGGGGCCGCTGGCTTCCTCGTTTGTATCGGCTCCCACTCCCCCAGTGTTAAAGGCGTAGTAGTGTTGGGACATACCCCCTTCACCCACCTGCCGCAAGATTTGGTACAGCAAATTGGCGTTGTCGTCTTCCAGGCCAATGATGAAAGGATCGGAGAAATATTCCACGTAAGGTCTGCCTATAGCCCCCGTAGCAGCCCCCATCTGGACGGCTTCGCCATACATCAGGACTCGGATGTATTGCTCAAGAGTCAGTCTTCTCAAGGGGGGTATGATGGTGTTCTGGCGCATCACTGCCTGCCAGAACACCCTGTCGGTGCCGTCCATAGGCACGTGGACGGCATCCTTTACACGCTGGCCGGTAATATCGCCCAGTATATCCTGAGCGCCCTTCCTCGCCAGGAGTCTTGGACGGGAGAGGATCATGCGCATATTTCGGACGGGGTTCCGCAGATAGTTGGGGGTGCCATCCTCCAGATTTATTGGCACGTTCTCCAGGGTCTCTTGCGGGTTGGGAGAATCTTTACTCCCCCTCACCACGTCATAGGTGATTGGGTCGTCTTCATAGGTGAGTCCAAAGGGGACCGCATAGAAGTTGTTTTCGGTGCCGTCAATTCCGTAAGAAATTCGGACCGTGTGCCCGTCACGGGTCGTCTCAACAGTCTGTTGGAGGGGTTGGAGGAGCACAATATCATCATTCATCGGGTAGACCCCTTCACCGGGGTCACGAGCAATATCCAGGAGTCCGGCAAGGTCGCTATTCCCAGGCTCAATGGTGATAGTGAGGGTGCTTTTGCCGTGCAGCGACGGCCCGATAGTAATCATGGCCGTATTCTTTATCGCGCCATCCAGAGCTTTCACCCTGGCCACACTGAGGGCCGCCTGGACGGCGATCCCGTTGTTCTCCTTGACCTTGAACATCGCTATGGACAAGGGCCCCATCTTGTGCTCGCCAACGTAGTCGAAGCCGAGGTGGAGGGAGAGGCCCTTGGTGGGAGCCTTGAAGACCAGTTGGGTCAGCCCGGACTCCCCGATGCGAGCTTTCAGGTCTTCGGGCATCCCAAGGTCATCAAGCCAACTGGGGACTGAGACCTCAAGGATGTCCGGTTCCCCGGCCTGCTCGTCCCCTGCAAGGTCGAAGGTTAGCTGTCGCCACATATATGGAAGCTGGAGGTATTTGGTCCCGAATAATAGCTGCCTGGCATGGAAGGAGCGCCCAGGCGCATCACATATCTGCCTATCGGTCTGTATAATATTCTCGCCGGAAGCAAAGCTCTCTCTCATATATCGGGTGATATAGGCAAAGACTTCGGCGAAAAGGGACTGGTTGGCCTCGCTAAAAGCCAGGGCGTCCCGGTTTCTGCTGAAACCATCAATGAAATACTGGGTCAGGTCAGGTCGCCTTGCCACCCCTAGCTGGCTGAAAAAGGCCAGGCCGCCGTTGTCCAGCCTGAACACGACCCCAGGCCAAGTCCTGCTACCGGCTCTACCGGTGGCATTAGCCCGCTCAGCCTCCTCGTTGACCAGCCTGGCCTCTTCCAGCACCCGCTCTTGGTCTTCTTGAGGCAGGTCTTGGAAGATGGGCATGTGGCCGATGAGCCAATCGTCTGTGGGATTGAAGAATTGGGTGTCTATTCGGTGCCCTTGCCCGGCTACTGCAACCAACTCATCCAGGGCCTTGGCAAAATCAGGGTTGATAGAAGGCCCGGCAAGGGCGGAAGTACTGCCACCCGGCATTGCTACCTACCTCCTTATCAGGATCGGGGTTATCAGACACCCTATCAGTTGACGAACTATCAACGGAATTTTCTTAACCAAGGATACCAGTTTCGCCCAGCAATAGCAAACGGGGGAAAACACTCAAACAGGACAAGATTGCTTGGGCTAACCCCTTATCCTTCTCGCTTCCAGCACTCCCTCATCCACCTCCAGGCCCCAACCGGGCTTGTCCAAGAGGGTCAGCTCACCCTGCCTTATATCAGGACGCTGGGAGAAAAGCTCCGACCATATAGGGTCCCTGGCCGGGTCGGGGAAGGTCTCCAGAATCTCGCCGTTGGGCATAGCCGCCACCAGGTGACCGTGGATTTGGGGGTCGTGGTGGGGCGCCATCCGTATGTTTTGGGAAGCGCACATGCCGGCGATCTTCAAGTAGTCGGTGATACCCGACGCCCTGGTGCAATCGAACTGCAAGAACTGTATGCCGCCCCTCATCACCAGGTCCCGGGCTTCCCACCGGTGGAGAAGCTGCTCCCCGGAGGCGATGGGTATGGTGGTCGCATCAGCTACCTGGCGCAGCCCCTCTACCCGGTCGTACCAGTGGACAGGCTCCTCCAGCCAGTAGATGCCCACAGGCTCAAGAGACCTGGCAGCCCGGATGGAGGTGGGCACGTCCCAGCCCTCGTTTGCATCCAGCATTATGTCAATGCCCGGCCCCAGAGCGCCTCGCACAGCCTCCACCCGCCGTATATCCTCTTCCAGCCCCACGCCGCCGACCTTCAGCTTGATGGCAGTGTAGCCCATGTCGGCGTAACCTTCGCACTCCCGCACCAGGTCCGACTCGGTCTTCCCCTCCTGGTAGTAGCCGCCGGTGACATAGCACCGGGCCTTGTTGGTATAGCCCCCCAGGAGCTTGTACACAGGCATGTTTGCAGCCTTCCCCTTTATGTCCCAGAGGGCGATGTCCACTCCCGCGATGGCTGTCAAAATCTCCTGCCTGCTCCAACCCAACTGGGACCAGCCCCTCTGATGGGTCAGACGGAACATCTTTTCCCACAGGCGCTCGTTGTCCCGGGGGTCCTCACCCACCAGGAGGGGTCCGATGCCATCGGTAATGGCCCTGGCAGCGCCCCCGGGGTGCATGGCCCCACGCTCATCCACTGCATAAACACCGGAGCCGTGGGCCTCGCCGATGCCTACTATACCCTCATCGGTATAAACCCTCACCAGAAGCTCGCTCACCCGGCCTATGCGGTTCAGGGAGGTCCAGAAGGCTTTGTCCAGGGGCGGCCAGACCAGCACAATAGCTTCGACATCAGTGATCTTCATGGCTACCTTCCTTGCTTATGTGTCATAGGACTTACGCACTTGAATACGGATTTTTGCCCGCCGACGGGCCTGTTCAGATACGAAAGTAGCTCCAACTGCATAAATCCCATGTCATTCCGAACGTAGCGAAGCGTAGTGAGGAATCTAAAGTCGCAGCTCTGTTTGAAGGCATGAATTTTAGATTCCTCGTCGCTCCGCTCCTCGGAATGACATAGTGCGCGGTTTTCAAACGGTCATGTTAAGGTCTCCCGGTATCAGGAAGCCCTGGGCCGCTCCAGCAGAACAGTAACGCCCATTTCGAGGTACTTGTTGCGCATGTCGGGCGTGCCGCTCCTGAAGCATACTTTTACGTCGGTGCCCCTTAGCTGGTCTATAACATGGCGCAGGCAGTCGTCCACGCTCTTGAAGGGGTGTTCGGGGTGGGCTTCCAGGCTGAAGCTAAGGTCCGCAGGCCCCCAGGACAGGCAGTCAACCCCGGGTTTAGCCAGCTTACGCGCGATGGTCACAGCCTCGACGGACTCTATCTGCAACCACAGGACTCCGTAGTTGTTCCACCACTGGGCATACTCCAGACGGTCATCCCGGCCTGAGATACCCACCCGGGCTGCCCCTCCCCAGCTTCTCTTACCAACCTGGGGATAGTAGAAGTAGTCAAGGGCTTCATCCACAGTGGCGACCTCCTCAACCTGGGGGACCTCAATCCCCGAGGGGCCAAGGTCCAGGATATTGCCGATGAGGTAAGCGTACCGGGTATGCTTAATGCGGAAATGGACGGGTATGCCCAGTTCCTCGGCAGTAGCGGTGAACTGGACCAGTCTCTCCTCGTTAAAGGCCGAGTGTTGGCTGTCAACGGAAACGAAATCGTAGGTGTCCTTGCTGAGGACATCCTCCAAACGGCTCTTGTCGGAGCTTATGGGGACCGATACCCCCACAACGATTTCTCCCTTGCGGATACGCTGCTTTAGCGTCTCTTTCTCCGGCATGTCCGGCCTCCTGTCAGTCAGATGCATTATTATGAAAATAGGCAGCGCCCAGCACCGTCATTCCCGCGAAAGCGGGAATCCACACCCCTACCCTGGATTCCGGCCTACGCCGGAATGACCGTGGGAGGCCGCCTGCTAGATGGTTTCCTCAGGCATGAAAAACTCGAACTTCTCCCTGTCTCCATACCCTTCTACCGTGGCTGGAACAATCCCTGGGCTTCCCAGGGCGGCGCGCACAATGGTCTTGTTAAAGACATGGATGGTCTCCGATGACAGGAACTCCTCCACTGGCATCCATAGACATTCCTCCAGCTCATCTTCCTGCATGGAGATTTCCCGGCTCAGGGGCGACAGCCGGCAGACGAAGTATATGTCCGATTTCCCATACCTGTACCCATGCCAGTGGCGGAAGCATACCAGGGCCTCGAACCTGGTCCTGACCCCCGTCTCCTCCAGCACCTCCCGCATAGCAGCATCCTCAATATGCTCTCCAGGGTGCAAAGCTCCCCCAGGCAGCTTGTAGGCCGGGCCCCGGCCCCTGGCGCGGTATTTTTCAGACACTACCAGCAGGTCCCCATCCCCGTCAATCACCACCCCTCCTACGCCCACGTAATGGGTAGCGTAGGGGGGTATGTAGGCGTCCTCCAGCAGCCTACGGGTGAGCATGGCGTACTCTTCCGAGGCGTGGTGGAACACGAACCCCGCTTCCACCGCCACCGGTACCAAGGCAGCCTTGGAGACCGGGACCTCCAGCCATACCACCTTGTAGCCCTCATTCTCCCACACGCCGAGGGAGTGCCGAAGCTGCCCTCTAAACTCCTCCGGGTCTCCCACCAGGGAATCTGGGGCAGGAACTATTCCACCGAAAGGATTCGGACTTGCTTCTACAACTTTCATAGCTCCTCCTGCCCGGATTCTTCAATATATTCTGATACGTCAACAACAAACCAGACCTTGGCGCTTCTCCATCGTCACTCCTGGGAAAGCGGGGGTCCAGAGTGCCGAGAGGTGGATTCCTGCCTTCGCAGGAATGACAGAGGGGATGGGAATCGGTGGGAGTATAGCAACGAGGGTTGACGGGAGTCAACTACCTTCGTAAGCATAGGCGTAAGCATAGGCGCAACCCACCAGCAGGCAGCGCCTTGACATCCCACCCCCTACCCTATAATCTCACCTATAATATTGGGGGCGCTCCCAGCCCTATATCATTACCATCAGACGCTTTCCGTCCCCAGGGTAGCATCAGCAGTAAGGAGTGGCATGGCAGTAACGCAGAATGAAAGGGATTTCCGGGATAAGGTAGCAATTGTGGGCATCGGCTACAGCCGCAGCCCAGGGGTGCCGGGAGGCTTCTCCAGGAACTCCGGGGTGAGCGTTCTGACCCTCGCAGTCCGGGCCGCCAGGGAAGCCTGCGCCGACGCTGGCATAGACCCGAAAGAACTGGACGGCGGGGTAACATATCAGATTAACGACTCTATAAGCCCCCTTGAGGTGCTGCGGGCTTTGGGCTGCCCCCAAGTCAACTATAGCTCCTTCCTGTCGGGAGGAGGGAACTATGCGTCCTTCTCAGTGGTCCAGGCGGCCCAGGCGGTCTATCACGGCATCTGCAACTACGCCATCGTCTATCGCGCTATGAACGGGAGGTCGGGAGTCCGCATGGGCCGTCTGGGTGGAGGAACGGGCGCGGACACGGGCAGAGCGCCGGGCCCGGCCCAGTTCACCACCATCTACGGCCTAGCCGGAGCGCCCTCCGGCTACGCTATGCAGGCCCGGCGGTGGATGGACCTATACGATGTCACCAGCCTGGACCTGGCTAACTTCTGCGTTAATGCCCGCAGCAATGCAGTGAAGAACCCCAGGGCCACCTTCCGCAACCCCATAACCGTGGAGGACCACCAGAACTCCCGGATGATAGCAGACCCTTACCACCTTCTGGACTGCTGCCTGGAGACGGACGTGGGAGTGGCAATGGTGCTGACAACCGTTGACCGGGCCAGGGCCTTGAGGAAGCAGCCGGTGCTCATATCGGCGGGCATAGGGGGCACCAGCCCGACATCGGACATCATAGACACCGGCCTCGTCCACATCGGCCCCCGGCTGCTGGAAGCAGCGGGGATAGAGATGAAGGACATTGACATCTTCGAGCCTTATGACAACTTCACCGACTGCCCCATGCGCCTTATCGAGGACATGGGATGGTGCAGCAGGGGAGAGGCCAAGGACTTCATCAAAGACGGCAGGGTGAGCCTCGACGGGGATCTCCCCGTCTCGACTCACGGGGGCCTGATGAACGAGGGATACGCCCATGGCCTGAACAATGCCCTGGAGGCTGTCCAGCAACTGCGGGGCGAGGCTGAAGACCTGTGCCCCAACTGGCAGAACGGCGAGCATACCTATGACCGGAGCTTATGCCGACAGGTGCGCGACCCGCGCATCGTGCTGCACAGCGGCGTCACCGGCAGCAGCGGGCTCATCCTCTCCCGCCCCGGGTGATATAACGGGAATACTTAGCCTGCCCCCTCATTGCATTTTTCCTCTAGGAGTTGACGAATATGACCAGCGATTACCAGTACCTCTTGCCCCAGCCGGACCCGGAGACCCAACCCTTCTGGGACGCAGCCAGGGAGCACCGGCTAGAAATCCAGAGGTGCGCCGACTGCCGGGTATTCCGGTGGCCCCCCCAGCTTATTTGCGCCAACTGCCAGGGCGAGGACCATGAATGGGTGGAGTTGAGCGGCAGGGGGACCCTCTATACCTACATCATCGTGCACCAGCCGGTGTTGGCCCAGTGGCGGGAGTCCGGCCCCTATAACATCATCCAGGTGGCCCTGGAGGAAGCCCCGGAGATTCGGATGACCGGCAACGCGGTGGAGGTGGACAACTCTCAACTGAAGGTGGGGATGCCCCTGGAGGTGGTATTCGACGACGTGACTGCCGAGGACACCATTCCCCGGTGGAGACCCCGCAGGTAGGGCAGGCAACAATCACCCGTGGCCTTGCGAAGGCCCCGTAAGAGGATGAAAATGACGGCTGGCCCCCCTGCCATCGCTCCGGCGCAAGGAGACCTTTGCATAACCGTCATTCCAGCGTAGGCCGGAATCCAGGGGTGGGGGTGGCTTCGCAGCGGCTCCCCAGGTTGCGGGACCTTAGATTCCTCGACTCGCTCCCCTCGCTCGGAATGACAATGATGGCGCTGGCTGCCGGCTATTTTCATAGCAATGACAGAATATGGGGCGAGAATGACGGGCTGGTAGGCTGTTGGCCTTGGGGACAAAGCAAAGGGGCAGGTCTGAGACCTGCCCCTGAAGTTTGCCATCAGCTATGAGCTTCTCTATAGAAGCGTATGGGGCAACCCCAGGGATTGCCCCTACCGGGCAGCGCGCCGCCGGGTGTAGGGGCAGCCCTTGTGGCTGCCCTGGGCGGAGGACGTAGAAGCGAAAGACTTAGGAGGCTACGCCTTGTCCTTGAAGGCAGGCATCACCTCTTTGGCGAACATCTCAAGCTGCTCAAGGATGACCTCCTGAGGGGTGCCCACCGGCTGGCCCATGCTAACCCGCTCCAGGCCGGGATACCGCTCTTCCACTTCCTTCATCTTCTCGATAATCAAGTCGGGCGGGCCTGCCAGATAAGCCCCGGCCCTGACCGCGTCCTCCAGGTTGGGAAGGTCAGCATGGGGGGCGATCCTGGGATCGCTCATGTCGCGAATCTGCTGCTCGTTGAGACCCCGGTGCAGGCGCAGGGGGCCAAACATCTTCAGGTTCTCTTCATAGTATTTGCCCGCCTCCTGGATGGCCTTTTCCTCGGAGTCGGCTATATAGAACTGGAACCCAAAGCTCAGGTCCTCACCCAGGGCAGTCTCGCGTCCGTGGCGGGCGTGAGCCTCCTGGTATCCCTCAATAATTTCCTGCACCACACCGCCTTCAGCCACTCCTCCGCCAATGATGCCCTTGATACTGTTCTTAGCCATGAAGTCTAGGGCGCGCCTGGTGCCGCCCTGTATCGGCTGCCAGCACTCGAAGGGACGGTTCAGAGGGCGGGGCACCAGGGTTATATCCTCCAGCTCGTAGCCCCTGTAGGGCACGCTGGGCGGGATGTCATAGAACTTGCCGTGATGGGAGAAGGACCGCTCGTTGATGGCCTTGAACAAGACCTCCACCTGCTCCTCAAACAGTTCCCGGGCGCCGGTCTGGTCAAGCAGGTAGGTCCCGAAGGTCTCGACCTCGCGGGTGTGGTAGCCACGTCCGACCCCGAAGATAACGCGCCCTCCCGTCAGTATATCGGCGGTGGCGAAGTCCTCGGCCAGTCGCAGCGGGTGCCACATGGGAGCGATATTGAAGGCGCACCCAATCTCTATGTTCTTGGTGATATGGGCCAGGTGAACGGCCAGCAGCAAGACATTGGGGATACACTCATACCCCTCTGGCTGGAAGTGGTGCTCGGCCATCCAGAAGGCGTCATACCCCAGTTCGTCCATCTTCGTGGCGATGGCGTCAGTCTTGTCGAACACCGTCATTATGTGCTCGTTGGGGAAGAAGCGGTCGTTTACCGCGGTGCCTGCATAGCCCACATTGTCCATGTCCACGTGACCTGCAAAAAGGCTATCGAATTTTGTTATCATCTTCTACCTCTCGATCATAAAAAGGGATTGTACGGCGACCATAGGGCTATTATAGTCCCGTGAAGTTGCCTGTCAACTCTGGCAGGTACGAAGCAGGTCCTTTTACTGGTGCATGAACGAAAGACCGGACACGGGCGCTTCCCCACCGTAGCCCCTGCCACCCCACCGTCATTCCGGCGTAGGCCGGAATCCAGGGGAGGGGGTGGGTGACTCGCAATGACCGCCTACGTCGCGGAAACCTGGATTCCCGCTTTCGCAGGAACGACGGTGCTGGTTGCTTGCTATTTTCATGGTAATTGCCCATGCCACTGCGGGCCGCATACGAGGATAAAAACCCTATTTTCATAATAATTCCCCATGGCCTTGCGGGCCACATACGAAGATGAAAATGGTACGGCATCCCCACCGTCGTTCCCGCGAAAGCGGGAATCCAGGGGTTGGGGGCTGGGATTCTAGCTTGGGTGATGCCTATTTTCATAGGAATGACGGCGGGTGGAGGATGCCATACCCTGAAGGGTTGGGTGAGGATAACATACTGTGGGGGTCCGACTACCCTCATCCCGAAGGCACGTGACCTAGCTCCACGAGCGTTGTGGAGGAGAACCTTGGATGCCTGGAGGAACGGGTGCGGCGCAAGATTACCTGCCAGAACTCAGGAAAGCTATACGGCCTCATCAAGTAAAGGGCTTGAAAGTCCTACTAAGTCGTGAGTAAAATCCATATCCCCACTCACCCCGAACCCCTCTGGATTCCTGCTTCCGCAGGAATGACGGGAGGGACTGGTTTAGATATTTACTCACGTGTCAGTAACGCGCCCCGGCCTACGCCGGCTCTACCCGGCGCACCTTGTAAACGTCGGAGGCCATAATCTGGGCCATGCGGGACGGGAAGGCGGAAAAGTCATCGTCCATTGAGGAGATCAAGCGGCCCGTCATTCTCCCTGAGTCGTCGCTGGCCAGGAACACGGCCAGGTCCACCGCCCGTTCCATAGAAGCCCCTCGGCCAGCCAAGACCCGCTCCCCCCACTGGGTCAGTTCAGCATCTCCGATGGCTACGGCGGCTTCATAGGTCTCATCCCACATGCTGGTATGGATGGAGCCGGGGGTGATGGCGTTAATCTGTATGTTGCGGCCCTCTAACTCCTCGGCAAGGGTCTCGGTTATGTCCACCACCCCGATCTTCGACGCACCGTAAGCGGAGAGATGGCGTCCCCTCCCACCGTGCATGTTGACTATCTTGCCCCGGTTATTGGCAAGCATCGTTGGGAGCACGGCACGGCAGCAATAATAGGTCCCGATCAGGTTCACCCGGATGGTCTGGACCCAGTGGGAAACGTCGTTATCGTAGAGGGGGCCCACAGGGCCGGTAATCCCCGCATTGTTTACCAGGATGTCTACGGTAGAGTACCGCTCAAGGGCGCGGCGCACCATCTCATCTACCTGGGCCTGGTCGCCCACGTCGGTGGCGACGACGCAGGTCTCCGCCCCCAGGCTCTCCGCCCGGTGCGCCGTCTCCTCCAGTTGGCTCAGGGTCCGGGCGGCCAGGACCAGGCGCGCCCCTTCCCTGGCGTAGGCAAAGGCTATCTCCTGGCCTATCCCGCGTCCCGCTCCGGTGATGACCGCCACTCGATTTTCTAATCTCATGCAGCGTCCTCTCAATTGGCATAGCTGGGTTATATCCACTAGGATTTTTTCGATTCTCAGGGTAGCCACGAGGGCTACCACTACGGGGCCGGGGCAACGGCAACGCCACCCCTTCAGGATGCAGTGGGTGACGGAACACCAATCCCTGAGGGGTGTAGCATCCCTATCCAACGCACCGCCTGATATTGTAGGGGCAACCCCTTGTGGTTGCCCTTCGGGTTCCCATAGACATTAAAGACCGAAAGGCCCTATATATCCCCTGGCATCTGTCAGCTTAGGAGTCCCCAGCCGGTTGGCCGGGCGCAGCCTCCGACAAGCGGGCCTTAGAGAGCAATGAGTCCTCCCAGTGGGGAATCAGGTGCCGGGACGTAGTGGGCAGCAATATGACGGATATGGCCCCAACCAGGCTCATTATCAGGGAGATACCCAGGGTAGCATTGTAGCTGCCGGTCACGTCCCAAGCGAGTCCACCCAAGAAGGACCCCGCCGCCATGCCAATCATGGCCCCGAATATCTGCCAGCCGTAGGCAGTGCTCAGGGGAGCGTTGCCATAGTACTGGCGGTTTATGATGGGGAAGGCGCTCATCTCTCCCCCCAGACCTATACCGAAGAGCACGGCGAACAGGTAGAAGGCCCAGGTATCATGGAAGAAAAAGAGGATAAGGATGGGAGAGGACTGGAGGAAGAAACATGCCGCCATTGCGAATTTGCTGCCCATGCGGTCCGCTATTATGGGAACGGCGAACCGGGTTACCATGCTTACGATGGAAAGGGTAATCAGGAGTCCGCCGGCGAGTCCCTGGGGCACGCCCTTGGACTCCGCCATAGCCGCCAGGAATGCCAGGATGATGGCGTGTCCTGCGCATCCCCAGAAGTGAATGCCGATGAGGTTCCAGAAGGCGGGAGTCCGCTGGGCATGTTGAAGGAATACCTTGGACCTCTCGCCGGCGGCAGCCGGGTCGCCCACCTTGCGGATCGGCTCATCATCGGTGGCCCCAAGGGGCCTCATGCCCTTGGCCGCAGGCTCATCATAAAAGAATTTGACCAGGAGGAGGATGATTACCCCCCCGGCGAGGCCCGGCAGCCAGAAGGTCCACCTCAGGCCAAACTCATTGAGGAGGAAGATCACCAGCAGGACGCCGGGGCCTGCCCCCAAGCCCTGGGACGCCCCCAGAATCCCCATCCCCACGCCCAGGTGCTTCTTGAACCAGGTGGTGACGGCCATCTCCAGGGGCACCAGGAAAATGGCCATGGAAAGGCTCATTATAATTCCGAAGTAAAGGTAGAACTGCCAGAGGCTGGTCATGGTCCCGGTGAGCACCGAGCCGATCATAAACAGAATGGCGCCGACAATCATAATCCGGCGGACTCCGTACTTGTCTCCCAACCAGCCCGCCGGCGGGCCGAAAAGCCCCGATGAAATCCACGACAGGGTGAAGCCAAAGCCGATGCTGCCGTATCCCCAGCCGAAGTTTGCAGGGTTGTGCAGGTATGACACCAGGATGCCTTGCCCCTGCCTGACTATGGAGCCGGCCGTCCTGATTAGGGCGGCCACCGCCACAATTACCCAGGCATAGTGCACGTCTCGATTTCCAAACCTCAGGCCCTCTGGACTCGATCCGATCTTCACCATAGCTACTCCCTTGTTACCGATACCCCATTCTACACGAAGCGATAGGGCCTTTCAATATTGCATAGATAAAACAAATAGGCTGCTATCCCAACGAAACGAAAGAAGTCGTTGCAGGAGTAGCAACCTATTAGTCATTTAACCTGAAGCTATGCTATATGCCCCTAGTCTCCGGCAATCCTGGCGTGCTGCGGCTCGTGCATAACCACGCTGTCTTTATTCTCTTTAAGCCACGCCCCATGTTCCGGGTCCCAGTTGTAGCCTGCGTCCCGCAATACCTGGGCTATGGTCTTGGCGCTTACCCGGGGCACTCCTGCGGGGACACGCCGCAGGGCTTGCTCCAACATGGCCAGGGAGGCGAAGGGGTTCTTTTCCATCTCCCGCTCCAGTTCTATCAGGACGAGGGCCCGCTGGGCAGGGCTGTAGATGGGGTGCCTGCCAGCGCCGGGCAATGTGTCCAGGGCTGCCAATCCCCGGTCGTGAAATCGCTGCACCACGGCCGCCACCCCGCTGCTGCTGTGCATCCGGGCTGTGCGGGCGGCCTGGGTGAATGACTGACCCTCCGCGACGGCTAACAAGGCCCGTGATCGCCGTATTCGCTCCACCCGCTCCACGTTCGACGAAGCGATCCGCTTTAATTCAGATTTTTCTTCCTCTGTAAGCATACGCAAGGGCTTCTTCTGGTGTCTTCCCATCAGACCTTTACTCCTTCTAAAACTAACCAAAACCAGGATTCTGACATCCGGGTCGGCTTTTCACTGAGCTTACCAGTAGGACCATAATTGGGTCTCCAGACCCTGCATGGCAGTCAGATAATATAGTAAGACTCAATGTATTACTTTAACAATATACCCATTAGACCATAGTGTCAATAGATACTATTTAATATACATTATTAAACAAATAATGAAGAGGAGCAAAGAGGCAAGAATGAGGGGTTTTGGCGAATTTTCCGCTAGGGGGTAGGACGGCAAAAAGTCAAAGAGGATGGGAGGGACAAGGACCGGCAGGGGATGCAACGGGAGGACAAACCGGACTACGCCTGCTAACCGTGTAGGGGCGAATAGTTATTCGCCCCTACAGGAGAATGTTACCGTGGCTAATCTAAAGCCCTATTGGATGAATTCGCCCGCAGCGGCATTGAACTCCATAGTAGTGGACGCCACGGTGGGGGGGTTATCGCTAAACCGCACCCCCACGGTGATGCTTAGCGCCCAATTCACCTCTGGCTGGTTGGGGATGTCAAATCGTTCCTCGGGGTGGTCCCCGCTCAAGTGCAGGTCTCGGAATTCCGCCACCGTTGCCGACCCATCGTATACCACAACTTCATGTATCCACGCCTGGTCAGTCCTGGTCCTGAAGTTTATCAGCACAGCACCTATCTTCAGCTTGTTACCATCAGTGACCGGTGGTGTTGGGACTGTCAGGTGCACCCACGCATTCTGTCCCGCCAAACCCTCGATGCGAGCATAAGGACCTATGTGTCTCACAGAGGCAAGACGACTAGCATACTCAACCTGTGCACTGGTGCCATGGACCCAAGAGGTTAATACAGGCATCTTCTTTACTCCTTCTATTTATAGGGCCTCGGTAATAGGTATGTCTTGACAAGGGGCCTACCCATGAATCTGGCCTGATTATAACCTTGCAGAGGAAGTTGTCAAGGCCGGCCCAAAGTTGACTTCATTGCCCCAGGTTAGTAATATGACAGGTGAGAATCCAAGAGAAATAACCATTTGCCTGGGTGAATCTCGAATAGACACTAATCTAATAAGGAGGCATCATGCTTGTTCGACGTGACCTTGAGAACTATGTTCCTATCCCCGAGGGCCGCATCTATTTTGAAAGGAATGGCGCCGGGACCCAAGTGGTAATGTTCCATCCTCTGGGCAACTCCACCTGGGTCTGGAATGCGGTTATGGACCCTATGAGTCAGCAGTTTAGCTGCTTTGCCTTCGACATGATGGGACATGGACAATCGGACAAACCCAATGGCAATTTCTCCATGCCCGACTGGGCAACCGCCATGGACCATGCGATGCAGGTGTTGAATATCCACCGGGCCCACATTATAGGAAACTCCGTGGGAGCCGTCCTGGCGACGGAGCTGGCAGCCTCATACCCCGATAGAGTAGACCGGCTGGTGCTGGTGGGCGCTCCGGTCTTCGGCCCACACACAGCGCCCCAGCGGCTCAAGGACGGCGCCGCCGGCTTTGACGACGACGGCCTGCCCATACCGCGCACCGCCGAAGAGATAAGGGCTTCCGGCAGCTTTGGCAACAATCCCAGGCCCGAGTGGGTAGATAAGCAAAACGAGACCCGCGCCCAGGCCGGAGTATGGGTCAAGAAGACTATGGAAGCCCTGTCCTGGTACGACATGGCAGCCCGGCTGCCCCACATCAAGGCCACCGCTACCATGGTGCTCTACGGAGAAAACGACCGCCTTGTTGACGGCGCGGATTTCTTGCAGCACAACATTCCCAACGCCACCAAGGTGATTATGCCCGGCCTGGGGCACATCCCCCAGGTAGAGGACCCGGAGGCCTTCGTCTCGGTGGTCACGGACTTCCTTTCGTAAAGCCGTGGCCTCTGTGCCTTAAGGAGGGGCGGTTGGCATCCGACAGCGCTCCCTTCAGGTGGTTAAGTTACCGTCCTGGGAAAGACTCACCACGAGCGGGCAGGAAGCAAGTCCGCTCGTGGTGACTTTTTGGCAAGCCCAGGACGGGCTTTCCACACCACGCCCCAGCCAAGGGGAGTGGCTCCAAAGCTCCGGGCCACGTAAGGGGATGAAAATGAGACAGCCGCCCTACCGTCATTCCGGCGCAGGCCGGAATCCAGGGGTCGGGGGCGGGTGACTTCGCAACGACTCCCCAGGCTGCGGGATTCTGGATTCCTGCTTCCGCAGGAATGACAGAATGGGGGCCGGAATTGCCCTTGCGGGCGACATACTAAGATGAAAATGAGACAGCCGCCTCGCCGTCACTCACGCGAAAGCGGGAGTCCACCGCCCCACCCCCGGATTCCGGCCTGCGCCGGAATGACGGTGGGCATCTATTGTCGTGGTTATGACGGTGCCGGTTGCCAGCTGTCAGGCTGTCCTGGCTACCGCCAAGCCCCAGACCTGGGAAAATCCCGCGTCCTTTAGCGCTTTCGCACAGGCCGACATGGTAGCGCCGGTGGTGACAATATCATCCACCAGGAGCACCGACTGCCCGGCCCCGTCTCCGGTGCAGGAGAAGTTTCCCAAGACGTTGGCCCATCGCTCTTCCCTGCCCGCCATCCGAAACTGAGATGGCGCATTCTTGGTCCTAACCATCAGCTTCTCGTTGACCCGCAACCCGGTCAGCTTGCCCAGTTCCCGGCCCAGCAATGCCGCTTGGTTAAACCCCCGGCTCTGCAACCGGAGGGGGTGGCTGGGGACGGGAACAATCACATCCCCCATGCCCGCAGGCGTACCAGTAGAACGCAGGTGCTCGGCCAATAGCTGCCCAAGCTCAGGGGCCATAGCGCGCATGTTATGGAACTTGAACTCGGTGATAGCCTTTTGCATAAGGCCGTCCTGGGTGTAGAGAAAGCGCGCCCGTACCCCGTCCAACTCGTTTCGGCCCGATTTGCACCAACTGCACAGGCCGCCGGCCCCGGGATGAGCGCACTTGGGGCAATGGGGAAGGGTCAATCTCGGCAGAGCGGCGACACAGGTATCGCAGAGAAACTTACCCTCTTTCCCACACCCCAGGCAGAGCAGGGGAAAGAGTAGTCCCAAAGCGCGATTGGCGGCCTTTGTAATCAGGTCTTTCACAGTATGTTCCTCATGGGACTCGCCTGCCAGTGCTATAGGGCGACGGATACCCAGTCCATTATCAGCACCCACCAACCTCGGGTCAACCCGCGCTCTATGCGGCGCGCGAATGCCCAGGCACGATGGGTCACGGCTGCTTACCAACCGTCATTCCGGCGCAGGCCGGAATCCAGGGGTGGGGCGGCGGACTCCCGCTTTCGCGGGAGTGACGGTTGGGATGCCGCACTATATTCATCTTCGTATGTGGCTCGCAGGGGCATGGGGAATTACTATGAAAATAGGCATCCTCCAAGCAGGAACCCCATCCCCCAACCTCTGGATTCCGGCTTTCGCCGGAATGACGGTGAGGGCGCAGTCCCATCTGCACGACGGTTCCGGTTAGCAGGCCCTATCACCCCCATCCTAACCTTCCTCCGTCGAGGGGGAAGGAACTGCCCCTACCCGCAACCCCTCGATTCCGGCCTGAGACCGAACAGCTACGGATACGCCCACGTGTTGACGGCCTGGAAGCCCACTGCTACACTCGCCCCATCGGGTCAGGGCAAGGCCCACACAAGGCCCATGCAAGGAATATGTAAGGCCCACTTGAGGGCCGCGCGGCCCGCCCAAGGATAGGTCAAAGGAGTATTCGCCATGCAAGTATCAACGGGTTTCATCCACGGCTACGCAGTGGCAGACTGGGACGGCCTCTCAACCTACGTGATTGAAGCGGAACGGATGGGAGTCCATAGTATCTGGTCTCCTGAAGCCTGGGGATTCGACGGCGCAACCCCTCTGGCCTACCTTGCAGCTAAAACCTCGAAGATCAAGCTCGGCACGGGGGTCCTCCAGATTGACACCCGCACCCCCACCAACATGGCTATGACAGCCATGTCCCTTTATTCCATGTCCCAGGGAAGATTCCTCCTGGGCATCGGGACCAGCGGGCCCCAGGTCATGGAGGGCTTCCACGGCGTTATCTTCGACCACCCTATAGAACGCACCCGCGAGACCATTGAGATTATGAAGCAGGTCTTCAGCGGCCATAGGGTGGCCTACCAGGGGCAGTTCCACCGCCTGCCCGTCCGGGAGGGCCAGGGCAAGTCCATCCGCGTTGACTCCCCACCCATGCCCGAAATCCCCATATACATCGCATCCCTGGGACCCCGCAACCTCATCCTCACCGGCGAGATGGCCGACGGGTGGAAGGGCACTTCCTTCATGCCAGAACACGCCGACATATTCTTCGACTACATACGGCAGGGGGCGGAAAAAGCGGGGCGCTCCATAGCAGACCTGGACCTCCAGGTTGGCGGCACAGTATATTTCACCGAGGACGTGGACGGGGCCGTCGAAGCCCTGAGGCCCGGCCTTGCCTTCAGCCTGGGGGCTATGGGCTCTCGTCAATTCAACTTCTACAATGCCGCCTACAGCCGCGCCGGTTACTCCGACGAGGCCAAGGCTGTCCAGAATTTATGGCTGGATGGCAGGCGGGACGAGGCCAGGAAGCTGGTGCCCGACGAGATGGTCCTCAAGTCCAACCTCATCGGGACAGATGAGATGGTGAAGGAGCGGGTACGGGCCTACCGGGACGCGGGAGTGACCACCCTGAGCGCCTCCCTCCGGTTCAGGGGGTCAGACCGGGGCGGCGGGGCGGCCCCCACCATCAGCCAGAGGATCGAGGCCCTGGGCCACCTGATGGACCTGGTGGACGAGGTGAACAGGGAGCCTGTCCAGGGTCCCCTGTAAACCGTTGATAATGGGCCATTCCAGACCAGGGGCCACAACACTACGGCCGGCCCATTATGGACTATGAAAATAGTCAGCAACCAGCGCCGTCATTCCCGCGAAAGCGGGAATCCAGAGTCCTGCAACCTGGGGAGTTATTGCGGAGTCACCCACAACCCCACCCCTGGATTCCGGCCCCGTATCGGGGTACGGGGCAGGCTCTGCGCCGGAATAACGGGAAGGTCGCTCCAGTGAATTTTGGGGTAATTGCCATCACTTACCAACAAGGAGGCTGCCAATGCCGGGACCGCTAGACGGAGTAAGGGTATTCGACTTTACCGAGATTATCGCAGGCCCACTGGCAGGAAGGCTACTAGGGGACCTGGGGGCGGATGTCATAAAGATAGAGCCTCCCTGGGGTGAACCCTGGCGTTTCAACCTGCCCTTTTTGCCCAGCGAAAGCCGCAGCTTCCTGGAGTACAACCGAGGCAAGCGCAGCCTGCCCCTGGACCTGACCAAGCCGGAAGCCCAGGACATCCTTCACCGCCTCGCGCCGAAGCTGGACGTGGTGCTGGTGAACTACAGGCCCGACGTGGCGGTCAAGCTGGGGGTTGACTATGACACCCTGTCCGGCATTAACCCCAGGATCGTCTATGGAGAAATTACGGGCTATGGCCGCGAGGGGCCGGACTCCCACCGCCCAGGGTACGACATGATATTGCAGGCCGTCTCAGGGCTGATGGCCTCGGAAGCCAAGGTGGTGGACGGAATTCCCCAGCAAATCTCCGCGTCTCCCCTGATTGACACCGCCTCGGGGATGTGCCTGGCCTGGTCAGTGTGCGCCGCCCTGTACGCCAGGGAGCACACCGGACGGGGGCAGAAGGTGGAAACCAGCCTGCTGGCCTCTGCCATCGCTCTGCTGGGGAGCCGGTTCCTGCAAGTGGAGTCCCTGGACAGGGACAACCGCGCCCGGACCCTGGAGCAGATGGCCGACAAACGCTCCGCCTCAGCACCCTACCCCGAACTGCTGGCCCTCTCCCAGGCCAGCCGCCGCCAGGGACACCACGGCAATATCTACTACCGGGTATATGAGACCCTGGACGGCCCCATAGGTGTGGGATGCCTCAGCGACCGCCTGCGGATGCGCCTGGCCGACACCCTGGGCGTAAAGGATATTCGCTTCGACCCCGGCTACGACCCCAACACCCCCGAGTCCCTGGCTTTCGCCACCCAGCTGGAGAAGAAGGCCGAAAAGCTGTTCAGCGAGAAGACCACCGACCAGTGGCTGGCTATCCTGGAGGAGCGCGGCATTCCGGCGGGACGAGTCCGGTTTGTGGAGGAGTTGTTCGACGACCCCCAGATTATAGCCAACGACCTGGTGGTGGACGTGGAGCACAAAGAAGCGGGCACGGTGAAGATGATCGGCCCCATAGCCAGGTTCAGCGGCACCCCCCTGGAGCCGGCGACGGCCTCTCCATCCCTGGGCCAGCACACCACGGAAATCCTCCAGGAACTGGGCTACTCCGAGGAGGAGATAGAGCGCTGGAAGCAGTCCGGCGCCATCATATAGGGACGGGTGACGATTATCGCAGTCCATCAAACCCAATTTCGTCATTACCATGAAAATCTCGGTCTCAGGCTCCTCCACCGCACCCTGAAGGGTGCGGCATCCCCCCAACCGTCATTCCGGCGCAGGCCGGAATCCAGGGGTGGGGGGTTGGGGTACTGCCCAAACCAAAACAACAGGATGTGGAGAGGAATGTCGTGTCTTCATACATGAAAACTCCTTGCGTTTACATCCTCGCCAGCAAGCGCAATGGCACCCTCTAGGTCGGCGTCACGTCGGACCTCCCCCAGCGAGTATTCCAGCACCGGGCAGGCTCAATCGAAGGGTTCAGTAAACGGTATGGTGTGCATCGGCTGGTCTGGTATGAAGTCCATCCTACGATGAAGGGAGCCATTCAAAGAGAGAAGCGGTTAAAGGAGTGGAATCGAGCGTGGAAGGTAAGACTAATTGAGGAGTCGAATCCAGAATGGGTTGACTTGTGCCATGAGATACTTTAGCGCGGCGTCCCACCCCCTACCCCTGGATTCCGGCCTACGCCGGAATGACGGTCCGTACTCTTGATATAGAGGGAACACCATGACCACCACCACCGAATGGAAGAACCAGCTTTACTTTGGCGATAACCTGGACATCCTGCGGGAGCACGTCGCCGGCGAGAGCGTTGACCTGATTTACCTGGACCCGCCCTTCAACTCCAACGCCACCTACAACCTGCTGTTCCAGGAAAAGAGCGGCGAGCAGTCGGCGGCCCAGATTACCGCCTTCGACGACACCTGGCATTGGAACTCGGAGACTCAATCGGCCTATGAGGACGTGGTAAGCCACGGCCCGGCCAAGGTCGGCGACTTGCTGGCGGCCATGCACTCCTTCCTGGGCCGCAACGACATGATGGCCTACCTTACCATGATGGCCCAGCGCATGATCGAGCTTCACCGGGTGCTCAAGCCGACGGGCAGCATCTACCTGCACTGCGACCCTACGGCCAGCCACTACCTGAAGATGTTGATGGATGCGGTGTTTGGACCTGCTAATTTCAGGAACGAAATCGTATGGAGACGCTATGGGTCGCACAACGATGTAGGTCAAGGCTCAAAGCATTTCGGTCGTGTTCACGATATTATGCTTCTCTACGTGAAGTCACAGGATACGAAGTGGAACCAGATATTTGTACCGCTTGACGCTCAATATGTATCATCAACCTACCGATATACTGACCCGGATACTGGAAGGCGATTTAGAATAACCCCTCTGACTGGCCCGGGTGGAGCCGAGAAGGGCAACCCTGTCTATGAGTGGAACGGTCATACAAGGGCTTGGCGTTACAACAAGGAAACTATGGAGCGCTTGGATAAGGAAGGGCGTCTCTATTACTCCAAAACGGGCTACCCTGGACAGAAACTATACCTTGATGAATCACGGGGTGTGCCGGTGCAGGATATTTGGTCAGACATTGGCTCTTTATCTGGGTCCCATAAAGAGCGCCTGGGCTACCCCACCCAGAAGCCGGAGGCCCTGCTGGAACGCATCATCCAAGCCAGCAGCAACGAGGGGGACGTGGTGCTGGACCCCTTCTGCGGCTGCGGCACGGCGGTGGCGGTGGCCGAGCGGCTGGACCGCCGTTGGATTGGCATTGACATCACCCACCTGGCTATCTCCCTGCTGAAAAGCCGGCTGCGGGACAGCTTCGGCGATGACCTGCGCCCCTACCAGGTAATCGGCGTGCCCCAGGACACGGCCAGCGCCCGCACCCTGGCGGTGGAGAGCGAGCACGACGGACGCTATCAATTCGAGTGGTGGGCGCTGGGCCTGGTGGATGCCAGGCCCGCCCAGGACAGGAAGAAGGGCGCAGATTCGGGGGTTGACGGCTACATCAACTTCTTCGACGACAACAGCGGCAAGCCCAAGCGGGCCATCGTGCAAGTCAAGAGCGGCCACGTCAACAGGGGCCAGATAGCTACCCTGAAGGGGGACATGGAGCGGGAGAAGGCCGAAATCGGGCTGTTCGTCACCCTGGCTCCCCCCACCGGCCCCATGCAGCAGGACGCCATCGCCGCAGGGTTCTACGAGCCGGAGCACTTCCCTGGCCAGAAGTACCCCAGGGTGCAGATTCTAACCGTCGAGGGACTGCTGGAGGGCGAGACGGCCCAATACCCCCGCCTTGCGCCCCAGGCCACCTTCAAGCGCGCCCCCCGCCGCCGGCGCAAGGAGGGAACGCAGGGGAGCTTTTAGGGGGTATTACTCCACCGTCATTCCGGCGCAGGCCGGAATCCAGGGGCCGGGGGGTGGGTCCCCGCCTCCGCAGGGATGACAGGCAGCCCTCCATACCGTCATTCCGGCACCCCTCATTCGTCATTCCGGCGCAGGCCAGAGACTACCCCATACCGTCATTCCGGCGTAGGCCGGAAACCACACTCTACCGTCATTCCGGCGTAGGCCAGAGACTACCCCATACCGTCATTCCGGCGTAGGCCGGAGACCACACTCTACCGTCATTCCGGCGCAGGCCGGAGACCACACTCTACCGTCATTCCGGCGTAGGCCGGAGACCACACTCTACCGTCATTCCGGCGTAGGCCGGAATCCAGGGGTGTGGGGTTGGGGCACTGCCCAGACTGGAACAACAGGATATGGGTAGGAATGTCATGCCTTCATACATGAAAACCCCTTGCGTTTACATCCTCGCCAGCAAGCGCAATGGTACGCTCTACGTCGGCGTCACGTCGGACCTCCCCCAGCGAGTATTGCAGCACCGGGCAGGCCTAATCGAAGGGTTCAGCAAACAGTATGGTGTGCATCGGCTGGTCTGGTATGAAGTCCATCCTACGATGGAAGGAGCCATTCAAAGAGAGAAAAGGTTAAAGGAGTGGAAACGAACGTGGAAGGTAAGGCTAATTGAGGAGTCCAATCCAGAATGGACTGACTTGTACCATGAGATACTCTAGCGTGGCGTTCCACCCCTCACCCCTGGATTCCGGCCTACGCCGGAATGACGGTGGGGGGTGGATTCCGGCCTGCGCCGGAATCACCCATGGCCCTTGCGGGCCACATAAGAGGATGAAAATGGGCTATTTTCATGGTAATGACGGTGGAGAGGCAGACGCCTCTCCACCACTCTAATCCTTTTACCTAATAGATGTCTCCAGGTCGAAGGACTTGGCCGCCAGGCCCACGATGTAGCTGCCGATGGAGAGGGATGAGGTGGCGCCGGGCGAGGGGGCGTTGAGCACGTGGATAGCCCCTTCACTCTCCCAGATGCTGAAGTCGTCCAGCATCCTTCCGTCCCGGGCTACGGCCTGCGCCCGGACCCCGGACCCTCCCGGGGCCAGGTCGTCATCCCGGACCTCGGGCAGGAGCCTCTGGAGGTCTTTGAGGAAGACCCTCTTGCTCAAGGAGCGGTGAGTCTCCCCCAGGCCGGTCTTCCAGTGCTTCATGGACATGGCCCAGAAGCCGGGATAAGCCAGGGTGTCCATCGTCTCGGAAAAGCGGAAGTCCCTCTTGCGGTATCCCTCGCGGGCAAAGGCCAGCACCGCATTGGGCCCCGCCTCAACGTCCCCGTGAATGCCCCTGGTGAAGTGGACGCCCAGGAAAGGGAACCTGGGATTGGGCACGGGATAGATCAGGGTCTTGACCAGGTGGCTCCTCTCCGGGCGGATGGTATAATACTCGCCCCTGAAGGGGATAATCCTCACGTCGGGGGTTACGCCCATCATCCGGGCTACTTTGTCGGCATAAAGCCCGGCGCAGTTTATCAGGTACTTCGACCCTATGCTCCCCTGGTTGGTGCTCAGGTACAGGTCGCCCTGAGACCTGGTGATGTTCAGCACCTCGCTGCCGGTGAGGACCGCGCCCCCGTTGTTTCGCACCTTGTCCGCGTAGGCGTTGGCCACGACTGTGTAGTCTATGATACCCGTACCGGGAGCATGGAGGGCCCTTATGCCTGCGGCGTGGGGCTCGATCTCTTTCAGCACCTCCGGGCCTATCATCTCCAGCCCCTGAACACCGTTGGCGGTGCCCCTCTGGTAGAGGTCCTCCAGCCGGCCAAGCTCCGACTCATCGGTGGCGACTATGACCTTCCCGCACCGCTCGTACTCGATGCCGTTTTCATCGCAGAACTCGATCAGAGAGTTCACCCCGCCCACGCAGAACTGGGCCTTCTGAGAGCCCGGCCTGTAGTAGATGCCCGAGTGGATAACTCCGCTGTTGTGCCCCGTCTGGTGGACGGCCAGCGCGTCCTCCTTTTCCACCACAGCGACCCGGCACCTGGGATGCTGCCGGGTAAGCTGGTAGGCCGTAGCCAGGCCGATTATGCCGCCGCCGATGATTGACACGTCATATTTTCGAGAGTCCATCAGGTCCCTCCATACTTAGCCTTATGGCTCCTTATGGCATGGCAGATAACCCTTCTTTTGGAAAGCGCCTGGGGAAAGTGCCTTGGGAAAGTGCCTTGGGAAAGTGAATGTCTTATCCCTCCAGGTTATATGCGATGTCCATCTCATCGCATATCTCTCGGAACCACTGCACCACCTCTTTATGCAGGGGTATCCCGTTCACAATGCGGTCCTCATAGGCTTCAGCCTCCGCCAGGCCCGCATAAAAGACGCGGTCGTGGCCCGGTGCGGGAGGCGTATCCTTGAGGGACCGGAGGAAGTCATCCATCAGCCCCTTGAAGGTATCCACTTCCGTGAAGGCTTCTATGCTCCATGCGCCAACGAAGTGACTGAAGTTTGGACGACCCGGCATCATGCCAAAAGCGGTGCCCGACAGGACGCCGCTGAGGATGTCAACCACGCAGGCCAGGCCGTAGCCCTTGTGGGAACCCATCTCACGGGTGCTCCCCAGGGGAAGCATCGGGTTTTGACGGGGCATACCCGGCCTCCATCCCGGGGGTGTGGAAACGGGCTCCATCAAGGGCGTGCCCTCCGCATCGGCAACCCATCCCGGCGCCAGGTCCACCCCCAGGCGGCCCGCAAGGCTTATCTTATTCCCGGCGACAACGCTGGTAGCCGCATCGAAAACGAAGGGGGCTTCCTCCCCGGCAGGAGCGGCTATGGCTATGGGGTTGGTTCCTACCCGGGTCTCTGCCCCGAAGGTGGGCAGCACGATGGGGGGGCAGCCCGTCATGCAGATGCCTATCATGTCATGCTGCAAGGCTTTCATGGCGTGGTAAGAAGCCATCCCCAGGTGGCGCCCGTTGGACATCGTGACCATGCCCACCCCCACGTTCCTGGCCTTCTCGATAGCTATGTCCATAGCCTTGGGAGCGACGATTATACCCAGGCCCATGTCGCAGTCTATGTTGGCCGTCGCAGGCGTCTGCCGGACGATCTTCCAGTCGGGTCTGGCGTTAATCTCACCGCTATTGTACTGGGCCACGTAGCTACGGAGCATATTGGACACGCCGTGGCTGTCCACATTCCTCAAGTCGGCTGTAACCAGGGCGTCGGCGGCCAACTCGGCGTCCTCTCTGGGAACATTCACCTTCTCGAAGATGGTGATGACAGTGGCCCGCAGGGGCGCTTCCTGGACTACTATCGCATCCTCTGCCTGAACATGGAACTTCTCTAACATCAGGGTCCCCTCTCATATATTCGCATATATATATAATCGTAAGGGCGAGCCGATGGCTGCCCTTACCCATTCCAGCAATATGATACATACTCGGCATCCCGTTGACAATGGCTGGGCTGGAAAGTAAGATTCTAGCTAGTCCGATGGCAAATCCAAGATTGAAAATAGCCTTCCCCAAGGCGTAATAGGGCGATGAGAGTCCAAGTTAATTCCGGTGTGCCCCACCCTATACCTTATCAGGGCAGCAAACGTGCCTGTGCCTCCGAAATCATGGCATATTTCCCAGGGGACGCTGACAGGCTGATAGAGCCGTTTGCAGGCTCGGCAGCGGTGGCTTTAGCTACCGCGCACCATAGACGGGCGCAGAGATTCCTCATCAATGATATTAACCAGGCTCTTATCAAGCTGTGGGATGAGATCATAAATAGACCAGAGGCTATCGCCAATGCCTATGAAAAGCTCTGGCAGGCCCAGCTAGGACAGGAAAGAGGGTTTTATGACCTGGTCCGTAGTAAGTTCAACCATACACAACGCCCGGACTATTTCCTCTACCTGCTCGCCCGATGTGTAAAAGCCTCAGTCAGATATAACCCCAATGGAGAGTTCAATCAGAGTCCCGATAACAGGAGGAAAGGCGCCAGACCGGATGCAATGAGAGACCGCATTTTGCGAGCATCCCTGCTTCTGAAGGGAAAAACGGGCCTGTCCTGCCTTGACTACAGGGATTTGCTTTTGGATGCCACACCATCGGATATTGTCTATATGGACCCCCCATACCGGGGCGTTTGCAGTGGAAAGGACAGGAGGTACAGAGGCAGCCTTTCCTTTGACGCTGACGCTTTTGTTGGAATGCTCAGGGTACTCAACGACAAAGGGGTCTCGTTTATTGTCAGCTATGATGGAAGGACCGGCGAAAAGACCTTTGGGAGCAAGTTACCGGAGTTTCTTGGTCTAAAGCGCCTCGAAATTAATGTTGGAAGGTCATCTCAGGCCACACTTCTAGGACGCAATGCCAACACCGTCGAATCTCTATATCTATCTCCGGCCTTAATAGGCCGCATTGGTGAGGTCGCTGTACCAAAACATGGGAACTACCGATACCAACAGCCGCTTTTCGCAGACGCCGTATGACTGAACAGAGCTATCCTCAAGAGTTTCTGGAAAAGCTGCAAGCCGTAACAAACCTTCGTCCAAGGCGTGTGATTGAGCATATTCTTGAACACGGGTTCGTAACCACCGAAGAATTGAGAACGATTTACGGGTATGAACACCCGCCAAGGGCAGCGCGCGATGTGCGGGAGCAAGGAATCCCCCTTGAGACCTTCCGGGTAAGCAGTCCACAAGGCAGGAGTATAGGCGCTTATCGTTTCGCTGACCCATCGAAAGTCCGCGCCGATAGGATAGGGGGCAGAAGAACATTCCCGAGGGGATTCAAGAACAGACTATTAGAGGCTTCCAACTCCAGATGCTATGTGTGCACTCAAGCCTATGAGGGCCGGTATTTGCAGATAGACCACCGGGTCCCCTATGAAGTATCCGGTGAGCCAACAAGCGGCGAGAGATTGATTGAGGAATATATGCTACTTTGTGGCTCTTGTAACAGGGCCAAGTCCTGGTCTTGCGAACATTGCCCAAACTGGCTTGAAGAAAAGTCGGCAGACGTTTGTAATGATTGTTACTGGGGGAGACCGGAGGCATACAGACACATTGCCCTCCGGGCAATCCGCAGGCTTGATATAGTATGGACAGAAGATGAAGTCAGGTATTATGAGACCATGAAGGAACGCGCCGAAGCCCTTGGCAAACCCATGCCTGATTACGTGAAAGCGGTCCTTGAAACTCACATTTCGCAAAACTGAAAGCCCCTGCCCCGGACCTGAAATCATGGAGGTGGAGAAAGATGCCAGCCCAGTGGACGACGATTAGCGTGGACGGCAAAGACATGTGGGCTTATATGGCCCTTCCCGATACCCCAGGGCCTCATCCGGGGGTTGTGGTGGCACAGCACGGCGCCGGCTCCGGTGTGGACGACTGGATTCAAAGCATCACCAGAAGGCTGGCCGGCGCGGGGTATGCTACCATAACGCCCCACCTGTTCCACCGCGAGGACCCGGACTCCAGCGAACCTCCCCCGAGCCGGATACAGAGGCTCCGGGACGAGGACATTGTCAAAGACATGAACGCCGCCTTCGATCTGCTGAGCAGGCACCCATCGGTGCGCGGCGATAGGATCGGAATCACCGGCTTCTGCATGGGTGGCCGGGTTACCTACCTGATGGCAACGGCCAACCCCCGGCTAAAGGCTGCGGGAGTCTTCTACGGCGGCAATATAATGGCCCCCTGGGGCGGTCCGCCCACCCCATTTGACCGTACCTCTGACATCAACTGCCCGGTGATCGGGTTCTTTGGCGAAGACGATTCCAATCCCTCACCCGACGATGTTAAGAGGATAGACGCGGAACTGGCCCGGCATAACAAAGTCCACGAGTTCCACTCCTATCCGGGCGCTGGACACTCCTTCCAATGGAATGGCACCGATGCCTTCAGGCCCGAAGCGGCCATAGACTCCTGGGCCAAGCTACTGGCCTGGTTCCACAAATACCTGCGCGATTAAGAGCTTGTCTAAAGCCTCCGCCCTTACAGTGAGAGCATATAAATGAGTTGGTTCAAGGTGCTCGCTTGGCTTCTGCCACGGCGGGTCCGCTCCTCATGGCCGCTGCTGGCCGTTACCTCCTTCGGCATCCTGGCCGCCGTCATTCTGATGGCCACGGGGGCCATATACTCACGGGCCCTGGCAGAGGGAGGACTGCGGCACACCCTGGCTTCCACCCACCCGACAGTCCTCAACGTGCTGACCATTGTGGAGAATCGGCCCCTGGCCAAAGCCGATTACCAGAGATTGCACAGCATAGTTGACGACCTTTCCGAAGAACACCTGGGCAACATGCTGGAACAGGCCCAGCGCTTTGGCCGCACTCAGTCCGATACTCCCATCGTATTCTCCGACCGTCCGCCCACAAGGGCCGACGCCATAGGCCGGTTCTTTTTCCTCACAGATTTCCAGAAGCACACCCGGCTGCTGGAGGGCCGATGGCCCGATTCTACCCCCGTGATTGATGAAGAGGGCCTGAAGCTGGAGGTATTTATAGGTGAGCCGATGGCTGTCACCAAGGACCTGGATATAGGTTCCGCCATATACGTGACTCCCATCCGGTCCGACATCTCAGACCGGATCACCCTCACGGTGGTAGGGATAGGCGAGCCTTCAGACCCCACAGAAGAGTATTGGATGGGCTTCGCGAGCTCCTACTTCAACGAGCAGGAGGTTGGCAACCGGCTGGTTGACCCCATCTACGTGACCGAGGAAGCCTACCTCAGCAGCCTGGGCACCCACTATCCCGCCCTGGTAGGAGACTATGGATGGATCTTCTTCCTCGACCCCACAGTGCTGACTGCTTCCATGGTCGGGCCAACCAAGGATGCTATGGCCGACCTGGAGTCGAACCTGAACAAGAGCTTTCCCCGCTCGAAAGTGCTCAGCGGGATAGTAAACACCCTCACCCAGTATGAGGAAGACCTGACCATAGGCAGAATACCCCTGTTCCTGTTCATCTCCCTGGTGGTAGTGGTGGTCCTCTACTTTCTGGCAATGGTAATGGGGCTGCTGGCGCGGGTCCGCAGCGATGAGGCCAGCCTCCTCAGAAGCAGGGGGGCCAGCATCCTCCAGGTAAGCGGTCTATTGGCCCTGGGGGAAGGGATAGTAGTTATCCTGTCAATGGTATTGGGGCCCTTCCTCGCATTGCTCATAGTCCATTACATCCTCCTGGAAACCATAAATCCGGTGGGAGGAGACGTCCGCCCCTTTTCCGTGGGCCTCTCCGCAGACATGTTCGTGATGGGGGCTATTGGGGGCTTGCTCAGCCTGGTGGTGCTGATGGTCTCCTACCTGGCCCTGGCCCGCCTGGGCGTGGTAGAGTTCCTGAGAGCGCGAGCCAGGCCGCCTTCGGTCCCATTCCTGCAACGCTACTACATAGACCTGCTGGTGCTTGCGGCAGTGGGTCTGGTGATATGGCAGATTCAAGACCGGGGAAGCTTCGCAGAGCTAGACGTGCTGGACAAGGCTATCGAGGTGGACCCCACCCTCTTGCTGGGCCCGGTGCTGGCGCTTCTGGCCGTAGCCCTGGTGATTATGCGTCTATTGCCTCTGCTGATGAGGGTTATCGCCTGGCTTGGCACCCTCCTCGGCCCAGCATGGATAGCCTTTACCCTGACGCGGATAGCCCGAGACCCGGTGCCCCACGGCTCCCTGGCAATAATATTGATGATGGCTGCGGCCCTGGGGGTCTTCGGCGCAACCTTTGAGTCAACCCTGTCCAGGAGCCAGATGGAGCAAGCCCTGTATAATACCGGCGGAGACTTGGTAGTCAAGAGTTCATCAATTTCGACAACCGATATAGGGAACTTGGCCTCGGTAGAGGGGGTCCAGGCGGTCAGTCCTATGGGCCGCTATCCTGTCACGTTGAAGAACAACTTCAGAGAGTCGTCGGCGATAGTCCTGGCAGTAGACCCGCATACCCTGGATGATACAGCCTGGTTCAGGAGCGACTTTTCGCCCACCGGCAAGAATCTCTCTGAGATGCTAGAAGTCCTGGCGACCAGAGGCAATGCCATAACAACCCCGGCAACTTCGGGGCAATCTCCCGGCGGTACGGACTCGCGCATTGCTCAGGGCATTGCCATTCCAGAGGATACCGTGAGCATAGGCGTCTGGATCAACGCGGATAACATGGAGATTGACTCCAGACATCCGGGTCTGAGCCTATGGGCCAGGCTGTCCACTGAAAGCGGTCTGTACTCCAATCTGTTTCTGGGTGACGTTCCTATCCCAAAACCGGCCCTGGGCCAGCCCAACTCCGCAAACTCAGGCCAGGGCTGGAAGTACCTTGAGGGGACCCTGGACCTGGAAGAGGACTCGATATACAAGCCGCCTTTCACCCTGGTCTCCATATTTATCAGTGGCGGGTCTGTCTTCAGTGTCACGGCGGGAAGCGTCACCCTTGACGAGATAACGGTTAAAGGGCCTTCTACCCCTCCCGACGGCCTGGTCATCGAGGGATTCGAGGGAAACCCTCCCCTGCCCTGGGCAGCTCTGGCCGCCCCGGGCGTTGCCTCGGATGTTGTTTCCCCCACTGCTCAGGGGGCGCCAAATGGCCGGGCGGGACTCACTCTTTCATGGCAAGAGCCCTTGGGCGGCGAACCAAGGGGCATTTTCATACCCCCGGGACCATTCCCCCTGCCAGCCATAGGCGGTCCCGGGTTCACGTCGGACTTGGGGATACTGGTCAGGGCCGGTTCGCAGCACGTGCCCCTGGTCATCAGAGACATCACCGACTATTTCCCCACCATCAACCCGGAAACGGAAACTTTTATGGTGGTAAACATAGAGGACTACAGGGAATACATCAGGCGCATACCCGGTGGACTGATTACCGCGCCCAGCGAAGTATGGGCCTCCCTCGAGGATACCGCTGACCGGGTACAGGTCAGCAGCGACATGGACAACATCCTGAGGGGTTTCGCTTCCTTCACCGACAGAATCGAGGAAGCGGACGAGGCCCAGCGTAACCCTCTGGCCGGAGGGGGATGGAACAGCCTGACTATCATCAGCATGACGGCCCTGACCATCGCGGTGGTGCTGGCCCTGGGCACTTATGCCGCCGTTTCAGTGGCCACAGCCAGGATAGATATAACCGTTGCCAGGGCCCTTGGCCTAACCGGACGCCAAATTATGCTGTCCCTGACCCTGGAAAGGGTCCTGGTTGCCGTGATCGGCATAGCCACAGGGACCGCAATGGGTATCTGGCTGGCGGTGTGGCTGCTAAAGGACCTGGACATAACCGCCAGTGGGGGATTAATACTTCCCCCGATGATACTGACAATCCACCAATGGCTCATGGCCTTGGTGTTTATAGACTTGGGAGTGGCCCTGGTCCTGGCGGTTGTCTTTGCAACCGTCGTGGCTCGCAGGCTGAGGGCATCTGATATACTAAGGGCCGGGGAGTAGAGAACAATGATGTCCCTGATCCAAGTGGCTTACGTTCTCGCCCGGCGGAGGATTATCTCCGGCTGGAGGCTGGAGACGGTCCTGTTCTTGGGTATTCTGCTGGCAGTGGCCCTGCTGTCCAGCGGAGTCGTCTTCTCGGACCTGCTGGCAGAAGCCGCGCTGAGGAGGGCGCTGGACGAGGCCACCCCGGAGGATGCCAACCTCGCCGTAGGGATGTACAACTATCTGGACAACCCGGCAACTCTGCAAGGCCGGAGGTCAGCCTACCTGTCCAGCGTGAACTTTGTGGAAGACCGGGTAGGCCCACGGTTTGAGCCATATATAACCGGCAGCGCCCAACTCCTCAAGACCGACACCTTCTTCTACATGGGATACCCTCATCTTGAGTTAAGCGACAATATCCGGCCCCGGGGAAAGTTCACCTATATGACCGGACTCATCTCGCCTGAGACATCACAGGCGACCGGAGCCCCTATTGTAGAAGACCGCATTAGAATAGTGAAAGGAAGGTGGCCCTACTCTACCACTACCGGTCTCCCTCCATCGGATGCCCCCCTGGAAGTGGCTGTGGACACTCTGGGGGCGGAGATGTTACAGCTTGGAGTGGGCGGAGAGATGTCCGTATTCCCGGCCACCAGCAAGAATAATACACTAATCACCCAGGTGAGAATCGTAGGGATTTTTGAAAAAGTTAATCCCGACGACCAGTTCTGGTACGGCACCAACCGCGCCTTCAGCTCCCAGGAGTCCTCCTATCCCTGGGCAACCCTGTTCACCACAGAGGAGGCCATCCTCCACCGGGTGGCCGGCACATATCCGGGCCTGTACGTGGATGCAGACTGGTTCTTCTACCTGGACCGGCTGGGGGTCCGGGCCGGCGAGGTTGGCCATCTCCAGGATGCCATCCTCCAGGTGGAGAGGGATGTGCTGGGCAACCTGGAAAACAGCAACACCTCCATCAAGCTGGATGATGTGCTAGACGACTACGAGGAACAGCTACTTCTGGCCCGTATCCCTCTGTTCCTGATGCTCTTTCTGGTGGTGGGCATCCTTATCTACTACCTGGTCCTGGTGGCTGGGTTGATCGTCAGGTCTCGCAGCACCGAAATCTCCATGCTAAAGAGCCGTGGCTCTACCACCGTGCAGGTAGGTCTGATGATGCTGGTGGAGGGGATGATGCTGGCCGTTCCCGCCATAGCCCTGGGGCCATTGCTGGCCCTGGGAGTCGGCAGGGCGCTGGGACAGTTTTTCTTCGATGAGGCTGTGCGAGGGGACACAGGTATTCCCATAACCCTCAGCGGAAACGCCTACCTCCTGGGAATAGCAGGGGCGGCGCTGGCTGTGGCGGTCCTCGCCGTCTCCACCCTGGTAGTAGCACGGCACAGCATAGTTGAGTTCCGGCAGGCAGGGGCCAGGCCATCGAGTGCGCCCTTCATCCACCGCTACTACCTGGACGTCCTCATGCTGATACTCATAGGTCTTATATGGTGGCAGATTCAGACCAGGGGCTCCTTCCTGGTGAGGTCGCTGGGGAGCGGAGAACTGGAACTTGACTATACCCTCCTCCTGGGCCCGGTGCTTGGGCTGCTGGCGTTGGGACTTCTGGTATTGCGTTTCTTCCCCATAGGCGTGGGCATCCTCGCCAGGGCGCTGGAGCCCGTTGGGCCGGCCTGGCTCGCCCAGGGCCTCAGGCGCGTCTCCCGCGATCCCATCGTGCCGGGCACCCTGGTGGTCCTGCTTATGATGGCGACGGCATTGGGCGTCATAGGCAGCGCCTTCAGTTCGACCCTCGAGCGCAGCCAGAAAGAACGCGCCCTGTACGCCGCCGGGGCCACGGACGCCCGGCTGCACTACGGCGGGGACTCGATACCCTTTTCCATCCTGGGCCTCTCAGACCTGGTGGCCGGGGGTACGGATGTGAACGGCCAACCGCCTGCAGAAGGGGCTGCGGAGGTGAGACGCACCGCCGGTTCCATGTCCACCGAGGGATTCAATCCGCCAAACCTGGACATCCTGGCGGTGGACACTGAGAGGTTCGACCGGGTTGCCTGGTACCGCCCGGACTTCGCCGGCGGCAAGCCCCTGGCACAGATCATCAACGCCATTGCCCCAGGTCCCGACTCTCTCGTTCCTTTGAAGGACGGTATAACCCTGCCCGAGAATATCACGGGAATAGCCCTATCGGTATATATGGGCAGACCGGACTCCCAGACATCGCTGCTGGCAAAGATACAGGACTCTCGGGGGTATTACTTCAACGTGGTCATAGGGCAATTAGGCTTCAGGGGATGGGAGAGGCTGGAAGCCGAGTTTGTGCCCTTCCGCATCGGGGGAAGGTTCAGGGGGGTGCCGCAGGTGTCATTCCTTACACCCACACCGCCCTACAATTTGCTCTCCATTCACATGTACAACGCAGCCGGAGTCGTGGAGCCGGGAGACATTTTCTTTGGAGAGTTGTCAGCCATCACCCCCGATGGGGATGTAATGGTAGACGACTTCCAGGACCTGAGCAGATGGTCCGTAGTACAGGACTTCACCAGGCCTGACCCGGGCCAACAGCTCTATGTGCTGGAGCCCAGCCAGTCTATCACCATTGATTCCACCCCAGGAGGGGGGTCCGGCGGGGCCAGCTCTGCCAGGTTTAGCTGGGTCCCCGGAGGACGAGGGTTAAGAGGCATACGGGCCGGCAACCCGGAAACGCCTATACCGGCGTTGGTAAGCCAGTCTTTCCTTGACCAGTCGGACCTAGAGATAGGGGAACCTCAGATTATACTGATGTCCTCCTTTGCATTGCAGATTCGGCCTGTTGCAGTAGCCAAATACTTCCCTACCCTGGACCCCAGCGATGGGCCATTTATATTAGTGGACCTGGAAACCTTCAACCACTACTCAAACCTCCACTACGAACGGTCCGTGGGAGGGAGCAACGAGCTATGGGTAAACCTGAACGGATTCCAGGATACGGGAAGCCTTGATTCAGGCGCCGGGCAGGCCGCCGGACCATCCGCCGAGGATGTGATCACTGCACTGAACGACCGGGGGGTAAATGTTACCCGGACCAACATCGCCTCGGAGTTGGTGGCCCAACGAGTGGACCGCCCCCTGGTGAATGCCAGTTGGGGTGGGCTGTTGGTCCTCATGTTCCTGGCGCTGGTCCTGGCCAGCGCATCGGGGGTTATGCTGTTCTCCTACATGGACACCCGGGAGCGTCAGACCGAGTACGCCCTGTTGCGCACCCTGGGTTTCTCCAGGGGGCAGCTGAACGGCGTGGTATGGTTCAACCTCTTCCTGATGGTAGTCTGCGGCGTCGGGCTTGGCACCCTTGCAGGAGTCGTGATAGGTAACAGCCTGCTGCCAATCCTTGAGGTGGCCGAGGACGGAGTCCGGGTAACTCCTCCTATGGTCCTCCAGACCAACTGGTTTGCCCTTCTAATATCCTACCTGATCCTGGCGGCGGTCACTGTAATAACGGTGGGGTGGCTGGCCTGGATCATCACCAAGCTGGAGGTCCAGCGAGTCCTCCGGGCAGGCGAGGCTTGATGGAGGCTGTTTCCGTCGTCACCTTTGGGAGAGAAATGTTCTTCCTTCCTACCCCCTGCCCAGGGCTTGTCGAAAAGGCGACTGTCGCCCGGTTTCTCACCAGGGCGGCACCTGCTATAATATTGCCTCGGGTAGTGTGATACTTATGACTACCATAAATACTATAGAAGACCTGCTTCGTCTGCTGGACGAAAATCCCCAGTGGGTCGAGGCCCTGCGCGCCCGGCTGCTCACCCGTGAACTCATGGAGCTGCCGGAGACCTTCGCCAGATTCGTAGAAACAACCACTCAAGCCCTGACTGCCCTCAAAGAGGGCCAAGATAGGCTCAGGGAGGATGTGGACGCCCTCAAAGAGGGCCAGAATAGCCTCAGGGAGGATGTGGACGCCCTCAAAGAGGGCCAGAATAGCCTTCAGGAAGGCCAGAATAGGCTTCAGTCCGATATACAGAGGATTCGCGACGACGTTGGCATGTTAAAGGGCAATCAAGCAAGGACTGCAACCCTCCGGGAGATTGGCTTACTCGCCCGTGCCCTGGGTCTCACAATAAAGAAGGTCTTGGCCCCGGAAGAGGTCGCTTCCCTTGCTGAATCCTCTGACACCACGGACATCCTCCCCAATGACCTGAACAGCTTCATCCGGGCTGACTTCATTATTAAAGCGTCCGACCAATCCCGAAAGCCTTGCTACATCGCCGTTGAAGCCTCCTTCACAGTCAACGGGCGGGATACTCACAGGGCGATGCGCAACGCCGGATACCTGACCCGGTTCACTGGCGACCCCTCCCACGCCGTCGTATCCGGCGTGCACATAGACGACCGGGTTATCGGTCTCACCCAGTCCGGCGAGGTATTCTGGTACCAACTGGACCCCAGAAGCTTCGGAGTAGAATAGGAACCTATACCAAATGGACGACTTGAATCCTAACTAGATGTGAAGAGGTCCTCAATGGTCAGATGGATGTCCAGAAGAGCAACTCACCCTGATCAAGGCACCCAGAGGTTGGGCGAGATGGGTAACTCACCCGTGCAAACCGGGGCAACCCGTCAAACCGACGGGCATACTCCGGCCCATCAAGGGGGACCCTACATCCTGTGCCGGGACTTGTTCAAGATTTACAAGCGCGCCGACCTGGAGGTGGTGGCCCTGCGGGGCATAGACCTGGAGGTGCAGCGTGGGGAGTTAATGGCAATCGTGGGGGCCAGCGGCAGCGGCAAGAGTACCCTGCTAAACATACTGTCGGGGCTTGACCGCCCTTCCGCCGGCCAGGTACAGGTGGGTGGAAGGGACCTGCTGGACATATCGGACCGGGAACTGGTGCACTATCGAAGGCTGGACGTGGGCTTCGTGTGGCAGGCCACTTCCAGAAACCTGGTCCCTTACCTGAGCGTGCGCGACAACATAGAGTTGCCTATGGCCATCGCAGGGACCGCCGTAAATGAACGCCGCAGCCACGCCCTGGAGTTGATAGAAGCCCTGGACATGACGGACAAGGCTGATAGGCTTCCTCACCAGCTTTCAGGCGGCGAGCAGCAGCGGGTATCAATCTCTGTAGCCATGGCCAACCGCCCACCCCTGCTTCTGGCCGACGAGCCCACCGGAGAACTGGACACGGGGATGGCGGTCCAGGTGTTCGACCTGCTCCGGCGTATGAACAGCATGTACAACGTGACTGTGGTGATAGTCACCCACTATCCCGGAGTGTCCCAGCACGTGGACAGGGTAGTACACATACGGGATGGGCGCATAAGCTCCGAGACCCACTCCCAACCCTCTTTCCAGGAAGCCGGGGTCGCCACCACAGAGGAGTACCTGGTGGTGGACCGTGCAGGCCGCCTACAGCTACCCCAGGAAGTCATCGAGAAACTGAATCTGGGCGGTCTCGCAACAGTGGACATGGAGGGCGATCGGGTGGTCATAAAATCGGCCTCCAGGGGGCCTCAATCCACCCCCTATGCTCCTGCACAGCAAGAACATGACGGCCAACCTGAACCGGCGCCCGCCCTCGACGGAAGGGAAGGGGAGGAATAGTGGCAGAACAGCGCACACCCTTCAATAGGCCGCCCAGACAAGGTCCACCTCGTCAAGCTCAGGGGCAAGCCCCGGGCAGGCCCCCTCGTCAGGGCCAGGACAGGCCATGGAGAAGGAGGGAAGCCCCGGCGGAGCCTGCTCAGGCTCCCGCATCATCAAGAACAGGCAGGCCGGCTATAATATCCGCTCGGGACCTGTCCAGGGTGTTCGGCTCCGGCGACAGCGCAGTCACCGCAGTCAATCAGGTAAGCCTGGATATTTTTACCGGGGAGTTCCTGGCTATCACCGGGCGTTCAGGCTCAGGGAAGACGACTCTCTTGAACCTCATCGCCGGGCTTGACCAGCCTACCGAGGGCAGCGTGGTCTTTGAAGGCCGCGACCTGACCACCCTGTCCGAGGCTGAACTGGTGGAACTCCGGCGCAACAAGATTGGCTTCGTATTCCAGTCCTTTGGGCTGATGCCCCTTCTTTCAGCCTACGAGAACGTAGAGCTTCCCTTGCATATCCTTGGGGTGTCGTGGCGGGAGCGCCGCAGGCGCGCCATGGAGACCCTGGAACTGGTGGGCCTCGGCCCCAGGGCCAGGCACAGGCCCTACGAGCTATCGGGAGGAGAGCAGCAACGGGTAGCTATCTCCCGCGCCCTGGTGGCCGGCCCTGACGTGGTATTCGCCGATGAGCCCACAGGAGAGTTGGACAGCAACACAGGCATGGCCATAGCCAACATTCTGAAGGATATAGCCAAACTCCGGGGGGTCACCGTAATAGTAGTGAGCCACGACCTAGCCTTGGCCGCTATGTGCGACCGCAGGGTAGAGTTGGTGGATGGCATGGTGGACCGGATAGAAGATAGCCCCAGCCCTACTCCTGAATGACCTCGGTAGCCCTCTGTGTTGCGGACCAGGCCGGCATCCAGGACGAGTGCCGGCCATCTCCTCCCGCTACCACCACCAGGTAGTGGTCCGGAGTTGAGACCATGGGCACAGGGAAGTCATCCGCCTGCCCCTCGAACTCATCGGGCCATGACCGTGCACCCCAATGGCCCCGGTCCTTCAGTTCACCCAGGGGTATCCGGGCGTGTTGGAAGAAGAACTCCCGCACATCCTTGCGGCTGAATCCGGCGCCGGCGATCTCGTCGGCATGTTCCGGTGAGAGCACTACCACTGGCGAGGCTCCCCTTGCCTGATAATAGTAGCCCGATATGCCTCCGGCCCTCATTGAGCTTGCCATGGTCTCTAAAACCCCCAGCCCGCTCTCCTGAGAAGCCTCCACCAGGGTATGGATACCCCTCACCGCCGATATGGTGACGCTGCTCACCTCGGTTGAAAGCCCCATGTCCACGTGCAGAGGCTCCCAGGGCACGCCCACCGGCCCCGTTACTGTGGGAAGACGCTCCTCATTCTCGGCAAAACACATGGTGTATTTGCCGGGCCAGCCGTGGGTTGACTTCTCCATTGTGTCAGCCGTAGCTCCGCCCAGGTTTCGCATCACCAGCCTGAGGGCCCTCCCAATCGTGGCGTTGGGCCGGTGGCCGGAGCCAAATACCGCCGTGCCGCTGTGAATACCAAGCCTACGGGCTATGGGCCCGCTTACTATGACTACCGGAGCAGCCCCGCCTGTGGTGGTGGTTATGGAGCCTACGTTAAGCTGAGGCTGAAGCACCGCCTTCACGGCCGCCAGCACCACCGGGATATAGTCAGGCTTGCAGCCGGCCATCACCGCATTGATGGCTACCTTCTCAACAGTGACGGTCCCATCCAGGGGCGGGATTTTGCCCAGGACCTGGCCGGCGGGCAATGGGGACGCCTCCAGCATCTCCAGCACCAGGTCTTCCGTGGGCGGGATGATGGGAAGCCCATCGGTCCATCCTTGTTCATAGAAGTGGTCATTGATGTCCATCACCGAGCCACGGACTTCCAGGCGCGAGGCCCTGGGGCCATCATTCATTTCTAAAGAGGCGCTATGGGCGCTGCCCCCGGCGGGACTGGAAGAGGTTGCCTCAGCCAAGATCGTCCTCCTTTGCCCGCCCCGAGCCCGGAGAATGGCCTGAGAAGCGCGCTGACGACAACAGACAATGGACGACCTCATCCACCTTGCTCTGGGCCAGTTCTTGTATCTGGGCCCTGGACTTGCTGGCTATGGGATGGTCAACTACCACCACCGGATGCTCCGTCATACCCAACGCCCGCGCCCTGTGAACGGCGGCTGTGGTGAATGCCTGGGTGATGACCGTGACCGCCGGCTTGCCCTTCTTTTCTACCTCTATGCTGTCGTGGAGACCCCACGCTATGCAGGAGCCTCAATCAGCCACGGCATGGACGACAGCGTCGCACTCGGCAGCCAGGCTGTCCAGGACATCGGTTGGGGTAGGCATACTCTGGCTGATCTTCCTATAGCTGACCACTTTGGACACGCCGTAGCGATCCTGAAGCAGCCGAGCAAGCTCTTCCAGGTACACGTCGGCATTGCGTTTGTGATTGTCAATCAGTCCTACCGTGGCTCCCCGGAGCCCGGACAGCCGGCCTGCCAGGGTATGCTCCTCGGCGGTGTCTTCAGCGCCGGGGTGCAGCACCGTAATTGTTTGACTCGCTACCATCGCGGATTATCCCTCCTTTGGATAGTGTCCAGATTTGAGATTCTCGCTTCTTATTTACCTTTTGAGGGTTGGGGGCGGCCCGTTGAACGGCTCACCCCTGCTTTCAGCATCCACCCGCCGGTTATTCCAAGCCTCCCATTCACTTTGGATTTGTGTGCTTCCCTCTTCCCGTCCTTCCTCCCTCGCCTCTTTAGTCCATCTCTCCTTGAGGTAAGATGCCAGCACCATATTCACCCCCCCTATTTGAGGGTTGGGGGCGGCTCATTGAATGGCTCATCCCTGTTTTCTGCCTCTACCCTTCGGCGATTCCAAGTCTCCCATTCACTTTGGGTTTGTGTGCTTCCCTCAGTCCGTCCTTCCTCCCGTCCTTCCTCCCTCCCCTCTTCCTTCGCCTCTTTAGTCCACCTCTCTTTGAGGTAAGATGCCAGCACCATATTTACCCCCTCTACAGTTATGATGAGCATTGCAGTTCCTACGCCAAGTTGCCCCGACTTTATCATAATGGATAAGAATATATCTACTGGACTGGCGTGTCCTCCTTGTGTGACCTCACGCCAGGACAATAAGCCCAGTCCAACACCATAGATGATGACATACAGCAGGAAGTAAAACACTGCCATTTACAATGCAGTCCGCCTACGAATTCTATTACCGTTGGTCCTCTCCATTCCCGTCCGCGATGCCTATATCTTATTCGTTTTAGGCCCTCTTAGCAATGGAGCCAATAGCGGACGCCCCTTGAATGCGCCTCTCCCTGGCCTTAAACTAATGCCAAAGGCGGCCACGTCAGGAGGCGATTCGATGTCAAACGTAGTCCTTGTGCTGGATATGGTGAGGGGTTTCCTGGAGCCGGGCCATAACCTCTACTGCGGGGACGACTCCCGCAGGATTATCCCCGCCATACGGCGGCTCCTGGATAGGGAGAGGGAGGCAGGCTCTACCATCCTCTTTGTCTGCGACCACCATGAACCCGATGACCTGGAGTTTCAGATGTTCCCGCCCCACTGCATAATAGGCACCGAGGAGCCCGAGGTAATACCGGAGTTGCAGGGGCATGTTACGGATGATAACGTGATACCCAAGAACCGCTACAGCGCCTTCTTCAACACTGACCTGGAAAGCCGGATGAAAGCCCTCGCCCCGGAGCGGGTAATTGTATGTGGGGTGTGCACCGATATATGCGTTATGTACACCATCAACCATGCCCGCAGCATGGACTATCCCGTTGAGGTGCCCGCCGACTGTGTAGCTACCTTTGACCCCAATGCCCACCAGTGGGCGCTTCAGCATATAGAAAACATCCTGGGGGCAAAGCTGGTATAGGCTGTTCCAAAGTAATAGGGGCGGCCCTGTGCAGAGAGCCGCCCCTATCGCTTGCATACATATATATGACCGGCATAAGAGTCCGGTTTTCCGGCCCTCAGCCGCCGCCCACAGGCCGCACTATTTCCAACACGTCCCCTTCTTTGAGGACTATCTCTGGGAAGGTCTCTTTTTCCAGCACCACGCCGTTATAGCCCACGGCCACGTGCTGCAAGTTTACCCCGAAGCCTTCGAGGAAGCTCACCAAGTCCAGAGATTCCTCCAACTCCCTGGGTTTTCCATTGACCATCAGGTTGAGCATTTGTCAACGACCTCCCGACATCGGCGTCAGCCGCCTGTGCGGCCGGTGTTCAGGTAAGGGTGTGTTCCGGTGGCGACACGTCCCGTCCGCTCCTCACCCCAGGCCACGTCAATGGCGCCTTTTAGCTCCCTGGCAGCCTGCTCGGGGTCTCCGGCGGCAAGGATGGCGCTGATCACCGCTACGCCGGCGGCCCCTGCATCCATAACCTGGTGGGCATTGGACAGGCCGATGCCACCTATGCCTACAAAGGGAATATTCACCTTTTCTGCAATATCGGCAATGAGTTGAGGCCCTGCAGGCACGGCTCCTGGGTGGGAGCCGGTGGGGAATATGGTGCCCACCACCAGGAGGTCCGCCCCCCGGCTTTGAGCATCCATCGCTCCATCCAGGCTGTGCACCGAGCGGCCTATAAGCAGGCCATCCCGGCCTGCCCTTTCATCCCTTTCATCAATGAGGCGGGCAGCTTCGACGGGAAGACCCTCCTCGCCAAGCTGTACCCCATCGGCGCCACAGGCTATAGCCACGTCAACCCTCTCATTGATAAAAAGAAGGGCGCGCCCTGAGGTAACATTACGCAGGTCTTCAGCCAGCCGGAGCAACTGCCCGCCGGGCAGGTCCTTCTCCCTTAGCTGTACCAGGTTAACACCCCCCCTCACAGCCTGGGCCACTCGCTTGACCAACTCCTCCGGGTCTGAGGCGCACAGGCCCCGGTCAGTCACCAAGCCCAGGCACGGCACGGGAATCTGGGGCATCATCCTATTCACCCTGCTAGCCGGATACGGACATGGGCTGAGGTACATCCTGGGTGGGGCTGCTGGCCTCCGCGTAGTCCTTCTTGGGAATCCGGCCTGCGAGATAGGCCATCCGACCAGCCTGCACCCCTATCTTGAAGGCGTGGCCCATGAGGGCAGGGTTCGCGGCCTGGGCAATAGCGGTATTAACCAGAACGGCATCGGCACCCAACTCCATAGCCTGGGAGGCATCGGAGGGTACACCAAGGCCCGCATCTATAACCACCGGCACCTTTGCCTGCTCGATAATTATCCGCAATTCCTCAACGGTATGGATACCCTGGCCGGACCCGATGGCCGAGCCCAGGGGCATAACCGTTGCACAGCCTACATCCTCCAACCTCTTGGCCAGGACCGGGTCTGCATGTATGTAGGGCAGAACGATAAAGCCGTCTTTGACCAACTGCTCGGCTGCCTGAAGGGTGCCTATGGGATCGGGAAGCAGGTACTTGGGGTCGGGTATCACCTCCAGCTTGACCCAGTTGGTGTTGCCCACCTGTCTGCCCAACTGCGCCGTAAACACGGCCTCTTCAACAGTGCGGCTGCCGGCGGTGTTGGGTAGAATCTGGTATTTGTTCCAGTCAAGGTAGTCCAGGATGGTCTTCTTATTGGGGTCGTCCAGGTCCAGACGCCTTATAGCTACCGTAATCATTTCAACGCCGGAAGCCTCGGTAGCCTCTACCATATCCTCCATGCTCCGGAACCTGCCCGTGCCACCGATGAGCCTGGAGGTGAATTTCTTGCCTGCAATCTCCAGATAATCTTCCATACCTGCTTCTCCTTTCCGACGCCGGGAAAAATAAACCGCCAAGGCTATTCATCCCCAGCAACAGACCGGTATCCTAAAGACGCCTCATATCCTGTGCAACACATGCACAGTATTCAGGGTGAATAGCTGGCGGAGAGCCAATGCTTTTCAACATCTCTTCCATGAGCGGCATTACCCGGACCAAGTATTGACAGTCGGTGCCGGGTTGTGGCCCCCGCCTCAGCCCCGCTTACCCAAGCTCCCAACAGACACTATCCCCCTGTGCCTATTTTCATGGAAAAGTTTAGCATGGGATACCGGAAAAGTCAAAGATGCCGCCTATGGCAACAGGGGATGTGCAAAGTCCCCTCTGCGAGGCCGTCACCCCCATCCCTGAGTCAAGGTTAGAGCTTGCCCCCTACTTGATACGGGGGCAGGCTCTAACCTTCCCCCATCAAGGGTGAAGAGCCTGCCCTCGCGAAATCGGGGGGATTTCTGAAACATCCTCTTACGCCGTTTGTATTCACTTTGCACATGCCCTGACCCTCAGGAGGCCGATGTTGACACTGCATGAAGCAGTGGTTATTGTTCAGGCTGTCAGGTCGTAGCTACAGTGATGCCTGTGTGTTATTAGTGGCATAGGCAGCATAGAAAGGAGAGAGTCATGTTTGAAGGTTTTGAACAACGGCAAGTCAGGACCGGCGGGACAACCATCAATCTTGTGAAAGGGGGCGAAGGCCCACCCCTATTGCTGCTCCACGGCTATCCCCAGACCCATACCATGTGGCACAAGATAGCTCCCCGCCTGGCCCAGGACTTTACGGTGGTGGCGGCAGACCTCCGGGGTTACGGCGACAGTGGCAAACCCCACGGCGACCCTGAGCATCTGAATTACTCCAAGCGCATGATGGCGCAAGACCAGGTAGAAGCCATGGAGCAGTTGGGGTTCGACACATTCCTGCTCGTCGGCCACGACCGGGGCGCTCGGGTGTCCCATCGCCTGACCAAGGACCATCCTGAGAGGGTGCGCAAGTTGGCTGTGCTGGACATTATCCCCACCCATCGCATGTTCCGCATCGTCAACAAGGAGATGGCTACCAATACCTATCATTGGTTCTTCCTCATCCAGCCCTACGACTTCCCCGAAAGGGTTATCGGGGCTGGGGCAGACTACTTCATCCGCTCCCGATTTGAGCGTATCAAGGACTCATCTGTTGTCTTCCCCGGGGAGGCGTTGGAGGAGTATGTGCGCTGCTTCTGCGACCCGGCGACCATCCACGCCACCTGTGAGGACTACCGCGCCGGCGCAAGCATAGACCTGGTCCACGACGAAGCGGACTTCGATAACAAGGTTGCCTGTCCCCTGCTGGTGCTGTGGAGCTCCACAGGCTACGTGGGGCGCACCCAGGACGTCCTGCAAGTTTGGAGGGACTACGCTACCGACGTGCGAGGCCACTCCCAGCCATGTGGTCATTATCTCGCCGAGGAGATGCCCGATGAGACCTACGCCACCATCCGGGAATTTCTGCTGGAGTGATGCCTGCTGTAGCAATGGACGCCAAGGGTCTTTCTATTCTCCCTCTCCCTGGAGGGAGAGGGCCGGGGTGAGGGGTCGCTCCGGGGTCAAACATGATTGCAGGGGAAAGATGTCCCTCACCCCCAACCCCTCTCCCCACAGGAGAGGGGAGATTTTTCCGAGAATATAAAGACCCTGAATGGAGGACCAGCGGCAGTTGTAGAGCATCGGTTACGGTGGTACACTAGCTAGGAACAATTGAAATGGAATAGGAGGCGATGATGACTCAAGCAAAGCCTGCGGTTGCAATAGGCAAGTATGGCATGGAGGTAGGCAGGCCCGAGATAAAATCCGTTGGCTCCCTGGCCTTCGGCCCTGAAGGAATCCTGTTCATCGCGGACAACCTGGGAGCGGCTATCTTCGCAGTCCAGGTCAACGATACCGATATAGCTGCGGAGCAGCGCCCCCTCAATATTGACAAGCTCGACACATCCCTGGCGGCCTACTTGGGCTGCTCGAGGGAAGATGTTTTCATCCGGGACATGGCTGTTCACCCGTCGTCACAGAACGTCTACCTCTCCGTAATGAGAGGCAACGGCGAGGATGCCATCCCGGTGCTGGTCAAGGTCTCAACCGAGGGAGCCATATCCGAGGTGTCCCTGGAGGAGGTGCCCTTCTCCCAGACCCTGATCGAGGACGCCCCGGCGGAGGACGATGGTCGGACGGAGGTCCGGCTGGTCCAGGGCAACCGGGAAGGGGAAGTGATGGAACGCGGTGACGTCCGCTTCCGCATCGCCCGCGACAGGCTTCGCACCGTGAGCGTGACTGACATGGCCTACGTTGATGGCCTCCTTTTGGTTGCAGGGGCTTCCAACGAAGAGTTCTCCTCGACCCTGCGGCGGATTCCCTTCCCATTCATCGGGTCTTCCCTGAGCAACTCCCTGGAGATATTCCACGTCTCTCATGGTAAGTATGAGACGGCTTCACCCATCCGCACTTTCGTGCCCTACGGCGGCAACGCAAGCATCCTGGCAAGCTATACCTGTACGCCGATTGTCCACTTCTCCCTGGAAGGCTTCCAGGCCGGGACCCAGGTAAAGGGCAAGACTGTTGCTGAGCTGGGATCGGGAAACACTCCCCTTGGCATGGTTTCCTACATGCAGGACGGCGAGGAGTACCTTCTGGTCTCCAACGCCCGGCACCCATTGATGAAGATCGCTTGCAAGGACATTGAACAGCAGGGACCGCTTACGGAGCCGGACGAGCCTGTGGGCGCGCCGCGCCAGACCCTGCCCCACCCGGGCGTAGGTTATATGGCTAACCTCAATGGCAGCTACGTGATGATGATCCAGCAGGATGACGAGGGGAACGTCAGTCTCTGTTCATACGAGACCGGGACGCTGTGACCCCAGGCCGTCAACTCCGGCTTGCATGGTCTGACCGCCAGGGACGCAGTTGTCTCCAAGTCATCGGTTGGACCAGGGACGAGCTAAGCTACCTGGGCGGGCTTGATGCCGTCAAGCTCGCCCAACGGTTGGCCGTCCTCCCCAGCGAAATTGTCGCAGCGGGCGTTGGCCTCTCGGACATTCAACCCATTGCCGGCCGCTTCGAGCTTGACCAGGAGTCCATCTGGTTTGTTCCCAGGTTCCCCTTCCTGGACGGGATGAGTTACTCCCTGCTCATTAACCCGGAGCATGGAGGCTGGGGGAGCGTCAGCCCTGAAGCCTGGACGCTCCAACGCCCGGCACGGGAGGCTAAGCCAACGGCCACTGTGACCGCTATCTACCCCACCGCGCCGGAATTGCCTGTCAACCAGCTGAAGTTCTATGTCCACTTCTCCAGACCCATGAGCGAGGGATGGAGTTCCCGTGCCGTTAGCGTCCGTCGCGGGGACAACGGTCATCCTCTTGAAGGTGTCTTTCTCTCCATGGAGCCGGAGTTGTGGGACCGGGAACGCAGGCGGCTCACCCTGCTGCTGGACCCAAGCCGGATAAAGCGAGGACTTGTCCCGAACCTGGAGGCGGGCTACCCCTTGGTCGAGGGGGTCCCCATCGTGGTTGCCATCAGTGAGGAGTTCCGCGACGCCTCGGGCCAACCCCTGGCGAGCGGCGCGGAACGGCGCTATCGAATAGGCCCTCATCTGAACGCCCGGGTCAGTCCCCAGGACTGGCGTTATACCCATCCCGTCGCAGGTTCGATGGACTCATTGGTTGTGGATTTCGACCGGCCAATGGACCATGCCCTTCTTGAGCATAGCCTGTGGGTCAACGACGGCGCGGGGATACCCCTGGAGGGCAGCGGTTCCACCGACCCGGAAGAGAAGTCATGGCGGTTCCATCCCCTATCGCCGTGGAAGGATGGCCGGCACCTGTTGATAGTTGACCCTCGCCTGGAGGACTCATCGGGCAACTCCCTCATCCGCGTCTTTGACCGAGACCTGACACGGGAGGAGGATACTCCCGCAGACTCCCGGCTCGTTGGGATAGAATTCACGTGCAGCCGGCCCTCTGCCTCGTAACCTATGTAGCTGCCCGGCAGATTACCCACTGGCCGGTTATTCTTGTCGTCCCGGCTTTGGCTTTGCCCGTCTTTGTGTTAATATGTTCGTGAGAATAGCCTGTCTGTGACCATGAATTCTTAAATATAAGTAAGGAGGATTCTCGAATGGCTACTATGATTGATGGCGAGTCCTATCTGGGCAGGGTGATGATTCGACCCCTCAGCAAGTCGGGGGACGTTACCCTGTACCTGTGGCCCATGCGGTGCTTGAAGAGCAAGTTTGGCGGCCCCACCTTTGGCATTGACGTAAAGGGCGTGGAGATCGTCCGTTTTGACGCCCACGGAGCCAGGGGCCATTGGCACAAGGGCGGCTACGACAAGCTGGGCGCCGGCGGCTCCCACGTGGACTTCCCCGAGGGGATGATAGACAGCGCGCCCCAGCTTTCCTGGGCCCTGGAGCAGGTGCGGGAGCAGACGGCCAACTTGATCGCGGAAGCCGGATACTCCCACGAGGCCGCCGGGATTGACCCGGACCTGGCCCGCGCCGCCACCGAAGCCGTCGTGGAACACTTGAAGAACGAAGGAGACCTGGTCGCCCAGGCCATAGAGAGAGACCTGATAGCGGCCAAATAGTCCCGGCCCCCCCTCCGGTCGTTATAGGAGACGCAAGGCAAAAGGCCCTGCGTCTCCTACTCATAAGGATGCATCTTATGGTTTCCTGGAATTGGCCCCCGGATTTTCCAGAAGGTTGCCCTCCTGAGCGGGCTACCCCAGCCAGGGGGACTTATTACCGCATTGTCAAAAATGACCCGCCTGAGTCAGGTGACTTCATTTCTGTGTACCACCAAAACCGGGGACGGCTGAGAGAGAAATTGCCCAGGGTCGAAGGACACGATGCGAGACGATGGGACTATCGGTTTATACAGACAAGACCCATGGAATCCAAAGCGCTCGCCAATATCCCAGGATTGGAAACAAGGTAGCAAGCATAACTCTTGCGCCGGCATCGGGGAAAGCGCTTCAAACCCCCGGCGGGTTTGCCTCCCATCATACATGGTGGAAAGAACGAGATTTCGACCCGACCCGCTTCGCCCAAGTTGTGCATAATCTGTAAAACATGCTGTGTTAGTATCATGCTGCCCAACATACAAGGAACAAGTCTTCCGGCGCCACCTTGGAGCGGCTTCTCTTTTGAGAGAGTGCTTCAATACTACGATGGGCCTCGTCTCCTGCTCCAAAGGAGCCTGGCGGGGCAGTTGTTTCTTGCGTGGTGGAGTGATTCGGACGAGGCTGCCGAAAGGTGGATATATCTGCCCCTCAGCGAACCGCGTCTTCACACAATCCTTTCGGGAGAAATACCGTCCCTGGACGGGCTGAATAACCCTGAAGACGGCTGCTTATATGCCGTTGATATAGATGAGAATACCGGCTCGGTCATCAGGACGGTCTTGACGGATGCCGCCTCCTTGCCACAGGATGCGCTTCCTCTTCCAGGCGCTACGCTCAATATCCCTGTACCCGAGGAAATTAGCGGGCTTCCCCAAAGGGACAAGGCACAACTTTTAGTTGTCAGGATGGAAGGCGACGTGTCAGACCTCACCAACATACAGGACAACTTGCACCTTGAAGGAGAATTTGTCGCCGGTAACATTCGTACCTTGCAATTTGAAATCAGGACGGCGGATAGCGATGAGCGATTTGAAGGTCTAATTGATGAAGACGCTATTGCAGAAGTGGAGCGCATAACATTGGGTTCGTTGTGCCGAGTCGTCTTACAGCCGCACTTGCAGGTCAGCGAGGTCACAGGCGAAGAAATAACTACATATACCCTGCTCAGTATCGAGCCTCTAACAGGCCGGGACAATCTCCCCCCGCATAATGTATAATAGCCCTGCTATGCCCAATTACCCCCACATAGAACGCTACCGTGAATACTTGGGGCAGCTCATTGCGGCAAGCGGTTCCGTTAGCGAGCTAAATATCCGGCAAGCCTTTCTGCAATGCCTGGACTCTTATTGCCGTGACCATAAGGAGAAGCTGGTGCTGGTCCCGGAGTTGCGCACCAATTCCGGCGTCATCCCCGACGGCACCGTCAAGGACACCCTGCGCATGGCCCGGGGCTACTGGGAGGCCAAGGACTCCCGCGACGACCTGGATGCCGAAATTCAGCGCAAGCTCGACCGGGGCTACCCCCAGGATAACATCATCTTCGAGGACTCCCGCACCGCCGTCCTGGTCCAGAACCGGGACGTGGCGATGCGGGTGGACATGTCCCGCCCCGGCGAACTCCACCGCCTCATCCGGCGCTTCCTGGACTACGAACTGCCGGAGATTGAGGAGTTCCGCCAGGCCCAGCGGCAGTTCAAGGAAGACCTGCCCGCCGTCCTGGACAATCTCCGCAGGGCTGTGGAGGACGCCGAGGCTGCCAACCCCGACTATCAGACCGCCGCCGCCGGCTTCCTGGACTTGTGCAAGCAGACCATCGGCCCCCAGGTGTCCGCCGCCGACGTGCGGGAGATGCTGCTCCAGCACATCCTCACCAAGGACGTTTTCCTGCGGGTGTTCGCCGAAGACCAGTTCCACCGGGAGAACAATATCGCCCAACGGCTGGACGCCCTGGAGCAGACCTTCTTCACCCGCGAGGTGCGGCGACAGGCCATCGAACGCCTCCGCACCTACTACGGGGCCATCGGGCGGGCCGCCGACGAAATCGCCGACTATGCCGAGAAGCAGCAGTTCCTCAAGGCCGTCTATGAGGACTTCTATAAAGCCTACAACCCCGCCGCCGCAGACCGCCTGGGCGTGGTCTATACCCCCAACGAGGTGGTGGACTTTATCATCCGGGGGGCGGACTACCTGCTGCAAAAGCACTTTGGCCGCCGCCTGGCCGATGACAACGTGCAGATTCTCGACCCGGCCACCGGCACGGGGACCTTTATCACCAACCTGATTAACTACCTGCCCGCCGACCGGCTGGAGTACAAGTACCTCAAGGAGATGCACGCCAATGAGGTAGCCATCCTGCCCTACTACATCGCCAACCTGAACATCGAGTACACCTACAGGGAGCGCACCGGCCGCTACCTGGAGTTCCCCAACCTGTGCTTCGTGGACACCCTGGACAACATGGACTGGCAGGGGGCGACCGGCGGCGCGGTGGAGAGGCAGGGGGCATTCAACCTGGGAGGCTTCTCTGCTGAGAACTGGGTGCGAGTGCAGGAGCAGAACGAAAAGCCCATCAGCGTAATCATTGGCAACCCGCCCTATAACGACAGCGCTGAAAGTTGGGGTGATGGGTCTGCCAACCGGGATTATACCGAGATTGACCGGCGCATCCGGGACACCTATGTCAAAGAAAGTACAGCACAGAAAACCCATCAATATGATATGTACAAGCGGTTCATCCGTTGGGCGAGTGACAGGCTGGCGGACGATGGGATTATCGGATTTATCACCAACCGGGCCTATCTCGATTCACGACAGGATGATGGGTTCCGGCAAATAGCGTCCCAAGAGTTCAGCGACATATACATCTTGGATTTAGGTTCGGACGTGCGCCGCAACCCAAAAATATCCGGCACCACACACAACGTCTTTGGCATACAGACCGGCGTTGCCATTGGGTTCTTTGTGCGAGATAAGTCCAGGTTGGGCGAGTGCAGCATACACTACACCCGCCGCGAGGATGCTGAGCTTGCCAAGGACAAGCTGACTTATCTTAGAGGGGCAACGATGCAAGACATCAATTTTGACGAGATTACCCCGGACGAATTCAATCAGTGGCTGAATCAGACCGTCCACCAGTTCCACTTCAAGCAACTGATGCCCCTGGCCGACCGGCAAGCGAAGCTGGCCAAGTCTGTGGATGTGGAACGGGCGGTGTTCGGCATGTTTACGCCCGCTATCAAGTCCAATAGAGATGATTGGGTCTATGACTTTGACGCCCGAAATCTCCGAGCGAAAGCAACTTTCTTCGCTAACACATACAACAACTTTTTGGACAGGGATGACAAATCCTATGCCCCTGTTATCAAGTGGAGTAGCACTCTGCGGGACAGATTCCGCCGTAGTGAACGGATGGCTTATAACGACGGAAACATAATAACTTCGCTTTACCGGCCCTTTGTCCTTAAGCAATACTTTGCTGAAGCGGGAATGAATGACAGACTTACCCGGAACCATTACGAGATATTTTGGACGGACTTGAGTCAGACCAACAAGGTCATAAACTTCTGTACCAATGGCAAAGATTTCTATGTCCTGGTATCTGACAAGCCCTCTGACTTTCACTTTACCGGCGACACCCAATGCCTCCCCTTCTACCGCTACACGGCGGACGGGGAACGGGTCTGCAACATCACCGACTGGGCGGTGCGGGAGTTTGACGAACACTGCCGCCGGAACCGGCCAGACTACTTTCAAGAGTTTTTCGGCGAGTCCGGCATTACCGCCGAGGACGTCTTTGCCTACACTTACGCAGTGCTGCACGACCCGGTATATCGCCACGATTATGGGGTTGAATTGCGGCGGGAGTTCCCCCGCTTGCCCTTTTACCACGATTTTGCCGACTGGGTTGCTATGGGGCGCGACCTGCTGGACTTGCACCTTAACTTTGAAACTGCCGAGCCTTTCGCCTTGGAGCGGCGGGAAAAGGAGTCCGCCCCCGCCGACGGAGTCCGCCCCATCCTGCGGGTGGATAAGGAGAAGGGGCTGATAATTGTGGACGAGCGGACTACCCTGGCCGGTGTGCCGGAGTTTGCCTGGGAATACGAACTGGGCAGCCGCTCCGCCCTGGAGTGGGTGCTGGACCAGTACAAGGAGCGCAAGCCCCGAGACCCGACGATTGCTGAGAGGTTCAACACCTACCGTTTCGCCGACTACAAGGAACAGGTAATTGACCTGCTGCGCCGGGTTTGCACCGTAAGTGAAAAAACCGCGGAGATTGTGGGCGGGATGGCCTATTGGCAGGACGGTTACCTGGTAGTCTCTGGCGACCGGGATGAATACGAATGGCTTTCGACGCCATCACGTCATCAATGGCACTACGGAGCGGCGGCACATCGGAAAGAGGGCGAGGCATGGTCGGTGACGTAGTCTGGGCACCGTTGCCGTTCACCGATTTACGTGATGAGAAAGTCCGCCCTGTGTTGGTTATTGCCGATGCCGGGGATGAGGACTGGATAGTATGTAGGATAACCACCAGCCAGGCTCGCTACGACCGCGCCATCGTCCTTTCCCGGCGGGATATGCAATCGGGGCGCTTGCGGATGGGCAGCCAGGTGCGCCCTGACCGGCTATTTACACTGAGCGAAAGGTTATTCCAGCACACCATCGGCCAGGTTACCGCAGCCAAGCAGGCTGAGATCGCCGCCGCCGTGCGCAGCCTGTTCTGAATCCGGTTTGTGAATTAGGGTGAGTCGTAGTCCTGGGGTAGCCCGAATCCCCCGCTATTAACCCGCCCTTGCGCCCGTCCCGTATATCTGGGATGCGTTGCCGCCCAGCATCCGGGCAATGGTTGACTCCGGTAGGTTGGCCCTGGATAGGGTCTCTATGGCGTCCCACGCGCTTGTGGTGTCGTGGTTGGGGTAGTGGGACCCCCATACTACCTTTTCCTCAAAACGGTGCGGGAGACGCTGCACCGCTACCTCGTCGGCGTCAAAGCCGATGGCGGCCTGGCTCTCAAAGAAAGCCTCCTCCGCGTCGGTCCTCACGGGGATTACGTGACGGGGGATGAGGGTCACGTAGGTCTCTACCTTCTCCAGGAATATGTGCAGCCAGGAAGCCTTGGAGTGGGCCATCACGATCCTCAGTGAGGGATGCTGATCGAGGATGGAGTAGAACATCACCGCCAGCAGGAAGGTGCTGTTATCGAACCAGGGGGCCAGCGCCTCAGCGATGGGGTGTCCCAGGGGTACCACCCCCGGTATGGCCGCCGAGGCGGTGCTCCCACCGATGCCCGACCCCTGGTGCAGCCTGTTCTTCACCTTCTCGATCCATGACCCATGACTGCTGTACTCGGGGTTGTGGATGCCCAGGGCGGGGTGAATGGCAGCCGGCATGTTCAAGTCCACCAGTTCCGACCACAGGGGGCCGTAATAGGGGTGGTTCAGGTAGCGGTCTTCCACAAACATGGGCCTCACGAAGGCGGCCCGGAAGCACCCCATCCCGGAGGCCCGGCGCATCTCGTCTATGGCATACCGCATATTCTGTAGGGGTATCATGGCCGCCGCATACAGCCTGTCGGGGGCCGCCTTGCAGAAGTCCGCTATCCAGTCGTTGTAGGCCCGGGCCAGGGCGTAGGCAACGTCGGGGTTTTCCACCAGGGGGAACTGCTCGGCAAAGATGGTGGGGAACAGGAGGGCTTGGTCCACCCCCATAGCGTCCATGTCCCGGAGACGGGCCTGGGGGTCCTGAGCGCCCTCGTTGATGGGATGGGGAACGCTGGGGTCCAGGTTCCCTATCTCCTCCCAGGTCATGCCCGGACGCCAGATGGAATGCCGGGGGATGTTGTTGTTAATGACATCCCGGACCGGCTTGCCGTTAACTACGGTGTAGGAGCCGAACTCTCCCTCTTCCCGCCACAGGGCAAACTTTCCCAAGGTGCGGTACTCCGGGTCCAGGTACTTCTCCCATATTTCCCGCGGTTCCAGCACATGGGAGTCGCCGTCGAATACAGTGAATCTCTTGCCGGAAGCCATAAATGCTCTCCTCGGGGCGGGGACGAATAATCAATCATTCGCCCCCGCCAGATGCTCCTTACCCCCTGTTGATGAGAGACGCCTCCGGCCTCATCGCCTGCGCTATCTCCTGGTCTGTGGGCCACCAGTCGGGCCGCTCCAGGCTGGTTACCCGGTCCCGGACCGCCAGCTTGGGCTGGATGTTGTACATGCGCAGGGCGTTCTCCCCCATTATCTTGCGCTGGACGGATACCGGCAACTCCACCTCATTCATGTGCTCCATGGCAAGCCAGGCATCGCTGCCGTCGTGGTGGTACACGTCGGAGGCCCACACGCATATATTCTCGTACAGGTCTGGCATGGTGTACACGAAGTCCTCGTCGCCCTCGAAGCCCACAAAGCAATGCTGGTAGAAGCTCTCGCTGGGCAGGCGGTCCAGCTTTATGTTGCGCTCCTTGCGGTACAGCTTGAACATCTTGTCGCACTCGGACAGGACGATGGGCAGCCAGCTTGGTCCGTTGGACTCGAACACGGCGCAGCGTATGTTGGGGTGCCGTTCAAACACCCCGGACATCAACACCATAGCAACCCAGGCCGCGCCCTCGTAGATGAAGCTGCCGGTCACGTTGGGGATCATCTGTCCCACACCGGTTGAGGTGCCTGTCATGGTAATCAACTCGCCCGGCGAATACTGGCCCATGTAGGGCTGGTGCAGGTTGCCGGCCATAGCCGGGAAGGTGTGCATCCCATAGACCAGGCCGGTATCCTCAAAGGCGCTCCATAGAGGCTCGTACTTGGGCTGGATGGGATAGTTGCCATAAACGTCAATGGGCCGGATGAGGGCCACACGGAAGCCCTTTGCCGCTACCCTATACAGTTCCTCTATAGCCAGCTGCACGTTCTGCACGGGGAGTATGGCGGCGGGGAACAGCCTCTCCGGGTCCGCCTGGCAGTATTCGTAGGCCCAGTCGTTGTAGACCTGGCACCAGACGCGGGCGCCGAAGTGGTTCTCAATCCAATAGGTGTACTCATTGATGGGCGACGGGATAATCATAACCTGGTCAATGCCCTGCATGTCCATGTCCCTCAGCCGCGCCTGGGGGTCCCAAGCGCCCCTGTGGTTAACATACTCGGCCTGTTCAGGGGTCAGGGCGTGGACGGGGTCCAGGTTCCGGACCCATAGGGCGCGCTCAACCCTGGTGTCAACCCCCGGCCCAGTGATGGCGGTGGAGGTGATGGAATTGCCGACACGGTGGGTGCTGTTCCCCACGTTGCGGCCATTTATGAGCACCTGTCCGGTGCCGGGCATAAGCCAGTAGGCGTTCTTCAGATACTCCAGTTCTTCCCTGGTCAGGCTCTCCTTGGCCCTCTCCCATAATTCGGGGGGCTCCACCACGTGGGCGTCGCAATCGAATACGGGGAAGTCCTTGGTCATGGGGGCGCCGAGTTTCTGTACTACCATTACGTTCCTCCCTGACACCGACTACCATTCGGGGACCTTATTTATTTGATTTGTTGATACCGAATATACTCCCGCAGAAAACCGGATGTCAACCCTGTTGGTGAGGTGGTACTGACTCATTTCCCAATCATGGGAACTAATTTCTCTGAACCAAAGGCTTCCTCAACGGCAATGGGATAGACGTTCAGTTTCAGATATGCTTAGCTACGGGCAAGTGTCAGTAGGATGATTAGGGGGTGTGCAGATTTGCACACCCCAGGGAGAGGAGATTAGATGGGAGATGCCAGGCGACTTAGGGAGATGACTATAATGGCCTTGCTTTGAGAACGACTGGCATCAGGGATTGATTGACAGGGTCGACACCAAGCCCAAGGTTCTCTAAAGTTGTGGCACCTATCAAGGAGGAATCTGACTCACCAAATATAACAATGCATGGTGCTGCTCGGTCCAATAGCGTCAAGTAGGCGGCACCGAGAGGAACAGACTTCTTGGTCCCATCCGCCAATTCCACATCAGTCTCTCGGATGGGTGTAATGTCTATATCTCGGAGGAAATCCGCCGGGAACATGGAATAGGTTGCCCCAGTATCCACAAGGGCATCTACATAAACGTATTCGGGGGCATGGATGTTGCTTATTCCTATCTCGGCTGAAAATGTACTCATCTTTGCCTCCCCCTCCCTTTCGTAACGGGTCTCAAAGCGCTTGCCAGCCCCATACTATGTATTTTGAAAGCGTTTTGCAAGAGTTGTGAACGTGGGAGCGGGGGCAATGGACCTCATTTCGCAGGTCTCCGCGACTTGCCCTTCTTCACACACTTCGGCCCTATTGTAATGGACTGCTCTTCTAGCTAACTATAGTCGTTCCAGCATGTATTTTCTATTCGCTTGGTAAGGCAGGATCATGGACCTCAAGAAGAGGCAGACCTTCAAATTGAGTCAGTACAGGTGAGGCCCTTGCATCCTGGGGCATCCTCGGATATTCTGAGGGTATCCCGCTCTGGCGGGCAGCCCCCTAACCGTCATTCCGGCGAAGGCCGGAATCCAGAGGCGGGGGGTGGGTGTTCTGGCTTGGCGGATGCCTGCTTTCATAGAAATACCATATCCCTGTGGGAGAGGACTCAGGTGAGGGTGAGACCTTGCTCAGACTTCTTAGCGTGACCAACTTCGCCACCATCGAGCACCTGGAGATGGAGTTGAGTCCCGGCTTCAACGTGCTGACCGGGGAGACCGGGGCCGGCAAGTCCATCATCGTAGATGCGTTGAGCCTTCTGCTGGGAGGCCGCGCCGAGGTCGGCATGGTGCGCGCCGGGGCCCGCCGGTCCAGGGTTGAGGGTATCTTTCTCCTCGACAGCGAGGCCGCTCAGAGGGCCGAGATTGCCCTGGGTGAATACCAGATAGAGGGCAGCGAGGAGGAGCTTATCCTCGCCCGCGAGGTTAACCTGGATGGCCGCAACACGTGCCGCGTGAATGGGCGAATTGTACCCCTCAGGCTGCTGAACGCCCTGGCTGAACATCTGGTGGATATACACGGCCAGAACCAGCAACTGTCGCTGTTCCGGGTGCGGGAGCACCTGGAAATCCTGGACAGATATGGCGGCCTGGCGCAACTCCGGGGCCAGGTGTCGCAGCAGGTCCATGATTTGACAGGGGTGCGCAGAGGACTGGCCCGGCTTGGAATGGAAGAGCAGCAGTTGGCCCAGAGGATGGACTTCCTGAAGTACCAGTTGGAGGAGATTGGCAACGCCCAGCTTGTTCCCGGGGAGGATGAGGCGCTGGCCCTGGAACGGTCCCGCATCAGTAACGCGGAGCGGATTATCGGGCTGGCTGACCAGGCATACCGGGCGCTGTACGAACCCGATGACCGGGGAGCGTCGGTCATGGACCTTCTGGGCCGGGTGTCCCAGAGCCTGTCCCAGCTAGAGAGGCTTGACCCTTCCCTGGGCCGGGACCTGGGAGAGGCTGAGTCCCTGACATATCAGGTGGAGGAACTGGCCCGTACCCTGCGGGACTATCGCGACAGCATAGAGTACAGCCCGGATCGCCTCCAAGAGATTGAAGAGCGCCTTGGCCTGATTTCCGGTCTCAAGCGCAAGTATGGAAATACCGTTGAGGAAGTCCTGGCTTTTGCAGAGGGAGCGGCTGACGAACTGGACCGGATATACCATAATGAGGAGCGGCTGGAGGAGTTGAAGTCCCAGGACCTGGAACTCCAGAAGCAGGTGGGTAAGCTGGCAGGACAGCTTTCCCAGGCCCGCCGGGTAGCGGCGAAGCACCTGGCCGCTGCCATCGAGGATGAGGTCGCCGAGCTTGCTATGGAGCACAGCCGGGTGGACGTGGATATAAGTCAAGGGGAATCGGCAGAGGGAGTCCCCGTCCAGCTGGAGGACCCGAATTCGCCCCCCTCGCTTCCCGGGCTTTCTGATGATGCTAACATAAAATACTTCGCCTTTGACGCTACCGGCATAGACTCGGTGGAGTTCCTGATCTCGCCAAACCCCGGTGAGCCCCTACAACCCCTGGCCAGGATTGCGTCGGGAGGGGAGGCGTCCAGGTTGATGCTGGCTATAAAGGTTATCCTGTCCGTTGCCGACCAGGTCCCGACCCTGGTGTTTGACGAGGTGGATGCCGGAGTGGGCGGGCGAATAGGAAGCGTCCTGGGGCAGAAGCTATGGAGCCTCTCACGAGACCACCAGGTGCTATGTGTAACCCATCTGCCCCAGATTGCGTGCTACTCGGACCATCACCTGAAAGTTGAGAAGTCCTCCACCGGCGACAGGACGACAACGTCCGTGGAGACGTTAGCCAAAGAAGCCAGGGTTGTGGAGATTAGCCAGATGATGGGGTCTGCCAGCGACACAAGCCGCCTCAACGCCAGTGAGATGTTGGAGCAGGCGGAGTTGTGGAAGAGAGACGGTCATCCGGTTGCAGGCCGGAATCCGGGGGTGGGGGGTGGATTCCCGCTTTCGCGGGAATGACGGAATAAGAGGCGGGAATGACGGTGGATGAGGGATGCCACACCCTTCAGGGTGTGGGGTAGGAACCCGATTCCTCTGTATTGGTCAGGGCCTTTTCATTCTCCCTCTCCCTGGAGGGAGAGGGCTGGGGTGAGGGGGAATCCTTCGCATCAGCAGCTGTTTCCTGGGGGGAACGCCCTCACCCTAACCCTCACCCTCTGGGAGAGGGGATTTTTCCGACAATGAAAAGGCCCTGCTGTATTGATAGCTAGACCTTGACGGGACATCTTGCTATCAGTACAGGTCTTCGTCAGAGAAGAAGGGCTTGTCCCAGTCCGGGTCTTGGCGGTCCAGCACATGGCTGTTGTGCAGGCGGCAAGCCCTCAGCCACAGCAGAACGATGGCGTTCTTAATCTGCTCCTTTCCCCGGGGGACCCTCCCATACTTGTGCAGCAGCCATTGGGTATGCCCCTCCTCCAGGAAGTCCTGGTAGAACTCCGACGGCTCGTTTTCGTCATCCTTGGCAGACTCCAGGACTTCTATGGGGATTTCCGAACACAGGATGTCCGGGCGCTCCTGGGCAATCTGAAGGCAGTATTTCTCCATCGCCGGGTCCATAAACAGTCCTACCTTATCCTACTCCGGGTAAATTGCCCATGATCCTTGCGGGCCACATACGAGGATGAAAATGGTACGGCCTCCCTACCGTCATTCGGTTGCAGGCCGGAATCCAGGGGGGTGGTGGGGGTGACTTTGCAGCGACTACTCAGATTGCAGGACCCTGGATTCCCGCTTTCGCGGGAATGACGGCGCTGGTTGCTGGCTATTTTCATAATAATTGCTCATGCCCCTCACAGGTCACGTAAGGGGATGAAAATGACAGTCGGTCTTCCCACCGTGATGCTCCCTTCACGCCCTTCCCATCCCCCACGCTCACTTTATCTGTCACTCCCGCGAAAGCGGGAGTCCACCGCCCCGCCCCTGGATTCCGGCCTGCGCCGGAATGACGGTGGGGGCTGGGATCCCGGCCTGCAACCGAATGACGGCGGGCATCTATTTTCATAATAATTGCCCGAATAGAAAAGGCCGCCCTGATAGCTTGAGGCCATTCAGGGCGGCTCCAGCTTGGTCTTGAGCTACAGGTTGAACTGGGGTTCCAGGTAGTCCCCTACTTTAGTGTATATTTGAAGCCTTCCCCGGTTGGTATCCCCTATGAGCAGCCTGCCTTTTCCTTTGTCGAAAGTTACTGCTCTGGGCATGGAGAGCCTCCACTCAGGCTCAAGGGTGTGCACCCTGCGACGGGCCTTAATCACGTCGGCGTTGGCGTCCACAGTCTGCTGGTGCCACCTGGCAAGCTGCTGTGCGTCGCCTATGAAAGTGGTAATGTACCTGCCGTCGGCGTCATAGGACACAACCCTGTCGTTCACCCAGTCGCACACGTAAACGTCCCCCTCGGGGTCTACGGTGACATCGGTGGGACGGGTCAACTGCCCCGGGCCATTCCCATAGCTGCCAAACTTGGCTACGAACTGTCCGTCCGGGGTGAATTTCTGCGCCCGGTGGTTTTTGTGGTCGGCGACGTATATGTACCCCTGGTTATCTATGTCCATGCCCCAGGGCGAGTCTAGCTCTCCCTCGCCGCTGCCCAGGCTGCCCCACTGGGAGATGAACTTGCCGTCCCTGGTGTACTTCTGCACCCGGTGGTTGCGGCTGTCAACTATATAGAGGTCCTCATTCTCGCCCAGGGCGATGCCTGCGGGGCCTGAGAACTGGCCTTCGCCCTGCCCCGATGATCCCCATACCTGCACCAGGTTGCCGTCCTTGTCCAGGACCGTTACCCTGTCCATCCACTCATCGGTCACGTACATGTTCTCCTGGCTGTCCAGGGCCAGGCCCGTCGGCCAGATGAACTTTCCCTCTTCGTCGCCATAGTTGCCGAACTCGTGGGTGAATTCTTCCTCGCCGGGCACCGTCCCTATGGTGAACTTGCCCACCCGAGCGCCCGAACCCGTCCGGTTCCAGGGAACATTACCGACCAGTTCGGACCCCCGGAGCAGCACGTACACCACGTCACCGGAGCCTACGGCGATGCTGCACGGCGAACCCATGTAGCGTCCCCCTACGGCATGGCTGTAGTCATACGTGCGCCCTGCTACTGTTTGCGTAAGTGGCATTTCTCTCGCACCTCAAGAATAGGCCAAAACCCCTTAATCCTACCACCGGGCTTTGGCCGTCGGATTCATTTATGCTGGGCCGGCGTTGGCCTGCTCCGGTCACTCGCCGGCCCTCAACTAGGTCTTTCGATATTCCCCTGGCATTGGCGACACTCCAAAGCCAAGGCAGTGGATTCCCGCTTTCGCGGGAATGACGGGTTGGGCGCCGCGCCGAGTGTGCAAGTACGCCCTACCGCCCGTATTAGCGCCTGTACTAGCGAAGAAAGCCGGGTCCCTCGAAGGTCCCGCCTACCAGCGGCTTGGCGTCCAGGCCCAGCCAGCCCTCAAGGATGGTGGAGTACACGCCGCGGAAGTCCGTGTTGGGGACCAGGTCGCCCTGCTGCAAGTCCTCCCGCTTCCTCGACGGGTACTCGCTGTACTGGCCGCCCTTCACCTGCTCGCCCATAACGAAGGCGACCCCCGCAGCGCCGTGGTCTGTGCCGGAGCCGTTGTCGTGGACCCGCCGGCCAAACTCGGAGAATATGAGCATTATCACGTTGTCGGCGGCGTCATGCTCCCTAAGGTCGTCGAAGAAGCTCTCAATTCCCTCGGATACATCCTTCCACAGGCCCGAGAGCATCCCGGCCTGGTTGGCGTGGCTGTCAAAGCTGCCGTGGTCGCAGTAGAATATGCGGGTGCCAAGGTTGGCTTGGTGTATCTGAGAGATGCCCTTGAGCTTCTTGGCTATGGTCGAGGTGGGGTACTCCACGCTGGAGGAATACGTCTCAGGTGCCACCTTCAGAATGTCTGCGCCAGCCAGGGAGTCCAGCCCCGTCTGTCCCAGGTAGTCCATGACGGGCCCTCGGCCTATGGCCGGGGAATAGAGGCGGGCAAACCTGTCGAGAATCTTCGTCCTCTGCTGCTCCTCGGAGATGCCGGGGAGGAAGCCGTAATTGTCCAGGTCGTCCACACATGCCACAGGCACCCCCGGCAGGGTGAGCGCCCTGAACAGGCTGGGGCCAAAGCTGACTGTGGTGATGACGTTCTCCTTGTTGGGGTCTATCTCACGGGTGGCCCGGCCCAGCCAGCCCTCGGTGCCCAGGGTGTCCGGCTCGCAGGTGTGCCAGATGTCCATAGACCTGAAATGGGAGCGCGGCGAGTTGGCATAGCCTACGCCATGAATGATAGCCACGTTCCCCCTGTCATAGAGGCCCTTGATAGGTCCCATCATGGGGTGAAGGCCGATCTCGTCGTCTATAGGCAACACCTGGTCTTCCGGGATACCGACGGCGGGCCGGTTGTCCCTGTAGAGGGGGTCTGTGTAGGGGATAACGGTATTCATGTAGTCGTTACCACCCGATAGCTGAAGAACAACCAGCACCGGGGCTTTCTTGTCAGTGGTCATGGGTCTGCTCCTTCCTTCATCCAATATCCATCCAACATCCAGTGATAGATTATGCGTACTGGTAATCTCTCAGCGAAACTATTAGTTGCAGCATCTCGGCAATCCTCTCGGTGGAGGCGCCGGCCTCTTGATCGGTGCCCCAGCCCAGAGGTCCGCTTGTAGCTGTGTGGTCCACCAACTCCTGGCGGGTATCGGCGCTGACATCCAGGGGCCCCATCATGTCCAGGCAGGTATCCACGAACCCGCCGGGTGACAGGTCTCCCTGGGACCTGATGTGGTTGACGATAGACTGGATCCCGGGTCGGCTTACGTCGCCCACCATATCGGCCATGAAGTTGACCCTCCGCATCAGGGAGCCGCTGTTTACCCATTCGGTCCCTGTGTGCCAACCCTCCACGCTGGGCGGGTTCAGGAGGTCCTGTCCCATGTACCCGGGCTGCCTGGAAAGCTCACCAATGCCGGGCGCGGGGAACTCGGCTCCACCTACCATCCTGAGAGTGCCTACTACCACCTCGGCGGGGCTCTTTATCTTGGAGAAGCGGGCGTTCTTGAAGAAGTCGGAGTTGAACATGACCCGCAGGACCGACCGGATGTCATACCCGGACTCGGTAAAGGCATTTGCCATGATGTCAATGGCTTCCGGGTCCCTTGGAGGCGTGACGGACCACGCCGGGACCTGTGCCTCATCGGCGACGAAGAAGTTGTACAGGTGCCGTGAGATGAACCGGGCCGTGGCGGGCTGCCGGACGATTATATCTATAATATCCTCTCCGTTGAAGCGCCCGGTGTGGCCCAGGAAGGTCTTTTCACCGTCGTCGTGGTCTTCTTCTTTGTACTGGAAGTGCCAGTCGAACCTGCCCATGGGGAATCTGGGCAGTTTTGGCGTCATGGTCCAGCCGGTAAAGGACCGGGAGCACTCCCTCACGTCCACTTCAGTATAGTTGCCCACCCCCATGGTGAACAGTTCCAGCAACTCACGGCCCCAGTTTTCGTTGACCGCTTCTGCGTGGTTCTCGTTGTTGTCCAGCCAGTAGATCATGGCGGGGTCTTTGGCCAGAGCTATCAGCAACTCTCGGTAGTCCCCCATCCCCTTCTCGCGGAACATGGCTACCTGGTCGGTTATCTCGTCGTAGTGGTCCACCTTGGAGACCCCGGTAGCGAATACATGGTGCCAGAAGAGGGCCATCTTCTCTTGAAGGGGCGAATTGGTGTTCAGCAGGTAGTATATCCACTCGGCGGCGCCCATGCCCTGAACAGTGCCGGGCTTCCATGTCCAGGAGTGATACCTGAGCAAGTCATACTTATCTACAGGCTCCTGCGCCTCGGTAAGCAAGAGTTCCTCCACCGTTGCTTCGTACCCCTTGGCCGCCTGGGCCTCTAGCTCCTCGCGTGTCCCTCCAAAACCGGCACGCCGCATCAGATGGGCGGTTAAAGCTATATCATTATCAGCCAACGCTTCTACTCCTTATCGGGAATCTTGTGGTAAGCCGCGCTGTTCTATCCCTTTGGTGTGTTGCCCACGCATTACCCCGCGCATTATCCATTGAACATAGATGAGCCGGGGACTGCCCTTCGGCGCTGGGCAAGAAGCAGGCCGGTCAGCCCTTGACCTGACTCGTGACGCACCAGTAGCGGGAACAGGCTCTCACCTCTTGGCCCCGATTATAGTGTTCCAGCCCTTCGCCTGTCAACTTTAAGCTATTCATGTAACTGTTCAGACTTGAGGGCTCTCTCTACACCCAATTCGTTGTTACTTTGAAAATAGCCAGCAGCCGGCACCGTCATTCCCGCGAAAGCGGGAATCCAAGGTCCTGCAACCAGGGGAGTCGCTGCGAAGTCACCCACAACACCGCCCCTGGATTCCGGCCTGCGCCGGAATGACGGTGAGGTAGCGGCCGCCACTCATCATGTCAGAACAGTTACCTATTCATAATAGGCATCGTCTGCGTCAGGTATTGGATGGGCTCTTCTTCCTGCTTGGTGGCTGCCACAAGCTGTTCCAAGCTGTTCTCGGCATAGTAGAGGTCCCCCTCTTGCGGCGGCTCCAGGACCGACTGGCTGTCTTCCAGGAAGACGGCAGCAATCTCCACGAAGTGGTGAATGTGGTGGGTGGCACCGGGGATATTTTCAACCCTCATGGCGGAGAGGGCAAGGCGAAGGTATATCTCCTCCAAAGTAAGCCTGTGCCCTGTTGCTGTTTGGGCTGTCTCCGCCAGGGTTGCCTCGACGGTATGGGTGGCATCGTGAATATTGCCCTTCGCTATAGTCAGCAGCACGTTCTGTACCCAGGGCAATGGGTCTCCCGGAGACAGGCCGTTGATGTGCTGCATCTGCTGGGCGGCTTCGGGCAGGTCGTTGGCCTCCAGGGCGAGAAGGGCCATCCATTGGTGCAGGGCTATGTCCCTCTTTACATCCACGGGCTTGTGATGTGCGTGGTATTCGGGCAAGGCCCTGATAAAGACGATGATCTTGTCCAGTTCATCGCTGCTGAGCTTGTCCGGCGGGAAGGGAGGCATCATCCCAACGGGGGCGCGGACTTGCTGCGTGATAACTCCGGGGCTGCGGAGGCTGATGCTCTGGACTACAGCCGTGCCCATAGCGCTGGTGCCGTGGCAGGCAGCACAGCCCCTATCGGTAAATAGCTTCTTCCCCTCCAACGCCACGCCCGTCAGGGGCTCTGCGGCTTCAGGTGTTTGCATGGAGGGGCTGCTGGCGGCCTCAATTGACGGAGACTCGGAAACAGGCGTCGCCGGGCTACCCAATATAGAGAGCGCCAGGGCTGCCATCAGGACTACTCCTATCGCAGCTATCAAGATTCTCATGCCCTTCCCTCCACTTCCATAACAACTTCTTATTCGTCATTCCGGCGTAGGCCGGAATCCAGGGGCGGTGTTGGGGTGGCTTCGCAGCGACTTTCCAGGTCGCGGGACCCTGGATTCCTGCTTCCGCAGAGCCTGCCCCTGCGAAGGCAGGGGAATGACGGTGCTGTTTGCCAGCTATTTTCATAATAACTAGAGAAATGCTACCGGCTTCACTTTTGCTTTCCGAGAGATGATGTTATATCATGCGTCGTGACCCATGACTGATACCGACATTCTATTGGCTACAACCAATCCTGCCAAGCAGAGGGCCTTGCTCCGGCTGCTGGAAGGCCTGCCTTTGCGTCCGGTGACCCCCCAAGAGGTGGGACTCGCCGGCTTCTCGGTCTCCGAGGAGGAGGGGAGTTCCCACAAGGAGATAGCTCGTCTCAAGTCGGAGGAGTGGTCGAAGGCCGGCGGCGGGATGATGGCTATCTCCTCCGATGGTGGGCTGGTTATTCCTGCCCTTGGTCCCCGGTGGGAAAGCCTGTTCACCCACCGCTTCGCCGGAGAGGACGCCGACGACCATACTCGGCTGGAGCGGCTGCTGGGACTGATGCGGCCCTACAAGGCAGAGGCACGCAGGGCGTCGTGGGTAGAGGCCCTGGCTATCGCTGAGGGTGGCCGGACGTTGGCCTCCTGGCAGGTGGACGGCGCCTCCGGGCTTCTGCTGGAAGGACTTGGTTCCAGGCCCCTGGTCCCCGGCTTCTGGGTGTTTTCCCTGTGGTATTTCTCCCACCTGGGCAAGACCTACAACGACCTCAGCGAGCAGGAACTGGCGGGCCTCAACGACCACTGGGTACAGTTGGGGTCCCTGGTCAGGGGCTACTTTCTCAGCGCCGCTCCATAACGTCCCCCCGCCGGCTTGTTACGTACTGGCTCTGGCACGGTTTCCTCCATTCGTGATACGTTACAGTGTGCCGAGAGGCCCTTTGGATGAACTACTAGACCACCGGGGTTTAACATGCCCATTGACTACCATGCCGCCCGGCAACTCCTTCTCCCTCGTCTCCTGACCGTCGGAGGGGCAATCGTATTCACCGCGTTCCTGGTCGTTGCCGTAGACTCCACGATAGTAGCGCCCGGAAAAGACTTGAGCGCCTTCATTTACCTGTCGAAGGGCATCCCGGAGGGAGATATACCCTACCTCGACCGCTGGGACAACAAGGGCCCGGTGATGTACTTGCTGGTCCTGGTGGGACTGGTTATCGGTGGTACTTTCGGCATCTGGGCGCTGGGTGCGACGTTCCTGCTGGCCTCCACATGGTTATCCTTCAAGATCGCTAGAGATGCTTTCGGCACTGCTGCGGCCCTGGTCTCATGCGCGTTTTTCTTGGCGTATTTCGAGAAATTAGGTGATGGTGGTAATCTCACAGAACACTACGCCCTGCTCTTTCAGTTTCTAGCCCTGTTCCTTTTCTTCAGAATCGAGGGGGGCAGTGACAAGCATGGGGTCCTTCTCTGTCTGACGATAGGCGTGCTTGGGGCCGCCGCCTTTCTTCTCAGGGCCAATCTCGTCGGCGTATGGCTGGCTATTGGCCTTTATTGGATGGTCCGAAAAGACCGGGCCTTGAAATGGGTCCTGTATTCCATCGTGGGCGGACTGGCTGTCTTCCTGTTGGTCGCCCTAATATTCACGGCTGCCGGCGCCTTAGGTCCGTTGTGGGACGCAGTGATTGTGTATAACCTCAAGTATTCAACCGCCTCTTTTATCGATAGACTCGAAGCTGTTAAAACTCTGGGCTATCACCTATTCGTCGTGGCCGTCCCACTGGCAGCCGGCTGGTGCATTGGGTGCTGGTATTGGCTGTCGGGGAAGGCCCGGGGAAAGAGCTATGAAAGTATCCTAACCCTGGCCTTGATTCTCGGTCCCATTGAGGTGGCGCTCCTTACTGTTTCAGGTCATAGGTTTACTCACTACTATCTCACAATACTCCCGGCCGTCACGTTAACCCTGGCATTCTTGGTGAAATTCTTCCTGGACCGGCGCATCGTCGCCCCCGCATTGCTGACGACGGCGATACTGTTTTCAATGGCGTGCTACTATCTCCCTTATCATGTGCGTGATGCTGTAAACAAATATGCCCACGCTGATGAGTACCCATTAAGAGGGCGATTCGACAATGTCGCTCAGAGGGTCCGCGAGGCAACGCAGCCGGGAGACATTATACTGTCATGGGGAAATCAGTCGGAGGTTTACCTCCTTTCGGAGCGGGATGCGCCCAGTCGCTTTTATACCCAGTTTCCACTAATCAACCGGAGCTATGCCGATGAAAAGATTCGCGGGGAATTCATCTCAGATGTTATGAGCAACAAGCCGGTGATCATTGTTGAGATAGAAGACCAGAGGCTGCCTCCGCTGGATAGAGAGGAACGACTCCAATGGCGTCCCAAGGGCAGGAGATACCTAGACCAAGAGCACTATGAGAGCTTTTTCCACTTGGTAGATACTGAGTATGAGTTCGTTGAAGAGGTGGACGGAGTAAAGATATTTATGAAGAGACCCTGAAATGGTGGCCTCGCCGTCGCCCTGGTGCCCGCCGCTCTCGCCCCCCGGATTAGCATTGGGAGACCTCCTGACACCTTGGCGCAAGCCCGTTGATTGAACTGTAGCGGACGGGACTGCTACCGAAAACCTTCGTGCATACGGGCCTCTGGCACAATTTCCCCCTTTCGTGATAAATTATAATGCGACAGGATAGGAGAGGTGTTAAAGGATATGACCAGGCTGCCGTCCCCCATTTATCTGGACAAAGAGAGTGGCCTTGTGGATGAGAAGAAGGTCTTGCGCCGGCGCAAGCGCATCGCATTCGGATGGTACGGGGGAAAGTTCAACCATCTCGGTTGGCTGCTGCCATTGCTGCCTGAGTGCCGTCATTACTGCGAGCCCTTTGGTGGTTCCGCTGCCGTGCTCCTGAACCGCGACCCATCCCCGGTAGAGACCTACAATGACCTGGATGGGGAGGTGGTCAACTTTTTCCGGGTCTTGCGAGACCAGAAGGATGGACTTACAGAGGCTATTGGCCTCACCCCCTTTTCCAGGGAAGAGCTATATTTAGCCCTTTCCAGTGAAGAGGAGCAGTTGCCGGACCTGGAGCGGGCGCGCCGCTTCTTCATACGGGCGCGCCAGGCAAGGACCGGCCTCGCTCAGACCGCCTCTCTAGGCCGATGGGCGAACTGCATTAACACCAGTAGGGCAGGTATGGCCGGCGCAGTCTCCCGGTGGCTGGGCAGTGTCGAGGGCCTTCCCCCAATAGCCCTGCGACTCCTCCGGGTACAGATCGAGAACCGCCCGGCATCCGACGTAATCCGGCTTTATGATGATGCCAATACCCTCTTCTACTGTGACCCCCCTTATGTCCATGCTACCCGAGGGGATAGCAAAGCGTACCGGTTTGAAATGGACGAAGAGGCTTATTTGCAGCTTGCCGAGGTGCTGAAGCATTGCAAGGGCAAGGTAGCGGTCTCGGGCTACCGTTGTGACCTCATGGATGAGTTGTTTGAGGGCTGGCGCTGCTATGAAACGACGCCGAAGACCTGCCATTCTGTGAAGGAGTTGCGTCAAGAGGCCCTTTGGATGAATTATCTCTAGCATCCGGCGGAAATCCAAGGTAGTATGTAGGCTGGAAAATGGCGCTGTAAGGAGAGGGAAACCATGAAGAACAAGATTTACAGTACCTTCAGAGAGGCTGTTGACGACATACCCGATGGCTCTACCATCATGTTCCCAGGGTTCGGGCCTGTGGGACACCCCCGGAACCTTATGGCAGCCCTTCTTGAACAGGGGGCCAAGGACCTCACCGGTATCGCCAACGGCTCAGGAGGCTTCGCCAATACCGGCCCCATGGACCTGGGCAGGCTGATTGAGGCGAAACGCTTCAGGAAGATGGTCTGCGCCTTTACCTCCGGCACTCACCCTTCCCGCGTAACCCCCTTTGAGACCCTGAACGAGGCCGGGGAAATAGAATCGGAGTTGGTGCCCCAGGGGACCCTGGCCGAGAGGATAAGGGCCGCGGCGGCAGGCATAGGCGCTTTCTATACCCCCGCCAGCGTGGGCACCGAGCTTGCCGTGGACAAAGAGCACAGGACAATAGATGGCCGGCAGTATGTGCTGGAATACCCTCTGCACGCCGACTATGCCTTTGTCCATGCCTGGCGGGCCGATTCCTTTGGCAACCTTCAGTTCCGCAGGTCCCAGCGCAACTTCAACCCCATCATGGCCCAGGCTGCCAGGATAACCATCGTAGAGGTGGAAGAGGACATCCTCGAGCCGGGGACCATGGAGCCGGACAATATCCACACATCGGGGATATTCGTGGATAGAATCGTAAAGGTCCCTCCCGCCCCCGAGGGCATCTGGGAGATGCCGCCAAGCCAGCAGTAACGCAATAATTGCCCATGACCTTGCCAAGGCCATATAAGGGGATGAAAATGGTACAGCCTCCCTACCGTCACTCCCGCGAAAGCGGGAGTCCACGCCCCGCCCCTGGATTCCTGCTTTCGCAGGAATGACGGTGGGGTGGGATGCCACACCCTTCAGGGTGTGGTGAGTGACCCAACACATGGATTTTCATAATAAAGACAAAGGAACGATGCCTCTTGCCCATGCACCCCCTGGGATGGGCCAGAGGATGGGCCCCTATGAGACACATCTAGGCTGGAAAGGAGTAACAGACAGATGGTAGAGAAGAAACCCCTCGACAGGCAGACTATGTGCAATCGCCTGGCAATGGAATTTGAGGACGGTTGGATAGTGAACCTGGGAGTAGGGATGCCTACTCTCTGCTCCAACTACAACTTCAGAGGCAAGACTATTATATTCCACTCGGAGAACGGGGTCATTGGGTATGGCCCTCTGGCTACCGAGGGCAACGAGGACAGGCACCTGGTCAACGCAGGCGGGCAGTACGTCACCCTCAATCCCTTTGCGGCCATTGTACATCACGCCGACGCCTTCGCTATCATCCGGGCCGGCTTGATAGACGTAACCGTCCTGGGGGCCTACGAGGTGTCGGAAAACGGCGACTTCGCCAACTGGAAGCTGCCGGGCAAGAAGGGCGGCGGGATAGGCGGCGCTATGGACCTGGCAGCCTGCGCCAAGAGGGTCTTTCTGGCTATGGAGCATACCACCAGGGACGGCAGCCCTCGCCTGCTCAACAAGTGCACCCTGCCCATCACCGCTCCCGGAGTGGTCAAGCAGGTGGCAACAAACCTGGGGCTTTTCGAGGTTACCCCCCAGGGCTTCAAGATGCTGGAGATAGCCCCAGGGTACACTCCCGAGGAAGTCCAGGAAGTGACTGAGGCCAAACTCATCATCCCCGACAATCTGAAGGAGTTCCACGTAGAATAGCCTATCCGTCTATCAAAGTCCGTTTATCTGAGCCGTTTATCTGAGGAGGAATACCCCAATGAAAGCAGCAGTGCTTTATGATTACAACACTCCCCTGGTGATAGAGGAGGTGGACCTGGACCCTCCGAAGCCGGGGGAGGTGCTGGTCAAGACCGGGGCTGCGGGAATCTGCCGCAGCGACTACCACTTTATGAAGGGCGAAGCCACAACCCTGCTCCCGGTGGTCCTGGGACATGAGGGTGCGGGGGTGGTACAGGCGGTGGGCGAGGGCGTAACCAGGGTCAAGCCGGGAGACCACGTGATTCTCTCCTTCGTGCCCAACTGTGGCCTCTGCTTCTTCTGCACCACCGGGCGCGCCAACCTGTGCGAGAAACACGCCGCCACTTCGGGGACTCTGTTTGACGGCACCACCAGGATACACAAGGGCGGCCAGGACATCTCCCCCTTTGGCAAGGTGGCCTGCTTTGCCGAGTCCACCGTGGTGCCGGAGACCGGGTGCATCCCAGCGCCCCAGGCTCTGCCCATGGACAGGGCTGCTCTCATAGGCTGCTGCGTCACTACCGGGGTGGGCGCTGCCATCTTCAACGCCGAGGTCGAGCCGGGTAGCACCGTGGCCGTAGTGGGCTGCGGCGGAGTTGGGCTGAACGTGCTCCAGGGAGCGGGGCTGCTTAATGCCTCCAAGATAATCGCCGTGGACATCCGAGAGGGGCAGCTGGAGTTCGCAATGAAGTTCGGCGCTACCCACACCGTCAACGCCTCCCATCAGGACCCGGTGGCAAGGGTCAAGGAGATTACCGACGGACGGGGCGCCGATTACACCTTCGAGGTCTATGGCTCCGCCGAGACGGTGGAGACGGCCTACGCCATGGCCCGCAAGGGTGGGACCGTAGTGGTGGTGGGAATAGCACCTGTGGGCGATAAGGCGAATATAGACGCCGTCTCCCTGGTGCGCGAGGAGAAGGTGTTGAAGGGCAGCTACTACGGCTCGGCCCGGTGCCACGTGGATATGCCCAAGATGGTGGATATGTATATGTCGGGCCGCCTGAACCTGGACGACCTTATCACCCGCAGGTACAGCCTGGACCAGATTAACGAGGCATACGAGGACCTGGACAAGGGAGAGATTGGCCGAGGGGTAATAGTGTTCTAGCCCCTGTTGATATTTCCCCGTCATTGAAAATAGGCAGCGCCCAGCCCGTCATTCCGGCGTAGGCCGGAATCCAGGGGCGGTGTCGTGGGTGACTTCGCATTGACTCCCCAAATTGCGAGAAGTGGATTCCTGCTTCCGCAGGAATGACGGTGCAGGTTGCTGGCTATTTCCATAGTATTGACGAAATTGGATTGGTTGGACCGCCCTACGCCTCAAATGTCAACAGGGCCTGGCCTCTGTCCGAATGGAAATTGCCAGCAGGGAGAAATTGAAGAATGGAAGACCTGGTAGTCAAGCTGGTAGAGACTGAGCAGGAGCGTCAGGCTGCTTTCGACATTCGCATCCGGGTGTTCGTCCATGAGCAGGGGGTCCCCCCTGAGGAGGAACTGGACCAGGACGATAACATCGCGACCCATGCGATAGCCCTGCTTCGTGGAGAGCCTGTGGGGACCGGCAGGCTGGTCCGCCTGGAATCGGGCGAGGCCAAGATAGGGCGTATGGCGGTGGAGCAGGCACGGCGTCGCGGCGGTATCGGTGGCCGCATCCTGGAAAGGCTGGAGGATGCGGCCAGGCAACAGGGCATGGCCGCGGCAATACTGCACGCCCAGACCTACGTCAAGTCCTTCTACGCCTCCCACGGCTATGTTGAAGAAGGGGACGTGTTCATGGAGGTGGACATAGAGCACGTCCAGATGCGGAAGCGGCTGTGACGCGCTTCGGCGTCCGGCAAGCCCAATACATCCAAGAGAATCCGGCAAGAGAATCCGGACACCGTCCTGCCGTAGCCAAGCTCTACTTGTTTGGTCTGTAGGCGTCGGCGGCGCGAAGGACCGTTGCATCATCCCCCATACGCCCTACCAGCATCATACCTATGGGCAGGCCATCGGATACCCCGCACGGTACCGAGATGGCTGGATGGCCGGTTACGTCGAAGGGACAGGTGTTGGGGATCATTTCCAGCGCCCGGTCGGTGTACTCCTGGCGGCTGCAATCGGCAGGCGGGATAACCGTCGCCTTCATCGGCAGGGTGGGCATCACCAGCAGGTCATACTCGCTGAGCGCTTGGTCATAGGCGGCGGTCAACGCCCTGGCCAGGTTCTGTGCCTTGGAGTAGTAGTGGCCGTGATACCTGTCTTGCATGTACTGTCCCATTAAGACCACCAGCTTGGTGGTTTCCGACAAGTCGTCGGCCCGGCTCTGCCATCCGTGAGCGTATACGTTCTGCAATCCGGTGGTGTAGTGGCCTTTCCAATTGGTGCCCATGCTGTTGCCGGCTACCATCAGCATCGTAGCCCCCTCTACCGCGATGGCCCTCCAGATGTGAATCCCGTCCAAGTGCCAGGGTATGGAAACCGTTCCCACCCGCGCCCCCATGCTCTCGAAGGAGCGGGCTGCGTCCTCTACCGCTTGGTCCACGTCCGCTTCAGACTCCTCCATATTGAACCCTTCCTGTACGATGCCCAAGCGGAGCCCCCTCACGTTTCCAGTCAACGCTTGGGTATAAGCTTGCCCGGAAAGTCCAGCCTTCTGCCTTGGGTCCAGCCCGTCGGGGCCGGCGATTGCTTCCAGCAACAGCGCCACGTCGGCGGCAGTCCGCGCCATCGGCCCCGTGTGGTCCAGGGTTAGTTCGATTGGGAAGACCCCTGTATAGGGGACCAGCCCGTAGGTTGGCTTGAGTCCGTAGATGCCGCACCAACTGGCTGGTATCCTGATGGACCCGCCTTGGTCGCCACCGATGGCCATGTCCACCTCTCCCGCCGCGACCAACGCCGCGCTGCCGCTGGAGGAGCCTCCAGCAGTGCGCGCGTGGTCATGGGGGTTGTGGACTGGCCCGGTGTCCGACGTATGGCTGCCGCCGGAGAAGCACAAGCTTTCACATACCGACTTGCCCATGATGGAGCCGCCAGCGTCCAGAATCCGGGTTACAATGGTGGCGTCTACGTCGGGAACGTAGCCTTCAAGAACGCTGGTGCCGTTCATCATGGGAACGCCTGCCACGCAGACGTTGTCCTTGATGGCCACTGTCTTGCCGGAGAGAATACCGCCTGGAGGACCGGTTATTTCGCAACGCCAGTACCAAGCGCCCAACGGATTGTCTTCGGGTTGGGGTCGCACCCCTGGGGACCGTGGGTATTTCACTGGCAAGCTGGGCGCGGTAAGCTGGTCCAACCGGGCGTACGAGTCCAGGATGGGCTGGCTCAACTCAATAAAGGACTCCACGTCGGCCGGCGACGGGTTCAGGTTGTAAGCTTCCGCTATTCGGAAAAGCTCTTCAACGGTAGGCCGTTTTACCACCATGACGTTAACCTCCGGTTTATGCCTGAAGCCACTTGCCGGAAACCGCTTAGCTGGTGACTCCCGTAATAGTAATATGGGCCATGTACGAGTCGGCGGTGGCCCCGTGCCAATGGTTCTCTCCGGGGAGAATCTGTACCACGTCGCCTACGCTTACCTCGTGGGACTCGTGCTCGTTGGCCACAATGCCGTTGCCGCTGGTGATTACCAGAATCTGGTCGGTGTCGTGACGGTGCCAGCCGGTAGTCGCTCCCTTGCCGAAATTGACCACGCTGCTGCTGAAGAACTCGCTGGCCCCTTCGGGCAGCAGGGGCTGGCGAGTGCGGCTGACCTCGCCGCCCGTCCAACCCTCGATGGGTGTGGCGGTGGGGATGGGTTCATGGTCGATGCGAGAGATTCTGAGCAGTTTCATAACGTCCTCCACTTCTCTATATTCGATAGGGCGCCGCCTCTCCGGCGGCCGCCGGACTATAGCCTGATATTACCACGCCTGCTGTGGGTTTAACCAGGCTTTGGTTGGGGTTGGTAGGGTTGCAGTTCGGGTGGTCCCGTTGCCCGTAGGGGCGGGTTTGAAACCCGTCCCTACCAAAGACGACAGTTTGTTCGCCCACCAAACCTCCTAAATCGGAACGCTACCTAGCCCTATATGGTATTAACAGGGGCGCCGACAGGCCCTTAAATGGACTGTTAACTGTTTACACCGCCAGCGGGAGTTGCTTATAATACCGCTACATACGGCACCGCGTCCGGGGCCTCTTCCCTCATCTCCCACTGCAATTCCCGTCGGCGAAAGGACTCAGTAGTGAAAGGGCGCATATTGGACTATTCGGTCCAGACAAACTCAGGGATTATCTCCGGTGACGATGGCAGACGGTACACCTTCGTCGGACCCGAATGGAAAGAACAGAGTGCCCCTACGCGTGGGATGTACGTGGACTTTGAGGCTATAGAAGGGGGATCCGAAGCACACAGCATCTACCGCGCCATCGGAACATCGGGATTCTCCGGTGTCTCTGCCGACTCGAAGAGTAAAGTCGTGGCCAGGTTGCTGGCTATCCTTCTTGGCTGGTTGGGAATCCACAAATTTTATCTCGGATATACCAACCAGGGTATTATATTGATAGTGGTTTCTATTGTTGGCGCTCTTCTTGGTGGTATCGGTATCATTGTTGGTATAGTCATCGGGTTGGTTGAGGGTATCATATATCTGACTAAATCTGATGAAGAATTCGAAATGGTTTATGTCACTGGCCGCAAGCCATGGTTTTGATCCCAGTCCCTAGTCCGAAGTTTGAACATGCCCCTGACCGGGTAATAGCTATTCCGGGTCGGCCCCTGCCTTCCGCGCCAGCACCACGTACATGGGGTCTTCATATTCGCTGCGTTCGGGGTTCCGGTACATCCCAGTTATGCCCTCGTAGTTCCCCGCGTGGTGGAAGTAGGACCCCACCAGGTTCATCCTCTGCTCATCGGTGCTGGCCCTCCATATCCACACTGCCTTGGTGGGGAACATCCTGTTGGAGAAAGCCACCACGAATGCGCCGCCGGGCTTCAGGACTCGGTTCACCTCCCGGAACACCTCGATGGGGCTGGTCATATACTGGATGGACACGCTCACCACCACCGCATCAAATATATCGTCCCCGAAGGGCAGGCCGGGGTCCTTGTTCAGGTCGTGAATCACGAAATCGTCCAGGTCCGGGTTGCGCTCCATCTCCACCGAGTTGAGGCCCAGGCCCACCATCCGGGCCTTGGGATGGTCCTTGGGCCAGTGGGACCGCCAGCTGCTCATCAGGTCGAGAACAACCGAGTCCGGGGGGACGACCTCTTTGAGAAGCTCGCCGATGGCTGCAATGGCGCCGTCGTCAATATGCACCACCAGCCGGGGCTGCTCATAGAACAGGCCGTCGTCGCTCTCATCCTGGCGCACGAAATCAAATCGCTCAAATGGGCTTGTGGGTTCTTCAGCCATAGCTCTCCCTAAGAAATGGTGAGGTAATCTTTCTTCCTTCCCGATTGTACCAGATAAGGCGATTGTACCACGATAAGGCCCGGCTTCAATGGGCACCAGCCCCCTCCCGTCATTCCTGCTTCCGCAGGAATCCACCAATCCGTGCACTGGACTCCCGCTTTCGCGGGAGTGACGACGGAGAAGCCCCAGGGTTTAGTTCTTTGTTCACGCATCAGTAATCCCTTTTACAGCATGGCTCCACCTTGACCCAACTCGGAGCCGGGAATATCATTAGCTAACACAAGATGACACACATGGGGAATAGCTTCTCATCCCTCCTCTTACGTGTCGGGTTTATCCTGCTAGCCGTACTCAGTTGCGGCGACTCAATCAGTCACGACCAGAGCGCGCCTGTCCCTGGCGCTACCCCCGTTGGGCGCTTCGAGTTGGGCAACGAGACCATGGCCGTGTTTGACGATCACTCCACCCTTGGGCGCATCAGCTACCTTACCCACATTCCCACAGGATCGCAAGTAGTATTGGATGAGCGGTCCCGCGTAATTGTTCGACATTCGGAATCCGTAGAAGGCGACGAACTGCTCGACAAGGCACTGGCGGACCCCAGTATTCTCGCCCGGATTTCGGAGGGCCTCTCTTACAATGGGCGTTACAGGCAAGAAAACGCCCGCGATTTCATCAATTTCATCATGCTCAACGACATTTTCTATCTGGGAAAAGGGAGCACTAGCTTTATCACTCTGCCCAGAGAGAAAAAGCCCGGTACATCAGCGCTTGGTCCTATCCGGTCTCGGATTGCGTTCCGCCACTTCGAGCACATAGCCGCAGGAAGCGTGCTCCTCAATGGCGACGCGGCATACCTGGAGCCTGGGACCTCCGTCCATGAAGTCCTGGGATACGCACCTTGGTTCCGCCTGGGGGTCCAGCTCGGCGACCGGGTATACGTGTTTGAAGCAGAGTCCAACCCCAATGCTCAAAAGGGCGCTGACCTTCTCGACATTGACGGCAAGGTCCTTGCGATGGCGATTCTGGATGCGGATGGGAAGACTGAACTTGGCCGGATAGATGACAGGGACAGAGTCCGGGAACTTGTATCCCTCGTTCTATCTTCCGACGTTGTGTCCCAAAGTCTCCCTCGCGATGACACGAATTTCATTGGGTTCTGGCTTGCTGATGGCACGGCAGCGGTCCGGCCTTATAGTGGAGCAACAGGACGCCTCGCCGACCGCATCGCGACCCCTCCCGCCTTCCAACAGGCAATAGCCGGCGCGATAGGCGGCAGCTAGGCTCTTTCAATTGTTATCAGCCTATCTCGACTTGAGTCCACCGAGCTTGACCCAACTCGGAGCCGGGAATATCATTAACCAACACAACCTGACACATATCCGACCCCTCCAGCCCGGAGGACGGACCCCGAGGATGGACGAGGAGGTAATATGGCGCCGATGATTCCCACCGATCAAGAGGTACTGGGCTATATGGAGTCCCTGAGTAATTGGGGGCGCTGGGGACCCGATGATGAGATGGGCACCCTCAACCTCATCACCCCGGAAAAGAGGGTGCAGGCCGCCCAACTGGTGAGGGAAGGAGCGGTGGTCACCTGCGCCAGGCCCATAACCACGGAGATGTCCCCCGACATCACCCACCAGGTGCAGCGGTTCATGGTGGACAGCGGGGAGGGACGGGATACCGACCCACCGGAGAAAAGACTGCGCAGGCGGGGCGCTCGCGAGTTCATCGGGATGGTGTTTCACGGGCAGACGATTACCCACATAGACAGCCTTTCCCACTACTTCTGGCAGGGCACTATGTACAATGGCCGCCCTGGAAGCCTCGTTACCTCTGCCGAGGGCGCCCAGGCATTGGCTATAGAGGTAGCCCGCAACGGGATTTTAACCAGGGGCGTCCTGCTGGACATCGCGAGGCTGAAGGGGAAAAGCTGGCTTGCCTCCGACGAGCCCGTCTTCCCCGAGGACCTGGAAGAGGCGGAGAAGGCCCAGGGGGTGCAGGTAGAATCGGGAGACATCCTGCTGGTCCGCACGGGCAACTACCGGAAGAGGCTGGAGCAGGGGCCCGTGGACCTGGAAGCCGAGGGCCAAACGGCCTGCCAGGTGGCTTGCGCTCCCTGGTTCCACCAGAGAGAGATTTCCATGCTGGGCACTGACACCTCCAACGACATCCGCCCCAACAGGTACGCAGAAGTTATGGTAAACCCCCTCCACACCGTATCCCTGGTGGCCCTGGGGCTGTGGTTTATAGACAACTGCAACCTGGAGGACCTGGCCGGCGCTTGTGCGGAGCGCAACCGGTGGGAGTTCATGCTGAGTATGGGGCCATTGAGGTTGAGAAACGTCACGGGCACGCCCATCAACCCCATAGCCGTGTTCTAGGTCCCTGGGACCGGTCTGATAAAAACGTACTTAGCACGTTCTTCGGCGATACCGTCGAAGGGAAGGGGAGTTTTCTGCTCAAGCGGTGGTACAAAATTGGTTATGAGGACTTCCTTGTTTATGGTACGCTTCTTTCCCGCTCTATCGTCCTCAGAACCAGTCTTCATTCCTGATGATGATTGTACGGGACTAATGATGTGCTGTTCAAAGAGACCGCGAACCTCTGGTATATCATAAGATGACAGGATCCACTGACAACGCGTAGACTTGAGTCGTTCAGCCAACTCACTATGCTCGTCCTCGCCACGCATGTTATGTTTGTAATTAGCACCATTGCCAAGATAGGGAGGGTCTATGTACATGACTGTGCCTGGCCTATCATAGCGATCAATGCACTTTCTCCAGTCAAGGTTCTCAATGATCACGGTGCTGAGCCGTTGGTGAATTGGTAAAAGCCGTTGTCGAAGTGTCTTCAGAGCACCTATGAGACGGTTTCCATGTCCGCCATCTGTAATGCTAGTCTGAAAGCGTGGGTAACGGGCTTCACCACCCCAACCGGCCATTATGAGATAGTAGAACCGATGGGCACGTTGAACGTCAGACATCTGGACAGGGTCTGAACTAGCGAGTCTGTCGAATTCAGCACGAGAAACCAGTTCCCATTCAAAGGATGAAATCAGTTCATCCGGCTTCTCTTTGACAACTTGGAAGAAGTTCACTAATTCTTCATCAATGTCGTTGAGAATCTCAACATCGCTTGGAGGCTTGCCGAAGAGTACCCATGCTGCACCAGCAAATGGCTCCACATAGCAGGTGTGGGAAGGGATCATTGGAATAACGAACTTGCGCAACCGGGATTTGCCACCTACCCATTTGAAGGGACTGTTCAGCATCTTGTAATGCCTTTCACTCCTATCTTCTGTAACATGATTTTGTTGGAGGCTAAGTTGTGTACCCTTTGCTGCTGGCGATAAATGAGATGATTCATTACTCTCCGCAATCATACCTGATTCTCCACTCTGTTATCAAGAAGCCTGAAGTGTCTCTAATAGAGACACGATAGCATGGGACAATTTACATGTCAATAGTAGCGAATAGGGACCTAATGCGTTTTGGGGAGAAGTTGCGCATTCTTAGGACACATCATGGTCTAACTCTGAAGGGGTTAGCTAGTGCTCTCGGATTTAAGGCTCATGGGTATTTGAGCGAGCTTGAAAGTGGCAAGAAAGTACCTACTGTAGGGCTTGTGCTCGGTGTCGCACGTCTATTCAACGTGACCACTGATGAATTGCTCGAAGATAAGATGGAGTTGAATATATTTCCTATGATAGAACACGACAGAGCCTCGATTTCGGCGGTGTTTGTTGAGCGGCCTCCCACAGTCCGGGAACTCGAATTGTTTCGACTCATATTGAGCACATATCAAGATGGGACAGGTATGCTTGCTAATGGTCCAATCAGGACTCTACCAGGCTGGCGAGATTTTGAAAGGTCTCTAGCATTGGCATTCAATGGATACGCCTCTGAGAACAAGGATATATTCGACGTTCGTTTGCCGGACCAAACGAGAGAGCTTGTAACCTATGGAGTTTCGTGTAAGATGAGGCGCGAGCTAGATAGGGTCGGTAAGGATGGGCGAGTGACTATCGAATTATCAAATTCAGCCAGGAAATTCTGGGATTATCTAGGAACAAAGGGGATTAACCAAGCAAACTACAAACAACATCCTTTCGAGGTAGGAGTTAGCCTTATTGACCTAGTTAGGGGGTGGCATGTCGAGGTTAGTTTGGAGAGTGGAGGAAATGTTGATCTCGATGGCAGCTTCTATTTAACGCTGTCTTGGAATCGTGGCGGATGGTACCAGCTACATCAATTTGCATTAGCTCTGCCTGATCCACGAAATCTTTCCTGGTATTTCCCAACCTACATCAGAGAGGGTACACAGGTGTTGGGAAGTCACATTAATGGGGATGATGGCTCTGGCACGGTTTTCGAGTGGTATGGCGAATCGGGTGCTCAACTGAAATACTATCCCTTAGCGCAGAATGCAATCTGGCAGTCCGATCTATTCCAGCTAGAACCATTGCCACAGGAAAGCGAGCATGGAGTCCTGCAAAAAGTACAGAGATACTTTCCAGAGCAATGGTCCCGTATATCCAGTGGTTAGCTCAGGAGATGAATCTATTCTAGTCTTCCCCTGGAAAAGACGGCCTCACCCTCGGAGAAGGTTACTCCGTGATGGCGCATCATGGACGCCGTGTTGGCCCTTGCGATGGCCCTCAAGATGTTTGAGATGATGCCACCGTTCTTTCGTACCTCCTTGTGAGGCGCGGGGACAACCGATGCCGGGGTGTCATCGAGCATACCCCACCGGGGCGGTACTTCATGGCGGCGGATAAGGCCCCTGGGAGCCATGATGTAGTGGTAGTCTGCCAGGGCCAGGAACCTGGGGTCCCTGAACTTTATGCTGTACCTCTCCAGCCTCTCCCTGTAGGACACTTCCTGTTGGGCCACCCTCTCATACTCGGACCTGGCCTCGACATAGGCGCTCACATCCTCCCAGTTGTCGGGAGATACCTGCCGGGCGTATTCGGCGGCCTGCTGCAATATCCGCTCCACCAGTTCCCTGCGCCCTTCCACCACCGGCTCTTGGGATGCCAGCCGCGCCTTGTCTTTGAAGCTGTGGTCGTCTCTGAACAGGTCGGACCGGCTGCCCTTGACTTCGACGACGTAGATGGCGTTTCCGGGACCTACCCCCACCACGTCTATGACCCTTCCCGCCGGGCCTTCCAGCTTCACCTCGAACCCGATGGAGCGGCAATGGGCTTCCTTGTACAGCCACTCCCACGCGGCCCACTTCAGCATATAGGTGATGTCCGTCTCGTTGCCCCTCTTGAAAGAACCGGACTCATTCTCCACTTGCAATTACTCCAGCGCCTCCCCTACACATCAGCGGGGGTAATCTCTACTATCACCCTTCTCCTTTGGGAACGCTCGTCCTGGTACTTGAGCCTGGAAATCGTTTCAGCCAGGCCGTCATCGTCCACCAGCCTTGCCATTCCGGGGAACTCCCGCCCCTCCATCTCCACGGTGACCCTGGGGTCTTTCACCAGGTTTCTGCACCAGTCACAAGCTGCGTTTCTCCTGGAGGCGTAGAACCTGCCCCGGTGGTACACCAGCCGGAGGATTACCCTGTGGGGCCTGCCGCTCACCCTCCCCCGGGTGGTCAGATAGCCTATGGCCGAAGTCCCTTCTTGAAACATATTCCTCTTCCGATATTCTATCTCCATCGTCACTCCGGCGAAGGCCGGAGTCCAGGGGGCGGGGGTGGCTTCGCAGGGACTCCCCAAGTTGGGGGACCCTGGATTCCCGCTTTCGCGGGAATGACGGTAAGGTGGGATGCCGCACCCTTCAGGGTGCGGTGGGTTACCCAACATCTCTATTTTCATGGTAGCGACGAGATGGACTTGCTTAGATGTTTACTCATGCATCAGTAGCTTACGATGTCTCGGTGGCCCTGGCAAGCCATTGTCCTATACAACCTTATGCCGTAGAATTGGGGCAAACATAAACGGGCCGAGCCTTTCGGCGGCGCGGGCCGCAGGGAGGCAGGCCCATAGTCAGTAAACCGGCAGGAGGTTGAGAACATGGCTATTACTCTGGCAGAAGCAAACCGGATGGTGCAGGCGGCTATAGCAAAGGCGGAGGAGTTTAACATCAGGATAAGCGTTGCGGTATGTGACTCAGGCGGGCGGCTTGTGGCCTTCAACCGTATGGACGGCGCTATATGGGCAAGCTCTCTGGGCGCACCTGGCAAGGCCATAGCTGCGGCTGCCTTTGGCCGTCCCAGCGGCGACATTAACGCCGATGCCCCGACTCCCAGGGGTATCGCAGCCGCAGAGGGGGGACACATGATCCCCGGCCAGGGAGCGGTGCCCATCATCCGAGACAGCGCAGTAGAGGGGGCCTGCGGCGTCGGCGGAGGTACGGGGCAGCAGGATGAGGAGTGCGCCCGCGCGGGGGCAGCTGCCCTTTAGGGGGGCCTTCCCCAACACCGTGTTATGAAAATAGGCAACGCCAGGTTTCCCCACCCCTGGATTCCGGCGCAGGCCGGAATCCAGGGGTGGGGTGGTGGACTCCCGCTTTCGCGAGAGTGACGGTGGGGAGGCCGACCGTCATTTTCATCCCCGTATGTGGCCTGTAGGGGAATGGGCAATTATTATGAAAATAGCCGGCAAGCAGCACCGTCATTCCCGCGAAAGCGGGAATCCAGGAGTCCCGCACCCTGGGGAGACGTCGCGAAGTCGCCCACGACCCCACCCCTGGATTCCGGCCTACGCCGGAATGACGGTTATGCAAAGGGTAGAAGGGAGAAATGGCCTCTTCCCTGGCACAGCCTGGGCCCTGCTACTCGTAGCGCAGGGCCTCGGCGGGGTATATTCGTGATGCCTGCCTGGCCGGCAGGAAGGTGGTAGCCAGGGAAAAGACGTATGCTATTGCAATGATGATAACAATCTGCGCCCAGGGCATGGTAAACCTCAGGGTCTCAATGCCACTGCTTTCTCGGACCTCGTTGACGATGTTGAAGGATATGATGGTCCCAAGGGCCACCCCAATGGCTGTGCCAAGGAGGGCGACGAAGGAGGACTCCATCAAGAAGCTAAGCTGCACCATCCTCCGGCGGTAGCCTATAGCCCTCAGCACCCCTATCTGCTGCCGGCGCTCTACCACCGCCCGCAGGCTGATTACGCCGAGGGCCGCTATCCCCACCATCAGCCCCAGGCCCATAAAGCCGGTAAAGAGGTAGTTGAAGGCCCGGTTGGTGGCCGCTTGGTTCTCGATTTCTTCCGCCAGCACTTCCGTCTCTACGCCGTTCCTCTGGAAGGCGGCTTCCAGGTCCTTGGCTATCCGGCCTGTGTCTATCCCCTCGGCAACTCGAAAGCTGTAGGTGGTGATGGGAACAGGGAAGGGGATAGCGTCATCGAGAATAGCTTTTGACACAAACATGCCCGTGCCTGTGCCCCCGAAGGCGTCTGAGACCGAGTCCATCACGCCTATCACCGTGAGGGTGACCATTTCCCCTGTGCGCGGCTCCCGTACCTCTATCTCTATGGGAGACATGGTCTCGTCTTCATAGAAGAGTCCTTCCAACTGAAAAGGCATAGTGCCTTCATCAAAGCCCGACCTGCTGGGCACCACTGACGCGTCCACCACTGCCAGGTCCGGGTTGTTCCTCATTGCCTCCCACACGTCTTTATCTGTTGGCCCGAATCCGTCGGCAATCAGCTTCAGCTGATACCTGTTAGATGCCAGAAAGTCGTCGTCTGCCGCTCTTATACCATACCCGCGCCATCGCTGGCTGCTGGCTTCTACCTGCCGGGCCTCTATGGGCAGCCAGGTGTGCCCGCCTATGGCATCGAAGTCCTGGATGTTCAGCCTATCTGAGTCTTCAATAGCCTGGCGGATGTCGGTGATGGGAGTGTTGAAGTTCACCGCGGCGCGAATATCCCACCCTCCTGTGACGCCCTCCTGGTCAACCTCTGAGACATCGAAGACGCTGGTCAGGATAGACATGACGATAAGGGTGAAGATTACCAGGCCGAACATGGCGAGGGTCAGGCCGGTGCGGAACTTGGCGCTCATGGGATAAGCGACCGCCGTGACCATCACAGGACGCAGTTGCCCTATGCGCCCGGTGAGGAAGTTTAAGGCCCTCAGCAGGAGGTCCGAGTTATACATGACCGTCCACACTGCCGACGCTACCATGGAGATGCCCGATATGAAGAACATCTCCATGCCGCCCCCTAGCTCCCCGGTGATGGGATCAAGGGTGTCGAAGGGCAGCAGCCAGAAGACCAGCAGCGCCACCCCCATGAAGGTATAGGCTATGCGGTCCCGTATATCGGCGCGCAGGGAGCTGCGTTGCAGGACCAGCCGGAGCATGAGGCCAAGACCTATGATCATCAGGGACACGCCGATGAAGAAGGGCGCTGATTGGTCGCTGCTGGTGCCGCCGAGGGCCACGACCAGGCCAATGATGAAGGCGAGCCATCCCTGACGCATGTACGGCCAGATGGACCTGATAACCGAGGCCGCTATATCTACGGCCCATATTGGGAAGACCACAACCCAAAGCGCTGCCAGTCCCAGGTTAAGCAGAGCTCTTCCCGGTCTATTCTGCGTTATGGACATAACCACCTGGTACAGGAACACCAACGGGCGGGCCACCGCCTTCAGGATACCTTGCAATCTCAGCAAGATACCCACTTCTCTTTGGGCTATGCCGGACTCGGGCAGTCCGCGGATAGCGGCTATGATATTCATCTGGCTAATCCGGTAGGCGGAAACGGATACTGTGGCAAAGGTGATGACCATGCCCAAGCAGTAGGCGACGATAATGCTGCGCGCGGTGAAGTGGGGGCTCATCTGGAAATCGTCGGGCGGTCCTCCGCCGCCGGCGCCGGCGAAGATTTGGTTTGCGATGGCTACTATCAGGGTGGCTGCACCCAGGCCAAGGGCCACTCCTATAGCGGCAGACACCAGAGAGTAGGTCGTGCCCTCGAAGATGAACATCTGGACAAGATGACTCCGCTTGGCGCCGATAGCCCGGGCCATGCCCATCTCCGGCATCCGGGCCGCCGCCAACATGACGAATATCAGGAAAATCAGCAGGATGCCCACCATGATGGAGAATAGCCCCAGGATCAGGAAGAAGCTGGTTACTCCGCTGCTCACCGATTCCGCTATATCCACGATGGTCCGCTTAATATCAAAGACTTGGAATTCACCCAGATCGGCAAACAGGGTGCTGACTTCCCCTTCGACTTCCCTGAGTCCGGCTTTTTCAAGGGCCTCCCTGACCTCTTCGGAGACATCGGTATCGGCCAGAAGGCTGATAAGCCGGTCGCTGACCTCTGCCCCTCCGAGTTCCTCCCTCAGCGTGGACAGGTCCGACTGGGTATCACCGCGCAGGGAGCCTTCGCGCTTCTCTAAGGCATCCATCGCGGCTTCCCGGGCCAGAATATCCTTGAGCCGGGCTGCCACGTCCCTGTCGGCGAAATGCACCCGCAGTCTGCGGGTAACATCTTCGCTCAAGTCAACCCCGGTAAAGGCGTTCCCCCGGTTAGAAACAACAATGGAGTTAATCTGGTCCGGCCTGTTTAATATCTCCTGGGCGCGGGCCAGAGAGAAGATTAGGCTGGAGTCGTTGCCCGCAATTCCCCCGCCCAACACCACTCCCTTTACCGTAAAGGAAAGGTCTTGGTCCTCCAGGAACAGGTCCAGCCTATCCCCCACCACCGCGTCCAACTCCTCCTGGGCCACGTCGTTAATATACACTTCGTCTTTTGACAGGTCTTCAACCCTCACCTCCCCACCGGATACGAGGGTGAGGTCGCGGAAGCCCTCCATCCGGTCCGGGTCAATACCGACCACCCTTGCGCTCCCCTCGCTGAGGGATGTCCTGGGGTTGGCAACGGGGGCCGTATCACCAATCCCTGGGGCCATTCCGTCAATGAGGCCGTCCAGGTCGCCCAGTTCTTCCTCTATCTGCAAGAACCGGCTGTAGGGCACGAAAGGGCTGCTGGAGAAGTCGTCGCTGGAGGTGGCCCTGGCGGGTATGATTATCTCGTCAATGGGGCCCAGAGACTTCACAGCCTCGTCTCGGATGGAGAAGTTGATGGTATCACCGGTCCCCAAAGCGGCGGAGATAATCACGGAACTGAGCATAACCCCGACAATGATAAGGGCGGTCTGGGCCTTCCTCCGGGGTATATTGCGCAGCCCCAGCTTCACGATGATTGGGTTTCTCAAAGCCATCCCGACCACAACGACCATCGCCACTAGGAAAACGGCCAGAAGGACTACCATGATGGTGTTCATAGAGACGCCGAAAAGTTCTTCCATTATTCAACCGCCATAAGTTGGGAGTCCTGTCCTGCCTGCCGCCTATGGGCGGAGGGGCCGCATTTATCTTTGTCTTGCCCGTCTATCTTGCACGGCCTTCATCCACAATCTGCCCGTCCCGCATTCGGATGATCCTGTGCGCCCGTTGGCCTACGTCGGGAGCGTGGGTCACTACGACGAAGGTCTGGTTGTTGGCGGTGTTCAGATGGCACAGAAGGTCCATAATCTCATTTGCGGTCTCACTATCCAGGTCCCCGGTAGGCTCGTCGGCCCACACTATAGAGGGCTCATTGATAAGCGCCCGCGCAATAGTCACCCGCTGCCTTTGCCCGCCCGATAGCTCCGCCGGAAGGTGGTGCGCCCGGTCTGCGAGGCCCACCACTTCCAGGGCGTCCAACGCTTTGGCCCTGGCCTCCTTGGCCCCCGTGCCAGAGATCAGGAGGGGCATCTCCACGTTCTCGGCGGCGCTGAGAACGGGGAGAAGGTTATATAGCTGGAAGACAAAGCCCATCCGACGTGCCCGGTAGTTGCTGCGCTCGTCGTCGGGGAGATGGTGAAGCACCACGCCGTCAATGAGCACCTGGCCGGAGTCAATCTCGTCTAGGCCCGAGGCGCAGTTGAGGAGGGTGGTCTTGCCGCACCCGCTGGGTCCCATGATGGCTACCATCTCGCCGCGCTTGACGTTGAGGTCCACCCCTCTAAGGGCATGTACCTGGACAGAGCCGGCTTCGTAAGTCTTGCGAATCCCCTGGGCTGAGATAATCAAGTCGTCCAATTCGTGTTCATTCTCCCTGCTAGGTCTTCTTTAAGGCACGGAGTCTAATTAAACCACAGAGTGCATCATAAGTCATGCCCTAATCCTCCTCCCATCCCCTTAACCTTGCCGGGGCCTGTGGTATGCTTATTATATCACAAAGTAGTTTGTATTACAAACTTACATGCAGCCGCTCAGACTTGAAGGCTCATTGCGGTCTCAGCTTGTCATTCCCCGGATTTCGGCCCACGCAGGAATTCCTCATGCCCCTTACGGGCCACATACGCGGATGAAAATGACGGGCAGCCTCCCCACCGTCATTCCGGCCTGCGCCGGAATCCAGGGGCGGGGGGTGGGTGACTCGCAATGACCGCCTACGTTGCGGGAATGACGGTGCTGGGTTGCTCGCTATTTTCATAATAATTACCCACGCCCCTGCGGGCCACGTAAGGGATATAAAAACGGCGGTCGGCCTCCCTGCCGTCACTCCCGCGAAAGCAGGAGTCCACCGCCCCACCCCTGGATTCCGGCCTTCGCCGGAATGACGGTGGGCATCTATTTTCATAATAATTACCCATGCCCCTGCGGGCCACGTAAGGGGTATGAAAATGGCGGTGGGCCTCCCTACCGTCACTCCCGCGAAAGTGGGAGTCGACGCCCTTCCCCCGGATTCCGGCCTGCAATCGAATGACGGTGAGACGGTGATCACGACTCATCAAGTCTGAATAGTTACCCTCCTCCGATTAGGGCCTTTTACTTGTCGGAAAAACCCCCTCTTCCCATAGGGAGAGGGAGAATTAAAACATCCTGATTCTCTGGTGGAGTCCTGCCCCCACGCCCATCCTCCGACGGGGATTATGCTCCGAATCTGCCCCACTCTAACGCGGCATCATTTCTTATCCCAAGGGGGCGTCATCCCAAGAGGGGTGTCGTAGGGAGCGAATAATTATTCGCCCCCTACGGGTCCAGGGTTGGCGGGCATGTTCAGGTCCGGTGTCCTTTTACATGCCCCTATCGGCATCCCATCGTCACGTCACAATTTAGGCTGCCTTTTTCAGGCCACTTTTTCTCACCGAGACCTTGCGGCTGCTGCCCCAAGCGCCCTCTCTACCAGTATATCTTAAAGGCGCCGCCTTGTGCTTGTAATAATACCTGCCACATTGCAGGCACTGCCAGATTTGGTCCTCCAGGTATAGATCACCTTTGCATCGGATGCAGCCTTTCAGCAGAAACATATCAGCTTTGTCTAGCCTCCTTCTGAGAGCATCTGAAAGTGAGACCATATTCCGGGTAAAAGCGGCTCTCCCGGCCCACACAGCAGATGAATGCCTGAAGGACTGGGGCATGAAAGACTGGGTAATGAGGCTTCCACCTGCGTCCAATGCACCATAAAGCAGGAATGTTAAAATCTTATTAATCCATTTGATGAATATCCTACCTGGGAGGTTCGCTGCACCGGAGTCGGCCCACATCCAAGATGATAGCAGAACAACAGTTCGCAGTCAAGGCGTTGACACCTCACCCACTGCATAGTACCATCTGGGCAAGCGGTATCGGGGCTTCAGGAGAAGGTGGTGGGATTCCAGGGAAGAAAGGTGGATGGCCCACAAGGAAGCCCGCACTATGCGCAGGAGGTTATCAAGCCATTGAGCACCGTAGTTAACTGGGCAACCAGGTTTGATGAGATGGTGGACTTCGTGGGCCTGTCGGAACAGGACCGTCAGCTTATAAAAGACAGCGCGCCCATTGTCATGGGACATGCCCGCCCCCTGAATGATCTTATATATGACCATATCCTCAAGTACCCGGAGGCCCGCAAGTTCTTTGTCACCGAGGCCGATGAACCCGATGGGCCAAGGATAGAAGCCAACATACAGACGATGATAAGCTGGCTGCGGGCTACTTCGTCCGCCCCCTCCAACGAGGGCTTCGCCCGCTACCTGGCGGCCATAAGCCAGATGCACAAGAACATTCCCATTCACAGGCCCCATCTAACTCCCGTACCCCCTCGCTACATAATAGGGATTATGTCTTACTACCAGACGGCCATCGCCGAATTGGTCCACCAGCGTATAGCGGACCACAAACTGGCGTCCCAGACCTGCATTGCGTGGAATAAGATGCTGATGGCGGAGTTGGACTTGCTGCTGGCAAATTACCTGTCCGACGACTGAACGGCAAAGTCCCCTCTCCCCTCGCGGGAGAGGGCTGGAGCCTGCCCTCGCGAAAGCGGGGGGACTTCTGAAACATCCTCCGAAGGTGGGTAGGGGTCGGAGGCACGCCCATCCCTCGGGCGCTCATCGGAGCCAACATTGACAACCCCTTGCATGGGGCTTAAAATCCCATAGCAAAGGGTAAGTTTAAGGGGATGCCACACCCTTCAGGGTGTGGAGTGAAATAACATATTAAGGCAGTGTCTGATTATGGAATGGCCGGCACAGTTCAAAGTGGGACACTACCTATTCTATTAACAGGGTGATAAAGCTATGTTGAAAATCCGCCTGAGACGGGTAGGGAAAAAAGCCAGGCCATATTACAGGATAGTGGTGGCAGACTCCAGGGCTCCAAGGGACGGCGCTTTTGTGGAATGGATCGGCCACTACGACCCCATACCTGACCCTCCTCAAGTTACCCTCAAGGAAGACAGGGCCCTTGAGTGGCTGAGAAAGGGTGCACAACCCACTGAGCCGGTAGAGAGGATTTTCAGATGGACCGGAATCTACGAGAAGGTAAATGAGGAATGAAGGAGCTCATCGAATACATAGCCAGAAGTCTAGCGAGTAAGCCCGAGGATGTCAGAGTCACCGAAGAGGAAGAGGATGGCACGGTGGTCCTGCGCCTGGAGGTGGCCGACGAGGACAAGGGGAAGATCATAGGCAGACAGGGTCGGGTTGCCCAGGCGATGCGTGTGCTTCTCCGAGTGTCGGCGGTGAAGAACGGCACAAGGGCTACCCTGGAGATAATCTAGGGTTTAGTCCAACTGGGAGATGGTCCGTAACCTCTTTATTCACCGAAATGGCGGGAGGTGACGCCTCACGATAGATAGCAAGGACTTTTCGGGCCCCGTTCAAATTCTGGCAGATTCACGGTATATCCCTGGACTTCCCCCGGTTTTCTCCGGGCAAGATCGAGGTTCGGGTCATGGATAAAGACGTTGTTCCCAAAGGGCTTGTAGTAGTGGGCCGGGTACGGGCACCCCAAGGCCTGAAGGGCGAAATACGGGTAGAAGTTATGAGCGATTCCCCTGGCAGGTTTTCCGCCGGGGGGATTTTATATCTGATGGGCGAGCCTTATAGGATAGAAGGCTCCTCCATGCTTCCCAGGGGGGACGTGGTCTTGAAGCTGGAGGGGGTCGAGGACCGCGACGGGGCCGAGAGATTCAGGGGGGGTGTGCTTACGGTGCCTGAAGACATGGTGCCTCCCCTCCCTGAGGGCACCTACTATCACTTCCAGATCATAGACATGCGGGTCTATACCCAGGAGGATGAGTACCTGGGCATGGTGACTGAGATTCTCCCCACGGGCACCAACGACGTCTACGTGGTATCCGGCAATGGCCGGGAGATATTGATACCCGCCCTGGACCATGTAATCAAGGGGATGGATGTAGAAGGAGGGAGAATGACCGTTGAGCTTCCCCAGGGGCTGATGCCCGAATAACCATCAGCGCGCCGGGCCGGTCATTTACATACACATGTACATACGGGCACATGTACATACGGGTCACGGCGGGTCGCACCGGATTACAGAAGAACTCATAGGGGGGTTGATATGCCTATAGAGCGGGTATCATCGGAATTGGACCGCATAGTGTCGCCCGGCCAGGACCTGGAGGAGTTGGGCAGGGACTACCTGACCGCTGAGGGGCCGGTATGGTACAAGGAGGAGGGATACATCCTCTTCAGCGACATCAACAACAACCGCAGGATGAGGTGGACGCCGGGGCAGGGTATATCGGTGTTCCAGGAAGGGACGAATAACGCTAACGGGCTTACCAGGGACCTCCAGGGCAGGATGATGGCTTGCGAGAGTGGCGCCCGGCGGGTTGCGCGCCAGGAACTCGATGGGAGCACTACCGTCGTGGCAAGCAGGTTTCAGGGTACGCGGCTGAACCGCCCCAACGACGTGGTGGTGAAGTCCGATGGGAGCATTTACTTCACCGACCCCGGAGCGCCGAACCCGGAGCTTGACCTGGACTTCGCCGGCGTTTACCGGGTATCCCCGGACCTGGGCACCCTCACCCTGCTGGTCCGGGATTTTGTGACACCCAACGGACTGGCTTTTTCCCCTGATGAGAGCGTCTTGTACGTGGATGACTCCCGGCGAGGGCATATAAGGGCCTTCGACCTGGCTCCCAACGGGACCCTGAACCTGGCTTCCGACCGGGTATTCTGCCAGTTTGATTTGGAGCGTCCGGGGGTCCCAGATGGCATGAAGGTGGACGTGGAAGGGAATGTGTACTGCGCCGGGCCGGGAGGAATATGGATTATAGCCCCCGGCGGGAAGCATCTCGGCACTATTCTCACAGGGTCCAACCAGACAACCAACTGCGGCTGGGCGGGCGAGGACTTGAGGACGCTGTTTGTAACCACTCGTGAGGCTGTGTCTCAAATCCGGCTGAATATTCCCGGGGTGCCTGTCCCGAGATAAGGGTGCCTTTCCATAACCGTCATACTACGAGAATCTAACCTCCTCCCCCCTTTGCGGGGGAGGATTAAGGTGAAGGGCATCTCTCAGGCCGGGAGTATCACCCCCATTCCTGAATCAAGTTCAGAGCTTGCCCCGTACTTGATACGGGGACAGGCTCTAACCTTCCCCCGTCAAAGGGGGAAGGAACAGCCCCCTAGCCGTGGAACTCGATTACGTCTCCGTCTGCGAGAACGTAGCCTCTCCCCACCCTCTGGGCCTCGAATTTGCCGGAGCCCCACAGGACGGCGTACCTGAGCCTCCGCCTCCAGTCTTTGTGCAGGGCTTCGGCGGCGTCTTCCACCCTGCTCCCGTCGGCGAGGACTATAGGCGTGCTGTAGTCAGGGTCTCTATCGGGCGCCTTGGTGTACACCCGCACCTTGCCCAGGGCTTTGAAGACGGCTTCCTTGAGTTCGTCCAGCCCCACCTCTTCCAGGGTCGAGACCATCACGACGGGGAACCGGTCCCCATATCCCTTGTCCAACTCCTGGAACCCGTCCAGCGCCCCCTCTTCGTCAGCCTTGTTCCCCGCTACAACCACCCTCTTCTGTACCCGATGCTCCTCCGGGTCCGGCATCTCATCCTTGCCCAGCAGGAGGAAACCCCACCTCTCAAGGTCATCCACAACCTGCTCCATCTGTCCCAGGGCGTCGGCGGAAAGGTCAATGACTATGAGCAGGATGTCGGTATTCCTCAGAAGGCTGAAAAGCCGGGTCTGCATGTCCTGGTCGTTGATGGCCGGAGTGTCAATCATCTGAATGCGGACGTTCTGGTATGGGAGCATACCGGGCTGTGGGAGTTGGGTGGTGAAGGGATAGCCTGCCACTTTGGGATTGGCCCCGGTCAGGCTGGCCAGGAGCTGGGACTTGCCCCCATTGGGCAGGCCCACCAGGGCTGCCTGGCCCGCCCCTTCTTTTCTGATGGAGAAGGGATCAGATTGGCCGCCGCCGGTCTGCCTTGGCTTCTCCAGCTCTTCCATGAGCCGGGCCATCCTGGACCTCATATCCGCTCGCAGGTGGTCGGTGCCCTTGTGCTTGGGCGTGGCCGACATCATCTCCTGTAGGGCAGCTACTCTTTCCGGGATGGTCTTGGCGCTGCGATACCTGCGCTCAGCCTCATAATAATGGGGTGGCAAGTTGGTTGGCATGTCTCACCTCGGGTCTCTACTTGCTCCCTGGAATCAGACTATATCAGGAGATTCCCCCTCCAGTCAAACGGGCCTGTGTCAATTGTCCATTGATTTAAAGAGAACTATTGTTCTATAATCAAGCCCTCTTCAATACTGGCATGGGGAAATATGAGATGACTGATATGACAGGTAAGCCCGGACGTGCAGGCGCTTTGGCCGACGTGCTCCCCGAACAATTTGAATACCGTGACGAAGGGTGTGAAGAATCGCCGTCCTGCCTCCAATGCCCCCTCCCCCGGTGCAAACACGACGACCCCGGTTGGCTTAGGAGGGAGAGGCTGAAGGAGAGGAACAGGGAGGTGCTGAAGGCATTGCACCAGGAGGGGCTTTCGGTCCATGAGGTTGCCCTTCGCTTCCGGCTAAGCCGGCGCACCATATTCAGAATCCTCAGCAGGGATGGGGACTAGAATAAAAGCGAGTACAAATGGCGTAAGAGGATGTTTCAGAAGTCCCTTCCACCTTGACGGGGGAAGGTTAGAGCCTGCCCCCGTATCAAGTACGGGGCAAGCTCTGAACTTGATTCAGGGATGGGGGTGATGGCCTTGCAGAGGAGACTGCCCCCTCACCCTAACCCTCTCCCCTTCGTGGGAGAGGGGACTTTGCACATGCCCTGTTCTTCATTGCTTGGTAAGGTGGTAGCAAATATAGAATAAGGTGTATAATACCGGGGAGCCTTTCTACCCATTGCTTGGGCCGGTATTCTGGGCACTCCGACCCGTGCCCTCGGACCTATAATGGTGGTGGGATGCGCCATATACCCGTTGCTCCGGGTGGGTGTCCCAGAGGGTCTGAAAGCCTGGGCCACAAGCTTTATATTGAGAGTAAGGAGGAAACCCCTATGAGCACTGGAGATTCCGAAAAGCCCATGGGCTGGAATGGCAAGACGTACCTTTCCATTGACGACATTGCTATTCTACAGCCGGGCCTGGCAAGGCTTATGCCTGAGATCGGGCAGAGGTACTGGAAACTTTACTATGCTGCCAAGGAAGGCAACTGGGTCATGGCCGACTTCCAGGTCGGGGAGATCGAGGTGCTGATGGAGACGGGCATGGTCACCCGGCCCAAGTATACCGAGCACCTGGAGACCTTTGTCAATGATGACCTGGAAGCTATCAAAGATGGAATCAAGGCCCGGGACTGGGAGAAGTTCGAGGTGGCGTTCAACCAGGGGGTCAAGAATGCCAACGACTACCACAAGCTGAACGACAAGGAATTCATCGTCTGGAAGCTGCCCGAATACCCTCCCCACGACCTGGACCTCACGCCTCTGGAGCAGTAACTCCTACGGCAGGGCCGTACCGTACTCTTTCGCAGCGTGGACTCAGATGAGGGGCTATCCTTCGTCTGAGTCCATCGCATCTTTTCCGGGTGTCCTTACCATGAAAATAGATGCCCACCGTCATTCCGGCGCAGGCCGGAATCCAGGGGTGGGGCGGTGGACTCCCGCTTTCGAGGGAGTGACGATAGGGAGGCCGACCTTCATTTTCACCCCCTTACGTGGCCTGCAAGGTAATAAGGTAATGGGGAATTATTATGAAAATAGGCAGCAACCATCCCTGTCATTGCCATTCCGGGCGAGCGGAGCGAGTCGAGAATCTGAGGTCTTGGACTCCGACATTGCGGGAAATCACCCGCCCCCCGCCCCTGGATTCCGGCCTACGCCGGAATGACGATTGGGGGACGGCCATCAACCCAATGACCGCCTAACCCAGGGCATGGGCTAGGTCCTCGATGAGGTCGTCGGCGTTTTCTATGCCTACAGACATTCTGATCAGGTTGGGAGGTGTGCGGCTGTCCGGCCCCTCTATAGAAGCCCGGTGCTCAATCAGGCTCTCGGTGCCGCCCAGGCTTGTCGCTCTCGTGAATAGCCGGGTGCGGGCTATCACAGCCATCGTTTCATCCTCACCGCCTGCTACCTGGAAAGAGGCCATCCCACCAAAGGCGCTCATCTGCCGGGCCGCTGCGTCGTGGCCGGGGTGTCCCTCCAGGCCGGGGTAGTGGGCAACCTCCACCCTCGGATGTTTCTCCAAGAACCCGGCGACCCTCATGGCATTGTCCGAGTGGGCGCGCATTCGCAGGTGCAGGGTACGAATCCCCCGCAGGACCAGCCAGCAATCGAAGGGAGAGGGCACCGCGCCGTAGGTGGTCTGGACAGTCTTCAGCCGTTGGAAGAAACCATCCTCCCTTCGTGAGACCACAGCGCCCCCCAGAACGTCGCTGTGCCCCCCCAGGTACTTGGTAGTGGAGTGGACCACCAGGTCGGCCCCGTGCTCAAAAGGGCGCTGGAGGATTGGAGTTGCCCAGGTGTTGTCACAGGCGCATACGGCCCCGGCCTCGTGGGCGATGGATGCTATTTTGGCAATAGGGGTAATCTTCAGCAAGGGGTTTGAGGGAGTTTCCACCCATACCAGCTTCGTGTTGGGCCGGAGGGCGCGCCGTACCTGCTCAGGGTCGGTCACGTCTGTAAAGGTGGCTTCCAGGCCCCACCGGGCGAATACCTCCCGGAGCAGTGCCGCCGTCCCATGATAGCAGTCTTGGGGAGCGACCACGTGGTCTCCTGATGAAAGACACTGGAGCACCGCCGCCGTTGCCGCTGACCCCGAGGAGAAAGCGGCGGCGGCAGCGCCTCCCTCCAGCTTGCACAGGCACTCCTCCAGGGCTTGCCGGTTGGGGTTGTCGGTGCGGGCGTAAACGAAACCTCGGGAGTATCCGCCGTCCTCGTCCCTCTGGAAGGTGGTGGACACATGTATGGGGGCTGTAACGGCTCCCGTGCCGGGGTCAACGCTGTGGCTGGCCCGTGCTGCAATGGTCTCTATATTCATCCCTGCGCCGGGGTCGCCGGGTCCAATACCGTCGCTCTGGCCGGATGCGCCGGCATCTGGTTTCATGGTGATACCTGCCTTTCCGCTTTCTGTGGGGGCCGGGCAAAGATGAAGCCCACGCCGGCGATGAAGCAAAATACTGCAAACAGGACGAAAGCCGGGGAGTAGCTACCCATAGAGTCGTGGATGGCGGCGGCCATCACCGGCCCCATCGCCATAGGCACGGTGCGCATCAGGCCCGACACCCCAATGATGGAGCCTACCCATTGCCTGCCATAGTAATCGGGCCAGACCTGGTTGCCTATCTGAGCGCTGCCCATGATGGTGATGCCCAATGGGAGGATGGACAGGTACAGCAGAGGAATGGAATGGAAGACGCCCAGAATGGTGAACAGGGCAATCGCGGACGCGTAGGCTATGCCGGAAGGCACCAGGAGGGTGCGCACGGAGAATAGCTGGATCAGCGCCCCCCATACCAGGGCGCCGAGGAAGCTGGAGAAGGCATAGAAGCTCAGGAGCCGCGCCGCCGTTGCCGGCGATGCGCCCGACTCGGTGAAGTAGGGGTGCATGACTATGATTATAGAAGCGGAGGGGAATCCTATCAGAAACAGGCCCATATTGATAAGCCAGAAGGCGCGGGTCTTGGAGGCTTCCTTTAGAGTCCAGCTTACGTCGGATACCGTTCTCAGGCGCGCCCGGCGTCGTGATGTGAGTCCCCCCTCCGATTGAGTTGCGGCCGGTTGAGTTGGGACCTGAGCATCGTCCCCATCGGGCCGCAGGCCCATATCCTCCGGCCTGCGCCTTATCACCAGCCACGCCAGGGGCACAGGCACCACCAAGACAGCCAGCCCCAGGACCAGCCACACCATCCGCCAGTCCCACCGGTCCACCAACCCCTGGGCCAGAAGGGAGAAGATAACCCCCGTCAGGGTGGTGGCCCCCATGGACATAGCGAAGGCGATGCCCCGCCTCCTGATGAACCAGTTGGCGGCTACGGCGACGGCTCCCACCCTGCTTACCCCCGTCTGGGATACCCCGGTGCCCAGGCTGTAAAGGATGTAAAACTGCCATAGGGCCTGTATTCGGGAGGTAAGAATAAGCATCGTCCCCAGAAACAGAACGCAGGATACCACCAGGACCCTGGAGCCGTACCGGTCCACTATCATACCCGCCACGGGAGAGAGAAAAGCGCTCAAGAAGCCGGCCACCGTCAGGGTGAACAGGAGTTGGGCGTGGGACCAGCCGAAGGCCTCGGTCATTGGTGTAATGAGGATAGAGAAGGTCCAGGAGCCGGCCCCTCCCACGAAGACCGACGCCAGAATAGTCACCAGCAGGACCCACCAGCCATAGAAAATCTTACGGCGCAGCAGAGGGTTGTAATCGGACTTCAATTAGTCTCCCACCAGCCTGGCAATGGCGATTCCCTGTTTATACCTCATCATCCTCATATCTCGTCCACGGCAAAGACATAATACCCACAGACCAGTGGGACGGCAAACTCTTCTCCCTGGGACATGGAATAACCAACTCATTGGCAACTAGCAGGATCACTGACGGAGTGTCGGAATCCAATCATCAAGACCGGAATCCGGCAGGTTATGAGGTTACAGGTCGGATGCAGCGTCAATCCCTAGAATCTCGCCAGCGCTCTTGCCGTCATGCCACTCCAGCACCTGCTTGCCGTCCATAGAGATCGGAAGGGAGTTAACCCGTGCAAGCGTATCGCCTGCAAGGTTCGAAATGGTAATGCCCCCTTTGTACTGCCTTTCGCCCTTACCTTCGACGACCGTAGCGTGGCGCAGTTCGCGTAAGACATCGGGCAGTTCGTTACTCGCGTTGGGGTTAAGGTAAAGTCGATAAGACAGATAATTCAGATACAGACTAGCTCGTTGGAACACTAGAATGGCCGCCACGTGGCTGTATTTAGGGTCACCGCTTGCCCTGGTGAACAGGCCGGATCCTTTCTCTGCCTCGCCTGGGATGATGTCAACTGGTTCGTATGTATCCGTACGGTATCGAACTGTGATGGAAGGCGGCTTTCTATCGTTGTCTACATGGCCTGCGTACAGGGCTTCCACTACTGCCGCCTCATCGCGCTTTGACCCCAACGTATCGCACCAGTTCAGCGCGATAACGATGGGCAACTTGGGCTTTCCGTAACGGTTGGCCTTACGCTGCAAGACCTTCAACATTTTGGCGGGCGTGTTGTCCCATCCTCCTCCACCAGGATGTATCAGGATGAACTCGTCTTCTTCTGACTTGGAAACACGCACTAAGCTGCCCTCCAATAGCCAATCACCTTCCGCTATTTTTACTATGCCAGGGACTTCATCGCCTACTGGGTACGCTAACGGGTCGAGTTGCTTCAGGCATTCTAGGAACGGACTTTGAATCCGGTTGGCGGGAATATCCCTCTCCAGCACCCCTTCAATGCCCTCTACTACAACGCCAAAATGTGGGGACTTAATATCATTCAGTTTGTCTAAGGCATCAAGTGTATGTTTGTCCATAGCAAACTGGCTTTCAGACTGGCTTCTTACCACAGCTTCGAGATAGAACTCCTTGTTACAGTGCCGTACTAGAAAGTCGGGATGCTTGGTGGTACTAGGGACATCGGGATGCAAATGCAATTCACATCCCAGCTTGCAAAAGAATTCGTGGAGTAAGAGCTCGAAGAATGCTCCTTCCGTCGGTTTGCCATCCTTACGAAATCTGCTCAGCAAGTCCTTGCGTCCATCACGGGGAAATCTCTGAAACCACTGTTCTAGTGTGGACCGGGTCTGTTCCCATTCTGGGCGGCCTGACTGATTGAGGTATGCGTAATCCGTTTCTGTATTGCGCTTCCACCGCATATTATTGCGTAGACGAGCATCGAATAGCGTGTCTATTGGATTGTCCAATGCTTGTAACCTCCTGAGATTATCCCGAGTGTACAGTAAAATCCATTGTAAGGGTTGTGTGATTGCCATCGGCTACACCATCAGCGGAGAAGGCATCAAGCCTTCCTCAGCCATGATTCTGGGCTTCGATGTGAGTCAGTCCCCGATGCGATAGAGAGCACCTTCACAACCGTTACTGTAAAATACAACCTTCCAGTGGTAGCTGTAGAACGTGAAAGGCTCGCCGTAGGGTAAGTTAACCGTGGACTCGTCCTCTTCATACATATTTAGGAGAATTTCGGCTTTGCATCAAAAGACCCTTTTGAATCATAAGTCACCATCTTGAATCAAAAGGGTCTGCTGATTTATTTCGTGGGCAGGCCATTACGCCAGGTTGGCTTTAACGAACCCCAACTTTTCGAGACTAATCTCACTGGTGGTCTTGAGCTGGATACTCTGTTTGTCAGTATTTGTCTGTTTGACACGACGTTTCCTGCGTGGTATATTACGCATTGTAATCTCCTTTCGTGGAGAGGCTAACATCTGGCTGTGGGCATCCCCCAATGCCCACAGGTTTATTATACCACAAGCGGTCTATCAATCAGTGTAGTGGTGGGGATGCTGTGTTTTACATTCTTCCAGCACCCACAGGTAATGTTCGCCGGAGCTTTCAATCCAGCTGGATTGAAACGATGCCCGGATATATGCGTTCTTCGGATACTGCTTATTCCATGCCTCTACTGCCAGGGCAGCGTTGACTATCTGCTCCCTGGTATCCATTGTATAATCACAATCTTCTCTGGAGACATCCGGGGATATGAACCCAATGTTATTGGTCCGGTTCAAGGTTTCTACTAGCTCTTCAAGCAGGCTGTCTATCCTGTACACGTCTTCTGCCTTAATAGCCAGCTGTGCCTGTTTCATACGTTCTTTCGCTTCTCTGTACGGCCTTTCTTGATGCTCTTGACAGAACGCATATACCCTCTCCCGCCCGCCATGATTGTCACCTTCAAAAATGTCCCAGATTTTCTTGGCTGTCTCTGTTACGTCTTTATATTCTGGGAGCCGAAAGTTTAGTGAGTCCACATAAGTCCAGTAGTCGTAAGTATAATCAGCGAGTCCAAAGCATACCATTGTTATTATATAATCGCTGGCCCCAATGTCCTGAATTGCCTTATTGTATGCTCCGTCCGATTGTATGTCTCCTACTGAGGCAGGCACAACTGAATCATCCTCCACCACCGGGGTAGAGTCGGATGGGGGCGTTGCCGCCGCGCCGCAAGACATCGCGGCCAGAATTGCCAACGCCGCGACAGCAGCCGTGAGCAGGTGTCTGATTTTCACCACTACTTTCATGTTCCGCATCCCTTCGGATTTGTTCCCCCTCTGAACAGGACATGGTGTGAGAATGGGGTAAGTATAGCTACGCCCCATAGCGCCGTCAACGGCCCTTGCTTTCGCGGGGGAATGCCCTGTAGGGTGCGGCATCCGGTATTGACTGCAAACCCTCAAGGGGTGATACTTCTCTCGATGAGCAACCTATGAGGCCCTGGGACTCATATCCGCGCTTCCGGCCCTCTCTTGCCGGAGACGTGTCATGGGCCAGGGCTGCCACCCCACAGGACTGTATAGGACTGACGGAAAGACCCGGTAAATAAAATAGGCCAGGAGGACGACAGCTATGGACTACGGGACTACTATCCCCATCACCGAATTTGGGGGCGACCTCGGAGCAATCCGGGAATTCGTGCAGGCTGCCGACGACATGGGCTATGCCCATATCCGTATGCTGGACCATGTCTTGGGCGCCAACCCCGAATACCACCCGGAGGTGCCCCAGTTCTACTACACCCACGAGAGCTATATCCACGAGCCCTTTACCCTCATGGGGTATCTGGCCGCCATCACCAAGAACGTCCAATTTGTGACCGGTATCCTCATCCTCCCCCAGCGACAGACGGCGCTGGTAGCCAAGCAGGCAGCAGAAGTGGACGTGCTCAGCGGCGGCCGGCTGAAGCTGGGTATAGGCGTCGGCTGGAACCCCGTTGAGTACGAGGCCCTGGGTGAGGACTTCACCAACCGAGGCCGCCGGTGTGAGGAACAGATGACGGTAATGCGGGAGCTTTGGACCAAGGAAGTGGTCAACTTCGAGGGTCGTTGGCATCGGATAACCCATGCCGGCATAAGGCCTCTGCCCGTCCAGCGTCCCATCCCTATATGGATAGGCGCAGGAGCGCCTGCCAGCCCCATCCCTCCCGAAGCGTCCCTGCGGCGGATAGCCCGCAGCGCAGACGGATGGTTCCCCCTGTTCCCCAGGGACCAGGCCGCCAAAGACGCCGTGGCCCGCCTGCATGGCTACGCCAACGAGATTGGCCGGGACCCCGCGACTATAGGAATGGAGGGGAGCGTCAGGGGGGCGGGCAGAAACCCCGAGGACTGGCTTTCGGACATAAAAGAGTGGGAAGAGTTGGGGGCGACGGGTGTATCCGTAGGTACGGGAGGCGCCGGACTCGTCTCCGCCGACCAGCACATTGATGTCCTTCGCCAGTTCAAAGAGGCTATGATGACGTAAAAAACTGGCAACTGGCAGGGTCTTTCGATTCTCCACCCAGGAGAAGCCACAAGGAACTTCCCCTACACCCAGAGGTGTGTTGCCCAATAGCCTGGTAGGGGCAACCCTTGTGGTTGCCCAATGCGTTCAGCCAAGAATCGAGAGGCCCTGGGTTTTATGGTGCAAGTTCTTGACAAGGAGATACATACAGCATGAGCAGCCACCCTACCAATGACCCATCTTCTGACGCAAAACGACTCTTCTCCCAATACTGGCATGAGCGCTCGACCACCTTCGACAGCCAACCCCAGCACATCTCCCAGTCTGAGGAGGAGACCGTCGCCTGGAAGGGCCTCCTGAACGGCCTCACCTCCGGTAGAAGCGGCCTGTCCGTCCTGGACGTGGGAACGGGCACCGGGTTCCTGGCCTTCCTTCTGTCGGAGATGGGCCACCGGGTAACAGGTATAGACATATCTCCGGGGATGCTGGCGAGGGCAAGGGAGAAGGCGGCGGAGTTGGGACACGACGTCCGGTTCCTTGAGGAGGACGCGGAGCGCCCCGGATTCCCCGATGAGACCTTCGACGTGGTGATTAGCCGCCACGTTCTATGGAACCTGCCAAACCCCAATACGGCCATCGAGTCCTGGGTGCGGGTGACGAGGCCGGGCGGCGTGATAGGCATTATTGACAGCACCTTTGCCGCCAAGGGTGGACAATGGGGCGAGAAATACCAGGAAGCCTTCGAGCAGTTGCCTATGGCGGGCAACGTGGAGCCTGAGAAGGTGACTGCTCTGATGGAGCAGAAGGGACTGGCCGGCATCCGTGTGGAATGGCTGGATAACGTGGTGGCAATCAAGAGGCGGACCATCCCCGACTACTCCGACGGCAGGTACATGGTATCCGGCGCCCGACCCTCCGGGGCATCCGGCTAACTCTTGAGAAAGGCCCTGACTATGCCTGACCCCGACATCGTAACCAACGCTCCCCGGCTAGCCGGTCTGCTGCGCCGAAGCTATGAGCCTCCCGCTGACACGTTAGCCCTACGTGACAGTTGCCGTGGCGTGATGCTGGGGCTGGCGGTGGGCAACCTGTTGGGCCTGCCCGTGGAAGGTGATTCACGGCAAGCCATCGCCCGCACATTCCCCAACGGGATTACTGAGATTGACCCCGATGAGCGGTTGCGCCCTATGGATGATGATTTGGCCCAGGCCGTTGACTTGGGCGAGGCCCTCCTCGCCGGCGGTGACTATGTTAGCGAATTCGCCCGCCGTCTGGTTATCTGGCGGCGGGAAAACGGGCGAGGTATCGGCAACACCACCTCCGCCGTCATTGACTTGCTGGAGACGGGCACGCCCCCACCCGAAGCCGCCCGCATCATCTACGAGCAGCGCAATCGCATAGCCCCCAACGGCGGCGTAATGCGCTGCGCCCCCGTCGCCCTGGTCCGGCAGCACACCCCGGAATTGCTGGTGCGAGACAGCGCCGCCACCTGCTCCGTAACCCACTACGCCGCCACCTGCCAATGGTCTTGCATCATCCTCAACGCCGCCCTCGCGCTGGCGCTGCGCGATGCGGCCCCGGCCCCGGATGCTCTGGCTGAGGCCGCCGTTTCCGATGGCGCCCCACAGGAAGTATGGGAGTGGATAGCGCGGGTCGGCCATGATATTGACGATTTGCGCCTGGACCAGGGGCATATAGGCCATACCCTGCTGGCCTTGCAGGTAGGGATGTGGGCCTTGACTACTTCCCACGACTTTGAGGCCGCCCTGGTTAGCATAGCCGGCGCCGGCGGCGATACCGACACCAACGGGGCAGTAGCCGGCGCCGTTCTGGGAGCCCGCTACGGCGTTAATGCAATACCAAGGCGCTGGCTGGACTGCGTGCCCCAGCGGGAACGGATTGAAGCTCTCGCCGATGCTTTGCTGGCCGGGGCAGGCTAGTTGGGTTCCACGGTTACTGCCAACCCCAGGTGGTCAGAGGCTATGCTGCCAGTCAGGGCGAAGTCCCTTGCTCTGAGGTCGCCGGATACCCAGATGTAGTCTATTCGTTTGTGGGGGTCTTTCGTCGTCCACGTAAACCCGGTGGTCCCGTCTTCAAGCTCCCTGTCCTCAAGCCCGGAGATGATAAAAGTATCCTTGAGTCCGGCCTCATCCAGCGCTGCCATCTCCGGGTCGTTTGGCGATGCGTTCAGGTCGCCTAGCAGGACGGTCCTCTTCTCCATATCCCAGGCCGCTATGAGGGTTTCCACCTGGGGCACCCTCAGATGGCTATCTTCCTCAACATGGTGCAGGTGGGTAGCTATAATGGTCAGCGTCTCGCCCCCGCCCACGTCAACCTGGGCTGTGGTGAAGCTGCGCTTCAGCTGTAGCTGGGAGTTGTTGGGCATAGGTTGGGTACGGGCGTTGTGTATGGGGTAGCGGCTTAGGATGGCGTTGCCCCATACCGAATCGGCGGACGGCCCCCATACATAGGGCATGTCGAGCCTGCGGGACAGCCACACCAGCATGTCAAAGGAGCCGTCTATAAGCCATCCCCTGGATACTTCCTGCAACGCCACAATATCGGCCCCCATCTCTTCTATGTCCCTGGCCTGGGCTTCTATCGCCATATAGCCTTCTATGTCGAAGGCCTGATGCAGGTTGTAGGACATAACCCGCACAGGGAACCCGGAGGGCTGCACCGCTCCATTTGTGAAAGAGGGTTCGTCCCATGCTGCCAGGTATCCCAGGGGCATCACCAGCAATATCACCGCCACCGGTACAGCCGCCCACACCTGCCCGGAGCGGAGGCCAAGGGCAGGCGCTCCGGCCCTGTGCCTGATAAGCAGGGGGACCATGCCAAGGACAGCCAGGAAGATGATAGCCGCGCCTATGGGGGGCACTATTGAGGTGCCCCCGGGGATGTCGAACTGGTAATTTGAGTAGTACACGAAGGCCAGCAGCAGAAGGAACAACATGCCTATGCCACTGGCCGCCGCAACGCCCCCGATTCTTCTATTCCGGTCCCCCTGTACCTCTGTAATCGGCCCTCTTTCACCGGAGGGGGAATATCCGGTGTGCCCAATGGCAACCCCTATCATTCCGATGGACATGGAGATTACCGCCTGTCCATACAGCACTGACAGGGCCGCCCACACCCCTGAGCGCTCCCCGGATACCAGCAGCGCGAAGAGTCCCGCCAGGGCCATCAAAGAAGCCAGGATGCCGTAACCGGGGCGAGCCATGACCAGTACACCGGCCACTATGCCAACCAGGTTGGCGAAGATAGTCCATAGGAATACCACCGGCTGGTCCCAGTTGATGAGGGCCGTCTGCTGCCCGATGTTCTGAAACAGGAGCAGCTCCAGGAACAGGACCGGGCCCAGGGCCATTACCGGAACAAACTGCCGGAAACCCGTGCCGCCGGTGGGTCCTGCGCCCCTGGCCCTCACCTCCCTGCTGAGGAGCAGCCATTGCAGCCCGACCAGCAAGGCCACAATCAGGTAGGTTATTGCTCCCGGCTGCCAGGATAGGTCCAGGGTGGCAAATACGCCCTTGACGGCTGTGTCTATGGAGATGCCAAGCAGAAACCCCAGAACGAAGATCCGGCCACCTCTTTCACTATCTCTGGCGCTGGCGCGTCCTATGTATATGGGGATGAATAGGAGGAAGAAAGCGGTGCCGATGGTAGCCAGCGCCAGGTCTGCCGCCGGCCAGGTTATAAACTGCTCTATCAGCCTTGCCAGCGCCAGCCCGCCAGCTGTTAGCATGACGGCGTATCTGGGGCCAAGGAGCCTGCTCACCCATGATGCGGAAAATGGCACCAAAAACAAGGCCAGGGCATATATGCCGGGCACGGCAGGACTGGAGCCCAGGGAGTCCCGCAGGTAGAATACCAACTCCACCAGCAATACCCGGAAGACCTGTAGCCCAAAGACCACCGTCAGGGCCAGGAAAGCGATGTCGGCTATGTTACGGGGGTGGCTATGTTCCAGCCACCCCCGTGCTCTTACAAGCTGGGCCATATTCCCCCCATTGGCAAAAGCCGCGACCAGGGCAAAAGCGGCGTCCGACGCTAAGCCTTCACCTCGGCGGGGGTCTCCTTGAAGTGGGGCATCACCTCGGTGGCGAACATCTCTATGGAGCGCAGGACCTTCTCCTGGGGAAGACCCGGGAAACCGAAGTTGCCGAAGATACGGTTAATCCCCTGCTCCTGGACCAGTTTCATGCGCTCTATGACCACGTCGGGAGTGCCCCGCAGCGGCGGCAGGCCGGCGTGGCCGGGGTCCTGGGCGCGTTCGCGGTCATTCTGGCGGTTGGCCCATATCTCGTAGCCGGGAGGCACGCTACCATCCTTGCCGAGGGGCGAGCCGATGCGTGCCAGGATTTTCAGGTTGAAGTCTTCCAGTCCGATGGGGTCTTTCTCCGCATCCTCCATATTAGGTGTCACGTACACCGCCTTGGACACGGGGGGATCGAGATGGGCGTGGGGATGTTCGTACTCATCCATCTTCTCCCGCCAGAGCTTCAATACCTGGGGGGCCTGGCCCATGATGTCCGTGGGGCCTCCCACCATTATCTGGATGTTGCGGCTGGCGGCCCACTCGATACTGGCCGGGCTGGTGCTCACGGCGATGTAAAGGGGCGGATGGGGCTTCTGTATGGGCTTGGGGATTACCCAAAGGTCGTCAACGTTGGTGTATTTGCCGTGGAAGGTCAAGGTCTCCTCGGTCCATGCCCTGGTTATCACATCCACAGCTTCCTGGAACCGCTCGCGGCTTTCCGTGATGTCAACGCCAAGGCCGTCGAACTCCTGCCTCTGGTAGCCGCTGCCGATGCCCAGGCTAAAGCGTCCTCCGCTGATGTTGTCAATCATTGCCGCTTCCTCCGCCACCAGGACGGGGTTGTGGAAGGGCAGGACGACAACAGCCGTGCCTATGCGAATGTTCTTGGTCCGGGCTGCTACCGCGCCAACGAAGGAGAAGATTCCCGATAGCAGGCCATGCCTGGAGAAGCGGTGCTCCCCCAGCCACACCTCGTCAATCCCAAGCTGGTCTGCCAACTCAATCTGCTCCAGGGCCTCATTCAGCGCCCGCTCCTCGGTACGGCTCTCATGCCAGGGCACAATGGTGAATATACCGAATTTCATGCAACACCTCCTTACTAGACACTTGACTCAAAGCGTCCCCATTATATCACACCGCGTCCCTGGGTTAGCTGTGGTGGACAACCCCCGCGTTATTTATAATGTTACATTTTTAACGTATCGCTATACATGAATGTGGGCATTAGTAGGCAATAGCATTGGTTATACGGTCAAATCATCGCGAGACGGCGAGGAAAGTAGAAAGGAAGGTTGGCCTATAAACTCGCTGGAGATATTTGGAATTGTGGCCGGTGGTGTCAGTGCTGTTGCCGCTACCCTGTATGTCGGAAGGGAGGTATTGAACATGGTGAAGTTCGGCGCCGCATGGATGAAAGAAAAGCGTGATGCCCAGCGGGAGAGATACCGGCAAGAAGGAAGGGCTGAAGGGAGAGTTGAGGGAAGGATAGAAGAGAGGGAGCACGTACTTGAGCTCTTACCCGAAGATGAGAGAGAGCGCATTAGGGAGAGGCTGGAACAGGAACAACAGGCTGAGAAATAATGAATGCAGGGAAATTGGGGTTCGTGCTATATCCCGACATCGGTGGTCTTTAAGCACGGGACCAATCTGAGGACAATGCCGCCGGTACCATGGACCGGTACCATGGAAATGCTTTTGTGGAGGACTGATGGACGGACCAACCACTGAACAATGGCTCGACCTGCACGAGGCGTTCCGGGAATACTGTGAGACCGCCCCCTGGCAGTGGTTCGACGATACTGACCTGATGGCTATCGAGCATCCCTCCGGGGAGTACAAGGGCTACTGCGTCGTCCTTGGCGGCGGTGGGACTGAGTACGGCTTGGCGGTATATATCGGCGACAAAGGGCTGGACAGTTATCTATCCTTGATTTCAGGATCGGTATCCCCCGACGACCCGGAAGTGCTGGACACGATGAACGCCCTGTCGGCCCAGCTTGCCGACCGGGAGCATCTGACCAAGAGGGACCGGGACACCATCCGCAGCTTGGGCCTCAAGTAAAGGGGCCGGGGCAGGTGGCCCTTGTTCACCAGCCTCAAGCCGGGCTACGCTCCCTGGCGATTGGATGCCGATGAGGCCGTGTTCCTCACTATGGCCTTGCGAAACGTGAGGGAGGTCGCACTGAAGGTAAATAATGGGGAGTTGGCCCTCCATTCTCAAAGCAGTCCCGGCCTGATTCTGACACGGGTCCTCCGCGACGGGGAGTGGGACGACCGGTTCGACCCCCTCATGCCCCCTACTCTTCATATCCCTCCAGATTATCCCGATAGGGAACGGCTGGAGCAGTTGGCAGAGTCAAAGTCCCGGAGCAGTTCGGTATGGGAGTTCGACATCTTCAGTATATATGAGCCGGTGCATGAGGCAATGGGCCAACGCCCCAGGGCATGTGCAAAGTCCAATCACACAGATGTGATGAGTTTGAGAGCCTCGTTCCATCGGGCTGCATACCGGCGGCGTTGCCGGGGCACGTTTCTAACCCCCCGCCGCAATAACAGCCCCAAGACCAGGTTGTTGATTGCCGCCATCATCCGTTGAGCATGTCCTAAGCGCAAATGACACCAGTCCTCCCCCATGGTCTCATCACGGCGGTAGTGGAGGCCATTTTCAATTTTCCAATGGGTGCGGACAATTTCCAGAAGACGCCCAGGACTGGCTTGGTCCGGCCCCAGGCTAGTTATCCCATAGGCGGTCTCCCGGGTTATCTTGCCCTCTTTGATATATTCAAATCCCCGCTCAAGCCTGAAGACTTGTTGAGCGTAGGGCCAGTCCAGGTAGTCCTTCAGGCCGACGCTGGCCCTCAAGACCCGTTTCTCGATGCGCCCATGCCCTTTGTCCAAGGTGATGGCTGAGGATGGGTCTTTGACGCCGGGTTCCACCGCCGGTGCGCTATCAAAGGGTGCGCTATCAAAGAAGGTGGCAATGTCGTCGTGCAGTTGGGGCTGGTTCTTCTTGATGGTCCAGACATACTGCCCTCCGGCCTCCACGATTTGTGTGGAAAGTTGACGTTGCGCCAGCATAGCGTCGGCGCTGACCACCTTGCCACCCAGGTCGATAGACTCAAGCAGACGCGGGGCCGCCTTGATCTCGTTTTCCTTGCCCTCGACCTCTACCTGGGCCAATACCACCCCTTCTCCGGGAATATAGGCAGCCATCAGATGCACTCCCCGGCTCTGACCCCATGGTATGCTGCCTCGCAGGGTCTTGCCATCTATTGCTATCTGGACTAATTGTCCATCCCCAGACCCGCCAGCAAAGAAGTTGCCCACCGCCGCTGCCAACTCTTCCACCTCCAGGGTTCCTCCCAGTACCCGGCTGTAGGTGGTTCGGTGAGGAGCTTGGGGACGCTTCAAACCCAATGCCTTGGCCAATGCTTCCTTCCGGTGCCATACCCATTCCGAGATGCCCGTCAGCCGGTCTTCTCCCGCCAGTTTGGACAGCAGGGCAAATATCAGGATGTTAACCAACTTGTAGCGTATTCCCCGGGAATCCCGGCGGTCTTCCAAACGGCTCAGAAAATCATACAGACTGCCCATGTCCACCATAAACCCTTGGCCATCTCCATTGACATCAAACCCTCTCGGACTATACTCCATGATGGGCCTTCCTCCATTCAGATAGGTTGGGGTTATTCCTATCTATGGGGGAAGGTCTTGCTTATGTCAATAGACTTTGCACATGCCCTACCCTGCCTGGCCAGGGCATGTGCAAAGTCCCCTCTCCCCTCGCGGGAGAGGGTTGGGGTGAGGGGGCAGTCCCATCTGTGATACCATCACCCCCATCCTAACCTTCCCCCGTCGAGGTGGAAGGGACTTCTGAAACGTCCTCTTACGCCGTTTGTACTCACTTTGCACATACCCTGCCTGCCTGGCCCTGGGGAACTACCTGTCGGCCCACAGTTCGGCTACGTCTATCATCCGCATGAACTCAACATTGGGAAAGGACCGGATGTGGTTAATCAACCGCTCCAGCATGAGGAGCCTTCCGGGCCGCCCTATGTACTGGGGGTGCATGGTCAGGGTGAAGGCCCTGCCATAGCGGTACAGCCCTTCAAACTCGGCAGCCCAAATTTCATAAACCTCGTCGGGGCTCTTCATGGGGCTGCTGCGCTGAGCGGCGGGAGCGTACACAAAGTGGGGGGCGTCGTCCAGTATCCAGGTGATGGGAATCTCCACCAGCTTGCCCTCGGAAGAGTCCACATTGTAAGGCGCATCGTCTCCCATGAGGCTGCTATCGTAGGTGAAGCCATGAGACGCCAGGATGTCCAGGGATACCTCGCTTAGCTCCCAGCCCGGAGACCTGTAGCCCTTTGGCCTCTCACCTACCAGGCCCTCCAATATGGTGGAGCCCTTTCTCAGGACCTCCTCTTCTTCTTCGGCGGTCATGGTTGCGGGTGGCTCGTGCATATAACCGTGATGGCCCACCTCGTGGCCCCGCCGGGCAATCTCCTTTACCAACTCCTGATGGGTCTCCGCCACGTACCCAGGTATGTAGAAACTGGCCTTGATGCCATAGTCGTCCAGCATGTCCAGAATGCGCCAGGTGGCTACGCTGGGGCCATACTCGGCCATGGACATGAGGCTGGGCAGCTTGGCAAATTCGGGGTCGCGGCGCAGCCACGAGGACACCCCGTCCACGTCGAAGGTGAGCATCGCAGCGCACTGTATGTTTCCAGGCCAGATACCGGACATGGGACACCTCCTAAAACAGCCCGAAGGGCCTAATTGGAAAGTAACGCCGTCTATCCTCGGAAGTAGGGAATAATCTCGTTGGCAACGGTCTCGATATGCCGGGGGCGGTCATCGGCCGGGCAGGCCCAGCTAAAGACGAAATGCCTGGCCCCGGCGTCCACGTAATCTTGAATACGGCGGATGCAGTCCTCTGCCGTCCCCAGGATGCAGTACTGGCCTACTATGTCCATGAAGTTGCCGGAATATAGGTAATTCCCCCCAAGGGAACGGGCCGCTACCTCTGCCGCCTCCTCTTTGGAATCATTGATGGAGATGAACTGGAAATTTACCCATTGGAAGTCCGAGAGGTCCCGGCCCTCTTCATCGGCGAAGGCCTTGATCTTTTCCACACTGTCCCGGTATCTCTCCGGGCTGTACAGGTACGGATACCAGCCCTCGCCATAGCGCACGGCCCGCTTCATAGCAGGGTCTCGACGCCCGGCCACCCAGATAGGCGGGTGGGGCTCTTGAGCAGGCGGCGGCACGATGGTCACATCCTCAAGTTGGTAATAGCGTCCTTGATAGTGTACGTTTTCCTGGGTCCAGAGCAGCCTCAGGGCCTCAAGGCACTCGTTGGTCCTGCCCCCACGCTGCCGAGGGGGTATTCCGGCGGCCTCGAACTCCACGGGGAACTCACCTCCCACCCCTATCCCCAGGGTAAGGCGGCCATTGGAGGCAATGTCCAGGGTGTTGGTGAGCTTTGCCAGCACGGTGGGATGATAGAAGGGCACCAGGAGCACCGAGGACACCAGGCGTATGGTGGAAGTTGCTCCGGCGGCCACAGCCAGGACCGGCAGCGTGGCGCTGGAAGGCCAGGGGGGATTCCCCCGCATGAAATGCTCCCCTGAGCCGACGTATTCGTACCCCAACTCCTCAAGCAGCTGGGCCTCTGCCGCCGTTGTTTCGACGCCCAAGCCCAGGGTCGCTCCAAAGTGAAGCTCAGTACCGGCCATAGCTATACCTCTTTCTTTGGAAGGGGACCGCCCGATTGCCTAGCACAATTGCATCAGGCTAAAGACACTATATACTACCTGGCATGATTCCGGTCAAGGGCCTGCCCCCGTCCCAGGGTCTTTCGATTCTCCATCCAGGGCAGTCACAAGGACTGCCCCTACAACACCCAGAGGTGTGTCTCCCGGTAGGGGCAACCCCTCGTGGTTGCCCTTCGGGTTGCCATGACATTAGGAATAGAAAGACCCTGCCCTCATCGCTATCTATGCCGAAGGACAGAGTAGCATCCATTGGACGAAGATTTTGCCCATCCCCTTATCTTAATGGAAGTTTACTGGGCATTTCAGCCAAGCTATAATGATGCTGGGATAAGTAGAAGAGATGAGCAGACTATGGGAGCTTTCTACGTCACCATTGAGATAGGAGACCCTGGAAACCGCCGGTTTGAACAAATGGAAGCCCTGGTAAGCACCGGCGCCACCTATCCGGTTCTGCCAAGGGATGTGCTCACCAACTTGGGCTATATCCCTATGGAACGACGACCTTTTGCCCTGGCTGACGGCCGCATCGTTGAATATGACGTGGGGGTGGTCTCTCTGAGACTCGATGGCCGTACCATCCCGGTGGTCTGCGTATTTGGAGAAGAGGGCTGCGAGCCGCTTCTAGGAGCGGTAGCCCTGGAGAATTTTCCCCTGGCGGTGGACCCGGTGCATGGCAGGCTCATACCGGTGACCGGGAAGTTATAGTAGCGGTGCAGTATCCGGTTTATCCCAATAATAAGAGGACTTGCATATTACCTTGTCGTTAGGAGCGATAGATATGAATAAGCGACGGGTCACCAAGCCCGTGTACGTGGGTGGAGTCAAGGTAGGCGGAGACGCCGAGATAACGGTCCAGTCAATGACCAAGACCGATACCAGGGACGTGGCGGCGACTGTCCGGCAGATAAGGGAACTTGAGGAAGTGGGGTGCGACATCATCAGGTCGGCGGTCCCCGACATGGAGGCCGCCAAGGCCATTCCCGAAATCAAGAAGCAGATAAACATCCCCCTGGTGGCCGACATCCACTTCCACTACCAGCTTGCGCTGGAATGTATAAAGGGCGGGGTGGACATGCTCAGGCTCAACCCCGGCAACATACGGGATGAAGACAAGGTAAAGCAGGTAGTCTACGCTGCCAAAGAGCGCCAGATACCCATCCGCATAGGGGTAAACTTCGGCAGCCTTCCTCCCGTCGGCGGTATAGGAAAGACCAGGGGGTTCTCCAGGCATCTGGATATGGTGAACCAACTACCCAAGGCCGGTGAAGCCCAAGAGGGGGACTACAGCATCGTTGACCACATGGTGGACACTGCCCTGTGGGAGATAGGAATCCTTGAAGCCCTGGACTTCGACCTTATAAAGATTTCCCTCAAGGCTTTCGACGTGCCCACTACCGTAGAATCATACCGGCGCATCGCCCAAATGGTGCCTTATCCCCTCCACCTGGGAATCACGGAAGCGGGGACTGTGAAGTCGGGCTCCATCAGGAGCGCCATCGGCCTGGGCCTGCTGCTCTATGAGGGCATAGGCGACACCATCCGTGTGTCTCTCAGCGGCGACTCTGTGGAGGAAGTGGCGGCAGGCTACGACATCCTCAAGTCTCTGAACATACGCCAGAAGGGGACCACCCTGGTGGCCTGCCCAAGCTGCGGACGCGCCGACGTGGACGTGATAAAGCTGTCCAACGCCGTGGACGAGATGCTGAAGAAGGTGGACAAAAACATCAAGGTAGCGGTGATGGGCTGCGAGGTCAACGGCCCGGGGGAGGCAAAGGACGCGGACGTGGGCATCGCTGCCGGCGCCGGCCGGGCTATCATCTTCCGCAAAGGCCAGAAGGCCAGGGTAGTAAGCTCCGAGGAGATGCTCACCGCCCTCATGGAGGAGGTGGAGAAGGTTTAGGCATCTGGCGAGAAGACGCTCCCAGGCCAGGGAGGTGAATATGATCAATCCTCAGGATGCTCAAAAAATACTGGAGGAACACTTCAAACAGGTCACCCTCGACGAATTCAAAGAGCGGCATGAAAAGTACGTTGGCGAGCAACCTGCCGCATTGCTCCCAATTGACGAAAAAAGTGAAGCCGCAGAAATGATCCTGTACCAGCGTGAAGCAGCACCCCTGCGATTGGATGCTTACCTGGCATCTGCGCTCACAGGACTAACCGAGGAGCAACGCGAACACCTCATTGAGGTATCCGAGGTTGTGTCATCGGTCTGTAAAGACCTCGAAATAGATGTGTACGAACCTCGAAAGGCCACGAACCCGGTAAATCATCCTCAAGTGTCTCCTGAGGACGTGTTCGATATGGACAGGGAGCAGGTTCTCAGCAGTGACCTGGTAATTCACGTTGCCGATTACGCCAGTACGGGAGCCGGTGAGGAGTTCGACTTTGCCCTTGCGGCCCTTATCCCCATAGTCCTGATAGCTCACGGGGATACACCAGGGAGCAGGATGGTGATCGGCATCCCGGCGCTCAAGCTGATGATCACATACAGGGACCTTGGCGAGCTTAGAGATGAACTGCGGGAACGTCTGACCGAGATACGGCCAATCCTCGAAGAGCGGAAGCTCGCTTTCTCGAACTTCGACAAGAACATGGTCGGCAACAAGGTGAGGATTTCACGCGAGGAATCCGGACTAACGAGAGAAGACGTAGCAGCCCACTCGGGCGACCTGTTAACTGCTGAGAGAATTCGTCAAATCGAAGAGAATGACGACAAGGTATCGAACCCATCGCTCTTGGAGTTACGGACCCTCGCTGCGGTCCTGAAGACCACCGTAGCCGATTTGGTAGAACCGGACCTAGATGAGCGCATGATTGCTTTACTGCAAGAATGGATGCTAGGCAAGGTTGGAGTTCGCCACGCGATGAGACCGAGAGACCAGCGAGTGCTGCTTAGGCGCATCCTGCACCGAGTACTCGATAGCCTAGACAGAGAGTAGCGTCCAATCTTCCTCGTCCTTGCCGTTTGCGCCCCAACCGTGAGTCACGTATATAAATCCTGGTCATCCCACCCCATCGCCACCGGGAATATCCTGGCCCCGTATTATTATGAAAATAGGCAATCCACAGGCTGGAACCCCGGCCCCTGGATTCCGACCTCCGCCGGAATGACGGTGAAGAGGCCATAACAATTTCATCCCCTTATGTGGCCCGCAGGGGCATGGGCAATTATTATGAAAATAGCCTGCACCAGCACCGTCATTCCCGCGAAAGCGGGAGTGACGGTGGGGAGGCCAACCACCATTTCCATCCCCTTACATGGCCTGCAAAGTCAAAGGTCATGGGAAATTATTATGAAACCGGGGGTAACGCCCATGAAATTCACCCAGCTAATCTCCAAGACCCTACGCACCGACCCCGCAGATGCGGATACCGCCAGCCATCGTCTTATGCTCAAGGCGGGCATGGTCCAACAGGTGGCTTCAGGCGTGTACAGCTACCTTCCCCTGGCGTGGCGCTCCCTGCGCAAGATAGAGGGCATCATCCGCCAGGAGATGGATGCCGCCGGGGGGCAGGAGGTCAGGATGCCCGTACTCCAGCCTCTGGAACTGTGGGAGGAGACAGGCCGGCGCGCCGCTATGGGCGACATGCTGTTCGCCCTGGAGGACCGGCGAGGACGCCCTATGGTAATGGCTCCAACCCACGAGGAGGTGGTAACAGGCATAGTCCGCGCCAACGTGCAGAGCTACCGAGACCTGCCTACAATCCTCTACCAGATACAGACCAAGTTTCGAGACGAGCCCCGTCCCAGAGCCGGCCTCATACGGGTCCGCGAGTTCGATATGAAAGACGCCTACAGCTTTGACGCCGACGAGGAAAGCCTTGACAACACCTATCAGACCATGGCCCAGGCGTACCGGAATATCTACCGGCGCTGCGGCTTGCCCGCATTGATGGTGGAGGCCGATAGTGGGGCCATCGGCGGCAAGGACTCCCACGAGTTCATCTTGCCCACCCCCAGTGGCGAGGACACCGTTATTACCTGCCCAGGGTGCGGGTACGCCGCCAACCTGGAGAAAGCCCAGGCAGCTATACCCAACTCCCAGGGGCCCGACGGGCAATCAGAGGCCCTGCTGGACATGGAAGAGGTGTCCACTCCCGGCATGAAGACCATAGCCGAACTATGCGGCTACCTGGGAATATCCCCCGCCAATACCCTGAAGGCTGTCTTCTATAATGCCGACGGGGAGTTGGTGTTCGTCACCCTCCGGGGCGACCTGGAGGTGAACGACGTGAAGCTCAAGAACCTCCTCCACTGCCACGACCTCCGCCTCGCCAGCGATGAAGAGGTTATGGCAGCAGGGCTGGTGGCAGGCTCAGCCTCTCCCATCGGCCTGGACAATATAAGACGCATCGGCGACGAGTCCATACGGATGGGTCTCAACTTCACGGTGGGGGGCAACAAGCCTGATACTCATATCCGCAACGCCAACTATCCCCGGGACTTCCAGGTGGACATCCTGGCGGACATTGCCCAGGTCCAGGAGGGGCATGGATGCGTAAACTGCGGCGCTCCCCTGGAGGCTACCCGGGGGATAGAGGTGGGCCACATATTCAAACTGGGCACCTTCTACAGCGATACCCTCGGCGCTTACTACCTGGACCATGAGGGCCGGCAGCGCTCCATCATAATGGGCTGCTACGGCATCGGCGTGGGCAGGCTCCTGGCAGCGGCCATCGAGCAGAACCACGACGACAAGGGCATCGTCTTCCCCCCCCATTTGGCCCCCTACCAGGCGCACCTGGTGGGGCTTAACCTTTCAGACCCCTCGGTAGCCCAGGCTGCCGACGACCTGTACCAACGGCTCTGGCAGCAGGGCATTGAGACCCTGTACGACGACCGCCGCGACGAGGCCGCAGGGGTAAAGTTCAACGACGCAGACCTGCTAGGCCTGCCGGTCCGTCTCGTGGTCAGCCCTCGTTCCCTTCGCCAGGACTCGGTGGAGGTGAAAGAGCGTCAGAAGCAGGATGCCGAGTCGGTGGGCGCGGAAGACGTGATAGCAAGGGTGGCGGAGATTCTATCCCCCTCGCCATAGAGACGCGCATATTCCTACCTCGGAGGGAAGCAGGGCCTTTCGATTTTCTATCCAAAGGGTATCCACAAGGGCTACCCCTACACCCAAAGGTACGTTGCCCAATAGCGAGGTAGGGGCAACCCTTGTGGTTGCCCGGTGCGTTCAGCCAAGAATATAAAGACCCCACCAAGAGGAAATCAAGGAGGAGAGCATGGCAGATGAACAGTACGAACGGGTAATCCAGGCTGCTGAGGAAAAACTCCTCTGTCTTCTCCAGACCTTCGAGTCCATCCAGGAAAATACCCACGTCGGGACCCTGGGCGACCGCCAGGCGCGGCTGCAAGAGGCGGCGGGGGATATGTTCCCCGGCCTGCTGGAGGAGTTGGAGCAACTCACGCCCGCCGAGTCCCTCAGCCGGTTTCACGCAGCCTTCACTGCCGCAATCCGGCATTGCCGCAACGCTGTCGAGGCGTACATGGGCCAGGGCGGGAGGAACCACTCCAGGGCGCTGGGCCGGGGGATGGACCGCCTGTACCAGGTGCGGGAACACCTGCCCACCCTGGCAAACTACTGGCTGCTGCCTGAAGCGATGCCGGACCGGGAGTTGCTTGAGACCCCGTCGCCCGACGCCGACGCCTCCGTTGGGGTGATACACCACCGGGGCACCGACAAACACGCGGACTATTCCCTGTACGTGCCGGAAAACTACTCCCCCCAGCGGGAGTGGCCCCTCATCATTTGCCTCCACGGCGCCGGCGGGAGAGGGGATGCCTATATCTGGTCGTGGCTGCGGGCTGCCAAGAGCAAGGGCTACATGCTTCTCTCCCCCAAGTCCGTTGACGTTACCTGGTCGGTGCTGAGGCCGGCCCTGGACGTAGGCTCCATCACAGCCATGTTCGAGGAGGTTTGCGACGCCTACTCGGTGGACAAAAGCCGGGTGTACCTGTCGGGCCTGTCCGATGGCGGGACCTTCACCTACCTGTTCGGCCTGAGGTCCGCCGAGATGTTTGCCGGGATAGCCCCCATCGCCGGCGACTTCCACCCGATAATGGATGGGATGCTGCGCCAGGAGCAGGGCAAAGACCTGCCCATCTACATCGTCCACGGCGTCCACGACTCCATCTTCCCCGTAGTCTCCATACGCCAGGGGCACCAACTGCTGGCCCGCCTCGGCTATAACTCCACCTATGAAGAACTGCCGGACTGGGGCCACGCCTACACCACTGGCATCAATGCCCGGCTGGTAATGCCCTGGTTTGAGAGCCTGGCCCCAAAGCCCGCCTGAGCAGCCCGGCTGGGAATAGGGGGGCGGCCCCTAAAGGTATCTTCTCCCGGGACCGGATAGTCCGGTCAGTTCGGAGGACTGTTTATGCCAGGACTGAATACGCGGCTGGTTGGCATTGTAATTATGGCGGCAGCCCTTCTTGCCGGGGCCGCCTTTATGACGGCGGCCTGCTCCCAGACACCCACCGCCACGCCGGACCTGGAGGCGACCATCGAGGCGATGGTCCAGGAGGCCATCCCCACGCCGACTCCAACTCCCACCCCCAACGTTGAGGCCACGATAGCCGCTGGCGTGAATGCGACCATGGAGGCCATGCCTACGCCAACTGCCACGCCGGAGCCAACGCCGACTCATACACCCACGCCCACTGCCACACCGGAGCCAACGCCGACTCATACACCCACGCCCACTGCCACACCGGAGCCTACGCCGACTCATACACCCACGCCCACTGCTACGCCTGTCCCAACGCCGACTCATACGCCCACGCCCACTGCTACGCCTGTCCCAACGCCAACCAATACGCCTACGCCCACCGCGACGCCGACTCCTACGCCTACACCAACCCCCACAGCTACCCCGGTCCCGGTCCCGTCCTTCTCCCTGACCGACGTGGTAGAGATCATGGAGCCAAGCCTGGTGCAAATCACCACCCCTACCGGCACAGGGTCGGGGTTCATAGTGGACAAAGATGGCGGGGTGATTACCAACGCCCACGTGGTGGACTACCATACCTGGGTAACCATTAGGATGGTCAGCGGTTCCGAGTACCGGGGCCGGGTAGTGGGAAAGGACGAAACCATTGACCTGGCTTACATAGAGCTGTACGCCACCGGCGCCTTTACGCCAGTGAGCATGGGGGACTCGGACAACCTTCAGGTAGGCGCGGATGTTATTGCCATTGGCTTTCCCCTGGGGGACATTCTACAAGGGGACCCAACGGTTACCAGGGGCATCCTCTCCGCCAAGCGCGACGACTTCCTACAGACCGACGCGCCCCTCAATCCAGGCAACAGCGGAGGCCCCCTGATAGACTCCGATGGCAACGTAGTGGGGGTAAACACCTCCAGGATCGAGGAGTCGGGTGGGCGGAACATCGAGGGCATAGGATTCGCCATCCCAATCAACGTGGTCAAAGAGAGGCTGGACTCCCTCGCTTCAGGAGGGAGCGCGATAGTGGCAACTCCAGGCCCCACCCCCGCCCCAACCAGGACCGCTCCTGACACCACCACTGGGGAAAGGTACGACAACGGCAAGTTCGCCTATAGCATAGACCTTGCCCCGGGCTGGAGCCTGGAAGACGACTCAGATGGCAGCCCCCTTATTCGAGCCCCCAATAAGAAAGGCGGCTTCTATATCTGGGGCTTTGACCTTCCCTCTAGCACTTCTCTTCGAGAATTCGCCGAATTTTATCGGGCTGATCTTGTAGAAGACGCGGAGGACTGGGAATTATTCGAGATACTCTCCTTCAATAGGGTACAAGACCAAGGGAGAGATTCCTACCGGCTAGAATACCGCGAGCAAACAGAGTCGAAATACTGTGTCTCCCACAACGTAATAATATTTACTCTGTCCGAGCATTTTCCGTCCAAGCCCTACGGGTATATAGTGACTGGGGATGTGTGCGAGCACAGCCTTGACGAACACCGGGAAGAGCGGGATGCCATGCTGGACAGCTTCCGGGAGTGGGACTTCTACCACAGCAATGAATATGGGTGGAGCATATCCGCCGCCCCCGGCTGGAGCGCGGAAGAATACACGGACACAGAAACCGCACTTTGGTCCGAAGACCGCCAGGGTTTAATCGAAGTCTGGGCCTACGACCTTGGGTACAATTATTCCCTCCAGGAATTCGCCGAAGAGTACCGTGATTACCTGGTGGAAGACGCGGAGAACTGGGAATTATTCGAGATACTCTCCTTTGACAGGGTCCAAGGGGAATGGGGGGATTTCTACCGGCTTCAATACCGGTCGCAGTCATCTTCGGAATTCTGCGTCTCCCAAGACGTTGAAATATTTGCCTTGTCCGAGACATATCCTTCCAAGCCCTACGGGTATATAGTGACTGGGAGTGTGTGCGAACGCAACCTGGCTAAATATCGAGAAGAGCGGGATGCCATCCTGGACAGCTTTCGGGGATAAGCAGGGTACGCCCGGACGCGCTGGGTGGTGGTTGACTGCATGAGCGGATGGGGTTAAGGTTAGCCCATCACCAGAGTGCTGCAACCCCCTATGCCGCACTCTTTAGGGTGCGGTAGGGTAATCTCCCCATATTCAGGCAGTGGGTTTCAGGGTGCGGCAGGTGGTAGGTTAGGAGTCATTTAACTTTGGGAGGGTCAGATGGTAAGCACCAACCGAGTCACCGAGATATTCGCCGATGCCCGGGCGGTCCACGCAGACGCCCTGGAACGGCTGGCCCAAGGGGACATCCGGGATGCCGCGGAGAAGGCTTGGTGCGCCACCAAGCGGGCCACCGATGCGCTAGTCCTGGCCAGGACCGGGCAGGAACCGGAGCGGACGCCAGTGACCTCCAGGGAACTAGGGAGGCTGGCAGAACAGGACCGGGGAGTGGACGGCCTGCTGCCCCGATATTACACCCGGATGGGGTCGCTGCACGGCGAGTGCTTTTACCTGGGGATGTGCGATCCCATCACCACCACTGAGCGGCGAATCCGGGAGACGGCTGACTACATCAGCGACGCCGAGGCCCTAGCCAACTAAGGAGAAAGCTATTATCAAGGCAACGGATTTCAGAGCATGACAGGGTGGTATCCCCATATTCAGACAGTGGCAGGCAGGCCATTTCATAGTTAAAGTAGGAGGTAGTGATGAGCGTCTTCCGACTAGCAGGCATGGATGTACTGATAGACGTGGCGGTGCCCATGCGGGATGGGACGCGTCTTTCTGCGGATATTTACCTTCCCAGGGACCGGAACGGGCCGCTGCCTGTTATCCTCAGACGCACCCCCTACGACAACACGGGCATGGGCACGGCGGAGGACGCAGCCTACTTCGTCCAGCGGGGGTACATTTTCGTGGCCCAGGACTGCCGGGGCCGGTATGACTCCCAGGGCGCCTTTGCCCCCTGGGAGGACGACGCCCGCGACGGCCACGACACCATCGAGTGGGTAGGCAGGCAGCCCTGGTGCGACGGCAACGTAGCCATGCACGGGGGTTCCTACATGGGCTTCGTGCAATGGGCAGCCGCCTCCCAGGGCAGCGAGTTCCTGAAGTGCATCGCTCCTCGCATCGTGGGCACCAGCATCTACCACGACTGGATGTTCCCCGGCGGGGCCTTCCATCTCTCCTTCTTCCTCTACTGGAACCTCCGCATGACAGGCCGGTCGGCGCAAAACCTGTCCCTGTACAACTTCCAGGAGTTGGCACGGGTGCTGCCCCTGAAGGATATTCCAGACCGGGCCGGGCAGCCGGGCACCCACCTGGACCGCATTTTCGAGCACCCCTCCTACGACTCCTTCTGGAAGGCCCTGTCCATCAACGAGCGGTTCGCCGACGTCAAGGTACCCATCCTGGCGGTCAACGGGTGGTATGACTACTTCCTGGGCGGGACCCTGCGCGGGCACACGGGGATGCGGGACCAGGGAGGCTCAGAGGAGGCAAGGCTGAACCAGAAGATGGTGCTGGGACCTTGGTATCACGGCGGCAACCTGCGCACCAACGCCGGGGAGGTGGACTTCGGGTTTCCCTCGGTCATAGACCCCCGCGCCCTGGAACTGCGCTGGTTCGACCGGTGGCTGAAGGGCGCCGCCAACGGGATTGACTCCGAGCCGCCGGTGAGGGTCTTCACCATGGGCGCCAACCAGTGGCGCGACGAGGACAGATGGCCCCTGGGCGACACCCAGTACACCCGGTTCTACCTCCACAGCCGGGGTTCCGGGAATAGCCTCCGGGGGGACGGCGCAATTTCCATCGAAGCTCCGGGAGATGAGCCAACCGACCGCTACGCCTACGATCCTATAGACCCGGTGCCTACCCTGGGCGGCAACGGCTACGGGCCACAGGTATCCCTCAGCAGCGCCCAGGGCGCCGGGCTGGTGCTTGGCCCCCAGTATTCGGGCAGCTATGACCAGAGGACCGTCGAGGGACGGCAGGACGTGCTGGTATATACCTCCGAACCCCTGGAGGAGGACATGGAGGTCACCGGCCCGGTGGAACTGAAGCTCTACGCCTCCTCCGACTGCCCGGACACCGACTTCACCGCCAAGCTGGTGGACGTGCATCCCAGCGGCTATGCCCTGAATGTCTGCGACGGCATCATCCGCGCCCGCTACCGCGAGTCTCTGGAGCAAGCCCGGCTGCTGACGCCGGGCCGGGTGGAGGAGTTCACCATCAGCATGTGGGCTACCAGCAACCTGTTCCTCAAGGGGCACCAAGTGCGGCTGGAAATATCAAGCAGCAACTTCCCCCACTTCGACCGCAACCCAAACACGGGGCACGACTTCGGAGTTGACGCCGAGACCCGGATAGCGCGCCAGGAGGTCCACCACAGCCGCGAGTACCCCTCCCACCTGGTCCTCCCAGTGATACGCCGGTGAAAGACGGCCTGGAGGGATGAAAACAGCGGGCAGCCTTCCACTTGATAATTATTATGAGAATAGCTGCCCACCGTCATTCGGTTGCAGGCCGGAATCCCAGCCCCCACCGTCATTCCGGCGCAGGCCGCAATCCAGGGGTGGGGGGTAGATCCCCGCTTTCGCGGGAGTGGCGGTAGGGAAGCCGAACACCATTTTCATCCCCTTACACGACCTTCAAGGGCATGGAGAATTATTATAAAAATAGGCAGCCGCCTAGCACCGTCATTCCCGCGAAAGCGGGAATCCAGGGGTGGGGGGCTGGGATTCTAGCTTGGGGGATGCCTATTTTCATAGGAATTCCATCATGGCGAGAAAAAGGAGGCTAAAGACATGGCTACGCTAATGGACAACATCGCCGTCTATGACGAACTCCGGGATGCCCTGGAAACCGAACACCTCACGGAATGGGTCCTGGTCTATAACAAGGAGGTCATCGGATTTTACGATGATTTCCAAGAGGTTGCAGAAACGGCAGTAAGACGTTTCAGCAGGGGACCTTGTAGCCGGCTCTAATAGATACGGGTGCTACAGATAGCGCTATTGATAAAGAACTTGCAACAAGGCTGCATTATGGCACTATGGTTATAGTTATGGGCTCCGTGACCAGTCCCCAATGGTCGCTTAGAATCCCGTACACCAGATAATCACCCGGCGTCACATACTCCCCCTCATTGTCCCACTGTTTCCACTCCCCTTTATAGACCAGTTCCTCACCAGGACCCACAGTTGTCACTAAAAGAATATCTGTAACACCAGACATTTCTATTGGGGCACCCTTATCGTCCGTGACAGGTTCGTCCCCGGAACAAAACGCGTCCCAGACCATGGCTCCATCGGAGTTGGTCACCATGAATTTGGGGGCGTTACCCCTTTCTATCTCTATGGGATGATCGCTGACATTCTTTACCTTGAGGGTAAAGGAGACCGGCTCACTAGACCGGACTTTCGATGGCGCCTCCACCCAAAAGTCTAGTAGACCAACAGCTTTGAATTGATGACACCAAGGGTATATATCTTAATGGGGAGCAACATTATTCAAGGGTTGCCTGGCAATCACGCCAATCTCATCTGCTCCTCATTTCAATAATGTTGGACTACTAGGGACCTGAGGGTAGAGTCATCGAGCGGAGCAGGGGGGTGGTACATCTGCCCAACGTTGGGGCACAACACCTGGATGGTGACTGCTTCTAGGGGAATGTCTAGCCTGGTCAGCAAAGCCTCCACCTCCTCCCTCACCCCCGGATTTGGGTAGATGATGACACGTATCGAGCCACCGAGGACTATCTCAGCCGTTAGAACCCCTTCAATCAGATAAACCTCATTCCGCAATAGCACATACCAATCTTGAAGGGCCTCCGCCCTCCCAACATCTTCCGCCGTCGGCGTCGTTTCTGGGGATGGAGCAGTCGCCTCATCTGCTGAAGATGCAGGCTGGTCAAGCTCACCAGAGGGCCTACAGGCAAGAGCTACAACTGCCGCCATGCTCAGGGCCATCAGTAGATAGGATGCTATCCTAATCATCCCAACACCCCCACCCATCTCAGTAGTATCAGCACCCGCCGTATCAACACTTTCTCCAGATATTCTGGCCCTGCCCATTTGGTTAAGCCTGGCGGGACAGGGCCCGGTGGACTCTATGGGCTAGCGCATCAGCAGGAGAAGCTGGGATCGCACGAATACCAAGACCCATTTACGTCCAGTTCCATAGTGATATAGTTAAGCTGGCTGAAAAATTTGATAGTTGTTGTGTGAAACAAGTGGTGTCCTACATGTATGCCATATAGGTGGACATCACCCTCTGAAGGGGAGTCTACTTTCTTGAAGACTGGACCTCCACTGTCTCCACCAGCACTGTCATAATTCACCATATTCTGACAGAGATAAGTTATGCCGTCGAGATTACTGGCATCCCAGTTGACACACACATTGGTAATAGTCCCAGATGTCCACCCAGTGGATCTGCCAACCTTGTGAACAGTCTCTCCATCAATACTTCCAAAGGCGACGGAAGTATCATCGACTACCCTGAATTCCGGGTTGCTGTGGTCAATATTAAGCTCATTGGTGCTGCAATTGACACAAACAGGACGGGCTATAGCCCCTCGGTCGAAACCAGTCGTCTGGTGGTACAGCTTTATGAAAGCGCTATCACTATACCTGCACTGTCTGCCAACAGGGCAATCTGAGTCTTCGCTGTTGTCGAAGAAAGATGGGTCAATGGTTTCATAACCGATAGCCGTTCCCGCAGTATCAGGTTGATAGAACACCCCAAGGTCGGCCCCCCCTCCCCGCTGGGAAGTGCAGTGGGAGGCTGTCACAAACCCCATCTCCCCTGAACGCTTGGTGATGAAGCCTAAGCTGCACCGACCCCTACCACTAACTTGAATCTGTATCCCACCTTCTACTTCGGTAAATGAGTCTTGCAGAGAATGAGAGTCCAATACAGGAGACCCTATTACCTGGATGATGACCGCCTCACGGGGAATGCCCAGCGTGGTTAGCTCTGCTTCTACCCCATCCTGGGCATCGCCTCTCTCCAGGCCAATCCACAGGCGGTTCTTCGCTTCATAGATGTCGGTGGCGGCCACCCCTGGTAGGGTTATCACGTTGATCATCTGGCCATACCATCCCTTAAGCTGCCCTACGCCGTACTGGCCCTCCAGCACCCGCACTTCACGCCCGGTGATGCTGTCAGGGCCAAAGACCTGGGAGAAGGCTTCCTTTGCTGCTCTCCTTTCATCTTCTGAAGTGTCCAGCAAGTACATGTACATGATGGTGTTATCCTCGGGGTCTAGGAACGCCCCCCGAACCCACCGGCTATCTCTGCCACCTTGGCTATACGGTCATCCCTAGTCTCTCTATAGAGACCATTGTCCTGGGTAGACTCGGGAGACTGGTCTACGTCCCTGCTTGCGGCCAAGACTACCCCTACGCTTGCCAGCGCCAAGGCTATAAGCATCCCTGACACCAGGAACCATCTGTATCGCAAAATCATCTCTAACTTCCTCAGGTTTTATATTTTATATATTGCTTATACATTATCTATTTGTAATATATGTCATAAAGACTATTGGGTCGGGGCATCAGTCCTTCCCACCACCTTCAGGACAATAACCGAAAAGCCCGGAAACTACCCCATATAGCTGTCCCATGAGTCCTCCTAAGATGATAAAATGTCCTGAGACCCCTCAAGCCTAAGGAGCAGCCCCAATGCCTCAAGAGTACATACACGTCAAGGGAGCCAGAGAGCATAACCTGAAAAATATAGACGTGACCATCCCCAGGGACAAACTGGTGGTCATCACCGGGGTCTCAGGCTCCGGGAAAAGCTCTCTTGCCTTCGATACCATCTATGCCGAGGGCCAGAGACGCTATGTCGAGTCCCTGTCAGCCTACGCCCGCCAATTCCTGGGGCGCATGGAGAAGCCCGACGTGGAATACATCGAGGGCCTTTCTCCGGCCATCTCCATAGACCAGAAGGGAGTCTCCCACAATCCCAGGTCCACAGTGGGCACCGTCACCGAGGTGTACGACTACCTGCGCCTGCTTTTCGCCAGGGTAGGGCACCCCCATTGTCCCCAGTGCGGCAGGCCGGTGGAAAGGCAGACGGTGCAGCAAATTGTTGACGCCATCCTCAGCCTGCCCCAGGACAGCCGCATCATGCTGATGGCTCCCAGGGTGCGCCGCCGCAAGGGAGAGCACAAGGATGTGTTCGAGGAGGCCAGGAAGGCCGGCTTTGTCCGGGTCAGGGTCAACGGCGAGATACACAATCTGGATGATATGGGCGACCTGGGCTTGGACAAGCAGAAGTGGCACTACATCGAGATTGTGGTTGACCGGCTGATAGTGGGGGAAGGGATGGAACTCACCCGGGTTGCCGACTCGGTGGAGACGGCCTTGAGAAACGGTGACGGCGTAGTGCTGGTGGACGTGCAGGGCGGCGAGGAACTGGTGTTTTCCGAGCACTTCGCATGTGTCCACTGTGGGGTCAGCCTGCCCGAGATAGAGCCTCGCACCTTCAGCTTCAACAGCCCTCATGGTGCCTGCCCCGCCTGCACCGGCCTGGGGTTCAAGCTGGTGGTAGACCCGGACCTGGTCATACCCAACAAAGACCTTTCCCTTGGGGAGGGGGCGATAACCCCCTGGGTGCGCTCCGGCTCCTCCAGCGGCTGGTACAAGAGCCTGATAGAGTCTGTGGCCAAAGCCTACGATTTCTCCTCCAAGGTCCCGGTAAAAGACCTTCCCAAGAAGGCGTTGGACCTGCTCCTGTACGGGAACAAGGGCAAACCCATCACCATGAACCACAGGACACACGCAGGCCACGTGTATAGCTGGGAGACCAACTTCGAGGGGGTAATCCCCAACCTGGAACGCAGGCACCGGGAGACGGAGTCGGACCACATCCGCGGCGAGGTAGAGCGCTACATGGCGGCCCATCCGTGCGCTTCCTGTGGCGGCAATCGCCTGCGGCCTGAAGCGCTGTCCGTCAAGGTGTGCGGCATCGGGGTGATGGACGTTTGCGGGATGACCATAGACCACGCCCTGGACTGGGTGAACAGGATCGGCGCGGAAGAACCTGATGATGAGTGGAGGGTGGAGATTGAAGAGTCCCACCCCTCCACTGTGCCCGACCCTCTTGTCCTCTCCCCCAGGGAAATGGTCATCGCCAGGCAAATCCTCAAGGAGATAGAGGCGCGGCTAAAGTTCCTGGTGGGCATTGGGCTGGACTACCTGAACCTGGGCCGCACAGCCAAGACCCTTTCCGGCGGAGAGGCCCAGCGCATCCGGCTGGCTACCCAGGTAGGCTCCGGCCTCACCGGGGTCCTGTACGTGTGCGACGAGCCTACGGTGGGCCTGCACCCTGTGGACGACACCCGGCTCATCGGGACCTTGCAGAACCTCCGGGAGCTTGGGAATACCGTTGTGGTGGTGGAACACGACGAGGCGGTAATGCGGGCCGCCGACTACATCATTGATCTGGGACCGGGGGCGGGGGAGCACGGGGGGAACGTGGTGGCCGTGGGCACCATGCAGGAGGTGATGGAGTCCGAGCAGTCCATCACCGGCCAGTACCTCAGCGGCAGAAAGAAGATTCCCCTGCCCTCCCAGCGCCGCCGCGCTAATGGGAATCACCTCGTGGTAAAGGGGGCCAGGGAGAACAATCTGAAGGGCATTGATGTTGAAATCCCCTTTGGCCTTCTGGTCTGCGTTACCGGCGTCTCAGGCTCCGGCAAGAGCACCCTGGTCCATGAAATCCTGTACAAAAAGCTGGCCCAGGTCCTCTACAGGGGCAAGGACCGGCCCGGACAGCATGACGCTATCCTGGGCATTGAGCACATAGACAAGGTCGTGAACATAGACCAGTCACCCATCGGTCGCACCCCCCGGAGCAACCCCGCCACCTATACCGGCACCTTCACCCCCATCAGGGAGCTTTTCTCAACCCTGCCCGAGTCCCGGGTGCGGGGCTATGCCCCAGGACGCTTCTCCTTCAACGTGAAGGGCGGACGCTGCGAAGCCTGCCAGGGCGAGGGGTACATCCAGATAGAGATGCAGTTCCTCCCTGACGTGACGGTGCCCTGCGAGATATGCAAGGGAAAGCGCTATAACCGGGAGGCCCTGGAGGTAACCCTAAGGGAGAACAGCATCGCCGACGTGCTGGACATGACGGTGGAACAGGCCGTCGAGTTTTTCGGGAACTTTCCCAAGATACGCAACAAGCTGGAGACCATGCGGGACGTGGGCCTTGGGTACATCCGACTGGGGCAGCCGGCAACGACCCTCTCCGGCGGTGAGGCCCAGAGGATCAAGCTGGCTACCGAGCTTTCCCGCAGGGCTACCGGCAAGACCCTGTACATTATGGACGAGCCCACCACCGGCCTGTCTTTCGAGGACTGCGCCGCCCTGCTGAGGGTGCTCCACCGCCTGGCAGACCCGGGCAATACGGTAGTCCTCATCGAGCACAACCTGGACATGATCAAGAACGCCGACTGGATTATTGACCTTGGCCCAGGGGCGGGAAACAAGGGCGGCTACGTGATAGCCACCGGCACCCCCGAGGAGGTGATAAACGCTGAAGGCTCCTACACGGGCCAGTACCTGCGTAATGTGCTGAACGGGGCCGGGGAAAAGGTAGCGGTATCCAGTGGAGAGTGGTCAGTGGTTAGTGGAGAGACGGTGAAATAGGGCTTGGGCTTGGCCCCTTCCACCTTGACGGGGGAAGGTTGGGATGGGGGTGATGCTCCACGTGAATAGAAATGTCACCTCTAAATAGAACTGATTAGACGCTGGATAACGAAGAGGATAACGATCGCGATCATAGGGCTGAGGTCAAACATGCCCAGCCGCGGGATTATACGCCGCAGGGGGGCCAGGATCGGCTCAGTTACCTGGTACACCACAGCCACTAGAGGATTGCCTTGGCTCCCCATGGGGAGCCAGGACAGTATCACCCTGGCGATGATAGCTATCCACAGGATTGTAACTAGAATTGTTACGAACTGCTTTATAGCTTCAGTCACCGCTCTTCACCCAACGCCAGGGATTTTTCATAGGCCGCAATGACAGCGCTGATAATCGTGGCCCGCAGACCGCCCTCCTCCAGGGCCAGCAGCGCCTCCACAGTGGTCCCACCCGGGGAGCTTACCATATCCTTCAGTTCGGCGGGGTGCCTTCCCGTCTCTTTGACCAGTCTAACGCTGCCCAGGACCGTCTGGAGGGCCAGGGTCCTGGAGGTATCCCTGGGCAGGCCCAGATGCACGCCCGCATCTATGAGGGCTTCAATGAACAGGAACACGTAAGCCGGGCCGCTGGCGCTCAGGGCCGTAGCCATGTCCAGGTACTTCTCATCGGAGACGTATATCTCTTCTCCCATTGTGCTCAGCATGGACTGGGTCAGCTGCCGCCGGTCGCCATCCACCTGGGGAGAGCACGTCCAGAGGCTCATGCCCTCGCCAATCTGGGCGGGGGTGTTGGGCATCACCCGGATGACGGATTCATGGCCCAGGCCCTTCATTATGGTGGACATCTTGGCCCCTGCCACGATGGAAAGGGCTGCCTGGTCATGCCGCAGGCTGCCGTTGAGTTGTTCCATGACTTCGTGAAGGTTCTGGGGCTTGATGGACAGGACTATAACGTCACCCTTCTCGGCTGCTTTCGGGTTGCTGGTGGTGACGGAGACCCCATAGCGCTGCTCCAGCACATGGCCGCGCTCCTCCAATGGCTCTCCCACTGTTATGTCATCTTGTTTGACGACTTCTCTGGATAGGATGCCTCCTATAATCGCCTCCGCCATTGTGCCGCCGCCGATAAAAGCTACCTTCATGGTCTCCTCAACATAATGGGCTATTCTATGAAGTAATTATAACACTGCGGGATACCCAAAGCGTATAAAAGTAACTGTTCAGAGTTGGTGAGGTGAATTGGCCGAAAACCCCATCCTTTATCCCAATGATAATGCCGCGACAATATCGTGCCGTCATTCCGTCATTCCGGCCCCCGTATCCAGTACGGGGCAGGCTTTGAGCCGGAATCCAGAAGCCTTTGCCACGAGCAACGTTCCTTATCCCTGGGATTTCTGGATTCCCGCCTGAGCGGGAATGACGGGTTGGGTGCTGCCTATTTTCATAATAATTACCCATGCCCCTGCGGGCCGCATACGAGGATGAAAATGACGGCTGGCCTTCCCACCGTCACTCCCGCGAAAGCGGGAGTCCAGGGGCCGGGGGGTGGGGGACCTCCCAGCGATGCCGAAGTCCAGGACCTTAGATTCCTCGACTCGCTCCGCTTGCTCGGAATGACATTGTGATAGGCCGCTCCGCCGGAATCACCCATGGCCCTTGCGGGCCACGTAAGGGTATGAAAATGACGGCAGCCTCCCCACCGTCATTCCGGCGCAGGCCGGAATCCAGGGGTGGGGGCTGGGGTTCCGGCTTGGAGGTTGCCTATTTTCATAATAATGACGGTGGGTGGGGGATGCCGCACCCCTTCGGGGTGATGCTCCCTTCACTCCCGTCCCCTCCCCCCTCGCTCACTTTAGCTGTGCGGTGGGGGAACCTGGCGCTGCCTATTTCATAATAATGGCGGGAAGGGCCCGCAAGGAAAGAAATGGAAGCGCTCTCAGGGTAAGCCCTTCCCCAGAGAGAGGGCAACCGCCAGTTTTATAGACTCCAGCATACTCTGGTGGTGGGCGACGCCCTTGCCCGCTATGTCAAAGGCCGTGCCGTGGTCCACCGACGTGCGTACAAAGGGAAGCCCCAGGTTGGCGGTGATGCTCTCCTCGAACCCATATACCTTCACAGGGATATGGCCCTGGTCATGGTACATAGCCAGGGTCACGTCATAGGCCCCCTGGATGGCCTGATGGAATATGATGTCGGCAGGTATGGGGCCGTGAGCGTCTATACCCTTGGCGCGGGCTTCTTCCACCGCCGGGGAAATCTCCTCCGCCTCCTCGTCTCCCAGCAGGCCGCCGTCGCTGCCATGGGGATTGAGGGCGGCCACCCCTATTCTGGGGTTGGGGATGCCCCACTGGGTGAAGCTGGCGTGGGTAAGCTCCAGCTTCGCCAGGATTCTGTCCCTGGTCACGTAGTCGCAGGCCCGCCTGAGGGAGCGATGGGTGGTAAGGTGCACCACCCGCAGCCGCCCGGACATCAGCATTGTAGCCACGTCCCGCGCCCCTGAGATTTCCTGGAGGAGCTCCATGTGGCCTATGGCCTGATACCCGGCCAGACTGGCCGCTTCCTTGTTGACCGGGGCGGTAGCCAGAGCGTCAACGTGGCCGGCCAGGGCAAGCTCTGCGGCCTTTGTCACCCATTCCATAGCTGCCTTGCCGCAGGGAGGCGAGATTTTCCCCACTGTAACGTCTTCCAGGTTGAGGTTGTGAATATCCACCACGTCCACAACCTCACGGTCCAGGCCGGCTTCCAGGGGCGACTCTACCTCGCGCACCCTGAGGCCCACTCCAGTCAGCTTCACCGCCTGCTCCATAGACCAGCAGCTGCCCACCACAACGGGCCTGCAAAGGTCGTACACCTTATCCGAGTCCGAGGCCAGGGCCTTGGCAATCACCTCCGGCCCTATGCCACAGGGGTCCCCCATTGTTAAGGCTATGACCGGTCTCCCATTGTCCGCCATCACGCCTCCCTAAGAATCATCATCGTAAAACCCCCACTCACCCAATACTCACCGTCATTCCGGCGTAGGCCGGAATCCAGGGGCGGGGGGTGGATTCCCGCTTTCGCGGGAATGACGAGTTTGATGCTGGCTATTTTCATGTTAATTGCCCATGGCCCTGCGGGCCACGTAAGGGGATGAAAACCCTATTTTCATAATAATAAGGGGGAAGCCCAGCAGGGTGAGCACCAATAATGTCAACCCTGTCTAGTGCATCACCAGGCCGCCGTCCACGTTGTACGCCTGGCCCGTTATGTTGCGGGAGCCCGGCCCTGCCAGAAAGAGGGCCATGTCAGCGATGTCCTCGGGCTCATTGAAGCGTCCTATGGGGATGCTGGCCCCCCGCTGCTGCTCGAACTCATCCAGGGAAAGCCCCTGCTGCTGCGCCCGCTCCTCCCAGGTGGTCCCGCCTATGCCCGTGCGGGTTGCTCCGGGGCAGATGGCGTTGATGTTGATATTGAACTGGCCCAACTGGTTGGCGGCTATCTGGGTCATCGCTATCACCGATCCCTTGGTGGCTGCATAGGCGGCGTTGGAGGTGCCGGTGTAGCCCTTCCCGGCGATTGAGGCGACGTTGATGATCCGTCCCCCGTCTCCCTGCCGGATCATCTCCCGGGCCATTCGCTGCATACAGAAGAAGACCCCCTTGGAATTTACCCTGTTGAAGAAGTCCCAGTCCTCCTCGGTAATGTCCATGACGAACAGGCGCCGGGTCACGCCGGCGTTATTGACCCCGATGTCAACCCTGCCGAAGGTCTCCACCGTTTGCTGGACAATGCGGTCAATGTCGGCCAGGTCTCCCACGTCGGCCTGGATAGCCAGGCTTCGCCGGCCCATCTCCCTCACGGCTATGCTGGTCTGCTCGGCGGTGGCCCCGTCTACGTCGGTGGCGACTACGTGAGCGCCTTCCCGGGCAAAGTGTAAGGAGATGGCTCTGCCCATCCCGCGACCGGCCCCGGTAACTATGGCAACTTTATCCTCCAGCTGCATGGGCATCCTCCTTATCATAAAATCATAAACATACCAAAGATAACATACCGGCCACGTCAGCGCCCGGAAGCACCTGCATATCCTACGCCTTGGCTTCCGAGAAACTATGCCAACAGCGTCCGGACGTGGAGAGTATAGCAGGAAATGGGAATCAACGGAAGCGTAGGCCAGGGTCCCAGGACTTGACAGCCCTGGCCGGAAGCCTGTAAATTTCCATCAATCTCATCTGGCAGTCTCACCCGGCAGCCTCACCCGTATTCAGGAGGGCAGCGTGACCACATTTTCCTCTTCCCCTTCCTCTGAAGTAACCGATGCCATCGAGCTTATGTATGAAACAGGGTGGACCGACGGCCTTCCCGTGGTCCCGCCCACCAGGGAGCGAGTCGAGCAGTTTATAGACTATATGCAGCGTTCTCCCGATGAGTTGGTGGCAGAGATTCCACCCCTGAACGGCAAGGCAACTATAGAGAGGATAGCCGTCAACTGTGTTATGGCGGGCTGCCTGCCGGAGTACATGCCTGTGGTGCTGGCAGCCATTGACGCCATGATGGACGACAGGTTCAATCTGAGGGGCGTCCAGTGCTCCACTGGAATACACTCCCCCCTGGTCATCGTCAATGGGCCTATCGCCAAGAGGCTGAACATCAACTCAGGCTACAACTGCTTCGGCGCAGGATGGAGGGCTAACGCCACTATAGGCCGGGCCGTCAAGCTCATCCTCGTGAACCTGGGTGGGGCGGTCCCCGGAGAAGCAAATAAAGCCACCTTTGGCCATCCCGGCAGCTACACCTACTGCATCGCCGAGTACGAGGACGCCAATCCCTGGGAGCCTTTACACGTGGAGCACGGTTTCGCGCCCACCGACAGCGCCGTCGCCGTATTCCCGGCAGAGGCCCCCCACAACGTTGTCTACCATGCCGCCAATGCCCGGGACTTCCTCACGGTCATGGCCGACTCCATGTGCACCCTGGGCAACGTCCAGATGTACGTTATGGGAGACACCCTGGTTGTTCTTGGGCCTGAAAACGCCCGCACCCTAGCCCAGGCGGGATGGAGGAAGCGCGACATACAGCTATTCTTGTTTGAACACGCCCGGAAGCCCGTCGGGGTACTGAAGCATGGCGGCCCTCCCCAGGGCGTTGCCGGGCTGGGCATCCTCTGGCCCAGGTTCGTGGACCCCGCCGATGATTCCCAGATGGTGCCGGTGGTGCGCCGCCCCGAGAACATCCACATCCTGGTTGCCGGAGGGCAGGGAGGTCCCCACTCGGCATACCTGCCGGGTTGGGGGTCCAGGATGGTCATAAGGAAGATAGAGGAAAGATAACCTGTACCGCACCCTGAAGGACTCGGCATACTCCTCAAAGAAGGAAAAGCGTCCTACACCGCACCCTGAAGGGCGCGGCACATTACTCAAGGAAGGCAAGGTGATGACATGGCTACTACACCCGCTCCCCATATACAGGAGAAGCTGCGCCAGTGGGACATCCTCGCTCCCATAGACCCGGATGCAGCATCAGGATGGCGCACAGCCCCCAGGCTCCAAAGCCTACACGGGAAAGTAGGAGGGTTCCTTGGAAACCGGAAGGACAACGCCAACCTGCTGCTCCTGAGCATCAAGGAACTGCTGGACAAGAATTTTGAACTGGAAGACTCCCTGGTAGTTGACAAGTTCATCTATTCCAGGCCGGCCGCCGACGACATCATAGACAGACTGGCTGAGCGATGTGACTTCGTGGTAACGGCAATAGCCGATTGAGGGTCCTGCACCTCGTGCAGTGTGCACGACTCAATGGCCCTTGAGAACCGGGGGGTCCCTACCGTGGTAATCTGTACCGAGCCCTTCCTGAATTCGGCATTAGTCCACGCCAAGACCTTTGGCAAACCCGACTCCCGGCCTGTTACAATACCCCATCCCTTGGGAGGCATCGAGGCAGGTCTGGTCATGGAACGGGCCGCGTCCATCAGAGACCGGATTGTGGCCGTACTGACCAACGGGGGCTAATGCTCCGGCAAGCCTTTCCTAAGCGAAGTATGCTTCAGTATTATATGGTACAGTGGAATACTGAGGAGGAAGTGGGATGCCAACCAGGGAACTGACAAAGGAGGTATATCTCCGCGGCTCCGTTCCTGAAGTGGACCAAGACAGAATGACTTTCGAGTTGCAACCCATTTACGGACACAAAATACATGGCCCGATACCCAAGCAGCACCACGACACCATCTTGGAAGCCTGTAATGGGTACCGGGATGGAGTTCGGGTCTTAGTCCATGGCATCGGCAAATACAACCAACAAAATCGCTTGCTCGCCCTGGAATCCATTGAACATATCAGCCTCCTAGACCCTTTGGACGTTCCTGCACGCCTGGACGAGTTCCGAGACATGAAAGACGGATGGGCGGACGGAATGCAACATGCCGGAGATTGGAGGAGCGGCTATAGCAAAGCCCCCAGCCCTGCCGGCTTGGACTGGCTGGCTCGCAGCTTTGAGTCCTTTTATCCTGTAGATGGGCAACTCCCCTACACTTACCCTACCCCTGAAGGTGGAGTGCAAGTTGAGTGGTCCCTGGGATCCAACGAGGTTAGCCTCGAAATAGACCTGACCAGCCATACGGGCGAATGGCATCGGCTTGACCTCAATACAAACATATCGGACGCTAAGAGTTTGGACTTGGAATATCCTAGCGCCTGGGTCTGGTTGGCCGAAGAAGTCCAAAGGTTGGAGTCGGAACCGGAGTGAACAACGAGACTTTGCTATTGCGCCAGGTGAGTCCAGGTTGGCTGCAAAAGGGCAGGGTTACTTCTCAGCTTTTTAGGCCCACACCCAAAGACAAGGGAATGATTTCGGTTTACGACGGAGACCAGATAACTCCAGAAGCCGCATGGACTCACTTTACGAATGTATTGGGTCTCCAATCTGAGGGTGTGTTGGCTGTTACATTGCAGGAATGCCGGAACCACGAGATACCCGCTATCCCTAGCCCAAAAGAGTTTCAAGAACACGTCCTGCTTGATTTTAGAGCCTTCTCTAGGAACCAAACTCAGAATTTGGCCAAGAGGCTCACACAATACGCCAACGCACGCGGCTGGCAATACGGGTCCTAACGGAAGTGGCCTTGAACCAAGAAAGTCAGGTGATGATTGATGGATAGACGGAGGGTGGTAGTCACAGGGATGGGCGCAGTGACCCCCCTGGGAGAGACCGTCCAGGAGTATTGGGACAACCTGGTAGCGGGGAAATCGGGCGTCGGCCCTATGACCCTGTGTGACACCACCGGCTATTCGGCCCGGATCGCAGCAGAGGTCAAGGAGTTCGACCCCACGCGATACATCGGGGCCAAAGAAGCCGGGGGCATGGCCCGGTTCTCTCAGCTTGGGGTAGCGGCGGCGCTGATGGCCCTGGAGGACTCGGGGCTGAATATGTCCGCAGAGGACCCTTACCGCACCGGGGTTATCCTGGGAACGGGGGCCTATGCGCTGCCCACCGTTGAGGAAGGGTGCCGGGTACTGTTGGACAAGGGTGTTGGGGAGCTTTCCTCCCTGTACTTTCCCATGATAATGACCAACATGCCTACCGCCAACGTCAGCCGCATAGTAGGGGCCAAGGGATACATGTCCACCTCCGTCACCGCCTGCTCCGCCTCCAACCAGGCCATCGGAGAGGCTGCCGAGGTGATACGGCGGGGGAGCGCAAAGGTGATGTTTACGGGAGGCACCGAGGCCGGCATAAGCCAGATTGGTCTTGGGGGCTTCTGCGTCATGCGCGCCCTCAGCACCAGAAACGACGAGCCCGAGAGGGCCAGCAGGCCCTTCGACGCCCAGAGGGACGGCTTCGTGCCGGCGGAAGGGGCAGTCATCCTGGTACTGGAAAGCCTGGAACACGCCCTGGACCGGGGCGCAAACATACTTTGCGAGCTAGGGGGGTTCGGCTGCTCCTCCGACGCCTATGACCTGGTGCAGCCTGACCACACATGCGGTAGCAGCGTCATGGCTATGAAGTGGGCGCTGCAAGACGCCGGGGTAGAGCCTGCCGAGGTGGACTACATAAACGCTCACGGGACATCAACCCCTCTCAATGACGCTGTGGAGACTATGGCTATAAAGAAGCTATTCGGCGACCATGCCTACGAGGTCCCCATAAGCTCCACCAAGTCTATGATAGGGCACAGCCTGGGAGCGGCCAGCGCTTTGGAAGCCGTCCCCTGCATCAAGTCCATAAATGAAGGTGTGATTCACCCCACGATAAACTACGAGTTCCCCGACCCGGAATGTGACCTGGACTATGTGCCCAACCGGGCCCGCCGCAAGGATGTGAGGGTGGTCCTCTCCAACGCCTTCGGCTTTGGAGGCCAGAACGCCTGCATCGTCTTCAAGAAGTACGAGGAGTAGCCAAGACGGGCAACGTTCCTTATCCTTTAGATTTCTGGATTCCGGCGCGGGCCGAAATTACCCATGCCCCTTGTGGGCTGCGTAAGGGGATCAAAATGAGTGGCTGGCCTAACTACCGTCATTCCGGCGTAGGCCGGAATCCAGGGGTGGGGGGTGGATTCCCGCTTTCGCGGGAATGACGGATAAGGGGCGGGAATGACTCATCAAGCCTGGACATTTACAGGGAGGACGCTTCCCCCGCCAATGGCCGGCACGAAGTGGACCTCGCTGTTTTGACTAATCTTCTCCAGTATCCCCATCCTGGCGATCTCGCCGTCCACGGCCACGGAGACGTTGGGACGGATCTGCCCCTCTTCCACCAGCCTTTCCTTTATGCCGGGGAATAGCTCCTCCAGCTTGTCTACGACCTGGCGCACGTTGGCCGCCTCGATGTCAACCCGCTTCACACCGCCCGACAGGGATTGGAGCATGGTGGGTATGAACACATCTGCCATATCAACGGCTCCCCCTCCAATCTACTTCTATTAGAATTATAGCATAATGGCCTTGAGCACTGCGCCAACCGTCTCTACCAGAGACCTGTCTCCGAGGCGGTGGCCGGTCAGCCCCGGAAATGAGTCCAGAGCCAAAGGCCCTTCGCTCCCGTCAGCTACCCTCTCCACCCTGTCCAGCACATCATCTAACACGTCCTCCCAGGTATTGCCCTTCAGTCCCAGGGAATAAACCGTACCCGAAGACAGCCCACCCAGCAGCGCCAGAGAAGGGAGAGAACCCGTATCCAGCCCGAAATCCGGCAATAGACTCAACACGGTGCTGGATACGCCGTGCTGCCCGAAGATTACCAGGTTGTGGAAGGGGGCTGCGCGGGCCTCGAAGCTGGACCGAAATCGGCGGAATACGTCGTGGGCCTCCCTGTCCTCGGGGGACACCAGGAAAATGGCATACACAGGAAAACTCCCCGTATTCTCCGAGGATAGGCCCTCGTGCCACCGGGACAGCTTGTCCAAGTCGTGGGTATCGGCGCGGCTTGCGGGCATAATTACCTACCAGGCATCTCTCAATACTTGCATGATGGGCCCCGCATCGTGGACAGGCTTGGGGTTGGTTGCCAGCCCCCGGTCGGTCAGGGTAGCAGATGCCAGAATCTCCAGCCCTTCCTCCGGTATTCCCGCCTCTCTCAGGGTTGCCGGAATGCCCAGGGTCCTGCATAGCTGGTAAACCCCGTCGGAAGCCGCCAGCCCCGCCTCCTCTGTGCTCATCCCGGCGGTGTCTATCCCCATAGCCTGGGCGATCATGGCCTGGCGCTCCGCGCTGGCGTCCAGGTTGAACCTCATGGTATGGGGCAGGAGGATGGCGTTGGCGACGCCGTGAGGAACGTCGTACAGGCCCCCCACGTGGTGGGCGATGGCCGTGTTCAAGCCCAGGCCCCCAACCGAGGCCAGGGAAGCGATGCAGGCCGCCGTCTTGGTGTTCAGCAGGCAGTCTATCTCTCTATCAGGACACCGGGGCAGGTAGTCCACCAGCATCCTGATGGCGTGGAGGCCCAAGGCGTCGCCGATGGGGTTGTGCCGCCTGGAGTAAATACTCTCCACGGCGATGCGGAACTGGCCCATCGCTGTGGACACCTGGATGTCCATTGGGGTAGTGGCCAGGGCCATACCGTCAATGATGATGACCTTGGGAAGGGTGCCAGGGTCGCCGACCAGAATCTTGCGGCCCAGGGCCTTGTCGGTAAATCCTCCGCCCCGGCTGAGCTCTGCTGCGCCCATGGTGGTAGGCACGGTTATTATCGGTATTTTTGCGTTGGGGAAGTCGGGAATAAAGACTATCCTGTCGGGAGGCTCGAAGATGGTCTCGTAGTCGTGAATGTCGCCGCCCTCACCCAACAGGGTGGCAATACCCTTGGAGGTATCGTGGGTGCTCCCGCCCCCGACACTCACCAGGGCGTCGGGCCTCAATTCCCGGGCGATGGCAACGGCTTCCTGGAGAGCCTGCACGGGGGAATGGGGCGCTACTCCCGAAAAGACGCCGGCATATCGCTGTCCAAGGGCATCCTGCACCCTCTGTACAACGTCGGAACCCTTCAGGATACTGGGGCCGCAGACAATCATGGCCCGGTGAGCGCCCACCTTGTCCAGGGAAGCGACGATGCCTGAGATGGCGTCGGGGGCGCAGATTATCTCCTGGGCCACACTGGTATAGTTGAACGCCAAGGCGTTTTCCATGTCCATGCCTAGCACCTCCTCAGGGCTTGCTACGTCATGTGGGGATATGCGAATCGGGCCTATGTGAAGAGGGCTTCCATAGGCCCGAATCAGGTGTCACCGACTCAAAGGGAGGCTACTTGCCGCCTTCCTGCTCCTTCTCCCAGATGGCCTCCAGGATGTTGCCGGGAGACATGGGCAGCTTCTGCATCCTGACGCCGACGGCATTGTATATGGCATTGGCTATGGCGGCCATGGGAGGCACGATGGGCACCTCTCCGACGCCCCGGACTCCATAGGGATGCCCAGGGTTGGCTACCTCCACAATCACAGTATCAATCATGGGCAGGTCCAGGCTGGTGGGCATCCGGTAGTCCAGGAAGGTGGGATTGCTCATCTCACCTCTGTCGTTCATATAATACTCTTCGTTCAGGGCCCAGCCTATGCCTTGGACAGCCCCGCCTTGCATCTGGCTCTCCACATAGCCGGGGTGGACGGCCTTGCCCACGTCCTGGAGGGCCGTGTAGCGCAGGATGCTCACTTTGCCCGTATCGGGGTCAACCTCTACATCCACCATGTGCAGGGCAAAGGCTGCTCCCACGCCCCTGGGGTCCACGTTGGAGCGCCCTACGATGGGGCCGCCGGTACCATTCAGCATTCCCGCAAGCTGCTGGAAGGTGTAGCGCAGCTCCGGGTCGGACTTGTGGGCGATAAGCCCGTCGCTGTACTCTACGTCGTCCGGGGACACGTCCCAAATCTTGGCCGCCCTCTCGATCATCTGGCGCTTGACATCCTGGGCTGCCTCGTGGCAGGCCCAGCCCGTCTTGAAGGCCACGCCGCTGCCGCCTGTGGTGGAGGTGTAGCCCACCGAGTCGGTATCCCCTACCTGGGGCTTCACCTCTTCTGCTGCGATGCCCAGCACCTCGGCAACGTGCATAGCTGCCACAGCCCTTGTGCCGCCGATGTCTGGGGAGCCTTCCACCAGGCTGATGGTGCCGTCGGGGTTCACGCTGGCGGTGGCGCTTGAGGGACCTGCGCCGTTGAACCAGAACCCATTGGCCACCCCCCGGCCCCGGTTGGGTCCCTCAAGGGGGGCGGAGTAGTGGGGGTGCTCCTTGGCTGCCTGCACCATCTCCAGGTTGCCTATCTTGGGGAACCTGGGGCCGCTGACCCGCCGGGTGCCCTCTTTCGACCCATTGAGAAGACGGAACTCCAGGGGGTCCATGCCTATCTTCTCGCATATCTCATCTACGACCGTCTCGGCGGCGTAGGCGGCGGCGGGAGCGCCGGGGGCGCGGTAGGCGGCGGTCTTGGGCTTGTTCAGCACCACGTCATACCCTACTACCCGGGCGTTGGGGATGTCGTAGGGTCCCAGCATACACTGAGCGCCGGGGTTCACCGGCGAGCCTGGGAAGGCCCCTGCCTCGTAGGCCAACATCCCTTCCGCCGCCGTGATCTTCCCATCCTTGTCAACGCCCATCTTCATCCGCATGTAGCTGCCGGAGGTAGGGCCGGTGCCCTCGAACACCTCGGTCCGGCTCATGGTGAGCTTTATGGGGTGGCCGCTCTTCTTAGCCAGGATTGCGGCGACCGGCTCCATATATACCAGGGTCTTCCCGCCGAAGCCGCCGCCAATCTCCATAGGAACCACCTTCACCTTGGAGATGGGGATGCCCAGCACCAGCGCCGTCTGCTCCCTTACGGCAAAGTGGCCCTGGGTGCTGCACCAGATGGTCAGGTTGCCATCGGGGCTCCAGTGGGCGGTGGCGTTGTGAGGCTCAATGTAGCCCTGGTGTACCGAGGCCGTCCTGAACTCCCGCTCAACTATGGTGGTGGCCTCTCGAAAGCCCTGCTCAATATCTCCTATCTCGAAGACGAAGTGGTTGGCTATATTGGTGGACTTCTCGGTATCATCGTCGTCACGATAGCCGCCAACCCTGACCCCCGGATTGGAGAGGTTAGCCAACCTCTCGTGCAGCACCGGGGCGTCCTCTTTCATGGCGTCCACCACGTTGGTGGCGGAGGGCAAGACCTCGTACTCCACCTCTATCAGGGCCAGGGCCTCCTCTGCCTCGTGGGGGCTGGTGGCAGCTACGGCGGCTACGGCGTGGCCCTTGTACAGGACCTTATCCTGGGCGAGGATGTTGTTGCTCAGGAACCTGGGGTTCTGCATTGCGCCTTCGCCCAGGTCAACCACCTTCCCAGAGGGCTGGGGCAAGTCTTCCGAGGTCACTACAGCCCGGACTCCGGGATGGGCGGCGGCCTTGCTCACGTCTATGGACTTGATCCGCGCATGGGCATGGGGGCTTCTGAGAATCTTGCCAGACAGCAGCCCCGGCAGGTGAATGTCAGCGCCATATCGTGCCCTGCCGGTTACCTTGTCCCAGCCGTCGTGACGAATGGGACGGGTCCCTATCACGTTGAACTCCTGGGTGGATAACACCACGTTGGATTGATGTGTAGTCATTCCTCCTACCCCCAATATAGATTAGATGCTTCTCGAATGCCGGCCCCTCAGCCGCCCGGCCCCGGAACGGCAGGGTGTTTCAATGGCATAATATACTTTCGCCATGTCCGTGTCAATTTACAAGTCCGCAGTCCGCATAGCACGCATAAAAAACACCCGCCCAGGGATATGGCCGATGCCACAATCCAGCGGGTGGGGAAGAACTCGATCTTATCCTCCTTGAGGATAGGGGCCGTAGGAAAGATGATAGGGGAGCGGTGTTATGTTCTATCGTTCCAACCGGCTAATACAATGCCGTCGGCAAACCTATTAGCCAGGCTTGCCACGTTATCTATATAGTCCCATGTGTCCGCTATCTCAGCCGCTATAGCTTCAGGGGGGTCACAGTGACCGTCATAGAAACACCCACTATGCAGAAAACTTAGTAAGTTCCCATAGATAACGTGGACAGGCTTAAAATAGCCTTCATCGTACCCACGTAACTTTCTCAAAACCTCCATCCTCTTACCAGCGGCCCTGGGTTCTACATTGGTCACTGCAAGAACCATGGCATCGGTGGCACGTACAACGGCGCACCATGACTTTTCGGCGGCATCCCTAACCTCCCCTTCGGCCAATTGCCTAACGGCCTGTTCTTGCATGAAACGGGCATCCTGGAAAATCCGCTCCACCTCGTTTGTTAACACCATATCAAACCCTTCCTTTCCAAGGTGACACACTACCCAAGCCCCCTATCCCGTTGCCAGGTATCGGCCTTCGCCTTTCAGATAGTCCGCCGTTCTGAGGGCCAGCGCTTGGATACTGGGGGTAGGGTTCACCGGCCCACAGGTAACGAAGAGGCTGGCATCTATGATGAACAGGTTCTTCACGTCGTGGCTCCCGCCCCAACGGTCCACCACCGACGTGCTGGGGTCGGAACCCATGCGAGCGGTCCCCATCAGGTGCCAGCCGCCGACTACGTTGTTGGGATCAGACATGACCTCCCTCGCCCCTGCCGCCTCGATAACCTCTCTGGCCCTGGCTATCCCGTGCACCAGCATCTTGGTGGTGTTCTCGCTCATCTTGTACCGCACCTGGGGAGCCGGAATCCCACTGCTGTCGGTCAGGTCCGAGTCCAGGATAACCTCGTTGTGCTCCTCGGGTAGGTCTTCGGACATGACCAGGATGCCGATGCTGTGGGCAAACCTGTCCTGAAACGCCCTGTGGTGCTCAGCGCCCCAGGGGATGCGGTGGTAGGCGAATCCCCCCAGGGCGGTGCCCACGGGCCCGGAGCCCCTGGTTATCTGAAACTCGTACCCGCGAACGAAGCCCCGTCCAGGGTCCGTCTCGTAGAACTGCTGGCTTAGCATGGTGCTGCTCATCGGCCCGGCGTAGCCGTCGGACTGCTCCTCGAATATCCCGGTGACGGGGACCGAGGGGTGGTACATCAGGTTCTTGCCCACCAGCCCGCTGCTGTTAGCCAGGCCATCGGGGAATAGGCCGGACTTGGAGTTGAGCAGCAGCCTGGGAGTCCCCAGGCCGTTGCAGGCCATTACGATGAGGCGGGCCTTCTGCTCCCGGACAATGCCCTGTTCGTCGTAGTAGATAGCGCTGTGGGCCATGCCCTGCTTATCTACCGTAATCTCCCTTACCCTGGCGTTGGTGCGGAGGATGGCCCCATTGCTGAGGGACTTGGGCCAGTAGCTGAAGTCCACGCTGGAGGGAGAACGGAGGCCTGGGCCAAGATAGGGCTTCCTGCCGTCATACTCCCTGGAGATGATGCCGCTGTCCGATGACCACCAGTGCCAGCCCAGCTTGTCGAACCCCCCGGCCAGCACCTCGCCCAGCCTGCCCAGGGCCAAGGGCGGGTTGGGCCTTTCGGGTTTGGGCGGGTATGCCGTGTCTCCTCTCAGGCCGGAGACTCCCATGATGCCGTCGTTGAGGTCGAAGTAAGGCTCCAATTCCTGGTAGGTGAGGGGCCAGTCGTCGGCAACCCCGTCGAGGGTCTTCACCCGGAAGTCCGAGGGATGGAGGCGGGGAAAGTGGGACCCCCAATGGATGGTGCTGCCGCCAACGGCGTTGTACATATAGGGCGCGATGACCGACTCCACGTTGTTCACAGGATAGTCTTGTGACAGGCCCCGGATATTGGGGTCTGGGTGGAAGTCGGTCTGGGAGTGGGTCTGCCATTCGGGGTCGGTGACGGGGAAGGGGTCCGGGTCCACCCATCCACCCTGCTCCAGGCACATCACCTGGATTCCTGCCTCGGTGAGGCTCCACGTAAGGGCAGCGCCCGAAGCGCCGGCCCCAATAACCAGTACATCTACCATATCATCAATCTGGGCCATGCTACCTCCGGTCTATCCCCGCGCTTGCGGGGGAACTTCTTACATCTACCATATCATCCGTTACCATATCATCCGTCTGGGCCATCCTACCTACGGTCTATCCCGCATTTGCGGAGGATGTCAGAAGGGTGGTTGGTGTCTTCCAGGGCTTCCTCAACCTGCTTTCGCAGCCCCGCAATCCACCGGCGCAAGAGGCCGTTGGAGGCCGCGCAGGGTAAGGAGAGGGCCATAGTCCGGTACACCCATCCCCTGGTCACTCTGGAAGGCGTGTCCGGCTCTAGCCACGCTTCATTGCTCGCCAGCTTTGCCAGGGTCGCCAGCCCGATGAGAATGGGCCACAGCACCGCTAGGCGCAGCCTCACGCATCGGCGGGGGATAGCCATCAAATATTCCTCAGCCGCAAGGTAATGCTCCAATGCCACCCGGATGCCCTCCACCAGGATGGGGCGGGCCTTCCTACCCGAGGACGGGCTTAGCAAGTCCTCCGGGGCAAGCCACACCCGCGCAAGCTCCCTCCGGGGCAGGTAGCAACGGCCAATGCGCAGGTCCCTGGGCACGTCCCGCAGGACGTTGGTCATCTGCAATGCCTTGCCAAACCCTACGCCGGCTTGGGACATCCGGTGGGCGTCCCATCCCTTGAGCGGGGTCGTGTGGGCCATAGTTATAGCCGTCCAGAACTCTCCCACGCACCCGGCCACGTAATATGTATAGTTGTCAAGTTCGGCGAGGCCCTCAAGGGCTGCCACATCCCCGGAGTCCTCGGCGGGGAAGGTGGTCAGGTCAATCTCCATGCCAAGGGCGAGGGTCGTCACCACCGAGCGCACCAGGACGAGGTCGGTTTCCGGCAGCGCCTCCAGCAACTCAAAGGCCTGGGGCAGGGACTCCAGCAGCGCCCGCTCATCGGGCACAGCCTGCTTATCAGTGAGGGAAAGCCGGATTTCATGGAGGTCTCCCGCCTTGGAGGGGCCTTTCACCTGGCCCCGGAAGGCCAGGAGATGCTCCAGCCGCTCCTGGGGAGGCAGGAGGCGGGTATCGGCTATGGTATCCGCCGCCCGCGCCAGCAGGTAAGCCAAGCCAATGGGTTCCCGCAGCCCGCCGGGGAGCACCCGCAAGGTCAGGTAGAAGGTCCTGGAGACCCCCCGCAGCAGGTCCGTCAGCAGCCTGTCCTCTTTCTTGCCGACTTCTTCCTCCCTTCCTTCCTTCAAACGCTTGATGCAAATTAGTCCTTCATCCATCATTCTGGGCTTGGCCCAGTTGACATTTCAGTTTCATGTCATTCCGAACATACGAAAGCCGTTTCCATCTGTCATTCCGAACGTAGCGAAGCGGAGTGAGGAATCTAAAGCCGTAGCTTTGTTGAAGCCATAGCTTTTAGATTCCTCGTCGCTCCGCTCCTCGGAATGACAATGTGCATCAAGGGCTTCAAAGGAGCCGGTCCTCCTACCCGGCCTTGGCCCGGTGGCACCACTACCGCTACCCGGACCTGGGCGGTGGTGAGCAACTATCCACGCCCCATGCCTGCCAACCAAGGCGGGCGGGCGGGACTATTCGCAGAAGGGCAGCCCGCCTAGGTCCACTTCTCGAAATTTAATATCTCGCCAGGCAGCCGGCGCACAGCCGCTGAGGTCGTTGCCCCGGAGGTCCAACTTCACCAGATTGGTCAGGTTGCCCAACTCAGTCGGGATGCCGCCGGTCAGTTGGTTGCCACTGAGGTCCAACACCTCCAGATTGGTCAGGCTCCCCAACTCCGGGGGGATGCTGCCCGTCAGTTGGTTGAAACCGAGGTCCACCCCCTCCAGATTGGTCAGGCCCCCCAACTCGGTTGGGATGCCGCCCGTCAGTTGGTTGTCATTGAGGTACAACTGCCGCAGATTAGTTAGGCTGCCCAACTCGGTTGGGATGCTGCCACTCAGTTGGTTGTCACTGAGGCCTAAAATCGTCAGATTTGTCAGGCTCCCCAACTCCGGGGGAATGCCGCCCGTCAATTGGTTGACAACGAGGCCTAAAATCGTCAGATTTGTCAGGCTCCCCAACTCTGGGGGAATGCTGCCACTCAGTTGGTTGTGATTGAGCATCAACAACCACAGATTGGTCAGATTGCCCAACTCGGTTGGGATGGTGCCCGTCAGTAGATTGCCCCAGAGAGACAACGCCTCCAGATTGGTCAGGCTCCCCAACTCCGGGGGGATGCTGCCTGTCAAATGGTTTCGTTCGAGGCCCAACCGCTCCAGATTGGTCAGGTTGCCCAACTCGGTTGGGATGGTGCCAGCCAGTCGGTTTCTAATGAGGCCCAGGCCGGTTACTCTGCGGAGAGACCCTTCGACGTAGGTGCCTTTCCAGCGCGAGATGGGAACGTCTTCCCGCCAGTTGAGATGAGCATCGCCGGCCAGGGTATCCCGGGCTCCCAGGAGGACCGTGCAGTCCTGGACCAGGCCGGGGTTATCCTTCGGGTCGGGAACCACCACCCCATTGGAGCATATAGCGAGCGGTTCCTGCGATAGTTCTTGCATAGCCTTACGCATGGACGGCGTGGTGGGCGTCAGAGTAGCCGTCACCCCGCAGAAGGGCAGCCCTCCCAAGTCAACTTCCCGAAATTCAATATCTCGCCAGGCAGCCGGCGCACAGCCGCTCAGTTGGTTGCCACTGAGGTCCAACACCTCCAGATTGGTCAGGCTCCCCAACTCCGGGGGGATGCTGCCCGTCAGTTGGTTGAAACCGAGGTTCAACGACCCCAGATTGGTCAGGCTCCCCAACTCGGTTGGGATGGTGCCCGTCAGTTGGTTGCCACTGAGGTCCAAATCCTCCAGATTGGTCAGGCCGCCCAACTCGGTTGGGATGGCGCCCGTCAGTTGGTTGTGGCTGAGATGCAACGACTCCAGATTGGTCAGGTTGCCCAACTCTGGCGGGATGGTGCCCGTCAGTAGATTGCCACTGAGGGCCAACCACTCCAGATTGGTTATGCTCCCCAACTTGGTTGGGATGCTGCCTGTCAAATGGTTTTCGTCGAGACGCAACACCTCCAGATTCGTCAGGTTGCCCAACTCGGTTGGGATGCCGCCCATCAGTAGATTGTCACTGAGATTCAGAGAGGTTACCCGGTGGGGAGACCATCTAACGGCGAACATGACCCAGTCCAAGATGAATTCAATACCCTCCCTCTCCAACTTGGCAATGTAATCCTCCTCACTCACGTCGGGTGAGTGAGCCAAGTCGAAGTATGCCACGACTCCCAGGACAACCGCGCAGTCCTGGACCAGGCCGGGGTTGGCCTCGGTGTCGGGGAACACCTCCCCCTTGGAGCATATATCCAGCAATGCCTGGGATAGTTCTGCCGATATTGTTGGCGCAGTCGCCGGCGCGGATGCCGCCGTGGCTGTTACCCCGGGCGTCGGCACAGGCGTCGCGGTAGGTGTCGCCCTTGGCATCGGCGTAGCTGTAGGTAGGGGTGGCGCAGTGGCCGTAGGCGTAGGGGTTGGCGTGGCCGCCGGCATGAATGATGCAGTGGCCGTCACCCCGAGCGTTGGCGCAGTCCCCGACACAGGTGGCGCGGTGGCCGTAGGTAGGGGTGGCGCAGTGGCCGTAGGCGTAGGGGTTGGCGTGGCCGCCGGCTCGGGGGTCGAGTCGGCGGCGGGTGCATCTTCGCCGTCACAGGTAGCTGCCAACAGAGTGAGCAGCCCGCACAGTATCAGCGCCATCGCAAGGATATTGCTCCTCATGGGACCCCCCGGCTTCAATTCCCTCGCCGATCTCGCCTCACCTCCCCTGTCCTATGAAGTCAGCGATGCGCTCGCCTATCATCATGGTGGTGACGTTGGTGTTGGCCCGGATACAGTCGGGCATTATGGAAGCATCCACCACCCGCAGGCCCTCCAGCCCGTGCACCTTCCCATACTGGTCCACCACTGCCGTGGGGTCCGAGGAGGGACCCATCTTGCAGGTGCCGGATATGTGCTGGGACGTGGTGACTTCACGCTTAACCCATTCGTCGAGGGCCTCATCAGTGGCAAGGTCGGCATCGGAAGGCTCGATGCGCTCCTGGATTATACCCCTGAAGCTCTCGTGCTCTCCAAGGCTGATGCACAGGCGCACCATCTCCCGCATCCTCTGCCTGTCGAAAGGGTCCTGCAGGTAGTTGTAGTCCAGGAAGGGCTGGACGTTGGGGTCGGTGGAGGTAAGCTGCATCTCACCAGCCCCCGCCGCCAGTTGCAGGCCGGCAGTCATGCGGATGCCTACGGGCACCATCCGGTCTCCGCCCCGGTTGATTCGCTCGGTGGCAAAGGACTGCATCCCCACCTTCAGGTCGTTGCGCAGGGGTGAACCCTCGGCAGTATACCGCAGGGATACCTGCGCCCTGGGAGCCATCCCGTCCAGCGGGAACCCGGGCCTGGTGCGCCAGGTGACCCATACCAGGGGATGGTCTCTGAGGTTCTGTCCGACTCCCGGCATGTCAGCTACTACCGGGATGCCCAGGCTCCTCAGATTGTCCCCGGGCCCCACTCCCGACAGCATCAGCGCGTGGGGCGAGCCTATAGCCCCGGCGCACAGGACTATCTGCTCCCCCTCGACAACGAACCTCTCGCCGCCGCTCTCCACCTCAACGCCGGTTGCCCGCTTGCCGTCGAACACGATGCGGTGCACGGTGCAGTTGGGCCTGAGGGTCAGGTTGAGACGGTGCCTGGCCGGGTTGAGATACCCCAGAGCAGTGCTCCAACGGACGCCGTTGGGGTTGTTGAATGGCAATGGCCCCACGCCGGTCGAGTCGGGATGGTTGGCGTCGGGGCTGTCGGGAAAGCCCGCGGACCTACATGCCTCATAGAATGCCCTTTGGGCCGGAAGCCAATCCTCTTCCTTGAAGCGGCGGGCGATGATGGGCCCATCGCTCCCGTGGAAGTCATCCTGGAAGTCGGTGTCGGTCTCCACCTTCAGGAAGTAGGGGAGCAGATTCTGGAAGCCCCACTCGTCGTTGCCCATTGATGCCCAGGTATCGTAGTCCTCGGGCACCCCCCGGAGGAACACCTGGCCATTGATGGCGCTGGAGCCGCCGGTGACCTTTCCCCTGGGGACCAGCATCTCCCTGGCGCTGTCGGTAGCCCTGCCGGTGAACTGCCAGTTGTGGTCGCTGGTCATAATGTCTATCTCGGTGGAGTAGCCGTACTTCACCTCTTCGGGAAGACGCTCGAACTCCGGGTAGTCGGGGCCGGCCTCCAGCAGGAGCACGGAACGCTGGGGGTCTTCGGTTAGACGGGTAGCCATGATGGCGCCTGCCGAGCCTGCGCCGATGATAACCGCATCGTATTTCATTGCTATACCTCCCTCCGTGAGTGGCTTCCCGATGGTGGACTGGGCTGTCAAGTTATCGCTTACCGCTCCCATCCCCTCACCCTCACCTCAACCGTCATTCCGGCGTAGGCCGGAATCCAGGGGGGTGGCGGGGGTGACTTCGCAACGACCACCTACGTCGCGGGACCCGTCATTCCCGCTTTCGCGGGAATGACGGTGGGGATGCCGTGTCAGAAGTCCCCTCTCCCTCTTGGGAGAGGGCTAGGGTGAGGGGGCAGTCCCATTTGCGCGACCGTTCCGGTTAACTGACCTATCACCCCCATCCTAACCTTCCCCCATGAAGGGGGAAGGGATAGCCCTCACACCCCACCCCTGGATTCCGGCCTGCGCCGGAATGACGGTGGGTGCGGTGGGGGAACCTGACGCTGCCTATTTTATAATAATCACAGGGGGCCTTGGGGCCTAGCGGGCGATACCGAAGGCGATGCCCTTTATCCTGGGGTCTTCGCTCTCATTCATCCGTTGGGCTATGGCGGCGACCAAGTGCCCGGCGGCGGTCTCTCCCCAGAACCAGGTGTGGAGTTCGAGTTCGGTGGCCGTCGGACGCTGGGCCATCCTGGCCTCGTAGAAAAAGGCCTTCAGGTCGTCAATGCAGTAGCGCAGGTACTGGTGCACCGTCATATCCTCCGGGAGGGCCTCGAAGTCCGCCTCCTCTCCCTGGGCGTAGCTCTGCATGGCCCGGACCATCCCCCGGAACCGCCTTTGGGGTACCCCACTGAGGCCGACGGCGGTGCGCCCGCCCTGGGCTTCAAGCCAACGCTCGTAGAAGGGCCGCAGCGCCGTCACCTCGTTGGCCGGGTCTCCCTCTGCCGGGCCTGAATCAGCCTGGACCTGGGAAGCCTGGGGCAGTTCCGCGGAAGTCTCCACCTCCTCGGGGAAGTCAACCAGGACCGGCCCGTCCTGATAATCCAGAAGGTCAAAGGCCGCCCTTATAACCTTGTGCTGGAACTCGGCGTCGTTGGGCTTGCCCAGGGGCCATCCCAGGGGGAAGGGGACGAACAGGGTACGGGGAGGCTTGACCTTCTCAACATGCTCCCGGACCAGGGCGATGCTCAGGGTAGCCAGCCCACACTCTTCAAAGACCCTTGCCAACACACCTACGGTGTGGGTGCAAAGGGGTCAGACAGGGGTTAGAAGCACCAGGTCCACCCCATCGGCTTTCAGGATGTCCGCCACCTCCGGCGCCGTCTCCTCGATTATCCTCTGGGGGTTGCGATGGGCGCCCATGAAGGAGTAGTGATGGGAAGGCAGGCCGCCGATCTCGCCCCTCTCCGCCAACTCACACAGGCGGTCTATGGGAAAGGCGAGGTTCAGGTCGCGGTATATGCCGGTGTGGTCAAAGCCGATACTGACGTGGCTCTGGATGATGTCGTTGGTATCGGCGTCGGAAGGAATCGCCCGGTAGGAGGAGTCCCCGCCGGCGAAGGGCGCGTCGCTGCGCATGTGAAGGCCCGCAGTGGTTACAATGGCTACCTTGCTTTGGGATAGCTCCTTGTTCCAGGGCGTCCAGGGCGCGTCGTCGTGCTCGATGCACGGAAAGTATATTAGGGTGTTCTTCTGAATTTCGCTTAGTTGGTCCAGCCTGGGCATATCATCCCCTTATTTATGATATTTTCGGTTGGCCGTACTGCCGACCCGGATACCTGTCGCGAGCCGGCTCTCCAAACTAGGCCGGCTCGAACATGGGCAAGGAGACCTCCCCCTCGCCCTGGTCCTCCCACACCAGCCTGACCCGCATCCCGCATTGGATGTCGCTGGTGGGGTCCTGCACTCCCACGATGTTGGTCATAATGCGGAAACCCTCGTCCAGGTCAACGTAGGCGACGGCATAGGCCCCCAGGTCCTTGAAGGCGGGGTGCCGGCTCTGCATTATTACGCTGAAGGTATACACCGCCCCCTCTCCCCGGGACACGTTCCAGGTGGTCTCGGTAGACCCGCACCTGGTGCAGTGTCCCCGGGGGTAGAATATGACTTCACTGCATTTGTTGCATGTCTGGTAGGCAAGCTCGTGGCGCTTGGTGGCATCCCAGAAGGGCTGGGTGTCCGGTTCAGGAAACCTCGGCTGTGGCCTTAGAGGTGGCATAACTTATATACCCCCTTGATTCAAGTTTGAGTGGAACGCCAATGTCCAATTTCCGGCATCCTACTGTAACGTTCCAATTTAGGCGGTTTGGTGGGCAAACAGACTGTCGCCTTTGGTAGGGGCGGGTTTGAAACCCGCCTCTACGGGCAACGCGACCAACTAAACTGCACCGCTACCACATCCTACGATACGGGATGGTCAGTCGGCAGCGAGAATAGTAGCTCCTGTGGCATGGCGCGACCCCAGCTGGCCCCCGTTGCCAACGGCTACCGCCAGCTTGGGATTGTTCACCTGGGAGGTGGACTCGCCGCGGAGTTGACGGGTAGCCTCTATGAGGAGGAATATACCCCTTGCTCCCGGGTGGTTGGAGGAAAGGCCGCCCCCATCGGTGTTTATTGCAGGCTTGAGGGGGTTGTCGAAGTGGAGCCGGCCATCGCTTACGAAGGCTCCCCCTTCCCCCTTCTTGCAGAAGCCCAGGTCCTCTATGAGGCACATGACGGTGATGCTGAAGGAGTCGTAGGCCATCAGGATGTCAATCTCCGAGGGCGAGACCCCCGCCTCTGCGAAGGCGACAGGGCCGGACTGCCCCCCCGCGCTGACGGTAATGTCCCCGTTGTTCTCCCTGTACTTGGTGGCCTCCCCGGTGCCGATTATCCAAACGGGTTTCTTCCTGGTGTTGGGGACCACGTCCTTGGAGGCGACTATCACCGCCCCGCCGCCATCGGAGATCATGCAGCACTCCAGAAGCCGCAGGGGGTAGGCGATGAGCCGGGACTCCAGGACATCATCTATGGTAGTCTCCTTGATACCTACGAACTCCAGGTCGGTCATGGCTTTGACCGCTTCCGGGTTCCGCATGGCGTGCCGCCTGGTAGCCACCGCTATGTGGGCGAACTGCTCGTTGGTGGTGCCATACTGGTGCATGTGGCGGCTCTTGACCATGGCGTAGTTGCCGATGAGGGTGAGGCCCCAGGGGTCCTCCATGTTGCTGAACATATTGGCCGCGCCAAGCCCCGTAGCTCCGGCGGTGCCTATGGCCCTCCGGTCGCTGTGGGATGTGGAGCCGTAGGTGATGAGGGCCACGTTGCACTTGCCCGCGGCGATCATTCTCAGGGCGTGGTTGGCATGGAACTCGTAGGACGTGCCCCCCACCGAGGTGTTGTCAATCACCCTGGGCTTGAAGCCAAAATATTCGGAAATACCCAGGCCGCCAACCCCCTGGTCGGTGCCGGTGTCATAGACTGCATCCACGTCCTGCCAGGTCAGGCCCGCATCCTCTAACGCCTTGGCAGTGGACTCGGCCTTAATCTGGAGGGAACTAACGCCAGGCCCCACAACCCGTGAGGGGTACTCATGTATACCAACGATGGCGGCTTCTCTCATCTGTGGCATACCCTACTCCTTTCGCCCGCTTTTTCATCAATATGGCAGTTGGTCCGGCAACCCCAGCAGAAGGCCGGGCTTGCCGGGAGTCCATCATCCGCCGGTGAGAAAGACCCTGATAAACTCCCACAAAGTTAGCATAAGGGTGTGCAAGTGTCAATCTGAAGCAAAGCCACAGCATTGACTTTCACCCCTGGGAATAGTACATTATGCGCCATGCGTATTGGATTGCTCACCGACACCCACCTGCCCGGAATCATCCGCCACCTGGATGATCTGGGGCCGGAGCCTGCCCAGTTCTTCTCCAACGTTGACCTGGTGCTTCATGGCGGAGACCTCACGTCGCCTATGGTGCTGGACTGGTTGGAGCAGTTCGCGCCGGTGGTGTGCGCTACAGGCAACAACGACCCCATACCTGACCCCCGCTCCGAAGAGGTCCAGGTGATAGACGTTGAGGGCTGGCGAATCGGCATGGTGCACAACCTGAGACGCCCCTCTCGACCGGTATCGGAGCTTCAGGCCACCTTCCCCACGCCAGTGGACATCATGGTGTGGGGGCACACTCATCACGAGGTGCTGGAGTACCGGGAGGGTGTCCTGCTGCTTAACAGCGGCAGCATAACCTTCCCCCACAATAAGGAGGCCCGGCTGGGGACTGTTGGGCTGCTGGAGCTTACCCCCGGATGGGCCCACGCTGAGATCAAGGTCCTTGGACATACCCCCGGCAGGCCCAACCCCGGTAGAGACATGTCCCTAGAGATACAAGACGGCCTCATCACCGAGATGTTCGGAATTGACGGGGCATGACTCTCTCTTCTACGCGACGGTCCCGGTTAACGGGCCTATCACCCCCATCCTAACCTTCCCCCATCGAAGGGGGAAGGAACAACTCCCCACCCCATACCCCTGGATTCCGGCCTACGCCGGAATGACGGGTGGGCAGGCAAGGACTATTCCCCAGGCACCAGGCGCAGGGTAGACTTCGCCGCTTTCACCACCTGCTCCGGCGACCAGGCGATGGGCACCCCCGAACCTTCCTTCCACAGGGGGAGCATGTCTGAGTAGTGGGGCGACAACGGGTTGCCCGACTGTCCTCCCGGGAGCACAAAGCGGCTCTCCTCCCAATTCCCCACGTCCACTACCATGCGGAGGGACGCTATCCAGCCCGGATTCGACGTGGGCCTGTGTATCACGTTGCCCGCCTGGTTAACGGTGTGGGTATCCCCTCCCCAGGGAAACGGCCCCAGGTTAAATATCCTCCCTGCAATAGGGCTGCGGTCTCCGGCAGGGTGTTTCAAGGTCAGGCTGCGTACCCGTCCCCAGGCCCATTTCTCCGGCTCATTGCCATAGGTCTCCTTCAGGTTGTGGACTACCCTTCCCAGGGCGTCGGCCACCTCCTCCGGCCATGGACGTTGCAGCCAGCCCTCGGGCTGCTCCTTCAGAAGACGGGCCAGGTGTCCTATGCTGCTCAGGAGCAGCGCCCAGGACCCGGACCTGGGGGCCTTGGCCCTCACCACCCGTTGAGTCATCTCAGACAGAAATAGTTCATAGACCGATGCAGCCGGCGAGTCCGGGGACACTACGCCATCCCATTGGGCCAGCAACGTGAGGGCCTGGCGGGCCTCCTCGGTTGCGGCGGGAGCCTTGAGCACGTATTCCCGCAGGTCCCTCCACGTCAAGGACACCTGGTCCATCTGAAGAGCCAGCACCCCATCCACGTCCCAGTCCTTGCGGGCGCTGAGGGCCTCGACGATGCGCGCCCACCGGTAGCCCTCAATCCAGTCCACCCCCAGGTAGGGCCCCTCTTCTGCAACGGCTCTACTGTTTTCGTAGTGGGCGCCAGCTTCCGCCGGTATGATGGGGATATTGGTGGGCGCGTTATTGGCGGTGGCAACAAGGCCGGCCTCCGGGTCTGCCGCGCGGGGCATCTCATCGAAGGGGACCGGGCTTTCCTCCCATCCGTTTTCCGAGTCCCATCCCGGCAGGGGAACGGTCCCCCAGCCCTTGCGCCGCCGGGGGGCCGCTCCCACCAGTTGCCAGCCTATCGTCCCGGAGGTGTCCGCATACACCATGTTGAGGGGCGCCATCCGCCACTTCTCAAAAGCGTGGCGAAACTCCTCGAAGCTGCGGGCCTTGTGGGACTGGAACCACTCCGCCGGACTGGGGTCCAACCAGGTCGCCCTGAAAGAAATAGCTATTTTGTCGCCCTCCAATCCCCTGCCAATGATAGGGCCGCGCGGGGTGACGAGGACATCCTCCTCTACCGTGACGCTCTCTTGACGCCCATCCCGTCCTCTATCCCTCCGGCCCGCCTTGAACCGTATGACCTCTTTCCTTACCTCGCAAGGAACAAACTTGTCATCCTGGCGGACGCTCTTGCCGTCGGGGCCTATCTCCTCCAAGAACAAGTCGGTGTTATCCGCAAGACCTGCCGTAATCCCCCATGCAGCAACGCCGTTATGTCCTATGGGGAAAATCGGGCCTCCTACAAAGGAAGCGCCTGCCACCGCCCAGTCCGGGGTCCTCAGGTGGGCCAGATACCAGTTGGGGGGCAGGGTAGGCCCCAGGTGCGGGTCGTTTGCCAGGATGGGTCTCCCAGAGGCGGTGCGAGACGGGGCGATGGCCCAGTTATTAGACCCGCCTCCCAGCCCCGTGGTTGAGAGGAAGAGGCCCACCTCCTGTGCCAGCCGGTCAATGGCAGGCCCCGCCTCGGCAATGGGAAGGCCGGGAGGGACATGATGCCTGAAGGACCGGTCGGACAGGGCCTCCAACGCATCCGCCCCGTCTTCTTTCAAGACCTTGAGACGGGCCAACTCCGCGCCCCAACTGAGGGCCGAGAGCATGAAGGAGATGAGGTTGGCTATGCCAAGGATGTCGGATGCCTTGAATGGGGTAGGCCGGACTCCCAGGGCGCGGAACTCGTGGGGCACCCGAGGGCACCCCAACCGCCATCCGTCATTAACGCCGCGAGCGAAGGCATCGAACATCCGGCGGGTCTCCTGGTCAATGGCCCCAAGCTGGAGTTCACCGAAGTGGCGAAAGCCGATCCTACGGGAGAACCTGTCCATAGGGACTCCCCTGGAGCCTATAATCTCCGACAAAGCTCCGTGGACGACCCGGAGCAAACCCTCAATCTGGAAGGCCCTATCCTGCCCCTGGCAAAACCCCAAGCCATACCAGGCATCGTCGTCCTTTTGCGCCTTGACGTAGGGGATGCCGTACCCATCACGGCGTATCAGCACCGGGCCGGTTATGCCGGAGACTTCCAGTGTACCCCTCGTTATGGGAAGACGACTGCCCATCAGCAGCTTGAACAGTAGCCGGGTAATGTCCATCGGCACAGCCTATCATGTACTTCTCTCATCTGTCACTCAGTTGCAGGCCGGAATTACCCATGCCCCTGCGGGCCACATACGAGGATGGGAGTGGCGGGTGGCCTGCCCACCGTCATTCCGGCGTAGGCCGGAATCCAGGGATGGGGGGGGGGGTGACTCGCAACGACCGCCTACGTCGCGGGACCCTGGATTCCCGCTTTCGCGGGAATGACGGTAACGGTTGCGGCTATTTTCATAATGCCAGAGAGGCTGCGATCTCGGTTCATCGTATCTGAACAGTTGCCCCAAAATATAAAGTATTGACAGGTTTATTATCTATATGATATCCTTCAGCACGTTTATTGCTCCGGGGCAGACTAGGCCCTGGACTCTTTTAGCACGACCGGATACAAATTTAGAGACTCGGAGGGATTTACATGGCGTATCGGTGGTTCCTTAATCCCAAGTGGCTAGTAATCGCACCCCTACTAGCAATACTGATAGCTGCGGTAGCCTGTGGAGGCGATGAGGCTGAGGAAGTTACTCCTGACCCTACTGCAACTGCAACTCCACAGGCAATGGATGAGCCCACCCCAACGGCCATGGCAGAGGCTACTCCTACCCAACCCGTGGCTGCGGAAATCAAGTTCGGCGGAATTGTTCCCATGCAGGGGTACGCGGCCGTGGTGCCCAGGATATTCCACAGGCTGTCCATACCGGTCTTGCACGGCATCTATGGAGACTTCAGCCACCTGATAGTTTACGACCCGGAGACCCCGGAGCCCAATGACGTGGTCTGTGACCTGTGTTCCGATTGGGAAGTTTCCGACGATGGCTTGGTTTACACCTTCCGCCTGCGAGAGAACGCCGTGTGGTCCGACGGTACGCCTCTGACCTCCAGGGATATGATATTCACCCTGGACAGCATCATGCAGCCTGACACAATCCCAATCCTGAAAGAGGCCGCCCAGTCCATACCCACCCAGGAATTCCCCATATACCAGTTCATGCAGCCCGGCAGCTACGAGGCCCCGGATGACTTCACAGTAGTGATGAACCTGGACTTCCCCTCTGCCACCTTCCCCGTCGCCCTGGCTAATAACAACAACATAATAGTTGCGGCCCACAAGGTGCTGGATGAGGGTATATTGCAGGGCACCGTCACACCGGAGGACTTGGTCATGTCCGGGCCGTTCCTGCTGGAAGAATGGGACTTGGAGGTAGTCTGGAAGAGCAGGCGCAACCCCAACTACTACAAGGAAGGCTACCCCCGGATTGATGGGATAGACTCCTTCATCATTGTTGATAAGGGGAATCTGATCGCCGCCTTCAAGACTGAACAGATAATGATGTTCAACGCAGCCGTCAATAACCTCAACTTCACCGAGACCGAGCAGATGGTTGAAGAAGAGCAGGGTAAGCTGGTGGTACACTTCGCCGGCCCCAGCGGGATGCGGGGCGTGGTATTCAACGCATCAAAGGCCCCCTTCGACAAGCTGGCTATGAGGCGGGCCGTCCACTACGCCATGCACCGCCAGGCGATCATTCAGTCTCTGGGCGGCAGAGACTCCCTGGGCACCCCCTTCCCACCGGATACCCCGTTTACTAGGTCCACCGAGGAGGTCTCCCAGATACCCGGATATAGAGAGACGGCTGACGGCGAAAAACACCCCGATGATATAGCCCTCGCGAAGCAGATACTGGAAGAGGCCGGCCTAAGCGGGGAGCTGGAGGTACAACTGACTACCAGAAACTGCTGCCAGTACCCTGAATCCGCAACCGTCCTCGCAGACCAGCTCAGGCGGTTCCTGGGTTGGGACGTGGAGCTAAGGATAATGGAGAGCGCGGCGGGCTATGACGCCTACTCCGTCGGCGATGTCCAGTTCTTCGTGCAAGGCTCCGGCCTCAGCCTGATAGACCCCAACGCCTACATGGACCGCTACATCAGCGAAAACACCTTCGCCAGATGGGCCGATGGAGGTGTAGAAGGTGCGGGCCGCGTGGTCCCCGGCATGGACGAGCTATTCCAGAGCCAAAAGTCCCTACTGGACATGGAAGCCCGGATAGCGATAGTCCGAGAGGCGGAAGACAAGCTGATGAATGAGGATGTCTTCTATGACGGGATTTACTGGACCACCCGGTCGTGGGTGCTGAACAGCAGGATCAAGGGCTTCAACATGCACCCCTTGATCTATGCCTACAACAAGCACGACCAGATATGGTGTGACCCAGCCTGCTAATGTCGTGGCAGCAGCAGATAGGCCTGGCCCCAATTGGGCTAGGCCTATTCTACATAGAATAGAGATGTAGAAGTCTCAAACCAGGGAGCGGAGGAGAAATGCAGGCATATATAGCCAAGAGAATCGTCCTGTTTATTCCTACCCTCATCCTCGTCACCATTATCATCTTCTTCATCCTGCGGATCGTGCCCGGAGACCCGGCAATGGTGATGCTTGGAGGGGAAGATTCTCCTGACTTCAGCCAGGAACAACTGGACGCGTTGAGGGCTATCCTTGGAACTGACAAAAATATCTTCATCCAGTATGGCATCTGGTTCAAGGGTATGTGGACCCTGGACTTTGGCAACTCCTTCTACTACCAGGCCGCAAACCACAGGACCGATGCGCCGGTGTGGAACTTCATCAAAGATAAATTCCCCATCACCCTGGAATTGACCCTTGTAGCAGTGCTCATGGCGACCTTTGTGTCGGTGCCCCTGGGGGTGATTTCCGCCATAAAGCAGGATACGTGGGGAGACTACGTAGCCAGAATTATAACTATCCTGGGAATCGCCATCCCCAACTTCTGGCTGGCCATCCTGCTGATCCTCCTGCTGGTAACGGCATTCGATTGGATACCTCCCCTGGGATATGCGGACTTGTGGAGTAGCCCCGGGACAAACTTGCAGCAGATGGTGTTCCCGGCATTGGCTTTGGGTGTATCCAACATGGCATTTATAGGCAGGGTAACCCGCTCGGCAATGTTGGAGGTGTTCAGGGAAGATTACATACGGACGGCCCGAGCTAAAGGGCTGGCTGAGCAGGTGGTGGTGTACCGCCATGCCCTCAAGAACGCCATTCTGCCTGTGGTGACGGCGGGTGGATATGAGTTTGGCCGTCTCCTGGCAGGAACGGTGATCATCGAGACAATATTTAATATCCCAGGTATGGGGAGGCTCCTGATTGATGCGGTGAACCACCGGGACTTCCCCCTGATCCAGGGAATAGTAGTGGTGCTTGCTGTGATAGTGATGGTGTTGAACCTGGTCCTGGACGTGGCCTACGCCTGGCTGAATCCGAGGATACGCTATACCTAAGAGGGTGTCTGCAAAGTTCCCTCTCCCATCGTGAGAGAGGGCTAGGGTGAGGGGGTGTTTCCCCCGACAGGGCCGTCACCCCCATCCTAACCTTCCCCCGTCAAGGGGGAAGGGACTTCTGAAACATCCTCTAAGCGATACCGAATACAACGCTTTGCAAGGAGAGACATGAGTCAGCAACCAACAGGTGCAGCAGCCCTTCCTGAACAAGCCATCGGGGGAATGAGGCAAAGGCGTACATTCTTACAAAGTGTACTCTACTTCTTCCGAAGGAAGCCTCTTGGAGGATTTGGGGCCATCGTGGCGGCGCTCCTCATAGTTCTGGCTATCTTCGCCCCCCAGATCGCAAATCACGACCCGAGGACCACCGACTACAGGACCAAGTACGCCAACCCCAATTCCGAGATGTTCTTCGGTGGCGATGACCTTGGCCGCGACGTGTTCAGCAGGATCGTCTATGGATCACGGGTTTCTCTGCAAGTTGGCCTGGTCAGCGCCTTCGTAGGCGCTACTATCGGCATGATGCTGGGCATCATTAGCGTACACTTCGGAGGTGCGGTGGACCTCTTGATCCAGAGAGTCGTGGATGCGATGATGTCTATCCCGGGCATCATCCTGGCAATTACCATCATGGTTGCCCTTGGAGGAGCTTCCGTCACCAACGTGATGATTGCCTTGAGTATCTCCTTCATACCCAGTACAGCCCGCGTCTTACGCTCTCAGGCCCTGGCTATAAAAGAGATGGACTATATACTGGCGGCCAGGGCCATAGGAGCCAACCACTGGCGCATAATGATGCGGCACATAGCCCCCAACTGTCTTGCTCAATACATCGTGCTGCTAACCTTGTTCCTGGGAGCGGCCATCATCGCGGAGGCATCCCTGAGCTACCTCGGCATTGGCGCCTCCCCCGACGAGCCGACCTGGGGCGGTATGCTACGGTCAGCAACGGCCACATATATAAAGGTAGCTCCCTGGCTCGCCGTGTTCCCCGGGCTGGCTATTGTGATAGTTGTGTTCGCTTGGAACCTGCTGGGCGACTCGCTGAGGGACGTGCTGGACCCAAGGCTCAGAGGAGCCGACTAGGCTGCTGCTCCTATCAAAAACTTACGTCCGTAAGGTTTGGCCCCGCAACGTATTCCACGTCACGGGGCCAAACTATTTCACGCCAAACATGCTGTGCCCGTCATTGCCGACCGGACGGCGTCTAACGGAACAGGTCCCTCTCCGGGGCTCTCACCAGGGCCTGGGACCCCTTTCTAGGGTCTTCCGGGTCGGGCTGCTGGTAAACATAGCCCCTTATCAGGGCTACCGGCACACTCGTGACTTTCCCTGTCACCAGTTCGGCGGTGGCAGCCAACTCATCGGCTACCGCGATGACGGTTGTTCTCAGGGGTTGGCCGTAGGCGTCCTCCTGACCGCGGTAGTCCTGCATAGCGCTCATGCCCGCCACCCCAATGGCTACGTTCACGGCCCCTTCGCGCCAGGGCCTGCCGAAGGTATCGGATATTATGACACCCACAGTCTTGCCAAGCCTTTCCTTGATAAATAGTCTTATACCCTCTGCCGATTCGTCCGAGTCTATGGGGAGCAAGGCCACCGTGTCGTCTCCGGGCACGTTGGAGGCATCCACCCCGGCGTTTGCGCAGTTGAAACCGTGGCGGGTCTCGGCAATAATGTTGCCCCTATCCATTCGGACGATGCGTTTGGCTTCTCTCAGGATTACCTCGGTGTGTCTGGGGTCCCGGTGAGTACCCTCGGTGAGTTGGATGGCAATGGTTGATGCCTCGATGTCCTCCAGCTTGACCACCCGTCCCTCGGCCTTGGAGACCACCTTCTGAGTCACTACCACCACATCACCATCTTCAATGGGAGTGTCCTGGCCCTCGGCGGCTTCCACTATGAGACCGGCAAGGTTGTCACCCTCCTTTATTTCAGGTATCCCACCAATGCCTATGACCCGGATTTCTGGTATCATGGCTTCCTCTCCATATCATCAGATTCATTTGATGTAGTCCTGATGTCCATTTGTTTCTGTGTGCCATGAAATTATTATATACCCTCTTTTGGAGTGTCAAGCCGGGCTTGTCAGGGCATGTACAAAATCCCCTCTCCTTGGGGGAGAGGGCTAGGGTGAGGGGGCAGTCCCATCTGCGCGACGGTTTCGGTTAACGGGCCTATCACCCCCATCCTAACCTTCCCCCGTCGAGGGGAAGGAACTTCTAAGACATCCCTCTGCGCCACCTATTATCACTTTGGCACTGCTTTGAGGGCCTGCGGCTGCGCTTGACAACCTATAGGCCCTCTGGTAACATCTCCCTCAGAAGGCTCCTTCCCAGGGAGCATCCCATCTTTCGAGAGCAGGTTTTACTATAGTGTCCTTCGTTACATCACTACGGTGCCGCGAGTGCGCTAGAGAATACCCCATCGAACCCATCAATGTGTGCGATTTCTGCTTCGGCCCGCTGGAGACGGTCTATGACTACGACAGCATAGCCAAGGTCATTAGCCGGGAGCGCATTGCCGGCGGCCCTCTCAGCATGTGGCGATACCAGGACCTCTTGCCCGTAGATGGCAAGGACGCAGTGGATATAAACGCAGGCTTTACCCCCCTCATCAAGTCAAAGAACCTGGGCAGCCTCTTGGGGCTCGATAACCTCTATATCAAAAACGACAGCGTCAACCCATCCTATTCTTTCAAGGACAGGGTGGTGTCGGTGGCTGCCACCAAGGCCCTGGAGTTCGGGTTTGACACCCTGGCGTGTGCTTCCACGGGCAACCTGGCCTGCGCAGTCGCCGCCCATGCCGCCAGGGCGGGCATGAAATCGGTGGTCTTTATACCTGCCGACCTGGAAAGCGGCAAGGTGATAGGCGCTGCAATCTACGGCCCCACGGTAGTTGCCGTGAATGGCAGCTATGATGAGGTCAACAGGCTTTGCAGTGAGATAGCGGACAGCTACCCCTGGGCCTTCGTAAACATTAATATGCGGCCTTACTACGCCGAGGGGAGCAAGACCCTGGCCTATGAGGTGGTAGAGCAGCTGGGATGGAGGCTTCCTCAGCACACGGTAGTGCCCTCTGCGTCAGGCTCTCTCTTCACCAAGATTTGGAAGGGGTTCAACGAGTTGACCTCCCTGGGGCTTCTGGACGGCCCTGTGAACACCAGGATGCACCTGTCCCAGGCTGAGGGCTGCTCTCCCATAGTTGACGCATTCAAGAGCGAGGATGATATTGTAAGACCCGTGAGGCCCAATACCGTGGCCAAGTCCCTGGCTATCGGCAACCCCGCCGATGGTATCTACGCCATAAGGATTCTTCGGGAGTCGGGCGGTGTAGCCTATGCCGTACCCGAAGAAGAGGTGGTGGAAGGGATGAAGCTCCTGGCAGAGACAGAGGGGATATTCACTGAGACGGCGGGGGGCGTCGTCATATCCGCTCTGAAATACCTGGCAAAGAGCGGGGCAATAAAACGCGACGAACTGACTGTAGCCTACATAACGGGCAACGGTCTCAAGACCCAGGAGGCTGTAGAGGATGTGGTGCGCCCACTGGTGATCACACCCTCCATGAGCTCCTTTGAGCAAGCGCTGGAGAGCGTCAAGGACAACGGGAGGTAGTGCAGTCATGGGGAAGCAGCGGGTCAAGTTCACTTTCCCCACAGACCTGGTGACCCAGCCCATTATCTACCAGCTAGGCCAGCAGTTCAACGTGGTGACCAACATCCGGCGCGCCGACGTGCGAGAGAACATGGGATGGGTTGTGCTTGAGGTGGAAGGTGACGACGGGGAGATTGAAAGGGGTGTAAGCTGGGTCAGTTCTATGGGCGTCCGAGTGGACCCGGTGAGCGGGGACGTTATCGAAAGCTGACTTCTCTTCAACCTTAAGGAGGGTTTGCAAATATGAGCGGTGCCCTGGTCCGTATCCCCACACCCTTGCGGCGAGTGACCAACGGTCAAGACAAAGTGGAAGTGGAAGCATCCAACCTTTCCGAGATTATAGAGCGGCTCGAGTCTGACTTCCCCGGCTTCAGAGAGCGCTTGATTGATGAGGAAGGGGAGTTGCGCTACTTTGTAAATATATACCTGAACGGGGAAGACGTGCGCTTCCTTCAAGGCTTGAACACGGCTATTAGCTCAGGAGACGAGCTAAGCATCGTCCCGGCAGTAGCCGGAGGGTCTTAATAGCCGGCTACCCTCCCCTAATATTTCTGGCTTCCATCCAGGTCTCCTTCTGAGACAGCCTGGTCGCTTCATGGGTGGGCTTGTACCCGTCCATGAAGTTATTTTTGAAGCTCTGAAAGCTATTTTCCATGATGCTCCGCCTCATATCCTCCATCAGCCTGAGGACAAACCTCAGGTTATGTATCGAAGCCAGCCGCAACGCCAGCAGTTCTTTGGCCTTGAACAGATGATGCAGATAGGCCACCGAGAAGTTGGTACACGTGTAGCAGTCGCACCCGTCTTGTAATGGCCCCCGGACCTCTTTGTACCTGCGGTTCGTGATGTCAGTCCGGCCCGCGTTGGTGAACAGGGCGCCATTTCGGGCTACACGGGTAGGCAGGGCACAGTCGAAGAGGTCTATCCCCAGTGATACACATTCCACCAGGTCTTCAGGGGAGCCCACGCCCATCAGATACCTCGGCTTGCCTTCCGGCAGCAGCGACGCCACCTGGCCGGTCACTTCGTACATCGGCCCCTTGGCTTCGCCCACCGCCAGTCCTCCCACTGCGTAGCCGCCGAAGTCCAGGAAGGTGATGTATTGGGCCGACTCTGCCCTCAGATCGGGAAACACCCCGCCCTGTACTATTCCGAAGAGGACCTGGCGGTCACGGGTATCCGACTTTCCGTGGGCATCCTTGCACCGCGCCGCCCAGTGATGGGTGCGCTCCATAGCCCGCCGCACCGCGTCCTTGCTCTCGCCGTAGGCTATGCACTGGTCCAGGCACATTATGATGTCGGCGCCCAGCCCCTCCTGGTGCCCGGTGGCGGACTCGGGGGAGAAGAAGTGCTCACTCCCATCTATGTGGGACCGGAACAGTATGCCGTCATCACTGATTTTTCTCAGGGCGCCGAGGCTGAAGGCCTGAAATCCCCCGCTGTCGGTGAGGATAGGCCCGTCCCACCGGGTGAAAGTATGCAGCCCGCCGAAATCTCTTACCAGGTCCACGCCGGGCCGCAGGTACAGATGGTAGGCATTGGCGAGGACCATCTCGGCGCCAACGGCCCTGACCTCCTCGGGGGTGAGGGCCTTGACACTGCCCTGAGTCCCCACTGGCATGAAGGCGGGCGTCGAGACCTCACCGTGAGGTGTTCTGAGGACTCCGGCGCGGGCTATACCCGATGTGCCAATTACTGTGAAAATGCTCATAATTTAGTCCATGAGGGGGTCTCAAAAGATTCCCTTAGAGGGTGTTTCAGAAGTCCCTTCACCCTTGACGGGGGAATGTTAGAGCTTGCCCTGAACTTGATTCAGGGATGGAGGTGACGGCCCTGTCGGGGGAAACACCCCCTCACCCTAGCCCTCTCCCCTCGTGGGAGAGGGAACTTTGCAAAAACCCGCTTAGCGGGCGCTCCACCCCATTATATCAATAAATGTGTAAGACGCTGCCAAGTCTTTGGCCTCTTGGATATACTGGATGGTCTCTTGAATATCGGTGATAAGGTCATCTTCCGGCTTGCATATCCCATCATAGAAACAAGCTCCATGTAGGAAGGTCTGCCTAGCGCCATACCACCTTCGCAACGGCTCGAAAGCCTCATCTTCTTTACGCAGCTTTCGTATTATTTCCATCGTCTGACCGGAGGTCCTGGGTCCTTTATTTGTCAAGGCAAGAATCATAGCATCGGTCGCCCGCTTGGTTGCGCACCAGGCCTTTTCCGCTGCATCTCTAAGGTCGTCTTGTTGAAGCTGTTTGAGAGCATGATTGTAGACCTGGGTAGCGTCGTCGAAAATCCTATTGGCATCTGCTGTTAAAGTCATATCAATATCCTTCGGTGGTTAACATGATATTCATGTTATAAGCCTGATTCAAGGGCGTCTATGTCAATTGATGATATTATCGCCTTGACATTATCAGCAAACTGATAATGGCGGAAGGGGCTAATGGGCCGGGTCTCCGGCCCTCTCTATCAATAGGGAGCCTCCGCCCACCACCGGCAATAGGTACACCGCTTCCAGTTGGGGGAACGCCTCCAGCGCCTCCTGGTAAACATGCTGCCCCCTGCCCTTCCTGGAGTCCAGCAAGACTCCCAGGACCGTCCCACTGTGGGCAGCGTTGACTCCCACACCTCCCATGTCATTGGAGAAGTCCAGCACGTCCTGAAGCTGGGGCTTGCAGAGGACCGACTGGTTAGCTAATGCGCTGATGGTGGCTCCGTTGCCCACCAGGGCAGGGTCGCCCTCCCGGACCCCCCGGCGCACGTAGCCGACCGCCTCTCCAATACCAGCCCCTAGGCTGCTGCGCAGGCCGCTAATGTCCCCACTGTTGAACTCCAGGGTGTCAACTACACCCCCAAAGTCCATGACCACAATCTCGATGGGAGGAGGCTCCCCCAGGGCCTCGTACACCCGGCCCCCGCGATGGTCGAACAGGGCGATGCCTGGGAACATCACTCCATCGCTGGGTTCCACCAGCAGGGCCAGTTGGCCGACCTCTACAGGAGACAGGGCAGTCCCCAGGGCATGGGCGGTTGCGCCGATGGCTGCTGCCACGTCTGCGGTGCTGCTGGCCATTCCCTTTCCCCTTGGCAAGGAGCTTGAGATATGCAGGCAGGCCCTGAAGTCTTCTCTGACAATGCGCTTGCCAAGGCGTTCGAGGGTAAGCCTGACAGCTTCCACCGCCTTGGGGCAGTCTTGGGGGCCATCCACTTCTCCCTCGCCCCGGTACAGGTCCACCCGGGCCGTCGAGTACATAGCTACCGGGCAGGTAATCAGGAAATGAGAGCCGTCGAGTATCCCCTGCACCAGTTCCCCGCAGGTGCCGGGGACCTTCACAGTAGCGCTGCCTACTAACCCAGGGCCCGGATCATGGCCCGGTTGATGGGTCGAAGCATACAGGCTTGAGAAGCCCCCCTCCGGCTTCATGCTTGGCTCTCCCAGGGCCGGCCCTCCCAAGGAAGTTGTGTCCGGCTGCCCAAGGCCTTCAGCGCCAGGGGCAAGCCGGCTACCAGGAGGTATGTTTCGTCGGACCTGGCCGCGATTAGGTGGTTCACCTTGCCCAGGAGGTCACGGAACTGCCTGCCCAGGGGATGAGTAGGCACAAGGCCCAGCCCTACCTCGTTGCTGACCAGGACAAAGGTGGCGTTGCCCTGCTGATAGCATTCAAGCAAGTCCCTTGCAGCTTCCAGGGTTTCCCTCTCGATTTCGGCATCTCCCTTGCCTTCACCCCTCAATAGAAGGTTGCTCACCCACAGGTTGAGGCAGTCAACCAAGACTACCTCATCACCCCGGGAAGCCCTGCCGATGGCTTCAGTCAGATGCACCGGCTCCTCGATGGTGAGCCATTCACCCGGGCGGGAGGCACGGTGGCGTTGAATGCGATCTTCCATTTCGGCATCCAGGGCTTCCGCCGTAGCAACGAAGATGACTTGCCTCTTTTCACCATCTCCCGTCCCCTCTCCTGTCTGGGCAGGGCATGATGATAGATGTTCCGCCAATTTCTGGGCGAAGTCGCTCTTGCCGGCCCTGGCGCCGCCGGTTACCAGGATGAGCTGCTTTTCCTGGGTCTCCCTTGGGTGGGCCTCCCCCGGAGTTTCTATTGATGAAGTCATCGCCCGGAGACCTCCAGGCCGGCCATCCGGTATATTGACTCCATGTCCAGGCTGCGGCGCACCAAGCCGGCCAGCTTGTCGTACTCCTCGTCCCTGGAATTAGACTCCATGTCCTCGGGTAAAGTTACGCCCTTCCACTGGGCAAGGCGATGGAGGATGGCCCTCCGCACGCCCGGATTATGAAAAAGCCCGTGGATATATGTGCCGAGGATGCGTCCGTTGGCATCTATTGCCCCATCGGACCCCTCATTGGACCCCTGTAGGAGCTTGCCCGACCTCTCGATTATGTTAAACGGGGGATTCCTGCTTTCGCGGGAATGGTGGGCTGGGCGCTGGGCCGTCTCCCCGGAAGATGGGCCGGGGTGATGGCTTCCATCGGAATAGTCGGAATAGAAGGACCGCCCCATGTGGATCTCGTACCCCTCCACAGCTAGTCCGGCAGCGCCCTCGATGATTCCGGGGGCCTCTCCTACTTCTCCCCGGACCCTGTGGGTCTCTTTTGTGCCTGCAAAGATGGTGGTCACGGGCAGCAGGCCCAGCCCTTCCATCTCACTTTGGGACGACTCTACCCCCTCAGGGTCCAGGACTCGCTCTCCCAGCATCTGGTATCCTCCACAGATACCAATAACGGCGGCACCGTTTCGGCTGAGCTGCCGTATCTCGCCGGCAAAGCCCCTCTCCCGCAGCCACGCCAGGTCTGCTATGGTGGTCTTGGTGCCCGGCAAGATAACCAGGTCCGGGCTGCCCAGGGTGTCGTTGGACTCCACGTAGCGGAGCCTGACCCCCGGCTCCCTTTTCAGGGGGTCGAAGTCATCGAAGTTGGAGATGTGAGGGAAGCCCATCACGGCGATGTCCAGGAGAAAGTCGGTCTTTGCCTTCATGTGCTGCCGCTCCTCCAGGGAGACGGCATCCTCTTCGGGGATATGGATGTCAATATAATAGGGGACTACGCCGGAGACGGGGATGCCGGTGCGCTCCTCCAGGAACCTCAGCCCCGGCTCCAAGAGGGTCACGTCTCCCCTGAACTTGTTGATGATAAAGCCTTTGATGGTGTCCCGCTCCTCAGGCTCCAGCAGTTCCAGGGTGCCCACCAGGGACGCGAAGACGCCTCCCCGGTCTATGTCACCCGCCAGCAGCACGGGAGCATTGGCATAGAGGGCTACCCGCATGTTCACAATCTCCGTCTGCTTCAGATTTATCTCCGCAGGACTTCCGGCGCCTTCAATGACGACAACGTCGTACTGCTGGCGGAGGCTGTCCAGGGACCGGGATACCGTCTCCCATAGCTGGGGCTTGATGGTGGAGAAATAGCTTGACTCGGCGGACCGGAGGGGCTTCCCCAAGACCACCATCTGGGAGCGGCTATGGGCTTCCGGCTTCAGCAGGATGGGGTTCATCTCCACTGTGGGGTCTATGCCTGCGGCCTCGGCCTGCACAGCCTGGGCGCGGCCAATCTCCCCGCCGTCGGGGGTCACGTAGGAGTTGTTGGACATATTCTGGGCCTTGAAGGGGGCCACCCTGAACCCGTCCTGCCGGAAGATGCGGCATAGGGCCGCCACCAGCACGCTCTTGCCCACGTGGGATGCGGTGCCCTGCACCATAAGCACTCGCCCGCTCACGTCTGACCTCCTATATGGGAAGTATCGTTCAATAGCCGGAGGACCCCAACCTCAGCGTAGCTGTCCACTATGGACAGGCTGGCGGGAGTAAGCATGAACTGCCACGAGGTGGGCGGGGCCAACCCCATGAGGCAGGTGAGCAGCGCCCGCAGGGAGCCTCCATGACCTGTAACCAGGATGGTGTCATCGTCCGAATGGGCTTGCGTAGTCCTGGACACGAAGCCCCCTATCCTTACCATCATGTCCCGGAGGCTCTCCCCGCCCCCCGGGGGGGCGAAGTCCTCTATCCGCTTGAGCATCTCGGCGTATTCCTCGGGGTACTGGGCCTCCACCTCTTTATAAGTCATGCCCTCCCATTGGCCGTAGGCAAACTCTCTAAGCTCAGGCGTGGGAGTGGGGGAGATACCCCTGTCCGCCAGGGCTGCCTCCGCCGTTTGCATAGTCCGGGTCAGGTCGCTGGCATAGGCAGCGTGAATTTGCCACCGGGACAAGTGGTCTCGAAGGGCCTGCGCCTGCTGCAAGCCCCTTTCGGACAGGGGGATGTCGGTATGCCCTTGAATCCTTCCCGCCCGGTTCCAGGGAGTCTCAGCGTGGCGCACCAGCAGCCATCTAATCAACGTGTGTCACCTCCTCCCCATGTTTGTCCGTCTTTCTCAATGAGGGCCTGATTACATCTTTCAGTCCATCTACCAATCGCCGGCAGTCGGGTATGGCGCGGACGCCTACCCTGATGTATTGAGGCAGGCCAAAGGACGCGCAGTCCCTCACGCAAACCCCTTGGCGAAGGAGTCCGGCGCGCACCTCCGCCGCGTCACCCACGTCCACCAGCAGGAAGTTGGCGGCAGAGGGTAAGACCCTCAGCCCAAGGACCGTCAATTCCCGCCGCAGGTAGGCTTTCCCCTGCCTGACGCACTCCCTGGCTTTTTCCAGGTGGGCATCATCGGACAGGGCTGCCAGGCCCGCCGCCTGGGCGAGGGAGTTCACGCTCCATCCGGGCTGGTAGGCGCTCATCAAGCGGGATACCTGTTCCGATGCCACTCCATAGCCCAGCCGCAGGCCGGTGAGGGCGTAGTCCTTGGTCATGGAGCGCAGCAGGACCACATTATTTATATCACGGCTTATACCCAGTCCCGCCAGGGCATCCCACGCCTCGTCCACAAAAGAGATATACGCCTCATCCAACACCAGCAAGCCGTTGCCGCCCACCGCCTCGGCGAGGCTGGACACGGCAGACTCTTCCAGGTAGACCCCGGTGGGATTGTTGGGGTTGCAGACGAATACCAGCCCAGGCCTCTCATCCCTGATAACCCGGCAGATATGGTCAATATCCCATTGAAAGCCCCTGCCTTCGTCGGCGGGAAGGAAGGTCATGTCAGCCTCGGCCAGGCGGCAGGCCGCCTCGTATTCTCCAAAAGTAGGAGATAGGATGAATACCCGGCTAGACCCTGCCGCGCCTGGGCCAAGACACCCCCTGGCTACCAGGTGGATAAGCTCGGTGGAGCCGTTGCCTATGGTGATGCACTCAGGCCCAACTCCCAACCTCCCCGATAGTGCCTCCCGGAGAGCCGTACATTCCGGGTCCGGGTAGCTTGAGAGGTCCACCCGGGCCATAGCCTCCCATACACAGGAAGGCGGCCCCAGGGGATTGATGCTGGCGCTAAAGTCCACCACGTCATCCGCCTTCAACCCCAGCAGCCTTAGCTCGCCGGGCTTGAGGCCGCCGTGGACCGCCTTGGGCGGGATGGAGGGTCCGGCCTCCCCACCGTCACTCCCGCTTTCGCGGGAATGACAAGAAGGTCCTCCCGGATGGCCGGGGAATTCTCCGTTGTGAGCGTTAAATGATGGCATACTTCACCAGAATAACTACCAGGGTTACGGCCAGGCCGGAGAATGCCACGAAGTACATCCTCCCGACGGCCCTCTTTATATCCTGAGGGGCCAGGGGCCGGAGGCCGTCTCCCAGCTTGTAGTGGCCCACCTTCTCGAGGCGGACTCCAAGGCTGCCGACCATGGCGCTCATGGGCCATCCAGCATTGGGGCTTTCCGTCTGAGCATGGTCGCGCATGGCTATCCTCCAGGCATTCCGGGCTTCACTCCACCGGCCCAGGGAATCAACAGGACGCTCTGCCGGGGTCCCGGCGGGCTGCCGGAGGGGTCGGGGAATCCCCCCCAGCATGATCAGGAAGGCAGACAGCCTGGCCGGGACCAGGTTTACCGCATCGTCCAACCGCGCCGACGCCTTTCCCAGATATTCATAATATCCATGATAACCTATCATACTATCCAGGGTATTGATAGCCCTGTAAGCCACTGCCCCCGGCACCCCGAACAGGGCGAAAGCCAGCCAGGGCGCTAAAAAGCTGTCGGTGGTGTTTTCGGACACCGACTCTACAACGGCGGCGGTCGCCAACTCCGGGGTGAGGCCGGAGGTGTCCCTGCTCACCAGGCCCCTCAAGTCGGCCCTGGCATCTTCCAGGCGGCCCGCAGCCAGGGACCCGTGCACTTGGGACGCCGCCCTGTCCAGCATCCTGACCGCGAAGGTGGACTTCAACATCAGCGCCCCCACCAGGATATACCCTATGTTACTCAGGCCTCGGATACCGTCGAGGGCAAAGTAGGCCCCGGCGGCAAAGGAACCGGGTATAAGGATAGCCATTACCAGGCCCGACACGAACTCGGTTATGCGCCGGGACTTAGGGTAACATCCATCATCCTCTTCATTCTTGCCAGGCTCCCCCAGACTGGCCGCCGGGCCTTCTGGAGGCGGGGGATGCAGCCTGCGAGACAGGGCGAACATGGCCTCGGTACTCCATCCTATAGCCTTGCCCATCCAGACCACCGGGTGGAGGCGTCCGGGGAAGATTCGCTCCCCCAAGGTCAAGTCCAGCAGCGCCGCTAGGCCCAGCATAGCTACGTGGGGAAGGATGCCCCCTTCCAGCGATAGCTCCCACATGGGCTATGCGCCCCTTACCAGGTCGTGGAGGGGTGTAATGAGGTCGTGGGGCATGAGAGCTATAGCCATCCCCAGGACTGCCACTTCCACCACCTCGTTGGTAGCGCCATAGGTATCCCCCGTCAGCCCTCCCAGCAGCGCGGACATCCACTTTCCCATCAGCCAGGCCAAGGCGGTGGCCATGCCAAACAGGGCCAGGCCGCCCAGCCCTGCCAGCAGCAGGGATGCAGCCAGGGCTATGACGGCTGCCGCCAATGCAGGAATCAGCTGCCCTCCTTCGCGAAAGGCTGCCCCCAGGCCCTGAGTCCTGGCATAGGGGAAGGCGGAAAGCTGGAATACCATCGCCCATCGGGATAGGACAGGGAACAGCAGGAGGACCAGGCCCTTCCAGGGCAGGCCCATCTTTCCCGAGGAGTCAGGAAGGGTAAGGAGGGAGAGAATGGCCGACCACTTCAAAAGGATTACACATAATGCGCCGGCTACGGCGAAGGCGCCGACGCGGGGGTCCCGCATGATTTCAAGGCGGCGCTCCCTCGTATATCCCCCGAACAGCCCATCGGAGACATCCATAAGCCCGTCAAGATGCAGGCCACGGGTTGCCACTACCGGCGCGGCCACCAGGACTGCGCCGGTTAGATAGACGGGCAGAATCTCGCTGAGGCCCGCCTCCAATCCCACCAGGAGAGCGCCCAGAAGAAGGCCCACCAGGGGATAGAAGGCGCGGGAGTTGCTGATATGGCGTTGGGACGGCTCCCGCCACGCGGATATAAAGCCGGGGGTGGGCAGGACCGTCAGGAAGCTGAAGGCAGCGAAGAGGGTTGTCAGAGAGGCCCCCCCTCCGCCTGCTCATCATCCTCAGGCCGGTCCGACACCCCGGCCTCGGAGAAGGTCGCCATCTCCGCCAGGCACTTGGCCGCAGCCTCGACTATGCTCATGGCAAGAGCGCCCCCGGTGCCCTCTCCCAGCCTCATTCCCAGGTCCAGAATGGGTCGGAGGCCGAGATGGGACAGAATGGTAGTGTGTCCCGGCTCCACAGACCGGTGGGAGGCTATGAGGTAAAAGCGGGCGTTGGGAGATATGGCACATGCGATGAGGGCGGCAGCGCCGGAGATAAAGCCGTCCACCACCACGGGCCGCCGGGATGCCGCCCCGCCTAGGACTACCCCGGCCAGGAGGCCGATCTCAAAACCGCCCACCTTGGAGAGCACGTCAATCCCATCTGAAGGGTCGGGACGGTTCACCTCCAGGGCGCGCCGGACCACGTCAGCCTTATGGACTAGCTGGTCGTCGGATATTCCGGTACCCCTGCCGGTGGTCTCCTGTGGGTCCGCCCCGGTGATGGCGGAAGTGATGGCGCTGGAGGGGGTAGTATTGCCAATTCCCATATCCCCGGTGCCCAGCAGGTCAGCCCCGGCCTCCACCTGTTCTCTGGCTATCCGTATCCCCTCCTCCACGATAGCAAGGGCCTGGTCCCGGGACATAGCCGGTCCCAGGGCCATGTTGTTGGTCCCCCGGGCCAGCTTCACCGAGCGCAGGTCTCTGTGGAAGGGGATGTCCCCTGCGACTCCCGCGTCAACCACCACCACCTCGGCCCCCACGTGGCGGGCGAGGACGTTGATCCCGGCCCCTCCGCCCAGGAAATTCAGCACCATCTGGGGTGTCACCTCCTGGGGGTAGGCGCTGACTCCCTCGGACACCACGCCATGATCGCCGGCGCCCACGATGATTACCTTGCGGCGTATGCTGGGGACAGGCTCGCCGAATATTCCCGCCAGGTGCACGGAGATGTCTTCAAGCCGGCCCAGGCTTCCCGTAGGCTTTGTCAGAGTATTCTGGCGATGGCGGGCCTGGGCCATAGCCCCCTCGTCCAGGGGTCCGATTCGGCTTATGGTCTGCTCAATCAGGGACGAAAGCATAGCGCGTCCACCTTTCTTGCCCCCAGTGACTATTAGTGGGCCTCCTCCCCCCTTGCGGGGGAGGATTGAGGTGGGGGGTATCACCCCTCTCCAAGTGGTCAGTGGGCGAGGGTATCACCCCCATCCTAACCTTCCCCCATCCAAGGGGGAAGGAACGGTCCTCCTACCCCCCACCCCCGGATTCCGGCCTGCACCGGAATGACGGTGGGTGCGGGCGGGCTAAAACTCTATTCCGGGCTGGGCCTTGATGCCCTGCTTGTAGGGGTGCTTTATCTCCCGCATCTCTGTCACGAGGTCCGCGTAATCAATAAGCTCCTGGGGAGCATTCCGCCCGGTGATGATAACGTGCATGTCCGGGGGACGGTTGCGCAGGGCCTCCAGGACATCCTCCACCGGGACCCAGCCATAGTGCATGGGATAGGTGAACTCATCCATGATAACCACGTCGTGCTGGTCGGAAGCCAGCACCTCCTTGCACCTCTCCCATTGCTCCTGGGCAAGGGCCTCGGTGCGGTCCATGTCCTTGGAGCGCCAGGTGAAGCCGTCGCCGTAAGCCTGGATTTCAACACCAATCTTCTGGGCGGCCCTCTGCTCGCCAAACCTGGCGGTGGTATGCTTGATAAACTGGAGCATAATGACCCGCATGTCCCGGCCCCACGCCCGGAACAGCACTCCCATAGCGGCGGTGGTCTTGCCCTTCCCGTTGCCGGTGTTGACTATCACCAGCCCCTTCTTGACCCTGCTCCCCCTTACCGGCTGATGTGCCCTGATCGCATCGGTCTCATTCGCTTCCGCCATTGCGCCTCCTCTCATATAGGAAATATGCCGCGCCCTACTCCCCAACCCGATGCTTGAGGCTGACCGCCCGCCCCACCGGGAGGACTACCGGCGTGTTGTGGACGGGGTGCTCGATTATGGAGACTGAAGCCCCGAAAACCTTGGACACCACCTCCACCGTGAGGACATCGGATGGGTCTCCCGAGGCAACGATGGCTCCCTGGTGGAGGGCCACGATCCGGCTGCAATACTGGGCTGCCAGGGTCAGGTCGTGCATGGCAACCAGGACCGTTATCCGGGTCTTCCTCCGTATGGTCTCTATCATGTCCAGGACGTTGGTCTGGAAGCTGATGTCCAGGTGGGACGTAGGCTCGTCCAGGATGAGCACCGGGGTCTCCTGGGCCAGGGCGCGGGCGATGAACACCCGTTGCAACTCGCCGCCCGACAATGCGACGACCGGCCTGTCGGCATACTCCCACGTCTCGGTTAGCTCCATGACCTGCCGGCATACCTCAATGTCCTTTGGCCCCTCCCACTGGAGGAAGCCCAGGTGGGGGTTCCTGCCCATCAGCACCACCTCCAGGGCGGTGAAGCCGGGAGGAACAGCCGGGGACTGGTGCACCATTGCCACCAGCCTGGCCTTGTCCCTGGGCCGCAGGGAGGGCAGGTCCTTCCCCTGGATATAGACGGCCCCCTTTTGCGGGGCAAGGCTGCCACTGGCAATCCGGAGCAGGGTGGTCTTGCCGGACCCGTTGGGTCCCACCAGGCCAATCACCTCCCCAAACCTGGCCTCCAGGTTTATGTCATTCAGGATAGAACGCTGCCCGTAGGCAAATTCTATTCCCCTAGCCTCCAGGATAGGCCCATCGTTCTTAGCGCCGTTCATAGCACCACCCGCCGCTTTCTCAAGAGATATAGGAAAAAGGGCGCCCCACAGAAGGATGTCACGATTCCCACGGGCAACTCGCTGGGACTGACAATGGTACGGCCAATCAGGTCTGCCAGTATCAAGAACGCCGCGCCGGTGATCATAGCCATTGGCAGCAGGAAGCGATTGTCCTGTCCCCATATCATCCTCACCACGTGGGGAGCTATAAGCCCCACGAAACCCACGATTCCCGCCACCGCCACCGAGGCCGCCGTTACAAGGGTAGCCAGGACGATGAGGATGATTTTGGTCCTCTCTACGTTCACCCCCATCTGCTTAGCCTCTTCTTCATTCAACTGGAACATGTTGAGGATGCGGCTATAGGCCATCAAAATCACAGTGCCCACAGCCAGATAGGGCAGGACTATAAGGACATCGTTCCACTGGGAGCTTATCAGGCCTCCCCCCATGAGCCAGGCCAGCAGCGGCCTCACGTCGGGGTCGCTGCGTATCATCAGCAGGCTTGACACGGCGGTTGACAGGGACGCTATGGCAACCCCGGCCAGGATAAGGGTAAGGAGGGGCGTCCCTCCCGCCTGCCTGGAAATGGTGTAGGCTATAAACACCGTCACGATGGCCCCGGCGAAGGAGGCTATGGGCAGCAGGCTGTAGCCGTAAACGTAAAAGGGCACGCTTGTCACCAGCACAACGGTAGCGCCCAGGGCCGCGCCCGAGGACACCCCTATCAGCCCGGGTTCAGCCAGGGGGTTGCGAAAGAGGCCTTGATAGGTGGCCCCGGAGATGGCTAGAGACGCTCCCACCAGGCCGGCCAGGACTACCCTGGGGAACCGGATGTTCCAGATTATAGAGTTCCAGCCATTGGGCCAGGTCCCGTCTATATCTACGAAGGGCAGCTTGCCAATGAGGATTTTAGTGGTGGCCAGGGGTTGCACGTACACAGACCCCACCCCCAGAGCTACCACTGCAATGATGACCACCACGGCCAGCCCGATGGCGAGCCGCCACCAGGGATAGGCCAGGTAAAGCGGCCTGGCCCGCGCCCTCGGCATTCCTGCGGGAGCGGGAGTCCTACGGCCCCTGGCAGCCCCTATGGAGAAAGGTAGGCTTATTCTCATATTTATACTACTTACTAAGGTTGACTAACATAGTTGTCTTTCTTGAGGAGCCGTCGTACTCGTTTGCGCAGAGCACCTTCTGGCATAGAATCTTACTCCCATTGTCCAACCAATCCATAGCCGATAGTGAACGTGCCTTCCGTCCTCTACCACTGTCTGAGCATAACCCATGAATTCCCTATATGATAATGTTGCCATGCGCCCACACCTAGTCTGGACTAAGGGGCCCCTGGCAGAGACTCACATGGGATTCCGTTCCCATCACTGTCAAGGCGGTGTGGGTCTTGGTCAGGTCCTCCGGCAGCCTTATAGAACACCTGAGCCTCTTGCCAAGTGTCGAAGTCGCTACAGTCTCGGTCGGGGCCGCTGGGGTCGTACTTGATCGCCCCGAATTGGTCCAGGTAGATTAGCCTGGCAAGGGCCTCTATACCCTCTATAAACCTGGTGCCGAAGACGCTGACAATCCCATCAGGTTGGATGACATACACCCGGCCATTCTTCACGGCGGACACGTCCTGGAAGGCCGGGTCATCCAGGAATTCCTGCACGCGGGTGGCGAAAGTGCTGATTATGACCTCCGGGTCCCGCTCCACTATAGCCTCGGGAGTCAGCTGTCCGTAGCCGGAAATATCGTGGGCGATGTTCTCAACCTTCAGCAGTTCATATACCTGGCCCAGGACGGTATCGGGGCCACGGGTGAAAAAGAGGGAGTCGTCGTGGAACAACCTGGGACCCTGTTCCAAGGAAGCCAGACTTTCCAATACCGCGTCGAGCCTGGCATTGAAGTCCGTTGCCAGCTTCGCAGCCCCCTCCACGTTGCCGGTTATGCGGCCCCATAGACGCATCCGATCGGGGATGCCGTCCAGGGTGATGGGGCTGTCTATGTAGAGCACCTTTATCCCAAGGTCCTTCACCTGCTCGTAGGCGCTGGCGAAGAAGACGGCTATCAGGTCCGGGTCCAACGCCAGGACCTGCTCAGCGTTTATGGCAAATGCGCTGCCCACCCTGGGCACGCTGTCGGCCTCGGGAGGATAGGAGACGAAATCATGGGTGGCGGCGATGCGGTGGCCCTCGCCCAAGGCAAAGAGAATCTCCACCACCACTGAATTCATGGCTACGATGCGCTCCGGGGGTGCATCAAACACCACGTCGTTGCCGTTGCTGTCGGTAATCACAACGGGGAAGACAACCGGCGGCGGGCCGAATATATCCGGGTGGACTATCCTGGCAAGGGCTTCTACTCCATCTATAAACCTGGGGCCGAACACGCTGAGGAGCCCCGCCGGCCCGACGGAATGAAGTCTGCCGCTCATCACGGCGGATACGCCTTGGAATGCGGGGTCATCCCGGAATTCCTGCACCTGCTCAGGGGAAGCTATGATGACCTCTGGGTCCCTCTCCACGACGACCTCCGGGCTTATCTGGATGTAGCCGGACAGGTCATGGGCTATATTCTCAGCCTTCAGCAGACCGAACACCTCGCCCAGGATGGTATCAGGGCCAACGGTCCAGAAACCCGACAGGTCGTAGTACAGCCTGGGTCCCCGCTCCAGGGAAGCAAGCTTGTCCGTCACCTCGTTAAGTCTCGACTCATACTGGGCGGCCACCGTCTCGGCGCCCTCCACGTTGCCGGTTATGTGACCCCACATGCGTATCCGTTCGGGAATCCCGTCCAGGGCGCTGGGGCTTTCCAGGTAGAGCACCTTTATCCCCAGGTCCTTCACCTGGTCGTAGCTGCTGGCAAAGAAGACATATATCAGGTCTGGGTTCGCCTCCAGTATCTTTTCGGTATTCGCGTTGAAGGCATCCCCAATCCTGGGCACGCTATCGGCTTCGGGGGGGTATGTGACGAAGTCATGGGTCCCGGCTATGCGGCTGCCCTCGCCCATGGCAAAGAGAATCTCCACCACCACCGAGTCGTAGGCGATGATGCGCTCCGGGGGAGCGTCAAACGTCACCTCAATGCCGTTGCTGTCGGTAATCACAACGGGGAAGGCCGATGGCGGGGGGATGGACGGGATGGAAGTGGCGGTAGGCTCAGGCGCCGTCGTGGCGGTAGCAGTCGGCCCAGGGGCGGATGTTGATGTTGGCCCCGGCACCGGCGTCGCCGTAGGGGTGGCGGTAGGACTAATAGGAGAAGTCGGCTCTGCGCTTCTCGTCGGCGTAGCGGTGGGGCCACCGCCACACGCTATCGCCAGGAGCAGGACAAGGGCCAGCGCACCGGCAAAAAACATACGGCAGGAAGCCGTCGGCCTCGTACCGGGATATGCCACGCCCTTGAGAACGCCGCGTATTCCACCCTTGTTGAGCATTGCCATACCGGGATACCTCCTGGTGTAAATATTACTGATGCGTGAATATATACTTAAACTCATGGTTTGCCCTACACCTCACGTCATTCTCGCGAAAGCGGGAATCCAAGACCCCACAATGTCGGAGCCGCTGCGAAGTCACCCCCACAACACCCCTGGATTCCGGCCCCGTATCGGGGTACGGGGCCGGCTCTACGCCGGAATGACAACTAAAGTGAGCGCCGGAGGAGGGGATGGGTGTGAAGGGAGCATCACGGTGGGGAGGCTGCCCGTCATTTTCATCCCCCTATGTGGCCGCGCACACCTCTACGAATCTGGGGGCCAGAGAAGGGTCGCTCCCTAGGTGCAGGTGTATATAGGACGCCCAGACGCTGCCGGAGCGGAACCCCTCAAGCCGGCCATCCTGATTTAGCACAGAGTAGGCGGCATCCCGGTCCGAGGGCGCACCTTCCTGGACGGACCAGTGAAACTCATGTCCCCGGACTCGCTGGCCCCGCCGGAGGACCGGCCCTTCACTCATGGCCTCCACCTCCCGGTAGCCCAGGACCAGGCGGCTGCCGGGCATGGATGAGGAGACGGAGATAAGCCCCGCCATGGGGTGCAGCGCACCATCGAAGTCCGTCAGCCCCTTACCCAGGTACATGAGGCCGCCGCACTCGGCATATATGGGTATGCCCCGCCCGGCCGCTTCCCTCATGGAAGCCATCATCCCCCTGTTCTCAGCCAGTTCTTTGACATACATCTCCGGGAAGCCACCGCCTATGTATATGCCACCGGCGCCCCTGGGCAGATGGGAGTCCTCAAGGGGGCTGAAGGGCATCAGATCGGCCCCCCAGGACTCCAGCAGGTCCAGGGAGTCCTGGTAGTAGAAGCTGAAAGCCTTGTCCATAGCTACCGCGATGGCAGCCCGCTTGGGCCTTGGCTCGGTTGGGTATAGGGTTGGCGCTACTTCAGGGGTACGGGTATCGGCTGCGATGCTCAACATCATGTCCAGGTCTATGGTCTCCTCTATCTGGGCCGCCAAACGCCTGTACCACTCCCTCACTACGGTGCCCTCGACGGTTGGAATCAGCCCCAGGTGCCGCTCAGGCTGGCGCAGGTCCTCCCGGTAGGGCATATAGCCCAGGACGGGCAGTCCTGTGGTGGCCTCTACCTGGGGCTTGCAGAACTCCAGGTGGCTTGGGCCGGCTATGCCGTTCAGCACCACACCGGCGATGCGCACCTGCGGGTCGAACTGCTGGTATCCCAGGACCTCAGCAGCCACGCTGCGGGCCACCTTTGACGCATCCAGCACAAGGATGACCGGCACGTCCAAGAGCTTGGCCAACTCTGCCGTAGAGCCGTCATCCCTGGTGCCGGAGTGGCCGTCAAAGAGGCCCATAACCCCTTCGACCACCGCCAGGCTTCGCCCACCCACAGCCCTCCCGAATAGCTCAACAACCCCCTCGTGGGGGATGAGCCAGGTATCCAGGTTGCGACAGGGCATCCCGCAGGCTCCCTGGTGGTAGGAAGGGTCAATATAGTCCGGGCCGGCCTTGAAAGGCTGCACCCTGTACCCTCGTTGTGTCAGGGCAGCCATAATCCCGGTGGCGATGGTGGTCTTGCCCACACCACTACGGACCCCGGCTATGACCAGCGTCGGGACTGCTGAAGGGCGTGCCGCCGGACTAATATCGTGGCCAATATCATGGATGGAAGACATTGCTCTCCTATCTAGGCCCCTGTCCCTGGATTCCGGCTCAAAGCCTGTCCCGTACTGGATACGGGGGCCGGAATGACGGCTATGGAAAGGCCTGCCGAATACAGACAATAAAAAACCCCTGGCCTACTTCTGCCAGGGGTTGAGAGACATTTTCATCCGGGTAGCCGAACAGGTGACACCAGCAACCGACTACCCATGAGCCGCATCCGTACTGCGCAGAGCAGGACTCAAAGCTCCCAGGCAGGTCTCCTGGCTTACGGCTCCTCGCTATACCGACGCCTTCCCATCCATACTGGGACAGTGGTAGTTCTTACCCTGAATGCTGGAACCCGCGTTCCATTCAGGATAAAAGCCGGCAAGCTCCCCGTTTACAGTGGCGCTACCGCGGCGGACTCGCACCGCCTTCCCTATTAAACCGCATAGGGTGCCTGAGATGCACTATACTTTTTGTAAACTGCTAGACTGTGGGCTATTATAAGGGCATCTGAAAGGGCTGTCAATGGCAAGTCTGCTATTCACTATTGACATGTCTTGCAGCCGTTCCAAGGCGGTGCTAACATTGTGAATATCGGGGTATGGATAGCGACGTCCCTGCATTGCTGCGACAAAAGAGCCGGGCTGCCAAGGAGCTATTGTCATGCACATAACTCGGATAGAGATACAGAACGTGCCACCGTTAGATGTTAATTTAGATGTTATTTTCGATTGTGATAAACGGGTGAACTTGTTCATCGGCCCAAACGCGTCTGGTAAGAGCACTATCCTGCGGGCAATACATGGCTTGACCTCAAACCCGTCATTACTCAGTTGTTCCGATGAGTATATGGTCATCTCATCCCCCGATAATTTTGACGATACTCCCGGTACTCCAAAGGCGTGGTGTTGGATCTCGACAAGCGATGATTGGCCACGAGGCGACCGTCATTATTCTCCGCTCGCTTGGGATCCGGTCGAAATAGTCCAACGTGATGTGTCCATGCCGAATTCATTGCCTTTCTTGTACATCCCAGCAACCCGGGTAAGCCTCCGGGGGCGGGACATCTTCAATTTCAACCAAATAATCGGCAGGGTGGAGAATGATGGCACTGATGATCCCCTGAAAGACCTGTTCGATACTGACTCTGGCGTCTTCTACGGCCAATATGTGGAATTGGCGATAGACTGGCTTCGTGAGAAAATGGCGCCAACACCAATTTCGCCGGAGGAGAGGAGTAGAGATTGGGTCCCAACGACCGGCGACCGGGCCCAACAGACCCAACTCAGAAAAGTTATTCAGATTGGTTATTCCTGTGCCAAAAGCATTTGTCCTGAAGTGATTTACGATGATGCTCCACACTCCTTTGTTGAGCTTGACGATGAACGTGAAATCTCTGACACGGGAAGGGTTGTTCACTACGGCATGGGAGTCGGGACCACTGACAATATTGTGGGCGAGCCGTTGTACGCCGGCGCTTTGAGTTCAGGGACCCAGGGCACTCTCTTGTGGGTCTGGGCCTTAGTCCTCAAAATGGCAATCCACTATGACTGGACGGAGGGCTGGGAAGAAAAGCCGGCCATCCTGCTGATTGACGAGATAGAAAACCACCTGCACCCCACCTGGCAGCGGCGGGTTATCCCGGCGCTGCTGAAGCATTTCCCCCAGCTACAAATATTCGCCACCACCCACTCCCCCTTCGTGGTGGCCGGGCTGAAGGCCGGGCAAGTACACTTGCTGAAACGGGACGAATACGGTCACGTCACCGCCACCACCAACACCAAGAACGTTATCGGCTGGACGGCGGATGAAATCCTCCGGACCATGATGGGGGTTGATGACCCCACGGACGACCAAACTGCGGCGGCAGCCCGGGAGTTGCGGCAGCTGCGCAACAAAGGACCTCAGAGCACCCCGGAAGAGGAGGAACAACGTCAGCAACAGATACGGGAACTGCGACAGTACGTGGACCGGGACCTGCTGGCCGGCGGCCCAATGGAGGCCCAGAGAGAGTTATTCGAGCAGCAATTTGCCGCAGCGCTGGAAAAGTACCGGCAGTCCAGGGACCTGGGCCAGGAGAACGGCTAGCCATGCGCTCGGTACAACGCTCGCCGGAACCGGGCTTTCTCGCTGAACTTCGCGCGGGGCACACGCAATGGGACGATTTGGACGGCCACGACCGCCAGCGTATACGCGATGCCCTGGTGCAGGACTTTGGGCCAATTTGCGCCTACTGCCAGCAGACTTGCCAACCAACACAGCCCCGGACCCAGACCGAAGAAATATCGCCCCCGCCCAACGAAGAGTCCATTGACCATTTCCGGCCTCGCAGCCGGTTCCCCGCCCTCCGGCTCGACTGGTCCAACTTGATTTATGCCTGCTACCGATGCAATCAAAATAAAGGCGATAGCTGGCCCGGATACGACGATGCTCTGATAGATCAAGTGCTGACCGCCGGGTATTCCCGATATACGCCGGTATCGGAGTACGTCAGTCCCAACTCGGTCGCCGGTCAGCGGCCAGCGCGTGAGTTCTTTAGCTTCAATGTTAGAACCGGAGAGGTGACGCCCGCAGAGGAACTCGGCCAAGAGGAATGGTCCATCGCCCTCAGGACCATTCGGGACATTAATTTGAACGACAGCGAACTGGGAGAAAACGACCCTACTCATCTGTGCAACCGACGCCTATATCAGCTGTATCTGCTGCAACAGGGGCTTGACTCACTGGAGGACTTTGACTCGAAAGTCCGAATGATGTTCGAGTTCATGTTGCCTGATAAACCCTTTTCCGGGTTTATTTCCGCTTACCTTACAGGCCGCTTTCCCCTTCTTGGGCAGCTGTTCCAACAATATTGATGCCTGGGCGGACTCGGCGTGAATTTCCCCGTCACCCACCACACCCTGAAGGTGCGCATTGCCGTCTCCCCATAGGGGCACCAGGGTAAGCCCTGCATTCACCATTGACATAGCTTGCAGCCGTGCCGAGACGGTGCTAAGATTGGGAGCATCGGAGACCCTTCAGGCTAATCCCTCAGAGTTTGCCCTGAGCAAGCGCTTAGGGCAAAGCCTCTCCCACGATTCCTGAGATTCATAAGGGGGCTACTATGGACTTGAATCGGGAGACCCTTCTGAAGCTGTATGAGACTATGGCCACCATTCGCAATTTCGAGGAGATCGGGATATACGAGATGGGGCAGCGACGTTTCTCCGGGTCCGTGCACTCGTCGGCGGGACAGGAAGCAGTGCCCACAGGGGTGTGCGCCCATCTCAGCGACAAGGACTACATCGCCAGCACCCACCGGGGACATGGACACTGTATCGCTAAAGGTGTTGACCCCACCCTGATGATGGCCGAGTTGTTCGGTCGAGCCAACGGCACCAACAAGGGCAAGGGCGGTTCTATGCACATCGCCGATATGAGCAAGGGGATGCTGGGCACCAATGGAGTGGTGGCCGCCAGCGTGCCCCTGGCTGTGGGTGCCGCCCTTACGTCCAAGATAAAGGGCACCAGACAGGTTGCCGTGGCCTTCTTCGGTGATGGGGGAGCCAACCAGGGAGTGCTCCATGAGAGCATGAACCTGGCCTCCGTGTGGAAGCTCCCCGTTATCTTCGTATGCGAGAACAATCACTACGCCGAGTCAACCCCTGTGGAGTACGCCCTATCCATCGAGAACGTAGCCGACCGGGGCGCTGCCTATGGGATGCCCGGAGTGGGGATGGACGGGATGGACCTCTTCGCCGTATATGAGGCCGCCGGACAGGCGGTGGAGCGCGCCCGCTCCGGCCAGGGGCCTACCCTGCTGGAGGGCAAGACCTACCGCTATTACGGCCACACCGTATTCGATAACCCCAGGACCTATCGCACCGAGGAGGAAGAGAGCTATTGGCGCGGCCGCGACCCCCTGAAGCTCTTCAGGGCACGGGTCACCGAGGAAGGCATCCTGAATGTCGAGGACTTGGACGAGATTGACCAGAGGACCGAAAAGCTGATACGGGATGCCATCAAGTTCGCCGATGAAAGCCCCCTGCCATCCCCGGATGAAGTCTACACCGACGTGTACGTGGACTATCCCATAGACCAGCTAAAGCGGGGAGCCAGCATGTCCGTGTAAAACACGAGTCCCCATGCGCTGGGTTGGGCTTGGTCCCTGCCTCGGATGGGGGATGGTCGGAGCCTGCCCTGAGCTTGAATCAGGGATGGGGGTGATACCCCCGTTCATCCAAATACCCTCGAATACCCTGCATTTTGGAGGGGAAACTCATAGATAGCCTGGAAGGGAAGGAGGCTTCAGTGACTACTGCTACAACAACCCCCGGCAGCGTTGGAACGGACCGGGAGCTTCGCTACAGGGAGGCCATAAACGAGGCCCTGAGACAGGAGATGGAGCGAGACCCCACTGTCATCATCATGGGCGAGGAGATAGCGGGGGGCGCCGGGAGGGAGGACCTGGGCATAGTTGATGCCTGGGGAGGACCCTTCAAGACCACTGTGGGCCTCATCCAGCAGTTTGGCGCCGAGAGAGTACGAGATACCCCTCTCTCCGAGGCCGGCTTCGTCGGCACGGCTATTGGGGCCGCTTCCACCGGCCTTCGCCCCATAGCAGAGCTGATGTTCGTGGACTTCATAGGAGTGTGCTTGGACCAGATTTTGAACAACGCCGCCAAGATGCGTTATATGTACGGCGGCCAGGTCAAAGTCCCCTTCACCCTTCTTACCCGTATCGGCGCTGGAACGGGCTCCGCAGCCCAGCACTCCGAGTCTTTCTACTCTATCTTCAGTCACATTCCGGGGATAAAAGGCGTAGTGCCCTGTGACCCGTATACGGCCAAAGGACTGCTTACCTCGGCCATACGAGACGATGACCCGGTGGTGGTCTTCGAGCACAAGCTCCTCTACCCGGAGACCGGCCCGGTGCCCGAAGAGCCCTACGCCATCCCCCTGGGCAAGGCCCGTATAGTAAAGCCGGGAAAGGACATCACCCTTCTGGGCATCTCTCGCATGACCCTGCTATGCCTGGAAGCCGCCCAGACCCTCGCCAAAGAGGGCGTTGACGCCGAGGTGGTGGACCTGATGAGTATCTCACCCATAGACTACGACCTCATCGTGGACTCGGTGCGCAGGACTCATCGCATCGTGGTGGTGGACGAGGACACCCCCAGGTGCAGCGTGGCCGCCGATATATGCTCCGCCGTGGCCGAGGAAGCCTTTGACTACCTGGATGCTCCGCCCACCAAGGTGACGGCACCCCACACCCCCGTGCCCTACAGCAGGCCCCTGGAGGGAGTGTACGTGCCCGACACCCCCAGGATTCTCAGCGCCGTAAAGCGGGTACTGAACTCGGCTTAACCGACGGCAATCAAGGCAGGCTCCCGGCGAGCCTTATCCCCCCGATAGGCAAAGACGGAAACTGGGGCAGGTGCGGGACCTGCCCCGGTCTATTTACATGCCGGCCCCAACTCGTCATTACCATGAAAATAGGCAGTTCTCAGGCTGGAAACCCAGCCCCTAGCCCCTAGATTCCGGCCTACGCCGGAATCACCCATGGCCCTTGCGGGCCACATAAGAGGATGGAAATGGGCTATTTTCATGGTAATGACGGTGGAGAGGCTCCATCATTTTCATCCCCTTACTTGGCCCGCACGGGCCATGGGCAATTATTACCATGAAAATTCAACCTCCTCCCCCTTGAGAGACCTTTCCATAACCGTCATTCCAGCGCAGGCCGGAATCCAGGGCCGGGCGTGGACTCCCGATTTCGCGGGAGTGACGGTGAGGAAGCCGTACCGTTTTCATCCTCGTATGTGGCCCGCATGGGTATGAGATATTGCTATGAAAATATCCGGCAACCAGCGACGTTATTCCCATTCCGGGGGAGCTGCCTATCACAATGTCATAGGAGTTACGCATTTGAAGGCAATTTCGTATCTGGACCGGCCCGTTATCCAACAACATTTCATAGCCAACTGCATAAGTCCTATGTCATTCCGAGCGAGCGGAGCGAGTCGAGGAATCTTGGGGCCGCAACCTGGGGAGTCGCCGCGAGTCACCCACGACCCCACCCCTGGATTCCGGCCTACGCCGGAATGACGGTTAGGGTAGCAACATCCATTCTCATCCCCTTACGTGGCCTGCAATGACATGGGCGATTCCAGATCAGGGCCGGAATGACGGTGAGCGGCGGTCAAGACTCATCGTGTGTTAACAGTTGCTTTTCAATCTCAGTATTGACAAGGCTATATACCATCAATTAACATTCCTTATATGTTCACCACCCACCTCCCCACACCACCGGAATTCCACACAGGGTTCACCTGAGCGGGCGCCTGGCGAGGGCTTCGCTCTGGCGCCGCAGTCGCTCCTTCCCCCCGATAGGCCATCCATCCGCCACAACCCACCACTACAAGGAAGAAAGCCACACGCGCCGGAGCAAGACTCCTCCTCCAGGTCTGCACACCGTGAGTGTTGCACGTGCGGCATACCGGTCGCTGGTGCGCGCACTTCAAGGCTCCACGAATCAACAGATTAACCGAGGTGGAATTTCGCATGTGGTTTTTGCGCTTTATCAGAAGCGCATACGCAAAGGTATGGTTGGCTGCAATGGTGATTATTGCTATACCCCTTATTTCTATACCAATGATGGCAGCATGTGGGGGCGACCCTACACCCATCCCCGAAGCCTCCGGTACGCCGACGCCACCTCCGCAGCAGACCCTATTCATAGGCGGCATCCCGGACCAGGAGACTGCCAGGCTGACAAGAAGGTTCGGAGGACTGGCCGATTATCTCAGCGAGAGGCTGGGCGTGGACGTGGAATATGTGCAAAGTGTGGACTACGCAGCCCTGGTGGTGGGGTTCCGGCATGGAGATATTCATCTCGGCTGGTTCGGCGGGCTTACCGGCGTCCAGGCCAGGGCGGCGGACCCGGGGGCCGAGGCCATCGCCCAGAGGCCCAGAGACACGGAATTCCACTCGGTCTTCATAGTCCAAACGGACCTGGAGGTGGAATCCCTGGAGGACTTGCAGGGGCTTACCTTCACCTTCGGCAGCGAAAGCTCCACCTCGGGACACCTCATGCCCAGGCACTTCCTCAACCAGGCGGGCATAGACCCGGAGGAGGACTTTGACCGCGTGCCCGGTTTCTCAGGCTCCCATGACAAGACCTGGAAGCTGGTGGAAAGCGGCTCCTACCAGGCCGGGGCGCTTAACGAGGCCGTATGGCAGAGGGCGGTGGATGAAGGCAACGCGGACCTTTCCAAAGTCCGCAAGTTTTTCACCACTGCGCCATACTATGACTACAACTGGACCATCCGAAGTGACGTGGACACCCTCTTTGGGGCCGGCTTCAAAGACAAAGTACAGTCGGCGCTGATAGAGATGCACCAGGACGCGGAGCAGGCGGAAATCCTGGAACTGTTCCAGGCAGAGGGCTTTATCGAGAGCAACAACGATAACTACCAGGCTATTGAAGACGTAGCCAAGGGGCTGGGAATTATTCAATGAATAACTTGCAGAACGGGCACAACTCACCCATGTTCGTCCTTGACCAAGTGGCAAAGTCCTACTCCTCGGCTTCCTCCGGCGCAGGCTCTGAGGTGGTAGCCCTTGCTCCCATTTCGCTGAAGGTTGAGGAGGGAGAGAGGTTAGCCATCCTGGGGGCCAGCGGCAGCGGCAAGACTACCCTGCTCCACCTCATGGCCGGCGTGACACAGCCGGACCGGGGCAGCATCTTCATCAGTGGACGTCCCTTGTCCGACCTCCAGCCGGGACGAGAGCTTGCCAGCCTGGTCGGAGTAATGCACCAGCAGTTCGACCTGGTGCCCCACCTGGCAGTGGTGCACAACGTCATGGCTGGCAGGCTGGGCTATTGGAGTACCCTGCGCTCCCTGTTCTCCCTGGCCTTCCCCAGAGATCGGCACATTGCAGCAGAGGCCCTGGGAAGGCTGGGCATTGCCGACAAACTTTACGAGCGGACTTCCAGGCTGTCGGGAGGCGAGCAGCAGAGGGTGGCTATGGCGCGGCTGCTGGTGCAGGCCCCCATGGCCATCCTGGCCGATGAGCCTGTGGCCTCCCTCGACCCCGCGCGGGCAGAGGACCTGGTGCGCCTCCTGATGGACATAGTCCAGGAATCGGGTAAGACCCTGGTTGCCAGCCTGCACTCGGTCCGGTTTGCCCGCACCTACTTCTCCAGGGCCGTCGGCCTCCGCAACGGGGAGGTCCAATTTGACCTTCCCGTAAGCCGGGTCTCCGATAGTATGCTGGAAGAGCTTTACAACATCGAGGGGCTGGAAGGTGAACATGCGCGTGAACGCCAGGCCAGCCTTCCTTGAAAGCCGGGGCCTTCTTACTCTGCTCTTGCTGGGCGCCCTTGCCTGGAGCCTGTGGGAAGTCCAGTGGGGCGACCCTCTACACACAGGGGGCGCTAACGCAGCCTTGGAGTTCTTCAAGGCCCTCTTCAGCCTGGACCTCTCTCCATCCTTCCTCAAGATTGCGCTGGAGGCCACCTGGTACACCGTCGCCTATGCCGTAGCCGGAATCACCCTGGCCGTCGCCCTGGGAGTCCCCCTGGGAATCATAGCCTCCGGCACCCTGTCGCGGTCGGCGCGGGTGAGGTGGCCGGTGGTCCTGGGGACCAGGGGATTCCTCGCCTTCATCCGCTCCATCCACGAACTGGTCTGGGCATGGCTCTTTGTCGCTGCCATTGGCCTCTCTCCTATGGCGGCTATCCTGGCCCTGGCCATCCCCTATGGAGGCATCCTGGGGCGAATCTACTCGGAAATCCTCCAGGACGTTCCCCAAGAGCCTCTGCGGTCCCTCAGGGCCTCGGGCGCTTCCGAGTGGAAGCTGATGCTCTACGGCAGGATTCCCATGGCGCTGCCCGATATGCTCAGCTACACCTTCTACCGCTTCGAGTGCGCCATCCGCGCGGCTGCAGTGATGAGTTTCGTGGGCATTGCGGGGCTTGGCTACCAGATACAGCTATCCCTGGACGACCTGCTATACGACCAGGTATGGACCCTGCTGCTCTTCCTGGTAGCCCTTATCCTGATAGCAGACATTTGGAGCACCATCGTGCGCCGGAGAATGGTGTAACGCCGTGAGCACAGGAGCCGGTCATTCAGAAAGCCGGGCACATAGTCCGGGTCAGGCCGGGGAAATGGGGCCGGCCTCTCCTCCTCCGAATATATCCGCCGCCAAGCCGCGCATCGGCCTGACCGCCCTCTCTCTTATCGCCTTCATCCTCCTGGCGGCTGCTTCATGGGCTTTCATCCTGGTGGGCGGCGACAGCGGATTTGAGGACCTCTTCTCCGCCAAGACGTGGAAGAGGGTTGGCAGCTTTATCGGAGAGTTGGCGGGCAAGGGGTCTGCGGGCACACCGGCCTATCTACAGCCCAGTGAATGGGCGCGCACCGGAAAGCTGGCTGCGGAGACCCTGGCTATGAGCATCCTGGCTATAACCTTCGCCGGGGCGGGAGTGCTGCTTACCTTTCTCCCAGCGGCGCGCAACATGGCTATGGGAGAGCTTACCCCCATGCGTGGCGGGTCCCTGGGTTGGAAAGCCCTGTTCATCGTCGTCCGGGGGGCCTTCACCTTCACCCGCGCCATCCCTGAGCTTATCCTGGCAATGGTCCTAGTATTCTTCCTGTCTCCGGGGATACTGCCGGGCGCCCTTGCCCTGGGCCTGCACAACTATGGCATCATGGGCAAGCTCTCGGCTGAGATGGTGGAGGACCTGGACACCCGCCCGGCCCTCGCGTTGCAGGCTTCAGGGGCAGGCAGCTTCCAGATGTTGGCCTACGGCATCATGCCCCAGGTGATACCCCAATTTCTCACATATCTCCTGTACCGGTGGGAAGTGATAATCCGCACCACTATCGTGGTGGGCTTTGTCAGCGCGGGGGGCTTGGGCCGGGACTTCCGCCTGAGCATGAGCTTCTTCCACTACACCGACGTGGCCCTGCTCCTCATCTGGTACATCATCCTGGTGATTGGGGTGGACCTGCTGTGCGCCTGGCTCCGCAAAGTGGTGCGGATATAAATAACCTGTCCCGATGAACCAGACCACCTCAATTGCAACGATGCGCGTCTGACGACATGTTTGACAATTTTCAGTGATTTGGCCTAAGCTATTGTCGTTAGGAAGTAACACATGAATGAATGGTGGAATATGCGATGGTTACGTCGTCATGCAGTTTTCGCACCATTCGGTGTTTTGATAGTAACTTGGTTACTGACGCTGTTGGCGGGCGCATACCAATGGAACGAGCGGGAAAATCTCCTAATAGCAACGACGATGGTGGACCTGGGAATTGTGGCCTATGCTACAGGCATAATGGTAGGGGAAGGAGTTTCTAACCTAGTGTTTTATGCACTTGAACAGCGGAAAAGGAGACTGGAGAGGAATCGGCGACAGGCGCAAGCTGAGATACTATCCAAGCTGTGGCAAGAGGCACAGGATAATGAGGCATTGAAAAGTGTCGTGGAGCGTGTGTCAAAAGAAGCCGGCATGGTTATTGTAGATAACAAAATTGTGTTCGGTGACAAGGAACAATAGCCAACCTTGCCCTTCCACTGAGGGAACACATCGCTTTCCTAGCTGGGAACCCCGCCCCTGGATTCCGGCTTTCGCCGGAATCACCGATGACCCTTGCGGGCCACATGAGAGGATGAAAATGACGGGCAGCGCCAGCCTCGATAGTCCCTTCCCCCTTCGACGGGGGAAGGTTAGAGCCTGCCCCGAACTTGATTCAGGGATGGGGGTGATACGCCTGCTGAGGGAAACGCCCCCCCACCTCAATCCTCCCCCGCAATGGGGGGAGGAGGTAGATTTTCATGGTAACGACGGTTACGCAAAGGCCTCAACGGCCATTCACCACCGACACGGCGTAGCGCCGAGTGGGTAGGGAGGTCGGGAGCTTATGGCAGACTGCAAATACTGTGGCAAGAAGGCCGGTCTATTTCGGAAGGAACATAAGGAATGCGCCGTCGTGTATAGCAACGGCTGGCAGCGGATGGTATCTCTGGCCTCCCAAGCTGTCGGTGCGCCTGATTTCAGCGAAGCAGCTCTACGGGAAAACCTGGCCGCCATCGCCCGAAGCTGTTTTGTGGACGATGACGGTATCAGCGCTGCCATCGCCCAGGGCTGGCAGAAGTCCGTCACCGACAGCTTGGCTGACGGCATCCTCACCCAGGAAGAAGAAAACAGGCTCCGGGACTTTCGCGACCGGTTCGCCCTCCAGCAGCGCAGAGACATCGGCAATGCCGCCGCCCAGATGGAGCGTGCCTCCAGGGACCGCCTTGTACTGGATGCCCGCCTCGCCGCCCTCGCCACCGTTGACGGCGATACCCACCTGAAGGAACTGGCAGCCACGCTGAAGGAGTCGGCGCTGTCGCCTGTGGAGCAGCGGGACGTGCTGGCGCAAGCCTGGGAGGCTGCTGTCGAGGGTTCCCTGGAAGACGGGACGCTTACGTTAGAGGAGGAGAACGCGTTAGTCCGCTATATGCGCCACTTCGACCTGACCCAGGAGGATGTTGACACCAATGGCGCTTACCACAACATGGTCAAGTCAATAGTCATCCGCGAGGCGGCAGAGGGCATTATCCCCAATAGGCTGGGAGATGCCACCAACCTTCCCTTCAACCTGATGAAGTCGGAGCAGTTGGTGTGGGTAATCAACGATGTTGATTACTATGAGATTAAGGCCATGCGGGAGCGCCGAGGCACCTCCCACGGCCTCAGCGTTCGCGTCGCCAAGGGGTTATACTACCGCCCCGGCACCTTCCGAAGCCGTGCAGTGGAATGGGATGAGACCGTTCATGCCGACTCGGGAGTGCTGGGAGTGACCAGCAAGCACATCTACTTCCACGGCCCGAAAAAACGCTTCCGAGTCCGCTACGACAAAATAGTCTCCTTCGAGCCCTACAACGACGGCATCGGCATTATGCGAGACGCGCAAACCGCCAAGCCCCAGGTTTTCCGCACCGGCGATGGCTGGTTCATCTACAACCTGGTAACTAATCTAGCCCAGCGCTGGTAGTTTGGTGGGCGAACAAACTGTCGCCTTTGGTAGAGGCGGGTTTGAAACCCGCCCCTACGGGCAACGCGACCACCTAAACTGCAACACTACCTCGGCGAGTTTTGAGCTTTACAGACGCAGGTTTATGTGCTAGTATCTTGGTGAGTAGCAAACATCTCTCATCAGACCATACCATTGGAGGTAACACCCATTCTCGACACACTAATTCGCAAACTCACTTCCATCTTTCCCAGGAGCGACCCCGGGGAGTCACCACCCCCCAGCCACCAGGCTACTGAGAGTCCTACGGCAACCCTCACCATCGAGAGACCTCCCAGCCCACCGACTACCACAGCCTCACCACCCCCAAGAGCCTCAAGACCAGCGGCCAAGGGTCGTCCATCCTCAAACCGCCGTTCACCCCGCCCAAGCGTCTCCGATTCCAGCACCCCCACTAAACAGTATTCCTTTGGGACGATGCATGTCTCAGCGGAGGTGGGACGGGCGCTGGAAAGCATGGGGTATTCCACTCCCACCGAAATCCAGGAAGAGATAATCCCCTTGGTGCGGGCGGGAAGGGACGTGGTGGGCCAGGCCCAGACGGGCACTGGCAAGACCGCCGCCTTTGGCATACCCATCGTAGAGAGGATAGACCCCAGGGCCGGAGGGCAGCGCCAGGGAGAGCCTCAGGCGCTGGTGCTGGTGCCAACCAGGGAACTGGCCGTCCAGGTGAGTGGAGAGCTTTCTCGCTTGGGGCAGTTCTGCGGCGCTCGCACGGTGGCCGTTTACGGCGGGCAGGCCATGAGCCGCCAGTTAACATCCCTCAGCCAGGGGGCGCAAATCGTCGTTGCCACGCCGGGCCGGCTGATGGACCACATGGAGCGCGGCACCATCGAGATCGGCCATGTCCAATGCGTTGTGCTGGACGAGGCCGACCAGATGCTGGACATCGGCTTTGCCGAGGACATCGCCTATATCCTCCGGCATACCCCCCGTTCCCGCCAGACCATGCTCTTCTCCGCCACCATGCCCGGCCCCATCAGGGGGCTGGCACGCCGATACCTGAAGGAACCCGCCTGGGTCCGCGTAGGCGGCGATGCCGAGCCGGTGGAACAGGTAAAGCAAGTCTACTACGAAGTGGCCGACATGGACCGCCAGTCCGCCCTTGAGAAATTGCTACGGCAAGCGCAAGCGGAGCCGGTTACCCAGGCCCTGGTGTTCCGCAGGACCAAGATAGGGGTTGACAGGCTGGTGAACTATCTCCAGAGACGAGGTTACGACGCCCAGGCCATCCACGGCGACATGACCCAGGCCCACAGGGATAGGGTAATGTCCAGCTTTCGGTCAGGCAGCCTTCGCGTTCTGGTAGCCACCAACGTTGCATCGCGCGGCCTGGACATCCCGGCGGTATCCCATGTCATAAACTACGATATGCCCTCCAACCTGGAGGAGTACGTGCACCGCATCGGTCGGACCGCGCGCATGGGACGGCCCGGCACCGCCATCACCTTTGTGTCCGAGTGGGACTTCCCCGTGCTGGATATTATCTACGCCCACGTGGGAGCCGACTTGGAGCGCGGGGAACTGGCCCTCTCATACAGCAGGCGGTAAAGGCTCCTTTGTAACTCAACAAACCCCTCGCCATGTCATTCCGAGGAGCAGAGTGACGAGGAATCTAAAGCCTGGGCCTTCAAGCAAGGCCACGGTTTTAGGTCCCTCACTCCGCTCGCTCCCTTCGGAATTGCCCATGCCCCTTGCGGGCCACATACGAGAATGAAAATGACGGGCAGCCTTCCAAGTAGTCCCTTCCTCCTCGATGGGGGAAGGTTAGGATGGGGGTGATAGGCTCCATACCGGAATCGTCGCGCAGAGGGGATCGTGCCCTCACCCTAACCCTCTCCCAGCAGGGGAGAGGGAACTTCTGATTTAGCCCCCAACCGTAACTCCTGAGGAAGCGGGAGTCCACTGCCCCACCCCTGGATTCCGGCTTTCGCCGGAATGACGGTGCTGAGCGCTACCTGTTTTCATGCTGATGACGGTAGGGAAGCTGCCCGTCCTTTTCATCCTCTTACATGGTCTTCGCAAGGCTATTCGCAATTCCGGCTCAGGGCCGGGATAACAGTATGGCTGCACGCCGCCCCCACCCTTTTCTCCCCACTTGCCCTTGATAGACTGACACAGGATGCCAAGTGTGCGCTATAATGTTCCCTGTACCCGCAATTTACCACTCCACCCACATATAGAAGAGGGGAGTGTGAACACATGACTTCTTCACACAGGAAAAGGATTTACACCAAGTATGGTGACGAAGGGGAGACCAGCCTCCTCTACGGGGGGAGGGTCTCCAAGAACGACCTCCACACCGAGGCTTACGGGGTCACCGATGAAGCTGTCTCGACTATGGGCTTGGCCCGGGCCTTGTCCCAGGACGACAGGGTCAAGGATATTCTGAAGGAACTCCAGCGAGACCTGTTCACCATCGCGGCGGAGTTGGCTACCGAGCCCGATAAGTACGAGTTGTTCAAGCGCCACTTCAAGCCGGTGGCGCCGGAGATGGTGGCCGCCCTGGAGGACCTGATAGACGATCTGGAGCAGTCAATGGAGATGCCCACCGTCTTCATCCTGCCCGGCGCTTCTGCGGCATCGTCGGCTATAGACATGGCCCGCTGCATCGTCCGCACCGCCGAGCGCCGGACTGTGGCCCTGAAAGAAAACGATAAGCTGACCAACCTGGACATCCTCCGCTATCTGAACCGTTTGGGAGACCTTCTCTTTGTGCTCGCCCGGTACGAAGACCGGGATGTGCCCCTGGAGAGGGCAACTGGAGAAAGAAACTGAGCTTGCCCCGGCATGGAAACCCTGGGTCATTCGTTCACCTCTGGCACTTCCGGCGCTACCGGGGAGCTAGAGTGACGTATCCCGTTTCCCGTCCCATCAGGGACACAGTTGTTGCCAGGAGGCCCCGGAGTTATCTCCAGTATTTGGCCCTCTGCCAGGCGGTCATAGCAGCTATTACAGTGATTGTAATAACGGGGATTGCAATGACAGGATGCGGGGGAGTGAAGGACACCCCTGTGCCTACTCCCGATGAGGGCATAGCCGGGGTCGTCAGCTTCACCACCGAGGATGATATAACGCTGAGGGGACGGCTTTTCGGCCAGTCCGAGATAGGCATAGTCCTGGCCCACATGTTCCCGGCAGACCAGAGCAGCTGGTGGGGGTTCGCCCAAGTCCTGGAGCAGGAGGGCTACATGGCCCTGTCCTTCAACTTTCGGGGCTATGGAGAAGGGGAAAGCAAGTCCGAGGGCAATAAAGAGATTGGGCTGATAGACCGGGACGTGCAGGCCGCCATGAGGTTTCTGAGGGAGCGGGGGGCCTCTACGATATTCCTCATAGGAGCCAGCATGGGGGGGACTGCGGCGCTGAAGGTGGCCACAGACGCGCCGGTGGCGGGAGTAATCGGCTTGTCCCCTCCGGTGGAATTCAGGGGCTTGACCCTGGAAGATGAGCGTATCGAGACGCCCGTATTGTTGATGGCTGCCGCCGGAGACGGGTCGGCGGTGAACAGCATAAACAAGATGATTGACGAAGGAATCGTGGGAGGCCCAGGACTGACGAAGAGGGTAATATATGAGACCGGGCAAGACCACGGCACCAACATCCTGGAGGGCGAACATGGAGAAAATGCCAGGGAACAGGCCCTCCGCTTCCTGGAGGCGCACAGCCCATGAGTCCGCTTAAAATCGCCGTTATAGACTACGAGTCAGGGAACCTGCGCAGTGTGTCCAAGGCCCTGGAGCGGGCCGGGGTGCAGCCGGAGGTCACCGGCGACCCCAGGGCGCTCCTGGATGCCGAAGCCGCAGTCCTCCCCGGAGTGGGGGCCGGCGATGCCGCCATGCGTTCCCTGCGCCAACGGGGGCTGGTAGAGCCGGTGCGGGAGTTCGTAGCCTCCGGGAAGCCCTTCCTGGGCATCTGCCTTGGCCTGCAACTGCTCATGGACAGCACCGAAGAGGGTGAATCCGAGTGCCTCGGCATAATCCACGGCAGGACCAAAAGGCTGCCCGAAGGACTGAAGGTGCCTCACATGGGCTGGAACGCCGTCAGCTTCAGGAAGACCCATCCTATCTTCGAGGGGATACCGGACACTCCTCAGCTCTATTTCGTGCATAGCTACTACGCTCAGCCCGATGATGACACCCTTGTGGCCGGAGTCACCGAATACGGCATCCCCTTTTGCAGCGTTCTGGTGAAAGACAACCTGGTAGCCACCCAGTTCCACCCGGAGAAAAGCAGCGCCCTTGGACTCAGGATATATGAGAATTTCGTCAGGTATGCTCAGTCACCCTAACTGTTTAGCCTTGAGGGACCGCTCCGGCCCCTATTGGTCATTAACATCAAAACAGACAGCCCCCAAGCCGGAACCCCGACCCCCAACCCCTGGATTCCGGCCTTCGCCGGAATGACGGATGGGACCCGATTAGTCCCTTCCCCCTTCGACGGGGGAAGGTTAGAGCCTGCCCTGAACTTGATTCAGGGATGGGGGTGATACCGTCGCCTACTGCCCATTGTGGGTGACGACTCCGCCCACTATACGGGTGATACGTCCCCCACTTCAATCCTCCCCCGCGAAGGGGGGAGGAGGTGGATTTGCATAGTCATTCCCCTGCTCCTTGAGGGCCACATAAGGGGAGGAAAATGGTACGGACTCTCCACCGTCATTCCGGCGCAGGCCGGAATCCAGGGGCGGGGGTGTGGGGGTGACTTCGCAGCGAATCCCCACGTCGCAGGACCCCGGACTCCCGCTTTCGCGGGAGTGACGAATGCGGGGGGCCGGAGCGACGGCAAGGCGATTAAGTAGCACTTTTCAGGCAAACATTGTTGACAGAGGCGGCATAAGATGACGAGGCAGCTAGGACTGACCATATACAAATATGACAAGGCTTACCAGGGTTATACCATATTCGCTCCCCAGACGGGGACCGATGTGTACCTTGTTGACATGCGGGGCAACGTGGTCCATCGCTGGCAGATGCCCTATCGTCCCGCCAACTACGGCTACATCCTCGGCAATGGCAACCTGCTCTATGCCGGGCGCACCGAAAAAGGCCCCGTGAGCTTCGGGGGCGCCGGCGGTGTAGTGATGGAAGCCGACTGGGAAGGGAACGTCCTGTGGGAATACGCGGAGGACACCCAGCACCACGATTTCTGCCGCATGGAAAACGGCAATACAATGGTCCTGGGCTGGGAACTGGTCCCGGAAGTGCTTGCCAAGAGCATCAAGGGCGGTAAGCCAGGGACGGAGCATGAGCAAGGGATATGGTCGGACTTCCTCAAGGAGGTTACTCCCGCCGGCGAGGTGGCCTGGGAGTGGCACGCCTACCGGCACCTGGACCCGGAGGAGGACTCCATCTGTCCCTTCGAGTCCCGGCAGGAATGGGGTCACGCCAACGCCTGCGAGGTCCTGCAAGACGGGAGAGTGATGATCAGCTTTCGACAGTTGGACACCGTGGGCATCATAGACAAGAGAAGCGGCAAGTTCTCCTGGAAATGGGGCAGGGGCGAACTGGGGCACCAGCACGATCCCACTCAACTGGAGAACGGCAACATTCTCATCTTCGACAATGGCTGGCATAGCCTCCAGGCAATCGGCGCGCGCTCCCGGATCGTCGAAGTGGACCCCAAGACCAACGAAATCCAGTGGACCTACGAGTCCAGGCCTGGATGGGACTTCTTCAGCTACTTCATCAGTGGCGCCCAGCGCCTCCCCAACGGCAATACCCTTATATGCGAGGGCATGACGGGCAGGATATTTGAAGTCACCACTGAGGGCGAGATAGTCTGGGAGTATGTAAACCCCATCTTTGGCCCCCATGAGAGGTGGGGATGGTCTAACACCGTCTTCCGGGCCTATAGGTATGGCCCCGATTTCCCGGGGTTCAAGGGCAAGGAGTTGAGCGCCGAGAGATACGCATGGCTGAGCCATCTATACAAGCCGTGATGGGAGAGGAAAAGACCTGTGGAGATAATTCCATCCATTGACTTGAAGTCCGGGCGATGTGTTCGGCTCTACCAGGGAGACTACGAGAAGGAGACGGTCTACTCCGACGACCCCGTTGCCATTGCCCTGCGGTGGCGGGAAGCGGGGGCACAGAGGCTGCACCTGGTTGACCTGGACGGGGCGGCCCTGGACTCTGAGATGGGCCGGGAGGGCAGACTGCCCCCCAACTTCGAGGCAATCAAGAAAATCGTCGCCCAGGGGGGGATGCAGGTGCAGGTAGGCGGGGGCATAAGGACCTTTGCCATAGCCGCCAGCCTCCTGGATATAGGCGTTGACCGGGTGGTAATAGGCACCGCCGCGGTGGAAGACCCCGGAATGGTAGAGAAGCTATGCTGGGAGATGGGCAGCGAAAGGGTGGTGGTTGCGGTGGATGCCAGAGACGGGCAGGTCGCCATCAAGGGCTGGACCGAGGGCACCTCGGTGAGAGCGACGGAGTTGGCAGAGCAAATGTCGGGGCTGGGCGTCCATCGGTTCCTCTACACCGACATATCCCGCGACGGCACCCTCACCCAGCCGAATTTCCAGGCCCTGGAGGAGCTATCGCGCTACACCAGCCACCCCATCCTGGCCTCCGGGGGCATAGCCTCCATAGAGCATATAGAAAGCCTGGCCTCTATAGGCGTAGAGGGAGCTATCCTTGGCCGGGCCCTCTACACCGGCGACGTGGACTTGAAGGAAGCGATCAAGGCCGCCAAGTCGGCCACAGACAGCTAACTAGGGAGTATCCTGGAATGACAGAGCAATCACATGATGATAATGGAGCAACCAGCGAAGGTCTTATCGAAAGGCTCCTTCGTCCGGGGCGTCAAGAGGAGCTTGATCCCTTCACCATAATGACTTTCATGCCCATCGAGCCGGACCATCAGGTAGCGGACATCGGCTGCGGCCCGGGCTATTTCTCCATACCCATGGCCAAGTACCTGGTATTCGGAAAGCTCTACGCCCTGGACGTATCCGATGAGATGCTGGACGCCATCCGGCAGAGGGTATCCGAGGCCAGGCTTGGCAACGTGGAGGTACTGAAGTGCGGGGAGACGGACTTCCCCGTGACCAAGGAGTCCCTGGACGGGGCCTTTCTCGCCTTCGTAGTCCACTATTCCGAAGAGCATGAAAGCCGGATAGCCTTCTTGCAAGCCGTCCTAGACCTGCTGAAGCCCAGAGGATGGTGCACCGTCCTCGAATTCTACAAGCAGGACAGCGATTCGGGGCCTCACCCCCGCCACCGCATCGGCCCCGAGGAGCTTGAGGGCCTTGCCAGGGAGGCGGGCTTTGAGTCCCGATGGTGGAGGGATATTAACGGCACCCATTACATGGCCTTGCTGAGAAAGGGGGGATAACTATGCTCACCAAACGCATAATCCCCTGTCTCGACGTGGACGCCGGGCGGGTGGTCAAAGGGGTCAGGTTTGTTGACCTGCGGGATGCCGGAGACCCGGCAGAGTTGGCTGCCCTGTACGACAGCGAGGGCGGCGACGAACTGGTCTTTCTGGATATAACGGCCAGCTCCCAGGGCCGGGACACTATGGTGGAGGTGGTCCGGCGGGTCTCCCAGGAGGTGTTCATTCCCCTCACCGTCGGGGGAGGCATTCGGAGTATTGAGGACGTGAGGCGTATGCTCAGGGCCGGCGCGGATAAGGTGTCCATAAACACCGCCGCTGTGAATAACCCCTCCCTTGTGCACGAGGGGGCCAACCAGTTCGGCAGCCAGTGTATTGTGGTAGCCATAGACGCCAAGCGGGTCCAGTCGCCCCAGGACGGCCAGGACACACATGAAAAGAGTGACCGAGAAAAGTCCGACCTGGGCCTCACCCCCGGCTCCCGGTGGGAGGTGTACACTCATGGCGGGCGCACCCCCACGGGCATAGACGCCGAGAAGTGGGCTGCAAGGGTGACGCAACTGGGGGCGGGTGAAATACTCCTGACCAGCATGGACGCCGACGGTAGACAGGAAGGGTATGACCTGGGACTCAACAGGGCCATATCCCGGTCAGTGTCCATACCCGTCATAGCCAGCGGCGGGGCCGGGAACCTGGAACACCTTTACGACGCCTTCACCGAGGGAAGCGCCGACGCGGTGCTGGCCGCCAGCATATTCCACTTCGGAATCTACTCCATCGCCCAGGCCAAGGACTACCTGGAGGGCAAAGGCGTTCCTATGCGCCACCCGGTACGGTGAGGTAGTCCCTTCCCCACACCACCCTTGAAGTGAAGGCCCGTCCACCATTCTAAGAGGGTGCCCAAGAAGTCCCTTCCCCCTTGACGGGGGAAGGTTAGAGCCTGCCCTGAGCTTGACTCAGGGATGGGGGTGATGCCCCCGGCGATGGAAACGCCCCCCCACCTCAATCCTCCCCCGCAAAGGGGGGAGGAGGCTGGATTTTCATAATAGTAACGGTGTGTAACGAACTTTGAAAACACCCCCTACGCTAACATCTCAATGAGGAGGCGAATCAGGCACGGCTATGAGCAAGATCACCTGTGTAATCTTCGATATGTATGAGACCCTGGTACATAACAGCCCAGAGCTATGGATAGACACCTTCCGGGGGATATGCCGTTCCCAGGGCTTCGACACAGACCCACGAGTCCTGTACCAGGAGTGGAAGGTCCCGGAGGTGGTGTTCAGGAAGGAACGGTTGAACTTGGAGGAGCCGGAGAAAAGCCCACCCTTCAAGTCCTATGAAGACGCCTGGCGGGAATGCTTCGAGGCTACCTTTTCCAAGCTGGGGCTTAGAGGGGATGCTTCGGCGGCGGCGCTGGATACCATCCGGGACATGGGCTTGAGGGAACCCTACCAGGATACCCTGGACGCCCTGCCAGCCCTCCAGGCCCAATGGAGGACGGCGGTGCTTTCCAACGCCGACGACAACTACCTCTTCCCCCTCCTGGATAGGGTAGGCTGGAGCTTTGAAGCCGTTCTCTCCTCCGAGGGAGCGCGGGCCTACAAGCCCCTTCCCTCCCCCTTCAAGCAGATCATGGACCAACTGGGGGTAGGCCCTGAAGAGACCATCTACGTGGGCGACACCCTCTACGACGATATTGTAGGAGGAAGGGGAGTGGGCATGAGGACCGCCTGGATCAACCGGCATGGAGCGTCCCACGATCCCCAGTTCCCGAGGCCGGACTACGAGATAAGCAGCCTCAAGGAACTGCCGGCAATACTGGAGGCGTCGTCCTGACCCATAACAGTCCAGACTCGATGAGTAGTGAACGCTACCCCATCGTCATTCCGGCGGAGGCCGGAATCCAGGGGCTGGGGGCGAGTGACTCGCAACGACTCCTCAGGTTGCGGGACTCTGGATTCCCGCTTTCGCGGGAATGACGAGTTGGTGCCAGCATGAGACCTCAAGCCTGAACAGTTGCCTTAACACCATCTATTTAGGAGAGTAGCAAGTCATGGAAGTGAAGCTGAACGAACAGGGCCTGGTGCCCGCCATAGCCCAGGACATAAACACCGGGCAGGTGCTCATGCTGGGCTACATGAATCCGGGGTCTCTGAAGCGCACGGTGGAGGGGGTCCAGGTGTGGTTCTACAGCCGCAGCCGGGAAGACCTGTGGCACAAGGGCGAGGTATCGGGCAACTACTTGAACCTCAAAGAAGCCTACGTTGACTGCGACGGCGACACCCTGCTGCTGAAGGTAGAACCCGACGGGCCGGCCTGCCATACGAACAATACCTCCTGCTTCTTCACCCCAATGGATGGAATGCCCGATTCCTTCGAGCATACCGAACCCGGCTCCGGGGTGCTGGACGAGCTTTTCGCCCTGGTCCAGGAAAGGAAAAGAGACCTGCCCGAGGGCAGCTACACGACGCAGCTTCTCAAAGAGGGGATAGGCCGCATTGCCCAGAAGGTGGTAGAGGAGGCGGGAGAGACGGCCATCGCCGCCGCCCAGGGCAAGAATGAGGACCTGCCCGGCGAGGTGGCGGACCTGCTGTACCACACCCTGGTGCTCCTCTCGGCCTCGGGCGTAACCCCCCAACAGGTGTGGGAGGAACTGCGCGAACGACGGAAGTAAGGGGGTATCGTCATGCTGACAGAGATACGGCTGGACAAATTCAAGTGCTTTGGCAGGCCGACGACTATACCGACAGCCCGGATTAGCGTGTTCATCGGTCCCAACGGCTCCGGCAAGTCCAGCCCCATCCAGGCCCTAATGCTCCTGAAGCAGTCCCTGAGACAGAAGAATCTTGTAATAAACGGCGACCATATCAAGCTGGGCGACTTTCGGGACATAGCATATAAGCACGACGAGGAGGCACAAGTCACTATTGGACTGAGCGCTACCTCTGATCTCAAACGACCAGAACCAACAATTCTTAGCAGCCATATGACCTCCGCCTATACTACTGTAAGCAGCCAGGGCAGACTCGTATCCCACGATGCAGACATGTCTATAGGTCCATTAAGTCTGAAAAGTTCCTACGACTCATTCACGAATGGACACTCCATATCCCACAATCTCACCGACATCGAAGGCATCCAAGAAATTCCCATTTCATTCACAGGAATTGATGCAATAGGAACTCCCTTGGTTGTAGCTGTGGACAGGTCAGTCCCACCAGGTCAAGAGGTAAAGGCCAGACAACTTCTGGAAACTTTCAAGGATGCACTATTAGCCCTTGAGAATTCCATCAAGAATGTTTATTATGCCCCGCCCTTCGGTAGAGGCTTCACTGAGCTATCCTTTGTCATTGCTGAGCGGTCTCTGACTGATTTCAGCGATATAAGGTCTCCAAACCGTCAGCAGGAAATAGCAACCACTCTGAAATACCGGGAGCATGATCTTCAGGGCAAGCTCTCCTCATGGTACGAGCGCATAACTGGCATAGAGGTCAGGTTCGCTTTGAGGGAGGGAAGAAAGACCTTCGTGGAGTCGGTGACCCCCGAGGGCGCTTTTAACCTGGTGAACGAAGGTTTTGGCTCGAACCAGCTTGCTTTCCTGCTAGGGCAGCTTGCCGTAGCGCCCGAGGACTCGGTTGTAGCCATAGAGGAGCCGGAGATCCATCTTCATCCCAAGGCGCAATACGAGCTTGCCGACATCCTGCGGGAGGCGGCCACCCAGGAGAGCAAGCAACTGATAATCACCACCCACAGCGAGCACATCCTCCACAGCCTGCTGACGGCTGTGGCCGCCGGCGAGTTGACCACCGACGACCTGGCAGTAAACTACTTCGAGAAAAGGGAAGGCATGGCAGAAGTAAGGCGGCTGGAGGTGGACGACAAAGGCAGGGTGAAGGGCGGGCTTCCAGGATTCTTCGAGGCGGAGATTGACCAGATGGACAAGTACATCCAGGCGTTGTCCAGGCAGAAATGAAAAGTTCTTACGTCCTTGATGAGAGTGTTGCTCATTGCGCCGCCACCGGACAAAACGAGACCGGAGAGGACGACCTTTCAGCGCTCAAACTTATTGATGCTTTATATCGGGGGAGATATGAGTCGGTATTCAGCAATGAGCTTTACAACAACTGGATAAAGGTGTTGAGTAGCCTGGCAGATTCCTCCACCCCGGTAGTACCGGTTATGTCTATCTTGTTCAGGTACTTGAACTCTATCCCGTTAGTTGAAGACCCGCCCGAATTCGATGGTGAGGAGCAAGCGCCTGCCGACGACATCTACTGGATACGCCTGGCTATCCACACCCACTCCATCGGAGTCACCACAGATAACCGTCTTATGGAAGCCCTGGAGGATGCAAGCATCATTGCCAGGCATAGCCTGACCCTCCTCAGGCCGGAGGATGCCCTTTCCCGGCTGCCATGATGTTGGAGACTCTTTAGTTGCCGGAGTCGCTTGGCAACCGGCTGAACATCGGAGGGGACCCGTCGGCGTGGGTGTGTCCTTGCAGAACAGCCAGTAGTTCCCGGTGATTGCGGTTCATCTGGCTTTTCAGGTCATGCACAAGCCATAATATCCAGCCCCCCAGCAGGGTAATCACCCCCAGCAACACCCCGCCCACAGAAGCTATTGCCTGAGCGTCTATCATCTTTCTACTCCTTTCAACCCCACGCCAGCATTGTACAAGGTTTTCGTCCACCACTATGATGTAATCGTACCACACAAGCGCATTACCAAACAGGCAATCACCGGCGTGCTTGACCAATAGCCTATGGTACTGTAGGCTGTTCTAAAATAGCCGGTCTAAGATAGAAGGAGGATGTAATGCCTCTCGACCCTCAGGCGCAAGCCGTCCTGGAACAGATGGCAGAGGCGGGCCTGCCGCCCCTGGGCAGCGTCTCCGTGGAGGAGACCCGGCAGGGCATGGTCGCCGCGACCGCCGCCGGCGAAGAGCCTGAGCCGGTGGCCAAGGTGGAGGACAGGTCCATCCCCGGCCCGGGCGGGCAGATTCCCGTGCGTATCTACACCCCCCAGGGCAGCGGGCCATTCCCAGTCCTGGTCTATTTTCACGGTGGAGGCTGGGTTATCGGCAACGTGGATACCCACGACCCCACCTGCCGGACCCTGACCAACGCCGCCGGATGCGTGGTGGTGTCCGTTGACTACCGCCTGGCCCCGGAGCACAAGTTCCCCGCCGCCGTGGATGACTGCTACGCCGCGACCCAGTGGGTGGCGGCAAATGCGGCAGCCATTAACGGGGACTCCAGCCGTATTGCCATTGGCGGCGACAGCGCAGGCGGCAACCTCACCGCCGTCGTAGCCATCGAAGCCAGGGAACAGGGCGGGCCTCCCCTGGTCTTCCAGTTGCTGGTGTACCCCGTCACCGATTACAGCTTTTCTACCCCGTCCTACCAGGATAATGCAGACGGCTATCTGCTCACCAAGGACTCTATGGTGTGGTTCTGGGACCACTACCTGCGCACCGAGGCCGATGGTCAGGACCACCGGGCCTCTCCCCTGAGGGCGTCGGACCTGACGGGGCTGCCCCCGGCGCTGGTCATCACCGCCGAGTACGACCCCCTGCGGGATGAGGGAGAGGCTTACGCGGCCCGCCTGCAAGAATCGGGGGTGTCCGTTACCTGCACTCGCTACGACGGCATGATTCACGGCTTCTATGGCCTCACGGCGGTGGTAGACCAAGCCAGGAAGGCGGTGGAGGAGTCCGTCGCCGCGCTGCGGGCCTCATTCGCCCGGTAGCCCGTATGACGGGGACTTGCCGCCCCTGGCCCCGGCTTGAATAGCGGCCTAATCGTGTAAGGAGAATAGCCATGAAGATTTCCATGTTCCACCTGATGCCCCACCGGGAGCTTCCCGCCGACTTCGAGAAGAGGTATCACTCCGTCTGGGTGGACCCGCCCTGGTGGGAGTTGGCAGACGCGGAGAGGGTGGGCCAGTATTATAACTGGACCCTGGACGAGCTCACCTATGCGGCCAAGGCCGGACTGGATGGCGTGTGCGTCAATGAGCACCACCAGAACGCTTACGGGTTCATGCCCGGACCCAACCTGATGGGCGCAGCCCTGGCAAGGGCTACCAACGACTTGGACGTGGCCCTGGTGCAGATGGGGTCCACACTTCCCACCACCAATCCTCCCAACAGGGTTGCCGAGGAGTACGCCATGCTGGACTGCATCAGCGGCGGCAGGCTGGTGGCCGGAATGCCCCTGGGGTCTTCTATGGACGTGAACCTGTGCTACGGCATCCCCCCCATCGAGCAGAGGGACCGCTACTATGAGGCCCACGACCTGATAATGAAAGCATGGCAGACCGACGAGGTCTTTGCATGGAACGGCAAGTATTACCAGCTTCCCATGATAAATCTGTGGCCACGTCCCATCCAGCAGCCCCATCCTCCTGTATGGGTGCCCGGCTCCGGAAGCCGCAGCACCTGGGACTTCGCCACCAGAAACAACCATTGCTACTGCTTCCTGAGCTACTTCGGGAACAACCTGGGCAGCAGGATCATGGAAGGGTTCTGGGAGTTCGTCAGCACCAGGGAACTGGAGCCCAACCCCTACCGGGCCGGCTTTCTCCAACTGGTGACGGTCTCGGAGACCGACGCCAAGGCCGAGGAGGAGTATTACGAGCACATCCGCTATTTCTACGACAAGAGCCTGCACGTAGCGCCTGAGTTCTTCCTTGCTCCCGGCCACGTGGACTACCGCAGCATGGAATATACCCTCAAAAGGGGACTGCTCAAAGAGCAGAACGACACCCTGGCGGACCTCCCCAACTGGAAGTACAAGGACTTTATAGATAACCAGCTTGTGATTAGCGGAAGCCCGGCATCGGTGCGGGACCAGTTGGAAGAGGCGGTGAAGAAGCTGCGGGTGGGCAACCTCATGGTGCTGCTGCAAATCGGCTCCATGCCCCACGAGTTGACCCTGAAGAACATAGACCTGTTCGCCCGCGAGGTCCTGCCCCACCTGCGTAACATCTGGGATGATGAGGGTTGGGAAAACGAATGGTGGCCTCAGAAATTGCGTGGAAAGCGCCAACTTCCTACCACTGCCGGAGGCTAGGCCCTGTTGACATTTGAGAAATAAGGCAGTCCAACAAACCCAATTTCGTCATTCCGGCGGAGGCCGGAATCCAGCCGACCTGGGGAGCAGACATCCCACCCGCTCTGGATTCCCGCTTTCGCGGGAATGACGGGGAAATGTCAAAAGAGGCTAGGTATCCAGGGAAACCCTTGCGTCAAGGAGAAGCAGCATGGTCACAGTCCAAGACCGTACCGTTAGCGTGTGGGGAGGCCAGATACAGCCCAGGATAAAGGTGGCCGGACAGGGGTCGCCCCTGGTGTTCTTCCACGGGGCCTTTGGCCTCAACTGGGACTCGTTCCTGGACAACCTGGCCCAGAGCCACACCGTTTACGCGCCCGAACATCCCGGCACGACTCCCGGCGACCCCGACGGCGTCAAACCCCTGGACGACCTGTGGGACCTGGTCCTGTACTACTATGACGTGTTCGACCAGCTTGGCTTGGAGTCACCCTCGGTGGTAGGACACTCCTTTGGCGGAATGGTGGCCGCCGAGGTAGCGGCCACCGACCCCAAGCGGGTCAGCCGTCTTGTGCTTCTAAGCCCCATAGGGCTGTGGAGGGACGATTCCCCGGTGAAGAACTGGATGTCCATGACCAGGGAGGCGGTGGCCCAGGCAGCTTTCTACGACCCGGAGGGAGCCGTCGCAAAGGAAATATTTGCGGTGCCGGAAGACGAGGAAGCCCAGATAGAGGCCCAGCTAAAGTCAACGTGGGCGCTGGCCTGCACCGGCAAATTCGTCTGGCCCATCCCCGACAAGGGCCTCAAGAAGCGGATACACCGGATTCAAGCGCCCACCCTCATAGTATGGGGCCGGCAGGACGGGGTGATTTCCCCCGTCTATGCCCAGGAGTTCGCCGACCGCATCCCCGGAGCGCGGGCGGAGGTGGTTGACCAGGCTGCCCACCTACCCCACCTGGAGCAGCTTGACAAGGTAAGCAGCCTGGTGCAGGACTTCCTGAAGGGGTAGGGGGAAGCCTCCTCTCCTTTGATTGAGACCTTCGCGTAACCGTCATTCCGGCGTAGGCCGGAATCCAGGGGTTGGGGGGTGGGTCCCTGGCTTGGGCGCTGCCTACTTTCACAAAAATAAGGGCTTGGATATGGCATTAACAAGAGAAGTTGAGGAGATTTTCGAGGACGCTTTCTCCATGCAGCACCGCGCTCTTGACCTTATTGATAGCGACATCCGGGATGCTGCGGAGAAGTCGTGGTGCGCTACCAAGACGGCAACCGATGGGTTGATTAAGGCGTGGACAGGCGAGAGACCGGAAAAAGCCCCCGTAACAAGCCGGATGTTTAGACAACTGACGGTAGAGGACCGGGGCCTATCCAGGCTGGTGGACAGGTATTCTGCCACACGGGACGAACTGCATGGAGACTGTTTCTACGTGGGCCTCGTGGAACCCGCCGATGCTATAGAACTGCGCATAAGAGAAATGGACGAGTATATAAGGGAAATGAGGAGATTGGCGGACAGAGGCCGCTAACCCCACACGAGAACGAGACTAATGAGAGGCTCCAGAATCGGAGCCTCTCATTCATTTTCAAATACTGGAGAGCTTTGCATTACTCCCCATTCGGGCTAACGTCGTGAAGGGGATACATTGCTTTACTGCCTGAACCCCCACCCCGGGATTCCGGCCTACGCCGGAATGACGGTTACGCAAATGTCCCGCTACTGGGTGAACTGGAATATCTTGCCCTCGGTCTTTATTGACGGGGCTATGACCATCTCAACCTTGTGAAAGTCCCGGATGGTGTAGGCCCCGCACATGCCCATCGCCACCCTCAAAGCACCCATCAGGTTCTGGGTGCCGTCGGTGAACGAGGTAGGCCCAAAGAGGATTTCCTGGAGGGAGCCTTTATTGCCCACCTTTATCCTGGTCCCTCTGGGCAGCTCGGGATGGGGATTTGCCATCCCCCAGTTGAACCCTCTCCCCGGGGCCTCGTTTGCCTGTGAGAAGGGCGTGCCCAGCATCACCGCGTCGGCCCCGGCTCCAAAGGACTTGCAGAGGTCGCCCCCCGTCCTGATGCCGCCGTCGGTAATCACGTTCACGTACCTGCCCGTGCGCCGGAAATACTCTTCCCTGGCGGCAGCGCACTCCAGAGTGGCCGACACCTGGGGCACACCCACCCCCACCACCTCGCGGGTAGTGCAGGCTGCCCCCGGCCCTACCCCTACCAGCACCCCGTCTATCCCCGTCTCCATCAGCTCAAGGACTACGCTGTAGGTCACGCAATTGCCGACGATTATGGGGACCTTTAGTATGTTGCAAAGCTCGGAGAGGATGAGACCCCGGTAGCTGCGGGACATGTGCCTGGCCGTGGTGACGGTGGACTGGACTACAACTATGTCCGCCCCCGCCTCCACTGCCATCGGGGAGAGGGATTTGGTGTTCTGGGGCGTGACCGATATGGCGCACACCGACCCCGACTTCTTTACCTGTTTGATACATTTCCCGACAAGTTCTTCCTTGACAGGTTCCGAGTAGAACCTCTGGAGCAGGGCGGTGGCTTCGTCCTGGGGCGCTGAGGTTATCTCCTCAAGAATAGAGAAGGGGTCCTCGTACCGGGTATATATACCCTCCAGGTTGAGGACGGCCAGCCCGCCCGCCTGGTGCATCAGGGTAGCGAAGGATGGGGAAACCACGGCGTCCATAGCAGAGGCCATGACAGGGATGTCAAACATGTAATCGCCTATAGTAAACTCTGTGGTAGCCATATCCGGGTTGATGGTGACTTCACCGGGTACTATGGCAACCTCATCAAAACCGTAGGCCCTTCGGAGTTCCTTGAAGAGTGGTACACTCATGGTCGAATCACCTCTCCTCATAAATAGTCCGACGGCGAAACATCTTTCCAAATAGGGAAACAGGCCCCAATGGAAAAGTAGGACCCTGCCGGAGGGGAAATGTTTCAACGACTCTAGCAGAGGCAGGGGGTAAAGTCAAGGCTAACTTTCTCTCCGGAGGTGATCAAAAGCCGTTGGTCAGTCCCGGGAAGCCTCCCACCGGACGTGGTTCTCTCCAGTGTAAACTTTCCCGCATTCCAACTACTTCCGGTCATGCTATTTTCCGTAATTGGCCCATAGCCGATGGGCAACAAAAGAGCAGGAAAACCTGGTAAGATTGAGGCGGCAAACCGGACTGACAAAATAATAAGGCCGGCCCCGCTAGGCAGCGCCAAGCCAACAGGTCTAATATAGATTTTCAACAGGGCTTTGTCAGGATATAAAAGGGAAAGGATGGAGGAGTTTAGCTATGCCAAAGGTAAGAATAGATAGTTCGTTGGAAATGTACTATGAAGACCAGGACTTCACCGAGCCCTGGCGGACCGACGTGGAGACGGTAGTCCTGCATCACGGCAACGCTAAAAGCAGCCAGCTATGGTATGCCTGGGTGCCCCTCTTGTCCCAGAGGTACAGAGTAGTGCGCCTGGATGCCAGGGGGTTCGGCCAGTCCACTGTGCCTCCGCCGGGTTATCCCTGGTCCCTGAGGGGCTTCGCTGATGACTTGAAGAGGCTTCTCGATGCCCTGAGGATTGAGAAGGTCCATCTGATTGGGGAGACGGTGGGCGGCACCATATCCCTCCGGTTCGCCTACCATTACCCTGAAATGCTGAACAGCCTCACCGTATGTACTTCTCCCTACAAGTTCCTGGGGGCTTCTTCCTATATTGAGAACCGGGACCTGGTAGAGAGGGAAGGCGTAGAAGCCTGGGTCAGGAAGACTGCCAACCAGAGGGTTGATCCCGGCCAGTCCGACCCCGCCCATACCGAGTGGTACGCTCAGCAAATGAGCAAGACGGCCAAGCACGTGGTGGTAGAGACGCTGACTTATCTGTCACAGCAAGACCTGTCATATATCCTACCCCAGATTAGGGTCCCCGCCCTTATACTGGTCTCCGAGTCAGGACATAAGAGTGACCCGGACAGGGCTGATGGGATGCACCGCCTCATGCCCAACTCAAAGCTGGCAGTCCTTGAGGGCACAACGGGCTATGTGCAACATTCATCCCCCGACAAATGCGTGGCCGCCTGGCAAGAGTTCGTGAGAGAGCTGAGTTGATGCGTGGCAAGGCAATTGTCGGTCATTCTCGACGGTGCTATAATTCCTGGGCGCTTACAGCGCTTGGGTAAGGTGTGAGTAAGGTGTGAATGTTGAAGACCTACGTGTTCCGCGTGGTGATTGAACCTGATGAAGACCGATGGGTGGCATATTCCCCTGCCCTCAAAGACATAGGAGGGGCTACCTGGGGCTATCATGAAGAGGCCCTGGAGAATATCCGGCAGGTCGTACAGATGACCGTGGAGAGCATACTTGAGCATGGCGGACCCATCCCGGAAGACTCTCCAGCAGAGGAGTGTTAGTGTTATGCTGGCTCTTGAAGGAATAAAAGTCCTGGATATGACCCGCAATGCCCCAGGCCAGTTCTGCACCATGATACTGGGGGACCTGGGCGCCGACGTGCTCAAGGTAGAACGTCCTATATTAAACGATGGCGACGGCCCCCAGAAGGGTACTGCAACCGCTACCAAGGGAGAAGACCAGCAGCGCATGGTGACTTTCAACGCTCTGGAACGCAACAAGCGCAGCATATCCCTGAACTTGAGACACGCCGAGGCCCGGAATATATTCTACCAGCTTTCCAAAGACGCGGACGTGATAATCGAGGGCTTTCGGCCCGGGGTTGTCAAACGCCTGGGCGTGGACTACGACACCGTCAAGGATATAAACCCCAGGATCGTTTACTGCTCCCTTTCGGGCTACGGGCAGGACGGCCCTTACCGGGACATGACGGGCCACGACATCAACTATATCTCCCTGGCCGGAGTCCTGGGACTCATTGGCGCTGAGGAGGAGGGCAGGCCCGCCATACCCATGAACCTGATTGCCGACTATGCCGGAGGCGGCCTGGCCTCCACCATCGCCATTCTAGCAGCCATCATAGCCAGGGAGAAGACGGGCCGGGGCCAGTACCTGGACATAGCCATGACCGAGAACGTGTTTTACATGCTGGCCCCCCTGTTGGCCGACTACTTCAACCAGGGGATAGTGCCTGAGAGGATGAGGATGCGCCTCAACGGCGGCAACCCCGACTACAACGTTTACCGGACCAGTGACGGCAAATACTTGAGCATCGCCGCCCTGGAACCCTGGTTCTGGGAAAACCTGTGCCGCACCCTGGGCAGGGAGGACATGATTTCCCGCCAGCGCGCTGTAGGCGAGGACAAGAAGGAGATATTACGGTTCCTCTCGGACACCTTCCTGACCAAGACCAGGGACGAGTGGTTCGAGTTGCTCAAAGATAAGGATATATCCGTGGGCAAGGTGTATTCCCTGGACGAGGCTATAAACGACCCTCAGATAGTGGATAGGGGTATGGTTGTTGAGGTAGAAACGCCAGATGGAGGCACTGTCAAACAACCGGGGATAGCTATCCACCTTTCGGATACCCCAGGGGAAGTCCGCCACACCGGGCCTGTGACCGGACAGCACACCAGGGAAGTGCTGCTGGCCCTCGGGTACACCCAAGACCGGGTTGACGATTTGATTAGAGAAGAGGCTATCCAGTAGGGGCGAAGAATTTCGCCCCTACTGTCCAAGGTCACGGCCCAAGTTCAATGTCCAAGTTCAATGTCGAGGAGGCTTTTCAGTCCCGGCCCTTCCTGGATATGAAATCTTTGAAAGCATCCTCGACCCCTGGCGGCGTGAACTCGTTTCTCATAAAGTCCCGCTCCGCCTCCCACATCTCCTTCCACTTCAGGCCCACATCATTGAGCACCAGGCTCTTCACACCCTCCACCGCCTCCCGGTGATTATTGGCAATCATAATTGCCATCTCCATAGTCTTGTCCATCAGCTGTTCGCTGGGCACCAGGTGGTTGAGCAGTCCTATCCGGTAGGCTTCTTCCGCCTCCACAACCCTGGCGGTAAACAGAAGCTCCTTGGCCATGGGCCATCCTACCTGCATAGGCAGGGTCCAGGTAGAGTTCAGCCTGCCATAAGCGGCCGCCAGGAACCGGAACCTGGAATTCTCACACCCGATGCGGATGTCGAGAGATGAGGCGAGGACCGCGCCGCCGCCATAGGACAGGCCGTTCAGTGCTCCCAGGACAGGCTTGCGACACGCGCCTATATGCCAGCTATAGGGCGCCCTCTGAATCCTGCGCCGGTCAGCCTCCTCGGGGGAGAGCTCCCTGGCATCCCTTCTCTGCTCATGTATGTCTGCGCCAGCCGAAAAGGCCCTCTCCCCGGCGCCGGTAAGGATTATTGCCCCGACACCATCATCCTCTTCCGCATCGGTGATTGCCTGGTCCAATTCCGTGGTAAGATGGAAGTTCATAGCATTTAGGACCTCAGGCCGATTCAGGGTGATGATAGCAACTCCCTCAGTCTTGGATACCAGGATAGTCTCGTAAGCCATAGATACCCCCCGCATTCCTATTGAGCCATACCGTAGGGGCGAAATTTCGCGCCTACGGTATGATAATCGCAACTGAGGTCTATAATATCTGCTTGCTGGGTGTTGTACAATAGGATTTAAGTTCCAAAATTTGTGCTACCGCATATATGCCATATTCCTGAAGAACCGTAAGAACCAAAAGCCCTGTCCATGACACACGATACTGTTCAGACTTGGGTAGGTGAATTGTCCAAAAGCCCTATCCCTTACCACGATGATAATGCCATAACAACATCGTGCCTCCATACCGTCATTACCATGAAAATAGGCAGCCGCCTAGCACCGTCATTCCCGCGAAAGCGGGAATCCAAGACTTCGCAAGGTCGGAACCTCTGCGAAGTCACCCACCCCCTGCCCCTGGATTCCGGCCTGCGCCGGAATGACGGTTAGGGTGTCAGCCGTCTTTTCATCCCCTTACGTGTCCCGCAGGGGCATGGGCAATTCTCGCGTAGGCCGGAATCCAGGGGCGGTGATGTGGGTGACTTCGCAACGGCTCCGGCATTTCGGAATCCTGGATTCCGGCTTTCGTGGGAATGACTGGTTGGGTACTGGCTATTTTCATGGTAATTACCCACGCCCCTTGCGGGTCACATAAGGGGATGAAAACGACAGGCATACCTTCCAATTCGTCACTCCCACGCCTCGTCATTCGTCACGCCCGCGAAAGCGGGAGTCCACCGCCCCACCCCTGGATTCCGGCCTACGCCGGAATGACGGTGGATGGGGGATGCCGCGCCATTCAAGGTGTGGTACAGGAACCTGAATCCTCTATTTTCATGGCAATGTAATAACAGGCTCGGAGAGCCGGAATGACGCGTCAAGTCTGAACACTCGCCAACACCCCAGGATGTTGACATCCCAGATGCACTTACATAGGATAGTCAACGGGGATAGTCAACGGGGATAGTCAACGGGTCCGGGGGGATGGCGGATGTCCGCCCAGGCCCATGCTGCCGTGACCGGGAGATAACGCAAAAGATAACAGGTGGAGGAACTATGGCTCCTAGCTCTTCTCAGCCTATCCGAGTCCTCATCTATGGCAAGGATGCCAGGAGCGATGCCCTTGCCGCTTCTTGCGCAGCCAGCAGCATCTGGCACGAGTTGTACGCATACACCCAATTCCTGAATCCTGGTTTCTCAAGCAAGTGCAAGGACGTTGGCCTGGGCTTGCTGACAGACCTTGACAGCATGGTGGAGTATGCGCGCCGGGTACAGCCCCATCTTGTCATTGTAGGGCCTGAGGACCCCCTTGCAGTCGGGCTTGTTGATGCGCTGGAAGCTATGGGCATCCCCTGTTTCGGCCCACGTAGAGGACTGGCTAGACTGGAGACCAGTAAGTCCTGGACCCGGAGGCTGCTTGACAAGCATCGGATACCCGGAAACCCCGATTATAGAATCTTCTCCGGCACCTACGGACTGGAAGACTATCTCAAAGGACTGGGGGAGTTTGTGGTGAAGCCAGATGGCCTCACCGGTGGGAAGGGCGTCCGGGTATCCGGGGAGCATATATTCTCCATAGATGAGGCGACCAGGTACGCAGAGGAGTTGCTTCAAACGGCCTCGTGTTTCGTCGTGGAAGAGCGATTGGATGGAGAAGAGTTCAGCTTGCAGAGCATCTGTGACGGCGAGCACCTCTTTCACTGTCCGGCGGTCCAGGACCATAAGCGGGCGTTTGAATCGGACACGGGACCCAATACCGGCGGCATGGGGTCCTACTCATGCCCCGACCACTCCCTCCCCTTCCTGAGCAAGGATGACATAGCGCAGGCCAGGGCTATCAGCGTCTCAGTGGCCCACGCCCTCCTCGAGGAGACGGGAATGCCTTACAAGGGCGTCCTGTACGGCGGATTCATGGCAACACGGAAGGGCGTCAAGCTAATCGAGTACAACGCCCGCTTCGGCGACCCAGAGGCGATGAATGTCCTCCCCATCATGGACGGTGACTTCCTCGCCATGTGTGAAGCCGTGACCCGAGGGGGCCTGGACAAGGTCTCGGCGGGCTTCCAGCCCCTGGCGACGGTGTGCAAGTATGTTGTGCCGGCGGGATACCCAACCGACCCTGCGGCAGGTGAACGCATCGTTATACCTCGGGAGTTGTTCTCCCGCGATGACCTGCAAGTGTATTTCGCTGCGGTTCACGAAGAAGAGGGCGAAATAACCCTCACCGGCTCGCGGGCCCTGGCATTTGTGGGAATTGGTGAGACCATCGCCCAAGCAGAGGCATTGGCCGAATACGGCGCTTCATCAGTACAGGGACCCCTCTTCCACAGGAAAGACATCGGGACGGCGGGACTGGTTGAGGCTAGAATCAGGCACATGCAGGCGCTGAGGGATGCCTGACGTGATGGGAATGTATGTCACTCCCCCCATCCTCCTCAAGAAGAGGGGGCCTTTGAAACACTCTCTGAGACTGGCATTTGTCAAAGTTGGCTTTAGCTTGTTCCTCGCATCCGGGGGTCCAGGACATCCCTGAGAGCATCGCCCAGCAGGTTCCATGCGAACACAACTATGGCTATGACCACGCCGGGGAATACTCCAAGCCAAGGCGCTACCTCCACATAGCTCTGGGCAGCCCCCCGCAACATACCACCCCAGGAAGGCTCATCCGGGGGAGTCCCTACACCCAAAAAGCTGAGAGTGGCCTCAGCTATGATCGCCACGCCCAGATATGCAGTCACAAGGACGACGAACAAGGCAAGGCAGTTGGGAATCATATGCCGTAGAATTATACGTCCGTGTCCGGCCCCTACAGCCCTGGCCGCCAGTATGTAGTCCATCTCGTTTATGGACAGGGCTTGGGAGCGGAGGATTCGGGCCGTGCTGGGTATGTATACGATGGTCAGAGCGATTACCACGTTGTTGATGGATGCCCCGAGAGCAGCCATGATGGCGATAGCCATAATAAGGGCGGGAAAGGCCATCATGCCATCTATGATCCTCTGGACAATGAGGTCGGTCGCCCCTCCAAAATAGGCGCTGGAAACGCCTATCACCATACCTATAGCGCACCCTAGAAACGCGCTGAGAATTCCTACGTACAGAGAAATCCTTGCGCCATAAACAAGTCTGCTAAACTGATCGCGGCCCAGCAGGTCGGCCCCTAACCATCTATCCGACGACCCTGGCTCGGCAAATCTGTACTTATAATTAGTCTTGTAGGGGTCATGGGTTGCGATTAAGGGGGCGAAGATAGCGACAATTATAAGGATAGCGGCTACTACGGCTCCAAAAGCCCCCAGAGGCTTACGCCTGGCAAAGTTGGTCCCATACTCCCAGACGCTACGCCAGCGACGGACCTGCTGCCCCGGAAGGACTATTGCGCTCACTCCCTCCTCCCTCCTCTCTCCCTGAAGTTTAGCTTAGCGGATGTTTCGGAAGTCCCTTCCCCCTTGACGGGGGAAGGTTAGGATGGGGGTGACGGCCCTGCCGTGGGAAACGCCCCCTCACCCTAACCATCTCCCACGAGGGGAGAGAGAACTTTCCAAATACCCTCCTAAGTGTACCGGATTCGTGGGTTCAGCCAGCCGTAGACCAGGTCCATGAGTAAGTTCACCACCAGCACCACCACTACTATCACCACAATCACGGCCTGGACTATGGCGTAGTCTCGACTAGAGATGGCATCAATCATGAACCTGCCCATGCCGGGCACCAGAAATATGACCTCAGTAACCACTGTGCCACCTATGAGAACCCCAAACTGATAGCCGGAAACGGTGATCACCGGCAGTAGAGCGTTCTTGAGGGCGTGCCGCACAATTATCACTTGCTCGGCCAGGCCCTTGGCACGGGCCGTCCGGATATAGTCCTCCCGGAACACCTCCAGCATAGCCGAACGGGTCACCCGGGCTATGAAAGCCATTAATAAAGCCCCCAGAGTGATGGCTGGGAAGATAAGCTGTTGAAGATTTTTGGCGGGGTCTTCCCATATCTGGACGTACTCCAAGGGGGGCAGCCAGTGGAACAAGCGGACCAGTAGATAAACGGTCAGAATGCCCACCCAGAAGGTAGGAAGGGCTATCCCGGCAAGGGTTATGATCCTGGCAACGTAGTCGATCAGGGTATCCTGTTTTATAGCGGAAATCACCCCCAGAGGCACAGCGACTATGACGGCCATGAGCACCGCCAGGATAGTCAGCTCGAAGGTGACGGCGAACTTGTCCTTCAGGTCACCCGCAATAGGGGCCTCAGAGCGGTAAGACTTGCCAAAATCCAGGTGAAGCATATTCCATACCCAGAGCCCATACTGTTCATAAATGGGCTTATCTGTTCCCAGCTTCTTGCGCAGGTTGTCCAGTTCTTCCTGGGTGAATTGGCCGTCTCCGTCACCAAAGAGGAGCATCAGCGCCGGATCGCCGGGAATGAGACGCACGATCACAAACACGAGCAGCGTGACCATTATCAAAGTAGGGATAAACAGGAGAATTCTTTTACTTATATAAGTCCCCATCTTCACCCCTAACTAAACTAAAAGGTAGTTGTTCACCAGACATTACCGCTTTGCAAAGGCCGGGTCAGCACGCCGGGTCACACCACAAGTGTTCGTGCTTTACCTGGACCCAGAGGCCAAAGGGAACGTGGAAATTCTGAATTCTGTTGTCCACGTACCAAGACCTCATGCTCCAGTAGAGGCCCAGCTGCGAGGAGGGCTCTTCCATAAGTATCTTATTCGCCTCGAGGATAAGCGCCCTGCGCTTTTCCTGGTCTAACTCTCTCGCTTGCAGCTTAAAGATTTCCTCGATCCTGGGGTGTTCCCAGTGGGAGTAGTTCCTCGTCGCATTCTTCAGGTATAGCCCGCCAAATACCGCATCAGGGTCCATGACCGTCAGCGCTTCTCCACAACTCGTCGCCTGATAGTCGAGGGAGTTCAAGTGATCATACCAAATGCCAATTTCCTTTGGCTCGACGGTGACGTCCAGGCCCAGAAAGCTCCTAAGCTGGTCTGCCGCCAACTCAGCTATCTCTATACACTCTGCTGCCGTGACGGCAATGATTTTCATCTTAAAACCGTCGGGATAACCGGCCTCAGTCAACAGCCTTTTGGCCTCGGCTATATCATCAGGATGTTTCTCTCCCTCGGGGGTTTCCCTAAAGCCGGGTAATTGGGCTATCTCTTCTTCGGTGGGGGAGAACCACTGGTTGGGCGGGAAGGGGGCGCCCAGAAAGTCCATACCCAGGCTGAAGGTCTCGATAAAGGGCTGGCGGTATAGGGCAATGTAAATTGCGCGCCTCACATTCACGTCATCATAGGGACTCCTGGTAACGTTGAATGCCAGAGTACCCATTCCTACGGGGCCTGCCCAGTGCACCGTGCCCTTGCCCTCCATATCCTCTGCCAGTTGCATAGCTTCCGAGTTGTTCAGGTTGCTGAGCATAACGGCGTGCATCAGCACCTGCCCCGCCTTAAAGGCTGCCATTATGGTGCCATGTTCTACGATGATGAAGTAAGTCATGCCATCAAAGTAGGGTAGCCCTTCCTTGAAGTAGTCTTCGTTCCTGGTAAACTTTACAGTAATATCTTTCTTGAAATCCGACAGCTTGTAGGGGCCCGACCCTAACTGGTTCTCTGGCAGCTTCATATTGATCCCTGTCCCTGCATGGTGCTTAGGAAATATCTTCATAAAGTCCACACTAAGGATGGGAAGGAAGGCTGCCGCCCGGAACTGGGTGGTGACCTCTACGGTGTTCTGGTCTATCACCCTGGCATTCCCGGGTGCATAGTAGGGTCTGAGCTGGCCCGACGAGGGCCTGGGCTCGTCCGGGTCCACTATACCGTCCAGGCTGAACACTACATCCTCAGCGGTAACGGGGTTGCCATCATGCCATCTGGCATTTTCATGGAGGTAGAAGGTATAAGTCATGCCATCATCACTAACATCCCAGCTTTTGGCAAGGTCTCCCGTTATGTCGTTTTGGTCATCAGTTTCAGGGTCAAACTCAATGATCTGGTTATACATGGGGCCAATTGGCCCAATGCAACTCTGGGAAGGGCATTGCCACATATTCCAGTGTGCAGGATTTCCCATCTGCTGCATGGGGATGATGCCCCCCGCTTTGGCCTCCCCGACGTCCGCAGCCTGGGTGACAGGCTCGGGTGTAGCCGTCGGTGTAGGACCAGTGGTCTCCGCCTCCGCCGCGGTGGGTGCCGTAGTGGGCGTAATCTCATCCTCTCCCCCACCACAGGCCGCTGCGATTATCAGGACGAGTACCATGGGGATAACCAGGAGAATTCTTTTACTCATATAAGCCCTCATCTTCACTCCTAACTAATAGGTGGTTACTCACCGGACATTACTGCTTTGCAAAGGCTGCCAGGGTCAGCACTCGGGATTGCACCACAAGTGTTCGAACTTTAACTGGGTGTAGAGGCTAAAGGGAACGTGGAAATTCTGAATTCTGTTGTCCACGTACCAAGACCTCATGCTCCAGTAGAGGCCCAGCTGCGCGGAGGGCTCTTCCATAAGTATCTTATTGGCCTCGACGACAAGCGCCCTGCGCTTTTCCTGATAACATATCGCTCTTCTTATCTTTCGTAGCAAGTCATAGCAAGAATTTCACGTTATCGTCCACAAATATATTAAACGTTAGCTCAGAGGATACGATATGTACAATTAAGATGTCAACGTTTTTTATTTTGAGAAATATTTCACGAAGCCCTTCCAGTCTTTTGAGATAGCCTCTTAGGCCGTTCCTCGCATCCGCGGGTCCAGGCCGTACCCGGGCATGAGGATCGGGCAGTTGTCAGCTTGTTCCTCTCAGGCGTGGGTCGAGGACATCCCTAAGGGCATCGCCCAGAAGGTTCCACGCAAACACGACTACACCTATAGCCACCCCGGGGAATACCGCCACCCAGGGCGCTACCCTAATATACTGCTGGGCTGCCCCCGTCAACATGCCCCCCCAGGTTGGCTCATTGGGAGGGGAGCCTACTCCCAGAAAGGTAAGGGATGCCTCTGCTATAATCGCCCCACCCAGGGTCAATGTCACCAGGACGATGTACAGGCCAAAGACATTGGGAGCCATGTGGCGTAAAATAATACGCACGTGCCCGGCTCCCACAGCCCTGGCTGCCAACACGTAGTCCATCTCCTTTATGGCCAGAGCTTGAGAGCGTATGAGCCGGGCCGCGGCGGGTATGAATGCTATGCTCAAAGCGATTATCACATTTCTGACGGATGGCCCCAAGCCGGCCACCAGGGCGAGGGCAAGAATAAGGGCGGGGATGGCCATCAGGCCATCTATGACCCTCTGCACAATGAGGTCCACGGTCCCTCCGAAATGGACGCTGGCAACGCCCACCAACAGTCCTACGGTGCTCCCGACAAAAGCGCTGACCAGACCCACGTACAGAGAAATCCTTGCGCCATAAACGAGCCTGCTGAACACGTCACGACCCAGGGCGTCACCACCCAACAACGCGTCTATGCTGGGCGCGGCAAACTGTCTCTCAACGTCTATTTCAAAAGGGTCGTGGGTCGCAATCTGAGGGGCGAAGATTGCAACTACTACAAGAATGATAGCCACTAACGCGCCGAGGGTCCCCAGAGGCTTTCTCCTGATGAAACTGCCCACATTTTGCAAGGCGGTGCGCTTTGGCCTCAAGCCGGTAATAACTCCCCCGGCAAGGCCGGCTGGGCTTGCTCTCTCCTCACTCATTTCTCTCTCCGCAGCGGTTAAAATCCCTTAAGTGTAGCGTATCCTGGGATTCAGCCAGGCGTAAGCTACATCCAGAATCATGTTCAAGACGAGTACCATCACCACCATCACCACGACTATGGCCTGAGTCTGGGGGAAGTCCTTGTGAAAGATGCTGGTAATCAGGAGCCTGCCCATCCCGGGGATTACAAATATGGTCTCAATAATCGCCGTTCCAGCCAGCAGGCGTCCGAACTCATATCCGGAAACGGTGACCACCGGCAGAAGGGCATTCTTGAGCGCGTGACGGGAAACTACTATATGCTCCGCCAGGCCCTTGGACCGGGCAGTCCGTATGTAGTCCTCCCGCAGCACCTCCAGCATGGCGGAGCGGGTAACACGAGCTATAAAGGCCATGTTGCCGATACCCAGGGCTATGGCGGGCCAGAATAGCTGTTGCAGGTTTGTCCACGGATTGATCCACAGGTCAACGTAGCCCAATGGAGGTAAGTAGTCGAACCACAGGACGAGGAAGAATATGAGCATGATGGCCACCCAGAAGTTGGGCAGGGCTATCCCCCAGATGGTTATAATCCTGGAAACATAGTCGCCCACCGAGTCCTGTTTTATCGCAGCAAACACGCCCAGGGGCACAGCCACTACGCTGGCCAAAAGGACCGCGAAGATAGTCAACTCCAGGGTTATGGGGAGTCTTTTTTTCAGGTCAGTGGCAACTGGTCTATCGTAAAACCAGGAATCGCCAAAGTCCAATCGGAACATGTCCCCGAACCAGTCCCCGTACTGGACAGCGATGTTCCTATCTACTCCCAGTTCCTTTCGCAGGGCCTGAAGGTCTTCTTCGCTGTACTCTTCCGGGTCTTGCCCTTCACCTGACAGGAGGATCATCGCCGGGTCGCCGGGGACGATGCGCAGGATGAAGAACACAAAAATCGTGACCAATATCGCTGTAGGAATGATAAGGAGGATTCTCTTGGCAATATAAGCCTGCATCTCTGCTCTACCCCTAACTACGAGTGTCTAGCAAGACCCCAGGGAAGACAGGTCCGGAGTCGGCTGTCCCCGGACCCGTCCTCCCATTCCGTGCACAGACTATCTAATTACACGCCGGGTTGCACCAGATGGTCTCGTGCTGCATGTCATCCTGGTAGAGGCTGGGCTTGAAGTGGAAGCCATGAATTTTCCTGCTTAACGCACGGGCTCCGGCGCCCCACAAGACTCCGGCTATGCTGCCCCTCTGCATAACCAACTCCTCAGCCTGCCTGATGAGAGCCTTCCGCTTTTCCGGGTCTAACTCCACCGTTTGCTGGTCAAAGATCGCCTTGACCTCCGGGTCCGCCCACCTGGTCCAATCGGACATCAGACCTCCCTCGAGGTACCGGCTCGCAAATGCTGCATCGGGCTCGGTGGGGATCGAGATAGGAGAGCCTTGCATTGCGAACTGGAAGTCACCGGCCCTATAGGCATCCTGTCCAGCCGCGCTCTCCATTACATTCAGCCTAATATCAACATTCAGGTACTCCTTGAACTGCTGCACTAGAATCTCAGCTATGGGGACAAAGGATACCACCGGCCTGGCAGTCATAACTAGCTCGCCAAGCCCTTCCCCGTTGGGGAAACCGGCCTCAGCCAGCAGCCTTTGGGCCTCGGCTATATCATCGGGATGCTTGACAAGCTTGCCATCTACCTCAATCTCCCTGAAGCCGGGTATTTGCTGCGCCTCTTCCAGGGTCCTGCCATACCACATCCCCGTGGGGAAGGGAAGTCCCAGCAGGAATTTATCGGCGGCGATCAGCTTGTTAACTTGCTGTCGGTAGATCGCCAGATAGAAAGCCCTCCTCACAATTGGATTGTCGAAGGGTTTCTTTTCCACGTTCATCATCATGTGGTACATACCGGCGGGGCCTGCCCACTTGCAGGTGATGATCTCCTTGGCATCCTCGCAAAGCTGTAGGTATTCGTGAGTGTTCAGGTTCCCAACGTAGCCGTTGCCCATCAGCACCTGTCCCGTCTTGTAGGCCGCTATTATGGTGCCGTGGTCAACGATGATGATCTGCTCCATGCTGTCTATGTAGGGAAGCCCGTCCTTAAAGTAGTCTTCGTTCCGGGTATAGTCGGACTTGACGTCTATGTCGTATTTCACGAACAGGAATGGGCCGGAAGTCACCATGTCCTCGGGTTTGTGCAAGCCCTGCATCTTTCCCTCGCCGGTTTCGGGATCAGCTTGGCCCAGGACCACGTGCTTGGGCGCAACTTTCATGGGCTCAAGGGCGAGGGTGGGTATGAAGCCCGGCGCCGCGGCCTTGGTCGTAAGCTCTACGGTGAAGTCGTCCACCAAGCTGATTCCGTCGACATCCAGGTAGGGCGCCAGCGTGCCCGTTACGGGCATACTCGTGTGGCCCTTCCAGAGGTCCCCGAACATTTCGGGGGCTATCATGCTCTGCAAGCTGAACACCACGTCTTCGGCAGTGACGGGCTCGCCGTCGGACCACACGGCATTCTCGGCTAGGTGGAAGGTATAGGTCAGCCCATCTTCGGACGCGGAATAGTCTGTGCACAGGTCACACCTTATCACGGATGGGTCGTCCGTCGTGGGGTCATACTCGAGAATCCCGTTATACAGCGGGGATAGGTTCTGGACGTGGCTATAAGTCGCTTCAAGGAGCGGCCGCGCCGTTATGGGGGGGCCATAGGCGTGCATGGGGACATGCCCACCGGTTTGAATAACGGCCCCTGCTGGACTGGTAGGCGTGGGAACGGCAGTAGGTATCGTGCCAGCTCTCAGGCCGGGAAGCGAAGTGGGTGTGCCAACAGGCTGAGGGGTTTCACCGGGAGACGGGGCAGTGGTGGTGGCGGTGGGCTGAGTAGGAGCGGTGGGAGCGGGCGTATCCGTCGGTTCCGCATCCCCGCCACACGCTATCCCTATCACCAGCACCAAGGCCAAGAGGATAAAAACCAACCATTGGGGCTTCAGGACCCAACGATGTGCCATAATCAGACCTCCATATTTTATCTATAGCCGGGAAATTTGCGAATGCCAAGACAATATCAAACAATTAATTAAGATGTCAAGAATTTTTGATTTGTGAAATAATTCACAAATCAGCCTAAACAATACAAACGTGGTATTGATTTGCAATCTCGCACTACCGGCGCACGCTGAGAACACCTATAATATCCATTGACAGCATGATATTTGGTCACGATAATAAACTTGATCGTCGTAGGGAATCCTCAAGTATATGGCCCACGAAAGAACAAGGGTTGATGCCCCAGACGGAAGCCCTCCCCAGAGGGGGCGTCCAAGGGTACATACTTTCGCATCCCTGGAGTACAGGGACTACCGCCTGCTGTGGATAGGCAACATCTTCAACCACATGGCCCTCTGGCTCCAGATGCTGACCCTCAGCTGGCTGGTGTGGGAACTCACCGAATCGGCCACCCTGTCGGGCACGGCGGCGGGACTGAGGGCGCTGCCCAGCCTCCTGATAGGCCCCTGGGCGGGAGTAGTCGCCGACCGGATGGACCGGCGCAGGCTGGTTATGATTGCCCAGGTCTTCCTGACCGGGGGGGCCATCATCTTTGCCTTCATGGTGGCTGCGGGAGTGGTGGAAGTATGGCAAGTCTTTCTCTATGCAGCTATCTCCGCACTGTTTCACGCCGTCGTTATGCCGGCCCGCCAGGCCCTGATGGTAAACACCGTGCCCCACAGTTCCATCGGCAACGCCATGGCTCTCAATGCTATGACTGTTACGTCCATGCGGGTCATGGGCGCATTGCTTGGCGGGCTGTTAATCACCACCGCCGGTATCAAGTGGAACTTCTTTGTGGAAGGCGGGGCCTACGTGATAGTGGGCCTGCTGCTGATACCTATGGGGACCCCCTTCCGGGAGGAGTCCACGGCCAGGCAGTCGTCGGTGCTGAACAACCTGAAAGACGGCTTCCGGTATATCTTGAGGGACAACCGGATCATATTGCACCTGATGGTGCTGAACATCATCCTCACCATGGTGTTCATGCCCATACCCAACCTCTTGCCGGCCTACACCAGCGAGGTGCTGGACCGGGCAGCTGACGTGGGCGGGTATCTGATGGCCTCCCAAGGGGTGGCAGGGCTTACCGCCACCTTCGTGATAGCATCGGTGGGCTTCGTTATTAGAAAGGGGATGATTGGCCCCATCGCCCTGGTGCTGGGGTCCGCCGCCATCCTGGCCCTGGCCCAGTCCAACTGGCTTCTTCTCTCCATGGCCATGATGGCCTGCCTGGGGTTCTGCCAGACCAATTTCATAGTGACCAACATGACCCTAGTGCAGTCCATGGTTCCCGACACCCTCAGGGGGAGGGTCAGCAGCATCTACATGCTAGAGCACGGGCTTGGCCCCCTGGCTATCTTTCTCATCGGACTCCTTATGGACCTGTACAACGTCGCCGGAGCGCTTACGATAATAGCCTCGGTGAGCCTTGGCTTGTCTTTGTATTTCATGGTAGTTTTCCGGCAGGTACGCCAACTGGAGTAGTGCGCTCCAAGTAGGGCTTGGCCCTTCCACATTGATGGGGGAAGGTTAGGGTCTGCACCAAGATTGTCGAAGGGATGGAGGTGATGCCCCCACCTACGCATCCTCCGCCTTCTTGTGGCGGGGAAACATGGGTGAAAATGTCGGGCAGCAAGGGATACAAGCAGGAATCGAAAGGACCCGAATTATGGCAATCACTGCAAACGGGAAGACCGACCAGAAGCCGGCGAAGATGCCCTTTGGGGTGCATTATGCCTGGGTCATAGTGGGGGTGCTGGCCCTGGTACAGGTCATAGGCAGTTCCATCGGCATGTCTGCCGGTATCATCGTTCCAATCCTGAACGACCCCGACGGCAACTTTGGCTGGAATATGGCAACCATAGGCATAGCCTTCATGGTGTACTACGCCACCGGCGCCCTTTTTGCCCCCATAAGCGGCTGGCTGGGAGACAGGTATGGCCCTCGCCGCATTATGCTGGTGTGCAGTCTCCTCTACGCCGGCAGCATGGTCCTGATGGGAATTGTCAGCCAGTCCTGGCATTTCTTCTTCAGCTTCAGCATCATGCTGGCCCTGACCCAGTCCATGTCCATGGTATCCCTTATGGCAGCGATTAGCGGATGGTTCCGCAGGCGTCTGGGCCTGGGCACGGGGATACTATGGGCCGCAGGCGGGGTAGGAAGCGCCGCCCTGGCCCCGCTGGTGAGCTACCTCTTTGGTGAGGTAGGCTGGCAGGCTACCTTCTGGAGCATCGGACTTATAGGCGGCGCTATCATGTTCTCCCTCACGGCCTTTTTCCGCAATCGTCCCAGCGATATGGGCATCAGGCCCTACGGGAGCACTGAGACAGACCCTCCCGAGATTATGAGGAATAGGACGGTAGAGAGGATCCGGGCCAAAGCATTCAACCTGCACATGCGGCGCACCAGGGCTTTCTGGAACCTCCCCATAATCCACAGCCTGGGATGCGCGGGGCACGGCATCGTGCTCATCTACGCCATACCCATAGCCATCGAGGAGGGGGTCAGCCTGGTGGCGGCTTCGGTGATGCTCAGCATTATCTCCCTGGTGAGCATCGTCAGCAGGTTTGTCACCCCGATGATGGCGGAGGCTTACGGCCCCAAGAAGATCATGGCCCTGTGTCTCTTCGTACAGGGGATCACGGTGCTGTTCCTGTTCTGGGCACAGGACGTGTGGATGTTCTACCTGTTCGCTGCCCTCTTCGGACTGGGGTTTGGGGGAGAGTGGACAGGCTACCTGGTAATCAACCGCAAATATTTCGGGGAGGGACCCATAGCCACCTGCTACGGCTGGCAGATGACCGGGGCAATGATGGGCCACGCCATTGCCATGGGACTGACGGGTCTCATTATCTATGTTACCAGTTCCTACAACCCCATCATTGCCCTGTCCATAGCGGCCAGCGTGGGAGGGGCGGTGGTCGTCCTGATGCTGGAGCCTACAACCCGTGTGTTGATCCCCCGATGGGAGGAGGACCTGCCCCCCTATGCCCGCTCTGAGGTAATTAGGTCGGCCTCTGGGGCCGCCGATTAGGGGGCTTGGTTTCGATGCCGACCCCTACGATTTCTAGTTTCCTAGAATATTGTCAAACATCTGGCGGATGAAGGAGACGCGACCTTGACCGCGATACAAACTGCCCTGGCAGAGATTGCCGAGTTTTACAGAGTTGACGCCTCGTCTAAGCTCGACTCTAAGAGGCAGTCCAGGCTAGGGCAGTACATGACGCCAGTCCCGATAGGCCGATTCATGGCGAGCCTATTTTCAGACGTGTCCGGTGATTTGCGTGTTCTTGACCCGGGTGCAGGAGTCGGGTCTTTAACAGCCGCTTTTGTCGAGCGGCTATATGGGAGTACGATAAAACCCCGCTCCGTTTCCCTCGTGTGTTACGAAATTGACCCCTTGTTAATCGGATATTTGAGTACCATTTTGAAAAAATCGGAATTACGACTTGAGTCCGCGCATGTCCAAGCGAGTAGTCAAATCAACGCCCAAGATTTCATCATGAATCATCCCGCTGGGCAGCAGACCAACCTCTTTCAAAGAAATCAGAGTGTTGATGAAGAGTTTACACACGTCATAATGAATCCCCCGTACAAGAAGATTCATTCCAGTTCTGACCACCGGGCTGCGCTTCGCAGAGCAGGAATAGAAACCTCCAATCTCTATACGGGCTTTATGTTTTTTGCTGCTCAACGCCTCAGGAATAGCGGGGAAATGGTGGCAATCGTCCCACGATCATTCTGCAACGGCCCTTATTTCAAGCCGTTTCGGAAGCAGTTTTTCTCTATGATGGGCCTTCAGCATATTCATGTCTTCGAGAGACGAGACTCTGCTTTCAGTGGTGATGATGTCCTGCAAGAGAATGTCATCATCCATGCCGTGAAGGGAGCTGAACCAACGAAGGTGAGAATCACGGCTAGCAGAGGGGCGGGTTTCGAGTTAGACCTCATTTCGGAAGGGCGCATCACTGACGACATGACCCAACGAGTAGTTGATTATACTTCCGTCATCCGTCCCAATGACCCTGATAAGTTCCTTCACATCACTACCAACAATCCTGATCAACGCATTGTTGAACGGATGGGGCATTTCAAGGCTAATCTTGCGGATATTGGGCTGGAGGTTTCGACGGGGCCAGTCGTTGATTTCCGTATGAAAGCATTTTTGAGAACACAGCCGGAGAAAGGCGCTGTGCCGCTTTTGTATGCATCGCACTTTCAGGGGGGCAAACTTGAGTGGCCAAAGAATACGAAGAAGCCCAATGCCATTCAAGTTACAGATGCAAGCCGCAAATGGCTATGGCCGAACCGGGGACACTTCGTTGTGACAAGGCGGTTTACATCTAAGGAGGAACGCCGACGAATTGTGGCTTCCGTATATGAGTCTAATTTACCGGGCGAACTGGTCGGCTTTGAAAACCATCTGAATGTGTATCATACCAGACACAGCGGATTTTCCCAACCACTGGCCATAGGGCTCAGCGCTTATTTGAACAGTAGCCTCGTCGACCGCTATTTCCGCCAGTTCAATGGACACACCCAAGTCAACGCCACCGATTTAAGGGTACTGCCCTACCCAGAGCGAGCCGTATTAGAGCGTATAGGGAAGAAGGCAGATGGAATAGAAGTTTCTCAACAAGAGATAGACAGTATCATCGAGTCGGAGTTTGCAACGTATGGCAACCGATGAAAACTCGATTGAAGCCCAGCGGAAAATTGATGATGCGCTGGAAATTCTCAAGGCACTTGGTATGCCACGCGGCCAACAAAATGAAAGGTCAGCCCTGACGTTGCTGGCTCTTGCCAATCTCAAGCCATCTGGCAACTGGACCGATTTGAGCAAGCCCTTAATGGGCATCACTCCGATAATGCATTATTGCCGGGAACACTATGGGCGAGAGTACGCGCCAAACACTCGCGAGACGTTCCGGCGGCAAACGATGCACCAGTTCGTTGAAGCCGGCGTTGCGCTTTACAACCCCGACAACCCAAGCCGCCCAGTCAATAGCCCCAGAGCATGTTACCAGATTAGCGAGGAGGCTTTCGAGGTTGTCAAGACATTTGGAACTGAAAGATGGGAAATAACGCTCGCGCTCTATCTCGAAGGACAAGAAACACTCGCGGCTAAATGGGCGAGACACCGCGAGATGCAGATGATTCCGGTACAGGTGGTCGCGGGTGAGGAAATCACCCTTACACCAGGTAGGCATAGCGAACTAATTAAGCAGGTCATCACCGAGTTTGCACCCCGCTTCTTGCCGGGTGCTGAGGTTATCTATATTGGCGACACGGGCGACAAGATTGGATACTTCCGGGAACCGCGGCTTGCCGAACTTGGAGTGACCATTGATGAACACGGTAAATTACCTGACGTGGTACTCTATTTCGAAGCGGAGGACTGGCTGCTGCTGGTGGAGTGTGTTACCAGCCACGGCCCAGTTGACCCAAAGCGGCATAACGAACTCGCGGAGTTGTTTTCCAATGCAAGGTCCAGTCTTGTCTATGTGACAGCTTTTCCTGACAGGGGTAATATGGCACGCTATCTGGGCGACATTTCCTGGGAAACCGAGGTCTGGTGTGCGGATGCACCAACACACCTTATTCACTTTGATGGAGAAAGGTTCTTGGGACCTTATGAACGTTGACCGCACCCTCACGCTCCGCCTCAACACCAAGCGCCCAACTGATTGCTTGGATTACTTGAGAAGCTCCGGGCCCTCGGATATAATGTGTAGGCTGAGGTGAGGAATTTCATCCAGACCGGCAACGAGCAGAATTGAGTACGTCCCAGTAGCTCAGTGGATAGAGCGGCTGCCTTCTAAGCAGCGGGTCGCGGGTTCGAATCCTGCCTGGGACGCCACACCCAAAGACATGCCGGGGACCGCCAATTGCTACTCCCGGTTGGCTTTAGTTGACACCCTCCATGAGGCCCCGTATAATACCTACGAATCACCTGTGTTTTATATATGAACAGGTAAGACAGGAAGGGGTCTGGATTGTCGGAAGTACGGCTTGGCGAGGGAGAGACCTTCGAGAGCCTCTTGAAAAGGTTCAACAAAAGGGTCCAGCAGGACGGTGTCCTTTCGGAGATTAGACGCAGACAGCACTTCGAGCCCCCCAGCGTGCGGCGGAAGAAGAAAGAGGCCGCCAAGCGTCGCAAGAGCATGAGAAACAGCTAGCACGTGCCTTGCCATTATAAACCCGAATGCCGGGCTCTCACGTGATGCTATCATGTAGGCGGTGGCCTGTGAGCAGTGCCACCCGCCGATTTAAGAAATCATGCGTTTTGGCATAGTCGTTTTTCCCGGCACCTGGAGTGATGGCGACTGCTACCACGTCCTCAAAGATGTGCTGGGGCAGGACGTGGAATATACCTGGCACCAGGACAGCCCCAACCTGACTGAGCAGTTCGACTGTATAGTCCTACCCGGTGGCTTTTCTTATGGCGACTATTTGAGAGCAGGCGCCATCGCCCGTTTCGCCCCTGTCATGGGGGCGATCGAGTCTTTCGCCGCAGGCGGCGGGCTGGTGATAGGCATTTGCAACGGCTTCCAGATTCTATGCGAGTCCGGGTTGCTGCCTGGAGCGCTCATGCGCAACGGCCACCTTCAATACCGCTGCCAGTGGACCAATCTGCGGGTCGAGCATACCACCTCACCCTTTACGTCAGCCTGTAGCCCGGGACAGGTACTCAACATCCCCATATCCCACGGAGAAGGCAACTACTTTGCCGACCCCTCTACCCTCCGGGAGATGGAGGAGCGAGGTCAGATACTCTTCCGCTACTCAACCCCCTCGGGAGACACAACCCCTGAAGCCAACCCCAACGGCTCTATCAACAACATCGCAGGGATAGTAAACCGCCAGGGCAACGTGCTGGGCATGATGCCCCACCCGGAACGCTGCTGCGAAGGAATTATGGGCGGCACCGACGGGAATCTGATATTCGAGTCCCTCGTCAGGAGCCGGTGATGCGCGCCGTAATCGTGGACTCTCACGCCATTGAAGAGCTTGTCAAGCAACGGAAGAGGCTGGGCACAGACCGGTGGGATGAGGTCTGGCGCGGAGAGTGGCACTTGAGTCCTTCACCATCATGGGAGCACCAGAGGATGGAGAAAGCCTTCTTGCGCATCCTCACCGAGGTGGTCGAGGATAGCGGCCTGGGGGAGGTAATTCACCAGTTCAACGTGGCAGACCCAGCCCAGGGCCTCCAGGACTTCCGCATACCGGACATCTCCGTAGTTCTCCAGGGCAGCCAGGCCCTAGTCCGGGAGACCTTCATAGCCGGCGGACCTGACCTGCTGCTGGAAACCTACTCGCCGGGAGATGAGACCTACCAGAAGATAGACTGGTATGGCGAGCAGGGGGTACGGGAGCTAATCATCATAAACAGGGACACCAAGGGGGTAGAGCTTTACCGCCACGATGGGGAATCCCTGAAACCGGTCGGCACTTCCTCTTCAGGTAGCATAGAGGCGGTGGAGAGCACATTGCTGCCCCTCTGCTTCGAGACCTTACAGGATGACGCTGCGCCCCGTCTGCGCATCCAGCGCCTGGAGTCGCCCCACAAAAGCTGGATGGTGTAGGAGCCCCATGTGAGATGAGCGCCCCTGAATCGAGTCTCATCTATTTGCATCATCCCGAGGAGCCTAGCGAAGAAGAATCTATCCTCAGGAGCCGGTGATGCGCGCCGTAATCGTGGACTCTCATGCCATTGAGGAGCTTGTCAAGCAACGCAAGAGGCTGGGCACAGACCGGTGGGATGAGGTCTGGCGCGGAGAGTGGCACTTGAGTCCTTCACCTTCATGGGAGCACCAGAGGATGGAAGGGGAGCTTTTCATCATTCTCAAAGAAGTCGTAGAGCGAACAGGGCTTGGGGTCGTGGTACAGCAGTTCAACGTGGCAGACCCAACCCAGGGCCTCCAGGACTTCCGCATATCGGACATCTCCGTGGTCCTCCAGGGCAGCCAGGTCCGGGAGACCTTCATAGCCGGCGGACCTGACCTGCTGCTGGAAATCTACTCACCGGGAGATGAGACATACCAGAAGATAGACTGGTATGCAGAGCAGGGGGTACGAGAGCTAATCATCATAAACAGGAACACCAAGGGGGTGGAGCTTTACCGCCACGACGGGGAATCCCTGAAGCCCGTCAGCGCTTCCCTCCCGGATGGCAGCGGGGCGGTGGAGAGCGCATTGCTGCCCCTACGCTTCGGGACCGTAGAGGACGCCACCTCGCCCCGCCTGCGTATTGAGCACTTGGAGACACCCCACAGAAGCTGGGTGGTGTAGGGATACGGTGAGGGATATATGATAGATACCCTCAACATCAGCGGGTTCAAGTCAATCAGGAAGCTGTCCATGGACTGCAAGAGGGTCAACGTCTTCATCGGGCGGCCCGGCACGGGGAAGTCCAACCTGCTGGAAGCCCTGGGAATGTTCTCCTTCCTGCACTATGGTTATTTAGGCTACAAAGCAAGGGACTTCATCAGGTTTGAGAGAACCAGCAATCTATTCTATGATGAGAGACTGGACAGCACTATAAGGATACAATGTGGTGAATTCGCCCTGACTCTTGAGTTCAAGGATGGGGTATTCGAGGGATGGTATCTTGGAGAACCATTAAGGCATTTTCAAGGATCCGGCGATGACCTTGAATACAATCCTTCGTTTTTTCGTAATGAACCCTTGGCCTCTTTCAAGAGTTATCGCTTCAGGGTCAACAGTAATTTCAATCTCCACCAATCGGATAGCCTCTTGCCTCCCTACGGCGATAATCTGCTATCCCTGCTGCTGGTTGATAGAGAGTTGAGGTCCGTTGTAAACCAGCCCTTCTCTTCGATGGGCCTTCGCCTGGGCATCCGGCCCCAAGAAGGCAAGCTGGAGGTTATGAAGATTATAGATGATGTCATCATCTCCTACCCCTACTCCCTGACCTCCGAGACCCTCCAACGCCTCACCTTCTACATGGCCGCGATTCTGTCCAATAAGGACTCCATCCTCATATTTGAGGAGCCTGAGTCCCACGCCTTTCCCTACTACACCAAATACCTGGCTGAGGTGATAGCTTTAGACCAGCAGAACAACCAGTATTTCATATCCACCCACAATCCCTACTTCCTGCTTCCCCTCCTGGAAAAATCCCCCAAGGATGAAATCTCCATCAACATCGTCTACTATGAGGACTACGAGACCAAGATCAAAACATTGACCGACAACGACATGGAGGAACTGGCGGAAATAGACGTTTTCTCCAACTTGGAGAGGTTTCTCGAAGAGGAATGATATACGTCGAATGTAAACCCGATGAAACCCTGGTGAGGCTACTGACAGGGCTTCCCCGCCGGGAAATCATTCACGACCTAAAGGGTAAGAACGAAGTCGTTAACCAAATTAGGAAACGGAGCAACGCCCAGGGGATGGTTGATGAAGACCCCCAGGCTACCCAGCACCCCTACCTTAAGGAGATGAGTGAAGTCCAAGACCTGCCCGAAAGAGGTCTCAGGGTGCTGGGCGACTCTTTGAACAACCGCATCGTTATACTTTGCCCCCGCTTGGAGGAGTGGATAGTACAAGCGGCCAGAGAGGAACAATTGTCTATCTCTGACTACGGCCTTCCTGAGGAACCCCGGAGGCTCCACCGCGTGATAAATGATGACCTTCGCAAATTTGAGCGGCTGGTCAATGATTTGAGGGATTCCGCCAGACTCACATCCCTACGGAGCGCCCTGCAATCCTTACATACGGGAGGGTAGTCCCACAATGCCAGTCTCCAAAGAAACCCTGGACGAGATTGCCCTTACAGAGGGGGAGTACAATCTGATAGTGGACCGGCTTGACCGGGAGCCTAACCCCGTGGAACTGGGGATGTTCGGCGCTCTGTGGAGCGAACACTGCGGCTACAAGCATTCCCGGCCCCTGCTGCGCTTCTTCCCCTCCTCCAGCAAGCGGGTGCTGCTCCCGCCCGGTGAGGAAAACGCCGGGGCCATTGACATCGGCGACGGCCTGGCTGTGGTGTTCAAGATCGAGTCCCACAACCACCCCTCGGCGGTGGAGCCATTCCAGGGCGCGGCCACGGGAGTGGGCGGCATTGTGAGGGACATCCTGGCTATGGGCGCCAGACCAATAGCCCTGCTCAACTCTCTGCGCTTCGGCCCTCTGTCCCCACCCACCCCCACCTCACCCCCTGCCAAGCGTGGGGTAAAGTGGGTAGAGGACTTCATTCGTGCCAGGGACAGGCTTGCCAATGGCAGGCCGGAGGATGTGACATCCCCCCAGCAGGCCCAGCGAAACCGATACCTCTTTGAGGGAGTGGTGGCAGGGATTTCCTGGTATGGCAACTGTATGGGCATCCCCGACGTGGGCGGGGAAATCTACTTCTCTCCCTCCTACTCCCAGAACCCCCTGGTCAACGCGCTATGCCTCGGCCTGATAGAGAAGGACAGGTTATTGAGCGCCTCAGTGGGAGGGCCGGGGAATATCCTTCTGCTGGTGGGGGCCGAGACCGGCAGGGACGGCATACACGGCGCTTCTGGGCTGGCTTCACGCACCTTTGAGGATAACCCGGAATTGGTCGGGGACGGGGGAGAAATATCCGCCTCCCCCCGGACTATGGTTCAGGTGGGCAACCCCTTCCTTGAAAAGATTCTCATAGAGTCATGTCTTGAGGCTGCCGCCGCCGGCTGCCTGGATGGGTTGCAAGACCTGGGCGCTGCCGGACTCACCACCGCATCTGTGGAAGCGGCGGCCAGAGGTGGCGCAGGGATAGAGTTGGACGCATCCAGGATACACCGCAGAGAGTCGGGGATGAGCACCTACGAAGTCCTCTTGTCCGAGTCCCAGGAGCGGATGCTTCTGGTGGTAAACCGGGACAACCTGGAGCGGGCCAAGGCCATCTTCAGCAAATGGGGCATCCCCTGCGTGGAGATTGGCACGGTTACGGACCATGAGCAGGTTAGGGTCTACGACATCCCCGGCGGACCTCCTTCTGAGAAACAGGCTGAGAAACGGGGCAACGAAGAATCCAACCCTGTTTCTCCCGCAGATGCAGATGGAGATAATGTGGAAGCGCAAAGGCGGCTGGCAGCCCAGCTGCCCATCAACGTGCTCACCGACCCTCCCATGTACAGGCTGAAGGGGGTCAGGTCCAAGGAGATGGTGGAGCTTCATAGGTTCCCCCTGAGCCGGGTCCCCCTTCCTCAAGCGGGATCCGGCCAGACGCTCCTGAGCTTGCTCCGCTCCCCCAATATCGCCAGCAAGGAATCGGTGTACCGCCAATACGACCACCAGGTGTTGACCAACACGGTGGCAGCCCCCGGGGGCGATGCCGCCGTGCTGCGAGTCAAGGGCACCTCCAAGGGCATCGCCATTTCCACCGACGGCAACGGACGCTACTGCTACCTGGACCCCTACAGAGGGGGGGCCATCGCCGTGGCCGAGGCTTGCCGCAACCTATCTTGCGCCGGGGCCGAGCCTGTAGCCCTCACCGACTGCCTCAACTTCGGCAACCCGGAGAACCCGGAGGTGTACTATCAGCTCGAGTGGTGCATCCGTGGAATGGCGGAGGCATGCCGGGTGCTGGGTGGGGATGAGCCGATTCCTGTGGTCAGCGGCAACGTCAGCCTCTACAACGAGACCCAGGGCCATGCCATATACCCCACCCCCGTAGTGGGCGCCCTGGGCCTGCTGGAGGAGGTAAGTCTCCACTGCACCCCCGCTTTCAAGGGACCGGGACAGGTGGTTGTCCTGCTGGGGGGCGACACCTCGGAGGTAAGGGGCAGGTCGAGAGACCTGGCAGGCAGCGAGTACCTGGAGCGGATTCATGGCCTGGTGGCAGGGAGGCCCGCCATAGACCTGAACAAGGAGCGAAGGGTGCAGCAGCTTTGCCGCCGGCTTATCCAGGATGGCATAGTATCCTCTGCCCACGACTGCTCCGACGGCGGCCTGGCAGTCGCCTTGGCCGAGGCGTGTATTGCCGGTGGCACGGGGTTCCACTGGCCAGCGAGTAGTAGCACAGGGCGAGGAGAAGCATCCTCCCCCAGTCCATCCCCTGGTCGCCGCCCTATTTATGGCCCTATCCGTGGGAGGTGGGATGCGGCCCTTTTTGGAGAGGCCCAGTCCAGAATCATCGTTTCTATGGCCCCGGAGGAAATCGCCGACCTGTCGAAGCTGGCCGGCGAGATGTCCGTACCCTTTACGATTCTAGGCGCCACCACCCCGGACGGTCGCTTTCGCATTGATGGGCTGATGGACCTGCCCCTGGATGAGCTAGAGGGAGCATGGAAGTCCGGCCTGTAGCTAGACTGTAGAAGCCCTACCCCAATCCTGCCGCAGACGCAAGTCCTGGGAACCTCTCCAGTGGCAGCACCTCCCCATCTCTCTCGAAATGCTCGATGATCTCCCGCAACTCATCAGGCACAGGTCTGGTAGTCCCCGCAGAAGCGTCGTAGCCCACGTACACAGCCTGGCCGATGGTGAGCAGCTTGTCCGTAGCCTGGCAGTATATCTCCATATCCATAGTTATGCTGGTGTTGCCTATGCGGGAGACTCGCACATATACGTCCAGCATATACTCTATCCTGGCGGGGGCCTTGTACTCAAGGACAACCTTCACCACCGCAGTATCGAAATAACCCCTCTCAGCTATCTTGTATATACTGAACCCCAGATTGCGGTAATATTCCGCCTGGCCCACTTCCAGGTAGTCCATGTAAGCCCCATTATACACAATGCCCTGGGCATCGCCCTCGGTCCATCGGACCCTCAAGGAAGTGTAGAATTTGAAGTCCTCTTTTGCCATAATCCCCTCGCTAAGCCCGACGCTGGGCACCACAACTCATTTGACACTCCAGTAGCTTAAGGATATACTTCCCGGCGAGGTGAAGCAATCATGCTCCAAGTGGCAGGGAATCTTTGAGCGTGTCAACTATGGGGGTATCCTGTCACTCTTGTATCCCTAGCCATAGATTGCTATAATCCTACCTGTGACACCCACTTGTCACAGAGGGAATGGGCCCGTAGCTCAGGCGGTTAGAGCGCGGTCCTGATAAGACCGAGGTCGATAGTTCGAGTCTATCCGGGCCCACTTTTTCCGACCTAACAAGACTGAATTCATAACCCGCCGACCGCGAAGTCTCTGTTCTATTGGGCAGAGTTGATATACGATGTTCCATTGGAAATTTACCGCGATTCTGGCTCGTACACAGTACCATTGCATGAATTTTTGCGGGCAGTGATCTATGGTGATCAACGAGATTACGATCCAAGGGCATCCGAAATCACGAATTTGTTCGACATACGGTCTCCGGACGGTAGGGAACATTTCTTGGGACCGATCGCTTTGGCGTTCATCGGATTGGAAGCAAGGCCACCGGCTAACAGCGGATACGTCGACGCTGAGGAGATCTACGCGTATGCCCAATCCCTCGGTTTTCAACCTATCCAAATAGCAGGCGTACTAGAAAAATTGCTCGCTCAGAAATTGGTAGAAACAGAAAGCAAGGACGTTGTCGGGGAACGGTTTGACTTTCAACCGCGCCGCTACAGGATCACTACAATAGGCTCCTATTACTATCAAAAACTCATTGGCAAATTTACTTATGTTGACGCGGTAGTGGTAGACACACCTATCGTTGCAAGGGAATGGCGGGATAAAATTTCGGATGTGGCCTATATAAATGACCGATTGGCGAGGGCGGAAGCATTCCGCCAGTACTTAGATTCACAATGGGTCAACTTGGAGAGCGCCTCAGACGGTTTCAATTGGTTACCTATGAGTTCGATGTTGTCTTACGAAATAGAAAACATTAAGTTGCGCGTTGACCGGAACGCTGACCTCAACGAATCAGTGGCCCACGGGCCAACGGGATGAGCATGCTTGCCCAGGGCCTCACCCACCGCAGTCGCGGTCCAGCCCTGCGCCAGCAGAGGCTCGTGGGGAACCTATCTGGAGTCGGCTGACCGACTCTTATATGAGGACCTCCCACCGAAAAGTTCGTAATTCAGTCTTGTCAGGCCCATCAATCATCGCTACCTAGTAGACCAACAGCTTTGAATTGATGACACCAAGGGTATATATCTTAATGGGGAGCAACATTATTCAAGGGTTGCCTGGCAATCACGCCAATCTCATCTGCTCCTCATTTCAATAATGTTGGACTACTAGTATCTCCACCATTGTGTGTTAGTGTACAATTGTATGTAAATTAGTTCCGGTTATCTTGTGGACGGTGAAGTATGCGGACAGGGGCTGAATACAAAGAGAATCTACGCGATGGCCGCGACGTATGGGTAATGGGCGAAGGCGCTGTGGCAGACGTCACGACAGACCCTTCGACGTCTGCCATGGTGGATGAGTACGTTGCGTGGTATGACCGCCACTTGGACGCTGACTGGCAGGACATCCTTCTGACCCCGCCCGATGGAGACGGCCAGCGGCATCCTCTCGCGCTTACCCCGCCGAAGACGTCTGCGGATTTGAGGCGCTTGGGGAAGGCCATCAGCGCCGTGCATTTCGTGACCGGTGGAAACATGACCCACACCCCAGGCTACGGCGCATTGATTGCCTTGGGGATGCTGAATGTTCTGAAACGGCTGAACAACTCCTCCGAGGAGATTGAGGCGGCTGAGGCGTATCTGGAGTCTCTGGCTGAGAGTGGCAGGTTTCTCACCTTCGCCGGAGGTGGGCCGCTAATCGGGACCCGGCTCCGCGAAGCTGAGAGCGAGCGCGTGGCGCTCCGTCTGGTTAGCGAAACTGCTAAAGGTATCGTGGTGACCGGCAAGATCCAGATGCACACCAGTACACCCTTCGCGGAGGACCTGCTGATCACCGGCAGGGATGAATTGCCACCGGGCAGTGGGAGGCACCTGTGGTTCATCGTGCCAGTGAACTCCCGCGGCATCCGGGTGGTGTCGCGCCGGCCCGTCTCCAAGCACGAGAATCGCTTCCTATCACCGCTGAGCAGCCGGTTTGATGAGTTGGATTCGATGGTCTGGATGGAGGACGTTTTCGTCCCCCGCTCTCGCGTATTCACCGGGGAACCCCTGAGCCGAAACCGGCGCCATTCGCTAGTATGCTGGCTGCTTTGGCATCACAGCTACGGTTGGCTCGCCAAGGCAGAACTGACCCTCGGTCTCGCTTTAGCCTTGGCTGAAATCATGGGCCTCAAGGACAATCCTCAGACAATTGAGCAGCTGGTGGAGCTGACCGTCAACGTGCAGACCACTCGCACCTGCATGACGGCGGCGGAACTGGACCCGGAAACGACGGAGAGCGGGCACGCCTTGCCTAACCAGCTTCACGTGGCCGCCGCAGGAATCAACACCCTCAGGGTCCGCCAGCGAATGGCTGAAATCCTGCGTGGTCTCCCCGGCTCGTCGTTGGTCAATGCCCCTGCCGACACCGACTTCACAGACCCGATGATGGCCGCCGAGCTGGAAGACGCCTTTGGCGGGGGCGGCTACACTGCGCTGCAACGAGCGGCGCTCCTGCAGCTCGCATGGGACCAGGTGTCGTCGGGTTTAGACGGACGAGAGGCGGTTTTCGAGCTCCATGCCAGTGGCGGGGTGGAGGCATGGCGCCGCCGGTTGGCGTCCTGGTTTGAAAGGTACAACGAGCTGGCCAATGGCGTACAGGAGTTCATCCAGGTAGACATGCCGCCCATGGACCTGACCAGCCTGCAGGAGGTACAGAACGTGCCGAGGCGAATACCTCAATCAACGCCGGGACGCTGAATCCCCAGTCAATGAATTAACCTGAAGGATGTCTCACGCGGCGCGAATTCGAAGCCTTCGGCAGCTTCGAGCCTACGGGAGTCCCCGTATTCAATCCTCTCGGGTAGGTGATTGGCCCATCAATATCCCTCCGATCTTCGGTCCGATTCCTAACACCACCTTTGCAGGGTTGCCCACGGCGGGGATTCACGCCGTCACGCACCCGGTTGGTTCATGGCCGGATTCCGGCTCGTCGGCCCATCCGGGTGCTATTTTGCCGCCTGGGAGCAGCATTGTACAAGGAATCATACAGGAAAAGACGTACAGGACATAGAGGCGACGGTGGACACCGGAGCCGCCTACACCACGCTGCCCGCCAGCCTGCTGCGCGAGCTCGGGGTTGACCGATGGGAAAGCGCCGGTTCCTGCTGGCGGACGGGCGACGGGTCTATATGGACTACGGGAGAGCCTGGGCCACACTCAATGGCGATAGCGAGGTGACCATCGTGGTCTTCGGAGAGGATGACGCTCCCGCGCTGCTGAGGGCCTACACCCTTGAGGGCCTCGCCCTGGCGGTGGACCCGACCTCTCAGCGTCTGGTTCCCACCCATCTCATTATGTACTAGGACCGGCGCAGTCTCCCTAGGCGGGACGCCTCCCACCCGCTCCAGATCGCTCCGTCGCACGCCGCCGGTGGTCCCTCATGTAGCAGCCGAGTCCGCACCAGCCCTCCGTACCGGCGTCTCACCGGAAACGGCGGTAGTAGGCCCTGCCGCACTCCCTGCATACCTTCTTCCTGTACCTGGCCGCCATTTTTTCAACCTCCTGGGTCTTGCGGGGGCCTCAGCACGATCTCATACACGCCACAGTGTCCCTCGCACTCGTTGCCGAACCCGTCTCGCTGTCCTCCGGCTCCCAGGGCCGCCTCGTCGAGCGCGACCGCCTCTGCCAGGAGCATCCGCAGCATGTGCAGATACGGTGTCTTGTCCAGGGCCAGCCCGTCCCGCAGCTTCGCGTCGATCTCCACCGCCTCGGCGAACAGCTCCGGCCACCGGCGCTTCGTCTCCACCCACCGCTGGCGGGACCGGAAGGAGCAGGCGACGCAGGCCAAGCGTTTCAACGGCCTGTCGTACCGGGCGGCCCACCAGTCGGCGCAGTCGCTAAGGGACATCCCCGCCTCCATGAGGGGGTAGCGGTCCGTTATCCACCGATGTCGGGAGGTCTTCATGCGTATGGCCTCGTCGGTGGAGATGCCCAGCCACAGCTCAACGGCGGTCCCGGACGGGACCCGCTGCCTCGGCCTCAGTCCCAGCAGATCGCGTATCCTGCGGCGGATGGGTCTGATCTTGTAGTTGTCGGTGCATTGCCGCCTGCCGATGCCGTCTCCCTCCCCGTCGCGGCCGTTCAGGTAGACGGGTATGTCCACGTAGCGGCGGGAGCCTGAGTGATTGGTCAGGCCCTTCACGTCCTCGCGGAGGCTTCGTCCGTTGTCCACGACGTACAGGGGGAATCGCAGTTGGCCTTCCAGCCATTCGAGGTGCGAGTAGAGGCTGGGCAGATCCCAGTGGGTATCGGCGAAGATGGCGCAGTCCGGCACACGGTCGAAGGTTCCCTCGCTCGCCATGAGCGCCACGACGGAGGACTGGACGCCCCCGCCCAGGCTAACGACGGTCAGGGTTGGAGGGGAAGGCATCAGCCCTCCTCCTCACCGCCGTCGTCCGGCGACGGGTCTGCCCCAGGCAAGGGCAGGTCGTCCTCGGCCAGCCTGACCAGGATGGCGAAGAGTCGGCGCAGCCGCTCCTCGGCGGCGTCAGGGGCGGGCTTGAAGTCGATGCCGACCACCTTTATGTCCGGGGGCGTCGCCGCCGGGCCTCTTTCGTCTGTTCTCTCTCGTGGCGTCTTCCATATCCCTTGGTCGCAGCGGCGTCTACCTGGGCCGATGGCCTCTCGTTGCTGGTCTGGTGAACGGGCCGCCGGCGCGGACGGACCGGGCAAGTGCCGGCGGCCCGTGGGTCGGGTCTAGCGCTCCTCTTCCTCTTCCTCGTCCTCCCAGAGGTTCATCTGGAAGCCGTTGCCCAGGAGGGTCTCCAGGCCGCCGGGAATGTGGGTCGCTAAGCGGGCCAGGGAGTGCATGGCGCCCCCGGACGGCTCGACGCCCTTCTTGCGCCACCGGCGCGTCTGCTTGCGGTCCACGCCGATGACCTGGGAGAAGGCGCTCCAGGTGAGGCCGCTGATCTGCTTGAGCCGGTGGAGGCGGGCCAGGAAGTCCTCGGGCAGCTCGCCGCTCTGGTAGGGCAGCACCCGGCCTCCGAGGTCGCACGCCCTTCGTTGACCAGCATGGAGACGCAGCCGGGGCTGACCCCGATCTCCCGGGCGAGCCAGTTCCGGGAGCGGTTCAAAAGGGCCAGCCGCTTCCAGAAGGCCGCCGTGTCGAGCCGTACAACGGTCCGTCCTCGACGCCTCCAGGGGCCGCTCGATTCGCCGGTGTGTTGACGCATAGCCTTTCGTTCTCCTATGGGGAGGGGGCGGCGCAGGGACTCACGCTCCCCTCCGTTTCAAGTCGTTGTTCATCTGCCCCCGTATCGGGTACTGGGCAGGCTCAGGGGCAGGTGGGCGGGCTCCCAGTCGCCGGGGGTGCGCCAGACGCGTCCCAGCGGCCCCAGTTCCTCTATGGCCTCCCCGTGGGACACCCACAGGGGGACCGTCACGCTGGTTCGCGCCGTCTCCCGCTGGGCCATTCCCAGGAAGTTTGTGGCGGCGATCTCGTCGTCTAAGACGACCAGGACGGAGGGCCGGGTGCCGTGGTCGTCGGTGGGCCTGTGAGATGAGTAGTAGCGCAGATAGGGCGCCAGGCGCTCCGACATGGTGGAGGGCCGCACGGCCCTTCGCTCCCACTCGAGGAAGAAGGGTCAGCCCCCCGCATTTCGTGGCTCGCTCTAATGCCCAACCCTGCTCTCAGCCAGTGGCCAGTGGTCAGTGGTCAGTGACCAGCATCTTTCCACTCCTCCTTGATTCTGAAGATGGTCCTTCTGCTGGTGCCAAAGCGCATGGCCGTGTCTCTTACACTCAGACCCTGGGCCTCCATTGCTTCCATGACCACCCGATGGCTCTCCAGAGTCCTGTGATACCGGAAGTCCCTAGAGTCATCGTGCTTACAGCGCACAAAAGGGCAACTAAGACACGCAGGATGGTGACTACACCCTGTGTCTTTGTAATCAATGTCTTCAGGGAGTTCACTCTCCATCCCCTTCTTTCGGTTTGACATGAACTTCCTCCCTCGGATGCAAAAGCGTATCGTTGTATCGGTTCCCAGATTTCATCACCATGAACCAGGCCTCGGTCATGTCGTGGGCCACAGCCAGCAGGGCCTTGCTGAAGCCGGCCCGCTTTCTGTAAGCCTTGGCCCGCCTTCCCATAGCTGCGCTTTCAAAGGTGGGCTGTATCATCAGGCCCTTGAGCCTGTCGGTCATGTGGTTTATCAGCCTTTGGTTGCCATGCCTCTTGTCGGTGTGTAGCAGCTTCCCACAGGAGACCAGCCATTCGGGCGCACTGCCAACCCCAGCAGAGAAAGCCTTCTTGTTCGGGTATCTCAAGTTGAAGTCCCTTCCCATTTCAGCTATCACCCGCAGGGCAAGCAGGGGGTCGGTGTATGGCGCTGAACACAACAGTTCAATCTCTCGCTCGAACTCAGGAGACATTGCCAAGAGGGTGTCCCTTGCCTGGGCCTCTCTCTGCTCGAAGGTAGCCATGTCCTCAAGGCAGTTGGAAGGGTAGAACCTTTGGTTGTTTATTCGGGTAATCTGCCTTTGAGAGTTGTCAAGAGCACGGAAGTAAGTTCTCAGCTCTCTCTAGGACTCGTCTGGCATGTTCGACCGCCTTAACCCGAAGGACGCCGCTATCCTGGCAAGGGTAGCTGCATCTCTCTTGTCAGACTTCCCTTCCACTCTGAGCAACGCTTTCACCGACATGGGGTTGACGACCACCACGTTTAGCCCAGCCTTGCGCAGGGCATCATAGGGCGCCACGTGGTATTGGCCTGTGCTTTCTATGACCACAACTTCGGCCTTGAAAGCCAGGCATCTGGCACATAAATCCCGGAAGCCCGAAGCCTTCTGCGGGTACTCCAAGATTGTCACCCTCGGCGAACCAACATCCAGGTAGCCCACCATTAGATAATCCCTGTCGGTATCTATTCCGACTGTCCGCTGATAAAGCGGCTCGGTGCTTATGGCACCAGTGGCTCGTACCCGCTTTTTTGGCATGTGGGTACTCCTTTCGTCAGCTTTGGGGCGCTTGAGCTTGCCTTTAAGCAGCAGACTCTTATTTCGGGCGTGATTACTCCGCCAAGTGCAAGATGGTGTGCCCCTAATAAACACCAGGCTGAAAAGGGGGCCTGACCCCGCAAGCAGGGCCGACCAAGGTCCTGAGGGCTTTCACTGACGATGGCAGGAAGGCCAGGGCTATTCAGTTTTAAGGGCCGCCACGTTTAAGGGCCGCCACGAAATGCGGGGGGCTTCTTTCCCAACCCGGGCCACTGACCACTGGACACCCTCCACCCCTCCCCCCAGGGCCAACGGGTTGGGATATAAGGTCGGGAAACTCCCGCCGGAGAGAGGCCCTCGCCCTCGGCTTCCCGGCTGCGCCTTCCTTCCCGTCCGCAACAGCTTCACCGGTCCGGTCCGACTCGAGCTGCGCCAGCCGCCGGCCGTGCTCGTCCCGGAGCGCCTTCACGTCGCCCTGGACGGCTGAGAGGCCCTTGCTCAGGTCCTTGCCCAGGGACTCGACCTTGCCATCCACCGCCTTCACAAGTCCCTCCAGCAGCGCCTTGTCCAACGCATTACGCATCCGCCTAGACAGCCTGCCCCGCTCCATGCTGGCGGTCAGCGTCCGGTGGTCCACGTCCAGCGCCGCCGCCGCCCTCATCACTCCCTTGTCCCGCACCAGCTCGCTCAACAGCGTCATGAGCCTCATGTGGTGCATGTCCTGAACGCTCCGGCTCTTCTCGAACACCGGCTCCCTCGATCTCATCGCTCTTCCCTCCTTACTTACAAAAGTGCAACTTTCACGCCTGCCGATGTAACTCACTCCCGACGCCGGCGACTTGCAAAAATGCAGCTGCTGACTACGGCTGATGCAAGTGCCGACCGGAACGCGGACTTAAGTCAAAGTGTTCACTGTTTACCTCCTGTAGGGGGGTCATTTACCCCTGTTTCAGCTTGCCCACGACCCGACTTTCCACTTCGCAACCAAACTCAAACTCCTGTACACCCCCATTACTGCACTTGGGAGGCCGGTTTCTAAGTCCCTTGTAAGGTGCATCATTTGATGTACCTCTCAGGCAGTTTTCTACCGGATTTCGTTTGTTCAGACTCTCTGGCGGGTGCCGCGGTCCGATGAATCGCACCAGACCGCAGAGAGGTGAACGAGTTGGCGCTGAAATCGAAGGCGACTGGATAAGCGCCATGTACCGGGTCCGGGGCGGGGAGAAGAATCGCAGCGACGGATGGGAGTACTCGTGGGAGTACCCCGACCTGGACGAGCACCCCGAGCTCGACCGCGACCGGGCCTACCTGCTGGTGATGCTGGCCGAGGCCGAGGACGGACTGAGGGGCGACTTCTACGCCGTCGTCCCCATCCACCAGCCGGGGCGCATCTGGGACAAGATTCTGTCCGCCCTCTACCCCGGACGCTGGGCCAAAGCCTTCGCCCGCTGGGTGATCGAGGGAGCCCACGGAACGTTGTGCGAGTGGTTGAGCGTGCGTCCGGCGAGGACGCCGATAACTGCGGGGGAGGGTAGCCGATGGGCGACATCCTCACCGGCCCCCTCCCGACCTCACCTACGCCCATCACCTGGTGCAGCAGGCGTGGATGGTCGTCTGGGCCATCACCTCCGCCGCGTTGGTGGTCATCCTCGGCTGGATGGGGCTGAGCCTCATCATGGCCGAGCACCTGGGCCGCCAGCAGGCGGGTTGGCGGGAGATGGTGCCCCGGCTGGTGCTGGGCCTCGTGGCCGCCGCCTCTTCGTTGTGGTGGTGCGCCCTGGTGATCGACGTGGCCGACGCCGTGTCCGGCTTCATCGCCGCGTCTTTGGGAGTCACCGCCGGAGACCTGCTGCGGTCCACGCTCCGCACCCTGCTGACCGCCGTTGAAGCGGGGAGCGTGGGCATGGCCCAGATCCTGGCCCTGCTCTACGGCTTCTTCGTCCTCTACGTCCTGGTGCAGATGGTCCTGCGTCTGGCCCTCATCGACATCCTGCTGGCCCTGGCCCCCATCGCTTTGGGGCTGTGGATATTGCCCCACACGGCGGGCTGGGGCCGCCACTGGCTGCGCCTGTTCATGACGACGGTGTCCCAGCAGGCGATCCAGCTCATCGCCCTGGCCCTGGGCTTCGGGTTCCTCAACGAGGTTGCGGCGATAGCGGCCTTCGAGCCGGTGCAGGACCTGGTGTGGAAGCTGCTGATGTCCCTGGCCTTCGTGTACATTGCGACGCGCGTGCCGTCGATGCTCGGCAACGCCGGGACCTTCGACGCCTGGCTGAGCGCCCTTTACTTCGGCCTCAACCTTCCCTCGTCCCTGGTGCGGTCGGCCCGGACCATCGGCCTGGTGGCGGGCGGGGCCGCAGGTGGGCCGGGAGGCATGGCCGTCGGAGCGATGGCCGCCAGCGCGGGCCTGAGCTCTGCGGCTTCGATGGCCACCCCGTCCGGCGGCGGTGGAGACGGCGGAGCGCCCAGGAGCAGCGGCGAGTAGCCGGACAGAGAAACAACACACAGGCGCGGCTCGCGCCGGCCAATACCGAACCGGAGGAGTCGAGATGGACAGGTAACGGAGCGTACCAACCCCGATCTATAGAGACGAGCGGAAGGCTCGGAGACAGAGAGGAGAGCAAGGGATGGATCAACTGACACAGACCATATCGAACCTGGTGGGAATCCTGCTGGGCGTGGTGGGGGCCATCGGCGTGGGCTTCTTCATCTACGGCGCGTACCTGTACCTGACGGCCATCGGAGCGCCCCACAGATGGAGAGGGGCAAGAGCGCCATGATGACCGCCCTGGCGGGCATCGTGCTGGCGATAGTGGCCCACGGCGGCGTCGAGCTGGTGATGAACGCCGTGGTGGACCCGGCGGTCACCCCGGACCTGCCCGAACCCTGAAAAAGGTGATTGAGCCGTCGCCCAGATCCAGGGCCACCACGGTGGTCTTGAGCCTTTCCCCAGGTACACCTCCGTCTCCTCCACCAGCACCATTTCCTTGGTGGTGCGGCCCTTGACCAGCACCCGCTGGCCTTCGGCCTCTAAAATGTCCACCATCGTAGCATTACATTCAATGGCAACAGGTACAGCGTTTAGTCGAGCAGCGCCATCAGCTTGCCAGCGGCCGCTTTCACTGCGGGAGTTTGAGTCATGATTTTGCCATCAACGACCAAGTTACCGTCCCACATCTTATCAGACCTGTCCCAGTTGATGTGCCGGAATGGTTCCAGCCTGACCCGAAGTTCGTCTTCCAGTTTGGCCTGATCTACGATGCCGCCGGTGGCATTCTTAAGCACATCGTGAGAAATCACCCCCAGCGTGTTTAGGAACGCCGCTGTCATTGTTACGCATTTGCGTTCCCGTATCGCCTTAGTGCGAGACAACACCTCTGCCGCATCCGGACCTCCCGGCGGAGCCAACTCAGATATTTCTTTCCAGTCAGCAATGATTTCGGTCATCACGTTGAGGAATGCCACTCTCGACTTGACCCACCTCTCGCGCGCTTCAGGATTAACCATCGCCGACTCGGCTTGACTGGCAAAGGAAGCCTCCGAGACAGCCGGGCTGCCGGTCAGGCTGGATTTGACGAACTGACGCACCTGATTGACAAGGAACACAAACGGCGAGTTTGCGCTCAAAGTTTTAGACGTCGCGTCGAGTCGGCTATCCAAGAGCTGCACCCGCTCCCCTATTGCAGTTACAGCGGCGTTGGCTGGCTGTCTTGTGTCGTAAATCGCTAGGAGTGATGGCGGAAGGGGTTTGGTCTTGCCAGCGTCGGCGAAGTCTTGGTGTACCTGGTTAAGGTCACTTTCTATTGTCATCATCACAGGAACGCTGGCGCGCATGAACTTGTCTCCGGTAGGAGTGCCACGCAATTCGCCCACAACCTGACGAACGGCCAAAAAGCGATGCTGGCCATCAGTAATGTGGACCGAAGCCTCGTCTGGAAATACCGCGTATCCCGTCAATGGTGAGTAATCACCTTCCGGGACAAACACCTCTACTGTACCGGTCGAGTTCAGGGTGAGCGATGGAAGGATATAGTTTTCCCCTTTTTCGATGGCCCGCCGCAGGTACGCCGCAATTATGCGCACATGATCGTTATCAACCGGCCGGTTGCGGGAAGTCAAGGCGCGTGCGGCGGCGGCTCCTTTGGGAGCTGCGTTGTGTTCCAAGATGCGAGTGAGAACACGAACTGGAAGCACGCCGCTCAGCATCACCCTGTCGCCCTGCTCAAAGACTCGGACTGGCACAACCTCACGATTAGTATCAGCAGCTATGGCAGATGCCCTCGCCCGTGCATCGTCGGAAGTTCCTGGAACCTTTGCAACCTTGGTTTCGGCAGTCATTTCAACCTCACTGACTTAAGATAGTTAGATCACACACGTCCAGGATGGACTTATCAATATATAAACGTGCAAATATGCACGTTGTAAATATATATTTTAGACTTCATGATGACCCGTAACGCTTCGAGTCGGTCCAGAGCCTCTCCTTCAAGCGGGGCCGAACCATGTCCCCGGAGGCGCAGATCGCCCTGGAGGACGTGACCCGCCTGCGCGACGAGGTGCAGCGGGGATGGGAGCGGCTCTTCCACTCGTCCCTCTCCATCACCCTTCACGCCAGGGACGAGGCGTCCCTCAAGGAGATGACCCAGCGGGCCAAGGCCCACTTCACCGCCACCCTGGGCAAGCTCGATCCCCTGGCCTCCCGCCACCGTGAGGGCATCCTGTCCACGCTGCCCCTGGCCCTCAACGCCGTCGCCGTGTGGAGGATGCTGGACACGTCCAGCATAGCCCGTCTCTTTCCTTTCTCTCCGCCCGACCTGGACACCCGCAGGGGAACCCTCTACGGCATCGACATGCGGGCCTGCTCCCCGGTGGTCTACGACCCCTGGGACGGGACGCACCTGAACGCCAACACCGCCGTCCTCGCACGCTCCAGCTCAGGCAAGAGCTTCGCAACCAAGCTGGGAGTTCTCAGGGGTCTGATAAGAGGCGTCACCGCCTACGTCATCGACCGGGAGGGCGAGTACGCGGACATGGCCCGCGCTGCGGGCGGCAGGGTGCTCTCGCCCGGCGTGCCGGGGCAGGGCATGAACCCCTTTGTCATCGACAAGGGCGACTCCGAGGAGCTGTTGCAGCGCATCGGCAGCCTGAGAAGGCTCATCGAGGTGATGGTGGGCGAGCGGCTCTCCGCGGAGCGCAGGGCCGCCCTGGACCACGCCCTGGCGGGCTACTACGCCCGGCCCAGGGAGCGCACCGGCTTCCGCGACTTCTACGCCTACCTCAAAGGGGAGGCGAACGACCTCTCACGCCTGCTGCGGCCCTTCGCCACCGGCAGCCTGCGCAACCTCCTCTCCGACGAGGGCGACGACCTGCTGGGCAACGAGGCCCTCGTCACCGTCTTCGACCTCCGCCTCCTTGAGCCGGAGCTGCGCCCCGCCGCCGCGATGGTCTGCACCGAGACGGTGTGGGCGGCGGCAGCCCAGGACCCCAAGCCCCGCCTCCTGGTCGTGGACGAGGTGTGGTCGATCATGCAGCACCCCGAGGGCGCGGCCTTCATGGTCAGCATGGCGAAGCGCGCTCGCAAGCACCGGCTGGGGTTGCAGTTCATCACCCAGGACGTCCAGGACCTCCTCTCCGAGGACTCCTCACGCACCATCACCGGACACTCCGGTAGGGCGCTGTTGCAAAACGCCGCCTTCAAGCTGCTCTTGCAGCAGGACGCGGCGGCGATAAGCCCGTGGGCGACGCCTTCGACCTGCCCGAGGACCTCCAGCGATGGCTGCTTTCCTGCCCCAGGGGGGACGGCCTCTTGCTGGCGAAGGGGCACCGCTTCCCCGTCGGCATCGAGGCCACGCCGGAGGAGACGGCAGTCATCGAGTGGAGACCCGGCAGGCACTAGCCAGAGCGAAGGGAGTACGAGACCGATGGACGACCGGCGACGGCGCGACTACGAACCGACCGACGACCCCAGTAGAGAAAGGAAGAGAGCCATGAAACTGAACCCGATACGTTGGCTGTTGAGCGACAAGGACAAGAAGCCCCCGGTCCTGTTGGCGGTGACGCCGCCGCGCACCGGGGAGCGCACCCTGCTGGGCGTGGAGAACATGCTCGGCTCCATGCCGTCCCCGAACCCTTCTCCCTGGAGCTGGCCGGGGACATGGACGGCGTGACCCTGATGGCCCGCTGCCTCGACGACCAGGTGGTGCGCGGCCAGATCGCGGCCCACTATCCCCAGGCCCGCATCACAGAACTGCCCACCGAGGAGGACCCCCTGGGCCTGGACGAAGGAGAGCAGGCGTGGTCCATGACCCTCCGGGCAGGCGGCCCAGAGTACGTGCCCCTGCGAACCTTCCAGGATGACGACCTGCTGGACCCCGGCTCAGACCCCCTCCTCGCCCTGCTGGGCGCCCTGTCTTCCCTGCACATGGGGGAGCGGGTCATGGCCCGGCTGCTGCTGCGCTCCCTGGGTCCCGACTGGTCCCAGGCCCACCTCGAAAAGGCCCACAGGCGGCCCCGCGACCAGCCGAGAGACCCCTCCTACACCTACCACACCAGGCCCATCCAGACCGACGGGGTGACCATGGCCCTCCTGGGGGTGGCGGCCCTGGCCGCCCTCAAGGGCTACCTGTGGGTGCAGGACGGGGAGATATGGAAGGCGGCGCTCCTGGGGACGGGCGCGGCGCTGGGACTGGCCGCAGGCGGTTGGGCCTGACACCGATGGAAGAAGGCCCGCAGCCGCGTCGAGAACCCGATCCTGATAAGGGAGAAGGTATCCCGCATCGCCTTCGAAACCGAGATACGGGTCGCGGCCATCCTGCCGGTCGACACGTTGCCCAGCGGGCCGGGGAGCTTCTAGGGCCTGTGGCGGCGGCCTACCGCCACTTCGACAACCCCGCCGGAGCGCGCCTGAAGGCCAGCCGCGTCCGGCCCGCCGTCCCCGACCCCTCGATGCTGCACCCCACAGGCCCCGGTCTGTTCGGCAAGCGCAGCGTCATGGGCGTCCGCGAGGCGGCCTGCCTCTGGCACCCGCCCGGAGCGCGGGACGAGACGCCCCTGGTGGCCCGCGCCGGGGCCAAGGTGCTGCTGCCCACCGCCCGCAGCGTCAGCGGCGGCGCCCACGTCGGCGACACCACCACCGGAACGCCCAGGAAGATCCGCTTCCCCGCCGACCTGCTGAGACGCCACCACCTCTACGTGGCCCGCACCCGCATGGGCAAGTCCACCCTGATGCACCACATCGTCGCCCAGAAGATGCGGGAGAAGGCCGAGGGCAGGGACGGCGACGCCATAGTGGTGGTGGACCCCCACGCCGACCTGGTGGGAGGCCTCCTTGAGCAGGTCCCCGAAAGCCTGGTGGACAGCGTCCGCCTCATAGACCTGGGGCGGATGACGCCGGGTCCCCCGGTATCAACCTCCTGGATACAAGGATATTCGCCGACCGGGACCGCACCGCCGACTCGGTGGTGCGGGTAGCCTGGGGCCTGTGGGACCAGTGGGGTCCCCGGATGCAGTCCATCCTGGAGCAGACCGTCAAGAGCCTTCACGAGGCCAACGAGGAGGTGGAGGCCCATGAGCAGTACACCATCCTCGACGGTCTGCGGTTGCTGGCAGATGGGAAGTTCCGCGACGATGTCCTGAAGAAGGTGAGCGACCCCTACCTGGTGCAGTGGTGGGCCAGGGACTTCGGCAACCGGCGGGGCGAGACCCGGGCCGACGCCCTGGCCCCGGTGCAGACCCGCCTCTCCTACTACGCGTCCTCCAAGCGGGCGCGGGCCATCCTGGGACAGCCCCGCTCCACCATCGACATGCGCAGGACTATCCACGACGGCGGCATCCTGCTGGTCTCCACCGCCCAGGGCAAGGCCGGCAAGGACGTGGCCGCCCTGGTGGGCGCGTCCCTCCTCAACCTGGTGGACGCCGTGATACGAGAGCAGGGAAGCCTGCCGCCGGAGCGGCGGCGGGGCGCGCTGGTCGTCGTGGACGAGATGCAGTCGATGCCCGGCGTGGACTACGAGTCCATGCTGTCGGAGCTGGGCAAGTTCGGGGCCAGCTTCGTGCTGGCCACCCAGAGCCTCGCCAAGCTGGACGACCTCTCCCGCACCATGAGCGACACCCTGCTCGCCAACGTCGGCTGCCTGGCCGTCTTCCAGGTCGCTGGCAACGACGCCAGGACGCTGGTGTGGGAGCTGGGCAAGGAGCGGGTGGCCGAGGAGGACATCACGTCGCTGCCGGTGCACCACTGCTACGTCCGCGCCACCGTTGGGACCGAGCGGATGCCCGCCTTCTCCATGATGGTCCGCAGGCCGGAGCCGGGCGATTCCGAGACCGCCGCTCGCATCCGCGGCGCCGCCGGGGAGTTGGAATCCCAGAAGCGGGTGGAGCGCTACCGCAAGGGGTTGGACGCCATGAAGGATGGTGAGCGGGAAACTCCCCAGACCCCGCCCCGGCGCAAGAGCCGCTCACGAAACCCCAATCGCCCGAAGGATGGTCCCGGTGACGGAGATACCCCGTGAGCGCCGGAGAACTCTATACCCGGACCCTGGTACAGCTGGCCTCCATGCCCTTCCTGGACCAGCTGGAACTGGCCGCCGTGTCCGGCGTTCCCGACCGCTCGACCTACGACGCCGCGGCAGCCCTGGAGCGCCTGGGACTGGTGGCGTCCGTTCCCCACGCCACCGACTTGCTGCGGACCACCCGCCGCTCCTATCTCACCGCCGCCGGCCTGCGCCGCCTGGCAGAGACCGAGGGTATCCCATTGGAGGACCTGCTCCGCAGCCGTCCCGTCTCCGCCCAATGGCGGCGCATCCTGTTGGAGCGCCTCGACGCCGCGGCCGTCATCTACAGGCTTGCATCCGCCATTTCCACCCTCGCCCACCCCCTCCGCTTCCGGTAGTATCGCGCCATGCCGATGGACGCCGCCGTAGCGCTCCCCGACGGACGCGTGATCGCCGTCGTCCGGCAGGGAGCGGCCACCGACCGCACGGGCTTCTCCAAGCGGCTCTGGCGGCTCAGGGAGGGGCCGCAGCCCGCCGCCGCGCTCCTGCTCATGCCCGACGAGGTGCGGCTGCGCCACGCCCGTAGGCTGCTGGCGGGAGCGCCGTTCATCGCCTACCTCGCCCTGGAGAGGGACACCGCCTCGGCGGGCGCGGAAGCGTCCATCTGGCGCACGCCCTCCGGGGCCAAGCTCCTCGACCTTCGCACCGTCCTGGACCACACCGGGGTGCGCGGCCCCTGGCCCGACGAGGAGCCGCCGGCACGGGCATCCCTTCCCGCAGACCTCGAACCGGAGGCCGGGGAAGACTGGATGCTCCCGTCTCTGCTCAAGCCCGTGGAGAAGCGCGCCCTCGACCTGATCTCCGACTGGCCATGGCTGACCCCCGACCAGCTGGGCGCGGTGATGGGGCTGAAGCGGTCGAGGCTCTCCGAGATCGTCGGGCGGCTGACAGCCCTGGACCTTGCGGTGTACGCCGCCATCAAGGGCCGCCGCCGTCTCGCCGTCACCGACCGGGGGCTGGCGATGCTGGCCCGAAGGGACCGCGCCTCCGTGGGGGCGGCCAGGAGGCGGTGGATCGTCGCTCCCATAGACGCCGACACCCCATTGGAGTGGCGCAACGTCTCCGGCAAGCGCAGCAGGCAGCTGCTCAGGAACGTCGAGCACACCGCCGCCGTCCACGGCTTCATCGCGTCCCTGGCGCGGCAGGCCCGCTCGCGCTCCAGGGAGGTCGTCCAGCTCGACCCGCCCCGCAGGGCATCCAGATACTTCCGGTACGCCGACCGGCTCCGGTCCATCCATCCCGACGCCTTCGGCATCCTGCGCAGGGGCGATGCAACCTGGCCCTTCTTCCTGGAGTGGGACGCGCCTGGCTCACGCCCGGCGTCGCCGTGCCGACCCGCGCCTTCACGACGGGCCGCCGAGAACTTGAACAGCACATCGAAGGAGGACGAGCATGAGAATCTACTACATCGACGAGTCCGAGGGTCCCACCTGCTACGTCCGCTCCGCCCTGGGCGTGGACGCCGAGCGGTGGAACGGCCTGCACGCCAGAGTCCGGGACTGGCGCGCGGCGATGGCGGGCGACTACAGCGTCCCCGTCAGCCGGGGGCTCCACGCCTGCGACCTGCTGGCCGGACGGGGCAAGTTGGCGCGCATCGACAACACGGGCCGCAGGCTCAGCCCGGAGAAGGGGCGGCATCGAGGTCATCAACGTCTGCCTGCGCAAGGCCGACTTCAAAGGCTACGAGCGGGTCAGCCTCAACCGGCTGCTCAACCGCATTCACGCCTCCGTCGCGGCGGACGGCCGCTACGCCCACCTCATCTTCGACGAGGGAGGCGAGCGGATGGTCAGACAGATGTACGGCAGGCTCAGGCAGCGCAACCCCGTGCCCAGCCGGTACGAGACCTGGGAGGACGGGGAGGCGACGAAGGACATCCCCATAGAGAGGATCATCGGCGGCCCCTCCTTCAGAAGCTCCCAGGACGACGACCTGATCCAGATGGTGGACCTCATCGCCCACGCCCTCCTCAAGCAGGAGGAGAAGCCCTCCCCCAGGGTGACGGAGCTGGGCCTCCACCTGGCCTTCGGCATCCTGGACCGCGTCCTCAACCGCAAGGCTTCGAGGCAAGACCCCCAGGGCGTCGTCAGGCGGTGAAGGGGGAGAGACGAAGGCGGTCGACCCGCGTCAGGAGCCGTTTCCCGGTCCCGTCGGCGAGTCATCGGGGCTGTCGAGCGGCTCCAGGTCACTTGGTCCTATGGAGAACCTTCTGCCGTCCACCTCGACGGAGGCTATGGAGAACCTCAGCAGTGTGCCTATCTTGCCCTCCTCATCACGCCAGGAATACTCCGGCGGCACGAGGACCTTCCCTCCCTCCCAGAACCCTCTGGCGACCGCTCGGGGGTCCGGTTCAGGCTCCGCCCCGAACTCCGCCCACAGCTCCAGGCCGTCGACCTCTCCATCAGCCGTCTCGATGGTCCGCTCGACCGCCCGGACGCGCCAAACCTGTCCCGGCTCCAGCTGCTTGACGATCTCACCGTCCCTGACCACCACCTCCAAGAGCGAAGGGGCCTCGCCCGCGGTCAGCCACACCCAGCAGCGACCCACCCACTTGACCCCGACGCGGCCGTCCTCGCCGAACCGCGTCTGCGCAACCAGGGCGCGGTCCGCCACGACCTCGAGCAGCAACTCCCCAGAATCGTCCTTTTCTTCGATTTCGCCGGACACCCGCTTCCCACCTGCCGCATCGTCCCCAGGCTCTTCCGTCATGCGCAACTCTTCGATGGCGCCGGCGTCGACCGGGTCCGGCGGCTCGTCGGGGCTGTCGAGCGGCTCCAGTTTCCCCAGTCCCATGCCGAACCGTTTGCCGTGCACCTCGACCACTCCCGTGTGGAACCTCAACAGCGTGCCGATCTTGCCCCGCTGATCATGTGAAGAACGTTCTGCTATGCGGACCTTCCCTCCTTCCCAGAGTCCCCTGGCCGTCGCTCTGAGCTCCGGTCCAGGCTCCGCCCTGAACCCCCTGAACTCCATCCATACTTCCAGCCCGTTGGCCTCACCCTCGGGCGTCTCGATGGTCCGCTCGACCGCCCGGACGCGCCAAACCTGTCCCGGCTCCAGCTGCTTGACGATCTCACCGTCCCTGACCATCACGTCCACGAGCGAAGGGGCCTCGCCTTCGGTCAGCCACGCCCAGCAACGACCCACCCACTCTACTTCGACGCGGTCGTCCTCGCCGAGCCGCGTCTGCACAACCAGGGCGCGGTCAGCCACTACCTCGAGGTGCAGCTTCCCGGCCTCGTCACTTTCTTCGATCCCGTCTGCCGACCGCTCCTCAGCCATCGATTCTTCCCGGAGCACTTCGGCAAGGGCTTCCATCACACGCGGGTCTTGAATGGCGCTGTCGTCAACAGGGTCCGGGGGCTCGCCCACCGCCTTGCCCTTCCTACGCCGAAAGTACGACTTCCGGTAGCAGACCAGGCCGCACCAGCCCAGAGTGGGGTTCGTCCGCACGTGCCGTCGCACGTAGACCCGCCCGCACTCCCGGCACACCTTCTTTCTGTACCAGGGCATTGTCCGAACCTCCACACGGTCTCCGCCCCGGCCTTTCGGATGGAAGGGATGTCCGCGTAGTTGCGGGAGCCGAAGCGGTCGGCGAGCGCCTTCACGTCGCCTCTGAGGCTGCTCTCATTTTCCACACACGGGTAGGAAAGAGCAACCGGGGCTCAGGTCACTCAGGATGGGAGCGGACGTGGGGGCGGCTCCCGGTGCGTGTCGGTGAAGAGGCGGTCTGGCGTGGTGTCGAAGCCCCCTTTCCATGAGCGCCAAGTCCGAGGACTGCACGCCACCACCGAGGCTGATGACGGTCAGACGCCTCGTCGCGGCAGGGACTTTAGATCGAAGCCTTCGGGAAGGTCCCGATCTGGGCACATCAGTATCCCGTCGCGCAGCCCCATGCTCTCGGCAATGGTGAGCAGCAGGAAGAGATGTGCGGGGCTGGGAACTACGGCCTTGTTCCGCCACTGTCTGAGCCGGTGGAGGCTCACGCCCAGCAGACGGGCAATCGTCCGCCAGCTCAGCCCGCTTGCCTCCTTGAACCGCAACAGACGCTCAGGGAAGTCACGGGGAAAGACACAATGGGAGGGGAGGTGGACCTGCCTCTGGGTTCCCATCGACTAGCCTTCCATTACGCCGAGGCCGACGGCTAGGGGCGGTTGAATCGTTCCGGCAGGCGGCAGGACGTGCGTCCCCAAGAGGATGTACACGCCGCCCGGGACACGCGCCGCCAGCGTGATCAGGGCGCACAGCCCGTCCCCGTTGGGCTTGGTGCCCTTCCTCCATCGCTGGAGCTGTCGCCGGTCGATCCCCAGGCACGCGGCCAGGCCGTCCCAGGTCAGGCCGCTGGCTTCCTTGAAGCGCTCCAGGCGCACGGAGAAGTCCTCCGGCAGGAAGGTGACGCCGAACATGAGACGGGCCGGGGGCGGCGACGCGCTACGGCTCATCGCAGTCCTCCACGACGAACAGGTCGTGGAAGTCGGTGACCCCCAGGGCCTCCATCAGACGCCGCCGGGCGTCCGGCGAGGGACGGCGCTTGCCGCCCACGAGCAAGGAGATGTAGCCCGACGTGACGCCCGCCCTGTCCGCCAGCTCGTTCTGGCTCATGTTGAGGACGCTGAGCCTGCCCCACAGGCCGTGGGGGTTGACCCTGATGACCGGGCGGGGAGCTTATCCGGCATGTCCGCGCTCCTTCCGGGATGGGTCCCCGTAGGGATCTGCGCTATGCTCGGGCACGAGGCCGTCGCCGGAGCCGTTGCGCCCCGCCTCCGCCTCTCTGAGGGAGGCCAGGTGAGCGCGCACGATGATGCGGGCCAGTATGCGCAGGCCCCGCAGCCGTATCTCATTCTGCCTTCTGGTCAACCTGGTGCCCAAGCGTCAAACTCTCTCTGGCGATTAGGGGTCGGATTGGTGTACAATCTCGTGAAAGGACACTAGTAGTCCAACAGCTTTGAATTGATGGTATGTTTTATAAGCGAGGTACACAAACGAATTGTTGCCGCATATCTTCGCCGACCCAATTACCCATCATTACAAAGATTTCGCACTACTAGTAGACCAACAGCTTTGAATTGATGACACCAAGAGTATATATCTTAATGGGGAGCAACATTATTCAAGGGTTGCCTGGCAATCACGCCAATCTCATCTGCTCCTCATTTCAATAATGTTGGACTACTAGTCCTACGTCCTAACTTGTCCCCTGCGTATATCCTCCACATGGCTTCTGACTCATACTCGCTCTCATGCCAGCAATTCACCATCACATAGCGGACTAATGTTTTCCAAGTGCTAACGACTGCCCGCGCCGCCTCTATAGTAACGTCGCGGTCGCCAAGCCTGTATCCAACGACTCCCGCCTTGCCTTCGCCGTTTTTTCCTCCGTCCAATGTCATAAAACTGAGGCCCGTCGGTATATGTCGGTATATGATGTATGACCGTGCTGTTTTCATAGCCTCGGTAGGATGAGGATCTTGTTTCGCTGGACGGCCCTTGCGAAATAATGCTGTCGAATAACGCTCTTTCTGTCGGGTCTGTAATTGACGAATACGGCCTTATCAGAATCAGCCCATATTCTGTCGTGTTGTCGTACAAGGTAATATAGCCATCAGCCTCTACGGTTTCCCGTAATGTAGTTCCTTGGAGCAACAGGACTGTCGCTTTCGACCAAGTTCCCTCGAATTGGTCTTCTAGTTTGTGTGCCCTGGTGAAGAACAAAGCCTTTCTGTCCAAGAGGGAGACCAATTTGGAGAAGTCCATGAATCTCCAGAGTTGAGATTCGGCTCGTGGAATAGTCCCTGGTAGAGCGTGGATTATTCTTCGGGGCTCCGTACCAGCCTCTAGGTGCGACCTTATGCCTGGAATGTCCAAGTGACTAGTAGTCATAGCCGCCATAGTACCTTCAGCAGACGTTATAGCGCAATCGAATGCAGTGGGCTTGGAAGTTGCTGATCAACTGGTGGGCCAGAGTGGACGGTAGATGGCACCGTCTTTGAGATGTGGTTGGGGGCTTTGTGATCCTCAGAACCGCCACCCTCACGGGGAGTTCGAGCCTGTTCGGGTGGGCCTATTTCGACGATAGACAGAACCGTCTTCGAGTTGTGGCTTGGCGGCCCATGAGCCTCTGGACCGCCATCTCATCAGCGTGTCGATCCTCTTAGGTTGGGCGACTTCAATGCTATCCCAACCAGGAGCGACATAGTCTTAGGCTGAAGCAGTTACTCCTGCTGTCTCCTCTATGTCGCGATGTACGCTTGAGTCTCAGGCAATAGGCCTTTCATAACGCCCGCCCACTGCAATGCCATGGGGTTCCTCGCTGCTGAGTGTTGTCACCCGGCAGGTTGCGGGAACCCCATGGCATATTCACCGCTTTCTCAATCCGGCGCCGATGGTCAGTGTCCTTACGGGCTAGCGCGGGATGAAGGCGCACTCACTCTCGCCTATCAAGTTCACCGCTGAGATGCCATATTGGTTCCCGCTCTGGTAAGGCACCTGAACCTCGTAGTCCGCGCGGTTAATCGCTTCCAGCGTTTGGTTTTCGTAACCACCAGCAACGGTTGTCAGGAAGTTGTCGTTGCTGTCACCGCCACTGCAGGAACCGCCATCAGTCATGTTGTAAATCCTGAATTCGGTCACAGGCCAACCACCGTTACCGGCGGTATTGGCGTAGATTGCATGACGGTACTTTTCTTTCCATAGAAGGGTAACAGTGTTACCAGAAATGTTCCATCGTACATTTTCGGGCGATCCCGGCTCATGACCGAAATCGGCATAATTCGGCAGACCCACAGTCACGTCAGCGGGAGTGAAATCCTCCGTGCCATCCACATTGTTCACCACGGGCGTGATCGTCAAATCCCAGGTACCGGGCGGTACAACGATGGTAGCGGGCAGATCGTACACATCTGGGGATGGCGCAAAGTTTGCAAGGCCGTTGTTGCTCACGGCGGAGTATTTGATCTGAGCGAGGCTTGAATTCCCGGCGTTCCTGGCCCACGCTTCGAGTTCGTGATTATTGACCACGTACTCTCTGGCGCAGACATTTCGTTCGTTGGGGTGATCGCAGTCCCAGACACTTGACCGGAGGGGGCGTTGCGTGCCTGGCGCGTAATCCGGGATATCCTGCCTGATTTGGAAGTCGCTGATGTCAACTTCCGGTGGCGCCAACATCACGGTGGTGCAGTCACCGCCGCCTCTGGGGTTGCGCGGCTGCACGGAGATCCGGGCGGTTTGCGGACCTCCATGGATCCGGGTCGTGAACGTCGTCTTTCCATAGTCCCGGTAAGACACTCCGACACGCTGGCCAAAATTGGAGTCTCCACAACTGGGGGCCCAATCTCTACCGAAAGGCCCCCCGAATTGGCCTACGCGGTAGGACGTGATTTCCCAGCCCGCAGTGCTCGCGGATGACGAAACCACTACCGAAGGCTTGACCCAGGACACCTCTATCCAGTGGTCGTCGATACGCCTGGTCGTTACATCCACGACATTCGGAGGAGCATGCCCCTTCGGAGTGCTGCTACTGCGCGGTGGCGCAACGACAAAGCTTTTCGCGCTGCTGATGCTCGAGGTGAAGCTCTCCGAGAACGACGATATGGTTTTGAACCCGACCCGGACGTGATAATGTCCCGGGGGCAGCCAAATCTCCCCATTAGGCAGATCCTTGCCAAAGGAGGTGGTGACCATGTTCTGATTGGTGGAGACGTTGCGAACGGTGTAGAAGTATTCGTAATCATCGTTGAATTTGCTGTTGCGGCTGATCCACGCCAGTACGTCGGGCAAGCTAACGTGGTACGTCGCGTAGCAGAGATTGCCGATGGAACTTTTCCTCTCGCTGCAATCAAAATGCTTGTCCGGGTCGCTATCCGTTGGCGCATTCTGCAACCTCACGGATGGTAGTAGTGGCGGATTTGGCGCCGGCTCCTCAATTGAAGGGTCTTCCGGAGGCTCGTAGATCAAACCGAGAGTCTGGAAACCACGAACCAGCTCCCTTTCGTCGCCCGTGACGACGTATCTGCTGGCGTGCATATAGACGACGTAGGAATTCTCAGGGTTCAAATTATCGAAGGTGTAGCTGTGCGTGTTCTGGTTGGACGGCCATTTAAGGCTGTCTGTGGGAAGTACTTCTGTGTACGTTACCCGGTGGGTTCCGCTTTCATAGAGCTTGAGCTTGTAACCAAGATCGCCGCTGCCGGTGTCCCAATCGGCATGACTGGGGCGGTCGAAGTTCAGGACCAGGGTGTCGTGATCGCTGGCGCTGCCAGCCCGCAGATTCCGGACTTCGGTTGGAAGGTACGGATCCTCCGATTGTTCCGCAGACTGTGGGAGCGTGGGTTCAGGCTGTTCCTGTAGAACGACCGTGGTACTGTCGTCACTGGTGTTGCCATCCTCCGATTGTTCCTCAGACTGTGGTCTCGTGGGTTCAGGCTGTTCCTGTGGAACGACCGTGGTACTGTCGTCACTGGTATTGCCATCCTCCGACGGAGCGGATGCCGTGGTTCCGGAGGTTGACTTCCACGGACCGGAATTTCTGGGCTTCACCGGCTTGCCAAAGCGCGATCTTATCCGGATTTTGTAACTGGCGCCGTCATCCAATCCTGTTACCGTGTACGAACTGCTGGTGGGGTAAGCATTGCCGTGCTTGTCCCGCCAGGAAGGCCACGGAGCTTCGCTTTCGGCCCACACCACGCGATAGTCGGCGGCATTGGCAACATCGTTCCAGTCAACAGTGAGTTGTCCGCGGGTGGAGTTATCCACCGAGACGCCTGTGATTGCTTTGCTGAGCATGTGCATCATACGGGATGGAAACCACCCCAATCATCGCAATGGCGGCTAGCGCGACCGCTAAAACAGTGAACGTTGAGATGTTTCGGTTGAACATAACGTACCTCGTTGTGTGTTGAGATTGATAGCCCGATGCCGTGCTGCCAGCCGGACGACACCCTGCCCAACTTCCCCCAGCATCCCCAAGCCGTCCTCTCCCTCAGCCAAATTCTACTCTTGTGGGCAATCCACATAGGGCATCCTTTACATGCACGGTCTCGATGTCGGAAGGCGAATCGCAGCCATTTCCTGGGACAAGCCCGACTCGCCCTGATGCTCATTGTTGTTGTTGCATCCACATGAAGTCAAGGCCACCGACGGAGGATTCTTGCTAACGAGAGAGGGTACATGGCCATGGTCACCAGTATGGCAACATCGCCGGTACTGGCTGCGCCACTGGAATCCGCTGAATCCTCCGACTGGTCGGCGACCCCTCACAGTGGGGGATACCTACGGTGTCGTCGGATTTTGGAGAGGGTCTCCGGGGCGAATCGACCCTGACGAGTTCAGCCTGGACGACAACGACTACAGGGTCTCGATGTTCGCCGAAGTGTCCGGCCAGTGCTTCCACTTCGGGTTGGACCAGGCCCTTCCGGGCGCTTTCACCCTGCGGGTGGTAGGGACCACCTTCGAGTCGACAGACGCCACGTTACTCGGAGACTCCCAATATCTCTGGACGGGCCAGTTTGGCGGGTCTGTCGGATGGGGACGCGGACCCCGCCGACGAGCCCCAGGAGGTCGAGCGGGCCTTCCAGTACGTCCTGGCCGATCCCGTCTTCCGCTTCGGCACCCGCCCCTCCGGCCCCCTCTCCCTGGAGTCCAAGCGCTTCATCGTCGAGATGTACGAGCGCTTCAGCGGCAAGAGGCTGCTCTCGTGACCCCGACGAGGGGGCGGCTTCTGCCGCAAGCTGATGGAGGACGCGGGCGAGTGGTCCTGCCAGAGGAGGATAGGCCCGGAGCGCGTGGCGGGCGACTTCGTCCGCTTCTTCTCCGTCTCCCTCCGGCCCACGATGGACGGGCTCAAGGCCCTGCTGATGCAGGCCGGTTTCGGCGAGGTGTCCGAGGCGGGCCACCTGCCCGGCGGGATGCGGGGAGTCCACTACACCTCCCCCCACGGCGGATACGACATCCGCTACCTCAAGGACCAGCCGGAGGGAGCCAGGGTCCACACCGTGCTCCACGAAACCTACGAGATAATTCACGAGACCCTCTGCGACCTGCACGCCGCCTCCCCGCTCCCCAGAACCGTGTGCGTGGAGGCGAACCGCTTCGCGGCGGCCGTGCTCTTGCAGCCGGATGCCTTCGCCCTGTTCGCCAAGGCATCCGGCTACGATGTGCTGGCTCTCCAGAAGCAGTACGGCTGCTCCTACGCCACGGCGACGCTGCGCCTCGCCGAGGTGATGCGCCGCAAACCCCTCATGGCCGTCCTGTACGAGCGGGAGGAGAAGGGGGAAATCGCTGGCTGGACCAGGCTGCCCCCGCCCTCGCGGCTCATGGCCTCGGTGGTGGTCCGGACGCCGGGATTCGGGATGAGGGACGGCCCCCTCCTGTGCGGAGAGCGGGGAGGCAGGCCCAGGAAAGCCAAGTCCGTCTCCCCCGGCTCCCTGGCCCACCGCGTGCTCCTCTCGGGCAGCGCGGCCTACGCCGAGCGCAGGCCCGGGCGCAACGGCAACGGCGCAGGCCCAAGCGACCTGGCCGTCGCCGCAAGGCCCGTCCTCTGGAGCGGGCGGCTGGCCAAGATCGCCTTGGTCGCCGTGCCCTACCGCGACCGCGCCGACCGCCAGGACGTGGACCTCTCCGTGGCCGCCCAGCTACAGGCGCTCAGGGACTACGCCGAGAAGAACGACTACCTGGTCGTCCGCGAGTACGTGGACGAGGCCGAGAGCGGACGCATCGCCGACCGGCCCCAGTTCCAGAAGATGCTGGACGCGGCAGGCAAGCGGGAGGCCCCCTTCCAGGAGATTTTGGTCTGGAAGTTCAGCCGCTTCACCAGAAAGCGGGAGCACGCCGTGGCCTTCAAAGCCATGCTCTGCAGGCGGGGCATCCGCGTCGTCTCCATCACCGAGCAGGCCGAGGACACCGCCACCGGCAGGCTCCTTGAGGCCATAATCGAAGGGGTGGACGAATTCTACAGCGAAAATCTTGCCCAGGAAGTTACGCGGGGAATGCGGGAGGCCGCGTCCAGGGGTTTCTGGATGACCACCTACGCCCCCTACGGGTACAAACGGGTCTACGTCCAGGACGGTCCCAAGAAGCACCCCAAGCTGGAGCTGGACCCGCCCGCCGACGCCGTGGTCCGCCGCATCTTCGACATGGTGCTCCAGGGCAAGAGCATCCTCGACGTGACCAAGACCCTCAACTCAGAGGGCATCCCCACCTCCAACGGCAAGAAGTGGCTCAAGACCACCGTCCACTTCGTGCCCACCAACGAGGCGTACGCCGGAACCGTGGTCTGGGGTGCCAATGCCAAGGACGGCCAGCCGCCCGTGCGGGTAGAGGATGCACACCCCGGCATCGTCTCCAAGCAGGAGTTCCGGCGCATCGCCAGGATGATGCAGTCCCGCGCACCGCAGAAGGTGAATCCCCGCCGCATCTCCAGCCACTACCTGCTCAGCGGCCTGCTCCGGTGCGAGACCTGCGGCAAGGCCATGACCGCTGCCGAGGCCAAGAGCGGCAAGTACACCTACTACGTCTGCCACTCCCTTCTCAAGCGCGGCAAGGGCACCTGCAAGACCCCCAGGCTCAATGCCAAGAAATTCGAGAAGATCATCGTCGATGAGCTTCGCGCCAACATCCTCACCGAGTCCAACATCAGAGACCTGGTGAAGCTCTTGGACGAGGAGATGGACGGCGTGGCCCGCGACCAGCGAGAGAGGCTGGAGAGTATCGACGGGGAGCTTGAGGAGGTGAAGAACCGGCTGGCCCGCATCTGGAACGCCATCGAGACGACCGACATCGAGATGTCCCAAGCCTCGGAACGCATCAAGGAGCACTGGGAGCGCAAGGAGCAGTTGGAGACCGCCGCCCAGGAAGCCAGGGCGATGCTGGCCGAGCGGCGGGTGATGCTGGACAGCGCCGACACCATCGCCACTTTCGCAGAGGAGATGAGCGACTTCCTCAAGACCAGCGAGCTGACCGAGACCAAAGCCTTCGTCCGGTCATTCGTCAAGAAGATAGAGGTCAAGCCCGGCAAGGCCACCATCGTCTACACCATACCCACCCCGGACGACAGCCCGATGGGGGGAGCGGACACCGCAGAGGTCGCCCTAAACGGGCGAGTTATGAATTCAGTACATGCTGGTGGAGCTGAGGGGATTCGAACCCCTGACCCCCTGCGTGCAAAGCAGGTGCTCTCCCTCTGAGCTACAGCCCCATACGTCTGGCAGGGCTACGGCTACATCTGCCCTGTTATACAAAATCCTCTTTGCAAAAGGCAGGTATCCGTCTTTTCCTGCCGTCTTTTCCTGAGTGTACCTGGCCCTATTATACCCTACTTGCCTAATGGGTATCTACCGGCGAGTCTTGCAGTTCATAGCCTTTCGGTTCTCCGCCCAAGGCAACCCTCGTGGTTGCCCCCATACGTCCTGCTTGCACCCAGGATTGACTGTCATGCCGGTGGCATATATGATGGCCCTGTCAGCTTTGTGCCATACAATACGATACTGAAACTTACCGGGAGGCCCCATTAATGAGCACGCGAACCTTAGACAAAATTCCAGACCAGGCCAATGTCCCGGACGAGGTCCGCGCCCTGGTCCGGTCCGGTAGATGGAATGGCGTAACGGCGGGCCTGGCCCCCGGATTCGTACAGGCTAACCTGGCAGTCCTGCCCAGGGACCTGGCTTTCGACTTTCTCCTGTTCTGCCAGCGCAACCCCAAGCCATGCCCCCTGCTGGAGGTGCTGGAGCCCGGGGTATTCGAGCCGGCGCAGACAGCCCCGGGGGCAGACCTGCGCACGGACGTCCCCAAGTACCGCATCTACGAAGCCGGGGAGATGGTTGATGAGGTGGAGGACATCCGGTCCCTGTGGAGGGACGACCTGGTCTCCTTTCTTCTGGGGTGCAGCTTCTCCTTCGAGAACGCCTTGCTGAACGCCGGGGTCCCCCTGCGCCACGTGGAAGAGGGGAAGAATGTCTCCATGTACGTCACCAATCTGGAGACCGCCCCGGCGGGGGTCTTCTCCGGCCCCATGGTGGTGAGTATGCGGCCTATCCACCACAGCCAGGTGGTGCGTGCGGTCCAGGTCACGTCGCGGTTTCCATCGGTGCATGGCGCGCCCGTGCACATTGGCGACCCGGCCAGCATCGGCATCCGGGACATTGCCCACCCCGAATACGGTGATCCTACCGAGATACGGGACGGAGAAGTGCCCGTGTTCTGGGCCTGCGGCGTTACCCCCCAGGCGGTGGCCGTGAAGTCCATGCCATCCCTTATGATTACCCATTCTCCCGGGCACATGTTCATCACCGACCAGAGGGACGAGGACCTGGCTGTTCTATAGCTTTCCCGCCCCACTTTCACGCCGGTAGCGTCGCAATTCAGGCGGTATGACGGGACTTCATATCTGCGCCCCACACCTGGATTCCGGCCTGCAACCGAATGACGGTTACCCAAATGTGTCCATAGCAAGAAACGAAGGGATGCCCATGTCCGACCCCACCCGTGACATAGCTGATAATCGGAGGCTCTCGGAGAGATTCCTCCGGTTCGCGCTGGACGAGTGCCACGACTACTCGCCCCTGTATGAACATCTTTCCCTGAGAATATCCGAGGACGACGGGATTCTCGCCATTGCCCAGAATGCCCGAAGGGGGCAGCCGGTGCCCAACCTGTTCTTCGGGGCCGTGCACCTGTTGCTGCTGAGGGGGGCTGAACACCCCCTTGCCACCTTTTACCCCAGCATCTCCGGCTTCTCCGAAGGAGAAAACGACCCCTATCCGTGCTTCCGCTCCTTCTGCCTCGATAACCGGGAGGAGATCGAAGAGCTTATCTCCCGGCGCATGGTCCAGACCAACGTGGTGGGCCGCAGCGCCTGCCTCATGCCCGCCTTTTGCGCCGTTGCCCGTCGGGTGGGAGGTCAGCCCCTGTCCCTGGTGGAGGCCGGGGCCAGCGCCGGCTTGAACCTGCTATGGGACCTGTACCGCTATGACTATGGCGAGGGGAGAAAGTTCGGCGACCCCGCCTCGCCGGTGAAGATAGAAAGCGCCCTCAGAGGCACCCTCGGCCCTGACATTCCCAACAAGTTCCCGGAGGTGGCCTTCCGGCTGGGGATTGACCTCAACCCCATAGACGTGCACGACGATGAGGAAATTTTCTGGCTGCGCGCTCTTATATGGCCCGAACACCGGGAGAGGGTGGAGCAATTCCGCCAAGCCGTCGAGCTTGCCCGTCAGCAGCCGCCAACCCTGGTAAAGGGGGATATTCTCGAACTCCTGCCCGAAGCGCTGCCCCAAGTCCCAGAGGGCACGGCCCTGTGCATATACCACACCGCCACCATCAACCAGCTATCTATAGAGGAGCGGGGAATCCTAGCCGCGCTGGTCTCAGAGCACGCCCGTCGCAGAGACATCTACTGGATTTCCATGGAGGGCCTGGGCGGGCCGCCGCCCCTTCTCCAGCTTGTATCATTTGAAGGCGGCCTGGTGACGACGACCCTGCTGGGCTACGCCGACTACCACGGCCGGTGGATCGAGTGGAGGGAGAGCGCCGGAGTCCCAGGGTAGAAAGAGGCGTCAACACCCCTCCCCACGCAGTCTGTCTCCTGACCCACACCCTCCATCTCTCAGTGTGCTATAATTCTTCAGATGAGGGCTGGGTGTAATGCAGTATCCGTAACAATCCTGATAAGGAGACAGACATGCCCAAGGGCAGCAAGTGCTCCTTCTGTAACCAGCTTACGCTTCACATTGATGTTTCTGAGTCATTCAGGAAATGCGCAGCTTGCGGATTTGTCGGATGGCGAGTGGGCGACCCTATCAGACCTGGAAAAGGCAAGGGTAAACGATGCGTCAACTGTGGTAAGCAGACGTTGCAACTTCTTGCAGAGGTGGACGGTACGAATGTGGGTATGTACAGATGCTCTACCTGCCTGTATGCAGGCGTCAAGCTCTAGCGGAGTCGCCGGGACCTGGGGTGTCTGAGCCGGTGAACTGAGAGGACGGAGGGAAAAGATGGAAACCATTGAAGACATCATTCTTGGAAACGATCAGAGGGGCGTGGCAGACCTCCGACCTCACCTGCCCACCGACTTCTGCCACCAAGCGGCCCAGTTCGCCCTGTCCAACCCCGGCGCTGTCATCATAGCCACCGGGTTCTACATCGCCAGGGCCCAGGCCCCTGAGACCGACGGCCCGCCGGGAGCGTTGGCTATCGGGAGGGCGCTGGAGTCCCTGGGCAGAAGGGTAGTCTATGTCAGCGACCGCTACACCGTTCCCATCCTGGAGGGCTTTGTGGAGTCCGATGCCCAGGTGATTGACTTCCCCATCGAGGACGACGACGCCAGCCGGAGGTTTGCCTCGGACCTGCTGGCGAGGATTGGGCCTTCACTGCTCATATCCATCGAGAGATGCGGCCTGACGGAAGACGATAAATACCTGAATATGCGGGGCTTGGACATATCTCCCCACACCGCCAGGATTGACCACCTGTTCCTCCAGCGCCCCCAGGCCACCATAGGCATAGGCGACGGGGGCAACGAGATAGGGATGGGCAATCTGGCCGGGGTTATCCCCCAGGTAGCCACCCTGCCCGACAACCCGGCCACCACCGGCGCTGCCCATCTGGTCATATCCAGCACCTCCAACTGGGGGGGGTACGGCCTGGTGGCCGCTCTATCCCGCCTGGCTGGGCGCAACCTCCTGCCTGAGCCGGAGGAGGAGGGGGAGCGAATACGCAAGATGGTGGACATGGGCGCGGTGGACGGCATAATCGGGGAAAGCCTCTACTCGGTGGACAACATGAGCATCGAGGAGCACGGACAGGCGCTGTCTCGCCTGCACCACCTCCTGGCCCAGGAAGGCGTCCCCTCGTGAAAGCTGTGGACACGGGCGCAGTCCGTAGGCATGAAAGACCTTTTGCGCTTACTCCCTGCCCTGGGCCTGCCGAAAAGACACCTATGGGTGTGCGTCATAATTTTGGAGTGGTGAGTAAGGGAGTAAAATATAGAGGTTTGGGAAACAGGTGATGAGGAGTGGTGGTATGGAGGCAGAGGACATCGGGCAAACGTGGCAAGGGTTAAGCGAAGAGGTGATCACCGGGATTAGAGAGTGGCGGTTGCAGAATCCCAAAGCCACCTTTACTGAAATTGAAACGGAACTGGACCTGAGGCTGGCGAAGCTGCGGGCCCGGATGCTTCAGGATGCGGCCCTGGCCAGTTCCTCCACAGACTGGAGCAGCAATCAGCCTGGAGAAAAGCCGGCGTGCCCGGATTGCGGCGAGGAACTGGTATCTTGGGGCAAGCGGCGGAGGCGTTTGCAGACCTTGGGGAGACAAGAGGTCACGCTGGAACGCCAGTATGGGGTCTGCCCCGCTTGCGGCGGGAAACTTTTCCCCCCTGGATGAAGAACTGGAATTGTTGCCGGGCCACCTGACTCCGGGGTTGGAAGAGATTCTGGTGAGGCTTGGGAGTTGGATGCCCTTCGCGCAGGCGCAACGGTTCCTGGTGGACTGGATGAAGCTGAATTCCCTCAGTGAAGCCACGGTGAGGCGGCATACCGAAGCGGCGGGGGCGGCATATGTGACCATCCAGGAGGAGGAAGCGAGGGCGTTGGAACAGGGCGAGGAACTGCCCCGGGGGTTGCCCGGTCCCGGCTCAGCCCGGCTAGTGGTGGAAGTGGACGGGGCGATGGCGCCCCTGGTGGGAGGAGAATGGGCTGAGGTAAAGACAGTGGTGATTGGGGAAGTGGATGAGGCGGCGGCGGAGCCGGGAACTCTGAGGGAGCTGTCCTATTTTTCCCGGTTGACCGACGCGGCGGACTTTACCCGGCAGGCTCTGGCGGAGACCTGGCGGCGGGGGCTGGATGAATGGGGCCAGGTGGCTCTGGTGTCCGATGGCGCCGAATGGATTCAGGGGTTCGGGGACTTTCATTGTCCCGGCGCAGTGAGGATACTCGACTTCCCCCATGCTGCGGGGTACGTGGCGGAGATAGGCCGGGGGGTATTCGAGGAAAGCTCTTCGCTGGTTGATGAATGGCAAAGGGAGCAGGTCCACCGTCTCAAACATGAAGGCGCCGGTCCGGTATTGGAGTACTTGCGGGTCTTGGTTGAGCGCCAGGAGACTGACCTGAGAAAACCCCTGGCGTACCTGGAAAAGAGGGAAGCCCAGATGCAATACCCGGCCTTTCAAGCCCAAGGCTGGCCTATCGGGAGCGGGGCCGTTGAGAGCGCCAATAAACTGGTGGTGGAAGCCAGATTGAAGGGAGGGGGGATGCACTGGGCACGGCCCAACGTGAATCCGGTGTTGGGCTTGCGGAACATTGTATGCAGCGGACGCTGGGCTGAGGAGTGGCCCCGGATAGCCGTCCGGCTCAGAAGGCCGGCGTCTCGGGGCGCCGGGACACCCTGTGGGAAAGGCGGAGCGCCGGAAGCCAGGGAATCCAGGGCCAAACTCAGCCCGGTGGGTAGGCCGGAGGTCCCAGTGAAAAGCCCCGCCGTGGTTGCAGTATCCCACGGACGGCAAGCGTCAAAACCCCCCCGCCGGCCTGCGGCTGATCACCCCTGGCGGCGGGCTCCGGTTGGCCGCACCAGATAATCCCCAAAATTATGACGCACACCCGACACCTATCGCCTGCTCCCTCACCCGGTCGGCACATGCTATAATATTGCCCCGGTTGGTGTGACACTTATGACTACCATAAACACTATAGAAGACCTGCTTCGCTTGCTGGACGAAAATCCCCAGTGGGTCGAGGCCCTGCGCGCTCGGCTGCTAACCCGTCAACTCATGGAACTGCCGGAGACCTTCGCAAAATTCGTAGAAACAACCACCCAAGCCCTGACAGCCCTCCAGGAGGGACAGGACAGGCTCTGGGAGGGCCAAGCTAGGCTCCGGGAAGGCCAAGGCAGGCTGGAGTCCGACATACAGAGGATTCGTGACGACGTTGGTATGTTAAAGGGCAATCAGGCAAGGACCGCAACCCTCCGGGAGATTGGCTTACTCGCCCGTGCCCTGGGCCTCACAATAAAGAAGGTCCTGGCCCCGGAAGAGATCGCTTCCCTGGCTGAATCCTCTAACACCACGGACATCCTCCCCAATGACTTGAACAGTTTCATCCGGGCCGACTTCATTATTGAAGCATCCGACTCCAACCACCAGCCTTGCTACATCGCCGTTGAAGCCTCTTTCACCATCAACGGGCGGGATACCCACAGGGCAATGCGCAACGCCGGATACCTGGCCAGGTTCACCGGCGACCCCGCCCACGCCGCCGTATCCGGCGTACACATAGACGACCGGGTTATCGGTCTCACCCAGTCCGGTGAGGTATTCTGGCACCAACTGGACCCCAGGAGCTTTGGAGCGGAATAGGCGGCAACGTAGGGACGTGGCTTGGAGCCTGCTATGCTCCCTCATCTGATTTCCCGATTGAATTACTATGGACTTTCCAGGCTATCGGCAACCTCAAGACCCTCGCGCGTGACCTCGAATGCTTGGCCCTTGCCGGCCAGATTTTTGACAAGTCCCAAGTTCAGGAGATCATTTAGGGCCCCTTCCCATCTTGCTTCTGATCGTCGGTTACCCATTTCAGCAAAGGGTTTGCCATTAGCCATGATTGCTAAACCACCTTGCATTCTTATTTTCCGTATCATTCCATAATTGTTCTTCGCTGCTTCGACAAGAAGAATTGTCGCATCTTCCGAAAGCTGTGGATTCGCGGCAATGACCGGTTGATGTTCCTCGATAATTGCAGGTTGCTGTGCTCTTGCTTCATTTGATAGCAGAGCGGCTTCGAAATTGCCAGCCGAATGCCAGTCGGTCCCATCCAGGTTCACTGGGCAGCCGGAAGCTTGCAAGCGTTGCGCTAGTTCTTGACGCTTCTCAGAAGTTTTATCAAGTCGGATGGCGTAACGTCCGGCCACATCGCTGAACGGCCGTAAATCGCCGAGTTCCACAATGATTGTCCGGTCTTGGCTTCGGCCCATAGCCATGCCAGCCTCAAATAGCACATTCGGCCTTGCCTGTCCTGTTAGTTCGGTCTCATGGGGAGGCTCGTTGCTGCCCTGGAACGGTTCTCTCAAGCGTGCTTCATCGTCTGGTGTAAGGAGTACCACGACGGCGTGCGCCTTTGAGAAGGCAGCGTCCAGGATTTCCCCAACGTAAGGAGTTGGTTTACCCGTAGACTGAACGGCTTCTGACCATTCTAATGGACGGAGATCAATGGCCCTCAGAAAATCGAACATCGCATTACGGGCCGCCTGGTTTCGACCGTGAATTACAAAAACTTCTCGAGCATTTATTGGCGGGCAGGGTTGCTGCATGTCTGCATCACCTTTATCCAACTCATAACCTGGAGAACCTGTTATGAATTTGTTTGTAACATCCTTGCGTATGCCAGAAATATTCCATGGAAATGGGGCTGATCTTATGTCTTCCGTTTTTCCGATTGTGCGAAGATATTTTGCAGTATGCTCAGTTTCACCTATGAGAATACGGTCAATATCATCCCAACGCATTGTTTTCCCATTGATGGTTATCGGCTTTCCCCTACGATATGGGGCAAGAAAACGCTGCTCAAGTTCTTCTATACTGAGATCTACCACGGTATCATAATAGCGTGACCCAGATTTATCGGATAGGTAATAGATAATTCGAACGTGGTAGTATGGCATATCGCAAAAAAATTCTTCAGTTAGAAACTCGCCCCTACCCTGTCAGGAGAGCAGGCGTCAGAGATGGACTTCTTTGCATATCTTACCATAACCTGTATTATTCTCCCTTATCAGCTTCCACTTGAGTCCGCCGGATTTCGTGGATGTTCACGGGAAGCCCGGCTTTCCTGGCCTCAAGCCACCGCTCAAGAGAGGCCCGGCTCTCCCCTGAGGGACTTCCGGCTAGAAACCCCTCGACGCTGAGGTCCTCGTCCAAGTCGGGCCAGTGTATGTGCCGGCCTTCACCAAACAGTTCCCAGTTGTTGCGCTCCTCCGGCGTCCCGTGGAGCAGCCTGGGATACCATGTCAGCGGCACCGAGATACTGCGCCCGTCGGCAAGCTCCGCCGTCAGCACATCATCGGCAACCACGATGTTTGTGGCATAAGCCTCTTCACCGGTATCCTCGGTCTGCTGCTCAGCGACTAATTCTGGTCCGTCCTGCCCGCATGGTGATGGGTTGACCTCGAACTCAATCATCTCGAAGGTCGTTGATAGGGTGGGTGCATCGTCGCCATATCTGGCATAGCTTTCCATCACGTATTCCGGGATGGGTTCGATGTGGTAGGCCATTGCCTCTTCCAGGGACATCGTTGTTTCAGGGAGCGGGTCACCGTTCTCCATCATACCCTCTATATGAAAGGGAACGGCCTCCCGAATCATCGCCCGCATCTCTTCCCAGGTCCTCCCGGTGCTGATGCAGCCCGGCAGATCAGGCACATAGGCGCAGTAGTTGTTGGGAGTCTTCTCAAATACCACCACGAACTTTATCCCCATCGTCTGCCCTCCCAAAGTCCTGCTTGTTTCAATATACTCTCCCACGTCGTGGGATGTAAGTCGCTACTAGGATGACCAGGAATAGTCACTGTCCCAGGCTTCACCGGGTGATGGAATTGCCGGTGGCTCCCCGAGTCCGCGCCAGCCTCCAGCCGTCCCGCTGTACAATCCGAATGACTTCTCTCACCTTTGGCGGCATCCTCAAGCTCCTATGTCCCTGCCGGCATCAATCCCGCTCTAGTGTATCTCTGTCCCTCGCCAGGAAGTGCGGCCCCGGGAGTGGGATAGCTGGCTTTTGACGCCGGTATAGGCCAGCGCCACCACGAACAGAAAGGCGGCGAAGAGGACCACGCTGGCGCCGGAAGACACGTCTATGTAGTAGCTCAGGTAGATGCCGGCCAGCCCGCAGAAAGCCCCCAGTCCCGTTGACATCAGCAGCATCTTTCTGAAGCTGTCGGTCAGCAGGCGGGCGACTACAGGCGGGATGACTATGGCGGCAGCGATGAGGGTGACGCCCAGCACCTGCATTGACACCACGATGGTGGCCGCCAGCACCAGGGAGAACATGGTATCCACCCAGCCCGTCGGGACCCCGTATATCCGGGCCACCTCTTGGTCGAAGGTGGTGAACAGGAACAGCTTGTAACCCATGAATACGATAACCGCCGTTGCCGCCGTCACCACGATGATAGCCAGCAGGTCGCCGTCGGACACTCCCAGGATGTTGCCAAACAGGGCCGCGTCAAAGCTGCGGGTGAAGGTCTTGTACCGGCTGATGAGGGCGATACCCAGGGCAAAGCTGGCGGTGGTGATAATTCCTATGGCGGCGTCGGCGCCTATCTGCCTCTTCCTGGTGGTAATGGTAATGAGGAGGGCCGAGAGGAATCCCCAGATGCTTGCCCCCACGAAGAAGTTGAAGGACATGACGTAGCTGACCACCGCCCCGCCGAACACGGCATGGGACAGGCCGTGTCCGATATAGGACATGCGCCTGAGGACGATGTACACCCCTATGAGGCCGCACAGCCCCCCGACCACTGTAGCGGCAATCATCCCCCTCACAAAGAACTCGTACTGAAGGGGCTCAAACAAGCCCTTTCTCCTTGGATACTACGGCCTCCGTGTCGGCCACTGCGCCGGAGCCATTGGCGTCATTCACCTTATTACCATTATCGCTGCCGTTTCGGTTGAAGAAGTGGGGGCTTTCGGCCACCAGGGTCATCCCCTGGTAGTGGATAACGGGCATATCAGCGTTATAAGTCTGCCTGAAGGTCTCAGGGGTGAACACCTCCGAGGGGGGGCCGTCGGCGACGATGCGGCCATTCAGACACACTATCCGGGGCAAGTGGGCGGCCACGGCGTTTATCTCGTGGGTGGTCATCACGACTGTCACCCCCTGGTGGTTGAGCTCGTGGAGCAGGTGCATAACGTCGTCCCTGGTCTTGATGTCCACCCCGGAGGTAGGCTCGTCCAACAGCAGGAGGCTGGGACTGCTTACCAGCGCCCTGGCGAGGAATACCCTCTGCTGCTGCCCTCCCGACAACTCCCGTATGTGCCGTTTGGTAAGGTCGGAGATGCCCAAGCGCTCCAGCATGTCCAGGGCCAGCTTCCGCTCGCTGCGCTTGAACCAGGGGAAGGCCAGGTTGTTCATGGTGCGGCCCATCATAACCGTCTCTTCCACCGTCACGGGAAAGTCCCAGTCTATCGTCTCCAACTGGGGCACGTAGCCTACCCTGGGCCTCTTCTGTGCGGTGGGGATGCCGTTCACCATGACCTGCCCATCGTACAGATCAACGATGCCCAGGACCGCCCGCAGGAGGGTGGTCTTGCCCGAACCGCTGGGCCCCAACAGCCCGATGAAGTCCCCGGGGGTTATTGCCAGGCTCACGTCGGAAAGCACGCGATGGCCGTCGTACCCGCACGTTACGCCCTTTAGCTCAACTATTGGTTCTCCCGTCCCATGCTCATGGGGGAATGGATGAAGCATACCTGTTACCTCTTACATCATTGGTTACGTCATTGGGGGTATATAGCCCCGCTTTCTCCTTCAAACACCGGGCTTGGGTCGAACCACGCCAGGGTCTCCGCCTCCACATCCCCACCCAAAGCGAAGACCATGGTCTCAACATTGACCAACATCAGCCCCAGGTAGGTGTGGTATGAGTCGCCAGGCGCTCCGGGCAGGTCGTCGTCACTCAGTTGGTCAACAAAGACAGCGCCTCCCTCCTTGGCAATCTGCTCCATCACGTCGCTGGGGAAGACCTTGGAGCCGAAGATGGCGGGCACTCCCGTTTCCCTGACCTGGTCTATGAGACGGGCAACCTCCCTGGCCGACGGCTCGGTGAAGTCCGACGGCTGGACAGCGCCGATGATTTCCATTCCATATCTAAGGCCAAAGAAGGGGAACGAGTCGTGATATGTCAAGAGCTTGCGATTGTCCTGTGGGATAGTCTGTATAGCGGCCGTAATGCTTCTGTCCAGGTCTTCTATTCGGACCTTGAACTTCTCATAGTTCTCCCGGTAATAGCCGGCGTTGGCAGGGTCGAGGGCAGCCAACTCATCCCGGACCAACTCCGCGTATTTCAACGCGAGGATGGGGTCCGTCCACAGGTGGGGGTTTGGATGGCTGTCAGCCTCGGGAAAGGAGAAGTCGAATACCCACTGCTCCCTGGTAATGGCCTTGTCGGCCAGGGCCAGAATGACCGCGCCGGGCTTCTTGTTGGCCTTTGCCATCTCAAGGGAAGGCTCTTCCAGGAACAGGCCGTTCATCACGATGAGGTCTGCCTCGGCCATCAGCCTGGCTACCGAGGGAGCGGGCGAGAAGGTGTGGGAGTTGGTCCCCTCTGGTACTATGCCCTCAAGCCGGATGCGGGCGCCGCCGATGTTCTCCACTATGCTGGTGATGGGAGAGACCGTAGTGACCACCTTGAGGAACGCGGAGGGCGTGGCGGCGGGAGTTGGGGCCTCTTGGTCGCTCCGGGTTGGGGTGGGTGTTGGGCTATCTCCGCAGGAAGAAGCGCCCAGTGCTACAACAGCCATGAGTATCAGACCGGCGAGAAACCTCTTCATACCTCCCAAAATACCCGCCAACTTCACCTTGATCTATCTAGGCTGCACTGGGCGCATACCCCGGTTATTGTAAAGTTCTCCAGGTCAGGCTCGAACCCAAACTCATGGAACAGGGTTTCTCGGAATTCCTCCAGGTATTCAGGGCTAAGGTTGAAGGCCCCTCCGCAGACCCGGCATACCATGTGATGGTGGGGGGCATGGGGGTCCGTAAGCTCGAAGTGAAGCCGGTCTCCTATGGCCACCTCGGTCACTACCCCTAGGTCCCTGAACAGGTGGAGGGTGCGATAGACCGTGGCAATGTCCAGGTAGGGGTAGGACTCCTTGGCGCGGTTGAAGACCTCATCCACTCCCATGTGGCCGTCGCCCTCGGCGATAATGGTGAGAATAAGCAGTCGCTGGGGCGTAAGGCGGTAGCCCTTTTGCCGAAGGTCCTCCAAGACCTGTGAGTGCTTCGCCATGCCAATAAAAGCTCCTGCAATTAGTTGCGAATACAATTATAGTGATTTACTCATCTTTGTCAAGACAGGCAATTGCGAAGGCGGGGCGCTTCGGTCCTCGCCCAGGGTAGCCACGAGGGCTACCCCTACGGGGGCGACGACAATGCCGCACCCTGAAGGGTGCGGCATCTCTACCCGAGGTGCGCCGGGTATTGTAGGGGCAACCCTTGTGGTTGCCGTTTGGGTTGCTGAAAAGACATCCCCCCTTCCCTCAATCGAGGAGGGGGGATGTGCAATGAGCAAGACTACACGGCGTCTTTCTAAACGGCCTGCCGGTTACGAATCTATGAATCGGCGTCGGAGGATGCCGGGGCAACGGGCAAGCCGCTATCGTGCCGGCGCTCCTGATTAGATGGGGCGGGGGCGAAATCATGGTTGTCTGAGGCTACCCAATGGTACCCCTCCTCGAAATGCTCCTTCTTCCAGATGGGCACCGTCTCCTTCAGCCTGTTGACGGCCTCGTGGCAGGCATGGAAAGCCTCCTTGCGGTGGGGTGAAGCCACCGCTACCACCAAGCTAATCTCTCCGATGTCCACACGGCCTATACGGTGATGGATGGCTATATCCTCCACGCCATACTCCGACTGTATCTGGCGGCGGATTTTCTCCATCTCCTTCAGGGCCATCTCCGGGTACGCCTCGTACTCAAGGTGGACCACCTTCTTGCCTTCGGCAAACAGCCTGGTGACCCCCAGGAAGGTAACAACTGCGCCATTGGTATCCTTTCGGACTTTGGCGGTAATTTCCTCGGGCTTAAGGGGTTCGTAGGTTATCTCTATCATGGACATGCCTCCACTTACTGGCGGGATAAAGGCTAGATCGTCCCCGTCATGTAGCTCCAGGTCCGGGTCCGCGTATTCGGTGTTGACGGCCACCACAATGTTTACCTCAGGAGGGGCCAAGTCGGAAAAAAGCTGCCGCACCTCCTCCACAGCCTGGGAAACGGTGGCCTCGGGGGGGAGGTCCAGGGAGAGATGGCCTCTCCCTGCCCTCTCCCGGTACAGGGCGAACAGGTACACGCTTACTTTCAAGGTACACTCCACACCACGGTATCGGACTACCAACCCCGGTATAGGATTAAACGGGGACACGCCCATGATAGCAAACGGGAGGCTGGAAGGGCAAGAATTAGCTGAAATTGCAACCCCCTCCCAACGGTCATTCCTATGAAAATAGGCATCCCCCAAGCTGGAATCCCAGCCCCCAACCCCTGGATTCCCGCTTTCGCGGGAATGACGGTGGGGATGCCGTACCATTTTCATCTTCGTATGTGGCTCGGAGGGCCATGGGGAATTATTATGAAAATAGCCGGTGCTGGGGCACCTACCGCACCCTTCAGGGTGCGGCATCCTCCACCCAACGTCATTCCGACGCAGAGCCGGCCCCGTACCCCGATACGGGGCCGGAATCCAGGGGTGGGGTGGTGGACTCCCGCTTTCGCGGGAGTGACAGATAAAGTGAGCGTGGGGGATGGGAAGGGCGTGAAGGGAGCATCACGGTGAGGAAGCCCTAACATTTTCATCCTCGTATGTGGCCCGCAGTGGCATGGGCAATTACCATGAAAATAGAGGTGCCATCTCCCTCACCGCACCCTGAAGGGTGTGGCATCCTACACCCACCGTCATTCCCGCGGAAGCGGGAATCCAGGGGCCGGGGGTCGGAGTTCCGGCTTGTGGGATGCTTATTTCCATAGTGATGACGAGTTGGGGCCGGGATGAGACCTGAATCATAAGCAGTTGCTCGAAATTATAGATGTTGGATATCTTCTGATTTTACCCATACTCTGAGATAATGCCAGCAACATTCTTCAACGGGGGTGATTTATGCTGGAGTTTAAGCCCGGGATGGTAGCATCCATATTCAGGGCCAGGCCCAAAGCAGGCAGCAGAGAGGAATGGGAGCGGGACGTAGCCGGCGTTTGGGATGAGGCCGTTGAGGAGCTAAAGTCAAACCGAGGGTTCCACGGGCTGGTTACATGGTGGAACAACGATGACAGCGGGGACGTGATTATCATGGGCATCTGGGAAAACCTGGAGGACCGCCTTAACTATGAGGCCAGGTCCGGCCCCAAGGTCCAGGGCCTGTTCAATGCTCTCATCGAGGAAGTCCCCCAGCGTCCCAGGTACGTCGTAACCAGGGGATACACACAGCCCTGAGGGTCATCGCCCATCATCCGTCCGTCACTCCCGCCCCCCCCCCCATTCGTCACTCCCGCGAAAGCGGGAGTCCAGAGGCGGGTCCATAGTGGACTTCGCAGAGATGCCGACGTTGGGGGGCCTGGATTCCGGCGTAGGCCGGAATCACCCATGCCCCTGCGGGCCACTTACGAGGATGAAAATGACGGGCAACCTCCCCACCGTCATTCCGGCGTAGGCCGGAATCCAGGGGCGGGAGTGTGGGGACTTCCCCCCAATGCCGAAGTCCAGGACCTCAGATTCCTCGACTCGCTCCGCTCGCTCGGAATGACATCGTGATAGGCCGCTCCCCCGGAATGATAATAACGGCGCTGGTCGCCGGCTATTTTCATAATAATTCCCCATGACCTTGCAGGCCCCGTAAGGGGATGAAAATGACGGTCGGCCTCCCTACCGTCACTCCCGCGAAAGCGGGAGTCCACCGCCCCACCCCTGGATTCCCGCCTGCAACCGAATGACGGTGGGCATCTATTTTCATGGTGATGACAGAATAGAGGCTGGAATGACGGTCTGAGTCATTGAGAACCGGAAGACCCTCGCCACCCTACGGGTTCCATTGACTCGGAGGGAATATGTATAATTCCCGTAGAAGGTTATGCCAAATGCCATGTTATGTAATATCCCAGGTGATGTATATTAAGGAGGGGTTACGGTGTTTGTAGCTACCAACAGGCTAAGAATCAAGCAGGGGTACGGGGAGCAACTGGAGGAGGGCTTCAGACACCAGGGGGGTGTGGAAAGGCAGCCCGGCTTTCTTGGGTTCGAGCTATGGAGGCTCAACAAGGAAGAGGAATATGAGGAATACCTGGTGGTGACCCACTGGGAGTCCAAGGACGCCCACGACCAATGGACCCACAGCGAGGCATTCAGAGCGGCCCACTCCGGCCCGCGCCTGGATTTCTTCACGGGACATCCAGAGTTCAGTACCTACGACGTGAGGCTTGCGTCTCGTCCCGATGAGACCAAGGTGTCTATTTAGCGCCACCCCCGTATCCGGGCAGTATAACCACTTCTGTGTTGTCTCATAAGTGACCCTCAGCCCATCTCCCTGGACGTGAGAGAAAGGCCCCCATCACCTCGATGTACCTGACGGGGATATATAAAGAAGTCTCAACGCGGACCTGCCTGCTACCCCTGGACCCGTAGGGGTGTATAGACTACTCGACCCTGTGAAGAAATAACCCCATGACCGGGCCTAGCAGGTACAATACGCAACATACCCCTGTCAGGCCACCGGGTAAAACGGCGCTTTTGAGACCCCCTTCCCGATATAACCCTTACATGGCTATGGGAGCCACCCTATGCACATTGAAGGCGGCCTTTTTGCCGACATAGTCATCATCTTCGTGGTAGCGTTTTTAGGAGGGCTGGCAGCGCGGCTGCTGCGCTTCCCAATCCTCCTGGGATACCTTGCCGTGGGAATGGTCATAGGCCCCCATGCCCTGGAGGTGGTGGGCGAGGTGGAGACGGTCCAGGCCCTGGCCGAGTTTGGCGTCATCCTGTTGCTTTTCGCGGTGGGCATCGAAGTCTCCTTCCGCGACCTCCGGGCGATGGGAAGGTCTGTCATCCTGGTGGCTATTGCCCAGATTCTCGCCACGATTGGCATCGCCTACCTGATAGGGCTGGGCCTGGGATGGTCTTCTGAGAAAGCCGTCGTCTTTGGCATGATAGCCTCTCTCAGCAGCACAATGGTCGTCCTCAAGACCCTCTCAGACCGGGGCGAACTGCTCAGTGTTCACGGGAAAGTGCTCACCGGAATCCTCCTTATTCAGGACTTGGCGTTTATTCCCATGATTGCGGTCCTCCCGGCATTGAGTGGTGAGGTAGGAAGGTCTGTCCTGGCGGACTTGGGGCTTGGTATCATCAAGGCAACGGTGACCCTATCCCTGATGGCCCTTCTGGGTGGCAAGGCCGTCCCCTGGCTTTTGGGCCGGGTGGCCTTCCTGGGGTCCAGGGAAGTTTTCATAATGGCAGTGGTGTCAATAACCTTTGCCATTGCAGCCCTGACCCAGGTGGTGGGCCTTTCCGCCGCTCTGGGGGCCTTCGTGGCCGGATTGCTCCTGAGCGAGTCCGACTTTGGCCACCGTGCCCTGTCGGAGATCGTCCCCCTGCGAGATACCTTCTCCGCCCTGTTCTTCGTATCCTTGGGGATGCTCGTTGATTACAACTTCCTGGTGGAGAACTACTTGCTGGTGCTGGCGGTGATTGGGGTTGTCATCGTCATAAAATTCATCCTTGTCATAGGGCTGACCCGCGCTTTCAGGTATCTGACCTACACCGCAGTCCTTTCCGGCCTCGGAATGGTGCAGGTTGGGGAGTTCAGTTTCATCCTGGCGGACTCGGGGGCTTCCATGGGCGTTATAGACCAGGACTTCCTGACCCTGGTGGTAGTCGTTGCTGTGTTGACTATGGCGCTGACTCCCTGGATAATCGCCGGCGGGACCAAGGCAGTAGAGCGGATTGGCAGCTGGTCCATGATGCCGAGCCTTCGTATTCCCGGCAACGGCCTTTCAGACAGAGGCATGGCGGAGCTACGCGACCACGTGGTAGTCTGCGGCATGGGCAGGGTCGGCACCCTGATAGCCGAGTCCCTGCAAAATCACCGAGTGCCCTTTATAGTTATAGACATGGACCCCTATACAATCACCCGGTCCAGGGACCACGGCTACTACGCTGTCCACGGCTCCAGCACCAGCGAGACTGTCCTGGAGGCCGCCGGGGTAGGGGCCGCTCGCTTGCTGGTCATCAGCACCGGCGCTCCGGCCACCGCATGGGTCACCGCCCAGCACGCCCTACGGATGAACCCCGGCCTGGACATAGTGGCCAGGGTCCACTGGAGGGAGGAGGGCGAACGGCTCCAGCGCTTGGGCGTTCAAGAGGTGGTATGGCCTGAGATGGAGGCAGGGCTGGAGATACTCCGCCACTCCCTCCTCCGCTACAATGCCGACCATAATCATGTGGAGATGTTGGTGGAACAGCTTAGGGAGCACCTCAGTTTTGACACCGACTCCGAAGCGGATGATGTCCTCCCCCCGGAAGGTCTGGGCAGCGACCCGGAGGCGCGAGGCTGAGGCCACTCCCAACATACCCTATCATAATGTCATTCCGAGGAGCGGAGCGACGAGGAATCCAAGTCCCGGATTTCTCGACTACGCTCGAAATGACAAAGGTGGGAACCGTGTACCCTGACACGAGGGAGAACGGGGGCTTTATCCTGGGAAGCCTTCCCATCGTGGACGGCATGTCTCACAGGTGACGCATTAAATCAAACGGGAATCGAACAGGCCCAACTGTCTCCGGTCGGCTGTCTCCTCACCCTGGGGCCAGATGCTGACCGAGCCATATACCCCGTCGTAGCCGGGGTCCACCAGGATGTCTCCTCTTCTGGCCCTCATCACGCCCTCGGCTACTCTGCCCCCGGATACCCCGGCTATCTCCTCCACCCCTGCCTTCACCAGTACCGCAAGCTCGTTGCCGAATTGGGCAACAAGTTTTGCGTACTCGGACTGCACCCTTTTAGTCCCCACACCAACCCCAAGGCTTTCCCCAAGGACTTCCTGGAGGGGCACCAGGCGCTTAAAGGGCGGACGGGCCTCGCCCCATCTGACGTATCCCTCTTCATCCATCTGTGGGGCAACCTCCCGGTCGGCCAACCCCTCTACCCTGTGCAGGACGCCCAGGGTAAGCCCGCGCCCGCATCCGGGGCAGATGGTCCCTTCCTTCCGGGTATCTTCGGGGGACTGCCTGACACCACAGGCCCGGTGGCCCGAAAAATGGTATCTGCCCTCTTCCGGGAAGAACTCTATGGTGTACTCCACCTTCTGATGCTCCAGTGCATCCTTCAGTCCCCGGTAGGTCAAGTCTCCCCGGAAAGCCGTCAACTCCCGGCCCATCTTGGGGAGAGAATGGGCATCGGAGAAAGACACGATGGTCCGGTCATCCAATTCCCGCACCCTCCAGTTCATAGCCGGGTCGCTGGAAAGCCCCGTCTCCACTGCATGGATATACTTGCTCATGTCCTGAAAGCACTCTTCCAGGGAGTCGAACCCGCCCTTGGAGCCATACACTGAGAACCAGGGCGTCCAGATATGGGCCGGCACGATGATACACCGGGGGTCTATCTCCAGCAGCAACCCCGTCAGGTCTCTGGCGGATATGCCCAGGGTAGGCCGGCCATCAGACGCCAAGTTTCCTCTGGCGGCCAGGGCGCGGTTTATCTTCTCCACGGCGGCAAGGCTGGGCGCAAATATGAGGATGTGCAATCTGCGAGACTTATTTCCCTGGCGGTAAGTACAGTTAACCTCAGTCCCTAGGACGAACTTCAGTCCATTGAACTCATAAAGGGTTCCCTCTGACTCATCTTCATGTTCAACCGCCCGGAGCTTGTTGCAGGTCTCCCTGAACCAGGCAGGATGGGTAAAATCGGAACTGGACAGCAGGTCTATGCCTTTGAGCTTCGCCCAATGGGTCAGATTCTCAAAGTTCAGGGCCTTGCTTGTGGCCCGTGCATAGGACGAGTGGAGGTGCAAGTCTGCAATGAAGGTCATAGCATAACCTTACGATGGGTGAGTCTCTGTCATACCGTCATTCTGGCACCTCATCATTCGTCACTCCCGCGAAAGCGGGAGTCCAGAGGTGGGGCCATAGTGGACTTCCCAGCGACTCCCCAGTTTGCGGGACCCTGGATTCCTGCTTCCGCAGGAATGACGGTGCTGGCTATTTCCATAGTAATTACTCATGACCCTTGCGGGCCACATAAGGGGATGAAAATGACGGCTGCCTCCCCACCGTCATTCCGGCGTAGAGCCTGCCCCGTACCCCGATACGGGGCCGGAATCCAGGGGCGGGGGTGGGTGACTTCCCCGCAATGTCGGAGTCCAAGGCATTAGATTCCTCGACTCGCTCCGCTCGCTCGGAATGACAATGACGACGATGGTTGCTGCCTATTTTCATGATAATGACATGCTCGGAGAGCCGAAATGATGCATCAAGTCTGAATATTCACCTTGGTCAACTATACTCCCATTATGTGATAGCCGGCATCTACGTGAATCACCGAGCCTGTGATGCCGCTGGACAGGTCGCTGCAAAGGAACAGGGCCGTTTTAGCCACCTCTTCCTGGGTGATGTTGCGTTTCATGGGCGCCCTTGCCTCATGCTGTCTCCGCATGTCCATGAATCCCTGGATACCTCTGGCCGCCAGGGTCTCCAAGGGGCCGGCGGATATGGCGTTAACCCTTATCTCCCGCTCGCCCCATTCGGCGGCAAGCTGGCGGACGTTATTTTCCAGGGCAGCCTTGGCCGTGCCCATGATGTTGTAGCCGGGAAAGACCCTCTCAGACGCCTGGAAAGTCAGGGTAACGATGCTGCCTCCCCCGTTTTTGTTCATAAGTTGGGCAGCGTACCGGGCCAGGGGTATGAGGGAGTAGGCGCTGATGTCCAGGGCAACCCGAAACCCGTCTCTGCCGGTGTTGGAGAATTCGCCTCCCAGGTCTTCCCGGTTGGCATAAGCGACGCTATGCACCAGGAAGTCCAGGCCGCCGAACTGCTCGTCTACTTCTCCGAACACCGACTCTATCTGCTGGTCGTTGGTCACGTCACACTCCAGGACCAACGATCCCTCCAGGGCCTCGGCCAGCTTGGATACCCTGTCCTTCAGGCGCTCGTTCTGGTAAGTCAGGGCTAGCTGCGCTCCCGCAGCGCCCAGGATGTGGGCGATGGCCCAGGCGATGCTCCGGTTGTTGGCAACCCCAAAGATAATCCCTTTCTTTCCGGCCAAGTCTATCGGGTACACAAGCGCCTCCATTCCTTTGTCACCTGGGGGTAGGCAGCCTTCCCACCGTCACTCCGTCCTGTGCCAGAATCGTCCACATCCTTGCCAGGGCTGCATCCGAGGATGGAATGACAGGCATCCTCCCCACCGTCATTCCGGCGTAGGCCGGAATCCAGGGGCTAGGGGCTGGGTTTCCAGCCTGAGAACCGCCTATTTTCATGGTAATGACGGCGCTGGTTGCCGCCTATTTTCATAATAACAATTACCCATGCCCCTGTGGGCCGCATACGAGGATGAGAATGACAGGCATACTTCCCACCGTCATTCCGGTGCAGGCCGGAATCCAGGGGTGGGGTTGTGGGGGACTTCGCATCAACTCCGACATTGCGGGACCCTGGATTCCCGCTTTCGCGGGAATGACGGCGCTGGTTGCCGCCTATTTTCATAATAACAATTACTCATGCCCTTGCGGGCCACGTAAGGGCATGAAAATGACAGTCGGCCTCCCTACTATCACTCCCCAGAAAGCGGGAGTCCGCCGCCCCACTCCTGGATTCCGGCCTTCGCCGGAATGACGGTTGGTGGGGGATGCCGCACCCTTCAGGGCGCGGTGGGGTTGGGAACCCGGCGCTGGTTATTTCATATTGATGACGGTGGTATCTGCCAAAATGCTACCCAAAGGCGGGGACCACTTCCCTCAGGAAGATGTCTAGCTGCTCCTCCTGCCGGAAGGACGCGAAACGGACGATGATGGTGCCTGCTCCCGCCTGGGCGTACTGGCGGATGCGCTCTACAGTCCACTCGGGCGGGCCAAAGGGCCCCCACCGGTCTCCCCAGATGTTGGCCCCGTAGTACATGGTGAGATAGTGCTCAGCCTCCTCGGTAGCCTTCTGGTGGTCGCTGCCCAGGTTTACGGTGAGGTAAAAGGTCGCCTCCATCTCGTTGAAGTCCTTGCCCTCTTCACCGGCGAACATCCTCACCTTCTCCACGACCTTGGCGTACTCATCGGGATAGTCGGAGATGGATATGAAGCCGTCACCCAGGCGGGCGGCCCTGCGGAACTGCCCGTCCTGCCCGGCCCTCCAGTGGCAGGCTATGAGGATGGGGACGCCGCCGGGCTGCACCGGCCTTGGCTCCATGCTGACCGAGTCCAGGTTGAAATAGCGGCCATCGTAGGAGACTTCTTCACCGTTGCCCAGGCGTTTCACAATCTCTACCAGTTCCTCCAGCCGTCCCGCTCTCTGGGAGGGCTTTACCCCTGCGGCCAGCCATTCCCTGCGCTGGCTGTCTATGAAGGCCCCGCCTACCCCCACCGCCAGCACCACCCGCCCCTGGGATATGAGGTCCAGGGTGCCCAGGGTGTGGGCCATCAACACCGGGTGCCGCAGGGAAGCCAGCAGCACCGCCGTCCCCAGCCTGACTTTGCTGGTGCGGGCGGCTACTGCTGCCAGGGTGGTAAGAGGCTCCATCCTGGGCTTGGCGATCAGGCTGTCGCCAACCCATACCGAGTCCAGCCCGGCGGCTTCCACCCTCTCTGCCTGGGATATAATCAGGTCTGCGTTCTTGGGGTTGTCCCCCCTCATTATCAGGCCCCGGGTGGGGAGGAGGACGCCCAGTTTTACATTATTGGTCACTACAATCACCTTCTTGTATAGACCGTTATATTAGGGCAATGTTCCCCTATAGACAAGTCTGGCGGGGAGGTGTTGACAGATGCTCGTTAAATCATATACCGTTTGCTTACTTTACCATGAGTCAAGTATCCTGCCTACATGAGCAAGGCCTTTCCATTGTCTCGAAAACCGCGTTCGTCATTCCCGCGAAAGCGGGAATCTAGGTGGGGTGTGGGGTATGCCCTCCCCGAAGCAAACCAACTTTGGAAAGGCCCTACTACATGAGATAGGTTAATGGATAAGAGGTATGCCATGCAAGGGTTGGCCTAGTACCCCCTTGAGGCTCATATCCAGCGGATGGGCAACCTGTGGTAGAGGAGCCAATATCCTTGCCTCAAGGGGGCGGGCTTCGCTAATATTCAATGTTCTTAAATGTGAATAAGCAATTCCTGACATTGGAGATATTCCTGTGGCAGTAGGGTTTGCACCCGGTAACATGGTGATATAAGGAGAAGAAGGAGATACGATAGCTACGATGGAGGAGGGAGTCAGTTACTTAGAAGGGGCCTATGAGCACGTGGCAACCAAGGCGGATATTGCGGACCTCCGAGGTGAGTTGAAGACGGATATTATCAACTTGCAAAGGTGGCTGCTGGGCACAGTACTGGGTGGCGTAGCGGCCACAGGCACTATTGTTGCAATAGTGATAAAACTGATGGGAGGTTAAGGTGAATCGGTCAGCTTGTCCAGCAGGCCGGGTTCCATGAACTCGTAGGCCCTCAGGTCCTCGGCGGTGTCCAGGTCGAAAGCAAGCCCCGGGCTGTGGTAGATGGCTGCCGAGACGCCCAGGGAGACAGCCTGGGCCAGGTGGCGTTTGAAGCTGTTGGGTCCCAGAAGGGGATGGAAGGGCTGGGGCAGGTCCGGCGGCACCAGGATGCCATTGGTGCCCCCGCTCCGGCGGGCCGGGGACAGGGTCACGTTCTTCAGGCGTCCCGAAGCGCCAACCATGCCATATACGTCCTTGGGCTTCAGAAAGGGCAAGTCCCCAGGCATGAAGAGGGCGGCTTTGCCGGAATCGAAGGCCCTCCTGAAGGCCAGCCAGAGGCTCTCATTGATGTCGTTTCCCTCCTCCTCAAGCCACTTAGCCCCCTCCTTTGTGGCTATCCGGTCAATATCCGGGTCGCCGCCTACAACCCACACGTCCTCTACCGGAGAGTCCTTTCCCAGGCCGGGACCCACAACGGCCCGCAGCACCCTCCGAAGCATGTTCCTGCTGATGGCCGCCCTCTGGGCAGGGGTTAGTTCCCCTGAGAGGCGGGTCTTGGCCAAGGCCAGGGGCTTCATGGGGACGATGGCTATGGTGCCGGAAATTGGCAAGTCAGTTCCTCTAATAAGCTATGAAATAATGCAGTGGGCCAAGGACGGGACTACCCCTGGCGGGCCTGGGCCGGGTAGGTCTCTACCAAGCGGCAGATATGGTCCGCCAGCCTCACCTTATCCTCGTCGGTAGTCATAATGGTGGATGTCACCTCAACCCGCATCCCCAGGCTGCTGATGGCGTCGGCATGGGCATGGTCCACTTCGTCTATCAGGAATATGTCGCACAGCCCCCGGTACTGCCTGGCGACTCCCACGCAGGACACGTCGTGGCCCAATTCCTCCAGCAGCTTGGCAGCGGGGCCTCGGAGGGCCTCGCCGCCCACGATGGGGCTGACGGCTACCCTGGGTCCTGGGAAGGACTCCATTCGCTCCCTGACCCCCGGCACGGCCAGGATGGGTGCGACGCTCAGGAAGGGATTGGAGGGACAAAACACGATGGCCCCGGACTCCTCCAAAGCGGCTCGGAAGTCGTCGGAGATTCTCGCCCCGTAGGCGTCCCTGAAGTGTATCCCCGTTGCCACAGGCTCACAATGGCGCTGCACGAAATAGACCTGGAAAGCCAGGTCTCCCTCATCGGTTTCCACTGTGGTGGGCGACCTGTCGTCGCTCATAGGCACTACCCTGTGGCGGATTCCCAGGCGCTGGCATAGCTCAAGGGTCACTTCCGACAGCGACCAGCCCTGCCTGAGCAAGTCGGTGCGGCGTATGTGGGTAGCCAGGTCTTTGTCGCCCAGATTGAACCAGGTGGGGTTGCCGTAGCGCCCCAGCATCCCCAGGCCGTTGAAAGTGTCGCCGGTCACGCCCCATCCCATCTCCTGATTGGTCAACCCGCCCAGGGCATACATCATGGTGTCCACGTCCGGCGAGACGTGGAGCCCGTGGAACACCTCATCGTCGCCGGTATTGACCACGATGGTCAACGCATCGGGAGAAAGGACCCTGGAGAGGCCCAGGGCCAGCTTGGCCCCGCCAACACCGCCCGCCAAGGCCAGAATGGAGGTGGTCATAGAGGTAGTCCCTCCTTACACCCTTGTGCCACCCACTCACGTGAATGAGGGTTAGTGCAGGAGCATTTACCCCTTCCCCCCTGGTAGGGGAAGGCTGGCTCAAGGGCCTTTATCCCTCCGACCTGGCGGATGAAGGTTGGCGCGGGAACCTTTACCCCTTCCCCCCTGGCGGGGGAAGGTTGGGATGGGGGGGTCATCTGCTCACCTCTAACGCCTTTAATATGGCCTCCTTGACACCCTCTATATCCTGTAAGACCTGGTTGTTCCAGAACCGCAATACGCGGAACCCTTGCGATTGAAGCCAAATGGTACGCTCCGCATCATATATCTCTTGGTCAGGATGATGTCCGCCGTCCACTTCTATAATCAACCTATTCTCAAGGGACACAAAGTCGGCTATATAGGGCCCTATGGAGACTTGCCTGCGGAACTTGTGCCCATCAAGCTGCCTGTAGCGAAGGTGTTTCCACAGAACACTTTCAGCTTGCGTTGGGTTTTTTCTTAGTTCCCTGGCCCTAGCTGTGGTCACGCCCCCCCATCCCTGAGTCAAGCTCAGGGCAGGCTCTAACCTTCCCCCGCGAAGGGGGGAAGGAACATTGTTATTCCGTGTCAACACCCACAGATACATGCTTATTCAGCTTGTCCAAATCAGCCTTGGTCATCTTCTGACGCAACCCGTCCATAGCTTTGTTTAGTTCTTGCCAGCACCTTAGGCAATCATCAACGGGCCCGTATGCCCATACTGTTACGCAGAGCATTTCCCACCCATCTATCTCCGGGTCCACCACCCAATCCACGTCTATCTTTCTGACCTGAAATTCTGCCAGAGGGAGGGTCTGGACTTCTTGGAATACCCTATCCAGGACTGGACCCAACTCAAGGGTCTTTATCATCTCCTTCGCAGAGGGGGATATGTGCTTGTGAATCTGGAGCAAAGTATTCATCTATACCCGGCTCTCCCGCCAACTGAGCAGCAAATTAACGTGTCAGCTAGGGCCTGTTCATGCCAATTGGTCAGGTTAGCAATGTTCCAGTTCACTGGTCTTACTCGCTTTCTGAAGGGACTCCAGGGTCACGTAGCGCGGCTGTCCCATTGTGAACGGCGTCGGTTTCTCGTTCTTGTCTTTCTTGTCGTTGATAATCGGCCCTTTCAGTTTTACAGTATCGCCATCGTCCGGCCCGGTCAGAAACATAACCCTGTGGTACGCTTCCCACTCGGAGAATTTGGGGTGGTGTTTGATCTTACTCAGCAATTCCTTAGCAAGTTTCCTCTGATAATCGTCTTTGAGGGACTCTATTTGTTCTTCTTGAGTCATAACAATCTCTTGGATCACTGACTTGATTCTGGGTATCACCGTCTCGATTTTGCCGTTCACGTAGAACGCTATATGCTCGGAAGGCCGGAATGAACGACTAGAAAGGCACGCATATACGCTGTGTTCCTCGTACTCCTGCCACGCAATCTTGGCGGCAACTACCACAACTCTGGACTTAGCAGAACTTATCAGCCCTTCTGCCCAGAGCATCGAATTGAACTCCCTCAAGAGGAATGCCTCTCTCTCTGAAGGAGGAGCATCTTCATCATCGAGGATTTCTCCGACGGCCTCGGATAGGGTACTGAAGTTGGACCAGACGACTACATCGGGGAGGTCTTTAGGCTTATCGTCGTCAGGTGTGAGCAACAGCAATATCTCGCCATCGCGGACACTCTCCAAATGCCTTTTGACCTGGTTGGTGTCCACTTCATTCGGTTTTGTCTTGGTCTCTATCACGATGGAATCGCCCGTCTTAATCTTGGCGTCGGGCGTGGAGTCCTTCCCCCTCGGCTGGTTGATGAAGGTGACGAGGCTGAAGTCGGTCTCTCCCAAGAGCGCCCCAAGGATACGGTCTATGTTGGGCAAGCTCAGCCGCTGAAGGACGGCCATGAACGTAGCGGTGACGCGGTTCTCGCCCTGGCGATAAGATGAAAACAGGTTCGTGGTCATTTCTCATCCCCTGCGCTGCTTGCGTTGAGTTTTTCCTAGCGCCCCGGCCCTGGTTGTGGTCACGTCCCCCCATCCTAACCTTCCCCCGCGAGGGGGGAAGGGATTTTGGTTAGCCCTCCGATACCCCTTCGGCATCTGCTTGGCGGGTGTGTTTGGGGTGCTTGTAGCGGAAGTCGTCCATCTTGATGAGGTGGAAGTAGGAGCCGAATTGCTCTTCCGGGTTGTCTCCCACCAGGTCCAGAGGCTCTACCGGGTCTTCCTCGGGGTCGCCGAACACCCGCAGGTCGTTGTATACGGTGTGTCGCTCGGCGGGGACCCTCCCGGCCTCTCGTATGAGGTGCCTGAACTCGGCGGGACGCACCAGCTGCCCGAAGCCCGCCCCGGCGGAAGTGGAGATGCTTTCGTTGATAAGGGTGCCCCCCATGTCGTTGACACCGGCGGTCAGCAGCATCTGGCCGAAGCGGTGCCCTTCCTTGACCCAGGACACCTGGAGGTTGGGTATCCAGTTGTCCAGCATCATTCTGGAGATGGCATGTACCTTGATTACGTCAACCCCCGTTGGGCCGGAACGCACCCCCTCCACCAGGCTGCGGTTGTACATGGGGGCCTCACTGGCTACGAAGCTCAGGGGCACGAACTCGGTGAACCCGCCAGTGCCCTTCTGTATATCTCGGATGAGGGCCAGGTGGCGGGCGATGTGCTCGTTAGTCTCCACGTGGCCGTACATCATGGTGGAAGTAGTGGGTATGCCCAGGTCGTGGGCATTGGTGATCACCTCTATCCACTGGTCCACGTTGATGCGGCCCGGGGAGATCAGGTCTCTCATATCCTGGTCCAGTATCTCGGCGGAGGTGCCCGGGAGGCTGCCTACCCCGGCGTCCCTCAGCCCCTCCAGGTACTCCCGGATACTGCACCGGGAGCGAACGGAGCCGTAGAGGACTTCCTCCGGAGAGAAGCCGTGGATGTGGATGTCCGGCAGTTCTTCTTTTATGGCCTCGCATAGCCGGATATAGAGGTCGCCCTCCATCTGCGGAGGCAAGCCCGCCTGTACGCACACCTCTGTAGCCCCAAGCTCCCACGCTTCCCTGGCCCGCCTCAGGATTTCGCTGAGGGGCAGGAAGTAGCCCTCCTCCTCCCGGTGGTCGCGGCTGAAGGCGCAGAAGCCACAGCGCTTGATGCAGACGTTGGTAAAGTTGATGTTGCGGTTGACCACGTAGGTCACGACATCGCCCACCCGTCGCCGCCGGAGTTCATCTGCGGTCATCACCAGGGCATTGAGGTCCAGCCCATAGGTGTCGAACAGCACCAGGGCGTCCTCCACCGAAGGGTCGCGGCCCTCCAGGGAGTTGTTCAGTATGTTGGCGACCTCCGGCCTGATGCCCTTCAGCAGGTGCTCCAGGGCGGTCCCATTCCCGTTGGTCTCAAGAGGTGGTGTTGGCATAGCGTTCAATGCCCCCTTTCACATATCCATCCCCATCCGCCAGGGATATAATTCGCTCTTTGAGGGGCGCAGGCATGTACTCATCGCTTCTCACTATGTATTCGGAGTACAAAGGCAGGCGTGGTCTTAACCTGAAGCCCAGTTCCTCGGTGCGTCTGCGCAAGTCTGAAATCTGAGGCCAGGGAGCCTCCGGGTTTACGTAGTCAATGGTCAGGGGCGATATGCCGCCCCAATCGTTGATACCGGCAAGGAGGTATATGGGATAGTCGTCGTAGCTCAGGTTGGGCGGCACCTGGATATTCACGTCAGGCCCCAGGACCAGGCGGGACACCGCCACCGTCCACAGCAGGTCCTCGGTGGTAGGGTCGAGGTGGTCCATCATAGGGGTGTTGGGCTTGGCCCGGAAGTTCTGGACTATCACCTCCTGCACGTGGCCGAAGCGCCGGTGAAGCTCTCTTATCACCAGGAGGGAGTCTATCCGCTCCTCCAGGGTCTCTCCGATACCTATGAGGATGCCTGTGGTGAAGGCAACCTTCAGCTCACCGGCTATCTCCACGGTACGGATGCGCACCCTGGGCCTCTTGCTGGGGGCCAGTTCGTGAGGGCCGCCCGCTTCCGAGAGGCGGGGGCTTACGTTCTCCACCATCAGGCCCATAGAGGCGTTCACGTCCCTGAGGCCCTCCATCTCCCGGCGGCTCATGGTGCCGGGGTTGCCGTGGGGCAGCAGGGATGTCTCCTCTAGGACAAGCCGGGAGACGTGACCCAGGTAATCCAGGGTAGTCCTGTACCCGCGCTGGTTGAGCCACTCCTTGGCCTCGGGGTAGCGCTGTTCCGGCCTCTCGCCCAGGGTGAACAACGCCTCGGTGCAGCCCAGGCGCTCCCCCGCCTTCGCCACCGCCAGGACCTCTTCGGGAGTCATGTAGAGGCCGTCGGTCTCCTCGGGGGCCTGCCGGAAGGTGCAGTAGCCGCAGAAGTCCCGGCACATCCTGGTCAGGGGGATGAAGACCTTGGGGGAAAAGCTAACATCCTTCCCCCGCCCCCTGTCCCTCAGAATAGACGCGGCCCGGCAGAGGGGCCCCAAGTCATCAGATGTGGACCCTATCAGACGGTAGGCGTCCTCCCGGTCAAGTTCCTCACCCCGGAGGGCCTTGTCCACCAGGGGCCTCAAGGATTCGCTGAGGCCCTCCAACGGGTCGCCGGTCTCCAAAAGCCCGGCCTTTCTAGCCAGGGCTAGGGCGGTGGAGTCCTGCCCGTTGGCCCGTTGCCCACTGGCATATTGATCATTGGTCCGGTCTGGGGAGCGCCCCGGCGCATCCCCTCGGTTTACACCCATATCTCAAGTCCTGTTCAGGATAGACGTTCCGACCTCCTCCCCCCTTTGCGGGGGAGGATTGAGGTGGGGGGTATCACCCCCGCCCTTGGATTACGGCCTCGGCCGGAATGACGAGCAACCCTCCAAGTGGTCCCTTCCCCCTTGATGGGGGAAGGTTAGAGCCTGCCCTGAGCTTGACTCAGGGATGGGGGTGATGCTCCCCAATCTCCTACTGACCGCTCTAGCAGTGACACCCCCACCCCTGGATTCCGGCCTTCGCCGGAATGACGATCGGGAGGCCGTCACCCACTCCTCCACTGGTCACTAACCACTAGCCACTGACCCCTGCTACCTGGGCGAGTAGGGAGTGGGCCGCAGGATTTTGCTGTGGGTCTTCACCGTCAGGGTGCCGTTCTTGTGGGACTCTGCCACCGCCTTCTGCCAGTTTGGGTCGGCGGAGAAGGCTTCCCAACTCTTTTCCCTGTCTGCCAGGCTGGGGTATCCCAGCATGTATATCAGGCGGTTGCTGGTGCCCACGTCGTCGGTCCAGTACCCTATCACGTCCATCCCGTACTGCCTGAAGAAGCCGGTGGTATGGTTCTCAAACCTGGCGTGAAGGTCCGGGAGCCTTCCCGGGACCGCCTCATAGATTCGCAACTCCTGTATCTCGGAGTTGATCTTGGGTTCAGGGGAGTAGGGGGTAAGCCGCATAAAGCTGTTGTGGACCCTGGCGTTTATGGGGCCGTCCTTTTCCGTCTCCGCCCTCACCGCCTGCCAGCCCGGGTCTGCCTGGAAAGCGCCCCATTTCTTTTCACGGTCGGCCATGCTGTCGAAGGTAAGTATGTAGGTCAACTGGCTGCCCGTGCCTATCATGTCGGTCCAGAACCCCAGCATCCCAATGCCGTGCTTATTGAAGAAGCCGGTGGTGTGGTTGGCAAAGCGGTTGTTAAGGTCTCCCAGCTTGCCGGGCATAGTCTCGTAGATACGCAACTCGTGTAGCATTTTAGGCGCTCCTCTCCATTAGGTTTCCTCCCACCTTTATAGGGGAGGACTGAGGCCGGGGTATCACCCCCATCCCTTTCGGCTGGATTGGGGCAAGATGATTAGCTCCTTCTCCCCTTGGGAGAGGGCTGGGGTGAGGGCACACCCTTTTGAGCCGGATTTTTGCTAACGGGGTGAGTAGGCGGTGGGGCGCAGGAGCACATTCTTTATCCCGCCCACCAGGGTGCCGTTCACCTCGGACTCGGACCGCGCCTTCTGCCAGTCCGGGTCCGACCCGAAGGCCCGCCAACTATTCTCCCGGTCTGCAATGCTGGGGAAGCCCAGCATGTACACCAAGCGGCTGCTGGTGCCAAAGGCCTCGGTCCAGTAGCCCACGTTTGTCATGCCGTGCTTCTCGAACAGGCCCATAGTGTGGTTGGCGAAACGGTTGTGCAACTCCGGCAGCCTGCCGGGCATGGCGTCGTATATCCGAAGCTCCTGGACATTGCCGCCCATCTTGGACTCGGGGCAGTAGGCGGTGGGCTGGAACATTATATTATGAGTCCGGGCGACCACCACGCCGTGCTCCGCCGTCTCCTGCTCCACCTGCTTCCTCCAGTCGGGGTCGGAGCCAAAGGCGGCCAGCTTCTTCTGCCTATCTTCCATGTCCTCATAAATCCACATATAGTTGACCTGGAAGCTGGCGCCAAACTCCTCGGTCCAGAACCCCAGCACCCCCAGGTCGTGTTTCGCGAACAGGCCGGAGGCCACTTCCAGGTGCTTGTTGAGGGCGCCAATATTGCCCGGCGTGGCTTCATAAGTGCGATACTCGTAAATCATCGTGAAGACCTCCTAAGTTAGTTAACGAGCAGGACATGCCTCGGCTTACCTCCATCAAAAGTGGAGACAAGCCCACCGGAGGGACCGGACTTTTGAGACCTGCTCAATTCAACAATCGGCCAAGGGAACTCAACGCCGCTTCTACAGCAGCCTGCCTTGTGGAGACTGTCCCCTGCTCCTGCCCTTATGGATATGTTCCCTTCCCAGATGATCATAGGCCAGGTTGGTAGCCAGCCGTCCCCTGGGAGTCCGGTCCAGGAAGCCTAGCTGGAGGAGATATGGCTCATATATTTCCTCGATGGTATCCGGGTCCTCTCCTATGGATGCCGCTACGGTGTCCAGCCCCACAGGGCCGCCGGCGAACTTGCCTATGATGCTGTCCAGGAGCCTGTGGTCAATCTGGTCCAGGCCCAGGTTGTCCACTTCCAGCTTTGCCAGGGCCTCCTTGGCAATCTCCCCTGTTATTCTACCATCGGCCATAACCTGAGCATAGTCCCTTGTGCGTCTGAGAAGGCGGTTGGCTACCCTGGGAGTGCCCCTGGCGCGGCCTGCCACCTCCCTGGCGCCGGAGTCCTCTATCCATGCTCCAAGGATATGGGCAGAGCGTTTGACTATGATGTCCATGGCCTCTAGGTCGTAGAAGTCCATGCGAAAGATGGCCCCGAACCTGTCCCGGAGGGGCGGGCTGACCATTCCGTAGCGGGTGGTAGCCCCTATGAGGGTGAAGGGGTTGATGCGCAGGTTTATATTTCGCGCTCCCAGGCCCTTGCCCACCACCCATGAGAGGAAGAAGTCCTCCATCGCCGGGTACAGCACCTCCTCTACCACCCGGCTGAGGCGATGGATTTCGTCAATAAAGAGCACGTCGCCGCTGCCCACGCTGGTGAGGATGGCGGCCATGTCCCCTGCCCGCTCGATGGCAGGCCCGGAAGTCACCCTGATGCTGACCCCCATCTCCTGGGCGATGATGTTAGCCAGGGTGGTCTTGCCAAGGCCCGGCGGCCCGTAGATGATGACGTGGTCCAGAGGCTCACCCCGCATCTTCGCCGCCTGCATGGCGATGCTCAGGTTCTCCTTCACCTTGTCCTGGCCCACGAACTCCGCCAGTCGCGCCGGACGCAGGGAAGGGTCCAGGTTCTCATCATCCTCGGTGGACTTGCCGGAAACCAGTCGCTCAGTCATTTACACCTGCAACCTGTAGTTCCAAGTGGGAACAGTCTCATTCTAGGAGCATCCGGGTATGGAGTCAAGACAAAGCGGCCCCGGTGAGTCGGTGAGTCCCCACAAATGGATGATCATAGGCAAGTGCGGTATGATTGGGCAATGGAATCTCTAAATAGGTGGTCACTGTGAAAATCGTCTCCTGGAACATTGCCCACCGCTCGGGGCCTTGGTACTGGCTGCTGGAGATGGATGCCGACCTCGCCCTCTTGCAGGAGGCCGCAGAACCGCCGCCGGAGGTCGCCAAGCGCATTGAGGTGGACCCCGAGCCCTGGCGAACGGCCGGAGCAGACGCTCACACCCCCCGGCCTTGGCGCGCGGCGGTCGTCAGGCTCTCGGATAGGGTCCACGTGGACTGGATCGAGTCGAAGCCCATTGCTGAAGCGGCCTCCGGGGAACTCGCCGTCAGCCGACCGGGTACACTGGCCGCCGCATGGGTTACCTCACCGGGGGGCGAGCGGTTCGTAGCGGTCTCAATGTATGCGGCGTGGATGAGGCCCCACGCCTCGACTGGGAGCAGTTGGATTGTCTCCGACGCCTCGGCCCATCATGTCATCTCCGACCTGTCTGCATTTATCGGGTCCCAGCACGGCCACCACATCCTCGCCGCAGGAGACCTCAACATCCTATACGGCTACGGAGATTACGGCAGCGCCTACTGGCGCGAACGTTACCGGACGGTGTTCACCCGGATGGAAGCGTTGGGGCTGTCCTTCGCCGGACCACAGGCTCCCCACGGACGGCAGGCTGACCCCTGGCCTGATGAACTTCCCCAGGGAAGCAAGAATGTGCCCACCTACTACCATAGTCAACAGACCCCGGCGACAGCTACGCGTCAACTGGACTACGTCTTCGCCTCCCGGGGTGTTGCCGAATCCATGAGTGTACGCGCCCTCAATGAGCCGGAGCAATGGGGGCCGAGTGACCACTGCCGCCTGGAAATCGAGGTCTCATAAAACCGACACGGTTTTATGAGACCTCAAGGGGCCGGGGCCGGTCCCGGGGGCATGATTGCCCCTGTGGGGCCTAAACGGGCAGCACAGCCTCAGTCCTCTCCTCGGGCAGCTCAACGTCGAAGGCGTTGAGGTTGAAGGCGAGCAGGGCATAGTAGCCCATCAGGTTGGTCAGCTCTATCAGCCCCCGGGTGCCGAATTGGGCTATGGCCGCATCGAAGGTCGCCTGGCTCACCTTGTGGGTGCGGAAAAACTCCTGGCCCAGGCTCACCACCGCCGCCTCGTCGGGGGCCAGGTTGGCGATCTCTCTCCTCTCCCGCAGGTTGTCCACGATGTCATCCCGCAGACCGGCCCGGCGGCCGGCGCCTGCATGGGCGTTCCAGATATACCGGGCGTCCTTCTCCCTGGCTGTCACCAGCATTGCCAGTTCCTGAATCCTGGAGGACAGGGTGGACCCTCCCCGCAGGTACGCCGACAGGTTGGACCCTCGATTGGCTATCTCCGGGACATTTATCATTATAGAAGCGGGGCCGCCGCTGGGGACCCCTCCCCGCTCATTCACCGCCTGGTCGAAAGCGGCCTGTTGGTCTGAAGGGACGCTTTCCCTAGTTGCGCCAGGTATCCTCGCCATGACATCCTCCTCAATAGATATAACCTGAATAGATATAACCGGTTTTTGCAAGACTACTTTTGCAGGCTACCGGGCTGTCCAGCCGCCGTCGGCCAGAATAGCCGCCCCGGTGATGTATGAGGCATCGTCGGAGCATAGGAAAGCCGCCACGTCGGCCATCTCTTTGGGGGTGCCGATGCGGTTCAAAGGGATGCTGGACAGGCGGGCCTGCAGGGCAGCTTCCGGGTCCCCCGTCTGAGCGCGGTTGCGGCGGGCCAGCGGGGTGTCTATGGGCCCTGGGCAGATACAGTTTACCCTGATATTATCGGCGGCATGGTCCAAGGCCAGGCACCGGGTAAGCTGGACCACCGCGCCTTTGGTGGCCGGGTACACCACCGAGGCTTCAGCGCCCACCAGACCCAGCTGGGAGGCGGTGTTGAGGATTACTCCTCCGCCCTGGGCCTGCATCACTGGAATGGCCTCCTTGCATCCCAGAAAGACCCCCTTCACATTCACGTCAAAGAGCCTGTCGAAGTCCTCTTCGCCCAACTCCAGGATGGTGCCCCGGAGGCTTATGCCCGCATTGTTGAACAGGATGTCCAAGCGTCCGTAGGTCTCCGTGGCGGCCCTCACCATGCGGCGTATATCTTCGGACCTGGTGACATCAGCATGGACGCCGATGGCCGTACCTCCCTGGGCGCGGATGGAGCTAACCGTCTCCTCGTTGCCGTCCTGCTGGATGTCCACGGCCACCACCTTTGCCCCTTCATGGGCAAATTTGATGGCCGATGCCTGCCCGATACCGGAGCCGGCACCCGTAATCAGGGCTACCTTATCTTTCAGAGCCATAATCTCCCCTTAAAGACATTAACCCGCCTCTTGTGCCAGGGTGTCCCTCACAGCCTTCACCGACTCGCCTATGGCGCGCTCCGGGTAGCCGGGGACTTCCCTGTCATATACCACCTTCAGGGACACAAAGGTAGGCCCCGGCCCCTCCATCACCTCCTCGAGGTTCAGGACCAAGTCCTCCAGGTTATCGAACTGGTAGGTCCTGGAATAGCCGCCGTCCCTGGCTATTCCAATGAAGTTGATGCTGTCCATCCCTGGGACAGGCTGGCCGTCGCCGGAGGCGCGGCTGTCTTCCTCGAAGAGGAAATGCACCACGTTTTCCGGGGCCATGCTGCCCACCGTTATCATGCTGGCAAGGTCGGTGCGCCGGACGTTGTCGCTGTCCAGCACCACAACCTTACGCTCAGGCTGGGCCAGGGCTATGCCAAGGCCCACCGAAGGGGCCTTGTCCATGCAGTCATACAGGTGTATGTCCAGGTCTCTGCGACGGGAAACAATGCCCCACTCTCTCAAGGCTGCGGTAGCGGACACTACGACAGCATCATCACGCCGGTTGTCTATTGCTTTGACAGCTTCCAGGGACGGTATCAAAGCCCATCTCCTCAAGGGGTGCCGGTATCGGGGTTCCCGGCATCGGGGTCCAATGCCTTGGGTTCCGAGGAACGTACCTGCTCACTATTGCCGGTGGACTGGACTCGGCGGACGCGGGCCATCACCCACATCCCTACGGGAATCATGGCGCCGCCCAGTATCCCCAGGGGAATGCTGGGCCCCAGAAAACCGAGGAAAAGGAGCCAGAACCCGCCTGCAAACAGCCCTACTCCGAGGGCCTGCCCCAAAAGACTTCTGGCAATCATCTTTATCACGCTCATCTGCCTACCGGTTGCAAAAGGTCCTGGGCAAGGCCCACCAATAGGGATAGGGATGCTGGCGCTCCTATTATATTGCGAGAGCAAAGCCGGGGTCAACGATGGATAGATGGCGGTGGGGCTTCCAGTCCGAAGATTCCAAACAACTCCTCAGAGGTGAGTCGAGTCCCTACGTCGAAGGAAACATCGTCAATAAGTCCATCGAAGAGCCGTTGCTTTTCCTCAAGTATCTTATCTATCCGCTCCTCTATCGTTCCGATACACGTGTACTTGAAGACGTTGACCGGCACCACCTGCCCATAGCGGTGGCTGCGGTCTTCGGCTTGACGTTCAATGGCCGGGTTCCACCACCGGTCCAGGTGAAACACATAAGACGCTTCTTGCAGGTTCAGCCCGGTGCCGCCGGCTTTAAGTGACAACACCAGGGCCTTGTGGGTGTCGTTGGCCTTGAAGCGTTGAATGACCCGGTCTCGTTCCTGGCTTGACATATCCCCGGTGAAGGTAAGAGGCTTGAAATCGTCAATCGCTTCGGCTGCTGCGCCGACCCCGAAAACCTTGTCAACGTACTGGGAGAATATAATCGCCCGGTTTCCTCCCTGGCTCAGGATGCTCAGCCGCTCACGGATGTCCTCCAGCTTGGCGGATTCCCCGGTTGCCGGGTCCGCGTTACAGATTTGCTTGAGACGGGTGAGCAGCTCCAGCACGTGCTGGACTCGCACCCCTCTGCCAAGCTCGCGCAAGTGCACCACTCCCTCTCTCTCGGCGCGGTCATAACTTGCCTGCTGCTTGGAGGTGAGAGAGATGGGTATCTTGGTGACGCTCTTGGGAGGAAGCTGGTCCAGCACGTCAACTTTCTTGCGCCGTAATTGCAGCTCCCGGTGACGGCCCAGAAGTTGGGGGCCGGGGTGATAGCTCCTGGTGGAAGTAAGCTCTCCCTGGTCCACGAATTCAAGGATGGAGGCGAGGTCATCAACATCGTTCTCCAGGGGCGTGCCGGTAAGCGCCCAGGAGCGTTTTCTCTGGAGTTGCTTCACAGCATCGCTGGTATCATTGCGGTTTTTGATCCTCTGGGCCTCATCGAGCGCCACCAGGTCCCAAATCTTGCGGCGGGGCGGGGAGTGGAGATTGCCGGTGAAGTCCGACCGCAGGGTCTCATAACTGATGAAGGTCACATGGACCCGTGCATCCCACATCCATGCCCGCTCGGTGGGTGTGCCGCGAAGGATAATCGCCCGGAGTTCAGGGGCCCATTTATCCAACTCGCGCCTCCATTGGTCCAGGAGGCTTGCCGGGACAACTATCAGGGCCGATTCTATGGCGCGCTGCAAGAATAGTATCCGTACCGCCGCTATTGCCTGGATGGTCTTGCCCAGGCCCATGTCATCGGCCAGAAGCATCCTGTCCCGCGTTATCAACTCCTGGACCCCTTCGACCTGAAAGGGCATGAGCGAGCCCGGCCATTCCAGTATGGTGTCAGGGCCGGGAAGGAGTAACTCGAAGGGCAGCGACATCATGGCGCGAAGCCTTTCGGCCAGGGTGGGCTTATGTGGAGCGGATTCGAGGGCGTCTGCGCCCCCCGGTTGACCATTCCCAGAGGAGGGGGAAGCCCTCGACCATTCGGGCATCGGCTCCAGGTCCACGACGACAGCAGGGGCCACCGAAGGGACGGGAGGAGAGAGGGCCCAGCCCACCGGCTCCGGTTGGCCGGGGGCAATCTCGAAAGCCTCCACGACGGCAGGGCCGGGTGAAATCACGTCTGCATCCCGGGCAGGCGCATCCCGGCCCTGCTCCACCCGCGGCTTGCGACGAAAAATCCGTCCACGTATCTCGCGTCCACTCCGATATGGGATCATCGGTGGTTGAAAGCCTCCTCAAGTCCGACCGAGGCCCGCTCAAAGGGTTCGGTCAAAAGCCGCCGGCTCTGTAATACGGCAAGGAGCAGGCGGGCCTGGGAGTCCGCCCCCGGCGGCTCGCCGGTCCAGAACAGATTGATGTCGGCGGTCAGGAGTTCCTGGGACTCGTCAGCAGAATCATCAGTGCTGGTATCCGGCGAGGCAACCCGGCAGGTGGGGACGTGCACTTCCAGGTCTTCCCCGAAGACCCGGGCAGGGACTTCTTCCGCCAGCGCCAGGAGCAAAGTTGGCCGGCTGCGGCTTGCCTCGAACAATGCCTTGGACAGTGCGGTCACGGCGTGTCTGCGGGCTTCGCCTGCGCGCCACAAGGATGGCGCGGCGACATCAATCCGGGTAAAGCCGAACTCAATTGGCTCGCCCCGGCTGGTCATGTAGAAAAGGGCGGCCCTGATGCCCCTGCCGCCGGGTTCATCCTCGAAGCGCAAGAACCCGGCCAGGCCCAGGTCAAAATCGTCGCTTAAATCACGAAAGGGAACAGGCAATTTCTCAGCCCTTCACTTTCTGCCTATCCGATAACCAGGTAGGACAGTTCCCGTCATTCCCGCGAAAGCGGGAATCCACTGCCCGGTACACTGGACTCCTGCTTTCGCAGAGCCTGTCCCTGCGAAAGCAGGGGAGTGACGATGGGGTGTTTTCGGATAGGCTCTTACTGCTTGCACCGGATGGGTTTAGCCGGCCTCTCCCTCCGGCTCCTTTCCCAGGTCTGCGTCCTCACCATAGGTCAGCCGGACCTCTTGCTCTTCAATTTCCACGTCAGCATCGGGGTATAACCGCTTCAGGTCCCACTCGTTAATCCACCGGCGGACGTAGGAGCGCATACGACGACTAATCGCTTGAGCCGGTGACGGAACGTCGGGCGCTGTCCAGTCATAGGCCCGGCTGTGAATCTCTTTCAGCTTGGTGTAGGTGCGGTCCAGGGTTGAATCGTCGGGCCGCGCCAGTGGAACGCTGTCACGCTCGATCAGCCTCATGCCGGCCTCGGCCCTGGCCGCCAGTATATTGGACTCGTCAGTCCCCCTGGCCCGGAGTCTGGGCCCCACGTTGTCCCGGTCATGCTTTCCATCCAGACATTCCACGGCGAAGTCGTCGGTAATAGTGCCAACCACTACCAGGCCCGGGTATCTTTCATTGGTGGCTCGCCCCATCCAACGGGCTAGCTCGGCGTAGGACCTGCCCCGTTGGAGAACGCTGTATTTTGAGATTAGTTCGATTTCGTCCATCAGGATTACCCATCCCCGGTAGCCGGCCCCGCGAATCAGCCTGAGGGCGAATCGGAACCTCTGAGCAGCAAGAATGGGGGCCGCAACTCTCCCTATACTATAGGTCTGGGCTTGTCCAATTTCCCTGAGATACCGGCGCACCTTGGTGATGGGCATGGGGTCGCCGGACCAGAAACGGACTATCTCCTGGTGCACCTCCGGGTCGTCAATTTTCTCATGGATAAGCAGGGTGGCGGGAAACAAGGAACTGACCCCGTTCCCGTCCTGGTTGGCCCATTGGAAGAATTGAGCGTAACCGGGTGAGTCGGGGTCCAGATTAGTGGCGATCTCGTCAATCATGTGGCCGCTTCTATTGGGCACGTAGCCGTCTTCCACGGCGGCCCGGAAGACCTTTTCCGGGCTATGCAGGGGAGTCTCTTTGCTGATGACCACCCTGCTGCACACGAAGTTTTCGGTGAGGGCCAGATGCTCGAAATATTCCAGGAGATGGGACTTGCCCGTCCCAAAGCCGCCCTGCACCAAGAGGCCGGAGAGGGCATCGTTTTCCCTCGATGGGTCACCCAGGGAATCCAGTTTCTCCCGGAAGCTGCGCTCCGCGTCCTCCTGATTGCATCCCAGTTCCCGGGCGGCATCCCGGTTTGGCACTCCGTTGCGAAGCGCCTCAAGGGCCCGGCGGTAGTTTACCCTTGACCCGTCTCCGGCAGCCAAATCACACCTCCTCAGGACCGGGCTTAGGCGTCGGCTGAAAGACGCACCAACGATGACATAGGATTGACCAGCCGCCTATCGTGTATCTCGTCAACCACCCTGAACTTCAGCGCGTCGTAGGCCCCGAAACCCCTTTCCCGGGGTTCTTCGCTCAGGAATTCAACATCCGGGGAGACTACAATCAAGCATCCCTGCAATCGCTCTATCGCATCAATGAACTGGCGCAAGACCTCGTAAGCGTCCAGGACCGCGGCCCTGGTATAGTAAAGGGACCCATCCCCCAGTCTTCGATTTAGAGTTACCCGTGAGATGTCTAATAACACCAACAATCCGGGATAACCGGCAAATCTTATCCAATTGAGCAGGGACTCAAACATGTGCCGCGCGTTGGTCCTGGTGATGGTATTGAATATCCCGTAGGGCTTAACCGGTCCAATCCGCCGGTTTCTCCCCGTCAACCAACCGGTCAACACATCTGTTGTGGTGCCTTCCCCTTCCGGTCCGCCGGAAAGCTCGGCCTCGCAAAGGTTTGTCATAGCCACCCGGAAGTCTTTGGCCAGGCCGGGATGTCGAAAAACCTGGTCACTCAGCCTCGGCCTCAACACACGTATGACCATGCCAGGGTCTATTTCGTTCCTTTCGGCTATTTCGGCTCGAAGAGGCCCGCCCCCATCGTCCTCGGGCATGTCATAATCACATTCCCTGGCAAGCTGCCTCACCACCTGCCTGGCAATGGACCGCCATTCAATTTGTTCGGCAATCCTGAAGAACACCTCATGGGCCATGTGGACCCTGGTCAGGCTGGCATCTACCTGGGCAGTCAAGTAGTTGCCGGCGCGAGCGGCATGGGTGAGTTGAGTGAACAGCACAGGCCGCGCGCCTGCATCCACAGGGACGGCAAACTTGATCGCGGAGCCGCCCTCGCGGATAAAGTCATCCAGGTACTCGGTCTTTATGGTCTGTACCCAGTCCTGGCATGGAAGGGAATTGGTCAACTCTTTCGCTCCTCGGTGAACTGAATACCGTAGTAGCTCACAACCCCACCCTCGGGTGAGACAAAGGAGAAGATGTTCTGCTGGTTAGGGGTTCTGGTCCCGGTGCTCGCGGGGAAGGAGACGGTAGCGCCAGACCTGGTCTTGCTGACCCCGCTGGAATCGAGAAAGTACAGGTCCCGGGCGAAGTCTGCCCGGCCATATTCAAGATTCGACCCGGGCCGTGAGGTGAACATGCCGTAAATTTGGGAGAGCCGCACAACAGGTCCCGCATAATTATTGCCGCCCAGGGCTCCCTGTTGATAATTGCCCACCAACGACTTGTAAACCTGGTAAAGGGATTCAAGGAACCTCTCGCTTCGGAAGCTGGACTTTTTCTCCTGGTTTTTCTTCAAGGTAGTTACCAGGGCGGACGGACGGATGGTTGTCACCTTTTTCCGGTCAATCCTCACTGCTTTGTCGGAAGGGGTAATTCGCAAAATGGAAGGGAAACAGATCAAGCTATTATCGCGCCGGTGGATTTGCAGTTGCTCCTTTTTCGCCACTGAAAGCAGTTCGTCCTCATAGGACTGTTGAAGGTATTCCTCCTCAGCATCCGGGCTAAAAGGCCACGCGCCAACTGCGTTGGATACCTCTTGGCGGGCTGCAACGGCAGCATTATCAAGACTCTCCGCCATTCTTCTCAAGCGTGGAATGTCCCCTTCCTGGGCGGCCTTTTGCATCTGTTTAGCAACGGCAAGAAGCCTGTTTGCTGCTCTAACCGCAGCATCAGCGGCCCGCTCGGTGTCTGAGAAAGCCTTCTCAAAGGTGACTGTGCTAGTTGCTGCTCTAACATCGGAATCGGCAGCGCTTTCGGTATCTGGGAAAGCCTGATTAAAGGTACTCATCTCATACTCGCGAATTAGGATATTTGTTCATTTTAAGGCCAGGGAATCAACACTGTCAATGAGGACACAAACACCGTAACTGTTCAGACACAATGAGCCGTGACCGCCACCTCACCGTCATTCCGGCCTACGCCGGAATCCAGGGGCGGTGTTGTGGGTGACTTCACAGCAACTCACCAAGTTGCGGGACCCTGGATTCCCGCGAAAGCGGGAATGACAAATAAAGTGAGCGGTGGGGGTTGGGAAGGGTGTGAAGGGAGCATCACGGTGCTGGCTGCTGGCTATTTCCATAGTTATGACGGGTTGGGGCCAGAATGAGACCTCAACTCTGAACAGTTACCAAACACCGGGTATATATCCATGACCCCTTGGCAATCGGTATTGCTACGCGTACTTTAGCAGTATATTGGCGATCTCCTGGGGGTGGCTGAAGACGGCCCCGTGTCCTGCGCTTATCTCCTCCACCTGGGGGGAGCCCAGCGATTGGCTGTACCGGCGTTGCAGGCCGGGGCGTATGGCCTTGTCCCCGGTGAGGACCAGGTAGGACGTTGGGAGGCTGCCGGGGAACCCCTGGCGGGATACGGGGGTCAGCCAGGGCATGAACGGCTCAGGCACCAACCGGGACATCACGTCCTGGGTGGCGGCCCTGTCCAGTCCACCACATAGGATGCTTTTGGAGATGAGGTCCGGGAACTTGAACCCCTTTTCCGGCGCTTTGAATACCCGGAGCATGGTCTTGTCCCAGCGGGAGAGCCTGTCGTAAGACGTTGTGCCTTCCGGGGGCAGTTCGCCGGCGATGAATACCACCCGCTTGACTACCTCCGGCCCTAGAGCCAGGGCAACTTGGGGTAGAAAGGTGGCAGAGAAGCCGTGTCCCACCAGCACCACGTCCTCAAGACGGCCCAACTGCACCGGGGTCACTACCGACTGGATATAGTGCTCCACGGTGATGCGGCGAATCTCGTCGACGAAGCGGCGTCCGTGCCCCGGCAGGTCCAGGGCCAGCACGCTATCTATACTAGGGGCTACACCCTGGGACTCTCCGGCCCCTTCCAGTCGCTCTACCACTTGCTCCCAGGCCCAGGCACCCAGCCACGCCCCATGCACCAGGACGAAATTGGACACGGTTCTTGCACCTCTGATGAGCTTTTCGCGGATGGTATTATGCTAATTATCCCAGGGCTTGGTTCACGGCAGAGAGGAGAATATCCTCCTCTTCCAGGAACACTGTGCGAGGGTCCAGGACCACCATGTCCCCTTCAATGCGGGCTATCACAGGCGTATTGTGGTCTCTGAGCTGCTTGACTACTCCCTCGGCGCCGCCGGTAATGTTGTCACACTCCAGGGCCACCAGCCAGGTGTTGAGGGTCTCTCCCGGCAGGCTGCCCCCGCCGATGGCGGAAACCCCCCTCTGGACTGTAGCCCTGCTGCCTATCACCGCCTGCCAGTGATAGGCCCGGTCCTCCAGTTCTCCCAGGGAGGTGCTTATCATGCGCCACACGGGCACCGCATCCTCCGCTTCGCCTCTTATGTAATGGAGGAGGGTCCCTGCAAGGGCGGCTATGCTTATCTTGTCTATCCGCACGGCCCTGGCCAGGGGGTGCCTTTCTAGCCTGCGGATTAGGTCACTCTTGCCCACTACTATGCCCGACTGAGGTCCGCCCAGGAGCTTGTCCCCGGAGAAGAACACCAGGCCCACCCCTGCTGCAACGCTCTCCTGGGGGGTAGGCTCGTGAGCCATTCCATAATTCCGGGTGTCTATCATGCAGCCGCTTCCCACGTCGTGGAGGACCGGGATGCCGTACCTCTCCCCCAAGGCCACCAGTTCCGCAGACTCGGCGGCATGGGTGAACCCCTCTATGCGGAAGTTGCTGGCATGTACTTTGAGGAGGGCCCCCGTGTTCTCGGTGATAGCGGCCTCGTAGTCTGAGGCGTAAGTCCGATTGGTGGTGCCCACTTCCACCAGGACGGCGCCGCTCTGGAGCAGTACGTCGGGTATGCGGAAGCCTCCGCCTATCTCCACCTCTTCCCCCCTGGAGACTATGACCTCCATACCCCGCGCCAGGGCTGACAGGCCCAGGAGAATGGCGGAGGCGTTGTTGTTCACCACCAGGGCAGCCTCGGCGCCGGTTAGCTGGCGCAGGATGGCCTGGATATGGGCCTGGCGAGACCCCCGCCTGCCATCCTCCAGGTCAAGCTCCAGGTTGCTATACCCTTCCGCAGCCTGGACCATGGCCTCCATAGCCTCCATGCTCAGGGGGGCGCGGCCCAGGTTAGTGTGAATGACAACCCCCGTGGCGTTTATCACCGGCCTGGGGCTTGCCCGGCCCAGCAGTCCAATCCTGCGGGCCACAGAGTCGGCTATCTCCTCTACCGTAGGCGCTGCATCACCATTGCGGATGGCCCCTCTGGCCTCGCCGATGCGCTCCCGCACCAGGCTTGTCACCCACTCGCGCGTATATTCATCTGCCAGCGACCTGACCGTCCTGTTGGACAGCACAGCCTCCACACTGGGCAAGTTGCGGAACTCCATAACTCTCCCGCCCCGTTCAAGTCCTCACCCGACCCTCGACCGAGTGCAACATCCTATTTATTTTACCACAATCCAGCCACCAACTGAGATACCCCAGTAGGATTGCGAATTGCGGTCATTGAGGAATTGCGGGAGGTGACATAACTGTGATGAATTTGGGGCTAAAACATGCTATGATAACTACACATTCATTAAGATATAGAGGAAAATGGACAAGCAAGCTGTGACCGATGCTCTGGATGAAGCCTTGTGTTCGGTGGCGCGCATCGAGTTCGATCGTCTTTCTAATGGGTTGAGAGATGAACAAACTGACTGTAAGATTAGGGGTACACTCGAATCTCTAGGTAACCTCACAATGGGCATTCAACCCGAATACGCAGATGAATGGGTCGCCTTGTTCTATAGCCTTTGGTATCAGCCAGCGCAAATCAACCTTGTCTATACGATGATCAAAAAGATGATAGAACTCAGAAATTACAAGGACCTCATTCTGGACAACAGCGGCAGATTGCGGATTATAGATTTCGGGTGCGGTACGCTCGCTATGCAGTTCGCAGTAGCATTGGCAGCGGCTGACGCACTAGAACAAGGACAATCCATAACTGAAATCAGAATTGATTCATACGACATCAATCAGTCAATGCCTACTATGGGGGACAAGATTTGGCGACAGTTTAAGTCAGAAGTGAGTAAATATCCTGGTCTTGAATATCTATCACGTTCATGCTCAATTGCAAGACCACGAATATGTATATCATATATTCCCACTGATTGGGAGGTGGCAGAGGACTACTGGATTAGCGCGATCCACACTGTGTATAGTAGTAATATCCACGATGTCAAAGACAAACTTGCCTATATCACCAAAGAGATAAATCCCAATGTAGGTTTCATTACTTCTCATGCGCACAACAGACAACTCGTTGAGCAGGCATCACCATTTAATACTAACGGATGTCTATTCTGGTATGGAGAATCCAGTGAGTTCAGCGGAGAGTTGCCCAAAGTTACCAAATGGAGACGAAATCTCTACGACAGTGGCTACAGGCATCAATTCCTCCTCGGAGAGGTTACATGGGCATATCCACGACCAGCGTGTCTAATCTATATCAGGGGCGGGTAAATCATGCCATCCAGGCCACCAAACCAACTCTCCCTATTTGACAGCGCCACGTCCCCACCAGACGAGCGCCCGGCTGCCGAGCGTCCAAGACGTATCGGCGAGACCAGAGTCGCCTATGCTGAGAGCAAAGAGATTCTAACCCGCGCCACCGGGTTCATGGACAAATACGACTTTACCCTGAACCCCTATTCCGGCTGCTCCTTTGGCTGCACCTATTGTTACGCCGCCTTTTTCAGCCGCGACGTTGAGAAGCGGGATAGCTGGGGTTATTGGGTCAACGTCAAAGAGAACGCCGTCGACTTGCTGACCAGTCGTTTGAAGCGCAAGCCGGACGCCTTGGACGACAAGCTCATCTACATGAGCAGCGTCACCGACCCATATCAGCCGGTGGAGAGGGAGTTGGAGCTAACCCGCCGCCTGCTGGAGGTAATGGCGGATGGACACAAGCCCAAGCTGGTGGTCCAGACCCGCAGCCCCGACGTGGCGCGAGACTGCGACCTCTTTCGACGTATTGAGGAGAACGGCGGGCGTGTACAAGTCAATATGACGGTAACCACCGACGATGAGGATGTCAGGCGCACCTTTGAACCCTTCTGCCCATCCAATCCGGTACGGCTGAGCGCCATCCGAGAAGTGCAGGAGGCTGGCGTTGACACCTGCATCACCATGACCCCGCTGCTGTTGGTCAGCAATCCCTATGCTTTCGCCGACAGCTTAAGAGAGACCGGAGTCCCCAAGTTCATTGCCCAGCCATTCCATTTCCAGAGGGGCAAGTTCCTGGCCGGCACCCGGGATAAAGCATTTGACCTGATGGCGGAAAAGCTGGGCTGCGACCGGGCGTCCTTCCGCACCGAATACATGGAACATTATCGGAAGGTGCTTGAGGTACTGCGCGAGAGGCTGCCGGAGTTGGGCGAGGGCAAGGATGGTTTCAAGCCTCCCTTCCAGCAGTCCGGCGATTCTGAATTGACGGACCAAGAAGAAGCTTTAGCCTGATGTAGACATCCTCCGCACTTACACCTTACCCAAGGCTCTTAATATCTGCCCTGGCTGCCCTTCAGAGGGCAGCCAGTCAGCCCCGCACTTCTTGGAGGGCTGCTTGTATCTCCTCCAGGGCTTCGGGGTCCTCTTCTTGGGCCAGGGCTTCGCGGAGGGCGTGGGCGGCGTCGGGGCCTCCTATCCTCCCCAAGGCCCACGCGGCATGGCCCCGGACCAGCGGTTCCCCCGATGCTAGCGCCTCCGCCAGGGCGGGGACGGCAGCCGGGTCTTCCCCATTGCCCAGGGCTACGCAGGCGTTCCTCTGTAGGCCCACCCGCTTCGCCCGCCTTATGGGACTGTTGCGGGACAGCTCCCGGAACTGCTCCTCGGTCATTTCCAGAAGGTACACCAGGTCCAGGGTGGTGGTCCGCCCCTTGGTGAAGGCTTCTTCCCTGGAGGATGCGCCCCCGCGCCGGATGGATACGTGGTTCACGGGGCATACGTCCTGGCAGATGTCGCAGCCGAACACCCAGTCCTGCATAAGAGGCCGCAGGTGACGGGGAATAGGCCCCCGGTTCTCGATGGTCAGGTGGGAGATGCACAAGGAGTTGTCTATCACGTATGGGGCTACTATGGCCCCGGTGGGGCAGGCGTCAATGCACCGGACACAGCTGCCGCAGGTCTTCTTCAGGGGCGGGTCGGGCGACATCTCCAGGTCGGTGATTATCTGGCCCAGGAAGACCCATGAGCCGTGGGAGGCGGTGAGGATGTTGGTGTTCTTGCCGAACCACCCTATCCCACCCCTCTGGGCGGCGGCCCTGTCCAGCATGGGCCCGTCGTCCACGTACCACCGGGCCTGCATGGTGCGGCCCAGGCGGTGGGACAGGCCATCGGCAAGGGCCTTCATCCTCTGCTTAATCACCTTGTGGTAATCGTCTCCCCAGCTATAGCGCGCCACCTTGCCCACAAGGGCGGCGCGCTCCCCGTCCTTATCTTCAGGCCCATCTTCGGGGGAGTAGTAGCTTATGCCCAGGGTTATGATGGACCTTGCGCCCGGCAGAAGCTCCTGTGGATTGCAGCCCCGGCGCACTCTGGCCTCGGTGTACCAGGGCAGGCCATCCATCAGGCCCGCTCTCACCCGCTCCAGGGCTATGGCCTCATGGTCGGAGAAGGCATCCGCAGAGGCTATCCCCACCAGGTCGAACCCCAACTCCCCGGCATACTCCTTAACCTGACGCTTCAAATAGTCCATGTATCACGCTTTCTGAGGAGGGCATCTGCAAGCGGACGGCTTCGGCCAGGCTGTCGGCGCGCAGATCGTCAAGTTGGACGTAGTAGGCTCCCATAGCCTCGGCCAAAGACCGGGACAGGCCCAGCTTGATGAAGCCCACTTCTGTGTCAACTACCACGCTGGGGATACGCTTTTCCCTGATGATGGTTGCCATGGCCTTGGCCTCTTCGGTGGGGGTGGGACTGCTGCTCCCCTCACTTTTCCGACCCCCAACAGGCCCAGGGCTAAGAGGCCGCTCACCCCCTTGACCGTCCTGCCGGGACACCTCTGGCCGCCAGACATCCGGGCCGTCCATCGTCACATTGGCGCGCCCATCGGATAGGAGTACCAGCAGGGGCAGCACATCCCGGTCCTTCATCCGCTCTTTCTGAAGCACATCCAGGGCCAGGTACAGGCCCCGGCCCAAAGGAGTCCTGCCCCCGGTGGGCATCTCCCGGAGATACCCCTGGGCCAGGTCCACGCTGCCGGTGGGTGGCAGCAGAAGGTCCGCCCGTGTGCCCCGGAAGCTGATTAGTCCCACCCGGTCCCGGCGCTGGTAGGCGTCCAGAAGCAGGGACAGGATTGCCCCCTTGACCGCCACCATCCGCCGCTGGGCGCCCATAGAGCCGCTGGCGTCAACCACAAACAGGACCAGGCTGCCGGTCTTGGTCTCCCTCACCTTCTCCCGCAGGTCCCAGGGTTCTATTAGAAAAGCGGGCCTGCCCGTCTCCCCATCTTTCCTGGCATCCGCCCGGCGGCGCTGCTGATGGGGGGCAGCCGCCCGTAGGGTAGCATCCAGCGCCAGGTCTGCCACCTTCCCCTGGGGCACTCCGGCCCTGACATACCGGCCTGCCGAGGAGCCGTTGCCCGCTTCCAATATGGTGGTGGCCCGCCGGCCCGTGGAACGCCTGGCCCGGCGGTCGGGAGGCTGTATCTGCAAGGACTGCACCGGGTATGGGTCTCCTACCTCGTCCAATTGCTCCTGGGGACCAGCGCCCCTCTCTGACGCATCGGGTCCGGGGCTATCCTCCTGAGGCGAGGAATCCTGGCTGTCTAAGTGTGATGGGTCCGGGTCGCCCTCACCCCGGTCATCGGAGCCGCCTGAATCGCCCGATGAGTCCCTGGCTTCCGGCTCTCTGTCACGACTACGGTCCTGGAAGTCTTCAATCATGGAGTCCAGTTGCTCCGTCACCAGGTGAGGCTGTTGGAAGGGTTGACGGCGTTGCCGGTGCAGCAAGGCCATCTGGGCCGCCTCCCGCACGTCTTCCACCCCCACCTCTGTCCTGCCCTCATAGGCGGCAATGGTGCCGGCGGTCTTGTACATTACTATATCCCCCCGCAGGCCGTCCACCTGGTACTCGGCGCAAATATCGGTGATTAGCTCAAGGATGTCGTCGCCGACCCTTACCTGGGGCAGCAGCTTCCGGCTGCGAAGAATCCTCTCCCTTTGTCCGGCCTCGACCTCCTGCCACTGGTCCATGAACCCGTAGGGGTCTGCCTCGAAGGCAATGCGCCGCTTCACCACCTCTCGACGCTCTTCGGGAGGCAACATTCCATCCACCTCGACCGCCAGGCCGAACCGGTCCAGAAGCTGGGGGCGCAGGTCTCCCTCTTCCGGGTTCATGGTGCCCACCAGGATGAACTCGGCGGCATGGCTGATGGAAATGCCCTCCCGCTCCACGTAGTTCCGCCCCATTGCGGCGGCGTCCAGGAGCACGTCAACCAGGTGGTCATTGAGAAGATTGACCTCGTCAATGTACAGGATGCCCCGGTGGGCGGCGGCTATCAGCCCCGGCTCGAAGCTCTTGCCGCCGGTCTTGATGGCTTGCTCAATGTCCAGGGACCCCACCAGGCGGTCTTCGGTGGCCCCGACAGGCAGGTCAACGATGCGTACCTGGCGGTTAACCCACCAGTCTTTAGCAGAGGAGGCATCCCTGTCCTCGGCTTCGCACCATTGGCACAACCCCTGGCGGGTTTGAGGCGGGCAGCTATATGGGCAGCCCTGAAGCACCTCTACCTCCGGCAGAAGGGCCGCCAGGGAGCGCACCGCAGTGGACTTGGCCGTACCCTTCTTGCCCCGGATCAGAACACCTCCAATCTTGGGATTGATGGTGTTGAATAGCAGGGCCCGTTTCATGGACTCCTGTCCAACTATGGCGGTAAAGGGAAACAGGGGCGCGCTTTTTTGCTCAGAGACCAAGACCACCTCGTTAGTCTATAATCCGTTTCGTCATTCCGGTCCCCTATCATTCATCACTCTCGTGAAGGGAGACCTTTGTGTAACCGTCATTCGGTTGTAGGCCGGAATCCAGGGGTGGGGGGTGGGTGACTCGCAACGACTCCCTACGTCGTGGGACCCTGGATTCCCGCTTTCGCGGGAATGACGGCGCTGGTTGCCGCCTATTTTCACAATAATTACCCATGCCCCTACGGGCCACATACGAGGATGAAAATGACGACTGGCCTCCCAACCGTCATTCCGGCGTAGGCCGGAATCCAGGGGTGGGGGTGTGGGGGACTTCCCCGCAATGCCGAAGCCCAGGACCTTAGATTCCTCGACTCGCTCCGCTCGCTCGGAATGACATTGTGATAGGCCGCTCCGTAGAATAACATTGACGGTGCGGGTTGCTCGCTATTTTCATACTAATTGCCCATGCCCCTGTGGGCCATATACGAGGATGAAAATGGTGCGGCTTCCTCGCCGTCACTCCTACGAAAGCTGGAGTCCACCGCCCCACCCTTGGATTCCGGCCTACGCCGGAATGACGGTGGGTTTCTATTTTCATAATAACAACGGGCCGTCATTTACATCTGGAGAAAGACCACACCCTCTTCCCGGCCCACGTACTTGTCCCGGGCCTCCTCGAAGAGCTTGTACTTCTCCGGTTGGAACTCGGTGGGCTTATTGTTGTCATCCAGGTAGGGGTTGGGGAAGTAGCAGCGCACCAGGGTCTCATCCCAGTCCTTGGAAAACCGGACGTAGTAGGTCTTCAAGTCGCCGTGGCTCACCGCCTCAACGAACTGTATGCCGTTGACCGACTCAAGGACTAGGTGGAAGTGCCAGTTTTCAGCCTCGATAGTGACCCATCCCTTGCTGACCTCCGGCTCCTTGATTCCCCTGGAATCGTTCTCGCTTACCACCGGGCCGCCGCCGACAACCCACATCATCCGGTCGTTGCCGGTCAACTCCTTGATAAGTTCTAACGTGACTTCCACGGACCGCCTCCTACTCAATCACCATTCATGTGATGCTCCGCTCCTGGCGGGCTTCCAGGTCGGCCTCTAATTCCAGGTAGAGGTCCTTTAGCTTGTCCACCATGTCGGGAGGTGGGTTCTCCCAAAGGCCCCTTTCTATGGCTTCCAGCAGCCTTTCAACGATGCTCCGTAGGGCCCAGGGGTTGCTCTGGCGGAAAAAGTTCTGCATGTCCGGGTCCAGAACATACTCCTCGGTTACATCCTCGTACATCCAGTCCTCAACCACCTGGGCCGTGGCGTCGTAGCCGAACATGTAGTCAACGGTGGCGGAAAGCTCAAAGGCACCTTTGTAACCGTGGCGCTTCATGGATTCCATCCACTTGGGATTGACCACCCGGCTGCGGAACACCCGCCGGGCCTCGTCCTGTAGGTCTCTGACCCTGGCCCTGGACGGATCGGAGCTATCGCCGAAGAACTGCCTGGGATTGCGCCCGGTCAACGCCCGCACCGTAGCAATCATACCACCGTGGTACTGCATGTAGTCGTCGCTGTCAAACAGGTCGTGCTCCCGGTTGTCCTGGTTCTTGGCAGCAATGACAATCTGGCTGAATCTAAGGCGGAACTCCTGCCGGGCGTTCACCCCAAAGTCCTGCCGGGTGTAGGCATAGCCGCCCCATGCGGTATAAATCTCTGCCAAGTCCTGCACCGTCTCCCAGTTACGCTCGTCCAGCGCCGGCAGGATGCCTGCACCATAAGCGCCCGGCTTGCTGCCGAACACCCTATATAACGAAGCCCCCCGGCCCGGCTGCCCATCTATAGGTCCAGGCGATTCGGAAGGGGACTCTCCTCTTCTTTGCATGTCCTCCCTGAGATGCTTGACCACGTAGTTGTCCTCGGGGGACTCGTCCAGGGACGCCACCATCTCCACCGCCTGGTCCAGCAGGTAAATCAGGTTCGGGAAGGCATCCCGGAAGAACCCGCTGATTCGGACGGTTACGTCAACACGGGGGCGGCCCAACTCCGATAGGGGAATAACCTCTACCCCGGTGACTCGCCGGCTCTCCGCTTGCCACACCGGCCTGACCCCCAGCAGGTACAGGACCTGGGCGATGTCGTCGCCGTGGGTGCGCATGGCTGAAGTGCCCCAGACTACAATCCCCACCATCTCCGGGTAAGCGCCTTCCTCCTGCAAATACTTCTCCAGCAGGGCGTCTCCCAGGTCTTTGCCCACCTCCCATGCGGCGGGCGATGGCAGGGTCTTGGGGTCAACGGAATAGAAGTTTCTGCCGGTGGGCAGCACGTTTGCCATTCCCCGGGTGGGAGCGCCGCTGGGACCGGGAGGAACGTACTTCCCTTCCAGCCCCCGCAGCAGGTTGCCGATTTCATCGGTGGTCTGCATCAAGGCGGGATAAATAAACTCCGATGCATACCTGAGGACCGCCTCCGTCTGGGGGTCGGGCTTGCCCAGCAGGTCAGCAACCACCTCTTTGATAGGAGACGGGACGGGAGATGGCCGTCCCGCCTGCTCTTGGGGGAACCCTTGGTCCAACAGCCTGGTGTAGGCGTTGCGGCACAGGGCCTCCAGCCGCTCCAGCACGTCGCCGGCGCTGCGCACCGGGACCTCCGGGTCCAGATTAGTCAGGACCGCAGGCACGATGCCATTCCCGGTATCCCCAATATAATCAGTGAGGGGACGGCCCGGTTCGGCCAGCAGCCGGGGGTAGTCCAGCCCCAGGGCCTCGGCGATGGAGCGGCGCAGGCTGGGCACGCGCCCGATGTCCAGGCGGGTGAGCGCAGAGAGCAGCCCCACCAATTGCTCATCGGAGGGGGGCTGTCCCAGGGTATGCAAGCCGTCCTTTATCTGGGCGTCCTTAATCTCGCAGAGATAACCGTCAATCTCCAGCATGAACCCGCCAAAGTCGTCGGGCTGGGCATCAACCCCCAGGTCCCGGTGCAGTTCCGCCTTTTGCACCATCTCCCAAATCTGGCCCTCCAGCATGGGCAGCTTGGCCGGGTCCAGGGTCTGGCATTGATAGTGCTCGTCCATCAACTGCTCCAGCCTGGCAATATCGCCATAGCTGTCGGCGGTGGTCATCGGCGGGATAAGGTGGTCTATGATGGTGGCGTGGGTGCGCCGCTTGGCCTGGGTCCCCTCACCGGGGTTGTTGATGATGAAGGGATAAAAGAGGGGAATATCATCAAGGGCCACCTCAGGATAGCAGGCGCTGGACAGACCGATGCCCTTGCCGGGCAGCCACTCCAGGGTGCCGTGTTTGCCTACGTGTATCATGGCATCGGCCCGGAACACATCCCGGAGCCACCGGTAGTAAGCAAGGTAATGATGGGTTGGGGCCAAGTCCGGGCTGTGATAGATGGATATGGGGTGCTCCCCAAAGCCCCGGGGGGGTTGCAGTCCGACGAAAACATTCCCCAACTCCAGGCCGGCAATGGCTAGTTCATCTTCAGTGCAATAGACCTGTCCCGGTGGGTCACCCCAGGTCTCCCTTAGCTGTTGCTGCACCTGGGCTGGGAAGCTGGCAAACCACTCGCTATACTGGCGGCGGTCCACGTGCCCGGCGGCCAGGCGCATCTGCTCCTCGGTCAGAGAGTCCCGGTCATTGCTGCAACGCTCTATGATACGATGCACCAGTGCATCCCCATCCTCCGGGATGTCTTCCACCCGGTAGCCGGCGTCCTTCAGGGCGTTGAGGATATTGATGGCAGAGGCCGGGGTGTCCAGTCCGACGGCGTTGCCAATGCGGGCGTCTTTGGTGGGATAGTTGCTCAGTATCAGGGCGATACGCTTTTCCGAGTTGGCTTTGGTCCTTAGCCCGACCCATTTGACGGCCAGCCTAGCCAGGTAGTCCATGCGGTCCGGCTGGGCGATGTAGCGTTGCAGACGGTTGGACACCGGAGATTGCTGTCCTCCCGGCCTTTGGCCTGACAGTGTAGCGGTCTCTTCTTTGAAAGTGATAGGGACGGATATGATACGCCCGTCGAATTCGGGAAGGGCTATATTCATCGCCGTGTCTATAGGCCCCAAGCCCAGGGAGCTTTCCTCCCATTCCTGCCGGGTGCCGGTGCTGACGATGCCCTGAATGATGGGGACATTGAGCTTATCCAGAAAGTCCACAGACCAGCCCGAGGCGATGGTCGGCCCTTCCTGGCTTAAATCGCTCATCGCCAGGCCCATAGTGTTGATAATGCAGTCCACCCGGGGAGAACCGTCGGGGCCAATCATAAAACTCGCCAGGGTATGGCTGCCATCTCCGTCCTCCTCCGGGCTGTGCTTCAGGCTAAAGGAGAACACCGGCAGCACGTTGGCATCCTGGGCTTCAAGGCGGTGGATTAGCTCGTCAACGAATTGCAGGTTGCCGCTCATCCAGTGGGCGCGGTAGAAGAGGAGTCCGATACGGGGCAGTCCTGGCCGGAACCTCTGCCGGATAAAGGCATCCACGTCCATCATCGCCGTGCCCACGTCGGGATGGTATATTCCTTCCCAGGGCACAGGCTCCGGCGCTTCGTGGCCGTAGTCGGTGCCGATGTACGTGTCCGAAAGGAAGAGGAACAGGTTCTGGAAGTTTCGGATGCCGCCGCGCATCAGGTAAGAAAAGACCGTCTCCAGTTCGGCCACCGGCACCGAGCAGGCAGTTACCAGGTCCTCGTCCCATTCCTGGTGCCCCGGACAGGCAATGAGGGGGACGTTGTGAGACCGGCAGCTGCTGACCAGCGAATCGAAGGTGTTGGGCATGGCCCGCTTGCCGCCCAGCAGCCGCAGCACCACCACACCTGCATCCTTTATAGAGTTCAGCAGGTCCTCTCGGACCTCCTGCCCCTGGGCTGCGTTATTCATGGACACCGGGTTATACGCCCTCACAGGAGGAAATCCCGCCGGAGAGAGGCCGGCAACGGCCCGGTCTGCGGTAAGGATGTCGGTGTCCGCCGTCGTAACGAAGACGATAGCCTTCCGATGCTTTTCCCCGTCAGCAGCCAAATCTGTTGAGTCCTCCGTGTCTAGGTTGTATTGACATTTGAGATATAAGGCGGTCCCACCAGCCCTATTTCGTCATTCCGGCTTGTATCGGAATCCAGGCTCCTTGGGAAACCGACGTGACGCCCGTTCTGGATTCCCGCTTTCGCGGGAAAGACGGGGAAATGTCAACAGGGCTTAGTCCCCCTCCTGGTCAGGCCGGAGGAACACCATGATAGACAAATCGCTGAATTCACCGGGGAGGTCGGCGCACTCCTCCAGGGACCCCTTCCATTGCTGCTCCCCCTCCAGGGTTAGCCTCTGATAGACGATAACGGGCCGGGCAGCCGGTATTCCCGCCTCTATCAGGCCGGCTGCAATGCCCTGGGGCATCAGGTCGAAGGGGCGGGGCAGTAATATGATGTTTCTCAAGCCCTCCTGGAGATGGTGCGCCAGTCCCGCCATGTCCGAGGTCGAGTCTTTCCTCTGGTGAAGGGTGATGAACAGGGAGTCCTCCATGAAAATCCCGGCCCTGGCACAAGCAATCTGGATGGAGCTGACCCCCAGTATAAGGTCCACGTGGTCGGCCCGCCGGCGCACCCGTGCCAGCAACTCCCCGGCTGACACGTTCAGGTCGCCCCAGCAGCACACAACGCACTTTCGCCCCTCTCGGGCCTGTCCCTGGGCATACTCCAGGACCTCTTCCTGGTCACGGTAGCTCATTGGACGGACCTCGGCGTGACCCACCCACCGGCCAACCACGTCCAGCACAGTCTTGAATCCCACCACCAGGTCGGCTTCTTCCAGGGCTTGTTGGCCCAGGAGGGTCAACATCCTGGGGTCGCCCGGCCCAACTGCCACCACCGTCATTGTGACGCCATTTTCAGCGCTCATCTTACCTGCGCGTCCCCTCGACAAGCCTTCCGCTTCACTGGAGACGAAATTAGAAAATTAAAAAACCCTGGCTTCATCTCTGCCAGGGCGGATATTTGCTTCAGTTCCCGGTCTGTGGCCCCGGCCTGGCAGCAAGCCCCAGAGCCTGCCGTCTACGGGCGACATAATCGAGAACCCTACTACCAGGAACCGCATCTGTTTAGCGCAGAGTAGAGCCCCCACAACCTGGGCAGGTTTCCTGGCTTATGGATCATCGCCTGGCTGACGCCTTCCCATCCCTAGTCCGACGGAACGGTGGCCTGTTAATCAGCCGGCTCCCCAAACACAGTGGCGCAACCGCTGCGGAATCTCACCGCATTGCCCAATTAGACCGATTCGGTGCCACAGGTGTGCTAATATAGCTGTTAAAGTCTGCCGGGTCTCTTTCTTGCTTGGGAGATACTTTAGTCCGCTCCAGCCGGGATGTCAAGCCGGCATCGAACATCTATCCGGTGTTCAGGCGCCACAACAGGCTTATTCCTACCGGACCTCCGCTACATCACAAAGAGACTTCTAACCGTCCGTTACCCACCCAGGCCATAGCGGGAGCGGGCATACTTCATCCAGTCACTCCACCTGCCCTCAGCGTCGTGTTCTTTAACCCATCGGACCCACTCCTTATGTGTGAAAACGGCGAACCTCGCGCGGCCCTTGAAAAGCCGTCCCCACTGCCTCAGTCCTGCAATACCGCTCCGCATGAGGGCAGCATCCAACTCATCGTTGCGTTCGTCAACCGCCACCACCGACACTACCAAGTCGTATCGTCCCAACAGTGCGATACCTTCGGCCAAGGCGTGCTGGCGGAACAGTTGGAAGCCGCCCCTGGCCGCAGGGCAGTGGGGAAGGTCGGCCAATGCCTCTTTGCTTACGATGGGTGCCAGGTGTTCCCAATACTTCCTGCCCCAGGCCGGATGGTGCTGGTGGCATTGATCGGCGTAGTCACTCACGACGTTCAGGGGATGGTTGCACCGGTCGGGGTCAGGGTTGTCGGGCAATCGGCGCCTATTTTGGGGCCGACGGGCGGAGCAGTCGTAGAAGCTATCCTCCGCGAGTTTGCTCTCTACCAAAATCAGCCCTCGCCCGCCATTTACCTTCAGGCCAAGGTCCGGGGAGGTCTGGTAAGCACCCCTTCTGCCTCCCGACTCCCCAAGCAAGGACGACGGACGTAGCTCATCATCCTCGGCGTGCTCCAACTCGATCTCTTCAAGCGAATCAATCTCCTCAGCAACATGGCGATTGAGGAAGGAAGCGAACATGGCTCGACCGTCAGCAGTCGCCCTGAATGGAAAGTACAAGTTGGCGCATAGCATCCACGAGCTATTGAGGTGATGTGCATACTTATGCTTTTGGACACCGGTCTTCTGAAGGTACGCCGGCAGCGAGTTGTCCGACTCAGGGCCTATGCCGGGCCAGAGGCCTTCTTCCCACAAGTCTTTTGGCAAGATGTGGGTATAGGGACGGCCCTTCCACTTCCCATGTTCCTTTGATGCCACGTGCCCCTTACGCCATTCGGTCTGGTAATCTTTCATCCACTGGTCGAAAGAGTCCATACTTGTTGTCTCCACGTTGGCGTGGCCCGGACTATGCCTCCAAAGCTGACAAGAAGTGGGAAGCGGGGAGGTGCGCGCCTATGCTATCAAGAAACCGTCACAAGGTCAACACTGAATCGGCCAAGGGTAGCGTAGGTGGTGGCACTCTCCGTCAGCGCCGTCATCACCATGAAAATAGGCAGTTCTCAGGCTGGAAACCCAGCCCCTAGCCCCTGGATTCCGGCCTACGCCGGAATCACCCATGGCCCTTACGGGCCACATAAGAGGATGAAAATGGGCTATTTTCATGGTAATGACGGTGGAGAGGCTGCCGTCATTTTCATAATAATGACAGATAAAGTGAGCGTGGGGGATGGGAAGGGCGTGAAGGGAGCATCACGGTGGGGAGGCCGTGTCAGAAGTCCCCTCTGTGCGACGGTCCCGGTTAGCGGGCCTATCACCCCCATCCTAACCTTCCCCCATCAAAGGGGGAAGGGACTATTTACCCTGAAAATAGGCCAATTTCATACCCTTACATGACCTTGTGAAGGGCATGGGCAATTCCGGTGAAAGCGGGAATGACGAATTGAAGGCACGAATATGATAGGGATTCATACCACCTAAATTGCAACTCTACCTCGGCTAAGGAGACAGGGGCAATCAATGAGGGAGGGGTGGTCTATGGTCCCAACACGGCTGCCCCGCCCCGGACAAAATTGAAGTTGAAATTGTGTAGGGCCGATGCTATAATGGTTGCCATTAGGCCCCGTCGGAGGTCAGTCTATGAAAGTGCCAATGAAAGTAGATTACGGGGTGAGAGCTCTCATGGAGCTCGCGGCGCGCTATGGTGACAGGCCGGTACAGACCGCCGAGATAGCCGCAAGACAGGCCATACCCGAAGCCTATCTGGACCAACTTCTTACCACTCTCCACAAGTCCGGCTTCATCAAGAGCCGGCGCGGGCCTTCCGGCGGTCATGTGTTGGCGAAGGACCCCGTTGAGATAAACCTGGGCATGGTAATGGCAACCCTGGAGGGTAATACTCCGGTGCTGGACTGTTTGACGGAGCCCAGCGAATGCAGGCTCTCCAACGCATGTGCCCAGAGGGATATTTGGAAATCCCTGGATGATGCGGTGCTGGACTTGCTAAACTCCACTACAGTAGCGGACTTGGCCCACCGCCAGAACCATTTATCCGGTCGGGGGATGTACCAGATATAGAGCCTATTTAGAGCAACCACAAGGGTGCCCCTGCGGTAACGCCGGCGGGATGATTCCCCCGCGCACGCGGAGATAGAGACTAGCAGTAGGTGGGTCAGGCCGAAGCCCGGATGATTCCCCCGCGCACGCGGAAATAGACCTTGAAACCTGTGCCTGTGAAGGAGTATGTCCTCAGACGGCGCAGGCTGATTTATGTGGCAAAGCATTCATTGAACGGTTATAACATCTCCGGGAGGTCAGGCCCTTACAAAGAGCCGTCCATGCCCTGACAGGGAAAGATAAGGAGGGACCCATGACTCAGACCCAGCAAGCACTCTCTCTAACACCGGAACAAGTCAAACGCTACAGCAGACATATCATTATGCCCCAGGTGGGCAGCGCCGGCCAGCGCAAGCTCTTGCAGTCCAAAGTCCTTATCGTTGGAGCCGGTGGGCTGGGGTCACCCTCCGCAGTTTACCTGTCCCTGGCAGGGGTAGGGACCATCGGCATTGCAGATTTTGACGTGGTGGACGTTTCCAACCTCCAGCGCCAGATCCTTCATCATTCCAACGACGTGGGCCGTCCCAAGGTTGTGTCTGCCAAAGAGGCGATAAAAGAGTACAACCCGGATACCAACGTGGTGCTCCATGAGACCTGGCTCACCTCTGAGAATGCCATGGAGATAGTTTCCCAGTACGATGTGGTGGTAAACGGGGCTGACAACTTTCCGTCCCGCTACCTGATAAACGATGCGTGCTATCTGGCGGGCAAGCCCCTGGTGGATGGCAGCATCCTTATCTTCGACGGCCAGGCCACCGTTTTCATGCCGGGCCAGGGCTGCTACCGGTGTCTCTTTCCTTCACCGCCTCCTCCCGGGATGGTGCCAAACTGTGCCGAAGCGGGAGTCCTGGGCGCCCTTACCGGCCTGGTAGGCAGCATACAGGCTGTGGAGACCCTGAAGCTGATAATGGGTATCGGCGAGAGCTTGACATCTCGCCTCTTGCTCATTGACGGCTTGAGCATGGACTTCCGCCAGGTAAGGATACCCCACAACCCCAAGTGCCCGCTGTGCGGCGAAAATCCTACTGTGACAGGGCTTATAGACTACGAAGCCTTCTGCGGCGCTCCGGCGCCTCACAACGGCCAGTAGCCGGAAAGATGGCAAGTGACTATCCCGACTCCTTCTGGGAAAGAAGGGCCGGCCCGCCGGTCGGAGTCCTGCGAATAGGCCAATCTGTGACCTGGGAAACCGGATGCAGAGACATCCGGGTTGCGAAGTGAAATGAATGTCAGATTTTAGGCTCCTGCAAGAGGGTTAAGGAAATGCCCAAGAGCATATTGGAATCAATCGGCAATACCCCCTTGATAGAACTGCAAAACATGGAGCTACCCGAGGGGGTCCGTGTCTTCGCCAAGCTGGAGGGCCAGAACCCCACCGGCAGCCTCAAGGACCGGATTGCCAAGTACATGATAGAAAAGGCGGAGCGCGAGGGGCAGCTCACCCACGACAAAATAATCCTGGAACCCACCAGCGGCAATACCGGTATTTCCCTGGCATTTGTGGGAAAGCTGAAGGGATACCGGGTGACGGTTGTAATGCCCGAAAGCGTGAGCCCCGAGAGGACCCAGCTTCTCCATGCCTACGGCGCAGAAATCATCTACTCCGAAGGCTCCAAGGGCACCAACGGCTCCGTGGAGATGGCCCAGGAGATTATGGCTGCCAGCAACGGACGCTACTTTATGCCCTACCAGTATGGCAACGACGCCAACCCGGGCGCCCATTACGAGACCACCGGACGCGAGATAATCGAGGACCTGCCGGAAGTTGATATGTTCGTAGCAGGGCTGGGCACCGGTGGGACTCTTATGGGGGTGGGGCGCAGGCTTAAAGAGTACAACCCCGACATCAAGGTCATAGCGGTAGCCCCGGAGTTGGGCGACCAGATCGAGGCGCTGCGTTGCCTGGAGGATGGTTTTATTCCCCCGATCCTTGACATCTCCTTGCTGGACGCCCGGATGATGGTCGGTGGCAATGACGCCTTCCACATGACCAAAGAACTGCTGGTCAGGGAGGGCATTTTCGCCGGCGTCTCCTCAGGCTCCGTGGTATATGCCGCCGTCAAGATGGCCCAGCGCATGGACAGGGGCAACATCGTCTGTCTTCTAGCCGACGGCGGATGGAAATACCTCAGCACCGGCTTGTGGACCAAGGACTACGGCGAGATGGAGGAGGAGGCCAGGAGCAAAATCTGGTGGTGACACGGGTTTTTAACGATACTGGTAGATATAAAGATATAACAGGAGCCCGGCGGCGTTTAGCACCGGGCTCCTTCTCTAGCTCTAGCTGTCATCATATAGCCCACAACCAGCACCGTCATTATTATGAAAATAGGCATCCCCCAAGCTAGAATCCCAGCCCCCAACCCCTGGATTCCCGCTTTCGCGGGAATGACGGTGGGGATGCCGTACCATTTTCATCTTCGTATGTGGCCCGCAAGGCCATGGGGAATTATTATGAAAATAGGGTTTTCATCCTCGTATGTGGCCCGCAGGGGCATGGGCAATTACCATGAAAATCTCAGGCTCCCCCACCGCACCCACCGTCATTCCGGCGTAGGCCGGAATCCAGGGGTGGGGCGGTGGACTCCCGCTTTCGCGGGAGTGACGGTGGGGAGGCCAACCGCCATTTTCATACCCTTACATGTCCTTGTGAAGGACATGGGCAATTCCGGCGAAAGCCGGAATCCAGGGTCCCGCAATGTCGGAGTCGCTGCGAAGTCCCCCATACTCCCGCCCCTGGATTCCGGCCTACGCCGGAATGACGGTTTTGAGGGATGCCGCACCCTTCAGGGTGCGGTAGGTGCCCCAGCACTGGCTATTTTCATAATAATCACTGGAACTGTCCTACCTGGTTATCGGATAGGCTCTAATCCACCGGCAATAGATAAGATAAAGGAGTCCCATGATCAGAAGTGGAAGAGACCCGGCAAACGTCTACAGGCGATTGGGGGTGAAGCCCATCATCAATGCCGCCGGTTCCGTCACCCGCTACGGCGGAACGAGGACTCGCCCGGAAGTGCTTGATACAATGGTGGATGCCGCCACAGTCCTGGTGGAGTTGGGCGAGTTGAACGAGAAGGCGGGGGAGGTCATCGCTCGACATACGGGGGCTGAGGCAGGGTTTGTGTGCTGCGGAGCGGCGGGAGGGCTGGTGTTGCAGGCAATAGCCTGTATGGCCGGCAGCGACCCGATAAAGATGCAGCGCCTGCCTGATACCCAGGGCATGAAAAATGAGATTATCATCCAGAATATGCACCGTTTCCCCTATGACCAGGCATACAGGGCGGCGGGAGCCAGGCTGGTAGGCATCGGCGACGGGAAGCGCTGCCCCCCCTGGGAGCTAGAGGGCGCCATCAATGAGCGTACTGCTGCGGTAGCCTATCTGATAGCCCCCTTTACCAGCCGGCGTGCCCTCCCCATGGAGGATGTATGTCGAATTGCCCATAGCCGTGACGTGCCCGTGATTGTGGACGCCGCTTCGGTGCTGCCCCCGAGGGAGAACCTCCGCAAGTATATTCAACAGGGCGCTGACATGGTGGTGTTCAGCGGCGGCAAGGGGATGAGGGGTCCCCAGGGCACCGGGATGCTCTGTGGCCGGAAGGACCTTATAGATGCGGCTTCGGCCAACGCCAACCCCAACCAGTTCATGGGACGCCCCATGAAGGTTGCCAAGGAGGAGATTGTTGGCCTTGTGACCGCCCTGGAGTTGTTTGTGGAGGAGGATGAAGATGCGGAGATGGGGCGCTATGGGAGGCTGGCACAGGGGATTGTGGATGCCTTGTCCGCCCTATCGGAGATACCGGGGCTGCGGATTACCTTGGAGCATGACGATTACGATTATCTTATACCAAATGCCGTTATTCGCTTTGGGAGAGAATGGCGCGGCCCATCGCGGGAGCGGATTATGGAAGCCCTGGAGGGGGACGACCCACCCATATACTTCAATCAGCAGGGTGAGCCTGATGAGATAGCCGTTGATCCCCTGAACCTGCTGGATGACGAGGCTGAGGCTGTAGTCCGCCGGCTGCGGGAGGAGTTGCTGCGATAGGCCACAAATAGCTCCGGGCCAAATGAGTTTCCCTGGGCGGCTCCCGCCATTGACAGGTAAATTGTATATAGATATAGTAATATGAGTAAGCTGCCGGAAGAGGCTGGGTCCGTATATTTGTGGCCCGCACCCCGGCCTTTATATCGGCAAGAACGATGGCAACGTAGCTCAGCGGCAGAGCGGGCGCTTCATAAGCGCTAGGTCATCAGTTCGAATCTGATCGTTGCCACCAGACATGATTTGATAGGCGATTTGACAGAGACGGTGAATTGATATACGATTCTTCTTAGAGACGTGGTATACGAGCGGGGGATATAGCTCAACTGGGAGAGCGCGGCGTTCGCATCGCCGAGGTTGGGGGTTCGAGCCCCCCTATCTCCACCAGTGCGCCCCTGTAGCTCAGCCAGGATAGAGCGGCGGCGTCCTAAGTCGCGCGTCGGGGGTTCGAGTCCCTCCAGGGGTACCATATTAGGATAAACATAATCAATACAGTCAGTCACAGGAGCGTAGCTCAGTCTGGCCAGAGCGCCGGTCTCCAAAACCGGTGGTCGGGGGTTCGAATCCTCCCGCTCCTGCCAAATGAAATAGGCCATGTCCCCCTCAGAACAACGGCCACACCTTCTATCCCAGGTTTTCAACACGAGCCAGCCGGGGACAGCAGCCAAGCAATCGGTCATGTATCGCCGCCTGTCTCGCTGGCTTGAGCCATTTTTCGGACCACAGGTGTATGATGCCGTGGCCATGATGGTAAACCATCAATCGCGGTGAGGAGGACGACGATGGTCTTCCGCGCTATGCTAATCTCCGCTCTGCTCATCACGTTGTCGCTCCTGGCCGCCTGCACCTCGCCGCAAGACGCCCCAACGGAGGGCGCTGGGCCCACTTCCTTCCCAACCTCAACCCCGGTCCAGGGTGTCACCCCCACACCATCCCCAACTTCGACGCTCCCGCCGGCACCGACGCCCACACCTACCCCCACGCCTGAGTTCCAGTACCTGACCCAGGAGATACCCCCCTGCACGCCAATCCAGGGTTCCTCCGTGGACCCATGCGAACCTGACGCGCGGATAGAGACCGGGGTCGGGGGTATGGCCTCAGGCCCAATACTTGGCGACGAACCCCTGGCCGTGCGCTGGTTCCTTAACGGACATGCAATTAGTGCCATACCTCACATCGTGCTCAGGGGCACGTACATCCCAGACACGGTGCGCTGCACCCCCGGCAATCCCAATCGCGTACCATCCTATGTGGAACCCGGCGGCCTCTTCCATTCTTCGGTCCTCCTGGCGTGCTATGCCGATGTGCGGGTGAACGCCTACATCCTTGGCTCCGGCCCCCCTCGGTTGACCGTCCAGGTCCACTTTCACCACTACTGGGAAGGCGAATACAGAGAACCTGCGGTAGAGAGAGGCATGACCTTGGAGGAGCTATTAGAGTGGGCAAGCTGGGCATTCGAGGTCATACTTGAAGAAGGCCCCGAACGCACCGGCGAGGGAATCTACGGCAGAGAGGTCATTCTGTTCGTCGGCCCGCCACACAGTCAAGCGACGGAGGTGTGGGAGGTGTTCGGCATGTGGGACGTGCAGCGGATGGATGACGACACGGTGGTGGCCATCCATCCGCTCAAAGACTTCTGGAGATACCGAAGGCCCGATGACTACCAGACCCACCGCTCCAAGCTGGAGATGGAGTTGCCCGCCTTCACCCAGGCGGTGACGGCGGCCCACCAGGCCCGGGTCACCGAGTACGGCGGGCGGATAGCCCCTGCGGACATCGCCAGCAAGGCGACAGGCGTGGAGTTGCCCATGCTGGTCACCGACGCCAACCAACTGCGCCAGTTCCTCACCGACACCGGGGCATACAGCCATCCCGACGGGCCGCCAGCGCAGCCACCCCCAATCTACGTCTGCAACAGCGACACGGCGGTCAGCGACCCCAGGTCCAACCGGCATTTGGTACACGACTGCGAGGCACTGCTGGCGGCCAAGGACACCCTGAGGGGGACGGCCAGCCTGGACTGGAGCACCGGCGACTCCATCGGAGACTGGGAAGGGATAAGCACCGGAGACTCCACCGGAGACATCCCCACCCGCGTCACCAAGGTGGAGCTTCCCAACAAGAATCTGAGCGGGAGCATCCCCGCCGAGTTGGGGGACCTGTATAAGCTGACCCACCTGGACCTGAGCAACAACTCCCTGACGGGGGAGATACCGGAGAAATTGGGCTTGCTCCAAAACTTGACGTCCATCAAGCTGTCGGGGAACTCCATCACCGGGTGTATCCCCGTGGGGCTTGAGGATGTGGCCACCAATGACCTGAGTTCCCTCAACCTCCTGTACTGCCGACCGCCAGCGCCGGGGAACTTCACCGCCATCGCCACCGGGGATACCAGCATGGCCCTGAGTTGGGATGCGGTCTCCAACACCAGCAAGTACCGGGTGGAATACATCAGCCGTGGGGACGCCGATTGGAACTTGGACGACGACACCCTCACCGACACGACCCACACGGTGGACGGGCTGACCTGCGGGAGAGAATACGCATTCCGGGTGAGCGCCTACGGGAGCGGCACCACCTATGCGGCTGAATGGAGTGATGGGGGTTTGGCGGCGAATCGGCGAGCAAACACGGAGGAGTGCCCGCCTCCAGTGTTCAGCGCTCCCTCGTATTCCTTCACCATAGCTGACGATGCCGAGATTGGGGTGGTCGTGGGGATGGTATCCGCGACCCATCCCGCCGGCGAAGCGGTATCCTACGAGGTAATAGGCGGGAACGGATATGACAAGTTCGCCATAGGGGCAAGCACGGGTGACATCACGGTATCGGGAGCGTTGGACTACAGGACGGTCTCGTCCTACACCCTGAAGGTGGAGGCGAGGGCGGAGGGGAGAGGCTGGGCGAGGGTCACCGTGTCCATCTCTGTGACGCCGAGGAGATCAGACTCTCGGGTAAATCCCTCACGGGCTGCATACCCTCGGCCCTGAAGGACGTTACTACCAATGACCTGAGATCCCTCAGCCTGCCCTACTGTACCCCGCCGTTGTCTTGGGATATACCGTTGTCTTGGGCTATAATTGGTCCATGAGAAGCGTCCTGTTGGGGTTCCTGGCGGCATTGGCAGCCATTGCGTGTACGGGCGTGGGTACTGGCGACCCTCCCACCGGCGAGCCTTCACCGGGCTTCCAGGGCCGGGACACCCCCGGCGCTCCCGAATCGGGTACACTCGGCATGACTATCCCTTCACCTCCCCCCACCATCACTTTAGCTGTCACTCCGGCTTCCACCACCCTACCGGGACCAGAGGAGACCCCGGGGCCAACTTCCACATTACCTACCATCTCTACCACCCCAAACCCTGATTCGCCGACAGTCCCCCGGACTGCATCCAAGCCCCCTCCTACCCCGGCAGCGCAATTGCCGTCCCTCCCCACGGCGATGGAGGTCGAGCCGTCATTCCAGGGCCTCTCCTTTACCCGGCCGGTGGCCCTGGTCTTTCCTGACGATGGCACAGGCCGAGGCTTCCTGGTGGAGCAGCCGGGACAGGTCATGGCGCTGATCGGCGAAGGCAACGCCAGTCCGTTCCTCGACATTAGAGGCAGGGTCAGCGACCGGGGAAATGAGGAGGGGCTTCTGGGCCTGGCCTTCGACCCCGATTTCGTCTCCAATGGCTACTTCTATGTCTATTACACTGCCGGCAGCCCCCGAAGGTCTGTGATTTCCAGGTTCACTGTAAGTCCCGGCGGCCCTGAGATTGCTGACCAGGTTGCAGACCCGGACAGCGAGCTTATCATCCTGGAGGTGGTCCAGCCCTTCTCAAACCACAACGGCGGCCAGATACTCTTTGGGCCCGACGGATTGCTTTACATAGCTTTGGGCGATGGAGGCAGCGCCGGAGACCCCGGGGGCAATGGGCAAAACACCGGCACGCTGTTGGGATCGATTCTGAGGCTGGATGTGTCCACCCTAGACGCGATGGGGAGTTATGCCATACCTTCAGACAACCCTCTGCTGGGCGTCAAGGGTGCGCGCCCCGAGATATGGGCCTACGGCCTTCGCAATCCGTGGCGGTTCACCTTCGACCGCGAGACCGGGGACCTGTGGGCCGCCGACGTTGGGCAGGACGCTTTCGAGGAGGTGGACCTGATCAGGCCGGGCCTCAACTATGGCTGGAACGTAATGGAGGGGGAAAGCTGCTTCCGGAGTCCCGGCGGCCCATGCGACCGGGCGGGTCTTGAGCCGCCGGTTGCCGTGTACGGCGCCAAAGAGGGATGCTCTATCATAGGGGGCTACGTCTATCGCGGGTCTCGCTTGCCGGGACTGTACGGGGCCTATGTGTACGGAGACTTTTGCAGCGGCAAGATATGGGCCTTCAGGTATGACGGCTCAGGCATCACGGGGCCTATCCAACTGGCCGACACCCGGATTAGCATATCGTCCTTCGCAGAAGACACCGACGGAGAACTGTACATCCTCTCGCTGAGCGGAGAGATATACAGGTTCGCGGAGTAAGTGGGGGCGTTTCCTCTACATGCACATGCCACGCATGGCTTACGGCCATAGCTTGGCTATACCTATACCAGGTTGAAAACCAGGGTCCGGCGGAGTTGGTAGGGACTCAAAGACCGAGTGCAGCCATATGAGTGATGGCAACGGAATATGAGATTAGGGCTTTTCGATGATGTCTGCGATTTCTCTTACTTGGCGGACGACATCCTCCAAGACTCTTTCGTATTCTACGCCGGTTTTCAAATGAATCGGCACGTCATAAGTACCCAAACTTTCGTCCTCAACCAGCGAAGGCACCCTGTCGCGTATCTTTCCAGCGTTGACCGGAACCCCATTATCAATCCCGAGCCACAAGGGGGTATCTCCGGTTGTTGCCCACCGTAAGTAGTTAACGCACAAAAATAAGTGTCCCGGAACATCGGTAAATCTGAAGTACCGTCCGTAGCCTTCTCTACGCGGAGTTGCTCGCAAACCCTTGGTGGTCATCCAACCTTGCGAGACCCCGTGGGCGTCAACCACATCGTCAATTAGGCGATTTAGACCTAGGATTCGGCGCGGCAACGCGAGCCCAAATTCTTCCGGGTGGATTGGCTGGAAGGCTTCCTCATCCTGGTGCCTGGCAAGACCACGAAGTTGCTGAATGTCCGACGCAACCCGGGTATCATCAGCAACGGCAGTGGCCATACTGTCCAATAATTGAGTCCAACTAACCAACATCAGACGCTTGTCCGAACCAACAATCTTGGCTCTCCGGGCCCGTTCAGGAGCTTCTATAAATTCCAGTTGCACTCTTCCATCACCACTCTCCATTTGACGCCTAATCTCAGCCCACAGGGTATCAATCCTGCTGTCCGGGGCGATAAACAACAAAACTCCAGGCCTGGCCTTCTCAAGCTGCCCCAAATAGCCACTGGCTTGGCCTTGCAGAAGACTGGCCCAGAATTTCGACTCCACAAGCAGCCGCTTCGCGCCGCTTCGGTCGTAACCAACCATGTCAGGGCGGGATCCATCCTGGTAAGTTACCTGCGTCTGGACTCTGGCGATGGGCTCCAAGTTGAAGTCCCCATCCCGCAGAAGGCGGTCCAATGCACCGCGACAAGCCGCTGATTTGTTCAGGATGAACGCCAAGGCATCTGTTGCCGTGTCCTCCCCTCGGCTGGTCAGCCTCGGCACCAAGTACGCCAGCAATGTGGCATCTTCAGCCATTCGGACGCCTCCTCCGGCTGTTTTAGGCTTGGTAGGGTGGGTTTTTGGGGTAGTCCTCTGGCTTGCCAGTATCGCCCGGCTGGATGATGAAATCCCGCCGGTCCCGGTAGAGGCGGGCACGGTTTAGCACGTAGTCGCCTTTATCGTTGTAGGGATCAATGTTATTGTAGTCGGTCATTAGCCAGTACTTGTAATCGCCGATGAACAGGTAGGTGTTGTTCATGCGGAAGAAGCGGCAAGCGACGCCCTCACCGGCGCGAAACCGTGCGCAAACGGCTTCCAACAGTTCCCGCTGGTTGTCCTTTTCGGTGAGGACGTATTCATGGGGCCAGGTATCGCGGTAGGTGACCGCTTCCCGCCAAGGGGCCCGGGCGATGAGTTCTGTCAGGGTTGGAGTCATGGTTTTCAGCCTCTCGGGATGGCTCCCTAGTCCCCGGTGGCGTGGGCGTACCACTCAGCGCCCTCTTGGCCCGGCTCGGGCAGGACCGCGCCGCCCTCCATCGCCCACGAAGCAGGTGACTCGGTGATTCTCCCACTGATAGATTCCCGGGGTACGCCGGTAATCTCGCAAAAGGCTTGCAGCAGATCGCTCAACAACTGCTGCTTCATCTCTTCGGGGCGTCCCGCCCGGTTCCCGCCGTCCATGTAATACTCGGTTGCGTAGGGGGATGGAGCACCCTCGGCACGCTCCTCGAACACCACGTTTACGAAGTGTCGGGGCGCTCGGGTGGACCCACAGTGGATGTCTGTGAAAGCCACCGCGACCTCCTCGCGCTTCTCAAAGGGGACCGAGTCTTTGGGCACTATGCAACGATAGTTAGGCATCTCTCTTCTCCTTGATTTTCAGATGGGGATATTCGGTTGGTCTGCTTGCTCACCGGCGGTCCCGCGCCGACACTACCAACTCATCGGTGGAGCAGCCGGTGACCCTCATCCACATATCGCATATCTGCTGCATGAATTCCACCCGGACGCTCTGTTCGCATCCGGGGTTTATAGTACCCCTGACGCTGGAGGTGGTGGAAACCTTCCCGCCCCTGAATGCGTACCCGTGGGGTATCTCAGAGAAAGCCACCTCCACGTCGTCCGGGGCCTCGCCAAAGACGGAAACGCTAATGCGGACCAATTCCGCCGCCAAGGTGCTCCGCAGTTCGTGGGGAATGACCCCCTCCTGAAGGACGCAGTTGAAGTTAATCATTGCAATTCCTCGAAATTCATACGGTTAAATTTACCACATGGCGGGATGTTTTGACCACCCCCCCAAGACCGGCCCGATTTTTACTCCCCTTGGACGGGTCCCCCAGCCCGGGCCTCCCACAGGCATACGTAGTCGTATTCCACCACCTTCTCATTTCGCTGATTGTAGGCGGTGATACGGAAGGCGATGAACTTGTTGCCCCGCCTGTCGAACTTGTCAGCAACCCTGGTGGTGCTGGTAATCACGTCTCCCGGCAGCGCGAGGACGCCCTGGAAGCGGATGTTGGTGGACACGAAGGGGGTGCTGCGGGGGTGGAATTGGGACTGCTCAGGAGCTATGAAGCCCCTGGCCGCCATCAGGTCGTGACGGCGCTGGGGAGCGTAGGTATAGATCATGGTGGGAGGAGCGAACACGCCGGGGTATCCAAGCTCATTGGCGGTGAGAGGGTTCACATAGACCGGGTTCTCGTAGCGCACGGCCCGGCAGTAATCGGCGATTTTCTCCGCCGTCACCTCGTAGATATAGGGGGGAGACTCATCGCCTATCTCTGCCGCGTCCCACTCGTAAATCTTCTCTTCGGATTTTTCCATTGGCCTCGCCTCAATCCGTCTTTGCTTCATCCCGGCATGAGCACGACAGCAGCTACAAGTTTGTAGCAATCGCCATTAAAGGCCCCGCCCAGGCTTATGGTGAAGAACAGCCGGTCCCTCGGCCCAACCCCCGCCTCCTCCCGTTTATGGTAGCCAATGGCCAAGGGTGACAAGCGGTCTTCCCACTCGGGGTCTGTGATAGCTAAATTGTAAAGCCGTCCTGCAAATATAAAACTTGCTCTGGCGCTAGGGGGTCCATTTGGTCTCCTTCTAATCTCCCATTCGACCCTCCCAGGCTCGACGAGTACCAATGACTCTGAAGCTGGTCTGCGTTTTAGCCCCTCGTAACTAACTCTGTCACCATAGCTGCCAAGTAAGTGGGGGCCGGAGGCCACCCACGGGGGCAGGGACCGCAAAGCCGATGATGAGTCCAGCTTGCCGACCCATCGCCACCTGGTATTTTCCAGGGCCCAGTTCTCCGGTTGGTGCTGTTCGGGGCTGGGCCCTGAGACCTCAACCTCGATTACGTCCAAAAGCTCAGCTAGATTGCCATTGTCCAGGATACACTGCTTAAGAGAAAGTTCGCCTCCATCGGATGATTTGCTGACCGGTCTAATCCATCCGCCTCCATCGGTGCGAATGCCTGCTACGCATCTGCCGCGAGGTCTCCGGGAGTTAGCCAGGCAAACAAATCGCACATTCATAATGGGAGGACCCCCCTTGCTACAGATGGACTATCTCCAGCCCGTCCCATTTATAGCATGTATTACATAAGTATTCCAGCACAAGCCTCCGGTGGCAGCGTTCCGCAGTGGTCTCGGTGCACAAGAGGACCGTTGGGCGTTCGAGAAAGAAGTCCGGCGGCAGCTTCTCCTCGACCTTTCTTTCTGCCATGAGCGCCAGAAAAACCTGTTCATAGTCCTGCCACGAAATCCGCTTCTTCCTGTAGGCGGTGAGCAGTTCTTGAGTAGGCGCTAGAAGGGGCTCATGCACATATTCGACGCCGCACAACTTATCCAGGAAGTAGGGCAAGTCCTCTCGCTTGGTGAATCCCGCCAGCTGGGACGAGTTCCTCAAACGAATGTCAACCAACCTCTGGACCCCCGCATCCTTCAAGACCCCAAAGAAGTCCTCTGCTCGTCGCTTGGTGAAACCGATGGTATAGACCTTACTGGCCGCACTGACCGCCAATTGGTATCCTCCCCCGGTGGGAACATAGAGGGGAACATGGCAAGCTGCACGCCCTCTCCCTGTTCCTCTGCCTTCAGACCTTCTTCCGGCTGAAGGTCCCCATTGCTTCTGATATGCTCCATTGATATGCCATGCTGCTCCAGGACCCGCCCGACTAACAGCCTCCGGTGACACACCCTGGGGTCTTCCTCGCTGCACATTACCCCCACCCGGCGGTTGCCGGCCAACCCCTCCAGCCTACCGATGCCCCGGATGAAGAGCGCAGATTCCGCCACAAGAGCATACATCACGTGCCCTTGGGCGTCATAGAAGGAGTCTGAATCGGGCCTGCCCCCCAGTTCCCAGCCTAGATAGACGTACTCAATTCCCGAGGATTCCAGGGCTGCCTCCAACTCCCGACGGTTGAACTGAGATGCCCACTTGGAATAGGGCTGGGAGCGCACGTCCGCCAGAACGTCTATGTTGTGGACCTTGAGCAGGAGGAGGAACCGCTCCAGGGGCAGATTGGAATGTCCTATGGAAAATACCATGCCGTCAGTCATTGTCCGAGTCCCCTTTAGGCGGGACGGCTTCGCCCCAGGATGTAATCCTTAGCGGGGTTATCTTTATCACCGGGTTCTCGCCCACGTCCATGTCCCGGTACTGGACGTACTTTTCCCTAAGCAGGCCGACGGCGTGACGCTGCTCGTCGCCGGCCTCCCCATCGCCAGCCTCAATAAGCTGGGCGGTGCCGGTCACCAGCACGTACCACAGCCTGCTCCAGTCCTCCTCGTAGTGGTCCAATACCAGGGCGACGTTGGGGTTGGAAAGGATATTCCGCACCCGCTTCAGCCCGGTCAGGGACGTGCGCTTTGGCTTGCGGTCCAGCACCGAGTAGATATGCTCTCCGTCGTAGGCGAAGCAGATGGGTATCAGGTGGGGCGCGCCCTGGGCGTCCGCCGTAGCCAGGCGGGCCACCCGCCTGGCGTTGATGAACTCCACCTCCCGGGAAGTCGGTTGCGCCAAATACCACCTCCTTCATCTGGATCCCGGCCTCAAACCGAATAACGGCGGGAAAGCCGTTTCAGAAGTCCCCTCTCCCCGGTGGGAGAGGGCTAGAGCCTGCCCCCGGCCACGACCGGGGGGTGAGGGAACAGTCCCGTCTGTGCGACGGCCCCGGTTGACGGGTCTATCACCCCCATCCTAACCTTCCCCCGTCAAAGGGGGAAGGGACTTCCGAGACCTGCCCCTAGCTACCTGATTACCTGCACCTTGTCCCGCTCTACCAGGTCCCAGTCTATCTCATATCCCAGCCCCGGCTTTTCGGGAGCGTACACCAACCCCTGGTTGTCCACCTCTATGTCTTCCACCAGGCCGTACTTGTTGGCCCCGGAAGCCGGGAACACCTCGTAGTAGTCGCAGTTGGCAGCGGCCATAGTCACGTGAAGGTTCGCCACGTTGTTCAGGGAGTTGCCCCCGTGATGTATCTCGCACTTCATGCGGAAAGCATCGGCCACGTGGACAGTCTTTATCAGGGGCGTAATCCCGCCGGAAACGGCCACGTCGCCCCTGAGCATGTCGGTGGCCCCGGTCTGTATCCATTGGGCCATGCCGTAGAACCTGCCGGGGGCGTACTCGGTGGACATGATGGGGATGTCCAGCTTGCTCTTGAGCTTGATGTAGTTGTATATATCCTCTTCTGCAAGGGGGTCTTCGTACCAGAGATAGTCCAACCCCTCGATGGCGCGGCCCACCTTCAGAGCGTCTTCATAGCAATAGGACCACATGGAGTCCAGCATCAGCTCGATTTCAGGCCCCACCGCCTGGCGTACCACCCGGCAAATCTCTATATCCTTTCGCGGCTCAAGCTGGGGGTGAATCTTGTAGGCAGTCCACCCCAGGGAGCGGAAGTGGGACGCCTCGGCGGCGTAGTCCTCCGGGGTGTCCAGCCAGCCGGAGCTTGCATAGGCGGGAACGCTGTCCCGGCAGGACCCCAGCAGCCTGTGGATGGGGAGTCCGGCAACCTTACCCGCTATGTCCCACAGGGCCACGTCCACCGCGCCGATGGCATTGGTGGACACGGAGCGGTTCATCTTCCATATCCTGTTCCAGATGGCGCCGATGTCCAGGGGATTGCGGCCTATCAGGGCGGGCTTGAGGAACTCCATCAGAGGCCCGACGAAGGCGTCGGCCCCCTGGCGGGAAGACCCCAGGAAGGCATGGCCGTCCACTCCCTCGTCGGTATGGACTGTCACCACCCCCAGGAGCCTGTTGCCCCCGAAGGATATATTGCCCGCCCTCCAGGGAACAATGTCCCACTTGAACATGGTAACGCTCAGGTCGGTAATCTTCATTCTGCACCTCGATTTGTTCAGGCTGCCGGGCCGCCGGGTTGAATTTTGAGCAATGAGTAATTCAGCGTCCCCCATTCTACCATAACCCAAAGGCGTCACAAGTCGCCATTTAGCCCGGGGTAGCGTTCCGTTTTAGGTGGTTTGCCTTCACGTAGGGGCGGGTTTGAAACCCGCCTCTACTACGCGCCGCGAAACGACTCGGAAGCCTAGACCACCTAAACTGCAACGCTGCCTTTAGTCGGGTCCTGACGCCGGCTTGGTCACTGCGCAACCTGCTGATATTTCTATAATGATATGTGATATTATTCATATCGAGATTTACCTTTTCCCACATCCTCTAAGAGGGTGTGGGAAAAGCAGGTTGGATATTTCCCGTCATTCCCGCGAAAATAGGCAGCACCGTCATTCCCGCGAAAGCGGGAATCCAGGGTCCCGCAATGTCGCAGTCGCTGCAAAGCCACCCACCCCCACCCCTGGATTCCGGCCTACGCCGGAATGACGGTCGGGAGGCTGCCGTCATTTTCATCCCCTTACTTGGCCTTTGCAAGGCCATGAGCAATTCCCGCGAAAGCGGGAATACACTACCCGGCGCCCTAGACTCCTGCTTTCGCAGGAGTGACCGTGGCAATTTTCACACATCCTCTAAGGAGGGGCATTGGTGATGGAGTATCTACCCGAGGCCGTGGAGCTGATGAGAAGCGTGTCTCAGGCAGATTGGGTCAGGGAACGACTCACAGCAGAGTGGGTGAGGGAACGGCGCTTAGCAAGGCAGGTGGCTGTGGGAGCTTTCATCCCGGACTGCTTTGAAGCCTACGGGCGGGTGTTTCACCCCGCGGAACTCGCCACGAAGTCTGGGGAATATGAGCGGGTGCACTGGTCTCGGGTGCGGTGGTCCACTGTGGCTTCATGGACCGGGAAGGTCGTTCATCCCCAAATGCAGTTCTACCGCATCGCTAACTTGGAAGGGTTTGATGATATTCCGCCCTGGGGCCAACCTCCCCGCCCGGGCCACCTCCCGGAGGAGGAGTGTATCGCTCTAGTCAGCACCCTGAGAGAGTTCACCGCAACACCTGAAAGCTGTTATTTCTGTGTCTGGGAGGGCTATGGCGGACTCTTTGGCAGCAGCTATTACAAAGGGGCGCCTCGATTGGAAGTCCCGGGCCGGGAGTACGTGATCTTCCATGGCCCCCTGGATGCCATCAGGTCATTTTACGACATGCGGGTTGGTGGAAGATGGTGGTGGGACCAGCCGCCGAATATCTGGTGGCCGGAGGACAGGGCCTGGTGTGTTGCAACGGAGATAGACTTCTTGGATACTTACGTCGGCGGCACCAGGGAGTGTATAGAGCAAGTCCTCAGCCACCCGGACCTAGAGGCCCTCCCCATAGACATAGATGCGCGGGTTGACGCCTTTGGGGATACCATCAATCAATAGGCATTAGGAAGGGATAGCCCCCATCTCCCCACCTCTCTGTATTCCGGCCTGCAACGCGTTATTCGGTTGCAGGCCGGAGTTACGGTTTGCAAATGTCCCCTTGCTTGCTAGAGCAGGCCGTCACTTATACAATATCATCAGCCCAGGTAAGGTCAGGTCATCGGAGGCAGCGAGGATATGGTTGACGTAGAAAGCTCCCGGTCCCCGGCGAATACTAACATCATACGCGGCGCCTGCCCCCACGACTGCCCCGACAGGTGCGTCTGGCAGGTCACGGTGGAGGACGGCGCAGCGGTCAACATGGCGGGAGACCCGGACCAGCCCTTTACTCGCGGTGTCCTCTGCGCCAAGGTTGACCATTACCTGGACAAGGTCTATAGCCCCGACAGGGTCCTCTATCCCCTCCGGCGGGTGGGGCCAAAGGGTGAGGGTAGGTTTGAGCCGGTAAGTTGGGATGCGGCCCTGGCGGAGGTGGCCGCGCGGCTGCGCAGGACCATCGAGGAAGACGGCCCAACGGCGGTCATGCCCTACAGCTATGCGGGCAACCAGGGCCTGCTCCAGAGGAACGCCGGCCAGAGGTTCTTCGCCAGGATAGGGGCCACCCGCCTGGAGCGGAACATCTGCGGCAGCGCGGGCAGCGCGGGTATCCGGGCCACTATGGGCACCAACCTGGGGATGCTCCCCGAGGACATAGCCCACAGCCGGTTTATCATCCTCTGGGGGACCAACACCCTGGTCACAAACCTCCACCTGTGGCCCTTCATCCGCCAGGCCAGGGAAGGGGGCGCTACCGTCGTGGTGATAGACCCCCTGAAGACCCGGACGGCCAGGGCAGCCGACTGGCACGTCCAACCCATGCCCGGCACCGACACAGCCCTGGCCCTGGGGATGATGCACGTAATCATCAACGAGGGCCTGCACGATGCCGATTACGTGGACAGCTACACCCTGGGGTTCGACCGACTGCGGGAGCGCGCCGCCCAGTACCCCCCGGAGCGGGCAGCCCAACTGACCGGCCTGGAGGCAGGCGCAATCGTCAGCCTGGCCCGGAGCTACGCCACCACCCAACCTGCGTCCATACGCCTGCTCATCGGGCTGGAGCACCACTCCAACGGGGGTATGATGTTCAGGGCCATTAGCTGCCTGCCCTCCCTGGTGGGGGCGTGGCGTCACAGGGGTGGTGGGCTGGTCCACACCACCACCGGATACCACAATCAAGCTCTCAACGTGGACGCCATTGACCTGCCGGAGCTTGAAGACCCGGCAGTCCGCTCCGTCAACATGGTCCAGCTGGGCCGCGCCCTCACCGATCCGGCAATGTCGCCCCCCATAAGGGCGCTGATAGTGTATAACAGCAACCCGGCCACCATAGCCCCGGACCAGACCCGGGTGCTGGAAGGTCTTGGCCGGGACGACCTTTTCACCGTCGTACTAGAGAATTTCGTGACCGACACCGCCCTCTATGCCGACTACGTGTTCCCGGCCACTACCCAAATAGAGCACCTGGACATCCTCTCCTCCTGGGGACATACCTACCTGACCCTGAACAAGCCTGCCATCAGTCCCGTTGGCGAGGCCGTCCAGAATACCGAGTTCTTCCGGCGGCTGTCAAAACACATGGGCCTGGACGAGGGCTACCTGTACCAGTCCGACGAAGAGATGGTCCGGGCGGCCCTGGCCAGCGACCACCCGTATCTGAAAGGCATCAGCTTCGAGGGGTTGATGGAAGAGGGCTGGGCGTCCCTGGGCCTGCCGGAAGACTGGCGGCCCTTCGCCCAGGGGGACTTTCCCACCCCCTCGGGCAAGTGCGAGTTCTACGCCGAGGGTCTGCTATCCCAAGGCATGGACCCCCTGCCCGGCTACACCCCCCCACCGGAAAGCCCCGCAGGAGACCCGGAGCTTGCATCCCATTACCCCCTGTCCATGATTACCGCAAAGTCGGCCTTGCACTTCCTCAACTCCAGCTATGCCAACCTCCCCCGCCACCTCAAGGCCGAGGGGGAGCCAATGCTGGAGATGCACCCCCAGGACGGGGCCACAAGGGGAATCGCCGACGGCGACAAGGCGCGGGTCTTCAACGACCGCGGCTCCGTTGACTTGCGGGTCAGGCTCCGAGACCGGGTCCGGCCCGGGGTGGTCTCCATGCCCGCCGGGTGGTGGGCCTCCCTCAGTCCTGGGGGGAAGTCGGCCAACGCGCTGACCCCCGACGGGATAAGCGACCTGGGCGGAGGCGGCGACTTCTATGATACCCTGGTACAGGTAGAGAAGGGGTAGATAGACGGGTGATGCCACGTCCTATAGTGTAGATATGCAGGCAATGCCCCACCCTTTAGGGTGGGGTGGTGGGACACCGCACCCTGAAGGGTGCGGCATCCCACCCCACCGTCATTCCGGCGTAGGCCGGAATCCAGGGGCAGGGTGAGGACTCCCGCTTTCGCGGGAGTGACAGATAAAGTGAGCGTGGGGGATGGGAAGGGTGTGAAGGGAGCATCACGGTGAGGAGGCCATATCATTTTCATCCTCGTATGTGGCCCGCAGGGGCATGGGTAATTACTATGAAAATGACCGGCAACCAGCACCGTCATTCCCGCGAAAGCGGGAATCCAGGGTCCCGCAACTTGGGGAGTCGTTGCGAAGTCACCCACAACACCGCCCCTGGATTCCGGCCTGCGCCGGAATGACGGTGGGTGGAGGATGCCGCACCCTGAAGGGTGCGGTAGGTGCCCCAGCACCGGCTATTTTCAAAATAATGACGGTATGGTGGCACAATGTTGGACTCATGGGCGCATCTGTAACACCCATGCCTGCATCATATTAGTATGATAAACTAAATCGGGATTAAGCAGAGGTGCCTGTGAGACTGAAGAGATTGCCATTGCTTGTAGCCGCCCTGGGAATTATCACCACCCTGGTCATAGCTGCCTGTGGAGGGGCAGCCACGCCTATGTCAACGCCAACATCCCCACCCACCGAGACCACTGCCCCGGCCCCGCCTGTGACCCCGGAGGACACCTCAGGCGGAGAGGCTGCCACGCCAGTACCCGCGCCCACCGAGGCCGCTTCCCCTGCCCCCACCGCTACCCTGGAGGATACCTCCGGCGGAGAAGCAGCCACGCCAACGTCCCTGCTCATCAAGAAGACCACTGACCCGGACCCAACTGCAACCCCGGAGGATACCTCCGGCGGAGAGGCAGCCACGCCAACGTCAACCCCCATGCCCACCGCGACCACTGACCCGGCCCCAACTGCAACCCCGGAGGATACTCCCGGCGGAGAGGCAGCCACGCCTACGCCACTGCCCACCGCGACCCCTATTCCTGCCCCAGATGCAACCCCGGACGTGGAGCTTACCGGGCGAACAGGCGGGAAGGTCGGCGACCAGGCCCCCGAATTCCGCCAAATCTCCAACTGGATCAACTCAGACCCCCTGACTATGGAGGGCCTGCGGGGCAAGGTAGTCCTGATAGACTTCTGGACCTATACCTGCGTGAACTGCATCCGCACCCTGCCCTACATCACGGACTGGCACTCCAAATACGCTGACAAGGGCCTGGTCATTGTGGGCGTCCATTCCCCCGAGTTCGAGTTTGAAAAGGTCACGGAGAACGTGGTCAAAAGCTCCCAGGAGTACGGACTGGAGTACCCCATCGCCCAGGACAACAGCTTCGGCACCTGGCGTTCCTACAGCAACCGCTACTGGCCCGCCAAATACCTGGTGGACCAGAACGGCATCGTCCGCTACTCCCACTTTGGCGAGGGGGCCTACGGCGAGACCGAGCAGCGCATACGCCAACTGCTGGAGGAGACCGGCGCCGACCTCTCCGACGTGGATGGCACCACCCAGGCTCCCCCCCAGCGCGACTCGCGGGCATTTGTCAGCGACCCGGCGACGAGGATCACCAGGGAGATATACGGGGGCTACAATAGGAACAACTCCCCCCGGGGACTCTACGTCGGTCAAAACGAGTATTATGAAGGCCCCAATCGCACCGTCTCCTACGAGGACCCCGGAGACTATCAGAACCAACTCTTCTACCTGCAAGGCCCCTGGCACAATGGGCAAGAGGCCCTTCGCCATGCCCGCGTGACCGATGAGTTTGAGGACTACATCGCCCTCAAGTTCTTCGCCACCAGCGTGAACGTCGTGGTGGACTCCCATACGGGCGACACCTTCCAGGTGAATGTGACCCTCAATGGCCGGCCCCTGATGGACGGAGAGGCTGGCCCGGACATAGTCATCCAGGACGGGCAGAGTTTTTTCGAGGTTGACGAGGGGCGGATGTACGAAATTGTCGCCCTGCCCGAGTTCGGCAGCCACGAGCTAAAGCTAAGCTCCAAGTCCGACGACTTCTCCTTTTTCGCCTTCACCTTCGGAGCTTACGAGGAAGGACCATAATGGCCGCAACGTATAGACTGGCGCATATTTCTATCATAAGGTCCATCACCAGGCCCATCATAAAGACGCTCCCTGTGGCATCGGCGCTTATCGTGGCGCTGGCAATAGCCTGTGGCGGCAGCGAGACCTCTACCCCTGCGCCTACGCCTACAATGGACAGGGCGCAGGATAAGGCGACGCCGGATAAGACACCCAACGGGGACGAGACGCCGGCGCTCACCGCCGCACCTACGCCCACGCCTACTCCTATCCCTGCATCCCCCAGCGCTGCCGCCGATACCGGGGATAGCTCGGCAAGCGACCTGGAGGTAGAGGTTATTCTGGCTACTACGGTGCTGCGGCAGGGCGAGCAGAGGATAGCCTTCCTTCTTGCCACCTCGGAGAGTCTCATTAAAGCGCCCGAGGCCACCGTCACATCCGTATTCCTAGGGGATGGTGACGCGGCAGGCGAGACCAGGAACGCCGGGTTCCACCTTTGGCCCTACGGTGTGCGGGGGTCCTACAGCGCCCAGATGACCTTCGACCGCCCAGGCCCCTGGCGTCTGGACATTTCGGTGGAGGATGAAGGCATCCTCCGAGATGCCCAACTGGCGCTGGAGGTGGCCGAGGAGGCGGCTATCCCGGAGATAGGGGCCGTCCCACCCCTGGCCCGCAACAAGACCCTCCACAACGTGGCCGGCATCGAGGAGTTGACCACCGACGCCACCCCGGACCCCGACCTGTACCAGCTTACAGTGGGCGAGGCAATCATAACCGGCAGGCCCACCGTCATAGTGTTTGCTACCCCGGCCTTCTGCACCAGCCCAACCTGCGGCCCCCAAGTTGACACCGTCTCGGAGATGAAGGAACTCCACAAGGAGGAAGCCAACTTCATCCACGTGGAGATATACGACAACCCGGCTGAGATTCAGGGAGACCTGAGCAAGGCAACCCTGGCGGAGATAGTCCACGATTGGGGTATGACCACCATCCCCGACTGGTTCAACGAGTCGTGGACCTTCGTGATAGGTCCCGACGGCCGCATCGTGCAGCGATTCGAGGGGTTCGCCACCCTGGAGGAACTGGAGGATGCCCTACAGCAGGCCCTGGCGCAGGGGTAGGGCCTGTCTGAAAACTTGGCGAGGCCCAACCGTCACTCCGGCGAAAGGAGACCTCTACGCAACCGTCATTCGGTTGTAGGCCGGAATCCAGTGGTTGGGGGTGGGGATCTGTTCCTTCCCCCTTCGATGGGGGAAGGTTAGGATGGGGATGATAGGCCCGCTAACCGGGACCGTTGCGCAGATGGGATTGCCCCCTCACCCTAGCCCTCTCCCTGGGGGAGAGGGGACTTCTGACACGGCGTCCCAACCGTCACTCCCGCAAAAGCGGGAGTCCACCACCCCACCCCTGGATTCCTGCCCCGTATCGGGGTACGGGGCAGGCTCTGCGCCGGAATGACGGTTTTGAGGGATGCCGCACCCTCCAGGGTGCGGGTAGGAGACCTGCCACGGAACGCTGCTGGCTGTGGGCCGCAAGTGCAAGTGTATGTATAATGGGTGGGCAAACTCCCGTGCCGGAGTACGCTATTGTCTCCGAATTATAGAAGAGTGCCTGCCGCCACCGCCCATCTGATTGGGGCAAAAGCCCACCGCATCCTGAGAGCGCCGGAGTTCTCGGGGGTAGTCCTCGCATCGGGAAGCAGCGCCGCCTATATCGCCGACCAATGTGGCGAAATCCTTGGAATCAGCCCTCGGCGCGGGCCGGCCCATACCCACATGGTGTTAACCGCCCCCGCCAAGACCCACAACCTCTCACCTGGCATGAGGGTCCGGGTTCAGGGAGATACAGTCCTGTTCGAGGATGAGGCCGGACTGGACCTCAGTAAAGCCCTGGTATGGGACAGGCAGGCAGTGGGACCCGGCGTCGGAGTATCCCCATGTATATCCCCAAAGGAGCTTGCCCGCAGTTCCCGGTCCATACTCCGGGCAACCCTGGACAAGCGCCGGGGAGATAACCTGTCCATCCTCCTCCCCCTTGTGGCAGAAGACCCCCCGTCGGAAAGTGCGCCCCCCACTGCCTCGGCCTTCATGTCCGCCGCCCTCGGTCCCATCCGTCGCATAGCTATGGCATGTCGGTCGGGGCAGGCAGGCCGGGCCATATCCGAAGCCCATGACCTTATCGGCCTGGGGCCGGGGCTAACTCCATCGGGAGACGATTTTGTCGGGGGCCTGCTGTTCGCCGCATGGCACCTTGGCCGGGCCTATTCTTCTCTTGAGCCCATGTGGGACGCGGGGGCAGTGGGAAGGCTGATAGGGACATCGGCATCGAGGACGAACCGAATCAGCCACGCTTTCTTGAGGGACTTCGCCGAGGGGCAGGGGCCTAGTTCCCTCCATGATTTGATGGACTCATTGTTGACAGGACAAGGGCATTCTGAGACAATGACACACATCCGGCACGTAGTGGGAATAGGACATACCTCCGGCTGGGATATGTTAGCCGGGATGTTCACCGGGCTGCTGCTGGTAACCCATACTTTGCAATTTCAAGGGACCCAATGACCACTGACATAAGACAAAGAATTGACTCCGCAAATACCGAAGCTGCCAATCGGATTATGGCGGCCGATCCTGTTTTGGTGGATATACAGCCCGCCGGAGTAGTGGTGCCCGGGTTGGAAGACCGGATGGTGCTGCACTCCGGCCCCCCGGTGGACTGGGAGCACATGAGCGGGGCGCAGCGGGGCGCGGTTATAGCCATAGCCATGTTCGAGGGCTGGGCGGACAACCCCGATGAGGCCACCGAATTGCTGGCCCAGGGCGCTATCAAGCTGTCCCCCAATCACCACCACCAGGCCGTCGGCCCTATGGCGGGCACCATCACCAGGTCTGTGCCCGTGTACATCGTCGAGAACAGGGCCTTCGGCAACAGGGCCTTCTGCCGTCCGGTGGATGACCGGCAGCAGTTTGGCGACTATAGCGATGGTTCTCTCCAGGACTTGATGATGTGGCGAGACGTTTGGGGGCCGGCCCTGTCTCAAGGAGTCCGGCATCTGGGCGGCCTCAGCCTCAAGCCCATCATCGCCAGGGCGCTACAGATGGGCGATGAGTTGCACAACCGCCCCAATGCGGCCACAGCCCTTTTCACCGGCGCAATGGCCGTGCCGATGATAGAGGCCGGGGTGCCTAAAGATGACCTGGTAAGCGCCCTCACCCACATGACAAGCCATGACCTGCTGTTCCTGGGACTCGCCATGGCCGCAGCCAAGGCCGCAGCCGACCCCGCGAGGGGCATCGAGTACTCCACGGTGGTTACGGCGATGTCCCGGAACGGCTACCAGTTCGGCATCCAGGTGAGTGCCCTTGACAACGAGTGGTTCATCGCTCCGGCTCCAACGGCGGAAGGGCTTTACCTACCCGGCTACAGCGAGGCCGACGGCGGCCCGGACATGGGCGATTCCGCCATCACGGAGACGGTAGGCTGGGGAGGGTTTGTCCTGGGTGGAGCGCCTGGCATCCTGGCCCTGGTGGGCGGGACTCCCGATGAGGCCCTGGCCCACAGCCGGGCAATGCGCGATATAACCGCCGCTTCAAGCCCGGACTATCTCATCCCCGCCCTGGGCTTCGAGGGTGCGCCGGTGGGAATTGATATAAGGCAGGTGGTGCAGACGGGCACTCTCCCCATAATTGACACCGCCATTGCCCACAAGGACCCAGGCCACCCCATCATAGGCGCGGGGCTGGTCCGGCCCCCTATGGAGTGCTTCTACAGGGCGATTAGGCGCTTCGCCACCAAATACGGCATCGGGTAACCGGTCCCCCATGCCCATAGAGACTATCCTACTCCCCAACAGGTACTACGACTCGGTATTTCTCATGCGAGTCGCCAGGCAGATCGCCGACCAGAACGGAATATCCGACGCAGCAGTCATTATGGGTACCCCCAAAAACCTGGAGGTCCTGGCCGTCGCCGGCTACACGGGCCTAGATTCCCTGGGGGCCTCGCCCAACGACCTGGTGGTGGCCCTCAAGGCGGACACCAGGGAGACTGCCTGGGCGGTCTTGGAGTCTATAGATAATTGGCTCCGGCGGGACCCCGTCCGAGCGGGTAAGCCAACCCCCCGCACCCTTGACCAGGCCTTGGACTCCCAGCCCGCCTCCAACCTGGCGGTTATCTCCGTGCCTGGAGAGTTCGCGGCGGCAGAGGCCGCCAAAGCTCTCCGGTCCGGCCTCAACGTCTTCATATTCAGCAACAACGTCCCCATCGAGGAAGAGGTGTCCCTGAAGCAGCTTGCGCGGGAAAAGGGACTTCTGGTTATGGGACCCGACTGCGGGACAAGCATCATCGGCGGGGCGGGCATCGGCTTCGCCAACGCCGTGCGGCGCGGGAATATCGGTGTTATCGGGGCCTCGGGAACAGGCATCCAAGAGGTAACGACCCTGGTGCATCACCTGGGCTGCGGCATCTCCCATGCCCTCGGCACAGGGAGCCGGGACCTGTGGGACATGGTTGGCGGCCTCTCCACCCTCCAGGCGATAGACGTCCTGGAGTCGGACCCGGCAACCTCGGTCATAGTCCTGGTGTCCAAGCCCTCGGGCAGGGCAACCTTCGCCAAGGTCAACGAGCGTATCAGCCGGTGCTCCAAGCCTGTGGTCGCCTGCTTCTTTGGCGATTCCCAAGACATATCCGAGCATATCCCCGAAAGCCCTGGGACGGCCACCATAGCCCGCAACCTGGATGAAGCCGCTCATGGAGCAGTCCGGCTGGCGGGCGGGAGCGTCTCACCGCTGCTCCAACAAGATGCCGTGGACGATTCGGCCCTGGCGGAGGTGGAGCGGGCGCTTCTGAAGCCAGGCCAGAGGTTTGTCAGGGGCATATTCGCCGGCGGGACCCTTTGCTACCAGGCCCAGCAGGTAATGGGCGATGCGGGCCTATTGGCCTACTCCAATGAGCCGGTGGATGAAAAGATGCGGCTTCCCGACCGGGACGTGAGCATCGGACATACCCTGGTGGACATGGGAGCGGACGAGTTTACCCTGGGCCGGCCCCATCCCATGATTGACTCCGACATGCGCGCCCGGAGGCTGGACGCAGAGGCCCAAGACCCGGAGGTAGCGGTCCTGCTGCTGGACATCATCCTGGGCTATGGCGCGTCCCCCGACCCGGTGGGGGAGTTGGCGCTGGCGTTGCGCCGGGCCAAGGCCCTGGCAAAGGCGAGGGGCGGCCATCTCACCATAGTTGCCTCCATCTGCGGCACCCCGGAAGACCCTCAAGGACTGGAGACCCAGAACCGGCTCTTAGAAGAAGCCGGCGCCATTGTATTCCCAAGCAGTTTCAGGGCCGCCCGGTTTGCCGCCTCCATAGTAGCCTAAATGGAACGGGTGGCCTGAAGGGACCGGGTGCCCGGAAAGGACCGGGAGTAGGGAATGGACTCACCTATGGACCAACTGTTAAGCATCGGCCCCGTCACCGTCAATATCGGGGTGGAGGACTTCGCTGATACCCTGGAGTCCCAGGGATTCCCGGTAGTGCACGTTGACTGGTCGCCTCCGGCGGGAGGTGATGCTGAGATGATTTCCCTCCTGGAAAAGCTGTTGTAGCCGCAAGCCTGGAGACCATTGCATAACCGTCGTCATACCATGAAAATAGGCAGCCCCCAAGCCGTGATTCCGGCCTCTACCGTCATTCCGGCGCAGGCCGGAATCCAGAGGCGGGGTGATGGACTCCCGCTTTCGCGGGAGTGACGGCCTGGAGGTCGACCGCTAATTTCATCCTCGTATGTGGCCCGAGGGGCATGGGTAATTATTGCCATGAAAATAGGCAACAGCCAGCACCGTCATTCCCGCGAAAGCGGGAATCCAGGGTTCCCGCAACCCTGGGGAGTAATTGCGAAGTCACCCCCACACCCCCCTGGATTCCGGCCTACGCCGGAATGACGGTGGGGAGACCGGGCCACTTTCATCCTCGTATGTGGCCCGCAGGGGCGTGGGGAATTATTGTGAAAATAGGTAGCAGCCAGCGCCGTCATTCCCGCGAAAGCGGGAATCCAGGGTCTCGCGATGTAAGCGGCCATTGCGAGTCACCCACCCCTCACCCCTGGATTCCGGCCTACGCCGGAATGACGGTGGGTGGATGCCGCACCCTTCAGGGTGCGGTGGGGTAGGGAACCCGGCATTGGTTATTTTCATGGTAATTGCCCATGCCCCTGCGGGCCACATACGAGGATGAAAACCCTATTTTCATAATAATTCCCCATGGCCCTCCGGGCCACATACGAAGATGAAAATGGTACGGCATCCCAACCGTCATTCCCGCGAAAGCGGGAATCCAGGGATGGGGGGCTGGGATTCCAGCTTGGGGGATGCCTATTTTCATAGGAATGACGGTGGTAATTTCGTTGCCGGTTATAATTGGTTGAGCGCGGATATTCGTAGGAGGTAGATAGATGGTAGTAGCAGCCGATACAGTACAGATGGACCCCCAGGCCCTTGGGAGTGTGGAGCAACTCTTCCGGGAGCAGATTGAAAACGGCGTGCACCCCGGGGCTGCCCTGGCAGTATATCGCTATGGCCAGCCGGCCCTGGACCTCTATGGCGGTGTGGCGGACGGGGAGACGGGGAAGCCCGTAGACCATGACACTATGTTTGTCCTCTATTCGTCCACCAAGCCCCTGGCGGCGGCCTGCCTGCACATCCTTTGGGAGCGAGGCAAGCTGGCTTGGGATGACCCGGTAGCCAAATACTGGCCCGGATTCGCCCAGAAAGGCAAGGATGCCATCACCGTGCGCCATATCCTGACCCACCAGGGGGGCTTTCCCGAGACCCCCGCAGAGCTAACCTGGGACAAATGGCGCGACTGGGATGCCGTGGTCCATGCTATGGAGATGGCCGTTCCAACCTATGGGCCCGGCGAGGTGATAGCCTATCATGCCCGCAATTTCGGATGGGTAATTGGTGAGTTGGTGCGCCGCATTGACGGACGGCCGTTCAACGCGTTTCTTCGAGAAGAGATAACCGGGCCTCTGGGTATGGATGACACCTACGTGGGGCTGCCCCCGTCTCTGGAGGGGAGGGTATCCAGGATACATGCCATGGAAGACTGCGACCGCCCGGAGATGGTATCTACCTATAATCTGCCGGAGGTGCACCAGGCAGTGCATCCTGCGGGCGGAGGCATTACCACGGGCCGGGACCTGGCGCGGTTCTATGCTATGATGGAGCGGGGTGGGACCCTGGACGGCGTGCAGGTCCTAAAGCCTGAGACGGTGGCGGAAGTCACCAAGCTACAGGTTGAGGGTATAGACGTTACCAGCCAGCAGTACGTCCAGCGGTCCCTTGGGCTGATGCTGGGCAGCCCTCGCATGGGGTCTTCGGGAACGGTGGACATCCACACCTTCGGTCATGGGGGCGCCGGCACTTCCGTGGGCTGGGCGGACCCCGATTCGGGACTGGCAGTAGCCATCATAACCAACGGCTTCAGGGCCAACGAGTCCAATGACGCACGTCTTGCGGCCCTGTCCCAGGCCGTGCGTGACGCGTGCCTGTAATAACGGCTCATCCCCTTGGGCGGCCTCTTACAAATGTTCAGGCTTGATAGGTCATTCCGGTCCTGCGGGAACCCGGAAATCTCAAAGATGAGGGACCTTGCTCGCCTATCTCTAGTCACCGGAAAACAAGTCGGGCACGTCTTTGTCGGGCACGACTGCTTCGGCGATGACGGCCCGGCCCTCCTGCCGGACCTCACCGACAGGTTTTCCGGTGTCACGGTTGTAGCCGAAGAAGAGGCCGCTCAGGTCTTGCTGCTGGGCCAACCAGTTCCTTGCTTCCTCGGCCTGGGCAAATTCGTCGAATTCCATATAGGCGTAGATGGTGCAGGTCTCACCTTCATTCAAGAAGCCTGCATGAGCGTGAAATGACGGGAATGGCATGGGCTGGCCGTCCTGGTTGGCGTTTCCCGTTTCAATGGGCCGGGCGATCAGGAAATCTATGGGTCCTATGCGGCTAAGCAGGCCGTCCAGGGGCTCACTAAGCTCTCCACCATCCAGGTAGCGGTCTATGATTTCCTTGAGCAGCCCGGCGCTTTGGGCCAACAAAAGCGTGCCGGAGTCGGGGACTGCGACAAACAGGTCGTCGTACCAGGGAAAGATGTACAATTCCACGCCTCGATGTGGACCGAGGGGTCCCGGAGGGTCGAAGCGGCTGTCCGTGTCTGCCAGGGAAGGCGCTTGTTGCAGCAGTCCGGGGAAGGGTTCAAAGTCACCCAATAGAATGGCGGCGCCCAGATATTCATTGGTGATTCCAAAGGCGGCGCTCTTGATTCCTGCCAAGGCCAACAATTCTATGCTAAGCACCCCGGCCGTTCTCTGGTCAAGAATCTCGATACCGTGTTCGACCTCTTCCCTCAGCGCGGGCCGTTGTAATACCAAATCGGCTTCCACGAAGATGAACTGAGCGCTGTCCATCGGCAGAACGCTCAGCAGCGCCGCCGGATGGTCTAGCTTGGGTCCTGGCGTTGGTGCGGACGTGGGATCCGGGGTTGGCGTGGCTGTGGGTTCTGGTACTGGCGTGGCCGTGGGTACTGGCGTTGGCGCGGCTGTGGGCTCGGGCGTTGCAGTAGGTACGGTCGGTGTGGGAGTTGGTCCGATGCGAGAGAGGACTTGAGTTGGAGTTGGTGTGTCAGCAGGAACGGTCAGCGTTGGTGTTGGTCCACTACAGGACATCAGCAGGGCAGCAACGACAGTAGCAATCAGTCCCGCAATGGTCCTGTGCATTGAACAACGCCTCCGCAGGAACTTCCAACGATTCATCCGACCAGTCCTCCGATGTATTGGGCGCTGACTATATGGGCGGCGTCTGCCAAGAGGGCCAGGCTGCCGGAAAGGATGCCGCCGGATATTTCAACCGCCATGTGGCAGGAAAGCAGTACCAGGACAATTATCAGGCTGCGCCGACCCGCACCCCGGTAGTCGTGGGAACGGCCGTGGTGGGAATGACCGGACTCCGTCGCCCCGGTCTCGGCGCCGTTCGCTCTCCGATGGTCATGCTCTGTCATACTGCACCCCCGTTGGCTGAGCATATAATATATCAGGTTATACCTGCCCTACTAGATACTCGTGCCCCAGGGCAAAGGTCAAAAGGTCTCTGCGTCCGGGCCGAGCCACTTCTTAATGAGGGCGTTCAACGAGCCGTCCTCTTTCATGGCGGTGATGGCCCGGTCCAGCTTGTCTTTCAACTCGGTATCGTCCTCTCGGATGCCGATGCCGACACCGGAGTCCAGTGTCACCCTCGGTCCCACGATAGCCAACGGTTCTCCATTCTCCGCTATACTCTCCTCGGCAAACCCCAGGTCCACCAGCGCCGCGTCCGCCTCGCCCTTCAAGACGGCTGAGATGACCTCTGGGGCCAACTCGTATTCTACCAGCGTCGCGCCGGACTGGGCCAGGTAGTCGGCCTGGACGGTGGACACCTGGGCGGCCACTTTGCCGTCAACCACCTCATCGCCCGCGCCGGCCAGGGCCACATAGACAGACGGGTTGGGCGGAATGTAGGGCTGGGTGAAGTCTATGACCTCGTCCCGCTCATCGGTGATGCTCATTCCGGCTAGGATGGTGTCATAATTGCCGGCCACCAGGTTGGGTATGATGCTGTCCCACTCGTTGGCCACCCATGTACATTCGAGATTGGCCCGCCGGCACAACTCATCACCCAATTCTATCTCCAACCCCACAAGCTCGCCGTCATCGTTGACGTAGTTGTAAGGAGGATAGACCCCTTCCGTCCCCATTTTGACGGAATCGGGTCCTTCGTCGCACGCCAGGCACGCAGCGATAAGTATAGCAATTGCAAAGACCGTCTTGACCATGTCCGCTCTCACCTCGGCAGCGTATTAATAACTGAGGCACTACCCACTTAGCCGGTCTCATCAATTTCAGCTATTGGTGTATAGTATCCAACCGAATAGCAGAGTGCAAGGGAGATTTGCCAGGGAGCAATGCGTTGGAGATTGAGCCGGCAGAGAATACATTCTAAGAATCGGGACTTGGTATTTGATATATATTTGGGAACATTATACAATTATAAAATATGGTAGGTTTAATGTCTGATTATGCGGACCATCTCTGAAAAAGCGCTCCGCGAATTCTGGGAGCGCCATCCGGATTCCAAGCAATCGCTGCGCACCTGGTACCAGGAGGTGAAACGAGCGGACTGGGCTACTCCAGCCCAAGTGAGGGAACTCTACCCCACCGCGAGCTTTGTACGCGGTAACCGTGTCGTATTCAATATCAGCGGCAACCGATTTCGGCTGGTGGCCTGGATTAATTACCGATGGCGCACGGTTTATATCAAATGGGTAGGCACTCACGCGGAGTATGATCGTATTGATGTTGAGAAGGTGGGGCTATGAACATGATAAAGCCAATCCGAACCGACGAAGACCTCGAAGCTGCCCTGGCGCGGATTGAGGAGATTTTCGACGCCGAAGCGGGTACGCCGGAGGATGATGAGCTTGGAGTCTTGCTGGACCTGGTCGAGCTATATGAGTCCAAGACTGTGGATATAGGGTATCCCGACCCCATTTCTGCCATCGAGTTCCGTATGGACCAGGCGAATCTGACCCCCCGGGACCTGGTGCCATTCATCGGGAGCCGGGCCAAGGTCTCTGAGGTACTTTCCGGTAAGCGGGCCATCACTATGTCCATGGCCCGTGCCCTTCACCGGCACCTGGGGATACCCGCCGACGTGCTGCTCCAGGAACCTGGCGACACCCTGCCGGAGACACCCGCAGGCATCGAGTGGGCCAGGTTCCCCTTGAAAGCGATGGCCAAGGCCGGCTGGATTCCCAACATGCCGGACTTGGCAGGCCGCGCCGAGGAACTGATGACCGCCTTGATTGGACGCGCCGGAGGATGGGAAGCCGCCATGGCCCTTTATCGCAAGAATGACGACCGGCGCATTAACGCCAAGACCGACGAGTACGCCCTGAAGGCGTGGTGCTGGCAGGTGATGGCGACGGCGCGGGAGCGGGCGTCAATGGTGGAGTACCGGCCAGGTGTCATCACTCCCGAATTTCTTCGGGATGTTGCCCAACTCAGCGCTTTCGAGGAAGGCCCCAGGCGGGCACGGGACTTCCTAGCCCAGCGTAGCATCGGATTTGAGGTCGTGCGCCACCTGCCCAGGACCCACCTGGACGGGGCGGCCTTCCGACTCCCCGGCGGCAGGCCCCTTGTCGGACTGACCCTGCGGTACGACCGGATAGACAACTTCTGGTTTACCCTCCTCCACGAACTGGCCCACGTCGGCCTTCACCTGGAGGGTTGCAGCGACGAGGCCGCCTTCGTAGATGACCACAACCTCCGGGGCATCGAGGCACGCGCAGGCAATTCCGGTGATTCCAAGGAACGGGACGCGGACCTGCTGGCGGGAGAGGCGCTGATACCCGAAGATGTCTGGGATGTAAGCCCGGTCCGGGAGAACCCAACGCCCAACGGGGTAATCAACCTGGCCCAAAGCCTGGGAGTCCACCCGGCAATCATCGCTGGCCGGGTCCGCCACGAGCGGGGCAACTACCGCCTCCTGTCCCAATTCGTCGGCACCGGAGAAGTACGGCGGCAGTTTGCGGATTAAGGGGCAATCGGGAATACACATACGTCTTGATTGCAAACCGGATGTTCTGTAGGATTGAGTCAAACGTAATGAAACCCGCACCCTGACCACCCAGCGGGACGCGCTGGTGCCGAATCTGATTGCGAAATCTACCGCAATTGTAACCTTGATGTATTTGTACGGGAGGTTTACAAAACTGGATGCGAAGAGTTGTTGGATATGGCAAAAGTCGGTATTGGCTTACCTTACTAGTGGCAGCGGCATTGCCCAGTGTAACTGCTGCGGGTGTCGAGTACGTGATGACTAGGGGAGTGTCGGGAGAGATACCAATTGCGGCTGCCGTAGTTGGCGGTATTGTAACGATGTTCGCTTTGAAGTTTATCGAGACACCCGAGGATAACGAGAGGCCTGAAGTCGCTGAAATACCTGAGAAACCTCTGAACAAGTCCTCAGTAGGGCACACTTCCCTATCTGATGATGTCGCTAGGCATGAACCTATTCAGAGCGTTCCTAAGATAACTGAGGTTCCTAACCCCTCTGGACAGCTAATTGAAGAGAGGTTCTTCTCTCCAAGGACACTGGATGAGTTGGTTGCCGAAGTTAAAGGGCTTACAAACATCGTTGCGGAAGATGTCAGCAAACGCCATATCGGCCATTGGCTGAGAGTAGAAGGATGCGTCAAGGATGTGTGGAAGCGCGGGGCCTCTGTTTCCTTACTCGTAGGTCCATTAGATACGGAGGTGTTATTGCATATGGAATTCGATGGGAGCCTCTGGCGCGAAAGACTCGTTGCGTTTAATGTGGGAGACCAGGTCTCCGCTATAGGAAAAATCGAATCCATTGGTTTTTACCTAAGAGGAAGTGTGAGGTTGGAAAAGTGTGAGCTAGTCTATAACCAGACTCCAAATTCTCACTAAAGTGATTTGTTTAGGTATTAGAGTTTTCACGCCTACATTACCACCATAACCGAATCTACCGTCGAACAGGCCGCCCTAGACTGGCTCAACAGCTGGTGTTGGGAGAGGTGGGGGCGGGTAGAAATATTTGACGGGGTATTGACGCAATGACCCCAAATATGCAGATGGAACAGCTTTCCCTGGCCTACATCCGGGCGGTCGCTGCAGATGCCGGTTACCAAGTTTCCAGACCTGAACCGGACGTTGACAGCGTGGATGGAGTCCTGATGGCCAGCTTTGGCCGGCGTCCCAGGATAGAATTTCAGGCCAAGGCAACCACGCAGGATATTTTGCGGAATGGTGAACTGCACTTCCCGTTGCCGGTCAAGAACTACGATGAACTACGAGCTTACACCCGGACGCCTCGTATTCTGATAGTTTTGCTTATGCCCGAAGAAAAACCCGACTGGCTTCAGCAGAGCAATGATGAGCTTTGCCTTCGTCGGTGCGCTTACTGGCTTTGCCTGGAAGGCTGGGCGGCTACGCCTAACACTTCGACTGTTACAGTCCCAATCCCGGCGCTTAATGTGTTCAATAGTCAACAACTCGTTGGCCTGATGCAAAAGGTGGAAAGGGGGGAGGCGCTATGCTAGTCCAAATACAGGACCGGACAGCGTTGTCCTCGCTGTCCATAGTCAGTCTCAAGGCTTACCTCAATTCTCGAGGGTGGAATGACGCAGGTCCTTGGGGGGAAAGGCCGGCCACAGTGTATAACAAGGAACATGACGGCCGTATATGGGAAATACTGCTTCCCACTCGGGATACTGTCGCAGATTACGCCGAGAGTATGGCCGAGTCTGTCGCGGTCTTGGCCGTGGTCGAGGAACGCTCCCAGCTTGACGTGTTCTATGATATTTCTGCCGCCGGCGCCGACGTGATACGGGTGCGCTCGGCTAATGGGAAGGCGAGAGAGTCATTGTCCCTGCGGCAAAGCGCCGAAATGCTAAATGACGCCTATAAAATGCTGGAGGCGGGAGCAAGGTCCGCTGAGAAGCCACGGGCAATCTACCGCGGCAAGCTGAGCGCTGACGTGGCGGAATACCTCGACAGTGTGCGTCCACTGCCCGGCTACTCCCAAGGCTATGCTCTGACGTTGCATTCTCCGGTGCCGGTAGGACTTGACAGGCAGGGAGATTTTGGAGACGACTTTCGTGCCCCTTTCCCCCGTCTCGTCACCGCTAAACTCGCTCAAGGACTGCGGCATACCAGTGCGGCCGTAGAACGAGTCGTTGCCAGTGATACGCTGCAACCCTTCAGGGAAGCAGTGGACTCCGGCGTCAGCGCCAATCTGTGTGATTCAGTGGCGGAACTGGCGAAGAAGGGCGAGGGAGTCGCCATAGATTTAACCTGGGCCGGCGTGCGTCCGTCCAATGTTCCAGACTCGCACTTCCAATTTTCTTCCGCCTCTGCCGACATTTTGGTGGAAGCAGCAAAATCCTTTCGCCTCAGAGAACCCTCATACGACGAGCAGATAATTGGGCATGTTGTCCGGCTGGAAAGGGGGCCGGACGAATTCGATGGCCGGGCAACAATTGTGTCAGTGTGGGACGAGCGCCTTACACGCATGAATGTGGAATTCGAGCAGTCAGTTTACGATATAGTAATCAGCGCATTCAAAGACCAAACCCCTGTCAGCTTGGATGGCGACGTCCATCCTTTAGGCAGAGGGTACGAGTTGCGCAACCCGCGCAACTTGTCGGTGTCGTCAGAAGTGTAGGCAAGCGCCATGACCACTACCTCCGAAGCCGTCACGCTGGCTTGGATCGAGGCTGGCAGGTAGCACAAAGGCCGGACATCGCCCCGGTGTTGAGGGAAGTGAGGATGGAATTAGTAATGGGGAGTAGGTGGCGGGACCAACACAAATACGAGGTGCTGCAATGACCAACTGGGAGAAGTGCGCCGCCGTTGAACGTGACCCAGACAAGCTCGGCGGGGTTTGGGTGTTTCGCAGAACACGAGTGCCGGTGGCCGCTCTGTTCGAGAATCTCCAGGATGGCGCGACGGTGGACCAGTTCCTCGAGTGGTTCCCCGGCGTCAGCCGGTGGGCAGTAGAAGCCGTCCTCGCCCACGAAGTGAAGTCCCTGGCGGACCCGGCGAGCTCTTGAGAGTCTTGTTCGACCAGGGCACCCCTGCTCCTCTTCGCAGCTACCTACCAGAGCACTCGGTTGACACCGCCTTCGAGATGGGTTGGTTCAACCTCCGGAACGGGGAACTGCTCGACCGGGCCGAGGAAGGTGGTTACGAACTTCTCATAACCACGGACCAGCAATTGCGCCATCAACAGAATCTCGCAACTCGGCAACTGGCTGTGTTTGTACTGCTAACGACCTCATGGCCACGCATTCAAGCCAGGGTCAACGCAATACGGGAGGCTATCAATCGGATGCGGCCGGGTGATTACCACGAAATGTCAATCTGATAGACATCACCAATCCGAAACCTGAGGACGGTGGGGCGTAGGTCCCACCTTGCGGTTTGAGAGGTATCACATGGGCATTGAGGCTTTAACCAATAGGGACGACGGCTCCAGGGTCCCCATCCCCCTTTCCCCAGACGATTGGCGCCAGTGGGTGAGCGCAGGACGCACCCGGAATTGGATGCTGGGCGACCCCCTCATTGACTGGCTGCAAGAGTATGGCAAAAGCCGCGACTACATACCAAAGAGGGAATTGTCCGAATACGTTAGGGATTTGGACTTCCTGGAGTTCATTTTCGAGAAGGGCAGAGAATTCGAGGCCGGCATCCTGCGCCTGCTCCGGGAGCGGTATGAGGTCGCCACCATAGCCCAGGACTACCGGGAAATCAGAGAATTGGGCAAGGCCGAGGAGACCCATGAGGCTATGCGGCGGGGCGCGCCAATCATCTATCAAGCCGTGTTGCGGGACGCCCAGAACATGAACTACGGTTCCCCGGACTTCTTGGTCCGCAGCGACGTACTCCACAGTCTGTTCCCCGGCTCTTTTCCTGAGAGGGAAGCGGGGGCGTCCGCGCCGGACCTGGGTGCCGCCGGCTGGCACTACCGGGTGGTGGATACCAAGTTCACGACCCTGCACCTGAACGCCAGTGGCTCAGAGCTTGGCAACGGCGGCAGCGGACCTGCGTACAAGGCCCAGTTGTACATCTACAACCGGATGCTGGGCCGGCTCCAGGGTTTCGAGCCACCCGAGTCCTACATCCTGGGGCGCGGCTGGCAGCTCGAGAGCAAGGGGACCACCCTCCGCTGCGCCAATGCTATGGACCGGCTGGGACCCGTACCGCACAACGGGACTGTTGCCAATAAAGTCCCTATAGCAGCCGCCGTGGGGGACGCCCTTCGCTGGGTGCGCCGGGTCCGCACCGAGGGTAAGGACTGGGAGCTCCTCCCCACGCCGTCGGTGCCGGAACTGTACCCCAACATGAGCAATGCCGACGACGGCGACATGATGCTGAATGCGGCGTATCCCGAATTGGGACCCGGCGATGAGGAAGAGGAGCCTGACGCCCAATGGGTCGGTGTCAAGAAGTGGCTGGCGGATGAGTTGAAAGAGTTGACCCAGTTGTGGCAGGTGGGGGTCGGCAAGCGGGAGCAAGCCCACGAGGCTGGCCTCTACCGGTGGGACGCCCCCCGCTTGATGCCCGATGCGGTGGGGGTCAAAGGGGCCAAGACTGCGCCCACCCTCCGGCAGATACTGGCGGTGAACACCGATGGCGGCCCGCCGGTGCGTCCCTTGCGAATCGAGAAAACCCGGGAGGAATGGCACACGGCCCCCAGGTTAGAGTTCTACGTGGACTTTGAATTTTGCAGCGACCTGAACGACGATTTTTCCAAGCTGCCGGAGAAGGGAGGGCAGCCCCTCATCTTCATGATTGGCTGTGGACACATGGAAGGAGAGGAGTGGCAGTTCAAGTCGTTGGTCACCAAAGACCTGTCCGAGGGGGAGGAACTCCGCATAATCCGGGAATGGGTGGAATACATGGCGGGAGTCCGGGACCGGCTTGACCCGTCTAATGAAAAGCCTCATATCTTCCACTGGTCGGCGGCGGAGTTAACCGCCCTGGAAAACGCCTACAACTCAGCAAGGATAAGGCACCAGGAGCGCGCCGACTGGCCCGAGCTGGGCTGGTATGACTTCCTGAAGGTTATGCGCGAGGAACCCATAGTAGTCCGGGGTGCGCTGGGCTTCGGCCTGAAAGCGGTTGCCAAGGCCATGCGCAAACTCGGTCTTATTAAAACCGACTGGGAAGACAACCCCGTCGACGGCCTGGGGGCTATGGTGGGAGCGTGGCGCTGCGACGAGGAAGCCCGGGAGAAAGGCGTGCCCATGACCGAGGTGCCGATGATGGATGAGATTGCTCGATATAACGAGGTTGACTGCAAGGTGATGATGGAAATTGTGCGCTACCTCAGGGCAAAGCATTAGAGGAAGGGTAGAGCGCCTTGGGTGATGGCGGTAGGCGGCCTGCGAAAAATCCCGCAGGTCGCCTTAGAGTCCGGACTCATGCCAGGTAGTCCCGCACCGACTCGCAAGGAGGCCACCGTGCGCTGCGAGTCGTCGGCCACAAGCGTATAGGTGGATTCGGTGGCACCCTGAATGTCCGTGTCCGTGGTCCCGTCGCTGGAGAGCCACCGGTAGCTGAGGGCCACCCTCGTCAGGCCATCCTCGTCCTCAATACCGGACGTGTCAGCCGTCAGCGTTTGCCCCGGCAACGGCGTGCCGATGATGGTGGGCGCGCCGGTGGCAGGTGTGTTCCGGGAGGACTTCTGTTGCTCCAAGGCCCGGACCAAGTTGCTGGTGCTGGGCATGTTGTTGTGCACCGCCCTGTCGGTGAACTCCTTCGCGGGATTGCATGCCTCATCCTTGATACGGGGCAAGTCGGTATACGTTGGGTTGAGGTAGCTCACCGCAACCTTGTCCTCCGATGTTACCGCCGAGGTCCGAGTCAAGGTCACAGCGACGCCTGCTATCGAAACATTGTCGATACCACGTGTGTCGCCCGGGGGTGTTGCTGACCGGCGACATGGCGGTCTTCGTCCAGGCCAGAGACGCCGAAGAGTACATGGTGGACGACGGGTGGAAGGCCGTCGAGACGCACCGCAACGGCAACGGGAACCGCGAGGAGGAAGCCATAGCTGCGAACAACGGCCACGACGCCGCAGCCCCGGAGCGGGAGCAATCGCTGTTCTCCTGGGCCGAGTTCATGGCCGAGGAGCTGGTGAAGCCGAAAGAGGTTGATGATCAATCGCTACTCCTTTGCAAAGACAGAGACCGCTGCAAAGACAGAGACCGCCCTTCGGGGCGGTCTCGACCCTACCGGCGAAGCGATAGAGGTGGTGTAGAAACAGCACCACGAGCGATCACGGTTATCAACGGGCTGTTAGAGGTCTGTGGCCGTTGATAAACCCTTCACAAGTGGGTTGAAGACTCCCCATTGATCTCCTGGCGATCCGACGGCTTCGGCAACGAGTGCGAGGGACACTGCGGCGTCTGAGGGGCCCGGGGGGCCTCAACCGACGGAGTGGGGTCCTGGGTTGCCGCGGGACGGGCGGAAAGAAGGGCGACCCACTACCGCCGGGGCATCAGCAGAACGGCAGACCGCCCAGCTCGGAAAAGTTCATATCCAACTGGTCTTGCAAACTGGTTGGTATGCACCCGCTCAACTCGTTACCCTCGAGGTGCAGCACTTCCAGGTTGGTGAGATTGCCCAACTCCGGCGGTATCTCCCCACTCAACTGGTTGTCACTGAGGCTCAGGTTTTGCAGGCTGGCGAGGTTGCCCAACACGGGCGGTATCTCACTCCTCAACTCGTCAGCGGCGAGTAACAGCTCCCCGACGAGTCTCCGACGTAAGTGACGACACCGTGCCATTCTTCGATCGGCGCGTCGCTCAGCCAGTTTTCATTGTTATACCAGTTTTCGCCCCCTGTGGCGTTGTAAAGGGCGACCAAGGCTTCCCTGTCCGTTTCGGACGAAATCTGCCCAAGCGCGGGCTTGGATGTGGGGGCGGCTGTGGCCTTGGCCGTAGGCGTGGCCCTGTCAGAGGCGGATGAGGCGGGCGTGGCTGACGGCGCATCAGAGCCCCCGCCGCGAGCAGGGCAGAAGAATCAGCGCCAGGGCGCAGAGGCGCAGGGGAGTAAGCCACGTTGTCATCTGCCACATATTCACCCATCCCGTCTTTGATCAAGCAAAGAACACCCATTTATGGTAAGTGACTGGGCGCATTTAATAAAGTCCCTATGAGCAAACAGTACCCGACAACCCGGCATAAATCAGTCTTACTGCCGCGACCTGCCGCGTTAGTCCGGTGGGGAGGGGTGGGAGACGTCGTGGGTGGCAATGTGAGACCCCAGGACGGCTGCGGCGGGCACCTCACAACGTGTCATCGGTGACCCGTCAAGCATGTCATGGGGTCTGAGACCGGCGAATCGGGGACCGGACTCGAAGCCTCGCCGATATGTAACCTCCCTGACTAATTCTAGGATGCGCCGGGGATGCGCCGGTAGGTCAGCTGCACCAGACCGGTGTCATAGGCCTGGCTATCTACCAGGGTCAGATCCCGCTGCGGAGTGTCGGGCGGGAACAGGAGGATGCCCTGGCCCAGGATGACCGGGTGTACCGACAGGACGATTTCGTCAATCAGCCCCCCGCATTTCGTGGCTCGCTCTAATGCCCAACCCTGCTCTCAGCCAGTGGCCAGTGGTCAGTGACCAGCATCTTTCCACTCCTCCTTGATTCTGAAGATGGTCCTTCTGCTGGCGCCAAAGCGCATGGCCGTGTCTCTTACACTCAGACCCTGGGCCTCCATTGCTTCCATGACCACCCGATGGCTCTCCAGAGTCCTGTGATACCGGAAGTCCCTAGAGTCATCGTGCTTACAGCGCACAAAAGGGCAACTAAGACACGCAGGATGGTGACTACACCCTGTGTCTTTGTAATCAATGTCTTCAGGGAGTTCACTCTCCATCCCCTTCTTTCGGTTTGACATGAACTTCCTCCCTCGGATGCAAAAGCGTATCGTTGTATCGGTTCCCAGATTTCATCACCATGAACCAGGCCTCGGTCATGTCGTGGGCCACAGCCAGCAGGGCCTTGCTGAAGCCGGCCCGCTTTCTGTAAGCCTTGGCCCGCCTTCCCATAGCTGCGCTTTCAAAGGTGGGCTGTATCATCAGGCCCTTGAGCCTGTCGGTCATGTGGTTTATCAGCCTTTGGTTGCCATGCCTCTTGTCGGTGTGTAGCAGCTTCCCACAGGAGACCAGCCATTCGGGCGCACTGCCAACCCCAGCAGAGAAAGCCTTCTTGTTCGGGTATCTCAAGTTGAAGTCCCTTCCCATTTCAGCTATCACCCGCAGAGCAAGCAGGGGGTCGGTGTATGGCGCTGAACACAACAGTTCAATATCTCGCTCGAACTCAGGAGACATTGCCAAGAGGGTGTCCCTTGCCTGGGCCTCTCTCTGCTCGAAGGTAGCCATGCCCTCCAGGCAGTTGGAAAGGTAGAACCTTTGGTTGTTTATTCGGGTAATCTGCCTTTGAGAGTTGTCAAGAGCACGGAAGTAAGTTCTTACCTCTCTCTGGGACTCGTCTGGCATGTTCGACCGCCTTAACCCGAAGGACGCCGCTATCCTGGCAAGGGTAGCCGCATCTCTCTTGTCAGACTTCCCTTCCACTCTGAGCAACGCTTTCACCGACATGGGGTTGACGACCACCACGTTTAGCCCAGCCTTGCGCAGGGCATCATAGGGCGCCATGCGGTATTGACCTATCCCCCAGGGCCAACGGGTTGGGAAATAAGGTCGTTGGCGTAGGTCAGGTTGGCGGGGGTCCCGGTTAGAATGTCGCTCATGGGTATCTATCCCTCCCCGCAGTTGACTGGGTCTTCCCCCATGGCCTGCCCCAGCACCCGGTCCCACAGGCCCCCGGGCTGGTGCACCGGCACCAGGACGTGGAAGGTGTGGGCATATGCATCCGTTGGGCCCTTCTCCTGCGCCAGAATCTCCAGCAGGTAGGCCGCCTCCGGGTCCAGGTCCGGCTGCTCCTCGAGAGCCTGCCCCGTACTTGATACGGGGGCCGGGTACTCGAAGGTGTACTCCCAGCCGTCCCGGAGCTTCCTCTCTCCCCCCGGACCCGGTACAACTGGGTGAGCCAGTCGCCGGTGTCGGGGTGGCGGAGGGCGTAGTAGAGGGCGTCTATCTCCATGTTGAAGACGGGCCTGGCGATGAACCGCCCGTCCTTCTTCCGCTCCACCGGCTCCTCGTCCCCGTTGACCATGGACACCCCCTCCTCCGGGGGGACCTGGGCCAGGATGGGGGTGCCCTGGAGGAGACCCGCCGGGCATGGACCCGGCGGAGGTTGCTGCAACGGATACGTCGTGCGCTGACCCTGGGTCTGTGGAGGAATTAGGTCCCCTGGGTCGGTTCCGGGGTTGAGTCCCCGCCGGTGCAGGGGTTGCCCTATTGTTGCCGAATGGGAGCAAGCGATCCGGGCGCGGCTGCCCCGGAACTATTGCCAACGCCGGGATGAGGCGTGATACTGGGATTGTTGTCAGGCTTTTCCAGCGTTTCCCGCTCCAGAAACCTGGAGGTCCCGTCCCTGGACCCGGGGCCGGACGCACAGGATCGAGCCTTGCTCTCCCGGCGTCCGCCCAATTGGGATGTCCACGAGGGATTGAGCCTTGCTCTCCCTGGGGTTGCCCACGAGGGACATCACTGAGGCGGTGGGGCGGTTAACTCCTCCGCACCAGCCGGTCACCCCAACCAACGAAGCGCACGGCGCGCTTCACCTGGTGTATCCCTAACTCCCGTGACTGATGAGGTGTCAGCTATACCCCAGGTAGGCAGCCCAGTCCCCTTTCCTCGGTGGAGCGCCCAATGCGCTTCGCCTCCCCGATCCTGCGGTTGGAGCGTCTCTCGCGCCCTGGCCGCCTCATCATGCCTGCGGCATGGCTTGGAAATAGCCGGGCCGCAGCTTCAACACGCTCCGGTCAGCCAGAACGTGACAGGCTGGACTCGCTCCGTTTCCCCGCAGTCCCGTCCAGACCGGACTGCATTCCCCTTCCATATCCCCCTCAGCAACTTCCAGGATCACCTCACCCTTCAGAAGGACCCTGGGCGGACTGCGCCTTTCTCCAACCCCGTCCAGGCGTTCTCTGGACGCTGTCCCACCTGGGGCGGAGTGCGTCTATCGCCAGGCACACGACATCATCATCAAGGAGGTGCATAATGTGGCGGCTCACCCGGTCCGGGGGCCAACGGAAGATGGGCAGGACACAATAGCAGGCTCAGCAAGTGACAAAATAACAAGGAGGAACGCTATGACGACGATGACCCTGGACAACAACCTGGCCCCGGCGGGCCGGTTGGAGGAACTGGTGGACCGGCTGCTGGCGGCACTGTTCCGGGAGGCACCAAAGCAGCCGGAACCTTCGCCCAGCCTCGCCAAGACTGTCCACGAGGCGCGGCGGCTGCGGCAGACCGGCGACCCCGTATCGAGTACGGGGCAGGCTCTGGACGGGGCGCTGGCGGCGCTGGCAGGTGTTGACACGGCCAATGCGACGGATGCTCAACTCCGGTGGCTCTACGCCGAGTGGCTGAGCGTCGCCCGGCGCCGGTTTGCTGGCTGTGGGGCCATGCTCTACAGCCCCGGCACTGGCAGGGCGACGGTGACTACGCGACCCTGGAGGTTGCCGCCGTCCTGGGGATGCGCTGGCCGGTGGGCAAGCTGGTCTCCCGGCGCAGCCTGCGGGGGCTGAAGTCCCTGGCGAAAGGGGGTGCGGCATGGTCGTAGCCAACGCCACGGTGGACTTGCAGGAACTCAAGGCCCGCCATCCCCTGGGCGACGCGGTGGAAGCCGCCGGTGTGGCGCTCAGGGGCAAGGGCCGGGTCAGGCAAGGAGCCTGCTCCTTCCACGACGAAGCCGAGGGCAGCTTCACGGTGTACTGCGATACCCAGAGGTTCTACTGCTTCGGCTGTGGGGCGGGCGGCGACGTGCTGGACTTCGTGCAGCGGATGGAGGGCCTCACCTTGCCGGAGGCCATCCGGTGGCTTGATGATGGGTCGGGGCCGGCCCTGGCAAACCCCCATAGGCATCAAGCTAAGGAGTCATCAGTGAGGGCCAGGAGCAGTTGATAGGCGCTGGGGCGTTGGCGACACCGCTCAATTCTACAGCCGGAACTCAGACATAAGCTAATTTGCCGGATAACGGCGGCGGTAGGGATAATTCCTGTCATGGAACAGGCCAACATAATGGCGTAGGTACGGATGGTCTGGGCTGCTTTGACCAGACTGCGGTGAGGGTACATCCAACTGCAGGTCAATAGGGTCCAGTGGAGGATGACCATGGCGATGAGCTTGGCGTAGACCTCGCAAAGAATCCGCCAAGGATTCTCCGAGCGCCACTTATCAATCCCTCCCCGTTGTTTCCACAGCTTGAAGAGCAGTTCTATCTGCCAACGGGTTCTGGCCAATATCAGGGCCTCATCCAAACTCAGCAGCGATGGAGGCACATTGGTAATTAGGATGGTCCAGTCGCACCAGGCCAGTCTGGTTTGGCTGAGGGGTTGTCGCTTCTTTCTAGCCTGGTCCTTCAGTTGGCGACGGCGCTGGGCGCTCACCTCTTGGGGTACTCTTACTGCCAGCAGTCGGGCGGATAGATGGTGGGCGCGTCCCACCAGTACCGGCAAGTCCACCCGGTGGCTGATCCCGCTAGTGAGCAACGAGGACAAGTCCAGTCCAGTTCCATCGGCCTGGTAGAGCTTGGTCCCGGCCTTGAGTCGAGATAAGAAATAGCTCCCCTGCTCCGCCAGTTCCCGGAAGGTGTCCAGTCGGAAATATCCCAGGTCGGCAATTCTCAAAGCCCCCCGAGGCAGGGGGGACCTCTGCACCCAAGAGTTGCTGTCTGGGACCCGGCCATGGTCCAAGAAGGGTCCAAGCAGCAGACCGGTGGACAGGTCCAGCCGGACTTGAAGCTTAAGCGCCGACTTGCCGTAGGAGTTGGTGCCGCCACAACCGGCCCAGACTTCCTTGAGGGCATCGGGCAGCATGATGATGGAACTATCCTGGACCACCACAGCGCTGAAACGCTTTAATATGGGAATAGCCACCGGTTCCGCGGCAATCATTTCTTCCAGGGTCCCTTCCAAGACTTGCTGCAAACATCCGGCGGCCTGGGGGTTGAAACGCTGAAACAGGGCTTGGGGACTGAGTTGGACCCCGAGAGTGGCTGCCATTTGCGTAAGGGAGGAGAGACTGGCCTTGGGGTCTGCCAGCCACCCGAAAACCAGGGTCTGGGTGAAGACGGAGCCAGTGGGCTTGGAACGCCGTTTTACCAAGCCAGTGGTGGTGGCAGCTTTCTCGGCAACATCGGTCAGAACTCGGTGCAGGGCCTGAGAAACTTGTGGTATATTGCTCATGGGGAAGCTCCTGTGGTGATTGGCTAGATACAATCACTATTACACAGGTAGCTTCCCTTTACATCCCTTCCTTAGCTTGATGCCTATGGGGACCTTGCCAACCCCGCCGACTTCATCCACCAACTGGACGAATGGGGTATTGAAAGTGTGGACCTCCTCGCTGGTGGTCCCCCATGCCAACCGTTCTCCAGGGCTGGCACATCCAAGATCGGGAGCTTGGTTAGGGCGGGCAACCGCCAGGCTCACGACGACAGAGCCGGCCTGTGGCAGAGCTTCTTCTCCATTGTCGATCGGTTGAATCCGAGAGCCATGCTCTTTGAGAATGTTCCGAACTTTGCCCAAGCTCAGGGCGGGGCATTGCTCATTGCATTGATGGACGAACTGAAGAGTCGTGAGTACGGCGTGTATGTGGACATACTGAAGGCGTGGAAATACCGTGTTCCCCAGCATCGCTCCCGGCTCTTCGTGGTCGGGGTTGCGGATCTTGGTAAATTCGAGTGGCCCGAGCCGTGGGGAAGCCATCCGACGGTCTGGGACGCCATCGGAGACCTTCCGCAGATTCCAGCGGATACCAGGGACGAGGCACAGCCCTATGAGGGATCCCCAGCCTCCGAGCTTGCGGAATTATTTCGACAGGGACTGCCGGACGGGGAAGCCCGGTTGATTCGCGACCATATAACCAGGTCAGTGCGGCCGGATGACGCAGAGATTTATCGCCTGCTGAAACCGGGGGATACCTAGCTGGACGTACCGGAACATCTGAGAAGATACCGGTCTGACACCTTCGACGACAAGTACCTGAGATTATCCTCCGACGGTTTATCCCGGACCATCACTGCCCATATTGCCAAGGACGGTTACTGGTACATCCATCCAATGGAAGACCGCACCCTCTCCATACGGGAGGCGGCCAGAATTCAGACCTTTCCAGACAGGTTCCAGTTCGCGGGCCACCCGTCCAGAAGGTATCAGCAGATTGGGAATGCAGTTCCACCCATGCTTGCCCGTGCCATCACCCTGTCGGTGCGCAGTGCCCTCGATGACAAACAGGGCAATACAGGGATAAGAGAGAGTCGTATCGCATATGGGGCTTCCTTTTGGAATAATCTTATTGGATGGTCCAGGGAGAATGGGCGTGACCTCCCTTGGAGACGCCTAGGCTTGAATCCCTGGCAGGTCCTGTTGCTGGAGATGTGCCTCCATCGAACAAGAGCTGATCAGGTGGCACAGGTGGCGGAGGAACTACTCAACTTCGGTGAGACGCCGGACTCATTCCTGTACAACTTCGATGTGCTCAGACCGTCCTTGAACTCTCTTGGGCTTCCGTGGCGGTTCGGGAATATGGTCGCTGCTGCGGAGTTCATCAGAGATAGGCTGGAGGGTTGGGTGCCTGACAACTGGCAGGAACTGGTCGCCATCCCTGGGGTCGGGGACTACATAGCCTCTGCCGTTCTCTGTTTCGCCTTCAACCGTTCCAGCGTACTGATGGACACCAACACCCAGAGAATAGCCCGCAGGGTGTTGGGTGAAGTTCCCAAGCAACCCAACTGGCGCCTCAGGCTTTCGCTTCGTGAGATGGCTGGAGCCGAGGGAGCGGATACGCAATGGAACCAGGCCCTGCTTGATTTGGGTGCGTTGGTCTGTGCGGCCCGTGGACCCAGGTGTGGGGAATGCCCGGTCCGTAGTTATTGCGCCACGGGAGGTGGCGGATAATTGGATGACTTGGACCAGGTCACCGATTTCGGCTATCATGGTATCGATCAGGACACTTCCGACCCAACGCCCGTGGTATCCGCCCAGAGCCTCGATGCAGAAACCTTGACGTGGGAGTCTGCGGCCCAAAGGATGGCGAGTCCGCCTTGGACACAGATAAAGGGACCGGATTGGAAGGAAATGTGGTCAGATGGGTGGATGCGGGTTGACCCTTCAGTACATGATACCTGACTTTGGGCCTCCACCCCGCCAAATAACCCATCCATCTTCCGGTATGGTTGGCTCAGCCAGACCACCCGCACGGAGAATCATGAGTATGCTCAGGCGATTCACCGGACCAGAGGGACCTCGTGTCGTTGTTGCTGCGCTGCGGAACCAGCCGGTCATCGGAGACGATTCCAATTTGGCTGAGACCATCTGCAAATCCGCCGAGATTGTGAGTTTCATGCCGGGCGACACAATCATTGAAGAGTCAGCACCTGACAATGCCATCTGCTTCATCCTGGCGTGGGTGGTATCCATCAGGGTGCTCGACCGGGAGGTTGCGGTCAGGACGGAAGGTCAGCATGTCGGAGAGATGGCCTTGGTGGACCCAGGGCAACCCCGGTCCGCATCCGCAGTGGCCGTTGATGAGGTGGTGATAGCTCGCCTATCGGCTACAGCGTTCACCGACTTGGCGGATTCCAGTCCCAGATTGTGGAGGAATGTCGCCCGCGAACTGGCCGTTCGCCTCCGGCAGCGCAACCGCTTCATCTCGCACATGAACCCACGCCCTGTCCTGTTCATGGGGCTGTTCAGCCGAGGCCCTGCCCATCGCCCGTGCGGTCCAGTCAGCGCTTGCGTACGACCCGATCGTCGTCAACCTCTGGACCGACGGCATCTTCAAAGCGTCGAGCTTTCCCATCGAATCTCTGGAACGGCAGTTGTCCAGGGCCGACTTCGCCGCGCTTATCCTGGCGGGCGATGACAGGGTGATCAGCCGTGATGTAACCAGTGACGCGCCTCGGGATAACGTCATCTTCGAGTTGGGGTTATTCATGGGTGCCCTGGGCCGGTCTCGCACCTTCTTAATCCATCCGCGAGGTGTCAATCTCAAAATACCCACTGACCTCATTGGCATCACGCCGTTGGTCTACGAGCCGGTGCTGGAGGAGGACATCTCCGCATCGGTGGGGCCGGCCTGCAATGAACTCAGAGCCGCCATACTAACGGCTGGACCTCGCTGAAAACACCTTGGGAGACGGAGACATGGCGCTTGGAGACGACCTCAACTCGGAAGTGCGGAAAATCCTTCAGGAGAAGTGGACCACCCGCTCAGGCCGCGTGGTGCCGGAAACAGATGACTTGAAGCTCAGCAATGATGCCGACACCCTGGAGGGCACAGTCCTCTACGCGGACCTCGACGACTCAACCAAGCTTGTTGATACCATGAGTCCCAAATTCGCTGCGGAAATCTACAAGTCATACCTGGTGTGTGCGGCAAGGATAATTCGCTCAGAGGGTGGGACAATCACCGGATATGATGGGGACCGCATCATGGCGGTGTTCATCGGGGACGATAAGAATACTGTCGCTGCCCGAACTGGTCTCAAAATCAACTTCGCCGTGTTGAAATTATCAACCCCGCCATACGAAGCCAGTATCCCAATGATCGCTATTCGGTAAAGCACGTGGTGGGTATCGACACGAGCAACCTCTTCGTGGCCCGTACAGGTATCCGGGGGGCCAACGACCTCGTCTGGGTTGGCCGTGCGGCCAACTATGCGGCCAAGCTATCTGCGCGGTCTGGACCAGCTACACAGATCACGGCAGAAGTGTATAACAACTTGAATAGGGGTTCTAAAATCGGCTCGAACGGCCGGAATATGTGGACTCAAGAGACAGCTCGAGAAATAGGAAATAGAAGAATCTACACATCGTCTTGGTATTGGGAATTGTAGATCCCAGGACGGACAAGTTCAGTGGTTGACTACAGAAAACGACACGAAAATCCCCACGGGTGTGGTGGTCCTGGCTAGGAGCGTCCTGAGTATGATGAATACTGATGTTACAAGTCCCACCACTGTCGTTTGGCATGGACCAGCAGTGATGAAACCGGGTCTAGGATTTATTTCGTGCTTCACAGATCGACACTCGACGATGGAAACAATGGCCGTCGGGCTTCTTGTATGAATCAAACCCTCCGCATGAGAACTCAACCCTAAAGCACTGTTTTGTAATTCGGTCCGGTTGGAGTTCTGATGTACGAGAAACTGTTGCGCCGACACTCGCCATCGAGCCGGATATGGTTGACTGACCCGATGACGATGCCCCTAGACCTCCGCAGTTCCAAATCACGATTAATCCTCATTGCCATGTGAACTCTACCTTAACCTTCTTTGCCCAATGGAGATTGTAAGGTGGACTCAATCAGCTAGGCAAGCTGAAGAGGCTCATGTCGAGAGCGGGTCCTGCTGCCCAAATGTCCTTCATTGATGCAGATAGGTTAGCTGATTGTGCTTCATTCCCCTGAGCGCGCACCTGGGATTGTTGTACATGAATACTTCCCCCGGTGAACGGTATTCCAGGGACTGATTCGGCCCCTCAGGGCTGTAGAGGCGGAAATACTAACCCATACAGGCCCTGGCATATCCCTTCCTCCTGCGTATGTTTCAGCTTTCGGACACACCTCCTCGCGCTTCAACTGCGGGTATTAGAGCTTCAGGCATCCCAGGTCCGTGGGAAGGTGGCATCCATTGGAAAAGCTATCCGCGATCTTCCTCATGTGATTCCCTCAGATACCCGGGAGTAGGCCGGACCCGTAAGGGACATCGGGCCTTGATGCTTGCAAGATTGTCCCAGGGGGATTGGGGCGCATGGAAGCATGGAAGCAGGTCTGATTGGCGAGTGAGCGTCCGGTCTGGTACGGCTGGGGTGATTATGCTGGCAGTCTATTTTAGGCACATTAATTATTACTGTTTACGTATAATATATCGACATTATTATTTTGATTAGTATAATTATGAGGATCATCAAGTCTCAATGATTCGACGCAGATGCAGTACACATCCACGCCTATCCCGTCGCCTTGGGCCTCGCCGGTCCCAGAGCGATGGGGTTTGACGGCGCATCTGGGCGGAGAAAGCAAGCTGGTCCTCTCGTGATCGAACAAGTGGAGGGCATCTAATGTCGAACCATATTCTGCGTCACGGCATAATCTGGGCCGCCCTCGTGGTGGTCATGCTGACGACCCTGCTGTCATATACTCTGGCGCAGGACGCAACCGGTACGCCCGCGACTGACCCTGAGACTACGGGAAAGCTGGTGGTGGTGCCGGGGTTGGTGGAGGTGGGGCAAACGACCCTGGCGGTGGGGTTCCACGTGGTCCCCTCCGACCTGGAGGTGAAGATTGAGTACAGCGAGCACTTCGTGCTGGAGGGTGAATCGTGCGGCGCAGGGTCGCCCGGGGCCACGACAGGCGCTGTTGCTCCCACGTGGGTTACGCTGAAAGCCTGCTCGGTAGGGAAGGGCTGGGTGCGGCTGGTGACGGCCAACACCGGCAGCGTCATCCAGGAGGTTAGTGTAACCGTCAGCCAGGCGTCTGGGCAGAGGAGACAGTCTGCTCCTACTGTAACCCTCCGCAGTGTTCCTTCGAGCCTTACCAAGGGAGCTTCAGACGGATTCAACGTGCGGGTTACCGGACTGGACAGTGGTGAAGAGTACGAATTGACCACAGTTCCCTTGACACTTAACAAGGTGGCGTTCAACTCAGGCTGCACCGACTTCGAGGAAACCGAGGAGATAGAAAACCTCAGCGCTAAGACTTTTAACTACACCTTGTATGGATGTGGCCTTTTTGGTTCGCTTCTTTGGTCTTATCTCAATGATGCGGACGGGAATTCGGTTGCCAATTCTGGCATTAGCCAGCATCTCATAACGGTGAAGGCCACGGTGACAATCCAGGCTGACCAGACTCGGGTAACCGAGGGTGAAGACATAGAGTTCACTGTGACGTCGGACCTGGCGCCATCAGGGTCGAGTCTGAGTGTGGATGTGGAAGTGACGGAGCAGGGGTCGTACATCAGTGGGACGCCGCCGACCAGCATAGCGATACGGAGCGGCCAAAGGTCTGCCAGTTTCACGGTCCAGACAGATAACGACAGCGTAGATGAGAGACACGGCAGCGTCACCGGGAGGATAGAGGACGGCGGCAGCGACGCAGAATATGTCGCTGGGAGTCCGTCCTCGGATACGGTGACCGTCAGGGACAATGATTATTCCCCACCTCCGCCACCCAGACCCACACCCACGCCACGGCCGCTGCCCACGATAACTATCGCTCTGTATAACCCCACCCCATCCGATATTATAGAAGGTGACGATATTATAGAAGATGACGATATTACAGAAGGTCAAAATGTGCTGTTGACCCTGACCGCGAGCCGTGTGCTGGCGGCGGACCTGACGGTGAACGTGAGCGTCACTGAAACACCGGAAGGCGCTTTCCTCACGGGCGACATACCGACACAGATAACTATCGCACGCGGAAGTTTGACACGGGACCTCATCCTCCAGACGGTGAATGACGACGTTGACGAAGCGAACGGGACCATAGAAGCGGAGGTCCTACAGGGAGACAGCTATAACGTCGGAAGACCAGACTCTGCGAGCGTGACGGTTGAGGACAATGACAAGCCAGCCAAGCCCTCCAATTTCCGAATCAACGGGCATTTGGAAGACGGCGAAGTTACCATGCGCTGGGACACCAACCCAGAAGCGAATGAATACCAAGTGCAATATCAAGAATTGGACTGCACGGAAGGCGCACCCGCCTGCGACACTGTTGGGGACTGGGTGATGAACACCGGCAATACTTCCGGCATCGGCAGCGCCAAAGAGGCGACCTTAGGGGGGCTATCTAGGTTTACGGTCTACCAGGTTCAGGTGAAAGCGGTTGCAGTAGACGCATCCGACGAGTGGTCCGACATTACTCTTGTGTGGCCAACCTCGGAAACCGTCACGGTGTTCGGCACTTCGGTAGCTTCAACTCCTCTGCACAATTACGTGGCAGACGGGACGTATACCTATCAATTATGCAATCCGATTGTTGAGCCTCAAACGATTTTGGATCCAGTTCCCGTGCCAGAGTGGTTCGACGCAGACGCAGTTTTTCGAGCCTCACAAGAATGGCAGGACCGCGTAGTTTGGTCCCTGGGTGCTGCCGGAAACATCATCAAGATAATTAACAACGGCACCACCAGTGATTGTAGCGGCAGGCTAGGAAATAGGCATATCAACCTAGTCATGTTTCTAAGCCCAGAAGGTACAAATCGATTTTGTGGCGACAACATAAGGGGATGCATTTCTGTTGACCCCGGCAATATGGATAGGCCGCCCAATTGGACAACCATTGTTCTACGGGCTGATGAAGCAGTTATGACTGAGTCAAACGGTAACTGCATCGAAGGCTATGTCACCGCCGTCCACGAATTCGGGCACGGCGTCGGCGGTGTTTTTCATAATTCTTTGGGAGAATCAATTATGTCGCCGCACCGTAGACACGACCTGTGTGCACCTACCATATACGACGAGGTCCCGATCATGGGCAATTACCAGTCAAGATAATAAGAGGGGCGACAATGTCTTTCAGAATGCCGACATCGGCCATCGTCCTACTGGCTACACTGGTATTCCTAATTGCAGCTTGCGGCGGCGATACATACGAAGGAGAAGACGGGGGTATGCAACAACATATCCCCACTCCCGCTCCTGAGGTTGCGGTAACCCAACCGACACTTGTCCCATCGCCAACCTCAGCAACGTTGCCCATAACGGATTCGTCGCCGAGTTCCGAGACGCCCGGACCGGAATACTTGGCCGAAGCGGTCCCACCCTGCACGCCGGTTGAAGGCATTTCCGTCGAGCCTTGCACCGGGATATCCCCGTGGGTCGGTTCAACGCTCACCCACTTTCTTCATTTTGACGCACAGCCCAGAGACCTGGCGTGGTTCTTAGGTTACAATACTGGTGTCTGGGTGTCCCATCTGGTAATTCGCGGCACCTATCTCCCCAATACGGCGAGATGCTTCGTGGATAACCAAGACCATAGTCCAACCTACTTGAATTTTGGGTCATCCAACTACGGGTCACCAGAGATTAACCGCATAAAGTGCTATGCTGACGTGCGGGTGAACGAGTACCTAATTGGTTCTGGTCCTTCCACGCTAACCCTCCGCGTAGCAAGGCCCTTTTACGGAATCCCAATGACGGATGCCGAGGTCAAAGAGGAGTTCGCAGCCTTGGAGTCTGCTCTGGCCGGCGGCGCCCCTCATTGGCAACTGGAAGTGCCTGAAGGAGGCATCATAGGCGTAGAAAGCATCTTGTTCATTGGACCCTCGTATGACGTTACCGAGGAGTCTCTGCTCGCAATCAATGCTTGGGGCTTGAGGACGAAAGACGACGGCACCGTCGTTGCCGTCCACCCGTACAAGACGTATTGGGACTACCGGATTGCTCACGACGATGTCGTAATCGATCCGAGCGTCTTAGAAATGGACCTACCTACCTTTAGGACGCGGCTGACCGCTGCCCACCAGGCGCGGCTGTCAGCGGAAGGTGGGCTTAGATCACTTCCGGAATATCCCCCGTTGATGACCGACGCCAACAGGCTCCGCCAGTTTCTGGTTGAAGCCGGCGCCCTAGACAACCCAGGCTTCCCGCTTAAGGCAATACCGCCGGCCTGCGGCCTCGCCGTGCCTAACCAGACCGACAACCCCGGCCTCATGCGCGACTGCATGGCCCTGCTGGCGGCCAAGGACACCCTGAGGGGGACTGCCACCCTCGACTGGAGCACTGGCGACTCCATCGGCGACTGGGAAGGGATAAGCACCGGGGGCACCCCCACCCGGGTCATCAAGTTGGAGCTTCCCAACGACAATCTGAGCGGGAGCATCCCCGCCGGCCTGGGAGACCTGGCCGAACTGACCCACCTGGACCTGAGCAGCAACTCTTTGACGGGGGATATACCATCGGAACTGGGCGGGCTGTCGGACCTGGAGTCCATCAAACTGTCGGGCAACTCCCTCACCGGCTGCATACCCCCGGCTCTGAAGGACGTAACGACCAATGACCTGAGCTCCCTGGACCTGTTCTACTGTGCGCCGTCGCCGGAGAACCTCACCGCCGCAGCCACGGGGGATACAAGTATGGTCCTGAGTTGGGATGCTGTGTCCAACACCAGCAAGTACCGGGTGGAATACATCAGACCCCGGGACGACGATTGGACCGTTGACAACGACACCATCGCCACCACGACCCACACGGTGGAGGGGCTGACGTGCGACAGCCCGTACTACTTCCGGGTGAGCGCCTACGGGGACGGCGTCACCTACGCGGCGGCCTGGAGCGTTCCCTCGGTGGTCCTGACGGAGACCACGGGGACGTGCGTGCCTCCGGTGTTCGGTGCATCCTCATACTCCTTCACCATCCCCGACGACACCGCGATAGGAGAGTCCGTGGGCACGGTGTCGGCCACCCATCCCGATGGAGATACGGTGTCCTACTCCATCACCAGCGGTAACGAAGACGGCAAGTTCGGCATAGACGATAGCACGGGCGCAATCACTGTGTCGGGAACCCTTGACTACTCGACAACCAAGTCCTATACCCTGATAGTGAAGGCGGGCGTCGAGAGGAGAGGCGCGGTGAGCATCGCAGTTTCAATCTCGGTGCTGCAAACGTGCTCCAGCGGGATTGCAGTGGCCGACCCCGACAACAACCCGGGCATGGTTAGCGACTGCAAGATACTGCTGGGGGCCCGGGACGCATTGGCGGGGACGGCGACGCTGGACTGGAGCGTGAACACCTCCATCGGCGACTGGGAAGGCATCACCACCGGGGACACGCCCAGCCGGGTGACAGGTCTGAACCTGGAGAGCCAGGGGTTGACGGGCAGCATTCCGCCGGAACTGGCGCAGTTGACCAACCTGGAGGAGTTGCTGTTGAGCTTCAACCGGCTGACGGGGGATATACCCGCGGAGTTGGGTGGTCTCACCAACCTTACCAAGCTGCATCTCCGGTACAACGACCTAACCGGCGAGATACCCCCGGAGTTGGGTAACCTGTCCAACCTGACCGAGCTGTGGCTTCATTCCAACCAGTTGACGGGTCCCATACCGCCGGAGCTGGGTAGTCTGTCCGACCTGGTATGGCTGGGAGTCTCCTACAACCTGCTGACGGGTCCCATACCGCCGGAACTGGGCGGGTTGACGGAGTTGGAGTGGCTGTGGCTTCACAACAACCAGCTCACCGGGACAATACCGTGGCAGTTGGGGACTCTGTCGAACCTCACCACCCTGGAGATAGCCGGCAACCAGTTGGAGGGCTGCATACCGTCGGCCTTGCGCAGGGTCAGGACCAACGACCTGCACAGGCTGGGGCTGTCGAACTGCACAGAGGTTGGAGCGGTGCCTGCTCCGGGAGGAGTCAGCGCATCCCTGGCGGAGGGGACCTTCACCATCACCTGGAGTCCAGTGAGCGGAGCGGGCCGCTACGAGGTGCAGTACGTGATCAGGGGGTCTGGCGAGGACTGGGCCGGAGTGGAGACCACCACGGTAACAAGCTTGACTTACAGCCCGGAGGGTGGCCCCGTCTGCGGCTCGACCCACCAGTTCAGGGTACGGGCCTACGGGGACGCCGTTACCTACGCGGCCGGTTGGGGGTCGCCTTCGGGCACCGACTCGGTGGACACCGAGGCGTGCAACCAGGCCCCGGAGTTCGACAATGCCCCCTACGACTTCTCAGTCTCTGAGGTCGCCTCTACTGGCGACATCGTGGGCACCGTTTCTGCGACGGACCCGGATACGGGGGACACGGTGTCCTACCTGATTGCGATGGGCAACGCCGAGGGCCGGTTCAGTATTAACGACGGTACGGGAACAATCACCGTGGCGGGACCTCTGGACTACGAGACCACCCCATCCTACACCCTGATGGTGGAGGCCGATGACGGGAGGGGAGGCATGGCAACCTCTACGGTCAATATCAGCGTGACCGACGTTCCCGAAGACCTACCGCCGGCGCCGGAGGGCGTCAGCGCGTCCTTGGCGGACGGCACCTTCTCCATCGCCTGGAATGCGGTGACGGGGGCTGCGAAGTACGAGGTGCAGTACGTGGTCAGGGGGTCTGGCGAGGACTGGGCCGGAGTGGAGACCACCACGGCCACGACCTCGACGTACAGCCCAGAGGGTGGCTCCCTCTGCGGCTCCACCTACGAGTTCAGGATCCGGGCCTACGGAGACGGCGTTGCCTACGTAGCCGAGTGGGGCGCAGAATCTGAGCACGCGCCGGTGGACACTGAATCGTGCAACCGGGACCCCGAGTTCGACCCAGACTCGTACACCTTCCTGGTCTCCGAGGACGCCTCTACCGGAGACTCCGTTGGGTCCGTCTCCGCCACCGACCTGGATACGGGGGATACGGTCTCCTACGCGATCACCGTGGGCACCGGAGACAGCGTGTTCGACATCGACGGGAGTACCGGCGAGATCACGGTGGCGGGAGCCCTGGACCACGAGACCACCCCATCCTACACCCTGATGGTGGAGGCCTCTGACGACAGGGGCGGGACTGCAACGGCTGAGGTAGCCATCACCGTCACCGACGTGGCTGAGGACCCGCCCCTGGCCCCGGAGAACCTGGCTGCCACCCTGGCAGACGGTACCTTCTCATTGACCTGGGACATGGTAGCAGGCGCTGCCAAGTACGAGGTCCAGTGGCGCATCGGCGCAGCGGACGCCCAGTGGACGGCCCTGCCAGAGACCGACAGTAGCAGCGCCAACTACGCTCCTGAGGGCGGCCCGGACTGCAGCACCGAGTACCAGTTCCGGGTGCGGGCCTACGGCGACGGCGAGACCTATGCCGAGGTCTGGGGGGCAGAGTCCGATACCGACACGGTGACCACCCCCACCTGCCCACCGGTCTTCGGTCAAGCCTCCTACTCCTTCTTCATCCGGGATACGGCAGCGGCCGACAGCGCCGTGGGGAGGGTGTCCGCCACGGATCCCGACACTGGCGACTCGGTAAGCTACGCCATCACCGCAGGAAACGATGACGGGAAGTTCGCCATCAACAGTTCTACAGGACGGTTGAGCGTGGCAGGCGAGGAGGCTTTCAACCTGGCAGTCAACCCTGCCTACTCCCTGACGGTGGAGGCCTCCGACGGGCAGGGGGGCACGGCCACTGCCAGGGTGAAGGTGGCGCTGACCATTGCGGCTTGCGCCAACGGCACCGTGGTACCTCAACCGAGGCAGAACCAGCGACTGGTCCGCGACTGCTCCGTCCTGCTGACGGCCAAAGACACCCTCCGGGGCACCACTACACTGAACTGGAGCGCCGACACCCCCATTACCCAGTGGGAAGGGGTTCGCCGGCGTGGCACCAGCCCACAGTACGTTGGGACGCTGTATCTCCCAGCCATGGGTCTGGACGGCAGCATCCCGGCAGTGCTCAGCGGGCTGGGGGACCTACGGCGGCTGGACCTGGACGACAACGACCTCACCGGGAGCATCCCGGCAGAGCTGGGGAAGTTAGAGGACCTGGAGCAGATCTACCTCTTCAACAACCGGCTCACCGGGAGCATCCCCGCTGAGTTCGGGAACCTCAGAAGCCTGCAGATCCTCTCCCTCTACGGCAACGACCTGACGGGCAGCATCCCAACAGAACTGGGGAAGCTGCACCAGTTGCGGGAGCTGGTGTTGGACGGCAACGACCTGACGGGAGAGCTGCCAACGGAGTTGGGGAACCTCACCCGGCTGGAGTACCTGTACGCCCGGGACAACCAGCTGACGGGCACTATCCCCAGAGAGCTCACGGGGCTGGCCAACCTCACCTACCTCCTCCTGGAGGGCAACAGCTTCACCGGTTGCATCCCGTCGGGATTGCAGAGCGTGGAGAACAACGACCTGGACCTCCTGGATATTGACTACTGTGTTTCTCCTGAATCATAGTTACACCTGGCTTGTGGAACAGGTATATAGCTGGGATCATGTTCCATCGGTTAACATTCTGTGGGTTGCCCAGAGGAATTTGGAAGACTCTGTCGGGAATTCCGAACTCTTGCGGATGGCTGGGATGGGAGGAGCAGCTTGATGGGATTGGATGGGAGAAGGTAGTAACAACAGCAATGCCTGAGCCGATTGGGAGAAGGACGCCCGAGAATGGACTGTCAGCACCCATGCGACCGAGACCACCGACAGATAGCCTTACCACGAGTATGGACCTGATAGTTTCCAATGGCTTCCGCCTCTATGCACTGCGAGTTGAGAGTTTCACTGGCGAGGTTGTTGCCTGGCTCACTCCGGCCCTCTATAATAGCTTGCATTGAACAGCTGGGCCGACGACTCAGGGGACTTACAGTGCCACCACCAATTCAAACACGGTACTGCGTACAGTCCTCTTAGGCCCACTTTTTCCGGCAAGCGTGTACTAAGTACCCAGCGTCTTGAACCCGCCGGGTCTTTCCTCTGCCCTCGCGGTACACCTTGTCGCTGCCCTTGGCACTACACACAGCCCATATAGCCCGGATTAGCTCACGGTGTGGCGGTGGCTCTGACTGTGACACACGCTCGAAATTCATTCACAAATGGTCGCATTCGTATCAGGGTTCTTCCCTAGTCGGGAAAGACTGGTGTATTCGGAAAAACCGTGTACAATGGGGCAAACCAACGGAAGGAGCTATCCCCATGAAATACGACCACATAGTTGTGGGCGGCGGCACGGCCGGATGCATCGTGGCGGCGCGGCTGTCTGAGGACCCGGCGCGCTCGGTGCTGCTGCTGGAGGCTGGCCCCGACTTTCCCGACTTCGCTCAATTGCCCGATATGCTCAAGCTGGGCTGGGGAACGGTGAACCTGGAGGCCCGCGCCGCCGGTTCGCCCTACAACTGGTCCTTCACCGGCAAGGCCACGCCAGAGCAGACGGAGCCGATGCCCGTGCCGCGCGGCAAGGTGCTGGGCGGCTCCAGCGCCATCAACGGCCAGACCTTCATCCGCGGCGCGCCCGAGGACTTCGACACCTGGGCTTCCCGGGGCAACGAAGGCTGGGCATACCTGGACTGTCTGCCCTACTTCCGAAAGCTGGAGAACGACGCCGACTTTCACGACGACTTCCACGGCACCGACGGGCCAGTGCCAGTGCGGCATCACCCGCGCGAGACTTGGCCGGTGGTGCAGGAAGCCTTTTTCCAGGCCGCCACCACCGCCGGATACCCTTACCATCCCGACGTGAACCACCCGGAGGCCACCGGCGTCAGCCATCGGGCCGAGAACAACATAGACGGCGTGCGTATGAGCATGGCCTTAGCCTACATTGACCCGGTGCGCCACCGCCTGAACCTCACCATCCGCCCCAATGTCCGAGCCAACTGTGTGATGCTGGAAGACAGGCCGGAAGGCAAGCGGGCCGTCGGAGTCGAGGTGGAGAGCGGCGGACAGAGCTTTGTGGTCGAAGGCGGCGAAATCATCCTGTGCGCCGGGGCGGTGGCTTCGCCGCAACTGCTGATGCTGTCGGGCCTCGGCCCCGCCGCGCAGTTGGAGGCGCAGGGCATTCCGGTGGAGGTGGAACTGCCAGGGGTGGGCCGGAATATGCGCGATCACCCCAACGTTTCGGTGCGTTTCAGCGTCAAGGAAGGCACACCCGAAGACCCCGACGCCATGCGAGCGGTGCGCCTGCGCTACACCGCCGCCGGTTCGTCCACGCCCCACGATATGATAATCTCGCCGGCGTCGCTCAACACAGTGGTGCGGGCAGGCCAAAACCCCACCCACACCGTCAACTGCGGCCTGTACCTGGCGTCGGGACAGGGCGAGCTGCGGCTGGTGTCCGCCGACCCGCACACACCGCCCAGCATGGACTACCGCTACCTGGAAGAGGACTGGGACCGGGAGCGGTTGCGGGAGAGCGTCCGCCTCTGCGTGTCGCTGCTGCGACACAGCGCCTACGACGGCATCATCGAAGAGATAACCGCTCCCACGCCCGCCGACCTGGAGACCGACGAGGCTCTGGACGCCTGGCTGCGCCGCAACATCAGCACCTCATACCACATTTCCGGCACCTGCAAGATGGGGCCAGCCAACGACCCGATGGCCGTCGTTGACCGGCAGTTGCGTGTACGCGGCGTCTCCGGTCTCCGCGTCGCCGACGCCTCAATAATGCCTGACGTAGTGCGCGCCAACACCAACGTCACCACAATGATGATTGCCGAGCGCGTCGCCGACTTCATCAAGGCGGGGAATTGAACGCAGATGGCGTCTATAAATCCCCTCTCCCCATGGGAGAGGATCAGGGTGAGGGCGTCTCTCCACAGAATTACTGATGCTTGAACCAGCCACTAACAGGTTGTTGAAATAGAGCCATTTTGCCCGGGCGGCGAAAAGTTTGAGCACCACGACGGGAAATGGACGGATGTCCAGCGTGTCGACGTAGGCTATGTCTACCGGCGGCCTGGCATTGTATTCTTTCAGCTTTGGCACGGCGCAGGCCCGTAGCTTTGGGCGCTTGAGTGTCGACACATGGGTGGGGGGCAGTGTCGTTTCAGCTGTCCTTGGCCTGCTCCTGCTGACAGAATTGTGGAGCATCTACATAGCCGGCCTTTTGTTATGAACATGGACCGTGCAAGAGCAGTGTACATTAACGATTTGTCTAGCTACCAGTCATGGGCCAAGCAGGTATCGGGAGGAAGAACCTTGTTCCGAACAGGACTCATAAGCGGTGTTGCCTAGCTCTACTAAGCCCTCCATAATAGCCATAGACCAATATAACTGCTGAGGAGCTAGGGAATTTACAGGGCCACCACCAATTCAAACACGGTACTGCGTACAGTCCCCTTAGGCTCACCGACCTCGCTGCCACTAAGGGATCCCGACGACACCCGTCGCAGGCGGACATTCTCGCTGAACACCTACGACCGACTGGTATACCTTTGCTCCGCCCCATGGCCTAATATCCCTCCGCCCTTGACACGGGCAAAATTCATCGATGACAAGTCGGCAGAAATAGTTGATGCGGGAAAGGGGCTACATATATGATTCAGCTATAGATCAGTATGTCGAGTCGCCCGGTGGTGACAGGTAGACCGATGACAGATGCGTCGATGTCAGTTCTTGGTCTGTTGGGTTTGTGTGCGGGACTGCTGGCCATACTCCTGACGGGTGTACGGCGTCCCAGCCTACGGATGTTCAGCCTTCCGGTCCTGAGGCGCCTGCGGCGTCAGTTGGGACCGTTTCGACTCCCACCTTGGCAGCCCCCTCCAGTCCACCGAGATGGCCCCCATACTCCATTTCTGTTATCGACAGGACCTCCAACTCTCTGACAATTAATTGGTCCGCTTTCACCTCTGGGCGTGCCACCTTTTACGAGTTGCATCGCAGTGATTCCGAGCATGGGGAATATTCCCTCGTGGCCCCTGACATAGTGGTTACCGAATTTGTGGACAAAGACCTTGAGCCGGAAAGCGTCTACTACTACGTGGTCCGGGCCTGCAACAGTCTCGGATGTTCAGAGCCGTCTGACGGAGTAGCTTCTGGAGTCACGGAGTCCGATGCTGCCGTCAATGCCCCAGAATCCCCGCTATTCATCGAAGCCCAAGAGAAAGAGGTTTGGGGGCCGAACTTTGATGAGATAACTTGGACGGGAGTGCGAGGAGCGACCTACTATGAGATATTCAGGGCAGGGGCGTTCTTGGCTAGAGTGAGCGCGCCAAAGACGCGTCACACGTATGGTGACTTGGTTCGCTCGCTTGGTTTTTCCTTTAGCCAGAGTTCCTCTCTTTACCACGTTAGGGCGTACAACAAGGCGGGATGTTCCCCTTTCACCAAAGGGGCGTATCCGTATCTAAGTCTGGGACGTGGTAGTTCCATACCTGCGGCGATGGTTGGTGTCTGCGAAGTCGGATTGAAACTAACACTAGGAGAGGGATGTCAGCTGGAGGACAACGACATAATCGTTTACGTTAATGCCCAATCCAAGGACATTTGCGTCGGAACAAGGACCACTGCCCGCTGTCCAGGTTGGGTGGCGGAAATCAATGAAGAACTGATAGTGACGGAGTCGGAATCCGGGAAGGAATGGTTGGTCCTACGGCATCCGCTGAGCAGAACTCCTGTTACTCAAGCGGAAGTAAGGGATTCGGGTGCTGTTAGAAAGAATGAGACAGAGCGAGCCTCCTTTACATCTATCGACGCTGGCTATGAGCACACCTGCGGCGTCAAGACCGACGGCTCCGTCGCCTGCTGGGGTAACGATGCAGACGGCGAAACTACTCCGCCGGCAGGTCAATTCTCCTCTGTCAGCGCTGGAGACGGTCACACCTGCGGCATCAAGACCGACGGCTCCGTCGCCTGCTGCGGTAACGATGCAGACGGCCAGGCTTCGTCGCCGGAGGGTTCCTTCCTCTCTGTCAGCGCGGGGAACACCCACACCTGCGGGGTGAAGACCGACGGCTCCGCCGCTTGCTGGGGCAGCGATGAACGCGGCGAAGCAACACCGCCATGAACCGTATTCCCTTCCAACACCGGTGATGGTGGACACACCGTTTGCATGAGGCCTAAACGAGCATACATTCTGTCAAGGGCGGAGAGAGCGCCCCGATGGCAGGCGGCCAAGCCCAATCCCAGGGCGACATGGGTCTTGCCGGTGCTGCTGTTGCCGATGGCGGCGACATTCTCCCGACGCCTCACATATTCACACCGGGCCAGTTGCATCACCAGCGGCTTGTTCACCGAATGGATGGCCAGGAAGTCGAAGGTGTCCAGGCTTTTGTCGGCGGGGAAACGGGCCGCACTGGTCCGGCGCTGCACCATGCACTGGTGGCGGTCGATGAGCTCCAGGTCGGCGAGGTGGAGGAGGTAGCCAGGATGGTCTACCCCCTCCGCCTCGCACTGGGCGGCTGGCTTGCGGCCCACCCTTTTAGCGGGTGGCCCCCGCCGGTTGATGGGACAGAAGGAAGTCGCGCACCTGGTTTATCGTCTTGTCGAAAATGTCCTTCGACTCCTTCCATGGATACTCGGTCACCTGGGCTTTGGGCGCCAACGCCGCCAGGTCCATGGCGGCCTCGTAGGAGTGGGCTGGCGTGTCGTCGGGCATGACCAGCATCGGGGTCTGGCACGAGCGGGCGAAATCCCGGGACACGCTGTACATAAAGTCCGGCTGGACGCGGTAGAGGTTGTGCAGGTACTGTTCGACTATCTCCATGGTCACGTCGGGGCGCTTGGAGCATAGCTCGGGGCCCCAGGGATCGCGGCCGGAGTCATACATGGCGTCGGGGGTTTTGCTTGCGTGCCCAACCGGCTGGCAGAGCACGGCGGCCAGTAAGCGGTCGGGCGCCCGTTCCATGAGCGTCATTGCAAAAGGGCCGCCGATGCAGTAGCCAATGAAGAAGAACTCCTGTATGCCGAGATGGTCCATCAACCCCAGCTGGTCGTCGGCAAAGGCCCCCCAAGGGTCGTTGACCTGGACCGGCCCGCTGGACTCTCCGCCATTCGCGTTGCGCTGGTCCATCGTAATGCAGCGGAAGTTGTCCTTGAACATTTCCATCGCATCAAACACCTGTCTGGGCCAATTGCTCATTATGGAGTTCAAGCCTCCGCCAGGAGTCGCCAGGAGCGGGAAACCGGAACCTACATCTTCATAGTGGATTGTGACGTCGCCTCGCGTGTAGAACGGCATTGCAGTTTCTCCTTCTTGACCATAGGGCCAGCTTTTCAGACAATTGTAACTAATGAAACGAGAACTATCAACTTACACACCTCCAATATCCCTTTTTCATACCCATCGCTGACTTCGGAAATGCCCTGACCGTTTATGTATGGGTCGTATTGCCTAGCCTACTCCGGCCCACTATGATGACTTGCGGTTAATAACTAAGTGGCAATGTCTTGCGAATTACATAGCTACCTCCAATTCAAAGATGGTACTGCCTACCGTCAGGTCAGGCCCACCATCTCCCCTGCTCACCTAACCTGACTGGGACCGTACCGGAATACCTAGGGATGCCCTGAACAAGTCCGTTAATACTGACTTTGCAGATACAACCTTGCCGCAATATACAGACTTATTCAGAGGTTCCCTAGAGACAATTCCCTCGCTACCCTGCCCTCAATGTGGCCGTCCCCCGGCATATCCACGGTGATGCGGACTCCGGCCCACACGAGAGCGTATGGGTCTATTTGTTCTGGAGGCCATTTCCCCCCACACCTACAGGTTTCGACCATCGGTTATAGTTACGACAACGGGATGGTTGACACTATCTGCCACTAGTGCTAACTTTGATGGCACAGTAGGGTCGTACCCCCAAGTGACAAAGGAGGGCAAACATGGACTTTGGACTTTTCAATACCTGGAACGCCTTGTACGCCGGGGGCAGGGTCCCCTGGGACTTCGATTATAAAGGTGGTAAGCTCCTGGAGGAGGAGGCTTATATAAAGAACTACGAAGAGATTGACGCGGTGGAGGAGATGGGCTGGGACTACGTCTGGCTCGGAGGGGGCCACTTTTCCAAGCAGGCCAGCATGGACCCTCAGGTCCTCATGCTGTCCGCCGTGATTGCCGAACGCACCAAGAGGATCAAGATCGGGTCGTCTATCCACCGCCCGGTGATAAAGCAACCCAGCGAGACAGTGTCCGCATCGGCGCTGCCCCATGAAAGGTACGGGTTTGATAACTTGATGCTAGAGGACCCGATCCAGACCGCGGAGCAGGTCGCCATAGTTGACCAGGTCAGTCAGGGCAGGTTTATTTACGGCGCGGGAGGGCGCACCCGCGGCTCTGACCAACGACGTGATCAGTTCTTTGAGTACCTGGAGGTAATGAAGCAGCTGTGGTCGGAGGAGCAATTCTCCGGGTTCGAGGGGAAGTATTACAACTACCCCGCATTCTACGAATCGTACCTCGCCATCCCCAAGCCCTACCAGAAGCCCTACCCGCCCATGTTGCTGCCCGTGGATAGTCAGGAGAGCTTTGTGCCAATGGGCGAAAAGGGTTATCGAATCGCCATCGGTGCCGGAAGCTCTCCCCACAACCCCAGGGGGTCAGCAGTCCTGAAGGAAGATGTGAAAAGCTACCGGAAGGCATGGATGGACGCGGGGCACCCGGGCGACCCGACTACCGTGGTCCGCATACCCACCCTGGTGGCGGACACCAAAGAGGAGGCCGATCGCCAGACTGAGGCCCTCATGAGTCTCGCCAGGCGCTACTATTCCGGCAGGGTGAGCATCGGAAGCACCGACGCGGGCACAGCCAGCCCCGATGCGACTGAGGAAGTAAACCTGTTCGGGACACCGGAAGAAGTGGTCGAGAAGATTCACATACTCCGGGAAGACTTTAGCACCGACGAGATTATGTTCGAGGTCAACTGGACGTCATCGGTCCCTCGAGACGTGGTGATGAATACCATACGGTGCATCACCGACAAGGTAATCCCCCATTTCAAGTAACCGGGGGGAACGGCGCAAGAGGCCCGTTTACGTCCCGCATGAAGGCTGCGTGAGGGGATGGAAACCCTGTTTTCATGCCAATTACCCTTTCAAATGGCATGAAAGGGTATGAAAATGACGGGCAGCTCTTCCTACCGTCATTCTGGCGCAGGCCGGAATCCAGGGGCGGGGTTGTGGGTGACTCACAACGACTCCCTACGTTGCGGGCCCCTAGATTCCTGCTTCCGCAGGAATGACGGTAGGCGTCTATTTTCATAATATTCGCGGCAATCCAGGTGAGCGTGGGGGTGTCGGTGGACTGGACAGTGCGATACAGCCTTGTATGGCGCGTTGCATATCTGGGTAAGCAGGCTGCCAATGAACGCTTTGGGTCTATTTGCGGCAATCACTCCCCTGCTCATTCTGGAAGTAATCATCTCCGCCTTTCTGTGGCATGACAATAGGCCGACCGTAGCAACCCATTGGGACTCAATAAACTATGCCCACGAAATAGGCTCCGGCTTCTTCGCCATCAACTCCTCCTCCCTGACCATCACAGTCACCGACGTGAACGAGCCTCCGGTCATCACCGGACCAACCACCATATCCTTCCCGGAGAACGGAGAGGGGGTGGTGGCAACCTACTCTGCCACCGATCCCGAGGGCGCCGCTATTACCTGGGACATGTGGGGCAGTGACCATGATGACTTCAATTCATTGAATAGCAGCGGCGATCTGACCTTTACGATGCCCCCCGACTTCGAGGGTCCGGGAGACCAGGGTTCCGATAATGTCTATAACGTGACCCTGGTAGCGACGGAAGCTGAGAGGCCGTGGCAGTCTTCCCAGATTCAAGTCTCTGTGACAGTCACCAATGTGAATGAGCCTCCGGCCAAGCCGGAGGCCCCTTTATTATCCGGGGAAGAAGCTGATGGACATGACACCGTTTACGTCACTTGGAGAAAGCCTCCGTACAACGGCGGCCCCCGGGTTACCGACTACGACCTGCAATACCGGGTCTTCACCACCGGCGATAATGGCTGGACGGACCACCCCTTCACCGGCGACAGGCCGACCCAGACCCCCATAGCCGGTCTTCTGTCCAACACCAAATACGAGGTGCAAGTGCGGGCGAGCAACGCGGAGGGCATCGGCGAATGGTCCGATAGCGGAGAGATACCTACCTTCCCAAAGCCTCTGACGGTGACCTTCAGCGCTGCCGGATACTCCACGAAGGAAGGTGAGTCGGCAACCGTGACGGTGTCCCTGGACTCGGAGGCCGACCGGGTTGTGAGCGTCCCCATCATTGTGACACCCCAAGGCTCTACCCAGGAAGCAGACTACACCGTATTCGGCCTCTCGACCGGAGACATCCTGACCTTTGACGCTGGCCAGGACTCGCAGACGTTCACCATAGCAGCCAACCAGGATGATGATGCTGACAACGAGACGGTGAGTCTGGCATTCGGCGCCCTGCCAAGCCGGGTCTCTTCAGGAAGTTATACCCAGGCTGTGCTGGACATCACCGACGATGATGGACCTAATGCTGCCCCAATGTTCGTTGACGGCGACAGCGCCAGTCGTGAGGTTGCAGAGAACTCGTCGCAGGGCACGGCTATCGGTGGCCCGGTGGCCGCAACGGACTCCGACAATGATCCCCTAACCTACTCTCTGACGGGTGACGATGCCAGTTCCTTTGACATCTCTACGACGACGGGGCAGTTGTTTGCCAAGTCTCCCCTGGACTACGAGGCCAGGAACGGCTACTCCGTCGTAATACAAGTCAGCGACCTCAAGGGTCCCACTAGCCAGCCGGACAGCGTGATTGATGACACTGTGGAAGTGTCCATCACAGTCACCAACATTGATGAGCCTCCGGTCATCACAGGCCCTACCACCATATCCTTCCCGGAGAACGGTACTGGGGTGGTGGGCACCTACTCTGCCGCCGACCCCGAGGGCGCCGATATTACCTGGGACAAGTGGGGCAAGGATGCCGACAGCTTCAATCCATTGAATAGCACCGGCGACCTGACCTTTGACATGCCCCCGGACTTCGAGAGTCCAGGAGACCAGGGGTCCGACAACATCTATAACGTGACCCTGGCAGCCACCGAAGATAGCAGGGAAGGGCTATTTTCGCAGATCGAAATATCCGTCACAGTCACCAACGTGAAGGAGCTTCCGGGCAAGCCTGAAACGCCCTCATTGTCAGGGGAAGCCGATGATGGACATCACACGATTTCCGCCAGTTGGGGACAGCCTGAATACACTGGCGGCCAGCGGATTACCGACTACGACATGCAGTACCGGGTCTTCACCACCGGCGATGATGGTTGGACAGCCCACCCCTTTACCGGCGACGGCACCTCTACCACCATCACCGGCCTCCGGTCCAACACCAAATACGAGGTGCAGGTGCGGGGGAGCAACGCTGAGGGGGCCGGCGATTGGTCCGATAGTGGAGAGATAACCACCCTCCCCAAGCCCTTAGCCGTGACCTTTTCCGCCGCCACATACGACGCCGATGAAGGCTCCACCACCACTGTGACGGTGTTGCTAGACTCGGAAGCCGACCGGGTGGTGAACATCCCCATCACTGCGACGCCCCAGGGTCACACCCAGGAGGCCGACTACACCGTGTCCGGCCTCTCGACGGGTGACATCCTCACCTTTGACGTTGGCCAGGACTCGCGGACGTTTACCATAGCAGCCAACCAGGATGATGACACTGACGATGAGATGGTGAAGTTGGCTTTAGGAACTCTACCGGGCCGGGTCTCATCAGGGGATAATGCCCAGGCTGTGCTGTCCATCAACGACGATGATGAAGCCAATGCCGCCCCCATATTCGGTGACAATCTTGAGTTCTCGGTCGCCGAAAACTCCCCGCCAGGCACGGCTATCGGTGACCCCGTGACTGCAACGGACCCGGACAACGACCCACTGACCTACTCCATGACGGGTGACGATGCCAGTTCCTTTGACATCACCACGACGACGGGACAGTTGATTGCCAAAGCGCCACTGGACCACGAGGCCAAGGATGAATACTCCATCATAGTGCAGGTCAGCGACCTCAAGGGTCCGGCCAGCCAGCCGGACAGCGTGATTGATGACACTGTGGAAGTGTCTATCCTGGTCATTGATGTGGGCCTGCCAGGCAAGCCGGATGCACTTGGGGCGCAACCTGCTTCCACCGCCGACGGCCATGCCAGCCTGAAGGTCAGTTGGGAGCCGCCGGAGGATGACGGCGGCGGCAAGATTACCGGCTACGACGTGCAGTACCGGGTCCTCACCACGGACGATAATGGATGGACGGACCACCCCTTCACCGGTGACGGTACTTCCACTACCATCACCGGCCTCCGGTCCAACACCGCCTATGAGGTGCAGGTGCGGGCCAGCAACGCGGAGGGGGCCGGCGATTGGTCCGATAGTGGAGAGATAACCACCCTCCCCAAGCCTCTGACGGTGACCTTCTCCGACGCCACATACGACGCCAACGAAGGCTTCACCACCACTGTGACGGTGCTGCTAGACTCGGAAGCCGACCGGGTGGTGAGCATCCCCATCACCGTGACGCCACAGGGTTCCACCCAGGAGGCTGACTACACCGTTACCGGCCTCTCGACGGGTGACATCCTGACCTTTGTCACCGGAGATTCCTCAAAGTCCATTACAATCTCAGCCAACCAGGATGATGACACTGACGATGAGATGGTGAAGTTGGCTTTTGGAACTCTACCGGACCGGGTCTCTACAGGGGATAATGCCCAGGCTGTTCTGTCCATCACCGACGACGATGAACCCAATACTGATCCTGCCTTCGGTGACAACCTTGAGTTTTCGGTCAAAGAGAACTCCCCGCCAGGCACAGCTATAGGTGGTCCCGTGACCGCAACGGACCCCGACGACGACCCACTAACCTACTCCATGACGGGTGACGATGCCAGTTCCTTTGACATCGCCACCACAACGGGGCAGTTGATCGCCAAAGCCCCACTGGACCACGAGGCCAAGGCTGAATACTCCGTCATAGTGCAAGTCAGCGACCTCAAGGGTCCCATCGGCCAACTCGACAACCGGATTGACGCCACTGTGGAAGTGTCCATCATGGTCACTAACGTGAACGAGCCTCCGGTCATCACCGGCCCCACCACCATATCCTTTGCAGAGAACGGCACGGGTGTGGTGGGCACCTACTCCGCCACCGACCCCGAGGGAGACGATATTTCCTGGGATTTGCGGGGAGAAGACCACGACGACTTCACATTGAATAGCACCGGCGACCTCACTTTTGCTGAACCCCCCGACTTCGAGAGTCCCGGGGACTCATATTCCGACAACATCTATAACGTCTATAATGTGACCCTGGCAGCCACCGAAGATAAGACTCCGGGGCTGTCTTCGGAGATTCAAATATCCGTCACTGTCACCAATGTGAAGGAGCCTCCGGGCAAGCCTGAAGCGCCCTCACCGTCCGGGGGAGACGATGAGGGACATCACACGGTTTCCGTCAGTTGGAGCCAGCCACCCCCCACAGGAGGCCCTCGGGTTACCGACTACGACCTGCAATATCGGGTCTTCAGCACAGGCGATGGTCCGTGGACGGACCACCCCTTCACCGGCGATGGCACTTCCACCACCATTACTGGCCTCATGTCCAGGACCTCCTATGAGGTGCAGGTGCGGGCCAGCAATGCAGAGGGAGCCGGCGATTGGTCCGAGTCCCATATATTCACCTCCCTATCCAAGCCGCTGACGGTGGCCTTTGGCGAGGCCAGGTACGGTACCGACGAGGGCGAGTCGGCAACCGTCACAGTGGACTTGGACTCGGAGACCGACCGGGAGGTGGTTGTCGCGATAACAGTGACACCCCAAGGCTCTACTGAAGAGGCCGACTACACTGTTTCCGGTCTCTCCGCCAGTGGCGCTCTGACCTTTGCCACCGGCGATTCCTCCAAGTCCATTACAATCACGGCCAGCCAGGACAATGATGACGCTGACAACGAGACGGTGAAGCTGGATTTCGGCCCATTGCCGGACCGGGTCTCTCTGGGGAGCAATGAGTGGGCTACCCTGGTCATCACCGACGACGATGAACCCAACGCTCCCCCAGTGTTCGGCAACAGCCTTGAGTTCGCAGTAACCGAGAACTCGCCTCCGGGCACCGCTATTGGCGGCCCGGTGACTGCGACAGACTCCGACGACGACCCCTTGGCCTACTCCCTAACGGGCGACGACGCCGGTTCCTTTAACATCGCCACGACGACGGGGCAGTTGACTACCAAAGCGCCCCTGGACTACGAGGTCAAGACCAGATATGTGGTAACCGTTCAGGTCAGCGACCTTAAGAATCCCGCCAGCCACCCGGACAACGAGATTGATGATGATGCTCAGGTAGCCATCGAGATCGCCAACGTGGGGCCGCCGGGCAAGCCGGTCTCCCTGGAGGTACAGCCTGCTTCCACCGGCGACGGACACACCCGCCTGGAAGTCAGTTGGGAGGCCCCATTCGGCGATGGCGGCGGCAAGATCACCGACTACGATGTGCAGTACCGCGTCTTAACCACTGACGTTGGTCCATGGACACACCACCCCTTCACCGGCGACGGCACCTCCACCACCATCGCCGGCCTCCAGTCCATCACCACCTATGAGGTGCAGGTACGGGCTACCAGTTCCGAGGGCACCGGCGATTGGTCGGATAGCGGAGAGATAACTACCCTCTCGAAGCCCCTAGCCGTGACTTTCAGCGCTGCCGGATACGCCATGAAGGAAGGCGAGTCGGCAACCGTCACGGTTGCCCTAGACTCGGAAGCCGATCGGGAGGTGAACATCCCCATCACCGTAACACCCCAGGGTTCTACCCAGGAGGCCGACTACGCAGTTTCCGGCTTCTCTGCCAGTAGCACCCTGACCTTTGCCACCGGCGATTCCTCAAAGTCTATTACAATCACCGCCTACCAGGACCTTGATACTGACAATGAAATGGTGGTCCTGGCATTCGATGCCCTGCCGGACCGGGTCTCTTCAGGGGATAATAGCCGGGCTGTGCTGTCCATCACAGACGATGATGAACCTAATGCTTCCCCCATGTTCGGTGCCGGCGGCGCCAGTCGCGAGGTTGCCGAGAACTCCCTACCGGGCACGGCTATCGGTGGCCCAGTTGCGGCAACGGACCCCGAAGACGACCCCCTGCACTACTCCCTGACAGGCGATGACGCCGGTTCCTTTGACATCGCTACGACCACGGGACAGTTGTTTGCCAAGTCTCCCCTGGACTACGAGGCCAAGGCTGAATACTCGGTCATGGTGCAGGTCACTGACCTCAAGGGTCCCATCGGCCAGCCGGACAACGAGATTGATGATACTGTGGAAGTGTCCATCATCGTCAACAACGTGGGTCCGCCGGGCAAGCCGGTCTCCCTGGAGGCCCATCCCGCTTCCACCGCCGATGGACACGCCAGCATGATAGTCAGTTGGGAAGCGCCGGAGGATGACGGCGGCGGTGGGATTGCCGGCTATGATTTGCAGTACCGGGTCTTCAGCACCGGCGATGGTCCATGGACAGGCCACCTCCTCACTGGTGACAACACCTCCACCACCATCACCGGTCTCCGCTCCAACACCACCTATGAGGTGCGGGTGAGAGCGAGCAATGCAGAGGGAGCCGGCGAATGGTCCCAGTCCGCCACTTTCATTTCCCTCCCCAAACCCCTGGCCGTGACCTTCTCCTCTGCCAGGTACTATGTCGGCGAAGGCAAGTCGGCAACGGTGACGGTGGCCCTGAACTCGGAGGCTGATCGGGTGGTGAGCATCCCCATCACCGTGACACCCCAGGACTCCACCCGGGAGGCCGACTACACCATTTCCGGCCTTTCCGCCAGTGGTGTACTGACTTTTGCCACCGGCGATTCCTCAAAGCCTATTGCGATCACGGCCAATCAGGATCGCGACACCGACGATGAGACCGTAGCCTTGGAATTCGGCGAGTTGCCTGACCGGGTCTCTTTCGGGAGGAATGACCGGGCTGTGCTGGTCATCAACGATGATGAAGAACCCAATGCTGCCCCCGTGTTCGGTCGCGATCTTGAATTCTCGGCGCCCGAAAACTCGCCGCCGGGTACGGCTATCGGTGACCCCGTGACCGCAACGGACCCCGAAGACGACCCCCTGACCTATAGCCTGGGAGGCCCTCACAGGGGATTCTTTAGCATCGGGGCGACAACAGGACAGTTGATTGTCGAAGCTCCACTGGACTACGAGGCCAAGAACGAATATTCCGTCATAGTGCAGGTAAGCGACCTCAAGGGTCCTACCAGCCACCCGGACAACGAGATTGATGACACTGTGAGGATAACCATCAACATCGCCGACGTGGACGAGCCGCCAAGCAAGCCGGAGGCGCCGAGGGTGCGCCCTGCCTCCACCGATGGCCATACCAGCCTGGAAGTCAGTTGGGATGAGCCTTACAATACCGGCCCGCCCATCGTGGACTATGACGTTCAGTACCAGGCCGGAAGCACCGGTGACCTCACCGATACTAACCATGACAGCGAGGTCACCACGACGACCATCCCGGGCCTACAGCCCAACACCGCCTATGAGGTGCGGGTGCGCGCCATCAGCGCAGAAGGGGTTAGTGATTGGTCCGAGTTTGGGATGGGCAGCACTAACCAGGAGCCTCCCAACAACGGGCCAACCTTCACCGACGGCGACAGCACGACGCGCCAGGTTACAGAGAACACGCCTGCGGGTGTTGCCATCGGCGCTCCCATAACTGCGACAGACCCTGACGGTGACCCGCTGACATACATCCTGGGCGGCGCCGACGTCCTTTCCTTTGACATCGGGGCGGCGACGGGGCAGTTGATTACCAAAGGGCCGATGGACTATGAGGCCAAGTCCGGGTACTCAGTCATCGTGGGGGTCAGAGACGGCAAGGGTGGCACGACTACAATCACCGTAACCATCAATATCATCAACATGGACGAACCCGGCGCTGTGACCCTCTCAACAGCCAGTCCGCAGGTGGGTACGGAGCTTACCGTCAGCCTTTCCGACCCCGATGGCAACCTGTCAGCCGAGATATGGCAGTGGCAGCGCACCCCCGATGGCAGTACATGGATAGTCGTTCCCGACACAACATCTGCGGCCTACACGCCCACTGCCAACGTCGCCGGCAGCCGGCTGCGCGCCGTGGTCTCCTACAACGACGGCGAAGGTGCTGGCAAGAGCGCTGTGAGCCGTGCCACCTCCCCGGTGTCCTCTCCAGCGCCGCCGTCTATAGATACACTTGTGGAAACCCCGGTGCCGACCCCGGTTGTGTCCGTGGTCCATCCCGATGAAGAGATGGTGATCGAGACCGACGAGAAGGGAGCGACCCTGACATTCCCGCCCAACTCCAGGGACCGCATATTCCAGGCCAGTATAGACACCAACCGGAGCAATTGCATGGTGGAAGGCCCACCTACGGGAACGCTGCAATTGTGTGTGAGGGTGGAGATCATGGATGCTGAGGGGAACCTGGAAGAAGGCGTCCGTCTTCTGCAAGATGCAGAGTTGTCCCTCAGGCTCAGTCCCAAGATGGTGGAAACCCTGGGGGGGCCGTCGGCGCTGGCAGAGACCCACAGTCATGGGGGTGTCAAACTTCTGGCCCGTCACAGCCCCGGATACCCCTGGCGTGAGATGCCCTTTGAGTTGAGGGTGGACGAAGCCGGAGGTGTATTAATCGTGGCGGCCTCCATACGGGAGTTCAGCGACTTCTCGGTAGTGACGTACAAAGAGGTCCTGGACCGGATAAAGGGGATGGTGGAGCCGCCGAAGGCAGGGGATGCTATCTTATCCGCCAGGCTGTGGGCAGTTCTGACGATTGTGGGCGGCCTGCTGCTCCTGGCAGGCTCGATGGCGCTAAGAACGGGGATGACAGGAGGCATGACATAGCTGCCCGGCGATACGCATTTTCATTCCCTATATGTATGGCCTACCTGGACGATTCCGACGAAGATAGATAACCCACAGCCCGTCATTCCGGCGCAGGCCGGAATCCAGGGGCGGGGGTGTGGGTGACTTCGCAACGACTCCCCACGTTGCGAGACCCTGGATTCATGTTCCCGTAGAGCCTGCCCCTGCAAAGGCAGGGGAGTGACGGTGAGACGGCGGATGCGTCTCATCATGTCCAAACAGTTGCCGCCTGTCATTGCCTATAGCGGATGGTTATAATAGTATAACGATGAAAGTGTGGTAACATTTACTCGCCGTGATGTTTCCCTATCCCAGAACTTTCGGAAGGATGGACTTGGGTATGGCGTTAGCAACTGAGGTTGACCAGATTTTCCAAGATGCCCGCTCCATGCAAGAACAGGCGGTTAATCGGTTTGCTGCTGGTGATATTAGAGACGCTGCCGAGAAGTCATGGTGTGCCGTTGTACGCGCTACTGACGCTATGATTCTCGCGGTGACTACGATAGAACCCAGGTCAGCCGGTAAGAGGATGGAGGTTTTAAGAAAGTTGCGGGGATATGATGAAGGCTATTTCAAGCCTATTCATGCTGCCTATGCAACTTCGCTAAGCACCTTGCATAGTGAGTGTTTCTATGACGGCCAATGTGACCCGCCTGAAGCTATAGAGGCGGAGATAACGGAGACGTGGGCCTATATAGATAACGTGACAAGCCTGGCTGATAGGTTTGTTGACGGCATTGTATTGAAGGGGTGGAACGATAGAACGTAATACTGCACCCCATATCCTGCAAATTACTTGCGTAATTTAATTAAGGAGGTGTCGTTATGCCATTCGGAGGAAATGACTGGCTCGCTTTGACCCCGGAACCTACCCTGGAGCCGGATATTCCCATCTGCGACCCCCACCACCACTTCTGGGACTTTCGGAGTGAACGCATTCCCTACCAGCGTTATCTCCTCCACGAGTTGGCCGATGACATCAACAGCGGCCACAACGTGCGTTCCACCGTCTTCGTTGAGGCAAGGTCCATGTACCGCCCCGACGGCCCCGAAGAGATGCGCCCCGTTGGTGAGGTGGAGTTCGTCCAGGGCCTGGCCGCCGCCAGCGCCAGCGGCCTGTACGGACCGGGCCGGGCCGCAGCAGCCATCATCGGTAACGCCAATCTGACCCTGGGAGCGGGGGTTGAGCCTGTGCTGGAGGCGTTGCAGGCAGCCAGCCCCAACAGGTTTCGCGGTATCCGGCACTCCGTCGGCTGGGACCCCAACCCGGGGGTGCTAAGCAGAGCGGAAAGGGGCACCCTGGCCAGCGACAACTACCGAGCGGGGGCGCGGGTCCTGGCCCGTAAGGGTCTGTGCCTGGAGACCTCCATGCACTTTCACCAGTTGCCGGAGTTGGCGGACTTTGCCAATGCCCTGCCCGACTTGACCATCATCCTGAACCATATTGGCGGGGTGATACGGGAAGGCCCTTACGCCAACCGGGACGAGGAGGTGATGCCTGCCTGGCGGAATGGCATGGCAGTCGTGGGAGAATGCCCCAACGTCATCATCAAGCTGGGCGGTGTCGGGATGCCTCGCCTCGGTTTTGACTGGCATACCCGGAATACGCCCATCGGCTCGGAAGAACTGGCTGAGTCCATTGCCCCCTTTATGACCTACTGCATTGAGCAATTCGGCCCCGACCGGAGTATGTTTGAGAGCAACTTCCCCGTTGACAAGGTGTCATTCTCCTACAACGTGATGTATAACGCCTTCAAGAGGCTGTCCAGGGGATACTCGGCCTCGGAGCGGGCAGACATGTTCCACGACACCGCCGCCCGCGTGTACAGTATAGATGCATGATACCACCCCACCCACCGTCGTTACCGTGAAAATAACCAGCGCCAGGTCCCCCGCCACACCCTGAAGGGTGTGGCACCCCCCCCCTGGATTCCGGCGTAGGCCGGAATCCAGGGGGGGGGTAGGTGACTTCCCCGCAATGTCGGAGTCCAGGGCCTTAGATTCCTCGACTCGCTCCGCTCGCTCGGAATGACAATGACGGGGATGGTTGCTCGCTATTTCCGCGGTAATCCCTCATGGCCCTGCGGGCCACATACGGCCACGAAAATCCTATTTTCATAGTTGAAAGGAGAAGGCAGTTATGGAGGTTAAGCCGTTCAAGATAGCAGTGGAGGACCGGGTGCTGGAAGACCTGCGGCAGCGCCTGGCCGGCACCCGTTGGCCCGATGAGATTCCCGCCTCTGGGTGGGAATACGGGAGCAATTTGGATTATGTCAAGGAGTTGGTGGAATACTGGCGGACCGGCTTCAACTGGCGGGCCCAGGAAGAGCTCATCAATTCCTTCCATCACTTCAAGGCCCAGGTGGAGGGCCTGGACATCCATTTCATCCACGAGCGTGGCAATGGCCCCAACCCAATCCCCCTGATTATCACTCACGGCTGGCCCGGGTCATTCTTCGAGATGCACAAGATTATACCCCTCCTTGCCGACCCTGGGAGTCACGGGGGCAACCCGGCTGACGCCTTCGACGTGGTGGCGCCGTCCCTCCCCGGATTCGGCTTTTCGGACCGCTCAAGTCAACCGGGAATGCAGGTCCTCAAGGTCGCCGATATGTGGGACTCGCTGATGACCGAGGGCCTGGGTTATCCGCGTTTCGCAGTACAGGGGGGAGACATCGGGGCCGGCGTGACCTCCCGCCTGGGGTTCGCTCACCCCAATGACCTGTACGGCATCCATCTCACATCGGTGACCCGGCCAACGCCCTACCTGGGACCCGGCTCCAGAGAACTCTCCGAGGACGAAAAGGCCCTGATTGACCAGCGGGAGAAATGGCAGCAGGCCGAAGGGGGATATGCCCACATACAGGGCACCAAGCCCCAGACCCTGGCCTACGGCCTCAACGATTCTCCGGCGGGGCTGGCCGCCTGGATCGTGGAGAAGTACCGCACTTGGAGCGACTGCGGCGGCAACGTGGAAAACCGTTTCACCAAGGACGAGTTGCTCACCACCATCACCATCTACTGGGTCACCCAGACGATAAGCTCGTCCACCAGGATGTACTACGAGAACCAGAAAAACACGTGGAACATGAGCGCCGAGGAGCGGATAAACGTCCCCTCCGCCGTAGCCGTTTTCCCGGCGGAGATTTCCCGTCCTCCCAGGGAGTGGGCCGAGCGGTCCTACAACATCCAGCGCTGGACGGAGATGCCCCGGGGCGGCCATTTCGCGGCCCTTGAGGAGCCGGGGCTGCTGGCCGAGGACATCCGCGCCTTCTACCGCCCCCTGAGGTAGATGAAGGGCGAGAGGCGGGATGGCCCGATGGTCCATCCGGTAGCGTTCCGATTTAGGTGGTTTGGTGGGCGAACAAACTGTCGCCTTTGGTAGAGGCGGGTTTGAAACCCGTCCCTACGGGCAACGCGACCACCTAAACTGCACCGCTACCTTGGTCAGCCATCAGCCTTGACATGGGATAACCCGTTGGCTACGCTGGAAATATGAATATGCCCCAGCCAGCCTAGAGGAGGCTTAAATGTCCGCTTCCAAGATTGCCTTTGCCTGCGCCAAGTGCAAGCACACGGAGTATGAGACCGAAGAAATCCGCACCACCGGAAAATACTCCAGGTTCTTTGACGTGCAGAACAAGAAGTTCATGGCCGTGTCCTGCGCCGAGTGCGGCTACACCGAGATATACAAGGGGAATACCTCTAAACTGGGCAACATCTTCGACTTCTTCGCCAGCGGCTAGAGGGTGGAGGCAGTCTGTGCCAAGACCGGAACATTCCCCAAAATGCCCGACGACAAGAGGCCCCCTGCACACACAGGGGGCCTTTCGTGTAAACCGACATCCTATCCTTAATAGGCAACGTTGCAATTCAGAGGTATGAAGCCCATCATACCCGCGCCCTCAATTCGTCACTCCCGCGAAAGCGGAAGTCCACCGCCCCACCCCCTGGATTCCGGCCTGCAACCGAATGGCGGTTACCCAGAGGCCGCCCTTAATCGGGGAGTTGGCACGCCTCCCACAGCCACCGGCGGTCTTCGTCGTCCAGGGTCGGGCTTATGGTGTCCCACACCCTCTGGTGATACCCCTTGAGCCATACCTTCTCAGCCTCGGAAAGCTGGCCCCAGTCTATCAGCGCCTTGTCGAAGGGGATGAGGGTAAGGGGATCAAATCGCAGCCAGCGTTTGCCGTCGGGGTGTCCCGGCATCTCGTCGTCGGGGGCGACCACGTAGAGATTCTCAAGGCGCACTCCACCCCAGCCCGCTTCGTAGTACCCCGGCTCGTTGGAGACCACCATCCCCACCTTCATCGGCTCATCGCCGCCCCTGGGAGCGATACGCTGGGGGCCTTCGTGGACGTTGAGGAAAGCCCCGACGCCATGACCCGTGCCATGCCCGTAGTCCAACCCGGAGTTCCACAGGTGAGACCGAGCAACGGCATCCAGGGCTATGCCGCCGGTGCCCTCGGGGAACCTTTGCATGGCAAGGCTGATATGGCCGCGCAGGACCAGGGTATATACCTCCTTCTGCCGCTCCGTTGGAGTCCCAATGATAACGGTGCGGGTATCGTCGGTGGTGCCGCCGAGCATCTGGACCCCCGAGTCCACCAGGAAAAGCTCGCCCCTACGCAGTTCTACCTCCGGGCTGGCCTCGCTGTAGTGGACGATGGCCCCGTTGGCGCCGGCGGCGGCGATGGTGGTGAAGCTGAGGTCGTAAAACCCGTCCTCGCTGGCGTATTCCTGGTGGAGCATGTCGCTGTAGCCGCCCTCAGTTACCACCTGGCCGGAGCCAATGGAGTCCCCCAGCCTCTTGAAGCTGCGAATCTTGGCCGCCGCAGAATGGCTGTGGGACTCTCGCATAGAGGCAATCTCCGTGTCGTTCTTGAGGGCCTTGAGCAGGACGACGGGATTGGCCTTTTCGTGTACCTGCTGCTCCTCGGACAGGAGCAGGTGGGTGCCCATAGTCGTCCCGCCCGGGTCCAGCCAGACGGTCCCCGCTGCCTCGGACCCTGCCCGCTTCATGGCTTCCACATAGTTCTCGTAGGGCTGGAACTCGACCAACGACGCCAGGGCGCTGCGGACATCGTCGGGGGGCATGGTGCGGGTGAAGCAGGTGGCCTGGTCAGCCTCGATTACCAGGTATCCCTCAAAGACGGGGTTATAAGCTATGTCGCTGCCCCGCAGGTTGGTGACCCATGCGACCTCGTCCAGCTTGGTAAGGACCAACATGCGGACGCCCGCCGCCTCCATCTCTTCCCGCACCTGGGACAGCTTCTCGGCCACGCCGCACCCGGTGACATCTTCGGATAGCGGGTATATGGGGTTGGAGGGCGGGGGCGGTTGGTCATCCCACACGGCATCCACCAGGTTGGCGGCGATGGGGACCATCCGGGAATCGGGGGAGCGGAGGGCGCTGGAGTAGGCGGCGTGGGCCTGCACGGATACGGTGAAGGGGTCGAACCCCACCCGGAGGCTGCCCCGCTGCTTCTCCATCTCGGTGAGCCACTGGGTCAGGGAGTGCTCCCCGGCGAGGCCCAGCTTGTGGACCCGGAAGCTGTCCGTGTCCACCTCTATATCGGCCTGGAGATAGTACCGGGAGTCCACGAACAGGTGGTTGCCCTCCCGGCAGATTAAAACGTCCCCGGCAGAGCCTGAGAACCCGGTTATGGCCGTGCGGCGGCGGGTATAGGCCGGCACGTACTCGTTGAGATGGGCGTCGGAGGAGAGCACCAGGTAGGCGTCCACCCCGGCCTCGTCGAGATGCCGGTACAGAGCCTCCAACCGGCGGGAGAGACCTTCTTTTTCCTGAGAATTAGCCATGACAATCAATGCTCCTCAAAAGAATTTCCAATGCTCCTGCGGCCCTATTCTACCACGACATCCCGACGGATGTCGGCCCCAGATGTAACCGTTCAGGCTTGATGGGTCATGGCGTCTGAACAGTTGTCATGTTGCCTCTACCCCCTTGGCCTGAGCCTATGGGGTGAATAATCATTCGCCCCCGCTCTGCCAATGAGGGCGTACCAGGACTATTCGCAGAAGGGAACCCTCCCAGGTCCACTCCTGCAACGTCAATCCATCCAGGTTCAAATCCGATACCTCGCCAGGCAGCCGGCACACAGCCCGTCAGGTCGTTGCCACCGAGGTACAACCGCGTCAGATTGGTCAGGCTGCCCAACTCCGGGGGGATGCTGCCGGTCAGTTGGTTGTTGTGGAGCCACAACTCCTCCAGATTGGTCAGGCTGCCCAACTCCGGTGGGATGCTGCCGGTCAGTTGGTTGTTGAAGAGGGCCAACCCCACCAGATTGGTCAGGTTGCCCAACTCCGGTGGGATGCTGCCGGTCAGTTGGTTGTCGCTGAGGTACAACCCCACCAGATTGGTCAGGCTGCCCAACTCCGGGGGGATGCTGCCGGTCAGTTGGTTGTTGAAGAGGCCCAACCCCACCAGATTGGTCAGGCTGCCCAACTCCGGGGGGATGCTGCCGGTCAGTTGGTTGTTGAAGAGGGCCAACCCCACCAGATTGGTCAGGTTGCCCAACTCCGGGGGGATGCTGCCGGTCAGTTGGTTGTTGAAGAGGGCCAACTCCTCCAGCTTGGCCAGGTTGCTCAACTCTGGGGGAATGCTGCCGGTTAGACCTATCGCCCAGAAGCGCAGCCTGGTCACCCGGAGGGGAGACCCTTCGACGGCGATGCCCCACCAGCCGGAGATGGGAACGTCTTCCTGCCAGTTAAGGGAGGCATCCCCATCGCCAATCAGGGTATCCCTGGCTCCCAGGAGGACTTCGCAGTCCTCCACCAGGCCGGGGTTGGCCTCCGGGTCAGGGACCACAACCCCATTGGAGCACGCAGCCAGCAATTCCGGCGATGGTGTGGGTGCGGGCGGTGGCATAGTCGCAGACGCGGGTGTTAGCGTAGTCTCCGGGATGGATGTTGGCGTGGCCGTGGGCATAGGGGTTGGCGCGGGCGGTAGCGTAGTCTCCGGCTGTGCCCTTGCCCTATGCGGCGTACAGAAAGACAGTTCGCCCAGGTCTCCTACAGTACCCTGCAAAGCATCCGGCACACAGCCGCTCAGTTGGTTGCCATAGAGATACAACCATTTCAGATTGATCAGGTTGCCCAATTCCGGTGGGATGTCACCTGTCAGTTGGTTTCTATCGAGGTGCAACCACCCCAGATTGGTCAAGTTGCCCAACTCCAGTGGGATGTTCCCAGTCAGTTGATTGTCGCTGAGTCCCAACGACCCCAGATTGGTCAGGCTGCCCAACTCCGATGGGATGCCATCTGTCAGATCGTTGCCCCAGAGCAACAAACTCCGCAGATTAGTCAAGCTACCCAACTCTGGCGGGATGCCGCCGGTCAGTTGGTTATAGCTTAGTTCTAACGTCCACAGATTGGTCAAGTTGCTCAACTCGGTTGGAATGGTGCCTGTCAGTTGGTTCTCTCTGAGTTCCAAATCAGTCAGATTGGTCAGGCTGCCCAACTCTGGGGGGATGCTGCCTGTTAGTTGGTTGATGCCGAGGTTCAACCACTTTAGATCGGTTAGGTTGCCCAACTCGATTGGGATGGTACCTGTCAGGCGGTTGTTGTAGAGTCCCAGCGACCTCAGATTGGTCAGGCTGCCCAACTCCGGTGGGATGGTGCCAGTCAGCCGGTTGAAGAGGAGGTATAACACCTCCAGATTAGTCAAGTCGCCCAACTTGGTTGGGATGGTGCCTGTCAGTTGGTTGACGCCGAGTTCCAAATTACCCAGATTAATCAGGCTACCCAACTCCGGTGGGATGCCGCCAGTCAATTCGTTGTCGCTGAGGTCCAAGTCCCGCAGATTGGTCAGGCTGCCCAACTCCGGTGGGATGCCGCCAGTCAATTCGTTGTCGCTGAGGTCCAAGTCCCACAGATTGGTCAGGTTGCCCAACTCCGGGGGGATGCTGCCTGTTAGGCCGTAGTCGTCGAAGGACAGTTCGGTCACCCGGAGGGGAAATCCTTCAACGGTGACGCCGTCCCAGTCCAAGATGGGGGTGTCTTCCTGCCAGTTGAGGGAGGCATCGCCGGCCAGGGTATCCCTGGCCCCCAGGAGGACTGCGCAGTCCCGGACTAGCCCGGGGTTGGCCTCCGGGTCCGGGACCACAATCCCGTTGGAGCACGCTTCCAGCAATTCCGGCGATGGTGTTGGCGGTGACGGTGGCGCGGGCATGGACGTGGGCGTGGCCGTTGGCCCCAGCGTTGGCGTGGGGGATGCGGTAGTCACGGGCATAGATGACGACGTGGCCGTAGGTCCGGGGGTTGATGCGGACCCGGCATCAGGCGTCGAGTCTCCGGGGGGCTGCTCCTCGCCGTCACAGGCGGCAGCCAGCAGAATGAGCAGCCCGCATAGTATCAGCGCCAGCGCAAATACACTGCCTCTCATAGGACTCCTCTCAATCCCAATTGCTCAAAAGTTCCCCGTGATTCTCGCGGGCCGGGGCGGTCGGGGAGCTTTAGCTGGGTTGCTTGCCGAACATGATCCAGCCGCCGCCCAGGGGCGGACCGAAGCCGGCCACCGCCGTCTCCGCCCGTACCGTGACCTGCCTGGGGCCGGCGGTCCCACGAAGCTGCTCGATGGAGTCGGTCCACATGGCGGTGCGGGTGCGCCCGTTCCCCAGGTTCCCGCCGCTGGAACTGAAGGGGTGGGGTCCCTCGACCCTGATGTCGTCGGCGTAGAAGGCAAAGGACTCCCCCCTCTTCACGCCGTGCCACTGGAAGGCCTCCAGCCAGAACTGGGTCATGGTGGAGTAGCCGTCATAGGGGTTGAATATGTCCACGTCCTGGGGGCCGAGGCCGGAACCCTCGAACATCATCCTGGCGGCCCGGTCCGTCTCCGCCTCTATTTCGTCCAGGCTTGCGTGGGTGCTCCTGGTCCCCGCGCTGTGCTGGACGTGGTTGAGGATGTACACGGGCGTTTGCTTCATGTCCCTGGCCCGCTCGGCGGTGGTAAAGAGGTAGGCTGCCGAAGCGTTGACGGGCCGGTCGCAGTCCCACAGCCTGAGGGGTTTCAGGATATACCGGGAGGTCACGTAGTCCTCTATGGTAAGCTGGGAGAGGTCATGGGTGGCGTTATACCCCCAGGGTGTCATAAGCCCGTTTCTATGCTGGTTTACCACAAAGGGGGCCATATCGTCATGGGTCCCCCCATACCTGAGACAATACTGGGCGTGGGGGAAGGCGTTGATGAAGTCGTTTCCCCCGTGATTCCCCCAGGGGACCGTCCACTGGCGCGCTCCCCGGGCGTAGTCCTCTGCGTTCTCCCCTCCCCGGCGATACCGGCCCTCCAGGTTTCCCGTCGGGTATATCACCAGGCAGGTGTTGCAAAGGCCGTCGGCCACCGACTGGGCTGCCAGGCCCATCATCTCCCCTATGGTGGGCACGTTGGAGGGAGCATACTTGACGTTGGGCAACTCCATCTCCCTAGCCAGCCACTCGGCGTTCACCAGGGTAAGGCCCCACTCGGAGTCGTAGGGCGGGTCGAAGTAAGGCCGAGGGGCCCAAACGCCCGAGGAACCCCCGCTGGGGCCTGCTATGTGGGACTGGCAGCAAATCACGCCGTCTATCTGGTCGGGAGTTACCCCCGCATCATCCATAGCCAGTTGGCAGGCGAGGATGGAATATGCGCCCAGGGTCTCGTCCATGGAGACTCCGTCCCAGCGCCGGTCAACGGGAGAATGTCCGAACCCCGCCACGGCCACCTTGCCCCGGTGCTCCCATGCTCCCAACCCTTCCCTCTCTCTCCTCCACGAATACCGGTCCTGTGTAGTCATAGCTCATCCTCTCTTCTACATAGTAGTCATATCTGCATGGCCTTATTACCATGAAAATAGCCGGCAGCCAGCGCCGTCAATGTCATTCCGAGGGAGCGGAGCGAGTCGAGGAATCTAAGGTCCTGGACTTCGGCATTGCGGGGAACTCCCCCCACCCTCGCCCCTGGATTCCGACCTGCAACCGAATGACGGTAGGTTTAAGTCCATGTTCACGCACCAGCAGCTTAGCTAACCACCCGCCACTCATGGATTAGCTGGCCGGGCGCGACCTCTTCAAACATCACCTCGACGGCTGCCCCCACCGGGACCTGGTCAACGGGGACGCCGGGAAGGTTGGAGTAGAAGTTGATTCCCGGGTCTTCGTCCAGGGTTATCAAGGTCAGGTTGTAGGGCTGGTCCGGCCTCCGCCTGTCGAGCCGCCCGTCTTCTATGACGATATAAGAGGAAATATGTCCCTTCCCCTCCACCTCTTTCCACTCCAGGCCCTCACCGGAGCCGCAGGTCCAGCAGGCCGCCCTTGGCGGGTACTGGAGCATGTCGCAAGCGGTGCAGTCCTGCAATACCAGCCGCCTCTCATTCACGGCGTCCCAAAAAGGCTTGCTCAGTTCGTCGGGAACGGGGATAACCTTCGGCATGTTCTTCCTCCCTTCTTCCTTGGTAAGTAAATATCGCAAAAGGCTGAATTGGCATCTACGGCCCATCCCGGTCATTCCCGGCCCTATCATCCGTCACTTCTATGGAAATCCAGGTCTCAGGCTACCTACCGCACCCTGAAGGTCGGGGTGGCCGCACCATTTTCATCACCTTAGGTGGCTTGCAGGGGAATGGGGAGAAAATAGGCACCGCCCTGGCCGGAACCCAAGTATGGGGCTGTGGGCGACCCGCAACTACTTCCCAGGTTGCGGGACTCTGGACTCCCACTTTCGCGGGAATGGCAGAATAGGGGGCGAGAATGACGGGAAAGGGCCGGTAATGCTTCAGGGCTTGCGGCCAAAGATGCGTGAAAAGAAGGAGACTTTCTGCTGGGGCTGCCCCATTCTCTGCTCCTGGTGAGACCCTCCCTGGCCCTGCCCCGATAGGTACTTCTCCGGCTCTCTTTCAAAGGCCCGCTTGCACCCCGTAGCGCAGAAGTAGTAGGTCTGGCCCTTGTAGTCGGTCTTGCCGCCGGGGGGATTTTGCTCGTCCACTTCCATGTTGCATACCAGGTCTATCGCCATTGGATATACCTCCTTAATTCATTCAATCCAAAAGGTCAAAAGTAATCATTCCCTGGATTCCGGCCTACGCCGGAATGACGGTGGGCGCTGGATGCCGTGTCAAAAGTCCCCTCTCCCACAGGGAGAGGGCTGGGGTGAGGGGCGGTCCCATCTAGGCGACGGTCCCGGTCAACGGGCCTATCACCCCCATCCTAACCTTCCCCCGTCGAAGGGGGAAGGAACAGCCCCCACCGCCCTACCCCTGGATTCCGGCCTTCGCCGGAATGACGGTAGGCGAATCCCCACCGACCGCTCCAACGAGTTAGGGCAGTCTTGTCCTCTTCAGCCTGAGGGAGTTGCTCACCACCGTTACCGAACTGAAGGCCATCGCCAGGGCTGCCAGCGCCGGGTTCAGGAAGCCCAGGCCGCCGAAGAAGAAATGCAGCCCGGAGGGGACTCCCCCCAGAAGGTTGAACACGGGATAGAGGGCCCCAGCAGCTACAGGTATCAGGGCGGTGTTGTAGAAGAAGGCCCAGAACAGGTTCTGCTTGATGGTCCTGATGGTGCTGCGGCTGAGGTGGAAGGCGGTGAGCACACCCCTGAGGTCTCCCCGCATGAGGGTTATGTCCGCCGACTCCATAGCCACGTCGGTGCCGGTGCCCATAGCAATGCCGATGTCGGCCTGGGCCAGCGCGGGGGCGTCGTTGATGCCGTCGCCCACCATCGCCACTACCTTGCCCTGCTGCTGAAGCCCTTTCACCATGTCCGCCTTGTCCTGGGGCAGCACCTCAGCGATAACCCTGTCCACCCCCACCTGGCCGGCGACCGCCTCGGCGGTGCGCCGGCTGTCGCCGGTAAGCATAACCACTTCCAGCCCCATGTCCCGGAGGCCCGAGACCACTTCCGCCGCTTCGGGCTTGAGGGTGTCGGCCACTGCGATGGCCCCCAGCAGCACGTTATCGGAAGCGACAAACATGGGGGTCTTGCCCGTCCGGGACAACTCCACAGCCGCATCGCTCAAGCCGTCCAGCCCAAGTCCCCCGTCCTCCATCAGCGCCCTGTTGCCCATGACCAGGGCAGCGCCATTCACCCTGGCGCGGACTCCCCGGCCCGGTATCGCCTCGAAACCTGTCGCCTCGTACACGTGAACACCCCTTTCATGGGCTTCCCGGACGATGGCTTCGCCCAGGGGGTGCTCAGACCCGGCCTCGGCAGAGGCGGCCAGGGCAAGCAATTCCTCCTCGCTCCCGGAGACGGCTATCAGGTCGGTAACAGAGGGTTGCCCAAGGGTCAGGGTGCCCGTTTTGTCCAAGACCACCACGTCGGCCTTGTGGGCTATCTCCAGGGCCTCGGCGCTGCGGACCAGGACCCCCTTTTCAGCCCCCTTGCCTGTGCCCACCATGATGGCGGTGGGCGTGGCGAGGCCCAGGGCGCAGGGGCAGGCGATTATCAGCACCGCAACCATAACCAGCAGCGCATAGGTCAGCGCCGGCGCCGGTCCGAGGAAGAGCCAGAACATGAAGGCCGCCAGGGAGACCGCCAGCACCGAGGGCACGAAATACGAGGCCACCACGTCGGCCATGCGCTGGATGGGGGCCTTGGACCCCTGGGCATCCTCCACCAGCTTGATGATTTGGGACAGGAGGGTATCTGCGCCAACCCTTGTGGCGCGGAACCGGAACGTACCCGTCCTGTTAATGGTAGCCCCGTACACCTGGGAGCCTTCAGCCTTCTCTACCGGCATACTCTCCCCGGTAAGGGTGGACTCATCTACCGTAGAGTACCCCTGCACCACTTCCCCGTCCACAGGTATCTTCTCTCCGGGCCGCACCACGATTACGTGTCCCGGGAGAACCATCTCCACAGCCATGTCCACTTCCTCATGCGCCCCATGCTCATCAAGGCCGTCGGGAACCACCTTGGCAGTCCTGGGGCGGAGGCCCATGAGCCGTCGGATGGCCTCGGAGGTCTGCCCCTTTGCGCCAGCCTCCAGCAAGCGCCCCAAGAGTATGAGGGCGATGATGATGGCGGCGGTATCGAAGTACACCTGGCTTTCTATCCCTCGGAGGGACAGCGTCCCAGGGGAGAAGGTTCGTATGAGGACGATAGCGACGCTATACAGGTAGGCTACGCTGGTGCCCAGGGCGATGAGGGTGTGCATGTTGGACCGGAGACGCCTCAACGGGCCGAGCCCGGAGGTGTAGAAGCTCCAACCCGCCCAGAACTGTACCGGAGTTGCCAAAGCCCACAGGAGGAAGGGGTAGAAGGTGTAGTCGATGAGGTTGGATACCCAGGGGAACCCATCGAAGCTGCCCAGGAATATGACGATGGCAAGGGTGACGGCAAAGGCGGCCTTGCTGCGAAGGGCCTTGATCTCCTTGACTCTGGAGAGGCGCTCAAGTTCCCCCTTCTCGCCGTAGGACTCGTCAGGCTGTCCCTCAACCGTATAGCCTGCCTGGTGCACAGCCTCCCGGAAGTCCTGAAAGGATGCGGCGCCTGGGATATACTCCAAGGTCGCCTTCTCGGTAGCAAGGTTCACGTTGGCGGACAGGACTCCCCGCACAGTGCTGAGGGCCTCCTCCACGTGTCCCACGCAGGCAGCGCAGGTCATGCCGCCGATGTTCAATGCAGCGCGTTCCAGAGGGATGGTATAACCGGCCCGGTCCACGGCCTTGACCAGCCCCTTCAGGGATACCTCATCAGAGTCAAGCTCAACGGCGGCCTTCTCGGTAGCCAGGTTGACCCGCACGGAGGATACCCCCTGCACTTCCTTCAGGGCTTCCTCAACGTGGGACACACAGGCGGCGCAGGTCATGCCCTCTACCGGGAGGCTCAGATTCAGATGCGGTCTCTTTCTATATGGGTTTCTCATCATATATTCCCTGGGGCCGCCTCAGACTCCCACGAGTATCCCCGGACATAGATACGCCTTTCGCAAGGGTCTGATTCCGCCCGTTTTGGGCTTGGGAGGGATGATACCCTGTTTCTCCAACCTGATTATACATTCTACAACAGCTATCCAACAAAGGGGATAGTCGGCTTCTACATCGGCTTCTAAAATGGAGGAATGTATAACTGTTCAGAGTTGGTGAGGCGAATTGGCCGAAACCACCATCCTTCATCCCGATGATAATGCCACGACAACATTGTGCCCCCGGGAAATGTACTGGCGATTGACAACATCCGCGATGCGGTATATTGTTTGTGCTATATACAAGGTGCTCCAAAATAGGAGTAGCCTGTGACCTATCCACAACAAGCGTAGAATATGCGCATCCAAAAGGAGGTACGATACGATATGGCGGATAGTTTACAGCAAACGCCGGCGGCCAACACAATATCGGTGCAGGACGTCGGAGAATTTGACGCTATCATTATAGGAGCCGGGGTTACCGGGCTCTATCAGTTGCACTGCCTGCGCCAGAGGGGGATGTCGGTGCTGGTTTTGGAGGATGGCAGCGGAGTGGGCGGCACCTGGTACTGGAACCGCTACCCGGGCGCCCGCTTCGACTCCGAGAGTTACACCTACGGGTATTCATTCTCACAGGAGCTCCTGCAGGAATGGGACTGGAAAGAGATGTATTCCGGCCAGCCGGAGAACGAGCGCTACCTCAATTACGTGGCGGACAAGTTTGACCTGAAACGGGACATCCAGTTCAACGCCCGTGTCTCCTCGGCAATTTACGACGAGGGTGAGAACCGATGGCTGGTGGAGACGGAAGACGGCCGCAGGGCCAAGGGGCAATTCCTGGTGACTGCGGTGGGCCTTCTGTCGGCGCATTACATACCCGACTTTGAGGGTCTCGACAGCTACAAGGGCACCTGGTGCCACACCGGCCGCTGGCCGAAAGAGGGCATGGACCTGGCCGGCAAGCGAGTGGGAGTGGTTGGCACCGGGGCAACCGCCGTCCAGCTCATCACGGAGATAGCCAAGGAAGTCGGCCACCTGACCGTCTTCCAGAGGACGGCGAACTACTGCGCACCCCTCCGCAATGGCCCTATTGACGACGAGATGCAGCGCGAGATCAAGGCCAATTACCCGGAAATTTTCGAGAAGTGCATGGAAACCCCAGGCTCGTTCATGCACGAATTCGACCCCCGGTCGGCCCTGGATGTCTCAGATGAAGAACGAATGGCCCAGTACGAGAGGCTGTGGGCGGAGCCCGGCTTCAAGAAATGGCTGTCCAATTTCTATGATGTCATGATTCCCGGGGAGGTCAACGAGGACTACGCCGAGTTCGTTCGCAATAAGATCCGGGACCGGGTCCACGACCCGGTGGTGGCTGAAATGCTGGTGCCCAAGGACCATCCCTTCGGCTCCAAGCGCCTGCCCTGCGAGAGTGGGTACTACGAGGTTTACAACCAGGACAATGTCCTGCTGGTTGACGTGAAGGCAGCGCCCATCGAGCGCATCACCCCTACCGGCCTCAAGACCACTAACGCGGAGTATGAACTGGACGTCATCATCTTTGCCACCGGGTACGACGCCGTGACCGGGGCATTGAACCGGATTGACATCCGCGGCGAAGGCGGGCAGACCCTGAAGGACAAATTCGCCGGTGGCCCGCGCACCTACATGGGTATCCAGAGCGCCGGCTTCCCGAACCTGTTCACCATCAACGCCGCCTCGGTGGGCAACTTCGTCAGGGCCGCAGAACCCCTGGTGGAGTGGGTGAGCGAATGTATCGGCTATGTGCGCGACAACGAGTACAGGCGTATTTCGGCCACGACCGAGGCCGAGGATGAGTGGTTCAAGTACATCAACGAGAAGAGCGAGAACACCCTACGGACAAAGGCCAACTCCTGGTTTGTGGGCGCCAACATTCCCGGCAAGGCGCGGTCGGTGCTCACCAGCCCCGACACCGCTCCGGTCATGCGGGCCAAGCGTGCAGAGGTGGTGGCCAATGGCTACGAGGGGTTTGTCCTTGAGTAGACTCTTCCCGATTCTCTGAATCGGCACCGGCGGCACCGGTCGCCGGTAAAGCTGCCAATACCGATTCAGAGGGCCACCCATAAGCAAGCCTTAAAATCGGACGCCGAGTTTTCTCGGCGTCCGATTATTATGATGCCCTGCCTGCTTTCCCACAGGCTTTTTAGGAGGTGGTCCCTCGTCCGCAAACTGCCAACCGTCCTCCTAATCTCCGGTGTCAGGCGCTATCTGAAATACAGCCATTCCATCTCCAAGATGCCTGTGAGCCTGTAGCAGGTTCTTCAATTCCTGGTGGTTATCACGCACATCACTTCTGAGGTCTCTCATATCCTTTTTCAGGTCCCGCATTGACCACAGTATGAAGGCTCCAAGCAGGGCCATTACGAATGCCTCTATTATCATTGCCATTATCCTTTGGGAGGGATGAATACAAGTTACCACAATCGGTACAGCCACACGATATGGAAGCCTCACTCCCTCACCCCATCATGTTGTACAATTCTGCAACATATTGTACGATTGGCCACATCCGGCCGCAACCGACGCCTCAAAGGGAGGTGAGAGATGGTAACTACAGAAACCCAAATACCGACCTTGGAAGGCCGGGGGATTCTCCCTCCCGAGCCAGCGCCCCAGGTCAATGTCAAATATGTCGTTCTTGACGAGGCCGGGTCGGCTGAAATAGCCCCCGACTACAACGCCCTCTTTAGCCAAGCCTTGTCCTGTCAAGAAAATGAGGACTACCAACAGGCCATCGCCCATTACACCAAGGCTATTGAGCTCAACCCGCACATAGCCGATGCCTATATCAACCGCGGCGCCGCCTACCAGAGTGTAGGCGATCTTGACCGGGCGCTCCAGGACCTCAACGAGGCCCTGTCCCTGGGCCATAAGTCCGAGGCTTACAACAATCGCGGCAACGTTTACTTCGCTAAACGCGATTTTGACCGCGCCATCGAAGACTACACCAAGTCAATAGATGTGGACCCCGGTAACGCGGGAGCCTATATCTATCGAGGCCACTCTTACAAACACAAATTCAACTATCGCCTCGCCATTCAGGACTACAACGAAGCCTTGGCCCTAAACCCCAACGATGCCAATGCCTATGTTAATATCGGCATTGTCCACTACCTCAGAGGCGACCATGACCTTGCCATACAGCACTATGACGAGGCGTTGGCCCGGGACCGGAGTGAGACTTACACTCATCTGAACCGCAGCGCCTCTCACTACGCCAAAGGCGGTTTGGACAGCGCCATAGAGGACTTGGGAAAGGCTTTGGCCCTGGACAGCAAATTAATCTATGCCTACCCTGCTCGCGCATTCATGTTCGCTAAGAAAGGCGATTTTGACAGCGCTATCCGTGACCTGGATAAGGCCCTGGATTTGGACTCCAACCACGCCGTCAGCTATGCCCTCCGCGGCACGCTCTATTTGGAGAAAGGCGACCTCGATGGCGCTATCGAAGACCTCGACAAGGCCCTAGCCCTGGACCCGAACAACACCAACGTCCACAACGACCGCGGCGTTGCCTACGAGCAAAAAGGCGACTCAGCCCGCGCCATGCAAGACTATGATCAGGCGTTGCGCATAAGACCCAATAAGACAGCCTACGCCAATCGGGGCATTGCCCTGCTGCGTCTATCCCAATGGGACAAGGCCAGGTCAGACCTGCTCAGCGCCCGCAATATGGGAATGGACCTCGTTTTGTTCTTTCGCGACGGCCACGGGGATGTTGCCGCCTTTGAGCAAGAGCACAACATCAAATTGCCGCAGGACATCGCGGACATGGTCAGCATAGAAGAAGAGCCGCCCTCGGGGGACGCGGGGTTGTCTGTCCTGGAAATGTTCAGGGAGATTCGCGAGTCCGTCCCCGACACCGCCTTTGATGACCTGCCCACTGACGGGGCAAGGAACTATAAGCATTACTTATACGGCTGGCCCAAGGAATAACCGGCGATGAGAACGGTCTTCGCCGACTCCGGCTACTGGATAGCCCTGTCGAATCCCCACGATGAGTTGCACGAAAGGGCGAAGACCGCATCCCAATCGGGAATTCCCCGGATTGTGACCAGCCAGATGGTGCTTGTAGAGTTCCTAACCTCTATGAGGGGACGCCGCCAACACCTGCGCAGGCGAGCCGTAGAAGCTGTCAGTAGGCTCAGGGAGGACCCCAATGTAGAGATAGTCCCGCAAACGGATGCCCAGTTTGAGTCAGCGGTCGCTATGTACTCTTCCCGATTGGATAAGGAATGGAGCCTCACCGACTGCGTTAGTTTCGTCCTATGGAACAGATGAATATTCGAGAAGCTCTTGCCCATGACCACAATTTCGAGCAGGCCGGGTTCATCGCTCTTCTAAGGCAAATCTGACTATGCCCCCTCCAACCAGAATAACCAATGGTACTTACCAATAACCTCTTCCAAAGCTGGGACTGTCCTTTAGGGGTGGAAGAAGCCTTGGAATCGGATTGCTTGCTCTGGTGTGGCAAACTGCTTTCAACCCTCCACCAAATCCAACTCTCCCTGAAACAGTCCCCAAACCCAAGTAACTGTTCAGACTTGAGGGCTCATTCTGGCTCAAATTCGTCATTCCCGCGAAAGCGGGAATCCAGAAGTCTCAGATAAGAAATGTTGGTAGCTGCAAAAGGCTGGTGGATTCCGGCTCAAAGCCTGCCCCGTACTGGATACGGGGGCCGGAATGACGGTGAGGCGGCGGTCACTACTCATCCTGTCTGAACAGTTACAAACCCCAGGGTCTTTTAATTCTCCCTCTCCCTGGAGGGAGAGGGCTGGGGGTGAGGGGGGAATCCTTGGCATCAGCAACGGCTTCCTGGGCGGGAACGCCCTCACCCTAACCCTCTCCCTCTGGGAGAGGGGATTTTCCCGACAATCAAAAGACCCTGCCCCAAACCCAAGCCTTCATTGACACTCCCGATGGGCCGATGGTATAGTGTGTGGCGGCGCACCACCAGTAGGTTGCATTTTCAGTAGTCCTATCCCTTTCAGCCTCATGCAGGACCAAGGAGAAGTCTCTTATGCCGGTAGACTTTGATTTTCGGTGGGCGGCGGTAATCCTCTCCGGCATCGTCGGGTTCATCGCCATAGGGTTGATGTTTGCCGCATCCATGTTTCTTTCCTCCAGGCGTCATTCAGAGACCAAGCTAACGCCCTACGAGTGCGGCATCCCTCCGACTCCCTTCCGATGGTCTCAAATCAACATCCGCTACTACATCTTCGCTATCCTCTTCCTTATATTCGACGTGGAGGCCGTGTTCCTGTTTCCCTGGGCGGTAGTCTTCCTGGGCAACAGCGTGGCCTTTTATGCTATGCTTATGTTCTTGGCAGTGCTGGCATTTGCTATATTGTATGGATGGCGAAAGGGGGTCCTGGAATGGTGGAGATAAGTCTGGGCAAAGGCAACACGCCTGCGCCCAGTGTGTTCGATAGGGCTATGCCCGGAGTGGTAACTACCAGGGCGGAAGAGCTTTTCGCCCTGGCAAGGAAATCATCCCTGTGGACCCTCACCTTCGGGCTGGCCTGCTGCGCCATCGAGATGATGTCCACTTATATGGCCCACCACGACTTCGACCGCTTCGGGGTAGTTACCTGGCCCTCTCCCAGGCAGTCGGACGTGATGATTGTGGCTGGAACGGTGGTAAAGAAGATGGCAGACCCTATAAGGCTGCTGTACGAGCAGATGCCCGAACCCAAGTGGGTTATAGCGATGGGCAGCTGCGCCACCAACGGCGGGCCTTACTACCGCTCCTATTCGGTGGTAATGGGGGTGGACCACATAATACCCGTGGACGTATATGTGCCCGGCTGCCCCCCCAGGCCCGAAGCCCTGATGCAAGGCATCCTCAAGCTCCAGGAAAAAATCATGCGGGACTCCAGGTCATCGTGACGGAGAGGAGTACACCGGGGGGGGCCGGAGACTCTCGGGGACACGGCCGGGCGGCTGAAGGCGCTTCCGGAGCAGATTCGGGGCAAACCCTTCTCGGTGAAAAGGAGCAGGCTTTGCAGGGGCTTGTCCAAGATGTCCTCAAGGACTTCTCGCCTGAGCCGGGGGCGGTGATGGACATTCCTGAAATAGGCGTAAAGCCCCAGGATATAGCGGATGTCTGCCGCATTCTCAAAAAAGAGCCGTCCCTGTCTTTCAAGCTCCTGCTATGCTTGGCGGGAGTTGACTACAAAGAATATTTCCAGATAGTTTATATCCTCCTCTCCCTGGAGCACGAGCAAAAGCTGATAGTAAAGGCCAATGTCCCCTATGATGACCCCCATCTGCCTACGGTGACCCATGTGTGGAAAGCAGCCGATTGGTATGAGCGAGAGGCCCAAGACCTCTTCGGGGTGGTATTCGACGGGCACCCTAATCCGGCCCCTCTGGTCCTGTACGAAGGGTTCGAGGGCTATCCCGGCAGGAAGGACCACCCCTTCCATGAATACAAGGAGTTCTAGGGTGGAACAGGTGACTCTGCCGGCCAGGGTGGTGGAAGATGAAGAGGGATATCTGGCAACTATTGACAATCTAAAGCTGACAGCCCGAGGCCCAACTGTGAAAGAGGCCCAGGACAGCCTTATAGAAGCGTTCGCCTCCTGGGTGCAGACCGCCGAGGGACAGGGGGACCTGGAGTCCATCCTCTCAGAAGCAGGATACGCAGGGGTGGACGAGGATACGGAACTGGTGGTGGAGTTTGTGGAGGAGGGAGGGCATGGTCGAGACTAACAGCATGAACATGGATGCCGAACCCCTGGAGATGTTGGTGAACATGGGGCCGCAGCACCCCTCCACCCACGGAGTGTTCCGTATGGTGCTGTGGATTGACGGGGAGAAAGTGGTGGACGTGGAACCTCACATAGGCTATCTCCATCGAGGCTCCGAGAAGCTGTGCGAGGGTGAGCAGTACCACCAGATAATCACCCTCTTCGACCGCCTGGACTACGTCTCCAACTTCAACAACGAACTGGTCATTTGCAGGGCGGTCGAGAAGCTCATGGGCGTAGAAGTGCCCGAGAGGGCCGAATACGTCCGGGTCATTATGTGCGAGCTAAATCGCATCGCCAGCCATCTCCTCTTTCTGGGCACCTTTGGCCTGGACGCCGGGGCCATGACCCCCGTCATGTTCTCCTTCCGAGGAAGGGAGCGCATCCAGTCGGTCTTCGAGGCAATCAGCGGCGCCCGGATGATGCACAACTACTTCCGGGTAGGTGGGATAAAGGAGGACTTCCCGGACAACTTCGAGGAGCTCATAGGGGGGCTTCTCCCGGAGTTGCGCAACGACGTGGAGGAGTCGGATAATCTGCTCACCTACAACGAGGTCTTTATTGCCAGGTCCAAAGACATCGGGGCTGTAGATACGGATACTGCCATAGAATACGGGCTGACTGGGCCGTGTCTCCGGGCCAGTGGGCTTCCCTACGACGTGAGGAAGGCCGAGCCTTACTCCGTGTACGACAGGTTCGACTTCGATATACCTGTGGGTGTGGATGGGGACTGCTGGGAACGCTATTACGTGCGGGTCCAGGAGATGTACCAGTCCCTCAGCATAATCGAGCAGGCTTTGGAGCAGCTACCCCCCGGTCCCGTTGTGTCCCCCCTAGGCAGACGCCTTATCAGGCCGCCCAAAGGCGACGTTTACGTCAGGTCCGAGAACCCCAGGGGTGAGATAGGGGTGTACCTGGTGAGCGACGGCACCGATAAGCCCTACAGGGTGAAGGTAAGGCCGCCGTCCTTCTGCAACCTCAGCGCTATCAAATACCTGCTCAAGGACTCATGGGTAGCGGACGCCGTGGTTATCCTTGGCTCCCTGGATATAGTCCTGGGAGAAGTGGACAGGTAGATATGACGGAAGAAAAACAGGCGAGAAAGCCTCCAATGGTAAAGTTCAAGTTTACGAACCCTGAAGACTGGGAGAAGGTGTTCATGGAGCTTGGCCGGGCCAGCAAGGTAATTATGCTGAAGGAGGATGATTCACCGGTATTCATAGTGCCCAGGAAAAGCCTGGAGATTCTGGACCAGGCGGAGGTGGGTTACAAGGTCTTGGAGGAAATGCAGGCCTATAGTGCTTTACTTGCGCTACGAAGTGCTATTACCCGCCAGCTATAATGACGGCACGCCAATAGAGCAGGGCCGAATCTCGCTAACCATATATGAACTCTATATGCGGTTTGGTGGCCTGACTCATGACATAGGACCGATGATTGGGTACTGGGTAGCTCCCTCAGGAGAGGTATATCAAGATGAGGTGGCACGGCTAGTAATAGATGTGCCCGATACCCCGGAGAACCGGGACTTCTTTGTACAATGGAAGGATACCCTGAAGGACAGGTTTCAGCAGGTCGAGATATGGATCGTGGCTATCTCCCTGGAAGTAATCTAATATGCAAGATAATGTAGGCGTTATTGACGCCCTCCTACTGATACTGGCGCTGCTCATACTGTTCACCGCCCTGTCGGTAGTGGTGCTGTCCCTGATATGGCTTGAGCGCAAGATTCTGGGCCGCCTCCAGCGCAGGCTGGGGCCTACCCGCACCGGCCCTATGGGGCTGCTCCAGCCCATAGCCGACGGCTTGAAACTGGTGCTGAAGGAAGACCTGATTCCTTCATGGGCTGACAAGGCTGTCTTCTGGGTAGCGCCCCTGATAGTGCTGGTCCCATCCTTCATGATCTGGGTCACCATACCCGCCGCGGAAAACCTGGTCATGCGGAACCTGGACATGGGCCTCTTCTACATCATCGCCTTCTCCGTAGTCACCATCCTGGGGTTGGTGCTGGCGGGTTGGGGGTCGGCCAACAAGTATGGCGCGCTGGGCGGACTTCGCTCGGCTGCCCAGCTTGTCAGCTACGAGATACCCGTGATTATGGTAGTAATAGCGGTGGCTATGCTGGCCCAGTCCCTGGACCTGAAGGTCATAACCATGAGCCAGGTGCCTGCTGAGCACCCCGGTATAATAGAGGTCAACTCTATAGACATACCCTTCGCGGTCTTGCAGCCCCTTGGCATGATAATCTTCCTCATCGCAGGGCTGGCCGAGGTGGGAAGGACACCCTTCGACATATATTTTGCCGAGTCGGAAATAGTGGGCGGGCCTTTTGTGGAGTACAGCGGCGCTCACTGGTCCGTCTTCTTCCTGGCCGAGTACATGAACACCTTTATCATAGCAGCCCTGACAGCGCTCCTGTTCCTGGGCGGGTGGTATGGGCCTTGGCTCCCCGGATGGTTGTGGTTCCTTCTAAAGACCTACTTCATCATCATGATCATATTCTGGATTCGGGGCACCTTCCCCAGGCTGAGGATAGACCAGCTTATGGCCTTTGCATGGCAGGTGGTAGTGCCCCTATCCTTCGTAAACATAGTCATCACAGCCGTCTATCTATTCTATGGCTGGCCCTGGTGGTCGCTGACCATCATGTCGCTGGCGCTGTCCGGCATTATCGGCTATCTGGTGTACAGGCACATGACGGCGCCCGCCAAGAGGGTAGCGGAGATATTCAACCGGCAGCGAATGGCCGGGGCCCGGCGAGGTGGCAGGCCCACGACAGGGGCAGGTCAACCCCAGAGGGGAGGTTAGCAAATGCTAGGCAGCATAAAGGGCATGTTGATAACCCTGGTATCTACCATAAACGGGCTGAGGGACCCAGTCACCCGTCAGTACCCCAACCAGCCAACCCCCGTGCAGCCCAGGTACATGGGCTTCCCGGCCCTGACCTGGGACGAGAAGGTGGACGAACCCTATTGCACCGCCTGCATGGTGTGCATAAGGAACTGCCCCACCCAGTGCATGAGCGCCACCATGAAGGACAACCCCCTCCAGCAGGAGGGCAAGAGCAGCAGAAGGAAGATAGTAGATACCTTTGAGATAAACCTCAATCGCTGCATCCTGTGTGGGATATGCGTCGAGGTGTGCAACTTCGATGCCATAGTTATGAGCCACGAGCATGAGATGAGCACCTACGAGCGGAACGGCGACAGGACGGACCTCATCGGACTTCTGGAGATAGGGAAGCGCTACCAGAAGGATACCGGCTGGATACCGCCGACGGTGCGGGCGAAACAGGCTCAGGCTGCATCCCAATCTAAGGAGCAGCCTGAGAAAGTAGAGGAGTCCGCCAGCTAATATGTCTGAGGCCCTTTTCGTTATCGCGGTTATCTTCACCATAGGGGGAGGGCTGGGCGTGGTGCTTACCAGGAACGTGGTGCACGCAGCCCTGTTCCTCCTCCTGTCCCTGCTGGCCGTAGCCGGGCTTTACCTCCTGGTATTCGCGGAATTCCTGGCCCTGGTGCAGGTCCTCATCTACGGCGGGGCCATAGTGATAGTGCTCCTCTTCGCCATCATGCTGACCAGGAGCGACGAGTACCCGCGAATATCCGACAACCCCCAGTGGCCCTTGGCGATAGTCGCCGCTCTCGCCGTATTCGGCGTGCTTGCGGCGGCGTTCCTGTGGAAGCGGCCCCCGGACACCGGCGCTGAAGGTCCGGGACTCACGGTCATCGGAGAGTCCCTGTTTACCCAGTGGGCCGTGCCCTTCGAGGTGGCCTCTATAGTCCTGCTGGTGGCTCTCATCGGGGCAATAGTGATAGCCAGGGTCGGAGGTAGAGAGTAATGGGCCTGGAGGCCTTTCAGATTGTGAGCGCCGCCCTTTTCTGCATAGGGCTGTACGGCGTCCTGGCGAGGCGCAGCGCGGTGCTGGTCCTCATGTCCATCGAACTGATGCTGAACGCCGTCAACATAAACCTGATAGCCGCCGCCGCTTACCTGGACAACGTGGCCTACACCGGGCAGATAATCGCCATCTTCGTGATAACGGTAGCGGCAGCCGAGGTTGGGCTTGCTCTGGCCATAGTGCTGAGGCTCTTCCGCAACAAGTCCACGGTGAATGTGGATGAAGTGGACTTGATGAAATGGTGAACGTATTGGGCATAGCTTCGTATTCACCCCCTCGGGACCCTTCCCCATACGGTAATACCGGCCCAGGGGACCATCCCCCCATTTCTCTTGCACTGTATTATTATCAAAATAGGCAGCGCCAGGTCACCCACCGCACCCTGAAGGGTGCGGCATCCCCCCCACCGTCATTCCGGCGCAGGCCGGAATCCAGGGGTGGGGCGGACTTCCGGGCACATCATCAGGAGGAGGCGTAAGCAGGCCGGCATGGAGTTAGCAGAGCTTGCATGGCTAATCCCCGCTTTCAGCTTTATCGCCTTCTTCCTAATCGTCATATTTGGCAAATTCCTCCCCGGCAAAGGCTCCTTTATCGCCATCCTCGCCATCGGCGCGGGCTTTGCCATGTTCTGGGTGGTGCTGAAGGGATACCTGGGGCTTGATATTGGCTCCGAAAACTGCCCCGAGGGCTTTGACGCCAAGACCTGTATATTCAACCGGGAATGGTTTACCGCGGCTGACGTGGTCCTCCGATGGGGCATAATAATAGACCCATTGGCTATCGTGATGCTGGGAATGGTCACCCTGGTGGGCCTGATGATACAGGTCTACTCCCTTGGGTACATGGCCGGGGACTCCCGTTTCGGGTGGTACTTCGCGGTACATGCCCTGTTTATCGCCTCCATGCTCTCCCTGGTCCTTGCCGACAACTTCCTGATGCTCTACGTGGTGTGGGAACTGGTGGGGGTGTGCTCCTTCCTCCTCATCGGCTTCTGGTATGAGAGGCGGTCAGCGGCGGAAGCGGCTAAAAAGGCTTTCATAACCACCAGGCTGGGCGACGTGGGCCTGCTGGTAGGCGTCCTACTCCTGGGCAAAGCGGTGGGCGACGCGACAGCAGGGGCCACCTTCAACTTCGACATGTCCGACACCTTCGCGGCGATAGAAGCCAACCAACTGGGCCAGGGGACCATTAACGCCGCCGCTATTCTCCTCTTCCTGGGAGCTATGGGGAAATCGGCCCAGTTCCCCCTCCACGTCTGGCTGCCCGACGCTATGGAAGGCCCCACTCCGGTGAGCGCCCTGATACACGCCGCCACTATGGTAGCGGCGGGGGTGTACCTGGTGGCCCGCGCCTTCCCCATCTTCGAGGCGGCCCCGGATGTCATGGTGGTGGTGGCCGCCATTGGCCTTATCACGGCCCTGCTGGGCGCTACCATGGCCCTGGTTATGACGGACCTGAAGAGAGTCCTGGCCTACTCCACCATAAGCCATCTGGGGCTGATGATGCTGTCCCTGGGCGCTTTCGGCTATACCGCCGCCATATTCCATCTGATGGCCCACGGCTTTTCCAAGGCCCTGCTGTTTCTTGGAGCGGGGAGCGTTATGCACAGCATGGACGACGAGACGGATATACGGAAGATGGGCGGCCTGTGGCGGGTGATGCCCTTCACCGCCGTCACCTTCACCATCGGCGCGTTGTCCCTGGCAGGAATACCCATATTCGCCGGGTTCTGGAGCAAGGATGAGGTGCTGCTGGCCGTGCTGGACCACAAGAACTACCTCCTGGCCTTTGCCCTCATAGCCGCTTTCCTGAGCGCCCTGTACATGGCGCGGGTGCTGTTCATCGTATTCTTTGGAGAGCTTAAAGAGGAGAACAGACATCGCCACGAATCGCCCATTGTGATGATTGCGCCTATGGTGGTGCTGGCGGCGCTGGCGGTGGCCTTTGGCTTCACCTCCATAAAAATGACCGGCGACGGGGGGATAGGGACGTTTCTGTTCGTCCACGAGATGCACGGCTTCGAGTTCAACGTGGGCCTCGGCATAGGATCAATAGTCCTGGCCGTGGGCGCCCTGGTCCTTGCCTGGCAAATATACCTGAGACGCCGGATTTCCCTGGAGCCGTGGAAGGCCCGCTTTGCCGCCGTTATCAACTTGGTCAGCAGCAAGTATTACCTGGATGAAGCCTACCAGTGGGCCATTGACCGGGTGGTGCTGGTCTTTTCCCGGTTCATAGCCCTGTTCGATAGGATAGTGGTGAACGACGCCGGGGTGAACGGCGCCGGGGAGACTGTCCGGCGCTCCGGCATGAAGCTCCGGTATCACGTGACGGGCAGGCTGTATAACTATACCCTGGCTATGGCGGTGGGGGCGGTGCTTGTAGCCATCCTCTGGTGGGCGCTCACCACCAGAGCTTGAGGATGAGGCCAGAGTTTAAGGATAAGGTATGGAGCTATTTCTAACCATCCTATTCCCCTTCGCCGGGGGCGTGCTCCTGGCTTTCTTTCCGGCCCACAGAGGGCGGGAGATAAAGCTGTTTGCTACCTTTGTCGCCCTTGCCACCTTTGTGCTCAGCATCGTCATATTCGCCCTCTACGACTACAGAGAAGGGGGCTTCCAGTTCACCCATTCCTTCAGGTGGCTGGATGATCCCCTGGACATCCGGCTGAGCCTGGGGATTGACGGCATCTCCGCGCCCATGGTCCTCCTCACCGGCATTGTGATGTTCGCGGGGGTGTTGGTATCCTGGAACATCAACCACCGGCCAAGGGACTTCTTCATCCTGTTGATGATGCTGGTGGCCGGGGTGTACGGCACCTTTGTGACCCGGGACCTCTTCTTCCTGTTCTTCTTCTACGAACTGGCGGTGCTGCCCATGTACCTGCTGATAGGGGTGTGGGGCAGCAGCACCGACTTCGGGACCTTCTTTCGCAGCAAAGAGTACGGCGCTATGAAGCTGACCCTGTACCTGGTGGCCGGGAGCGTCCTGGTGTGGGTGTCCATCCTGGCAATTTACTGGGCTGCCGCCGACCAGGGCATCGCCACCTTCTCCATGGAGAAGCTCCAAGGCGTGGACTTCAACGACAGCTTCAAGCACTTTGAGAACCTGTTCTTCCCCCTCTTTATGATAGGGTTCGGGGTGCTGGCGGGACTGTGGCCCTTTCACACCTGGTCCCCCGACGGGCACGTGGCGGCCCCTACTGCGGTGAGTATGCTCCACGCCGGCGTGCTAATGAAGCTGGGGGCTTATGGTATCATACGAGTCGGCATGGTGCTCCTGCCCGAGGGGGCGGAGGCATGGATGCCGGTGTTGATAGCCCTGGGCACTGTGAACGTCCTGTATGGGGCCATCTCCGCCCTGTCCCAGCAGGACCTTAAATACGTCGTGGGCTACTCCAGCGTAAGCCACATGGGATATGTGCTCATGGGAATCGCCACCCTCCATCCCCTGGGAGTGGGAGGAGCCGTGTTGCAGATGTTCTCCCACGGCATAATGACGGCCCTCTTCTTTGTCCTGGTAGGGGCCATCTACGACCGCGCCCACATCCGGGACATCGGGGTGCTGGGGGGCCTGTCCAAGCGCATGGGGGTAACGTCGGTCTTCTTCGCCGTGGCGGGGCTGGCCTCCCTGGGCCTGCCGGGACTGAGCGGGTTCGTGGCGGAGTTCCTGGTATTTGTGGGGACCTTCAAGACCTACCTGCCCCTGGCGATCCTGGCGGTAATAGGGGCGGCTATAACGGCGGTGTATATCCTGCGCCTGCTGGCCAAGGTGTTCTTCGGCCCCATCAGCCCCCAATGGGAGCACCTGACCGACATAAACCGGATGGAGATGGGGGCGGCGGGCCTGCTGGTATTCGTCCTGCTCTTCGTGGGAGTGTGGCCCCTGCCCTTCATGGACGTAATCAACGCCGGGGTGAGCGCCCTTCCGGGGGTAAACTAACCTTTCGCAACGGGACCACCTATGGCCTTATAGAGACCACGTAAGGGGATGAAAATGACGGACAGCCTCTCCACCGTCATTCCGGCGTAGGCCGGAATCCAGGGGTGGGGGGTGGGAGACTAGCAACGACCGCCTACGTCGCGGGACCCTGGATTCCCGCGAAGGCGGGAATGACGGCGCTGGCTGTTTTCATAGGAATGACGGAGAAATATGCTAGATACGTTCCTGACATATAACCCCCTCTCTCTGCTGCCGCAGGCCGATACTGCCCTTACATCCAACCTGCGCCTGCTGCTGCCGGAGTTCCTGCTGGCGGCCCTGGCTTTCATAATATTTGCCATAGACCTGGTGCTGCCCGCCAGAATGAAACACCTGCTGGCATGGATAAGCGTGGCGGGGCTTATCGGTCTCCTGGTCCTGGCCCTGGCCCTCCTGTGGGGCGAGGATGTCGCACTGTACGGCGGCCTGGTCAAAGCGGACTCCTATTCCCTATTCTTCAAGTCCTTCTTCCTCATCATGGGCATATTCATCATCCTCAGCTCGGTGGACTACGTGCGCAAGCACCTCAGCAGCCCCGGGGAGTATTACGGGATAGTCCTGTTTTCCGTCCTGGCTATGAACATAATGGCTATGTCCCGGGAGTTGCTGACGGCCTACATTGCCCTGGAGTTAATGAGCTTCTGCTTCTATATCATGGCCTCCTATGCCAGGGAGAATGCCAGGTCCAACGAGGCGGGGATCAAGTACATCCTCATAGGCGCTTTCTCCACCGCCATCCTCCTATTCGGCATAAGTATGATCTACAGCACCATACAAGTTACCCGGTTTGAGGATATAAGCGCCGTCCTCGCCAACCTTGGAGACGTTAGCCCGGCGCTGTGGGTGGGCCTAGCCCTGGTCCTGGTGGGAATGGGGTTCAAGGTTGCGGCGGTGCCCTTCCACATGTGGGCCCCCGACGTTTACGAAGGAGCGCCCCTGCCTGTCACGGCCTACCTGGCCATAGGCTCCAAGGCCGCCGCCTTTGCCCTGGTGCTGCGGATGTTTTCCGAGGCGTTTCTGCCGGCGGTGGACGACTGGCGGATAATTGTAGCAGTCCTGGCGGCTGTAACCATGACGGTGGGCAACCTGGTAGCCCTTGCCCAGCACAATATCAAGCGGCTCTTGGCCTACTCAAGCATAGGCCAGGTGGGGTTCCTGCTGGTGGGCATAGCCTCCCTTTCGGCCACTTCGCCCCTTGCCTCCAACGGGGTTATGCTGCACCTGGTGGGATACGCCTTCACCAACCTGGCGGTATTCGCAGGGATCATCGCCTTCTTCAACATGACCGGGAAAGAGGAGATAGCCGATTTTTCCGGCCTGGCGGACAGGCAGCCATTCCTGGCGGCGGCCATAGCCATAGGGATGTTCTCCCTGGCCGGCCTGCCCTTCTTCGCCGGGTTCACCACCAAGTTCTACCTGTTCCTCTCGGCGGCCAACGAGGGGCTGCTGTGGCTGGCGGGCCTGGCTATAGTCAACAGCCTCATATCCCTCTACTACTACCTGGTGGTAATACGGCACATGTATATCCAGCCGGCGCCCGGCGCGGCGGCGGAGGCTGAGCATGGGCAGGAACACGCGGTGGCCCATGCCGCCCAGACCACCGACGACCCCGGCCACCTGCCATCCCCACCCAGCCCGGCCTCCCCGTCCTCCGATGGAAGTGAGGGCCTGGAGAATGAGGAGGAACGCCCTTCCCTCTTGATAAAGGGGGTGCTGGCAGTGATGGTGCTGGGGACTTTCTTCGTGGGGGTGTACCCCTTCCCCATAGTGAAGGCCCTGGATGCCGCTACCAAAGCTATCCTCCCCTTTGCATAGCCTCTGGGTAGCCTCCCGATTAGGAGACCTTTGCGTGACGGTCATTCCGGCGAAGGCCGGAATCCAGGGGTGGGGACCCCAGCATAGAAAGTGGTGTCGCCCCTCTGTAACATTTGCCTGCATGGTGAGTTATGCAAAGGTCTCAGCAGCCTCTTAGATAGCCTTTGGATAGATAGCAGGTAGGTGCGATGTCTGCCGATAGATGCGACGTGCTGATAGTTTATGACAGTCACGGCCCCCAGATTGAAGCCCTGGCCTTGGGAGTTGCCGAGGGAGTCTCCAGGGTGCAGGGAGTCAGGGCTGTCAAGAAGCAAATCCAGGAGGCAGGTCGCGAGGACCTAATCAGCGCCGACGCCATAGTCCTGGGTTCGCCCAACTGGAGCGGCATAACCGGCTTCCTGAAGGCATGGCTGGACGACCAGGGAGACCTGTGGGAAGAGGGGCACCTCAACGGCAAAGTAGGCGCTGCCTTCACCACAGGGAGGGGGCGACATTCGGGGTTGGAGTTCACCCTTCTGAGCCTCATCCACTGGATGCTGGCCTGCGGGATGGTGGTAGCAGGGCTGCCCTGGACGGAAGACATGAGGACCTCCGGCTCCTACTACGGCGTCACCGCCGCCGGGCAGGTCTCCCCCCAGGACATAGAGCAGGCCCGTATGCTGGGCGAGAGGGTCGCCCGCCTGGCCCTGCGCCTAATCTAATTGTTGGAAGAACTGGGATAAGGACAGGCCAAGGGCCTTCGCCACCTTACTGGCTGTTCCAACAGTAATCATCTTTTCTCCATTGGAAAAGTCTTGAAAATGTAGGGAATTATATACCAACCAGACGGCCCCCGGTTAACCGGGGGCCGTCTGGTTGGTATCCTTTAATACATCTGGAGCTTTCAGGCATTTCCATTGATGGTCAGCAGGCATTTTGAATATCGCCTTGGCTATCTCTTCGGGCGTGGCATCTATACGCCCCGGCATTGGTCTAGCCGGACGGCCCCTAGACCTCTTGGCCTGCCTCTTTCCTGCCATGTAGAACCTGCTTACATCTAAATGGGTATCGGTTCATCGAAAGGTTCCCCTCTAGCTTCAGCCGCTTTCCTTCTCTCATCCCATGCCTGTACCCTTTTGATAATCTCAGCACGTCCTTCTTGGCGTCCTTCCTCCCTATACCTCTGCTTTAGACGCTCAGCCATTACCATAATGGCACCCTCCCATATCACTATAAAGATTACCTGGCCGGCTACTATTGTACCAAGCCACTGAAGAACAGCCACCACCGTCTGTATGAAAGAATCCTGGTTTCGGTAGGCTGTTTCATACCCTATCGCTAATCCGATAACGACTATGAACACTATAGCAGAGAGGCCTGAATATCTATCAACAAACTGCATAGCTTCTGTGGTGCGATGGTACTATCAGTGTGATGAGTTGTCAATGTCATAGGACTTACGCAGTTGGCTATGAAATTTCATTGGATAACGGGCCGGTCCAGATACGAAATTGCCTTCAAATGCGTAACTCCTAATACATTACACATTCGAGCAAAAAATGGTTGACATTATAAGCCTGCCATTAACATCCCCTACTGGCTCCGCTAATATCTCGGAAGCTCCACAGTCCGTTCCCCGGTGCCTCGGTATGTAAATTGCTTCCTACCCCCATTGGTGCTATCCTGAGAACGGAGTCCACTATATCTATCAGGCTCTGTTGACATTTTCCCGTCATTCCCGCTTTCGTGGGAATCCGGGGCGGGCGTTGTGTCTGCTTTCCGAAGTTTCCGGCTTCCGCCGGAATCACGAAATTGGGTGTGTGAGTCGAAGGGGGCATTTCATGTATGTTATCGGCACCTCAGGTCACGTGGACCACGGCAAGTCCACCCTGGTAAAAGCCCTCACCTCCATTGACCCGGACCGCCTTCCCCAGGAGAAGGAACGGGAGATGACCATAGACCTGGGCTTTGCCTGGCTCACCCTCCCCAGTGGCCGGGAGGTAAGCATTGTGGACGTGCCGGGCCACGAGCGGTTTATCAAGAACATGCTGGCCGGCGTGGGCGGCATTGACCTTGCTATGCTGGTGGTGGCCGCCGACGAGAGCGTGATGCCCCAGACCAGGGAGCACTTGGCGATCCTGGACATCCTGAGGGTCAAGCGGGGCCTGGTGGTGGTGACCAAGGCCGACACAGTGGACGAGGAGTTGGTGGAACTGGTGAAGGCGGAGGTGGAAGACACCCTCAAAGGGACCACCTTTGAGGGGTCGCCCATGCTGGCGGTATCCGCCTACACCGGCCAGGGCCTTGACGAGCTCAAAGCCCTGATTGACTCTATGCTGGACTCCACCGAAGCCCGCAAAGACCTGGGCCGGCCCCGGCTGCCGGTGGACCGGTGCTTCACCGTATCCGGCTTTGGCACGGTAGTTACCGGCACCCTCATTGACGGAACCCTCTCCGTAGGCCAGGAGGTCCAGTTGCTCCTCTCCGGCGAGAAGGTACGAGTCCGGGGCCTCCAGAGCCACCGGAAAAGGGTGGACCAGGCGGAGCCGGGGGTGCGCCTGGCGGTGAACCTATCGGGAATCTCCAGGGACGACATCCAGAGGGGCGAGGTTATTACCACCTCCGGTTGGCTGCGTCCCACAACCAGGCTGGACGCCCAGATCAAGATGGCCCGGGATGCCCTCCATCCCCTAAGACACAACGAGGGGATCACCTTCCATCTCCTGACCAGTGAGGCCAGCGCCAGGGTGCGCCTGCTGGACAAGGACGAGCTAATGCCCGGCGAAGAGGGTTGGGGACAGGTACTCCTCCAGTCCCCCATCCCGGTGGTGAAGGGAGACCTGTTCGTGGTCCGCTCTGCCGATGCCACCCTGGGCGGCGGGAAGGTGGTTGACCCGTATCCCGCCCGCAGGCATCGCCGCTTCCAGGTCCCAGTGTTGGAGCGCCTGATGGCAATGGAGGAAGGCACAGGAGAGGACGCCATTATAAACGCCGTGGAGCACTGGGGCCCCTGCGACCTCAACACCCTGGCCCAGAGGGCCAACCTGTCCGTAGAGGAGACAATCTCCAAGACCGGAGAACTCGCCGAAAAGGGGGAAGTGGTGTTCCTGGGAAGCTCAATCGGGCAAAACGACGCCCTGGTGTACTCCGGCCCAGCATGGGCCTCCCTCAAAGGCAAGGCATCGGGGACCCTGGGGGCATACCACCAGCAATACCCCCTGCGCAAGGGCATATCCCGCGAGGAGGTTAGAAGCAGGCTGGGCCTGTCCCAGCAGGTCTTTCCCAGGGCCCTGGAGCGTATGGGGGCAGAGGGAGTCCTGGAGGAAGAGGGCGCTTTGGTCCGACTGCCCGGCTACCGGGCGGCCCCCAGCCCCGACCAGCAGAAGCAGATAGACGGGTACATAAAGGCCCTGGAGTCTGACCCCTACTCCCCGCCCACGGACCTCTCCCTGGACCAGGAGATTCTGGCCCTTCTGACAGATGAGGGTCAGGTAATAAAAGTCAACGAAAACGTGGTCTTCGCTGCCTCAGCCTACAAGGATATGGTTGATAAAATGGTGGCGCATATCAAAGAGCACGGGAAGATTACCGTGGCCGACGGGAGGGACCTGTTCGGCAATAGCCGCAAGTATATCCTGCCCCTCATGGAGTACCTGGACCAGCAGCACATCACCCGCCGGGTGGGAGATGAACGAGTATTGAGGTAGCAGCAGATGGCCCTTGACCTCAGCCAGACAGTACGGCAGATTGACGACCTGGCCCAAAGCCTCAATAGCGCCAGAGACGACCGGGCGCAGCGCCTCGGCCATGCCCTCAGGGCCATGAGAGAGTCCGACGCCTTCGAGGTGAAGCGGAAGGTGGACTCCAGCCGGGGGAGGCCCTTCCTGTGCGCCAGCCTCTACTCGGATACCGAGGGGCTTGCTGCCAGGAACGCCCCGGAGGAAGTCCCCCAAGACTTCTGCGTGGTGTCGGTGGACGGCTCCCACATAGACGTGGACCGCCATATTCCCGTGCGCTGCTACCTCATAAACGTGGGGGGCTGTGCCCTTACCTACGGCTCCCAGCCCGATGCCCGGCTATTTAACCGCCCTCGGCTCCACACCCAGGAGAGCGAGCTTTACCTGTCAAATCCCGAAAGCTCTAATGAATCGGTGGCTGTAGAGGGCGCGCTGGTGGGGCTGAAGCGCACGGTGGAAGAGATTAGGGAGCTGGCGTCGGTGGCGGAGGGCCTGCCCAGGGAGATGCCTGCCCTGGCGCTGATTGACGGCTCCCTGGTCCTGTGGGGGCTGGCGGGCCGGGGGTATCAGCCATTTGTGAGGGACGAAATCCTCCGAGGAGGTTTTCTCCCAGCCCTGGACAGGTTTGAAAGCATGGCCCGGGACAGGCGGGTAGCCGTGGCCGCCTACGTCAGCCTCCCCCAGAGCGCGGAGGTGGTGAACACCCTGCGCCTTCACCTGTGCACCAGGGATACCGTTGAGTGCACCCGCCACTGCAACGGCCACCGCTCCGGCCTGATGCCCTGCGACCTGGTGAACGGCTTCCTGGACAGGCACCTGTTCCAGGAGCTTCTGGGGCCGGGGGAGCGGTCCGCCCTCCTTATCACCAACTCGTCCATCTCCAGGGATGACTACGGCCCTCACCGGGTGCATTTCTACTACATGAACACCGGGGAGGAGATAGCACGGGTAGAGGTGCCCCAGTGGGTGGCGGAGAGAAAAGACCTGCTGGACCTGAGCCATGCCCTGATACTGGACCAGTGCAGGCGGGGCCTGGGATACCCCGTCGCCATTTCCGAGGCCCACGAGCAGGCCGTGGTCACCGGCCAGGACAGGGAGTTGTTCAAGCAAATGCTGGAGGATGCCCTGCAAAGGAACCGCCTCCCCGTCTATACCTCGGAGAAAAATCGCTCCAAGCGGATGCGGTGGCTATGAGCCAGTCCAGCGCCGGCCACCAAGTCTCCCAACGCATCGGCGAGGTGGTGGAGTCCGCGTCCCACCGGTTCCGCGCCCAGTGCTACCGCCTGTATGAGTCGCCGCCCCTTGGGGCATTCGTCCGCACCCAAGCCCCTTATTCTTCTACCTCTGTCTCCCCTTCCACTGTTATAGGAGAAGACGGGCCGGAAAACCATCAAGAGGTAGGCGAGCCGTCCCACATATATGCGGTGGTATATGGGGTGAGCACCGAGTCACTGGACCCCGGACGGCCCGTCGCCGCTAGGGGGGAGGGCGAGGGCAGCGAGGAAGACATCTACCGCAGCAACCCCCAGCTTGAGCGCCTCCTGTGCACCCGCTTCGAGGCCCTGATAGTGGGGCACGGCGACGGGCGCGCCATCAACCAGTACCTGCCCGCTCTGCCGCCGCGAGTCCACGCCTTCGTCTATCCCTGCTCCGCCCAGGAGGTGCAGCAGTTTTCCCGCTCCCTGGACTTCCTGTACCTGCTGGTGAACTCGGCTCCCGCCGGACGGGGGACCACCGACGAGGTTGTCGCTGCCTGCCTCCGCAACGCCGGCGGGCAGATGGAGGACCCTCGGGGGTTCCTGGTGAAAGCGGGCAAGGCATTGGCAAAGCAATTGGCAGCCGACATGCCCCGCCTCAACGCCATTCTCAGGAGGCTTTTATGACAAGCAGTGGGAGCAATGGGCCTATTGCGACCAACGGGACCAATAGCCTGGGCGGACCTGGGCCGGATGATTCCCCGGTTGATTCAGAAGACGGCCGCCTGGGCATGGTGGTGGACGGCTCCCTGACGGGTGGGGTGAAGATACGGCTGGACCCTGCCACCTCGGTGGAAGACATCAAGGTGGGCACCTTCGTGACGGTGCGGGGAGACCGGCTGCGGTTCTTCGGGGTTGTGACCGACGTTGCCCTGGGGTCCGCCGATCCCAGGCTCCAGTACAGCCCACCCGATGTCCAGGACCCCTTTATAGCCCAGGTGGTGTCTGGCACCGCCGCATACGGCACCATCTCCATGCTTCCCACCCTCACCATGCCGCCGGTGCTGGGGGACTCGGAGAAGCCGGTGCCGGCCAAGACGGTGCCGGCCCACTTCTCCAGGGCATACGCCGCCTCGGAGCAGGACGTGGCGGTGGTGTTCGGCAGCGAGGACGAGGGCCATTTCTGGATAGGCAACCCCCTGGATATGGAGACCAAGGTATGCCTGGACCTGAAGGCCCTGGTAGAGCGGTCCATGGGCATCTTCGGCAAGAGCGGCACCGGCAAGACCTTCCTCACCCGGCTGCTCCTGGCGGGAATCCTCCAGAGCAACCGGGCCTCCACCCTCATCTTCGACATGCACAGCGAGTACGGTTGGCAGGGCCGCCGGGAGTCGGGGCCGCCGGTCAAGGGGCTTAAACAACTCTTTCCGTCGAAGGTAGCCGTGTTTTCCCTGGACGAGGAAAGCTCCCGGCGCAGGGGCCTGTCTCCCGATGAAGTGGTGCACATAGGCTATGACGAGATAGAGCCGGAAGACGTGGAGGCCATGCAGGAGAACCTGGGCCTGTCGGACATCGCAACCCAGGCCACCTACAACGTGCAGAGAAAGCTGGGGTCCCGCCAGTGGCTCCAGGAGTTCCTTGCTCTGGAGGGAAGGGAGGCCGTCTTCGACCTGGCCTCCGACGTGGGGGTGCCGCCCCAGGCATTGAGCGCCCTGTACAACCGCCTGTCACGGCTGAAGCGGTATGACTTTCTGTCGTCCAGCGTGCGGTATGATTCGGTGGGCCGAATCTTGGAGAACCTGGACCGGGGCCTCCACGTGGTGCTGGAGTTTGGCCGCTACGGGAACGACCTCAACGCCTACATCCTGGTGGCGAACCTCCTCACCCGGCGCATCCACGAGAGATACGTCACCCGGAAAGAGGAGTCGGAAGGGGGCGGGGGCAAGGAGCCTACCCCCCTGGTGATAGTCATTGAGGAGTCCCACAAGTTCCTCAGCCCGTCGGTGGCCTCTCAGACCATCTTCGGCACCATTGCCAGGGAGTTGAGGAAGTACAACGTGACCCTTATGGTGATAGACCAGCGCCCCGGGGCCATAGACACCGAGGTGATGAGCCAGTTGGGGACCAAGCTCACGTGCCTGCTGGACAACGAAAGAGACATTGACGCAGTGCTGGGGGGAGCGCCGGGCAGCCGGGAGCTAAGGACTGTGCTCTCGCGGCTGGAGTCCACCCAGCAGGCCCTCATCTTCGGCCACTCGGTGCCCATGCCCGTAGTGGTGCACACCAGGGAGTACGGCTCAATCCAGTCATACCAGGACTTGGGCAGCCCCTCGCGCCGGCGCAGCGACGGAAACGGGACATCCTCCCGCCCCGAGGAAAGGACCCTCGAGGAGGAACTGAAGGACCTGTTCTAGTAGCCTATCCAGGCAGCACAATGACTACCACATGGCTGATATATCTGACAGGGTGTTAACAGCCCCATCTGAAGCTCCCGGCGCTATTGCAAAAACCGAAGACTGGCGTAAGGACATGTTAGAAGTCCGCGAGACAGAAGTATATGCTAGATGGTTTGCCAGGCTGCGGGATATTGAAGCCAAGGCACGGATTCAAACTCGTATCAGGCGTCTGGCGTTGGGCAACCCTGGGGATGTTGGAGCGGTGGGGCAAGGTGTCTCAGAGTTGCGCATTGACTATGGGCCGGGGTATCGAGTGTACTTCGTACAGCAAGGGAATACCCTGTTGATACTGCTGGCCGGCGGCGATAAGTCAACTCAACAGCAAGACATACGAATAGCAATTGAACTGGCTCATGGGCTATAAATTGGAGGCGGGAAATGGTTAAGACGGTGACCCGGCCCTGGGACCCGGCGGAGCATCTAAAGACGCAAGAAGAAATGGTTGCCTACTTGGATGTGGCGTTGGAAGATGGAGATACTAGGCTCATAGCAGCCGTGCTTGGAGACATTGCTCGTGCAAAGGGGATAACCCAAATTGCACGTGAAACGGGACTTGAGCAAGAGAGCCTCAGTAAGACGCTATCTCCCGATAGCAACCCCGAATTCGCTACTGTGCTCAAGGTGGTACGGTCTCTGGGGATGAGACTTCATGCCGCCGATTCGCTACATACGACGAGTATAACCTGACAACTCCTACGTTGGAGGTCCACCGGGATATAGAGTGAGTATCAGGAGATGGATGATGAGACAATCCGGGTCTGGGACACAACGTGGGGCGACACCTGCCCAAACCGGTGCTAAATCCTTATTGACACCCCCCGGCGCGGATATTATAGAATATATGTGCGTAAGCAAATTTATTCACCGGAAGGAGATTCGTTACATGCCCAATCCCATAGTCCACTGGGAGATCATGGCCAAGGATGCCGACAAGTCCCGGGAGTTTTATTCCAAGTTGTTCGACTGGCAGGTTAACGCGGACAACCCCTCCAACTACGGCTTGGTGGATGTCCAGGAAGAAGTGGGAATCGGCGGTGGGATAGGCCCGGCCCCCGATTTTCCCAACTATGTCACCATCTACGTCCAGGTAAACGACCTTCAAGCCTATCTGGACAAGGCTGAGAGCTTAGGCGGGAAGACTATCATGCCCCCTACGGAAATTCCCGACGTGGTCTCCATCGCACTATTTTCCGACCCCGAAGGCAACACCATTGGCCTGGTAAAAGGCGACTAGGCCCCCCAGCTTCACCCCAGGCTGGATGCTTGGGAGTCCCGCATGATGCCCCCATGATGAGAGAGGCGCTTGTCTCTCTCATCATATTTTGACAGGCAGAAGGGTAGTCTCGCCAGGCCGTCGTGGGGTCCACAGGAAGGCCGCCGGGCCGCCCATTATTGGCCTATCATGTTCTTAGGGTCTTTCTATTCTCCCTCTCCCTGGAGGGAGAGGGCCGAGGTGAGGGGGCGCTCCGGGGTCAACCATGATTGCAAGGGAAAGATGTCCCTCACCCCCAACCCCTCTCCCCACAGGAGAAGGGAGATTTTTCCAAGAATAGAAAGACCCTAAGCGTGTTCCGGTTACGCTTTTCGTAACGGCCTTATTGAGGTATAATAGAGTTGATGGATAGCATATCTCATATACTTGTTATCAAGACCCCGCCTTAGAGCATTGAAGAGAACAGGCGGGGTCTTACTTTGTGAAAGAAAGGACAAACTATGGACACCTTTAAGTATATGAAAGAGTACGGCCACGAGCAACTGGTACTATGCGCTGAGCCATCGGTAGGTCTGAGGGCCTATATAGCTATCCACGATACTACCCTTGGACCGGCGGCAGGCGGTGTCCGTATATGGGCGCACAAGACTGAAGAGGATGCCCTGTTGGACGTGCTCCGCCTGTCAAGGGCCATGACCTACAAGTCGGCGGCGGCAGGGCTGCCCCTGGGCGGCGGCAAGTCCCTCATAATAGCAGACCCCAGGACGGACAAGACCGAAGCCATGATGCGCTCCTTCGCCAGGTACGTGGACACCCTGGGAGGCCGCTACATTGCCACCACCGACGTAGGGTCCACAACCCAGGACCTGGAACATATTGCCCTGGAGACCAAGCACGTAACAGGCCTGCCCACGTCGCTGGGAGGAAGCGGGGATACCTCGGTGCTCACCGGCCTGGGGGTTTACAGGGGGATGCAAGCCTGCGCCAAGGCGGTGTGGGGGTCCGAGTCTCTGTCGGGCAGGACTGTCGCCATGCAGGGGTTCGGCAAGGTGGCCTACTACACGGCAAAGCACCTGCTCAGGGAAGGCGCGGACATTGTGGCTGCGGATATTAACGAGGACGCGCTGGACAGGGCCCGGCAAATGGGGGCTGCCATAGCGCCGCCTGACGAGATATACGATACCGACTGCGATATATTCTCCCCCAATGCCCTGGGAGGCGTGCTCAACAGCGCCACTATACCCCGGCTGAGGGCCAGGATCGTGGCCGGCGGGGCTAATAACCAGTTGCTGAGGGATGAGGATGGCCTGGAACTCCAACGGAGGGGCGTCCTATATGCGCCGGACTACATCATCAACGCCGGCGGGGTCATCAACATATCCGCCGAAATAGGCAATACCTACAGCCTGGAGCGGGCCACGGAGATGACGGAGCGCATCTACGGGACCATGGAACAGGTGCTGCACATAGCCGCCAGGGATGAAATACCCACCTCTCAGGCCGCCGACCGCCTGGCGGAAGAGCGGATAGCCTCCATCAGAAAGCTCAGGAAGATCCACCGCTAATATTAAAACGACGGATTACGGGGTAATACGATAGGCAGAGGAGATAGGTGTTCGGCAGGTATACGATAGATGTGCCTGCGACTCTTGAGAGTTCTCTGTGGCCGACGCAAACTATTAAGGTTTTGGTAGGAATCATGAAACTCTTTGACGACATAGAATCGGAAAGTGGTGCCGAAAAAGTACAAAGACCACTGTCGAAGTTCGCTTTTGTGAACGGCTACAACGTCTGGCAGGATACTTCCTACATACGTAGAAAGTGTGAATCCTGGTTTGAGCATATCCCTGCAGAAAAACGAGCCGACCTACGAAATAGCTTCCGATCGTCCGACGACTCACAGCATGATGGAGCTTTCTTTGAGTTATTTCTTCACGAGTTGCTCCTTAGGTTAGGTTGTGAGGTGGAAATACCAACCAATGTAGGGGGACTAACCCCGGATTTCCGCGTTAGTCAGAAGGGGATATCCATCTATGTCGAAGCGACGGCCGTCGGACCCAAATCCAACCCATTCTATCGCAGCCGCAACGAACAAGACGTAATAGACAAGCTCAACACGTTAAGTTCCCCTTATTTTTCCCTCTGGGTAGATATGGAAGGCACGTTGCAGAGGACCCTTAGCCAAAAACACCTGACCCGTAAGGTCAAGAGACTCCTGAATGCTCATGACCCGGATGAGGTTCGCGGCTTGATCGCAAACTTCGGGCGTGACGCGGCCCCGTCTGAGAAGATTGAATGTGGGGGCTGGACTCTGATGGTCTGGCTTGTGCCAACACCTGAAGATACGCGGTCGACGAATTCCGAGCGACCAATCGTCACTGGACCATATCACGCCAAAATGATAGATCCCATATCCTCAGTTCGGGACGCGCTGGAGGTCAAGGCAAAGAAGTACAGCAAATTGGATGCTCCGCTTGTTATAGCGCTGAATGCGTGTAATCCATTTTATTCTCCTCAAGAGTGTGACATGGACGTTCTTTGGGGTAATCTGTGCATCCAATATGAGATGGGAACAAAAGATAGGACGCAGTACCTTCGCCAGCCCAACGGGTTTTGGTCGAGTAAAAGCAGTGGGAACACCTCCGGAGTCTTGAGTTTCCAGAAGGTGGATATACTTAATGTGTTCCAAGCCTCCGCATGCCTTCACGTGAATCCAGGGGATTGCTCCACAGCACTGCCTGATGCCTTATTCCGATTACCTCATTGCGTAATATCTAAGGGCATCATGGACCGAAGAGAGGGAGAAGACTTAGCTCAACTTCTAGGATTGAGCTTGAAGTAAATTTCTCCGCGCCCGCTCTCAGCCACGAAACGATTTGGCCTATTGGAACCGAGGCCACGGCTGAGGATACATGAAAATTCATAGGGGGAAGCTATCTGGGCAACAGCTTCCCCCTATGATTTGCCTATCAAATGATAGTTATGACCTTTCCCTAGCTGGCCTTGGTGGGTGCGTCAAACTCGGGCTGCTGGGTGCGGTGGTTACCGTTGCAGAAGGGTTTGTTCTCCGACCTGCCGCACCGGCACAGGACCGCCGTGCCGCCTCCCGGGACGGTAAAGGCGTTGCCATCCTGGTCCACCAGGTCAACGGGGCCTTCTATGATGTAGGGGCCGTTGAGTCGTATTGTTATCTTAACGTCAGCCATGTATTACTATACTCCTCCTCCAGATGCTTGCAATGACTATCCGCCCTGTCACAATCCAGTCTATTGCGCTAACTACTATGCCACCAACGGGAAGGTGTGTCAACTCTGGGGTATAGCTACCCATGCCCCAGACGCTCAAGGTCTTCTTCGCTCAGTCCCAGGTAATGGCCCACTTCGTGCCGGAGGGTAATCCCAATCTCCCGGACTACCTCCTCTCTGGAATCACAGGCGGACTCGATAGATCGCTGGAAGATCACTATCGTGTCCGGCAGGGGAGGAAGCCACCCATCTCTTTCCGGCAGGGGAGTCCCCCGGTAAAGGCCGAATATCCGGTATTCCGCGTCCGCCCCTGCCTCCGCCATGTCGTCAGGGCCGGGCCAGTCCTCCACCAAGACCGCCACGTTCTCCAGGGCATCCTGGATTCCCCGTGGGATCTCCTGGAATGCCCGGCGCACCAGCCTGTAGAATTCCTGACGGGTCAGACGCATTGGACTATCTTTCAGGCTTCGGGCGCTACCCGGGACCTGATCTCCTTCAGGATGTCCAGGTTCTCCTTGTCCGGGCCCTTGTTCTCAAGACCGGGCACCTCCAGGAAAAAGGGCACCTTATGGAAGGCGGGGTTGGTCATTATGTTCTCAAAGCCCTGGAGCCCTATGTGGCCCTGCCCAATGTTCTCGTGGCGGTCCACGCCTCCGCCCAAGGGATACTTGGAATCGTTGGCGTGGACGGCTGCCAGTCTTTCCAGTCCTATGTGCTCGTCGAACTCCGCCAGCATAGAGTCCAAGCCCTCCTTGGTGGCTATGTCGTACCCTGCCGCGTAAGAGTGCTGGGTGTCCAGGCATATCCTCAGCCGGCCCCTGTGGGCGGGGTCCACCGACGATATGATACGGCCCAACTCGTCGAACCTGGCCCCTATGTGTTGGCCCATGCCCGCCGTGTTCTCCAGGGTCAGCCAGGGGCCTTCCGGCGAGTTCTCCAAGACTTTCTCTATGCTGGAGACGGTCTGCTGTAGAATACCCTCATAGCCTTTACCCTTGTGGCTCCCAGGGTGAAAGATTACTCCTTTAATTCCCAGGTCCGAGGCCAGCTTCATGTAATTGATAAGGGACTGGACCCCCTTCTCCACGTTGACGAGATTGGGCGTCCCCAGGTTTATCAGGTATATGGCATGGAAGAAGACATCGGATATGCCCGCCTCATCCGCCTTGTCCCGAAAGGCTTCCATCTGGGCTTCGGGGACGGGCTTGAAGGCCCAGCTTTGCGGGGATGAGCCGAAGATTTGTATGGTCTCGCAGCCAATCTCCTTGCCCCGGCCTATCGCCTTGTCTATCCCACCTGAAGTGGATACGTGTGCCCCTAGCTTCATCGGTCGGTCCCCCTTTTGTGGAGGTTATACTATTCTATGTATGCAGGGTGATTATAAGGCCATGCGGGGTAGCCCCTTCAAGGGGCGCGCCTGCCCCTTTTCGGCGGGATGGCCCTAATCCGTCATTCCTGCTTCCGCAGGAATCCACCGGCCTCAGCAGCCAGCAACATTCCTTATCTTTAGGATTCCCCGGATTCCGGCGTAGGCCGGAATAACCCATGCCCCGTCGGGCCACATATGAGGATGAAAATGACATGTAACCTCCCCACCGTCATTCCGGCGTAGGCCGGAATCCGGGGGGGTAGTGGGGGTGACTTCGCAACGACCGCCTACGTCGCGGAACCCTGGATTCCAGCTTGGGGGATGCCTATTTTCATAGGAATTACCATGCCCCTGCGGGCCACATACGAGGATGAAAATGGCACGGCCTCCCCACCGTCATTCCGGCGTAGGCCGGAATTCAGGGGGGTGGTGGGGGTGACTTCGCAACGACCGCCTACGTCGTGGAACCCTGGATTCCCGCTTTCGCGGGAATGACGGTGCTGGTGGCTGGCTATTTTCATAATAATTCCCCATGGCCTTGCGGGCCACATACGAGGATGAAAATGGTACGGCATCCCAACCGTCATTCCCGCGAAAGCGGGAGTCCAGGGATGGGGGGCTGGGATTCCAGCTTGGGGGATGCCTATTTTCATAGGAATTACCCATGCCCCCGCGGGCCACATACGAGGATGAAAATGGTACGGCTTCCTCACCGTCACTCCCGCGAAAGCGGGAGTCCACCGCCCCACCCCTGGATTCCGGCCTGCGCCGGAATGACTGTGGGTGGGGGATGCCGCACCCTATAGGGTGCGGTGGAGGAGCCTGAGAACGGGATTTTCATGGCAATGACGGAGAACACCACCACCTAAAACGGAACGCTACCTACCGCCATCTTACTTACCCCGCTCTGGCGGGTTGTCTCCTCAGTCTCCTGGGTATGTTCCTCACGAACCGGGCTGCCTGGCGTATCTCACCCTGGTCCCATATTACCAGGAACTGGCTGGCTATGCAGATGGAGCTATATGTGCCTACCACTACCCCTATAGCCAGCACCAGCAGGAAGCCCTGGATGGTTGCGCCGCCAAAGAGGAGCAGGGCCAGCAACACAAAGAGGGTGGTAAAGCTGGTATTGAGGGAGCGGCCTACGCTTTCCATTATGCTAGTATTCACTACTCCCGGCAAGGGCCTGTCCGGGTTGCGGGCCACGTTCTCCCGGATGCGGTCAAAGACAACTATGGTGTCGTTCACGCTGTATCCCAGCACCGTGAGCAGCCCCACAATGAACATGGAGTTGACCTCCATATTCAGCGCCTTGCCCAGGATGGAGAATATGCCGATAACCAGCAGCATGTCATGCACAAGGGCCAGGATGGCGGAAACCCCGTAGCGGAAGGAGTTGGGCACGCTCCTGAAAGCCCACGTCACATAGGCCAGGATGCCGATGGCAGCCAGGATGACCACGATTATTGCATTCCTCACCGTCTCCTCGGCTATGATGGGCGACACCTCGTCGAACTCCCTGGACTCGATGTCCTCTCCCAGAGCGCTTACCAGTTCATCTACGACTAGCTGCCGCTCTGAGGACATGGTCCCATCATCCCTCAGGACCTCCGGCTCCAGCACCTTAGTGCGTATGAAGGCAGACCTATCACTCAACTTCTGGATTAGCGCCTCGGAATGGCCCAGGTCGTTCAGGACGTCCCTGACTTCGTTCTCCTCTATGGGGCCGGTGAAGGTCAGGGTCATTACGGAGCCGCTGGTGAAATCTATGCCCGGCTTGAGGGCGGGAGGGAATATCAGAGAGACCACCCCCGGAAGAATTATCAAGGCTGAGAAAAGGAAGAACCAGGCCCTTTTACTGACAATATCCAACTCTATTCACCTCCCCCTGCAACCCTGACCGGCTGCCGCCTGGTAGGCTCTGGTGTGAAGAGGTCCATCCGCCTCCCCATGGGTGTCCAGGCTACAAGCTGAAGCAGGTTCCGGCTCACCGTCAGGGCGGTGAACATGCTGACGGCCACACCTATCAGCAGGGTAATGGAGAAGGCCGTCACCACCGGAGTCCCGGCCCCCAGCCTGGAACCGAACAGGAACAGGATGGCGCAGGTGATAATAGTGGAGATGTTGCTATCCCTGATAGCCACCCACGCCCTGCGATACCCAACCTCCATGGACGAGGTCAGGCTGCGGCCCGTTCTCAGTTCTTCCTTCATGCGCTCGAATATGAGGATGTTGGCATCTACCGCCATACCGATGGACAGCACCAGGCCGGCTACCCCCGATAGGGAGAGGGGCGGCACCGGCGCCAGCTTGAAAATCGCCAGCACTATAATGGCGTATATAATGAGGGCTACTGCCGCCACAACACCTGCGAACCGGTAGTACAACACCATGAACAACAGCACCAGGCCCAGGCCCACCAACCCGGCGATCAGGCTCTTCCGCAGGGAATCGGCGCCTAGCAGGGCATCCACCGTCCTCTCACGAATGAGCTTCAGGGGCACCGGCAGGCGTCCTGATTCCAGCTGGATGGCCAGGGTGCGAGCGGACTCGCTGGTAAAGCTGCCGCTAATGACTGCGAAGCCGTCGGGGATATGGCTAGTGACCACTGGCGCCGTGAGCTGCTCGCCATCCCGGAATATGGCGACTCTTTTGGTCTGGTCTCCCGCCAGCCGCCGGGTGAGATCGCTCCATACGCGGGTGCCCCGGCTGTTGAACTCCAGGTTTACTATGGGTTCGTTGGTTATGTTATCCCGGCTTCTGAAGGCTCTCGCCAGGTCTTGTCCCGTCAGGCCATCGGGCCTGTCGGTTGTAACACCGATGGCTTCGTCGGTGAATCTTCCCTGGCCTCCCAGCGACACGGGCTGGCAGAGGCCGGGGTTGTTTATCAGGGCCTCCGCCGGGTCGAGGCAGGTCCGCTCCATGAACACCAACTGCGCCGTCCTGCCAATCAGGTCCTTGGCCTCATCTACCCCTCCTGCCGAGGTGAAGAACCGGATTGGCGCGACTCTATTCGCCAGGGTATTCTCAAGTCTTTCCTGGTCCTCAAAGCCGATGGCCTCATCGGTCCTGATGATGAACCGGCCCGGTTCCTCGCCCTCCTGGACATCGAAGCCTTCGAGGCCCTCCCCCTGTAGAAGCTCGGTTATGAATATGCGGGTCTGCGGCGGGAAGGTTATCGTGAATGTCCGGTCGCCAGTGCCCTCGAAGTCTATGGCAGGGGAGAGGTTTCTGGCAAAGCCCTCGATCTCTTCTCTGTCATCCGTGGTCACCGGCTGGGCTGTGGTGATAATGAAGCTGTCTCCGATTCCCTGCTCCAAGTTGGAGCCGGCGCCCACCAGGGCCTCCATTTCGGACACTATCTGCGCCAGCATCTCCAGCACAGGCTGGAAGGCCAAGTCCAGGGTGGACCCCCCACCGCCCGGCAGCTGGACCAGCACCCGGTCGTTGCCCAAGTTCTGGATGATGGCCCCCGTGGTGCCCAGGGCGTTAATCCTCTGCTGGATGGTGTTCACTACCCCGTCCATCTGGTCTTCGTCGGGGCTTCTTATGTCCAGGTCGAAAACTTCAATGGGGGCCAGGCCCATTAAGGTCGCCTGTAGCAGCTCTTGGTCGGCATCGTCATCTATCTCCAACTCCCGGACTGTGAAAGATGCCTGTGCAGGCACGCTAATGGCAGCGTCGCCGTACCCGGTGATGTTCAATAGAGACCGGATGTCCGACTCGATCAGGGTGTCCTGGAAGGTTATCTCCAGCCCTTCAATTTCATCTCCCGTTCCGACAGCGATGAAGCTGCTATCCACGATGTCTTCCAGTTCTCCCAGGGTTGATATGAGTTCCCGCCGGGCACGCTCCGCCAAGGCCAGGCCCCGGATGGTAAACCGGCGCACCTCAGTACCTTCAGTTATGACGGCCTCGGTGTAGCCCAAGTTGTCCAGCGCCATGCTGATGTCTTCCGGGCCGGGGAAAATCCCGAAGGTCACTTCCACGGTCCCGTCGCCTACGGTAAAGTCCTGGATGGGGGTGAGCCCGGCCAAGGCTGCCCTGAGGTCTTCTTCAGCGCCCTCATCGTCCAGGGACAACCCATTGATGACGAAGGACCTGGTATCCTCCGGGGTGTCCAGGGACTCAATAGCAGCCTCGGTCTGTCCCAGGTTGTCCAGGGTCAGGCGCAAGTCCCCGGTGGTCGGCACGTCCTGGAAGGTTACTTCCAAAACTCCGTCACCTGTGGCATCGCCTGTTAGAAAGGCGCTGTCACTGACGGGGGCCACTGAGCTTAGAGCAAATATAAGCTCGGTCTGTGACCTTTCGGTAAGGGCCAGGTCCTGAATTAGAAACCCGCTTTTGGATATGACGGCGTCGTTGTGGCCCAGGTCGTCGAGCACGGCGCGCAACCGGGCCTCCTCCACGGGTCCCTGAAAGGTCACGATTGCCCCATCGGGGAGGTCTGCCTGGTACACCAGGTGGCTGCCCCCCTGAAGCTCCAGGTCCAACTCAAGCCCCAGGGGGCCTGAGCCCTCGGACTCAATGCTGGCCCCGCCTATGGAGATGTTGATGTTCCTGAAACTCAGGGCAGCTATGGATATGACTAGAATAATAAATATAAGGACAAATACCCTGACCCCTCTTCTACGCACGCCCTCTCCTAGCCCCCCTTGCCTTCAAGTCGGCATCGTGTCCAAGCCAAGGCCTCTTCTCTGGTATGGACTTCCCCTCCGGCCTGGGCATCCTGGACGCCCTCCAGAAGCTCCCCTATGATGGGGCCTTGGGACAGTCCGAATGCCTGCCCGAACTCCCGGATGAGATCGTGGCCTGTGACAAGCCGGGGCATCTTCTGCGGGGCTTGCTCATGGGTCCCCACTTCCAGGATGTGAGCGATTATGCCGGTGTGGCGCTTCCAGCCTTCCATCTCCAGGTCCGGCCCCCTGGCTGCCAGGTGGTCTGCCAGGCTCAGGTACAGGGTATCTATAGCCACGTCTCCCACGTCCCGGAAGAAGCGGTACACGGCTCTGGGGGTGGGAAGCTCTCCGCCCTGGCTCATGTGTCCCGGTCTCAGGTGGTTTTCTATCATTCCTCGTACCATATCTACGCTGCGGTTGCTGGACCGCAGCCGGTGAAGTATTTGCGATGACATGGATGCGCCCAGGGTATGATGCCCCAGAAAGCGGGTCTTGCCCTTGGCGTCCACCATTTTGGTCTGGGGCTTGGCTATGTCATGGAGAAGGGCGCCCAGCTTCAGGATAGTCCGCCGGGTGTGGCCGTCACCGACCTCCTGGGTGAACCGCTCTTTCATTTCCCCAGGCCAGGGCACCAGGGCGGATACCGGGTCGCCCGGGTCCTCGGAGAAGACCCGCTCCACGCCCTCCACAGCGTGGACGGAGTGGTTGAAGACATCCCAGTAATGCTCCTTGGGCTGCTGGACTCCCTTTGCTATGCCAAGCTCAGGGATTATACGGCATAGGACTCCCAGGCCGTCCAGCATTTCCAGGTGGTTTTTAGCCCCGTCCATGGAGAGAATGGCTAGAAACTCGTCCCTCACCCGCTCGCCTGAGACGGATGATATGAGATGGGCTTCTTCCGACATCAGATGGTAGGTGAAGGGCTCAATTTCGGCCCCCAGCCTGGCCGCCAAGCGTACCCCCCTGAGGAGGCGGGCCGGGTCATCACTAAATGCTGCGGGCCTGGATGCCGAGGGACGGATTACACGTACAGTCCCTTGGGCCAGGTCTGATTTTCCTCCATAGGGGTCTATGACATGGCCTTCCCATTGGGGGAGACACCAGGTTTCCAGGGGCAGGGACATGGCGTCTATGGTGAAATCTCGCCTTGCCAGATCATCCTCCAGGGAGCCTTCGATGCCCGATACGTCTATTGTCCATCTATCCCCATCCGGGGGCGACACTACCACCCTGGCGACCCGGTGGGCATGACCCAGGGGCACGTAGGACCCTCCCAGGATATGGGCCAGCCCTCTTGCCAGGCCAAGGGAGTCTCCTTGGACGGCTATGTCTATGTCTCTTGATAATACGCCACGCAGGGAGTCCCGGATGTACCCGCCAACCAGGAAGGCGGGCACAGACCGGTCAAGGAAAAACTCTCGCAGGCCGCTAAGAATGGTGTTCTGCATTATGTAAGGTAGGTTCTCCAGATATGTTTTTGCCCCGAACATCGAGACGGCCTCTGAATGGTGTCAATCAGGGTGTTCCATCCAGAGACCTGCCGAGGTGGATTCCTGCTTCCGCAGGAATTCCCCATGTCCTGCGGGCCACGTAAGGGGATGAAAATGGCCGCTATCCTCCCTAGTAGTCCCTTCCCCCATCGAAGGGGGAAGGTTAGAGCCTGCCCCCGTATCAAGTACGGGGCAAGCTCTGAACTTGATTCAGGGATGGGGGTGATACCCCCCACCTCAATCCTCCTCCACAAGGGGGGAGGAGGTTGGATTTTCATTGTAAATGTTGAGCTTATCCGGTGTAGCGCGCCCCTACGGTGGCCTCTTCCTGCTCCTCCGGGGCTTCTTCCTCCGCATCTTCTTCCGATGCCGGCACAGGCTCATGCTTCCAGATCTGATCATGGGCAACCAGGTGGTCTATGTAGAGGATGCCGTTGAGGTGGTCAATCTCGTGCTCCAAGGCCTGGGCCAGAAGCCCATCGGCGTTCACCCGCACCTCCTTGCCCTTGCGGTCCAGGCCCTTGGCCTTGACCTTGACCGAGCGCTTCACAAGCCCCCTGTACCCCGGTAGGCTGAGACACCCCTCCTCCACCTCTCGCTCGCCTTCGTTTTTGACTATCTCCGGGTTTATATACGCCCTGGGTTCTTCCTCGTCGGGCAGTTGGATGACGACAACCCTCTGGAGGACTCCCACCTGGTTGGCAGCCAAGCCGACTCCGTGATTGACGTGCATCGTTTCTATCATATCGTCTATGAGCCTTTGTATTGAACGGCCTATGCTGCTCACCCGCTTGGCTTTCTGCCTCAGGATGGGGTCTGGCACAACGTGTACGGGAAGATCAGACACTTCTCCACCTCTCGCTTGGGTTCTAGGTCTCTCAACCGGACATGGCTACAGGCAAATTATAGCCAAGATATGTCCATCATGTAAAGAAGCCGGGTGTGACCAAAAGTGGTTGGTTAGTTCCAGACAGGCTGTTCTCAGCTGTAGCCATCTGCCTTGTAGACCCCTCTAAATCCCAATCACTTTTGATCAACACCCTGGAGCGCCCGAGGTCTAGTAGTCAGTCAACCCTGAAATAGAAGTTAGCGTAAGGCAACGTGGAGTGTGGTCCCATGCCAAATAATCCAGCCCCTCTGCGATAATACCTTTGATTTCAAACATGACTGACTACTAGTAGACCAACAGCTTTGAATTGATGACACCAAGGGTATATATCTTAATGGGGAGCAACATTATTCAAGGGTTGCCTGGCAATCACGCCAATCTCATCTGCTCCTCATTTCAATAATGTTGGACTACTAGTCGTGTGGAGGAAGGATAAGAAAAGGGCCGGTAAATTCGGCCCTTCAGAGTGCAAGAAATTCGGCGGGAGTCAACCCGGCTTGGCTAATCATACTGCGCAAAGTCCCAACGGCTATTTCTGAATGCCGGGGTACAATGACCGTTAATCTGCCGTCCTCTGTGTCTTTGGCGAACTTAACATGGCTACCACGTTGAGAAACTCCCGTAAATCCAGCATGAAGCAACTTCCTGGCTACCTCACGTTAGGATAATGGGTTAAGCTGCGACAAATTCAACCTCGACTGTTTCAGTTTGGCCTGCAACTGACATGTCGAGCAAATCCGGCTCAAAGTACAGTTCCAACGCTTCTTCCAAATTTCTACGGGCTTCTTCCTTAGTCCCGCCCTGACTGGTTACATTCACTTCGACAGCTTGGGCTACCCACCAGTCACTCTCCAGCCACACCCGGGCAGAGACTTTATGAACGTTCATTTGCAAATCCTCCCTTCTGGCTCAATGGAAGATCACCTTACTCACTCCGAGGCGGATGTGGGTTGGGTCCCACCAGAGTAAAACTTATTATACATATTAAGTAGAACTTTATAAACCAGGCCAGACGTTGGGTGTGACTAAAAATGGTTGGTTCCAGACAAGCGGTTCTCAGCCGAAGCTATCTGCCTTGCAGACCCCTCTAAATCCCAACCACTTTTGATCACACCCTCCCAAAGGAGTTTTGCCGGATGCGCTAAAGCACGGACACCGGGTCCACATCCACCGTCCAGTCATGGGGTATGGTTATGCCTTCCAGGAATTGGTGGATGTTTCGTCCGCGCAGGATAAGGTGCCACCGATACCTGCCCCTTACCCGCTCAGGAAAGGCCGGGGCGGGCCCCACAACCTCCAGGTCCGTGACGCCCAGGGAATACGCCCTCTGACGGAGGTTCCTACCCATCTTCTCAGCCTCTCGCCGGCAGGCCCCGTCGTTGGTGTGGAGGTAGGTCATGTGGACAAGCCGGTTGAATGGCGGGTTGGCATACTGGTGCCGGAACTCGATTTCCTGGCTGTAGAAAGCGCCGTAGTCCTGCCCTGCCGCAGCCTGGACGGCATAGTTGTCGGGGATATAGGTCTGAATTATCGCCCTGCCCGGGGAGGTGCCCCTGCCGGCGCGCCCCGCCACCTGGCAAAGAAGCTGAAAGGCCCGCTCCCCGGCCCGGAGGTCGGGTATGTTGAGGCCGATGTCCGCCAGCACCACGCCCACCAGGGTTACACCGGGCACGTGGAGGCCCTTGGCTACCATCTGCGTGCCTATGAGCACCTGGGCCTCGCCCCTCAGGAACCTCCCCATTATATTCTGAGGGGCGTTGGCGGCGCTGGCCGTGTCCCTGTCCCACCGCAGGGCCGTGGCATTGGGGAGGAGACGGCTTAACTCCTCGGATACCCTCTGGGTCCCCAGGCCCAGGTATCGGATTCGTGGGCTCCGGCACTGGGGGCAGCTTCTGGGAAGGCGGGAGCGGCGGTTGCAGTGGTGGCACAGAAGCCGCATATTCGCGGCATGGTAGGTCAGGGTCACTGAGCAGCGCCCGCAGCGCATCGCAAAGCCGCAGTCACGGCACTGTATCACTGTGGAAGACCCCCGGCGATTGAGGAATAGTATAGCCTGCTCTCCCCTGTCCACGCACTGCTCCAGGGCCTCTGCCAGGGAGCGGCTGAAGATGCTCCGGTTCCCATCCTTTAGTTCCTGCCTCATGTCGCATACCTCTACCCTGGCCAGGTCGCCCTGAAGGGGCCTGGCATATACCCTCGACGCCTCTTCCCTTACTAAGGGGTGATGCAAATCGGCAACGGGGGTATCTCCATTATCCGGGGAGGTCCTGCTATCGTGGGAGGGCCCAGGGGGGCCGGAAGCCGGGGCAACCCTCTGGGGCAGTTCCAGAAGGCGGTACTCGCCTTGTGCGGCCTTGTAGTAGGACTCCACGTCGGGGGTGGCGCTGCCCAGGACCACCACGGCCCCGGTAATCTCCGCCAGCTTCAATGCCACCGTGCGGGTATGATAACGGGGGGTGGCATCCTGCTGCTTGTAGCTCCATTCATGCTCCTCGTCCATGACTATGAGGCCCAAGTCCGGCAGGGGCGCGAAAAGGGCGCTGCGGGGACCTACTACAACGTCATATTCCCCGTCCCGTATCCTCCACCACTGGTCGAACTGCTCACGCGCGGAGAGTCGGCTATGGAGGACTGCGACCCTGCCGGGGAACCTGTTGTTGAGGCGGTGGACTGTCTGAGGGGTCAACGCTATCTCCGGCACCAGGAATATGCCCCTCTTGTCTGCTGCAATACAGCGCTCCAAGGCGCGGAGGTACACCTCGGTCTTCCCGCTGCCGGTGACGCCGTGAAGGAGGAAGGGGGGATTGGCGGCGAGCATCCCGTCCATCCATCCATCCAGGGCGGCGTTAATCTCTGCCAGGGCGCGCTCTTGCTCCGGGGTCGGGACAATTCGGTATTCAGGGGATGCTTCCTTTTCCTGCTGCAAGGCCGGCTCCCTTTGCACCCTGGCCCACTCCAGGGCCAGGAGGCCCTTGGACAGCAGGCCCTTCACCGCCGACTGGCCGTACTCCTTGTACAACAAAGAGCGGGGTATAGGTTCATCAGTGGAGGCCAGGGCTGTGTAGAGGGCCATCTGCTTGGGAGATTTATCCCCCGGCAGGCTGTCCCCTTCCCCTTGGCCGGGGGGTGCAGCCAGGCGGAGGTAACATTCGTACCTGTGGGACATCTTTGGGTGGGGCAGTTCCCACCGGAGGCGGAGGACTCCCCTCCTCAATAAGCGGCGGACCTCTGTATCTCCATTCGTTCCGAGGGCTTTCACCAGGTCCTTCTCGCTGACCTCGCCCTCGGAACGAAGATACTCGGTGGCTTTCCCTTCAGCGGTATCGGGATGGTTGTTGGGGCGGTCCTTCTTCCCGCATCCGGGGGGGAGGTCGTCTCCATCCGGACTCATCCCGCCTTGGGGAGCCAGGCTGACGTAGGAGAGTACCCTGGTTTGGAAACCGGGGGGCAGCATGAGGGCAACAGCATCGAAGAGGGATGACATATAGTAGCGGCTCAGCCACCGGGCAAGGAGCAGGTGCACGGGGGATACCAGGGGGGATGGCTCGATGGGAGAGATTATATCCCTCGTGGCTTCTACCTGGGGCCTGCCTGCGAGGTGGAAGACTATTCCCTGGACCGGCCTGTTGCGCAGGGGCACCCAGACCATCTGACCCGGCTCAATCTCCATCCGGGGAGGGATGCTGTAGGACAGGGTCCTGTCGTACCCGATGGATGCGTCAACGGCTACCTCAGCGTATTTCATAGTGAGTCCGACTCAGCCCGGCGACATTCAATTACTGATACGTGAATAAACATCTAAACCAGTCCCCTCCCGTCATTCCTGCCCCAACTCGTCATTCCGGCGCAGGGCGGAATCCAGGGGGACGGGGTGGCTTCGCAGCGACTCCCCAGGTTCCGGAACCCTGGATTCCCGCTTTCGCGGGAATGACCCATGTCCCTGCGGGCCGCATAAGGGGATGGAAATGGCGGTCGTCCTCCCTACCGTCACTCCCGCTTTCGCGGGAGTCCACCGCCCTGCCCCTGGATTCCTGCTTTCGCAGGAATTACGGTGCCTGGGGGATGCCGCACTCTTCAGGGTGCGGTGGGTTACCCAACATCTTTCATGGGAGTGCCAATGGAGAAGCCCCGGAGTTTGGTCCTTTGTGCGCCCCTAGCCGCTTGAATGCCCGCTCCCGCTCCTCCCTGATGGCCTCCAGACCGGCTAGATGGGGAAGCTCCCAGCCAATGCGGGCCAGCTCATCCCATGTCCGGTCGAGGACAATGGCGTCGTCGTAAACTACCCGGCCATCATCGTCAAGCTCAAATAGGTAGGAAGGGCTGACGATGTAGAGCACCCTGCACGGGCGGTCGTGGACGTTGATAAGCTGGAAGAAGGTGCCGGGCCGGGTCACGACCGCCTGCTCAGGCGATAGCTCCAATATGTAGGGTTGGCCCAGCGTCGGCTCCTTCATTTTTACTTTTAGATTGCCCGATACTACCCAGGTAACTTGGGTGACGATGGGGTGCAGGTGGATATTCGACGACGTGCCAGGCCCTATATCTCCCGCAGCCATGCTGAACCCATCCAGCAGGTCCCACTCCAGGTCGTTGGACTTATCCTTGGGGTTGAGCAGATGGTACACGGTGGTGCCATCGGGGACTTGAAACCCCTGGCCTATAGAGAAGACTCTTTTCACGCCCTCTCCTTGTGCCTCGTCACCGTCATTCGGTTGTAGGCCGGAATCCAGGGGCGGTGTTGTGGGTGACTTCGCGGTGACTCCGACATTGCGGACCCTGGATTCCCGCTTTCGCGGGAATGACGGCGCTGATTGGTGGCTATTTTCATAATAATTCCCCATGGCCTTGCGGGCCAAGTAAGGGGATAAAAATGACGGCAGCGCCAGCCCAAGTAGTCCCTTCCCCTTGACGGGGGAAGGTTAGGATGGGGGTGATACCCCTCACCTCAGTCCTTCCCTGCAGATGAAAATGATGGTCAGCCTCCCCATCGTCACTCCCGCGAAAGCGAGATCCCGGCACCCCACCCCTGGGTTCCGGCCTACGCCGGAATGACGGTTATGCCAAGGTCTCTCAAAGGGGAGAGAAGGTTGGATTCTCACAAAGTTTTGAGACGGATGTTTAAGTCTCTTCTTCTGTGCCCTCTTCCGGCTCCTCAGCCGGGACTGGGGCTTCAGATTCCTCGATTGCCGGCTGCTGGGCAGCCTGGCGGGTCCTGCCCCTGGGCAAACGCTTCTCCTTGATTCTGGCGGCCCTTCCCGAGAGACCTCGGAGGTAATAGAGCTTCGCCCGTCTCACAACGCCGCTCCGTACCACCTCCACCGACTCCAGCAGGGGCGAGTACAGGGGAAAGGTCCGCTCTATCCCTATGTTATAGGTGACCCGTCTCACGGTGAAGGTAGAGCTAATACCGCCCCCGCGTATCTTTATCACCACTCCCTGAAACGCTTGCACCCTTTCCCGTTCCCCCTCCCTCACACGGAAACTAACTCGAACGGTATCTCCGGGGTTGAAGTCCTGCACCTTCGGATTGGCCTTTACCGGGATTAAAGAATGTGCTTCCATGTTCCACTATCCTTTTCCTGATTTCGTCTTTAGCGTGTTACATTCTATACTTGCCTGCCGTCCTAAGCAAGGCCCAGGCAAGGGTTGATGCCATCATTACCGGGCCTTTCGGTTTTCCATCTAGGGAAGCCACAAGGGCTTCCCCTACGCCGGTAGGGGCAACCCTTGTAGCCTGTCTCACAATCCTGGGGAATTGCCTCCTCTCCCTTTGGGAGAGGACTGAGGTGAGGGGCGTTAGGTCCGCCAACCTGCATCGTCGCGCGGAATTCGAGGCGTCGCCCTCACCCTAACCCTCTCCCTGTGGGAGAGGGGACTTCTGGGATAAGTTCCTCGTGGTTGCCCAATGCGTGTTGCCGTCATCGGGTGGGGATGCCAAGGCCCGGAGGGACAGTTTAGGGGGGGTTCTCGTAGCCGTGGGACCGGAGAAAGCCGAAGTCTTCCTGAGTAAGTCCAGCCTTGTCCAGAAGCCCGGGGCGTCCCTTCAGGGTCCTCAGGAGGGCCTGGCGCCTGCGCCACCTGGCTATTTCTGCATGATTCCCCGACAGCAGAACCGGCGGCACTTCCAGCCCCCGGTATATCGGAGGCCGGGTGTACAAAGGGTGTTGGAGAAGCCCGGAGGTTATCGAGTCCTCCTGGACGCTCTGGGCCGATCCCACCACTCCGGGTATAAGCCTAACAACCGTGTCCACCAGGACCATTGCGGGCAACTCGCCCCCTGTGAGGACGTAGTCCCCTATGCTGATGTCGTGGGTAGCCAGGGCATCCCTTATCCGCTCGTCAACCCCCTCGTAGTGGCCGCAGATAAGCACCATTCCCGGCCTCCGGGACAAGTCCTCAGCCGTCTTCTGGTCAAGGAGGCTGCCCTGGGGTGAAAGGAGGATGACCGGCACCTCTCCTCGGACATGGGCGGGAAATCGGGAAAGGGCATCTTCCGCCGCCTCGAATACCGGCCCCGGCTTCATCACCATGCCGGGACCCCCGCCATACTGGTAATCGTCGGCGGTGTGGTGGCTGTCGTGGGTGTAGTCGCGGATGTCGAGCATCCGTATATCCGCCAGGCCCTTGTCCACGGCCCGCTTAATGACGCTCTCATGGAAGGGCCCATGAAACATGGCCGGGAAGAGGGTGAGGATTTGTATAATCATAGTTTAATAGGCATAGCTTAACCGGTAGGCGTCGCAGGTTGGCAGGTTACCAGGCTGAGTATGTCCAAACCGCCAGGTTTAGTGACGATGATGCCCGTGCTCTCCATGCCCTTGGTGGGGATGATGTCCCTGGCCCTCATCTCGATGCCCTGGCCCATGTTCTGAGGCCCCATGTTCTGAAGCACCGTGCTCCGATGAATGGGGGTGTCCCCTATGCTCAGAAGTATGTGAAGCGGTATCCGAGTCGGTGGGATGACCCCTGGCCTGGTCCTTCAGCAGCTCCAGGGCATGGGGCAGCACAGGCAGGACTACTTCCAGGCACTCTCTGACCCCCCTGGGGCTGCCGGGAAGGGTTATGATAAGGGTGCGGCCCCGGATGCCTGCCACCGAGCGGCTGAGCATGGCGCTGGGAGTCTTTTCCAGGGTCCGTGAACGCATAGCCTCGGCCAGGCCGGGCACCTCCTTTTCTATCACTGAGAGACAGGCTTCGGGGGTCACGTCCCTGGGGGCGACCCCGGTGCCGCCCGTAGTTACCACAAGGTCAACCCCATCTTCGTCGGACCACCTTCTGAGCCTGTCGGCTATCATCTCCTTTTCGTCAGAAACCACCTCGTATCGAAGGCACTCATATTCTGGCGGGGCCAGGACCTCCCGGATGGCGTCGCCGCTGGTATCCTCCCTCTGGCCGTGAAACCCCGAAGTGCTGATGGTCAGGACCCCTAGCTTGAACATAGCCGGCTACACTTCTGATTACTAGAGTTTGAGGGCCTTGTATGTATCAGAAAAGGGAAGGATGCCCCCAACATCCCAAGTGTAAGGCCCCATCAAGTTACAGTCAAGGGAGCGGAAAAACTAAAGTTTCGTTATACCCTCCTAACCTCCGCACCCTGGACGATTGCCCACGTCATAGCTCTTCCAGGATACGAGTTCTCCACCATCATCAAGCAGTTCAGCCGTATCAGCCTCACTGTTTTTCCAGATCGCTGTCCCTCTGCCAAAGCTAAATCCACCCCATTGCGGGTGTATCTGATTGGTATAAACCCGGATGGTCTCTCCCGGCTCCAGGGTATATTCAGGAAAGGTGAATCTCTGTCTAGCATTTGTCTTATCCTGAAGCACCCAGCCCAGGAGTTCCTGGTGCCCCTCTCCATAATTGGTAATCTGGACGTATTCGTCAGCCTCGGACCGGGGGACCTCGCCATCGAACAAGATGCAATCTATCTGCACATCGGACTTGGGAGCGGGTGTGGGGGTAGGTGTGGCAGTAGGCGTGGGCGTTGGTGTGGATGTAGGTGTAGCAGTAGGCGTCCGTGTGGGAGCGGACGTTGGCGCAGGCGCTGGGTCCCGGTCAGGGGCGGGAGCGGGTGTGGGTGCAGGCGTTGGGTCTGGGTCAGGCGTGGGTGCGGATGTGGGCGCAGGTGTTGGGTCCGACTCAGGTGTGGGAGCGGGAGTTGGCGCAGGCGTTGGGACTGGGGCAGGCGTGGGTGTGGGCGTTGGCGCAGGCGTTGGGACTGGGGTAGGGGTGGGCGTGGGGATTGAGGTTGACGTAGGCGTGGGCTTGGCAGTGGGTGCCGGAGTAGAGGCGATGGTTGGGACCGGGGTTGACGTGGGTGTGGGTATGGCATCGGTCGCCGGGGTAGAAGTGGGGGTTGGCATGGGCATGGGCCTAGCTGTGGGGACTGCTGTATAGGTGGGTGTTGGGATGGAGGGTGACGGGTATGGGTATGTAGGCATGGATGGGGTGGGCAAAGGCGCAGAGGTGGGCGTGGGCATGACCCTGAGAAGTTTCCTATTGATGATGACCTCAAAGTGTTCAAAGAGGTCAACCTCTTCCAAGTAGAATACCCCGTCCTCAAGTTTTCCATCTTCCAGAGTAACGGCAATCCAGGACTTGCCGTCCACCACCTGAATTCTCACCACCCCGTTCTCCTCACTGGCAACACACAAGGTCTCATGCAAGGGTATCTCTTCCCCTGCAAGTTCCATTGAGGTCCCTTGGGTCCATCTGCACAGGCTGCTTGGCGTGGGAAGCCCGGTAGGTGTGGACGCTGACGGGGTGGGCGATGGAGGCGGTGTGGATATGGGCGCGGGGGTTGAGATTGGTGTAAGATTAGGGTTAGCTAAACACCCTAGGAGAAGAGTAACCAAGACCGCCATGACCAGCAGCCCCAGGAGTAGGGGATACCACTTCAAAGCTACCGCCTTTATCCTCTTGTCCTGGCGGGCCAAGATTGCTGTGACCATCAAGGAAGGTTCAATCTCTCCCCATAATACTTGTGCCTCAAGGGTATGGCAAGGCCGGGGCGCTGACACAGACCGCTCCCCGTCACCTTGACGGCTCCCACGCTCTATGCAACAATGCTTTCCTGACAGTGGCATGACACGGTTGTCGTGGCAAGGTTAAGGAGGTTGGCTACTGTGGGGGCAGCAGGGAGTGTCCTGGACCTGATAGGCAATACCCCCCTGGTAAGGCTGCGAAAAGTTGTTGAAGACGGGTATGCCCAAGTCCTGGGTAAGATGGAGAGTCTTAACCCCAGCGGCAGTGTCAAGGACCGCATAGCCAAGGCCATGGTAGAGGATGCTGAGGCGCAGGGCATCCTTCGACCCGGCTTCACCATCGTAGAGGCGACCAGTGGCAATAGCGGCTCGGCTTTGGCTATGGTGGCTGCGGCCAAGGGCTATGACGTAGTTATCTTCATGCCCGAGAACGCGCCCCCTGAGCGGCGAAGGGCCCTCCATCGCTATGGGGCAGAAGTGCGGTTGACCCCGGCGCAGATGGGTATGGATGGCTCATATCAAGAGGCAATGGTTATGGCTGAGGCGAACCCGGAATGTGTGACCCTGGATATGTTCCGCAACCCGGCGGTTGTCAAGGTACATCGAGAGACCACCGGCCAGGAGATAATTCAAGAGACCCAGGGCCGGGTAGATGCTTTCGTAGCGGGGGTGGGTACCGGGGGGACCCTTACCGGGGTGGGTGAGAGCCTGAAAGAGATAAACCCTTCCGTGCGCATCGTAGCCGTTGAGCCTGCCTCCTCTCAAGTCCTGTCTCATGGGCTGCCGGGGCCCCACGCAATCCCGGGCATAGGGGCTGATTTTGTGCCACCCCTGTTGAACCGGGGGATCATAGACGAAATTCTGCCCGTAACCGATGAGGCCGCCGCCCAGATGTCCTTGCGGCTAGCCAGAGAAGAGGGCTTGCAGGTGGGCATCTCCTCCGGGGCCAACGTAGCAGCTTCCCGGGCAATCGCACGTCGCCTGGGAGTGGGCAAAACTGTGGTTACTGTGCTGCCGGACACGGGGGAGCGTTACCTGGCCTTCCCGCTATAGGAAACCTTTGCGTAACCATCATTCGGTTGTAGGCCGGAATTACCCATGCCCCTGGGGGCCACATACGCGGATGAAAATGACGGTTGGCCTCCCCACCGTCATTCCGGCGCAGGCCGGAATCCAGGGGCGGGGGATGGGTGACTCGCAATGACCGCCTACGTCGCGGGACCCTGGATTCCTGCGAAAGCGGGGATGACAGAATAAAGGGCTGGGGTTCCAGGCTGGTTGCCACCTATTTTCATGGCAATCAACCTGAGATGCGGATGACATGGAGATTGTGATTTGAAGATACTCGTTACCAACGATGATGGAATCTGGTCTGAAGGCTTATGGGCCGTGGTGGACGCCATGAAGGACGCTGGGGAGGTGTTCGTGGTAGCGCCCGACCGGGACCGCAGCGGCGTGGGCGGTTCTCTAACCCTCCGCACTCCCTTGAGAGCCACCGAGGTCCCTCCTCTAGCCCAGGCAACGGAAAGCGCCGACGGCATCAAGGCTTACGCGGTAGAGGGGACCCCCGGAGATAGCTGTGTCCTGGCCCTGGAGAGCCTGGTTGGCCCGGTAGACCTGGTGGTATCAGGGATAAATAGCGGGTCTAACCTTGGGGAGGACGTGCTAATCTCTGGCACTGTGGGGGCCGCCATGCAGGGATACGTCAGAGGATACCCTTCCGTTGCCATCTCTGTGGGAAGCATAAAGGATACCAGGTACGACGTAGCCGCCGCCTTCCTCAGGCTGCTGGGCGTCAGGATGGCCGAGGGGGAAACGGTGCCTGTGTCATTGATCAACGTGAATATTCCCAACCTTCCCGCCGACAAGATAGAAGACGTGCAGATAACCCGGCTGGGAGGCAGGAGCTATGCCGAATCGGTGTCCGTGAGAGAAGATGGCAAGTACAAGAACTATACGATAAACCGGGACAGGCGCGTACAGCGGGACCCCGCGGAGGATACCGATATATGGGCCGTGCAGCACAACCGGATTTCCATAACCCCCCTGTACACCCGCCTCACCGACGTGGGGAATATCCCCGCCCTGGAAACCCTATTTCAAGGGGTCTCTAGTCATATCTTGGGCCAACCGGAGTAATCTTCCCACCAATTATTGATACGTGAGCAAATACCTAACCCCACTCGCCCCGTACCCCTCCCCTCCTGGATTCCGGCCTTCGCCGGAATGACGTGTCTTTATACCCCATCCACTGTATTATGTATGTAGCACAGTGGAATTTCCGCCTTGACAATGGGACGGATTTCCCGTCCAATAAAGTCCGTTATCCCCTTGCTGGTACGTGAAAACAAACTAACCCCTGGCTCTTCTCTATAGTCACTCCTGCTTTCCCAGGAATTGCCGATGGCCTTGCCGAGGCCATGTAAGGGGATGAAAATGGTACGGTCCCTCCACCGTCATTCGGTTGCAGGCCGGAATCCAGGGGCGGTGGTATGGGTGACTTCGCGTCGGCTCCAGCATTGTGGGCCCCGGATTCCTGCTTTCGCAGGAATGACTGGTCCGTCCCTTGGTTGCAGGCCGGAGTCCAAAGGCTGAATCCTTGATTCCGGCCTGAGCCGGAATTACTCATGGTCCTGTGGGCCACATACTAGGATGAAAATGACGGGCAGCGCCAGCCTCAATAGTCCCTTCCCCCTTCGAAGGGGGAAGGTTAGAGCCTGCCCCCGTATCAAGTACGGGGCAAGCTCTGAACTTGATTCAGGGATGGGGGTGATACACCCGCTGAGGGAAACGCCCCCCACCTCAATCCTCCCCCGCAATGGGGGGAGGAAGTAGATTTTCATGGTAATTGCCCATGCCCCTGCGGGCCACATACGAGGATGAAAACCCTATTTTCATAATAATGACGGGCTGGCTGCTGGCTATTTTCATAATACTGACAGAATAAGGGGCCGGAAATATGAGTCTGAGGGGCTTATTCGAGGTAATCAACGAACACCCGACCTACCACCGTCTGATGGAGGGACTGAGGCGAAACCTCCGGCCCAAGGCGGCCAGGAAAAGGGAAGGGGTGGAGCGGGTGTCAGCGCCCGATGGGGCCAAGCCTTATCTGCTGGCCGCCCTCTGGCAGCACCTGGGAGCGCCCATGCTGGTGGTTGTTCCCAGGCCGGAAGACGCCCGCCATCTCCACGAGCAGATAATCTCCTACGTCGGCGATGACGCCCCTGCATACCTTCTGCCGGAGCCTGAAATGCTGCCCTTCGAGCGGCTGGTGGCAGATGCCGCTACCAATAATCACCGGATGCTTGCCCTGGCCTCATTTTTGCCCCCGCATACCCCATCTAATCAAGGGGGGCCGGAAGGGGACCGCTCTCATTCATCTAATAAGGCATCTGACAAGACATCCCAAAAGGCATCCAACAAGGCCCCGGTCGGTGGGGATGCAGACGAGTCCGGCAGGTCCGGGGATGGAGACGGTTATCACCCCCCCATGTTGATTGCGTCCACTTCTGCGGCCCTGAGAAAGACCCTCCCACCGGCCACCCTGAGGGAGGCATGGCATACCCTTGAAACGGGAGGGAGGGTATCCCTGGCGGAGCTATTCTCCCGGTGGGTATCCCTGGGCTACCAGAGGGAGGAGGCCGTAGAGGTGCCGGGCACCTTCAGCCACCGGGGAGGCATCGTTGACATATATCCTCCCTCCTCTTCTCTACCCGCCAGGATAGAGTTATGGGGAGACGAGATAGACAGCATCCGCCTTTTCGACCCTGGGACTCAAAGGTCGGTCCGCCGGGTCGAGTCGGTGAGCATCCTGCCCGCCCATGAGATTCTCCCGTCCCTGGCAAAGGACAGCCGGGTATCGGGGCTTATTGGCAGGATGGACTTCTCCAACTGTACTACCGCCGTCAGGGAGAGGTTTGAGGAGGAGATTGCGGCCCTGTTCTCCGGGCACGCGGTGGAGGAGCTTCCCCTTTATAACGGCCTCCTAAATCACGGGTGCCTGGCTGACCATCTGCCCGAGGGCGGGCTTCTGGTGTTGGACAGAGAGGGGGAGATTGAGTCGGAGTCCCAAGAGCTGGCCGGCCGCGCCGAAATGCTGAGGTCGGCGAGAGAAGGCAGGGGCGAGCTGCCCTCCAACTTTCCTGCTCCACAACTGTCATGGGGCGAGTTCCGGCAGGCTATGGAGAATAGGCCCCGGCTTCTGGTAAGCAGGTGGGCAGGAGCGCCTTCCTTGGGGGATGCGGAAGATGGGGGAGACATGGACTTCCAGGCTGCTCCGGCCTACTACGGCAGGCTGGGCGACGGCTTCGCCTCCGATGTCCGGGAGATGCTTGTGGAAGGCCGGAGGGTGGTAATGGTAAGCCGCCATGCCCGCCGGCTCTCGGAGGTATTGGCAGATGGGGGAGTGGGCAGCGCCGTAATATCCAGTCTGAGCGACTCCCCTCCGATGGGAAGCCTCAGCTTGCTTGCCGGCTCTCTGCGGGAAGGCTGGATACTACCCTCCCCCTCGGCTGTTCCCACGCCAGAGAGCGCCAAAGGCAGTCTCACAAACAAAGTGAGCGATGGGCAGGGGGTGGGGAGAGAAGGGAGCATCACCCTCCTTACCGACTCGGAGATTTTCGGCGTTGCCAAGGAGCGCCGGGCCAGGCTGAAGACCCCCGTCAGGCGGGAGACCTTCATCTCAGAGTTGGTCCCAGGGGGACATGTGGTGCACGTGGACCACGGGGTGGCCCGCTTTGCGGGGAGTATCCAGATGGAGTCCGAGGGTGAGCAAAAGGAGTACCTTGTCCTTGAGTATGCGGAGGGGGACAAGCTATACGTGCCCACGGAGCACCTGGACAGGATTTCCCCCTACATGGCGCCCCACGATCAGACGCCTCCCGTAACCCGCCTGGGAACGGCGGAATGGGGCCGGATGAAGGAGCGGGTAAAAAGCTCGACCAGGGAGATGGCCCAGGAGTTGCTTGATCTTTACGCCAGCCGCCATGCAGCCGAGGGCCATCAATTCTCCCCCGATTCTCCTTGGCAGCAGGAATTGGAGGACTCCTTCCCCTACGAAGAGACCCCGGACCAGGCCAGGACCATCCAGGAGACGAAGGAAGACATGGAGCAGACCCGGCCCATGGACCGGCTGGTCTGCGGCGACGTGGGCTATGGCAAGACGGAGATAGCCCTGAGAGCCGCCTTCAAGACGGTGAATGACGGGATGCAGGTGGGCATCCTGGTGCCCACTACTGTGCTGGCCCAGCAGCACTACGCCACCTTCTCTGAAAGGCTTAGCCCCTTCCCCATAAGGGTGGACGTGCTCAGCAGGTTCCGTACCCGCAAGGAGCAGAAGGGGATTGTCGAGGCCATTAGCTCCGGCGAGGTTGATATAGTCATAGGCACCCACCGGCTCCTCCAGAAAGACGTGAGGTTCAAGAACCTGGGCCTGGTGGTGGTTGATGAAGAGCAGCGCTTCGGAGTATCCCACAAAGAGCGGTTGAAGAGGATGCGCCGGGAGGTGGACATCCTGACCCTCAGCGCCACCCCCATCCCCCGCACCCTCCACATGGGGCTGTCGGGTATCAGGGACATGAGCACCATGGAGACCCCTCCCGAGGAGCGCCTCCCCGTAAAGACCTACGTGAGCGAGTACAGCGACGACGTGATAAAAGAGGCCGTCCTCCGAGAGATTGAGCGGGGAGGCCAGGTCTTTTTCCTCCACAACCGGGTGCGCACCATCCAGCGGGCAGCGGAGAACCTGCAAAAGCTGGTCCCCCAGGCCAGGATCGCCATCGGGCACGGGCAGATGAACGAGGATGAGCTGGAGGATGTAATGGTGGCCTTCAGCCAGGGCGACGTGGACGTGCTGATGTGCACCACCATTATCGAGTCGGGCCTGGACATCCCCAACGCCAACACCCTGATAATAGACCGGGCCGACCGGTTCGGTCTCTCCCAGCTTTACCAACTCAGGGGCCGGGTGGGACGCGGCAGGCATCGGGCTTATACCTACCTGCTGATTCCCAGGGGCAGGCGGATAACCGAGGCAGCAGGCAAAAGGCTCAAGGCCATTCTAGAGGCTGCCGAGTTGGGCGCAGGCTTCAGGATAGCCATGCGAGACCTGGAGATAAGGGGGGCCGGGAACATCTTGGGGGCGGAGCAAAGCGGCAACATCCATGCGGTGGGCTTCGAGCTTTATACCCAGATGCTCAACGAGGCGGTCAGCGAGTTGAAAGCGGTGCAGGGCGACGCCAAGTCCGCGCCCGGGGAGGGCCAGGCCAAAAGCCCGGCGCGGGTGAGCTTGTCTCTATCCGCTCATATACCCGAAAGCTACATATCCCATCTTCCCACCCGGTTGGCGGTTTACCAGCGCCTCACCAGGGTACGGCAGCGCCCGGAGGTGGAGGGCATTCGCGAGGAGCTTCAGGACCGCTTCGGCCCCATGCCTTCGGTGGTAGATAACCTGCTCTATCTGGTGTACCTGAAGCTGCTGGCGGGAGAGGCGGGCATTGAGGCCGTAGCCCAGTCAGGCTCCAACGTCACCCTCTCGTTGCAGGAGGCGGTAGGCGGCGCCAAGCTCCCCTTGGAGAAAGCTCTGGGCCCCCTGGCAAGGGTGGGCAACCAGCAGGTTCACGTAAGCGTGCGCGGGCCGGGAGACCGATGGAAAGAGAGCCTGCTGCGGGTTATCCAACGGTTGGTGACTTTCAAGGAGGAGATGGCATCAATGGTCGTGCCCACGTGAAGGGTTATACAAGCGGCACAGGAGGGCAAGGATGGTTGGACCAAAGCCCAGGACAAAGCTCACCTACGAGGACTATGCGAAGACTCCCGATGATGAACGCTGGGAGCTTCTGGATGGAGAGTTGATCATGGCCCCATCGCCCAATGAGGCGCACCAGAGAATCCAGTCTGGATTAGGATGGCGACTGGCCCGGTTTGTGGAAGTAAGAGACTTGGGGAAGGTCTATTTTGCCCCCTTCGACGTGGTGCTGTCGGACACGGACGTTGTGCAGCCGGACATCATGTTCGTCTCCAGGGAGCGCGAGCATATCATCACCCACGCCAATATCCAGGGGGCGCCGGACCTGGTGGTAGAAATACTGTCACCCTCCACAGCCGAGCGAGACAGGACGGTGAAACTCAGGCTGTACGCCGAGCATGGAGTGAAGGAGTATTGGCAGGTAGAACCCGACGCCCAGACGGTGACGGTCCTGCTGCTGAGGAATGGCATCTTTGAGGAAGTGGGGTCCTACGGGAAGGGGCAGGCTTTGAGTTCGCCCACCCTGGAAGGCTTCACCGTAAGCCTTGATGAGATATTTCCGGCTTAGTTGAAATAAGGTGTTACAGGAGGCCGAGGATGGTCAACCCGAATCCAAAAACAAAGCTCACATACGAGGACTACGCAAAGACTCCCGAGGATGAACGCTACGAGCTTCTGGATGGGGAGTTGATCAAGTTAACAACGCCGAATATACCCCACCAGTCAGTCCGGGCGCAGTTAGGGGTGAGATTTTTCTCCTTCGTGCAAGAGAGAGACTTGGGCCAAGTTTTTTTCGTCCCCTTTGACGTGGTGCTGTCGGACACCGACGTGGTGCAGCCGGACATCATATTCGTCTCCAGGGAACGGGAGCACATCCTCACCCACGCCAATATCCGGGGAGCGCTGGACCTGGTGGTGGAAATACTCTCACCCTCCACAGCCCATCGGGACAGGACGGTGAAACGCAGGCTGTACGCCGAGCATGGCGTGAAGGAGTATTGGCAGGTGGAACCCGAAGCCCAGACGGTGACAGTCCTGCTGCTGAGGGATGGCGGCTTCACAGAAGTGGGGTCCTACGGCAAGGGGCAGTCTTTGAGTTCTCCGACCCTGGAAGGCTTCACCGTAAGCCTTGAGGAGATATTCCGGGCCTGACCTTGAGGAAGGGAAGTCCGTCCGTGCTATCAGCCCGACCGGAATTCGTTGTCTATCAGTTGGGCAAGCTCCGGCAGACTGGTTATCCTGGGGCAGTCTTTGATGTCCTGGTAAAAGCCCTCCCTGTCCAGCAGGACAGGGGTTATTCCCACCCCCCTGGCTCCCAGCACGTCCGCCTCATACTGGTCGCCCACGTGCAAGGCTTCCTGGGGACTGATGCTGGCCCGCTTCAGGGCATCCAGGAATACCGGCGGGTGTGGCTTCTCGGCCCCGGCGTCGGCAGAAGTCACGGAGAAGTCCAGGTAAGGTCCCAGGCCAAGCTGATTGCACAGGTCTTCCATATCCCCCCGGCGCAGGTTGGTGATGACCCCCAGCACCAGCCCACGGCTTTTCAGGGCTTCCAGGGCTGGCAGCGTATCCTCAAAGAGGATGAAGTCCTTGGGCACCTGAATAGCCATCTTCCAGACCTGCGCGGCCAGGGGAAGGGTTACGTCAATGTCGGCGCCCTTTATAACCAACCGCTCGTATTCGGCGAAAAACTCGTCCCTCTCCTGTGAAGTGCGGGTAGCCAGAGGCTTCTGGGCGTTCTCCTTGCTCATAAACTCATCGGCAAGGGCATAGCCCCTCCGCACACCCTCCTTGGACACATTGAGGCCGTACTCCCTGCATGAAGCCTGCTGTATCTCGTCCAGCGGAGGCCAGAACCGCACCAGGGTATTGTAGAAGTCCAAAAAAATTGCTTTAACCATCTTCATTTTCACCCATTTCATTCATTGCAATACGTGACATGAAGCACGGGTACGGGAGGCCATTATACCTTTCGTTGAGACACTCGCAGGCTGACTGAAGTAGCCAATTGTACCACAACCTGAAGAGATTGTGAATCATTTTACAAGGGCTGCATATTGACAGGCTTCAGCCCCCAAAACATAATGGGGGCGCGGCATACAGGCATAACCCCATGTAGTCCGCATACAGGCGCATACAGGAAGGAAGCAGCGCCCATGACAACCATCCAAGAGCCGGGCCTCCTCACCGACCTCTACGAGCTTACCATGGCCCAAGCCTACTTCCGCCAGGAAAGGTTTGCTCCCGCGACCTTCAGCCTCTTCATTCGCAACTACCCGCCCAACCGCTCCTACTTCGTTGCCGCCGGCCTTGCAGACGTGCTCTCCTACCTGGAAGGGTGGCATTTCCCCCAAGAGTCCATAGACTATCTCCACTCCACCGGCATCTTCTCCGGGGACTTCCTGGACTACCTCTTGGGGCTGAAATTCACCGGCGACGTGTGGGCCATCCCCGAAGGCAGGCTTTTTTTCACCGATGAGCCTGTCATCGAAGTCACAGGCCCCATAATCGAGGCCCAGATCGTGGAGACCTACATCATCAACCAGATGAACCTCCAGACCCTCCTGGCTACCAAGGCGGCCCGGTGCGCATGGGCCGCCGGGGGCAGGTCCCTGGTGGACTTCTCCTTCCGGCGAACCCAGGGAATAGACGCCGGCCTGAAAATGGCCCGCAGCAGCTATATCGCCGGCTTCGGGGCCACCAGCAACGTCCTGGCGGGCAAGGTGTACGGCATCCCGGTAAGCGGGACTATGGCCCACTCCCTCATCACCAGCTACGAGGATGAGATAGACGCCTTCAGAGCATTTGTCCAGACCTTCCCCGACAGGTCCATCCTCCTCATAGATACCTACGACACCATCTCCGGGGCGAGAAAGGCCGCGCTGGTGGGGAAGGAGATGGAGGCTGTGGGCCAGCGTTTACAGGGCGTCCGCCTGGACAGCGGGGACTTCGCCGCCCTGAGCAAGGAGGTACGGGGCATCCTCGATGAGGCGGGGCTGGAGTATGTCAACATAATAGCCAGTGGGGGACTGGACGAGTTTGAGATAGAGGGGCTGGTGGGCTGCGGAGCTCCCATAGACGGCTTCGGGGTGGGCACCCGGATGGGAGTGTCCGCCGACGCCCCCTGGTCGGACATGGCCTACAAGTTGGTGGAGTACGATGGCCGTCCGGTGCTGAAGCTCAGCGCCGGCAAGGTGTCCCTGCCCGGCGAGAAGCAGGTATTCCGGTCCCTGGACGGCGACGGCAAGTTTTCCCACGACACCCTAGCCCTGCGGCACGAGGACCCTGAGGATGGAGTACCCATCCTCCAGAAGGTGATGGAGGGTGGCAGGGCTACCGGGCAGCCGCCCACCCTGGGGGAGATAAGAGAGCGTTTCAGGCAGGACTTCAACCGCCTGGACGACAGACTCAAAGCCCTGCGGGACCCACCCCAATACCAGGTGAAGCTAAGCCCGCAACTGGAGGAGCTTGCCCGCAGAATAGAGCAGGAGCGGTTGGCCGAGCAAGTCGGCCGGGACCCCGTCGAAACCCAGGGCTACGATGGTAGGGAAGGCGTCTAAAGAGGCCCGCCCAGCTTCCCCGGTGGGCTGGGGAAATATCTCACGGGACTGAAGCGGGTTTTGCCGTAGTTGCTTAGCAGGGCTTTCCGGTCATGGGGCCTGTTCTAGGTCTCCAATTGGCGAGCATACTGTACCTTTCCCCAAACCGCAAGTTGTTCAGTAAACCTGAATTTTCGCCCACTACTTATTGTCCGTCTAGACAAATAGTCATATCAAAAAGCATTAGTCGTGCTTGTGTTCATTCCGGCCTAATACTTTAGAGCCGAGGTCACTCCCTCGGGGAGGTCCACCTCCAAGGCCTGGAGGCAGTGGGCCAGACCGTGGTAGTAGGAGACCACCACCAGCAGATCAACGATCCCAGCATCGCCTATGCGGGATCGCAGGGCTTCGAATGTCGTGTCGGATATACGGTGCTGGCGCAGCAGCTCCAGGACGAACTGAACCACCACTGCGTCGTCGGCCTCTAGGCCCAACGGCGCCCGGTACTCGTGGATGGCGGCGATGATGTCCTCGCTGATGCCCGCCTCCCGGGCGCCCCGCTGGTTTACGGTCCAAACGTAGTGGCCGCTGGCCTCCCGGGCGGCGGTGAGAACCGCCAGCGTCTTCACCCGGGGGTCCAGGGGAGTCTCGAACCGGGCGTAGCCCCCCAGGGCTGCAAAGCTCCCGGCCGCTTGGGGGTTGTTGAGGAGTGCAGCGTAGTTGCGGGCCACCCCGCCACGGCTGCTCTCGATTTCGTCCCAGATTTTCTGGCCCTCGGGGGTCATGGACTCTCGATTGGTGAAGGGTACCCTCGCCATGCGTATCTCCTCCTTTTTGTTTTAGCTGCTTCTTCCGTTCCTTTTCTAGGTTCTTCAACTTGTCCCAATTGAGTTTGCGTCTTCTTGGAGATGCTTCAACTCCTTATCTATTCTTGTAAGGTTACGTCCTTCTTCTAACTCCTTGCTCAGTCGTGACAAGCGGCTGTCTGATCTATTGGGCGGGTCCGGTCTTTCAGTCGTCATTACTGTCACCATCCATATTCTCGAGTTCGGACTGTATGTCGGTGTCGGAGATTTCCTGCCAGCACCGGGCGAATTCATCGGCCCCCATCTTGGAGCGCAGGGCGGCCAGGTGCCTTCTGACCTGGTTGGCCAGGGGCAGCTGGTGGGTCACCGCTATCTCGTAGGTGTGGGCCACGTACCATACGGCGTAGGGGTAGTTGCCCAGTTGGTCGGCCAGCATCCCCAGTTGTCCCCAGGTGCTGGCGGCGGCTACCTCGTCTCCCAGGCGGATGAAAAGCTCCAGGGCCTTTTGATACCTGTCCTCGGCGTCGGCGGCCCGACGCAGGGCATGGGCAGACTTGCCCATCTGGTCGTGGGTATAGGCTATGGCAAGCTGGTTGTCCTGCTTTTCGTAGGCATCAAGGGCCTGGCGGAACCAGCCTTCGGCTTCCCCGTACTCGTACCTGTGCATGGCGATCATGCCTAGCTGGTAGTAGTCGTCGGCCCCGCTGACCTCATCTCCTATCTCCTCGTAGGCCAGCAGCGCCCTCTGGTACCATCCCACCGCTTCCTCGTAGTCGAACTGCACCCGGGAGATTATGAACCCCAGGCGATGATAGACGGCGGCGGCGCTGGACTGGTCTCCCACGTGCTCATAGGCCGTCCGGGCCAGTTGGTAGGACTCCAGGGCGGCGTCAAAGTCGTACCCGGCCTCGGCTATCTGGGCCAACTGGAAGCGCTCATTGCCCACCTCTCCCTCGTCCTCCAGCCTCTCCCGGACATCCAGGGCCATCTGGTGCCACTCAAGGGCCTGGTGGTAGCTCTCCCTGGACTGGGCAATCAACCCCAGTTGGTGGTAGTTGTCGGCGCTCTCGGCTTCATTCTTCAGGTGCTCGTTGATTCTGAGGGACCTCAGATACCAGTCCTCGGCCTGGTCGTTTTGGCCCCTGCCCTGGGCTATCATCCCCAGGTTGTGGTAGATGGAAGCTACCTGGGGCTTGGCCGGTACGCTCCCTTGTGGGTCCGGGTCCACCCCCAGGTACTCCAGGACGGCATTGCATATACCCTCGGCCTTGTCGTACTCGTGGCGTTCGATGGAGTCGTTAATCTCCGTTGCCTGGAGGTACATCCACAACTCGGCGGCCCCTCTTTTTTCACCCTCGGCATCCGGGCCGGGCACGTTATCTATATCTATATGGGCTAACAGGTCCTCCCGGAGACGCCGCAGCTCGGGAATACGCTCCTGCATCTTGTACACATGGGCCAAGGGCTGGAGGGCAAGCTGCGCCAGGTCCCACTGGGCGTTTGCTTCAGCCAGGCCCAGGGCTTGACGCAAATTGGCCTCCTCTGCCAGGACGCCGGTGATGGTGGACTCCATGTTATCCGAGGCCAGGTTCTCCAGGAAGTAGTCCCCCAGGTCGGCGTACACCCGGAGGAACTCCTGCTCCAGGGCCGCCATCTCAGAGGGGGTCCGGCTGCTTTCCAGGCGCTTTCGGAGGAACCCGGTTATCATAGGAGGAATCTGGTACACGCTGGGGGATATTGAGTCGAAGAACCCAAAGTTCCGGGCCTCCCGGAGCAGCGCCCGGCAGGCGCCCCATCCTAGCACATGGCCCATGTTCGTCCTGTACACCTCCTCCTGGGCTATGTGAGTCAGCACGTCCAGGAGGACCCTCTGCCGGAACAGCCCCAGGAAGGGGAGGTGCGCCTGTGCCCTGGGTGACAACCGGGCAAAGGAGCACTCCAGAGCGGCGGCGGCCCCCCCGGACCCTCCCTCACCGGTGGCGACGGAGCTATATTCCTCTAAAGCCTGGGCAAGCTCCGAGGGGCTATGGCCCTTCAGATGGGGCAGGACCACCCCCAGGGACAAGGGGTTGCCCTGGAGGGTATTCAGCAGGTCTGTGTACTCGGCGCCCAGATTCCCTGCATCCACCCCTGCTTCCTTAAGGACCGCCTCAGCCAGTTGCAGGACGCCCTCATCCCTCAAGCCGCCAAGCTCCTCATGGGCGTATGTGACACCCCTGCCAGCGGCCCATTCCCGGGCCCAGCCCCGGCTTCGGCAGGTGATGAGGATGCGGCTCGGCCCTTCGCCCAGGTCTCCCAGGAAGTCCAATAGCTCCCAGACCTCTGCCTCGCTGTATATCCCCCCCTCGGACTCACCCCCAGGTTCACCCCCTGAATCACCCGATGAGGGGAAGATGTTATCAAAGTTGTCCCAGATGAGGAGGGACGGACTACCCTTGAGGTAGTCTATAACCCTCCGGCGCTGCTGCTCCAGGGAGCCTTTGGCGAAATCTACCCCCCACAAGACGGTGCCTATCTCGTGCAAGACCCGGCACAGTCCGGCGCCGTAGTCGAAGGAGGTGAAGAATACCCTGGTGACGGGGTGGGAATCGGCCCCGCCGTCGGAAGAGGCCGCATCGGGGCCATCTGCCAGATTGCGAGCGAGACCGCAAGCTAACTCCGTCTTGCCCATGCCCGCAGGGCCTGTGAGGACCACAATGGGGGCCTGCCCCAGTGAGTCGCCCAGGCTCCCAAGTGCGACCTCCCGCCCGATGAGGCCGTACCTACCCTGGGGCGGCAGGTCCAGGTGGTCCTCGGAATGTTCCTCGGGATGCTCAGGATGAATATTTTGGATGGATGTCATCAGGCGTTGATTCCCTTCTGCAAGCCCCTGAGGTAGGCCATCTGCCCCCCGTGCTGGTTCACTTCCCAGATTAGCATTTCGCACATGGTGACCAGGGGCAGTTCTCCTCCGTGGGCTGCTATAGGATTGTTCACCACTACCTTTTCCAGGTCGGCGTCATCCAGGCCCTCGATGTACCCCATCGCGTTGGCCCTGGACGCCTCGGCGTAGTCCAGGAGCAATTCTATTGACGGGGCATCAAAGGCCGCCAGCTGTTCCTCGTTGAAGCCGAATCCCACGTCCCTGGGGTTGGCGGGGGCGCGGTTGAACTTCTCTGCCCACCCCTGGGACTCCCATAGCTGGGCCTCACCCTTGACCCCCGACTGGAACCACATATCCAACGCCCGGCCATAGTGCCACACCAGGAATCCGATGGAATTGGAATGGGGGTTGGGCCTGAATGTAATCTCCTCGTAGGTAAGGCCATTCACGGCCCGCTTGAGGGCCTGGTACTGCCTGTCGAAGCTATTCAGGACAAACTGTTTAACAGACATCTTTACCTCTGTTATTATTTTATTGGGAATAATAGGGTATTTTACCCAACCCCCGATGCTCCCACAACCCCCACTCCCCGGTAATCACTTTATTGTACCACAGCCCATCTTCAAAGGATTGTTTTCATCTATACCATATCCTGCTACACTATAGACCAGTTAACAATGGGATGGAAAGAGGATACCCAATGGCTTCCAATAACGAAATACTGAACGCCATTAAAGAACTTCAGGAGGGTCAGAAAAGCCTTCAGGAGGGTCAGAAAAGCCTTCAGGAGGGTCAGAATCGGTTGGCAAACGAAGTTGGAGACCTGAAAGGTCTAACCACACTGTACCTAACCCGTCAGGATTTGGAGCAATATGGGAACTTCCATGGCTTCAACATCTTGCAATGTCTAACCGAACAAGACATTGATCGCATCATTGAACACGCAGACAACGATGTCATTCAGCCAAAGGACTCGGCTGACCTCATGGAGGCAGACATCATTGCTATAGCAATGGGCAACGCGAATAAAACCCCATGTTATCTTGTTATCGAAGTCTCCTATAAAGTTGACAAGGAGGACACGGACCGGGCGATACGCCGTGCTACTTACCTGGAACGCCTTACAAGCACAACCGCCCATGCCATTGTGTCCGGTGCTAGCAGGACTGAGACAGTGGACCAGTTGGTTCAAGATGGCAAGGTGAAATGGCACCGGATGCTGCCAAGCAAATTTACGCCAAGATAGGAAAGCCCCGTGAGTGGCCACTGAACACCGCACATGGCCCAGGCAAGCTGCCTGGGCCATGTGCGGTGGGTAAAATGCCCTATAATCTCCATTTTATTCAACGGGGTCAAGGTCCGGGGCAGGAGCGGACCTGACCGGTGTTTTAATCCCCAATAGTATAACATAGGAGACCACAAGGCACGCTATCAGGCCCAGCAGGGCCACCGGCTGGCCCAGACCCAGGGTAGCCGCTATGAAGCCCCACATGAAGGGGCCGACAACCCGGCCCAGCTTTCCCACCATGCCGTGCAGTCCGAAGAACTCCCCAAGGTATTGGTGGGGGCTGAAGGTGAGCATGTAAGGCCGGTCCGCCGTCCAGATTCCCGCCATCGCCACCCCCGTGAGGCATCCCACAGCCCACCAGAGGTGCTTGCTCCAGGACAGCCAGGGTATGCCTATGGCGAACAGCAGCAGGCCCATCCATATTATCAGGGCCATGGTCAGGACGGGCCTTGGCCCGATGCGGTCTACCAGAATCCCCCACAGGACACCGCTGGGAACGGCAATGGTGGTGCCCGCCAGGAGGATAAGGTATATCTTCTCATCGCTTATGCCCACAGTCTGGGAGGCAAAGACCACGGCAAAGGCCACCGCCGTGTTGATCCCTACGCTGTAAAAGAACCTGGCTACCAGAAAACGGCGCAGGCCCGGAAACTGCCGGAGTCTCTGTAAGTTGCCCTTTAGCTGGGAGAAGCCCATAAGGACTATGCCCATGCTAAGGAAGGACGATGGATGCGCCTGCCTTCGCTGTTCCCTGAGCAGGAAGAAAACGGGGAGGGCAAACACCAAAAATAACAGGGCAACCGCTCGAAATACCCAGACCCGGCTCAGGCCTAAATGCTCCGTGAAAAGCAGGGCGGTCCCTACTGATATGAAGGTCCCGACGTAGCCGATGCCCTGACCCATACCGGCTATCTTCCCCCGGTTGCCTGGGGTACTGACATCATAGAGCATAGCATTGTAGAAGATAGTCCCAAGCTCCATAGAGCTCGCGGCCAGGGCGAATAGGGCCAGGGAGCTTGTCAGCCCTGTGTTGCCCAGAAACAGGGTTGCCGCAACACATACCAGGGTGGTAATAACCAGCATGGGCATCCTGCGCCCGGCCTGGTCTGAGATTGCTCCCAGGATGGGGGCCGTCAACAGCACTATCGTCATGGTGGCCGCCAGGGTATAGCCCAGGGTGGCGTCATCGCTGGACATATCATTGGTAATCCACAAGGGAAAGGAAACGCCAACAACCCCTGTCCAGAAGATGGTATTGGCTACGTCATAGGTTATCCACGCACCCACCGCAAGGCGCTTCGGCTTCCTCTGCGGCTCATCCAAACCCGCACCCCCGGATAGCATTTCAGCCAAGGCCCATACCACAGACCCGCAAGGGGGCATGAAGCCTCTGGTATCTCTGATTCTGAAGGGTGTATGAGGAAAAGGTCAAGGCCGAGGTTTTCTTATTTGGCGACCCCGACCGAAGAAATGGGTCTTTCGGCCCTTCTCGATTGCCCCTATCCGTCATTCCTGCTCTCCGAACCTGTCATCATTGTGGAAGCAGCCAGCGCCAGGTTCCGGTTCCCCCACCGCACCCTGAGGGGTGTGTCAGCCCGCGAAAACAGGGTCGCCCAGCCCGTCAGTACCATGAAAATAGGCAGCACCGTCATTCCCGCGAAAGCGGGAATCCAGGGTCTGGCGACATAGGCGGCCATTGCAAGTCACCCACCCCTCACCCCTGGATTCCGGCCTGCGCCGGAATGACGGTGGAGAGGCTGCCTGTCATTCCGAGCGAGCGGAGCGAGTCGAGGAATCTAAGGTACTGGACTTCGGCATTGCTGGGAGGTCCCCCACACCCCCGCTCCTGGACTCCCGCGAAAGCGGGAGTGACGGTGAGGAAGCTGTACGATTTTCATCCTAGTATGTGGCCCGCAAGAACATGGGCAATTATTATGAAAATAGGCAGTTCTCAGGCTGGAAACCCATCCCCTAGCCCCTGGATTCCGGCCTACGCCGGAATGACCGTGGGGAGGCTGCCGTCATTTTCATCCCCTTACTTGGCCTTGGCAAGGCCACGGGCAATTCCCGCGAAAGCGGGAATCCAGGGTCCCGTGACCTGGGGAGTCTCCGCGAAGTCGTCCACACCATCCCCCCCGGATTCCGGCCTACGCCGGAATGACGGCACAATGTTGTTATGGCATTATCACCAGGATAAAACATAGGGCTTTCGCCCAATTCACCTACCCAGGTCTGAACAGTTTCCCGAAGAAAGAACGGGGACATTCACTCTCTCAGTTATGGTATCATTAGCCCAAGAGCAAGTACCTTCCCCGGTCTGCCCAATATTTTCTGCGGGCAAATGAGTATTATCAAGCAGGACATGATATGAGAGGAGGAGAGTAACATGGATGCACCAACCATTATCGCCGGTGTCCTCAGCCGCAATCAAGAGAATTTCATTGATTCGGCCCTGAGGGGAATCACCGATGAGGACCTGCTATACCGTCCCAACGACCATACCAACCCCATCGGCTGGCTGGTATGGCACCAGACCAGGGTGGAAGACGGCCTTTTCTCCCTGATCACCGGCAATCCCCAGCAATGGATCGCGGGCGGGTGGCATGGGAAGTTCGGCATGGAGGCCGACCCCCAAGAGAGAGGCATTGGTCATTCTCTGGAGCAGGTGGCAGCCTTCAGGCCCACCATCGAAAATCTTCAGGGGTACGCCGCCGCCGTGCGAGAGAAGACCCTGGCTACCCTGGACTCCTTGACCGCCGAAGACCTGGACCGGGAGGTGCCGGGCCTGGGCGGGAACCCTCAGAAAATCGGGCAGATGCTGGGTATTCTGACGCTCGACCACTTCCACCACAGCGGGCAAATATCCTACCTGCGGGGGAGCATGACCCCTGGCTGGGCGCCGGGGCGATAGCCTGCCATCCCCGCCAATGCTCCCTGCCCCGCAGCTACATCACCGAGCGCACCAGTCCCCCATCCACCAGGATAGTGGTGCCTGTGATGTAGCTGGCCTTTTCCGAGGCCAGGAAGGCCACCAGGTGGGCCAGTTCTTCGGGCTGCCCCACCCGTCCCAGGGCGGTCTCGGCTGCCCTCTGGGCCAGGGCCTCCTCAACGGAGATTCCCCGCTCATTGGCCCGTGACGTGACGTTAGAGAGCATCCGGTCGGTGAGGATGGAGCCGGGACAGACGTTATTGACCAGGATGTTGTCCCGGCCCACTTCATCCGCCAGGCTTTTGGCATAGGCGACCACCCCCATCCTGGTAGCGCCTGACAAAGCCAGGTTATCTATGGGCTGATAAACGGTGCTCGCCAGGATGTTGATAATACGCCCTCCGCCCTGCTCCCTCAGGTGGGGAATGCCCTCCCTGCACATCCGGGCGAAGAAAACCAGGGAGCGCTGCACGGCGGTCTCCCATAGCTCCTCCCCGGCGGTGGCGGCCCTGGCCAGTGGCGGGCCTCCTGAGTTGTTGACCAGGATGTCCAGGCGTCCGAAGTGGCCCACAGTCGCGGCTATCAGGCTTTTGATAGTATCGTAGCTGTCCAGGTCGCCGGGGTAGGTCAGGACATCCCCTCCGGTAGCCTCCCGGACCTCCTCGGCGGCCCGCTCCAGGTCCGACCGGGTACGGCTGCAAATGGCGACCTTGACTCCCTCCCGGGCCAGGACCTCGGCGCAGGCCCTTCCCAGGCCCTTGCTGGCCCCCCCGACAATGGCAACCTTGCCCTCAAGCCTCAAGTCCATCTCTAACCAACCCCCCCATTTTTTAAGCTATCATCCTAATTGAGTGTTTATGATATTATCTACTTGCAATTCCCAAGCCTGCAAGAGGGAGTTTTACAATGTACCTGGGCCTTCGCACCATGTCCTAATCCTACCTGATTATGGGCGAGGCCACTTCCTACTCCCTTCTTTACCCATAAACTATAACCACAAGGACGTAATGCTACATGTCTAATAACCCCACAACCAACCCGCCGGCGGGTACACAGAAGCGCTGGGACCCGGCCCTCTACGACAGCAGGCACTCCTTCGTGTCCGAGTACGGCGCAGACTTGGTGGATGTGCTGTCCCCTCAGCCGGGTGAGCGCATCCTCGACCTGGGGTGCGGCACCGGACACCTGGCCGACAGGATCGCCGGCGCCGGCGCAGATGTCATCGGCATTGACAGTTCGGCATCCATGATAGAGCAGGCCAGAAGGAATTATCCCCACCTGCGGTTCGAGGTGGCGGATGCTATGGAGTTCCGGTTCCCGGGACCCTTTCAGGCCGTGTTCTCCAATGCGGTGATTCACTGGATAAAGGACCCCGAAAAGGCGGTAGGGTGTGTCCGGCGGGCGCTGGAGCCGGGGGGCCGCTTCGTCGCTGAGTTTGGAGCAAAAGGAAACATCCGGGCCTGCGTCGAGGCCGTTCATGCCGCGCTGGAGGCCGCCGGCTACCCCCCAGGGCCGGACTCCGGCGATTCCCGTACCGGCCCCTGGTACTTCCCCAGCATAGGCGAGTTTGGCGTCCTCCTAGAAAGGCAAGGCTTCGACCTGACCTACGCCACAGTCCTCGACCGTCCCACCAAGCTGGAAGGCGGCGACGCGGGTTTCGATCATTGGGTTGAGATGTTCCTTAGCGACCTATTCTCAGAGGTGCCAATGGCCCAGCGCGCCCAGGTGATGTCTGACGTGATAAGGCAGGCCAAGGACCGGCTGCGCCCTCATCTCTACCGGGACGGGGCATGGTACGCCGACTACAAGAGGATACGGACCATAGCTGTGAAGAGTGGATGGTGACGGCGTGGCCGGCCCCCTCCACCGGGATGCAAGGTCTTTCGGGTCTCGCCCAGGGTAGCCACAAGGGTTACCCCTACGGGGCACCACACCGCCGGGTGTTGTAGTGGCAACCCTTGTGGTTGTCATAGGCATTGCCGATCGAAAGACCTTGCCTCCACCCGCATGAACCTTGACGAGGGTTGGGGCCGCCACTAAAATTGGCCTCGTCGAGACAGGCGCTTTGGGTGAAAGATTCTGAAAGTGGGAGGGAGAGCCATGCGTACCAATACCACCAAGGCCAAGCTGGAGGAGGGGAATGTGGTCTTCGGGGCCATCATTAACCGGTACGCGCCGGACCAGGTGGAGCTATTCGGGGCTATCGGCTACGACTTCGTGATGATTGACTGCGAGCATGGCCCCATGGACCTGGACGAGGTGGAGCACATGGTACGGGCTGCCGAGGTGTTCAACATAACCCCCATCACCCGCATCCCCAACCACTCGGACTCCACCATCCTGCAATTCCTTGACCGGGGGGTGCAAGGAATCATAGTGCCCCACGTCAACACCCGGGAGGAAGCCGACTCCGTGGCCCGCGCCGCCCGCTACTACCCCCAGGGACACCGGGGTGTTGGCGGAGGCCGCGCCCATGACTACAACGTGGGGGTGTCGCGGGATGAGTCCACCCGGTGGGTCAACTCCCATACCCTGGTTATCCCCATGATCGAGGACACCGAGGCGGTGGAGAACCTGGACGACATCCTCACCGTCCCCGGCGTGGACGTGCTACACGTGGCATCGGGAGACTTGGGCCAGAGCATGGGCAACCCCCCGGCCTCGGAGGTGAGGCGGTTGATGGCCCAGGTGATACCCAGGATAAAGGATGGGGGCAAGCTGGTGGGGGTAGGGGGCAACTCTCCCTCCGACGCTGAGGGAGTCGCCGAGTTCATCAACCTGGGGGCAAACTTCGTGACCATCTCGGCAACGGGGCTGCTGCGCCTGGGCGCTGAGGACTTCCGCCGCCGCCTGGACGACGCCCTGCAAGGATAGGCGGCAGCCGGCACCGTCACACTATGAGAATCCAACCTCTTCCCTCCCTTGTGGGATGGCATTGAGGTGGAGGGTATCTCCCCATAGTGGTCAGTGGGCGAGGGTATCACCCCCATCCTAACCTTCCCCCGTCCAAGGGGGAAGGGATAGCTCCCGCTCCCCACCCACCGTCATTCCGGCGCAGGCCGGAATCCAGGGGCGGGGCGGTGGACTCCCACCTTCGCGGGAGTGACAGATGAAGTAAGCGTGGGGGATGGGAAGGGTGTGAAGGGAGCATCACGGTAGGGAGACCGCACCATTTTCATACCCCTACGCGGCCCGCAAAGGACAGGGCGGTTATTGAGATTTAGGGGGGAGTAGCATGAGAGGCAGTATATTTGCGCTGGCTATGACGCTATTCGGGCTGCTCATTCTGCTGGCTGCCGCCTGTGGCGGCGGAGGGTCGCCTGCCGGCGACTCGACGCCCGATTCCGGATCTGCGTCAACGCCGGGGCCGACGGCCACCCCATCATCCATGCCGGCGGGTACGCCCCCGCCAACCCTATCGCAGGAATTGCCGGAAGTGTGCTCCAACGGGGTTGTGGTCCCGGAGCCGGAGGCCAACCCCGGCCTGGTGGAGGACTGCGCGGCCCTCCTGGCAGCCAGGGACACCCTGGCCGGCGATACTCCTCTCGACTGGTACGAAGACACCCCCATCTCGGACTGGGAAGGCATCGCCGTCGAGGGGGACCCCCTCCGGGTGACAGGACTGAACCTCAGCTCCAACGAACTGACGGGGAGCATCCCCCCGGAGTTGGGCAGCCTGGCTGAACTGGAGGTGCTGAACCTCCACGACAACCAACTGACGGGGAGCATCCCCCCGGAGTTGGGCAGACTGGCCAATCTGGTGGGGTTGTACCTCGACCACAACCAACTGACGGGGAGCATCCCGCCGGAGTTGGGCAGCCTGGCCAACCTGGCTGATTTGGATCTCAGTGGCAACCAACTGACGGGGAGCATCCCCCCGGAGTTGGGCAGCCTGGCCAATCTGACGCAGTTGTTCCTCCGCAACAACGGACTGACGGGGAGCATCCCCCCGGAGTTGGGCAGCCTGGCCAACCTGGCTGATTTGGATCTCAGTGGCAACCAACTGACGGGGAGCATCCCCCCGGAGTTGGGCAGCCTGGCCAATCTGACGCAGTTGTTCCTCCGCAACAACGGACTGACGGGGAGCATCCCCCCGGAGTTGGGCAACCTGACCAATCTGAGGGAGTTGTACCTCTATAGCAACCAGCTGACGGGGAGTATCCCCTCAGAGTTGGGCAACCTGACCAATCTGACTGGTCTGGGCCTCAGCATCAACCAACTGACGGGGAGCATCCCTCCGGAGTTGGGCAGCCTGGCCAATCTGTCGGTGTTGAGCCTCAGCATCAACCAACTGACGGGGAGCATCCCCCCGGAGTTGGGCAGCCTGGCCAATCTGTCGGTGTTGGGCCTCAACATCAACCAACTGACGGGGAGCATCCCCCCAGAGTTGGGCAGCCTGGCCAATCTGGAACTTTTGAGCCTCAGAGACAACCAACTGACGGGGAGCATTCCCCCGGAGTTGGGCAACCTAGCCAATCTGGAGTGGTTGTACTTCGGCGGCAACCAACTGACGGGCTGTGTGCCGGCTGCTTGGCAAGATATTGAATTTGAGGAAGTGGACCTGGGCGGGCTGCCCTTCTGCGACGGGTAATTGCCCCGGTCATTTCCATCAGGCCGGAGACCAGGACTTTCACAATGCAGGGACCTTCACTCCTCCACCCCTGGATTCCGGCCTGCGCCGGAATGACGAATAACCTAACCGTCATTCCCGCGAAAGCGGGAATCCAGGGGCCCACAGCCGGGGGGTCGTTGCGAAGTCATTCACCCCCACCCCTGGACTCCGGCCTGTAACCCAATGACAGAATCAATGATAAAATAAGGGGACGGAAGGACGGGGCCCTCAGCGTAATCAATATAAGAACTTCAGTAAGGAGGTATAGGAGATATGGGACGGGTAGATGGAAAGGTAGCCATTATCAGCGGCGGCGCCAGGGGCCAGGGGGCCACGGAAGCCAAGCTGCTGGCCCAAGAGGGGGCCAGGGTGGTCATTGGGGATATTCTGGATATAGACGGGCAGAAGGTGGAGTCGGAAATCCGCGAGGCGGGGGGAGAGGCCACCTACGTCCACCTGGACGTGACCAGGGAAGCCGACTGGGTTGCCGCCGTGGAAACGGCGGTGAGCAAATACGGCAAGCTGGACATCCTGGTGAACAACGCCGGCATCCTCATCCGCAAGAGCATAGAGGACACCACCGAAGAGGATTGGGACCGCATCATGGCGGTCAATGCCAAGGGGGTGTTCCTGGGCACCAAGCAGGCCATCCCAGCCATGCGCAGCGCCGGCGGGGGGTCTATAGTCAACATCTCGTCCACCGCCGGACTGGTGGGCAGTCCCGGCGGCGGCTCCGCCTACACCGCCACCAAGGGGGCGGTGCGCCTGTTGACCAAGGCGACGGCGGTGCAGCACGCCAAGGACGGGATAAGGTGCAACTCCGTCCATCCCGGCCCCATTGACACCCCGATGATCCAGGACACCCTGAACGACCCCGCCAGCCTGGAGCTAAGAATGCAGCGTCTGCCTATGGGCAGGGTGGGGACCACCGATGACATAGCCTACGGCGTGCTCTACCTGGCCTCGGACGAGTCTTCCTTTGTTACCGGCTCCGAGTTGGTCATTGACGGGGGCACCACGGCGGCCTAGCTATTTCTCAGCTATAGGGGACCCTCGCGTAACCGTCATTCCGGCGTAGGCCGACCTTTACGTAACCGTCATTCCGGCGAAAGCCGGAATCCAGGGGCGGGGTTCCCGGCTAGGAAAACGATGTCTTCCACCTACGATATTGGCCTGCACGGGGAGTTATTCAAAGGTCTGAGCTATAGGGGAGGTTGTCATGGAGACTATAGGATTTATTGGCCTGGGCAGAATGGGATCAGGCATGGCGGGGAACATCCAGAAGGCCGGCTACTCAATGGTCGTTCACGACGTGAGGGAGGAAGCCGCCAAGCCCCTGCTGGAAGGGAGAGCGCGCCTTGGCAGCTCCCCCGCCGAGGTAGCCCGCCTCAGCGACGTGATATTCACCTCCTTGCCCATGCCCCCTGACGTGGAGGAGGTGCTTACGGGACCCGAGGGAGTGCTTCAGGGAATCAAGCAGGGCAGCATCCATTGTGACCTCTCCACCAGCCGCCCCGACCTCATCCGCCGGCTGGAGCCTATGTTCCGGCAGAAGGGCGCCCACGTGCTGGACACCCCAGTGATGGCAAGCCCGGCCTCCGTCCTCGAGAGAAGCGTGCTGATTCTGGCGGGCGGCGAGAGGGAGATTTACGACCAGGTCAAGCCCATCCTGGACTCCTTCGCCGACCGGGTGATGTACTGCGGGGGACTGGGGTCGGGCCTGGTGTGCAAGCTGGTGAACAACATGATGGGGTTCGGAGTGATGCAGGTGATAGCCGAGGGCCTCACCCTGGGCACCAAGGCCGGGGTGGACCTGGAAACCCTGCTGGAGGCCACCCAGGGCACCCTGGGCACAAGGAGGGCGGGACTGGCCCGGACGGTGTTCAGCGGCCAGTTCGAGCCGCCCAGCTTCACCCTGGCCCTGTCCAGGAAGGACATCGGCCTGGCTACGGAACTGGGGAGGGATGTCACCGTGCCCATGCCCGTAGCCAACCTGGTGGAGCAGCTGATGATGCAGGGCATGAACCGGGGCTGGGCGGAAAAGGACTACCTGATAACCTTCCTGCTGCAAGAAGATATGTCGGGGGTGCAGGTGCGAAGCCCGGAAGCGGGGAATGAGTAGTGTGACAGAGGACTGCGAAAGTATTCAGGCCGCAATGCGTGAACACATGTGCCCCCACCGTCATTCCGGCGCAGGCCGGAATCCAGGGGTGGGGGGTGGGTGGCTTTGCAGCGACTGCGACATTGCGGAACCCTGGATTCCCGCTTTCGCGGGAATGACGGTGCTGCCTATTTTCATGGTAATTCCCCATGCCCCTTGCGGGCCACATACGAGGATGAAAATGGTAGAGCCTCCTCACAGTCACTCCCGCGAAAGCGGGAGTCCACGCCCCGCCCCTGGATTCCGGCCTGCGCCGGAATGACGGTGGGGGGAGGATGCCGCACCCTTCAGGGTGCGGTGAGAGACCCCGCTGCCGGCTATTTTCACAGGAATTACAAGGGGGACCGACTAAGATATTTACTCACGCATCAGTAAGACGCGATTGCCCTGGCTGCGAATAGCAGATTTGTACTATCCTCAGCCATTGAGAGCAGAGTCCCCCAAAAGGAGCGTATCCAGACGTGACTAACGAAACTCTATCCACGCTTTTCCCGGTCCCAGGTTGGGACGTGCAACGCGCCAGTGAGGTTGAAATAACCGGCGGCAAGGACCCGGTCCTGCCAACGCCCTTCCGCATTGGAGAGGCTGCCGCCGCCAGCTTGGGAGCAGTCGGCCTTGCCGTCTCCGATCTTTGGGAACTTCGCACCGGGCGACCCCAGGAGGTCCGGGTCAATACCCGCCAGGCGGCGGCCTCGCTCCGCAGTAGCCGTTACATATCTATGGATGGTGCTCCCATTTCCGCCGAGCGAGACTCGATCATGGGTGTCTATCCGGCCAGGAACGGCCGTTGGAGCTATCTCCATTGCAATTTCCCCAACCATCGCGACGCAGCATTGGGGGTGTTGGGTGTTGAGGAAGACCGGGAGGCGGTGCGCCAAGCGGTGGCCCGTTGGGATGCTCTGGAACTTGAGGAAGCGATTATCGCCGCAAAGGGCGCGGGGGGAATGGTGCGGACCATGGAAGAATGGTCCCGGCACCCCCAGGCCGCCGCCATCGCCTCCTTGCCCTTGCTGGAGATCGAGAAGATCGGCGATAGTCCACCGGAAGCCCTGCCCGATGGCCCCAGGCCCTTATCAGGGGCGAGGGTTTTGGACCTTACCCGGGTGCTGGCGGGGCCAACCTGCGCCCGCACCCTGGCCGAACACGGCGCAGACGTGTTGAAGATCACCGCTCGCCACTTACCCGGTAATACGTCCCAGGAATATGACACCGGCCACGGCAAGCTATCGGCCTATCTTGACCTCCGTGATCCGGAGGATGCGGAAACGATGCTGGACTTGGCGCGGGAAGCCGACGTCTTCTCCCAGGGTTACCGACCGGGGACCCTCGCCCAGAGGGGCCTCTCGCCCGAGGACCTGACCAAACTGCGCCCCGGCATTGTTTATGTCTCTCTGTCCGCCTTTGGCCGGGCAGGGCCGTGGGCCTCCCGCCGGGGCTTTGATACCGTCGTGCAGACGGTGAGCGGCATAACCAGCCGCCAGGGAGAGTTGTTCCCCGGCGCCGAGCCGGGACCTCAATTCTACCCGGTGTCGGCCATTGACTATCTGACCGGCTATCTAATGGCCTTCGGCGCGCTGGTGGCCCTGGCCCGGCGGGTACAGGAAGGGGGCAGTTGGTTGGTGCGGGTCTCGCTGGCACAGACGGGGCGATGGCTTGTTGGACTCGGCCAGGTGCCGGAGGCGAAACTCCGGGACGTGCCGACGGAATTCACCCCCGAAGAAATAGAGCGTTGGTCTATAGATAGCCATGTGCCTGGGGGCAGGCTACGCCACCTCGGGCCGACCCTGCAACTCTCGGAGACCCAACCCCACTGGGCCAGGCCCGCGGTGCCCCTCGGCCACCACGACCCGGTATGGCCGGAGCGGGCAAGTTAGCCGCGCCAAAGGCAAAGGGGTTGAGGCCGCAGGCCCATCAAACTTCACAGAATGAATAAGGAGGAGCGGCGGCAGATTATACCCCATCCACCAGCCTTCTCACCCGCTCCTCTATCTCGTCCCGTATTTGCCTGACATCCTCCAGGGGCTTGCCCCGGGGGTCGTCCAGGCCCCAATCGTCGGCGGGCCTATTCTGAGATATAAGTGCCGCAGGGCACCCGTCCTCGAAGGAGCATCCCATTGTGATGACGTGGTCGGCCCGGTCCACCATCTCCTGGGTCAGGAGCTTTGGCTGGTTTTGAGATATGTCAATACCCCTCTCCCTCATGGCTTCCGCCACCACCGGGTCCACCCTCTCCGAGGGGCTTGTTCCCGCCGACTCCGCTTCCAAGGTCCCGTTGGCAATGCTGCCGGCAAAGGCTTCGGCCATCTGGCTTCTGCCGGAGTTGTGGACACAGACAAACAACACTCTTTTCACTGACCCGACCCTCCTGACAGTCGTGCCGGAATTCCGGCCGGACTCAGAGTCGCTTCCGTCCCTCAGCCATCTGTACATGAGGGCGGCTGCTCCCGCTCCAGCTATAGGCCCAATCCAATATAACCAGTGCCCGTCCCATACCCATCCCACCAGGGCCGGCCCCAGGGAGCGGGCAGGGTTCATGGAGGCCCCGGAAATAGGCCCCCCAAATGTGGCCTCCAGCGCCACCGTCGCGCCTATGGCTAGGGCAGCGGCCTGGCCCACCGCCCTCACGTCGGTAGCCACCGCCATGATGACAAACATCAGGAAAAAGGTCAGAAGGACTTCCAGCCCCAGGGACTGCCAGGCGCTTCCCGACGGGGTGGTGGCGCCCATGTCCGCTACCATCCCCAGCAGCCCACGAAGGACCAGGCTGGCAAGTATTGCCCCCGCCAACTGCGCCCCCCAGTAGAGGGGCACCTGTTTCCAGGGGAAGTGGCGGGCCAGGGCAAAGGCGAGGGTTACGGCGGGGTTGATGTGCGCACCGGATATGTGGCCCGTGGCGTAAATCATTGCGGCTACTATAAGGCCGAATACCAGGCCAACCCCCAGATGGGTAATCTGGCCCCCGGAAAGCCGGTCTATCATAATTGCCCCGGTGCCGGCCAGGACCAGCCCGAAGGTCCCCACCAGTTCAGCAGTACAGCGCCTCAACATCGGCCTATAGCTCATCAGTATTTGGATACATTTATCTCCGTCAGCTTGCCCGTCACCAGGAATATGACTCGCTCGGCTATGTTGGTGGCCCGGTCGGCGATCCGCTCCAGGTCGTGGGCGACCCAGAGGAGATAGGTGGCCCGTTGGATGGTCTTGGGGTCCTGGACCATGTAAGTCAGCAACTCCCGGTACACCTGGTCATGGAGGGCGTCCACCTCATCATCATCGTCGCATACCTTGAAGGCGGTGTCCGTGTCTCTCTGCACCAAGGAGTCCAGGCTGCGCCGGAGCATGTCGCCGGCCTTGTCGGCCATCCTGGGAATGTCCACCAGGGACTTCAGCAGAGGCTCATCCCCTATCATCACGCTAATCCTGGCGATGCCCTCGGCGCAGTCGCCCATACGCTCCAGTTCCACGGAGATGTGGAGCATGGCTACCAGGGCGCGCAGGTCGCCGGCGGCGGGCTGCTGGGTGGCGATGAGGTTGATACAACGGTCCTCAATCTCGAACCGCTTCTTGTCTATGAAATCGTCCTCTTCGATAATTCGGCTCGATGTTTTCAGGTCCCTTAGTTTGAGGGCCTCCAGCGCCCTATCCAGAGATTCCTCCACCATGCTGCCCATCACCAGGACATCATCCTGGAGACTACGAAGCTGCCGGTTAAAGTCGGTCCTGATCTTCAACTATACCTCCATTTAACGCCTGAGGCTACAGATTACCCAAATCTGTAACTGTTCAGGTTCGAGGTCTCATTCTCGACCCAACCCATTATTCCCGCCCCTTATTTTGTCATTCCCGCTTTTGCGGGAATCCATCCCCCCACCCCTGGATTCCGGCTTTCGCCGGAATGACGGTTTTGAGGGATGCCGCACCCTTCAGGGTGCGGTAGGTGCTCCAGCACCGGCTATTTTCATAATAATAGTTCCCCATGCCCTTGCGGGCACATACGAAAATGAAAATGGTCGGCCTCCCAACCGTCATTCCGGCGTAGGCCGGAATCCAGGGGGGTGGGGTTGGTTTCCGGCTTGGGTCATGCCTATTTTCATAGGAATGACGGTTGAGAGGACACCTTTGGATTCCGGCCTGCGCCGGAATGACGGTTTTGAGGGATGCCGCACCCTTCAGGGTGCGGTAGGTGCTCCAGCACCGGCTATTTTCATAACAATAATTCCCCATGCCCTTGCGGGCACATACGAAAATGAAAATGGTCGGCCTCCCAACCGTCATTCCGGCGTAGGCCGGAATCCAGGGGGGTGGGGTTGGTTTCCGGCTTGGGTCATGCCTATTTTCATAGGAATGACGGTTGAGAGGACACCTTTGGATTCCGGCCTGCGCCGGAATAACGGCGAGGCGGCAGCTAAGACTGATCAAGTCTGGGCTGTTACCCAAATCTCCCGGTGATGTAGGCTTCGGTGCGCTCATCAGATGGGTTGGTGAAAATCTGGCGGGTGTCGCCGTGCTCCACCAGATGGCCGCCCCTGTCCGGGTCCGTAGTCAGAAATGCGGTCTCGTCGGACACCCGCGCAGCCTGCTGCATATTGTGGGTCACCGTTATGATAGTGTAGTCGGTGGAGAGGGAGCGCATAAGGTCTTCGATAGCCAGGGTAGCGATGGGGTCCAGGGCCGAACACGGCTCGTCCATCAGGATTACCTCCGGCTCCACCGCTAGGGCGCGGGCAATGCAAAGCCTCTGCTGCTGTCCCCCCGAAAGGGTCTGAGCGCTTTTGTTGAGACGGTCTTTTACCTCGTCCCAAAGGGAGGCCTTTCTGAGGGAGTCCTCCACCACCTCGGCGAGGTTGCCGGTGAAGCCGTTTATGCGGAGGCCAAAGGCCACGTTGTCGAAGATGGACTTGGGGAAGGGGTTCGGCTTCTGGAACACCATGCCCATCCGGTAGCGGACCGATGTGGGGTCCACCTCGGCGTCGTAAATATCCTCCCCACTGAAAATCACCTGTCCCTGTATCTGTGCGCCGGGCACCAGGTCGTTCATGCGGTTGAGGCAGCGCAGGAGGGTACTCTTTCCGCAGCCGGAAGGCCCTATCAGGGCTGTCACGCTGTGGCTCTTTACTTCCAGGTTCACGTCTTTCAGGGCATGGAAGGAGCCATACCAGACATTCAAGTCCCGGACACTGATAATCACGCCATCGGGTTGTACTTCTTGCATTTTAGTCTTCCGACCTCCTCTGATACCGGTTCCTGAGAAATACAGCCACGGCATTCATTGGAAGCAGGATGATGAGGAGCACAATGATGCCGGCGGCAGCAAGGCTTTGGAAGTCCTCTTGGGGTCTCTGGATCCAGTTGTAAATCTGGATGGGCAGCACTGTGAACCTGTCCAGAGGGTCCGTGGGGGAAAAGGTGATAAATACCAGGGCGCTGATGGCGATGACCGGCGCAGCCTCTCCTATGGCCCGGGACATAGCCAGGATGGTGCCCGTAAGCATTCCGGGCACGGCCGAGGGCAGGACCACTCCCTTGATAACCTCCCACTTGGTAGCTCCCAGGGCGTATGCGGCCAGGCGGTGGCTCTCCGGGACGGACCGGATGGCTTCCCTCGACGCCAGGATGACTATGGGCAGCACCAGGAGGGACAGGGTAAGCGCCCCCGCCAGCAAGCTCCTGCCCAGGGCCATCCACTGCACGAATACCCCCAGCCCCAGGAGGCCATATACTATCGAAGGGACCCCCGCCAGGTTGGATATGTTGACCTCTATGGCCCTGGTGAGCCAGTTCTTGGGGGCGTATTCCTCCAGGTATATGGCGCTGCCAACCCCAACGGGAATGGTAAAGATAGCTACCATACACATAATCCAGATGGTGCCCATCATGGCCGATCTCAACCCTGCTTCCTCAGCCCTTGGAGCGGGGTAATCGGTGAACAGATGAACGGTCAGCCAGGGGATGCCCTCTATGGCAATCTGGGCCAGCAGGGTCACCAGCCCCGCCAGTCCCACCAGGACCGACAGGAGGAACAGGACGTAAGACGCTCCCCCCAGGGACTTCCTTATGCTCAGCTTTCGCGTGTACGAACCTGGATTCTCCATTAGTATTTCTCCCTCCACCGGCCCACTATCCAGTGGCCCAACATGTTCATCGCCAGGGTCATCAGGAACAGCAGCAGCCCTACGGCAAAGATGGTGTTGTACTCAATGGAGTCGTGGGCCGCCTCCCCCAGGCTCAACTGCACGATGTAGGCGGTCATGGTCTGGATGCTCTCCAAGGGGTTGGCGGTGAGATTAGGCGTGGCCCCTGCCGCGATAGTCACCAGCATGGTCTCGCCTATGGCCCTGGATATGGCGATGATGAACGCGGTCACAATGCCCGACAGGGCCGCCGGCACCACCACCCGCAGGCTGACCTCCAGGCGGGTGGCCCCAAGGGCAAAAGCGGCTTCCCTCAGGGAGCGGGGGACGGCCAGCATCGCGTCTTCAGTAAGGGAGGACACCATGGGAATAATCATCAGTCCCATGACTACACCGGCGCTCAGGGCGTTGAATATCAGCAGGTCGGGGAAAATATACTGCAACTGGGGGGTAACGAAGGTGAGGGCGAAGTAGCCATAGACCACTGTGGGAATGCCCGCCAGTATCTCCAGGATGGGTTTGATTATCCGCCGCGCCCTGTCCGGGGCGTACTCCGACAGGAATATGGCGATGCCCAGGCCAAGGGGCAGGGCCACCGCCGCCGCTATGAACGCCACCAGCAAGGTGCCGCTGACCAGGGGCAGGACTCCGAAGGAGTTGGGGACGAGGATGGGAGACCACCGGGTACCGGATATGAACTCCCAAACGGATACTTCCCTGAAGAACCCTATGGACTGGCTTGCCAGACTGAAGAGGATTCCGATTGTGGTAAGGACCGATACCAGGGCGCAGAGAAAGAAGATGACATGGACTATCTTTCCCTCCACCGCCTTCCTTCTCCTTCTGCGGGTTGCCAAGGCCCTCAGGTCTTCTGCGGTTGTCACCTTTGGCCTTGAAATGAAGTCTGCCATTAGAGTCCGTCCAACCTTTCAGAGTCCTCCCAATCTCTATGGGTCTATTTTGGGCAATGGGAGTTATCAAAAGGAGGACAGGCGTCTGTAGGGAGGGCCAGCCGCCTGTCCTGCTATCCTCCGGGTCTGTAGTCAGCCTATGAGCCGCGCACCTTATCCATGTTTTCCTGGTAAACCTCGGCCTTCTCGGGGATGTAGCCCACGCTGCGCACCAGGTCAGGCCCGTTGTCTATGTAGAACTCCACAAAGGCTTTCACCTCTGGCCTCTCCAGGCTGCTGGTCTTCACGTAGATGAGCAGGGGCCGGGACAAGGGCGAGTACAACCCCTGCTCTATGGTCTCGTTCGTCGGCAGCACACACCCTTCGCCGCTGTCAACGGCCACCAACTTCAGCTTGTCCGTGTTCTCTATGTAGTAGGCATACCCGAAGTAACCCAGGGAGTTCCGGTCGCCTCCTATACCCTGCACCAGCACGTTGTCGTTGGCGCTGGCGGTGTAGTCGGCCCGGCTGGCCCTGGCCTCTCCCATCACCTCCTCGGTGAAGTAGTCGAAGGTGCCGGAGTCCGTGTCGGGGCCGTACAGGTTCAGGGGACGGTCGGGCCATTCGGAACGCACCTGGTTCCACTTCTCTATCTGAGACCCCGGCTCCCATATCATCTTGAGTTCAGCTATGGTCAGGCAGTCCACAAAGTCGTTCCGGGGGTTCGCTATAACCGACAGGCCGTCGGTGCCCACCTTAAGCTCCAGGTACTCTATGTTGTTCTCGGCAGCCTGCTCGGCCTCCGAGGACTTGATGGGGCGGGAGGCGTCGGAGATGTCGGTCTCCCCGGCAACGAACCGCTTGAAGCCCCCGCCGGTGCCTGAGACACCCACGTTAATCCGCACGTCGGGGTAGGTCTTGCGGAACTCGAAGGCCGCCGCCTCGGATATGGGGTACACCGTGCTTGAGCCATCTACCTCTATGGTCCCCTCAAGCTGGGTAGAAGACGGGGACGGGGTCGCGTCGCCGCCACAGGCATACAGGAGCAGCGCCAGGAGGGGCGCTATCAAGAGTCCAAGGATTCCGGCGGGGATTCTGCCGGATGTTAGGCCATTTTTCTTCTTCTGCATGGTCTTGTTTTCCAGTCCTCCATCGAATTAGCTTTTGAAGACCGGCCCTCCTCTGTCCAATGGCTGACAGGGGTATGTAAAACAGGAGCTGTATTGATGTGTCATTCCGAACGGAGCGAAGCGCAGTGAGGAATCTAAAGTCGTGGCTTTGCTTGAAGGCATAGACTTTAGATTCCTCGTTGCTCCGCTCCTCGGAATGACATGGTGAGCGGCTTGTTGAGTTAAAAGTTGCCTTATTTTAGTTGCCTGATAATTTACATACCCCTATCAGCTGTCCAATGGGGAGGGACGGCCTCTTGTCTAGCTTTTACAATGTCGTGGCGATTCAGGCTTTCGCCGGAATCCGGGTCTTTTAGCGCCAGTCGCTCTAAATAGGTTAGCCCAGAGACTTTAAGGCTGCTTTAAGGAGACTTGAACAATAGATTAAGGACTGTTAAAGGTCTGTTAAACTCCCGTTAACCATGCCCCGTACTTGATACGGGGATTAGTAACAACCCCCCATGTCTATGGGGTAGGTGTACCTTGTATAGTCAAGCAGGTTTAACGGAGATTCATCCCGGTGTTAAAACTCCCTTAAGAGGCGATGAAAGGAGTGTGAACAAAGAGCGCGCCCCATCCTGCCAGTCCCCCATCATTCGTCACTCCTGCGAAAGGAGGCCTTTGCATAACCGTCATTCCGGCGCAGGCCGGAATCCAGGGGCGGGGGGCGGGGGTCTGGCTTGAGGGCTGCCTATTTTCATAATAATTCCCCATGGCCTTGCGGGCCACATACGAAGATGAAAATGGTACGGCATCCCCACCGTCATTCCCGCGAAAGCGGGAATCCAGGGGTTGGGGGCTGGGATTCCAGCTTGGGGGATGCCTATTTTCATAGGAATTACCAATGCCCATGTGGGCCACATACGCGGATGCAAATGGTACAGCCTCTCCGCCGTCACTCCCGCGAAAGCGGGAGTCCACCGCCCCACCCCTGGATTCCGGCCTGCGCCGGAATGACGGTGGTCATCTATTTTCATAATAATTCCCCATGGCCTTGCGAAAGGCCACATACGAAGATGAAAATGGTACGGCATCCCCACCGTCACTCCCGCGAAAGCGGGAGTCCACGCCCCACCCCTGGATTCCGGCCTGCGCCGGAATGACGGTGGGTTTCTATTTTCATAACATGGTGGGCAAAGTAGTGGAACGAGGCCCTACTGGAGGGCCTGCCAGACGGCCCCGGCTATGACGGCTGCTCCAAGGATGATGACAAATACTCCGAAATTGACCCTGACTGCCACCGACAGCAGAACACGGATGACAGCCAGGCCAACGACACATGCAACACCGGCGGCTATCAGGGGGCCTTCTGAGACGAAGAACCCGCCCTCTATACCGGAGTAGATGCCTGCTCCCAGGCTGGCGGGAATGCTCATCAAGAAGCTGAGCACCAGGGCCTCCCGCCGGTCAACCCGGCGGGCCAGCAAGGCGGAGACCGTCAGCCCGGACCGGCTAAGGCCCGGCAATACAGCGACCCCCTGGGCTATGCCCGCGATAATTGCGTCCCAAGGAGAAAGCTGCTCGCGGCCCCGCTGGCCGGGTACGTTGCCCCACAGTTGTAGGCATCCCGTTATGAGCATGAATATCCCCACCGCCCCCATAGCGACGGCGCCAAAGCGGGCCGAGACCTCTCCTATGAATATAAGCAGGGGGAGACCGACCAGGCCGCTGGCAACAGTGGAGATGAACAGGTAGGACAACAGGGGGGAGGGACTACGGGGATGGGACACGGCGTCCCGGACTACTTCTACAACCTCTTTCCGAAAGGCGATGAGGGCGGACAACGCGGTCCCCAGGTGCAGCCATAGGGAAAAGGCAATGCTCTCACTCAGGGAGTGGTCAAAGAAGAAGGAATGTACTGCGGTGACTACACCCTCGGAGCTGATGGGGAGCCACTCGGTCAAACCCTGGAGCAGGCCAAGGAGGAGGTCAGACAGCATAGCAGTTATTCTAACCCAGCGCTAACATACGCTCAACGTCTTCCGGCCCCGAGACCGTTATTCCCGTGCAGGGAGACCTTTTCGTAACCGTCATTGTTATGAAAATAGAGGCCCACCGTCATTCCGGCGCAGGCCGGAATCCAGGGGTGGGGCGGTGGACTCCCGCTTTCGCGGGAGTGACGGTGGGGAGGCTGTACCATTTTCATCCTCGTATGTGGCACGCAGAGACATGGGTAATTATGAGGATAGCCAGCACCGTCATTCCTGCGGAAGCAGGAATCCAGAGTCCCGCGGCGTAGGGAGTCGTTGCGAGTCACCCACCCCCTACCCCTGGATTCCGGCCTACGCCGGAATGACGGTGGGGAGGCCGTACAATTTTCATCCTCGTATGTCGCCTGCAAGGGACATGGGTCATGCGGTTGCAGGCCGGAATGACATTATGGCGGCACAATAACGTCTTCCAGTCCCAGTCTCACGTGGTGTCAGCCGGCCCGGGGCACGGTGAAGCTGAAGGTGCTCCCCAGACCTTCCTGACTCTCCACCTGCACGTCGCCGCCGTGTAGCTGGACTACGTGCTTGACGATGGCTAGGCCCAGGCCCGTGCCACCATCGCGGCGGGAGCGGTCCACTTTGTAGAAACGCTCGAAGACATGGGGCAGGTGCTCCCTGGGGATGCCCGCTCCCGTGTCGCCGACCCGTACCTCTACAACGTCCCCCTTTTCCGCTGCGGTAAGGGTCACTTCTCCTTGCTGCGGCGTAAACTTGAGGGCATTGTCCAGCAGGTTGACCAGGACCTGGCGCAGCTTCTCTTCATCGCCCATCACCAGGGGGATGTCACCATTAGAGGGGACATTTATCCCTACTCCTTTTGCGTTGGCCCGCTCAGCGAAGGTGAGCCTGACATCCTCCAGCAGGGGGCGCATATCCAGGGGGTATAGATGGAGGGGCACCTGGCCGCTCTCCAGCCTCGATAGCTCCAGCAGTTCGCCAGACATGCCAATCATGCGGTCCACGTCCCCGTGAATCCTGCGGACAAAGTCCTTGGCTGTATCGGGCTCCGCAATGGCCCCGTCTTCCAGGGTTTCCACCGCAGCTTTGATGGAGGCAAGGGGGTTGCGCAACTCATGGGATACGTTGCTGACGAACTCCCTGCGGGTGGTGTCCAACTGCCTGACCCGCGTGAGGTCGTACAGGGTGAGGAGCACCCCCGGAGAGGACTCGTTGTCCACCAGGGGTATAGCTATAACGCTGACGAACCGGCGGTGGGGAAGCTGGACTTCCCCGTACTGGGGCTGTCCGCTCTCGAAAGAACGGGACATCATCATCTGTATCTCGTAGTCCCTGGATAGCTCTATGAACCTTCTCCCCAGGGTATCGGTCCTGTCCACATCGAGAAGGCTCCTCGCCACCTGGTTAATCAGCAGGACCTCGCCCTCGGGGCCTATCATCACCACCCCGTCGGCCATAGTCTCCAGGATGGCCGATAGCTTGTTGCGCTCTGCCGCCAACTCCTGGATGGTGGTCCTGAGATTTGCCGCCATGATGTTGAAGGTATCGGCCAACTCCTGGGTCTCATCTCCCACCGGAGCATATACCCGGTGCTCCAGGTCTCCCTGGGCGAGACGGCGCGCCCCATCGGTGACGGACCGCAGGGAGCGGGAGGTACGGCGCGCAAGGAAGTATCCCAGGACGACCGACAGGAGGGTAACGCTGAGGCCGGCAATAGCCACGGCAGCGATGAGGCTGTTGACATTGCCCTGCACCTGGGATGTAGGCACCGCCACCCTGGCTATGCCCACCGGGGAGCCGTCCACGTAGATAGGCACGGCGGTATGAAGCATCTCCTGCCCGGTGGCAGCGTTCAGCCGGGTACTCCTGCCCAGGCCGCCGGCAAGGGCGGCCTGCACTTCGGGGCGGCCCGACTGGTTCCCCATCGCCGCGGGGGCTTCCCACGTATCCGAGAGGACGGAGCCGTCCCGTGAAATCACCGTGACCCTGGCATCTATCAGGTCTCCAATCCGCCTGCTTTCCGCCTGGAGGTCTTGGGGGCTTAGCAGATTGCGAAAGAACCGCTCCGCCGTCTGGCCTATCAGCGCCGCCTCGTGCTCCAGGCGCACCTCAAGGTCGGATATGTACGTGCCCCGGACGAATATGAAGATGTAGATGCTGGCCGCCGCCATAGACAGGACGATCAGGATGGTGTAGGCCAGGGCAATCCGCCACTGGAGGGAGTTCGGCAGTCTCATAGCTGGAACCGGTAACCTACGCCCCGTATAGTAACTATCATCTGGGGGCTGCCGGGGTCCGGCTCCACCTTTTCCCGCAGCCAGCGTATGTGGACGTCCACAGTGCGGGGATCGCCAATGTAGTCCTGTCCCCACACCCGGTCGAGAATCTCATTCCTTGTGTACACCTTGCCCCTGTTGGTCATCAGGAGGACCAGCAGGTCAAATTCCCTCGGTTTGAGGTCAAGGGCCTCCTCCCCGAGTCTGACCACGTGGCTGGTCAGGTCCATCTCCAGGTCCCCCGCCCTGATAACCCTGGAGACAGCGGGGCCTGTAGAGGCGACCGATGTCCTGTAAGAACGCCTCATCATCGCCCGCACCCTGGCCATCAGCTCTCGCATACTGAATGGTTTGACAACGTAGTCGTCCGCGCCCAACTCAAGGCCGACCACCCGGTCTATTTCCTCAGACCTGGCTGTGAGCATGAGGATCGGCACATCGCTCTCTCGCCGGAGGATACGGCACACCTCGAACCCGTCCAGCTTGGGCAGCATGATGTCCAAAATCACCATGTCGGGCTGCATTTGCCTCGCCAGGGAAAGTCCCAGGTCTCCATCCTCTGCGACATAGACACCATATCCTTCCTTGGAAAGATTGTATCTCAGCATCTCCAAGAGGTTGTCTTCATCCTCGATGACCAGCACATTTCGCTCAGGCAAATCAGCCTCCATATGCAGTGGTTGTCCTCTTGGTATAAATAAACATTAGTCATCCCCAATAAGTCAATATCCAAACTGGGTCTATTAAAGGCTTTCGACGGCCGCCCTGCCGGCATTCCGGCCCTTGCTCTGCCATTAACATGAAAACAGATGCCCACCGTCATTCCGGCGTAGGCCGGAATCCAGGGGTGGGGCGGTGGACTCCCACTTTCGCGGGAGTGACGGTAGGAAGACCGACCGTCATTTTCATCCCCTTACGTGGCTTTGCCAAGGACATGGGGAATTGTTATGAAAATAGGCAGCCGCCTAGCACCGTGATGCTCCCTTCACACCCTTCCCACGCTCACTTCATCTGTCATTCCTATGAAAATAGACACCCACCAGCACCGTCATTCCCGCGAAAGCGGGAATCCAGGGTCTCGCGACGTAGGCGGCCATTGCGAGTCACCCACCCATCACCCCTGGATTCCGGCCTACGCCGGAATGACGGTGGAGAGGCTGCCGTCATTTTTATCCCCTTACTTGGCCTTGGCAAGGCCATGGGCAATTCCCGCGAAAGCGGGAATCCAGGTTTCCGCGACGTAGGCGGCCATTGCGAGTCACCCACCCATCACCCCTGGATTCCGGCCTACGCCGGAATGACGGTGGAGAGGCTGCCGTCATTTTTATCCCCTTACTTGGCCTTGGCAAGGCCATGGGCAATTCCCGCGAAAGCGGGAATCCAGGTTTCCGCGACGTAGGCGGTCATTGCGAGTTACCCACCCCTCACCCCTGGATTCCGGCCTACGCCGGAATGACGGTGGAGAGGCTGCCGTCATTTTCATCCCCTTACTTGGCCTTGGCAAGGCCATGGGCAATTCCCGCGAAAGCGGGAATCCAGGTTTCCGCGACGTAGGCGGTCGTTGCGAGTCACCCACCCCTCACCCCTGGATTCCGGCCTGCAACCGAATGACGGTGGGGAGGCTGCCGTCATTTTTATCTTCGTGTGTGACCCGCAGGGGCATGGGCAATTCTGTCGTAGGCCGGAATCCAGGGTCCCGCAACGCTGGAGCCGCAGCGAAGTCGCCCACAACGCCCAGGGAGACAAGATTGACCGGGGGATGGCGCTTGCCTATAATCGTTCCAGCGATGGACTGAGTACATGAAGAATATTCCACAAGCAGGCCATAGGCATGTAAGCATGATGGAGGTTGTGATGGCACGGACAGACCCGGCAAGCAGAGACAGCATTCCCCAAGGCCAGGAGGAAACCTTCGATGAAGTCATAACCATGCGGGGAGGCCGCCCGGACCGGGGGCCTTTCTCCCCCATGGTAAACGTGCCGGAGATGGCCAAGCGGGCACTCAACTTCTGGTACTACCTGCGGGGAGAAAGGTCTTCCCTGTCCCTCCCGGAAACCATCCAGGAGTTGGCTATGCTGGTCACAGCCCGGGAGATGGACTGTCAATTTATCTGGAACGCCCATGCAGCCTCGGCCCGCAGGTCAGGCTTGAGGGATGACATAGTTGACAGCCTGCGGGACAAGAAAGAGCTTGCCAACCTGAGCGCTGTAGAGGCTGTGGTGGTGGACTATGGGCGGGAGTTTTTCCGCACCCGCCAGGTGAGCCAGGCAACCTTTGACAGAGGGGTGGCCCAGCTAGGCGTTCAAGGAGTAGCCGAGCTTACCAATCTCATGGGCTGGTATGCCCTGCTGGCCTTCAACGCCAACTCCTTCCGCATAGACCTCCCCGATGAGCGGACGGAGGAGGTGCTGCCTATATAGCCTTTCAATTGAATCTGAACAGCTAAAACTCCCGGATACGGGGCAGCACTTCACGGCCAAACAGGGCGATTGCTTCCATGACCTCTTGGTGCGTCCCCCCCGGCTGCTGGAAGGCCAGGTCCACCACACCCACACCACACCGGTCATGGTACTCCTTGATATGCTCGACAATCGTATCCGGCCCGCCGACGAGATTGAGCATCCTATCCGAGGTGTGGAGCCTGCTCCGCACCTTCTCTGCGTGCCGGTCCGTCTCGCCCAAGCAGATGCCGCCCCGGTAGACAATCTGGTCGGGGGTGGGCTGCCAGCCTGCTTCCTGGCACCACCGGTTGTACTTCGCCGTAACCCCGGCCATGTCGTCCACCCCTGCGTAGGAAACGCCCAGCCCCAGGCGGTTGGCGGCAGCGTAGCTGACCGCATCATCGCTTCTGGTGGCTACGATCACCGGCGGCAAGGGCCGTTGCACCGGTTTGGGCCAGACGGAGACGGTGGGGTAATGGTAATAGCGCCCCTCCCAGGAAAAGGGCTGAGGATCGGTGAGGGCCTTGATCACCAGGCTCATGGCCTCGGTTAGCCGGTCTCGACCCTCGGATGGGTCCAGGTCGTACACATTATCTTCGCTGGGGGTGCCCCGCATGAATGCCACCACCAGCCGGCCTCTGGTGAGGTTGTCCAGCATCCCAATCTCCTCGGCAGCCCGGACCGGATTGTTTATCGGCAGCAATTGGCCCAGCAGGGCAATCCTGGCCCTTTTGCACCGCTCCGCCACGGCGGCGGCCATAACCGCCGGGTTCGGCGTTGTCCGATTGCCTGAGTAGTGATGCTCCGAGAGGCTCACCCAGTCGAACCCCACCTCCTCAGCCAGCTCACACTCGGCCATCCCTTCCTTGTAGGACTGCATGGCAATCTCGGGGTCGCAATAAGCCGGCGGTACGGGCCAGCCGGCGGGAAACTTATGCCGCTCCGCGTAACCCATGCACGCGAAATACGATGCCTTCATAGCGCTCTCTCTTGCGATGCGTCTCAGTTGCAAGGCCCGTTTGACGGGGTGATGGGGAGGGGGCCAAAGTCCCCTCCCCCGCCGGTTAGTTGGGAGTCCAAGCCAGCGCCCGTACCTCGGTAAATTCCTTCTTGATTTTCTCCCAGTTTTCCCCGCCGTCGGGGCTGCGGTACAGTTCGCCGTACACGCTGTTGGCAAGTATAAGGTCCGGGTTGGCGGGGTGGGTGGCAAAGTTCCACACCGGCGAGTTGGGTTCCACCGGCAAAGGTCTGGTCTCCCAGGACCGCCCGCCATCGGTGGAGCGCTGGATGGTGCCAGTATTGCCGACGGCTGCATCCCCATTGGCGGCGAACATCACCTCCGGGTTATCCGGCTTGACCGCGACCCACCGGCAGTAGGGCATGGGGAAGGAAGCGGTAACTGCCAGAGACTGGAAGGTCTCTCCATCGTCCCGGCTGGCGAAAATCTCCCGGGGGGTGCTCACCAACACAGTCTTCTGCTCGCCCAGGCTAAAGGCCATACCGTGAATGTCCGGGTTGGTAATGCCGCTGTCCACGTGGCTCCAGGTATCGCCGCCGTCCCGGCTGCGGTACACGCCATCTATCTCCACGCCGGCCAGTACCGTGCCCCGGTCCACCGGGTCCACCAGCAGCGCAGTCACCCTGGGCGCGCCGATGGCGCACTCCTGGGCAATAGCCGCCGATAGCTTCTCCCAATTCTTGCCGCCGTCTCTGGTGCGGAATAGGAAGGGTGGGCTGGTGCCGACAAAGATGGTGTTGGAATCGGCGGGGTCCACCGCTATGGACCAGATATTCATCCCCTCCATTGGCGAGTCCAGCTTCACCCAACTGCTGCCCGTATCTTCGCTGCGGTAAATGCCGTTGTTGGCCCCGGCATACACCACGTTTGGACTCTTTGGGTCTACCGCCAAGGCCCTGACCTGAGATTCTCCGGGGATTGGGGCACCAATGCGGCTCCAGCTCTCGCCGGAGTCGGGGCTATGAAAAAGCCCGGCGCCGGTGGTCCCAACCAGAATGCTGTAGTTCTCTCCCATCGCCGTCGCCTCCCTGTTTTGATTTGCCTGTTTGGACTTGTTTCTAGGTCCCAATGTAAACGGACTCTACCCCTATGGAGCCTCCTAGGGACACATGCAATATACACCAGTAGGGCCGTTTATTGTCAAGCCTGTACTTTCATGGTAACTACGACTAATATCGTCTCTATATTTGCTCCTAGCCTACTCATTCCTCCGGCTCACCCAGGGCATGTGCAAAGTCCGAATCACAGGGATGCGATGAGTTTGAGGGCCTCGTCCCATCGGGCGGCGTACCGGTGGTGTTGCTGGGGCACGTTGCTGACTCAGCGCCGCAACAACAGCGGTTGACAGGGCTAAATCAAATTGATAGACTACTATGCACTAGTATATTCCCTAGTGTCCCCCGGTGGTGTGCATCGGCGCCCTCCAGATGGTGCGCGCTAGTGTTCCCCAATGGTGCACGCTAGGTTAGTTTGTAAAACCGGCATGGATTCATCCGTGCCGGTTTCGCGTTGTGGCGGGAGGTCCTATGGCTCCCAGGGTCGCGATCTTTGTAGATGGCGCATACTTGGATAATGTTCTTAAAGAAGAGTTCCGGGGCGCCCGTATTGATTACCAAGCGCTGTCCAATTCCTTGGCGGGCGAAGCGGATATTCTCCGAACGTACTATTACCACTGCCCGGTGTACCAAGGGGACCCTCCTGCCCCCGAAGAGAGCGAGAGGTATTCAGCGCAAAGGCGTTTCTTTACTGCGTTGGAGAGACTTCCCAGGTATGAAGTGCGCCTTGGCCGATTGGCCCACCGAGGTAGTGACCAATCCGGAAACCCAATATTTGAACAGAAACGGGTAGATATTCGATTGGGTGTTGACCTCGTGCAATTAGCCGCCAAGCAAGTTATCCAGGAAGCCGTACTGGTAGCCGGGGACAGCGATTTCATTCCTGCAATTACAGCAGCCAAATTTGAGGGGGCCTTGATTCCACTATATCATGGGACAAGGCCACATTCAGACCTTTGGCAAGAGGCTGATGAGAGAGCCCAGTTTACTCAAACCCTCATAGATTCGGTCCGAAGGACCCGCGCATAACCTCCCCCACACCATCCCCATTGACAGGCCAGCCCGTTGCATATAGCATAAACATAAATCGCTCTTGTGAAAACTTACACAAGTTACAGCTACGCTATATGTTATATGGAGGAGTCGAGCTAATGGAAAGGTTCCGTTTCATTGACAGCGATGCCCACGTCTTCGAGCCGGAAGACCTGTGGGAGAACTACCTGGAAAAGAAGTACCAGCCCTTTATCAAGTCCTCTGTGAACTACAAGAAGGCTTCCGAGCTTGGCGTCGGAGCCGGCGGGTCCAGGGACGCGGATTCCGACGACCCCCTGACCTTCGGCGCAAGGGTGGAGGTAAACGGCACGGTTATGCCCTTCGGCGCCCAGGTGGCCTCTACCCGCGAGCCCCTGCCGGGCCTGGGAGACGCTTACGAAGTATGGGCCAAGGACAACTTCCCCCCCAGCGTGTACAAGCAAGTCATGGACAACTCCGGCATAGACTACATGGTCGTCTATCCCACCGCCGGACTGTGGTTCACCCATGCCCCCGACATGGACCCGGAACTGGCTACCGCCATCCGCCGCGCCTACAACACCTGGCTGGGTGACTTCTCCAAGGATGCCGGGGACCGGGTGTTCGGGGCTGCCTCCATTGACCTGCGGGACCCCGTCGCCGCCGCCGCAGAGGTGCGCCGGTGCGTGAAGGAGTACGATTTCAAGGCCATCCATATCAACCCCACCCCCGTCGGCGACCACCGTCTGTATGATGAGGTCTGCGATCCCCTGTGGGCCGAGGTTGCCGATCTAGGTATCCCCGTGGGAGTCCACCCCGGCGCCGGCAACGCCCTGGACATGATGCTGTATTACTACTTCCCCGGCCTCCGGCTGACCCAGACTACGGTGGCCTTCTCTATGGGCAACATGTTCGCCTGTGCCGGCTTTATCATGGGAGGAGTCTTGGAGCGCCACCCCGACCTGAAGGTGGTATTCCTGGAGTCCGGCGCGGGATGGGTCAACTACTGGCTGGAGCGCCTGGAGTCCTCAGTCAACGGCGGTTTCCGGGGCCTCAAGATACCCGGCCTGTCCATGTCGCCGGTCGAGTATTTCCAACGCCAGTGCTTCGTCTCGGCAGACCAGGACGACCCGGGCATCAAAATAGCCATCGAGTCCATAGGCGACGAGAACATTCTCACCGCCACCGACTTCAGCCACCCCGAGGGCCGGCGGTATGGGCAGGCAGTGGAGATGCTGCTGGAACTGCCCGGTGTCACCACTGAGAGCAAGCGCAAGATTCTCTGGGACAATGCCCTGAGGGCCTACCCCATCGAGGCGGCTGCCTAGAGAGCCTCAAACAGCTTAATCAAGGGTATAGTCAAGCCGGGGCCAGTGCGAAAGTACAAGCCCCGGCCTTTGTTTTTCACAAACGCAGAGGGCCGGGCACAAGGCTTGTAAATGGTGAATGATGGGCACCCCCCCACCTCGTCACTCCGGCTCTCCATATTATGAAAATGGTACGGCATCCCCACCGTCATTCCGGCGTAGGCCGGAATCCAGGGGTGGGGTGGTGGACTCCAGCTTTTGCGGGAGTGACGGAGGGGAGGCCCACCGCCATTTTCTTCCCCTTACGCGGCCCGCAGGGGCATGGTAATTACCGTGAAAATAGCCAGTTTCAGGTTCCCCCACCGCACCCTGAAGGGTGCGGCATCCCCCACCCACCGTCATTACCATGAAAATAGGCAGCACCGTCATTCCCGCGAAAGCGGGAATCCAGGGTCCCGCGACGTAGGCGGTCGTTGCCAGCCACCCACCCTCCACCCCTGAATTCCGGCCTGTGCTGGAATGACGGAGAACGCTGCCATGTGCTTACCCTGGCCTGGACTTACCCCGGACGATTGATGATTATTGATGACTTGACTAAGGAGGTCCCACTTATGGCCGGAAATGCTGCCGGGGATAGAGGCGCCGTCGTGGTGACGGGAGCATCTACCGGTATCGGTGAGGCGTGCGCCCTCCGGCTGGATGGGATGGGGTTTAGTGTGTTTGCCGGGGTGCGCAGGGAGGCCGACGGCAACGCCCTGGAGCAGAAGGCATCGGGCCGTCTCACTCCCGTCTTCATAGACGTGGCTGACGAGGTCTCCATCGCATCTGCTGCGGAGACCGTGTCAACCGCCGTTGGCGACGCGGGACTGGCGGGCCTGGTCAACAACGCGGGCATCGCCGTCCCGGCCCCCATCGAGCTTGTGCCCCTGGACGCCCTGCGCCGGCAGCTTGAAGTGAACGTCATCGGGCAGGTATCGGTGACCCAGGCGTTTCTTCCCCTGGTGAGAAAAGCCCAGGGCAGGATTGTCAACATGGGGTCCATTGCCGGCAGGCTCGCAATTCCCTTCCTGGGCCCCTATTGCATGTCAAAATTCGCTATGGAGGCGCTGACGGACTCGCTGCGGGTGGAGTTGCGGCCCTGGGGCATTAAAGTGTCCCTGGTGGAGCCGGGCAGAATCTCCACGCCTATCTGGGGCAAGGGCATCGCCACAGGGCGCGGGCTTATGAAGGACCGGCCCAACACCCTTTACGGCCCCTTGGCTGCCGCCATCGAAGGGGCCGTCAGCAAGGCCGACGGCAGGGGTATCCACCCGGACAAGGTTGCGGAAGTCGTAGCCCACGCCCTCACCTCCCGCAGGCCCAAGACCAGATACCTCGTGGGGTTGGACGCCCATATCCAGGCCACCCTGGCCAACCTGGTGCCCGACTGGCTGCTGGACGGCCTCATAATGCGTCAAATGGGCCTGCGTAGAAGGAGATGAGCTTGCGCCGTTACGGATTTCGTAAACCAGCCCTGGCATGAACATTTATACCGATAGACGGCACATCACGCTATACAGAAACACATTGACAAGGAAATAGGGGTTCTGGTACACTCCCATCGGGCAATGCTTGTGCCTATGGAAGCCGACATTGGCCGATACTGAAGGGAGGAGATCGAAGATGGCGGAATACGACATCATCATAAAGGGAGGCACCATCGTTGATGGACTGCGCTCACCCCGCTACGTGAGCGACCTGGCTATCAAGGACGGCAAGGTTGCCAAGATTGGCGGCTTGAGAAACGCCACCGCGGGCAAGGTCCTGGACGCCCAGGGACTCATCGTAGCCCCCGGTTTTGTTGACCTTCACACCCACTACGACGCCCAGATACAGTGGGACCCCTATTGCACCCTGTCGGGCTGGCACGGCGTGACCTCCGTAGCCATAGGCAACTGCGGTTTCGGGTTCGCCCCCTGTGAGCCCAAGGACCGGGACAGGTCTATGCTGTCCTTGTCACGAAACGAGGCCATCCCCCTCAAGACCATGCAGGAAGGTATGCTGTGGGACTGGGAGACCTTCCCCCAGTTCATGGACAGCTTGGACAGGCTCCCCAAGGGCATAAACGTCATCAGCTACGTGCCTCTTACCCCGGTCTATGGCTATGTAATGGGATGGGACCAGGCCAAGACCCGGAGGCCCACCGAAGAAGAGTTGATGAAGATGGTGCAGCTGGTCCATGAGGGAATGGACGCCGGGGCCTGCGGCTGGTCTGCCCAGGTTACGGGCGCAAACTCCGGGCAGAGGGACTATGACGGGACCCCCATGATTACCGACCTGATGACCAACGACGAAATCCTGGCCTTTGCCAAGGTGCTGGGCGACCGGGACGAGGGATTCATCGAGTTGGCGTACCGGGAGACCGGCGAAGAGGGCCAGATCATTGAAGACGCCACCATGAACTTCTTCGAGCAGGTGGCAAAGACGGCCAACCGCCCCGTGCTGTACCAGGCGGTGTCAGCCGTAGCCAACAACCCTGAGCTTTTCCGCATGAGGCTCCGATGGCTGGAGGACTGCGCCGAGAGAGGCGTCCGGGTATATGGACAGGGAATCACCACCCGGGGCGCTTTCGAGCTGACCTTCGAGGACTGGAACCTGTTCGACCAGAGCCCCAACTGGCGGGAAGTAACCCTGGGAACGCCTGAGGTGCGTAAGAACAAGATGCAGGACCCGGAGATGAGGAGGAGGCTGCGCGAGGAGTGGGACTCCGGCGTCCGCCCGGGCAACACCGTAGGCTCTGTGGCCGGCCTTGTGGTGGAAGAGGTAGGCAATGCTGAGTTCGAGCGCTATGAGGGCATGAGCATTCAGCAGATCGCCGACAATGAAGGCAAACACATTGTGGATGCGGTGCTGGACCTGGCTGTTGCAGACAACTTGCAGACCGAGTTCATGGCTATGAACGCCCGGGACAACGCAGACTTCGCATCAGAGGTCCTGCACTCGCCCCACGTAATCGCTGGACTGTCCGACGGCGGCGCCCACGTCAAGTTCCTCACCTTCGGCGCCTACCCCACAGATATGCTAATCTGGCTGGTGCGTGAAGAGGGTGTCCTGAGCCTGGAAGAGGCCCACAACAAGCTGAGCTACCTGCCTGCCCACGTTGGAGGCTTCCGCGACCGCGGCTTCATCCGTGAGGACGCGCCCGCCGATATAGTGGTGTACGACCTGAACAAGCTGAAGCTGCTGCCCACCGAGGTCGCCGAGGACCAGCCCGGTGGTGAGTGGCGCCGGATACAGAAGGCAGAGGGCTACAAGTGGACCATAGTAAACGGTGAAGTGACCCTCGAGGATGGGGAACCCACGGGAGCGCTCCCCGGCAAGCTCCTGCGCCACGGCCTGGGCTAAGACCTTAGCCCGGCCCTGTTCCAGCCAAACCCCTTCCTTGTAGTAGGGAAAACTCAGGCCCCCGGCTGATTAGGCCGGGGGCCTTGTAATATCATATCTCATGGCAATTCCTCATGCCCTTGCCAAGACCACGTAAGGGGATGAAAATGACGCGGGCCTCCCCACCGTCACTCCGGCGCAGGCCGGAATCCAGGGGGGCTGGGGGTGGTTTCCAGCCTACACCGGAATCGCCCGTGTCCTTGTGAAGGCCACGTAAGGGGATGAAAATGACGGTCGGCCTCCCTACCGTCACTCCCGCGAAAGCGGGAGTCCACCGCCCCGCCCCTGGATTCCGGCCTTCGCCGGAATGACGGTGGGTATCTATTTTCATGGCAATGACAGAATAAGGGGCCGGAATGACTTTCGAGATAGTTACGTTACCAAGCCACCTCCTAAGGGGGTGCGGTGGTTACTTCGATATTGAGTGAATAAATGGGAGTCAGGTAGGTACGGCCTTCCGCATGGAACCGGAGGTAATAGGTGAGGGTATAGTCTCCCACGCGTTGGCTTTCGTATGTTTTGAGAGACTCGCTGACCCACCCGTCATCCCCGGAAGCAAGGGTGATGTTGTTGGAATCTCCACCTTCGTCATAAAAGGCCTCATCTCTGGAGTTCCTCACCCCCGTTACAATAACTTCGATCCCTGCGTACTCCACAGGCCCATTGTTTCGCAGACGGAACGAGATATGTCCCTCTTCACCCTGATGATACTCTTGGGGCGTTGCCTCTATGACTGCTACGTCTTCGTTGGCCTCCACCGCAGTGATCTTGAGTGAATAAGTGGGAGTCAGGTAGGTACGGCCTCCCGCATGGAACCGGAGGTAATAAGTGAGGGTGTAGTCTCCCAGGCGTTGGCTTCCGTATGTTCTGAGAGACTCGCTGACCCACCCGTCATCCCCGGAAGCAAGGGTGATGTTGTTGGAATCTCCACTTTCGTCATAAAAGGCCTCATCTCTGGAGTTCCTCACCCCCGTTACAATAACTTCGGTCCCGGTGTACTCCACAGTCCCATTGTTTCGCAAACGGAACGAGATATGTCCCTCCTCACCCTGATGATACTCCTGGGGCGTTGCCTCTATGACTGCTACGTCTTCGTTGGCCTCCACCGCAGTGATCTTGAGTGAATAAGTGGGAGTCAGGTAGGTACGGCCTCCCGCATGGAATCGGAGGTAATAAGTGAGGGTGTAGTCTCCCAGGCGTTGGCTTCCGTATGTTCTGAGAGACTCGCTGACCCACCCGTCATCCCCAGGAGCAAGGGTGATGTTGTTGGAATCTCCACTTTCGTCATAAAAGGCTTCATCTCTGGAGTTCCTTACCCCCGTTACAATAACTTCGGTCCCGGTGTACTCCACAGTCCCATTGTTTCGCAAACGGAACGAGATATGTCCCTCTTCACCCTGATGATACTCCTGGGGCGTTGCCTCTATGACTGCTATGTCTTCGTTGGCCTCCACTGCGCGAAGGGTGTAATTGTACGTTGGGCTGCTATTCTGATTGCCGGCTGCTGAGCGGTACCGAATGTAATAGGAAATGGTATAGTCTCCCAGGCGTTGGCTCCCGTATGTTCTGAGAGGCTCGCTGACCCACCCATCATCACCGGGGCCGAGGGTGACGTTGTTGGAATCTCCACTTTCGTCATAAAACGCCTCATCTCTGGAGTTCTTTACCCCTGTTACGATGACTTCGATGTCCCTGTACTGGACAGACCCGTCGTTTCGCAGATGGAACGAGATAGGTCCCTCTTCGCCCTGATGGTACTCCTGAGGCGAGATTTCCAGGACGTTAATTGGATGTGAAGCTGTGGGAGCAGTCAGCGCAGGAGCAGGTTCGGGCGCTGGGGTTGAAGTTCTGCTGGCGGTGTTCACGATGATTTTAATCGCCGCCGCTCCAAAGTGGGCAGTCGGCTGCCCCCATCCATACTGTGGGGCCCTCACATACCCGTTGGCGATGGCGAAGTCTATCTGGGACTCGTCCCACCCGGCGATGTCGTCCCCATTGTTCCAACGGGGCTGCCCGGAAGGCCCATGGGTTGCCGACATTACGAGGGCGATAGAGGTTTCCGCCTGGGCGGCGAACACGATAGCGTAAGTGCCCGGAGTAGATGGCGCGGTCAGGTTGATTGCAGTATCGTACCGGCCAGTACCGAATGGAGGCGGACTGACAGGCATCTGCCAGTAGCCGGCCTGGTGGTCGCCCCAGGTTGAAGTAGCTCCAACCGGGAATGTCGCATGATCGCCGTGTCCATTCGCCACCGAGAGGTTGACTGTGCCCGTAATCCCCTGGCCGGCGGCAACCGATAGGGAAGGATTGGTCCTGTCAATCTGTTGCCCGTTCAGAGTGCCTCCGTTGAGGACGACCCTATCATCGTTAAGGGGTAGGGTGGCTTCGCCGGTGTCGGACGTGGGCGCCGGGGTTGGCGTAGGTGTGGGCGTGGGTGTGGGCGTCAAATCGGTGGTGAGGGATACCGTGTTGTTGCTGGAATCCGGGTCTGCGACGGCAGAGGTGACGCTGGCGGTGTTAATCAAATCGCCTGCCGATGCCGCTTCTGTGTCTGCTGTCGCTACTATCATCACCGCCGCTCTGTTCCCGTTGTCCACGCGTCCCAGGTCACAGGTGATGACCGTTGTGCCTGAGCACGACCCATGAGGCTGTGAAGTCAAGGTTATCAGGTGAGCCACGCCCGAAGGAAGGCGGTTAGTCAGGGCGACTTTCATGGCGTCGGATGGTCCCTTGTTGGCCACCGTAATAAAGTAGAACAGCAGACTATCCTGCATTGTGCCGGAGAACAGCTTCAACTCCAGGTCCGCCTGTAGATCGGATATATTCACCTTTTCGGACCAATACACCGCGCCGGAATTTTCTCCAAGGTCGTCGTCCCCTTGCGCTCCAACAACGATGGCGCCGTCGCTCACCGATACCGACCTCCCGAAGTTGTCCACTGCCGCCCCATCAGGCGCTGTCAGCTTCGCCTCATGAGGGGTGAATATCCATCCACTACTCAGCTTGGTGAACACATACGCCGAGCCTGTACCCTCTTGATGCCCGGGCGCCCCAACTACTACTGTGTCACCACTCACCGATACCGACCACCCGAACTGGTCATTTCCTGCCCCATCGGGCGCTGTCAGCTTGGCTGTCTCGGAGATGTTCACCCATCCATCCTGCGGCTTTGTGAACACATAGGCCGAGCCGGGAATGAGCAGTGACGAGATAGAGAAGCCCGTCCCAATGGCGATGGTGTCGCCGCTCACCGATACCGACCACCCGAACTCGTCGTATGCCGCTGCATCCGACGCCGTGAGCTTGGCCGCGCGGGACGTGGATGTCCACCCACTACTGGGCCTGATGAACACATAGGCCGAGCCGGTATCAGGCCAAATACCGTCGTCGTCCCGGTACGCTCCAACAGCGATGGTGCCACCGCTCACCGACACTGACCTACCGAACCTGTCATCTGCCGCCCCATCGGGCGCTGTCAGCTTGGCGCTATAGGTCCACTCCTCACCCGACCGGGCAAACACATGGGCAGCGCCGGAGTTTTCTCCACGGCCGTCCTCCAGGTACGCTCCAACAACGATGGCGTCATCGCTCACCGATACCGAAAATCCGAAGCTGTCATCTGCCGCTCCATCGGACGCTGCCAGCTTGGCGCTGTAGAGCCACTCCCTGCCCGACTGGGCAAACACATAGGCCACGCCGGAATTTTCTCCACGGTCGTCGGCATAGGGAGCTCCGACAACCATGGCGCCATCGCTCACCGATACCGAGATTCCGAACCAGTCCCCTGCCGCCCCATCAGGCGCTGTCAGCTTGGCGCTGTAGAGCCAATCCTGGCCCGACCGGGCAAACACATAGACCGCACCGGAATTTTCTCCGTTGTCGTTGTCCCCAGGCGCACCAACAACGAGAGTATTGCCACTCACTGATACCTGGTTACCGAACCAGTCCCCCGCAGCGCCGTTGGGCGCTGTTCAGCTTGCCCAACTCAATGGGAGGAGTTACCGCAATCGCGGAATCGCCTTTCCACATAATAGCGGCCATAGAGATGATGGCGACCACAGTAGCCAGTATAAGCGCTGAAAGGAGTGCATACCGATGACGCATCTCTCCTCTTCTCCCTACGAGGGCGTGGGCAAGATGCCCACGCCCTCATTACAGAATCGCTTCCGGTTGCGTAACGTCGGTGAGGTCCAGAGATGGTGATTGGGTTGGCCACAAACTGTTCCCGATGATGGGGCTGGCAGGGCCATAGACTATCTGGGCACTATGGGGAGGGTGATGTGGGAAGGGTGCTCCGAGTCGTGCAGGATAGTCTGTATCGCAGCCTTGCACTCGGTGTCCTCGGCAATCCTGTTCCCGGTATTGGTGTTCCGGTCAAAGCGGGGGAAGTTGCTGCTGGAAATCTCCACCCTTATCCGGTGCCCGGCCTTGAAGACGTTGCTGGTTGCCCACAGGTCTATGGAGTAGCAGTAAGCCTTGCCCGGCTCTACCAGGCTTGGGGCAGAGGCCGAGTCCCGGTAGCGGGCGCGGATGATGCCGTCGGTGAGATTGCGGGCGCAGCCGTCTTCGCACACGTCCACCAGCTTGGCCGTGAAGTCTGTGTCCCTCTCCGACGTGGCGGCCCACAGGGTCACTGATATGGGGCCTGTCACCTCGGTATCCCGCTCCCAGGGGAGGGGTGGTATATACCAGCACGTCCTGCCTCGCCTCTATCTCCCTCTGGTCGTAAGCGCCGCCCGCCGTGAAATAGGCGTTGCAGCACAGGGGGCCTCCCCTGGTGGGCACCGGGTCCATCGGATTGTATAGGAATACGTCGGTAGGTTCCTCCGTAGGCGGTTGGGCGCTCAGAGCGCCATTGCCGTTGAGGGAGTTGGCCTTGCCCTCGCTGTGCAAGTAGTGGTTGACGTACTGGGTCCTGGCAAGGGGCCACTCGTTTTCCTCCCGCCACACGTTGTCGCCCATGACGAATATCTTCACCGGAGGCTCGTCCATTATCCCGTTATCTATTCCCTTGAGCCAGTAGTCGAACCAGCGCAAATGGGCCCCGTCTATGTCTATAGCCAGCTGGTCGGAGCCCAGGCCGAAGTAGTGGTCGCCGGCGATGCCCGGCCCTCGAGAGGAGCCATGCTGCCAGGGGCCTATGAGCAGCTTCTGGCCCCTGCGGGCGTCGTCGCCTGCGCCCTTCTTCTTCATGCCCACGAAATTGCCTATGGTGCCGCCCAGGAAGATGTCGTACCAGCCCCCTATGTTCAGGGCGGGCACGTTGATCTTAGAGTGATTTTCCCTCTATGGAGAGGTGCTTCCAGTAGGTCGTCGTAGTCGGGATGGGCCAGCCAGTCGTAGAAATAGTCGGCCAGGCCGTCTTTCAGATGGGGAAGGTCTTTCAAAGGAAGGAACTTGAAGGGGTCCTCCATAGCGTCAAGGGCCTGGAGGAGCTTCTCTCTCTGGGACTGGGACACCTCGCGCCGGGAGGAAATGGCCTGAAGGTTAGCCAGGGTCAGGGATGAGAGGGTCCACGAGACATTGAATCCCAACTCAAATGCCCCGCCCTGATAGGTCCATCCATCGTGATAGTTGGAGGCCGTGACCCTGGGCGCGATGGCAGCCAGATGGGGCGGGCAAGACTTGGCCGCCTGCCACTGGGTAGCGCCCACGTAGGAGCCTCCATACATCCCGACCTTGCCCGAGGACCAGGGCTGAGCGGCTGCCCACTCTACTGTATCGTACCCATCGTTGATGTCGTCTTTGAAGGCATAGAATTCGCCCTCCGAGGCATATCTCCCCCGGGTGTCCTGTATCATCACGGCGTAGCCGCTTGCCGTAGCCCTGAGGGGGTCCAGCATCCGCGCTCCCATGGTCTTGTCATAGGGGGTGCGCTGGAGGATTACGGGGAACGGCCCTACTCCTTCCGGTCGGTAGATGTTCGCATACAGGGTCGTGCCGTCCCTCATGGGAACGGCTACATTTGTCTCCACCTTCATGGAAGTGGACTCAGGCATATCATACCTCCTGCATCGTTTATCGGGTCTTCCTTGATTACCCCCATTGGTCATCCGGTTGCAGGCCGGAATTAAGGGGCAGGGGATGGGTTCCCGCTTTCGCGGGAATGACGGTCTGAATGATTATGGTTCACCGAGGAGAAATCATTTTGTCAACGTAGAGTGTAGGGTCAGCTTGGAGCTTAGTCAACACTGACCTATGTTTTCCCAAGGCCCTTCGGTCCTCGATGACTCAGGCCGTCACTACTATAAAAAATAGATGCCCGCCGTCGTTCGGTTGTAGGCCGGAATCCAGGGACCCGGGGTTAGGGTTCCGGCTTGGACGCTGCCTATTTTCATAACCATAAAATGACGAATGGGTGAGATTGAGGGAGGCCAAATGACCCTCGGACTATGGAGGGACACCTTGACTTGACTTACCCTGAGACTTAGAATTAAGCCCAGTGGGACAGTCGTATATGCGGCGACTTCAGGGCGCGGCGTGTCGGCCTATAGCCATATTATGTATTCCAGTAAATGCAAGACCAATCGGCCATAGGCTGTATTTGTTATGCAAAGTAAAAAGGTGGAGACCGTTGAAGGGACGAGGAACAAGGCGCAGGGTAGAGAGGCCCGTTTCTGCGGGCGGCGTAGTTTACCGAATTGCTGATGGAGAGATAGAGACTGTGCTGTGTGGCCGCAGCGAGCCTTTACGGTGGAGCCTGCCCAAAGGAACCCCGGACAAGGGCGAGACCCTTGAGGAGACGGCGCTAAGGGAAGTCCGTGAGGAGACCGGGCTTGAGGTGGATATAGAGGCGACTATAGGCCACATAAATTACTGGTTTGTTGCCCCGGACACGGGAGTCCATTGCAACAAGACTGTCCATTTCTACTTGATGACCCACAAAGGAGGGTCCACGGACCTCCATGACCCCGAATTCGACGAGGTAAGATGGTTCCCCGCGGACAATGCAATCAAGTCCCTTGTGTATGCTAACGAGGCCAATGTCCTACATGCGGCCATCAATATGATCGAGGACATGATCGAGGGTCAGGTCTCCTCGGGGGCCGGCCCAACGATGGGGAGGGCATAAAAGTGGAACTGGCAGGCGGAAAGGTGGTTCTCAGGGAAAAGCGCATGGAAGATGTCCATAATGACTATCTCTGGCGCACGGATGAAGAGATCGCCAAACTGGATGCGGCATTTCCCATGAGGATGAAGTTCGAAGAGTACCAGCGCCTGTTCAGAGACCAACTGCGCTACCCCACCCCGGCCTCCGGGCGGTTTGGCATAGATACGAGAGAGGGCAAGTACATCGGCAACTGCATGTACTACGATATGGACACCATAAACAAGCAGGCAGAGATAGGAATAGTCATCGGAGACAGGGACTACTGGAGCCGCAGCTATGGCTACGATGCGGTGGTGACCCTGATGGAATACCTCTTCGCCCATACCAGCATGGAGCGCCTCTACCTTCACACCCTGACTTGGAACGAGCGGGCCCAGCGGGCATTCAAGAAGTGCGGCTTCGAGCCGGTCACAGAAGTCCGTCGCAGTGGCCAGGACTTCCTGCTGATGGAGGTCAAAAAGGCCCAATGGCTGGAGATAATGGAGGAAAAGCTGGCCGCCAGGGACGCCTCCAACCCGCCCGCCCAGGAGTAGGCATTTATCCCCAGAAGTTTATATAACGAGGCCCTTCCCCGTAGGACTTTGGGGAAGGGCCTCACTGCGCCGTCATACCGTCATTCCGGCGTAGGCCGGAATCCAGGAGCCTTTGCGACAAGCAACGTCCCTTATCCTGGAGATTTCTGGATTCCCGCTTTCGCGGGAATGACGGTTACACAAATGTCTGCCTTCGCGGGAATGACTGGTTGGGTGCCGCGCCAAGATTGCAAACCGCCCTAGTCCGGGGGGACCGGCGACAGGTAGTATAGCTGGGTCCGTGCCTTGATCTGCTCGTCCCAGCCCCTGAACCTCATGTCAATCATAACACCATCAGGGCCTTTGTATTTACGATTGACGCGGCTGCTCCCCGGGCACTCGGTGGCATTGGCAGCCTCGATGGTCTGGCAAGCCTCTTCCAGGTCATCCACGTAGAACCCGATGTGGTGGACGCCCGGGACCGTTGAAGGCCCCTCTCCCAGATTGGGCGCTTCCTCGCTCCCAGTCTTGAGGATGGCAAAGTAGATATAGCCGTCGGTGAGCCATACCCCTTCCGCCCCTGTGTCTGCCGGTTTTCTGCGCAGCTCACTGAGCCCGAAGACCTCAGTATAAAACTCGGCCGTCTTGGCCGGGTCCTCTGTGTGCAACGCGATATGCTTTATCCGTGCCATGAACACCTCCTACCATTGAGTCAATATCAGGTGAGTCAACATCAGGCAACAAGATTTTTATGCGCTGGGGACGGCTTCCTTGAACCTCTTGAGGGCGTTTATGTGCTCATCGGGAGAGCCCACGCCGCCGGTCCCCACCGAGATGTGGGTGGCCCCCATACCCTCCCGGTCCCTCATATCGGTAATCCAGTCCTCGGGCTCTCCCTCAGCTATCCTCACCCCAAAGTCCAAGCCGATGTCCGATGGGTCGCGGCCGGCTTCCCTAGCGTAGCCGTGCATCCGGGCGATGGCGTCCTGGCCTTCCTGACCCGGCCCGAACATGGGGAACCAGCCATCGGCCAGTTGCCCGATCCTTCTCAGGGACGAATTGGGGGGAATGGGCCCATAAACCGAGGACCCGGCCCCTATCCATATCGGGATAGGCTGCTGCACGGGCAGGGGGTTTATTCCGGCGTGGGTTATGGTGTGCCACCGGCCCGCGAAGTTGACCACGTCCTTGGACCATAGCTCCTTCAGTACAGCCATCTGCTCCTCGCACCGCCGGCCCCGGTTGTGGAAGTCCTCTCCCAGGGCTTCGTACTCCACCGGATTCCAGCCCACGCCTATGCCCAGCCGCAACCGTCCCCCACTGAGCACGTCCACCTCCGCCGCCTGTTTGGCGACCAGGGCGGTCTGTCTTTGAGGAAGGATGAGAATAGCCGTCACCAGCTTCACGTTTCTGGTGATGGCCGCCAGATAGCCCATCAGGGTGAAGGGTTCGTGGATATAGCTCTCGTGGTTGTAGGGAAACCTGGGCACCTCCGGGTGCTCCTCCGGGACAGCGCCCAGCACGTGGTCCAGGACGCGAACATGGTCGTAGCCCAGGTCGTCAGCCGCCTGCACAAAGTCGCGGATGGCCCCAAGGTCACCCCCGAACTCGGTGATGGGTATGGTGGTCCCAACTTCCATAATAACCCTCCTCTCCGGTCTCCAGGACCTGCCTATATTAGCCTGCGTTTCGCTGAAAAAGGGCGTCGCGGATTACATCAAGACTGCCTTTAAGCTCGGCCTGGCCTTGCTCTAATGCTTCCAGCCGGGTTTCTATTCGGTCCATCCGGTCGTCCAGCCGAGCTTCGATTCGGCCTATCCGGTCTCCCAAGCCTTTAAGCTCGGCCTGACCCTGCTCCAACGTCTGCAACCGGGTTTCCATCCGGTCCATCCGGGTTTCCATCCGGTCCATCCGGGTTTCCATCCGGTCCATCCGGGTTTCCATTCGGTCCTCCAATCGGTCAATCCGGGTGAACAGGGTAAGCATCAACCCGGCCAGCCCTAAAAAGCTTGCCACTCCTACGCTCAGGATAGCTATAAGCTCCGGGGTCATATCTCACCCGCTCCTTGGGGTTGAGGCAGCTACTGGGCGGCGCTGCCCCCGTCTATCACCGACTCCGACCCGGTGACGAAAGAGGACTCGTGGGAGGACAGGGCCTTGCCTATATTAGCTTGCGTTTCGCTGAAAAAGGGCGTCGCGGATTACATCAAGACTGCCTTTAAGCTCGGCCTGGCCTTGCTCTAATGCTTCCAGCCGGGTTTCTATTCGGTCCATCCGGTCGTCCAGCCGAGCTTCGATTCGGCCTATCCGGTCTCCCAAGCCTTTAAGCTCGGCCTGACCCTGCTCCAACGCTTGCAGCCGGGTTTCCATCCGGTCCATCCGGTCTTCCAGCCGGGTTTCCAGCCGGTCAATCCGGCGTTCGAGCCGGGTGAACAGGGTGAGCATCAACAAGAACCCTGCCACTCCTACGCTCAGGATAGCTATAAGCTCCGGGGTCATATCTCACCCGCTCCTTGTGGTTGAGGCAGCTACTGGGCGGTGCTGCCCCCGTCTATCACCAGCTCCGACCCGGTGACGAAAGAGGACTCGTCGGATGACAGATAGACCACGCCGTAGGCTATGTCCTCGGTAGTGCCGATTCTTCCCAGGGGATTGCGGCTGCCGGGCCGGTCTCCCCTGCTGGCCTGCTCAGCCAGGAAGTCCCGGATCATCGGGGTGTCAACGCCGCCCGGGTGGATGGAGTTGCAGCGTATTCCATCCCTGGCGTGCTGGACAGCCGTGGCCTTGGTGAAGAGGCGCACGGCTCCCTTGGAAGCGTTGTAAGCGGCGATGCCGGTGGTGCCGCCCACAAGGCCGGCGGTGGATGATATGTTGACTATGGAGCCTCCTCCCGCCCTCCGCATAGCGGGAATAGCCTGCTTGGTGCCCAGGAACACCCCCTTGGTGTTGACATCCATGATACGGTCCCAGTCCTCTTCCGTGGTATCTTCTATGCTCTTGCGCATGTAGATTCCGGCATTGTTCACCAGCACGTCCAGCTTTCCGTACTTGCTCTCGGCCATTTCCACAGCCCTGAGCCAGTCGTCGCTGCTTGTCACGTCCAGGTGGATATAGGTGGCTTCGCCGCCGGCCTCATTTATCTCGGCTTCCACCTTCCTCCCGTCCTCATCCAGGATGTCGCCAAAGACCACCCTGGCCCCTTCCTTTGCAAACATCCTGGCTTCCGTAGCCCCCTGTCCACGGGCGCCCCCGCTGATAAGGGCTACCTTTCCATCCAGCCTTCCCATTTATACCTCCTCAAAACTATTGTAGGAAACTATCCGCAGAGGCTGCTTGCCAGCGTGATGGGCCCCGGACAGGGCCAGAGCGAATGGGCCATCCTACCTGCGGTAGGGGCGAAGATTATTCACCCCTACCGGTCCGACTGGGTTTTGAGATAGACTCTAAGTCCGGGTCATCAGCTCCAGAATATGGCCGTTGGGGTCTCGGAAGTACACCCCTCGCCCACCAAGGCGAGTGTTGATGCCCATATCCTCCAGGGACCTTGGCCCGCTCCCGTAGGCTATCCCCTCTGTTTTAACCCTGCCGAAGATTGAATCGAACTCCTCTTCACTGACGTGAAAGGCGTAGTGGTGCATCTCGAACTTGTCCCAATCGTCGAAGTCCAGGGTCAGGGTGTCGTTGACCTTTACGGGCGCAAAGTGGCCCATAGGCCCCTCATAGCTGAGGCCGAAAACCCTGGCGAACCACCAGGCCGACATCTCCTTATCACTGGCGGGTACTATGGTATGGTTGAGGACAATAGGCATCTATCACCTCCCTGCGCATATCTACGCCTACTGATTCCTCATACTACCTAGTCTCCTGGCCTGCGTCAACTCTGAAAGCCCCTGAGCGGGCTACAGGCAGCCTCCCCATTCTGCCGTCTTCCACCATTCGCTGGTAGGAACTGTGGATGCCCTTCAGGGTCCCCTTGAACTGGGGCATGACATACCGGGCGAATAGCTCCAGCGACCTGTACCACTTCTGGGTGGTTGTCCACTCTCCCGCCACCATGAGCATACCGCCGAAGCCTCCGGTGGCCTCCTCAAGCTCCCGGATGCGGCGGATGCAGTAGTCCGGGTCGCCGATAATCCACTTCCGCCTCTCGACCATCTGCTCAAAGGTTATCTCACTGGCGGGCTGGCCCGGATAAGCCTCGTAGGTGGCCCTCCCTCCCGTCTGGAAGAAGTATTGGCGCGCTTCGCTCATCACCCCTTCCTTGATGTCCTCCACGGCCTCCTCGTTGGAGTCCGCCAGGTATATGTTGGTAGAAAGCCGCCAATCGTTCCGGCTGGGGGTGTACCCCGCCTCCTGGGCCTTCTCCTGGTAGGTCTGCCACTGCTGGCCCAGGTCCAGGGTGCCGGGCAAGACGGCCACTCCCGATATGACCCCCAGGCCGTGCTGGGCCGCCCCGTTTATGCTATTGCCGCTGCCGGAACTGACCAGGTACACAGGCAGGTGCGGCTCCTGGTAGGGCTTGACCTGAATCTCCATGTCCTTGATCTGCCAGTATGTGCCCTCATAAGTTACCGGGCCGTCCTCACGGTATAGCTTCAGGATGATCTCCAGCGACTCATTCATCATCGGGCGCAGGTCGGGGGGGTCTATGCCGAACATCTTTATGTCCGGGGACAGGATTCCGGGGCCGCATCCCAGCATTATCCTCCCATAAGCCAGATGGTCCAGGAAAGCCATCCGCTCGGCCACGTGGAAGGGATGGTGGTAGGACAGGTTGATGACCGCTGTTCCAAGGCGGATCCGCTTGGTGCGGGTGGCTGCCGCCGCCAGGAAGATGTCGGGCGACGGAATAGTCTCCCATCCGCCGGTGTGGTGCTCGCCAACCCAGAACTCGTCGAATCCCAGGGCTTCCGAGTACTCGATAAGCTCCAGGTCCCGCTCGAAGGCAAGGGTAGGGTTCTCGTTATGGGAATGGGATGGCATCATGAAAAATCCGAACTTCATAGTCAGCCTCCTTATAAGATAAGATAAGCTACCGGTAAGCTCCCGTTGACTTGTGTCCTGTTGCAGTCCTGTAGCGTCTAGCATAGGACTTTAACCGGGATTTTTCAAATTTCCTATGCCCCACGGCCGCACCCTTCAGGGTGCGGCGGGTGTCCCAACCGTCATTCCGGCGAAGGCCGGAATCCAGGGGCGGGGGTGTGGGGGACTCGCAACGGCTGCCTACGTCGCGGGACCTTGGATTCCCGCTTTTGCGGGAATGACGGCGTTGGGGGCTGCCTATTTTCATGGTAATGGATGCCTGGCCACCGCACCCTGAAGGGTGCGGTATGGTAACTTTCCGTGTCCTTGAGGGCCACGTAAGAAGATGAAAATGATGGGAGTTTCGTTACCGTCACTCCCGCGAAAGCGGGAGTCCACCCCCGCACCCCTGGATTCCCGCTTTCGCGGGAATGACGGAATAGAGGCCGGAATGACAGTGGGTCGAGATGCCGCACCCTTCAGGGTGCGGTGGGGTAGGCGATAGCTAATTGAGGTGGGCGGCAACCAATGCCTCCAATACCTGTGCCCCAAGCTCTCTGATAACCGGGGACAACCGGGTGTACCCTATTGTAAACTAGGGTTGGATATTAGGAGGTGGCCTTGTGACACTGTTCGAGCATGGGAGAAAGTCCCTGCAGGAGAAAGACGCTCCCCTGGCAGCCAGGATGCGCCCTGGAAGTTTCGACCAGTTCGTGGGCCAGGAGCACATAATAGGTCCTGGCAAGGTGCTCAGGCGGGCTATTGAGGCCGACCGGGTGCCTTCTCTGGTTTTCTGGGGACCCCCGGGCAGCGGCAAGACCACCCTGGCTAATCTCATAGCCGGAGTCACCCTGTCCCACTTCGATCCCATCAGCGCCGTTGCCGCCGGGGTCGCCGACCTGCGCCGGGTGGTGGTGGAAGCCAGAGAGCGCAGGGCCATGTACGGCCAGCGGACCATCCTGTTTATTGACGAGATCCACCGTTTCAACAAGGCCCAGCAGGACGTAGTCCTGCCCCACGTGGAGGAGGGCACCTTCACCCTTATAGGGGCCACCACCGAGAACCCCTCCTTTGAGGTAATAGCCCCGCTCCTTTCCCGGTGCAGGGTCTTCGCCCTGGACCAGCTGAGTGATGAACACGTGCAGGCCATCCTGGAGCAGGCCATCGCCGACGAGGACAGGGGCCTGGGCAAGCTAAAGGTGGAGATGGAGCATGAAGCTATGGCGCTTATGGTGAACGTAGCCGGCGGGGATGCCAGGGTGGCCCTCAACGGGCTGGAGACCGCCGCATACGCCACCACGCCCAGCGATGACGGTGTTAGACGTATAGACCTTCAGACGGTGGAGGATGCCCTTCAGAGCCGCTCCCTCCGGTATGACAAGGCGGGCGACCAGCACTACGATACTATCTCGGCTTTCATCAAGTCGGTGCGCGGCTCATCGCCCGACGGCGCCCTCTACTGGCTGAGCAGAATGATCGAGGCTGGGGAAGACCCCCTTTTCATAGCCAGGAGGCTGGTTATCCTGGCCGCCGAGGACATCGGCCTGGCTGAGCCTATGGCGCTGTCCATGGCGGTGGCCGCTCAACAGGCGGTGCACTTCATCGGTATGCCCGAGGGCAGGATACCCCTGGCGGAGGCTGCCGTATACCTGGCAACGGCGCCCAAGAGCAACTCCGCCTATGCAGCCCTGAATCGGGCCATGGAGGATGTCCGCAGCAACCGCAATGAGCCGGTGCCCCTGCATCTCCGCAATGCCGTAACCGGCCTTATGAAGCGGATGGACTACGGGAAAGGCTACAAGTATGCCCACGACTATGAAGGGCATTTCGCCTTGCAGGACTACCTTCCGTCTTCCCTGAAGGACCGCCGCTACTACCAGCCTTCGGAAGAGGGCCGCGAGAAAGACATAGCTGAGCGAGTGCGGGAGTGGTGGGGACAGCAGTAGCCCCCGCCCAAGTCAGGGAATCGCCATTGCCAGGCTATCCCAGACTATAAATGGCTTCGGCCACGTCGGCAAGAGCGGGGACCGTTACGTCGGGTTTCACTTCCACCGTTTTCCTGCGCTCATCGTAGGTCTCAATCCAGACGGTCTTCATGTCCGCATTCCTAGCCCCCAGGACGTCGTTGAGCAGATGGTCTCCCACGTGGGCAATTTGCTCCGGCGGGACCCCCATCTCATTGGCAGTCTGAAGAAAGATTGCCCTTGAGGGCTTGGCTAAACGCACCTCATCGGAGAAGGTGAGCACGTCGAAGTAGTCCAGGATTCCTATCTGCTCCATGTACACCCTGAAGGTGTAGCCTGGGGTCATGCCCGTGTTGGAGATGAGGCCAGTCCTGTAACCCTTCTCTTTCACCTTGCGCAGCACCTCCACCGCATCGGGATGAGCCGGCGGGGGAAAGTGGAACAGAGAATCGGCATATATCTCGGCAATCTGCTTTACCACGGTCTCATCCAGCCTGCCCATAAGCCCCTGGTCTATATGGCCGATGAATATTTCTACCTGCTCCCTGAAGGTGACATCCCGCTCCTCGTCCCGGATGTCGTGGCAGGTGCGGTAGCACAGGCGATAGGCATCACGGACCTGGTCTTCGGAGAAGTTCTCCCCCGCGTTTCCAAGGGCCTCAAGGGCCCCATCGAGGCGTACCTGCATTCTGGCCCTGCCAAGCTCCCGGTTGTCCATGATAAGAGTCTGCCACAGGTCAAAGGTGACTCCGCTAATAACTGGCAATTTATCAAGCTCCTGTTTGGGGTTGGAAATTCAGTATACTTGGTGCAGCCGGAAATGGGTATTCCGCGGACGTGAGTCCCCTAGGGATACCCACGTACATATCGCATATCTTATTCGCCCAGGTGTTCCACCAGGGTGTCAATAAAGTTCCTGATGGACCTGCTGAGGAATTTCCCCCTGAGGGTGATCAACCCCATCTGGGTGGGAGGCAGGATACCCGACAGATTCCGTATTCCCAGCTTGGCGCTATCCTCGGGCTGTATGGTGTATTGATGGGTCACAGAAATACCCATCCCTATCTCCACATACCGTTTGGACATCTCCGCGATGTCCATTTCCAGGGATACGTCGTACTGGAGTCCCTCTTTTTTCAGGGCCTGCTCCAGTGTCCGCCTGCTGTGGCTTGCAGGCCCCAACATGATAAGGGGCCACCGGGCAATATCCTTAAAGGTGACTTCCGGCAACTCGAGAAGCTCATGGCCCAGGGGAGTGACCAGCACAAAGTCCGAGGCGAAAAGATGAATATACTCCAACGAAGGATAGCCGGACTCGGGTTCCGTAGCCAACGCCAGGTCCAGGTCTCCCGCAGACACCATATCCATCAGGCTCATGTAGCTGCGCGCCGCCAGCTTGATATGGACCTGGGGATAGTTGGCCCTGAACTCTTTGACTATCGGTGCGAGATGGTGCAGCACCAAGTCCGGGTATGCGCCTATGATAAAGGAGCCTCTATGCTCGGGGTACTCCATCTGCACCTTGAGGGTCTCTATCCCCTCGGATATATTCTGCACTATGGGCTTAGCTAACCCATAGAAGGTCTGTCCATCCGACGTTAGCTGGATGGGCCTTTTTATGCGGTCGAACAGCGTTACCCCAAACTCTCTCTCTATCTTTTGCAGATGGGTAGTCACCGTTGGCTGGCCTATCTCAAGGTACTCGGCAGCCTTAGACACACTCCGCAGTCTGGCAACGTGGTAAAAGCTGACAAGCTCACGTATTTCCATAGACCACCCTACTCACGCCAATTTAGATAATATTCAACATTATACAGAATCATTTGAGGATATGGGGCATATCAGGGGAAAGTCGGCAAAACTGCCCTGCCTCTGGGAGATGGATGCTCCCTCGTCCTGCGGTCCCTCAACCACCCCGGAGGGGAATGTCGGCGTTGCTCTCATAGCCATGCACCCATAAACATTTTAATATAGTATATCAAATAATATCCCTTGACAGTTTGATAACTTCATCGCCACAATGGAATGGGTCATAGCCTTTGGAACTGTTCAGGTATATCAGGCTATATACAGCATGTTTTGGGGATACAAGACGACATGCCGGTACACCAGCGATTGACGCCGCAGCGAGCCACGGGCCACCAGCATGGGCCTACTCATAAGGGAGGTGGCCTTATGCGGGCATGGCTTCAGCCTCGCTGGTTGGTCCTTGCTTCCCTTGTAATGATTTCCATCCCCATATCCGCCGCCTGCATGTTCATGGACCCCACTTTTGGCGCCCGCCCGAACAGACCTATAGCCACGCCCACCCCCGAGGTCTCCATCGTCGAACAACTCAGAAAGAATGCCGAGGAGTTTGAGTACACCATTGGGAAACACGGAGGGCCTCTGACAATCTCGACCATCTCCAAGCCGCTTACCTTCAACCTGGCCCTCGCCGACGATGCCTTTTCCTCGGGCATCCTGAGCTACCTCTTTGACGGCCTGACAGAGACCTCGTGGCTGACAGACCTGGTGGAGCCGTCGCTGGCAGAGTCCTGGGAAAGATCCGAGGACGGCCTGACCTGGACGTTCCACCTCCGCAGGGACGTGAAATGGCACAACGGGGAGGGCTTCACCGCCCACGACGTGGACTTCACCTTCAACCAAATCATCTACAACGACGACATTCCCACCAGCGACCGTTCCACCTTCAACTTCCGCTTCCTGGACGAGGAGACCGGCCAGTGGGAAGAAGCGAAGATGACCGTCACAGCCTTGGACGACTATACGGTCCGGTGCGTTCTTCCGGTGCCCTTTGCCCCCTTCCTCCGCTCCATGGGCACAGCCATCTACCCGAAGCACATCCTTGAGCAGCACGTGAACGACGGCACCTTTGAGTCGGTATGGGATGTCAACACCGACCCGGCGGAGGTCATCGGCACCGGGCCCTTTACCATCGGACTCTATGAGCCGGAGGAGCGCCTGGTCTTGCAGCGCAACCCGGACTACTGGCTCAAGGACGATGCGGGCAACAGCCTGCCTTACCTGGACGAGATTGTTTATATTTCCGCCCCGGACCTGGAGGCCGAACTCGCCATGTTCCAGGCGGGGGAGACGGACATTCACGGCGTACTGGGCGAGGAGTACGCGGACCTCAAGCCGATGGAAGTGGCAGGGAACTTCATCCTCCATAAGCGGGGGCCTACCTTCGGGACGACTTTCCTGACCTTCAACGTGAACCCCGGCAGCAACCCGGACACCGGCGAGGCCTATGTCGCGCCAGAGAAACTGGAATGGTTCACCAACAAATATTTCCGCCAGGCTATCGCTCACAGCATAGACAAGGACGCAATCATCAACGACATCCAGCACGGGCTTGGCTACCCCCAATGGTCCTCCGTCAGCCCGGCAGCCGGCGACTTCCACAACCCCAACGTCCGAAGGTACGAGTACGACATCCCCAGGGCCAATGAAATCCTTGACAGCATCGGTTGGATAGACACCGACGGGGACGGGATACGTGAAGACAACGCGGGCAACGAGATCGAGTTCACCCTGGCAACCAACGACGGCAATACCGTGCGCCAGAAAGTGACCCTGCTAATCCGCGACGGCCTGGAGGAGATCGGCATCAGGGTGGACTACGAGATCGTCGAGTTCGGCAGCCTCGTATCCCAGTTGACTACCTCCTACGACTGGGAGGCCATCGTCATCGGCTTCACCGGCGGCACCGACCCCTACGGCGGCATTGGCTTCTGGCACAGCAGCGAGGACTTTCACCTGTGGCACCCGAACCAGCCACAGCCTGCGACAGAATGGGAAGCCGACATTGACGAGCTATACATCATGGGCAGCCAGGAGTTGGACCGTGAGAAGCGGGTGGAGCACTACCGCCGCGCCCAGGAGATAGCCGCCGAGAACGTGCCGGTTATCTACACCACCCAATCCGAACGACTGAGCGCAGTCCGAAACGTCTTCAGCAACATGACGCCCACGCTGTATGGGCTTTGGGACATCCGTTACCTATACCGGACGGACCAATGATTCTCCAGTCCCAAAACAGCGGGGGAGAGTCGCCGGTAAACCAGATGGGAAACGGAGTGGGAGACGGCGATGACATATATAATCACCGAGCCTTGTGTTGGAGTTAAAGATAGCGCCTGTACGGATGTGTGCCCGGTGGACTGCATTCAGGCCGAAGACGGCGATGATATGTTTTACATAAACCCCGATGAGTGCATAGACTGCGGCGCCTGCGAGCCTGTGTGTCCCGTAACTGCCATATTCCATGAATACTCTGTGCCCAGCAAATGGCACGCCTACATCTCCAAGAACTACAACTATTTCAGGTGACGGGTCAAGACGAGGGATGCCTCGGGCATAATGGGAACGTTGCAATTCTCAGATATAACGCATCTCCTGCAACCACTCCCCGGTCTTCTACGGCGGGCGATCCACCTACCATTATGAAAATCTACCTCCTCCCCCCTTTGCGGGGGAGGACTGAGGTGGGGGGTATCACCCCTGTAGTGGGCAGAGTCGTCACCCGCAGTGGGCAGTAGGTGATGGTATCACCCCCATCCCTGAATCAAGTTCAGAGCTTGCCCCGTACTTGATACGGGGGGCAGGCTCTAACCTTCCCCCGTCGAAGTGGGAAGGGACTTCCGGGGAGGCTCCCCATCATTTTCATTGCCCTTACGTGGCCCGCAAGGGCAATGAGCAATTACCACGAAAATAGGCAGCGCCCAGCATCATAAAGATAGGTAGCGCCCAGCCTGTCCGTCATTCCCGCGAAAGCGGGAATCCAAGACCCCGCAACGTAGGCAGTCATTGCGAGTCACCCACCCCCAGCCCCTGGATTCCGGCCTGCAACCGAATGATGAATGATGAGAGGGCCGGAATGACGGTTATGCAATAACACCAGCCCGGACTAGATGGACCTGCACCCAACCCGAGGAATAGGGGACCAAGAATGGACTTGAAAAAATATATCAGGGATGTGCCCGACTTTCCCACGCCCGGCATCCTGTTTAGAGACATTACCCCTCTGCTGAAAGACCCAACCGCATTCAGGCACGTGGTGGACAGCTTTTCCGAAAGGTACGCCGCAAGCCCAATAGACGTAGTCGTAGCCATAGAGGCCCGGGGATTTATCATCGGCGCCCCACTGGCCCTTAGCCTGGGGAAGCCCTTCATCCCCGCCAGAAAACAGGGCAAACTCCCGGCCCAGGCTATAAGCGCGGAATATGACCTTGAATATGGCACCAACGTCCTGGAGATACACACAGACGCCATCAACCCAGGCCAGAGGGCGCTGATAGTGGACGACTTGCTGGCAACAGGAGGCACCCTGGCGGCGACAGCCCGGCTGGTGGAGCGGGCCGGAGCAACGGTGGAGGGTATGGCCTTGGTCGTCGAGCTTACCGGGCTGGAGGGCAGGAGACAATTGCGGGGCTATGATATTTTTTCCCTGGTACAATATTAGACTGGGGCAAGCGCCCCTGCCGAGGGCTGATAGACAAGTCCCGACAAGTCCCAAGGAGGCGGAAATAAGGAGGCCGGAAACTATGCCAGATAGAATCACCGTCGGCAACGTCGAGATCATCGGGTTCCTGGACATGATACCACCCGCCTACAGCCCCACCGAGTTCTTCCCCGATGTCCCCATGGAGGCATGGGAGCCATACAAGGCTGACCACCTGGAGAACTGCGAACATAACAACTGCGAGCTTCAGCTCTATTATGGCTGCTTTGCCCTCCGCTCCCAGGGGCAGGTGGTGCTGGTGGACACGGGGATTGGTCCCGGCCCCCATCCTACCAGGGGCAATCTCCGGGGCGACCTGCTGAACCAGATCAAGCTGCAAGGCATCAACCCGGAGGACGTTGTCACCGTAGTGCATACCCACGTGCATATAGACCACGTGGGTTGGAACGTGACATACGAGGGCGGGAGGGCAACGCCCACCTTCCCGCGAGCCAGATACCTGGTCCCAAAGGCGGACTGGGAGCATTTCACCAGGCCGGAAATCATGGAGACGGCGCCCTACGCCAGGGATAGCGTCGTCCCCCTGGAGGGCCTCGGCGTAATGGAGCTTATCGAAGGGGAGTACACCATAACCCCCGAAATCAGCACCGTGCCTACCCCCGGCCACACGCCGGGCCATATCAACGTGCTAATCACGTCCCAGGGGGAGAAGGGCGCAGTGGTGGGGGATATGCTCCACAGCAAAGTCCAGGTGCAGGAGCCGGAATGGTCTTCAAGGGCCGACATAGACAAGGGTCTGGGGGTCAGGAGCCGCCAGGCTATGCTGGAGCGGTTCGAGAAAGAGGACTTTGTGGTGGCCGCAGGGCACTTCAAGACCAACGAGCATTTCGGCAAAGTTATCAGGCTGGAGGGACGCCGCTACTGGCAGGTACTCTACCCGGGATAAGCCGGCACCCTACCCGGGGTAAGCGGCGCCCTACCCGGGATGGGCCGGTGCCTAGCCCGTCATTCCCGACCCCTACTCTGTCATTATTATGAAAATAGCTGCCCACCGTCATTCCTGCGGAAGCAGGAATCCAGGGTCCCGCGACGTAGGCGGCCATTGCGAGTCACCCACCCCCTACCCCTGGATTCCGGCCTACGCCGGAATGACGGTGGAGAGACTGTCGTCATTTTCATCCCCTTACCTGGCCTTTGGAAGGCCATGGGCAATTCCCGCTTTCGCGGGAATTCACCCTCCCCCCTGCACTCCGGCCTTCGCCGGAGTGACGTGGGTAGCGCGTAGGCGGGAGTGACGGCGTGTCCCGGGGCTGCCATGAGGATTGCCGAACCTCATACATAGATAGTAAGACTGCGAGAAGATAGATGATAAAGATCGAGCACAGCGTGGTTATCAACAGGCCCATTGAAGAGGTCTTCGATTTCGTCAGCGATGTTGAGAACAGCACCCGGTGGCAGACGGGGGTCCTGGAGTGCGGCCGTATCTCCCAAGACCCTCCGGGGGTTGGGGCAAAGGCCCGGTATGTGCGCGAGATTCTGGGCAGACGGGTGGAGGCAATCACGGAAGTCACCGAGTATGACCCCAACAGGAAGATTGGGTTCAAGACCGACGTGCCACTACCCATAGAGGGCAGCTACTCCTTTGAGACGGTGGATGGAGGCGCAAGATTCACCTTCGCCCTCCAGGCCGAGCCGACGGGCATGTTCAAGCTGGCCGAGGGAATGATTACCCGCACCGTCCAGAAGCAGATAGAGGACGACTGCAACAAGCTGAAGGACGTGCTGGAGAGCCGGGCGGAAGGCGACTCTACCCTCCTCTAAGTCCCTATCCGATAACCAGGTAGGACAGTTCACGTCATTATTATGAAAATAGGGTTTTCATCCACGTATGTGGCCCGCAGGGGCAGGGGCAATTCCCATGAAAATATCCAGCAACCAGCGCCGTCATTCCCGCGAAAGCGGGAATCCAGAGTCCCGTGACGTAGGGAGTCGTTGCGAAGTCGCCCACACCCCCACCCCTGGATTCCGGCCTGCGCCGGGATGACGGTGGGGGGACTGCTTGTCATTTTCATCCTCATGTGTGGCCCTCAAGGGCCGCGGGCAATTCCCGCGAAAGCGGGAATCCACTACCCGGTACACCGGACTCCTGCTTTCTCAAGAGTGACGATGGGGTGTTTTCGGATAGGCTCTAAAGCGGCGGCCTCCGATTGTGCCAGTCGGTAGCTTGCTCATAGGCGTGGGCCGCCCGCAGGACAGTCTCCTCGTCGAAGGGCTTCCCGGCAAGCTGCAAGCCGATGGGCAAGCCGTCATGGGAAAAACCGCACGGGACCGTCATGGCCGGGAAGCCGTTCAGGTTAAAGGCGCGGGTGTATTGGGTAAGGGCAGCCGTTGAGCCTACCGTCGCGTCCCCTATTTGCACCGAGGTGGAGCCTATCCTGGGGGCGGTGACAGGCTCCGTTGGCCCGGCCAGGATGTCCACATTATTGAACAAGTCCCGGCTCTGGCGGTCAAAGAGGGTACGGGCCTGCTGGGCCTGGATGTAATCGGCGGCGGAAATGAAGAAGCCCGCCTCTATCCGCATCCGCACGTTGGGGTCCATCTGGGCCCCCCGGGTTCGCACCAGCTTACTGTGATAGGCGGTGGCCTCAGCCATCAGGATGGCAGTGGATATGGCCCCCGCCCGTTTGTACATGGGCCATGAAACCTCCACAACCGTAGCTCCCATCTCCCCCAGCAGGTCAATGGCCCTGCGCACTGCCTGCTCCACCTGGGGGTCCAGAGGCTCCTCGAAATACTCCCTGGGCACCCCCACCCGCAAGCCCCCGATGTCCCCGGTCAGCGCCCTGGTATAGTCGGGCACCGGGACATTGGCCGAGGCCGGGTCGTTGGGGTCATATCCTGCGACGGCATTCATTACCAGGGCGCAGTCCTCAACCGTCCGGCACATAGGGCCGGGATGGTCCAGGCACCAGGACAGTGGGGTGAGTCCATAGCGGCTGAGACGGCCATAGGTGGGCTTCAGCCCGGCCAGGCCACACAGGGAACTGGGGATGCGGATGGACCCGCCGGTGTCGCTGCCCATGGTCAGGGTGCACTCGCCAGCGGCGGCGGCAGAGCCGGAGCCGCCGCTGGAGCCTCCCGCCAGAAGCTCCGGGTCCCAGGGGTTGTGCATGTTCCCATAGTCCGGGTTCTCCCCGGTGGGGCCATAGGCGAACTGGTGCAGGTTCAGCTTCCCCAGCAGGATAGCCCCCGCATCCCGGAACCTGGCGGCGATGGTGCAATCGTAGTCGGGGACGAAGGTATCGTATATCCTGGAGCCGGAAGTATTGCGCACCCCCCGGACATAGTACAGGTCCTTCAGCCCCAGGGGGACGCCGTGAAGGGGACCTCGGTGCTGTCCAGCCCGTATCTCCTCCTCCGCTCGGCGGGCGATGGCCATAGCTTGGTCGGGCAGAAGGGTAATAAAAGAGTTCAGCACAGGCTCCAGGGCATCAATGCGGGCCAGGTGGGCCTCCACCACCTCTACGGGAGAGACCTCCCCGTCACCGATGAGGCGGGAAAGCTGCCCGGCGCTCAGGTAGCAAAGCTCAGCAGCGTCCATAGCCATCTCTACTCCTTGACATCTTTTGGGGGCTTATTTTGGGGGACTACTCTTTGTTAAGGATGAAGACCATAGCGGGTTCCGCATCGGCCAGGTTAAGGTCCCGGATGGCCCTCATGTCGGGAAGGCGGCCATCCAGATAGGAATACAACGCATCCATATAGCCGGCGTCGGCGACATCCAACCCCGCCGCCTCGGCCATGCTCAGGAAGGCTTCCCTGCTCATAAAATGCTCATCAGGCATCTGTCAATCACCTCGTTTTACAGGATAACCAAAATGGTGGGCCACTTACAAGGTTTCCTTTCAACCGTCGTTTTGGTTCTCCATTTCCATCATCTCCTTCACCCTCTGCACCTCCTCACGCATCGGAGGCAAGTCCTCATGAACAGTCCGCCACAAGACTTCCAAGTCGACCCCAAAATACTCGTGAATGAGAAGGTTTCTCATATCAAGCATTTCCCGCCAAGGCACCCGTGGATAGCGGCGCCTCAAATTTGGCGGAATGTTCCGGGCAGCCTCGCCGATGATTTCCAGGGCCCGCACTACAGCAAATATGGTCTTGGTGTCCTCTGAGAAAGCGGTGAAGTCCATTTCTTCAATGAACTTCTGTGCCTGCTCTGAGGCATTGAGGATGTCCCAAATGTAGTCCAGATAAGACCTCTGCGGCCTCAAACAAGCACCACTTCACCCATGATGTGCCTACCAATCTCCGGCTTGAGAGCAGTCTTCATTACCAGGTCCACCTTGACACCCAGAATGCTGGTCAGGTAACGCTCCAGACGCACGAACTCGAACATGGTAGGAGAACGCTCAAACTCCACCAACAGGTCAATATCGCTCCTGAGTTTGCTCTCCCCTCTGACATAGGAACCGAAGACACCCAGATTCTTTACTCCATAAATTTCTCTCAGGTCTGGTAGGTAGGCTTTCAGAGTGTGCAAGATTTCTTCCAGAGTAATAGGGGAAGCTAAAACTCTTTTACTCACGGACTACTCCCAAGACCGTTAACTGAGTCGGGGTCGGGATAGACCAGACCATATCCCGAATGGCAAGGGAATATGACATTCCATCGTTAGAGACATTATCTCTGAAGCGGGAGAGGTTTGCAACGGAGGCAGGTGCTCGCTAGAGATACTGAGGAGTGGCGTCCTCTCGTCACACGGGCACCAGTTCACGCAGGACTCGCTCTTTGACATGTGGCCTCAAGCTCTCCTTAGGACCAAGGTCAACTTTTACGCCTAGAAGCTCGCTGAGGTCGTCTTCCAACTTGGCAAGTCCAATCAGGGTGGGGAGCTTGTGGTACTCCACCACAAGGTTCAGGACACTTCGAGGCCGGTTCTCTCCCCTGGCATAGGGACCGAACACGCCCAGGCTCTTGACGTGATACGTCTCCTCAAGACGAGGCATCTCCTCGCGCAGCGCCGCGAGAATTTCCTGAAGCCTGCTTTTGTCTCTTGAGGACCGTGGCGCCATTTCGTGTTCCTCTCTGCAATTGACCTGACCACAAAAGGTGGCAGTGTCCCAGCATAGAATGTCTGATGAAATTCTAAGTGGGACACTACCAAGTAGTCAGAAATTATTGAAATGATGGTTAGCTGATTTTGTCAAGTGACAAGGGCGTCCGTAACAGTTCAGACATGATGAGTGGTGGCCGCTGCCTCACCGTCATTCCGGCGCAGGCCGGAATCCAGGGGCGGTATTGTGGGTGACTTCGCAGCGACTCCCCAGGTTGCGGGACCCTGGATTCCCGCTTTCGCGGGAATGACGGTGCCGGCTGCTGGCTATTTTCATAGTAACAACGAATTGGGTCCAGAGAGAGCCCTCAAGTCTGAACAGTTACGGGCGTCCACAAGAGCCTGTCCCTGCCCGAACAGGGGAACGTCCCTATGGAACGGTCCGCCGTTGGTAGGGGCAACCCTTGTGGTTGCCCTGGTTACCCGGCAGTTAGGGGGATGGGGTTGGAGTCTCCCTTTCCTCCGTAGTCTGAGTAGGCTGAGTGGATATTTCCATCGTCTCCTCAGACCCGCCTTGAGGGTCGTAAGGAATCTCATTTTCCACTGCGGTGTTGAACCGCTGCCGCAGCTCTCCAGCGTGCTCACTGCCCAGCACTTCTTCCTTCGTGCCATTTGGGGGAGCCTGGAGCTTAATATTGCCATAGCCAGGGGACACTGTGTGCCAATCTTCCGCTGGCAAATGGCGTGTTACGAAAAGATAGCTCTTGCCAGGGTCCAGCAGCGTCGGGTCTCCCTCCATCCGCCACTGGGTGCCGTCTATCCGGGTGCCCCCTTGTTGGTTGACCTTCACTGTGCCGGACAAAGACCCCTTGAGGACCTCGAGGACCTTCACATTGAATTGAGTTTCCGGGTATCCGTACTTCCGGGTCTGCCCCAACTTCTCAATGACCTGCCCGAAGAAGACATCTTGGGCCAAGCCCACCAGTTCTCTATCGTTTTACCGGTCAATGACCCAAATCCCTTGGCCAGTGGAGACGCCCCTAGAGGGGATCAGATAGTCCGGGAGGAATGCTCAGGCCAAGAGGCCCACTGCAATCAGGGCTCCGACGGCAGTTAGCCCCATAAGCATCCGCTTGGTTGGGAGTCGCTTGGTTATCATGATGGACCCCAAGGCCGTTAAATGGGTCAGGATAGACAATATACCAGTTAGCTCCGAGGAAAAACAAACGGGATGGGCCTCAAAAGCCCATCCCGGAAGTGTGCACCTTAACTTCTGAATAGTGGAAGGAAGAAATTTGCATTGTTGAAAAGGCGATGGGTTTTCTCAGGGAACTGCCCTTGAAGGACCCGGGAGCTTGCGCTCAACCTAGTGGTCCCATCGGGACAGGACGCCCACCGACCGACCTAGGAGGTGGGCAGGGCACCCTCCATGAGACTTGCTCAGGAGGAAAGAGACCTGCTATTGCTCCCTAGAAAGGAGGTGATCCAGCCGCACCTTCCGGTACAGCTACCTTGTTACGACTTCGTCCCAGTCACCAAGCCCGCCCTCGGCACCTGCCTCCCTTACGGGTTAGCTCAGCGACTTCGGGTGTTCTCGGCTTCCATGACGTGACGGGCGGTGTGTACAAGGCCCGGGAACGTATTCACAGCAGTGTGCTGACCTGCTGTTACTAGCGATTCCACGTTCACGCAGGCGGGTTGCAGCCTGCGATCCCAACTGAGGCCGGCTTTGATGGGATTGGCTCCAGCTCGCGCTTTGGCGACCCATTGTACCGGCCATTGTAGCGTGTGTGTAGCCCAGAGCGTAAGGGCCATGCTGACTTGACGTCATCCCCACCTTCCTCCCCCTTGTGAGGGGCTGTCCCGCTAGAGAATATAACTAGCGGCGAGGGTTGCGCTCGTTGCGGGACTTAACCCAACACCTCACGGCACGAGCTGACGACAGCCATGCAGCACCTGTGATGGCTCCCCGGGTTACCCCGAGGTCGTTGCCCTTTCGGGTTTCTACTACCAACATGTCAAGCCCTGGTAAGGTTCTTCGCTTAGCATCGAATTAAACCACACGCTCCACCGCTTGTGCGGGCCCCCGTCAATTCTTTTGAGTTTTAGCCTTGCGGCCGTACTCCCCAGGCGGGATGCTTATCGCGTTAACTTCGGCACAGAGAGGGTCGATACCCCCTGTACCTAGCATCCATCGTTTAGGGCGTGGACTACCCGGGTATCTAATCCGGTTTGCTACCCACGCTTTCGCGCCTCAGCGTCAGGAACAGCCCAGAGGGCCGCCTTCGCCACTGGTGTTCCTCCCGATATCTACGCATTTCACCGCTACACCGGGAATTCCACCCTCCTCTACTGCCCTCAAGCCAACCAGTATCCCCTGACCTCTCCCAGTTGAGCCGGGAGCTTTCACAAAAGACTTAGCTGGCCGCCTACGCGCTCTTTACGCCCAATAAATCCGAGCAACGCTTGCCCCCTACGTGTTACCGCGGCTGCTGGCACGTAGTTAGCCGGGGCTTATTCCCGAGGTACCGTCCTTCCTCTTCCCTCGGAAAAGGGGTTTACAGCCCTTAAGCCTTCGTCCCCCACGCGGTGTCGCTGGGTCAGGCTTTCGCCCATTGCCCAAGATTCCCTGCTGCTGCCTCCCGTAGGAGTGGGGGCCGTGTCTCAGTCCCCCTCTGGCTGGCCATCCTCTCAGACCAGCTACCCGTCATCGGCTTGGTAGGCTTTTACCCCACCAACTACCTGATAGGTCGCGAGCCCCTCCTCCGGCGTCCGAAGACTTTCCCCCTCCAGCCAAGGCCGAAGGGACTTATGCGGTATTAGCCTCGATTTCTCGGGGTTTTTCCCCACCGAAGGACAGGTTACTCACGTGTTACTCAGCCGTCTGCCGCTTTCCACACCCGACGAATCGGGTATGGCTCGCTCGACTTGCATGCATTAAGCGCACCGCCAGCGTTCGCCCTGAGCCAAGATCAAACTCTCTTATAGTAACCTTACCTTTGCTTCCTTCCACTATCCAGTTGTTAAGGTGCATTGATGTTGTATCCCATATACTAAATGAGTCTGGCGCGATTGTCAAGTACAATTTTGGAGCATTTTGAAAATTCTCCAAAATTCCATCATTCACTCACAAGGAATGGATTCCCAGTAGTATGATAGTCCCCTATACTTCTCCAGTCGCTTGGTCCAAGGCTTCATCAATCATGTAGTAAATTGTGAGGAGTGGATCATATTCAATGGGAAGGGCGTATAGCCGTGTGCCAGGGATTTGGAGTCCCATTTTGGGGTCACGCTCTATATAGTGATCAATGAATTCCTTAACTTCATCCCATTTCTGAACAGAGCCAAAGAGTGCCATGGCCTGTTCGGTAAATCCCTCAGCTTCTTTGACGCCGTATGGAATTCTAGGATGTGAGTTCGTGCCTGGATGCAATCTCCTGGCCTTTCTCAACTTGTTCTTGAGTCAACGGCGCTGTGGAGAAGAAAGCTGCACTATAAGGAATGGTCTCCCCCGGCTCAGTAAGCAACCACCCATACTCCGTATGCGACCTGTCGCTCACCTGCTTGCCATTCAGCGTCCAAAACTCCTCGATAACCTCGTCAACAATCTGAATCTCGGACTTGGAAAACAACCTCAGATTGGGCATTCGCATCGCCACTGGCTTCTTCTGCTGTCCACCGAAGTAATGTTGAGATATTATGTCCAATTCTCCACTCTGTACCAAGGCGTTTCTCGTTGGTACAAGCTCACGGGGAGCCGGACCTTCTGACAAGTGCTGGTACTCCTCCCCAGTGATGGGTTCGCCGAGTTGTCTATAGGCGGCAAAGTCTGCATAGAAGAGTATTTTATTCAGCTTCGTAGAACCGAACCGCTTGTCACCCTCAGAGCGATATGCGATGTACAGAAGCAGTTCTCTTCATCAAATCTCGGTTTGTCCATACATCAACCCTCCAGTGTGCAACCAGCAATACATTCTTCCACAGGGAGATTGTTGCCCTCCGGCTTGCAGGCAAAGGCATACCATCCAAATCAAATGTGTCAAGAATGCCGCCGGTCCTAAAACCAAGACTGTCCATCTTCATCCGACCTTTTGATATGATATACTTTACAGCATCAGGTATTCTGCCACCATAGGCGCAGCAAAGAAGGGGGAAGACCAATGAAGTTCGGACTGATGTATGAGATTCAGATTCCCGAGCCCCACTATCCGGGTATCGAAGCAGACCGCTACAAGCAGGTGATGGCCCAGGTGGAACTGGCGGATGACGTGGGATTCCACTACTTCTGGACGGTGGAGCACCACTTCCTCAAGGAGTTCTCCCACTGCTCGGCCCCGGAGGTCCTCTATGGTGCCATCTCCCAGCGCACCAAGAGGATCCGCATCGGCCATGCCGTGACCCTGCTGCCCCACCGCTACAACCACCCGGTCCGTGTTGCCGAGCGGGCCGCGGTGCTGGATATTCTAAGCGATGGTCGCATGGACCTGGGCACAGGCCGGTCCACCACCCTGATAGAGATGGGGGGGTTCGAGATTGACCCCGAAGAGACCCAGTCCCAATGGGAAGAGGCAGTCTCCATTATCCCCCGCATGTGGACCGAGGACCCATTCTCTCACGAAGGGCACTACTTCAACATACCACCCCGATCGGTTATCCCCAAGCCGGTACAGCAGCCCCATCCGCCCATGTGGGTGGCGTGCAGCCAACCCACCAGCTTTGGACGAGCGGGGCGCATGGGCCTAGGCGCTCTGTGCTTCAACCTGGGAGGATATGACCAGATGGTGGAGCGGGTCGAGGCTTATAGAGAGGGGATAAAAGAGTCCAACCCCGTTGGGGCCTTTGTGAACGACCAGATAGCGGCCTTGTGCGTGGTCCACTGTGGTGAGGACGACGAGGAAGCCAGGCGGGTCGCAGGCCCGGAGGGGGCTTGGTTCGTAAATAAGACCCACGACCTCTACAGGCCCTGGCATGAGCAGGGGGTAAAAGTACCCGATTCCTACCAGTTCTCCGTGGGGGCGCAAAGGTCGGAGCGCACGGACAAGACCATTGATGACCATCTGTCCACCGGCGCTTTCGCCATGGGAGACCCGGATACCGTGATAAAGGTGATGGAACAGTACCAACGCGCCGGGATAGACCAGGTGTTGTGCTTCATGCAGATGGGCAACCTGGCTCACTCCAGGATAATGGACTCCATCAAGCTCTTCGGGAAGTACGTCATACCATACTTCCAGTAGAAGACCATTCCCTCAGATACGGACTGTGGAAAAGCGGCAGGGGCGCATGGCAAATCATGCGCCCCTGTTGCCTTCCATCATCCTCTTTGCCTATGTTACTGCACAACTATTGGTTACATGCCGGAGTCCGTTTCATTCAAAAGAGGGACAGGTTCATCAAAAGGCTCGCCTCGATTTGCTGCCTCGATACGCCTTGCGTTCCAAGCCTCTAACCGCTTTTTTATCTCTGCGCGCTCTTCAGCCCGTCCTTCAACAAGCCCTTCAGATCGTCCTTCGGCGCGTCCCTTGGCACGCTCATTGCGTAAGAATTTCTCCGCTATCATCGGACCTCCCTCCACGATGATATTGGTTATGCGTCGGTGTCTGTATCATTCAAAAGTGGAGGCGGTTCCTCAAAAAGCTCACCTCGACTTGCTGCCTCGATACGCCTTGCGTTCCAAGCCTCTAACCGCTTTTTTATCTCTGCGCGCTCTTCAGCACGTCCCTCAACAAGTCCCTCAGAGCGTCCTTCAACAAGCCCCTCAGAGCGTCCCTTGGCACGCTCATTGCGTAAGAACTTCTCCGCTATCATCGGACCTCCCTCCACGAGGATAAATGTGCTCGCCGCCGCCGCTACGGCAAAATAGGAGAACTTTTCTCCCGTCGCCATAGCCGTACCCAGAACGCTGTCTGTAGTCTGATACAAGACCTCATAGGCTATAATCATCCCCAGACAGGCCACCACTTGTATAGAGAATAGAATGATATACCAAGTATTCAATTCTCTATCTCACATTGGCGAGCGCCACGCACCAGCGGCTCTTGTCTTGTGGTGAGACACCATCACTGTAGCACATGCCAAAACCTCTGACAATCCAACGTAATTGGATATTACACATCTCGCCATTGAAAGACAAAGCTATTTCAAACCGAGATACCACCGTAACGTATGCGGTATTGCTTAAACCTATCCAATAGGATGATAATGGGACTGTCATAGTGGGCTGGACCCGAGGGAGATGAAGATTTTGGAGGGCGTCTATGAAGCGGGCAGTGGAATTCTACAGCGAAAGTTTCAAGCTCTGCGGCGATGTATATACCCCCGACGACTTGGGACCCGGGGAGCGGCGGGCGGCTGTCCTTCTTTGCCACGGCTACACCGGGGTAAAGGACCTCTATCTGCCGGACAATGCCAGGGTGCTTAACGAAGCAGGTTACGTGTCTATGACCTTCGATTACAAGGGTTGGGGCGACAGCGAAGGCTCCCGGAGCCGGTTGGCCCCCTACAGCCGGGTGATGGACGTGCAGGCAGCCATGACGTGCCTGGGGCTACAGCCCGAGGTGGACCCTGAAAAGATAGGTATCTACGGCACCAGCTATGGAGGCGCTACCGTTAGCTGGGTAGGCGCTGTGGACCAACGGGCCAAGTGCATAGTCAGCGTGGTTGGCATTGGGAACGGCACCCGGTGGATGAGCCGGGTCCGCCGTGTGGATGAGTGGTTTGACCTGCTGGAGCGGTCCAAGTCCGATAGGGAAAAGCGCGCCTCCACCGGCAAGTCGGAGTTCGTGGAGCGGAGCGAGATACTATTGCCCGACCGCCAGTCGGCAGAACTGGCCGCAGCAGCCCGCCGCAATAACCCGGCTGCCGTGAATACCATACCCCTGGAATACGTGGACGACACCCTTGGCTTTAATCCTGAGTGGATTGTGGATAAGGTGTCACCCAGGCCCATCCTTTTCATCACGTCGGACAACGATCGTCTGGTCCTGATGGAGGAGTCGGAGCAACTCTATGCCCACGCCGGAGAACCCAAGAAGCTGGTGGTGCTGAAGGGCTATGGACATTACGAGGTGTACGAGGAACCGGCTTTCAGCGAGGTGATGTCGGCAACCATGGACTGGTATAAACAATACTTGCCGGCCCGCTAGCGATTCGCAAACCGCCTCGTAGCCCACTTCTTGCACCACAGGGATTGCCGGATAGTCGGGGACGAGCCGTCACGTATTCAACCGGAAGGCGTGACGGCTCGCCCGTTATTTGTCGCCGCAAGCCAAGACGCAGGGCCTATATGTCTGCCCACAGGTCCCCGAAACGCTCTCTATGTACAGTCTCCGACAAAGGCTTTCGACGCTTCCCCCCAGACTTTGCCTCCTCTGTGGGGTAGCCGTAGGGCATGGCAGTGATAAACTCCATAGAATCTGGGATGTTCAGAAGCTCCTTGACCTTCTCGTGGTCAAAGCCTCCCACGAAGCTGGTGCCTATACCCTCGCTCCAGGCCACCAGCAGCATGTTCTCTATCAACCTGCCGGCGTCAAACTGGGGCATCCTAGCGTTTTCCATCACTATGGCGATGGCCATGGGGGCTTCGGCAATATATGGGCCGCTGGAGGTGAGGGAAGCAAGCCGGCCCAGGGTCTCCTTGTCTTGGACCAGGATGAAGTGCCAGGGCTGGCGGTTCCTCTGGCTGGGCGCCCAGCGTCCGGCCCGGAGAATCTTCTTGATTATGCGCTCTGGCACGGGGTCCGGGGTGAAGCCCTTTACGGCTACCCGTTCCCTGATAGTCCGGTACACGTCCACAAGCATAGCCTCCTGGTGGGGAAATACGGTTAATGAGAGAAGGAGTTCCTTCTCCGAATACTACAGGCTCCGAATACTACAGGGCTTGCCAGTAACGGCGGCCCTCCAGACGCACCACCTTCCCAAATCCGGGCGCGGGGAAGTGTCCCGCAGCTACCAGAGTCCCTTCCTGCTCCAGCCTCTCCATCAGGGCCCGCCGGGTGTCCCGGGCCAGGTCCGGGATTATGTCGGCCCTGGGGGACCATTCCGTCTCATGCACTTGAACGGGATGGTGAGCGGCATCTCCCAGGATGAGGCCCCTCTGTCCCTGGGAGGAGACCACTACGCTCATGTGCCCCGGGGTGTGGCCCGGGGTGGGCAGGGTGGTCAACTCGCTGGTCAGGGAATGCTCCCCCTCCACTATCTCCAGAAGCCCCAACTCCTCCAGGGGCAGCACGGACACCCCGTTGTAGGGGAACCGCTCCAGGGCTTCGGAGGTGCGGAAGTAGTCCCAGTCTCCCTTGCTCACCCAGTATCTAGCCCTGGGAAAGGTAGGCTCATATTTGCCGTTCGCGGACTGGAGGTTCCAGCCCACATGGTCCCGGTGCATGTGGGTCATCACCACCATGTCTATGTCTTCCGGTCGCACACCATGTTCATTGAGTTGGTTGATAAGCTCCCCATAGGCGACATCCGGGGCATCAGCCGGCCTGGGGCCCATCCCCGTGTCAAAGATCAGGGTACGGCCGTCGGAGCGTACCAGCATAGACCCGAGGTTGAACTGGGCCTTATGTTCGGCGGTGAGGGCGCCCTCATGGGCGCTCCAGTCCTCTGCGGACACGTCAGGGTAGAAGTTGCAAGGGTCGAATTCCAGAATCCCGTCGGACAGCGAGGTGATTTCCACGTTTCCTATGGTCAACCTATTCCCCGGCATAACAGACCTCCTGAATATTCCCAAGATACGCACTTGCCTGTAACTATGACTACCTGCATTGTATGTACAGACGGGGGCATGGTCAATGGCTGCATGATTACCGTAACTGTTCAGGCTTGAGGTTTCATTCTGGACCCAACTCGTTGTTATTATGAAAATAGCCAGCGCCAGGTTCAACCACTGTCATTCCTGCTTCCGCAGGAATCCAGAGTCTCGCGACGTAGGGAGTCGTTGCGAAGTCACCCCCACCACCCATCTGGATCCCGGCCTACGCCGGAATGACGGTTGGGAGCCCAGCCATCATTTTCATCCCCTTACGTGGCCTTCACAAGGACATGGGCAATTCCGGCGAAAGCCGGGACCCAGAAGTCTCAGATAAAGAAGGTTGCCGGCTGATATGGCTGGTGGATTCCGGCTCAAAGCCGGCCCCGTATCGGATATGGGGCTGGAGTGCCGATGAGTCGGCGGTCAAGACCCATCATGCCTAAACGGTTACGTGCCAACCTATTGACTTACTCGAAATAAAGGGTAAAATATCCTCAGGCCCAGTGCCATAAATCCCCAACTAAGGTTGCGGGAACGCTACTAGCATAAAGGAGAGTGGACATGGCAACCGAATGGAAGTCTTTGGTGGACATAGTATACTGCGTATCTTGACAGCATCATACTACCGCCACGTACGTGGCGAATGAGTTCTTCAGGGCCTACGGCGGAGATGTGGCTATCTCCCTGACCCCCGCCTCCAATGGCCGCTTCGAGGTATATCTGGACGGCGAGAAGATTTTCGACCGCAAAGAAGAGGACAACATATATCCCGACCTGGGCCGCATCCGCAAGATGAAGCAGGTTATCAAAGCGAAGCTCGATTCTGTCCTGGTTGCCGCCGACGACTAGGAAGCCCCTGGATAATCGAATACGCTAAAGATTCAGCCCCTCCTTATTTCTCTAGGAGGGGCTGAATCTTTGTCCATATCTCAGATGCCAGGGCGTCCCTCTTCAAGGTGCTGTCCAGTATGAGCCAGCTGTCAGCTTCGTGAGCTGCCTGAGCAAGGTATCCATCTCTCACCCTCAAGTGGAACTCTATGGCTTCAGCCTCGAAGGTGTCGAACCCGCTTCCCTTTTTCCGAGCAAGCCCTACTTCCACAGGTACATCCAGAAATACGGTCAGGTCCGGCTGAAGCCCCCCAGTGGCCGCCTGGTTCAGCCGCCCTATTAGCTCCATATCAAGGCCCCGCCCGTATCCCTGGTAGGCGATAGTTGAAGCAGTGAAACGGTCGCAAATCACTATCTTGCCGGAGTGAAGGGCAGGAGCAATCACATTCTCCACAAGCTGGGCCCTGGCTGCGGCAAATAGAAGAAGCTCTGTGGTCGGTGTGAGGTCGGTCCGGGTCTTCAACCAACTTCGGACATCCTCGCCGAGGGGCGTTCCTCCCGGCTCGTGGGTCGAGACTACTTCGTAGCCTTCCCGGGAAAGGCGGCGAGCAAGGGCCTCCACCTGGGTGCTTTTCCCTGCCCCCTCCCCACCCTCAAAGACTATGAAAGCTCCCAAGACCTGCGCCTCCCCCTAAGCTCTCTCTCGGCTCTCCCCAGACTCTCCCGGGACTCTCCTATATAAATCATGGGGATTGTACACCTGACCAGCCGACGGCCCCGGTTAATCCGGGGCCGTGTCGTTGGTGCCGATTGTAGTAAGGGTTGATAGACATGTCAATATTTGGTAACGTACAGGCATGTTGCTGAAAGGGAGGATAGGTATAATGACAAGAGCAAGGAGCGTTCCCGATATTTTCGCCGATGCTGTTAATCTTCAGCAACAAGCCCGTGAAAGGCTAGACCAACATGACCTCAGAGATGCAGCCGAAAAATCGTGGTGTGCAACCAAGCGCGCCACCGACGCTCTGGTCTTGGCAAGGACGGGCAAAGAACCCAGGACATCCGGGCAGACCATGAAAGAGCTACGGCTTTTACATCAACAAGGCCCTAGCTTTGCGTCCCTCCGACTTCGTTACGCTGCCAAGCAAACCCTTTTGCATGGAGCATGTTTCTACGATGGTGTCTGCGAGCCGGAGGATGACTTGGCAGAAGAAATTATAGAGACGGCCAAGTATATCCAAGATGCCAGAAGTTTGGCCTATTATCAGCCAATAGGGGGAGCAGATGGGAAGAGCTAGCTTAGTCTAAGTCTCTGCTCAGAACATGGCGTAGTTTCAAAAGCCCCCGCCCCTGGACTACTCCGGGAGGCGGGTGGACTGCCAGGCTACCATCTGCCATAGGTCTCCCCGGTTCACGTAAATATCGGTGAATCTCACTCGAAAGCTCGTCCCTCGACCCCCCGACTGGACCTTGAAATTGGCAAAGCCTGTCACTACCGCTGTAGCGCCATAGTCCCGTACCTTGACCTCATCACATTCGATGGACTCGTACTTCACCCGCCCCGACTTCAGAGAATCTATGAACTGGGCCTTTGTCTCCAACAGGCCGCTGCTGTGGGTATAGGTCAAGTCATCGGCCAAGATTTGGTCAAGGGCTGCCGTGTCGGTCTGGGTCATGGCCTTAAGGCGGCGGTCCTCCATGCGTATTATCTCTTCCATAAGGCACCTCCAATGTTCCAATTTGCCAATTTTATGATTCCGGCCCTCTCCATCGTCACTCCCGCTTTCGCGGGGGTCCACCCAGATAGGGGTCCAGTGGGAGACGACTTCGCTCGTCACTCCCGCTTTCGCGGGGGTCCACCCCCTGCCCCTGGATTCCGGCCTACGCCGGAATGACGGTGGGCCGGGATGCCGCACCCTTCAGGGTGCGGTGGGCGAACCAGGTAATAATCCCGCAGGTCCTAAGACCTGTAGAAGGTCACTCGCCGGTCGGGTTCGCTGCCGTTGCTAATAGAAGCCACGTGGTGTTTCTCCCGACAGGGCCGTCACCCCCATCCTAACCTTCCCCCGTCAAGGGTGAAGGGACTTCTGAAACATCCTCTAAGACCTGTAGAAAGTCACTCGCCGGTCGGGCTCGCTGCCGCTGCTAATGGAAGCTACATGGTGTTTCTCGGCCAGCAGGTGCTGGAGCCTGCGAATGTAGGCGCGCTGGGGGTTTAACTCAACGGACCTTATTCCATTGAGCACCCTGTCGGCCGCATCCTGGGCCTCCTGGATAGCCAGGTCAAGCTGGCTGCCCCCTTGCTCTTCCCTGGACATGGTCTTGAGAAAGTGCTCTACCTGGGGCAGCGAGTTCTTCCTGAGCACGTATACGGGCTTGCCCGTCTTCTCAGCCACCCGGACGACTTGAGAACCCCTGCGGTAGTGGGTCTTGGTTGTCAGGACCACGTCAGCGACCCGAAGCTCGTTCACCACCTCAACAAGGAGCCGGGTGGCCTGTCCCGCCTGTTCCACCTTATTGCGGTCCACGCCGAAGAGGAAGACCTTGGTGCCGGGCATCCTGACCTCCGGCTGAGCCTCGACGGCGGCATCCTCATCCTGTCCCAAGTGTACCGGGGCCCCCAGGTGCGCCGGGAGTCCCAGGTGCGCCTGAGCGGAGCGAGACTCCCGGGCAGAGCCTACCTCTCTCGCTTTCACGACCTGGCCCGACTCGTTCAGCCATCGGGTCTCCGGGGTAATGGGGAAGCCCCTCAGCCAGGTATCCACCACGTAAGGCACGTCGTCGTGGATGGCTACCCGCTCCCAGTTCTGAATTTCCACTACCACGTCAAAGGTGGGAGGCGCCTTTCTCTCCAGGGTGGTCTTCTGGGTGCCCCTGCGCCGTGCCTCCTCATCCCCCAGGGTGACAGACTGGACCCCGCCCACCAGGTCTGAAAGGGTGGGGTTCATAATGAGGTTGTCCAGGGTATTGCCGTGGGCAGTGGCGATAAGTTGGACCCCCCGCTCGCCTATAGTGCGGGCGGCGGCAGCCTCCAGTTCGGTGCCCATCTCATCTATGATTATCACCTCGGGCATGTGGTTTTCCACGGCCTCGATCATAACGTCGTGCTGGAGGGTGGGGGTGGCAACCTGCATCCGGCGGGCATGCCCGATGGCAGGGTGGGGTATATCTCCATCACCCGCTATCTCATTGGAGGTGTCCACTATTATCACCCGCTTCTTGGCGTTGTCCGCCAGCACACGGGCCACCTCTCTGAGCATCGTGGTCTTGCCCACGCCGGGCCTCCCCAGAAGGAGGACGCTTTTACCGGCAAAGGCCAAGTCCTCGATGATGTTGATGGTGCCAAACACCGCCCTGCCCACCCTAGAGGTGATGCCGACTATCTTCCCCTTCCTGTTTCTTATGGCCGATATGCGGTGCAGGGTCCGGGGAATGCCAGCCCGGTTGTCTCCGCCAAACTCCCCTACCCGGTCAACGACGTAGTCAATATCACCCTCATCAACTTCACGGGGGTCCAAGATGGCGTCTTCAGAAGCGAACCGGGCCTCCGGCGGACGGCCCAGGTCGAGGACCACCTCCAGAAGTTCATACAGGTCATCCCTCTCCTTCAGAGGAAGGGTCACCCTGGGCGGCAAAGCGTCCAGAAGAGAGTCCAGGTCGTCCTGGATCCATTTCTCAGTTACTACCAAACTCGCGCCTCCACAGGAGCCAGGGAAGGTCTCTTGACCCCTGCCGCTACCCTCTTGATAAGCATAGAGTAACGGGCAACTTCCCTGAAACCTCTATGAATCAGTAACCTCTCCAGGGATTCCAGATACTCGGGGACCAGCCACAACTGAGCGCCCTTTCCCGCGAGAGCATAGTCCAACAGTGCAGGCAGGGCGTCCGTAGCGTCGGGGTGCACCATGAGGGCCATCTTTGCAGGCTTCTTTCTACGGTCCGAGGCCAGCCATGCCATTATCCTCCCGTCCCTTTCATACACCTCCTCTCGGAGACCCTTCCAAGACCCATGCCTGCTATCCCTCCATTGCTCCAGGGTCATACCCAGCCCTGTGCGGACCGGGCTGGGGGTTGAAGCCGAATATAGCTGAAAAAGAGCAAATTCCTCATGGGGGAGTCTTGGACGCAGGCTGAGACTGCCGGTCTGTCCCTGTTCGTCCACACCGCCGCTGCCATGAAACAGGGCCTCCTCGAAATAGGGGAAGAAGCCGGCGCTCCTGGCTGCGTCGGCCACGGGGCTGCCATATTGGTCCCAACAGGGCACCCGGAGGAACACCCTCTCAGCCCCGCCACTACCCGCATACCGGACCAGGCCCTCCAGAATCTCAGGAAGCTCGCCGGCATCATCTCCGGGAAGATAAAGCCTGTCCACCTCCCAGGCCCGGTGTCCCGACAGCCGGCTTACGGACCCCAGGGCATTCAGTCCAGGACTGCCCCAGGACGCCAGGGTACAACGGTTGCGGGACTGGTAAATCCCCTCTTTCAACAGAAGGATGGGCAACAGGGAAACAGGCAACATGACGGCAGGCAACCCGGAAGTAGGCGATGGGCCAGGGGCGGCAGGTCGAGGAGTGAAACCGTCTCTTGGTGCAGCCAGATTGGGGCTTCTGGGCGTGTTCAACAGGATACATCTCAGAGCATCGCCGAAAGACCAGAACTGCTTCATCCCTTTAGATGACACCTCTAAATCAAGCTGAGAAAATACTGGTGCAACCTGGTGTCTCTGGTAAGCTCTGGGTGAAAAGAGGTAGCGAGGAGCTTCTCCTGCTGTACCGCTACCGGGCGTCCGTCGGGCAGGCGGGACAGGACATCCACGTCCTCCCCGACCTGGGATATGACGGGGGCGCGAATAAACACGGCCTTGAAAGGCTCAAGGCCCAGGGGCTTGATCTCCAAGTCCGCCTCGAAGCTGTCCACCTGCCTGCCGAAGGCGTTGCGTATCACCAGGATGTCCATGATGCCCATAGGAGTGGGCTTCACGTCGGTAAGCTCCCTGGCCATCATAATCATACCGGCGCAGGTGCCCCAGATGGGTAGTCCTACGCCAGCCAATTTCTCGATGGGTGGCTTGAGGCCGTAGAGGTCCATCAGGTAGCTGAAGGTGGTGCTCTCGCCGCCGGGCATAATCAGGGCGTCGACCCCCTCCAGGTCACGGGGCAGGCGAACCTCAGCCGTCTCAACGTCCAGACGCTTCAAGACGGCTACATGCTCCGCAAAGTCTCCTTGTACAGCCAGGACCCCTACTTTCAACTTGTTTGTGATGCTCCCTTCTCTCCCCACCCAATACCCATCGCTCACCTTGTTAGTCGCCTTATTCCCAACCTCTATGAATTAGCTATTGGGAGTTAGCTACAGGTTTCCCCGGGTGGCAAGCAAGTCTTCCTCTCTGAGGGTCCTTACCCCGATCCCTACCATAGGCTCCCCCAGGTCCCTGGATACTTCGGCTATGATCTTGGGGTCGTTGTAATGGGTGGTCGCCTCCACGATGGCCTTCGCTCGCTTTGCCGGGTCGCCCGACTTGAATATCCCCGAGCCGACGAAGACCCCATCGGCCCCAAGCTGCATCATCATGGCGGCGTCGGCGGGAGTGGCCACCCCACCTGCCGCGAAGTTGACTACAGGCAGCCTGCCCTGGTCTCGCGTCTCGATCAGCAGGTTCAGGTCCACGCCCAACTCTTTGGCTGCAGTGGGCAACTCGTCCTCCGGCATGTTTTGCAACCTGCGTATCTCGTCCATCACCGCCCGCATGTGGCGGACTGCCTCCACCACGTCCCCGGTGCCTGCCTCTCCCTTGGTGCGTATCATAGCTGCGCCCTCGGCAATCCGCCTGAGAGCCTCGCCCAGGTTGCGGCAGCCGCAGACGAAGGGCACCCTGTAGTGATGCTTCCAAACATGATGGTCCTCGTCGGCGGGAGTAAGCACCTCCGACTCATCTACGTAGTCCACACCAAGGGCTTCAAGTATCTGTGCCTCCACAAAGTGGCCTATCCGACACTTGGCCATAACGGGGACGCTCACCCCGTCAATAATCTCGAGGATTTTGGAAGGGTCTGCCATGCGGGCCACCCCGCCGTCGGCCCTTATGTCGGCGGGCACCCGCTCCAGGGCCATGACAGATACCGCTCCCGCCTCTTCGGCTATCCGTGCCTGCTCTGCGTTGACCACGTCCATAATGACCCCGCCCTTGAGCATCTGGGCCAGTCCCGACTTGACTCTCCATGTGCCTGTATCTGCCATAGCGCTTATTCCTCCACCGGAAATAGGGACCTTGTTGATAGATATTATAGACGGCCTGTGGGGTTTTATCAATGATAGGAAAATGGACACAAGAAGACCGTATCTGTAGGGCCACTCATCACACCTTGAGGGGTGTGGCATCCCCCCACGGTCATTCCGGCGCAGGCCGGAATCCAGGGGCGGGGCGGTGGACTCCCGCTTTCGCGGGAGTGACGAGGTGGAAGGCTGCCGTCATTTTCATCCCCTTACGTGGCCGGCCAGGGGGATGGGCATCTATTATGAGAATAGCCGACACTCAGTGCCGTCATTGTCATTCCGGGAGAGCGGCCTATCACAATGTCATTCCGAGCGAGCGGAGCGAGTCGAGGAATCTAAGGTGCTGGACTTCGGCATTGCGGAGAAGTCACCCACACCACCACCCCTGGATTCCGGCCTGCGCCGGAATGACGAAGTGGGAAAATGTCTTGACACCCGGCCCTGGCATGATATGATGTACCTGCCATCCACCCTAAGGGGGGTGAGCCAGATGATAATCGCCACCCGGCAGGCCGCTGGGCCGGAGACCGCCAGGACCAGAATACGAAAATATCCACGATGCGCCTTCTCGCCAAGGCAGTGAAGGCGCGTTTTCTTTTCTGCATTTTCCTAGCTTGGTCTTGATTCACTTGGGTCCGATTGATTTAAGGAGGTCCTGGGATTGGCAAACGCCATCACCGACGTGACAGGGATAGAGGTGGGCCACTATACGGATAAATCGTCCGCTACTGGCTGTACCGTCGTCCTCTATCGCGAGGGAGCGGTAACGGGGGTGGACGTGCGGGGCGGCGCTCCGGGTACGCGGGAGACCGACCTGCTCAGACCGGAAAACCGGGTGGACCAAGCCCACGCCGTCCTGCTAAGCGGCGGCAGCGCCTTTGGGCTGAACGCTGCCGCCGGGGTGATGCGCTATCTGGAGGAGCAGGGAGTCGGGTATCAGGCAGGCCCGGCCCTGGTCCCCATAGTCCCTGCGGCCATCCTCTTTGACCTGGCTCTGATTACCAGCGAGGTCAGGCCCGGCCCGGAGGAAGGGTACAAAGCCTGCCTGGGATGCTCCAGCCGAGACGTGGAGGAGGGGACCATAGGCGCAGGCACCGGTGCTACGGTGGGCAAGCTCCTGGGCATAGAGCGGGCCATAAAAGGGGGCATCGGCACCGCCAGCCTGGAGTTGCCCGGAGGGGTCGTAGTCGGCGCCATCGTAGCCGTAAACGCTCATGGCGGGATCGTGGACTACACCAACGGCAGGACCATCGCCGGGCCCCGGCGCAGCGACGGCCCAGGGATACACGACACCGTTGACCTGCTCCTGAAGGGGTATGGCGCGGAGGGCAGCCCGCCGGGGACCAACACCACCATCGGCGTGGTGGCTACCAACGCCGCCCTCACAAAGGCCCAGGCCAATTTCCTGGCCCGGGTGAGTCACGACGGCCTGGCCCTTACCATAAGGCCCTGCCATACCACTCGGGATGGGGATACCCTCTTTGCTATGGCTACGGGCGAAGTCTCATCGGATATAGACCTGGTTGGGCTTGGCGCTGCGGCTGTGGAAGTGGTGGCCCGGTCTGTGCTGAGGGCCGTCAGGACGGCTACCGGACTGGGCGGGGTGCCCTCTCTAAAGGAGCTAGGGTATGAGTGATGCGGGCAACCCGGATATTGGGTTCATCGGCGCAGGCGCCCTGGGGAAGGGCCTGGCCCTGGCCCTGGCAGCCAGGGGCTACCCGGTGGCCGCCGTGTCCAGCCGCAGCATGTCCTCGGCCAGAGACCTGGCAGACCGGATAGCCGCCGGCAGCCATAATAAATATTGCGATGCCCTGGCATCCCCCCAGGAGGTAGCGGACAGGTGCCGGCTGGTCTTCATCACCACCCCCGACGGAGTCATAGGACAGGTGGCATCCCAGGTGGAGTGGCGCAGCCATCATGGGGTTGTCCATTGCAGCGGCTCCGAGTCCCTGGACATCCTGGGGCCCGCCGCCGGGTACGGGGCCGCCACCGGTTCCTTCCATCCCTTCCAGACCTTTGCCTGCCTGGACACCCCGGAGCAGGCCATAGACAGGCTGGAGGGCATTACCTTCTCAGTAGAAGGCCAGGGCTGGCTCCGGGACTTCCTGGAGAAGGCAGCGGAGCATCTGGGCGGCAGGGCAATCTTCCTGAGACCTGAACACCGGGCAATCTATCACGCCTCAGCCGTCATAAGCTGTGGATACCTGGCGGCCCTGCTCAAAGCCGCCGCCGACATCTGGAGGGAGATGGGGGTCTCTGAAGAAGAGGCCCTGGCTACAATCCTCCCCATTGCAAGAAGCACATTGCTGAACGTCGCCCGCAGGGGCATAGACGCCAGCGTAACCGGCCCGATGATGCGCGGCGACCTGGCAACCCTGGAAAGGCACCTGGAAGCCTTGGGAAGCAGCCTGCCCCGGCTTGTGCCTCTGTATTGCTCCCTTTCCCAGGAGACCCTTCCCCTGGCCCAGGAAAGGGTGGACAAAGAAGGGGTGGAGGCGATGGACAGTCTTATCAGAGATTATGCAAGCAGGTATATCTCCAGGTAAATCTCAAATGACCGGGCCGGCTAAAATAATTCCCCGGAGGAAGCAGGGATGGAGCGTAAGGTTACTATAAGGGACATCGCCGAGATGAAGGCCAGGAACGAGAAGATACCTATGCTCACAGCCTACGACTATACCACCGCCAAGCTGGCCGACGAATCGGGTATTCCCATAATCCTGGTGGGGGACAGCCTGGGCATGGTGGTCCTGGGATACGACTCCACCATCCCTGTGACTATGGAAGACATGGTCCACCATACCAAAGCCGTAGCGCGAGGGGCTAACCACTCCCACATAGTAGCAGACCTGCCATTTATGTCCTATCAGATAGACGCAGGCCAGGCCCTGCACAATGCTGCGAGGCTCCTTCAAGAGGGGGGCGCTCACTCGGTCAAGCTGGAGGGAGGGACCGCCGTAGCCGGAACAGTGGGCCGGATTGTGGAGTGCGGCATCCCCGTCATGGGCCATATCGGTCTCACTCCCCAGTCGGTGAACAACTTTGGTGGCCACAGGGTGAGAGGCCGGGAGAAGGAGGAGGCCGCCCAGCTGGTACGGGATGCGGCGGCATTGGAGCAGGCCGGGGCCTATGCCGTCGTGTTAGAACTGGTGCCAACCGCCCTCTCCAGGGTCATCACGGAACGCCTATCCATACCCACCATAGGCATTGGCGCCGGGCCTCACTGCGACGGCCAGGTGCAGGTGGTCCACGATATGCTGGGCCAGTTCACCGATTTCGTGCCAAGGCACGCCCGGCAGTATGCCAGGCTGGCGGAGATTATATCCGGCGCATTCACCCAGTACATATCCGAGGTGAAGGATAGCTCCTTCCCCACCGGCAAGGAGAGCTTCAGGATGGATGAGACCATCCTGGACGAGCTTGGACGTGATTGATAGACCGGTCCCCGTATCGGGATAGGGCCATTCCTGCCCCACCGCACCCTGAAGGGTGCGGCATCCCCTCACCCACCGTCATTCCGGCGAAAGCCGGAATCCAGGGCACATACAAAGATGAAAATGGTGGCTGTGGGCCAAGTAATCCCTTCCCCCTTCGACGGGGGAAGGTTAGGATGGGGGTGATACTCCCGGCCAGAGAGACGCCCCCCCACCTCAATCCTCCCCCGCGAAGGGGGGAGGAGGTTGGATTTTCATGGCAATGACGAGGGCAGACCAACATGCAAGTCATCAGCACCATAGCAGGCTTCCGGGAAGCGCGCAGCCAGGCCCAGGCCAATCTAAAGACCTTGGGCCTGGTGCCCACTATGGGGTATCTCCATGAGGGCCACCTGGCCCTGGTGAGACGGGCCGCGATGGACAACGACTCCGTAGCGGTAAGCATCTTCGTCAACCCGTCCCAGTTCGGCCAGGGAGAGGACTTCAGCAGCTACCCCAGGGATATGGAACGGGACCTGGCCCTGTTGAAGGCGGAGGGAGTGGCCCTCGTATTTACACCCTCGCCGGAGGAGATGTACCCCCCGGGATTTGACACCTGGGTCGAGGTGGGGGAAGTGGCCGAACCTCTGGAAGGCGCCCATCGGCCCGGACACTTCCGGGGCGTGGCAACGGTGGTAGCCAAGCTCTTCAACATCGTCCGGCCCGCCAGGGCCTACTTCGGCCAGAAGGACGGCCAGCAGGTGGCAGTGATAAAGCGAATGGCAGCCGACTTGGACATGGGGTTGGACATCGTGGTGGTGCCCACCGTGAGGGAACCCGACGGCCTCGCTCTCAGCAGCCGCAACGTGTACCTGACGCCTGACCAGCGTCAGGCCGCCCCGGTCATTTACAAAGCCCTGTGCCAGGCCCGCCGGCTATGGGAGGAAGGCGAGAGGGATGGAGAGCGCCTGCGCCGGTCGGTGCGGCACATCCTGGAGCAGGAACCCCTCATCGAGGAAGTCCACTACGTCAGCGCAGCCCATGTGGGCAGCCTCCATGAGTTGGACGCCATCGGCCAAGGCCAGGCGGTCATGGTATCCGTAGCAGTGCAGATGGGCAGCGCCCGGCTCATAGACAATATCATCCTCGGCTAACCTCAGGGCCTTCCCAATGTCACCTTGAGCATAGCGAAGGGTCTGTCTTGCACAAGGAGAATTCCTTGAAACAGTACCTGGGGACAGCGCCCATTCTTGTGATACTCGGTCTGCTTGCAATAATAGCAGTATCCTGTGCCGGTGACTCACCCACCCCAACTTCAACCCCAACCTCTACCACTGCCCCTGCAACCGCTCCGACTCCGACACCAACCCCTACAACCATTCCAACTCCGACACCGGAGCCGGGGCCAACTCCAACGTCCATGCCCAGCCCCACCCCAACCCTCTCAAGTGTGACGCCCGTATCAGAAGGGGGTATTACGCGGGAGGACTTGCCTGGGATGGTATTGCAACCGGAAGATATTGAGGCCGGGTTGCCCGGTGTTGATATGCGCCTTGACGACGGCGGTTATACGGACAATGAAAGCGCTGCCGACAACACTCCAGACCCCGGTGACACCGGCGCCGACCTTGAAGCCCAGGGGCGTATCGAGGGCTACTCGTACAATTATTCAAATCCTGCTGACCCGGTTTTCTCCTTTTCTTCAAGTTCTCCTGCCGACCCGGTTGTCGTGACCGTTGGGACTTCCGTGGACCTCTTCGACACCCCGGAATCCGCCAGTGCCTTCATTCAGAGGCAGATGGACGACCTTCGTCGCTTCGCGGAGGAATCTGATGAGATTGTCCTTGAAGAGTTCCAGGAGTCTGTTACTCCCGACCTTGGGGATGACACTGTTGCCGCCTGGCTCATCCTGGACCCGGCAGATGAGGAAAACAAGAGTAGTGGCGCCCTTGTCATGTGGAGAAGAGGTCCGGTGATAGCGCTTCTTGGCATATTGTCTCGTGGCGGCCAGGACCGAAGCGCCGATGTTGAAGAATTAGTCAGGCAAACTGAAGAACTAGCCCTGCGAATGGACCAGCGAATTGATGGGGTGCTGGCGGGAGAGATTACAGCCGCACCCATAACGCCGACTCCTGCTCACACCAGTCAGGCTTTCCTGACCGCCTCCAATGGTCCAGATGAGGATGTCCCGCTGGAAGGCTATAACCTTCCTGAGATGCTGATTTCCCTGGCAGACTTGCCTGAAGGTACAGTGATTGACGTGGAAGGGTTTGTTGGAGGTCCCGGGCCATCAAGAGAGTACGAGCGAGAATTCGCATCTGAGGGCCCCATAATCAATCTGGGGTCATCCCGGATAATCAACATCATCACAAGGGTACGACTGTACGCCAACACTCTGGATGCCAGTAACAATGTCCTTATCGCCAGCACCCTCCCCCGCAATCCACAGGTCTTTGTTGGGTTCGCCGGGGATGTTTTTGCCGATTTCGACCCTGAGAACATTGACGTGATGCCCCTGGAACTCCCTCCTATAGGCCATGTATCTGCGGGATTCCTGGTGAAGATAGAAACGGAGCAGGTAGATATTGAAGGCCACATGGTCTATTTCGCCGGGGGGAGGGTGGCAGCGGAGGTGTTTTTCTTTGGCCCCTCCGGGAAAATATCTGTGGCGGATACTCTCCCCCTGGTCAAGCTAATTGACCAGAGGATTAAAGAGAACTCACATCCTGCAAGATAGCCGGCTCAGGACTCGGGACGATTGCACAGTCTTTTCCAATTCCAAAAGGATGAAAATGGCGGCTGGCTTCCCTATTCACCTACCCAAGTCTGAACAGTTTCTCAGACTAGAACAAGTTGACCTGTACCCTCCTGGTAGATATAATGAGTCCAAGTTTTATTGATTCTGGGGGATAGTTCAAGGTGGCTAACGAGACTGGGAAACGGTATGTTTGCACCAAGTGCAACTCGGAATTTATCGTGACCAAGGGTGGGGGTGGCGCCCTGATCTGTTGCGGGGAACAAGTACCCCTTAAACAGTAGTATCCTCTCTGTATCTGAAGGAGTGGTCTATGGCTAACCAATTAGGCAAACGCTATGTATGCGCCAACTGCGGCACTATGGTGTTGTGTACCAAGACCGGGGAAGGTGTGATAGGGTGCTGCGAAGGTGAGATGGAATTGCAGCAACCCAGGAAGCTGCCATCCTCAGACTAGGCCCTGTTGACATTACCCCTGCAATTCCTGTGAAAATAGCCAACAACCGGCACCGTCATTCCGGCGAAGGCCGGAATCCAGAGTCCCGCAACGTCGTAACCTGTGCAAATTCCACTATGACCCCGCCCCTGGACTCCCGCTTTCGCGGGAGTGACGAATGATGGGGGACCGGAACGACGAGGGGGAAGACTACCCGTCATTTTCACCCTCTTACGCGGCCTCCACAAGGTAGTAGGTAACTCCCGCGAAAGCGGGAATTCAGAACACCTTAAATGTCAACACGGACCAGGGCCGGTTGGATGGGTGCCCCATTCTAAAAGCGCGGGCTACATTCTGCCGATGCTCCTGATGACACCCACCACCTTGCCCTGGACCTCCACGTTCTCAGCCGGGGAATAGATGGGGTCCATCGTACTGTTGGCGGGCTGAAGCCTCACCCTGTCCCCTTCGTGATACAGATGTTTGAGGGTGGTCTCGTTCTCCAGCCTCAGCCTTGCCACCACCATAGTCCCGTTGGGGGCTTCCTGCAACGGTTCCACCAGCACAATGTCGCCATCATCCACCAGGGCATCTATCATAGAAGTGCCCCTGACCTTCAGCGCGTATAGCTCCTTGTTGCCCCAGAACATGCTGGTGGGGATGTCAATAGTGTCCAAGGCATCATCCGCAGTCCAGCCGCCGGCATCCAAGACGGGCAAGGGCGGGCCGGCAGGAATCAGGGCAAACACGGGCACCCGTCGAGTAGCGGGGGAATTGCTATATTTTGGGGCGTCCTCGCCCAGGAGCTCTATGCCACGAGCCACGTCAGGCCGGCGGTTGAGATACCCCTCCCTCTGGAGAAGACGCAGGTTGTAGTCCACCACCGACGTAGAGCTAATGTCACAAGCCTTCTGAATGTCCCGAACGGTAGGAGGCCGCCCGTTCTCCAGCATGAACTCCCGGATGAACTCTATCATCCGCTTCTGTCTATCGGATAGCTTTTTCTTTTGCTGCATTTTCGCTTCCTGAAAAACCTATGTTCTGTGACAAGATTAGCAGACAGCGATGATATATGTCAATAGCGCGTTTTCACCCACTCACTTTCCGGGCGGGGCCACCGGAGAGGGGATTGATGGGCCGGACGGTTGGTCATGCAGCTAAATGACGGGGAAAAGGCCGGCTAGGCCGCCTTCAACTTGTTCAGCTTTGCCATGAGCCGGGACTTGCTGCGGGCGGCATTGTTGGGATGAAGGATACCCTTGGTAACCGCTTTATCAAGGGCCCTCAGCGCAATAGTAACATCCGCCTCCGCGCCCTCGGCTTCACCCCTTCTTAAAGCGTTTGATGCCCTGATTACCATAGTGCGGGTGGCCCCCCGTACTCTGCGGTTCCTTATACGCTTTCTCTCTGCGGTCCGGGCTGACTTTTCGCTGGGCAAAAGTAACCTCCTGTAAGCTGTCGTGGGTATATGGATTGCCTGGGTATATAAATTGATAATATTCAACCCTTGCTACACAGGCAAAGATGGCGGGGTGCTGGTGCGGGCGATGTTTATCACTCCGCGGACTCCCTCCAGCTTGGAGAAAAGGCGGCTCAACTGGCCGATGCCCGAAGTGTAGAGGGTGAGGGAAGTGGTAACTGTGCCATCGGGGTTCTCAGTCGTCACCACGGAAGCGATGTTGACTCCTTCAGCAGACACCAGGGTGCTTATATCCCTCAGAAGCCCAACCCGGTCCCATGCCTGGATAGTGACGCGGACAGGGTAGAGTTCCTTGGTCTGGCCCCACTCCACCCTCACCAGGCGCTCCTTCTCATCTTCGTTGCTCAGGTTGGGACAGTTCATCTTGTGGACGGTGACGCCACGGGTGCGGGTTATATAACCGATGATCTCCTCACCTGGGAGGGGCTCGCAGCATCGGCCCATCCTTATGAGCAGGTCTCCAACTCCCAACACCTGTACGCCGCTGGTGGGACTGGACAATGGCAGCATCTGCTTGGGTTCCTCGGGCGGCCTTTCCTGCTGGGCCGTGAGCCTGGACACCAACTGGGTCTGAGTGATGCCCCCGGAACCGAGAGCCACCAGAAACTCATCTACGGTCTCGTGCCTGAAGCTCCTCGCCACCTCAAGTTCATCAACGGTCATATTGAGACGCTTTAGCTCTTTTCGCAGGAACTCGCGGCCTCGCTGGATATTGACGCCGCGCTCCTGCCTCCTGAACCACTGGCGTATCTTTCCCCTGCCACTGGCAGAGCGCACGTAGCCCAGGTTGGAGTTAAGCCAGTCCAGGCTGGGGCCCCGGGCCACCTTAGTGGTAAGGATTTCTACTGTATCCCCGTTCTGCAACTGGTAGTCCAGGGGGACCAGACGGCCATTGACCTTGCCCCCTATACACCGATGGCCCAGGTCGGTGTGAATCTTGTAAGCGAAGTCTATGGGGGTAGAGCCACTGGGAAGCTCTATGATGTCGCCCTTGGGAGTATAAACGAAGACCTGGTCGCGGAAGAGGTCCGTCTTGACGGACTCCAAGAACTCCTCGGTGCCGGTCACTTCCCTCTGCCACTCGAGGAGCTGGCGCAGCCATGTCATCTTGTGCTCGAATTGGGAGTCTGCCGTCCCCCCCTCTTTATACCGCCAGTGGGCGGCTACCCCATACTCGGCCACCCGGTGCATGTCATAGGTCCGTATCTGTACCTCCAGTGGCATAGCCCCCTCGCACATGACGGTAGAGTGGAGGGCCTGGTACATGGTATCTTTGGGGTTGCCGATGTAATCGTCGAACTGGCCCGGTATAGGGTGCCATAGGTTGTGTACCACGCCCAGGGTGGCGTAGCACTCGGCCTTGGTCTTTACCAACACCCTGAGAGCATAAAGGTCATAAATCTCGCTTAGTTCCTTTCCCTGGGTGGCATACTTGAGGGTTTTCTGATAGATGCTATAGATATGCTTGGGCCTGCCCAGCACGTGAGCCTCCAGCCCGGCCTCATGCAAATCTTTCCTCAAGACTGCTATGACCCTGGATATAAAAGCCTCCCTTTCCGCCCGCTTGGTCGCCAGCATCCTGGAGATTTCCTTATATTTCTCAGGCTCCAGGTGCCTGAAGGACATATCTTCTAGACGCCACTTGATGTCCCAGATACCCAGGCGATGGGCCAGAGGAGCGTAAATATCCAGGGTCTCCTGTGCGATAACCCTTTGCTTGCTTGGCCCCAGGGCATCCAGGGTGCTCATGTTGTGCAATCTGTCGGCCAGCTTGATGAGCACCACCCGGATGTCCTCTGCCATAGCCACCAACATCTTGCGCAGGCTCTCAGCGTGCAGACGGTCCTCATTGGGATAGGTGGCCTGCTCATGCCCTTCCTTGTCCATCATCGTGAGGTCCATGCGGGTCAGCTTGGTGACACCGTCCACCAGCTTGGCTACATCATCCCCAAACCGTCGTTTCAGATGGTCATAGGTAATCCCACAGTCCTCGATGACATCGTGAAGGAGGGCGGCGGCAATAGTGGTAGCATCCACCCTCAGATTAGCCAGGAAGAGGGCGCTCTGAATGGGATGGATGATGTAAGGTTCGCCTGAAGCCCTGGCCTGCCCATCGTGACATTCGGTGGCAAATCTACAGGCATCTTCTATCAGGGCCACCCTGTCCCCCGGGAGGTAGCCCCGAACACTATCCATAAGCTCTGTGGCGGGCCTGGTATCTATGCTATTACTCATGCTAAGGCTTATAATAAACCATCCAAGAAAGATAAGTCCAGAGGCCCTTATATAAGGGTAGCGTTCCGTTTTAGATGGCGGCATCCCCAACCCAACGTCATTCCTATGAAAATAGGCATCCCCCAAGCTGGAATCCCAGCCCCCCAACCCCTGGATTCCCGCTTTCGCGGGAATGACGGTGCTGGTTGCTGCCTGTTTTCATAATAATTCCCCATGGCCTTGCGGGCCACATACGAAGATGAAAATGGTACGGCATCCCCACCGTCATTCCCGCGAAAGCGGGAATCCAGGGTCCCGTAAGCTGGGGAGTCGCTGCGAAGTCACTCACACCCCCGCCCCTGGATTCCGGCCTACGCCGGAATGACGATTGGGGCCCCGCCCGAATTTACATCCTCGAATGTGGCCACAGGTATGACGGGGCTTCATACCACCTAAATTGCAACGCTATCTTATATAAGAGGAACGGAATAGCGAGATAGATTATGTTATACAAAGCGCCTAGAGGCACCGCCGACCTGCTGCCGGAAGAGCAGAAATACTGGCGTTACATCGAGGCCAAGGCGGTCCGCCTCTGCCACAGGTACGGGTTCTCCCGTCTTGACACCCCTGTCTTTGAAGATTCAGGACTTTTCGTGCGCTCGGTGGGAGAAGGCACCGACATCGTAGAGAAGGAGATGTACACCTTTGAGGACCGGGGAGGAGACCTAGTTACCCTCCGCCCCGAGGGAACAGCCCCCGTGTGCCGGGCCTACCTGGAACATGGAATGCACAATCTCCCCCAGCCGGTGCGCCTCTACTATTTCTGCCCCGTCTTCCGCTACGAGCGCCCCCAGGCAGGGCGCTACCGGGAGCACCACCAGTTTGGCATGGAGGTGCTGGGCGACGGGGACCCTTCCGTTGACGCCGAGGTGATAGAGGTATCCTGGCAGCTTATGGCAGACCTGGGACTGGGAGAGCTCTCCCTAGTGGTGAACAGCATCGGGGATTCCAAGTGCCGCCCCGGTTATCTGGAAGAACTCAGGGCGTACTATTCCGGGCACGCGGCCCATCTGTGCAACGACTGTCGCACCCGGTTGGAGCGCAACCCCCTGCGCCTCCTGGACTGTAAGCAGCAGGCTTGCCAACCCTTTGGAAACGAGGCCCCCAGGTCCGTTGACCACCTGTGCCCCGAGTGCCAAGACCATTGGGACAGATTGCAGCGATACCTGGGCCTCATGGGCATCACCTACAAGATAGACCACCGGCTGGTACGGGGACTGGACTACTACACCCGCACCGTCTTCGAGATACAGCCGCCCCAGGAAGGCGGCCAGAGCACCATCTGCGGCGGCGGCCGTTACGACGGCCTCATCGAGCAGCTATCCGGCAGGCCCACCCCCGGCATCGGCTTCGCCACTGGGATGGAGCGCATAGCCCTTAACCTGAAGCGGCAGGAGGTGGATGTGCCCGATGAGCCAAGCCCCCGCTACCTTGTCGCCAGCGCGGGGGAGGGCACCAGGGACGCCGCAGTGCGGATTGTGTCCCAAATGAGGCAGGCCGGGGTAGGGGCCATCCTCAGCAGCGGCTCCCGGAGCCTGCGGGGGCAACTGAGGCAGGCCAACGCCCAGGGCGTTGACTACGTGGTCATAATAGGCGAGGATGAGGTCCGGCAAGAGCAGGTGAGCCTTCGTGATATGGTGCGAGGGGGCCAGGAGGTCAAACCCATAGCCCAGTTCTTCGCAGAACTGGACAGGGAAGGGTAGGATGGGGGCCAGGGGCCGCAGGCGCTACCCATCATCCCTGCTTCCGCAAGAATCCAGTGCCAGCCCCCCACCGCACCCTGAAGAGTGCGGCATCCCCAGCACCGTCATTCCCGCTTTCGCGGGAATCCAGGGTCCTGCGACGTAGGCAGTCGTTGCGAGTCACCCACACCACCCCCCTGGATTCCGGCCTACGCCGGAATGACGGTTAGGAGAAGCAGAAGAAGGAGTAAGTCAGCATGGCAGGATATGTAATCGCTCAGCTTGAAGTGACCGACCCGGCGGGGTTTGAGGAGTACCGCAACCAGGTATCGGCTACCGTTGCCGCCTATGGGGGCAAATACATAGTGCGCGGCGGCGAGACTGAGACTGTTGAAGGTAGCTGGAGCCCCAAGCGCCTGGTCATCCTGGAATTCGAGAGCGTGGAGCAGGCCAAGAAGTGGTACTACTCGGCGGAGTACGAAGGCCCCAAGGCCCTGCGGCACAAGACCGCACAGACAGACCTGGTCATAGTTGAGGGCCTATAACATAAGCGCGGCGCTCTCCCCACCGCACCCTGAAGGGTGCGGCATCCTCCTAACCGTCATTCCGGCGAAAGCCGGAATCCAGAGCCCAGCGACGTAGGCAGTCGTTGCGAAGTCACCCACCCTCACCCCTGGATTCCGGCCTACGCCGGAATGACGGTTGGGATGCCGACCATTGGATGACGGCGAAGAGGCCGGATGGGGCCTCATTGGGCCGATGGGAAGTTGGGCTCCCGCCTTTCCTTCAATGCTTGCAGCCCCTCCCTGGCATCGCTGCCGAAGAAGCCCAGCATCTCCATCGCCAGGGAATAGTCGAAGGCCGTGTGGCCCGCCATCCTGAGCCACTGGTTCAGGGCGCGCTTGGTCCCTCGGATGGCCGGCTGAGACCCCGATGCCAGCCTGCGGGCTACCTCTGTGGCTTTTGGCATCAGTTCCGCAGCGGGCACCGCCAGGCTCACCAACCCGATGCGCTCGGCCTCCTTGCCGTCCAGAAAGTCACAGGTAAGGAGGTAGTATTTGGCCTTGGCCATCCCGCACAGCAGAGGCCAGATGATGCTGGAATGGTCCCCAGCCGCCACCCCCAGGCGCACGTGCCCGTCGGTGATGCGGGCGCTCTCCGAGGCGATAGACACGTCGGCCAGAAGGGCCACGGCCAGCCCCGCCCCCACGGCAACCCCGTTGATGGCGGACACCACCGGCTTGTCCAGTTCCAGCATGTTATAGACAATATCGCTGGCCTCTTTCATGGCGCTGGCCGTGACCTCGGGGTTGCCCATCATGTTCTCAATCATCTCGAAATCGCCCCCGGCGGAGAAGGCCCGTCCCGCTCCGGTCACAAGGGCAACCCTCACCTCCGGGTCTTCGCCGATGTCCAGCCATATACGGCTAAGCTCGTAGTGGAGGCGGGCGTTGGTGGCATTCAGCACCTCGGGCCGATCCAAAGTCAGGAAGGCGACGCCGTCCCTCTTATCTATGAGGATGTGCTGGTAGGCGCTGTAGTCAGTCATGCGATGATTCCCCCTCTCATCCAGCTTTATAATTGTCCCGACACGATGAGTTGTGGCTGCCTCCCCACCGTCATTACCATGAAAATAGGGTTTTCATCCTCGTATGTGGCCCACAGAGGCATGGGCAACTACCATGAAAATAGCAGGCAGCCGGCGCCGTCATTCCCGCGAAAGCGGGAATCCAGAGTCCCGCGACGTAGGGAGTCGCTGCGAAGTCACCCACAACCCCACCCCTGGATTCCGGCCTACGCCGGAATAACGGTGGGTGGGGGATGCCGCACCCTTCAGGGTGATGCTCCCGTCCCTTCCCCCCTCGCTCACTTTAGCCGTGCGATGGGGGAACCTGGCTGCCGGCTATTTTCACGGCAATGACGCCCAAGTCCTGCGAGACTCCCTACATCCCTACTTTACATCATGGTATATCCCCCACTGACGCTGAGGGTCTGGCCGGTGATGAAGCCGGCAGCATCGGAACCCAGGAACACCACCGCCTTTGCCACCTCATCTGCGGTCCCCAGGCGGCGCAGCACGTAGGCCCGCCTTACCCGTTCCAGCACGTCGTCGGTGAAAATATCCCGCATCTGGAGCCACATGGAGGAGTCGCCCATCTCCTCTTCCGACTGGGGCACTGTAAGGCCGGGGGAGACCATATTCAGCCGGACGCCGTAGCGCCCCACTTCACGGGCGACGGCCTTGCTCAGGGCAATGGTCCCGGCTTTGCAGGCTGAGTACACCGCCTCCCGGAACTCTCCCATCCGCCCTGCGTCGGAGCTAATGCTCACTATAGCGCCCGCCTGCCTCTCTATCATGTGGGGCAGCACCGCGCGGATGCAGTTTATGGGAGGCCACAGGTTCAGCCTGACCTCCCTCTCCCATTCCTCCCTGGGCTTGTCCATGAACAGCCGGTCTATGGTCCAGCCCACGTTGTTCACCAGCACGTCCACCCCGCCGTACTCCCCGATGGTATGGGCTACCATCGCCTCCACCTGCTCATGGTCCGACACGTCAGTCCCGACCACTATGGCCCTGGCGCCTGTGCCCATCTCGGTTACTTCCCTGGCCACCCTTTCCCCCTGGGCCTGGTCAATCTCGGCTATGGATATGTTGCAGCCCTCGGCGGCGAAGGCGTGGACGATGGCCCGGCCAATATTGGAGCCTCCACCCGTAACGATAACGCTTTTGCCTTTAAGTCCCAGTTCCATATTCGTCTCCTGGCATATCAGTCCCGATTATTACGAAGGTAGATAACCCACCGTCATTCCTATGAAAATAGGCATCCCCCAAGCTAGAATCCCAGCCCCCAACCCCTGGATTCCCGCTTTCGCGGGAATGACGGTGGGGACGCCGTACCATTTTCATCTTCGTATGTGGCCCGCAAGGCCATGGGGAATTATTATGAAAATAGGTGCCCACCGTCATTCCGGCGCAGGCCGGAATCCAGAGGCGGGGCGTGGACTCCCGCTTTCGCGGGAGTGACAGTGAGGAAGCCCTACCATTTTCATTCCCTTATGTGGCCCGCAGGGGCATGGGCAATTACCATGAAAATCTACCTCCTCCCCCCATTGCGGGGGAGGATTGAGGTGGGGGGGCGTTTCCCTCAGCAGGCGTATCACCCCCATCCTAACCTTCCCCCGTCGAAGGGGGAAGGGACTATCGAGGCTGGCGCTGCCCGTCATTTTCATAGGAATGACGAAGTGGGGGCCGGAATGACGCAGTTATCCCTAGAACTTAGGCTCCCTCCGTTCCTTGAAAGCCTGTATGCCCTCCTTGGGGTGAGGGGATGTTATACCGAGGGTGGCGAAAGCCTGTATCTCCATAGCCACCCCTTCCCTGAGGGTCATGCTCTGTCCGTGCAGGGCGGTACGCTTGATCCAGCCAAGGCCGGTGGCGCTTTTATCCCGCAGGCCGGCCAGAATAGTCTCCAACTCCTCATCCAGCTTATCGGCTGGAACGGCCCGGAGGACTAGGCCCAACTCCTGGGCCTCCTTCCCCGAAAGCCAGCTTCCCGTAAGCATGAGCTCCATCGCCTTCTGGATGCCCAGCTTGCGGGGCAGCCGCTGGGTGGAGCCGCCGCCGGGCATAAGGCCATAGTTGGCGTGCTGGTCGCCGATGCGGGTGTCCTCGGCGGCAATAACCATATCGCAGGCCAGCATAAGCTCCAGACCTCCGGCCAGCACAAAGCCATGCACCACGCCGATGACAGGCATGGGAAGCTCTTCCAGCCTGAAGAAGAAGTCGTTCAGGTCCCGCAGGTAGCGGATGAGGCGAGGCTGGTCGTCGAAAGCGTCACCCAGATAATTCAGGTCGGCCCCTGCGCAGAAGGCCCTCCCTTCTCCCCGGATAACCAGCGCCTTCAGCCCTGTCCGGTTTTCCACCTCGCTTGCCGCCAGGTTAAGCTCGTCAACCATCTGGCGGCTGTAGGAGTTGAGGGCGTTGGGGCGATTGAGGGTCAGCGTGGCAAAAGGGCCATCGGTAGCCAGCTTGATAGTCTCGTAGTCCATTTATATCTCCCTTGGTTTGCATTGGGGTGCTGCTAATCGCAGTCCAAATCATACTACAACAGACATCACAGTGTCAGTCTTATAGGGACAACGGCAGAGGGCCATCATCAAGACAGGGATATTATAAGCTGGTAGAATCAGTGTTAGTCCTTGCCATCAAAGCCGATGTGAGGCAGTGCAGGGCCTTTCCAAAGTTGGTTTGCTTTGGAAAGGTCATACCCCACACCCCACCTGGATTCCCGCTTTCGCGGGAATGACGATATGCGGTTTTCGAGACGATGGAAAGGCCCTAGAGTCAGTGGACCGATACTTGTATTCCTGAGACTTACATTCATTGTTGAGGAAAGTGGATTGGCCCAACCTGATACGAATACCAGCATCAACGTTAGGGTAAGGCTCCAGCCCAAGGCATCGCGGAGCGAAGTCCTGGGGTTCTACGGCGATGTGCTCAGGGTCCGGGTAACAGCGCCACCGGAGAGGGGAAAGGCAAACCAGGCCCTCATAGACCTGCTTGCCTCGGCCCTTGGCCTGCCCAAAAGCAAAGTCAGAGTCCTCAGGGGGCATACCTCCCGTGACAAACTGATAGCTGTGGAAAGCATCTCTCAGGACGACCTTCGCCATCGGCTGGGAGGCAAGTAGCAGCAGCCACACCCACAGTCTGCCGCACAACACATAACACAACACGCATCACCGGGCATGGCAAACACCAGATTTCAGGAGGCAACCGGGGTGAATGAGATGAATTTTAGCTGGGTAGTCCCAGGCAAACTGGCCGGATGTATGGGTCCAGTCTTCAGGGAGGAGCTTCTCTATCTCCAGAGACAGGGCATAGGGGCCATAGTAAGGATGGAGAGGCAGACCATCCCAGGCGCGGTAATTGGCCTTGTTGACATGGCTGAATACGTACCGGACTTCCACCCGCCAACACCCAGCCAGATTGACCACATCCTGGACTTCATCCACCGGCAAGTCGAAGGGGGGATACCCGTCGCCGTCTCATGTCAGGCCGGCCTGGGCAGGACCGGGACGGTACTGGCTTGCTACCTGGTCCGCGAAGGGTACAGCGCCGGAGCAGCCCTGGAGCGGGTACGAAGTCTCAGGCCCCGCTCTGTGGAGGGCACCCTTCAGCAAGACTTCGTGTACAGCTACGAAGAGCGACTGAGGGCATCACCCGACTCAACCCTTTGAGGACAGGACTCGAGGGCCTGACCTATTGGGCAGGGGCTGATAGGTCAGGCTCGACGGGAGCGTCTGCTGCCTGCTTGCGTATCGGTAGGAAAAATATCATGACCGCCGAGACTAGGGCCAAGATTCCGGAGTAATAGTAGATTATCTGATAGCCCTGCCATTCAATAACGAGAGTCGCCAGGAATGGGGATGCCGCACCGATAACGCCTCCCAGTCCGAAGAGCAGCCCTATAGCAGTGGCTTCTGTACCCCGGCCCACCACGTCCAGCACCGACGCCTGGATTATCTGATGGAGGGCAAAGTTGAAAAGCCCCATGCCCGCCATGACCAGGGCCAGCAGATACAGGTTGTCGCTCGCGCTGACCACCAGAAACGAGATGATCCCGGCGAAGATGAATCCCGGCACCAGGATTACCTTCCTGCCCACCCTGTCGGAGAGGATGCCCAGGATGGGGGCGGAGACTATTCCCATACCTGCCAGCAAGCCCAGAAGGACTCCGTACTCCCACCAGTTTGTTAAGTTCAATCCCCCCTCAGATAATGGACTTTTCAGATAGAAGGGGGTCCAGTGGGCGACAGCGTTGAGTCCTATCCCACGGACCACCGATGCCGCCACAAGGCCCATTACAATGGGGTTCTTTATTACATTTCCCGCCTCGCGAAACTGGGTTTTTAGCTGGAGCATCCCTCCATTGCTTTCCCCTCCCCCGACGTTCTTGAGAGACCACCACACAAAGACGGACATAATCAGGGCCGGGCCGGCGTAGATGAACAGGACGGGCCGCCAGTAGAGCACGCTTACGCTCAGCAGGCCCGCAGCCAACAGCGGGCCCAGATAGTTACATATATTAGCCACCGAGCCGTGGATGGACATGGCAAAGCCCCGGCGGTCGGGGAAGCGCTGGGACAAAGCCGCCGCAGCCGGGAGGTGCCAGAGAGTGCCCGGTATTGACACCAGCAATATAGCCAGAATAAGAACAGTGTAGTTGGGTGATGCGCCAATAGCAGCGTAGGCAATTGCGGACCATATCATGCAGCCGGTCAGAATGATGCCCCAGTGACTCTTGAATGTGTCTATGATAGGGCCGCCGCCCAGATTTATGATCCCGGAACTGGCCTGTCTCAGGGCAAAGAGGCCGGCTACCTGAAATCCGCCGAGGTTCATGGCGGAGGTCGAGGCGATCTCCTGGATAATCAGGGGCAGGCCCAGGTCGTACAGGTGGGATATACCATGCCCGACGGACATGCTTCCCAGGATAAAGCCCCTTTTCTCCCTGCGGTCAACGGTCTGTGTTTCCTGGTCTTGTAGTGCCTCTTCCACTTACAGCCTCTCCCAAGGGCCCAAAACCAATGGGCCGGACTTTAGGTCTCCGTCAGGCTTACCTTGAGGCGCAGTCTCATCTCCCACAAATGGGGCCTAGGAGGGATATAGAATTCGTGATGTTTATGATAAACCATCAAGTTGACCTTGACGGGGCAGCAGATTTGTCCAAGTCATATTAAACCAGAAATCAGCCCCATTGAAAAGAGGGCCATTTCAATGGGAAAGGCCCTCTTTACCAGCAACATACGCCGTCTTCCATGAACCCTCAGAAGGACGTCCCGTTAACTCATACGCTGGTCTAGCTGTATAACAGTCCCGTCAGGGTCCAGAAACAGGGTTGTGAGCACCTTGCCACCGGGGGGCTCTCCGTAGCGAACGGTGTCGCCGACCCTGGGCGTGGTCAGGAAGTGTACCCCTCCCTCTTCCAGCCTGCCGGCTATCTCCTCCAGGTTATCCACCCAGAAGGCGAAGTGATGAATGCCTATCTGGTCCAACCTGAGAGGCTCTCCCGGTGCCGGGTCTGGGTACTCCGAGAGCACCACAAAGGGCGCGTGGGGGCCGTCCCCCCAGCGCATATAGACCGCCCTGCGCTCGCCCTGCTGCTGGTTGCGCACCAAGGCGCCGCCCACCGGCTCCATAGAGTCAAGAGTAACCTGCAAACCCAACAGGTCCCGGTAGAACGGCAGTGCCTTGTCCATATCCCGCACGCTTATGGCAACGTGGGACACTCCGACTATGCTCATAACTCCCTCCCAACCAGCACAGTCGTTCCGGCGAGAGCCGGAATCCAGGGGCGGGGTCCACCAGCGATTGAAACAGAGACCGCTCACCCCAATACTGCTGAAGTGCGAAGAACATTCTCCCAGGTGATGGCTTATTCGCCCCTGGGTATCTGTGTATTTGGTACGGCCACTTTGGGATACCATCCGAGGACGGACCTAGCCCCGGCCCGCCCCCGGCTTACAGGAAGGGGCTACTTCTTGACCAAGAGAATTTCCAGCACCCTGGGCAGAGCATACCTGGCCCTCTCCATGACTCCGTCCTCATCCAGGCTGCCCACAGGGTGGGGGACAACTATAAAGGGATAGTCCTCAATCCCACGTATCTTGGCTATGGTCTTGGCGGTGGGAATGAAAGGCTCGGTGCAAATGGCTGCCGCGGGCTTCCCGGCCTTCTCAACGGTAATTGCATCGTGCACACTGCACGAACTGCAAGAGCCTCAATCACCTGTCGCGGTTATTACAATATCGCACTTCTCCAGCAACTCATCCATGATTTGCTTGGGAGCAGGGCGGGACGCATCCCCCTTGTCCAATCGGACCACATCCTTGAAGTCGTATGTGTCCAGGAGCAGGGAATACACCGCATCCAACAACTTGTCGGCGTTGCGCTTGTGGTTGGACAGGAGACCTACAACCATCCCGTTGAGGTTTTCGGGCCTGGGGGCGAGGTCCGTATTATCCGGGATTGCCTCTACAGTGGGGTCCAGAATCTTGAACTGCCGGGCCTCAGTAACCATGTCTTCAACCTCCCTTTGATTTGTCCATGATACACTATACCACTTGATAGCCGTTTATGGTATACGGCTGGTGTCAATTTCCTTGGTCAAAGAGCGGGAGTTGGTCCCTCCACCCCATCGGGGTATCAGGGAGTTCCAGGGGCCGCCGGAACCGCCGCCGGCTATCAGCACCAGCGACTCGGGGCCGCGGAGCACCGGAGTCATATCCTTCTCCGTGCCCGGCTCCGGCGCTTCAGCCTTGTACTTGGCGGCCCACTCCTCGTTGGTCCTGCGGGCCTTCTCGAAGACGAATTCCCGCATTTGCTGCTTGGTCCAGCCCGACTCCCTGACCAGACCTCCATGCTCCTGGGACATCACCAGCAACACCTCCCCTTGCAGGCGGCCAAAGGCCATCATGCTGTCGGCTATGGCCGTTAGGAAGGCGTCGGGGGTGTGGGCGCCGGTCTGGGAGGTCTGCAACGGCCCACTGGAAGCGAACACCGTCACGGTGCTGGCCTCCGGTGAAAAGCCCCGCTCCACGTGCAGAGGCTCCCAGGGGGCGTTCTCCTCATCCTCGGCAATGCAGTAGGTGTACTTGCCGGGGTGCCCCATGGTGGACTTGTCCAGGATGCCGGGGTGGTTCTCCAGAACGTTTATCAGGATCAGGCGGATCGCCCTTCCGATGGTGGCGTTGGCCCTCCGGTCCGGGCCGGGGCCGAAGATATTATGGCCGCTGTTGAAGGCCAGTTGGTGCCTGATGGGGCCGTTGATGACCAGCAGGGGGGCCGAACCTCCGGTGCTGGCGGAACTGCCATGGAGATTGTACTCCGGCAGCACCATGCACTCTACGGCGGCAATGATGACAGGGGTGTACTCGGGGCGGCACCCGGCCATCACCGCGTTGATAGCCACCTTCTCGGCGGTTATCACCCGGCCCCTCACAGGCTCCACGCTAATCACGTCCGATGGGTGGCGGCCCATGAAGTCCAGGAATTGCAGCACCTTCTCCTCGGTGGGCGGGATCACGGGCAGGCCGTCGGTCCAGCCCTGCTGATAGCAAAACTCGATGGCGTCGTCAAGAGAACCCGCCACATCCATCCGCTTGGACGTGAGGGAGTCTGCGCTCAGGGTCATAGCTTCACCTACCTACCTCTTGGTTGGGGCTAAGGTAGCACAAAAATCTAAGGAGTTCAACCGGCGCGGTTATTGCCTGGGTCGTACTCACATATCACATATAATGAGAGGGTAGTGAAGATTCACTACCCTCTGGCCCAACACGTACAACAATGGAGCGCCATCAGTCCTCAAGGGCCGCGAGTCCCACAGGTGAGCCGGCGGGAAGCAGCTGGTAGTCCAACACCCCGTGTTCATCGGAAACCGTTAGCTTGCCATCATCAAGGACGTACCAGGTCTCCTTCCACTTCAGCGGTCGAGCCTTGTCAAACTCAATTCTTGATAAGCCGTCGGAAGACCAGTTTTCAAAGACAGCGCTTGGCTCCCCGTTGAGTTCTCCGTCGCCGGTAGATTCCAACTCCTCAGTAGCAAGACCGGAATAAATGTCCCACATACCTTCCACCCACCCCGATAGGCTCCAAGGGGCAACATTTTCACTGATGACCAACTCTTCACCGGAAGCTATATCCCTGATTACGTGCCGTCCCCCCTCGACGCTGGCATACGCCAATGGGTTCCCCGCCAAGTCCGACGCTACTTCCACAATGGTTGCAACGTTCCCCTCTTCATCAGGAGAGAACCATAATTCGAGCATCATCCTATCGGGATAGCTATGCCCTATCGTATCATCTTGAAGATTGAACATCATAGGAAGACGGTCCTTCTTAAAATCCTCCATCTTGACGTACAGAATTTGGCCTTCAGCAATACCTCTCAGGAGAATTTCTTTTTGCTCCTGGGCCTCCGCCGCAAGGGTTGATGCCGATATTGGGCCATCGTTGTTCACCAACACCAATGTTGGCGTAATAATTGCAGCGAGCACCGCAAGGCCCACCAGAGAATAGAAAAGCCGTCTCCGGCTAATTTTCACCATCTTGACCTCCTGACACATTGTATTATGCCAGGCTGTCAAGCTAATGTTACCTGAAAGATTATATAATACGACCACGTGATATTATGGATACCCGCCTCAATGAGACCTTTGCATAACAGCCATTACCATATAAATAGATACCCACCGTCATTCCGGCGCAGGCCGGAATCCAGGGGCGGGGCGGTGGACTCCCGCTTTCACGGGAGTGACGGTGAGGAAGCCGTACCATTTTCATCCGCGTATGTGGCCCATAGGGGGCATGGGGAATTATTATGAAAATAGGCAGCCGTCTAGCACCGTGATGCTCCCTTCACACTCCTCCCACTTCCCAAGCTCACTTCATCTGTCATTCCCGCGAAAGCGGGAATCCAGGGTCCCGCGACGTAGGCGGTCATTGCGAGTGACCCACCCCCCACCCCTGGATTCCGGCCTGCGCCGGAATGACGGTGGGGAAGTTGCCCATCATTTTCATCCTCGTATGTGGCCCGTAAGGGGCATAGGTGATTACGGCGTAGGCCGGAATCCAGAGACAGGGACCCCAGCTAAGGAGGGAGTCGGAGATTGAAACAGGTAATCATAGACACGGACCCGGGCATTGACGATGCCGCCGCCATCTTCCTGGCGCTGGCAAGCCCTGAGTTGTCCGTCGAAGCGATAACTACCATCTACGGCAACGGTCCCGTGGAGGCGTGCACGGCCAACGCCCTGAGGCTCCTCCATGCAGCAGGACACACAGACATCCCGGTGTATAAAGGGGCAGCCAAGCCTTTGCTTCGAGACCCCAGGGAAGGCTGGGCAGGTCCCGTGCACGGCGGAGACGCCCTGGGCAACACAGACTTTCCCCTGCCGGAGATAGCTCCCCGTGAAGGCCACGCAGCCCTTGAGATTATCCGAAGGGTAATGTCGTCACCCGGAGAGATAACTATCTTGGCCCTGGGCCGGATGACCAACATAGCCCTCGCCCTGACCCTGGAGCCGGGGCTGGCCCAGGCCGTCAAGGAGATTATAGTTATGGGCGGCGCGGTGTATGTGCCGGGCAACGTATCCCAGGTTGCGTCGGCCAACCTGCACGAGGACCCGGAGTCGGCCTCCATCCTCTACCGGTCGGGCGCTCCCCTGGCCCAGGTGGGCCTGGATGTGTGCGACAATGTGACCATCTCCCAAGAGCAGCTTGACAGGATAGGGAAGGCGGGCACTCCCACCACCCGCCTTCTGTCGTCGGCCACGCCCCATATCCAGTCCTACTACAGAGGCCGGGGGTATCTGGGCGAAGGGGGAGGCGTCCGCTACAACGACGTGCCCGCCGTGGCCTATGCCATAGACCCCGGCCTGTTTTCCATCGGCGATCTGTACGTGGAGATCGAGACAGGCAGCGAGCTTACCAGGGGCCAGACGGTGGCGGACATACGCAAGGGGACCGGGCGTCCGCCCAACGTGAAGGTCTGCCTGGAGGTGGATGCGCCCCGGCTCGCCCAGATGTTCACCGATAGGGTTGTGGGCTACAGTTAGCCTTTCTTCTTGGTTGTAACAGCCCCATGCGTGGAGTAGAATATGTCCAACAACGGCGCACCCGGTTTGAGGGATACGGTCCATCGGGTTTGAGAGATAAATAAGGAGGGTTGCATGGAAAGCTGCGAAGCAGAGTTCGACAACAAATTCACCAAGGCTTTTGGCGCACCATCAGGGAGGGCCATAACAAAAATATCGGGCGTCTTGTCCGAGCCTATCAAAGAGTTTATCGCCGAGTCTCCCTTTGTGGTGATGGCGACCAGCGACAGCGAAGGCAGGTGCGACGCCTCGCCAAAGGGCGGGAAGCCGGGATTTGTGCGGGTCCTCGATGACGGCCACCTGCTATTTCCCGACGTGGCCGGGAACAAGCTCTTCCAGTCATACCAAAACATGGACGCCAACCCCCACGTGGGCCTGGTGTTCTTCATCCCCGGCCTCGCGGAGGTCGTCCGGGTCAATGGCAAGGTGAGCATTGTCACCAGGGAGGAGTTGGACCGCCACAAGGTGGAGAGTTCCATGCAAAACCCCGACGGCGACAGGGGTGTCCAGCAGGGCATCGTCATCGAGGTGGAAGAGTCCTACGGCCACTGCCCCCGTGCCCTGAACTACTCGGACTTCTGGGACGTGGAGCGGATTCAGGAGAGAAGGGGCGGCCCCAGCCGGGCGCTCATACCCCCTGCCCCCAGCGCACCCCAGCCGGCGCCGGCGGCCCAGCCCGGCGACTAGAAGCTATCTCAAATGGACTCCATCGAGGCCCTCCGGGAGGAGGTCATCGCCTGTACCCTGTGCCCCCGCCTGGTTGAGTACAGGCAGCGGGTTGCCGACACCAAGCGGCGGATGTACCGGGAGTGGGACTACTGGGGCCGTCCCATTCCCGGCTTCGGAGACCCCGAGGCCCGTGTGCTCATGGTGGGCCTGGCACCCGCAGCCCACGGTGGGAACCGCACGGGCCGGGTGTTTACAGGAGACCGCAGCGGCGACTGGGTATATGGGACCCTGCACAAGTTCGGCTTTGCCAGCCAGCCCACCTCGGTGCACCGGGACGACGGCATGGCCCTGGAGGATGCCTACATTACCGCCGTGGTGCGCTGCGCCCCGCCGGCCAACAAGCCCCTGCGGGAGGAACTCCTGGCCTGCCGGCCCTACCTGCTGAGGGAACTGGGCCTGCTCAAGCAGCTTCAGGTGGTGGTAGTCTTTGGGAAGATAGCCTTCGATGCCTACTTGGCCGCCTGCAACAGCCTGGGCCAGGCCCTGCCCTCGCCCCGGCCCAAATTTGGGCATGGCGCGACCTACGCCCTGCCCAGTGGCATCAACCTGGTCGCCTCTTATCACCCCAGTCAACAGAACACCCAGACGGGCCGCCTCACCACAGAAATGTTCGAGAGCATATTCGCATCAGTCCGCCGTCTGCTGGAGTAGGGAGCGCCCCCTCCTCGATACAGGGCCTCTCCAAAGTTGGCTCGGGGATGGCATACCCCACACCCACCTGGATTCCCGCGAAAGCGGGAATCCAGGTGGGTGTGGGCCACATACGAGGATGAAAATGGTAGGGTTTCCCCACCGTCATTCCGGCGCAGGCCGGAATCCAGGGGTGGGAGGTGGGTGACTTCCCCGCAATGTCGGAGTCCAGGGCTGTAGATTCCTCGACTCGCTCCGCTCGCTCGGAATGACAATGACGGGGATGGCTGTTCGCTATTTTCAAATAATGACGATATGAGGTTTCGGGACAATGGAAAGGCCCTGCCCAGATGGGAGAACTACCGCTATGGCTGCAAGCTCAAAACTCATAATTCTGGGCCTCTCTGGGATGACGGTAGCAATAATCATCGTATGGCTGGTATTTTCTATGTCCTCCGCGACCATTTCCGCCGAGGAAGTATTGGCAAATGCCCAGGCCCAAAATACCACTGTTGAAACCTACAAGTTCACTATGGAATTCTGGCAAACGCCCCAGGTTGAGGGAGACCCACCCCGGTATGAGACCCTCACCGAGGCAACGGTGGTGTTCAATCAAGGAATGTACCTTGTGGCCCGGGGGAACGGCTCATACGGTGAGTCGCTGCTGTTGGAAGGTAAACAGTACAGCCGCGACAGCGCTGACGGCACCTGGGAGGAGCATCCCAGCAGCTTTGACACCTCCAAGATGTTAACCTTGGACTCGATCAAGCATTTTCAGATAGTCAATGACCTCATTGACGCTGCTATCGTGGGAGAAGAGACCCTCCGCGGCGTGGCAGTTACGAAGATCACAGGAAGATTCGACTTGCAGGCCCGCGCCCAAACCATCTGGGGGGATGTGGATGAGCAAGACGCTGACTCCCGGGACCTCTCGGCGCAAATGTCGTCCGGGACCGAAGACGTTGTGGTATGGGTAGGCGTCGAGGACAGCTTGATTCACGCCTTTGAGGTTAGCGCATCCTTTCCGGGCGTGGGGGAATTCTTGCCCTTTCAATACTGGTATCGCGTAGAGTTCTCACACTTCGACGAGCCTTTGGAACTGCCCTTCGTGGAATAGCAACGGGGGCTGTTAGGGGTGCCGGTTCACCAGTAGTCGGGAGAGACAACAAGGACTTTCGTTATCCACGCCAGGGCAATTATTGACACCACAATGATGACGCCAGGTCCTGAAACAGGAATTGCTATTCGCGGCCTAACCATCAGGAGGACGGGCAAAATGAGAAGGGCGGTAAACAGGGGAATACCCAGGATATGATATTTGACAGCCTCCACAAGATTGAACTGTCCTATCTCTAAAAAGCTCCTGGTAAGCCCGCAAAATGGGCAAGGAATCCCCGCAAGATGATTCAACAGGCAGATTTTGGGGCCATAGTCCAAGGCTTTGGGAAGAAGAAATGAGAGCAGGACCACCAGGACGGCCATAGCCCCATGAAACCTGCCAATATGTATCTTCCCCCATCTTACGAGCCTAATTTGATTCCGCACTGACTGCATGTTGTGTATTCTTCCTTCATAAACAGACCTATCCAGCATATCGGCCAACAGACGACCAGCAACGCCCCAAAAACAATCCATCCTCCCACTGATATTTTTTCGCGGGTCACCGGAGGCGAGGTTGTATGGCAGAAGGGGCAGGCAAAACCGGACCACACCCCCACCCCTTGCGGCGCGGCAGTGGTTGTGATGGGAGCTCCGCAACTCAAGCAGAACCGGGCTGAATTCGCATTTTCCTGGCCGCATCTTTCGCAGAACATTGATATACCCCTCTGCCGTCTCCCTGGGAACCCTCCTCAATCGGGAGATGGGGAAGTCCCCAGCGGCTTGGGTTCGCCCAGTATGAGGAAGAGGAAGGCCCCAAAGCCGCTGACCGCCGTGATGGTAATGAAGGGTATGTCGTAGCTTCCTACCCGGTCCCTCATAAAAGCGGCGAACAAGGGCGCGGCCAGCAGCATGACGTTCATGGGCAGCATGGAGATGCCGGTGATGCTGGCGAAGGCTTTACGCCCGAAATACACCCCCGGGATAGAGGTGGTAAGGGGAGAGCGACCTCCAAAGCCGATGCCCAGGACCACGGCAAAGGCATAGGCCATGAAGGCGCTGTGAGCATAGAGGACAATAATCACGGCTACTGATTGAATAGCCGAGAAGCCAAATATGGCGTAGCGGATGGGGACCCGGTCTCCCACATAGCCGCCTATCAGGGTGAACACGGCCCCTACGCCGGTATATGTTGCTATAACCCAGCCCACTGTCTGCAAGGACAAGCCACGGTCAATGTTCAGCATGGGGCCCAGCTGTGCCATCAAGGCCACCATGACGATGGAGGAGCAGGAATGGCCTATACTGATTAGCCAGAAGGTCTTTGTCCGTATGGCCTGCTGCCACGTGTATTCGGGACCGTCTTCTGTAGGCCTAGCCTCCGCCTGCTGTGCCCCGCTGTCGCCAACGGATATGGAAGCGGAAGCCGGCTTGCCGCTGTCGGGCCCGCTGCCGTCGGGCCTGTTGTCATCTGGCCTATCGCCATCAGGATAAGCGCCGTAGTCCTCGGGCCTGTTGCGCACAATCAGGGAGATGGGGAAGGCCAGGGCCAAAATGATGATGCCTATGACTATAGCCGTGGCGCGCCAGCCGATTCGTCCCGGCTCGTCGGGGTCTATGGCCCAGACTATCAACGGCACCAGGGTTATTCCGCCAATGTAGAAGCCCTCCAACGCCAGGGCCATTGCCATGGAGCGCCGGCGGATGAACCAGCTATTCAACACCGTCATCATCGGCATCCACGTGCCCAACCCCTGGCCCATGCTCATCACAAGAAAAGCCAAGTAGAACATCCAGAGGCTGTGCACCTGGCTGAGCAGGATGAACCCACCGCCCAGGACCAGCAGCCCGATGAAGACCATGAGCCGGGGACCCAGCTTGTCTATCAGATACCCGCCTATGGGGCCCATTATGGAGCCTTCCACCCTGGTCAGGGCGAAGGACAGGGTAAGCTGGGTCCTGCTCCACCTAAACTGCCGTTCCAGCACCACGAACCAGGCCGACAAACTCTGGGAGAGGGGGCCGCTGCTCAAAACCATTACCAGGGCGGCCATGCCCACCAGCCACCAGCCGTAGAAAACGCCTCGCACCTGCCTGAGGGGTCTGACAAGTTCGCCTATCTGCATTAGCAAGACCCCGCGCTCCTCATAATCGTGCGGTCAGGAGGACGACCGGGGCCTGGGTTCTCCCAGCATGAGGAAGAGGAAGGCCCCAAGGCCGCTGACCGCCGCGATGGTAATGAAAGGTATATCATAACTCCCAACCCGGTCTTTCATAAAGGCAGCGAACAAGGGTGCCGCCAGCAGCATCACGTTCATGGGCATTTGGGAGATGCCGGTGATGCTGGCGAAGGCTTTGCGCCCGAAATATACCCCCCGGATAGAGGTGGTAAGGGGGGAGCGGCCTCCAAAGCCGATGCCCAGAAGCACGGCAAAGACATAGGCCATGAAGGCGGTATCGGCCTGGAGGGCCATAATCACGGCTGCCGACTGGATAGCCGAGAAGCCAAATATAGCGTAGCGGATGGGTACCCGGTCTCCCACGTAGCCGCCTATCAGGGTGAACGCCGCCCCTACGCCGGTATATGTGGCTATAACCCAGCCCACCGTCTGCAAAGACAGGCCCCGGTCAATGTTCAGCATAGGGCCTAGCTGTGCCATCATGGTCACAATGATGATGGAGGAGCAGGAATGGCCTATGGTAATCAGCCAGAAGGTCTTTGTCCGTATGGCCTGCTGCCAGGTGTATTCCGGCTCATCCGCCACAGGCGCGGCGGCCTGCCGCGTCCCGCCGGCGCTGGTGGGCCTGGAAGAGGCTGCCGGCTTGACTCCATCTGGATGAAATCCGTAGTCCTCCGGCCTGCTGCGCACAATCATGGAGACGGGGAAGGCCATGGCCAAAACTATGATGCCTATGACTATGGCCGTGACCCGCCAGCCGATTCGTCCCGGCTCGTCGGGGTCTATGGCCCACACTATCAGCGGCACCAGGGTTATTCCCCCGATATAGAAGCCGTCCATAGCCAGGGCCATGGCCATGGAGCGCCGGCGGATGAACCAGTTATTCAACACCGTCATCATCGGCAGCCATGTGCCCAACCCCTGGCCTATACTCATCACAATAAAAGCCAGGTAAAACATCCAGAGGCTGTGCACCTGGCTGAACATTATGAATCCACCGCCCAGGACCAGCAGCCCTATGAGGACCATGCGCCGGGGTCCCAGCTTGTCTATCAGATACCCGCCTATGGGTCCCATTATGGAGCCCTCCACCCTGGTCAGGGAGAAGGACAGGGTAAGCTGGGTGCGGCTCCACTCAAACTGCCGTTCCAGCACCACGAACCAGGCGGACATACCCTGGAAGAGGGGCACGGTGCCCAGGGTCATCACCAGGGCGGCCACGCCTACCAGCCACCAGCCGTAGAAAGCGCCTCTCACCTGCCTCAGGGGTCTAATAAGCTGGCCTACCTGTATTGACAAGACCTGTCGCTCCGCATTTCAAGTCCGGCGGTGCCATGAAAATAGAGGTCATTCACCACACCCCGAAGGGTGGGCATCCTGCACCCACCGTCACTCCCGCGAAAGCGGGAGTCCACCCCCCCACCGTCACCCCCGCGAAAGCCGGAGTCCACCGCCCCCCACCGTCATTCGGGCGAAGGCCGGAATCCAGGGATTGGGGTGGGTAACTCGCAACCACCCCCTACGTCGCAGGGTCCTGGATTCCTGCTTCCGCAGGAATGACGGTGCTGGGCGCTGCTTATTTTCATAATACTGGCGAAGGGGAACGCCGCCATTTTCATCCCCCTGCATGACCCACATAGCCGGGTGTTTCCGTTCTCCTCCAGGGTAGCCACAAGGGCTACCCCTACCAGGCCGGGCGATACACCGCCGGGTCTTGTAGGGGCAACCCTTGTGGTTGCCCTTTGTTGCTCCAATCAGAAATCCCGTCGGGAACACAATCAGGACGGGCAATTTAGTCCCCACTGCGGTCCTCGCTGACCTGCCGGGGTTGGGGAGAGGACGCCGCCGCAGGTTTAGGGTCGCCCAGCAGCAGGAAGAGGAAGGACCCCAGGCCGCTAATCGCCGCAATGATAGCAAAGGGTATGACGTAGCTGCCCCGCGTGTCCACCATATAGGCGGCGAACTGGGGCGCTCCCAGAAGCATCAGGTTCATGGGCAACATGGAGACGCCCGTGATGCTGGCGAAGGACCTGCGCCCAAAGTACACGCCCCGGATGGCGGTCGTCAAAGGGGTACGCCCCCCAAGTCCGATGCCCATGACTATTGCAAATAGAAAGGCCATCCATGCGCTGTGGGCGAAAAGGATGATTACTACCGCCACCGACTGTATGGCCGAGAAGCCGAATATGGCGATGCGTATGGGCACCCGGTCGCCCACGTAGCCGCCTATCAGGGTGAACACGGCGGTGACGCCGGTGTACACGGATATGACCCAGCCCACCGTTTGCAGGGAGAGGCCCCTGTCTATGTTAAGCATGGGACCCAGGTGCACCATGAGGGTTATAATCACGATGGAGGAGCAGGAATGGCCCATCGTTATGAGCCAGAAGGTCTTGGTGCGAATGGCTTGCTGCCATGTATATTCCGGCTCATCCGAGGCGGCTTGCGACGCAGCCTGCTGCGGGCCTGTGCCAACCGCTGCCCTGGGCGTCGTCTGACGCCCGTCGGGATGGAAGCCATAGTCTTCAGGCCTGTTGCGGACTAGCATGGAGACCGGAAAAGCCACGAGCATTATCACCACTCCTATGGTAAAAGCCGTGGCCCGCCAGCCAAACCTGTCTGGGGCATCCGGGTCTATGGCCCAGACCAGCAAAGGCACCAGGGCTATCCCTCCTATGGAGAACCCCTCCATGGCCACTGCCATAGCCGTGGACCTCTGGCGGATAAACCAGTTATTCAATACAGTCATAACCGGCAGCCACCCGCCAAACCCGTGACCTACGCTCATAACCATGTAGGCCAGGTAAAACATCCAGAGGTTCTCTATCCGGCTAAAGAGGATGAATCCGCCGCCAAGGATGAGCAGCCCTATGAACACCATCCTACGGGGACCCAGCTTGTCTATCAGATACCCGCCAATTGGCCCCATTATGGAACCCTCTATCCGGGTGAGAGAAAGGGCAAGGGTAATCTGGGTCCGGCTCCAGTTGAAATTCCTCTCGAGGACCACAAACCAGGTGGTCATACCCTGGAACAGGGGCACGGTGGTAAGGACCATGACAAAGGCGGCTACCCCGGCAAGCCACCAGCCATAGTACATACCCCGTACCCCCTTGAGGTGGCCTATCAGTCCGCCTACCTGTGTTGACAAGACACTTTCGCTCCTTAATCTGAAGAATCCATGCCGCACATACTTCCGCCCCCCTCCCCTCTGGTCACTCTCCACTAACCACTGGCTACTGCCCGGCCTGCCGCCGGTCGAGGGTCGCCCAATCTGAGGAATATGAACGCCCCTATAAGGCCAAGGACTGCCACCATTATGGCAGGTGTATCATAGCTCCCTGTAACATCTGACATATACCCTGAGAAGACGGGCATCGCCACCGCCACGAGGCCCGTGGCCACCATGGAGATGCCTGTTATGGTTGCGAAGGCTTTACGACCGAAGTAAACGCCCCGGACTGAAATCACCAAAGCTGTCAGACCCCCAGACCCAATACCAAGGACCCCTGCAAAGATAAATGCCACCCAAACGCTTTGGGCAAAGAGGATAATTATCACCGCTACGGACTGGATGATGGCAAACCAGAACAGGGCATAGCGTATGCGCACCCGGTCGCCCACGTAGCCGCCTACCAGGGTGAATACTGCGCCGACGACGGAGTATGGGATTAGGACCAAGGCCGCCGTTTGCAGGGAGAAGCCCCTGTCGTTGAGCATGAGTACCAGGTAAAACATGAGGGTTATAGTCACGATGGAGGTGCAGGAGTGGCCCGCAGTTATCAACCAGAAGGTCCTGGCGCGTATGGCCTGCCGCCACGTGTATTCAGGCTCGTCCTCAATAGCTTCCTGCCGCCCGTCGGGATGGAGGCCATAGTCTTCAGGCCTGTTGCGGACTAGCCTTGAGACGGGAATTGCCAAAAGCATCATCACCATGCCCATGATAAGGGCCGTGGCCCGCCAGCCGAACCTGACGGGCTCATCCGCTTGCGTGGCCCAGGCCAGCAAAGGCACCAAGACTATCCCGCCGATGGTAGCCACAGCCATAGCAGTGGACTTACGGCGGACAAACCAGCTATTTAAGGCTGTCATAACCGGCAGCCACCCGCCCAACCCACCACCCACAGCCATAGCTATAAAGGCCAGGTAAAACATCCACAGGTTCTCTATCAGGCTAAAGATCAGGAACCCGACACCAAGGATAAGCAGCCCTACCAGCACCATTCTCCGAGGCCCCAGCCGGTCTATGAGATACCCCCCTACGGGCCCCATGATAACCCCTTCCACTCCGGTGAGAAAAAGGGCAAAGGAAATCTCGGTCCAGCTCCAGGCGAAATACCTCTCAAGGGCTACAAACCATACGGCCGTGCTATCCTCCGGGACACTGGTCAGGGCAATGACAAGGGCGCCAATGCCTACCAACCGCCATCCGTAGAACATTTCCCTCATCCCCTCCACTGGCTATCGGGGTATCTTGAATATCGCTGCCTTCACAATGGGCCGGCAATTTAGAAGTCTTTGGCCTCCTTTCTCCCCCTGAAAGCCATTGCCTCCTCTATCCTCCACCCCCCTGCCGGGCCTGGGCCGGGGCCGCCAACGGCTTGGGGTCGCCCAGCAGGAGGAACATGCACGCCCCTATGAAGCAGAGGGCCGCCACAGTTATGAAAGGCACGGCATAGCTTCCCGTTGTGTCGAACATATACCCTGAGAAGATGGGCATCGCCAGCAGCAGGAGGTTCATGGGCAGCATGGAGATTCCCGTAATGCTGGCGAAGGCTTTACGACCGAAGTATACACCCCGGATGGCCGAAATCAACGCGCCCTTGCCCTCGCCCATGCCCAAAAGCACCGCAGCCAGGAAGGCTACAGGCATATTATGGGCCATGAGGATAACCACTACCGCCGCCGACTGGATTGCAGAGAAGCCGAATATAGCCATGCGTATGGAAATCCGGTCTCCCGCGTACCCGCCCGCCAGGGTGGCTATCATACCGACGGCGGTGTAGGTGGATACTATCCACCCTATGGTCGGCAACGAGAAGCCCCGGTCGGAAAACATGGGGCCAAGGTTCACCATCGTATTTACCACCACGACGGTAGTGAAGGCATGGCCGAAGCTCATTATCCAGAAAGGCTTGGTCCGCATTGCCTGCTGCCAGGTGAACTCCATCTCCTCAGAGACGTCCTGGGCCTCCGCCGTCTGGCCGGAAGCCGGGGCTGCCACGTACCCGTATGGACGTTGGCCGTAGTCTTCGGGCCTGTTTCTCACCAGGCGGGACAGGGGATATGCCACTACCAGGACGAAAATACCTATGACAGCCGCCGCGCCCCTCCAACGGTCGGGGCCGAAGTCGTCGGGGTCCACCGCCCAGGCCAGCACCGGCAGCAGCAGCACTCCGGCCAGCCGGTGGCCCGTGATGAGCATTGCCATGGCCGATGCCCTGCGCCGGATGAACCAGCTATTAACGAGGGTCATCGCCGGGAGCCAGGACCCCAGGCCCGACCCGATGCTCATGGTTATGTAAGCCAGGTAGAACTGCCAGAGGTTCTGTACCTGGCTGAAGAGCAGCAGGCCCCCGCCCAGTACCAGCATCCCGATGAGGACCATCCGACGGGAACCCAGCTTCTCTATCAGATACCCGCTCAGGGGCCCGGTGACAGACCCCTCCACCCGGGAAAAGGAGAAGGCCAGGTTAAGCTGGGTCCGGCTCCAGGAGAAGCGCTGCTCAAGGACTACAAACCAGGCCGGCATCGCATGAAAGACGGGCACGGTGCCCAACACCATCATAAAGGCGCCGATGCCCACCAGCCACCAGCCGTAGAACGCACCCCGCATCTGGCTGAGACGTTTGAGGGGACTGATAAGCTCGCCCACCTGCCCCGGCAATGTGCCTCTGCCCACCCCGTTACCTGCTGCTTTCCTGCTGAGGCTGGGAAGCCTGCCCAGCCGGGCGCGGGGATGCTGACCGGGGTTTGGGGTCGCCAAGCAGGAGGAAGAGAGCCGCGCCTACGAAGCTAATCGCCGCTATGGTGACGAAAGGCACCGCATAGCTGCCCGTCTCGTCGAACATTTTACCGGCGAAGGGGGGCATGAAGAACATGAGCACGTTCATGGGGAGCATGGACCATCCGGTGATGCTGGCGAAGGACTTGCGCCCGAAATAGACTCCCCTGATGGCCGTGGTCATCCCGCCCCGGCCCATGCCGATACCCATGAACACGGCGAAGAGAATGCTGATAGGGGTGTTGTTGGCAGTAAAGAGGACTATGATAACTGCAAAGGACTGGAATATGGAGAAACCGAAGATGGCCCACCGGATGGGCACCCGGTCGCCTATCCAGCCGCCGAGCAGCAGTGCCCCTATCCCAACGAGTACGTGGATGGACACCAGCGAAGCCACCCATTGGGAGGAAAACCCCATGTCGGTGAGCATCGGCCCCAGGTGCACCATTATAGTCACGATGACGATGGAAGTAGAAGCATGGCCTACGCTGATTATCCAGAAGTTCTTGGTGCGGATAGCCTGCTGCCATGTGAACTCTTGATCGTCGTCATCGGCGGGCTGGGGAGTCCCACCAACCGGGGATGCCGCAGGCAGCGGGGCAGCTTTGGCGCCGTCGGGGCGCAGGCCATACTCCTCGGGCCGGTTGCGCACCAGGCGAGAGATGGGAAACGCCAGGGCTACAATCAGAATGCCTATCCACCGGGATGTGGTCTCCCAACCGTAGTTGGCGACGAAGTTATCGGGGTCTTCCGCGTCCACGCCTCCTATGGCCCAGGTCAGTACAGGGATCAGGGCTACCACGCCCAACTGGGACCCCACTACGACCATGGACATAGCCGTTGATCTGCGCCGGACGAACCAGCTATTGACAGTGGTCATCATAGCCAGCCATGTACCCATGCCGGCGCCGACGCTCATCAGGATGAAGGCCCCGTAAAAATGCCAGAGTTCCGATATAAAGCTGAAAGCTATGAACCCTAAGCCCATGATAATCATGCCTATGAACACCATTATCCGGGACCCCAGCTTGTCTATGAGAAACCCGCCTACAGGCCCCATGATGGAACCCTCGATGCGGGTAAGGGACAGGGCTGCGGACAACTGGAACCTGCTCCATCCGAAGCGGTGCTCAAGGGCTACGAACCAAGCGGTCTGGCCGTAGAAGAAAGGAACGATGGCAAGAGACATCACCAGGGCTGCAAGGCCCACCAGCACCCACCCGTAATAAATCCTCCGGACCTTGTTCAGGGGAGCCATAAGCTCGCCTACTTGGAACACTTCAGCTTATCCTTCCATCCCTACTGCGGCCTGGGAAGTATAATTAGGCAGGGTTGACATCATTATGAAAATAAATGTCCGCCGTCATTCCGGCGTAGGCCGGAATCCAGGGGTGGGGGGTGGACTCCCGCTTTCGCGGGAGTGACGGTAGGGAGGCCAGCCGTCATTTTCATCCCCTTACTTGGCCCACAGCGGCATGGGTAATTATTATGAAAATAGCCATCGCCCAGCATTATATCAATAGGCAGCACACATAGCGTAATTCCAGCGAAAGCGGGAACCCAGGGTCCCGCAACGTCGGAGCCTCTGCTAAGTCCCCCACACCCCCGCCCCTGGATTCCGGCCTTCGCCGGAATGACGAAAAAGCCTCAGGCTTGATGTAAACGGTTATCGCTGGGCCACAGGTGTAGATTATACCACCGGAAAGGGAATATGTATCCGACAAGCAGCCAGGAAAGGCAACTCGTATAGTGTCATATATGCGTTATATTATCAATATACTACTAATTATCATCTTATATATGAACATATTTCGTATCGGATTTCTGAAGTGATAAATCCATGCCCAAGTGTGCCCAAGTGTTAAATTATGGTAACACTCTTGACAAACCACCTCTGCTACGGCAAACTTCAGGCTGTCCCTATTGTCCTGTTCTAAAGGCAATATGAGGACTGAAGAAAAGCGATATAATTAAGGCTTGCGCGACGCCGGAGGACGAGGAAAATGACAACAACACGCAGTTGGACAGAAGAATTTGTCGAGGTAGGCGGGACCAAGACCCAGGTGTTGAAGGGAGGGAGCGGAAGCCCCTTGGTTTTCCTCCAGGGGGGAGGCCCCGCTCTGGAGAGTTGGGAGCCTATCCATGAGGCTTTGTCCCAACGCTTCACAGTGTACGTGCCTTCCCATCCCGGATTCAATGGCACGGAAAGGCCCAGTTGGGTCTCCACCATCAACGACGTTGCCCACTTCTACCTGGGGTTCATGCAGACCCTCGACCTGGAGCGGGTGTCCCTGGTGGGCCACTCTATGGGAGGATGGGTAGCTGCTGAGATAGCGGCCATGGGCTCCCCCAGGCTGAGGGGAGTGGTGCTGGTGGACGCAGCGGGTGTCAAGCCCCAGGCAGGTCAGATCGCCGAGACATTGATGGTCTCCCCCGATACTGTGAAGGAAATAGCATACCACGACATCAGCAAGGCTCCCCCTGAGCCGGAACTCTCCCAGGACGAGCAAGGCATATCATGGCGGAACCGGGAGATGACCTCTCGCCTCTGCTGGACGCCATACCTTCACAACCCCCAACTCACGGGCTACTTGAGATTCGTCCGAGTGCCCACCCTCGTTGTGTGGGGACGCCAGGACAGCATAATTCCCCTGGAATGTGGGGAGATATACCTCAGGTCAATACCTGGCTCCACCATGCACGTGATAGACCAGTGCGGCCATCTTCCCACCATGGAGAAGACCCAGGAGTTGGCTGACGTGGCCGCTAATTTCCTGTCCCGGCTATAATCCGGCCCTCCCTGTATCCCACAGTAGATATGCCGCCTTGCCCCCTTCTCGACCCCCGTAGGGCAAGGTGGAGCAGACTGGGACTAGTGTGATATACTGTACCAAATCCTATTTAGGGAGGCAAATTCAAGTATGGTTGAGCAGCTAGCCAGACCCAAGGAGAAGGTAGAGGTCTACTTCTTTACGGAGCAGCCCTACGGCCACGTTACCAACGAGGACCTGGAGAAGTACGACTCCGGGCGCTTGGGCTTCCCCAACACCCATTTCGACCCGGCGAGAGCGAACATCCTCTACAACCAGTACCATGAGCAGTACGCCCTGGCGGACGAGGTGGGCTTTGACGGCATAATGAGCAACGAGCACCACGCCTCTTACTGGTGCATGAAGCCCGCCGTGAACCTGGACGCCGCCGTTATCGCCAAGCTCACCAAGAGGGTCAAGATAGCTATCCTGGGCAACGTCATCGCGGTCAACGACCCGGTGCGGATGGCTGAAGAGATAGCCATGCTGGACTGTTACTCCGGCGGCAGGATAATCTCCGGCTTCGTGCGGGGCACCGCCGTCGAGACCCTCCAGAGCGGCATTGACCCCACGGAGAACTTCGAGCGGTTCCAAGAGGCCCACGACCTTATCATCAAGTGCTGGACCGAGCCGGGCCCCTTCCGCTACGAGGGCAAGCACTACCAGTACCGGGCGGTGAACCCCTGGGTCCTGCCCATGCAGAAGCCCCACCCGGACATCTGGTTCCCCGGCACAGGCAGCCCTGAGAGCGTGGTGTGGGCGGCTTCTCACGGCCACCCCTACATGAACCTGGGAGCGTTGATAGACCTCACCGCTTATCTGCGAGGAATTTACATAGACACCGCCAGAGAGGTGGGATTCCGGCCCGGCCCGGAGCACTTCGGATACCTCCTGCGGGTGCTGTGCGCCGACACCGATGAGAAGGCCATAGACATCGGGCGCACCTTCATGTGGACTGAGGACCATCGCCAGAGGGGTCCCAGAGAGCACAACGACCCTCCCGGCTACCAGTCCCGCCAGGCGTTGAACATCAAGAGGCAGAGGCCCTCCATAGGCACCGGCACCGAGGGCCGGAAGATGGACTACGACCAGCTTCGTGGGCTGAACAACATCATCGTGGGCAACCCTGAGACCGTTACCAGGAAGCTGACAGAGATCATTGAGTTCCTCAATCCCGGCTACCTGCACATCTACGGCAACGAGGGAGACATGGCCCACCCCGACGTGATGCGCTCCATCGAGCTAATAGGCAAGGAGGTCATCCCCGCCCTGCACGAGATCAAGCTGAAGCCCTACTTCGACGAGGATGACTAGCCTAGCCTAACCTGAAGCAGCCGGGTGGTTGACCCCACACAGGGAGACATACAAAATGCGGGAACTGTGGATGCAGTTCCCGCATTGTAATTACTGATGCGTGAACAAAGAACTAAACTCTGGGGTTTCTCCATCGTCACTCCCGCGAAAGCGGGGGTCCAGTTCACGGATTGGTGGATTCCTGCGGAAGCAGGAATTGCCCATGGCCCTGTGGGCCACATAAGGGGGATGAAAACTATACGGCTTCCTCACCGTCATTCCGTTGATAGGGGTATGTAAACGGTCAGGCAACCGAAATAAGGCAGCTTTTCAACTCAACAAACTGCTCGCTATGTCATTCCGAGGAGCGGAGCGACGAGGAATCTAAAGCCTTCGCCTTCAAGCAAAGCCACGACTTTAGATTCCTCACTGCGCTTCGCGACCTTCGGAATGACACATAGGAACAGGCTCGGTTTACATACCCTTCTCAGCCGTCATTCCGGCGAAGGCCGGAATCCAGGGGGGCGGGGGTGTGGGGAATTCCCAGCACTGTTGAAGTCCAGCGCCTTAGATTCCTCGACTCGCTCCGCTCGCTCGGAATGACATAGGAGTTACGCAGTTGGCGTTAGTTTCGTATCTGAACAAGTCCGCTGGCGGGCAAAAGTCCGTATTCAAGTGCGTAAGTCCTATGACATTGACAGCGCTGGTTTCCTGCTTGCACCCCAATGAAGGTGGGGCGGAATGCCGCACCCTTCAGGGTGATGCTCCCTTCACTCCCTGCCCCTCCCCCCTCGCTCACTTTAGCTGTGCGGTAGGTGCCCCAACACCTGGATTTTCATGGTAATTGAGATAGAAAAAGAGGGCATAACATGGGTACGTTCAGGAAGAATATTATAGTAGGACACCCGGATGGTGGTGATTTGACCGAAGTATCGGCATTGGCGGACACTGGCGCTATCCATACGGTGTTGCCCACATCTCTACTAGAGCATCGGAACATCCGGCCCATAGCCAATCGTGTCTTCACGACTGCTATGGGTGAACCTGTAGAACGGGAGATAGGCCAGGCGCGGATTGTTTACGAAGGGGAATCAATGATTTGCACAGTCATATTCGGCAATGAGGATATATACCTGTTAGGCGCAACCACCCTAGAAAATTTTGAGCTGACGGTGGACCCGATAGACCAGAAATTGGTGCCCCAAATAATTCGGGATAGGCCCTTTTAAGACCTCCGCGCATAAGTATGGATAGTGCCAAGAGCAAGGAAGTAAAATGGGACAATAAGTACATCAGCCCGGGTTGCCCCGGGCTGATGTACTAGATGCCTGAAACGTGCCGCTAAGCCTGTCGAAGGCATGGGCGCTAACCTATTCTAATGGAAGGCTCCCGCAGCCACAGCCTCCAACGACTGCCCCGGCGTAGCCTACCCTTGATCCCTCTGCCCTTCGATGGCTTCAGTGATAGCGCCGGGGGTTATGGGAAGGTCATTCATGCGGACCCCTGTGGCATGGGAAATGGCGTTGGCAATGGCTGCCAGGGGCGGGATTATCGGCACCTCACCCACTCCCCGCAACCCGAAGGGGTGGCGCGGATTGGGGACCTCTACCACAACGGTGTCTATCATGGGCACGTCCAGGCTGGTGGGCATACGGTAGTCCAGGAAGCTGGAGTTGAGCATGGTGCCGTCCCGGTTGTAGAAATACTCCTCGTTCAGCGCCCAGCCAATGCCCTGGACGGTAGCTCCCTGTACCTGCCCTTCCACGTAGTCCGGGTGGACCGACCTGCCTGCGTCAATGAACGCGGAGCAGCGCAGAATCTCCACCTTACCCGTCTCGGGGTCAACCTCCACGTCTATGATGTTTCCGCCAAAGGTAGACCCTACCCCAGTGGAGTTGGTGGACATGGAGCATGTTACGGGGCCGCCGGTGGACATGAGCCTGGCAGCCAGTTCTTTGAAGCTCAGCCTATCCTCGGTCTTGGCACAGATGAATACCCCGTCGTTGAACTCCACGTCCTCCGGCTGTACCTCCCAGAGCAGCGCAGCCCGTTCCATCATCTGCTTCTTGACATCCTCCGCGCAGGCGATGGCGGCAAGGCCGGTGTCGTAGGCGGTACGGCTCCCTCCGGTGGCCCCGGTGTACCCGACGGAATCGGTGTCAACAACAGTAGGCGCCACATCCTCAGCCCTCAAGCCCAGCACCTCGGCAGCCTGCATTGCTACGGCGGTGCGGGTGCCACCTATGTCAACGGACCCGGTGAGAAGGTTGATGGTCCCGTCGCTGTTGACGTGGATAGTGGCTGAGGATGCCTGGCCGCTGTTGAACCGGTGGCCGATGGCTATGCCCCGGCCTCGGTTGGGGCCTTCCACCGGAGTATTGTAGTGGGGGTGGGCTATCATGGCCTCAAGGACTTCCTTGCATCCAATGCGGGGATGGGGTATCCCGTTGGGCATCCTGTCCCCCTCCTGGACGGCGTTCTTCAGCCGGAACTCCAGGGGGGCCATTCCCAGCGTCTCCGCCAACTCGTCTATGACAGGCTCAACGGCGAAGGCCGCCTGGGGCTGGCCGGGCGCCCGGTAAGCCTGCACCTTCTGCTTGTTGCAGACCACGTCGTACCCGTCCACCAGCAGGTTGGGCATATTGTAGGGGCCCAGACCGGTCAGCGCGCCCCCGCCTATGGGAGAGCCGGGGAAGGCCCCCGCCTCGTAGGCCAGATAAAGCTGGGCGGCAGTGATGCGGCCATCATTGGTTGCTCCTATCTTGCAGCGCATGTAGGTTGCAGAGGTGGGGCCTGTGCCCTCGAACACCTCCTGCCGGGTCATAACCATTTTGACGGGGCGGCCACTCTTCCTGGAGAGGATGGCGGCTACAGGGTCCAGGTAGGTGATGATCTTGGCCCCAAATCCGCCGCCTATCTCCATGGGGACAACCTTCACCACAGATTCCGGGACACCCAGAATTGCGGCGGTGGAGGCTCGCACGCTGAAGGTCCCCTGAGTGCTGGTCCAGATGGTTATGTGTCCATCGGATGACCAGACCACAGTAGAGGCGTGAGGCTCGATATACCCCTGGTGGACGGTCTGGGTGGTGAACTCTCGCTCCACCACCACATCCGCCTCTTTGAAGCCCTGCTCCACGTCGCCCTGCTTGAACTGGAGATGGGCAGCTATGTTACTGTTATTTCCGGTGTCTTCTCCCCTGCCAAACCTCTCCACACGGAACCTGGTGGTCATATTCTCATGGAGGAGGGGGGCATCCTCTTTCATAGCGTCGCGCACAGTGAGGACGGCAGGCAGCACCTCGTAGTCAACCTCAATAAGGTCGAGGGCATCCTCTGCAATGTGGGAATTGACAGCCGCCACCGCCGCCACGGCGTGGCCTTTGTACAGGGCCTTGTCATGGGCCAGGACATTTTCCGCTATCATCCGCACATTGCCCTGGGTCTCCGCCAGGTCAATAACCTGGTCCTCGACAATGGGGAAGTCCTTGGCGGTGGCTACGGCCAGCACCCCCGGCAGGGCCTCCGCCTTGCTGGTATCTATAGACCGGATGCGCGCATGGGCGTGGGGACTGCGGAGAATCTTGCCGTGGACCAGCCCGGGCATGGATATGTCGGCCCCATACCTGGCCCGGCCTGTCACCTTGTCCAGGCCGTCGTGCCGGATAGGTCTGGTGCCCACTACCTTGTAACTATCGGGGCTGCTGCTTTCTTGCTGGGTTGTGGTGGTCATTCCGCCTACCTCCCTAATCGTTCAGTAAGGAATCGCTGCAATGCTCCGGGACGGCGACGTACCGCTTTAAGGGGCTTCCTTGGCTTGTTGTTTCGGACCAAGACCCCACGCTGATAGAGATCATCGAGACGTTCCTGCATTACCGCAGATACCTTCGGAAAAGTACGAATTTCAGTCACAGTATGCCCTTTGCTTAAATATGTGCTTATTATATACGGTGCCCACAACGCCTACAACCTTCTACAGCCCTCCACAACCTTCTATATGCGAAACAAGCTGAAGGTAGGCATCTCGGTCATCCTCCTGCAAATGGAGTATACTCCTCTGAAGGATGCTCCTCAAGAATCCCTCAAAAATAGATGAGGTGGAAAATGAAGTTTGGAATCTATAGCTCCATAGCCAACCCTCCTCACGGAGAGCGCCTGGAGTTAAGCGTGGATGAGGTCATCGAAGAGGCCCAGCTTGCCGAGGAGTACGGTTTTGATTCCTGCTTTTTTGGCGAGCACCATCAAGATGAGGACGGGTTTCTACCCTCACCCCTCATCGTAGCCACTGCGGTGGCTGCCCGGACCCGGCGGCTGAAGGTGGGCACCTCGGTCATCCTCCTGCCCCTGCACCACCCGGTCCACCTGGCAGAGGATGTGGTGACAATGGATATAGTATCCAGGGGCCGGGTTATTCTTGGGGTGGGCCTGGGCTATCAGCCTGCCGACTTCAGAGCTTTTGGCGTCCCTATGGAGCGCCGGGTGGGGCTGTTCGAGGAGGGGGTAGAGATTATCCGCAGGTGCTGGACCGGCGAGGCGTTTTCCTTCCCCGGCGAGCACTACACCCTTGAGAACGTGCGGGTGCGCCCAAAGCCCTTCAGCCAACCGGCCCCCTCCCTTTGGATAGGGGCCAGCGCTCCCTCCGCAGTCCGGCGTGCAGGCAGGCTGGCCGATGCCTTTGTTGCCGGCCCCAGCACCGACCTGCAAAGCACCATTCGCCTTGTCAATACATACCGGGATGCGGCGTCGGAAGCCGGGCGAGAGCCTGAGGTTGTGCTGATGAGGGATGCCTGGGTGGCCCAGAGCCGGGCGGAGGCGGAAAGGGTGTACGGCCCGGAGGTGACCACCGCCTATAAATATTATTGGCGCAACAGCCTATCCGCTTTCAGGGCCATTGAGTCCCAGGATGAGCTAACCCTGGACAAGGTAGCCAATGACCGTCTCATCCTGGGGGACCCGGAGGAGTGTGTGGCAGAGTTCCACCGATGGCATGAGGCCACCGGGGCCGACTACTTCCTCCTGCGGCTGCGTCATGCCCATTCCGGCGGGCCATCCCACGAAAAGATAATGGAGGCCATCAGGCTTTTCGGTGAGAGGGTGCTCCCATACTGTAGGGGCGAATAATCACCCGTCTCCACAATTGACCCACCCTCATTCAAGGGGGTATAGTTCATTAATGAAAGCCCACTATTATGGATGCGTGAGTAAACATCTAAACTCATGCTCACCCCATACCAATCTGGATTCCGGCGCAGGCGAGAATTGCGGATGCCTCCCCACCGTCATTCCGGCAAAGGCCGGAATCGCGGATACCTTCCTACCGTCATTCCGGCGTAGGCCAGAATCGCGGATACCCCCTACCGTCATTCCGGCGTAGGCCGGAATCCAGGGGTGGTAGGTGGGAGACTTCGCAACAACTCCCCAAGTTGCGGGAACCCTGGATTCCCGCTTCCGCAGGAATGACGATGGGGGACCCTCAGGTGGGCAGCGGATACCCCCTACCGTCATTCCGGCGTAGGCCGGAATCCAGGGGTGGGGGGGGGAGGCTTCGCAACAACTCCCCAAGTTGCGGGAACCCTGGATTCCCGCTTCCGCAGGAATGACGATGGGGGACACTCAGGTGAGCACAGGAATAAGTTGACTGCATTTTTATAAGAGGAGGAAAGGCCAATGAAATTCGGATTGATGTACGAGATTCAGATTCCGGAACCACATTATCCAGGTATCGAGTACGAACGATACAAGCAGGTGATGGCCCAGGTGGAGTTGGCGGACGAAGTGGGCTTTCACCACTTCTGGACGGTGGAACATCACTTCCTCAAGGAGTTCTCCCACTGCTCCGCCCCCGAAGTCCTGTATGGCGCTCTGTCCCAGCGCACCAAGCAGATACGCATCGGGCACGCCGTGGCGCTGCTGCCCCACAGGTATAACCACCCCATCCGGGTGGCGGAGCGGGCGGCAGTCCTGGATATAGTCAGCGACGGGCGCATGGACCTGGGCACCGGCAGGTCCACCACGTTGATCGAGATGGGGGGCTTTGAGATAGACCCGGAAGAGACCAGGGCGCAATGGGAAGAGGCGGTGCGGATGATCCCCCGGATGTGGATGGAAGACACTTTCTCCCATGAAGGACACTACTTCAATATCCCGCCCCGCTCGGTTATCCCCAAGCCGGTCCAGAAGCCTCACCCGCCTATGTGGATGGCCTGCGCTCAACCCAGCAGCCTCAGAAGCGCAGGAGAGATGGGCATGGGCGCTCTGGCCTTCAACCTGGGCGGCTACGAGGAGACCCTGGAAAGGGTCACAGCCTACCGAGAGGGAATCAAAAACGCCAATCCCGTCGGCGCCTTCGTAAATAACCAGATTGCTACCCTGTGCCTCGTGCACGTCGGGGAGGACGACAAGGAAACCAAAAGCATTGGCGGCGCCCAGGGGAACTGGTTTGTCAACAAGACCAACGACATCTACCGGCCCTGGTATGAGCAGGGGGTGAACGTTCCCGATTCCTACAGGTTCTCGGTGGAGCAGCGGGGACGTACCGACCGGGAGGAGGCCAACGTAGAGGACCACCTGTCCTCGGGCCGCTTTGCTATGGGAGACCCGGACAGCGTAATAAAGGTTATGAAACGCTACGCCGACGCCGGGGTGGACCAGGTGCTATGCTTCATGCAGATGGGCAACCTTCCTCACCAGAGGGTCATGGACTCCATCAAGCTCTTCGGGAAGTACGTCATTCCATACTTCCAATAGGAGGACGGCAATAGGAGACGGGGCGCCCTTGCATGTCCCACACCAGCCGGAGGAGCAGGCATGATAATCTGTCCCAATTGCCAGGCAGGAAATGGAGACGAGTCAAAGGTCTGCTTTTTCTGTGACCAACCCCTCAAGAAGCGCGGCCTGCTGAGCAAGATCGCGGGGGCGCTGGGCGGGAACCGGAATGGAAGCCCGTCGGGACAGCCCCAGGATGTCGGGGTAGAAGCCGGCTATCAGAAGCCGGCTCAGGCCCCGACAGGAGGGGAGGCGCGGGCCGAGGCACGGACCTCTGACCGGACCCCCGAGAGCGCCCAGTCCCCCCCGCCCAGCCTGCCGTCTAATCCAAAAGAAGAGGTCCATGCCCTCAAAGAGCAGAGCCGGGACTACATCAATCGCGGCCAGTACCGGCGGGCTATCGAGGCATGTACCCAGGCCATAGAACTGGACCACCGCTATACCGCCGCCTACTACAACCGGGGGCTGAGCTATCTGAAACTCGGCGAATACGAAAAGGCGGCGGATGACTTCGGGGAGGCTATCCGCCTGGACTCCAAGGACCCCGAGGCATACATCAACCGCGGCCTTTCATTCCTTATGATGTGGCAGCCTGAGCGCGCCCTTCAAGACTACGACGAGGCCGTGCGCCTGGACCCGGATAACGCCGGCCATTACGTGGGACGGGGCGCAGCATACTTCGACCTGGAAGATTTCGAGAGGTCAATAGTAGAGTTCGACCAGGCTATCCGGCTGGACCCTCAGCTTGCCAATGCCTACAACAACCGGGCATGGAGCTATATCCGCCTTGGCAAGCTGGCAGAGGCCGAAGAGGACGCAAAGCAGGCCCGGGCGCTGGGGGGCGACCCCAAAGAAGCGATGGAGGAGCTGCGGAGGCAGCGCAGGTAGCCCTGGGGGGGGGTTCCATCGGAATCGCCAATGACCTTGCGCAGACGACGTGAGGAAATGAAAATGACGGACAGCCTTCCGCTTCGTCATTCCGGCGCAGGCCGGAATCCAGGGGTGGGGTGGTGGGTGACCTCTCAAAGGCTCCAACGTTGCTGGGTCATGGATTCCCGCTTTCGCGGGAATGACGGCAGCCTCTCCACCGTCATTCCGGCGTAGGCCGGAATCCAGGGGTAGGGGGTGGGGTTCCAGCCTGAGAACTGCCTATTTTCATGGTAATGACGGCACTGGTTGCCGTCTATATTCATAATAATTCCCCATGCCCCTTACAAGCCAAGTAAGGGGATGAAAATGACGGTCGGCCTCCCTGCTGTACCGTCACTCCCGCGAAAGCGGGAGTCCACCGCCCCCGCCCCTGGATTCCGGCCTACGCCGGAATGACGGTATGGCGACATAATTGACAGCTAATCAAAGCATAGCTACACTTCTTTTGTCTATTCCAGCAAGATATTCATGCTATATAGTCATGTAGAAGGGGGGCAGAGTTGACGCAAAACGCCGGAATCAAAGACCGCTACGGGCTTTCCATGAGCACAAGTTCACCCACGGCAGCCGAGCGCTTCGGGGAGGGCCTGGACCTTTTTCTATCAGCCGGCTACGGCGCCGAGGACAAGTTCCAGCAGGCCATCGAGGCGGACGAAGGGTTCGCCCTGGCTCACGGCGCTTTGGGGCTGATAATGCTGCTTCGGATAAGGCCGGCAGACGCAAAGGCCAGCCTGGAGACTGCCCAAGCCTTGGCACCGGGGGTATCAGCCAGGGAGCAGCGGCAGATTGAGGCCATCGCCCTCTCCATAAACGGCCAGGGGCCTCAAGCCTTGGCTGTCATCAAAGAGCACATGAAAGAATACCCCCGGGATGCCCTGATGCTACGGATGGGCCAAAGGCTATTTCTCCTGGGGTGCAACGGGGCGGGAGTACCCAATTACCCCCAGGAGCTTTTCGCCCTGCTGAAGAGCGTGGCATCGGAATACGGCGACGATTGGGCATTCCAGGGCCAATACTCTTTTGCACACCATGAGACCGGGCAGATAGAGGAGGCCCGCAAGCTGGCGGAAAGGTCCCTGGCCCAGTGGCCCACCAACGCCGTAGCGTCCCACTCCGAGGCCCACGTGTTCTTTGAAGTGGGCGACCATTCGGTGGGCGCCGATTTCCTCAGCGATTGGATCAAGGGTTACGACAAGCGAGCATCCTTCTTTGTGCATCTCTCCTGGCATCACGCCCTTTTCGAGCTTGCCAAGGGCAACTACCGGCGGGCGGTAGAACTGTACGAGGACGGCATCCGCCCCTCGGTGGTGGAGAATAACGTCGCATCCCTGGCCGACAGCGCCGCCTTGCTGTGGCGCTTGAAGATGTACGGCGGGGTAAGCCTTGACGGCCCCTGGGGAGAGGTGCGAGACCTGGCCGCTCCCGCCGCCGACGCCCCAGGCATGGCATTCAGGGATGCCCACGCAGCCTTGGCCTTCGCCGCTTCCGGCGATGAGGAAACCCTGGGCCGCATGATAGACGGCCTGCGGGAGATGGCAAACAAGGGGAACGCCCTCGCCGGCGAGGCTATCCTTCCCCTGGTGCAGGGCATCGGGGCCTTTGCCCAGGGGGGATACGCCAGCGCCGTGGACTTCATAGAGCCGGCCTTCGGTCATTTTACCCGCCTGGGGGGGAGCCACGCCCAGAGGGAAGTCTTCGAGGACACCCTGCTGGAAGCGTACCTCCGGGCAGAGCAATTCGACAAGGCGGAAGACCTGCTGCGGGCGCGCCTGAAGCGGCGGACCTCGGCGCGGGATCTGTTCTGGCTGGGTCGAGCGCAGGCAGAGGTCGGACAGCCGGAAGCGGCGGGAGAGAGCTTCGAGGAAGCCATCACCCGGTGGCAGGACGCCGAGTCCGACTCCCCCGAACTGGCGTCCCTGAACCGCCTGGCGGGGAAGACAGGCTGATTCCCCATTCGCCCTTGTGAAAGCACTACCCTCGACCCATCATTCCACCAGCCTTTCGACGCGCGGGGGGCGAATAATCATTCGCCCCCCGCCATGCTGGACCGCCACATTCGCATGGGTTTTTCTGTGGTTTCCCTGGCAGCCAATTCTACACGCTCTCCGGCGGACGGGTTCCCGGTCCATCGTGTGTTTCCCCGCTCCATCTGGATGGATGGACCACGGCTTGCCTATGACCCGACCTCTACTGAGAGATACCGGAACAATTGGTTCTTTCTCACCTGAAGGCTTGAGTAGTCTCGCCAACTTAATTTGTAGCGCCCTTTTAGGAATATCGGTTCTTCTCTGTTCTTTGTCGTTCCTGAACCGGCGCGGTCTGACCATGCCAATTCGCCGGTTATTTCCCGGCCTTCATAAAGTCGAAAGGAGGCATCTATTGTGTTTATGCTCGACGGAGGATTCCAATAGCCTTGGTCATTTGTCAGCAAGACAGCGCATCCAGCCTTGGCTCGATCCTCCGACACCACCCTTTCGAGCCTCTGGATATCTTTAAGGAAATCGTAGCGTGAGATGTCTTGTGCTGCTTGATCTCTCAGGACAAACCTTTCGCCATCACATTCGGTGTCTATCGCTCTGGTGAGATACTTCAATTCGATTGCTGTCTCCTCAGTTGGGAGCCAGATGTCCAGGTACATCCTTTCATCTGGAAATGGCTTGAATTCCAGACGGACTTGGCAATCCGGCATCATTTCGTGAATGTGCCAGGCGAGGGCAAACTGGAAATCCGCCTCAGAATAGAAAATCAGGCGGCGCTTGGCGAGGTTCATCATAACATGGGTGGTATTGAGCATATGTGACTCCTTACAGAGAGGCTTTTGTGTAGCTTCGCTAGCCGGATAAGATTGGGTTGTCCGAGAATTCACCACCCACGCACCACATATGTATCAAGCTAAGGAGTAAAGACAAAGGAAGTTGTCTGTGAGACAATGATTGTATCCAATTCACTTACTGCAAGAGCCTCCTATGATCAGTATACTACAATTCGCCCAGGTCACGCACCGAGTTCTGACTGACTGACGACGTTGCGGAGCAGGACACCGCCGATGCTAGTCTGGTAAAGTGTCATTCCAAGTTCGCCGGCTGTATTTTTACCAGTATTGCACATATTATCTGTGCTGTAAGGAGGATGGATGAAGTACGTCAAGTTAGGCTCTGAATGGGTATCGGCTGTGGGGTTGGGGACGTGGCAGTTCGGCGAGCCAGGCTGGGGCTGGGGGAGAGACCTGGTCCACGAGGAGGCCCTGCGCATCGTGGACCGCGCCTTGGAGTTGGGCATCAACTTCTTCGATACGGCCGCGGTGTACGGCAATGGCCGATCCGAGGAGGTGCTGGGCGAGGCCCTGAAGGCACGGCGGCAGGACGCCATCATTGCCACCAAGGTTGAGCCTCCCCTGAGGCCGGACCGGGTCAAGCGGCGCGCGGAGCGGAGCCTGAAAAATCTGGGGATAGACCATATAGACCTCTATCAACTCCACGCGCCCGACAACAGCGTACCCATCAGCCAGACTATGGAAGCCATGCGTGACCTCGTAGATCGGGGTTATGTGAAGCAGGTGGGGGTGAGCAACTTCGGTCCCATCCAGTGGCAGAGGGCCGAAGACGCCCTGGGGCTTCCGATAGTCTCTAACCAGGTGGAGTACCATCTATTGCAGCGCCGGTGGGGGGAGGAGAGCCTTCCCCACGCCCGGCAGCAGGGCTACGTCGTCATGGCCTGGAGTCCCCTGGCCCAGGGCCTCCTCAGCGGCAAGTACGGCTCCAACAACATACCCCAGGACTTGAGGTCCAGCTTCGGCATATTCAACAGGGATAACCTGCGCAAGGCCCCGGCAGTGGTAGAAGCTCTGGGGGAAGTGGGCCGGCGACACAAGGCAACCCCGGCGCAGGTTGCCCTGGCCTGGCTCCTGAGAGACCCCAACGTGATGGTCATCCCAGGGGCCAGGAGCGTGGAGCAGTTGGAGGCCAACGCCGCTGCCGCCTACCTGGAACTCTCAACCGAGGAGGCCCAGCTTATAGAGCGGGCCGCCAGGCGCTAGTAGTCAGCCGCCGCAGAGGTGGTAGGCCAAATAATCGGGGGTATCATTATGACTCAATCGTCTCCAATAGAACCTTACGATGAAGTTGTAGCCGATTATAGCCAACAGGCCCGGGCCTTCCTCAGCAAGAGTAGGGAATATCTGGACGATGGCGACCTGCACCAGGCGGCGGAGAAGGGCTGGGGAGCGGCAGCATGGATGACCAAGGCCGTCGCCGAAGCCCAGGGCTGGGAATACAAGAAGCATGACCAGTTCTTTGAGGTAATGTACCGCGCCCGCGACCTTTCCGGCGATGCCCGGCTGGACGATCTACGGGCACGCGCCAACGAGTTGCACGGCTTCTTCTACACCCGCAAGCGGTTCCTGCATCCCGACGTCATCGAACGCAGTCTGGACCAAATGGAGATTTTGCTGAGCATCCTGCAACCGCTGACCGGGGCAGGACGGTAGGGTAGCCGCAGGCCCACCACCGGGAGCAGGCCGCCAGGCCCTAGTCGTCCGCCGCAGCAGCCCCTACCCGGCCCCGGAATAGGTCGTACCGCTCCGATGCCTGGCCCACGACAAGGTCCATGTCTTCCGCCAGCAAATGCCCCTCATCCACAAGCTCCTGGGCGGCCTGCCTTACTCGTCCCAGGTATTCCTCCTTGGAGCCATAGCGTTCTTCAATAGACAGGCGGGGGTCGCCCGATGCTTCCCTCTCCGCCTTGGTAGCAGGGAAGGGAATGGTGGAGCCCGTCAGTCCCATAATCTGGTCCGGCGCGCCCATGTCGGGATGGCGCAGGTTCCATCCGGTGTGGGTAGCCAGAGGCGCCCTCACGTCGGGCAGGCGGATGCCCCCGGTCTCGTTGCCATCCCTGTCAACGGCGGAAACCAGGCCGGGGTATGGCCTGCCCACTATGGGCGGTATCTCCGCACCTATCCCCGACTCAGCCCCCGTCCCATACTCCATCCGGGAGATGCAGGGCAGGCGCTCGGGGAATTTCACCCCCGGAATGGCCCTGAACCCTCCCGCCGTGCTGTTGGCGGGGACCGCGGTGCCGTCGTCTATGCGTGGGTGTTTGCTGGGCGGCGGGGTCTCGCCGGATGTCACCCACCGGTCCAGCCGCACCAGCGCAGACCGCAGCAGGGGCACGTAGTCCACGCAATTGAACTTTTGCTGGCCCCTAGAGCCGTCCACGGGGTTGGTGTCCGTCAAGGGCAATAAGGCCCCTGAGCCATGCTGTGTTCCCGCGAAGTGGTAGATGCGGACATTCTCCAGGGTGGAAATGTCCTTCTGCCCCTCGGGGTCCGTGTGGATGAGGGACGCATCGCCCCGCCAATACTCGCTGGAGGAGTTGGTGAGGAATATCTTGGGCAGCTTGCCCCTGGCCGACAGCCTGGAAAGCAGCCCGTCTGTGCGTCCGGTCTGAGTGTCGGTCTGCTCTGTGTCGGAGAAGGGGAACAGGTTGCCCATGCTATCCTTCGCCAGGCTGGAGGGCTGCCCAAACCTCTGGTTGAACTCGCCCCGTCTGCCCCCGGCTATGTGGGGGATGAGTCCGTCGAACACCGTGCGTTCCTCTTCGTCCTGGTCCAGGCCCAGGTACAGGAGGGTGCGCAGGAACCTGCCACTCTGGGACGCTCCGAAGGCGTAGGCATACTGAATATCATCGGCACAGAAGTTTCCCTCCTGGGCCGTCCCATATCTCAGGAATGAGACCATGTCCCGGGTAGCCAGCAGCCCCAGCCCAACCACCGGCGCAGCCGACGTGGTATAGACCACCTGGTAGACCTTCCCGGGCACGAAACCCGAGGCCATGTAGATATTGGAGGCATCGGGCGCGACATTTATATCATTTGGCCCATTATTTTGCCCATCCCCCGGCTTCGTGAAAGACCACTGGTCCCTGGGAACAATCTGCGGCGGGGCGTCCTCGTGGTCGCGGACCATCAGGGTCGCCGATTGGTCATTGACATCGGCGGCGGGGTATGGACGGTGCAAGCGGTCCGACAAGCCCTGCACCCGGATTGGGGCATTGGGCTTGAAGGTTATCACTATCTTCCCCGAGACCGGGCCGTCGTGTCCCACGGCGTCGGGCACCTGAATACGCAGGAGTCCATTGACCGAGGGAACGTCATGCTGCCAGCCGCACCAGGCCACCGTGTAGCCCTGGCGCATCAGGAAACCGTCTCCCGGCTCCACGGGCGCGCTGGGGTCCGTTGCCCGCAGGGCGCGGTTGAACATGGGCATCGCCAGCCGGTTGCCCCGGTTCAGAATATCATGGAGGATGCGATGGTTGCCGCGCCGGGGGTCCGAGGGCTGGAGGATGCAGAAGTCCGAGGAGAACCCCACCAGGCCGGCTCCGTCTGTAGGGGCCAGGTTAATGTCGGTAATAACCGTGTTGCATGGGTGGCCGGGGGAGACGGCAAAATGGACTGTGCCGTCAATCTGCTCATACTGGCCCACCTCACCGAAGGCCCGCCCACCAGCCAGGGGAGTCCGGGACTTGACCTCTAGCGTCGTTACCGCCATCGTGCACCTCCATATTGATGTTCATATAAAGACTTGCCTAATTGTAGCACAACTTCCTCTGTCGCCTCACCGTCATTCCGGCTTTCGCGGGAATTGTCCATGTCCTTGCCAAGGCCAAGTAAGGGGATGAAAATGACGGCAGCCCCTCCACCGTCATTCCGGCGTAGGCCGGAATCCAGGGGTAGGGGCGTGGGTGACTTTGCAGCGACTGCGACATTGCGGGACCCTGGATTCCCGCTTTCGCGAGAATGACGGTGCTGCCTGTTTTCATAATAATGACGAATTGGGAGCCCTCAAGTCTGAGCAGTTACCTTCCTCTCCCTGAGCTTTCCTGATATACTCTCCGAAGATAAAGGTGACTGACATACAGGCGCATGGAGGAAATCTGCAATGGCAAAGAACGGGTTCAAGATTATGGACTCGGACATGCACGTCATGGAACCGGCAGACCTGTACGAGAAGTTTATGGAACCCCAGTATTTGGCCTGGGCGCCCAAGCTGACCCCTCTGCCGGAGAAATTCGGAGGCAGCTACACCCTGATGGTGGACTGGCAGTTCAAGCCCCGGCGGGCCAGGTACGCCGAGGACAGGGAGCGGCTGATGGGCAGCACCCGGCGGATGCGGGACGCCACCGCGTCCATGCGGGAGCAGGGCTACAACGCCGCCTCCCAGTTAGAGGCGATGGACATAGAGGGGATTGACGTTGCTGTCCTCTTCCCCACAGTTTGCCTCAACCTTCCCAACAGCTACGATAATGTGGACGGTTCCATTGCGGCGGCGTTGTGCCGCGCATACAACAACTGGCTTTACGACTTCTGCCAGACAGACCCCCAGCGCCTCAAGCTGTCGGCCATCATCCCAGCCCACGAGGTCAAGGAGGCCATCAAAGAGGCGGAGAGGGCCATATCCCAACTGGGGGCAGTGGGGGTCTTCATGCACCCCCACGTCCTCAACGAAAGGCCCTGGCACTCCCGGTATTTCGACCCTCTCTGGGGGACCCTGGAGGAGATGGACATCCCCGTTTGCTGGCACCCGGAGGCCGACGAATACCTGCTGGACGCCGACTTCGGCAACAGCAAGCTGATGCGCCACGCCTACGCCAACCCCTCGGAGGTCATGCGCACCATGATGAGCATGATATGCGGGGGCATATTCGAGCACTTCCCCGGCCTCAAGGCGGCCTTCCTGGAGGCCAACTGCGGTTGGGCGCCCTTCTGGGTATCCCGGATGGAGAGGGAGTACAAGAACTTCGGCCCCTGGGACGCCCCCTGGCTGAAGTCGTCAATCCGGGAATACTACCAGCGCAACTGCTGGGTGAGCGTGGAGGCCGACGAGGAAGAGGCCAAGTTCGTCGTGGAGGCCCTGGGCGGCCATAACATCGTCTTCAGCACCGACTATCCGCATTTCGATTCCGAGTTCCCCAAGTCGGTGGAGAACTTCCTGGAGCAGCCCCTGTCAGAGGACGCCATCCGCAGCATTTTGTGGGACAACTGCGCCAGGCTGTACAATCTGAGCTAGGCTGGGGCCTGTTGACAATTGACATTACATGATCTAGCCACCCCAATGAAGTGGGCAGATGTCTCCGGCAGTCGCCAACTCTGCATTAACCGACACGCTGGGCAACACGTAGCATTTGTGAGAAAACTGCCCCATATCAACGAGAGGTGTCCAAGAATAATGAGTGCCGCCGAACCGCAAACACCCAGATCAACCGGACGTTTCGCGGTATCCGAATCGGGAATGCGCGAACTCAACAGCAACCGCCAGCCTTGGGATCTCGTGAAGGAACTGGTTCAAAACGCATGGGATGAAGCGCCCACTGCTACCGAATGCCGCGTCACTGTCGAGCCGCAACCCAAGAGCAAAACCACGATGGTTACCGTCCAAGACGATGGCCCCGGCTTCAGCGACATCGCCGACTCGTATACCCTCATGGGACATACCAGCAAACGCCTAGACCCTACTAAAAGGGGCCGTTTCAACATAGGTGAAAAGGACGTCATCAGCGTGGCGATCAAGGCGAAAGTAGAAACAGTTGGGCACACCGTCACCTTCCCGCACACGGGGTCAAGGGAGGTGACTCCCAACTCACGCACCAAAGGCACCGTGGTAAGAGTCCTCATGCCGTGGCACGAGCAACAGAGCAACGAACTCATTGCAATGCTGCAACGCTTCAGGTCCACGAATTACTGCCGCCTATTTGTCAATGACCTCGAAGTACCACCTCGACCAGCCGCAGCGATACGCCGCGCCACGCTGCAAACCGTAGTGCAAGACGCTCCCAACCAGCCCATGCGAATCAGACAACGACGCACCGAGATCCACTTGGTTGAACCAACCGACCCAAATGGTAAACAATGGATCTATGAAATGGGCATACCCGTGCAGGACATCGACTGCCCGTGGGACATCGACGTCATGCAGAAGATTCCCATGACTCAACAGCGCAACACCATTAGCGAAGCATATCTCAACCGCATTTACGCTGAGACCCTCAACGAGAGCCACAAAAGGTTGAAACGCGACGAGTTCGCTTCTCAGTGGGTGAAGAGAGCAGTCGAGCACCCGCAGATCAAACCCGAAGCCGTCAAGTCCACTGCAACCGGACGCTACGGTCCCAAAGCCGTCTTCTCCACGCTGGATCAAAACGCCGATATGCGCGCAAAGGAGGCTGGCTACGAATTGGTTAATCCAGGCTCGCTATCCGGTAAGGAACGAGAGTTATTCCGAAAACACGCCGGCATGAAGGACTCAAGCGAAATGTTCCCGACCCCGCCACCGCCACTCAACGACTATGAGCCTGAACCCGGCTCCAACCAGGCACGATTCGCCGAGTGGGTCGCAGAAATGGCGGGCCACTGCAATCTCGAAGCGGCCGTACGTTATTTCCATGAACCTGATAACGACAGGCAAGCCGACTGCTCGGTATCCACCGCGACCCCGACCATACGGTTCAACACGGCGCATCTTGATAAGGCATTTTTCCAGCCGCCTTATGAGTCCATCAAACACTGGGGCCTACTGCTCCACGAACTAGGACACGCGCTGGCTGCCCCACCATCCTCCGCACACGGCGAAGCGTGGGGAGGCGGCGTGAGCAAGGCCGGCGCGCTTATCGCTGTCTATATGCTCCGAGACAAGGCCGAGTAACCGACCAACCGCAAGGTACAGAAAACGTATACTGTTCTTGCGTCATCCTCAGAGCGCACAATGCCAATCGTCAACACGCCCTAGGCTGAGCTAGGCCAGGCTGAGCTAGATTTCAACCAAGGAGCCGGGGAGTGGACTTCAATAACCTTATCTATGAGAGAAAAGACTCCATCTGCTACCTCACCCTGAACCGGCCTGAGAAGCTGAATGCTCTCAACGCCGATTTGATGTTCGAGTTCCGGGAGGCCCTGTCCACCATAGAGATGGACCCGGAAATCCGGGTGGTAATCCTCACGGGAGCAGGCAGGGCTTTCTCCGCCGGATTCGACATCACGGGAGGCCCCGACGAGCCGGAGGCCATGTCCCGGCAGCCCGACTCCCAGCGGGAGCACCTGAAGGGCCATATAGACACTTTTATGATGGTATGGGACCTGAGCAAGCCCGTCATAGCCGCCGTGAACGGCTACGCCCTGGGCGGCGCCTGCGAACTGGTCCAGGTCTGCGACATCAAGATAGCCTCGGACAGGGCCATTCTGGGAGAGCCTGAAATTCGTGCCGGGGTAGGGCCACCCCTCCTGATCACCCCCTTCAGCGTGGGCCTAGCCCAGGCCAAGGAACTGCTGCTGACGGGAGACACCATTGACGCCCACGAGGCAGCCAGGATCGGGATGATAAGCCGGGTGGTCCCCCACGACCAGTTGATGGCCGAGTGCGAGCGCACCGCCCAAAAGCTCACCAGAATCTCCCAGCTGGGCCTGAAGATGAACAAGATCGCCGTCAACCGCGCCCTGGAGGGCATGGGGTTCCTGTCATCTATCAAGCACAACCTGGAGTTGATGACCCACTTCGACACCAGCCGCACCCCTGAGCAGGATGAGTTCAATACCATCCGCCGGGAAAAGGGCCTGCGGGCTGCCCTAGACTGGCGGGACGCACGCTTCAGGGGCCTGTAACATAAAAACAATTGGGGGCCAACCAGTAAGTAACGCCAAGTAAGTATCGGAGGTGTTAGCAATGCCAAGAGCAAACATGGACCTGCTGGATGCCGCTGACCTGGCTTCTGTCAAGGGACAGTGGCGCATTGCGCCGGGCCTAGTGCCGGGCGAACCCAACGAGGGGATGGTATCCCAGATGGCCGGCAGCCCGGCGCGCCTGAAAGACTATGACGATTCAGGCTGGGAGGCTGCTGGGGACATTACCGAGTGGCGTTCCAGGGGCCTCACCTTCGCCTGGTACAGGATCAAGGTGACGATACCCGAATCGGTGGGAGGCCAAGACATCCGAGGCTCCCGGTGCCTGTTCGAGACCTGCATTGACGACTACGGGGAGATATGGGTTGACGGGGAGTGCGACCGGGAGCGGGGATGCGTGCAGGGGTTCAACGTGCCCCAGCGGGTGGTGGTAGGCATTGATGTCCAGCCCGGAGAGGAGCACACCATAGCGCTGCTGGCAGTCAACGGGCCCCTGGGAGCTCCCGGCGGGGCGGTCTTCGTGCGCTATGCCACCCTGGCCTTTGAGTGGCGCGACCCCAGGTATTAAGAACGCCTATCAAGCCCTGCCTTCAATAACATGAATATTGTATACTCGATGCGGGATACTCGTGCTTCTCCGAAGGTCTATCTAACCGGTGAACAATAAACAACCTGAGCGAGAACCTATATGGAGCGTGGCTCGAAAGTGGCTGCCCTGGAGCCTTGGACTCATCTTCGCGCTGACGATAGGGTGGGTTGCCTTCGTAGGCCAGTCTGAAGTAGCCAGTGGCCGGCATGACAGCATCTCAGAGACGGCCATCGCCGTCGCCAACAGGAGCGCGCCGGCGACGCCTCTGACTATTCTGTTCTCCATGTTCATCATAACATTCCTGGACTCAGTAGGAGGTCTCCTGGTGGTTACTTACAGATATTTAAGCGATAAGTTCCTGGAGCCGCAGAGAGAGAAAATCCGGGCGGAAGCCCGGGCGGCAGGCCGGGCCGAGGGCAAGGCGGCAGGCCGGGCGGAAGAGCGGCGTATGTGGGAAGCGTGGGTCCGCCGCCGGGAGGAGGCCGAAAGGAAGGGCGATCCCTTCGACGAGCCTCCTCCGGGAGCGGATGGCCAAGAGTGACAGCCTGCCTTGAAGGATGCTTGTGCTTCTCCGAAGGTCTATCTAACCGGTGAACAATAAACAACCTGAGCGAGAACCTATATGGAGCGTGGCTCGAAAGTGGCTGCCCTGGAGCCTTGGAATTATCTTCGCGCTGACGATAGGGTGGGTTGCTTTCGTGGCCCGGTCCGAAGTTGTGAGTGGCCAGCATGATAGCATCTCGGAGACAGCCATCGCCGTCGTCAACAGGAGTGCGCTGGCGACGCCTCTGATTATTCTGTTCTCCATGTTCATAATAACAGTCATGGACTCGTTAGGAGGTCTCCTGGTGGTTACTTACAGATATTTAAGCGATAAGTTCCTGGAGCCGCAGAGGGAGAAAATCCGAGCGAAAGCCCGGGCGGAAGCCCGGGCGGCAGGCCTGGCGGAGGGCAAGGCGGCAGGCTTGGCGGCAGGCCGAGTGGAAGAGCGGCGTATGTGGGAAGCCTGGGTCCGCCGCCGAGAGGAGGCCGAAAGAAACGGCGAGCCTTTCGACGAGCCTCCTCCGGGAGCGGATGCACAGGAGTGACGGCCCACCCGTTCCTCCTTCCATCCATGCCTTGGACTGGCATCGGTGGAAGGGATATTGATAGGCCCGGACTGCTGCCCGTTAGCTTCGGCAGTTGACGGGTGCTGTTGATAAGCCCCATAATGACGGCAATCAATAACGGTAATGGTTGACCTGACAGGGCCCACCACAAACCACTGAGAGAGGAATTTATACATGGCAACTGTAATCAGGAAACGCCAGCTAGGCAGGCAGGTGTCCATCGTAGGAGCAGGGATGTCCCAGTTCGGGGCATTCAAGGACAAGACCAGCAGGGACCTGTTCACCGAAGCCTTTCAGGACATGCTGTCCAGCCTGGAACAGGGCATTGATATTGAGGACATAGAGTCTGTCTATGTGGGCAACTACTCCTCCGACCTGTTTGAGGGCCAGGGTCACACCGGCCCCATCCTGGCCGACTGGATAGGCATGACTCCCACCCCCGTCACCCGCATCGAGAACGCCTGCGCCAGCAGCGGCAGCGCCCTGCGCGAAGGCATAATGGCTATCGCATCGGGGATGTACGACATCGTGCTGGTGGGCGGCGTGGAGAAGATGACCAACCTTCCCATCGAGGGCGTGACCGACGTGCTGGCCTCGGCTGCCGACGGCCTTTATGAGGTGCCCGCAGGGTTGACCTTCCCAGGCATCTTCGGCGCCATCGCCAAGGCCCACATGGACAGGTACGAGACCAACCTGGACCACCTGCTGAAGGTGGGTATCAAGAACCACATCAATGGCGCTCTCAACCCCAAGGCCCAGTTCCGGGAGAGCATCCAGGACCTGATGGAGCGGCGCAAGGCAAGGGCACAGCAGAGGGGCGGTCCTGCCCCTGAATGGCAGGATGAAATGGACTTCCTCAATGACCCCCAGGCCAACCCCTGGGTCGCCTGGCCCCTGCGCCTGTATGATTGCGCCCCCGTCACCGATGGAGCGTCCTGCGTCTTGCTGGTAGCTTCCGAACTGGCGCGCAGTTTCACAGACAAGCCCGTGCACATAGCAGGCACCGGCCAGGCCACAGGCCGACCCCTGCACCATGCCGAAGACATGACATCCCTGTCATCGGCCAAGGTAGCGGCGGCCCAGGCTTACGATATGGCGGGAATAACCGCCGGGGACGTGCACTTGGCCGAAGTCCACGACTGTTTCACCATCGCCGAGATAGTCGCTAGCGAAGACCTGGGCTTCTTCGATCCCGGCGAAGGCCCCAGGGCGGTAGATGAGCGAAGGACTTCCCTGACCGGCGACAGGCCCATCAACACCTCCGGCGGCCTCAAGGCCAAAGGACATCCGGTGGGCGCTTCGGGGGTGGCCCAGGCTATAGAAATCTTCCACCAGCTAAGGGGTGAAGCCGGCTCCCGCCAGGTAAACAATCCCAACCTGGAAGTGGGCCTGACCCACAACGTAGGCGGCACCGGCGGGACCTGTGTGGTAAATATCCTCCGGCTGGCCTAAAGAATACTCCTCAAGTCCGGCGAGACCGAAGGGAAAGCAGAGGGGCGCATGGCTGTGCGCCCCTCTGTGAACGGTCAGTGTTGACCTTACTTATTCATACTGGCTACGGGGGGCGTTATGGTTGAGGCTACCAGGGCATTTACTGCGGACTCCTTCTATACATACCTGAAGGAAGAGAACTGGCTGATGGGCATCCGGTGCCGCTCTTGCGGTGAGTTGGCGGTGGAGCCGCGCCCCATGTGCCCCGCCTGCCACAGCAATGACGTAGAGTGGTATCAGTTCAGCGGAAAAGGCTCCCTCAGCACCTTCACTTGCATCTCGGTGGTGCCGGTGTATATGAGTGAGAAAGGCTTTGGGCGGGACAACCCCTACTGCACCGGCATCGTTACCCTGGAAGAAGGCCCCCGCATCTCTGCCCGCATCCTGGGGGTGGACGCAGCAAACCCTCAGAACATCAAGACGGGGACGCCCATGACGATGGACCTAGAAGAACTAGACCCGGAGAAACCGTCCCTGGCCTTCCGCCCCGCGTAGCTAAGGCACCTCGGTCATCACTGGTACCCCCCATCAATACTATCTACCCACCAGAGTAGAAGGAATGGGCGAACCCTGAAATAACCATCGAAAACAAGTTTGACTGGATACTAGCGCGATGAAGAAATTGGCGACAATCATCCTGCTATCAGTGGGGTTGGCAATCATAGCCTGCTCGACTCCGAAGGTTTTGACCGACACGATCGTCATCGACGCAGGGGACTCAGCATCCTACGATTTGTCGAGGTACGACGAATGCGAATACGTCTTTGAAGTCAGACAGACCGGAGGAGGCGACTTGGACATCGAAGTCCTTGGAAGACGGGCGGTGTACCATCAGGGGACATTCAAGGGCAGGACTATGATACTCTCCAACGAATACAGCTTGTTCGAGCCGAAGACAGTGGATGTGGAACTCACCTGCTACGGCGGATGAGCCGGGCAGAGATATACCGGCAAGAGATTCCGCCCTTTCGACCGACAGCGTGACCTTGGCCGCCCTGATAGCCCTGCGGGGCTACCTGTAGGTCTAGGACGGGGAAATCCTCAAGGCATCGCTCTTGGGCGCAGACTCAGACTTGGGGCTGTGGCGCTGGAAGCAGGGCTGCATTGGAAGTTATCAAAGGTCTCCATAGATGCCGGAGACTTCGCCATTCCGGGAGACTCCCCTAATCTATGTGGTCGCTGCTCCGGCCCACCGCTTTGCAAGGGCTTTGAGGGTATCGCCATACTTCTGCCAGTCATATAATGTAGCCGGATCGAAATCGGCGCCGTTGGGCCAGACTAACGTGTGCACCTCTGGGTCAATCTGCACCCGGTTGAATAACGCCACGTCTTGCAGCGGCCCATACAACCCCCCTTCCAGGACCCCTCGGAAGTAGATAGTCTGCCTGCTGTGGTCTTCAAATTCAATGAGCAAGGTGTACGGTCCTACCACCTCAAATGCCGTCACCCAATGAATGGGATGTTCCATCTTTTCACCTTGACCCATAGCTAGGGCACCTCTGGGCCGAAGTCCATGCCTATATGGCCGTCCCGCTCCAGTTCAGCGTATTCCTCGTCGGACACCTGAAGGAGGGTTTTGTACACGTACTCGTTGTCCTCGCCCAGGCGTACCGGGCCCCGGCGTATCTTGATTGGGGTCTCCGACATCTTGTAGGGCGCTCCTGGATACAAGTGGGTGCCGCAGTCCTCCTGGTATACCTGCTCGAACATCCCCCGCTCCTGTAGATGAGGGTCGTTGTAGGCGTCCCTCTGGTCCATCACAGGCCCCGCCGGGACTCCCGCAGCCTGAAGCAGCTGCATTATCTCGTAGTGGTCGCGCTGGCAAGTCCATTCCTGGATGTGCTTGTCCAGTTCGTCGTGATTCCGGTAGCGGGCGATGGGGTCGGCGTACTTGTCCTCGCGAGACCAAGGAGGGTCTCCCAGGGCGCGGCAGAAAGCCTCCCACTGCCGGTCATCGTAGATGGTTATGTTCACCCAACGGTCTTCCCCCTTGCAGGGGTAGCAGCCCTGGATGGCATAGGGGTGCCGGTTGCCGATGGTGGAGGCGCTGCGGCCGTTCATGGAGTAGTCCATGAAGAACTGGCCCATATATGGGATGACGTTCTCCGCCTGGGGCAGTTCGATAAGCTGTCCCTTGCCGGTGCGCTTCCTGTAGTTAAGGGCCGCCAGCACGGCGAAGGCCCCCTGAGTCCCGGCGGTGGCATCGGCCATGAAGACGGCGGTGGTGGCGGATGGGTCCATGTCGGGGTAGCCCCTCAGGAGGGTATGGCCCGCTACTCCCTCCATGTGAAACCCCAGGGCGCGGAAATTCCTGTAGGGGCCGGTGTTGCCATAGGCAGGCATCCGCAGCATTATGATGTCCTGTTTCTGCTCCCGCAGCATTTCGTAGGAGATGCCCAGCTTCTCCATGGTGGTAGTGACGTTGTTCTCAACGAATACGTCGCTTATCCGGGCCATCCGCTTGAAAATCTCCAGGCCCCTGGGCCGGAGCAGGTCAACGGTCATGCTGCGTTTGTTGCGGGCATGGGCGTTGAATATAGGGAAGCGGTTCCAGGGACGGGCACCAGGTACGCGACCGGGCATCCCCCCCGCCATAGGCTGCTGGGCTTTAATCATCTCCTCGGTGGGACGGGCTGACTGGCCCCTTGTAATGGGTGGGAGGGTCTTGATGGACTCCACCCTTATAACCTCGGCTCCCAGGTCGGCCAGGAAAGTAGCGCAGTAGGTGCCGGCCCATACCACCGTCATATCCAGTACCCGGATGCCTTCCAAGGGAAGTTTAGGCACACCCGCCTCCTTGATTTATTTGAGGGCCGCCGAAAGCCCCCCGTGCCAGGGGGCGCATCGAGACTCATGTAATATTTCATATTACGTTTTGCTGGCGCAGGGCTACTATATCATCCTGGCTGTAGCCCAGGCCGGTGAGAACTTCCACGTTATGCTGCCCCAGCAGCGGGGCGGGTCTGCGAACAGACCAAGGGGACTCGTTCATAATGAAGGGCCTGCCGGGATACTTGAGCAGCCCGGCCTCGGGATGCTCGATCTCGGCGAAAGCGCCGTGTTCGTTGAGAAATGGCTCGTTATACACGTCCTCCATAGTATTCAATGGCCCGCTGAGGACGTGGGCTTCCTGGGCGGTACGCCATGCCTCGTGCTTGCTGTGTTGCAGGCTCCAGGCCAGAAAATACTCCTCGAACTCGGCGCGGAGTTCCGGGTCTCTCTGGGCATCGGGGGCGTACCACTTGGGGTCTCGGAGGGCCTCCGGGTCCCCCAGTATCTCCGCTATCCTGGGAAAGTAGCGCCTGCCCCCTGCCGATATTGCCAGGTAGCCGTCGGCGCAGGGATACACGGTAGCCGAAGGCACCCCTCCGGTGACCGAGGGTTCCCGGTAGCTTATCTCGCCGGTGTACTGGTAGGCGATGAGCCGGCTCATTCGCCGGTCCACAGACCCGGCCTGGGTCTCCATCATGGACACGTCCACGTGCTGGCCCACGTCTTGCCAAGCGGCGGTGAAGTAGGCCCCCATAGTGGCTACGGCGGCGGCGGCCCCGGTCTGGTACAGCCCCACAGTGCCCCCCAGCTTGATGGGTTCCCGGTCCTCCAGGCCCGTGCTGTACATCTCCCCACCCATGCCGTAGAAGATAATCTCCGAGCCTTGATAGTCTCTGTACGGCCCTGTCTGGCCGAAGTTGGAGATGGACACCATCACCAGGGTTGGATTGATAGCCTTCAGGTCTTCGTAGCCCAGGTTGAAGCGGGCCATTGTCCCCGGCCTGAAACTCTCCACCACGATGTCCACGTCCTTCACCAACTCCCGGACTATTTTTCTGGCGGCCTCGGTCTTCAGGTTGAGGGTGATGCCCCGCTTGTTGGTATTCAGGAACAGGAACAGCCCGCTTTTTTCGGGATGGGGATCGTCACCGGGGAAGGGTCCCAGGCGACGGGCGCCGTCACCCACGTCGGGACGCTCGACCTTCACCACCTCGGCCCCGTAGTCGGCCAGCAGCTTGGTACAGTAGGGGCCGGAGATATAGTGGGTGAAGTCCAGCACCCTGACATCCGATAGAGCCATCTCACTCATTGGGCCGCTTACCTTCCATATTAGTCTTAGTCCGTGCCATGAACAGGCTCATCAGGCTGCCGTTCCACCGCCCTCTGACTGGTCGCCGGCCCACCGGCGCAGGTCATTCAGGGCAGGTGGGGCTATATAGAAGACCTCGATGTCGGCGGGGAACTGGACCCGATGGCCGTCTCCGATGACCAGGATGGCAGACTCGTCTTCCACAAGGGTATCGTCAATCCGGGAGGCGATGTGCCGGTATCTCTGGCTGTCAACCTCCAGATAAGCATTCATAACGGCGGTCTGGACCTTCTGGCTGACCAGTCCAATAAAAAGGCACCTCTGCCAGTCGGAGCTTTCTTCCAGCAAGGCCCGGTCTTCTGTAGCTTCCAGATGGGCGCCCGCCCGGCACCTGGAGGTGATTAACCCGTATCCTCCGGGGTTGATCTTCCCCACCAGAGCCTCTCCGTCTTTCCCTTCGAGAAAGACGGTCTCGTGGTAAATATGTCTGACAGGTCCCAGGGCAGCCTCAAGGCGGGATATGTGCTCCCGGACCCCGGCCCAGTACTGCTCCAGCTTCTCCAGAAGATCGGCGGGGGCATCCGGCACAGGTAGGAACAGGGGGACCAGATAGAGCTTCCGGCCCTTTCTGAACCGCTCCACTTCCGGCCTTTCGATTCGGCCCAAGGGTGTGGTCATAGGGGATCACCTCGGTAGCATTGGGGCAGCATTGGAGCAACATTCGCGCCGTTCATACCAACAGCGCGACCGGCCCTTCACCAGGGTATTTTAGCCCCGCAAGCGCCCATAATACAATACTGAGCATCTGTGTCATATTGGTGTCAATTTGACTCAGGTAAGGAGGGGTAGTAGACTAAAAGTCCTCTACCAGGAGGGGTGGTGCGGACTGGGAGTATCTCAAGGAAAGGCAAAGAAATAATTAGAGTAATTAACAAGATACGTGAGTATTATTGGGGAGCTTACTATCTTGTTTATGTTGGCTGTGTAGGCATCTTTTCATGGTTAGAGATAGGTAAGGATGATAGGCTTATCTATGTATTGGCTGCCATCTTTAGTGTATCGGCAGGTATAGCCTTATTAGCAATAATTGTAGGAGAGGTGATAGGCATAATGATATTGCTAATTCCGGCACGAATTAAGAAACTGAAAGAGGAGGGTCGTGAGGAGGGCCGTGCTACAGAACGGGAGGAAAACCGCGCCAGGTTGATAGCTTGGGCTCGAGAGCAAGATATTCCTATTGAGAAGTTGCCACTCCCTGAGAATAAACCAACACAGAAATAGAGAGAATCGGTTTTCTCAACCCTCCCGCTTACTATCGCATATAATTCCCACTAATTATTCTCCCCTACCGCTACAGGCCGATCCCAATCCTTTTGCACCCTCCACACCCTTCAGGGTGCGGAGGGTGACAACTAAACGACGGCGGTGAGGCCCTTGCCCTTCAAGAGGCCCAAGGCGAGCCGTATGTTATGCCACCTGCACCCTCGCACCCTGGTCCGAGGCGCTATGGATGGCGTCCAGCAGGCGGTGGCGCTTCACTGCCCAGTCGAAATCGGGCTGGGCGACATTCCCTCCCCCGATGGCATCGCTCAGGCTGCGATATAGCTGGGCGACGTTAAAGGGCGCGCCCTCGGGCACCTCACCGGGCACCCAGACCAGTCTGTCGGGCACGGGCAGGTCCTCCAGGCTCCCCGCGTCCTTGCCGCGAGCGCCCCGGAGGCTAATCTGGGCATACTGGACCATCTGCTCCGAGGATGCCACGATGGAGCCTTCCCTGCCGTATATCTCCATCCGCCATCCGGTGCTGTGCCAGGGCACCGTTGCCACGTGGACCGAGGCCGCAGCCCCGTTATCTAAGATTCCGGTAACAAGCACGTTGTCGGGGGCGGTAACGTCCACCGTCTTGCCCGGCTCCGAGGTATCCCACACGGGCACCTGGGTAGTCACGTGGGCCGATACCTCCCTGAACTCCCCCACGCAGAAGCAAAGGGCATCTATGGCGTGTCCCGAAGATATGGTGAGGGTGTTGGCTCCCGCCGCCTCATCTGCCATCCATGCCCTGTCAATGCCCCTCTGGAGAAGCCCCGAAAGAAACATGACCATGTTGCAGGACAGGACTTCTCCCACATATCCCTCGGCCAGAAGCTCCCGGATACGCAGCAGGACAGGGTCGCCTTGGGCCTGGAGGCCCACCATGTTATGGACGCCCCCGGAGCGGGCCAGGTTAGCCATCTCCTCCGCCTCGGCCAGGTTAGCGCCCAACGGCCATTCGCAAAAGACGTGCTTCTCCGCTTCCAGGGCGGCCATGACCATCCGGTGATGAAGCGGGACCCGCACGGACACCGCCACCAGGTCAATGTCTGGGTGCTTCACCATCTCATTGTAGTCGTGGAAGGCCAACCCGGCCCCGTAGTGCTTGGCCGACTCCTCTGCCGTTTCCTTTCGCGACGTGCAGACGGCCGCGAGTTCGTACTCAGGCAGGGCCAGCAGGGCCGGAAGGTGGGCCCTCATGCTCCAACCGTAATGGGCGTTGGCCCCAATAATACCGAGGCGTATCTTATCTCCCGCCATCGTAACCCTCCTTAAAAAGCTCCATAAATTCCATGTGCCATTTTCATATATGGCAAGTGCCCTATTGGTTACTCCCACTTTCGCCGGGGTCCAGTTTGCCGAGGGGTGGATTCCGGCCTCCCATCATTCGTCACTCCCGCGAAAGTGGGAGTCCACACCCCGCCCCTGGATTCCGGCCTGCGCCGGAATGACGGTGCTGGGAGGCTGGATTTTCCGCGCCTACCTGCCTTCTTTAATCCAGTCTGCCACCCGCTCCCCAATCATAATGGTGGTGGCGTTGGTGTTCGCCCTGATGACATCGGGCATCACCGAGGCGTCCACCACCCTCAAGCCCTGTAGCCCATGCACCCGGCAGTATTGGTCCACCACCGCCATAGGGTCCGACGCGGGGCCCATCTTGCAGGTCCCAGAGGAATGGTGCTGGGTGCCCACGTTCCTCAGCAGCCAGTCATCGAGGGCATCGTCGGAAGCCAGGTCGGCATCGGAAGGCGAAAGCCTGTCTACTATGATGTCCTTAAAGGCCGGGTGCTGGGAAAGCCTTATGGCAAGCCCCACAGCCTTGCGCATCCGCTCTCTGTCCCAAGGTTCCGACAGGTAGTTGTAGTTTAGATGAGGCTGCACCCCTGGGTCCGTTGAGGTGAGCCTTATCTCCCCCGCCCCCACGGCAAGCTGGAGACCTATGCTGATGCCGAAGTGGTTATCGTTGCTGTCCACCTGGACATTGGCCGGTCGGTGCTCGCTGGTCATCAGGAGGGGACTGACCTGCATGTCGTTCCGGGTGTCAGACCCCTCCACAGTGTAGCGGAGGCCCACCTGGATGCTGGGCGCCATTACGCCGGGGGCTTCCCCCGTAGACCGGAAGAGCATGAACACGGCGGGGTGGTCTCTCAGGTTTTGGCCCACGCCGGGGAGGTCGTGCACCACGTCTATCCCCAGGCTTCCCAAATGGCCTGCCGGGCCTACCCCGGAAAGCATCAGCAATTGGGGCGAGTTGATAGCGCCCCCGCTCAGGATAATCTGGTCGGCTTCCGCCGTGAACACCTCCCCGCCGCTCTCAGCCTCGATGCCCACAGCCCTGCTGCCCTCGAACAGGACCCGCCTGGCCTGGACATTCGCCCTGACGGTGAGGTTGAGGCGATGGCGGGCCATGTCCAGATAGGCCAGGGCCGTGCTGATGCGAATCCCGTCCCGGTTGTTCAATGGCCTGGCAGCGATGCCTGCGGAATCGGGGTGGTTCTGGTCCGGGTCCTCTGGGAAGCCCTCGTCCAGGCAGGCCCGGTAAAATGCCTCGGCATGGGGCAGCCACTCGTGGGGCTTGTAGCGCCGGACGGGGATGGGGCCGTCGGAGCCGTGAAAGTCACCCCCGAAGTCCACGTCCGTCTCCAGCTTGCGGAAATAGGGGAGGACCTTGGTGAAGACCCACTCGTCGTTGCCCCAGGAAGCCCAGCTGTCGTAGTCTTCGGGGATGCCGCGAAAGAGCACCTGCCCATTGATGGCGCTGGATCCCCCCGTTACCTTGCCCCGAGGAAGCGGCACCTGCTGGGGCTGCCTCGGGGTGGCGGTAGCCATATATTCCCATGTATGGGGGCCGTAGGCCGACCGCCAGACGTTGTTTCCCTGCTTCAGGTCGTCGGGCAGGCGCTCAAAGTCCGGGTAGTCAGGCCCCGCCTCCAGCAGGAGCACAGACCTGCCCCCATCCTCCGACAGGCGGGTTGCCAGGCAGCTGCCGGCAGACCCCGCGCCTACTACAATATAGTCGTATTTCATTATGCCTCCCTCTGACAATTCAAAGTCCGGTCAAAGTCCGGGCAGTTGGCGTAATTATACACCCCCGGGGGCGCTGAGGACCCGTCTCAGTCATCTTTCAGGCCAGGGTCTTTGGGTTCTCCGCCCAGGGTAGCCACGAGGGCTACCCCTACATGGCAACACACCGCCGGGTGCTGTAGGGGCAACCCTCGTGGTTGCCCTTTGGTTTGCCATAGACATTAAGAATCAAAAGACCCTGAATCTCTCACACATCCTCCTCGTCCTCGTCGCCACTAGGCTCAAACCCAAGGGCCTCGAGGCCGCTTTTCAAGGTGTCCAACCAGTCCTCGATGGGCACAGTCAACGGTACGACTATCTCCACCTCCCCGGTGGCGAGCCTTCTCACCGCACCGGGGTCTTCCTTTTCCAGGGGGACGCTAACCTGCTCCCGGTGAATCCCGTAGTCATCGGTAATCCCGAAGATAGCGCCCATCTCCCTCATTCCTATAATGTCGCCCATGATGTCATCAGGCATGGCAGAGAACCCTCCTGTTGCTTCCCTTTCAACATGAACTATGGTATGTTAGCCAACAAGATACCCTGGCAGTCTAGTGTTTGCCACAGGCTAGTATTCGCCATAGGAGGGTAACATGAGGATTCTGCTTATCGCAACCAACCGCCACGACCGGTTGATGAGCCGGATGGTGGCGCGTCCCCTGCCCATCGGACTTGCATACGTGGCAGGGCACCTGGACCCCACCCGGCATAGCCTCAAAGTCCTGGACTTGATGTTCTCCGACGACTACCTGGCCGAGACCGAGAGGGCCGTCAAGGAGTTCCAGCCCGACGTAGTGGGCATATCCCTCCGCAACCTGGACAACCAGAGCTATATTGACTCCCAGTGGGCGCTGCCCATCACCAAAGAGGTAATCCAATGTGTCCGGTCCGTCAGCCGGGCGCCGGTTATCTGCGGAGGCCCCGCTTTCAGCATCCTTCCCAGGGGGTGCTTCGACTACCTGGAGCCGGACCTGGGCGTAGCCGGCGACGCAGGCGAGACCTTTGCAACCCTGGCGGACCGCCTCAACGAAGGCGAGACCCTATCCTCCTCGAAGCAAGGGCTGCCGGGCATGGTCTACCGGGAGAACGGGGAGACGGTGGTGAGCGACCAGCGCTCCTACTCGGCATTTCCCAAGCCCCCCCGCTTCGACGAGTTGGATATGTCCAAGTATGACCAGGCCGGGTTTGGAATCGGGATTCTGACCAAGCTGACCGACTTCTACTATCCCACTTCCGGGTCGCGGCGGGACACCGAGGCCGCTGCCTGGAGGGTCATCCGGCCCATTGAAGAGGTGGTGGAAGAAACCAGGGAGATGCAGCAGCGCTTTGGCATCAAGAAAGCCTTCTTCGTGGACAACGGGTTCAACATCCCCATGACCCACGCCAAGGCCCTGTGCCAGAACCTGATGGAGGCCGACCTGAAAGTCCACTGGAACACCTGCCTGGCCCCGATACCCGAGTCCTGCGACGAGGAGGTCTTAGGCTTGATGAAGCAGGCCGGGTGCAGCCTTGTGGTTATGTCAGGCGCCGGCGGGCACGACGACGAGAATATAAATCTGGAGAAGTATTTCGAGCCATTGCGGGAGGTCTGCCATCGCTGCGAGGAGAACGGCCTTCACTACACCATCTCACAGCCCTTTGGGGAGCCGGGGGAGACTGAGGAGACGGTGGAGGCGAAGCTGGCCTTCCTGAAGGAGTTAAGTCCTGCAATAGCGAACCTGCGGGTGGGGGTGCGAGTCCTACCCGGCTCTCCGGTGGCAAGGATGGCCCACAAGGAGGGCATGATTAGCGACGACAACGAGCTTATCCGCCCCACCTTCTACATGGCCGAATCGGTGAGGGGCTGGATTGTTGACCGGCTGAAAGAGGAGGCCGCCCAGAACCCCCGCTGGAACCTGTTCTAGGCATCCCACCCACCTTCATTCCGGCCCAAGCCGGGACCCAGGGGCAGCCTTCCACCGTCATTCCGGCGAAAGCCGGAATCTAGGGGTTGGGGGTGGGATTCCGGCTTGGAAGGATGCCGCACCATTCAGAAGTTCCTCTCCTGTGAGAGATAGTCAAGGTATCGAGAGAGGTATTCACAGACAAGAGAGAGTCCCCTCTCCCTGTGGGAGAGGGTTAGGGTGAGGGCATAAACCCCAAAGACTCGAATTCTGCGCGACGATTCCGGCTAACCGGCATATCGCCCTCACCTCAGTCCTCTCCCTCTGGGAGAGGAGGCCGGATTTTCATAGTACAGGGGGACTTAGATTATGGCACAGGCACCCCACGGCTCTAGCTATGGCTCCTACCGGCCCGTCGTCATGGGCCGCAACGGAATGGTATGTTCAGGACACCCTCTGGCGTCTCAGGCAGGCATGAGCGTCTTGCAGAAGGGCGGCAACGCGGTGGACGCCGCCATCGCCGTGGGCGCGGCCCTCAACGTGGTCGAGCCCAATATGTCGGGCATCGGCGGCGACGGGTACATCATGGTCCACTGGAAGCAGACCGGCGAGACCAAGGTAGTCAACGCTACGGGGGCCGCCCCCTACGCGGCGACCCGGGAGCGCTACCTCCCCGAAGGCATCCCTATGAAGGGCGTCCTATCGGTGTCGGTGCCCGGCCTGCTGGACGGCTGGTCGGCTGCCCACCAGAAGTACGGCGCTCTAAAATGGTCCGAGGTCTTCGAGCCGGCCATAGACCTGGCCGGCAGCGGCTTTCCCGTGACCCAGGTATTGGCCCAGGGCATAGCCAACGACCCCTTCCTCCAGAGCTTTCCCACGTCCCGAGCGGTATTCACCCGCGACGGGCAGCCCTTGAAGACCGGGCAAATCGTCTATCAGAAGGGGCTGGCCCATACCTTCCGCAAGATTGCCGACGAGGGGCCGGACGCCTTCTACACCGGCGAGATTGCCAGGGCCATTGTCCGGTTCAGCGAGGACCAGGGGGGCCTGCTGACCATGAAAGACCTGGCGGACCATCACGCCCGGTGGCAGGAGTCCATCTCCACCACCTACCGGGGCTATTCGGTCCATGAGGCCCCTCCCAACTCCAGCGGCCACATCCTGCTCCAAGAGTTGAACATGATGGAGACCTTGGACCTGAAATCTCTCGGCTGCAACACCCCTGAGAGCATCCATTGCATGGTGGAGGCCAAGAAGCTGGCCTTCGCAGACCGGGAGGCGTATGTGGCCGACCCGGAATGGGTTGACATACCAATCGCCGGCCTGCTTTCCAAGGACTACGCACGGGAGCGGGCCAGACTCATTAACCCGGACCGGGCTTCGGACCAGGCGCGGGCGGGAGACCCCTGGAGGTATCAGGAGTCCGCGCCAACCGGCGCCGGGCGGAGGGTAAAGGTCTCCCAGGAGCAGGAAGACACCACCTGCTTCTGCATAGTGGACCGTTGGGGCAACGCCGTCTGCCAGCTACAGAGCATCCAGAGCAGCTTCGGCTCCGGCGTCATAGCCGGGGACACGGGCATCCTGCTGAACAACCGCATGACCTACTGGCACCTGGAGCAGGACCACATCAACAGCTTGCAGCCGGGCAAGCGGGTGCGGCACACCATGAACCCCGTGATGGTGTTCTCCCCATCGTCGGAATTGGTGCTGGTGTGCGGGACTCCCGGCGCCGACACCCAAGTGCAGACCAATTTGCAGGTCATCACCCACGTCCTGGACTTCGGGATGACGGCGGCGGAAGCGGTGGAAGCGCCCCGGTGGGAGAACAAGCAGGACCCCATGGAGTCCACGCTACCCCACACCTGCCTGGACGAACTGAAGCTGGAAGGCCGCTTCCCCGGCGATGTCCGGGAGGGCCTTGGGCGGCGGGGCCACGCGCTGAACATAATCGCCGACTGGGGCGGCCCAGGCAGCGAGATGATGATACAGATAGACCCGGATACGGGCGCTATGTCCGGCGGCGCCGACCCCCGGCGAGACGGGTACGCCGTAGGGTGGTAGGCTTGTCCTCCCCTATTTCGTCATTCCGGCGCAGGCCGGAATCCAGGGGCGGGGGCTATCCCTCCCCCCTTGGACGGGGGAAGGTTAGGATGGGGGTGATACTCCCGGCCAGAGAGACGCCCCCCACCTCAGTCCTCCCCCGCAAGTTGGGAGGAGGTTGGATTTTCATAATTTCGTTAGTCATATCATAGGAGATATACCATGCCTTTGACATTCGGATGCACTATTCCCACCAGAGGCCCCATGTCCAGCCCGGAGGCAATCCGCACATTAGCTATGAAAGCCGAGGAGTTGGGATTTGACCACCTGTGGGTCAGCGACCATATCATTATTCCCACCCAGGTTGCGTCCTTCTACCCCTACGCCCCCGATGGAGTAGCCCCCTTCGTCGCAGACCCCAACCAGCCCTATTGCGAGCCCCTGGCCGCCCTGTGCTACCTGGCGGGCTGCACCCAGCGCATCAAGCTGGGCACCCACGTGCTGGTAATTCCATATCGTGAGCCTGTGCTCACAGCCAAGATAATAGCCACCCTGGACTACATGTCCGGCGGGCGGGTTATCTTGGGCATAGGGGTTGGGTGGATGGAGGAGGAGTTCAAGGCCCTGGGCCTGGACACCTACTCGGAGCGCGGCAAAGTGACAGACGAGTACCTCAAAATCTTCAAAGAGTTGTGGACGTCGGATAGCCCGGAGTTCCAGGGTGACTATTCCCAGTTCTCAGGGGTCAGCTTCTATCCCAAGCCCATCCAGAAGCCCCATCCACCCATCTGGGTTGGCGGCCACACCCGCGCCGCCATCAGGCGGGCCGCACAGCTTGGTGACGGCTGGCTGCCCATCGGCCTGAGGCCGCCGGCGGAACTGGAGCCCGAGGAGCTTTCGGAACACGTTGACCGGCTGAGGGACATATCAGAAAGGGCCGGACGCCAGCGGGAAGCCGTGGACATAGTCTTCAGCAGCAATATAGCTTACGGTCCTTCCGGGGGAGGGTCCCGCCGTATGATGAGCGGGAGCATTGATGAAATCGGGGCCGACATCATCATGTATGAGCAAGTAGGCGTGCAGCACTTCATATTCGGCTTCCAGGGGGACACCCCTGAGCAAATGATAGAGAACATGGAGCGGTTCTCCAAAGAGGTCAAACCCCAGGTATAGGGATAAACGAAAATGAAGGGCAGCATTCCCACCGTCATTCCGGCGCAGGCCGGAATCCAGGGGTTGAGGGCTGGGTTTCCTGCCTGAGAGTTGACCATTTTCATAACAATGACAGGGGCGAAGATTAAGGTAGTCCTACACCACTTTCCAATCCTCCCATTATTCTCGGTTGAGGGGTTGAAAAAGTCTCACCCATCTGTCAAGATAAGAGCATGAGAATAGGAGCTTTCGAGATACAAGAACCTGTTCCCGAGCTTCACGAGCCTCACATTTTCACGATGATCCGACCCTGGGTGGACGTGAGCAATGTGGTAAGCCTCACTCTGGAGCGCTTGGAACGTCATTTCCGGGCCAAGGAACTGGGGAGGTTGGCTAAGCCGGGGAATTTCCTTGATTTTACCCGATACCGGCCCAATATGTACTGGGTGGAAGGCAAAAGGGAAATTACGATACCCAACAGCATCATCAGGTACGCCCAGCCCGCAGGAGGTCCCGACATGATATTCTTCCACCTCCTGGAGCCCCACGCCTTCGCCGAGGACTATACCGATTCGGTCTTAGAGGTCTTCAAGTATTTTCGCATCCGGCGCTATTGCAGGCTTGGGGCCATGTACGACTCGGTGCCCCACACCAGGCCGGTGATCGTCACCGGCGACCCTGGGAACATTCCCATGAAGGGAGACCGGGGAGGACTGCGCGCCAGGATGAGCAGGCCCTACCAGGGACCCACCTCCATTATGAACCTGGTCTCCGATGGCGTCCCCAACCTGGGGCTTGAAGTTGACACCCTGAACTTCATGGTCCATCTCCCCCACTATCTCCAGCTGGATGAAGACTTTGCCGGAGTAACCCGCCTGCTGGAGGTTCTGTCTTCCATTTACGACCTCCCGGCTGCCATCCGTCCCACCCAGAGGGGCCAGCGCCAGTACAGGGAGTTGGAAGGCGCAGTAAGCGATAACCCGGAACTCAAGGCCCTTATTCAAGAAATGGAGCAGGAGTACGACTCCGAGGCAGAGGCCGCCCAGGGGGAGGAAGCCCCTCCACCCGCGTCCCTCTCGCCGGAAGTGGAGCGGTTCCTCCAGGAGATGGACGAACGCTTTAACGACCCTGACTCGCCCAGCCGGTAAGTATGCGTAACCCCGGCTCCGGCCTAACCCTGGACGCTCTCATAATATTACTGACCACCACAGTTACCATCTCAAACGCTCCGGGTTTGAAGCCGAGTCACTGCCATAACCAATGTGCCAGAAACTGTTGAGGTCGAAGGTTTACGATGGATATACACTTCGAAAGAGGGGACCCAGAGAAACCCAAGGGCCACGCCCTGGCTTGCTTCCGCACCAGTTCCGAACCTGACAAGGTGTATGCGACTTACATAATAGTCCTGCCTATCTCTGTGGATTTCGCCAAGTACGTCCCTCCATTTCTGGCCTCTCACATAGGCAACATGCCTCTCAACGACCTCTCAGCCTTCTCCCTGCCGCCGGTGCCGGAGGAAGTGGGCAGCTATGAAGAGGTACAGCGTCTGGCAGAGATGCGCAATGACGACCTCCTGGATACAGGCGCTACCATGTACAACTTCGACCTGCCGGATATGATGGAGGCCGTGGGCGAGGTCGTGCGCCATTACACCAATCTATGGTCGGACTATTATGCGAACACCATCCCGTCCAGCGAAGAAGAGGCCGCCAGGAAGGAAGATGACCCATCCTCCGGGGTGAACGAGGTCTTGTATAGCTTTATGAGTGAGAATGACAGGCTGGCCGAGCTATCCAAGCTGGTGGGGAAGCTGCGCTTTGCCGTAGAAGGCAACGACCAGCAGACCGGGGAAGAAATGGAAGAGGAGATCAACACCCTGGGCAAATACCTGCCGGACCGCTTCTACATTCCCAGCCTTCTTCAGGCCGTCATGGACTCCTCTGCCCGGGGCGCCCAGTTAGCCCAGCTATACCTGGACCGGTGCTACAAGCTGTCAAACGGCGATGCCACCAGCGCCAGCGCCCTGGAAGAGAAGATTGAAGTAATAAAGGCATCCGGCAACTCCTGAGCCGTGCCGTATACCCCTCCCGACAATAAACAATGGAGATGTAGATGGCGCGTATGAACAAGTTAAGGTGGCCTTTTACCTGGCCCGCTAACACTCAAGCAGGCGAAACCTACAGGACCATCAAATATGTGCTCGCCAGTCGGTCAACAAATAACCCTGGTCAGAAGCAATCGAAGACAGAGACTGGGTAGCAGGACTTAGATCCCATCCGACAACACCCCATCGTCACTCCCCTGCAGGCCACATACTAGGATAAAAATGGCGGCAGCCTCCCCGGAAGTTCCTTCCCCCTTCGACGGGGGAAGGTTAGAGCCTGCCTTGGGCTTGACCCAGGGATGGGGGTGATACCATCGCCTACTGCCCACTGGGGGTGACGACTCCGCTCACTACAGGGGTGATACCCCCCACCTCAATCCTCCCCCGCAAGGGGCGAGGAGGTCGGATTTTTATATAATGACGAGAACTGTCCAAGCCAGTTATCGGATAAGCTCTTAAAACAGCAGTAGCCCACCACTTTTACCTGGTCCAGGCAGAAGAAGTTGTATCTTTCCCATCTTGGTCTGACCAATTTCCGAAACTTTCTCCATTTAGAGATGGACTTGCCCCCCGGCGTGGTGGTGCTTTTCGGAAGAAACGCCCAGGGCAAGACCAGCCTCCTCGAAGCTATCTATCTGATGGCCATTGCTAGGTCCTTTCGGACTGAGAATGAATACGAATTAGTGAACTGGAATACCATCTCAGGCGAAGGCGATTCCCTGGTATCCGGGATAGTGGAGAAGCAGGATGAGAGGCTCAGGATATACATAGGATACCAGTGTGTGCCTTCATCAGGGCGCGCCTCTGGCCCCGGCCTCGGCCCCGATCAGGAAAGGGAACAACCCTTTGGGGTGCGAAAGCAGATACGGGTGAGCCGGGTAAAGCGCACCGCCGGCGAGTTGGTGGGGCTGGTCAACGCGGTCCTGTTCAGCGCCGAGGACATAGACTTGGTCCAGGGACCCCCGGCAGGCAGGCGACGGTTCCTTGACATCCTCATGTCCCAGGTGGACCAGTCCTACTTCAAGTCCCTCCAGCGCTACCAGAGGGTCCTCCAGCAAAGGAACCGGCTTCTCAGGATGTTGCAGGACGGAAGGGCTGCCGACGACGAGCTTGACTTCTGGAACGAGGAACTGGTGCGGGAAGGTTCAAGGATAGTAGCAGACAGGTACAGGGCGATGGCTGCGCTGTCGGAGCTTTGCCGGGAGCAGCACACCGAGCTTACCGGCGCTACGGAAGACCTGGCCGTCGAGTATAGGCCCAACGTGGCCCGGCGCGGCAACTCAGACGACAGCGCAGGGATAGAGCGGCAATTTATAGCTGCGCTGGAGACATCCAGGAAGAGGGAGTTGCGCACAGGCTCAACAAACGTGGGCCCCCACCGGGATGATTTCAGGCTCATGGTAAGTAACGTGGACATGCGGCGCTACGCATCCAGGGGCCAGGCCAGGACCTTGGCCCTAACCCTGAAGCTGGCCGAAGCATCTTATCTGTCATCGGCGAGGGGTGAGGGGCCTATAGTCCTCCTCGATGATGTCCTTTCCGAGATGGACTCATTCCGCAGGAGCCGGGTGCTTGACAAGGCCCTCCAGTACCAGCAGACGATTATCACCACCACAGACCTTGGCCCCGTCCAGAGCAGCCTCCTTTCCAACGCCACCTACATGGAGGTGGAGGGAGGCCGGGTCTCTATGCCCGCATCGGACTCTCCCTCTGCCGCCGCGTCCAGCCCGTCAGCCAGGTAAAGTCTCAGACTGGGGGCCGTCTTGTCCGCACATAAGTTGCGCCCCGTGAATCGGCCAACGAATTGTTCAAGGAGCAGATTGTGACAGAGCTTAACGGAGAATTTGCGGAGGGAGTCCAACAGGCTGCCAGCCTCATCCTCAACGCAAGGCATCTCGTTGCCCTTGTAGGAGCGGGGATGTCGGTGGAAAGCGGCATCCCGCCCTTCCGAGGGCCGGGGGGCCTCTGGACCCGCTACGGAGAACCCACTTCCCTGGGCTTCAAGCAGTTTATCCAGGACCCGGCGGGGTGGTGGGACAGAAGGCTAAGGGAGGAGAAGGAAGAGGGGAATCCCACCTACGAGTTGAAGCTGGCTGTGGACCGGGCCGGTCCCAACCCGGGCCACATCGCGCTGGCGGAAATGGAGCGGATGGGCCTGCTGAAGTACATCATCACCCAGAACGTGGACGACCTGCACCACCGGGCCGGAAGCGTCAACGTGGCAGAGATTCACGGCAACCGCACCAAGCTCCGATGCCTTGACTGCTCAGTCCGCTTACCCAGGGATGAGTTTCCCATAGTGGATATACCGCCGGGCTGCCCTGAGTGCGGGGGAATAATCAAGATAGACAGCGTGATGTTCGGCGAGCCCATCCCCGGGGACGTATTGAGGGTCTGCATAGAGCAGGCCCAGGCGTGCGACTGTATGCTCATGGTGGGCACCTCGGGCACCGTCCACCCGGCGGCCAGCTTGCCGATAGCCGCCAGAGAACGGGGGGCCAGCCTCATCGAGGTCAACCCCTATGAGACTTCCCTCACGGCAGCGGCGCATTTGCTCCTCCCCGGTCCCTCGGGCGAGATTCTGCCCATGCTGGTCGCCCGGATTAAGGAGGCGCTAGAGCCTTTACGTTAGCCTTCTGCCACGTATCGGTATATTTCCGCATCCAGCAGTCTAGCAACTTCCTCCACAGAGACAGTAGGGACTGTATCGCTTTGATGCATCACCGCGACCATTACAACGATATTGCCTTTCATAAACATGATAACATCCATTCGCAGTTGGACGCCTTCGATAGTCATTTCTGCGAATACAGCAATAGACTTATCTCCCACATCCTGTATATGTAGAAATCCGCTCTCGTGTAATTGAGAATTTTCCAACAATTCTTGCAACATACCTTGAGCAAAGTCATCTATGAAAGTCCCTGGTGATGATAAATCTGCGTTGAATTGGGCCCTCTGATAATCTGTAAGCTCTCCAGTATATACTTGAATCAACTCAAACGTGTCTTCACTAACTAGCACAAGGACATCACTGAAATAGGGTGGCAAGCCAACCTCACTAATGAAAATCTCTACCTCCGATGGGTCTATTTCTACTAAGTAATCAGGCAGACTTTCTAAAGCGGTCCTAATTTCAGAAACGCCAAAGGCGGATGTTTTGGTAGAAGCATTGTAGTCTGAGTTATCAAATAAAGTTGCACGAGTGGTTGGCGTTAGAGTATCCCCAGGACCTGCCCTGTCTATAGTGATGACGTAGCCCCCCGGCGCGCTCAGAGTCCAGTCTTCAATAACCACAAAGTAGTTGCCGGTATGTGGCGCTTTGTAGATTATCTTGGAGTCCAATCCGAACAAACCTCCTCCACCGTCATCGTCAATGATTATCTGCTCGTCAGTCGCCCCCGGATAATCGACTTGAAGGAATGTATCTACCAAGACTGAACTGGCAACTACCTCGATGGTCTCGCCTTTCTTCAAGCGGATAGGGAAATAGTCTCTGTCGCCCGGATAGTCTATGTTTCCGAGGACTCTCTCTCCTACCTCTATTTCATTGCCCTTATCAGGGTCGCTGAATGACGTGAGACCGCGATTACTTGTCAGAAAGAATTCTCCGGGGTCCTCTGATGCTTGCCATACTACCAGGAAATGAGGCTCATCGTACTGAATCGTCGCAGTCCCGGACTCTGTGCCGCTATACTCATTATCAACGTATGCCAACTCAGTCCCAGACAAGTCGTAGATGCTGAAAGCGGCGTCGTTATCGCTGGTCACGTCAATTTCAATGAGCGTTCCCGCCGACTCATTGATGACATAGGCCCGTTCGTCCCAGAAGTTAAGCAGCTTGAGATTATGCTGATGCAGTCGGCCCACCATAGGCACGTGTCTATTGCCAAGCCCGGAAGTGTTCTGACCTGCAATGAGTCCCTGGATGATTGGCAGGATGTCGGCGGATGAAGCAACCAGGCCATATTCAGCCTCGCTGAATACAAGTCCGCTGATGCCAATGACTTCGCCTCTCTCTGAGACCAGAACCCCACCGCTCTGCCCTCCCGCGATGGCCGCATCGGTCTGAAAGGAGGTCGTTCCCATAGGCTCCCACTCGCGGAGACGGGAGAGCAGGCCCCGCGTGATTGTGGGCTGAGGGAATGACTCAACTTCTCCGGGATAGCCTATAAGAAATGTATCAGTGCCAACTATCATGCTTTCACCATCTATCAACTCTACGGGGCTTGCATCGGCGTTAATGGGCCCAAGCACTGCCAGGTCTGCCAAGAGGTCCCATTTATGAACAGGTATATTAAGAAACTCCGAACCATCTGGGAACACAATCCTGGCGGAATCGAAGGGCCAGACTACATGGGCATTCGTAACAACATACCCCCCATCTATCAGCACACCACTACCTGTACTGCTGAGTGTCTCAATAAAAGCCACCGATGGGGATACGAGTTGAAATATCTGAGCAGCAGATAAAATCTCGGAAGTGGGTGCGGGGGTTGGATGTGGTGTAGAGGGGGTGGCAGTAGGGGTCGTGACCGAAGCGGGAGATTGGGAGGCACCGCACCCGGCAGCCAGTACAAGCAGAGATATAGATAAGCCAATGATTATTAGCCACATCGTACTCTTACGCTTTCATGGGCTGCCATCTTCAAACATTTGAATAGGACCCCCGGGTCCTCGACCAATAGCCATTGTCTCCGGGGCGTTGCTTGGGAAGAGCTAGTCACACGATAATCACCCGGCATCCGGGCCCGGGCCGTCGGCGCCGTCGCCTGCGCCATCGGGCATGTCGGGCGGGATATACCCCTGGCGCGGCATATCATCTCCGGGGCGCTGCCGGGGTCCTCGCCAGGGTTGTTGAATGTCCCGGAGCGCCGCCGTTTCCGGCCCCATGCCATCGGGGAACTGGAGGGTGCGGACCGGGTAATTGATGACGATACCCTCTTCGTTGAACCGCCGGTGCAGGGACTCCATCAACGCCGTCTGCAAGTCAAAGCTCGCCAGCCGGTCCCTGGCCTGGATGAAAAGCCAGAAATTGACGTTGGAGTCGCCAAAGCTCTCATAGCCGAAATACCGACCGTACTCCTTGACGGCATTGGGGTTGGTATCCAACACCTCGTCCATCACTTCATTGCAGACCTGCTCAATTCGGTGCAGGTCACTGTCATAGCTGACCCCGCAGGTCAGGTACACGTTCACCTGGGGATGCGGTTCGTTATAGTTGGTCATAATGGTATCGGCGAACCTGGAGTTGGGAATCACCACCAGGTTGTTGCTCCAGGTACGCAGGCGCACGCTTCGCCAGCCTACGTCTATAACATAGCCCGCCACCCCGTTTTCCAACTCTATATAGTCCCCTTCTTTGACCACGCCCTCGGTCATCACGTATGTCCCGGCAAACAGGTTGGACAAGGTGGGTTGGATAGCCAGGGCCACGGCCAAGCCGCCAAGGCCCAGCCCGGCAATAATGGGGCTGATGTTGACGTTCAGGACATCGAGCACCAGCATCCCGCCCAGAACGTATATCCCGCCCACGGCAATTCTGCGGACCAGGGGCAGCATCTGGTCATCCAGTCCGGTCTGGGTGCGGGGGGCTACGTTCTCTATGTACCAATTGAGGGAGTGGGAGATGATGGATGCAACGGCGGTAACCCCGATCATAATGGCTAATATGATGCCCGCAGTATCCAGCGCCCTCTGCTGCCCACCGCTCAATTCCAGAGGCACGGTAAGCGCCAGATAGCCCCCCAAGACCGCTATCCCAACAGATGCCGGCAGCCGGACAGCGTCCAGTATCTGGTAAATAAGGTCATAGGCGGTCCGATGGGCCAATCTGAGAACAACCGGGACCAGCAGCTTGTAAATGACTATCGCAAGGACCAGGGAAAATAGAAAAACGGACGCTGCTATAACAGGGTCTAGCCACATGAGTCCCCCGATGTGAAGAGGGCCGGACGGATACCTATATCAAGGTTGGAAAACCGTCACCTAGCCATCCACTAGCTCACGAAGCGCCTCAGTGAAGGCAGGCAACACCTTCTGCCAGTCGCCCACCACACCATAGCGGGCCTCTTTGAAGATGTTGGCCTCCGAGTCTTTGTTGATGGCTACAATCACCTTGGCCCCTGAGCATCCGGCCATGTGCTGGCTTGCGCCTGAGATTCCGACGGTGATATAGAGGTCAGGGGTGATGGTCTTACCCGTGAGTCCTACCTGCCAACTGTAAGGCACCCAGCCGGAGTCCACGGCGGCCCTGGAAGCGCCTACCCCGGCGCCCAGCACCTTGCCCAGCTCTGCGATGTCCTTGAAGGGATCAGGGCCTCCAAGGCCCCTGCCTCCTGCAACCACAATCCGGGCGTCCTCCAGCTTCAACTCATCCGACTCTTCCGTTACTACCTCCACCACCCTGGACCTGGCTATGGCTGGGTCAATCTCCACGTCAAAGGACACCACTTCTCCCTGGCGTGACGGGTCAGCCTCCAGGGGCTCGTACACCTTGGGCCTTATGGCAGCCGCCTGAGGGGTGCCGTTGCATACGACGGTAGCCATAGCATTGCCGCCATACACCGGGCGGTTGGCCCTGAGGCTGCCGGAGTCCGGGTCAATCATAACCTCCATGCAGTCCTGGGCAAGGCCCACTCCCAACCGGAAGGCCAGCCGGGGCGCCAGTTCCCTGCCTCCCAGGGTGCGGCCCAGCAGCAGCACGTTGGGGGCAACCTCTCGGCATAGACTCTCCAGCGCCGTGAGATGAATATCCACCTGATATTCGGCAAGATTGGGGTCGCTCACGGCATAGACTTTATCTGCCCCAAAGCTGATGGCATCCCTGACCGGGCCGTCTAGCTCGTTGCCCAGGATGCTGATAGCCAACTCCTCTCCCAGGCTATCCGCCAGTTGCCTGCCAGCCGTCAGAATTTCCTTGCTGGTAGTGCTAAGCTGGTCTCCCATGAGTTCACCTACAACCAGGACTCCGTTTGCTGACATTTATCAAGTCCTCCACAGATAAAGCATTTATTGTTACTGATACGTGAGTAAATTTCTAAGCTAATCCCTCTCGTCATTCCTGCTTCCGCAGAAATCCACTAATCCATGCACTGGACTCCCGCTTTCGCGGGAATTGTCCATGCCCTTGTTAGGCCACATACGAGGATGAAAATGACGACTGGCTTACCAACCGTCACTCCGGCGTAGGCCGGAGTCCAGGGGCGGGGGTGTGGGTGACTTCGCAGCGACTCCCCAGGTTGCGGGACCCTGGATTCCCGCTTTCGCGGGAATGACGGTGCTGGTTGCTGGCTATTTTCATAGTAATTACCCATAGCCCTGCGGGCCACGTAAGGGGATGAAAATTGTACGGTTTCCCCACCGTCACTCCCGCTTTCGCGGGAGTCCACCGCCCCACCCCTGGATTCCGGCCTACGCCGGAATGACGGTGGGCATCTATTTTCATAATAATTCCCCATGGCCTTGCGGGCCACATACGAAGATGAAAATGGTACGGCATCCCCACCGTCATTCCCGCGAAAGCGGGAATCCAGGGGTTGGGGGCTGGGATTCTAGTAGTCCAACATTATTGAAATGAGGAGCAGATGAGATTGGCGTGATTGCCAGGCAACCCTTGAATAATGTTGCTCCCCATTAAGATATATACCCTTGGTGTCATCAATTCAAAGCTGTTGGTCTACTAGCTTGGGGGATGCCTATTTTCATAGGAATGACGGGTTGGGGCCAGATAGACGGCAGGGCACAGAAGGCCGACCCTCCTAGATTAGCTTCGCCTCTCTCAGCTTCAGGGCAAGATTGCGCCCGGCCTCCTCCTCGCTCTCGCCTTCCACAAACTCACATTCCTTCTCGCTCACGGGCACAAACAGGTCCACCAGGCCCAGGCGTGGCTGCAACTGGGCCTGGTCTAGCCCCAAATCTTCGGCAGTCCATATAGTGGGGCGCTTGCGGGTAGCTGCCATTATCCCCCTGAGGGTGGGATAGCGGGGCTGGCCCAGTTCATTGCTGACAGTTACCAGGGCGGGCAGCGGGGCCTCTATCACCTCATACCCATCAGGCACGACCCGCTCCACCGTCACCTTGCCATCGCCTATCTCCACCTTCTTCCCGATGGTGATGCAGGAGATGCCCAGAAGCTCTGCGACTCCAAGGGGAACCTGGGCGCTGTCCCAGTCCGACGCCTGCCGCCCGCAGATAATCAGGTCGAACTCACCCACCTTCTTGACCGCCTCGGCCAGGACATAAGCGGTGAGGAAGCTGTCTATAGAGTTCTCAAAGGCATCGTCCTGAAGCAGGATTAGCTCATCGGCGCCCATAGAGAGGGGCTTCTTTATTACATCCATGGTAAAGTTCTTACCCATAGACAGCACCTTTATGCTGCCTCCGCCCTGGGCCTGCTTCAGTTGCAGGGCGGCTTCCACGGCGTTCTCGTCGAACCCATTGACCACCGCCGGTATGTTGGTAGGCGTAACCACCTGCTTGTTGTCCCTGTCAACCTGGAAAGCCGACGCCGGCATGTCCGGGTCTATCACTTGCTTCGCTAGGACCACTACGTTCACGGGCATAATAGCTCCTCCAGTCCCAACTCTCGGGGATAGCTCCTCAATAAAGTAATAAGTACCCCAGTCCAGAGTGGAATATATCACCGGCGCAATATGCTGTCAAACAGAATTCCGGCAAACAGGCCAGCAGCCCTGATGGGTCTGTGGAGTCTCTGTCGGCTACTTATCAGCGCGGAGTTGCTTGAGGTAGTCCAGCACCTTGTTCGTGTCCTCGGCCAATCGGCATTCCCAAACTATGAACACGGTCCAGCCTAGTCCTTGTAGCCTAGCGCGGTTGGCGGCGTCGCGGGCAATATTGTGGTCCAGCTTATTGTTCCAGAACTCTTGATTGGTAGCAGGACGGCGTTGTCCCTTGCGGCAATCATGCCCATGCCAGAAGCAACCCTGCACCAGCACGGCGGTCTGGTAACGCCTTAGCACCAAGTCGGGCGCGCCCGGCAGTTTGCGGACATTGAGGCGGTATCGAAAGCCGGAAGACCATACTGCCCGGCGGACGAATCGCTCGGCCAAGGTGCCCTTATTTCTGACCCGGGACATTAGCGCAGAGCGATTCTCTTTAGTTAGGAAGTCGGCCATTATAGCTAGTCGTCGTCAGGATCCACAATGTCTTGGCTATTTCTACATTGGCTGTGTAGAGTTACCGGATTCACTCATTTGGGGACATTTCCGCTACATACGTGGCTTCTATGCTTTTTATAAGTTCGTAGATTCTACCTGCTTCTTTATTCTTTTCCACGTAATCCTGGTAAGCCTTCAGTGCGTTATCGATTAGCTCTCGGTACATTACGACTCGTGCTTTGGCGCCATCAAGCATAATTCTGGACATAGATGGCCCATCAGGGTTTGTCCAGTCGCTGAGAGGTTGTCCGATTACACAAATGAATTCTATGGGTTCTTCTCTTTTACCAGTTTGTTGCAGAATCTTCGAGGCCGCCCCGTAGTATTTTTGTATCTGTGCAACTAGATCTGAAGTACTGAGTCGCCTTGACGCGCGCTTCAGTTCAACAATTACGTGCTTGTTTCCGTTCGTGGTATATCCAATGTCTACTCTGGAGTTCTTCTCGTCCTCGTCGAGGTTGACATCCACACCTTTCAACGCCGTGCGTATTTGCCTTTCCATGTAATCGGTGTTCGTCGCACGCTCCCATGATGGGTCCAGCAGCCATAGATGGTTGTAGAGGTGGTCTTGTAACACTTTCTCTATCTCGTCTTCTTCGACAAGGTGGCTTAACTTGCCTATCACTTCAAGTCTATCTTTAGTGATTTGATAGTAAGCACTCGCCTCGAGGTCGTCCATCTGGATAAACACATCCTTCAACACACCTAAATTCTCCGCCGAAACCTCATCTATCCTATTCAATAAGTTTCTTAATTTGAGGCTTTCGAATGCGAGAATGCCACTTATAAACAGCTGACCTTTCTCGTTTTGATTATCAATCTTTAGTTGATTGATTTTACCGAACAGTCTCTCTGCAGCCTTTTTGTGGTCCGGGTTGAGGCTTTTATACCATTGTTTAATCTGCGGAAGAATGTCGGTTGCTGCCGTCAGCCCATCTTTGTTCCGTTGGTCCCGCCATTCGTTCTGTATAGTCCTGAGGTGTGCTCCAAGTGTCTGTTTCAGGTCTTGGTACCTCGGGTCTTCTTCTATAAGCCTTTGCCTGCTCGTAGTCGCTATATCTTCAGCGTCATCCTGATCCAGGAAGTCAGCGTGGATCTCTCCGACGATGTACTCGCTATAGAGGTTCTCGATACCGAATTCGTCCAGGATATTTTCTTGCGCCAGCTTACCCCTGACCATTATGACTATCCCGTTTATACTTTCCCGGGTATCGCTGTCTTTCAGGTCTCCTGGTTTTTGGGCGGTTCCTATCCAACCGTCAATCTTGGGGCTGGATTCTTCTGAGTACGATTTGACTTTGCCTGACAGTTCTCTGGAGTATTCCTTATTCTTGGCAATAGATGCAACTTCTTTCCCACGTTCCCCGAATGTCCAGATGTATTGAATCTTACCCTGGTATCCGCGCTCTTGGATGGTGATTGGCTCGCCGTTCAAACTAATGGTGAAGTTGTGATTTGAGCCGATGACGCTAAATCTCCTGGCAAGCCTACGTCTTAGTGCTTGCTCGGTTTGATTAAGTCTTCGCTTCATTTCGGTCAGAATGATGAATGTTCCCTTGTCTAGTGTGATATCTTGAGCGGCAATAGGTTGAGGATGATAATCAGTGCTTCCGTCTGTCTTGGTCGCTTGTCGTATATCTTCGATGTTCATCCTGAATCCGTGACGTTCGCCTTCCTTAACGCTACGGACTTCGACTATATTAGCTATCGAGAAAAGTGACAGCTTACCTATACCCTTTCGCCCCATTACAGGTCGCCCCTTCGGAGTCTTGGCTCCACCGTCCTTTCGGCGTTCGTACCCTACGCGCAGGTATTTTTTGTTTGCGTCCTCTGAGGTCATGCCATGACCATCGTCTCTAATTTTGATGACGCCGTTCGCGGTGTCGATATAGATATCGACGTGTGTAGCATCAGCATCCCAAGCGTTGGCAACTACCTCTGACAACACAGCCGGGACATTGCTGTATAGCCCTACTCCCAAGTGGTTCAGGACATTCAGACTCAGGGTCATGGTGTATTTTTGCTGGGTGCTGCCGGTCATGGTTATTCCTCTAGTTATACATAAACCCCAGTACATTCCGACCAGTGAGTATCAGATTATGCCGGATTCTTCCACGAGTTTCAACTGTCAAGTTAAGTGTTTTGCGTGGTGTTTCAGTTAGTAGCGACACTGGAGTCCTGCCACAACCCAAGTAGCCATTGTGCCATATAGGCCGATAGCTTTGGCGGTACTGCGTTGCCTATCATTTTTGCTATGGAGTCCATTCCTTCAGCGTAAAATTCATAATCATCCTCGAATGATTGTAAAACCGCCCCCTCTCGTAGCGATAGTCCACGAACTTGCCTTTCGTCATAATGGCCGAATCGGCCGTTGGATACGCTGTGAAACCTGGTCGTGATCGTTGGCGATGGGCGGTCCGGGCTCATTCTGGTGTACACATCGCCGAATCCGCGCTTATTTGAGCTTTCCAGTCGCCGATGGCACGGAACGGACAGGTCACCGTAAGGACTTTCTGAGAATCCGAAGTTGGGTTCGCCCGGTTTGACCGACATCAGACGCCACCGGTTAATATCGGTAAGGTTTCGACATACGTGGTTAGGAATGCCGCCGCACTTTTCGCCCGCCTGCAACGTGGGCAAGTGGTCAATGGCCTCACGCACAGTGCGTTGCAGCGCCTCCGGGTCATGGTCCGGGACAGGTAGGTTGAGGACCGATTCGGAACCCGGCTTGTCCCTAAGAGCTATCATCACGGAACGGCGACGGCGTTGAGGCACTCCGAAGCGGGAAGCGCAAACTCCGCCTTCGCCAACGGCATATCCGAGGTTACGCAACTGTGCGTGGAAGTTGTTCCAGACGCATCCGTACTTCCCACTCTTGATGCTGGCTACGTTCTCGGAAATTACCATTTCGGGTTGGAATTCCGCAATGAAGTCAACGGTCTGAGACAGCAAACTTTGGTCGCGATCACGGTTTAGGGAGCGGTCGGCGGTCATCCGCCTCTGGACGAATTTGGTAAATGATTGGCAAGGCGCACATATTGCAAATAGCAATGGCACCCCCGGGGCCATGCGCCGGTAGTGCGGTATCAGTTCAATCAACTCGTCCCAAATTTCCTGCTGCTGCCCTCGTGGGTAGTCGGGGTTGGCAGGGAACATATCAAAGGCCGAGAACACGGGTTCGGAGCCGTCTAGGGTTGTATTCCGGTTGTTGCTCCGGTAGGTTGCACGGCAAGCCTCGTCTTTATCAATCCCGGCAATGACATAGCCGCCGGCATCCAGTAAGCCACGGGTAGTGCCGCCGGCTCCACAGTAGAAATCAACGGCGAGAAATTTGGGCATTTCGGCCAAGTCTCTCATGCTCGAGATTCTATCACAGTTTCACGGGTGGCAACAGTCCTGTCGGATTGCCACCCTGTCCGGCGGGGGCTTACTCATCGCTTTCGGGGGTGCGGCGGTGGCGCTGGGCCGCGTAGAGGATGAGGATGGCTACAGGCATGGCTACTATTATCAGCCCCAGCGCCGCCACCAGGACCTCAGGCCCAAGCCCCAGGATGGAGTCAAGCTGGTGCTTGATCCAGTCCAGCAGTTCCGGGTGGCCGGACTCCGTTTGGTGGGGCAGCAGAGATAGCAGTATCATGGTCAGCCAGCCGCAACGGAAGGTCCCGGAGAGGTTGGGGTCTGGAACTTGACGGAGTACCTCTTCTCCCGTATGGCGAAGGAGGTCAGGCTGGCCGCAAACAGCAGCATCGCGCAGAAAGTGAAGGGTACGGTATAGGAGCCGGTGAGGTCATAAACCACGGCGGCAAACAGCACACTGATGGCGCCCCCCATCTGGTGCACCATAAAGGATATGCCATTCAGGGTGCCCAGGGACCTGATGCCATATATATCCGCTGTCAGAGAACTGACCAGGGCTGCGCTGGCTATCCAGGAGAATCCCGCTATGACGGCGAACCCCCAGAGGCCAAAGTGTATGGGCACCAGCAGGAGGACCAAGTAGCCGATACCCCTCATGCCATATACCATCCCCAGCAGGTTCTTCCCGCCGAACCTGTCCGACAGGGTTGACATGGTTATCACGCCGACGATATTGAGGGCGCTCATCAGGCCAAAGGCAGTGGCAGCAGTGGCAGCAGTGAAGCCTTTATCCACGGCAAAGGGTATGAAGTGCATGGATATAATGTTTACAGTGAAGCCGCATACGAAATAGGAGCCGCACAGCTGCCACATAGGGGAGTACCGGAAGGAGTCCCGCCACTGGCTCACCTCAATGGGCCCCTGGACATCCCGGGGCTGGGGCTTGGCCCCGTTTTCATTAGCCCCATTTTCATTGGAAGGATCCGGGTCTCCGTCGGGCCGGAGGCCCATTTTGCTGGGGTCATCCTTCAAAATAAGGAACGCAAGGGGCAGGGCCAGCAGCATTATTCCCCCCAGGACCACCCAGGTCATGCGCCAGCTGGTCAGGTCCAGCATGTAGGCGGCAAAGGGGACCAGGATAAGGCCGCCCAGGGACGCTCCGGCGGAGCTAAGTCCAATCACGGTGGAGCGCTTCCGCCGGAACCACCTTGCCAGCAGCGCCCCCATGTTGGTCATGCCCGCGGAGCCCATGCCCAGAGAGATTACAATCCCGTATATGACCACAAGATAGACGATATTGTTTGTCTGGCTGAGGAGCATAGTTGCCCCGGAAATGACAACCAGGCCCGCTAAGATAACCTTCCGAGCGCCCAGCCTGTCATACACCCTCCCGAGAAAGGGCTGGCTAAGCCCGCCAAAGAGGGTAGCCGTGAAGAAGGCTATGGAAGTGGTGGTACGGTTCCACTCAAACTCCGCCTCCATTGGCCCCACGAAGACGCCGAACCCGTTGCGGGCACCCACGGACACAACGGATATGAAGAAGGTGGTTGCTACTATGAACCATCCGTAATAGAGGGTTGACGGGGCTGGCGATTTCATCGAGGCCCCGGCCTCTCCCTGAGTTGAGGAGGTCCGCGGTTTTTTCAAAGCCCTAGCTCCTGCCTAGTTCCCGTATGAAGGGGTTAGCTGATGGTAGCTTACCACGAACGGGCTGCCGGGGCAATCGGGAAAAGTCTGGAGCCTGTCTCAGAAGTCCCCTCTCCCTGGCGGGAGAGGGCTAGGGTGAGGGGGACGGCCTGAACCGCAAAGGCTCGATTTCTGCGCGACGATTCCGATTAGCAGACCTATCACCCTCACCTCAATCCTCTCCCGAAGGGAGAGGAGGCAACTACGCAGGGATTGTGGACAGGCTCCCCATCTCCCTCTCCAGAATCAGTCCCCGGCTCCTTCTGCCGCGTCTCTGGCGGCGCTCTCTCCGGCAATCTTCCCGAAGACCGCCCCTGACATCAGCCCCGACCCGCCGGGGTAATTATAGTAGAAGATACCTCCCACCAGTTCTCCCGCGGCGTACAGGCCGGGAATGGGACTGCTCTCGTAGTCCACCACCCTGCCCCCGCCGTCTATCTTCAGCCCTCCAAAGGTAAATGTTATCCCGCAGGTCACCGCATACCCGGCGAAGGGTGGGGTATCAATTGGCATGGCCCAATTGGTCTTGGGAGGCTGGATGCCGTCGGTGCCCTTACCGTCCAGGATAGTGGGGTTGAACTCCTTGTCCTGGACGGCTGCGTTAAAGTTCTGGACAGTCTCCGCCAAGCCCTGACGGTTAATGTCCAGCTTGTCCGCCAGTTCCTCAATGGTGTCGGCGGTAGCCATAGTCACCTGGGGGATGCGGTACTCTTCCCGCAGCAGGTGCTTCACCTTCTCGTCGAAAATCTGGAAGGCCACTCCCTGGGGCTGGCGCAGGATTTCCCGGCCATAGGTTACATAGGTATAATTGCGGAAGTCCGCCCCCTCGTCCACAAACCGCTCCCCATCCAGGTTGACAATCAGCCCGAAGGGATAGGAGTGCTTCTGGTATAGCTCGGTGACGGTCCTGTCACCGTAGGGCGGGGCGTTCAGGTCCCAGGCCACGGCGTGGCAGCTGCTCCAGTGGCCGTAGGGCTGCGCACCGATGTCCAGGGCCATGCGGATGCCATCGCCGCTGTTGTAGGGTATCCCCCGCACCTTGGCCAGCTCCCAGCCGGCTCCCAGGTATCGCGCCCGCATCTCGGCGTTGGACTCGAACCCCCCGCAGGCCAACACCACAGACCTGGCATGAATATCCTCGAACCCATCGGGACCCTGGACCGCCACTCCCGTCACCCGGCCTATGTTGTCCTGTATAAGCCTGACCCCTTTTGTCTGGTATCGTATCTCGACGCCCATCCCCTCAACCACCTGGAACTGCTGGTCCGAGAGGCCCTTTCCCGCCCCTACCGACTCCACTACCAGCCCGCCCCAGAACCTGTACCTGTCTCCCACCCTGAAAGCCTGCCTGCCAAAGGAGAGGACGAACCGCACCCCCTTCTCCCGCAGCCACAACAGGGTGGGGTGAGACCGGCTCACCAGCAGCTGGGCCAACTCCGGGTCAGACAGGCCCGCAGTCACCCGCATGAGGTCGCTGTAAAAGTCGTCCTCGGTGTAGCTGCCCACGTCAACAGATTCCTCCTCTTCCCTGGACATATCCGGCACCAGGGCCTTTATGTCCTCAATCCCATTGTAGGCGCACCGGATGATCCCCCCTGTAAAATAGGTGTTGCCCCCCCTGAAGTATTCAGGGGCCTTCTCCAAGACCAGGACCTCAGCCCCCTGCTCCCTGGCTGCGATGGCTGCGCTGAGGGCAGCATTACCGGCTCCTACAATAACCACATCATACTGATACCGGTCGTTCACTTTTCACCTCTATCCTCTATACATTGTATAATGGGTATACTGGCATGGTAGCACAACCCACATTTCTTCCCAGGATACCCTTACCTTACCCTGAAAGGCATAACGAGGATGCCCAGTCCAAGTCACGTCACGTCCATAGTACCGAAAAGATGATAACGGTTTTAGTTGCGGCCTACAACTCTTCATAATTCGGGTTTTTCTTGATGCCACAAGGCCTTGTCAGAAGCAAAAAAACCGCTTATACTATGTCACCAGTTTATGGGTTATGACCCACGTAGACGCTCTACGTCCATCGGACTATATTTGGCGTCAAGCAATCATCAAGACGAGTAGGCCAAATTAAGGAGGTACAATGTCTCTGTTCAAGGTCTTGGCAGTTATCCTTACCCTGAGTCTGGCAGCCCTGTTTATCCCTGCGGCTATCGCCCAGGAAGGGGGAAATCAGCAAGAAGGAATGGGCGCCATTCTTGCCGGGCTCCAGAACGTCTCTGGCACGGTAACTATCACGGACAGTGATGACGGCATGGGGCGCAGCAATATGGCCCATATCATGCTAATGAATGTTCCACAGCTACCTCCTGGCTTCGCCTATGAGGGTTGGTTCGTGTCCGACGATGGCTCTATAAAGAAAAGCACAGGACTTCTTAGTGTGGATGCCAATGGCAACGTAAGCCACACCTTCACCATGAGCGCGTATGGGATGATGCCCGACGACGACATGATGATGACCGGCGATGACGCCATGATGATGACCGGCGATGACGCCATGATGATGACCGGCGACGACGCCATGATGATGACCGGCGATGACGCCATGATGATGACCGGCGATGACGCCATGATGATGACCGGCGACGACGACATGATGATGACCGGCGATGACGCCATGATGATGACCGGCGATGACGCCATGATGATGACCGGCGATGACGCCATGATGATGACCGGCGACGACGCCATGATGAAGACCGGCGACGACGCCATGATGAAGACCGGCGATGACGCCATGATGATGACCGGCGACGACGCCATGATGAAGACCGGCGACGACGCCATGATGATGACCGGCGACGACGCCATGATGAAGACCGGCGATGACGCCATGATGAAGACCGGCGATGACGCCATGATGAAGACCGGCGACGACGCCATGATGAAGACCGGCGACGACGCCATGATGAAGACCGGTGACGGCATGATGCCCGGTGATGGGATGATGATGCCCGCGCATGGCGGCAACCTGTTTGCAGGCTTCGACAAGTTCGTGGTGACCATAGAGCCTGTACCCGATGATGACCCTGGGCCATCTGAGGTAATAGCCTTGATAGGCCAGCTTGACAGTGGGGTGCTGGCACAGGTACGGAGCCTGCTGGTGTCCTATGCAGGAATGGCCAATGGCAGCACGGCGGGGTTGATGGAGCAGACAGAGGTAGCTCTGATGCACGCCAGGCTCGCCAATGAAGCGAAGGGCCTGGAAGCCATCCAAGCCCATGCTGAGCACGTAGTCAATATCATCGAGGGGATGAATGGTGAGAACTACGGGGACCTGAACGGGGACGGAACGGTTGAGGACCCCGGAGACCAGATGGGAGTGCTGGGCTACGCCAACGCGGTAAAAGACCAAGCAATGCAGGCGATGGCGGCATCCAGTGACGATGCGATGATGATGACCAGTGGCGCTGAAGAAGTGGTGCAAGCCGCAGACGAAGCGATAGCTCGGGCCACAGATGCCAGGGATGTAGCGATAAGGGCCCTGGGAGCCTCGGATGAACTGGCAGCGAGCATACTGATAGACCCATCGGCAGGCTTCCTTGAGGCGAGCCTTGAGGCGAGCGGGAATGTGCACCTGGAAGCCCATAAAATAGGCACATACCGGGTGATGATGGCGCCCCAGCCGGCCCCAACCCCGACGCCGACCATTGCGCCAACGCCTACGCCCCCTCAGACCCCCGATCCGACTCCAACCCCCGCGCCGCCGGCGCCTGGTGATCCGGTAGTTCCCGGCATGGCGAAGCTGGCGCTGTTTGCAGGCATATCCCTGCTGGGTGCTGGAGCGCTTCTGCTCCTGGTTAGGACATTCGCTTTCAGGCCCGGCAGACGCCAAGCGTAAGATAGTCCGGCTATAGAGGTAAACCCTATCAGCCCCCCGGCGCTTGGCCGGGGGGCTGATATTTCTACGCAGGGGTTTGTCCTGCATTTGCAAGGCCTCTGCATCACCGTCATTCCGGCACCACTGATTGTCATTCCGGCCCCACTACTCGTCATTCCGGCGTAGGCCGGAATCCAGGGGCGGGGTGGTTTTGCAACGACTCCCGTTGTTCCTTCCCCCTTTGACGGGGGAAGGTTAGGATGGGGGTGATACCCCGGCTAGGGAAACGCCCCCACCTCAATCCTCCCCCGCAAAGGGGGGAGGAAGTTGGCTCTTTTCATAAAACCGGTTCCCTTAACAGGCTTCCCGGACTCTGGTACAATTGGGCCTATGTTTTGAGATACAGGCCTGAATCATCCATAAATCAGGCACAAGTCATGCGCAAGTCAGGAGGTCGAACATGAAGGCGTTGGTCGGTGGAAACCTCATAGACGGCACCGGGAGCCAGCCGGTTGCCGATACTACTGTACTCATCAGTGATGATAACCGCATCGAGGCAGTCGGGCGTCGGCAGGCCGTCCCCATCCCCCCAGATTCCGAGGTCATAAATATTTCAGGCATGACCCTACTGCCGGGACTCATAGACTGCCACGACCACCTGGCGTCCCAGGGCTACGACCTGGCGGGAAGGTGGGGGCTGACCGAGCCCCAGAGCCTCAACAACATCAGGACAGCCAGGATACTGGAGGAGACCCTGATGATGGGGTACACCACAGTCCGGGACGCCGGATGGCTTGATGCGGGGTTCAAGATGGCGATAGAAGAGGGGTTGATTTCCGGCCCGCGCCTCCTCGTCGCCACCGGCCCCATATCCCCAACAGGCGGCCTGGCCGACAGAAGCAGTCCTTCAGGCCACCACCAGATCCCCTCGAATTCCAGCCTCCCCAATGGCATAGCCAATGGAGTGGATGAAGTACGGGCCAGGGTGAGGGAGATGGTGCGGGTAGGCGCGGACGTGATCAAGTTTGCAACTACGGGAGGCGCAAGCTCCAGGCCCGGACACGGCCCCAAGGACATCGAGTTTGGCATGGACGAGGTACAGACCCTGGTGAACGAGGCCCATACCCTGGGGAGAAAGGCCATGTGTCACGCCCTGGGAGGCCCCGGCTTGAGGATGGCAATTGAGGCAGGCGCAGACTCCATAGAGCACGGCGGATACCTGGATGAAGACCCGGACCTGGTCAAAATCATGGCGGACAAGGGCACCTTCTTCGTGCCCACTTTCAGCGTTTACGTGTTCCACGGCGAGAAGGGCACACCTCATGGACAGGAGAGGTCCAAGGATTTGCGCCCCCACCACGTGGAAAGTATGCACCGCGCTTTGGCTGCCGGGGTTAGAGTGGTAGCCGGGACCGATGCGGGAGGATGGGGCCACCCACCCAACGCTATGGAACTCAAGTGCCTGGTGGATGCAGGCATGAGCAACATGCAAGCCCTAGTGGCAGGCACCGGCTGGGCTGCGGAATGTCTCGGCCTTGAAAAGTCCATCGGGACGGTCCAGAAGGGTAAGGTCGCTGACCTGGTGGTGGTGGACGGAGACCCCCTGGGGGACATCACCGTATTGCAGGACAAGGCGCGCATCAAGCTGGTTATGAAAGAGGGGAAAATATACGCCAATCGCTTGGCCGGGAAGGGGGCGCCGGAGCCAAGGGGTTAACCCAAATCGTTGGCGGCCTTTGTGTTTATCCCAGGCTCTATCATCAGGCCCCATCAGTCCTGGTACGGTAAATCTCTACCGCAGCCCCCGATAGCACGGCCCCTTTGATAGGCGGCTTGGGCTTGGCAACCCGCACTCTCAACGCCCGGATGGGAAAGGACTCCAGGGACCTCCTGGCTATCTCCTCGGCCAGGGCCTCAAGAAGGTTCCTGGGTTCTCCTTCCATCACGTCCCTGACAACCCGGTACAGGTGGGTGTAGCTTACAGTGTCGTCCCGGCTGTCCGATTTTCCGGCGGCCCTCAGGTCAAGCTCAGCCTCTATGTCCACCTGGAAGGGCTGGCCCAGGGACCTTTCCTCCAGGCTGCCCCCATGATAGGCGTAGAACCTCATCCCCTCAAGGATTATCCGGTCGGAAGACAACTCCGGCCTCCTTTCTAAGCTGGTCTAATCTGGTGCGTCAAAGGTCCCGTTTCCTTGGGAAGACGGTTGGAATGAGGGAAAAACCAGCAAGTGGTGGTAGGGTCGCCCTTCTGGAGGTATGAAGGAGTTGGAGACGTGGACCAAAGTGTTCCTGACCGCCCGGTAGAAGCCCTTCAGCGTTTTACCGAACCGCCGTTGTGGATATATGCATAAGCGACATTTCGGCGCGAGGCGTCTGCCTCAAACTGTGCTGTGAAAGCCTCGCCTACCACCGCCGGCTTCACGTCCCGCCCCAGCACCCTGGTAAGCAAGGAAGCCTTTTCAATGGCGCGGTCGCTGTCGTCCACGCCGCCGGTGTAGGAGACCTCAACCGCATATATCACCGGCGCTCCATTGGCATCGGTGCCTTCCAGCAGGAAGTCCACCGACTCCGCCCGGGCTGCCTCCTCCCTCGACATAGACCCTGTGGGCCTGCTATGGCTGATGTAGTGGCGCAACTCGCTGTCGGGGTAGATACGCAGCAGTTCACCGTCGCACAGCCGGGCGAAGACCCGGCCGGCGCGCCGCTCGACAGCCAACTCCGTCTGCCAGCCTTTCATCACGCCCATGTCGTTATTTATCACGGATACGTTGGCGGCGATTCCTTCTACGATCCGCTCAATGCGGTCGAGGCGGTCGCCGTCATGTCCCTGCGGCGTGGTCATATTTGGTCTCCTGGTTGGCGCGGCGTGCGTCTGCTGAAATTCTGTACTCTGACTTTACAACCATGCTTGCCACCCGTCAAGGGAAAGCCACCGGGAGCGGTCTGTCTCAGGTTGCGTTTCTAAGGATGAACGGGCGGCTTCTCACTTTCTCCCGGCGATAGCATCGGCCATAGCCAGCAGGCTGCGGGCACGCTTCACCACAGGCACGTCTATCATCCTACCGTCCAGCGACGTGGAACCCCTGCCATCGGCCTCGGCCTGGTCCCAGGCTTCCATCACCCTCCTGGCATACTCCACGTCCTCGGGCCGGGGGCTGAACATGGTGTTTATGGTGTCTAGCTGGGCCGGGTGGATGGCAAACTTGCCCTTGAAACCCAGCTTCAAGGCCACCTCTATCTCCCGCTTCAGACCGTCCTGGTCGCGAAAGCGCACGAAGGGACTATCCAGGGCAGCTACCCCGGCGGCCCTTGCCGCCAGGGCTACCGTCGCTCTGGGAAAGTACACCTCATCCCCTTCATCGGTGCGCTGGATGTCCATGTCGTCGGTGTAGTCTTCGGCGCCAAAAGCCAGGCCGACCACCCTGGGAGAAGCAATGGCTATGTCGTAAACCCTCATTACGGCCCTGGAGTTCTCTATCCAGGGCACTATCTTCAGGTGCCCCGGCTCCAGGCCAGCCCCCTTCTCCAGGGCCGAGGCTATCCTGTCACACTCCTTTATGTCCCAGGTGGACTCCACCTTCCCTATGCTTATGCCATAAAGATGGGGGCCTATCAGGGCCGCAAGCTCGTCACGGGTAAGTCCCGTGTCCAGGGAGTTAAGGCGGACCAGGACCTTCTGTCCCAGCCCTGAGAGGGTGGGGGCCATATCCCTCACTACCCCCCTGGCATTTTCCTTCTCGGCAGGGGGCACCGAGTCCTCCAGGTCCGCCACGATGGCGTCGGCGTCGAAGTCCCTGGCTTTCTCCAGCATGTCTCGCCGGTTGCCCGGCACAAATATGAGGCTTCGCAAAATCTCCAACACAAGCCTCCTTGGCATCAATCGGTCTTATTTATGTGAAGTTGGAGAACCCGTTGGGGGTAGAAACGTCCATGATGGTGATGGTGTTGGACTTCAGGGCGGCTTCCAGGGCCGGGACCATCTCCTTCACCGAACTGACCCGCACTCCGTTGGCCCCGTAGGACTCGGCCAGCTTCACGAAATCGGGGTTCTGGAGGCTGGTGCCCATGTACCGAGCATTGTAGTAGCTCGTCTGTCTCTCCCTGAGCACACCCCAAGCATCGTCGTTGAATACCATGACCACCGGGTTCAGCCCGTGTTCGACGCAGGTTCCAATCTCCTGTAGGTTGAACTGGAACCCACCGTCGCCGGTCAGACAGACGACCTGGCGGTCAGGAAGGCCAGCCTTGGCCCCCGCAGCAGCAGGGAAAGCAAAGCCCAGGCCGCCCCACTGGGGGGTCATAAACGTCCTTGGCTCATAGGACTGGAGGCAGTAGGTAGCGCCGCGATGGGTAGCCACGTTGGCATCGCCCATGAAAATAGCATCCCTGGCGGTGACGCTGCGGATTGCCTCCATAGTCTTCATCTCGTTGGGCATCCCCTGCCGCCAGTAGTCGGATACCTTGCCCTTCAGGTCCCGGACCTCCTGGTCAAAACCTGGGGCAATCTGGGAAGACTTGCCCTGAATAGCAGAGTTTATCTGGACCAGGACGGCCTTTGCGTCTCCCACAACGCCCAGAGTGGGAGAGTAAACCTTACCTATGGCCTCGTCGTCTATGTCTATGTGGACCAGGTTTGGCGGCATCCGAAGGCCACCTCCCTTGGTCCTGGAGTAGCCCAGGCCGGAGCCTACCACCAACAGGGTGTCCAGGCTGCCCAGAAAGTCCTCCAAGGGGTTTTGCACCGCAGCAGGACCCCACCCGGGTATGCTGCCAAATACGCCCATGCCCAGGGGGTGGTCATCGGGGACTGTACCCTTGCCTGCCACGGTGGTGAAAACGGGAATCCCCAGGGTCTCGGCCAGCCTGATTAGCTCCTGGTTAGCGCCGGAGCGGGTGACTCCATTTCCGGCCCACACGCCGATGCGCCTGCCCGACAGGAGCAGCTGCACCGCCCGCTCCACTGCGTCCGGGTCTCCCTGGGGGGGTGAGAAGTGGGACACCTGGGGGATTTCCATTTCGGCGGACTGGGCCTGCACGTCTACGGGAATCTCTATCTCGACAGGGCGGGGCCGGCGGGTCTGAAACCTCTGGAAGGCTTCATATATCCGGTCGGGAGTCTCTTCCGGGTGGCTGATATGGCTGTTCCACTGGGTAACGGCGGTGAACATGCCTATCTGGTCTTTGATTTCGTGGCCCACCCCCAAGCCCCGCCCGTATAGCTCCTCCTCAGCGGTGCTGGTGATGTTCAAAATAGGGGAGGAACTGAAGTAGGCTTCACCCATGCCTCCCATAGAGTTGGCGGCTCCGGGGCCTGTGCTGGTGAGACACACTCCGGGCTTGCCCGTTGCCCTGGCGTAGCCGTCGGCCATGAGGGCTGCCGCGTGCTCATGCCGGGTGCTTATGAAGCGGATGGCGTCTCTGTGGTCGTACAGGGCATCGTACACCTCCATCATGTGGATGGATATGATGCCAAAGACGGTGTCCACACCCTGGGCCTGTAGGGACTGGATAACTGCTTGGCCCCCTTTGATCTGAGCCATTGCCTACCTCCTTTACGGGCCATGACGTGTCATGGACTTAATTGAGTAATTGCCCCTATCTGTCTTATTGCACGAGACCGGCTTAATTCACGAGGGCTGGCGCGGACCTGTGAGATTGAGTAATTTTGCTTGCGCTGTCTCCAGGATATAGTCCCTCACAAAGGCGCTGGCATTCAATATCTCTATACCGATCAACTCACCTGCTGCGTCCAGTTCAGCCGTGACGTTGGGACTCAACTCGACACTGTTAGCTTCTGGCCCATCTGCAATAACGAGATGCAGAATATCCTCTTTATCAAAATAGAACATCTTCATGTCGTTCAAAGTGCAGGGATACATCCCCACCGTCATTCCGGCGTAGGCCGGAATCCAAGGGTAGGGGATGGGTATCATCCCTGTGTGGGCAGAGTCGTCACCCGCAGTTGGCAGTAGGCGATGGTATCACCCCCATCCTAACCTTCCCCCGTCGAGGGGGAAGGGACTATTGAGGCTGGCACTGCCCGTCATTTTCATCCTTGTATGTGGCCCGCAGGGGCATGGGCAATTTCGACCTAGAGCCTGAATGACGGTTATGCAGAGGTCTCCCTACACGGGAACAACACATCAAGGTTGAACAGCTGCCTGCCGTTGCCTCAGTTGGACGGAAGGCGTTACGGCCTATAGCGTCTGACCGCGCCACGTCAGTCGCGCATTATGACGCCGGTCTGAACATGGGCAGGCTGATATTGTCAGTCAGGTCTTCAAATACCACTTCCACGGCCATGCCGCATTTGATGTTGGCCGGGTCCGGCTCCACCCCTACCAGGTTCGTAGGGATGCGCGATCCATCCTCCACCTCCACGATGGCGACCACAAAGGGCACCTTGTCCCGGAAGGAGGGTGTGGGCGCGCGGTGCACAATTGCGAAGGTGTGCAGGGTGCCGCGTCCGCTGCTCTGGACCCAGTCGGTATCCCTCGAAAAACATTCGGGGCAAATGTCCCGGGGGTAGAAATAGGCTTTGTTGCAGGCATTACAGCGCCGCAGCCATAGCTCGTGGGCCTTGCACTTTTCCCAGTAAAAGTCCGACTCCGGCTGGGGCACCGGAGGTGGTATAGGTGGCGCCGGTTGCTGTTGCTGGGTCATCTCTCAATTCCTCCTTGTCAGTCACCGCTAGTCTGTTGCCAGGACCACAGTCCCCGTGGACGATAGGATTCCGCCCGTGCCGTTTACCAGGGACATCTTGGCGTTCTGGTCCCGGTCTCTCTTATGCTTCACCTGGCGGTCGCCGCACTCGCCCCGGAGCTGTCGGACCGCCTCCACCAGCAGGAAGATGCCATACATACCCGGATGGGTATAGGAAAGTCCGCCTCCGCTGGTGTTCATGGGAAAGTCGCCGCCGGGGGCAGTCCTCTGGTTAGCTACGAAGTCAGGGGCCTCGCCCGGCGCGCAGAAGCCCAGTCCCTCCAGGGTCAGCATCACGGTATACGTGAAGGAGTCGTAGATCATCGCCAGGTCTATGTCGTCGTGGGTAACGCCCGCCCTGGCAAGGGACTTGGGGCCAGTCTCTCTGGCTATGAGGGAGGAGAGGGAGGGCATCTGGCTGATGATGTTGTGGTCGTGGCTCTCGGCAGCCCCCAGGACCCACACCGGCTGCTTCCGGCAGTTGGCGGCCCGCTCGGCCGTGGTCACGATGACCGCGGCCCCCGAGTCAGTCACCAGGCAGCAATCGGGCAGGTGGAAGGGCCAGGCGATCCACCGGGAGTTATGGTAGTCGTCGAAGCTCATGGGGGTCTCGTGCATGGCCGCCCTGGGGTTCAGGTTGGCCCACTTGCGGGTGGAGACGGCAACCTCGGCCATTCCCTGCCGGGTACGGTCTTCCCCATATTCGTGCATATAGCGGCTGCACGCCATAGCGTAGTTTATGGGCGGCCCAATCATGCCAAAGGGGGCTTCGTACTGGGCGCCGGGGACGTTGGGGTCTTGCCCCACCCGACCCCTGGTTGACCTGCCTGCCTGGCCATGGGTGATGAGGGCCACTTCACAATAGCCCGCTTTGATGGCAGCTATCGCGTGGGCCACGTGGATAACAAAGGAGGAACCGCCTACGGAAGTGTTGTCGGTAAAGCCCGGCTGGATACCCATGTACTCCGCCGTGGCGAGGGTGGAAAAGCCTGCCGTGAACAGCCCGTCAACATCGCCCTTGGAGAGACCTGAGTCCTCCAGAGCGTTGTAAGCGGCCTCGGCGTGGTGCTGTAGAGACGATTTGTTAGGGACGGTGCCAATCTCGTCAGACTCTGAAACACCCACGATGGCGATGTCCCGTTGTCTGGAAGAGCTCGATGTCATACCCCTTTCACCTCATATCATAACAGTGATGTCCTATTGAACCCGTGTCGCCTTGACTAGACACGAGGGAGTATAGCAACGGCTGGAAAGGCTGTCAAACGCAGCAATGTCGCCAGGCTGTCCCGGCAAATGGATAACAATGTTGACAGACGACAAGCCCATAGGTACAGTTTCGACAGATGGACTGCCAAGTCCTCCAATACAGGCTATCCGGTCCAGACCGTGGACTCTACGCCCTGACGGCGGGCATCAACCGGGAAGCCACGGGCCATTGGCCGTACAGGAGTTGACGATATGACCGACGCCGGTATATGGATGAACTCAGGACAAGGGTGGGAGTTGGGTTCGCCTCAAGGGTTCCCGGACGAAGCTACTCTGCACCGTCTTATCCAAGAGAACCCGCAAATCCTGCCCTTGGCCGGGTCTCCTAGCCTAACGGTCTTGGGCGGTGAAGTACAACTGGGGACTGGGTCCGCGGACATTCTAGCGGTCGAGTCGTCGGGACGCCCTACCATCATCGAAGTAAAGCTCTATCGCAACCCCGAAGCGCGCAGGAACATCGTGGCGCAGGTTATCGCCTATGCGGCCTTTCTCCAAGGATATGATGTCAAGGGCCTTGAGCAAGGCCCTCTCCGCAGGCATCTTGCGGATGCAGACTATGATTCTATCCTCGACATGGTACAGGCTGAAGACCAAGAAGGAGCGGTGGACGCCGATTCATTCGTGACTTCATTGCAGGAGTTCCTAGCCGAAGGCATTTTCAGATGGGTCCTCGTGTTGGACGAGGTGTCGGCGGAATTGGAAAGGGTCATCGCTTACCTGGATTCCGTAACTGTCCAGGGTATAACCATTGACCTGATTGTCGTTAAGGTCTATGAGGTGAATGGGGCGCAGGTCGCTTTACCCCAACGGGTATCGCCCGATCTCAGCAGAACAATTTCTTATGCGCCACCTGGTACGAGAAGGACCGCCGCACCCAGAAGCATCCGGTCCGATGGCCCCGATGCATTTCGGGCTTCGATAGCGGACATCACCGGAGAGACCCGCGCGGTATTCGATAACTTGGTCCAATGGGCAGAGGAGATAGCCTTGCTGCCGAATGTGAGGCTCTTTACCACCACCGGCGTTGAAAGAGCCACCCTCTTGCCCAGGATAATACCGGGCAACATCGGCTTCGTGACTATCTGGAACGACAGACAACGTCTGTCCATCGAGGTCCTCCGATCTAGGGTTGAGAAGTACGCTCCTAACTCGATTGAACTTGTTGAGCGAGCCGTCGCGCCGGTAAAAGTCGGGCAGGGAACCCAAAGCGACACAGTGCGTGACATCACACCTCAAGTTCTCGAAGCGTTAACGGCAGCCTATCAAGAGGCAACCGACAGGAATTGATTCCTGGGCGGCATATCCTCTTGCGTCGCCCGATGGTCAGCCGGGACCATAATGTGAATGCCTTTGCTTCTGAATAGTTTGGAGGGCTGCCAAACCCTCGAAATCTTATCATGCTGGTAGCCCTGCTTTAGCTGGCCGTCTTATGTGAACTGGTGGCATGAAACATTCTAGCGACAGACAACCCAATTGGCGCTTTATAATGGGCGGGCTGGCTTTGGGGGCGCTTGTGCTTGGATTCATCATCTACGAGTGCAATACCGAATACTTCCGGGACCTGTACGCCGAGAACGTCCTTGAAGCGAGGCGGCACCGGGTACCCTGCGAGAAATGGCCCACCAAGGATGAAGCGAAGCGCCTGACTGAGCGTCACGCGGATGTCGTAACCCGGATAGAGGCCGTCAACCCAGGACACATCCAGTTCAGGCTCCGGTCGAGACATACAGGAGGTTGCCGGGGTAGGGCAGACATCCACATATATTTCGCGTCCGTCAGCAACAGGGACGAGATCATAGCGATAATAGGAGATGAGAAGTATTTCTTTGGCGTTCCGTACGACATGGCCAACTGGTAGCAGCGCCGAAGATTGCCCTGGGCCACCCTGCCAACTGAAAGCCCATGAAGGTCAACCACTATCTTGAGCTAACACCCGGAAAGGGATATAATTCGTCCCGATGAAAGTAAGTGAGTTGGGCGAGTTCGGCCTTATCAGCCTCCTGACGGAGATGGTGACCCGCGATAGGCGAGACAGGACCGGGCTGGGCAGCGGGCCGGGTGATACTGCCTCCTTGAATGAAGGTTTCCGGCTGCTGGTGGACGTGGGGGATGACACGGCGGCGTGGCTCTGCGGCCAGGGCACCGAGCTTTCCACCACCGATACCGCAGTGGAGGGGGTGCACTTCACCAGGGAGACCACCCCCTGGTACGACCTTGGCTGGAAGATAATGGCCGCCAACGTCAGCGATATAGCCGCCATGGGCGGCCTGCCCCTGTATGCCCTGATAACCCTGGGTCTGCCCCCCGACGCAGAGGTGGAGGACCTGGAACTGCTGTACCGGGGGATGCTGGACCTGGGCGGCAAGTACGGGGTTTCCATCGTGGGCGGGGATATAGTACGCTCCCCGGTGGTGTTCGTGACCGTAGGGCTGACCGGGGAGTGTGAGGGCGAGCCTATGCTGCGCTCCACCGCCAGGCCCGGAGACCAGGTTGCCGTGACGGGATACGTGGGTTCCTCCGCCGGAGGGCTTGAGATAATGCTCAAGGCCCTCCCTATCCAGGGAGAGGAAGCCGAGTACCTGAAGTCCGCCCACCGCAGGCCGGAGCCTTGCATCCCCCAGGGCCGCATCCTCGCTCAAAACGGGGTGCGCACCGCTATGGACATAAGCGACGGCCTGGCCGACGACCTGTCCAAGCTATGCCAGGCCAGCGGGGTGGCGGCCCGGCTGGATACCCAGAAGATACCCGTCCACCCCATGCTGAAAGAGGTATTCCCCCAGGAACATCTGAACATGGCCCTGGGCGGCGGCGAGGACTACCAGCTTCTCTTCACGGCACCCAGGGAAGTAATGGAGCGGGCGCTGCCGTTGCTGCCCCAACCCGCCGTCGTCGTTGGCGAGATTGTACAGGGAATGGCAGGGGAGGTAACTGTGGTTGACTCCCAGACGGGAGAGCAGCTTGGCATCTCCCGGGGCGGATGGGACCACTTTAGCCCAACCGGGAACGAGTCCTGAGCGTTTATGTCTTCTATATCTTCCAACATAAGCATCGTGAGCCAAGGCCCTGAAATGACCCGGGAGGTGGGCCGCATCCTGGGCAGACATGCCCGGCCGGGAGATATTTTCCTCCTGACGGGACCCCTGGGCGCCGGGAAGACCTGCCTGACCCAGGGCATCGCCTGGGGCTTGGGGGTAGAGGGCTACGCCCGCAGCCCCACCTTCGTTATCGCGACCCGGTACATAGGCCGGCTCACCCTGCACCACATAGACCTGTTCCGAATAGAGGACGCCCTGGAGGCTTGGGACTTGGGGATGGAGGAGTACCTGTCGGGAGAGGGCGTCTGCGTGGTGGAGTGGGCGGACAGGGCTTCAGAGATATTCCCACCGGAGAGCACCTGGATAGCCCTGAAATACGGCGAAGGCGAGGATGAGAGGGTTATCACCATAAATGTGCCCCAAGCGGAGTACGAGGGCCTTCTCGAAGCTCTCAAGGCCCAGGCAGGTCAAGGACATGCTGTTAGCGATTGACACTTCCACCAGGTACGGCGGGGTCGCCCTGTGGGACGGGGACCGGGCCGTCTCCACTGTGTGCTGGCGCTCGACCCAAAACCACACGGCGGAGCTTATGCCCACCATAGAATACCTGCTTAGCCGGGCCAACGCTTCACCCCGTGAACTGGAGGGGATAGCCGTGGCCCTTGGCCCCGGCGGGTTCAGCGCATTACGGGTCGGGATAAGCGTTGCCAAGGGGTTGGCCCTGCCTCTGGACATACCCCTGGTGGGAGTGGGCACCCTGGAGATGGAGGCATACCCCTACGCCGGCGCCGGCCTCCCCGTGTGTCCCATCCTGGAGGCGGGCAGGCGTGAGGTGGCCGCCGCCCTATTCCGGCAGGACGCCGGCGGCTGGCGCAAGCTCAGGGAGGAGCGGATATGCCAGCCGGAAGAACTGGTCCATGAAGTCCCTGAGTCGGTGGTCCTGTGCGGGGAGGGCGTTTCCCGCCACTATGACTACCTGCGGGACGCCCTTGGCCCGAAAGCGATAATTGTCGGCTTTCATACCCCGGCCTCCCGGCTGGAGGCGCTGGGCATTCTGGCCGGGCAACGGCTGAAAGCGGGTGAGACGGACAGCCTTGCAGCCATCCAGCCCATCTACATTCGCAGGCCAAGCATAGGCGCTCCCAAAGCGCCGGAGAGGGTGAGCCAGTAGCCCTCACAGTCATTCGGTTGCAGTCCGGAATCCAGGAGTGGGGTTGTTCCTTCCCCCTTGGACGGGGGAAGGTTAGGATGGGGGTGATAGGCCCGTTAAACGGGACCGTCGCGCAGAAAGGACTGCCCCCTCACCCTACCCTCTCCCTGGGGGAGAGGGGACTTCTGACGCCCCCCACCGTCATTCCGGCGTAGGCCGGAATCCAGGGGGTGGGGGCTGTGGTTCCGGCTTCCGCCGGAATGACGGTGGGTGAGGGATGCCACACCCTTCAGGGTGCGGTGAGGGAACCTGGCGCCGGCTATTTTCATAATGGATTAGGTTAGTGTAAGGGTAAAATAATGGAACGCACATTGGTACTTGTAAAGCCCGATGGGGTACAACGGGGCCTGGTGGGAGAGGTCATATCACGGCTGGAGTCCAGGGGCCTGAAGATCGTCGCTATGAAGATGCTCCACATGCAGGAGGACATGGCTGCCCGTCACTACGAGGCCCACGTGGAGAGGCCCTTCTTTAGCGGCTTGGTGGAATTCATAACCTCCAGCCCTATTGTGGCTATGGTCCTACAGGGGCCAAACGTGGTGGATATAACTCGGAAGACTATGGGAGCTACCAATCCCGTGGACGCAGCGCCGGGGACCATCAGGGGAGACCTGGGCATCAACATAGGGCGCAACCTGATTCACGGCTCCGATTCCGTTGAGTCGGCCCAGAGAGAGATTGACCTCTTCTTCTCACCCCAGGAGATTGTGGACTACCCCAGGGATACCGACCCCTGGATTATAGAACCCTGACCACCTGGGTAGCTCCCGCCCACAACTGCTCGAGGCGGTAGTATTCCCGCTCCTCGGCCCCGAACATGTGGACTATCACGTCGCTGAAGTCCAGGAGGATCCAGCCCGACTGGGGAGTGCCCTCCCGGTGGTGGAGGGACACCCCAAGGTCCCTCATGGCCTTTACCATGTCCTCTTGAAGGGCATCTAGCTGGCGCTGACTCTGAGCGCTCATAACCACGAAGTAGTCGGCAAAGCCCGTTAGCTGGCGTATATCCAGCATCACTATATCGTCGGCCTGATTCTCCGAGGCCAAGTCCACAACCATCCGCGCAACTTCGTCAGGCTCCAGAGCGCCCTCCCCATCAATCAAGGACTTCCCGTTGGCTATTGACTGCATTATAGCCCACAGCATGTCCGGGGGTCAACGATGTCATTCCCGGGACTGGAGGACTGGCTCTATGACCATACAGTTATGTATGGTAGGATGAGTCTGCACCCATTTCTACTCAGGAGGGGGTGATGGATTTAACGCTTGAACGAGAGGAGGCGCTCCAGCGTGCGGCGGAGCAGTGGAAGCGGCAGCTGGTGGACGTATCCGGTCGCAATCGTCTCCTGAATTACCGAGACCTCAAGGTGGGCACCCTGGACCTGACACCCAGCGGAGAACCGGGAGTCTCTTCTCGAGTCTTGGAATCCTTGTTGGAGGGTAGAGCCGTCCAACTGAGTGGCCTCTTTCCGGGTGAGGAACCCCTGATTGATGCCCGCAAGCGCCTGACGACAATCCACCGACAGGCCCAGGGGAACCTGGATGAGAAGGGCATCAACACTTTGTTCGCCGCTGTCGGACTGGCTACTTGGACAGTGGAAACCGGGGCGAGGCCCAATTCCCCGGTCATACTCATCCCCATCACAGCTAACCCGATTGATGCCGCCCGGTGGGACTTTACCCTAGAGGTGTCTGGAGACCCCCACGTCAATCCGGTGCTCGCCCACGTGCTCAGGACAGAACATGGCATTGAGTCCCCAGATGAGGACAACGACCTCGCCGGAGACCTGCCGGACTCATTCGCCGGACTGAGGGATTGGTTGAATGTGCTGGAGGACCAATGGTCCAAAGTGCGCGGCCTTGGCATTGAGGCCCGGATGGTCATGGGCAACTTCAGCTACACCAACATGGCCATGGTCGCTGACCTCAATAATGCTGATAACCTGGAAGCCTTTGCACGCAACGATTTCGTGGCCGCTATCGCCGGCGTGCCCGAGGCCTTCCAGTCCCTCGCCTCCAGGATTCGAGACCCTTCCCCCAGCCAGCCCGACATTGACCCGCCCGAGTCAGAGTTCCTGGTGGTGGACGCCGACTCAAGCCAGCACCGGGCGATTAACCGGGTACTGGCCGGAGATTCAGAGGTAATCTGGGGGCCGCCGGGGACTGGGAAGTCTCAGACCATTGCCAACCTCATCGCCGCCCTCATTGCCCAGGGCAAACGGGTGTTGTTTGTGGCCGAGAAGCGGGCCGCCATTGACGTTGTGGTCGCCCGGCTCCAGCGGGTGGGGTTGTCCGATCTGGTGATGGACGCCCATGGCGGCATTGAGTCAAAGCGCGAGTTCGCCAAGAGCATGGCCGACTCCATTCGCGCCATCGCCTCTATCCCCGAACAGGACCATTCCATGCTCCATAACCAACTGTCAGACCGCCGCGCCAAGCTGATCGTCCACAAAGACACGATGCACCAGCCCCACCCCCCGTGGAATGTAAGCCCCTTTGAAGTGCAAGTGGGGCTGCTGGGAACTCCGGAGCCGGCCCAGACCAGCGCCCGGATGCCGGACGCCAAGGCGCGGGAACTGGACAGGGGGGCCATAGACCAGCTAAAGCCGGCAGTCCAGCAGTGGGTTGACCTGGAGGGACATAAACTTCACTCTCAATACGTCGAATGGGCCCGGTCGAGTATCAACACCCCTGCGGAAGCCCAGGAGGCTTTCCGTCTGGTCCAGGAACTCGCCGAAACACTTCCAGATGTCCGTTCCCGGTTGTTTGACGACCTCGACGAGGTAGGCTTGGCACATCCCAACACCGTAGCCGGGTGGGTCCCGCCGTTGGAATGGCTGGCAGAAAGGGATCGGTCTCTTCATCGCTTCAATCAACTCTCCAAAGCAGTCCTCGATACTCGCACCCAATTATTCACCACCCTTGACGAGGCCGGTCTGACTCGCCCTCATACCATAGCCGATTGGGTCCCGCCGTTGGAATGGCTAGCAGAAAGGGAGCGGTCCCTCCATCGCTTCAACCAACTCTCCAAAGCAGTCCTCGATACTCGCACCCTGTTATTCACCACCCTTGACGAGGCCGGTCTGACTCGCCCTCATACCATAGCCGATTGGCTTCCACCGTTGGAATGGATGGCAGAAAGGGAGCGGTCCCTCCATCGCTTCAACCAACTCTCCAAAGCAGTCCTCGATACTCGCACCCTGTTATTTGCCACCCTTGACGAGGCTGGCCTAGCTCATCCTCATACGATAGCCGATTGGCTTCCACTGTTGGAATGGTTGGCAGAAGCGGAGCAATTTCTGAAACGATTCCACTCCGATGTGTACAGGTTGGACCACACATCTCTCATAACAATATTGACGCCCAGAGGTACTTGGTGGAAAGCCATAGCTCAGGCCATCTCGCCCAACTACCGTGCCGCGAAAAAGTCCGTGCAGGACACGTTGCGGACCGGGGCAAAGCTCTCCCGCTCCGAAGTTCTAAGCGTCGTTAAGAAGGCTGCTGATCAGATGGCCAGGTGGCATGAGATGAAGGCCAATGACGGCTATCCCCGCGTGTCGAAGGACGTGGGAGCCACCCGGACGGCGGTGGACTCCCTGATGGGACTCCTAAAAGAGGCTGAGGACATATTCTCATCGGAAGACCTTCTCAAGGACCTGGATACCGAACTGGAGAAGAAGCGGGGTCTCTACCCCCCCATCCCAGTCAACTTGGAGGCCACCCGGACGGCGGTGGACTCCCTGATGGGACTCCTAAAAGAGGCTGAGGACATATTCTCATCGGAAGACCTTCTCAAGGACCTGGATACCGAACTGGAGAAGAAGCGGGGTCTCTACCCCCCCATGCCAGCCAACTTGGAGGCCACCCGGACGGCGGTGGACTCCCTGATGGGACTCCTAAAAGAGGCTGAGGACATATTCTCATCGGAAGACCTTCTCAAGGACCTAGACACCGAACTGGAGAAGAAGGGGGGCCTCTATCCACCCATCCCGGCCAACTTGGGAACCATCCGGGTGGCGGTGGACTCCCTGGTGGGACTCCTAAAAGAGGCTGAGGACATATTCTCATCGGAAGACCTGCTGGGGGAGACCCACGACGGTCTGGCAAAGAGGCTGGACCGCCTGGCCTCCCAGCAGACAGTGGCGGCGAACCTACCTCGGCTTCGGGAGATGGAACGCCGGCTTGCCGATGCCGGCGTTGACAGCATCCTCGCTGCTGTGGGCAAGGAAGTTCCCCCGGAACATGCCACGGATGCCATAGAGTATTCCTGGCTAAGGTCGGTATGGAACGACATGGTCTTTCACGATCCGGACCTAGCTGGGTTCACAGGAGCCGCCCACAACCGCCGCCAAAGGGAATTCATCCAACTGGACCGGCAGCACCTGGACATCACCCCGCAGCGGATTAAACGGGCAGCCGCCGAGGCCGCCATAGAGGTGATGAACGACTACCCGGTAGAGAAAGCTTTGGTGAATCGGGAGGCGGCCAAGAAGACCCGCCATCTACCCGTCCGGCGTCTCTTCCAGGAGGCTCCCCACATGCTCACTGCTATCCGACCCTGCTGGGCCATGTCCCCGTTGCTGGTGGCCGAACTGATACCCGCCGATGCAGACCTGTTCGACGTGGTCATCTTCGATGAGGCGTCGCAGATTCCACCCGCCGAGGCCATAGGCAGCCTGGCCCGCGCCCCCCAGGCGGTGATCGCGGGAGACGACCGCCAGCTTCCTCCGACCACCTTTTTCGCCAGGCATAGTCCCAACGACGATGACGATGATGACGACCCGGATACGTCGCTGACCACCGACATCGAGTCAATCCTGGACGTGGCCAAGGCCAGCCCTATCCGGGAGGAAATGCTGCAATGGCACTACCGGAGCCGCGACGGCCGTCTGATTGCCTTCTCCAACACAAATATCTATGGTGAGGCCCTCACTGCCTTTCCCGGCATTGCATCGGAAGCCCCCTTAACCCATCACCTCGTACCCTTCCGGCCCTTAGCACAGCGTTCCGCCGTGTCCCACCCCGACGAGGTTGAGAGGGTGGTTGATATGATTGTTGACCACGCTCGCCAACGCCCCGACGAGTCCCTGGGGGTAATCGCTTTTGGGATTCAACACGCCAACAACATTGACAATGCGCTGCGCATCCGTCTCCACAGCCTGGACGACCAGGCGATTGACAGGTTTTTCTCCGAGGAAGCCGAGGAACGTTTCTTCGTGAAGAACATTGAGCGGGTGCAGGGCGACGAACGAGACGTGATTATTCTCAGCGTCGGCTACCACAAGGCCGACAACGGGACGCTGCCCTACCGATTCGGGCCGCTCAACCAGGAGGGGGGAGAACGGCGGCTCAACGTCGCGGTTACTCGCGCCCGCTCTCGGATGCACCTGGTCTCGTCCTTCTCCCACCACGACATGGAGCCTGGGCGGTCCGATGCCCGGGGTGTGGAACTGCTCCGACAGTATTTGGAGTTCGCAGCCTCCGGCGGCGGCGAGTTGGGAACGACAACGAGCAATGTTCCCCTCAACGCTTTTGAGTTGGATGTGATGCACCGGCTGAAGGATAAGGGGATTCCCGTAACGCCCCAGTACGGGGTGGCGGGATACCGCATTGATTTCGCCTGCGCCCATCCCAACCGACCGGGGCGGATGGTGTTGGCGATCGAGGCCGACGGCGCCAGCTATCACTCAGCCCATACCGCCCGCGACCGGGACCGGCTGCGTCAAGAGGTGCTGGAGGGCAAGGGCTGGCAGTTCCATCGTATCTGGTCAACAGACTGGTTCAGAGACCGAGACAAGGAGGTTAGCCGGGCAGTGGAGGCATGGAAGCAGGCTGTTAGCAAGGCTGAAGATGGGGACGCCGCGCCGCCTGCTCAATCGTCCACGGAAATCGCCAACAGACATCCGTCCCCATCTGACCCGGCCCCACCCACTCGTGGTCGGCGGCCAGGAATAATGCCCGGATTGAGTATCAGCGAATATACCCACTACCAGTTGGTGTCGCTGGCCCGTTGGATTCTCTCCGATACCCTCCTCCGCACCGACGACGACCTAATGAAGGAGATGCGAAAGGAACTCGGCTTCAAACGCAGCGGCTCCCGCATTGACGCAGCCTTCAAACAGGCCATCGCCGAGGCGCGCCAGTGATGGGGCTTGGTACGTTGCCTCCTTAGTAATGTTAATGAAAGCTATAGAATAGAGAGGTATGGTTATGGCCAGGTTTGAGGACTACGCAAACAAGTACGAGCACGTCCGCATGGAGCGGAGGGACGGCATCCTCCAGATTACCCTCCATACCAATGGGGGCGTCCTCCAGTGGGGGGGCGGCCCCCACGAGGAGCTGCCCAGGGCTTTCTATGACATAGGCAGCGACTCCGAAAACAGGATCGTGATTATGACGGGGACCGGTGACGCCTTCTCAGGCCCCAGGGCTACCCCCGACGCCAGGATGCGCAGGTCCCCCCGTGACTGGGACAAGACCTACTGGGAGGGCAAGCACCTGCTGACAAACCTGCTGGACATCGAGGTGCCCATGATAAGCGCCATCAATGGCCCGGCCCTGCGCCATTCGGAGATTCCCCTGTTATGCGACATAGTGCTGGCGGCGGATGACGCCACCTTTCAGGACTCGGCCCACTTCCCCAACAGCCTCACTCCGGGGGACGGGATGCACATAGTTTACCCCCTGCTGCTGGGCTTGAACCGGGGCAGGTACTTCCTCCTGACCGGCCAGGAACTGGACGCACAGAAGGCCCAGGAGCTTGGCCTGGTGGCCGAGGTGATGCCCAGAGACCGGCTGTTGCCCAGGGCGTGGGAACTGGCCGAGGAGTTGGCAAAACGGCCCCCGTTGGTGCTGCGTTATAGCCGGGTGCTGCTGACCCAGTACGTGAAGCGCCAGATGCACGACCTCTTGGGGTACGGGCTTGCCCTGGAGGGGCTGGGGGCAGCCGATGCGTTGATGGAGGATGGCGGGTAGGGTCTTTCGGTTCTCAATGGGGATAGCAGAACATATGGGGCAACGCAATGCTGGGTGTAGGGGCAACCCTTGTGGCTGCCCTGGGCTGAGAATCGAAGGCCCCCGGATGGATGTAACCCCGTCAGGACTTGTACCTACAGGATAAGCATCCCATCCCCGAAGGAGTAGAAACGGTACTCTTTGGAGACGGCTTCCCGGTAGGCTTTCAGGATAAGCTCCCGTCCGGCGAGGGCGCTGACCAGCATCAGCAAGGTGGTGCGGGGCAGGTGGAAGTTGGTTATCATGGCATCCACCATGCGGAACCGGTGGCCCGGCAGGATGTACAAGTCAGCCCAGCCGGAGGTTGGCAGAAGCTCCCGCTGTCTATCTTCAATGGGGCCGTCCGGGGTGCCCACCGGGGCGTCGGCCTTTTCGGAATCGGCCTTGTCCGATATGAGGGCTGCCTGCTCCAGAAGGCGCACCGAGGTGGTGCCTACGGCTATAATCCTGCGCCCCTCTCTGCGGGCGGCGTTAAGCCGGGCTGCGCCGTCTTCGCTTAGCTCGAAGTATTCGCCGTGCAGCTTATGCTCCTCGGGGGCCTCGCCCCTGATGGGCCTGAAGGTATCCAGTCCCACGTGAAGGGTGGCGTACACCTGCTGCACCCCCTTGGCTGCCAGGGACTCCAGAAGCTCCGGGGTGAAGTGCAGGCCGGCAGTGGGAGCCGCTACGCTCCCCGGCGTCCTGGAGTAGACCGTCTGGTATCGTTCGCCATCGTCCAGGGGGGTATGTATGTAAGGGGGCAGGGGGATATGGCCCACAGTATCCAGCCCCTCCTCCGTTGACAAGCGGACTATCCTGATGTCCTCCTCGGCAGCTTCCAGTACCTCCAATGTCAGGCCGTCGCCGGCATGCCCATCTATGGTGAACCGGCCGCCTGGCCTGAGGCGTCGGCCCGGCTTGCCCACAGCCTTCCACACCCCCTGCCCCATGCGTTGCAGCAGCAGAAACTCCACCTTTCCGCCCGTGTCCTCCCGGCTCCCGTAAAGCCTGGCAGGTATGACACGGCTGTCATTGAAGACCAGCACGTCCCCTTCCCCAAGGTAGTCGGCCAGGTCATAAAAGCGGCGGTGCTCTACCTGCCCCGTATCTCGGTGGAGCACCAGCAGACGCGACGAGTCCCTGGGCTCTACGGGAGTCTGGGCTATGAGATGGGATGGCAGTTGGTAGTCGAAATCGCTGGTACGCATTGTGATTATCGGAAGACCCTGAACACCAGGTTGAGGATGATAGTCAGTGCGATGCTGACCAGGATGGATGTGACCAGGGGAAAATAGAAGCTGAAGTTGCCCTTCTGGAAGAGCATATCACCGGGAAGCCTGCCTATATAGGGCACCCGGCCCATTATCACAAAGAGCAGGCCCACAAGCAGGACTATGCCTCCGAATACCAGCAGCATCTTTCCGATGGACTCAAGTCCAATCATAGATGTAACTCCGGCAAGGGGTATCAGGTCTGATGATTATTATTGTGAAAATCCAGCCTCCTCCCCCCTTGCGGGGGAGGATTGAGGTGGGGGGTGTCACGGCTAAAGTGGCTAGTGGCCGGGGTATCACCCCCATCCTAACCTTCCCCCTTTGACGGGGGAAGGGACTACTCAGGTAGCATACCTGGTGGGGGCTCTGCCGGGAAGTCACCCACACCCCCACCCCTGGATTCCGGCCTACGCCGGAATGACGATGGAAGGTTGCCCACCGTAGCCGTGGATGCTGATACGCGCCGCTGTGAGGGTGTTGACCAGCAGCATGGCTATCGTCATGGGACCTACGCCACCGGGCACAGGGGTGATTGCCTCCACCTTCTCAGACACGGCCTCAAAGTCCACGTCTCCCACCAGCCGGTAGCCCCTCTTGCGGGTGGAGTCGGGCACCCGGTTGATGCCCACGTCCGCCACTACCGCGCCCTCTTTCACCATATCGGATGTAATGGCCCCCGGCCTCCCCACGGCCGCTATCAGGATGTCGGCATTGCGGGTCATACCACCCAGGTCTCCGGTGCCGGTATGGCACACCGTTACCGTCGCATTGGCGCCTTCCTGCTTCTGCATGAGCAGCATAGCCAGGGGCTTGCCGACTATGTTGCTCCGGCCACAGATAACCACGTGCTTGCCATCGAAGTCGTAGCCGTTGCGCAGGATAAGCTGCTGGACTCCGCTGGGGGTGCACGGCACAAAGTCGGAGTTCCCCTGGACGAGCCTGCCGACGTTGATGGGATGGAGGGAGTCCACGTCCTTGTCGGGCCTCACGGCCATCACCACCTTATCCTCATCTATGTGCCGGGGGAGGGGCATCTGTACCAGGATGCCGTGGATGCGGGAGTCCCGGTTGAGATTCGCCACCACCTCCAGCAGTTCCTCCTGGGAAGTAGTCTCCGGCAGATGGATGGTCTCGTTGGATATTCCCACCTCCTGGCACGCCCGCCCCTTGTTGCGCACGTAGATAGCCGAGGCCGGGTCATCGCCCACTAGCACCACTGCCAGACCCGGCGTTATGGCGTGTTTCTGCTGCATTTCGACGACACCCTCCGCTACCTCAGCCCGGATCTCTTTGGATGCGGCATTGCCGTCCAATAGCTTAACCATGCTTCAGTCCTGTTGTCATATATTTTCGTCAAGCCATAATAGCATAGGGCGGATGCAGGGACAAATCCGGCCTCAGGTCGCATCCGTCTGTTGGTGTTGGCCGATGAAACCGATGATTACCATCCGCCGGTCCCTGTCCCAATCGAAGGCGATGCGAATGGTGTGGCGGGCGTCCTTGTTCGTCCCTTTGCCGATGTGCTCGTCCAGTTGGTATGTCCTGCCGTCAACCTTGGTGGTGTACCACTCCCTATACTTGTTCACCGTCAGTTCCCGCTGGTTGCCTTTGTACCACCACCCGCAGGTCTCGCGAATGGAGCGGTCGAAGTCCGGCACGCTAAGCTCACCCACACGGGACTGGTAATAATCGGTCGCAAGCCATTTCAGGGCATCCCGGACCGCTTCCGGGTCCTCAAATGGGTTGGCCTCGACGACAGACTTCGAGTTGAGCCGGAACAGGAGTTTGCCGGTAAACCTTTCACTTGCAAGGCCGACGGCATGACCCACGGACTCAATAGGCGAAGGGGCGTCCTCTCCAACATCCGCCGATTTGCTGCGCTCCGCCTGGTAAGCGAGCCGCCAATACTTTTCCATTCCCTGGCTGTCGCGCAGGCCACTTTCCAGCGACTGGACCTTTTCTTCAAGGTCTTCTTTCTCCAAATTCAGTAACTCGATGTATTCTTCATCTAAAAAGGTGCGTTCTTCGGCAGCCTGCTCATTGGCAGTGGAGGTGTTGTGGGCAAGCCCGCCGACGATAGGGTCCTCGGGGTGATGGTCCTCAAGACCTGAACTCTCGTCGGACTCCGGGTCGGCGCCCTCCGGTCCGTCATTATGTCCTGAGCTTTGCTCATTGGCCGGCTGCTGATTGGTTGGTTGTTGTTCGCCCGCTTCCGTTCCGAGAAGGGACAATTCGTCGTACCCGTCATGGGCCTCGGCTAAAGATGGGCTGTCCTCGGGTGGGCCGCCTCTTAATTGAGGCTGGTCAGTCCGGTCAGGCTGGCCGGCTGGCCCATCCTCTGGCCGTTCTTGGGAAGATAAGAGACCTGACGGTGGCGGGTCGTCCTCCGGTCCATGGGCGCCGGCCATAAGCAGGTCAACCCGGTCCATGATGGGCAGGATGCGGGACTCCAGTTCCGCCCGCTTTTCTCTACGGGCCATCTCTTCGGTTATGACGGGAGCACGCTCAAGAACCGAGCGGTACTCTGCCAGTAAGGACTTCAGTTCCGAGACCGTTTCCAGGGCCTCTGCAATGATGGAAGCGGATGAAAGACGCCCCGCATACCAGGGGGCCGCGTCCCTCTGGAAAAACGCCAACACCTCCGAAAACTCGTCCCTTATCTCAGTGATAACGGCCTCAAGCCTGGCCGCCTGATTACGCTCGGACTCTTTCGCCTCGATGATTTCCGTCGCCGATGCAATGAAGTTCCTGGCCTGCTCCCATTCGGCTGCACCGGCGGGCAGATCTCTCAGACGTTCGAGCCATTGAGAGAAGAAAGCGTCATTGCTTGAGACCTCGATTGAGACCTCATCCTCCCGGTCGTCATTCCCCTGGTCGTCATTCCCCTGGTCGTCATTCATTGAAGGCGCTGAAGGGTTGGGCACCTTCCCCGATACATAGCACAGCATTAAAGCAACGTCAGCTTCACTGAGTTCGCTGTGAATTTCGAGAAGCCTATCACTTTCCCGCTCCCAGGAATCGTCGGGCCAGAAATCCCGGAACCGCTCTTTTGAGAAGTCCGGGTACTCATCGGGAATACCCATCCCGCGGAGATGCTCAGTCACTATGTCGAGGAGGGTCTTATGAGACTCTGCCCAGACTTTCAGCACCGCTCCGGCGAGCCTGTTTGAGTGGAGCACACTGCGTGAGACAGGTTCCAACAGAACGGCAGTATGCGCAATGTGTGGGTTTCGGAATCCATCAACTGTCACTCTCTTGCGTACAGCCGACTCGAAGGCTCTCTGGGATTGGGCGGATACTTGAGTCCGCGAGTCCAGAGCGCGCCGGACCACTGCATCCAAATATTCAGGGCCCATCTCAGATATAGATGCGAAGGCGGAAGTGAACCGCAAATCGGTTTCAGTGAGGGTGTTGCCATGTAAATCATCGGGCATCAGCCTAATCTCCTTATCTCCTTTGCAGCCCTATTGCCGTCCGAAGGCTTTCGGCAGAGGGCATGTCTCCATCTCCGGCTAAGATTCTAGCTTAGATGCTCCAACCTGGCAATTATCAACTTCGGAAAGTAACTGTTCAGACTTGAGGGCTCTCTCTGGACCCAATTCGTTGTTACTATGAAAATAGCCAGCAGCCGGCACCGTCATTCCCGCGAAAGCGGGAATCCAGGGTCCCGCAACTTGGGGAGTCGCTGCGAAGTCACCCACAACACCGCCCCTGGATTCCGGCGCAGGCCGGAATGACGGTGAAGCGGCGGCCACCACTCATCATGTCTGAACAGTTACTTCCACAAGACTGTGTTGACTGTCTTCTATGTCATGCCTATAATGCTAACCAACAGACCTGAAGCGCTGAAGTCCGAGTCCAACACCCTTCTTATCGCCTCCGTACCCATGCCCGGGTATGCCCCAAGGACACCAAGGAGTTTGAATGAAAATCCGAGATGTCTTCAAGTCCGGCAGAAGGACCATATCATTCGAGTTCTTTCCGCCCAGGACGGAGCAAGCCGAAGCCACCTTCGCCAGGACCATCAGGCGACTGCAACCCTATGCGCCCGATTATGTGTCCGTCACCTATGGCGCAGGGGGGAGCACCCGCGATAAGACGGTGGAGATGGTCACAAACATCAAGCGGGACACCGGTCTGGAAGCCATGAGTCATCTGACCTGTGTGGCGCAGACCAAAGAGGCCGTTCACAACATGCTGTTGAGCCTGGAAGAGGCAGGTATAGAGAACGTGCTGGCCCTGCGGGGCGACCCCCCTCGCGGCGAGGAGAATTCAGTCCCCGCGGAGAGTGATTTCAGGTACTCTTCGGAACTGATTACCTACATCCGGGAGAACTTTGAATTCGGTGTGGCGGGTTCCAGCTTCCCAGAGGGCCATCCCGACTCTGCCGACTTGGACACGGATATATTCTATCACAAGCTCAAAGTGGAATCGGGAGCAGACTTTCTTGTCACCCAGCTATTCTTCGATAACAACGACTTCTTCAGTTTCATGGAACGAGCGGAGAAAGCAGGAATTACTGCGCCCATAGTTGCCGGCATCCTGCCTGTCCTCAGCACGCCCCAAATCCGAAGATTCACCTCCATGTGCGGAGCAAAGATTCCTCCTGCCCTGGATGAGCAACTGGAAAGATTCGTTGACGATGACGACTCGGCACGAGACCTGGGAATAGAGTGGGCTACCCGGCAGATTGATGAACTCTGGACAAACGGCGTGGCCGGGGTACACCTGTACACCCTCAACAGGAGCTATTCGGCATCCAAAATTCTCGACAGCCTGGACCTACCCAGAGGGTGAATTGCAGCCAGATTGGCCCCAAGGGTCTTTCGGTTTTCCTCGATTACCCCCGTCGGTCATTTCGGCCTCCCCGCCGTCATTCGGTTGCAGGCCGGAGTCTAAGAGCCTCCCCACCGTCATTCCGGCGGAGGCCGGAATCCAGGGGTTGGGGTGGGTGACTTCGCGATGACTCCCCAGGTTGCGGGGTCCTGGATTCCCGCTTTCGCGGGAATGACGGGCTGGGTGCTGCCTATTGATATAATGCTGGGCGATGGCTGTTTTCATAGTAATAATGGCGGGCGGGCCTCTCTACCGTCACTCCCGCGAAAGCGGGAGTCCACCCCCCGCACCTGGATTCCGGCCTCCGCCGGAATGACGGTGGGTGCGGGATGCCGTACCTTTCATGGTGCGGTGAGTGGCCCGAAACCTCTATTTTCATAGTAATAATGGCGGGCTGGCCTCTCTACCGTCACTCCCGCGAAAGCGGGAGTCCACCGCCCCACCCCTGGATTCCGGCCTACGCCGGAATGACAGTAGGGGGCTGGGATTACGGCCTGCAACCGAATGACGGTGGGTGCGGGATGCCAGGGCGAAAAACAGGGTGTGGTGGAGGGACCCGGCACCATATTTTAATGGTAGTAGATTATATGCTTACTACAGGCGTAGACATTATCGAGATCGAACGTATCCGGCAGGTGGTAGAGCGCTGGGGAGACCGCTTTCTCCGCAGGATATACACCGAGGGGGAGATCGCCTACTGCCGGGGCCGCCCGCCGAACCTGGCAGCCCGCTTTGCCGCCAAAGAGGCCACCATGAAAGCCCTGGGCACGGGAATCAGGGGGGTGGGTTGGAAGGAGATAGAGGTGGTCCGCCGGCGCGGTGGCGCGCCCTCCATCCTGCTGCACGGGCGAGCGCTGGCCCGCGCCGAGAAGATGGGCATTACGGAGACGGCCTTGAGCCTGTCCCACTCAAGGGAGTACGCAGTGGCCTTCGTGGTAAGCATGACTTCCGATTCCGACCAGCCGGGTGAAGCCGGGGCATGAAGATAGTCACCATCGAGGAGATGCGCAGCCTGGAGGATGCCAGCGAGTCCGAGGGGGTAAGCAAGGATACCCTCATGGAGAACGCCGGCCTCACCGTCGCAAGGGAGGCGCGGAAAGCTCTGAAGGCCCTGGCAGGGTCGCGGGTCCTGGCGCTGGTGGGTCCCGGGAACAATGGAGGTGACGGCCTGGTTGCAGCCCGCCACCTCCAACGCTGGGGAGCTTTGGTGACAGCGTACCTGGTATCCCAGCGCCAACAGGAACACCCAAAGCTCCGGCCCGCCCTGGAAAGAGGCGTTGCCTCTATTTCGGCCTCCGGGGACGAGGACCTCAAGTCCCTGGAGGCAGAGCTTGGCCGGTCTGACCTGGTGATTGACGCAGTGCTGGGGACTGGCAGGGCAAGACCCCTGGACGGGGTGGTCAGAGACGCCATGCTGCTGCTGAGCGCCGCAAAAGCCCGCCGCCCCAACATGATTGTCATGGCCCTGGACATACCCACCGGGATGAACGCAGACACGGGAGAGGTGGACCCCGCCTGCCCGGACGCCGATATTACCATAACCTTCGGCTATCCCAAGACAGGCCATTTCCAGTTTCCCGGAGCGGCCAAAGTGGGCAAGCTGGAGGTCGTGGACATCGGTATCGCCCCGCACCTGGACAGGGACATAAACCTGGAGATGCTCACCGGCGGGTGGGTCAAGGACAGGCTGCCGGCGCGTCCCCTCCAGTCCCACAAAGGCACCTTCGGACACACCCTGGTGGTAGCCGGCTCCCGCAACTACGTTGGAGCCGCTTATCTTGCCTCCCAGGGCGCTGCCCGCGTGGGGCCGGGGCTTGTTACCCTGGCCTCGCCCCAAAGCATATACCCCATCCTGGCCTCCAAGCTCACAGAGGTAATCCATCTGCCCCTGCCCGAGGACGCGAATGGGAGGTTTCACCCCGATGCAGCCGGCGTCCTGCGGGAAGTCCTCCACCAGTATAGCTCCCTTCTGATAGGCTGCGGCTTTGGCCGCTCCGATGAGCTGGTGAAGTTCCTGCGGAGACTGTTCTTCCAGGAGCCTTACCCATCCATTCCATCGGTCATTGACGCAGACGGGCTGAACAACCTCTCGGAGATAGAGGACTGGTGGCGGGACCTCAAATCGCCCGTAGCCCTTACGCCCCACCCCGGAGAGATGGCTACCCTTACGCGCATACCCACCCCCCAGATACAGGCAAGCCGCAACGAGACCGCCCTGGAGTGGTCTGCCAAGTGGGGGACGGTTGTAGCCCTGAAGGGCGCTTACACCGTTGTCGCCACCCCTCAGGGCATGGGCCGGGTTAGCCCCTTCGCCAATCCAGGCCTGGCTTCGGGGGGGACGGGAGACGTGCTCACGGGAATCATCGCCGGGCTGATGGCCCAGGGCCTTTCCCCGGCGGATGCGGCCTCCTGCGGGGTGTACCTTCACGGGGCCGCCGGAGAGGTAGTCAGGCAGGACATGGGCGACACCGGCACCCTGGCGGGAGACCTGCTGCCCGTCTTGCCTGGGGTGATAAAGAGGATCAGGGAATCGCCCCCACCATGACATTGATTGACACTGTACTACATTTGTGTAGTGTAGTACCATAGACCATAGACAAATCAGCAGGGGATGAAAAAGGGCTGTCGCCATGGCTTCCAACGATGAGATACTGGATATCCTTAAACGACTAGAGGAAAGGGTGGATAAAGGCTTCAAGCAGGTCCACGAGGATATGTCGGTCTTGAAGGGAGATTATTCTTGGGTTGCTACTGGCAGACAGATGGACTTGCTTGCAGCTAATATGGACCATAAGGTGAGGAATGTCCTAACCCAGAATGAAATTGATGAATTATACCGTCTGCTTGATACAAGCATCCCCAAAAGCGAGCGAGATAGTTTTCGCAATGCGGACTATATTGTCTGCGTCGTCAATTATGATGAGGAGCCTTATCATTGGCCTGAGTCTATAAGTTATCTGGCTATTGAGGTGTCTTTTACCGTTGACGAGGAGGACATACGAAGGGCGGCCCGCAATGCTCGTTACGTAGCCGAAATTACAAAGTCACCTGCGTATTCAGTGGTAGCAGGGCTACGGAAAGATAACAACGCCACTACCGGAGACGGGACAGACAGACCACATTGGTATCAGTTGCGTCAGGACGCCTAGAATCAAGCCTCTTAACAAGCCACAACGTCAACCGGCGGCACAAAGCCCCGGTCCTCTTTATGCCCTTTTGGGTAAAATTCCTTAGAATTTCCTTTCATAATAACGATGGCTACGCAAGGTCTGCTCATGCCGCCTGCCCCTCAGTCCTCCGCTGAGCATGGCTTGTCCTCCCGTTGGCGTGGCGTCGGTAGGCGCCGGGGGCCATGCCCGTATGCTGCTTGAATGCCTTGGAAAAGGGCGACTCAGACTGGTAGCCCACCCGCTCTGCTATTTCCGAAATGCTCAGGCCATCATCTACCAGAAGGTCTCCCGCCAACTGCATCCTCCACCGGGTCAGGTAGTGGAGGGGCGGCTTGCCCACCATTGCGGTAAACCGGGCCGAGAAGGCAGAGCGGGACATACCTACCTGGGCGGCCAGGGAAGCCACAGTCCAGTCCTCCCCCGGCGCCTGATGGATGTGGCCCAGGGCCATGCCAATCGGGGGGTCCCGAAGGGCAGCCAACCAGCCTTCGCCGTCCCCAACCTTGCTCTCCATCCAGGACCGGAGGGCTTGTATAAACAGTATATCCGCCAGGCGGCTTACAATGGTCCCTGATCCGGGCCTGGCGGATGCAGCCTCCGAGGCCATGAGCTTGAGGGTAGTCCTCAACCACTCGTCCGCTTCCCCCTGGCCGCCTTTGACGTATATCAGGGGCGGAAGAAGAGAAAACAGCGTGTGAGCGCCCCCGTTTTGTCCCTCAAATACACCACAGATTATGGTGGTGGGAGTCCCATCGCCCCTATGATGCCCGTCACCGTGATGCCCGCTCCCGTTATGCCCACCCCCATTATAAAGGATGGGGCCGTCATTACCCCCGACTCCCATGACCTCTTCCATGGGCAAGGGAGTCGTAGCCGGGGAGTCGGCGAGAGTGTGGGGACGGCTCTGGGGAAAGATGACCAGGTCGCCGGCGGAGAGTTGGATAGGGCCCCCTCCCTCAAAGCTCAGCCAGCAGCTTCCCTCATCTATCAGGTGGAAGGATGCGCCTTCAGTGTCAGGGGCAGGTAAGGAGATACCCCAGGGAGCCGTGAGTTCGGAACGGCAAAAGACCCGTCCGACCAGGTATATAGAGCTGAGAATGTGTGAGAGTGGGTCCACAGGTGACACCTCCCCTGTCCTGGACTTTCGGACAACTTTGCTGGACGATGGGTGATTGAACAATCGTTCTGATTTGCATACAGTATATACATGGTAGCTGCCACCCACAAAGTTAACTCGGTACATCTAAAGACGAAAATATAAGGTGGAGCATTAGAATGAACAGGGTCGTACATTTCGAGACCAACGCACCCAACACCCTCCGGGGGCTGGAGTTCTACTCCAACGTGTTCGGCTGGAAGATTAACAAGTGGGATGGCCCGGAAGACTACTGGATCATCACCGCCGGAGACAATGGCGAAGAGGGCATCAACGGCGGATTCATGGAGTCCCCGGATGAGCAGCCAAGGGCCCTGAACACTATCCAGGTATCTTCCGTAGATAAGTACGTCACGGAGATCATTCGGAACGGTGGCAGGGTGATCTCCCCAAAGGTTGCGATACCCCGGATAGGCTACCTGGCCTATTGCTCCGACAGCGAGGGCGTGACTTTCGGCATAATGCACCCGGACCCCCGGGCGAAGTAAGCTCCGCCGGCGATTTCCCAGCGCAACTACAACTACCCACCCCCGTTTATTCGGGGGTGTTTAATTTTGGTCGAATCACGCATTGGGACTATTCCAGGGAAACCCGTACAAGTATGATAGGATTCTCCTGGACTCGAATCATGGTATAGTAGCGTACAGCGGACCAAGGAGGTAAGTTGCAGACTCCCGAAAGGATACACCCAAAAGGTCTTAACGACTACCTTGAGGTGATGAGCAAAGCCGTGTTCCAGTCAGGCATTTCCTGGCGGGTCGTGGATTCTAAATGGATCGGAATCCGCGAGGCCCTGCGGGGGTTCGACCCCCACGCCGTCGCCGACCTCACGGAGCCGGACATGGAAGAGCTAATGAAGGACACCCGGGTCATCCGGCATCGCCGCAAGCTGGAAGCCACCGTGATAAACGCCCGTAAAATGATGGACCTGGAGGAGAAACACGGCAGCTTCCAGGGCTACCTGCGGTCCCACGGCGGCTTTGACGCAACCCTCAAAGACCTGCGCAAGCAGTTCAAGTATCTGGGAGACAGTGGGGGGTACTATTTCCTGTGGGTGGTAGGGGAGGAGGTGCCGTCCTACGAAGACTGGTGCTCATCTCGCGGGGTAGCTCATCGGCATACATAGTCCATTATCCCTTGCTAGGAGTGCTATGGGTGCTATAATGTAGGTCAGTTTCCCAGCGAGAGACTCGGAGAGGAGGAGGGCTGAGACATGGACCTGGGACTTAACGACAAAGTAGCGATAATAACCGGCGGCAGCGACGGGATAGGGAAGGCCGCTGCCTGGAGAATGGCCCTGGAAGGGGCGGCTGTCACCATTTGCGCCAGGCGGAAGGACGTGCTGGATGACGCCGCCGAGGATATACGCTCCAGGACTGAAGGAAGGGTCCTGGCCATACAGGCGGATGTTACCGTGCCCCAGGACATCGAGCGGGTGGTCAACACCACCGTGGACCAGTTCGGCAGGCTGGACATCCTGGTGAACAATGCAGGCCAGTCCGCCGCCGGCCCCTTCGAGAGCGTCACCGACGAGGACTGGCAGGCAGACTTCGACCTGAAACTATGGGCCGCCATCCGCTTCGCCCGCGCCTCCATTCCTCACATGCGCCAGGTGGGGGGAGGAAGGATCATAAACGTCACCAACCTGGGAGCCAAGGCCCCAGGCCCCAGTTCCGTCCCTACCTCCGTTTCCAGAGCGGCAGGGATAGCAGTGACCAAAGCCCTGTCCAAAGACCTGGCCAAGGACAACATCCTGGTGAATACCGTGTGCATAGGGCTGATAAAGAGCGGCCAGAACCGCCGCCGCTACGATGCGGCCATTGCCCAGGACCCGAACCTGACCCTGGACGAATACTACGAGGACATGGCCCAGCGCCGTAGCATCCCCATTGGCAGGGTTGGAGAGTCCGAGGAGGCGGGCGACGTAATCGCTTTCCTCGCCTCAGACCGGGCCAGCTTCCTGACTGGCATAGCCGTCAACATAGACGGCGGCGCATCCCCCGTAGTCTAGTATGATGTTTCAGATGTTCCTTCCCCCTTTGACGGGGGAAGGTTAGGATGGGGGTGACGGCCTCGCAGAGGAGACTGCCCCCCACCTCAGTCCTCCCCCGCAAAGGTGGGAGGAGGCCGGACTTTATAACCACCATGCCATAAAATCCCCGGACTTCCATCAACGGACATAGAGTAGATATGAGCAACTACCTGAAGGAATTCAGACCACCTCAGCGAATACTCATGGGAGCAGGTCCCAGCGACGTCCATCCCAGGGTGCGTCAGGCCATGACCGCGCCCATTATGGGACACCTGGACCCGGACTTCATCAGGGTCATGGACGACGTGATGGAGATGCTCCGCATTATGTTCAAGACATCCAACCCCTTGACTCTGCCCATCTCGGGCACGGGCACGGCGGGTATGGAAGCTGCGTTGTGCAACGTGATAGAGCCTGGCGACACGGTGGTCATAGCCACCAATGGCTACTTCGGCAACCGCATGGCCGACATAGCCTCTCGCTGCGGCGGTGAAGTGCATGTCGTGGAGTCTCCCTGGGGCAAGCCCGTCGGCCCGGACCTGTCAGCCCTGGAACAAGAGTTGGGGAATCACCGGAAGATCAAGGCCCTCTGCGTTGTGCATGGTGAGACATCCACCGGTGTGCTCAACCCTCTGCCAGACATAGCTAATCTCGCCCATCGCCACGAAGCCCTCCTCATCGCCGACGTGGTGACGACCCTGGGGGGTGAGACGATGGACCTCGACGGGTGGGGGGTGGATATTTGCCACAGCGCCACCCAGAAATGCCTGGGCGCTCCTCCTGGCCTGGCCCCCATCAGCCTAAGCCCCAAGGCGGAGAAGGTCCTGAGCGAAAGGAAGACCCCGGTCCAGAGCTTCTACCTGAACCTGGCCAACCTGGCGACCTACTGGTCCGAGAACCCCAATCGCGTCTACCATCACACCGCGCCCATTTCTATGATCTACGCCCTCAGGGAGGCCCTGCGCATGGCTATGGAGGAGGGCCTGGAGGAGAGGATTCAACGACATTCCAAGGTCGCCTCGGCTCTGAGGGCGGGGGTGGAGGCCCTGGGCCTGGGGCTTTTTGCAGACCCGGACCACCGGCTAAATCCCCTGACGACGGTGATGGTCCCCGAGGGAGTGAACGACGCCAATGTGCGCCGGAGGCTGCTGAGGGACTATGGCATAGAGATAAGCGGCGGCCTGGGCCAGATAGCCGGTCGCGTGTGGCGGGTGGGCCTCATGGGGGAGTCTTGCAGGGAAAGCAACGTCCTGAGCTTCCTGTCGGCCCTGGAGCGGATTCTACCCGGAGAAGGCTACGAGGTAGCCCTGGGGTCGGGCGTAGCCGCTGCCCAGCGAAGTTTCGCCGCCTAGAGGCCCCAGGGCCTTTATCTATCCCCTTATCTATCCAGCGTGTCCGGGGGCCAGCGGCCCCTGAACCTTGCCCTGATCCTGAGCACGTTGACGATGCCCCCGATGCCCAGGACTATAAGTATCAGAGGCCAATACTTGCTCACCAGGCCGTCGGCGATGCCAAGGTTCTCCAGGAGAAGTATCACTCCAAAGAAGATGGGGATAGCGCTCACAAATATCAGACATCCAATCATTCTACAGCTTCAGCATTGGAGATTAGCCACTCTCCATCTATTCTCGTCAGGGTAAACTTGACCCTGGTATGCCCCGGTCCGGGAAAGTCCGCATCGTATTCAGCGATAACCTCGGCGGTATCTCCGGTCTCGGATACCTTCTCAACGTCCAGGTTATCAATTGAGACTTCCGGCAATATGACCAAGCTCATCGCGTCGCGCACCTCGTGGGTAAACACGCCGGCCATTCTGACTGAATCACCGTCGGAAAGGGCATCCAAGTAGGTACGCACCTGCTCCTCGGGACCCGGGGGCCCCGAGCACCCGGAAAGCGCGGCGACTAATATCAGTGTTAATGCTACTACCTTGAAGATCGGGCTACTTCTCCCTCCGGTAGGCTTCGTCCAGTATATCTATCACGTGATACACCCGGCCCGGGATGCCGGCCAGACGCAGGCCCGTCTCTAGCTGTATCATGCAGCCGGGGTTTGCCGTCACCAGGGTGTCCGCCCCGGTGGAGGCCACACTCTTCATCTTGCTCTCCAGGAGCCTCCGAGACATCTTGCTCTGGGTTACGGAGTATATGCCGGCAGCGCCGCAGCACTTGCTTGCATTCTCCATCTCCACCAACTCCAGGCCGGGTATGGAGTTAAGTATAGTCCTGGGAGCGCCGGTGATACGCTGGGCGTGGGCAAGGTGGCAGGAGTCCTGGTAAGTCACCCGTTGGTTGATTGCCCCCCTGGGCGGGTCGAAGGGCAGGCCCTCCAGAAACTCTGTCACATCAACGGTGATGCTGCCGAAATGCTCCGCCTTGTCCCGATAGTCCGGGTCATCCCTCAGCAGCTCTGCATATTCCTTCATGGTGGAGCCGCAGCCCGCCGATGCCACCACGATCTTTTCTACCCCCGCTTCCAGGAAGATGTCAATGTTGTGTTTCGCCATGCTGCGGGCCGACTCAATATCCCCGCTATGGAGGTTAAGCGCGCCGCAGCAGCCCTGGCCCATCGGAACGGCCACGTCGCACCCGTTCCGGGTGAGCACCCGCACCGCAGCCTCCATCGTCGGCCCTTGGACCAGGGGCATTACACACCCCGAGAGAAGCCCTACCGACATCTTCCTTTCACCTATGGCAGGGAATACATGGGGGACCGGCCCGAAAAACTTATCGGCGAAGGTGGGAAGCCCGGCCTCCAGGTCAGCCAGGTTGCCGGGGAGCAGCTTCAGCAGGCGGGACTTCCGTACCAGGCTGCGCAGGCCCCAGCGCTGGTACATCCTCAGCAGGTATGCCCCCAGCCTGAGCCGGGTCGGATGGGGCAGAGCGCCCCGCAGGAACAGGGCCATAACCAGCCTCATCTTCCCCGATACCTTGCCATGCCGGACGGCCTGAGCACGGCTGTATTCCATAATACGGCCAAAGGGCACCCCCGAGGGGCACACGGCTTCACAGGCCCGGCATTGCAGGCAGAGGTCCCAATGAGACGCTACACGATCACTGATGCCCAGCCGGCCCTCTTTCACCGCCTTCATAAAGGCGATGCGGCCCCTGGGAGACTCGGTCTCCAGATTTAGCTCGACGTAGGTAGGGCAGGCGCTAAGGCACAGGCCACAATGGACACAGCGATAGAGGTCCTCGTCTCTGGGAATGTCTTTCCCGTCAAACCCCGGCTCAAAATTCAGTGGGACCCTGGTCCCTGCGTTCATTTCTATATTCTCCCTGCAAAGCGGCCCGGATTGAGTATCCCTGCCGGGTCTAGCTCATGTTTGATCCGCCTCATAATATCCATACCCTCCATAGAGTCTCCCCATACGTCCATGCTGCGTTTCAACTCCACCGGGCATCTCTCAATTACGAGATGGCCCGCATAGCCACGCATCCCGTCGCGCAGTCCCTTTACCAGGTCATCGAGGGTTGCCCTCGTGTCGGGCATGTTATCCTCCGTCCACCACACGAGGCGGACCAGGCCCACCCCCACGTCTGCCATAATCCCCGGCGGCATAACCCCCTGTCCCGAGGAGAGACTATCAACCATCGCCAACACATCCCCCACCTGAGACGGCAGGGAGATAGCCCTGGCCATAAGGAGGGGTGGACTCTCCTCTTCCCATCCCGTGTCGGTTATGGCTTGCCATAGGCCGTCGCCGTCATTCTGGGCCAGGTCGTCTATAGTCGCGGCGTCGCCCTTTAATAGCCGGGTTGAGTCATCCACCTTCCTTTTCACAGCCGACCTTCTACCTGCAAAGAGGGCCAGCAGGACGGCCTCCCCATCACCGGCGATGTTCAGCCCCGGAAGCCTATCAATAATCCCTCGATTGATGACTTGCAGCGCCTGGGGGATGGAAGTCTGTTGGAGAAGCCCTTGGGCTGCGTCCAGGGCGGCAGACAGGGAGGAATAGGCAGCTACAATTGTCCGCCTCTCAGGTGGCAGGGGGACCAGCTTGAAGTTGGCCTCCACGATTACGCCCAGGGTGCCCAGGGAGCCTGTATAGAGCTTGTTCAGGTCATAGCCGGCCACGTTCTTGACCACTTTGCCGCCCGCTTTGGCGACGGCGCCGTCGGAGTGCGCCACCTTGATGCCTATGAGCCAGTCCCTGGCAGCGCCGTAGCCCAGCCTGAAGGGGCCGCCGGCGTTGGCTGCCAGGACTCCCCCAATGGTAGCCCGGGACGGGATGGGGGCCATCAGGGGTAGAAACTGTCCCTGTTTGGCAAGCTCATCCTGGAGAGACTTGAGGGTTGCTCCGGCTTCTACCCCGACCACCAGGTCCCCAGGCTCATGGAAGAGGATGCGGTCAAGCCGCCGGAGGCCCAGTGCCAGGTCGACCCCACCGGGCACATTGCCCAGGGCCATCTGAGTCCCGCCCCCCCAGGGCACGACCCTCTTCCCATGCCTGGACACAATAGACAGGGCCTGGGAGACGGACCCCACATCCCTGGGGAAAACAACCATCTCAGGGACCAGCCCATCTACTGCGTAGTCCGGCAGCTGCTCCAAGGGCAGCAGGGCATCCTTCTCCAGGGACTCGACCAGCTTATCCGACAACGATGTCATAACGGAAAACTAAAGCGCCTCCATCTTCTCTATGAACTCCCGTATCCTCTCAACTGCCTGCTGGACAAAGCCCCTAGACCGCCAGTTTTCAAAGGAGTTTTCATACAACCCATTGGCATAGGCGAACAGGAATGCGATCCCGCTATCCCCTGTCTCGGCAACAAGCCTATCCACAGTCCGGTAGAAGTCCCGGTAGTCGCGGTGAGGCCATCCATGCCTCTCAGCCACGGCCTCAACAATCCGTGCCGCAGACTCCCACAGATTCCATGAAGCCTGTACCAGGTCATCCTCTGCCAAGGCTTCCACGGCCTTTTGGAAAAGCTCCCGGCTCATGGCAGTATATTCTTCGGTACGGGTAGTCAACTTCCTCCTCCAATCAGAATTGACAGCAAATCTAAAGTGCCTCCAGCTTATCTATTAATTCTCGTATATACCCAACCCCTTCCTCGATAAAGCCTCTGAGCCGCAAATGTTCATAAAAGTTGGTATGCAACTCACTCGCATACCCGAACAGGTGTGTAAGACCGTCATCCCTAGTCTCAGCAGCAAGCCTATCCACCGTCCGGTACAGGTCTCGGTGCTGTCGGTGAGGCCATCCACGCCTTTCGGCAACGGCCTTGACCATCTGTGCAGCAGCGCCCCACAGCTTCTCAGAAGCCTGTACCAGGTCATCCTCTTCCAGGGCTTCTACAGCTTTCCTGAAAAGCTCCCGGCTCATGGCGGTATATTCTTCGGTGCGGGTGGTCACTTTCCCCTCCAGACCAGACTTGACCGGAAAACTAGAGCGCCTCCATCTTCTCCATGAACTCCCGTATCTGCTCAACCCCTCGCTGGACAAATTCTATGGGTTGCCAGTTTTCATAAAAGTTGCCCTCTAGGCCACTGGCATACTGGAAGAGGTGTATCAGCCTGCGATCTCCCGTCTCACCGGCAAGTCTCTCTACAATCAGGTACAGGTCCCGGTGGTCGTGGTGAGGCCATCCGCGCCTTTCGGCAACGGCCTCAACCATCTGGGCGGCAGCGTCCCACAGTTTCCCGGAAGCCTGTACCAGGTCATCCTCCGCCAGGGCTTCCACAGCTTCCCTGAAAAACTTCCGGCTCATGGCAGTATATTCTTCGGTGCGGGTGGTCAACTTCTCCCTCCCATTGGATATGCGCGGGCTAGATGTGCGCTCCCGGGCCTACGCTGGACACGGCCCTGCGCTGCATAGCCTGGTCGTACTCGGGGCCGCCGGGGAAAATCTTGCCCGGATTGAAGATGCCAACCGGGGAGAAGGCGCTGCGCACCTTCATCATAGTGTCCATATCCTGCTGGGTGAATATAAGGGGCATAAATGCCTTCTTCTCCAGGCCGATTCCATGCTCTCCCGAAAGAGTCCCCCCCATCTCCACGCACAGGCCCATCATCTCCTCTCCCGCCGCTAGCACCTTCTCCGAGGCGCCCGGCTCCCTATCGTCGAAGGCGATGCAAGGGTGGAGGTTCCCGTCTCCGGCATGGAATACATTGGCTACGAGAAGTTCGTACCTGTCACCGATCTCGGCAACCCTTCGTAGGGTCTCGGTGAGCCGGGTCCGGGGGACCACGCCATCCACCAGGTAGTAGTTAGGGGCCAGGCTGCCCAGCGCTCCGAAAGCGCCCTTGCGGGCCGACCACAGCCGCTCCCGTTCCTGGGCATCCAGGGCTATCTTGACCTCCATAGCCCCAGTGTCGTACATGGTGGCCTCAACTTCCGCGCTCAGTTCATCAACCTCTTCTATCAGTCCCTCCACCTCTACCAGAAGGACCGCCCCTGCATCGTCGGGGAAGACTCCCTTGGTCACGTTGAGGATGGCTTTGATACATGCCGCGTCTATTATCTCCATGGCGGCGGGTACGATGCCCTGGCCTATGGTGCTGGAGACAGCCGTACATGCAGAGTCCACGTCCGGGAACACGCCCAGGAGGGTCTTCACCGACTCGGGGATGGGCAGGAGCCGGACCACAATCTTGGTGGCGATGCCAAAGGTCCCCTCGGAGCCTATGAAGACGCCCCGGAGGTCATACCCCGGCGATTCTGCGGTCTTGCCGCCCAGCCAGGATACCGAGCCGTCTTCCAGCACCACCTCCATACCCAGCACGTGGTTGGACGTGACCCCATAGGCCAGGCAGTGGGGGCCTCCCGCGTTCTCCGCAATGTTGCCCCCCAGACTGCAAGCCTTCTGGCTGGAGGGGTCCGGGGCGTAGCGTAGGCCGAACTTGTGGGCATAGGTATCCAGGTCCAGGTTCACCACCCCCGGCTCGACCACTGCCACCCGGTTAGTCGTGTCAATCTCCAAGACTTGCCTCATGCGGGTGAGGGCTACCTGGATACCGCCAAGGCTGGCTATGGCACCCCCGCTCAGGCCGGTGCCCGAACCCCTCCCAACCACCGGAACGCCCTCCCTATGGGCAAGGGCCACGACCCGGCTGGTCTCCTCGGTGGATGCGGGAAACGCCACGGCCTGGGGAGTAGCCTTGTCTATGGAGCCGTCGTACTCAAAGACCAGCAGGTCTTCCGGGTGATAGATTACATGCTCCTTGCCTACTATGCTTTCCAGGTCCCTTATTATGCTTCGCCAATTCTGTGCCAACATATCCCCCGGCTAGGTAATCAGTGTTCCCCCATCATAGCCCACAGGCAGAAAGGTTTGCAACCGACGGGAGCGTCCTTCCCCCTGAGTCTCTTTCCAATCGGAAGATTTTATTATAGAATTCTACTTTGGGCCTTGCGGTCCACACTACACACCCAACCCTAAACTAAAGAAAGGAACACCGGATGAAACTGGTATTTATTCATGGCGCAGGGGACTCAAGTCTCTCATTTTATTACCAACTACGCCACTTCAGGAACGCCAAAGGGATAGACCTGCCAGGGCACCCCACCGGCAGGCCGTGCAGCAGCGTTGAGGGCTACGTGGAATGGGTCCGGGGATTCATAGCCGCCCGGAGGTACAAAGACGTGGTGCTGTGCGGACATTCCATGGGCGGGGCCATCACCCAGCATTACGCCCTTAAATACCCCGAGGAATTGGTGGGCATCATCCTGGTGGGCACGGGGGCCAAGCTCAGGGTCCATCCCCAGTACCTGGAAGACTGTAAAGACGGCGAGAAAGACCCCGCCAACTGGCTGGAGAACCGTAAAGCGGAGCTTTCCAGGGTCGAACCCGATATACAGCAGGTCATTATGCGAAGGTCGGCAGAGGTAGGCCCATCGGTCAAGCACAACGACCTGCTCTGCTGCGACAAGTTCGACATGATGGACGAGGTCAGCAAGATAACCCTGCCCACCCAGATGGTCTGCGGCTCTGAGGACGTGATGACCCCTGTAAAATACACAGATTATCTAGCCGACAAGATTCAGGGGTCGGAGAAGGCAATTTTCGATAATGCGACCCACTACGTGCAGCTTGAACGATACCGGGAGGTTAACGAGACTATTGAGAAGTTCCTCTGGAGTCTGGACTAGCCTGCCATGTCCATGTTCCCGTACCACCTGCTCTCGAAGAACAGGAGGGGTACACCCCCAGGCTCGCCCTTGTATATCTCCTTAACCTCGGCTATGTATATGGTGTGGTCTCCATACACGTAGGAGTCCACAACCTGACAGCCGAAAAAGGCCAGGGCACCCTTCAGGGCCGGCACCTCACAGGCTGACGATAGAGAATAATCGTAGCCAACGTCTCCGGTCCTGTCCTCGGGCCTCCTGGCAAAATACTTGCCCACACCCTCCTGGTCGCCGCTGAGGATGTTGATCCCAAAGGACTTCCGGTTCTCGACCAACCGGTAGGTGTTGGTGTTATGGGCAACACACACCAAGACTATGGGCGGCTCAAGACATACCGAGGTAAAGGAGTTGGCACTCATGCCATGTATCTCACCCTCTTCGTCCAGGGTAGTTACTACCGTGACCCCTGTCGCGAACTCGGACATGCACCGTCGAAACTCATCCTTAGTTACCAAGACACCACCCTCATTTTTGTTTGCAGACATTATAGCCGAAACATCCCGTTTCCTCTAGTCCCGCTTTTGCCGGGTAGCGTTGCATTTCAGGTGGTATGAAGCCTCATCATACCTGCGCCCCCAATTCGTCATAATGCCATTATTATTAAAATAGATGCCCACCGTCATTCCGGCGTAGGCCGGAATCCAGGGGCGGGGCGGTGGACTCCCGCTTTCGCGGGAGTGACGGTGGGGAAACCGTACGATTTTCATCCTCGTATGCGGCCCGCGGGGGCAGGGGCAATTATTATGAAAATAGGGTTTTCATCCTCGTATGTGGCCCGCAGGGGCAGGGGCAATTACCATGAAAATAGACACCCGCCAGCACCGTCATTCCCGCGAAAGCGGGAATCCAGGGTCTCGCGACGTAAGCGGCCATTGCGAGTCACCCCCCCCTGGATTCCGGCCTACGCCGGAATGACGGTGGGGAGGCTGCCGTCATTTTCATCCTCGTATGTGGCCCGCAGGGGCAGGGGCAATTACCATGAAAATAGACACCCGCCAGCACCGTCATTCCCGCGAAAGCGGGAATCCAGGGTCTCGCGACGTAAGCGGCCATTGCGAGTCACCCCCCCCCTGGATTCCGGCCTACGCCGGAATGACGGTGGGGAGGCTGCCGTCATTTTCATCCTCGTATGTGGCCCGCAGGGGCAGGGGCAATTACCATGAAAATAGACACCCACCAGCACCGTCATTCCCGCGAAAGCGGGAATCCAGGGTCTCGCGACGTAGGCGGCCATTGCGAGTCACCCACCCCTCACCCCTGGATTCCGGCCTACGCCGGAATGACGGTGGGGAGGCTGCCGTCATTTTCATCCTCGTATGTGGCCCGCAAGGCCATGGGGAATTATTATGAAAATAGCCGGCGGCAATTATCCCAGACATCAGCCCCCTCCAGGTAAAATCCTTCTCAGAAAAGCGGGGGACCACCAGTTCCAGTTGCCCATGATACGCATCAGGGCGGGCACCAGCAAGGCCCTCACCACCGTAGCATCCAGGAATACCGCTATGGCCGTGCCCAGGCCCAGGGCTTTTACTACCACTATGTCCGCCGTGGCAAAGGACGCGGCCACCAACACCAGGATCATCGCGGCGCTTGTTATCACCCTTCCCGTCCTCTCTAGGCCCTGGGCGACGCTCGCAGCATTGTCTCCCGTCTCGTCATATATCTCTTTCACCCTGCTGAGAAGAAAGACCTCGTAGTCCATGCTCAGGCCGAATACTATGGCGAACAACAGGATGGGGACGGTAGGCTCTATGAACCCCTCCGCCTGAAAGCCCAGCAGTCCCTGGAAGTGGCCCTGCTGGAAGATGAATACCAGAGCGCCATAGCTGGCAAATATGCTCATCCCGTTCATTATCACCGCCTTGAGGGGCAGTACCACCGACCGGAACAGCACCAGCAGGGCCAGGTACATGGCTACCATCACGTAAATCACGGCTTTGGGAAAATCGCTGTACATCACAGAAATGGCATCCTCCAGGGCCGCCGTCTCCCCGGTCACGAGGATGCGGATGCCGTCTATCTCCGGGGCGGAGCGTATATCCTCCACCAACTCCTTGGTCTCATCGGCAGTGGGCGAGAACCTGCTGTAGATGCGGACCACCGTAGTGCCGCCGGCGGCGAACTCTCCCACCAACTGCCTCACCTGGGGGGGCCAAATTCCCCGGCTGGCGTACAATGCCTGGTAGTCCGCCCTGTCCAGAGACGGGTCCAGGGTGACAAGGCTCTCCACCCTTTCCACCCTTGGGTCCTCCTGGATGGGTTGGAGGAAGTCGTACAGCGCGCCGATGTTGCCGGGGGTGAGGATGTCTTCGGAAGACTGGACGACTACCACGATGGGAGAAAGGGCCCCCGGCCCCATCCTCTCGGAGAGGACCTCCCCCCTCTGGCGGGACTCGGCGTCGGGGGGCAGGATGCTGGCCCAGGGCGCGCCAATCTTCACCCCCAGGAAGGGCGTGCCCAGCAGCGCCAGGAAGATGATAAGGGGGACGGATACCGCAAAGGGATGTCTCATCACCCACGAGGCAAGGCGGCGCCAGAACCCGCTCCCCTGGGCCTCCCGCCTCGGGCGGACCAGGGACAGGCGGTCCACCCTGTGCCCAAGGACGCTCAATATGGCGGGGAGCAGGGTCATGGCTATGAGGAAGGATACCACCATGACCAGCATCCCCCCCATCCCTATGGACCGGAGCATCATAAACTCAAAGAGGAGCAGGCCCGACATCCCCAGCACCGACGTGATTCCCGAGAAAAGGAGGGCCTTCCCCGCAGTGGCAACGGTGCGGAGGACGGCATCGTCAACCTGCTGCCGGGCCGCCGCCCGGGGAGTTACCCCCTGTTGGCCTGCCGTATAACCCCCTTCTCCCCCCCGTCCCCTTGCCAATTCCTCGCGAAAGCGGCTTACCACCAAGAGGGAGTAGTCCACCGCCACCCCCAGCCCCAGGAATGAGACGATGTTGAGGGCAAAGATGGACATGTCCGTGACCTGGGCCAGGAGGAGGAGGCCGGCAAGGGATGTGGACACGCTGATAGCCCCCATAGCCACCGGAAGCCCCGCCGCCACCAGCCCTCCGAACACTATTAGCAGGGCAACCAGCACCAGGGGCAGGCTCACCGCCTCGGCCCGGCGTAGGTCCCTCTCCGAGGCCTCGTTGAGGTCGGAGAATATGGCGATGCCTCCCACGGCCCAGACCTCAAGCTCCTCGCTGGAGGAACCGGCCAGCTTCACCCGCTCATTCAGGGACGGGAAGATGTCCAGGACCTCATCCACCTCCAGGTCCAGATAGACCAGGGCCAGGGTGGTGCGGCCATCATCGGAGACCAGGTTGGAACTGACGGAATTGTAGAAGGTGGTGACAGCCTCTACCTCGGGTATCTCCTCGACGGTGGCGAGGACTTTCCTCATCTCCGACGCATAGCGGGGGTCGTCCACCGTGAGGGTATCGCTGGAAAAGGCCAGGGGTATGAGGGACTCGGTGGCCCCCAGTTCCTCGATGAGGATGTCCAGGGCTTCCCTGGACTCGGTTTGCGCGTCGCCGAAGCCCTCCTTGAGTTGGGAGCCAACCCTGGGCGCAAAGGGGACGGTAATGATAAAGAGGGTAGCCCAGAAGAGGATTATGGGCCACCGGAACCGGACAGCGAAGTTGCCAATCTGTTGGAACATGCACCGACTTTCAGGTTGTAATCTATTCTACCCCTTGGCCTGCGCCATAGGCAACCTGAGGGGCGCGGCAGGGTCTTTCGATTCTCCATCCAGGGCAGTCACAAGGACTGCCCCTACAACACCCGGAGGTGTATCTCACGGTAGGGGCAACCCCTTGGAGCCTGTCTCACAATCCTTGTGCAGTTGCCTCCTCCCCCTTGACGGGGGAGGATTGAGGTGGGGGTGATGGGTCTGCTAACTGGAATCGTCGCACAGAACTCAAATTTTTCCTGTTCACGCCATCACCCCCATCCTAACCTTCCCCCGTCGAAGGGGGAAGGGACTACTTGGGCTGGAGCTGCCCGTCATTTTCATCCCCTTACTTGGCCTTTGCAAGGCCATGGGCAATTCCCGCTTTCGCGGGAATCCAGGGTCCCGCGATGTAGGCGGTCACTGCGAGTCACCCACCCCCACCCCTGGATTCCGGCCTGGGGCCTGGCTATTTCCATAGCTGTGACGGGTTGGGGCCGGGCGGCCCTGGCCCTGCGGGGGGATGGTGGTCTCAGATTTTGTAATAATCTCGCAAAATATCACCCTTTATATCTGGACAGCAGGCCGGGAGTTCTGGTAGAGTACCTTGCTGGTGGCGCGGGGTATGTACGGGAATAGTTGCATCGTCTTTCAAGTTTTTGTTACATTCTTATAGAAATAGCTTATAGATATATACAGAGAGCTATTATATTAAGTTCCGGTAGCAGCATTACCACCACCGGGAGCGTCTCCGCGTCTGCTCGTTCTGATAGCGCACCCCGATTCCCCCAATTCATATAATCACAGGGAGACATTGTGATGATGAACTTACTTGGACACCCTCGGCTCACCCTGGCCCTTGCCGGGATACTCGCGGTATGCGCCGCCGGCGTGGTTGCCGCCATGCTCCTCCTGGCCCATCCGGCCTCCGCCCAGACCAACGAGCCTCCCAAGCTGATAGTGAAACCCACCACCCTGAACGTTAGCGAGGAGGGAACAGCCACTTACAGAGTGTATTTTGACAAAAACCCCGCGGAGTTCGGCAATGTTGGGTGTAACGAAACTTTGTGGGTATTTGTGCGGGGTACGGCGAATACGGGTATAACAGTGGAGTCAACGGCTCAGCTCAAGACTGGCAACAGCCGATGTGGGGGGAGCTATGACGGCAATTGGGATTCGCCACAGGCTATGATAGTGACCGCAGGCGAGGACGAAGACGATCAAGATAACCTGGGAGTGAGGTTGACCCATGAGGTGGTGAACGATACTGGGGATACCATCATATCGCCAATGGAGGACAACAGCATAACAGTGAACATTTTCGACGTCGACGATGTGACAGGTCCCACAGTCTCCATCGCACCACCATCCAGGGGCATGGTCAACGAGGGCAGACCGGCGGCCTTCACCCTGGTCCGCTCCGGGGACACCGCGAACGAACTGAGCGTGAACGTGAGGGTTTCAGATCCCGGGTCCGTGGTAAGCGACGATGCACCGTCGTCGGTGACTTTCGAAGTAGGCGCCGACACTGCCACCCTGACGGTAGAGACGGAAAACGATACGGTAGTGAAGGACAACAGCGTAATCACAGCAACCATTACGGCTCCGTCGCGCTACCAGATTGCTGGCGCGCGCTCGGCCTCGGTGATCGTCCGGGACAACGACACCGCCGAGTTCGGCCTGTTAGTCACCCACAACTCCATCACCGAGGGAGAAGATTCGACAGTGACCGTCTCCATCACCAACGGCGTCACCTTTGCGGAAGACCAGACCATCACCCTGGACTTCACCGGCAGCACGGCGGGGGCGGAGGACTACAACGTTTCCTCCGATACCCTCACCCTCCGGACCGGGCAGAGCGAGTCCACGGCGGCCACCATCACCGCGGTGGACGACGATGACAATGAGCCCAGAGAGACCATCATGGTCACGGCCAGGCATGGCAGTACCACCACCGACCCGGAGACCATCACCATAGAAGCCAGCGACACCGGCGCGCCCATTACGGTGAGCTATGGGGCCTCAACCTACAGTGAAGAGGAGGGAGATCCGATTACGGTCGAGGTTAATCTGTCCTCCCAGGCCACCTCAACGGTGACGGTCCCGATAACCATTAGCGGTAATGCGGAAGCCGACGATTATACTATTACTGGGCTGACGGGGAGCAACGAGCTAGTCTTCAACGCGGGAGATGACTCCAAGTCTTTCACCATTACTACCACCGCAGACTCAGACACAGAGGACGAGACCATCAATCTGGGTTTCGGCACCCTCACGGGTGTGGAGGCGGGTTCGCCCAGCGGCGCTACAGTGACCATCAGCGACGGGTCCCCCCCACCTACCACCCCTACCCCTACCCCCACCACTACCCCCGGGCCCAATCCCCCTTCTCCCACCAACAACGGCGGTGGTGGCGGAGGAGGAGGAGGAGGCGCGAACCGGCGCCCCAATATAGAAGGACCAGTCAACCCATCGTACCAGGAGAACGGGACCGGCCCCGTCGCCACCTACACGGCTAACGACCCGGACGACGATGCTATATCCTGGGACATCCAGATAGTGGGCAGAGAGGACGGCGATAAGTTCACAATCTCTGGGGATGGCTCTCTCAGTTTCAAGGAGTCGCCGGACTACGAGGACCCCGCCGGCTTCCGAGGCAACACCTACCGGGTGAGGATACGGGCCACCGACGACGGCTCTCCCAGCCGGACCGACACCCTGCGCGTTGACGTACAGGTCACCAACATCAACGAGGTAGGCCCGGTCACCGGAGATGCCGCAATCTCCCTGGACGAAGACCACAACAGTCCCATCGCCCAGTACCAGGCCGAAGACCCCGAGGGCGACACCGTTACGTGGTCGCTGTCGGGACCCGACGCGTCGGGGTTCGAGATAGACCAAGAGGGCAGCCTGACCCTGGCCGGCACCGGCGACCTCGATACGACCGGCAGTTCCGCCGGGACCAACGTCTACTCGCTGACCGTCACCGCCACCGACGACGGGAGTCCGGCAGCCTCCGCGCAGATCGAGGTCGCAGTGACTGTGGGCAGTGCGGACCAAGGGCCGGTGGGCAGCGGGACCTCCGGGGTCGACGTGCGCATCTCCGCACAGAGGCTGGCCGACGGCAGCATCGAGTTCGCCCTCCAGCAGCAGGACCGGAACGGCGAATGGGGCGAGCGTATGCTCCCATCGGCCCGCTTCCTCCCCTCGGACGCCGCTACCGGGCAATGGTTGAACAGTTCCCCCCTGACCGTCATTGAGGGCGACCCAGGCCTGGTGCTGCGCATCTCCGCCCAGAGGCTGGCCGACGGCAGCGTCGAGTTCGCCCTACAGCAGCAGGACTCCAACGGCGAATGGGGCGAGCGAATGCTCCCAACCGCCCGCTTCCTCCCCTCCGACGCCGCGACCGGGACATGGTCCAACAGTTCCTCGCTGACCGTCCTCGAGGACGACCCAAGCCTCGTGGTACGCATCGCCGCGCAGAGGCTGGCCGATGGCCGCGTCGAGTTCGCCCTCCAGCAGCAGGACTCCAACGGCGAATGGGGCGAGCGAATGCTCCCGTCGGCCCGCTTCTTCCCCTCTGGCGCCGCGGCCGGGACCTGGTTGAACAGTTCCCAGCTGACCATCCTCGAGGGCGACCCAAGCCTTGTGATACGCATCACCGCGCAGCTGCTGGCCGATGGCCGCGTCGAGTTCGCCCTCCAGCAGCAGGACACGAGCGGCGAATGGGGTGAGCGCCTGCTCCCGTCGGCCCGCTTCCTCCCCTCCGACGCCGAGGCCAACCAATGGCTGAGCAGCACCGCCGTCACCCTCACGCCCGCCACCACTTCCATCCCTGGGGAGTCCGGCGGATGATTCCGGTGCCCTGGGGCGACTGGCGGGATGACGACTGGCGGAAGCGCCCTGAACATTTCCTGTCATTCCGACCGACGGGAGGAATCTAAGATTCTTGCTGTTGCCAAAGTTAACCAGCCGCAGGAATTTCAGATTCCTCGCTCCGCTCGGAATGACAACTAAAAGGCCCTGGGCGGAGAAGAAGCAGTGTGTCATTTTGAAATCATAGGGTGAATAGGTGAAGGAATCTTTTCCAGGCTTTCCTTCAAACAACTAGACCGCCTGTTGGCGGTCTAGTGTTTTCAGGGCTGAGGCCATGCCATAATGTCTAGTCGGAAGGAATAGGAGCGTCCTTTAACCATTCGTCCAACTGACGGCGTTGTTCTTCGGACAAGCGACTGAGAATTTCTTCCCGTCCTTCTTTCCTTCCCCTTTCCAGGGCTTCCTGTATGCGCTTCTCCCTAAGACGTGCTGCCAATACCATAACACCCTCCCATATCACTATGAAGATAACCTGACCCGCCACCACTGTGCCGAACCATTGCAGGATAGAGATCACTGTCTCCACTTTGGTATCGTGGGTTATGTAGTCAGTCTCATACCACACTATCAGGCCGATTGACAATATAAACACAATGGCGGAAAAACCTAAATACTTATCTACAAACTGCATGACTTCTACGAATCTTATTGTACACCTTTAGCCAATCCAAAGAGAACTTTGCGTAACCGTCATTCCGGCGTAGGCCGGAATCCAGGGATGGGGGGTGGGTGACTCGCAATGGCCGCCTACGTCGTGGGACCCTGGATTCCCGCCTTAGCGGGAATGACGGTGGGCATCTATTTTCAAGGCAATAACGGGTTGGGGCCGGAATGAGACCTTAACTCTGAACAGTTGCCGGAGGGGAACACAGGTTGACAAGAAATGAGCGCCGTCCTATAATCGGGCGGACTTACAATATTGTCAGGACCATGTCTATGCTCAACTAGAGATGCCTGAGAAGGAAGCATAAAGATGACCATAAGTTCCCAGACTTGGACGGAAGAGACAGTCAACGTGGGGGGGTCCCAGATACAGCTTATCAAGGGAGGCAGAGGAGAACCCCTGCTTGTCCTCCATGATGAGATAGGCCATCACGCCTGGCTGCGCTCTCACGAAGCCCTGGCACAGGACTATACCCTGTATATACCCTCACACCCCGGTTATGGAAAGTCGCCCAGGCTGGACTGGATAATGAACATGCGGGACATGAGCGGCTGGTATCTGGGCGCCATGGATGACCTGGGACTAGGCCAGGTCAACGTCATGGGTCTAGGCATAGGTGGATGGCTCTCCGCAGAGATGGCTACCATGTGCTCCGATAGGTTCAAGAAGATGATTATAGTAGATGCCCCCGGAATACGGCCCCCCGACGGGGAAATCTACGATATGTTCCTGGTGGTCGCCAGGGAGTACATCACCAACAGCGTCCTGGACCCGGCCAACACCCCCGAGTTCCAGACGATATGCCCCGATGAAGCCACCCCTGAACAGGCCGAAGCATGGGAAATAGCCAGGGAGGAGTCTTGCCGCCTGAGTTGGAGGCCCTACATGCACTATCCCGCCCTGCCCCATCTGCTGCGGATGGTCAGAAACCTCCCCACCCGCATCATCTGGGGGAGGGAAGACCCCATAGTCCCCCTGAGCGTGGGCGAGGTATATCGAGATTCCATCAGAGGTTCTCGGTTGTCCATCATAGACAACTGCGGCCACCGCCCAGAGGTGGAGAAGCCCGACGAGTTCGTCCGCCTGGTGCAGGGGTTCCTCTCCGGCTCCTGATGCTATGTAAGCCCTCGGTTATGGTATAAACAGTGTGAAAGCAGCCAATGGCGTCTATCAATGGACAACTAGCTGAGGCGGTATTATAATACCGCCAGTTGTCTTGGCCCGGGCAGCCGGGTCTTGGCTATGCCCGTGGGATAGGTAGCAAGATGAGGAGGTGACAATGCTCATAGGGTACTTTACGGAACGACCCTATCAGGACCCGAAGTCTGGGTACTTCGGCTCAACGGGGAAACCCATACAGGACCTGGACCTCAGCAACGATATATATGACGCACACCTGGGAGCAGACCTGTACAACAGGTATCTGGACGAGAAGATTTACGCTGAAGAGGTGGGCTTCGACTGCCTGATGCTCAATGAGCATCACAGCACCCCCTTCTGCATGGGCGGCGCCATGAACGTGGAGGCTTCCATCTTGGCGCGGATAACCAAGAAGGCCAGGATTGCCCTCCTGGGCAACATCCTTCCCCTGTGGGACGACCCCCTGTGGCTGGTGGAACAGCTTGCCATGATAGATATGATCTCCCACGGCCGTCTCATATCCGGTTGGGTGCGCGGCACGGGCCGCGAGAGCGTGGCCCACAACATCCCCCCGCCCTACAACTGGGAGCGGTTCCAGGAAGCCCACGACTTTGTGGTGAAGGCGTGGACGGACCCAGGCCCCTTCCGATGGGAAGGCAAGCACTACCAGTACCGCTATGTCAACCCCTGGGTGAGGCCCTACCAGAAGCCCCATCCTCAAATCTGGCTGCCGGGTGTCATCAGCCGTGACTCCTTGCTATGGGCTGCCAGGAACCGCATCCCCTACATAATGCTGTCCACAGAGCTAGGTCCAACCAGGCAGGCTTTCGACCTATACCACGAGACAGCCGCCGAGATGGGCTACGAGTCGGGACCCCAGAACATAGGCTACCTGTGGAAGGTCCACGTGGATGAGACCGACCAGATGGCCATTGAGATAGGCAGAAAGTACGTTCAGGGCCCCAGCAACCCTTTCCTGGCAGGCAATGAGGGCATCCAGAACAGCGCATTGATCCAGCTTCCCGGCCTCACCTCCAGGACCAGGGTGCTCCCCACCAGGTCTGTGGCCCCCACAGGTCGCGGGGGAGCATTGCAGAGGTCCTACGAGGACCAGCTTGAGAACTACACCATCACCGTAGGCTCGCCCAAGACGGTAATACCCAAGATACGCCACGTCCTCGAGTACCTGCGGCCCGGCAGCATCTTCTTCTGGGACGGCGACGGAGCCATGACCCACGAAGACTCCATGCGCAGCCTGAGGCTCATGGGCGAAGAGGTAATCCCGGCAGTGCGGGAAATGGCCAAGGAACTGGACCTGCCCGGCCCATTTGAGGTAAATCCCGCCACCGGCAAGCCCACCGAAGATGCAGTTGCCGTGGGCAACGGGGCCGGTCCATCCAACAGCTAAGACACCATGACGGAATAAGCCGCCAGGCGAGACCGCTTGGCGGCTTATCAATAGGAGAGTTTCCTTCCGGGAAACCCTCCTCTCAATCCAATCAAGTCCAACAGTAGCCCCATACCTGAAAATGTTATCAGGAGGCGGCAATGCTTATAGGATACTTCACAGAGCGGCCTTACCAGGACCCCAAGTCCGGGTACTTCGGGTCAACCGGAAGGCCCATCCAGGACCTGAACATCAGCAACGACACCTACGACGCCCAAGTGGGCGCAGAGCTATATAACCGCTACCTGGATGAGAAAATCTACGTGGAAGAAGTGGGCTTTGACGCCATGATGCTCAACGAGCACCACAGCACCCCCTTCTGCATGGGGGGCGCCATGAATGTGGAGGCGTCAGTCCTGGCCCGCATCACGAAGAAGTCCAAAATCGTCCTCTTGGGCAACATCTTGCCCCTGTGGGACGACCCCCTGTGGCTGGTGGAGCAGCTTGCCATGATTGACATGATCTCTCACGGCAGGCTGGTCTCCGGCTGGGTCCGGGGCACGGGCCGGGAGAGCGTTGCCCACAACATCCCCCCGCCCTACAACTGGGAGCGGTTCCAGGAGGCCCACGACTTTGTCGTGAAGGCGTGGACGGACCCCGGCCCCTTCCGATGGGAAGGCAAACACTACCAGTACCGCTACGTGAACCCCTGGGTGAGGCCCTACCAGAAACCCCATCCTCCCATCTGGCTGCCGGGCGTCATCAGCCGGGACTCCCTGATGTGGGCTGCCAGGAACCGGATTCCCTACATCATGCTGGCAACGGATATAGAACCCACAAAGGAGGCGTTCCAGATATATAGGGACGAGGCCGCCGAGATGGGTTACGAGGCTGGCCCCCAGAACCTGGGGTATCTCTGGAGGGTCCACGTGGACGAGACGGAGGAGTTGGCGCAGGAGACCGCCCACAAGTACCTCCAAGGCCCCAGCAACCCCTTCCTGGCAGGCAACGAGGGCATCCAGAATCAAGCAGTTTCGACCCTGCCCGGCCTGACATCCCGCACCAGGACGCTGCCCACCCTGAGATCGGCCCCCGTAGGCCGTGGAGGGGCATTCAGCCGCTCCTACGACGAGCAAATAAACAGCTATAGCATCATCACCGGTACACCGGATACAGTCATCCCCAAGATAAGGCACGTATTGGAGCAGGTACGGCCCGGCAGTATCTTCTTCTGGGACGGCGATGGCGCCATGACCCATGAAGACTCCATGCGCAGCATCCGGCTCTTTGGCCAAGAGGTCATCCCCGCCGTGCGTGAGATAGCCAAGGAACTGGAGTTGCCCAGCTCCTTCGAGGTTGACCCCGCAACCAACAAACCCATCGAACAGGTTGCGACACCCGGCTAGGCCCAGGCTTGCCGAGCAAGGAATAGAAGGAGACCTTTGCGTAACCGTCATTCCGGCGTAGGCCGGAATCCAGGGGTGGGGTTTCCCGCTGGGAAAGGGATGTACCCCCTCCACGATGTTGGCCCGCATAGAGAGTTATGCAAAGGTCTCGATAGAAACGGGAACGATGGCGGAGATGTTACGCGCTGTCATTCCACAGCATGTTTATAGCCGCAGCGCCGGGGAACGGATTGTACTGATGGATATGCAGACCTTCCGTTCCACGGCGCTAAGCGTGTGTGAAAGCAAGCTCTGGCGGCGGCTGGAGGAAGACCCCGGCCTCGAATACCCATTGGAGGCCCTGGTCTCGGCCTGCGTGACCGAGGACAACGCCGACGCCGAGCAGGTGATGGTGAGCATCCGTCGCCTGGCGCAGATGAGACTGCTGGAGATAAGGGAATAGTCTATGTCATCGCCTTCGTCATCAATGGACAAAGCCGGCCTTGACGCCGACGTGCTCTCTGATGTGATAGTCGTTGGCGGCGGGCCGGGAGGCACCACCACCGCCACAATGCTGGCGCGGAAGGGCTGGAAGGTGCTTCTGCTGGAAAGGGAGCATTTCCCCCGGGACCACGTGGGCGAGTCTCTGCTCCCCGCCAGCATCCCAGTGCTGGATGAGCTTGGGGCGCTGCCCGCCATCCAGGAAGCGGGGTTCCTGCCCAAATGGGGGGCCACTATGGTGTGGGGCAGGGAGAGGGAACCATGGAGTTGGTACTTCAAGGAGACCAACCAGGGAAACCCCCACTCCTACCAGGTCTGGCGGCCCCGGTTCGACCAGCTTCTCCTGGAGAACAGCCGGGCCGCCGGAGTGGATGTGCGAGAGGGGCACCGGGCCTTGGAGGTCCTGTTCGAGGATGACAGGGCAGTGGGTGTCCGCTACGCCTATGACAGGCTGGGGGACGATTCCGGGGCCGGGGACAGGACTGGGGAGGGCGTCGCCCGCGCCCGGTTCATCGTGGATGCCACCGGACAGGTGGGCCTGCTTGGGCGGAGGCTTCAACTGCGCCAGTGGGACCCCTTCTTCCAGAACCTGGCCGTTTACGCCTACTTTGCCGGGTCTCAGAGGCTGCCCGGACCCGCCGAGACCAACATCTTCATCGAAGCCTACCAACACGGCTGGCTCTGGAACATACCCCTGCATACGGGTTGGGCAAGCGTGGGGGCCGTTGTGGACAGCCCCACAGGGCAGGAGGGCATCAGCAGCAGGGGTGCCGAGGGCTTCCTCATGGACCAGATTGCCCAAGCGCCCCACACTGCCTGGATGTTGAAGGACGCAAAGTTGGTCTCCGGCCCATCCATCGTCCGGGACTGGTCCTACGTCTCCGAGCGGGTGGTGGGAGACGGCTATATCCTGGTGGGTGACGCGGCATGTTTCGTAGACCCTCTCTTCTCCTCGGGGGTGCATCTAGCCCTCATGTCGGGGGTCCTCGCTGCCGCCTACGTGACCACAGCGCTGAAGGACCCCGGCATGAAAGAGGCGGCAGGACAGGTCTACAAGGAGCTATACTACAAGGAATACAACCATTTTCGCGAAATGGCAAAGCTGTTTTACTCCAGCAACCGCACAGTTGATTCCTACTTCTGGGAAGCCCGGCGCCTTTTGGGCGATGAAGAAAGCCTCTCCCCCAGGCACGCCTTCATCCAGGCCGTAGCCGGCCAGCCCCCCAGGGGATACGAGCGGGTGGTACTTGAGCAAGGCGAGGCCCCGCACCAATTCGTGAGCAGTGTCCACATGGTGGAAGAAGGGCGGGCAGGCCGCCGGGAGCGTCTGGCAGCCGCCCGCACCCACTCGGATATAACCAGGAACCCGGTCTATCACGCGGTGCCCAGGCTTGCGGAGGGGGTGCAGGTCCATCGGAAGCCGGTGGTGGGAGAGGGTGAGTTTGTGTGGGGATACGTCCTCGCCACCCCCGGCCAGCCCGAGGGAACGCCATGCAGCAGCCTGGTGGCCTGGCTGGTACACCTCATAGACGGGCAAATGCCGGTTGCCGGACTGCTGGCCAAACTGCGCAGCAACCTGGACATCCAGGACGAGGTGCAGGGCGCTCAACTGGAGCTAAGCGCCGTCGCCACCCTGCATATCCTGTACGTGGACGGGACAGTGGATTTTCCGGGGGAGGGACTACAGGGCCTATAGAGTGGGCTACTTGGGCCTCTCCAGGAACTGCAATATATTCCCGTCGGGGTCCAGGAAGGTTGCCACCCAGCCGCCCCAATGCTCCTGCTCCGGCTGCCTTATGAACTCCACCCCCAGGCCCTCGAGCCGGCGGCACTCGTCATGTATATCGGTGATTCCGAAGCTAATCATCATCCTGTAGGGGTCTCTGGCCCTACCTTGGACTTGGTGGTGGACGCCCAGGTTCAGGCGCAGTTCGCCCCACTCGAAGTTGGCCCAGTCGCTCTTGCGGTCACGCAGGCTCATTCCCAGGGTGTCGCTATAGAACTCTACCAGCCTATCCAGGTCCTCGGTCCATATCGTAATGCCTATCACGCCTTCATTCATGCCAATATTCCCTTCCTGGCCCTTCCCGGCTGGCCCCGGTGGCATATCCTAGCCGGCCAGTTCCCTTACCTTCGCGCCCACGTCGGGGGCTGTCACCAGGGCTTCACCCACCAGGGCGGCGTTTACGCCCAGGTCTTTGAGGTCTCGCATATCCTCCTCGGTGCTGATGCCGCTCTCGCTTACTATCACCTTGCCCTTGGGCACAAGTTGGGCCAGTTCTCTGGTCACGGCAAGGTCGGTGTGAAAGGTGCGCAGGTCCCGGTTGTTGATGCCGATAATCTCCGCGCCGGCGTCCAGGGCTGCCTGAAGCTCCTCCGGGGTATGCACCTCCACCAGACATTCCATCCCCAACTCGCTGCTGAGGCGGAGAAAGTCCGCCAACTTCTGAGGGGTGAGGATGGATACTATCAGCAGGACCGCATCAGCGCCGCAAGCCCTGGCTTCATACACCTGGTAGGGGTCGAAGAGGAAGTCCTTGCGCAATGCAGGAGCGCCAACCGGCAGGACGGCCTGCTTGACCGATGCCAGGTGCTCAAGGGTCCCCTGGAACCGGGGGTCCGTAAGCACCGATATGGCTGCGGCGCCGTTCTGTGCGTAGGTGGTGGCCAAACGGACCGGATCGAAATTGGGGGCAAGGAGGCCCCTGGAAGGCGACGCTTTCTTCACCTCGGCTATCAGGCGGACCTTCTCCCCAACCAGAGCGCGGGAGAAACTGATGGGAGGGGACTGCCCCTCGATACGCTCCTCCAGGACTTCCAGGGGCATATCCCACTTCTGGGCCTCCAACTCCCGGCTTTTGGCTGCAACTATATCGTCGAGTATTGTTCTCTGCATTTACAGTAACTTGACCTCCTCTCTTTTGACAATGCCATCAGGTCTAGGTATCACACAATCAGCCGTTAGGTAAACCGAAGGACTCCCTGGTACGTTCCATCTCAGAGGTGACAAGGTCAATCTGAGACTGCTGGGTGCGCGCTAACGTCTTCCCCGCAATGAAAAGAATAACTCCCGTTCCCAGGCCAAGGGCGCAAAGCACTATATAAATCGTCAACACCCACCAGGGAAGATTGGAGACGGCTATTGGGGCAATTGACAGGCCAGAAGTCACTCCTATGCCAAGGGCGATAGAGCAGGCTGTTGACCACGGCTGGAGAGATACCTTACAGGAGTTTATTCTGTTAATCAGCCTATCCCATTCTTCCAGAGGGATGGGTATGGCTACTTGCTCCAGTGGGGACATTATCCGAAGATACCTTTCGAGCCGTGTACCTATTGGTTCCTGGGACTGACCAGCCATCGCTCACTCCTGATCTTCCTGTTTTTCGACGAGGCCCGCTACAACTGCATTGAACAACATAGTATGTCCACAAGTCACACATGCTACGACAAACAAGGGCACTATTGGACCTGCCAATGATAGAGTCCCTCCCCGATACTCCCGCAACTCCATAAGCTCGGGGACAACGCCCCATCCGGTATTTCCACAAACGGGACACTCCCTATTGCCCTTCCAGAATTCATCAAGCCATGCCTTGGCCCGCTCGCTGTCTATCTTCGCTGTCGTCATAATAGCCTCCGCAGATTACTCCCCCAAACGCCGGCTCAACTCCACCAGCCCCTCCACTTTCTGAAGCGCCCCTCCGCCGTCAATGGCCTCTTGCGCAATTCTCATCCCCTCTTTCAGGTCTTCAGACTTCCCGCCTGCAATCATAACTGCGGCGCTATTCAGGAGCACCACGTCCCTAACCGGGCCGCTATCGCCCCGGAACAACTCCAGCATGATTTGAGCGTTCTCCTCCGGGCCGCCTCCCTTTATCCGGTCCGCCGACACCATGTCCAGGCCCAGTTCACCGGGGGAGACGACGTAAGAGTGGATTATGCCGCTATGGACTTCCCATACCCTCGTATCCGCCCCCAGGGTAAGCTCGTCCAGGCCGTCCTCCCCGTGCACCACCAGGGAGCGCTGGGAACCCAGGAGCTTGAGCACCTCTGCCATCTTGTCACCCAGGCCGGGGTCTGCGACGCCAAGGACCTGGCGCTGGGCGCCCGCCGGATTGGTCAATGGTCCCAGGGTGTTGAACACCGTGCGGATGCCTATTTCCCTCCGCACCGGAGCAGCATAGCGCATTGCCGGATGAAAGGTAGGCGCAAACATGAAGCCTATGCCTACCTCCTCGATGCACCGCTTCACCCCTTCCGGCCCCAGGTCTATCTTCACCCCCAGGGCCTCCAGGACATCCGCGCTGCCACAGGAGCCGGAAGCGGCCCGGTTGCCGTGCTTGGCTACCATGAGGCCCGATGCCGCCGCCACGAAGGCCGCAGCCGTGGAGACGTTGAAGCTCCCCATGCCATCGCCGCCGGTGCCTGCGGTATCAACCAGCAGGCCGTCAACGTGGACGCGCAGAGCCTTTTCCCGCATGACCATGGCCATACCGGCCATCTCCTCAGGGGTCTCTCCCTTTAGACGAAGGGCAGTGAGGAATGACCCAAGCTGGGCAGGAGTCGCCTCCCCTTCCATGACTTCACGCATGACGGCGGCGGCATCTTCCATCCCCAATGAATCGCCGGAGACCAGGGCTTCAATCGCATCTCTAATCATAGGGAACTTCCCTCATAACAGAGTCCTGGATTCAGGGGCGGGGTGTGGGTGACTTCGCATCGGCTCCGAAGCTGCGGAACCCTGGATTCCCGCTTTCGCGGGAATGACAGAATAAAGGGCGGGAATGACGGTGGGTGGGGGATGCCGCACCCTTCAGGGTGTGGTGGGGGAACCTGGCGCTCGCTATTTTCATAATAATTCCCCATGTCCCTTGCGGGCTACGTAAGGGGATGAAAATGACGGTCGGCCTCCCTACCGTCACTCCCGCGAAAGCGGGAGTCCACCGCCCCACCCCTGGATTCCGGCCTGCGCCGGAATGACGGGGGGCATCTATTTTCATAATAATTACAGGGAGCCTTGGAAGTGTCTGCATGTCAAAGGTCAACGCAGACTAGCCCGTCCACAGGTACTTGTCGGGGGTAATGCGGATGAGGGCCATTTCCTCATCGGCCATGGAGTCGGCCCACTCGGTGCCTTCCTCGGACCCCAGGTAGCGGAGGGACAGCCTGCGGTGTAGCTCCTGGGCCTGGTCATTGTCCATCACCACCTGGGCATGGCCTATGACAGTCAGGGACTTGACCTGGCGGGTGGTGTCAGTGATGCACAGGGCTACCTTAGGGTTCCGACGGATGTTGCGCAGCTTGGCAGCGCCGGAATCCGTGCTGATGAGGAAGGACTCGCCGTCGTACTCATACCAGACCGGGAAAGCCTGGGGGCCTCCGCTGGGATAGACGGTAGCGAGGATAGCCAGATAACTATGTTGGGTGAACTCTAGGACTCTCCTGGAAGCCGCGGTAACCATTCTCCCACCTCCACCTTAGTTATTCACGTTAGCCTCCGATTATTGCCCATACTAACGCAATTTCCCGCCCTATGAAAGTCCATCAGAACGGGAAATTGAGGGCATATACAGGGCGTACCACCATCTAGCCGGCATCGGACAGCCCAGCGTCCACCCTGTCCAGCCAATTCTTCAGCAGGCGCTTCCCCTCGGTGGTCATAATAGACTCGGGGTGGAACTGCACTCCCTCAACGGGGTACTCTTTGTGGCGGAGGCCCATTATCAGGCCGCTGTCCGTCCACGCAGTTACCTCTAGGCAGTCGGGAAGCTCCCGGCGATAGACGGCCAGGGAATGGTAGCGGATGGCCTCAAAGGGACTGGGAAGCCCCTGGAAGACTCCCTTGCCGTCATGGTGGATGAGGGAGGTCTTTCCGTGCATAATCTCCCCTGCCCCGCTTACGATGCCGCCGTAGGCGTCGCCGATGCACTGGTGGCCCAGGCACACACCCAGGGTGGGTATGCGGGAGCCGAAGCGCAGGATAACGTCGTTGGAGATGCCGGCCTCCCTGGGAGTGCACGGCCCGGGAGAAATGACGATGCCCTGGGGGGACATGGCTTCTATATCCTCCAGGGTCAGCATATCATTCCGTACCACCCTAAGCTGGGCGCCCAGCTCTCCCATGTACTGGTAAAGGTTATAGGTGAAACTGTCGTAGTTATCTATCAGAAGGATCATCAGGGCCTCTCCACAAGTATATAAATTCAGCAGGTTTATATCGGGGTCTTAGAGGGTGTGTGTGAATAGAATTTCCACCGTCATCCCAACCTTCTTTTCATGTGGAAGTGACTGGATTCCCGCTTTTGCGGGAATGACGGGTTGGGTGACCGGCCATTGTCACACGCCCTCTTAGAGCCTATCCTAAAAACAGGTGATGACCCGTATGACCGATGGTTATTAGGATAGGCACTTAGGCTGGGGCCCGGGCACAGGCAGCCCTGGCCGTGACCCGGCCATGATATTAAATAGCCTCCTCAGATGCAGGGTCTTTCAATTGTCTGGGGAAATCCCCTCTCCCTCTGGGAGAGGGTTAGGGTGAGGGTGTTCCAGCCCAGGAAACCTCTGCTGATGCGAAGGATTCCCCCCTCACCCCGGCCCTCTCCCTCCAGGGAGAGGGAGAATTAAAAGACCCTGCCTCAGATGGGAGAGCTATTCCATAATCTCTATAAACTCCAGCCAGTTGTTGTCGGGGTCCTGGGCATAGGCAATCCTCCGCACTACCTTGCCGTCCTGGACTGAGGACACCGGCGGACCTATAAACCGCAGGCCCTTCTGGGACAGGTCTTCATAGTTCTCTTCCAGCCCTTCAACGTAGAAGGCTAGGTGAGTTGCGCCAAAGTCGTTGCGCCTTGTGTGGGTGTCGGAGCCCGGGGGCACGATATACTGGATTAGCTCCAGGTGATGGCCGTTGCCCATGCTCAGGAAGGCAGCCTTGAGATGGGCGTCTTTGAAACCGACCACCTTCTCGATCATCTCGCCGGAAGCCTCTATCTGGCGCATAAGCTCCAGCCCCATGACCTCGCTGTAGAATTTGACGGACCGCTCCAGGTCCCGCACTACGAACCCGGTGTGGTAGAAAGACTTCAGCATTTAGCCTCCTTTATCAATCCAATCTTATCAATCTAATCTAGCGCGCCGCTTGCGCCCCACCCCACCGTCATTCCTATGAAAATAGGCATCCCCCAAGCTGGAATCCCAGCCCCCCATCCCTGGATTCCCGCTTTCGCGGGAATGACGGTGGGGATGCCGTACCATTTTCATCTTCGTATGTGGCCCGCAAGGCCATGGGGAATTATTATGAAAATAGGGTTTTCATGGTCGTATGTGGCCCGCAGGGGCATGGGCAATTACCATGAAAATAGGCAGCCGCCTAGCACCGTGATGCTCCCTTCACACCCCTCCCATCCCCCACGCTCACTTCGTCTGTCATTCCCGCGAAAGCGGGAATCCAAGACTTCGCAAGGTGGGAACCTCTGCGAAGTCACCCCACCCCCTGCCCCTGGATTCCGGCCTGCGCCGGAATGACGGTTACGCAAAGGTCTCCTTTCGCGGGAACTGCTCATGCCCCTACGGGCCACATACGAGGATGAAAATTACGGGCGTCCTCCTAACCGTCATTCCGGCCCCCGTATCGAGTACGGGGCAGGCTTTGAACCGGAATCCAGGGGCGGGGGTGTGGGGGAATTCCCAGCACTGTTGAAGTTCAGCACCTTAGATTCCTCGACTCACTCCGCTCGCTCGGAATGACATTGACAGCGCTGGTTTCCGGCCTGCACCCGAATGACGGCGGGCGGGGGATGCCGCGCCCTTCAGGGTGCGGTGGCGGGACATGACACCTCTATTTTCATGGTAAGCTCTCGCCCTATGTTATGCCCAGCCCATCGGCCTTGTCTATGGCCCGCAGCAGGGCGCCCGCCTTCTGAAGGGTCTCCTGGTACTCATCCTCAGGGGTGCTGTCATAGACCACGCCGCCGCCGGCCTGGATGTAAGCTACGCCATCCTTGATCACCGCCGTGCGAATGGTCATGGCGGTGTCCATGTTGCCGGAGAAGCCGAAATAGCCCACAGCGCCCCCATAGGGCCCCCGTTTCTGCCCCTCTAGCTCGGAGATTATCTCCATAGCGCGGATTTTCGGAGCGCCCGACACCGTTCCCGCAGGGAAGCAGGCCCTCACTGCGTCATAGACGCTGACATCCGGCCTTATCCTGCCTTCTACGTGGGATACCAGATGCATCACGCGGGAGTACCGCTCCACGTACATGAGGTTGGGGACATGAACGCTGCCCGCCTCACATACCCTGCCTATGTCGTTGCGGGCCAGGTCCACCAGCATGATATGCTCTGCCCGCTGCTTCTCACTCTCCCTGAGTTCCTTTTCCAGGGCGGCATCCTCTTCCGGTGTGCCGCCCCTGGGCCGGGTCCCGGCTATGGGGTGGGAGGACGCAATGCCGTTTTCCACGCCCACCACGTTCTCTATCGAGGCCCCGGCTATGTGGAAATCGTCCAGATGCAGGTAGTACATATAGGGAGCGGGGTTTATGGACCGCAGGGACCTGTATATCTGGAAGGGATGGGAATCGGTCCTCCGGGCTATTCTCTGGGACGGCACCACCTGGATAATGTCCCCGGCAACGATGTACTCACGTGACTTCTCAACTGCCGCCTCGTAATCTTCCTGGGTGAAGTTAGATGTGATAGGCCCCGGCTCGACCGATGCCGGTCCTGAGGGCCTGATGAATTCCGTCATCTCGGGGAGAGGGCCGGAAAGACGGTCCACCAGCCTGTCAATCTTCGCTACAGCCTCCCCGTAGGCCCCCTCTATATCGCCGCCGTCCAGGTGCCTGTCCAAGTGAATGTGGCTCACCACCTTTATGGTATGTTGCAGGTGGTCGAAGACCAGCATGGTGTCATTGAACATGAACACCGATTCGGGCAGCCCCTGGGGGTCCACGGGAGGCTCCGGCACCCTTGGCTCGAAGTACCGGATGACATCATAAGCAAGGTAGCCTATGCCGCCTCCGTAGAACCTGGGAAGGCCGGGGAGAGGCACCAGCTTGTACTTGTCCATTTCAGCCTTTATGGGGACAAGAGGGTCCACCGGGCCGTCGGGCTGGCCGGGGCCGCTCCTGATGGTGGCATAGGGTTCGGTCCCTATGAAGCTGTAGCGGGCGATATGCTCGCCGCCCTCCACACTCTCCAGCAGGAAGGAGTAGGGGGGCCTGGCTACCTTCAGGTAGGCCGACACGGGCGTCTCCAAGTCGGCGTCTATCTCCCGGTAAACAGGCACCAGGTTGCCCTGAGATGCCAGGGTTTTCACTGTTTCAAGGGTCGGGTAGTACATATCATTTCCACCTCAGCTTCCGTTATAGTTGGCAGCCGTCACTTATAAAGCTCAAGATAAGGCCCAAAACAAAAGTCCCGTCCACAAGGGACGGGACTTTCCGTGTTGCCACCCTAATCGCCTCACTGCGCCTATTATCAAGGGCATACGCATCAGAGGCATCTCAACCGGCGGGGGGAAGACCTGCCCTGTCTTCCCATGCCGCGGACCTGTAACGGTGTCCAACCGGCCCGGCTTACTCACCATCCCCCGGCGAGCAGGTCATCTGCGCGCCCTGCCTGTGTCTTGGCAAGACTAATCTTCAGGGAAAGCTTTCGGCCTGCGGCTCCGAGGCCCATTCAACTCCTGCGCTGGCGCCGGCTCACACCTTACCCGGCTCTCTGGGCCCCGCTTGGGAGCATACTAGTCCTCATCGCAGCCATTATTATATAAGCTCGCTAGAGTATAGTACCAACGTGGGTTAGTGTCAATACACATCAAGAACAGTAACTGTTCAGACATGATGAGGTGAATTGGCCGGATTTTGGGAATGCCGCCGCTTACCAGGTTCACCCGTAGGGGCGCCCCTTGTGGTTGCCCTGTGTGTTGCGCCAAACCACCTAAAACGGAACGCTACCCAAGAACAAGTAACCACTGGGTTTCATCCCCCAATCCAATTAGGGCTTCAGGACCAGCTTGCCGAAGAAGCTGCGCTCCTCCATCATGCGGTGGGCGTCGGCAGCCTGCTCCAGGGGAAAGACCTGGTGGATTGCAGGCTTGATCTTGCCCCTGTTCAGCATCTCCACAATCTCCCGCATGTCCTCCTTGGAGCCCATGAAAACCCCAAAGACCGTAAGCTGCTTGGTAAACATCGTGCCCATTTGAAGCTCTGCCCGGTAGCCCGTGGTGACGCCGCAGTTGCCATACTTCCCCCCGGGTTTCAGGGAGTTGTAGGCCGCCTCAAAGAAATCGGCTCCCACGTGGTCCACCACCATGTCTACGCCCTCGCCGCCTGTTATCTCCTTGACCCTCTGGGTAATGTCCTCATCGGTATAGTTGATAACCTCATCGGCCCCCAACTCCCTGGCCTTGGCGGCCTTCTCCTCGGTGCTGGTGGTGGCTATGATGCGGGCGCCGATGACGTTCTTGGCAACTTGTATGGCGGCAGTGCCAACTCCGGCTGAAGCCGAGAGCACCAGCACCGTCTGCCAGGGCTTGAGTTGCGCCCTGCGCACCAGCATATTCCACATGGGGAGGAAGGTGGTAGGCACGGCTGCCGCCTCTTCATAGGATACCTGGTCCGCTATTGGGTGGGCATTGGCCGCCGGCACCTTCACGTATTCGGCATAGCTCCCGTCAACGGCAGAGCCAAGCATCCTGGACCTGGGGCAGATGTCGTCCTCCCCGGCCAGGCATGAAGAGCACTGGCCGCAGGTGGTCTTGGGGTTCACCACCACCCGGTCTCCCACCTTCAGGGCCCGCACCTGGCTGCCCACTTCCACCACGTCCCCCGCCGAGTCGCCTCCCAGGATCAGCGGGGGCGGGAACTGCCTCCTCATCCCCCTGCCTCCGGCGCGGGTGAAAACATCCAACCTGTTGAGGGCGCTGGCAAGGACTCTCACCTTCACCTCATCCGGCTCTATGACCGGGTCGGGACGCTCTCCATAGGTAAGCACCTCCAACCCGCCTTGGGCCTCTATATATACTGCCTTCATGGTAGCCTCCTGTCCCTGCTAATGTGGCTAATATGATTCTTGACTGCCTGTATCTCCTCTTCCCTGGTGGCAACCCTGCCGTCGGCCCTGGCAGCCCTCAGCTTTCGCAGGATTTCCCCCACCATAGGCCCCTGGGCCACCCCCAGGGAGATGATGTCCCTTCCATTAAGGGATGGCTTTATGTAGCGGAGGACTTTCAAGTAGCGCTCCAGGGCCTCTCTTACCGGGAGGGAGTCCGACAGCAGGGCAACTGCCTCAACGCTGATGGGGTCAAACCTGTCCAGGGCGCTGCACAATTGGCCCGAGGACATATCTCCCAGGAGGGGCAATTCCTGCCTGAGGGCGATGGTATCCCGCACCACCCCGGCCCACCGGGAGGGCATGTTAAGGCGGTGGATGAAAGCCTCCCCCTGCTCAGCCCCAAGGCCGTAGGACAGGGCGGCAAGGTACACCAGGGGAGCCTGCCCCGACCCGCAGCCGGCCCCTGCTACTAGACTGGCGCCGGCCCCATCCCCCAGGGGAGGATAAACGGCTTGGAGGATACCCAGTTCCCCACACCGGGATAGGGCAAGGTGGGGCTGATGTTCGTGGAATATAAGCTCAAGCTCACGCCTTATGCGGTCCCAGCTGATGGTGCCCATCATCTCGTCTTCTATCGCTTCCAGCAGCAGCCTGTGGGTATCCTCCTCCAATTTGAAATTCAGCCTTTGCTCATATCGGACTGCCCTGAATACCCGGGTAGCATCGTCCACAAAGCTCTTGGGATGAAGGATGCGGATGAGGCCAAGCCCCAGGTCTCCCCGGCCATTGTAGGGGTCCATGATGCGGCCAGGCTGAGGCCCCGAGAGGGCCAGGGCCATAGCGTTGACGGAGAAATCACGCCGTCCCAGGTCCTCGTGGATGGCGCTTGGGTTTACTGTCGGAAGGGCGCCGGGCCTCAGATAGGTCTCCTGCCTGGCCGTGGCCAGGTCAAACCTCTGGCCCTCCACCCGCATGGTAGCCGTGCCGAACTGGGAATAGGACGTAACGTCACCGCTTAGCTCTTTAGCCACCTCAAAGGCCAGCACCGGAGCGTTGCCCTCTACCACCACGTCCAGGTCCTTCACCGGCATCCCCAGCAGCATATCCCGCACCGGACCACCCACCAGAAAAAGGGGCATCTCTATTTCAGAAGCCTTTCCGGCGACGGCCTTCAGCAGGCCAAAGGTACTGGGATCCAGGGAGTCCTCCAGGATGGAAAGCAGGTCCTTTGCGCTCTGGCCCATGTATTGGCGGCTAATCTGAGACATCGGCCTATTATAGCATATATGCCCCAATGCACCCTGCACATTACGACAAGCTCATGTCTCTAGGGTCTTTCCATTCTCAACGGGATTGGCGAAGAACACAGGGCAGGCACAAGGCCTGCCCCTACGGCCGGCGGCGCTCGGTTTGGTAGGGGCAACCCTTGTGGTTGCCCTGGGGCGAGAATAGAAAGACCTGCTCATCTCTCAATAGGTGTGGCAATCCTTGCCACACCTCTGTACAATACGGGACAGTCTATTTATGTCGGGGCTAGGCCAAGGGTAAATTCGATGCTGCCAGCCATCCTCCAGAGCGCCAATTACAAGTACTGGGCCTTTTTCGCCATCGCCATCGGCATCTTCATTTCGGTGGTGGACCAGGGCAGCGTAAATATAGCCGCGCCCACCATAGCAGAGTACTTCGACACCGACATCCCCACCATCCAGTGGGTGGCGATAGCCTACGCCCTCACCATCAGCGCCCTGCTGCTGCCAATGGGCAGGCTGGCAGACCTGGTGGGCCGGAAGAAGGTCTATATTAGCGGGTCCCTGCTCTTTGTGATTGGGGCTGCACTGGCCGGGTCTGCCGTCAACCTTCCCCACCTGTTCGCGGCCAGGGTCCTCCAGGGGATAGGCGGCGCTATGACCCAGGGCACGGGCATGGCTATTATTACCTCGGTCTTTCCCGGCCAGGAGCGGGGCAAGTCCATAGGCTTGATTATGACCACCGTCGGCACCGGGGCCATAGCAGGGCCGGCGATAGGCGGCCTGCTGGTGGGCGGTATTGACTGGCGGGCCGTCTTCTTCTTCGGGGTGCCCCTGATGCTCATTGGCACCATTGCCTGCTTTGCCATCCTGGATGACCGCCGGGCCGTCCAGGTGACCCAGGGACCCCGGGAGGGCAACTTCGACTGGATGGGCGCAGCGTTATCCTCGGGGATGCTCATAGTCCTCATGCTCGCCCTGACCACCGGCCACAGGAGCGGCTGGTACTCCCCGCCTATCTTGACGGCGCTGGTGGGCTTTGTAGCCTTGCTGGGCGCTTTTATCTGGTGGGAGCTCAGGGTTTCCAACCCCATGCTGGACGTGAGGCTATTCGCACGCCGCACCTTCTCTCTGGGGGTGTCCGCCAATTTCCTCGCCTTCCTGGGAAGCTCCGCGGTACTGTTCCTCACGCCCTTCTATCTGCAAAAGGTGCTGGGATTCAGTCCCAGCGAGGCGGGGCTGATGACCATGCCCGGCGCCCTCTGCATGGCGTTGATGGGACCCATCAGTGGCCGCTTTTCCGACCGCTACGGGTGGAGGAGGTTCACAGTAGGAGGTCTTGTACTATCCGTCAGTGGAATGCTCATCCTCTCAAGGCTCTCCGAGAATTCCCCCGTAATCATGGTGATTGGCGGGCTGGTCCTCCAGAACTCCGGCATGGGGCTGTTCTACTCCCCCAACTCCAGTTCTATCCTCAGCGCGGTGGAGCGGGAGAGGTACGGGGTTATCTCAGCCTTCGTCAACCTGATAAGGAACTCCGCCAACGTGACCAGCATAGCCATAGCCACCGCCATAGTTACGGCCACAATGGGGTATATGGGCTTCGAGCCGAGCCTGGAGGCCGTCTCCTCCGGCGATGGTGGTGGAGGGGTGATTAGCGCATTCGTGTCCGGCCTGGGCAACGCCTACCTGGCTATGCTGGGCCTGTTGGTGGTGGGCCTCGCGGTGTCAACCTTCAAGGGAGAGAGGCTGAGGGAACGTGTACCCGAGGTGGAGACGGGCACGGGGACAGGGTAGGAGGTGCAATTTTCGTTACTTACAGGTATTTGGAAAGGAAGTTCCTCAAGCCCCTTATCGAAAAGCAACAGGCGGAAGATGAGAAACGCCAGGCGGAAGCCAGGGCAGAGGCCGAGAAACGCCGGGCGAAAGCCGTGGCGGAAGGCCGAGCGGAGGGCATTAAAGCAGGCCGAGCAGAAGGCATGGCAGCAGGGAGAGCGGCAGGGCGAGAGGAAGAACGGCTCAAGTGGACTGCCTGGAACCGCCGGCGGGAAGAAGCCGAAAAGAAGGGTGAGCCTTTCAACGAGCCTCCGCCTAGTCCCTGAAGGGTGGACCCGATGGACAATGGTTAGGAATTACTCATGACCTTGCGGGCCACATACGAGGATGAAAAATAGGCGCCACAGGCCCAAGTAGTCCCTTCCCCCTTTGACGGGGGAAGGTTAGGATGGGGGTGATAACTCCGGCGAGGGAAACGCCCCCCCACCTCAATCCTCCCCCGCAAAAGGGGGAGGAGGCCGGATTTTCATGGTAATGATACGGAGTGTATCCTGACCGGATAGGGGTGTTCCTGCCCACGCTCGGTGGCACGCTACCCAAAACAAACATGATAAATAGGAGGAGTATTATGAGCACTTCCATAGAAGGCACAGAGGTACGGGTGGTAAAGAACACCCAGTCGCCCAGCACCACGACGCAAACCAGGGGCATGGTGCGCCGCCCAGGAATTGATGCCAACACTTCCGGCGCCAAGAAGGTCTGGATGGGCCTGGTAACTGCTGAGCCAAACACCGAGGGACCGCCCCATCATCACGGGGAGGCGGAGACCGCCGCCTACGTCCTCAGCGGCCACGTGCGGGTATATTTCGGAGAAGGATTCAAGGAGTACGTGGACGCAGGGCCTGGAGAGTTCATCTTCGTGCCGGCCCACCTACACCACGTCGAGGCCAACGTCACCGACGAGCCTGCCGAGGCCGTCCTGACTCGCGGCCCCGACAACATAGTGGTGAACCTGGGAGAATAGGGTCTCTAAAGGGCGGCCACCACCCTATCCCCCATCTCCTCCGTCCGTACTCTGCGGGTCTCGCCCGGCCCTTCGCCGCGTGACTCCGATGAGAAGATGTCCGGGGTGCGGTAGCCGTCCTTGATCACCCGGTCCACTGCCCGCTCCACAGCAGCAGCTTCCTCCGTGAGGCCCAGGGAGTAGCGCAGCATCAGCGCCACGCTGAGGATGGTAGCTATGGGGTTGGCTATCCCCTGCCCGGCGATGTCCGGGGCTGTGCCGTGTATCGGCTCATAGAGGCCGAGGGCTTTGCGGCCCTCGGCGGGCACGTCGGCGAGGCTGGCCGAGGGCAGGAGTCCCATAGACGCCGCCAGGACTGCCGCCTCGTCGGTGAGGATGTCGCCAAAGGTGTTCTCTGCAACGATTACGTCGAACCTGGACGGGCGTTGTATTAGCTGCATGGCGCAGGTATCCACCAGCACGTGCTCCAGTTCCACGTCCGGGTATTCGGGAGCAAGGTCTGTGGCTACCTGTCGCCACAGCCGGGAGGTCTCCAGCACGTTGGCCTTGTCTATGGATGCCAGCTTTTTCCGGCGTCCGCGGGCCAACTCGAATCCCACCCTCAGCACCCTCTCTATCTCTTCCTGGGTATAGAATAGGGTATCCACTCCCGTCCAGCCCTGCTCCGTCTGCTCCCGGCCCTTGGGGAGCGCATAGTAGAGGCCGCCGGTAAGCTCCCGGATTACCACTATGTCCACACCTTCCAGCACGCCGGGTTTCAGCACGCTGGAGTCGGCCATCTCGGGGAAGACCTTCACCGGCCTGATGTTGGCGAACACCCCCAGCTCCTTGCGGAGGCCCAGGATAGCGTCCTCCGGGCGCACCGATGCCCTGGGGTCGTCCCACTTCGGGCCGCCCACGGCCCCAAAGAGGACGGCGTCAGACCGGCGGGCCATTTCTACCGTATCGTCCTGCAAGGCGACTCCATATTTGTCTATAGCAGCCCCGCCCACCTCGGCATAGCCGAGGTTGAAGCGATGGCCGAACTTCTCTCCCACCGTTTCCAGGACCCTTACCCCCTGAGCAATTACCTCCGGGCCTATGCCGTCGCCGGGTAATACCGCAATATTGAACTCCATAATTGAGACCCCCATCTTTGCCCCGTTTCCAGGTGAATGTGACACACCGAGCGCCAACGCCATAACATATAACATAGGAGCAAGGCGCTCTCCAACGGGAACAAGTATATACTGAGAGGCCACAGGTAGCAAACTTCCCCAACAGCAGCAGGGCGACTGCGTCAGTATGTGAGGTTAGTCCATCACTGGGCTACAAGCTAACCAGGACCTGAGCGGGTTATGCGCGTAGTTGGGTGATTTTGATCATGGGGAATTGCGAATTGGCTTTAGGTACGATTGTCCTGGTGGTTGCACAGATGGAATGCACATACAAGGACGCTGCTGAGTTCTTCACAGTGATGGATAAAGAGGAACTCTTGTCCGAGGTGGAAAAGGCCCTGGCGAGACGCTAGGGTTTATCTTCTGACGGGACCAGGGTTGGGCTATACAAATCTAGCCCAACCCTGATGTATTCGCCTCGCTATCTACTTCGATGGTTGGGGGTTGGGACCTTAAACACATATAAGTCTGGTTCAGCTATGTACCGAAAAGGTACGGAGGACCTCTTTTACCTGGATATTAGATACCAGGACGATGGTCTCGCCGGAGCGGGTTATCTCCATCTCGATGGACTCCCCGTCCACAACCATATACTTGGAGACCGCCTCAATGATTTCTTCCTTCATGGCCTCCACAACCTCCGGCATCATCCCAATCCGGTCCATCACCAAGATTAGCTGGAGCCGCTGCCGGGCAGCGTCTTTGCTGCGCTCATGCTTACGAAGGAGCCATTTGAGAAAATCAAGCATCGGAGTAGTCCTTCCCCTGGATACCCATAAACTTCTTGACCCGCGACAGGATTCCGTGCCCGTTGTCCAACTGCAAGAAGGGGCGGTCCTCCCCATCAATGCGGGCTGAGATGCGCCTAAAGGCTTCACCGGACCAGGACTTGGTGTTATGCACCACCGGGATGCCCTTGTTGGTGGACACGATGATTTGTTCATCATCGGGCACCAGCCCCAACATTCGCACCGACAGAAGCTCCAGTATGTCATCCTTGTCCATCATATCGCCCTGCCTCACCATCCCAGGGTTCAGGCGGTTGATCACCAGGTCGGGGATGGGGAGCCCCGCCGCCTCCAGAAGACCGATTACCCTGTCCGCATCCCGGATAGCCGAGACTTCCGGGGTCGTCACCACGATAGCCCGGTCGGCGGCGGCGATGGCATTGTGAAAACCCTGCTCAATCCCGGCGGGGCAGTCTATCATTACATAGTCGAAGTCCTCCTGCAACTGTTGGCATAACTCCTTCATCTGCTGGGGATTGATAGCCGTCTTGTCCCGGGTCTGGGCCGCCGGGATAAGGAATAGATCGTTGGAATGCTTGTCCCTGATCATCGCCTGACTGAGCTTGCACCGTCCTTCTACCACATCTACCAGGTCATAGACGATGCGGTTCTCCAGGCCCATAACCACGTCCAAGTTGCGCAGGCCGATGTCGGTATCCACAACCACCACCTTATTGCCCCGCAGCGCCAGACCGGACCCCAGATTGGCAGTGGCTGTGGTCTTACCGACTCCTCCTTTGCCTGAGGTTATGACTATAGCTTTCCCTGCCATGAAAGGTTCCTTTCTTCATACATTTAGAGCTTGCCTGTGAAGGGGGCCACTACGATAGAGCCTCGATTCAGGTAAGCTATTTCAGGATGTATTGACTTAGAGTGGTGGTCCCCTGGGGCTACAGAGATATGGCGGCCAATGCGAAGCTGGAGGGGCTGTAACGAGAAGGCAATTATCACCGCCCCAATGGGATCGGCGCAATTGGCTCCGGCGTGGGCAATTCCCCGGAGACTCCCCAGGACGATGATGTCGCCACCTGCTATAACCTGCGCCCCGGGATTCACGTCTCCCCTGATAACCACGTCGCCGGCGTGTTGAATCCTAGTCCCAGAGCGGCAGGTGCTTCTGATAAACAGGTGGCCATTGTCCTGGCTGGATAGTAGAGAGGAAAGGGCTTTCTCTCTTACACGCGCAGCGGAGTCTTGTTTAATGCGGATATGGTCACGATTCTGAGGGGCCAGGGAGACCCGGACCCCCGCCTCTTCGGAAATAGCTGCTTCCACGATTTCAGCCGGGCACCAAAACGCGGAGACTTTAAGCTGAAACTCCTCCTCCACCACCTCCCGTATTCGTGCCAGTTCCTCAGGGCGGAGAACCCTGCGGCCTACGTTGACTGTTACAGTCTCACCCGTAAACCAACCCTGGCTTTCATGCAGGTGACGACGCAAGCCCTCCTCCACCTGGTGGAAGGAGGCTTTGTCATCCAGTTTGAAGTCTACTTCCCAGCCCCGCCCCCCTACCTTAACGAGCGCTCCACCCGACACGGACTCGTGAGATACGTCACCCAACCCACTCGCTCTTTCCATCACCAGACCTGTATTACTCGTAATTATTGGACTTTTGTACGGTAAACCCTCACTCCGCTCTGTGGAGATAGTCCCATATAAGACCAAGCCCAAATAAGACCGGAAGGGCCTGATATTCTCTGGAAATTAGACCTTGACATAAGATTAACAACCCTCTCATCACAATATCAAGGCAGTTGGCGCTGATTTTCCGGCATTTCCCAGACTATAACAGGAGGCTTGCCAAACCATCCTCAGCCCTCTAAGATGAGTGTTAATTTCAGAAAGGCGGACCATGTGATGCGTCAGAAGGCAATTGGCTTCAAGAGCGGCGATTTGACCCTGGAAGGGGTTGCGGCCTTTCCCGATGAGACCCCGGGCGCAGCGCCAGGCACATTCCCGGGCGTGGTTATGTGCCATCCCGGCCCCACAGGCGGCGGTAATATGAACAACAACGTGGTGCTGGCAGTGTGCAACGCCCTTGTGGATGCCGGATTTGCAACCCTGCGCTTTAATTTCCGCGGGGTGGGAAGCAGCGAGGGCACATACGCCGGCGGAGAGAAGGAGCCGGAGGACGCCGAGGCTGCTCTGAGGTACTTGAAAGGGCTGGATGACGTAGATAGCAGCCGGCTGGGGATGGCGGGCTACTCCTTCGGCACCGGGGTAATCCTGAGGGCCCTTTCCAGGTACAAGGAGTCCAGAGCTTTTGCCCTCTTCTCAGCGCCCAACAGGTATGTGGAGGAGTTGGCGACGGATGGAGACCAGCGCCCCAAGCTCTTCATCTGCGGGGATAGAGACCACGTGGCAGAGATAACCTCAATGAAGCAGCAGGTGGAAGCCCTTGGAGAGACCGCCCGGTTGCAGGTCGTGCCGGGAGTGGACCATTTCTGGGGGGGCCGTGAGGAGGAAGGGGCGGATTATGCAGTCCGGTTCTTTATAGAGAACCTGAAGCAGTAACGACCATCCCTGCGCAAGGATATATCAAGGCGTCTGTCCCGTCAAAGCTACTAGAGAAATGGTTTATAGAGACTACCAGGGGCAACATGTCCGGCTGTCAGACGAGAGGATGGCTTATATCCTCAGAAAGCACCCTGAAGTCGCTGGTCTGGAATGGACTATTCCTCTAACCCTGGAAACCCCGCATGAAGTCAGGCGGTCTGCCAGTGACCCCCAATATGTCGCCCTTTATTACCGATGGTACACTGGCATCGGAATTGGAGATAAGTACATGTGCGTAGTGGTCAAGAGCTTGGAGACTGCCGACGCCTTCGTAATCACCGCTTACTTCACAGGCCAACTCAAGCAGGGAGAGACATTATGGACTACACCAACGTAAGTCTATGGTATGACCCGGAAGGGGACTTCTTGGAAGTAATCTGGGAAATTAAAGAAGGTTACTTCCGGGAAACGGAAGATGACCGTGTTATGGTCAAAATTGACAATGACAATAACGTCCTGGGATTCCATATCCTGGGGGTTAGCGGCATAAAGGGCGGTCCCTTTGAGGTGGCCCTCGATAAGGGAGCGTGCGAGAAGCCGACCTATCATCCCTCGACAAGCTCAGGATGAGGGGCCCGGCAGCAAAACGCATTGGCCCGGACCGCCCCTGTCATTTGCCTTGCAACAACCCTATCCAAGTAACTGTTCAGAGTTGAGGTCTCATTCTGGCCCCAACCCGTCATAACTATGGAAATAGCCAGCAGCCAGCACCGTGATGCTCCCTTCACACCCTTCCCAACCCCCACCGCTCACTTTATTTGTCATTCCCGCGAAAGCGGGAATCCAGGGTCCCGCAACTTGGGGAGTTTCTGTGAAGTCACCCACAACACCGCCCCTGGATTCCGGCCTACGCCGGAATGACGGTGAAGTGGCGGTCACGGCTCATTGTGTCTGAACACTTACCTATCCAAAACCCCATTGACATAAGGGTCATGGTAAAATAAATTGCTATTAAGCCTTTGAAGATTGGAGGTCCCATGACTACCAAGATTAACGATGAGATGTTCGCTCCTGAGGTTATCGCCGACCCATACACCTATTACGGCCAGCTCAGGGAAGAAGACCCCATCCACTGGAACGAGAAGTTCCGCCAGTGGGTAGTCACCCGCCACGACGATGTTGTCTGGTTCACCCGCCACCACGAGCTATTCTCTTCGGCGGTCAGCAAAAACGATAACCGGGAACCCTACCCGCCAATACCCGAAGAGGACATAGACCTGTTCATGTTCACGCGGCATTACAACGCCGACATGTTCATCCAGCACGACCGCCCCGAGCACATTGACATGCGGAGGGTGATCCACGGCTCTTTCACCCCCAGGGCAATGGAGGCATGGCGTCCCCTGGTCCAAACGGCCATCGCCCAGCTTCTCGATGATGCGGAAGAGAAGGGTGAGATGGACGTGATGCAGGACCTCGCCACTCCCCTTCCCCTGCTGGTCATCGCTCAGCTGATGGGTGTGCCCCAGGAAGACCGGCTGCTGATTAGGGACCTATCGCGGAAGTTCCTTCACGGCGGACAGGGCGGCTCCAATAGGATGAAGGTGGCCGCCGAGGGCACAAAGGAGTTCGCCGAGTACCTGTCTCCCCTGGTGGCAGAGAGGATAGCCAACCCCAAGGAGGACCTGCTTTCGGTGCTGTGTGAGGGCGAGAGAAGGGGCGTGTACAACCGAGAGAACGTGGTGTCCAACGCCACCCTTCTGCTGATAGCAGGCCACGAGACTACCATAAACCTCATCTGCAACGGCACCCTCGCCTTCATCAATCACCCCGACCAGTGGGAGCTGCTAAAAGAGGACCCCATGAGCAGGACCGTGAAGGCGACGGAGGAGTGCCTTCGCTACGACTCCCCGGTCAAGACCATCCAGCGCATAGCCTCCGAGGACGTAGAGGTAAGGGGAAAGAACATCAGCGAAGGCGAGGTTATAAGGTGGGTTATATCCTCCGCTAACCGGGACCCCGAGATGTTTGACGAGCCTGATAAGCTGGACATCGACAGATACCCCAACCGGCACGTGGCCTTTGGGTCTGGGATACACCACTGCCTGGGTTCCACCATCGCCCGCATGGAAGGGCAGGAGGTGTTCAAGGCCCTGGCTGAGAGGTTCGACAACCTGCACCTGAAGAACGATGAATTGGAATACCTCTCGACCATCGGCTTCCGCTCTCTCATATCCCTCCCCGTTACATGGGACTAGGGCCTGTTCACACTAGTGATCTGAATGGGTTATCATTCATAGATGGAAATTACCGAAGCTCAGTATGAACGCATAGCGTCCTGCCTGCCGGTGCAGCGGGGCAACGTAAGCATGTCCAACCTGCATGTGCTCAACGCAATTCTGTATGTCGCAGAGCATGGGTGCAAGTGGCGGGGCTTGCCTTCCCGGTTTGGCAACTGGCACACCATCTACACCCGCATGAACCGCTGGTCCAAAAACGGGGTCCTGGACCGGGTGTTTGAACATCTGCAACGGGAACAGATAGTGCGCATCAAGATTGAGCCGGTTTCGTTGGACAGCACCATTGTCAAGGTGCATCCTGACGGCACGGGCGCGCTTAAAAAAACGGACCTCAGTCCATCGGCAAGTCCCGGGGCGGATGGACCACCAAAATTCATATGGTTGCCGCGGATGACCGGACGGCCATGACCTTCTCGCTCTCGCCCGGACAGGCCCACGACGCTCCGGAGGGGCGCAAATTGCTCAACCGCCTTGGGCCGCAGCAGGGGAACCCGTCTGTATTGATGGACCGGGCCTACGAGGGCAACGAGACTCGCCAACTTGCGGCGGAGCTGGGGTTCACTCCCGTTGTTCCGCCGCTCAAGACGCGGGTTGAGCCGTGGGAATACGACAAGGAGATGTATAAAAGGCGCAACGAAGTCGAGCGTCTGTTCCGGAGGCTAAAGGGCTTTCGCCGTATATTCACCCGCTTCGAGAAGATCGACGCGCTCTACTTGGGCTTCATCCTGTTCGCACTCATCGCCGATGTGTTGCGCTAGTGTGAACAGGCCCTAGACAGGGACTGGATTGACGGGGGGATAGAGGCCCGTTTCAGAAAAACATAAGAATGGGGCAGGTCCAGGGACCTGTCCCATTCTTATTGGAAGCCCAGTCTGACAACCGATAAGGCTCCGCGCCCGGCCTACGGCTCGCTTCTATCCCAGCCGGGCAGCGCCAGGTAGCCCTCAAAGGGAATCTCTGCGTGGGTGGGAAGCCCCTGGGCGCGCTTGATCCTCTGGATATTATACAGATGGGTTATATGCTCAAAGTACCTGTGGTAGAAGCTGGCCTCCAGGGTCATGTACACCTTGGTGGAATCGGCGGGGTCCGGGCGGACGCCCCTGGGGTATGCCTGGTGGAACAGAGGCGAGTTGGCCGTTCCATCGTTCCTGATTTCCTTGCTGCGCATGGATCCCACCGTCTCCCCGGATAGGACCCGCCAGCAAATGCCAAGGCCTTGGCGCAGCTTCCCCAGGATGTCGCCGACATCCCAGTAGATGTCCTCGTTCAGCCTGCGGTCGTGGGGGGATGCGGCCAGGTTGTCCAGGTCGTCCTTGTCCACCACGTCCGCCGATATGCCCTGGGGGAAAAGCTGCTGGCCCCAGCGCAGCAGCATCCACCGGAAGTCCCCGGAGGCCATGTGGCTGAGGTTGCGCCTGATGCTCCAACCGCTCCATCCCCACCTGTCGGACTCGAAATCAAGCTGCGGGTCCGTCAACCCCCCCACCTCGGAGGCTATCATCTCGTATAGCTCCGACTGGAACTGGGGAAACAGGGCCGTTGCGGGGGCATCGTCGGGGAGGTTATCAGAATCTGGCAAAGCGCATCTCCTATCCTAGTCTCAGGTTACTCACCACGCCCTGAAGGGTGTGGCATCCCATGAAAATGGGCATCCGGCGCCGTCATTCCGGCGTAGAGCCCGCCCCGTACTCCGATACGGGGCCGGAATCCCGGGGTGGGGCGGCGGACTCCCGCTTTCGCGGGAGTGACAGATGAAGTGAGCGTGGGGGATGGGAAGGGCGTGAAGGGAGCATCACGGTGGGGAGGCCATACCATTTTCATCCTCGTATGTGGCCCGCAGGGGCATGGTGAATTACCAGCACGCGTCGAGAATATCAAGTTGAGGAGACTGCCTTTCAGCGTTTTACCGAACCGCCGTCGCGGATACGGGCATAAGCGACGTTTCGGCGCGAGGCGTCCTCCTCAAACTGCGCGGTGAAGGACTCGCCCACCACCGCCGACTTTACGTCCCGCCCCAGCAGCCTGGTCAGCAGTGCGGCCTTCTCAATGGCGCGGTCGCTGTCGTCTATGCCGCCGGTGTAGGAGACCTCAACGGCAAACATTACCGGCGCACCATTGGCATCGGCGCCCTCCAGCAGGAAATCAACCGATTCCGCCCGGGCCGCCTCCTCCCTCGACACAGACCCCGGGCGCCTGCTCTGACTGACGTAGTACCTCAACTCGCTGTCGGGGTAGATGCGCAGCAGTTCGCCGTCGCACAGCCGGGCGAAGACCCGTCCGGCGCGCCGCTCCACCGCCAACTCTGTCTGCCAGCCTTTGGTCACGGCCATGTCATTCTTCATCACGGCCATGTCGTTCTCCAGCACAGCTAGGCGGTTGTCCATCACGACCATATGGTCCTTCATTGAGGTAAATTCGACCTTCATTTCGGATACGTCGGCGGCGATTCCCTCTACGATTCGCTCAATGCGGTCTAGGCGGTCGCTGTCGTGTCCCTGCGGTGTGGTCATTGTTAGTCTCCTAGTCCGTGCAACGCCTGATGGCCGCAGCACATGCCAAAGTCTTATTATGAAAATAGGGTTTTCATCCTCTTCGCATAGCCCGCAAGAGCGCCATTGTTTAGTTCTTTGTTCACGCATCAGTAAAAGGCCCTACCCTACACATCTAGGTCCTTCACCGTGCGGGCGTAGGCTTGGATGAACTCCTTCCGGGGCTTCACTTCGTCGCCCATCAGCTTGGTGAACATGTCGTCAGCACCCAAGGCATCGTCTATGTTCACCTGTAGCATGTTGCGGGTCTCCGGGTTCATGGTCGTCTCCCATAGCTGGTCCGGGTTCATCTCCCCCAGGCCCTTGTAACGCTGCACCTGGATATTGCGTCTTCCATTCATGGCGTTGAGTATCTCATCCTTGTGGGCCTCGTTGTAGGCGTAGTTTACATCCCTCCCGGCCTGTACCCGGTACAGCGGCGGCTGGGCGATGTAGAGATACCCCTCTTCAATAAGAGCAACCATTCTCCGGTAGAAGAAAGTGAGGAGCAGGGTGCGGATGTGCGAGCCGTCCACGTCGGCGTCGGTCATTATTATTACCTTGTGGTAGCGGAGCTTGGACGGGTTGAAGTCGTCGCCCTCTCCGGCCCCCAAGGCGGCTATCATGGTCCTTATCTCCTCATGGCCCATAATCTTGTCCGGCTGCCTGAGCACCCTCTCCACGTTGAGGATTTTGCCCTTGACCGGCAGGATGGCCTGGAAGCGCCTGTCCCTGCCGCCCTTGGCCGAGCCTCCGGCGGAATCGCCCTCCACCACGTATATCTCCGACAGGGCGGGATTGCGCTCGGAGCAGTCGGCCAGCTTCCCCGGCAGCGAGGAGCCGTCCAGGGCGTTCTTCCTTATCACCAGTTCCCGCGCCTTCTTGGCGGCCTCCCGGGCCTTCTGAGCGGTTACGCAGTTGTCCACGATGCGCTTGGCCTCGGTGGGGTGCTCCTCAAGGTACTGGGCCAGGGCCTCTCCCAGCAGCGACTCCACGATACCCTTGACCTCGGCGTTGCCCAGCTTGGTCTTGGTCTGGCCCTCAAACTGGGGGTCGGTGAGCTTGACGCTTATCACCGCCGTAAGCCCTTCCCGCACATCCTCACCCGCCAGGTTGGCCTGGTCGTCCCGCAGGAGCTTGTTTCTGCGGGCGTAGTCGTTAATCACCCTGGTCAGGGCCGAGCGGAAGCCGGTGAGGTGGCTGCCCCCCTCGCCGGTGTTGATGCAGTTGGCGAAGGACAGCACCGACTCGCTGTAGCCGCTGTTGTACTGGATGGCGGCCTCCACCACAGTGCTGTCCACGTTGTTGAGCATGTAGAAGGGCTTCTCTTGGAGGACCTTGCGGTGCCGGTTCACGCTTCTGACCAGGCTGGCAAGCCCCCCGTCGAAGTAATAGGTGCGCTCAATATCCCCGTCCCGATTCTCTGCGTGCCAGGGGCTGGCAAAGACCACCTCCAGGCCCTTGTTGAGATAGGCAATCTGCTTGAAGTGGCCCACAAGCATATCGAAGTCATAGTCCAGACCGTCGAATATCTTGGTGTCGGGGATGAAGGTTATGGAGGTGCCCGTTTCCTGGGGGCCGTCCTCGGGTATGGGGCCCTGGTCCAGGTCGGTGGTTGGCAGGCCCTCCTGGTACTCCTGGTAGTAAGCTGTGCCCTCCCGCCGCACTTCCACCCTCAGATAGGAGGAGAGAGCATTGACCACGGATGCGCCCACGCCGTGAAGCCCGCCGGACACCTTGTACGCGCCGCCGCCGAACTTGGCCCCTGCATGGAGGGTAGTCATCACCGTCTCCAGGGCCGACTTTCCGGTGGTGGGGTGAACGTCCACGGGGATGCCCCGGCCATTGTCGGATATTAGGACCGACCCATCCTCCCGGATGGCTATCTCAACCCGGGTGCAATAGCCGGCCATAGCCTCGTCCACCGCGTTGTCCACCACCTCGTAGATGACGTGGTGGAGGCCTCGCTGGTCGGTGCTGCCTATGTACATCCCCGGCCGCCGCCGGACGGCCTCAAGACCCTCAAGGACCTGAATGTCCTTGGCTGTGTACTGTGTGGTCATAGCTACATCCTATCCATTCTATACTATCAATTTCTCATCTGTATTATACCACTCCCAGCCCCTTTGGGCGTGCTTATCCCGATACCAGCTTTGGCCGGATGGGAAAGCCGGGGGAGGCCGCAGCGCCTCGATCATCATTCCAGAATGTGATAATATGTTCGCGGGGTTATTGTATGATGCTACCAAATGCAGACCAAGCCCGAGTGGACCGGGAGAAAATCACCGATTACCTGCTTTCACACATTCACCCCGACGGTCGCAGCAAGGCCGATTTCTTTAGCAGTTTCGGCTTTCGGCTAGAGGAGTGGGATACCCTGATGAGGGCATTGTCAAGGCATTGCACCAGCCACCCGGTGAGCAGGACTGTAGAATCTGATTACGGCATCCGCTACAGTATAGATGGAGAATTGGAAACGCCTGATGGGCGTAATCCGCGCATCAGGACTATATGGTTAATTGAAAGAGGAAATGCTACGCCCAGGTTGATAACATCGTATCCTTTGAGGAGATGACATGATGAAGGAACATGACCGGATTGTCTTGACCAGCGATGTCCCGCAAGAAGGGTTGAAGGCCGGCGACGTGGGCACCGTGATACATATCTATCGCCGGGGAGAAGCCTTTGAGGTAGAATTCCTGGCCCTCGATGGCGACACCGCAGCCATCGCCACGGTGTCGCGCTCTCAGGTGCGCCCAGTGAGCAATCAGGACGTAACCCATGCCCGGCAGAGGGAACTGCCTGTCTGAATCCCTGGGCCGTTTTTGCTGGTTCCATTATGTTATGCCCGTAAGGAAACCGGCGAGGCCGACGAAGTGGCACGGCTTCCGGAAGAGGAATCGAAATGAGCGCTGACAACAGCTTGGAAATCGTGACCACACCAACCTTCGATTGGCTTTCCAAGAGGGCGAGGGCCTGTCGCTCGAGGATGCTCATCGCCAGCCCATACGTCAACGACGGCATAATGGAACTAACGGACCTGGCTCCCCAAGACGTAACCCGGACTTTGATTACCCGCACCGACTTGCGGGATTTCGCAATGCGCGCCTCCAGTCTCGAAACCCTCTGCACCCTGGCGCGAGACGGCGTAAGCGTTTATTCCCTGAGCCGCCTTCACGCCAAGATGTACATTTTCGACGACACCTCCGCCCTGGTGACATCGGCAAATGCCACCTACTCCGGTATGCGCCGGAACTTGGAATGTGGCCTGGTAACCAGGGAGTCCCGGGTAGTGGACCACCTCTCCAGGTCTCTGATGCAAAGCTTTGGTCCCAAGAAACAGAAACCCAAGGCGATGGGCGTCAAAGACTTGGAGGACCTTCATATTCCCCTCTCAACCATCCAGGTATCTCTGCCTCAGATTCCACCCACACCCACGCCCGGAGATACCCCGGATGTTCCTGAGCCGGAGTTTTCGGTAACAAACGATGCCACATTGCTGGAGGGATTCAGCGGCTGGACGAATCTCACTTTAAGAGGAGTAATGACCATGCCAAAAGGCGATTTCCCGCTGCCCGATTTGATAAACGTCATCACCCCCTTGGCAGAGGTAGAGTATCCGGGGAACCACCATGTGGCAGCTAAAGTTCGTCAACAACTCCAAACTTTACGCGACCGTGGAATCGTCGAGTTCGTTGATAACAGGGGGGTATACCGGCGCACCATGCACCAGGGAACTACAGCGCAACAATAGTAGTTGATAGCCTTTAGCCTATACTCAGCTTGGGGGGATGCAATGCAGTGGATGGTCATTGGGCTTCTGGATGGGACATTTTTAACGCCCGATGGGAAGCACTTCGACAACGCTCAGGTTATCGCTCGTGTACACACCGGACCGGGTGAAAGTGTTTGGGAAGCTCTTGACCGTCGGGCAGAAAGTGAGGCATACATATCAGAGCTTATGTCATATCGCGAAAAAGGACGGTGGGAATACATAATTGCCTATGAACTCACCGGGGTCAGGCTTGACCATGATTACCCTGATATGGAATGAAGAGGCCTTAAAGCAATAGTCCCGGAATATAAAACATTGTGAGGTTGATATGCGTATAACTTTGGAACTACTAATAGACGCTGAGGCGTTTGACACTGCGGAAGCCGAGAAAGCGGATGCTCTCGCCATAAGCACCAATGGCAGGGTTTATACCTGGAAAACCATCGGTAAGCACAATTGGCTGGAGCAAGGATTCTCAAGGGTTGACGCACTCTGCCTGGTAGTGCTTCCACCCTCGCTGCCTGACACAGTCAAGATGTTCGACGACATGCTGGAAGAAGACGATGATGAAGATGAGGAATGGGACGATTCGCCTTAAACGCCGCTAACGGTTATACTGCTCAGTACCCGACACTAACAGCAGAGGTGCCCCCGACATGGGATACCCACCTGATGGGGCGTTTCTACCTGACCTGGAACATTAGTCTATCAAGCAGATAGGAGGTACGACAATGGCATCGGGTACGGACGAAAGGTCCCTGGGCAACCTGGAGGGGCGGATGGCCGAGCAGTCAGCCTTGCTCCACCAGATCCACGCAGACATGACCACCGGGCTTCAGCAGGTCCGCGCAGACATGACCACCGAGATTCAGCAGCTCCGCGCGGACTTGAACACAGGGCTTCAGCAGGTCCGCGCGGAGTCGACCGCAGGGCTTCAGCAGGTCCGCGCGGAATCGGCCGCCGGGCTTCAGCAGCTCCACGCGGAGATGACCACCGGGTTTCAGCAGGTCAACTCCCGGATTGACAGGCTGATGCTGGCGATGCTGGCAATCGGCGGGGGCCTGCTGGTCGCCCTCATCGGGATTATCGTCACCCTGATAGTCCAGGGCGGGTAATAGAGGTTATTACCGAACAGTGGGCCGACTTGGTCCATGCCTTTGTGGGACAGGGCCGCAGCCTGGACAATGAGATGTGGGTGTGGCTGCCCAGGCAGCAGCAATGGCAACTCTTCGGCTGGTGATGGGCCTGAGTTGGGATTGCAGAGAAGCCCCGGCGAATGTATGATGGACGGGAAAACTCGTTGGAGGGCAACATGAGCGTGCGCATAGGGTATATGCCCGGAGCTTTCCCCACAGGGAAGGAAGGGGTCCAGTTTTTCCGCGGCCTGGTAGAGGTTGGCGATAAGTACGGCTACGACTCCATCTGGCTGTCGGACCGGGTGGTAGGGGAGCGCGCCAGCGTGGAGCCGATGGTTGCCCTTTCTATGGTGGCGGCCTACTCGGACAAGCTGAAGTTCGGGACCAGCGTCCTCCAGTTGCCCATCAGAAGCCCAGTGGTATTGGCCAAGGAGATGGCGACCCTGGACTATCTGTCCAACGGACGCCTGCTGCCCGCCATCGGCCTGGGCCAGGAAGACCCCAGGGAGTACGAGGCGTGCGGGGTGTCCAAGGAGGACCGGGGCCGCCGCACCGACGAGGCGATGACGGTTATGCGCCGCCTGTGGCATGAGGACAGCGTGACCCACGAGGGTCAGTTCTATACCCTCCACGACGTGACCATAAACCCCAAGCCGGTCCAGGTGCCTTTCCTGCCCATTTGGATCGGGGGCCGGAGCACCGCCGCCCAGAAGCGGGTCGGCAGGACGGGGGATGGCTGGCTGGTCTCCTCGGCCACCGCCAAGGAGGTCCAGGAGGGGATAACGGTGATTTTCGACACCGCTGCCGAGTTCGGGCGGGAGATTGAGGAAGACCACATGGGGGCGCTGATAAGCTACTACATCGCACCCACCCACGAGGAGGCCGCCCAGGTTGCCGAGACCTATACCACCCGGCCCAGGCCCGACGCCCACTTCACCGAGTACAGCGCCCTGGGCACCCCGGAGCAGGTGAAGGAGACCATACATAACTACCTGGAGGCGGGAGCGTCCAAGTTCGTGGTGCGTCCCATGTGCCCTCCCCAGCAGGCCCTTGAGCAGCTGGAGCTATTCGGCAGCGAGGTGCTGCCCCAATTCCACAAGTGATTAGTGATGGAAATAGATGCCCACCGTCATTCCGGCGCAGGCCGGAATCCAGGGGTTGGGTGTGGACTCCCGCTTTCGTGGGAGTGACGGTGGGGAAGCTGTACGATTTTCATCATCGCATGTGGCACCCAGGGGCATGGGCAATTATTATGGAAATCCAACCTCCTCCCCCCTTCGTGGGGAAGGATTGAGTGGGGGGGCGTTTCCCTAGCTGAGCGTGTCACCCCCATCCCTGGGTCAAGCCCAGAGCTTGCCCGGTACTTGATACGGGGGCAGGCTCTAACCTGCCCCCGTCGAAGGGGGAAGGAATAGCCCCTACCCCCCCAGCCCCTGGATTCCGGCCTACGCCGGAATGACGAATTGGTACTCATTCCATCGAATATCAACGCTGCCTAGCCGCCCACGGGCACCGGCACGCCGGGGATATTCATCTGGATGCTCCACAGGGAGTCCCGGCTGGTGAAGTACAGGGTCTTCCAGTCGTCGCCGCCCCAGGCTATGTTGGTAGTGGTCGGCGCGCCATGCGCAACAGTCCCCAGGTGGGTGCCGTCGGGCGCTATTACCCATATCCCGCCGGAGCCGCCGCAGTACACATTTCCTTCCACGTCCACCTTCATGCCGTCGGGGGCGCCGGGACGCTCACCGCTCAGGTCGGAGAAGACCCTCTCGGTAGCCAGGTTGAACATCCCCGCAGCATCCACCTCGAAGGCCCGTATGTGACGCCTGCGGGAGTCGTTCACATAAAGCACACTCTCATCGGGAGAGAAAGCCAGTCCGTTGGGCAGGAAGAAGTCCCGCACCAGCAGGTGCATACTGCCCAGGTCCGGTGAGACCTTGTACACCCCGAAGAAGTCCAGTTCCGACTCCACCCCCAGGGTGGCGGGGTCGGTGAAGAATATGCTCCCGTCGGACCTGACCACCACGTCGTTGGGGCGGTTCAATCGCCTGCCATGATAGTTGTTGGCAACCACGGTGATGCTCCCATCGGGGTCCATGCGGGTGACCCGGCGGGACTCGTGCTCACAGGCTACCAGCCTGCCCTTGTCATCCCTGGTCAGCCCGTTGGCCCGGTTGGTAGGCTCGTGGAACACCGTCGTGTCGCCGCCGGGCACGTGCTTCATCCGCCGGTTGTTGTGAATGTCGCTGAATAGAAGGTAGCTACCTTCCTTCCACCACAGAGGCCCCTCAGCAGGCCCATTTTCGCCGCCAAAGCCGCTGCTCAACACCTGGGCCTCCTGGCCCGAGGACACTATGCGGTCCATTTCCGAAGAGTGCTTCTCGATAGGCATGATAACCTCCTGCTTACTATCCGACTATTTTCCGCCTTGGGTATCGAGTGTAGTGGCGTACCCGAACCCTGTCAATCCTATCATGGTCAGACCCTGGACCCGTCATTCGGTTGCAGGCCGGAATCCAGGGGGAGTGCCTTTGCAGCGACTCCCTATGTCGCGAGACCCTGGATTCCCGCTTTCGCGGGAATGACGGTGCCGGTTTACTGGGCAATCACCCCCCCATCTATGACCAACTCGGAGCCGGTAACGAAAGATGCCTCGTCGGATGCCAGGTAGAGCACCCCATAGGCTATGTCCTCGGAGGTGCCATCCCTGCGCAGAGGCACGTCCAGGGGTATCCTCCCCACGGCGTCGGGGTCGGACTGGCCGCTATAGCGCATGGGAGTGTCAATGGGGCCGGGGTGAACGGAGTTGCAGCGTATGTTGTCCTTGGCGTGCTGGATAGCCGTCGCCTTGGTGAAGAGCCTGACCGCCCCCTTGGATGCTATGTAGGCCGGGTGGCCCACAGAGACCATCCCAGATATGGATGATATGTTGACGATAGAGCCTCCCCCGGCGCGGCGCATGGCGGGGAGGGCGTACTTGGTGCCCAGGAACACCCCCTTGGCATTCACATCCATTACCTGGTCCCATACCTCTTCGGTGGTGTTCTCTAAATTGAAGCGCCTCACAATACCGGCATTGTTCACCAGGATGTCCAGCTTTCCATACTTGCTCTCGGCCAGCCCTATGGCCGCCTGCCAGTCGTCGCTCTTGGTCACGTCCAGGCGCATGTAGGTGGCCTCACCCCCGTGCTCTCGTATCTCCGCCTCCACCTTTTGCTCCTCCTCGTCCAGGATGTCACCAAAGACCACCTTAGCGCCTTCCTGGGCGAACATCCGGGCCTCGGCGGCGCCCTGCCCCCTGGCTCCGCCAGTGATAATGGCTACTTTGCCCTCTAATCTTGCCATTTGTACCTCCTAACCCTAAACTATTCCTGAAGCATGTATGCCGGACCATATAATGCATGTTGTTGGCCCCTGTAGTCCCTCCGCCTATGCAAATAGCAGAGGGTGTTCACTAGATTTTAGCGAATAGTTCCCTATCTGCATATATGCGGGGGCGCTTCGGGGCAGGGCTATCACGTATGAGGGTGAAAATGAAGTGTAGCCTGCCACCTCATCATTATTCGGTGGCAGGCCGGAATCCAGAGGCGGGGGGTGGATTCCCGCTTTCGCGGGAATGACGGAGTAAGGGGCGGGAATTGCCCATGGCCTTGCAAAGGCCAAGTAAGGGGATGAAAATGACGGCAGCCTCTCCACCGTCATTCCGGCGTAGGCCGGAATCCAGGGGTGGGGGTGGGTGGCTTTGCAGCGACTGCGACATTGCGGGACCCTGGATTCCCGCTTTCGCGGGAATCCCCCATGCCCCTTGCGAGCCACATAAGGGGATGAAAATGATGGGCACGGCCAGCCCAAGTAGTTCCTTCCCCCTTCGACGGGGGAAGGTTAGGATGGGGGTGATACCTTGGCGAGGGAAACGCCCCCCCACCTCAATCCTCCCCCGCAAAGTGGGGAGGAGGTAGATTTTCATGGTAATTGCCCATGCCCCTGCGGGCCACATACGAGGATGAAAACCCTATTTTCATAATAATGACGGAGTAGGGGGCGGGAATGACGGTGGGCGTGGGATGCCAGGGCGAAAACAGGGTGTGGTAGAGTGGATTGACACCCCTATTTTCATAATGACCATCGGGAGGCCACCGACCACTAGCCACTAATCACTGACCACTAAAGACGGAAGGAGGAGTGACAACATGCGTGGAATAGTCTATGAATCGGGCGGGGTGGAAGCCCTGCACATCCGGGAGCTTCCAGACCCGGAGCCGGGGCCGGGAGAGGCCCTGATTAGGGTGAAAGCCTGCGCCATGAACCACCTGGACGTATGGGCCACCAAGAACCCCCAGGACCGGCGCTTTGGCGGGCCTCGGATTATGGGGGCGGACGTATCCGGGGTTGTGGAGAGCCTCGGCCCCGGAGTGTCGGGCTACTCCGTCGGAGACCGGGTAATCGTGTCTCCCGGCCTTAGCTGCGGCCAGTGCCAGCAGTGCCTGCGGGGCCGTCATGCCGACTGCCCCGAATACAAGCTCCTGGGGGTGCGGCGGGACGGAGGCTATTCGGAGCTAATGACCATCCCCGCCGTAAACCTGGCCCCCCTTCCAGATGAAATCAGCTTTGAGGACGGGGCATCCATACCCCTGGTATTCATCACAGGTTGGCGGATGCTGGTGGAGAAAGCCAACATCCAGCCCGGGGAGTGGGTCCTGGTCACAGCGGCAGGCAGCGGCGTGGGCATAGCCTGTATCCAGATTGCCAGGCTATTCGGCGGCAGGGTCATCACCACCGCCAGCACCGAGGCCAAGCGGCAGAGGGGCATAGAACTGGGCGCTGAGGCGGCGGTGGACTACACCAAGCCAGGCTGGGCCGAAGAGGTAGTCCGCCTCGCCGACGGACGCGGGGCGGATATAGCCTGCGACAGCGTCGGAGGCCAGGTCCTGGCAGACACCTTTGAGGCTATGGCCTTTGGGGGCCGGGTGGTAAACTGCGGCAACACCGCCAACACCCCCCTGAACTTCGACCTTGGGGTCTTGCGCAGCCGGCGCCTGTCCCTGGCATGGTCTTACATGGGCAGCAACAGCTACCTCCACGAGGTTATGAAGTTCGTCGGTACGGGGCAACTCAAGCCCGTAGTGCACAAGGTGTTCCCCTTCGAGGAGGTGCAGGAGGCCCACCACGCCATGATAAACCGGGACAACTTCGGCAAGATAGTCCTGACCTGGTAGGCTGGAAACGCCTGTCCCACAAGGCTCCTCAGCATTATAATTAGGCGAGCGCACTTTATCCGCGCTCCAAACACGGACAAGCGATTCAGGCAGGGTCTTCTCGTTACCAAGGCGAATGTCAAACTGTACGGGCGACCGAGGGGGCAACCACAAGGGTTGCCCCTACAGAGCGACACACCACCGGGTGTAAGGGCAGCCCTTGTGGCTGCCCAGGGCAGTTAAAAGACGCGGGCAACTTAGGCAATCCAACCAAAGTATAGGGGGCAAGACATGACCGATACCATCAGGGCTACCGAGTACACCATTGAGCAGTTCATTGGCGACGTTAAGGCCATCATTGACCGGAAGGGCGTTACCGACGCGGGCCTGAGCGAGATTGCCGAAAAGATGCGGGACCTCAGCCAGCGGGACGACCTGTTCGACATAGGAGAGTGGCGGGAACCCACCCCCGGCGGGAACACCATCGGTTCCTACAGGCTTCACTCGGAGGATGACAGTACCCTCATCCTGTCCATCTCCAAGTTCTCCCATGAGCATCCCACCCCCGTCCACACCCACAACACCTGGGGCGTGATATGCGGCTACCGGGGCCGCGACCGCTACGAGGGGTTTGAGAGGGTGGACGACGGCTCCGTCGCGGAACACGCCGAACTGAAGGTAGTGATTGACAAGGTACTGGAGCACGGGGACGCGGTGTACTGGCTGGAGTACCCCAAGGACATCCACCGCCAGCAGGCCTTTGACGAGCCTTCATGGGAACTGCTGCTGATGGGAAGGAGCACCCGGGGAATAGGCCGTCTGCACTTCGAGCCGGAGCAGAACAAGGTCTGGGATATACCACCGGCCACCCCCGCCAGCTAGTCTGACACCCCCACCCCTCGTTCTAGGGGAGGCCAGCTGGCCGCCCCCCCTGGATTCCGGCGTAGGCCGGAATCCAGGGGGGTGGTGGGGATGACTTCGCAACGACTCCCTACATCGTGGGACCCTGGATTCCTGCTTCCGCAGGAATGACGGCGGGGCGGGATGCTACACCCTTCAGGCTGCGGTGGGGGAACCTGGCGCTGGCTATTTTCATAATAATTCCCCCTGACCCTGCGGGCTGCATAAGGGAATGAAAATGGTACGGCCTCTCCACCGTCATTCCGGCGTAGGCCGGAATCCAGGGGCGGGGACTGGGGTTCCGGCTTGAGGCTGCCTATTTTCATAGTAATTCCCCCTGACCTTGCAGGGCAGATAGGGGGATGAAAATGGCGGTCGGCCTCCCAACCATCACTCCCTCGAAAACGGGAGTCCACCCCCCACCCCTGGATTCCGGCCTACGCCGGAATGACGGTGGGCATCTATCTTCATATTAGAATAAAGGTTGGGAACTACGACAGAGTCCAATCAGAGTGAGGAGAGGTCCCCGGTGGCGAATCGAAGGGCAGACGTGGTGGTCATAGGCGGCGGGGCCAACGGCGCCAGCGCGGCCATGCACCTGGCAAAGCAGGGCGCCGGCAAGGTTGTCCTGGTGGAGAAGGGGCATATCTCATCCGGGGCCACCGGCAGGTCCGGGGCCATGATCAGGGAGCACTATCCCCACCCCACCCTGTCCCGCATCGCCCACGAGTCCAGCCATATTTATCACAACTTCCCCGACGCCATAGGGGGCGATGCCCGGTTCCGGCAGACGGGAAGGGTCCTGGTGTTTGGGGAGGGTGACAAGGCCGCCGTAGAGGTCAACGTCGCCATGAACCGCGAACTGGGCATCAATATCGCTACCATCTCCCCCGAGGATGTACGCAAGCTGGTCCCCCAGGCGGCGGTTGACGACGTGGCGATAGGGGTCTGGGAGCCGGAGTCCGGCTACGCCGACCCGGTGGCAACCACCTACTCCTACGTCGAGGAGGCCCGGCGCCACGGCGCAGAGGTGCTGACCAATACCCCCGTGACGGGCTTCCGGGTACAATCGGGCAGGCTCACCGGCGTACTCACGTCGGAAGGCGTTATCGAGACCCGGACCGCCCTCAACGCCGCCGGGGCTTGGGGAAACCTGGTAGGTGGGCTGATAGGGGACTTATTCCCCATCACCCCCATAAGGGTGCAGATGGTCCACATGCGGCGGCCACCCAACTTCGGGCCGTTGGACATCAGCTTCATAGACCACACCACCGAGGCGTATTTCCGCGCTGACGGCGGCGACTACACCCTGGTGGGCGGCGAGGCCCCCATTGACATGGCGGAGACGGTGAACCCCAACAGCTACGGCCTCAACGCCGACCATGACGTAATCCTGCGGTTCTGGGAGCGGGCGCGCAGGCGTTTTCCAGACTTTGACAGTGCCATCTGTCGCGGAGGGTACGGCTCCCTCTACGACATGACCCCCGACGCCAACCCCATTCTGGACCGTTCACCCCTGGTGGAAGGTCTGTACTGGGCGGTGGGCTTCAGCGGCCACGGTTTCAAGCTGTCCCCAGTGGTAGGCAGGATGGTTGCCGAGTTTATACTTCACGGCCAGGCCAAAGGCTACGACATCGGCGAATTTCGCCTCAGCCGCTTCCACGAGGGCGACCTGCTCCTGCCGGAACACCCCTACTCAAGCATGGGACACCAATAACCTGCCTGTGGTAGCCTGTAGGCAGTGGCAGCCAGCCTGTAGTCAAAGGAGGAAGAAGACATGAAAGTGACCCACGCAGCTACCCGCATCCTGAGCACCCCGGCGGACAACCCCCTGGTGGTGGGGATTCCCCAGCCCGGCACGCGGGAATTCGTCACCCTGGAACTGGACACCGACGAAGGCATCAAGGGCAACGGACTTACCTTCTTCGGCGGGCCGCTGACTCCCGCTCTCAGGTCTGCGGTAGACTCCCTGTGCGAGCTGGTCATCGGCGAAGACCCCATACGGGTCGAGGCCATAAACAACAAGCTGAGGCGGGCGGCCTCGGGCGCCGGCCCGGCGGGTATCCTCACCCTGGCGACCTCGGCCATAGACATCGCCCTGTGGGACATCAAGGGTAAGGCCCTGGGCCAGTCGGTCAACTCCCTGGTGGGGGGCTACCGGGACCGGGCGCCCACCTACGCCAGCGGCGCGCTGATGCGCCCCTTCAACGTGGAATACCTGGCGGAAGCCGGTCCCCGGCTGGTGGAGATGGGTTTCAGGCAAATGAAGATGCAGCTTGGGGCCGAGCCTACGGTGGCCAGGGAGATTCAGAGGGTGCAGGTGATGCGGGAGGGCATAGGCGACGACATAGAGCTGATGTGCGACATCAACCAGCTATGGAATGTGAACCAGGCCATTGACATAGGCCGGCTGGTGGAGCCGTACCACCTGTTCTGGCTGGAGGACGTGGTGGCCCATGACGATTTCCAGGGCCTGGCCCGGGTCGCCGATGCGCTGACTACCCCCATCTGCGCAGGGGAATATCACTACGGCATCACCCCCTTCCGGCACATGCTGGAGATGCGCTCCATAGACATCGTGATGATAGACCTGCTCCGGGCGGGGGGCATCACCCAGTGGATGAAGATAGCGGGGATGGCCGAGGCTTTCAACCTGCCGGTGGTCAGCCACCTGATACCCGAAGTCCACGTGCATCTTATCTCCGCCATCCCCAACGGACTGACGGTGGAGTATATGCCCTGGACCATGAGCCTCTGGGAAGACCCTCCCAAGATTGAAGATGGGCAGATGCTCGCCCCACAGAAGCCCGGCCTGGGGCTGGAGTTCGACCAGGACGTAATCAGGAGATACGAGGTCAGTAGCTAGGGGGCCGCTCCCTCAACCGTCATTCCGGCGTAGGCCGGAATCCAGGGGCCGGGGGGGTTCCCGCTTTCGCAGGAATGCCAGAATAGAGGCCGGGATTACCCATGCCCCTTGCAGGCCACATACGAGGATGAAAATGGTAGGGCCTCCCCCACCGTCATTCCTGCGGAAGCAGGAATCCAGGGTCCGCAACGTGGGCAGTCGTCGCGAGTCACCCACCCCACCCCTGGATTCCGGCCTACGCCGGAATGACGGTGGGTATCCACTTTCAGAATAGCAACGAAATAAACCGAGGAGGAGAAACATGGGCAGGTTGGATGGCAAGGTAGCGCTAATAACCGGCGGGGCCAACGGCATGGGCGCGGCGGAGGCGCGGATGTTTGCCCGGGAGGGCGCCCAAGTGGTTATCGGAGACCTCATGGAGCAGGAAGGGAGGCAGGTGGAAGCGGAGATAAGAGAGGGCGGCGGCGAAGCCATGTTCGTCCTCCTGGACGTGACCAGCGAACAGGACTGGCAGCGGGCGGTGGACTCCATCGTTGCCCGGTTCGGCAAGCTGGACGTGCTGGTAAACAACGCCGGCATCAGCAGCCGGTCCTTCCCCGATCCCGACAGCATAGACGGGTGGGACCGCATCATGGATGTCAACTCCAAGGGGGTGTTCCTGGGCACCAGGCATGCCGTCCCGGAGATGCTGAAGGCCGGCGGCGGCTCCATCGTCAACATCTCTTCCATCGCCGGCATGGTGGGCCTTGAGGGGGGACATCCGGCCTACAACGCCTCCAAGGGAGCGGTGAGGATATTCACCAAGAATACGGCCCTCCGGTACGCCAAGGAGGGGATACGGGCCAACTCCATCCATCCCGGATTCATGCCGCCCATGACATCGTCGGTGCAGGTTGACCCCGACCAGCGAGACAGAAACATCGGCATGACTCCCATGGCCAGGCGGGGAGAGCTGGATGAAGTGGCCTACGCGGTGCTGTTCCTGGCCTCCGACGAGGCATCCTTCATAACGGGAGCGGAGTTAGCCGTAGACGGCGGCTACACAGCACGCTAGAATTAATCATAAACCCCAATTCGTCATTCCGGCGCAGGCGGGAATCCAGGCTCCTTGGGAAACCGCGATGACGGCATCCCCCCTGCCGTCATTCCGGCGTAGGCCGGAATCCAGGGGTGGGGGTGGGTGGCTTTGCAGCGACTGCAACATTACGGGACCTTGGATTCCCGCTTTCGCTGGAATGACGGTGCCGCCTATTTTCATGGTAATTGCCCATGCCCCTGCGGGCCACATACGAGGATGAAAATGATGGGCAGCGCCAGCCCAAGTAGTCCCTTCCCCCTTCGACGGGGGAAGGTTAGAGCCTGCCCCCGTATCAAGTACGGGACAATCTCTGAACTTGATTCAGGGATGGGGGTGATGCCATCCCTACTGCCCACTGCGGGTGACAACTCTGACCACTACAGGGGTGATACCCCCCACCTCAATCCTCCCCCGCAAAGGGAGAGGAGGTTGGATTTTCATAATATGACTGGGAAATGTTAACAAGACCTGGTTCTCATAGGGAGGACTTATGTCTCTGGGCCTTTGTGTACTGGGATGTGGCGGCTTTGCCCAGACCTTCGCCGGCGCCATTCGGTCCTTCAAGGAATGGGGGCCTGGCGGGCAGATTGAGCTATTCTTCGCCAGCAGGGACAGAGACAGGGCGAGGGAATACTGCCAACGGTTCCAGGGTAGGGGCTTCTTTGGGAGCTACGAGGAGGCCGCCGCCGACCCCCGGGTGCAGGCGCTGTACGTCTGCACGCCTCATCACCTGCACGTGGAGCACACCCTCCTGGCAGCCCGCTACAACAAGCATGTCCTGGTGGAGAAGCCCATGTCCCGGACCCTCCATGAGGCCGATAGGATGATCTCAGCAGCCAGGGATGCGGGGGTCAAGCTCATGGTAGCCGAGAATTACCGCTTTCTCCCCATGGTCCAGAAAGCCAAGGAATTGATCGGGCAGGGTACGATAGGAACTGTTCGCCTCATCCAGGTCCAGGAGGAGGTCAACTACTCCTTCGGCGGCTGGCGTACCGACCGGGAGATGATGGGCGGGGGAGTCCTCATAGACGGGGGGATCCATTCCGTTGACCTGCTGGTCCACCTGGCCGGAGCGCCCGAAGAGGTCTACGCGGCCAACCTCCCTCCCAAGTTCCACGAAATCGGAGGGGAGGATGGCATAGCATTGATGGCCCGGCTGAAGGGCGGCGCTACCGGCATCATCAACCACGCCTGGGGAATCTCCCTGGACTCCTGGAGGCTGTGGACGGCCATATCAGGCACGGAAGGACGGATTTACTTCGAGCCCAGGGCGGCTGCCCTGACCATCGAGACCGGGGACGGAAAGAGCGCCTTCGAGTTCCCTGAGGACATCCGGGGCATAGGCCACATGGTGCGGGAATTCCGGGACAGCATATCGGAAGACCGGCCACCAGTCATGTCCGGGGAGGATGGCCTGATAGACCTGAAAGTGGTGCTGGGGGCTTACCAGTCGGCTGCAAGAAATTCGCCGGTTGCCATAGAGTTATAGGACAAGCGCCATAGAAGGCGCGGTGGGGAGTCTTATGGAAGTCTCGTTGAATCGGAATCTGGTCTCGGAAATAGAGTCCCAGGCCATTGACATGGCCCAGGAAGCCGGCAATATGCTCAAGGACCGCTTTGGCAAGGACATAGAGGTGGAATACAAGGACAAGAAGGAGCAGGACCCGGTCACCGCCGCAGATAAAGACATCCAGACCTATCTCTCTGAATCCATCGCCCGGCTGTACCCGGACCACGGCATTCTCGGCGAGGAAGGCCCCCATGAGGGAGACGACATCCCTTCCCCCGAATTTTTGTGGGTGCTGGACCCATTGGACGGCACCAAGAACTTCCTCAACGGCCTCCCCATATATGCGGTATCCATAGGCGTAATCCACAGGGGCATTCCTGTTGCCGGAGCGCTATTCATACCCTGGCCCAACGATAGCGGCGGCGTTGTGATCCACGCCCGGAAGGGCGGGGGGACTTGGATAGACGATAGGGCCATCCTGGTCTCCCAGTCCGAGGGACCTACCAACAGCCGTCTCAGCGGCATTCCCGGCTCCTTCGGGGGGATGTTCCAGGTCGGCAAGGACCTGAGAGGTCGCATGGGCGACCCCAGGATAACGGGCAGCATAGCCTACGACCTGGCAATGGCCGCCTGCGGAGTGCTCCAGTACGTGGTGCTGGGCGCCCCCAAGATATGGGACATAGCGGGAGGGGTAGTCCTCGTGACGGAAGCGGGCGGCATGGTGCATCACAGGTCCAAGGGGCGCCAGCGATGGGAGAAATTGACATCCCTCGGCCCCTCCTGGGACGACGGCCCCCCCAGAATGAAGGACGTGCGCAATTGGGTATCCTCTATGATTGCCGGCAGCCCTCAGATAGCCTCCCTGGTGGCAGACAACCTACATCAGGCGAAAAGGCCCCTCTCCCAGAGAATCGCCCGGATGGTAAAGAGGGGGAAGGGCTGAAGAGGCCGGTCCGGGGCACCGGGAGTTGACGGTGAATATCAACACGGACTTTCTTACCCGATGTATCAGGACGTTGGAGATGGCGTCCCAACAGTTGCAGCAGCATAAGTCCGATGACGTCGCTTACGACATCTACCGCGCGGCTTGTGTCAAGGAGTTCGAGATTATCCTGGAGCAGTGCGGGAATCTGTTGAAGAAACGTCTGAGGCCCTTCTTCGCCTCCAACCGCCAGGTGGACCGCCTGACCTTCAAAGACTCCTTCCGTCACGCCGTCAAACATGACCTGATGACCCCGGAAAGCTGCGAACGCTGGCTCACGTACCGCGATAATCACATCAATTCCAACAACCGCGAGGACACGGCCCACGACTACGGCGAGGGCTTCGCCGAGGCCACCCTCAAGCTGCTGCCTCAATTCATTGCCGACGCCAGGGAACTGGCCCAGGTGATTGGAGAAGGCTACGATGACTGACCGCCTGGACCTGCCGGGCCGGTATCGGGAGCAAATTGAGGTCCTGCTGCGCCGGCATGTGCCGGGCGTCGAGGTATGGGCCTACGGCAGTCGCATCAATGGCAAAAGCCACAGGGGAAGCGACCTGGACCTGGCGCTGCGCAGCCCAACCCACCGATACCGGTCGGCACACTCTCCGGCCTTGTAGAGGCGTTGGAGCAGTCCAACATCCCCATCCTGGTTCAGGTACACGATTGGGCGCGACTACCGGAGAGCTTCCACGCCGAGATAGAGCGCGACCACTTATCGCTGGTCTGACGCCTGGGATGTCGAAAGACCTGGTTGGTTTTGGACACTCTCTAAGGCTTTGCAAACACGCCCTAGTCATCAAGATAATGAGTACAGGTAGTTTGGCTAGACATGATACCAGGATATGGAATCATAAGAAGACCCTCCAGCAAAACTTGGCGGTGGCTCCCCCTGGTCCTTGCTGTCATTCTGGCAGCCGGTCTGCTGGGATGCAGCGATGAGTCATCCCAATTAAGGGCCCAGGAGGTGCGCTCGGAGAAGGAACGAGTGACTTCCCCCACAACCTCCGATTCGGACCTGACGGACCTGGTAGCCGGAAATAGCGTCTTTGCCTTCGACCTGTACCAGGCGTTGCGGGGCCAAGAGGGGAACCTACTCTATTCTCCTTACAGTATCTCTCTGGCGCTGGCTATGACCTATGCCGGCGCCAGAGGTGAGACGGAACGCCAAATGGCTGACACCCTGCACTTCCTCCTTCCCCAGGACAGACTTCATCCTTCCTTTAACGCCCTGGACCTGGAACTGGCCTCTCGCGGCAAGGGCAGCAGTGGCAAAGACGAAGAAGGGTTTCGTTTGAATGTAGTCAACGCTGTCTGGGGACAAGAAGGGTACGAGTTCCTCACGGAGTTCCTGGACATACTGGCAAAGAGCTACGGGGCCGGGGTGAGACCCCTGGACTTCACTGAGGCCCCGGAAGAGTCCCGAGTCACTATCAACAACTGGGTCGCAGACCAGACCGAGAATAAGATACAAGACCTGATTCCGCCGGGTGTCGTCAATGCCAAGACTCGGTTAGCTCTCACAAATGCCATTTACTTCAACGCGGCATGGCTCTTCCCCTTTAGCGAGGAAGGCACTGCCGAAGGCCCTTTCTACTTGCTTGACGGCAACAGAGTCGAGGTCCCGATGATGAGACACTACTTGGAGTCTATGGACTTCGGATATGTGGACGGCAACGGGTATCAGGCCCTAGAGATGTTCTACGATGGGCTTGAGGTTTCCATGGTCCTCCTGCTTCCCGACCCGGGAGAGTTCAGCCGGTTCGAAGGCTCCCTGGACGCCGGTCTAGTGGGCCAAGTCATCAAAGACTTGAAATATTCTCCCATTGTGCTGATGATGCCCCGCTTCGAGTTCGAATCAGAGTCCAGCCTCAAGGATACCCTCAGTGAGATGGGGATGCCCGATGCCTTCGGACCGGCTGACTTCTCAGGCATAAACGGAAGCAAAGACCTGTTCATTGAGGCAGTGGTCCACAAGGCCGTCGTCCTGGTAGATGAGACGGGCACAGAGGCAGCAGCAGCCACCGCAGTGGTCGCTGGGGAATCGTTACCCCCACCGCCCATCGAGGTGACGGTGGACCGTCCATTCATCTTCCTAATCCGCGACGTAGCGACGGATGCTATCCTCTTTGTGGGGCGGGTGGTAGACCCGAGGACGCAGCCGCCCGGTAAATGATAACTATGGCGGCACAATGGCCCGTAACTGTTCAGGCTTGCGGTCTCATGGCGTCTCCAACTCGTCATTCCGGCGTAGGCCGGAATCCAGGGGTGGGGGAGTGGATTCCCGCTTTCGCGGGAATGACGGTGAGGAGGTGGTCACGACTCATCGCCTCTGAACTGCTACAACGCCCCTACTCCGCCGGATCCGGCTCCCATCCCCAGGGCCGGGGACCCCATTCAGGCTCGAATACCTCGCCCCGCTTCACGGTCAATGCCGGCACCACCGCCTTGTCCACCCTCATGCTGGCACCCAGGACATCGTACACCACCCAGTCGCCTCCCCTGACTTCCAGCACCGAGATGTCCGCTTGCCGGTCCACCGCCAGGCTGCCCAGCCGGTCCTGCTCGCCGATAGCCTTGGCCGGGTTGGAGGTGCACATAGTCACCACCTGCTCCAGGGTAAAGCCCATGCCCAGGAAGCGGGTCATCATCTCCACCATGCTGTGGACAGTGCGTATCCTCCCCGGCACCGTCAGGTCGGTGCTGATGCAGTGGGGCAGTAGGCCCTGGTCCACAATGCGGCGGCCTATGTCAAAGGCAAAGTTCATCCGCCCGTGGGCGGTGTCGAACCATACGCCCCTGTCGTTTGCCTCCCTGGCTTCCGGCACCAGCCGGCCATTGGAGTCCAGGACTCCGCCGGGATTGGCGGTAAAGAAGTGGGTAACTATATCGCCCTCATCCAGGATGGGCAGAAGCTCCCGGATGACGTTGGGGTCGTAGCGCTTCTCCGTGTCCCCGATGTGCACCATCAGCTTGATGCCGCTCTCCCTGGCGGCCCGCTTGGCCAGCCTGGGCATCTCCATGCCAAAAATCTCCAGGGCGGGAGAGACCATCCGCGCCTTGATTCCACGAATCAGGCCCCTGTGCTGTTCCGCCACCTGTAGGGTCCTCTCCAGGTCAATGCTGCTCTCAGCCACGATGTCGGGAGTGGTGGCAAGCCCAGTCTGGCAGATGTGCATAAATGGGATAATCTCGGTATGGCTGTTGGGGATGATGTGCCTGGGGAAGCCGCTGAAGGTGGCGCAGCCGGAGCTTCCCGCGTCAACCAAGGTGGTGACTCCCGCATGGACTCCGCCGGAGTCCGGGTTAACCCCGTTGCCGATGAAGCCGTCGAAAACGTGGGCATGGAGGTCAATCATGCCCGGGATGACTATCTTCCCGGACACGCTTATCACCCTCGCGGCCTCCTCGTCAGGGATGTCGGCGGCAATCCGGGCTATCTTCCCATCCTGGATTGCGATGTCCTGGACGCCGCGAATCTCCATGGATGGGTCAATCAGGTTTCCGCCTTTGAGCAGTAGGTCGTACATCTATCACCTCCACAATTGCATTATCCTTCGCCGAGTAAACAGGGCAACCACAAGGGTTGCCCCTACCAGCGGCGGACCGTTCCGTAGGGGCGTCCCTTGTGGACGCCCTTGTTGCTAACCATCATTCCAATAATTTCGGACTACCAGCCTCATATACTGTATCACTGAACGGGAACCCAAGAGAAGACCTCATTGCCCTTTTACTTCAGCCAAGGTAAAATTACGTGAAAATCCTCTGCTCCAATCCCTAGCCCGATGGGACGGGGAAGGGGAAGGGTACTAAGGAGGTATATCCATGACTAGTCAGAAGTCACCACTGGAAGGTATTAGGGTACTTGACTTGGGGAGGCATCAGGCCGGCCCCCGGTGCGCCCAAGTGATGGCCCGCCTTGGGGCCGAGGTTATCAAGGTAGAGCGGCTGGGGGGCGAGGAGACCCGCACTCACGGCCCCTGGTCCAACGGCCAGAGCGCCTACTTTGTCCAGTACAACAGCGGCAAGAAGAGCCTGTCTATGGACCTGCGCAAGGAAAAGGGCAAGGAAATCCTCCGGGAGTTGGTGAAGGTGTCAGATGTACTGCTCCAGAACTTCCGGCCAGGCACCATTGACACCATGGGCTTCGGGTACGATGTCCTCCATGAGCTGAATCCACGTATTATTATGGTGAACGTGTCGGCCTACGGCCAGTTCGGGCCTTACAGAGAAAAGATAGGCTTCGACCCCATCGGGCAGGCTATGGCGGGCGTGATGATGGTGACGGGGGAAGAGGATATGCCCCCTATAGCGGCGGGGGTGCCCATCATAGATAGGACCACGGCCCTGCACGCAACCATCGGCACCCTTGCGGCCCTGTGGGAAAGGCAGTTCTCAGGCGAGGGACAGACGATAGACGTGTGCCTTGCAGACACGGGTTACAGCTACACCGAGATACCCATCACCGCCTACACTGGCGGCGGGGGGCCGCCCAGGAGAGGGACACGGGGTGGCATTGCCCCCGGCGGCAGGTACAAGGTAAAGAACGGCTGGATACTTATCTCGGCGGGGGACCAACATCACTGGCCCAGGGCGTGCAATGCCCTCAACAAGCCCGAATGGATAGAAGACGAGCGCTTCATCGTCAGGGAGAACCGCTCAAAGCACGCCGACGTTATCAACGAGGTAGTCAATGAGCTAATATCGGGTATGACCATGAAAGAGGCTGTTGACCACTTCACCAAGCATGACATAGTGGCTGCTCCTATAAACGACATACCCCAGGCAGCCGCAGACCCCCACCCCTGGGAGCGCCGGGCTATGGTAGAGGTGCCTGACCACATAGCCGGAAAGGTCAACGTCTCCGGCGATTTCTGGCACTTCAGCCGCACCCCCGCCGTCGTAGGCTCTACCCCCATGCCGGGAGAGCACACCGTAGAGGTCCTCACGGGGCTGCTGGGCTACACCAATGAGCAAATCCGGGGCTTGGAGGATGAGAAGGTGGTGGAGACCTGGTCTAACGGCGCCTAACGGCGCAGGGTTCTCCTTCAAGCGGTCGAGAAGTCACCCTTCCGCACACTCACCACGAACGGGCCTGTTCCATGTCCGCTCGTGGTGGGCATAACCGTTCAGATACGATGTCGCCCTCTCACCGTCATTCCGGCGTAGGTCGGAATCTAGGGGTAGGGTCGTGGGGGACTTCGCAACGACTCCCTACATTGCATAGTTATGGATTCCTGCTTCCGCAGGAATGACGGTCCTGGCTGTTTTCATAATAATTGCCCATCCCCTTGCAGGCCACGCAAGGGGATGGGCAATCGGTTTCCTCACCGTCACTCCATCGAAAGCTGGAGTCCACCCTTCCTACCCCTGGATTCCGGCCTACGCCGGAATGACGGTGGGTAATGACCGCGACTCCCTAGCGGCCAGTAAACTTGGGGGGCCTCTTCTCCACGAAAGACCTGGCCGCCTCTTTGTGGTCCTCGCTGGCAAAGGTAAGGGCCTCCAGGGCCAGCGAGGTATCCAGGCTCAGGTTCACCTGGGCGCGAAGGGCCTTATTCACCGAGTATTTGGTCCACTGGATAGCCATGCCGGGGCCGTCGGCCAACCGCCGGGCCATAGCCATTGCCGACTCCATCACCTCATCCCGGGGGACTACCTTGTTTATCAGTCCGATGCGCTCCGCTTCGGGCGCAGGGATGAGGTCTCCGGTCATAAGGTACTCCTTGGCTTTGGCCGGGCCTATCAGAGCAGGCCAGATGATGGCCCCGCCGTCTCCGGCCACGATGCCTACGCGCACGTGAGGGTCTCCAATCCGGGCTGACTCCGAGGCGATTATCACGTCGCAGAACAGGGCTATGGTAGCGCCCAGGCCCACCGCGTCGCCATTGAGGGCTGCGATGATGGGCTGGCGCACCTCCAGCATGTTCATCACCAGGCTGCGCCCGCCCCTGGTGGGGTTCCGGGTTACGCCGCCGAACCCGCCCCCCTGGTCGTTCATGGCCTTTACGTCACCCCCGGCGCAGAAAGCCCTGCCTGCTCCCGTAAGCACGATGGCGTTCACCTCGTCATCGGCGTCAATCTCAAGCATCAGGTCTTCAAACTGCGTGTGGGTTGCCGGATCAATAGCGTTAAGCCTCTCGGGGCGGTTGAAGGTAAGGGTGGCTACCTTGTCCGCCTTCTCTACCAAGAAGTTGGTGAATTGACTATACTCTGCCATTGGGGGACCTCCTCGTAAGATTTACAGGTTCTAACGGCGACTGCATTTAGCCATTGCTATGGAAATAGCCTACGCCAGGTTCCACCACCGCACCCTGAAGGGTGCGGCATCTCACCTCACCGTCATTCCCGCGAAAGCGGGAATCCAGAGTCCCGCAACTTAAGCAATCACTGCGAGCCGCCCAACCTCACCCCTGGATTCCGGCTTTCGCCGGAATGACGGTTGGTGCGGCCCCTGGATTCCAGCCTGCGCCGGAATGACGGTTGGGGGGATGCCCCTACCCCCCCAGGTGTTTGTCGAACCAGCCCAGGGTGCGGGACAGGTACTCCTCCCTCATCTTGGGATGCCCGGCCCGCAGGAAGCTGTGGTAGCACCCTGGGAACCGCACCAACTCCACCTCTTTGCCCAGGCGCTTCAGGCTGACGAAATACTGCTCGCTCTGCTCTATGGGACAGCGCAGGTCCGCCTCGCCGTGGAGCAGCAGGACGGGGGTCTCTACCCTGGGGGCGTAGGTGATGGGCGAGCGGTCTCTAAAGGCTGCCTCAGCGTCCTTGCGCAGCCCGCCCCATTGCTTCTCTCCAAAGCTCACGCCTATGTCCGACGTGCCGTACATGCTCAGCAGGTCGGTGACGGGAGCGCCCACCACAGCCGCCCCGAACCTGGTATCGTGTCCCACTATCCAGCTGCTCATAAACCCGCCGTAGCTGTAGCCGTGCACCCCCAGGCGGGAAGCGTCCACGTAGGGCCGGGCGCACACCTGGTCAATGGCAGCCATGATGTCCAGGTAGTCCTCCCCACCCCAGTCTCCCATCACCGCCTTCATAAACTCTGCGCCGTAGGTGGAAGAACCCCTGGGGTTCACGCAGAGGACTATGTACCCTCCCGTCGCCAGGATTTGCTGGGTGGGATTGAAGGCATCATAGAACACCCCGTGAGGCCCGCCGTGAATATCCACCACCAGGGGGTACTTCTTCGACTCGTCAAAGCCGGGGGGGAAGAATATGCGGCTCTCTATCTCCATACCGCCGCGAGCCAGGGTGAACTTCTCCAGCCTGGCCGTCGGGTGCTCCTGGAAATAGCCCTCGTTGTAGTCCGTCAGCCGACCCTGGGAGCGGGCGGCTATGTCAATAAGCTGGAGGTCTCCCGCAGAGGAGGGAGAAGCCATCACCACCACCGCCTTCTGCGCCTGGGCATCCACAGCGGGAGAGGTTATCTGTCCACCCCCGCCGGCAACCCTGAGCAATTCTCCCCCCGCTGCCGGAATGTCGTGCAGGTGAGACTCGCCGCGAGCGTCAGCCAGGAAGATTATCCGCCCATCGTCGGTCCAGCGCAGTTCGGGAGGGGGCGTGACGGGGAAAAAGCCCGCTTCCGGCTTGATGGAATCGTCGGTCAGCCGCACCGGGGCCTTGCCCGGCTCCAGGATAAACAGCCACCCCTGCCAGCCGGAACCCGCGTCAGGGTCATCGGAGCCGATTGCCACCAGCCTTGAGCCGTCGGGGGACCAGCCTATAGCGCCAACGTCATACAACCCCCCGGTCTGAGATGAAGACCATTGCTCCGGTTCCCCTCCCTCGGCAGAGACCACGTAAGCCTCTGTGTAGGGCACAAAGTCCCGGTCCTCCCGCCGGTCCGAGATGAATGCGATCCGAGCGCCGTCGGGAGACCAGGCAGGGGAGCTATCGTCCCAGTCCCCGTCGGTAAGCTGGCGCGGCCTATGGTCTTCTATCCCCATGACAAACAAATGGCGATGGGAGTCTCCCCGCCAGCCCATAGTGTCGTACCTGTACCGGACCCGCCGGACCACCCGCACCTGGGGGGCGTTACTGGAATCGCTGGGCCCGTCGGCGGAAACGTGGTCAGGGTCCACGTCGGCGGCAAATACCAGGGCCCCGGAGTCCGGGGACCAGGCAAACTCCGACACCCCGGAGCGCTGCCGGGTAAGCTGCCGGGCCTCGCCGCCGGACAGGGGTATGAGCCATATCTGCCGCCTGTCCCCGTCATCGGGGCGGAGGAATGCGACGGTCAGGCCGTCGGGGGAGAACTTGGGCGAGCCGTCCCTGGAGCCTGAGGTGAACCGGGCAGGGCTGCCGTCGGGCAGGTCCGCCATCATTATTTCCGAGCGGGTCTCCATCGTTTCTCTGTCTATGTGAGACTTGGCAAAGGCCATGCGGGAGCCGTCGGGCGAGATGGTGGGGCTGGAAACATTGGTGAGATGATAAATAATGTCCGGCGCTATTGGGCTTGGCACAGGGAGACCTCCTATCACTATGTATGGCCCTATAATTTAAGGGTCGCACACCGCAGTTTGTTTTGTATTGACTGCAAGACAACGCCTATGATATGCTCTCACAATAACGACGGTCAAATCAGGGCTGTGCCCCCTCTATGATTTGATGCGATTTGAAAGGAGTGCTGGAATGCTAGAGGTTACTTCTCCTGCATTGGGCAAGTTGAAGGAAGTCCTGGAGGAGCAGGGTGAGAAGGAAGGCTCCCTACGGGTAATAGCCGTCCCCGCCGAGCACGGCGGTGTTCAGTACATGATGACTATGGAGAACGAGACCCAGAATGACGACACCATCCTGGATATGGACGGAGTCCGGTTTCTGATGGACTCGGACAGCCTGCCCTTCCTTGAAGAGGCCACCATAGACTATATCGAAGACCTGACCAGGGTCGGTTTTGTCATCAACAACCCCATGTTCGCTGCGGCCGGCTGCGGCTGTGGCAATACCTCCTGTGGTTGTGGCGCCGGCCATTAGTCCCTCCCGCGACTGACTTTCATGTCGAGAAGCCCTACATCTTCAGAATGTGGTGGCTGATAACCAGGAGACCTTTATGAAAGGCCCCCGATGCGGTACATCGAGGGCCTTTTCATTCACAGCCATAACCCACCCGTGAGCCTACTGTAGAGGACTGACCAATGCAGATTGAAGGCATTGAAATCAAAAACTACCGCCTTTTTCGAGATGTCGCCCTCAATGACTTACCCAGTATGACTGTTGTCGTCGGCGCCAATGGGTCGGGCAAGTCAACCCTGTTCGATGTGTTCACCTTCCTCAAAGACTCTCTGACCCAGAACGTCGCCGCCGCCGTAGCCCGGCGTGGGGGCTTCCGTGAGTTGGTCAGCCGCGATTCTGCCGACCCCATTGAGCTTACCATCAAGTTCCGCGAGAGCGGCGGGCGGCTGGTTACTTACCAGCTCCAGGTAGCCACCGACGGAGGACGGGTGGTGGTTAACCGTGAAGTCCTGAGCTATCGCCGGGGGCAACGGGGCCGGCCGTGGCAGTTCGTGGACTTCAGCAAAGGTGTTGGAAGAGCTATTACCAACGAGTCGGCTTATGGACAGGAAGGCGCAGTCGAGGAACGCAAGGACTACGCCCTGGACGACCCCAGCATCCTCGCCATAAAGGGCCTGGGACAATTCCAGGAGTTTCGCGTCGTCTCCGAGTTTCGCAGCCTGATTGAAAATTGGTATATTTCCGATTTTCATATAGCGGACGCCCGTCCCAGCGCCGACGCCGGCTACGCCGAGCACCTTTCCACCCGAGGCGACAATATAGCCCAGGTCGCCCAGTACCTCTACGAAAACCATCCTGACCGCTTCGACCAAGTGTTGCAGGCCATGAGCCGGCGGGTCCCGGGGGTAAGCAGTGTTGAAGCCAGACCGACCGACGACGGTCGCCTGGTGCTGCGCTTCCAGGACGGCAGCTTCAGGGACCCGTTCATCGCCCGTTACGTGTCCGACGGCACCATAAAGATGTTCGCCTACCTGGTGCTGCTCTACGACCCCAAGCCCCACCCATTATTGGCCGTAGAGGAACCGGAGAACCAGCTTTACCCGGAACTGCTGACGGAACTGGCTGAGGAGTTCCGGGACTATGCCCGGCGCGGCGGACAAGTCTTTGTATCCACCCACTCACCCGAATTTCTGAACGGGGTAGAGCTAGATGAAATTTTCTATCTAGTCAAGAAAGACGGCTTCACGGATGTAGTCCGGGTATCCAAGAGCGAAACTCTGAGCAACCTCGTTGAAGAAGGCGACCTGCCGGGGGCTCTCTGGAAGCAGGGCCTATTTGAGGAGGCAAGACTGTAATGGACCGGGTGATTTTTCTACTCGAAGAACCTTCAATGAAGACGCTGCTTGATAATTTCCTGCCTCGTGTCTTTCCGGGCCTGCCATTCCGCTGCATTGCCCACGAAGGTAAGAATGACCTGGAGAGCAGCATTCCGCGCAAGCTCCGAGGCTGGGGTGGTCCAGGCGTCCGTTTCGTCATCCTGCGAGACAACGACAATGCCGACTGCTATGCCCTCAAGGAGAGGCTCCTCCAGCTTTGCCGGGATGGAGGGCGAGGGGATGCCTTGGTCCGCATCGTTTGCCAGGAGCTTGAGGCTTGGTATCTGGGCCAACCGGACGCGATGGCGGATGCCTTTGGCGAGGAGAAATTGCGCCGTATTAAAAACCGGGCGCGCTATCGTAGTCCCGATGATTTACAAAAACCGTCCCGGCCATCAAAAGGCTCTTGCCCGAATTCCAGAAAACCTCCGGCGCCCGCCAGATGGCAAATCACCTGACGCGGGAAGGCAGCCGCTCTACCAGCTTCACCGTTTTTCTCGACGGCATCGCGAACCTGTTGCCGCCGACGGTAGCCGGCCCTGTAGAGCGGGATACCAAATAACTATCTCTTGCCCATGCCCGTCTCAATATTTTCGCAGCAATGGCATATAATGCTATGTATGGTTGTCACTTATAGCAAGGAGGGAGACGAATATGGAATTCGGACTGTTTATGATGCCCCTGCACCCGCCCAGGAGGTCCTACGCGGACTCCTACGACCGGGACATAGAGCTAATCGTGCAGGCAGACCGCCTGGGCTACCATGAGGCGTGGATAGGTGAGCACATAACCGAGACCTGGGAAAACGCCCCTGTGCCGGAATTGCTCATCGCCCAGGCCCTGGCGCTGACCGAGAAGATAGTCCTAGCTACGGGCGTTACCATGCTCCCAATCCATCACCCGGTGGATACGGCCCACCGCATCGCTATGCTGGACCACATGGCCCGGGGGCGCTTCTACTGGGGCATAGGGGTGCGGTCTCTTCCTACGGACTTGCAGCTGTATGGTGTGGAGTACACCAGCATGGACGACGTGCGGGACCAGGGACGGGAGGCCCTGGAGGTTATCCTGGGGCTGTGGGCGGCTGAGGATGGCCGCTTCGGGTTCGAGGGCAAGTATTATCAGGTCCATGCGCCGGAGGACGCTATTGAGCTTGGCCGCAGGCTCTACTACAAGCCTTATCAACAGCCCCATCCGCCCATAGGTGTGGCCGCCACCGGCCCAAGCTCCGATACCATCCGCATGGCCGGGGAGAATGGCTGGATACCTATGAGCAGCTCAATCCTACAGCCCCATCACCTCCGGTCCCACTGGGAGAAGGTGGAGGAGGGGGCAGCCAGCGCCGGAAGGAGGGCCGACCGCCGGGAGTGGCGCATCGCGCGGGATGTTTACGTAGGCGAGACCCCGGAGTCGGCGAGGGAGGGGGCCAGGACCGTCCTGGGGCAGCCCTGGGAGGAGCACCAATGGAGGAACCGCAAGGCCGGGGGACTCCTGTCTACCCAGAAGATGGACCCATCCATGTCCGATGAGGCGGTGGACGTGGACTACATGATGGAGAATTCCTGGATTGTGGGCGACCCCCAGGAGTGCGCCGACAAGATTCGCCGGCTTTACCAGGACGTGGGGGGCTTCGGCCACCTCCTGGTCATCACCCACGACCCCGATGACCATTCGCTGATGCAGAACTCCATCCGGCTTCTGAAGGAAGAAGTAGGCCCCAGGCTGGAAGACCTGGGGTGAGAAGGGCACGGTTTTGGGTAGAGCCGCTCTACAATTCCAGGGCGTCCATCATCTTGCGCTTGTGGAAGCGGGGGTCGCCCAGGTAGTGGTAGAGGGTGCGGGACATCTTGGTGTGCAGGGTCAGGCCGTATTCCTTCATAACGCCAATACCGGCGTGGGTCTCGTGGGCGTAGTTGCACGCCTGGTAGTAGGCTTCGCTGGAGACCGCTTTAGCCAGGTGCACGGCATCGGCGGCGGGCCTGCCGGTATCCAGCTTCCATAGCACCTCGTAGGTTGTCCATCGGGCGCTGTCCAGGTGGTTCACCAGGTTGATTATCTGGTCCTGGACCCTCTGGAACCGTCCGATGGGCACCCCAAACTGCACCCTGGTCTGGCTATAGAGCACCGACATCTCGAAGACCGCCTCGCATCCGCCAACCTTATAGGCGCACAGGACGGGTATGGCCCGGTGGGAAGCCCTCTCCAGGACCTCCCATCCCCCGCCGGTCTCTCCACCCAGCAGGGCCGATTCGGGTACTTCCACCGAGTCGAACTTCACCTCGGTGACTTGGCCAAGCAGAGGCCCCGGCAGGTTGCGCACCGATACCCCCGGGGCGCTTTTGTCCACCACCAGCAGGGATATTCCCTGGGCAGGGTCCGGCCCTTGCCTGGTGCGGACGGCGCAGATGAGGTGGCTGGCTTCGGCGGCGTCGTGAACAAAGAGCTTGACCCCGTTGAGGACGAAGTTACCGTGACGCCTGCTGCGGGTGGTGGTCATCCTGACCCTTCCGGGATTCCATCCATAGTCCTCTTCGGTTACGGCCAGGGCCAGGGTCTGCGTGCCCCGGGCAACCGCGGGCAGTATCGCCTGCTTCTGGGCCTCGGTGCCGCCCTCCAGCACCACCATAGCGCCAAGGACGCTGGAGGAGAAGATGGGTCCGGGAACGGGTCCCCGGCCAAGCTCATGCAGAAGCACCCCGGCATCGGTCAGCGAGCCGCCCTCCCCTCCATACTCCTGGGGGATGAGGATACCCAGCCATCCGATGCCGGCTACCCTGTCCCATATCTCCTGGGTATAGCTAATATCCCGGTCATCCAGGTCTAACAATATTTCCTTGGAATATTCCCTCTGTATAAACTCTCTTGCCGAGTTTCTGAGCATCTCCTGGTTTTCAGTAAGGGACAGGTCCATTGCAAAATCCCTCCGGTTGAATTGGACTACTCTTCAATTTCAGATGGGGCCTCAGCCGGGACTTCAGACAACGCGCCAGCCAGCCCAAGCCGGTCACGGCCCAGGGTGGCCAGGACCATCTCCACGTTGGGAGGCATCAGGGTAGACGTCCGCACGTCCCGAAAGGCCCGCTCCAAGGGCATGGCCTTGTGGGCCGAGCGGCCCCCTGTCACCTGGATAGCCCTTGACGTGACCATCAGGGCGGCCTCGGTGCACAGGTACTTGGCCCTGGCCGCCAGGACTGCCCTATCCTGGATACCGGCCTCGTCCCACCGGCTGGCGGAATCATATAGGGTCAGGCGGGCCGCGTCCAACTGCGCTCTCATCTCCCCGACGTGGCGCTGGACCATAGGCTCGTGGGCTATGGGCAATGGGTTGGGCCTGTAGGTCCTGGCCTTGCAGAATTCGGCGGTGAAATCCAGGGCGGCAGTGGCAGCCCCCAGGTACACTGCTGCAAACCCCAGGGCAAAGCTCCCCATCAGGCCCAGCCTGGGAACGTCGCCGGGCTTGCCCAGAACATAGTCCCCGGACACGAAGCAGTCCTTGAACTCCATGCTGGGGCTTACCGTCGCCCTCATGCCCAGGGTGTCCCACTCGCTGATGGGCCGCATCCCAGGACTGTCCGCGGGCACCAGGGCCTGCAGGAGGCCGGTAGCCATGTCCTCGGAGCCCCCTGCGTTATCAATGAGGGTGCACCAGACCATGTACCGGGAGGCGGCCCCCGACATGGTGCAGAAGTGCTTTACGCCGTTGATGAGGTAACCGCCGTCGCAAGGCTCGATGGTGGTCTCCATCGCGAAGCCCCGGCCTGGGCTTATATCCGGCTCGCTGCCCCAACTGCCAAAGAGCCTGCCATTCTCCACCACGTCGGGGTATAGACGGGCTTTCTGCTCATGGGTGGCCAGGGCCGATATGAAGCGCTGGACTGTGGAGTGCATGTGCAGGGTCATGGCGGTGTTGGCGCAGCCTGCGGCAACCTCCTCCACGACCCGGATATAGGTCGGGGTATCCAGGTCTCTCCCGCCGTATTGCTTGGGCACGCTCATAGCCAGGAGGCCATGTTCCCACAGGTCTCGCCAGTTCTCCGTTGGATGAGCGGCTTCCCTGTCGTACATGGCAGCCCTTGGGGCCAGGCGCTCCTGAGTCAGCTTCCTGGCCCCTTCAACAATACTCTGCTGCTCCGGTGTGAGGGAGGTACTCATAGTCGGTCTTTCTTCGTTAGGTATAATCGGCATTTGACTAAGGGTAGGGCAAGTATGTGACCCAAGTCATCCCTTCCCCTTTTGACGGGGGAAGGTTAGGATGGGGGTGATAGGCCCGTTAAATGGGACCGTCGCGCAGATGGGACTGCCCCCTCACCCTGCCCTCTCCCAGGGGGAGAGGGGACTTCTGACACCGCCTCCCCATCGTGATGCTCCCTTCACGCCCTTCCCATCCCCCAAGCTCACTTTATCTGTCACTCCCGCGAAAGCAGGAGCCCACCGCCCCGCCCCTGGATTCCGGCCTGCGCCGGAATGACAGTGGGCATCTATTTTCATAGTGATGGCGGGCACCCTCTAGGCGAGAGCGCCGGCCTGCTCCCTGGAAGCGCGCCCGATGCCTATGCGCCTTGCCATGATCACCCTCTGGATGTCAGCGGTGCCGCCGGGGTGAACGGCTACTATACTGGAACGCTCATAGGCTTCTATATGGCCGTTGGCAGGCCCCCATTCGGGGTCGTAGGTCAGGGCTGCGGGACCAACCACCTCCAGGACGGCCTTGCCTATCCTCAGACCGGACATCTTGCGATGGAGGGAAGACTGGGGACCTTCGTAGGAGATGCGCTGGCCCGAGTGCCTCATCCAATAGTTTCGGAGGCCAAAGAGCCGGCTAATCTCGGCTTCAATATAGACATCCGCCAGCAGGTCGCGCACGTCCGCGTCCTTGATCATGGTCTGCCCGTCCCGGTCGGTGGTCTTGCAGTGCTCGAAGAGGCGGTCCACCAGGGAGTTCCTTCTGATGTTGCCCCCGGTGCCATGCTCAAGCTCCAGGTGAGTCTGCCCCACCTTCCAGCCCTCGTTCTCCCCTCCAATGAGGTGGAAGCTGGGGACTCTGACGTTATCGAAGAATACCGTATTCTTGACACCGGAGCCTGCGCCTCCCTCCCCGCCGGATATGAGAAGGTCCATTGGGTTTATGGTGATGCCCGGCAGGTCCGACGGGACCATGAACCAGCCCAGGTTCTCGTGCCTCTTGCCATCGGGGTCGGTAACGGCCACCATCCAGAACTGGTCTGCTCCGTGGTTGCTGCCGACATAGATTTTCTGGCCGTTGATTACATAGTCGTCCCCATCTTTGATGGCGGCGGTCTTCACACCCGCCAGGTCCGAGCCTGCATCGGGCTCAGTGAGCAGCTGCCAGGTGCGTACCTGTCCTGTGAAAATGGGGGTAAGGAAGTGGTCTTTCTGCTCCTCGCTTCCCCACACCAGGATGGTTGCGCCGCCAAGCCTGCCGCCGGAGTCGTAGTAGGGGGGCAGGGACACGCTATTCTTGTCCATCTCCTCTTCGATGACAATGGCGTGGTCAATGGTCAGGCCCCCGCCGCCGTACTGCTGAGGAGCGGTGGGCCACAACCATCCCTTTTCCCCCAGGCTGCGGCCCAGGTCCCGGCGTTTCATATACTGCTCATAGGAAAGGTCGCCGGAGTCAGCTGGCTCCGCCAGGTCTGAGGGGAGGTGATTGCCCAGCCAGGTCCTCACCTCATCCCTGAAAGCCTGCTGCTCTGGAGTGTACTGAGGTTCAAAGTCCATAGATCGCCTCCTGAGTGATGGGCCTATCCCTGGGCATATCCATCGGATGCGGCCGTCACCATCGCATTTGATTTCACCGAAAGGTCACTGAGTGGATTTTACTCCTACAGAGGGATAACGTCAAAGGGCGCGCCATGACGAAAAGGAGTCCATCTTATAGCCCTTACCGTTAATATATTACTTTGTTAAATAATTCACAAAACATGTGAATATAATCACAAAAACTAATCTATTGACAGCGATAATTTTATCTGATAGCGTGTCCGCAATTATCCCTGTGACACCTGATGGAGGTGCAATCGTGGCTTATCGTTGGATGTTCAAGCCCCAAATGCTGGTAGTCATCCCCTTGGCGTTGCTGTTGGTACTGGCCGTGGCATGTGGAGGCGGGGAAGAAGAGCCGGATACACCAGCGTCTACATCATCTACATCAGAGGAGACGGAGCCCACGGCGACGCCCACCAGAGAAGTCGTGCTATTCCCGGCTACTGCACCACCTGAATCCGACGACACTTCCGCCCAGGCCGGAGCGCCGACAGCTACCCCCACAGCCGCTCCCCAATCTACGCCAACACAACCCAGCGCAGATGAGACCAAGTTTGGCGGGATTATCCCCATGCAGCAATATCAAGCTACAAACCTCCGTGCGGTCCATGCCTGGGGCCTACCCACCACCATGACCCTTTCCCCGATGTTCAGCAACATGGTGGAGTATGACCCCGAGGAACCGGACCCCGCCGCTATAAGGTGTGACCTGTGCGAGAGTTGGGAGGTGAGCGATGATAGCCTTACCTACACCTTCCGCCTCAATGAGGAAGCCAAGTTCTGGGACGGCCATCCTGTCACCGCGGAGGACTGGTTGTTCAGCCTGCATAGCATGTTGGACAAGAACACCATCCTGGATAAAGATGGTAACGCTATCTTCCAGGACCAGACCAGGTCCAGCACCGTCGCAGGAATGAAGCGCTACTTGTTGCCTTGGCCCGACTGTTGCAGAGCGGTAGATGAGTACACCGTAGAGATGGAGCTCCAGTTCCCTACCAGCACTTTCATAGCATCCCTTGCCATTGACACCGCAAAGGTGATGGCCAGGCACACGGTGCTGGATGAAGGGAAAATCCAGACCATGGCCGCGCCCGAGGATATGAACGGTTCCGGCCCCTTCATGCATGAGAAGTACGTCAAGGATGTCTCCAACCATTTTGTGAGGAACGACGTTTACTGGAAGGCCGGGTATCCCCGGATTGATGGCATGATCCATTATGTGCTCATAGACTCGGGCACAGTGATAGCGGCCTTCAAGACCGAACAGGTCCTGATGACCAATTCCAGTGTCAACAACCTGAGCAATGCGGAAGCGATACAGCTTGAGAAAGAGGTGCCCGATAGGCTCACCATCCACTGGACGGGCCCCGTGGGCGTTATTGGCGTGGTGCTTAATACCTCCAGGAAGCCCTTCGATGACAGGCGAGTCAGGCAGGCATTCAACTTGGCGATGCACCGCCAGCCCCTCATCACGATATTCAGCGAAGGGATGGACAGCTTTGGCAGCCCCCTGCCGCCGGACACCTGGTTCAGTCGGAGCTCGGAAGAGGTGGCCCAGTTGCCCGGATTCCGGGAGCTTGACGGCAAGAAACATCCCGACGACATAGCCGAGGCCAAGCGTCTGCTGAGTGAGGGGGGTGTTCCGGAGGGCACTAAACTCACCCTAACAACCCGGAATGTGCTCGAGTACCCCGAGGTAGCTGAGGTGCTGGCAGACCAGCTCAGGAGGTTCTTGGGCCTCAACATCACCCTGAATGTGGTGGAGGGAGCCGCAGGCTTCGATGCCTACGACCGCGGGGAGTTTGTGTTCATGGTCCAGGGGTCTTCTCTCGCGGGGCTGAACCCTGACGACGTGCTCTCCCGCCAGGCTCCGGCTACCATTATGCGATGGGCAGGTGGTGGAGGAGAAGGGGGAGATTTTACTGTCGATGGGTTCATGGAACTTTATGACCAGCAGATGAGGGAGTCGGATGTCGAGAAGCGAAATGCGCTCAACAGGCAAATAGAGGACCTCCTCGTCAATGTGGACAATGCCTACCCACTCCTCTACTGGAGTATGAGAAGCTGGATAGTGGACAACAGGATTCATGACTTCAATGCGCACCCCGGCGTCCACGCTTATCTGAAGTGGGAGAACCTCTGGTGCGATCCGGCTTGTTAGATTAGGACTCCCCCCATCTCAATCCTCCCCCGCAAATGGGGGAGGAGGGTATGTAAAACAGAGGACGTTTCCATCTGTCATTCCGAACACAGCGAAGCGGAGTGAGGAATCTAAAGTCGCGGCTTTGCTTGAAGGCATGGATTTTAGATTCCTCGTCGCTCCGCTCCTCGGAATGACATAGTGAGCAGTTTGTTGAGTTAAAAAGCTGCCTTATTTAAGTCGACTGCCTTATATCTCGGACTTGGGAATTTCGGATAGGGGTGAGGCAAAGATATGCAGGCTTACCTAGCCAAAAGAGTTATCCTGATCATCCCAACAATAATACTGCTCACGATAATCGTATTCCTCGTTCTGAGGATTGTTCCGGGCGACCCGGCAATCATGATGCTGATGTCATCGGACTTGCAGGAATCATACACCAAAGAGGACCTGGACCGTGTGCGGAAATTGATAGGAACTGATAAGCCAATCTATGTCCAGTACGGGAAATGGGTGTGGAACATGCTCCAGGTGGATTTTGGCACATCGTTCCACGATCAAACGCCCGTTAGTGATGACCTGAAGCAAAGGATTCCCATCACCCTGGAGTTAACCATCATGGCGGTCCTCTGGGCAAGCATATTAGCTGTGCCCCTGGGGGTGATTTCCGCTATAAAACAGGACTCAATCGGAGACTACGCCTCCAGAATCATAACCATCGCTGGGATTGCACTCCCCAACTTTGTGGTCGCCATCCTGATGATATTCTTCCTTGTCCGATGGTTCGGCTGGCTGCCTCCCATAGGCTACGAAAACCTGTGGGACAAGCCTGGGGAAAACCTCCAGCAGCTTCTCTTCCCGGCCATCGCCCTGGGATTTTCCAACATGGCTTTCATAGGCCGGGTGACCCGCTCCGCCATGCTGGAGGTATTCCGAGAAGACTATATAAGGACTGCCCGGTCCAAGGGCCTGGCAGAGCAGGTGGTGGTCTACCGCCACGCCCTGAAGAACGCTCTGCTGCCTGTTATCACAGTTTCCGGCTATGAGTTTGGGCGGCTCCTGGCTGGCACGGTGATTATTGAGGTCATATTCGGGATACCCGGAATGGGCAGGCTTCTACTTGATGCTGTCGTCCGCCGGGACTTCCCCACTGTCCAGGCCATAGTCATCTTGATGGGGCTTATAGTGGTGGTGCTGAATGTAGTCTTGGACCTGCTTTACGCCTGGCTGAACCCGAGGATCCACTACACTTAAACTAGGCTAGGAGAGGGGACTAATGAGTCAGGAACGAGGGTATCAGGAAGTCCTACGGGACGAGGCTATCGCCGGCCTGAGGCCAAAGCGTACCGCATGGCAGGAGATTGGCGGCTTTTTCAGGAAAAAGCCTTTGGGGACCATTGGGGCAGTGATAGCCGTCCTTCTCATAATAGTCGCTATCTTCGCTCCACTCATTGCAACCCATGACCCCAAAGAGACGAGGGCCGACTTCAGACGCACCTCACCCAGCTCGGAAGCATGGTTCGGGGCCGACAACCTGGGGCGCGATGTGTTCAGCAGGACTGTTTATGGTTCAAGAATCTCTCTGTATGTGGGTATAGCGTCCTCGTTGATTGGATGCACCATCGGCCTGCTGGTGGGCGTCGCAAGCGTCCATGCCGGGGGTCCCACCGACCTAGCCGTCCAGAGAGTCATAGACGCTATGATGGCCTTCCCAGCCATTATTCTTGCTATTACTATCGTGGCTGCCCTTGGGCAATCCGTCAACAACGTGGTAATCGCTCTGAGCATCATATACATTCCCAGCACCGCTCGCATCCTCCGCTCTCAAGCCCTGTCCATCAAGGAGATGGACTACGTGTTGGCGGCCAGAGCGGTGGGAGCCGGACACTGGCGCATTATGCTCCGGCATATAGTCCCCAATTGCATGGCTGTGTACATCGTTATTGTGACCTTCCACTTCGGAGGGGCCATCATAGCTGAGGCATCTCTCAGCTTTCTGGGGCTGGGGTCCCCGCCTGATGTCCCGACATGGGGAGGTATGCTGCGGGGAGCGGCCGGGACTTACATAGCTGTAGCGCCCTGGCTGCTGGTGTTCCCAGGACTGGCTATAGGCATAGTCGTGTTTGCCTGGAACCTGCTGGGCGACTCCCTGCGGGACGTTCTGGACCCACGCCTGCGGGGAACCAGCTAAGAGGGACCATCCCCCTCACCCTCCCCTGACAAGGGTATGTAAATTATGAGGCAACTAAAATAAGGCAGCTTTTTAACTCAACAAACTGCTCCCTATGTCATTCCGAGGAACGGAGCGACGAGGAATCTGAAATCCATGCCTTCAAGCAAAGCTGCGATTTCAGATTCCTCACTGCGCTTCGCGACCTTCGGAATGATAGATGGAGACAGTCTATGTTTTACATACCCCTGTCAGCCCACCCTCCCGCCCCGGGTAGTCCATAGGAACCCATCTCATCTCCTTACCGTTAATATATTACTTTGTTAAATAATTCACAAAATATGTGAATATAATCACAAAAATTAATCTATTGACAGCGATCATTTTATCTGATAGCGTGTCCGCAATTATCCCTGTGACAACTGACGGAGGTGCAATCGTGACTTACCATTGGCTGCTCAAGCCCCAAATATTAGTGGTCATCCCCTTGGCATTGCTGTTGGTTCTGGCCGTGGCATGTGGAGGGGGAGAAGAAGAGCCGGAGACATCTACGCCCACCACCGTGACGGAGGCAGACACAGCCACAACTGCGCCCCCCGGTGATGAGACGACACCCACTCCTACGGCAACTCCCCAGAGCGCCGCGCCACCGGAAGGGGAGCCCAAGTTTGGCGGGGTTGTCCCCATGATGGCTATTACGGCTCCTATCTCAGCCCGGGTGTGGCCGGAGACCGGTTATAACTCCGCCCAGTGGAATACCCGGATGTACAACAACCTTGTTGAGTATAATCCTGAGACCACGGACCCCAATGACCAGAGGTGCGACCTGTGCACCTCCTGGGATGTGTCCGAGGATGGCTTGACTTATACCTACCACCTGCACCCCAACGCCCGGTGGAATGATGGGGTGCCTGTCACCGCCGAGGACGTGGTCTTCAGCCTGAACAGCATAGTGGACCCCACTATGCCGGAGTTCGGAGACCTTTGGGAGGGCCACGAAATCCGGAGTACAACAGGCCAGCTTAGTCTCTACTACGAAAGCGGGAATGCCCGTGTGATTGATGACAAGACCGTAGAGGTAACGCTCAAGTTCGCGGCAGCAGCCTGGCATCCTACTGTGGGCATCGAATTCATGAAGATAGCGCCCAAGCACGTGGTGTGGGACCAGCGAAAACATCAAACCCTGGCTAGTCCCGATGACATGGTAGGATCGGGCCCCATGGTGTACGTGAAAGGCAGTTATATCAGGGATGACCAGATTGAGGAACGCAGGAACGAAGATTACTTCAAGTCACCGGAGTACCCCCGCATTGACGGCCTGAAGGTATTCCTCATGATAGACGTGGGCACCATAATAGCCGCCTACGCGTCGGAACAGATTTTGATGGGCGTTGCCAACGGCGACAACATAGGCAGCGTGGAATCGAAGCAGTTTGAGAAGGACCACGGAGACAGGTACGACGTGTACTTCGTAGGTCCCGCCGGCGCATACCACGTGATGTTCAATGCTGCAAAGAAGCCCTTCGATGATCCTCTGCTGAGGAGGGCCGTCCATATGGCCGTTCACCGCCAGGCCATTATGGACATCTTCGGCGTTGGCGACCTCACGCTGGGTTCGCCTTTCCCGCCGGACACCTGGTTTGGGCCGACCAGTGAGGAGGCAGCCCAGATGCCCGGCTTGAGAGAGTCGGAGCCGGGGGTGAAACATCCCGACGACATAGCCGAGGCGAAAAGGCTGCTGGCCGAAGCCGGATTCCCCGATGGCAAGGGCTTGTCCGTCGTGCTTACGGCCAGGAGCGCGATCCTGTACGTTGACGTAGCCACGGTGGTGGCGGCGCAGCTCAGGGAGACCTTGGACATAGATGTCAAGCTCAATGTTGTGGAGAGCTCCGCCGGCCAGGCGGCCTATCTAGCCGGGGACTATCAGTTTGCAGTCCAGGCCAGTGGCCTCTCCTTCACTGACCCTGATGCGGCATTTTCCGGGGGCCGGTACACCGACGGGTCTCTGCAAGGGGACGAATGGGGTCGTGGCCCGCTCACTACCCACTGGGCCAGGATTCAGGAGATATACAATGCGCAAGCCAGGGAGAATGACCCAGAGAAGCGGAAGGTCCTCGTCAACGAGGCAAGTGACTTGCTCCTGGAAGACAGCCCCTTCACGCCTATCTTCTGGAGCACCAGCAGCATGAACTTTCACAAGAAAATCCATAATGAGCACCCCGTTCCCAGCCCCTTCGTTTCCAGTTGGAAGTGGGAGCACATCTGGTGCGACCCTGCGTGTTAGCCGGAGTTAGGATGGACAGGCGGGCCAGGCCCAGCTTTGGACTTGGCCCGCGCATCTACTAAGTTATTACCGTCATTGCCATGAAAATAGATACCAACCGTCATTCCGGCGTAGGCCGGAATCCAGGGGTGGGGCGGTGGACTCCCGCTTTCGCGGGAGTGACGGTAGGGAAACACCTTGGTTTAGTTCTTTGTTCACGCATCAATAATAAGCTCCGGTTAGGATAAGGGTAGGGTATAGAGATGCAGACCTATATAGCCAAAAGAGTCCTCCTGTTTATTCCAACAGTGCTTTTTATGACGGTAGTCGTGTTTGTCATCCTTCGCATCGTCGCCGGCGACCCAGCCCTCATGCTGGTTGTGGGAGCAGGGGGGGATGAGGGGGGAGAGACAGCGTTCTCCCAGGAAGCCCTTGACGCGATGCGGGCGAAGCTGGGAACGGATAGGCCCATCTATGTCGAGTATGGGGACTGGCTATGGAACATGCTCCACCTGGACTTTGGCGACTCCTACTTTTTCGGCACCTCCGTCGTAGATGACTTGAAGCGCGCCCTTCCCATCACGGTGGAGTTGACTATCCTTGCGGTGGCTATGGCCAGCGTAATAGCTGTGCCTGTGGGCGTGCTTTCCGCTATAAGACAGGACTCCTGGGCCGACTACCTTGGCAGGATTATAACCATCACCGGGATAGCGATTCCTAACTTTGCCGTGGCCATCCTGCTGGTCTTCGTCCTGACGCGCTGGTTCCAATGGTTCCCTCCTTTGGGTTATGCAAAGCTGTGGGTAGACCCGTGGCAAAATATGCAGCAGCTTTTCTTCCCCGCCATCGCCTTGGGTTTCTCAAACCTGGCCTTCATAGCGCGGGTGACCCGATCAGCCATGCTGGAGGTGCTCAGGGAGGACTATATCCGCACTGCCCGGTCCAAGGGCCTGGCAGAGGCGGTGGTGGTTGGCCGGCACGCCCTAAAGAACGCCCTGCTCCCTGTAGTCACCGTGATGGGCATTGAGTTCGGGAGGCTTCTCGCGGGCACTGTGATTATTGAGAATATATTCCTGGTGCCGGGGATAGGCAGGGTCCTGATCCAGGCTATCTTCCAGAGGGACTACCCCATCGTTCAGGCCATAGTAGTGACCCTGGTTGTGATAATACTGGTATTAAACCTGGCAATGGACATGGTCTACGGTTGGCTGAACCCAAGGATACGCTACACCTAGCCAATACTGAACCCGGAGATGAGACATGAGTCAGGAACGGGGAGACACAATAACCATTTCGGAGCAAGCAATCAGCGGCTTGAGGCCAAGGCGGAACGCCCTGGAGAATCTTGGCTATTTCTTCAAGACCAAGCCTTTGGGTGCCCTCGGAGCGGTGGTGGCCGTCCTTCTCATAGTAATTGCCATCTTCGCCCCCTTCATTGCAACCCACGACCCTATGGTGGTCGAATTCCAGAACAAGTTTAACAGCCCCAACTCGGAGACCTATTTCGGGGCCGACCACCTGGGACGAGACATATTCAGCAGGATCGTATATGGGTCAAGGGTCTCTCTACAGGTGGGCATCCTCAGCGCCCTTATCGGGTCAACGATAGGTCTGCTGGTGGGCCTTGCCAGTGTCCATTTCGGAGGAATCACCGACCTCATCATCCAGAGGTTCATTGACGGCATGATAGCCTTCCCGCCCCTGCTTCTGGCTATTGCCATCATGGCGGCCCTTGGTGCATCGGTGAACAACGTCATAATCGCCCTGAGCATCGCATACATACCTACCACAGCGCGAATCCTGCGGGCGCAAGCCCTAGGAATAAAGGAGATGGACTACATACTGGCAGCCCAAGCGGTGGGAGCCGGCCACCTGAGAATCATGCTCCGCCACATGGTCCCCAATATGATGGCGGTGTTCATAGTAATAGTAACCTTCCAGTTGGGGGTAGCGATCATCGCCGAGGCGTCCCTCAGCTTTCTGGGGGTTGGCTCTCCTCCCGACGTGCCAACCTGGGGAGGAATGTTGACCGGGGCCACCAGCTTTATAAGAGTAGCGCCCGGGATGATCCTCTTCCCGGTGATAGCCATAAGCGTAGTTGTCTTCGCCTGGAACCTGCTGGGCGACTCCCTCCGGGACGTACTGGACCCGCGCCTGCGGGGAACGGGCTAATAGTCCGAAATTATTGAAATGATGGTTAGAGACCAGGGCGTCCACAAGGGACGCCCCTACCGGTCCGCCGTTGGTAGGGGCAACCCTTGTGGTTGCCCTGTTTACTTGTCCCATGGCGGCTATTCCGTAACATCAGGACCCCCAAGCTACTCCCGCAGCTTGAGGTGCTTGAATAGCCGGGGATGGGACTCTGAGGCCAGGCGCATGGCCTCCCCCACCGGCTCCCGTATGGAAAAGTGGGCGTGGGGCTGGGTCCTCAGCTTGAACAGGTGGTAGCACTCCCGCAGGTTCATCTTCGCCAGGACCCGGCGCTTGTGGGCATGGGTCACAAGGTACTGGGCCGCCGCCGGGGATACCTGGCCCACCTCCCGAAAAGCGTCGCCAGCCACCTCCATTGCCTCCGTAAACTCCCCCTCCAGCCCCGCGTCCTTCAGCAATCGAGGGGTCACGTACCCGTTGGCGACGGTAAGGGGCTGTGGGATGTAGGTCTGCATCCGGTGGCGCTTGAACTCCCGGTAAGCCCCATAGTCCATCACCATCTCAAAGGTGTAGTCCACGACTTCCAACTCTCGCACGGGAGAGTCATGGGGCCCCAGCTTTTCCAGGCAAGCGTCAATGACCTTGAATCGTTGGTCCGGGGCCATATCCTCCACTTGCCTCAGGACCTGGGCATAGGGAACATCAGCGAAACGGTAGAGGAGGGCGGCGGCCAGCTTTATTTCCGCCTGGGGGTCGTAGTGCACCAGGTAGACAGTGGATAGTGTTGAGTGGTCAGTGATGAGTGATGAGTGGGGTGTGTCCGAGGGACTTTCTTCACCCTCCACTCGCCACTGTCCACTATCCACTATCCACCGTCTACGCTGTGCCCCTCTAGTGGCTATCAGGTACTCGTTCTCCTCGGCATACTTGATAAGGGTGGGTGTGATTTCCCTGCCTTTGACCTTTATCTCCTCGCCAAGCTCCCGTTCCTCCAGCAATTCGGAGGAGAGGAGCTTGGTGATGGCATGTTCCATAGAGCGGGCGTTCATGGTGACGCCCACGTTGGTGAGGGTGGCGGCAGGCAGGAGAAAACGGCAGCTGTCTATAGCCTCCCGCCTCAAGCGCAGGTCGTAGGCCGACTCCCGCTCCTTCTCCTCTCGATGTGTGACTGTCTTTAGGTGCTCTACCGTCTTCTGGACAGCGTTCTCGTAGGCGTGGAACAGGTGGCGGCAGGCAGATATGTAAGCCTGCTGCGCACGGGGAGACTCCTTTAGCTCTGCCGGCACATGGTAATACCCCTCGGACATCTTCTGAAAGCGGGAAGACTTCTCGGTGTAGGAGGCCAGGCGGTTGTCCTCCAGGGTGTCGCAGGCCAGGCGGGATATGTTCTCCACCGCCATGTGAATAATGGCGTGCTCGGCAACGGAGGCGTGGCCGTATCCCAAGACCCATCGCTCATGGAAGTCCGCCGCCTTCTCTTGGCTTACCTGACGGGCAATCTCATCGAAAGGCTCCGGCCTGCGGGAGGTCATGGCGAAGACCACCGCAAGCTGCTCCTCGGTAAGCTCCCTCGGGCTTAGGGGATATATCCGGCGGGGATAGATTGTCTTATCATCCTGGACAGACATCTGACTCCAGCGTTTTTTATTGTATTTTAATATCTTTCTTAGAAACTTCTAAAGTCAAGGTAGCGGGCCACAGAGTTCCTCTGGGTCTTTCGGTTCTCCGGCCCCAGGGCAGCTACAAGAGCTGCCCCTACACCCGGAGGTACGATGCGACTACAAAGAGTCCTTGGAGATGGACTCCCGGTGCCCCTACACCCGGAGGTACGCTGCCCAGTAGAGGCAACCCTTGTGGTTGCCAAATACGTTCAGCCAAGAATCGAAAGCCCCTGGTTGGGTGTGCAGCTAACCGGATACAAGCAAAGGGGCGAGGCTTACGATTGTGAGCCTCACCCCCTTGATTTATAATCAGTTGTTCAGACACGATGAGTCGTGACCGCCGCCTCACCGTCATTCCGGCGTAGGCCGGAATCCAGGGGTGATGTTGGGGTGACTTCGCAGCAGACCCGACGTTGCGGGACCCTGGATTCCGGCCTACGCCGGAATGACGGGCTGGGCGACTTTATTTTAATGGTATGTCACACCCTTCAGGGTGTGGTGAGGGCTTGCCACCTCTATTTTCATAATAGCTTACCGGAAGTTGGCGAACCCGGTGGGAATCTGCGCCTCGATGAGTTGCAGGCGGTCCGACTTGATGGCCGAGTCCAGGGCCTTGGTCAACTCATCCAGGGTGTTGACCTTGGTGCCCTCGAAGCCGTAGGACTCGAACAGCTTCACGAAGTCGGGGTTCACCAGGTCGGTGCCAATCATCCGCCTGTTGAAGCTGTCTTCCTGCCGCTGCTTCAGCACCCCCCAAGCGTTGTCGTTGAACATCACCACCACCGGATTTATGCCATACTGGGCGGCGGTCGCCAACTCCTGGAAGTTGTACTGGAAGCCGCCGTCTCCGGTGACGCACACCACCGGAGACTGGGGGCTGGCTAATTTAGCGCCCAAGGCCGCCGGGAAGGCGAAGCCCAGGCCGGCCCAGCCGTGGGGGTGCATGAAGGTGCGGGGCTGGTAAATGTCGAAGCAACGGGAGGCCCGGCTGGTGGGCACAGTGGGGTCCCAGGAGGTGATGGTATCCCTGGGCAGCACCTCACGCATGGCCTCCAGGGTGCGCAGTTCGTTGGGCCACTGCTCTTTCAGGCTTTCGTATGTCCGGCCCTTTAGCCCCTCAACCTCTTGGCGGAAGGAGTCTCCCTTGTGAACGTCCTTGCCGCCTATGAGGGAGAGGACTTGGGTGAGGGCAGCCTTCGGGTTAGCCACGATGGGGATGGATGTGGGGTAGTTCTGCCCTATGTCCTCTCCGTCCAGGAGGACGTGAATGAGGTTTTCCGGCATTTGGAGGCCCACGCCCCCGGTGGACCTGTAGGGCAGGATGGAGCCTACCACCAGGGCAACGTCGCAGGTGGATATGAAGTCCTGGACAGGGTTGTCCCCCCATATCCGCTTGCCCAGGGCCTGGCCCAGGGACAGGGGATGGTCTTCGGGGAAGGCTCCCTTGCCCCCGTCGCCCGTGACCACCGGAGCGCCCAGGGCTTCGGCAAGCCTTATGACCTCATCAGTGCCGCCGCGATGGAGCACCTCTTCCCCCAGCCATATTACCGGCCTGCGGGCGCGGGCCAGGGCATCCGCCGCCTTTTCGATCATAGCTGGGTCTCCCTGGGGCGCGAGGACTTCCCTGGGAGGGATGACCTCCACGTCGGCCTCCTGGCCCAGGATGTCGGTGGCAACCTCAAGCTCGATGGGCCTGGGCCTGCGGGCCTGGAACCTCTGGAACGCCTCGTCTATGTGGTCGGGGATGGCCTCGGCCTCGGTGATGAGAGCGTTCCAGTCGGTGACTGAGCGGAACATGCCCAGTTGGTCCTTGGGCTCGTGGGTTATTCCCCGCCTGCTGTTGATGAATTCCTTCTCCACGTTGGTGGTAATCTGCAAGACCGGGGAGCCTGAGTGATAGGCCTCCCCCATAGCGCCCATAGAGTCGGCGGCGCCGGGTCCGGTGCTGGTGATGAGGACGCCGGGCTTGCCGCTGACCCTGGAGTAGCCGTCGGCCATGTAGCCGCAGCCCAACTCCAGACGCCCCCCGATATACCTGAAGCTGTCCTGAATGTCGTAGAGGGCATCGTACAGGTCCAGGTTGTGCACAGATATTATTCCAAAGAGCAGGTCCACCCCCTGGGCCTTCAGGGCTTCCAGAAGGGCGCGCCCACCCGTCATCCTCGCCATAGATACCTCCTAAGTAGTGCGTATCACAGGGATTATATACACCGGTAACCACCCGGGGCCAGCGACAAAACGCACCTCTGATTCCGTCCTTGCGTAACGAAAACGCGCTCCGGGGTTTCTCTCCCCCAGGGCGCTGCCAATTCTCAACCCCCCATCTCCGGCCCACCGTCCCCCCGGAACCACTCTCACCCAGCCGAGCCAGAAGAGGAACCCTGAGTGGTATTCCATCCAGGCAGCGTTATGCTGTAGGGATAACGCCGGGCCAGCTCCATCACATGGTTGATATAATCCAGGGTCTCGTTAATCTCGTCATAAAAGACCTCGGGAGGGTCACAATGACCATCATAGAAACATTCGCCGTGCAACGACCCCAAGTAAGTCATATAAGAACTATGTACAGGCGCAAAGACTTCCCTGTTATACCTGTACAGCTTTCTTAGGGCCTCCATAGTCTTGCCGCCAGACCTGGGTTCTACGCTTGTTACGGCAGAAATCATGCCGTTGGTGGCGTTCCGAGCAGCGCACCACGCCTTTTCGGCAGCATCCCTAATATCGCCGGCCTCAAACTGCGCAACGGCCTGACGCTGCATAGAAAGAGCGTCCTGAAACATCAGAGCGACATCATCGCTTAATTCCTGTGTCATGTTGTCACCCTCCTAAATTAGGATACGGGGATTTTACATCCTCGCTGCTGTTCCTGACAATTATCCCCCGATGGCTGGATACTCCCGGACCCTCTATTCCCCTCTGTCCACATCGAAGCCTTTATACCGCTTGACAATCTAGCCAAGAGTATGCTGTATAATTGCTGGTTCGTACCACTAAATGGACAACCGCAACCCCACCTCTTCATACTCACCGGTAGTCGCGGCCAGGGCCTCGGCGATGTTCATTTCCAGGGCTTCCTTTAGGGCGGACTGAAGGTCCTCAATCAGTTCTTCCCGGGTCCTGGCCTGGCTATTGACGCCAGGAATCTCCTTGACCCATCCAACCCACCACTGGCCGTCACCCTGGACCACTGCGGTATAGCTATTATAGACGGAATCCATGAACATGACTCCGATCAAACAGTGTGCTTTGCCCCTTAGAGCCTATCCGAAAACACCCCATCGTCACTCCCCTGCTTTCGCAGGGGCAGGCTATGCGAAAGCAGGAGTCCAGTATGCCGGGTAGTGGATTCCCGCTTTCGCGGGAATTACGGGAACTGTCTTACCCGGTTATCGGATAGGCTCCTAGAGCAGCAAGCTCACCGGGTTCTCCAGGTGCCGCTTTAGCTCCATGAGGAACTGGGCGCCCTCGGCCCCGTCAGCCACCCGGTGGTCCACGGAGATGGTCCCCTTCATAATCTGGGCGACGGTTATCTGCCCTTCCCTGACCACCGGCTGCTCCTTCACCGTTCCCACCGCCAGCACCGCCGCGTTGGGCGGGAATATGATGGCGGCGAAACTGTCTATCGCTCCGAACATGCCCAGGTTGCTTATGCTGAAGGTGCTTCCCGTGTACTCCTCTGTACGCAGGGTGCCTCCCTGGGCGCGCTGTCCCAGGTCGCCGCTGGCCCGGGCGATCTCCGCCAGGGACTTGTTCTGGCAGCCCATGATTGCGGGTACTATCAGGCCCTCATCAAGGGCTATGGCGATACCTATGTTGATGTCGGGGTGAATCTGGAGGTGGTCTTCCTGGAAGGAGGCGTTGAACTTGGGGAAGGTCTCAAGGGTCTTGGTCGCCGCCTTGACAATCATGTCGTTGACACTGACCCGGGTGCCGTCCTGGAGGGCATCGTTAATCTGCCGGCGGAGGGCCATAGCCTGGGTCATGTCTATCTCGGCGGTGATGTAGAAATGGGGGGTCTCCCGCTTGCTCTGGACGGTCACGGCGGCGATGGCCCGGCGCATCCGGGTAAGCTCAATCCGCTCTGCGGGCGCCGCTGTGGGCGCGGTTGTCATCGGAGGAACTGGGGCTGCCTTCGCCCCGTCTTCGTGGGCCAGCACGTCGGCCTCGGTGATGCGGCCTCCGGGTCCGGTGCCGGTGACCTGGACCAGGTCAATACCCTTTTCACGGGCCAGCCTCCGGGCAATGGGGGTGGCGCGGATTTCGCCAGCCGGAGCAGGCGCCGGGGCTGCCGAGGGAGCGGGAGCAGGGGCCGGCGCTGCTGCGGCCTGGGCCGGGGGCGTTGGGGCCGGCTGCCCGCGGGTAAGCTCTTCGGCTGCGGGCACTGCCTCACCCGGCTCGGTTATGACGGCGATGAGGTCTCCCACCGGCACCGTCCTCCCCTCTTCCGCCACTATCCTGCCCAGCACGCCCGTAGAGTACGCTTCCATCTCTACAGTGGCCTTGTCCGTCTCGATCTCGGCGATAACCTCACCACGGGTAACGGGTTCTCCCTCTTGTTTCCGCCACTTGACGACGGTCCCTTCTCTCATATCGTAACCCATCTGGGGCATAACTATGGTAGTAGCCAAAGATCACCTCCAATTTACTGAGTCGTGAGGCCCCTGCCCACCCTCCACCCCTCTGGATTCCGGCGAAAGCCGGAATGACGGTTAGTATGCCGCACCCTGAAGGGTGCGGTGGGGGAGCCTGGCACTGCCTATTTTCATAATAAAGATGGTGGGCAAAGATTATGGTCTCTCCATAGTCTATGGGGGCGCACAACTGCACGCCCCCATAGCTGTAGGGCCGGGGTGGGACTTCCTCTGGTCCTATTTTTCTGAATACTTAGAGGCACTACGCCCCTATGATCCTCTTAGCTGCCCGGATGACCCTCTCAGGGTCCGGGATGGCCGCCTGCTCCAGGTAACGGGAGTAAGGCATGGGCACTTCCTCCCCTGCCAACCTCGCAATCGGGGCATCCAGGTAGTCGAAGGCGTGTTCCTGTATCTGCGCAGCTATCTCTGCCCCAAATCCTCCCGTCCTCCAGGTCTCCTCTACCACCAGCGCCCGGTGGGTCTTGCGGACGGACCCCAGCACCGTCTCCATATCCAGGGGCCTGAGACAGCGCAGGTCTATCACTTCTGCCTCTATGCCCTCCCGGGAAAGCTGCTCGGCGGCGGCCAGGGCTATCAGCGCCATTCGAGAGTAGGAGACTATGGTAAGGGCGCTGCCTGTCCGCTTCACGTCGGCTATGCCAAGGGGCACCTTGTAGCGGTGGTCAGGCACCTCGCCCCGGCTGCTATAGAGGAGGATGTGTTCCACAAACAGAACCGGGTCCATCTCGTCCCGGCAGGAACGGAACAGGCCCAGCACGTCATAGGGGGTGGATGGTATTGCTACCTTCATACCCGGGACCGAGGCAAACCAGCCCTCGAAGTTCTGGGAGTGGGTGGCCGCTACCTGAGCGCCTCCCCCGGTGACGGTGCGGACCATTAGCGGCACCGATAGCTGGCCCCCGGACATATAACGCACCTTGCAGGCATGGTTGATTATCTGGTCCATAGCCAGCATACTGAAGTTTATAGTCATTAGCTCCACTACGGGCCGGAGTCCGCCCATGGCCGCCCCTACGCCGGCGCCCACGATGGCAGACTCGGCCAGGGGAGAGTCCTTGATGCGATCAGGACCGAACTCATCGGTAAAACCCTTGGTCACGGCGTATGCCCCACCATAGGGGCCAATGTCCTCCCCCATCAGGAAAACCCTGGGGTCTTCATTCAGGGCTTCTCTCAAAGCGCTGCTCACGGCTTCACGGTAAGAAATCTCCGGCATAGCCTCTCCCTATTATCATTCAGCAGGCATCCAACCTTCCCCGCCAAAATCAAATTTGTAATCGCTATGAATTTCACGGATGGTCCCAGCACCAGGTCCGATGGACCGAACCACACTATTCTATTCCGTGTGGACATCCTCGTACAGGGCAGAGGGGTCGGGGAAGGGACTGTCTTCAGCGAACCGGGCCGCCTCTTCTATCTCCGTCAGGACCGCATGGTCTATATCTTTGAATTCCTGCTCCGTCGCCACTCCTTCATCCAGGAGCTTCTGCCTGAAATTGGATATGGGGTCCTTGACCAGCCAGTCCTCAACCTCGGTGCGCTGGCGGTAATCGGCAGGGTCGGCTATGGAGTGTCCCCGGAACCTGTAGGTCTGGGCTTCCAGGAAGATGGGCTTCTGTTCCCTCCTCACGTAGTCCACAGCATCCTGGGTGACCTCCCTCACCTCCAGCACGTCCATGCCGTTCATCCGCACCCCGCGCATTCTGTATGCCTCGCCTGCCCGGTATATCTCATCATGCAGGGCGAAGGTCTCCGACACGGGCGCGCCCATGCCGTACAGGTTATTCTCGCAGAAGAAGATTACCGGGAGGTCCCAAACCGCGGACAGGTTCATGGACTCGTGGAACTCCCCTTCATTCAAGGCCCCATCGCCCAGGTAGCACAAGGCTATCCGGTCCTCTCCCTTGTACTTGGCCGACATCGCCAGGCCCGCAGCCACCGGCATCTGGCCGGCAACGATGGCATACCCCCCCATGAAATTCCTGGAAGCATCGAAGAGGTGCATGGAGCCGCCTTTGCCCTTGCTGGACCCGGTGGCCTTGCCGAAAAGCTCCGCCATCGCCACCTTGCTCTCCATCCCCCTGGCCAGGGCATGACCGTGGTCGCGGTAGTGGGTCACGATGTAGTCTTGGGGCCTCAGTGTGGATATAGAGCCAACGGCTATGGCCTCTTCACCGATGTAGAGGTGGAGAAAGCCTTTGATATTGCCCTGCATGTACTGCCGTGCGCACTCCTCCTCAAACACCCGTATCAACACCATCTGGTGGTAAAGCTCCAGGACTTGCGGTTTCTCCAGTCCGTTACTTGTAGTCATGGATGTTATATCCGCCTTTCCTTGGACTTGGTGAATATCTCAACTTGACCCACCCATCACCCATCGAATCACCCGCCCCCCATCCATCAAATATGGACGGCCTGCCCATCAGCAGCCAGGGCAGCCTCCTTCAGGACCTCCGACAGGGTGGGATGGGAATGGACCAGCCAGCCCAGTTCAAGGGTGGTGCCTTCCAGGAGCTTGGTCATAGAAAGCTCCGCCAGCATCTCCGTCACTTCGGGGCCTATCAGGTGCGCCCCCAGAAGCTCGCCGTATTTGCTGTCCACCACCAGCTTGGCCATCCCGCCGGTCTCGCCTATGGCTACTGCCTTCCCGCTGGCCTGGAAGGGGAACCTGCCGATTTTAACATCGTGGCCCCGTTCTATGGCCTGCTGCTCGGTTAGTCCGAAACTGGCTATCTGGGGGACGCAGTAGGTTGCCTTGGGCATAGCCTCATAGTCAAGGGCCTGGGACTCCTGCCCTGCGATGGTCTCCGCCGCCAAGACCCCCTGGGCCGAGGCGACGTGGGCCAGGAGGAGCTTGCCGGTGACGTCGCCTATGGCATAGATGCCGGGCACGTTGGTGGACATATTGTCGTCCACCTGGATGGCCCCTCTCTCGACAGCTACTCCCACCTTCTCCAGTCCCAGCCCCTCGGTGTTGCCCTGGACGCCAACGGCCACCAGGACCTTCTCACACTCAATCTCCTGCTCGTCGTCGTTAGATGACTTTACCTTCAGCTTCGCTCCGCCCTGGGTGGGGGTCATCCCTGTCACCCCCGCGCCCGTCACGAAACTGATGCCTTCCCTGGACAGGATGTTCTCAATCTGCCGGCTGATTTCCTCGTCCTCGTTGGGCACCACCCGGGGAAGAAGCTCAACCACCGTAACCTTCACGCCGTATACGTTGTACAGGTAGGCAAACTCCATCCCCACGGCCCCTCCGCCCACAATTGCCACCGAGGATGGCAACTCTTTGAGCTCCAAGGCGTGGCGGCTGGTTATGACTGTCTGTCCATCCACCGGCAATGGGGGAATACTCCTGGGCCGGGCGCCTGTGGCAAGAATAGTATTCTTTGCTCTGATGACCCTGCCCTCGGGCGCCACCTCTATGGTATGGCTGTCCCTCAGGCTGGCCTCTCCTTTGATATGCTCTACGTTATTCTTGCGCAAGAGGAAGGCAATGCCCCTGGTCATGCGGTCCACCACCTGGCGGCTCCGGTCTATGGCCTTGCCGTAGTCCACCCGGAAATTATCAAAAGAGAAGCCGAACTCCTCGCCCCTGCGGATAAGGGATAGGATTTCGGCGTTCTTGAGGAGGGCTTTGCTGGGGATGCACCCCCAGTTGAGACATATACCACCCAGTTCATCCCGCTCAACCACCGCCGACCTCAGGCCCAACTGGGCAGCCCTGATGGCCGCTACATAACCCCCCGGCCCTGCCCCCACAACTACTACATCATACTCTGAATCTGTCGTCACTTTCTACAACCTTCAAGCTGAGTCCCTGTCTGCACAGGGCCTTTCCATTGTCTCGAAAACCGCGTTCGTCATTCCCGCGAAAGCGGGAATCCAGGTGGGGTGTGGGGTATGCCCTCCCCGAAGCAAACCAACTTTGGAAAGGCCCTACTGTCTGCCAATGCCTGCTTGCAAATAATTGAGCAATCACCTGCTACGGCACCCATTATACAACTGACCCGATGTCCATTCAAGTTTCCGAATATCTCTATTATGGCCCTATAATGTTGCCGATTCCGTAAGTCGGAGATTGCCCATAAATTAAAGTTAGGGGCACGGGATGCCGTGCCCCTAACCGGGTTATCTACAGCCAACCGCTAAGCCGACAGGCTCTACGCCGACGAGCACGCCACGCTGATAACGTTGGCGGCCTTTTCAGGCAGGGCGTGTTCCTTCCAGGTGGCCCCGTTGTCGTGGGTGCCGACTACCTGTCCCCTGCGGGTGCAGAAATAGACCTGCTCAGGGTGCTGAGCGTTAATCCCTATCCCGAAGGTGGTGCTTCTGACCTCAACCCCGTTGTCGAACCTGCTCCAAGAGTCTCCCAGGTCTGTGGAGCGCAGGACGCCCCCTTCCTCGCTGCCGAAGTTCATGCCCACGCAGGCATAGAGGGTGTTGGGGTCATTGGGCGCTACCTGCACGCCCCGGGAATACATGATGGGGGAGAAATTCTCAAAGTGCATGTTCTCCCAGTTGCTGCCCTTGTCCCTGCTGCGCCACACCCCAACCCGGTTGGAGATGAAAACGGCGTCGGACTGGTCCGAGCCTACTGCCACCCCGTGCAGGTCCAGAAGGTCCACGTTCCCGGCGAACTCCTTGTTCACTACCTCCCAGGTATTGCCCGCGTCGAAGCTCCGGGCAGCGCCGCCCACTTCCAGCGCGGCGTACATGTTGTCGGGATTGGCGGACTCCATCGCCAGGCCCAGGATTCTCATAGCGAAGGCCATCTGCACCTGTTCGGAGTTGGCTACAGTCGCCAGATGCCTCCAGGTCTCGCCCCCGTCATCGCTGCGGAAGACCTCGCTGCCCTCTGTGCCCAGGTAAATTATCTGGGGGTTGTGGGGATGGAACTTGATAGACCAAACTATCCGTCCCTCTGTCAGGGCCATCCTCTCCCAATGGTCTCCCCTGTCTTTGCTCCGATATACCCCCCGCTGGGTGCCAACGAACATCACGTCAGGGTTCTGAGGGTGGATGGCGATTGCCCGTGCCTGGGGTGATGGTGGCAGACCGTTGGCTAGCTCCTCCCAATACTCGTCACCCGCATCCTTGCGGAACAAGCCGCCTGCCTCGGCCCCGGAAAATACAAATGTCCTATCTGCCATGCTGCTTTACCTCCCCTAGTTTTCTGGTTTCAGTCCTCACCTGACCAATTGGTCAGGGCAATCTCTGTAATAGAAGACGGTGGTCAGGTATCAGTCCTAATCTCCAGCTTCTATCATATCCATACTGTCATTCCATCAGAAAATTATCCCTGTGTCAACCATATTTGCCGAAGTTACCGGGGCAATCGCAATTGAAATGGTGTCATGCCAACCACCACACCCTGAAGGGTGCGGCATCCCAACCGTCATTCCGGCGGAAGCCGGAATCCAGGGGCGGGGGCATCAGGGGCAGTCAGGCCAGAAATAGCCTGGCGGGGACCAGCCTGTGGTTGACCGGGTCTGCGGCGAGGCCAAAGCCCTCCAGGGCATAAGCGCCCAGAAGGGGTTCACTCTCAGGTGTTCCGAAAATGCAGATGGTGGTGCGTTCCTGCCCGTTGACTCTGAGCCGAATTTCTGCCAGGGAATACCCCTCCTGCCTGCCGTCGGCCAACTCGAATACGCTGGTCCATTCCGGGGAAATACCAAGCCTTTCCAGAAGGGGAGAGGGCATCATTGTGTATGTGCTCCCGGTATCCACCAGGGCCTCTACCGTCTCCAATTGAGGACCATCCTTAGGACCAATTGCAACAGTATAATGGAAGGTTCCCATAAGCCTCTCGCTCAAATACAGAAAGGCCCGCTCAAAATGGCGGGCCTCGCTTTGAGTCCCGGACTCGTCTAAATACACTATGTGCATTTTTAAAGAAGCCGACTGGACTAGATAGTCCATCGAACCAACCGGTAGAGGCCCTATCGACTGAGTTCAGTCTATCACTTGATATGTAACGCGTCAAGAGGATTTGGAATATGTGGCTGTTCAGACATGATGGGGCGTGATCAACACTTCACCGTCATTCCGGCCTTGAGCCGGATTCCAGGGGTAGGGTTGTGGTGACTTCGCAGCGACTCCCCAAGTTGCGTGACTATGGATTCCCGCTTTCGCGGGAATTGCCCATGGCCTTGCCAAGGCCAAGTAAGGGGATGAAAATGACGGCAGCCTCTCCACCGTGATGCTCCCTTCACACCCATCCCCTCCTCCAGCGCTCACTTTAGTTGTCATTCCGGCGTAGAGCCTGCCCCGTACCCCGATACGGGGCCGGAATCCAGAGGTAGGGGGTGGGTGACTCGCAATGGCCGCCTACGTCGCGGGACCCTGGATTCCTGCTTCCGCAGGAATGACGGTGGGTGGGGGATGCCACACCCTGAAGGGTATGGTCGGGGAACCTGGCGCTGCCTATTTTCATAATAATGACGGGCCGGGTGTTGTCTATTTTCACATTACTGGCTGATTGGGGCCAGAATGAGTCCTCAAGTCTGAACAGTTACGGGAATATCCCCAAATCCCCTCGTGCGCTACCACAGCTTATAGAAATGGTTCAGGGGACCGTGGCCTTCGCCTATGGGGAAGGACTGCCTTATGGCTTCCGTCACGTACTCCTTGGCCGTTGCCACCGCGTCGGGGACATCCATACCTTTGGCCAGCCCGGCAGCTACCGCCGATGCGAAGGTACAGCCGGTGCCATGAGTGTTCTTGGTATCAATTCGGGGGGCGGTGAACTCTCGAAACTCCCGGCCATCGTAGAGCAGGTCCACTGGCGGCCCCGGCAGATGTCCGCCTTTCACCACCACCGCTTTTGCTCCCATGCTCACTATCTTCTCGGCGGCCCGGCGGGCGTCTTCCCCGGTCTCTATCTTCATGTCCGTCAGGGTCTCGGCCTCGGGTATGTTGGGGGTAACTACGGTAGCCAGGGGCAAGAGGCTGCGACGCATGGAATCCAGGGCTTCCTCTTGGAGCAGCCTGTCGCCGCTTTTCGCCACCATCACCGGGTCAACCACCAGCCGGTCCACCCGGAAGTGGGCCAACTCCCTGGCTACAGTCTCTATGATGGCGCTGCTGGAGAGCATCCCCGTCTTTATCGCATCTGCTCCGATGTCGGTAATGACTGCCTCGATCTGCGACGCCACCATTTCCACGGGTATCTCGTGTACCCCGGTGACGCCTACGGTGTTCTGAGCGGTTATGGCGGTGAGGACCGAGGTGCCGTAAACCCCCAGGGCCGCGAAGGTCTTGAGGTCGGCCTGTATACCGGCGCCGCCGCCGGAGTCGGAGCCTGCTATGGTCATGGCTTTGGAAACCGGACCTGTCATAACAACCTACCCTTGCCTTACTCTTGGCCTGTCTTGCTCTTGGCCTGTCTTACTCTTGAGATGTATCCCCGTCTTGCCCTGGCTCTGCCCGGTCTATGAACTCCCCAAGCTCGTCCAGGTAATCGGGCATGTCTTCAAACTCCACGATGCCCTCGTAGTAGCCGTCTATGTGGAAGGTCGTTCGCAAAGACTCGTAGGCCCTTCGCATATCCCGGTCCATATAGCGGCGCGCGAAATACCGCCTGCCCCGCTCGGTGTCGGGGAGTTGGTCTTCTGGGACGCCTTGCTTTGCGAAGAAGGCGTAGGAGGCTTCCAGGGCAGCCAGCCAACCCTTGCCGCAGGCGTTTCTCAGGCCAATGACGGCGGCTCCCCCCCGCTCCTGCTGGGCAATCCGAAACTCCTGGCGCGCGGCCCCGAGCAACTCCCTGGCAGCGTTAATATGCCCTTCCGCGTCCCCTACTCCGGCCATCGCTCACCCGTGTACGCCATCTCCCAGAAGAGGTACTCATAGCGCAGCACCGTCAGGAATATCTCCTTCAGCCTGTTTGTGTGGCCCACATTTGCGTTGTCCAAGACGCTGCGCATCCAGTCAACAAAGTCTTCCAGTTCCTTGGCGGCATGTACATCTATCCACGTCTGGTAATACTTATTCTCAGGGCGCTTGCCCTCCGCAGCCAGACGCTTGCCCCATTCCAGATAAGGCCACTCTACCCCCAGGAACGCGGTGATGATTTCGTGGAAAGTGCCCTCCCTGGCTATGCCCCTCAGAAAGCTGCTATAGGCGAAGGACGTAGGTAGGTGCTTGATGTCGCGGACCTGATCGGGGGAGAGGCCTGTGTCCCTGAAGAATCGCTCGAACAACCCGTCCTCGTCATCCAGGGCCCCGTGTACCCGGGCTGCCAGAAGACTGGAGGATGCAAAGTCGGGAGCTTTGACGATGCCTCCGCACATAAGCGCCACCAGGTCCTTGACGAAGAGAGAGTCTTGCTGAAAATAGACGCTAAATTTCTCCTCGGGCAGGGTCCCGTCGCCCAACTCTATCACAAAGGGATGGGTGACCGTCTTTTCCCATATTGGGCCAACACTCTGACGTAGCTCGTCGCTCAGGCTCATAATACCACCTCTATAAATGGATTTATATCTTGCCAGTTCCTCATGCCGTCCCTGGATTCCGGCCTTCGCCGGAATGACGGTGGGTGGGTGATGCCGCACCCTTCAGGGTATGGCGCGTATGCTCTCACCAAAAAAGGCCCTGGGTGGCAGAGCATGTGCAAAGTCTCCTCTCCCCTGCGGGAGAGGGCTGGAGCCTGCCCCCGGCCACGACCGGGAGGTGGGAGGGCAGTCCCCTTTGCGCGACGATTCCGGTTAACAGGCCCATCACCCCCATCCTAACCTTCCCCCATCGAAGGGGAAAGGAATTCCCGGAACATCCTCTTGCACAGTTTATACTCACTATGCACATACCCTGCGCCGGGCGGGCGGGCTACTGGATGGCCTCCACAAACTCGTTGGTGAAGGCGTCGTTGCCGTCAACGGGGTTTTCCAGCAGTCCATTATCACTCATCCAATCGGCAAACTGGGTCCACTTCTCCGAGGTCTGATTGCCCACAGGCCCCCCGTTCTTCCACAAGGGTGCAATGACCAGTATGCCGGGACGCTCAATGTCCCCGTCCACCTCCCCTTTGGTGAGGCGGAGGAGCACCTCCACCGCAGCCTCCGGGTCGTCGGCTGCATCCTCGTACCCCCTGACCACTGCCCGGACAAACCTCTGCACCACCTCCGGCCTATTCTCCAGGGTGTCCTCACTCGTCACCATCACCAGTTCGTAGTAGTCCGGCACCCCCCACTCTTCTATGCGCAGTACGGTGACGGGGTATCCCTGGTTCTCCATTAGGATAGACTCGTGGCTGAAGTAGCAGCCAATGCAGGCGTCCACCTGGCCGCTTATCAGGGCTTCCGCCAGGTTGAACCCGACGTTGACCAGTTCCACGGCGTCAAGGCCCTCCTCTACCCCGTCGGCCTTGAGCATGGTGTCCAGTAGAGGTTCGTTGGTGGGGATGCCGGGGTAGCCTATCTTCCTGCCCGCCAGGTCGCTGGGGCGGGTGATTCCCGACGCCGTGAGCACCTGCACCGAGTTCAGGGGGTGCTGCACCAGGCCGATGACGGAGACCACGGGAACGCCCTGGGACCGGGCAATTGTCAGGTCCGGCTGGTAGTTGATCCCGAAGTCGTCGGACCCTGCCGCCACCGTCTGGTTCACCGTGGAGGGGTCAACGGGGGTGTACATCTCAACTTCCAGGCTCTCTTCCTCGAAATAGCCGTTCTCCATAGCCATATATAGTCCCGCGTGGTTGGCATTGGGATACCAGTCCAGGGCCAGCTTTACCTTCACCATTTCTACCGCTTCCGGCGTGGGGGTAGGCGTAGCTTCCGGCGCGGACGTGGGCGTAGGGGTAGGTGTTGGGTCGCTGCCGCAGGCAACGGCCACCAGCAGAAGCGCAGACAAGACCACCGGAAGCAATATCCAGAATTTTCTCATAGCTATGAAAGACCTCCCTAATTTTTGGTGTGTACCAAGCCACCTATTTACTGATGCGTGAGTAAATACCTTATTCAGTCTCTCCCGTCACTATTATGAAAATAGCCAGCGCGCAACCCGTCATTCCCGCGAAAGCGGGAATCCTGGATTCCGAAACGTCGGAGCCACCGCGAAGTCACCCACAGCACCGCCCCTGGATTCCGGCCTACGCCGGAATGACGAGGGGGAGTGACGATGGAGAAGCGCTATGGTTTAGTTTTCTGTTCACGCACCAGTAATTCCACCGGCACAAGACCGTGCAGGCTATCCGGCGGACGGGGGAGCGTCTCAGCCCTCCCCCAGGGCGCGCTGACGCCTCTGGTTGTGATACCAGGGCAGCAGGACTCTCTCCAGCAGGCTGGATGCCAGGAAGAGGACTATTCCCATCAGGGCCAGAAGGACCACCGAGGCGAACACCCTCTCGGTGAGGAACTGGGACTTGGACCTTATGGACAGGTATCCCAACCCCTCGCTGGCGCCCACCCATTCCCCGACCACCGCCCCGATAACGCTGGCGGTTATAGCTATCTTTACCCCTGAAAACATGAAGGGTAATGCGCCCGGTATCTGAGCCTTGGTGAATACCTGCCATCGGTTTGCGCCCAGGGTCCGCAGCAGGTTTATCATGTCCGGGTCCGCGGCCCTGAGTCCGTCCACAGTGTTCACCACTATCGGGAATACGGATATGAGGGCCACCACTATCACCTTGTGCTGTATTCCATAGCCCACCCAGATGAGGAGCAAGGGAGCGACCACGATCCAGGGCACCGTCTCCGAAGCGATGACGGGCGGGTACAGGACTCTCTGGAAGGTCCTGGAAAAACTTATCAGCCCGGCGATGAGAACACCGACGCCCAGGGCGATGGTGAAGCCTATCAGCACTTCCTTGAGAGTTACCCAGGCATTTTCGCCGAGGAGGGTCCTGCTAACCCACATCTCCTCCGCTATGGCAGAAGGGGCGGGCAGCTTCCAGGCGGGGATTTCCCTGAGGGCCACTATCCCTTCCCACAGGCCGATAGCCCCGCCAATGATGAGGAGTGCGGGGAGCCACCGGACAGCCTCTTGGAGCACCTCCCTGCCCCTGCCCCCGCTCTTGCCAATGATAATGACAACGAGGGCCGGCAGGTGTCCCGCCGTCCGGTCTTGCATCGCGCCCGGGGGCTTACCCTCCTCCGTCACCGCCATGCCGCATCTCCAACGCTGAAACTCTCCTCTCGCAGGGCCGCCACCAGCCGGGACTTGAGGGCTACAAAAGGCCCCTCTGTGACCATCGGGTAGTAGCGGGGCCTGGGCAGGTCCACGTCCACCACCATCCTTACCCTGCCGGGCGAGGCGGTGAGCACATATACCCGGTCGGAAAGGAGCAGGGCCTCGTCCACGTCATGGGTAACGAGGACTATGGTCTTCCCCAGGGAGTCCCACAGGTCCATCAGCCATTCCTGCATCTGGGTCCTGGTGAGGGCGTCCAGGGCGCCGAAAGGCTCGTCCAGCAGCATCACGTCTCTGCTTACCAGCACGGTGCGCAGGAAAGCGGCCCTCTGGCGCATCCCCCCGGATAGGGCGTAGGGGTATTCCTTCTCAAAGCCCCGCAGCCCGAACACATCTATAAGTTCCAGCGCCTGTTTTCTGGCGGCCCGCCGGGATACGCCGTGAATCTCCAGGCCCAGGATGGCGTTGTCCAGCACCGTTCGCCAGGGCATGAGCAGGTCCTTCTGCTGCATGTACCCCACAAGGCCCAGGCGATGCTCCACGGTAGCGCCGTCCAGTTCCATCAAACCGGAGTCCGGCTGTTCGAGGCCGGCGATGATGTTGAGGATGGTGCTCTTGCCACAGCCGCTGGGCCCGATGATGCTCACCATCTCCCGGTCAACGGCGTGGAAGTCCACCTCCTCCAGGACCGAGACCCGCCTCCCGTTCAGCCCGAAGGACTTGTATATGCCTCGCAGGTGTATTTTTACGCCCGGAATTTCCATAACATAAAAAAGCAAAGGCCGCCAGCATGGTATCTGGCGGCCTCATACACCTCTAGTGTAACAAAAGATGAACGCCAATTCCCTACGCTGGCATTACCCAGATCAGGTTCGCAAGGGTCGGCGACAATTACTGGTCGCCCTCTCAGCCTGGCTTGACCAAGCTCCCCCACGGCCTAAAGACTCAATTTGAGAGTGATTATAGTTTCTGCCCCTCGGACTTGTCAATAGAGATTTTCCCGACGCCTCACCGTCATTCCGGCGTAGGCTGGAATCCCAGCCCCCTTACCGTCATTCCGGCGTAGGCCGGAATCCAGGGGCGGGGGGTGGATTCCCGCTTTCTCGGGAGTGACGGTAGGGAGGCCGTACCATTTTCATCCTCGTATGTGGCCTGCACGGTCATGGGGAATCATTATGAAAATAGCGAGCAACCAACACCGTCATTCCCGCTTTCGCGGGAATGCAGGAGTCCGCGACGTAGGGAGTCGTTGCAAAGTCACCCCCACCACCCCCCTGGATTCCGGCCTACGCCGGAATGACGGTGGGGAGGCTGCCCGTCATTTTCATCCTCGTATGTAGCCCGCAAGGGGCATGGGCAATTACCATGAAAATAGCTGACAACCAACACCATCATTGTCATTCCGAGCGAGCGGAGCGAGTCGAGGAATCTAAAGTCCTGGGCTTCGACATTGCTGAGAAGTCACCCCCACCACCCACCTGGATTCCGGCCTACGCCGGAATGACGGTTATGCAAAGGTCTCCTTTCGCGGGAATTGCCCATGGCCTTGCCAAGGCCAAGTAAGGGTATGAAAACCTTATTTTCATAATAATTCCCCATGGCCTTGCGGGCCACATACGAAGATGAAAATGGGACGGCATCCCAACCGTCATTCCCGCGAAAGCGGGAATCCAGAGTCCCGCGACGTAGGGAGTCGTTGCAAAGTCACCCCCACCACCCCCCTGGATTCCGGCCTACGCCGGAATGACGGTTATGCAAAGGTCTCCTTTCGCGGGAATGACAGATAAGGGGCGGGAATGACGGTGCTGGTTGCTGGCTATTTTCAGGGTAACGACGAGTTGGGGCCGGAATTGGACATCATGGCTGAACAGATGCCTTCCCGGTGGAGCATAGCTCCAGCAGGCAGCAGTCCTGGCAGAGGGGCCGCTTCTTGCAAGTCTCCTTCCCGTGCCTGTCCAGGAGGGCGTGATACTCATTATAGTGGGGCATATCCTCGGGTGGACTGTACCCTGATAGAGCGCGATGGAATAGCTCCTGGTAAGCCTGGTACGTCTCCCTGCCGGGCGCAAGGCCCAGCCGCCCAAGGATGCGGCGGGTGTAGGCATCTATAACAAAGGAGGGTTTCCTGGCAGCGTACACGAGTATGTCGTCAGCCGTCTCCTCTCCGATGCCATATATGGAAAGCAGTTCCCGCCTTAGCGCCTGGACTTCTTCGGCGTGGGTCCCCCCGGCCTGAGTCCCCCTGAATAGAAACGCCTCCAGGTTGCCGTCATAGTTGTCCCAGATATGGTTGACGAAAGCCTTCAGCTTCCTGGCCTTGGCGTTGAAGTAGCCTGAGGGCCTGATGAGGGCAGCCAGTTCATGCTCCGGGACATCTCTCAGGGCCTCAAGGGAAAAGCAGCCGGCATCCTTGAGGTTGGAAAGGGCCATCTCCACGTTTGCCCATGCAGCCGCCTGGGTAAGGATAGCGCCCAGGATGACCTCGAAGCTGCTCTCTCCCGGCCACCAGCGCTGCGGCCCGTAGCGCTGATAGAGGCGGCGGTATATCTCTAGTAAGACGGAATCGCTCACTCATAACCTCACAGGCATAACCTCACGTGCGCAACCTCACGGGAATCGGGTCCGCCAGCGTCACCTCTTCTGTGGTGACGCGGCACCTGTAGGCGTAGACCTCAACCCCCTCCTCCACCGACCGGTGCAGGGCCGCTCCGAAGTCCGGGTCGGCGGGGTAGTTGGGGGTGAAGGCATCAGCGTCTTCCCTCTGCACCACAAACACGACGGCGGCCCGGTATCCCTCGCTGACAGCCTCCGACAAGCTGACCAGGTGCTTCCTGCCCCGGCTGGTGGGCGCGTCGGGGAAGAGGCCGGTGCAGTCTTCCACCAGGGTCACCGATTTGTTCTCAATAAAGCACAGGCCCCTTGGCCCGTCCAGCGCCAGGTCCAGGCGGCTTTCGCCAAAGGCAACCTCTGGGCGGAGACTGCTATAGCCCGCGAACTGGGGCATCCTTCCCTCGCCGAGAGCTTCCCGGACCAGGATATTAGGCAGGCGGGCATCGGCGGAAGAGAGGGTATGTCCCAGGTCCACCAGGGCAAGGTCGAAGGCCGTCTTGCGGTGGGCGCCGGACGCGGGCTTGAGCAGCACCCGGCGTCCATCCACCAGCAGTTCCCTCATCCTTCCCGAGTTGGCTACGTGGACCAGGCTTTCCTTGCCGGCTATCTCAACCAGGGCCGCAAACCGGTTTAACCTTTGGACGAAACGGCCCTCCACCAGGCTGCCAAGCTGCACTCCTGCCCCCTCAACGGACTATCCTTCCGTATCTATCCCACCCAATGGTAGCAAGCCTTCATATTCATAGCAACCGTGGTAGCAGGGGGCTTTCAGCTTTCCTCGATTACTCCCATTGGTTATTCCAGCGCAGGCCGAAATCCAGAGTCCTATGCAGCAAAAAAGATGCTCTGGATTCCCGCTTCCGCGGGAATTGCCCATGACCCTTGCGGGCCAAGTAAGGGGATGAAAATGACGGCAGGCCTCCCAACCGTCACTCCGGCGAAGGCCGGAGTCCGGGGGTGGGGGGTGGGGGACTTGGCGGTGACTTCCTACGTCGCGGAACCCTGGATTCCCGCTTTCGCGGGAATGACGGTGCTTGTTGCTCGCTATTTTCATAATAATTCCCTATTCCCCTTATGGGCCACATACGAGGATGAAAATTGCACGGCTTCCTCACCGTGATGCTCCCTTCACGCCCTTCCCCTCCCCCACGCTCACTTTATCTGTCACTCCCGCGAAAGCGGGAGTCCACCCCCTACCCCTGGATTCCGGCCTACGCCGGAATGACGGTGGGTGGGGGATGCCACACCCTTCAGGGTGTGGTGGAGGAACCTGAATCCTCTATTTTCATGGTAATTGCCCATGCCCCTGCGGGCCACATACGAGGATGAAAACCCTATTTCCATAATAATGACGGTGGGTGTGGTGAGCGTCTTGGACCATCTCAATGACGGCTTGAGTAATTGAAGACCGAACGACCCCATCCGTGATAGCAGATGGATAGTCACGGTATCTCATTGGAGATATAATACCTTCATTGAGAAACAAAGGGCATTAAGAAACAAAGGGGAATTTACATTATGGCAACCGAGGCTTATGAGCGGCATATTCCCTTTGAGGGCTGTTACAACTTCCGCGACCTGGGAGGCTACCGCACCGGAGACGGCCGCGCCGTGAAGTGGCGGACCATCTTCCGAAGCAGCGAGCTTTGCCTGATGACCGAGGCGGACGCGGCCCATGCAATAGATAATCTGGGAATCAATACGGTAATTGACCTGCGCAACGGGGGCGAGATAGAGACCCGGGGCGTCGGCCCCCTGATCAGGCCGCCTATCCAATACCACAACATCAGGGTCTTGGAGGATGCTTCCGGGGAGGAAGCATCCTCCAGGAGCTTCCCCGATATGGGCGCCTTCTACCAGGCCCTTGCGAAACGCCCGGACTTTGGCAAGCAGGTGGTGCAAGCCCTGGAGATAATTGCCGATGGAGAAGCCCATCCGGTAGTGTTTCATTGCACCGCAGGCAAGGACCGCACCGGCATCCTGTCGGTGGCGCTGCTGGGAGTCCTGGGGGTGCCCGACCAGGTGATTATTGAGGACTACTCCCTGACCCAGAGATATTTTGGCGCGCTCCTGGATAGATGGTACTCTGATCCGAAGAGGGCCGAGGGCCTCAGACGGAATCCCCCCAGCCATGCCCTGGCCGAGTACATGGAGGGGATGATAGCCGCCGTGAACCGGGACCACGGGTCCATCCGGGGCTATGTGGAGGCCCAGGGGGGTGATGCCGGGCTGATGGACCGCCTCCGGGAGATGCTGCTGACATGACCACTTTCCTTGAGAAGCTCGAGGCTGCTTCCCAGTCCCGCAGAAGCCTGCTGTGCATAGGTCTGGACCCGGACCCGCAGCGGATGCCTGCGGGTGTGTATGGGGTGTTTGACTTCAACCGGGCCATCATAGACGCCACCGCCGACCTGGTATGCGCCTACAAGCCCAACCTGGCCTTTTATGAGGCCCTGGGTCTGGATGGCCTGAAGGCCCTGAAGGAGACGGTGGAGTATATCCGGGAAGTGGCTGGAGATGTATTCCTCATCGGGGACGGCAAGAGGGGCGACGTGGGGAATACCGCCGAGGCGTATGCCAGGGCGCTCTTTCAGGTGTGGGGCTTCGACGCTGCTACGGTGAACGCCTACGGCGGCCATGACACCCTCCGGCCCTTCCTGGAACACCCGGGGAAGGGCGTGTTTATATGGTGCCGCAGCTCCAATCCCGGCGCCGGAGACCTCCAAGACCTCAAGCTCACAGAGGTTGGCAAGGGGCAGACGGTTTACGAGGGACTGGCCCACAGCGCCCGGGAGTGGAACGACCGGGGCAATATTGGCCTCGTGATAGGCGCCACCTACCCCCAGGAGCTAAAGGAGGTACGCGAGATTTGCCCTGATATGCCCTTCCTCATTCCGGGGGTGGGCGCTCAGGGCGGCGGCTTGGAGGAAGCGGTACGCCTGGGGACCGACGGGCGGGGCAGACAGGCCATAATAAACTCATCACGGCAGGTGGTCTATGCCTCCGGGGGCGCGGACTTTGCCCAGGCAGCCCGGCGGGAGGCCATGAGGATAAGGGACGAAATCAATCACGTTCTTGAACAGGAAGGCAAGGGATGGTACTAGAACTCAGGTTGGGAGACGTGCTGAGGCTGAAGAAGACCCATCCCTGCGGCAGCGACTTCTGGGTGGTGGTGCGCCTGGGCGCAGATATAGGCATAAGGTGCCGGAAATGCGACCGCCGGGTGCTCCTACAACGCTCCTACCTAGAGCGAAGGGTGAAAGAGGTGGTGAGGGAATGACGGACAGCCTTCCACTTCGTCATTATGAATTATGGAAATAGGCAGCCTCCTCCCCCCATTGCGGGCTGACAGGGGTATGTAAAACAGGAGATGTATCTATGTGTCATTCCGAACGCAGCGAAGCGCAGTGAGGAATCTAAAGTCGTGGCTTTGCTTGAAGGCATAGACTTCAGATTCCTCGTCGCTCCGCTCCTCGGAATGACATGGTGAGCGGCTTGTTGAGTTAAAAAGTTGCCTCATTTTAGTTGCCTGATAATTTACATACCCCTGTCAGCCATCGAAGGGGGAAGGGACTACTTGGGCCGGCCCTGCCCGTCATTTTCATCCCCTTACGTGACCCACAGGAGCATAGGTAATTACCATGAAAATAGGCATCCCCCAAGCCGGAAACCAACCCCACCCCCCTGGATTCCGGCCTACGCCGGAATGACGGTTGGGAGGCCGACCATTTTCATTTTCGTATGTGCCCGCAAGGGCATGGGGAATTATTATGAAAATAGGGTTTTCATCCTCGTATGTGGCCCGCAGGGGCATGGGCAATTACCATGAAAATCTACCTCCTCCCCCCATTGCGGGGGAGGATTGAGGTGGGGGGGCGTTTCCCTCAGCCGGCGTATCACCCCCATCCTAACCTTCCCCCGTCGAAGGGGGAAGGGACTATTGAGGCTGGCGCTGCCCGTCATTTTCATCCTCGTATGTGGCCCACAGGGGCATGGGTGATTCCGGCCTCCGCCGGAATCCAGGGGTGGGGCGTGGACTCCCACTTTCACGGGAGTGACGGGGGCATCTATAATTTTGAGGAGGCGGGTATCATGTTCTCACCCGATGAGATTAGAAAGATGAAAGACCAAGAGAGGGAGTGGCGGGAGAAGAACGCCTCCGCGCCCCAGCTCAGGTCCAGCTACAATACCGTGTCCCAAATCCCCATTGAGCAGACCTACACCCCCACCAATCTCGAGGGCACGGACTATCTTGGGGACATCGGCCTGCCCGGTGAGTACCCCTTTCTCCGGGGAGTGCACGGCACCGGCTACCGGGGCAGGCTGTGGACCATGCGAATGTTCGCCGGGTACGGGACCGCCGAGGAGACCAACGCCCGGTTCAAGTACCTGCTGGAAAACGGACAGACCGGTCTCAGCACCGCCTTCGACATGCCTACCCTCTATGGCTACGACACCGACGCCGAGCCGGCAGCCGGAGAGTTTGGCAAGTGCGGGGTCGCCGTTTCCTCCCTGGCGGACATGGAGATGCTCTTCGACGGCATCCCCCTGGACAAGATAACCACCTCCATGACCATCAACAGCCCTGCCGCCATCATCTGGGCGATGTACATAGCCCTGGCAGAGAAGCAGGGAGTCTCCCTGGACAAGCTGGGCGGGACTATCCAGAACGACATCCTGAAAGAGTACACCGCCCAGAACGAATATATCTTCCCGCCCCGCCCCTCCATGCGCCTTGTGGTGGACACAGTGGAGTTCGCCGCCAGGCACGTTCCCCGGTGGAACCCCATCAGCATCAGCGGCTACCACATCCGCGAGGCGGGGGCTACGGCGGTGCAGGAGCTGGCCTTTACCCTGGCCGACGGCTTCGAGTACGTCAGGTGGTGCCTGGATAGGGGCCTGGACATAGACGACTTCGCCCCCAGGCTGAGCTTCTTTTTCAACGTGGACAACTACTTCTTCGAGGAGATTGCCAAGTTCCGGGCAGCCCGCAGGATATGGGCCCGGGAGATGAAGGAGACCTTCCACGCCCAAAATCCCCGCTCCTGGTGGATGCGGACCCACGCTCAAACGGCAGGATGGACCCTCACGGCCCAGCAGCCCGAGAACAACCTGGTCAGGGTGGCCTTGCAGGCCCTGGCAGCCGTCCTTGGAGGGACCCAGTCCCTTCACACCAACTCCCTGGACGAGGCGTGGGCGCTGCCCTCGGAAAATGCGGCCCTCCTGGCCCTGAGGACCCAGCAGATAATCGCCCACGAGACCGGAGTCACCGACACAGTGGACCCGCTGGGAGGAAGCTATTACATGGAGTCCCTCACCAACCAGGTAGAGCAGGGGGCATACGAATACTTCCGCCGGATAGACGACATGGGGGGAGTTATCCCCGCCCTGGAGACGGGCTACTTGCAGAGGGAGATTGCCGACGCCTCCTATCGCTACCAGCAGGAAGCGGACAGGAAAGAGCGCATAACCGTAGGGGTGAACGAATATGTGTCCGAAGACCTCCCGGGCATACCCCTGCTGAGGGTGGACAAGCAGGGGGAAGAGCACCAGCTACTCCGTCTCAACGAAGTGCGGCGGAGGCGGGACAGCCGGGACGTGAAGGAGAAGCTGGCTGCCCTGGAACAGGCCGCCAGGGGGGACCAGAACGTCATGCCTCCCCTGCTGGATGCCGTCAAAGCCTATGCTACCCTTGGCGAGATGATGGACGTGTTCCGGGAGGTCTTTGGCGAGTACCAGCCTTCCTGGGGTTACTAGGGGGCGTTGGATTTTCCCCGCCATTACATGAAAATCCGGCCTCCTCCCCCGCACCCTTAAGGGTGCGGCATCCACCAGCCCCTGGATTCCCAGGGAGCGGCCTATCATCATGTCATTCCGAGGGAGCGGAGCGAGTCGAGGAATCTAAGGTACTGGACTTTGGCATTGCTGGGAAGTACCCACACCCCCGCCCCTGGATTCCGGCCTACGCCGGAATGACGGTTAGGCAAAGGTCTGCGAAAGGGGGAGTCCGCAGGAGGTTTGAGTCCTTATGGGCACGTTAGACCTTGCCCTGGGAATCTCCGCCATTGTGCTGGCAGTTGCGGCGGCGGCCCTGTGCGTCACGCTAACGGTGGGACTGGTGGTGATGCTGCCTCGGCTGCGTCGCATCGCCGATAACCTGGAGCGGACCACCCAGTCCGCCGCCCAGACCGCAGCCAACACCGCCGCGATTTCCCAGAGCTTCGCCGGCCGCTCAGACCGGATTGCCGAAAATCTCGCCCAGGCCACCGAGAATCTCAACAAGACAATGGCTGGCACAGCGGAGGCGGCTGGCAACGCGGCCTCGGCATCCCGGCTTCTGGGGCCGACGGTGTCCGTCGCCAATTGGGTCTATAACGCACGGGGACATATTGTCGGCGTTTTCAACTCGGTCAAGGCTGCGCTGAATCAGAGAGACGGACAATCGGGCCAGGAGGAAGGACCGGGACTACCCCCTTGGGCGCGAGGGCTACTCGATTCCATTGCCGGCCCATTCCGCAGGCAAGGCCCGGATTGACAGCCAGCCCTCCACCTCGTCACTACAAAATAGGCAGCGCCAGGTTCCCCCACCACACCCTGAAGGGTGTAGCATCCCATGAAAGTAAAGCCGCCCGGCACCGTCATTCCGGCGCAGGCCGGAATCCAGGGGTGGGGGGGTGGACTCCCGCTTTCGCGGGAGTGACGGTGGAGAGGCTGTACCATTTTCATTCTCGTATGTGGCCCGCAAGGGGAATGGGGAATTATTATGAAAATAGGCGGCGCCCAGCACCGTCATTCCCGCGAAAGCGGGAGTCCAGAGTTCCGCGACGTGGGGAGTCGTTGCGAGGTCACTTCTACCACCCCCTTGGATTCCGGCGTAGGCCGGAATGACGGAGGACGCCTCCTTAGGTACTCTCGAAAGGTGTTGGTATTCGTATCCAGCATTACCAACACACATTGAGAATACCCTCTGTCCATGCTTCAGGTGGCTGTCCGATAGATGCACCGCCGCCGGGTTGTACGACCGAATAGAGTGTCGGTAGGAGGTGCAGTTGTCCTGCTGGCGATTTTGTGTGCAACCGTAGAGGCAGGTTTGAAACCTGCCTCTACAAGGCCCCGAGTGTCAATCGCCATCACACCAGCGTCAAACTTTGCTAAAAAGCTTGGTGTTTTGGTCCCAGTCAACTTGTCCTTTGGAAAGAAGGCCGCCCAATACAGAGCAAGTAAGAAAATCTTTCTGACGGCCCCGGAAATCCGAACGCAAGCCAAGCAGATCGGCCATTTCCGAGTTCCTAAGGCCTTGCGGATTCGCTTCCAGTAGCCGGAGGATGGCATCTTCTATCTGCCGCAACCCCGCCTGGGCCAAGGCTTGCGTGTCTTGTTGGTACTCATACCAGGTCCTTGGGATGGCTAGTAGTCCAACAGCTTTGAATTGATGGGATGTTTTATAAGCGAGGTACGCAAACGAATCGTTGCCGCATATTTTCGCCGACCCAATTACCCATCATTACAAAGATTTCGTACTACTAGTTTGTATGTGCTGGTCCATGCACCTGAAACAAGTTATGTAGTAGTCGCAATCTTCTCCTTGGCAGGCCTCGTTGTGGTAATCGCAGGTTTCTCGGCCACACACGATGCAGGAATAATCATTCTGCGGCTCAAGTTCTCTGTCACAATAGAAACAGACCGTTATGTTTTCCAGTGTAGCGTCAATCATTATAACCATCTCCTGACATTCCTATAACACCGTTCCCCAATCAGTGTCAATGGGATTGTGCAAGTAGGCCAAGGCAATAACATGGTGAAACCTGGGTGGGTAGAAAGGAGGTTGAAGGCCGGTATGGGCTGACGCCCGCCTTGTCCATCTTTGACATAACAGCTTTCGATTTGCTAGACTAGGGTACAAGATATACTCTTGGCATTTCCCTTATACGTATTTCCCATGTAAGGAGGAAACATGAAGCTCACCTTGTCAATCCTCAAAGCCGATGTAGGCTCCGTTGGGGGGCATACCAAGCCTACAGTGCGAATGATCAATTCAGTCCAGGAAGACGCCAGGGCAGCCATGGAAAAGGGTCTGCTGTTGGATACCTTCGTTTCCCATACGGGAGACGACATCGCCATCCTTATGTCCCACACCCGAGGGCCGGACGACGTGGACGTGCACCAGTTTGCATGGAACGCCTTCATAAAGGCCACTGGCATCGCCCAGGAGTACGGCCTGTACGGCGCGGGACAGGACTTGCTGGTGGATGCTCCCTCCGGGAATATCCGCGGCGCGGGCCCTGCCGTTGCAGAGTTGGAGTTTGAGCATACCCCGGTCAGGGGAGCCGTGCGGCCTGCCGAGTCCTTTATGATGCTGGCTGCCGACAAGTGCGGCCCGGGCGCTTACAACCTGCCCCTATTCCTGGGGTTCGCCGACCCCATGTACTGCGCCGGGCTTATGCTGCCCCCGATGATCAAGGGGTTCAAGTTCCACATAATAGACATGGACAATACCGGGGGCGACAGCATCATCGAGCTAAACGCCCCTGAGGATTACTACCGGATGGCGGCCCTCCTGCGGGACAACGAGAGGTTCGCCATTGACGGCATCTACTCCCGCACCCACGAAGACCAGAGGGCCGTCGCCGTCTCCGCCCAGCGTCTCCACAATATCGCAGGCAGCTATACCGGCAAGGACGACCCGGTTGCCATCGTGCGGAACCAGGGCATCTTCCCGGCCCCCGAGGAGCTTTCTTCTCCCTATGTCAAGGCCCACTATGTAGGCGGCGATGCTCGCGGGTCCCACGTGATGCCCTTCATGCCTGTCCCGCTGAACACCCCCGTAACCGGCATATACTGTATTCCCATAGTCTCCTGCGTCGGGTTCTCCCTGGATGCCAGGGGTAATTTCTCCGATTCCTACATAGACTTCTTCGATAACGTGACCTGGGACTGGGTGAGGCAGAGGGCCCAGGAAAAGGCTATCGAGATGCGCAGCCAGGGCTGGTCCGGCGCAGCCATGCTCCCCTACACCGAGTTGGAGTACAGCGGCTTCCGCAACACGGTCACAGACCTGGTGGGCCAGTTCGCCTACAGGAACGGGAAAGAGTCGGAGGCTCTTGCCGAGAAAGCAGCCGCTTCCGACGACTAGCGCCACTTTCATACGTGCGGACACGCAGCCCATCCCAAGCCTGACAAGCATCCCCGTAGGAGGGGCGAGAAAACAGGCTCGTAGGATTGCATTGCCCTGGGCTATATCTGCCCAGGGCAATGGCATCTGTCATTTGTTGGAGCGCTTGACAGAGGGTCACACAAGTGATAACATAAATGCGATTTAATCCCCGTCCGATGGACTGTGGTCTTAGACCTGTCCCCGGGCGGGTGTTTCGTTATGCGTACTATTGTCTTGATTGACGGTCAAAACCTTTATCACTTGGCAAGAACAGCCTGGGGGCCCGGGCTTCCGGGTCATCCGTCACCGTACACCTGGCCGAGTTACGACGTTGAGAAGATTGCGCGCAGCCTGGCCTCTAGGGTATCCGGGCGCACCCTTACAGATATTCGTTTCTATACAGGCGTGCCAGACCCATCTGCTGGCCCTACTCAAAAGTTCTGGCACGACTTCTGGTTGAACAAGCTCAGGTATCTGAGGAGCCGGGGTATATACGTCTACCGAGGCAGGGTGAATTCCGGCGGCCAAGAGAAGGGCGTGGATGTCAGCTTGGCATTGGACTTAGTGCGAGCTACTTACCATCGGCAGTACGAAGCCGCCATCATCGTAAGCCAAGACACGGACTTCGGGCCTGCTGTTGGCTTCGCGAAGGAAATCGCCAAAGCCCAGAATCGTGCGCTAGTATATGAGTCTTCCTTTCCGGTTGGCCCTGGGAGTTCTTCTCGGAGAGGGGTCCCGGGAACAATTTGGGTCCCTATAGACCAGACGACCTACGACGCTTGTCACGATCCGAGGGAATATCGTCCGCGGAGGCAATGAACGGTCTAGGAGGTGACATTTCAACTCTGCTTGCGGTCGAAGGACTTTGCACATACCCTCTCTACAAGACCTCCGAGCTTTACCGGCAGCCCCGGAATGGGATACAATATAGCCGACAGGCGTGGGGACCAATACCCTTCTGGACGAATAGGGGTCTGCGCCATCATAGCCCGACCAAAATGGGACTATATACCTGGGTAAACACGCTGCTCACACCACTGTCTGCCCTCCTTTTCGTGTGCGTTAGATCGGGCGAATGTGGCGTCTGACGGGAATCAACGTCTCATTCACCGGTTCCACCATCAGATTAAATATCTCCAGCGTCGTTGCGCCCATGAGATATTCATCCTCCCGCCCAAAGATAACGGGACACGTCCACCCCTCTGCGCCATAAAATATCCTCACTTCCCCAACACCCAGCCTCATCACGACGCCGTCAGTTGCCTCAAAGTCCCGTTCCACCACCGGATGAACATCCAGATGCTCAAGCAATGAGGAAGGCAGCATGGTGTGCAGCGCCCCGGAGTCAACCAGGGCCGAGATATCCGTGCGCTCGCCACCGCCTGGACTTTCAACGCCTATCAAGACCTCAAACATTCCCATTGTTAGCCTCCGTCCCTCGGAGCTTCCTTTGACGCGCTTATAAGTAGGTAATAGAGCATCTCTGTGCCAAGGAGAAAGTCGTGAGTTCGAGTCTCGCTAAGGGCAACATGTGGATTATATATACATCCACAGGCGGTTGTCTAACTCATCACAGCCCTTTGAGCTTTACCGGCAGCCCCGGAATGGGATACAATATAGCCAACGGGGGCTTATCGGTCCCGCCAGACCTTCCAGAGGGGCAGCATGGACAAAGACTCATCCCCCAGGCTCCTGGTCGCCACCAGAAACCTGGGCAAGGCGAGAGAATATAGCCAACTCCTTCGTGACATCCCCTTCGAGGTGGTGACTCTTGAGCAAGTGGGAGTGGATGAGGAGGTAGAAGAGACGGGCAGCACCTTTGAGGAAAATGCCCGCATCAAGGCCGATGCCTATGCCTCCCTGAGCGGACTGCTCACCCTGGCCGACGACTCCGGCCTTGAGGTGGACGCCCTGGGCGGGGAGCCGGGGGTAAGGTCTGCCAGGTATGCGGGGCCGGAAGCCACAGACCGGGACCGGGTGGACCTCCTTTTGAGCAACCTGAAGGACGTGAAATGGGGGGACAGGACCGGGCGCTTCCGATGTGTCATCGCCATAGCCCGGCCCTCCGGGGAAGTAAAGACGGTGACCGGGAAGGTGGAGGGCTTCATACAGGACGCTCCCAAGGGGGATGATGGCTTCGGGTATGACCCGGTATTCTACGTCCCCCACCTGGGCAAGACCATTGCAGAGTTGTCCACCGACGAGAAGAACGGCATCAGCCACAGAGGACAGGCAGCCCGGAAAGCCTTGGCCCTTCTGGAGTCCATGCTCAAAGCCGGAATATAACCGCCCTGATGCCAACGGCCTTTGGTGGAAGGAAATTCCCTTTAGGATAACTATTGACCGGAACGAGCTTGAGGCAAAATCGAAGGTAGATGGAAAGTATGATTTGTCCATGACTTATGAATAGGGAGAAATAGATAATAGTAGGACCGGAATTTCCCAGAGAGTCTATCTGGAGCGTATCGCGCCGAGCCAAAACCTTTTACTTTGTGCTTTTTATACTACAGATAGCCTTTGCTCTAGGGTTCACCATGTGGCAAACAAGTCCTTGCACCTCGGTGGTATCATGCGCAAAGACTGCAATGAATATCTGGGCCAGGGTTTCACCGATAGCTATAACATCGGCAGCAGTGGCTGTGAGCATAACGGAGATAGGGGGTATATTGCCATGTTGGTGAGGGAATGGGAAGAGCGATTCGAAAGAAAGCGGGCCGAACGATTGGCACGACAGGAACAGATGGAGGCCCAGGCCCGTCAAGCGGGCCTTGAGGAGGGGCGTCAAGCGGGCCTTGAGGAGGGCCACGAGATGGAGCGTAAGGTCTGGATAGCCTGGGCCGAACAGCGAGGGTTGCCCATTGATGAGTTGCCCCCTCCCTCATCACGCACATAGGGTTGTGAATGATTATAAGCATCTGCGCCATGGGCGACAATTAAATGACCGTTCGTGACCCTGACATAAGATATAATCCGGTCTGTCCTATAGGAAAGGCGACTCCATGAACCAACATAAAGCAGACTTGACCGATAGTTTTGGCAGGCCAATCCGCGACCTGCGGGTCTCGGTTACTGACCGTTGCAACTTCCGGTGCCCCTACTGTATGCCCGCCGAGATATACGGCGAGAGGTACGAGTTCCTGCCCAGGGCGGACCTGCTGACCTTCGAGGAGATAACCCGGCTTACCGGGATATTCGTACAGCTAGGGGTCGCGAAGATACGCCTCACGGGAGGAGAACCCCTGGTGAGGAACGGCCTGGACCATCTGATTGCCCTTCTCTCCAAGGTCGAGGGCATGAAAGACCTGACCCTCACCACCAATGGCTATCTGCTGGCCCAGCAGGCCCAGGCCCTCAAGGACGCGGGGCTTCAGAGGGTCACCGTGAGCCTGGACTCCCTGGATGAAGAGATATTCAAGGTGATGAATGGCCGAGGGTTTGGCACAGAGAGGGTGTTGGAGGGCATCAGGAAAGCGCAGGAAGTGGGCCTGTCCCCCATAAAGATTAACTGTGTCGTCCAGCGAGGGGTGAACGACCACACCATCGTTGACCTGGCCGGGCACTTCAGGGGCACGGGGCACATCCTGCGGTTCATCGAGTTCATGGACGTGGGGAACCTCAACGGCTGGAAGCTGGACCAGGTAGTCCCTGCCGACGAGATTGTGGAGAGGATTAACGCCCGGTTCCCCCTGGAGCCTATAGAGTCCAGCTACAGGGGAGAGGTGGCCCTGCGCTACCGCTACCTGGACGGCAGCGGGGAGATTGGCATCATTGCGTCAGTGACCAAGCCCTTCTGTGGCGACTGCACCCGCGCCCGGCTCTCCACCGACGGCAAGCTGTTCACCTGCCTATTCGCCAGCAGGGGGACCGACCTCCGAGACCCATTGAGGAGGGGCGCCAGCGACGACGACCTCGGGGACATCATCACGGGGGTCTGGCGAGCGCGAGAAGACCGCTACTCGGAGATGCGCACCTACTTTACCACCCAAGAACGCAAGTCAAAGAAGATAGAGATGTACCAGATTGGGGGGTAGGGGTGTGACATGAGCCGGCTCAATCACGTCACCATTTATACCGACGGGGCACGTATCGGCAACCCTGGGCCGGGCGGCTACGGGGTAGTGCTCCTGTACGGCGACCATCGCAGGGAGCTATCCGGCAGCTACCGCAAGACTACCAACAACCGGATGGAAATCCTGGCCGCCGTCGTTGTACTTGAGACCCTCAAGTACAGGTGCCGTGTCACCCTCCATAGCGACTCGGAATACCTGGTCAAGGCTATAGAGGAAGGCTGGGCAAAGCGTTGGCGGGCAAACGACTGGAGACGCAACAAGAAAGAGAAGGCGCAGAATCCCGACCTGTGGGGCAGACTCCTGGACCTCTGCGACAGCCATGAGGTGGAGTTCAAATGGGTCAGGGGACACGCGGGCATCCCCGAGAATGAGCGTTGCGACCGGCTGGCTACCCAGGCAGCCCGGCAACCGGACCTGCTCGTAGATGAAGGGTATGAGGCATTCCAGGACTCCCCGGCTGCCTCCCTTATCTAATTCAAGACTGAAGTTCCTATAACTGCACCCACTACCATCAGCAATAACATTCCTATCGTCGGAAGGCCCAGAGGAGGCGGTGGCCGGGGCTGTCATTAGCAGGCCCAAGGTGGAGTGTTGATTTGTCCTAGCTGCAACCGGACACCCGCCGAGGGAGCGGCCTTCTGCAATCACTGTGGGACTAGGCTAGAGGACCTGTGCCCCGCCTGCGCCGCCAATAACCCGCCCAGCAGCAGGTTTTGTCGCTCCTGCGGGAGGGTGTTGCCGACAACATCCGGGCCAGCGTCGTCTGTGGGAGATGTCCGGCGGGACGCTTCACACTATGCTTGCCCTCGTTGCCGCAATGTCAACGAACCGGGGACTGCCTACTGCTATTCCTGCGGGTTGCCCTTCGGAGACGGTCCTCCCCAAATTCGTCAGAATGTCGCGATAGGTGGTTGTCCCGCCGGATTTTGGATTAGGTTCGTAGCTTGGATTATTGACTCTATTGTCCTAACGGGAATCTATATAGGCGTCCTTTTCCTGATCATCTTGGTGGTCTATGTCGCTTTGCCCGAGTCCTCTCTGGCTGCATGTCTTGATGAGGACAGCGGTTTGTCAACCTCCTGTGGTTCTCTCTATACCATAATGGGTACTATGCCCTACCTCTTGGGCTATGTCGTAAGTGCACTGTACTATGTCATCGGCGTTTCGGTCTGGTCCACCACCGTTGGCAAGAGGATACTGGGCTTATACGTCCTGAGACCCGACGGCTCCAGGATAGGTCCGGGAAGGGCTTTGGCCCGATGGCTCGCCTACATACCATCGTCTCTGCTGCTCTTCATTGGATATTTGATGATCGCCTTTCTGGAAGACAAACGTGGCCTGCACGACCTAATCTGCGACACGGTAGTTATCAAAAGATAGGCCCTCCGGCTGATGCAGTTTCTGATGTTTCCGGTGCTGGCTTTTGCCCCAGGCATCTTTTGGCTCTGGTTCTTTCTCCGCAGGGACATATACCAGCCCGCGCCGAGACGACTGGTTGCCCTGACTTTCCTTCTTGGCATCGTCTCGACCATCCCCGCCGCGCTCATTGAAGCGGCGTTCCTTGGCGGGTCCTATGCGTTCCTGGAACAAGCGGACCCAAGCACCTTGGCGACGGGGATGCTGTTCGTCGTGGGGCCCGTTGAAGAGACATGTAAGTTCCTGGCGGTCCGGTTGGTGCCCTTTCGCTCCCTCTACTTTGATGAGCCGATTGACGGCCTGGTGTACGCAGCCGCCGCCAGCCTGGGATTCGCGTCTTTGGAGAACCTGATATACGTTATCCAGTTCGGCCCTGAAGTGATGATAGCCAGGGCGCCGATAAGCACAGTCGCCCACGTGGTCTTTGGCGGCTTCTGGGGTTTTGCCTTGGGCAAACAGGTGCAGGGTGTCTCACGCCGCTCCTGGCTGGGGCCTGTCGCGGGAGTCGCCGCTGCCGCCATTGTCCACGGGTTTTTCAACATAGCGGTCTTTTCCTTCTGGCCGGCGGGGTTGGTCTTGGTGGGCCTGGGGCTGTGGTGGGTGTTGGGCCGGTTCAGGTGGGCACAACGGGTCTCCCCCTTTCGATACAGGAGGAACTACCCCGAGGTAGTCTGTTTCAACTGCCGCCGGCGCATCCGTATCATTAGCAGATTTTGCCAGTTCTGCGGCTCCCCCTCCCGGCAGCCCTACCAAGAAATATACTGCGGCTTTTGCGGCAAGGGAAACCGGCCGGACGCAGGTTACTGCACACAATGCGGAGACCGGCTCCTGAGGTGAGGGCTGCATTATGCCCGGCAGGGCCTTTTCATCAGGCAATATGCCCGGCAGGGCCTTTTCATCGGGCAATAGGTTTGCCATTGCAGGGCAGGCTGAGGACGCAATACAGGATGTCATCCATACTTGATTCACTACCGGTATGCGCATCTGACAACCCTGTTGTATAATGTAGTTATAGACAGCCTCGGATGTTAGAGGTCCCTTCGCCTTATTATGAAAGTTGATATTTATACCGATGGCGCTTGCAAAGGAAACCCGGGACGGGGCGGCTGGGCGGCCATCCTGATGGATGAGAATGGAGCAAAGCAGGTCCTCCACGGCTCTGACCCCCGTACCACCAATAACAAGATGGAGCTAATGGGGGCCATCAAGGGCCTGGAGGCCGCCCCCGACGGCGCTCAGGTCACTATCTACACAGACAGCCAGTACCTGGTCAATACCATGACCAAGGACTGGAAGCGCAACAAGAACCAGGACCTTTGGAAGAAGCTGGATGACCTCTGCTCTGGACGGAGGGTCCGTTGGAGATGGGTCCCGGGCCATGCCGGAGACCCCGGAAACGAGGAGGCCGACTACTGGGCCAGCCTCGAGGCCAGCATGAGTAAGGCGTCCTGAGCCTGGGGATCGGACCTGTAGAATGGGAAGGGAGCAATCAATGTCGGATGATGCCATCGGCGATGCACAGTCACCCAGTCTTACCCACCTGGACGAGAGTGGACAGGCCGGCATGGTGGACGTGGGCTGGAAGCCGGACACGGACCGGGAGGCCGTCGCCAGGGGCTTTGTGTCAATGCAGCCCGAGACCCTGCGCCTTATAAAAGAGGGGTTGGTGAAGAAGGGTGACGTGCTGGCTACCGCCAGGCTGGCAGGAATCATGGGGGCCAAGCAGACCCCACAGCTTATTCCCCTTTGCCATCCTATCCCCCTCAACCAGGTGGTGGTGGACCTGGAGACGGACGATGAGCGGGTCGGCATCCACATCACCGCCACCGCCAAGACATCCGCCAAGACGGGGGTCGAGATGGAGGCCATCACCGCAGTGTCCATCGCCGCCCTGACCCTCTACGACATGTGCAAGTCTGCCGACCGGGGAATGCGTATTCAGGACATCCGGCTGGTCAGGAAAAGTGGCGGCAAGAGCGGCGATATAGTCCTGGAGGACTGACCGCCTTGGCCGGCTGCCTTGGGGGAAACGGGGAGAATAGGCTTGGATGGAGGTTGTATCAGGAATCCATAAGGTAGATGGCCCTTGGGGTGGCAATGTCTATCTTCTGGCTGATGAGGATGGACTAGCCTTGGTGGATGCTGCACTACCCTTCAATGAGGGGAGGATTCTGCGATATATAGAACGCCTGGGCAGAAAACCCTCTGAGCTTCGATATATAGTCCTCACCCATGCCCACCCCGACCATACGGGAAACATCCCTGCCCTGGCCAAGCGCTCAGACCTGCGGGTGCTGGTGCACCCCAATGATGCCAGGAAAGAAGCCGGCGGAGGCTGGTGGCTCTACTATCCGGGCCAGGTCCCTGCCCTGGCCTTTGCTCCGGGATGTCTCCCTCTTGCGCAAGATTTATGCCGACGACCTGTTGGAGGAGGGACAAAGCCTCCCCATCTTGGGAGGCATGAGGGTTATACACACTCCGGGCCACACCCAGGGAAGCATATCCCTTTACCTGGAGAAGCATGGGGTCCTCATAACCGGAGACATGCTTCTCAATAATAGGGGAAGGTTCGCAAAGCCCTTTCCCTTTCCGGGCACAGACCCGGAGGCATACCGCCGCTCACTTGAGAGGCTGTCCCGGCTTCAGTTCGACATGGCATGTGTGGGCCATGGCAAGCCTGTGGTGGGCGGAGCGTCGGAGAAACTTCGCCGGATGCTGGACAACTATTCCTGGCAGTCCCCCTGGAGAAGGCTGGCGCGGAAGCTGTCGCCCCTACGCTGACTGTTCTCACAGAGTCTTGTTTGAACCCCGTTCTTATAGTTGTTCCCGGCGGTCCTCTGACAAGGTGGTCATAGTCTCCGGTGTTGCGGTCTGGCTGCCCTAGTGCCCTGCCTCACCGGGTGGAGGCTTGTTGTTTCTTCTTTCAGAAGGGCTGGGGATGTTGAAGGGCAGGTTATTTCTGAGGGCATTGTCTCGCTCTCTCATCCATTGCTCCCACTCAGCATTGGCCTCTTGGCGGCCCTCCCGAAGCCCCTCTTGGCGACCCTCTTCATAACGTTTGGCTCTCAGCCTGTCAGCCAGTACCATGAACACCTCCCACACAGCTAGAAGTGTAATCGTTAAGGCGATTGCTGGACTTAGCCACTGAAAGATAGATGCCACTGTTTCTGCCAAAGAGTCCGCTTCCCTGTAATCCGTTTCATACCATGCCGCCACTCAGGTAAAAAGCACGATCATGACAACGGACGCGATTACATAGCGGGTCTCATAGTCTTTGAACAAACAGCAGGACTCGTAACTGTTCAGAGTTGAGGTCTCATTCTGGCCCCAACCCGTCATATCTATGAAAATAGCCATCAGTCAGCACCGTGATGCTCCCTTCACACCCTTCCCAACCCCCACCGCTCACTTTATTTGTCATTCCCGCGAAAGCGGGAATCCAGGGTCCCTCAACTTGGTGAGTTGCTGTGAAGTCACCCACAACACCGCCCCTGGATTCCGGCCTGCGCCGGAATGACGGTGAAGTGGCGGTCACGGCTCATTGTGTCTGAACAGTTAGCAGGACTCCTATCCCATAGTAGTTAAGTGATATAAATGCTACAGTGAGCGCATTGGCGTGTCAACTTTCCCACCCCGCCTTTGCCTGCTATAATCCCTTCAGACCGCTTTCCACAACAGGACGTGACTCAATATTCAGGAGGTCCTTGCTATGGCAGACTCCCAGGCTTTCAACTATGAACAGCTTTTTGCCAAAGATGCGCCCATTACCCGGCCCGCCCCCAGCAGACACGCCAAGTACGATTTCGCCGTCGCCTATCCCGACCCGGACACCCTTCCCATGGACGGCCTTGTTGAAGCTCTCAAGACGGCCCTACAGCGCGAGGGGAGGGACCTGGCATACTACCCCGAGGCTACCGGGCTGCAATCCCTGCGCCGGCTTGTGGCTGAGAAGCTGGCCCGGGACCGCAACATGAAGGTTGATGTAGACGACATTGTTCTGACCGCCGGCTCCGGTGAAGCCATCGGCATGTTGGTCCAGGCCCTCACGGACCCCGGAGACGTGGCCCTCACAGAGGAGTACGTGTACCTGGGCACCCTACGCCAGCTGCGGCGCTATGGGGCTGACGTGGTAGGCGTCAAGTGCGACGACCAGGGAATCGTTCCCGAGGCGCTGGAAGAAACTCTGAAGGGCTTGGTGGAGCAGGGCAAAAAGGTCAAGTACCTCTATACCATACCCTCCTTCCAGAACCCCTTGGGCTGGACTATGACCCTGGAGCGACGCCGCAAGGTGCTGGATATTACCGGGGAGTATGGCGTGCCGGTCTTTGAGGATGACTGCTACGTGGACCTGCGGTTCGAGGGCGAGGAAGTGACCTCGTTTCACTCCCTGGATGACACCGGGCGGGTGTTCTACGTCGGCTCTTTCTCCAAGATAATCGCTCCCGGAATGCGGATGGGCTACATGGTGGCTCCCCGGGAGCTGCTCCACCGGGCTATGAGCTTCAAAAGCGGTGGAGGGGTAAACCAGTTTGCCGCCCTTGCCATAGAGGAATATCTGAAGTCGAATATGTACCAGCACATAGATGAGCAGAACCGGTCCCTGAAAGTGAAGCGGGACGCTATGCTGGCTTCCCTGGGGGAGCATTTCGGCGATGCCGCCACCTGGAGCAAGCCCGAGGGCGGGCTGTACGTCTGGCTTGAGCTTCCCGAGGGGACCGACCTGCCCGCGCTACAGGAGCAAGTCTTTAATGAGGGAGTGGGGTACTACTCCGGCCCCCAGTTCTCTCCCCAGGGCCGGGGGGCCAACTATGCCAGGCTGTGCTTCGGGCATCCATCGGCTGAGACGGTCTATGATGGCATCGCCGAGCTTGCCCGCATCCTGGAACGGCACGGAGTCTTGAAGGTCTAAGAGGGTGTCCAACAAGTCCCTTCCCCCTCGATGGGGGAAGGTTAGGATGGGGGTGACGGCCCCGTCGGGGGAAGCGCCCCCTCACCCTAACCCTCTCCCGCGAGGGAGAGGATACTTTACAATCGCCCTACCTCTTTGGGAGAAGAGGAGGGCCCTGTCACAAGCAGTCCTAGAGAGCAGCTGCCCCGGCGCTGGCGCATTCCTCGTCCTGCTGGCCCGTGCCGCCGCTGCCGGCTATAGACCCCACCAGTTCCCCGTCCCTGAACACTGGGACCCCGCCCTGGGCCGGGAGCATCCGCCCGCCTGCCATAGCTATGACGCTCTGGATAACGGGAGAGTCGGCTGGCAGGCTCCCGCTGGGTCTCCCGAACCCGGCGGCAGCTACCGACTTGCCCTGGGCGACAATACCGGTGGCCCAGTTGGCGCCCTCCATGCGGTTGAAAGCCACAAGGTGCCCACCCGCATCGGCCACTGCAATGCTCAGCCTGACGTTCATCTCCCCTGCCTTTGCCACGGCAGCCCCGATCATCCTGTTCGCTTCCGCTAGGGTAAGAGCCATGTCATTACCTCCTCAACCTGACTTTGCCTGGGCTTGTGTGCGAAACATTGATCGCCCAAATTGGTTTCATAGACCGGGTTTCACGTATTGGGTCTCACGTATTGGGTTTTATGGACTTCTAGTCCCCCGATGGGATTCCGGCAAGCCGCCGCTTCTGTGCCGCCTCAGTCTCGAAGAGGACTCCCTGGTCGGTGAGGTCCTGTACTTCTCCATCGGACATGCCCAGATAGGCAGCCAGGACATCGTAGTTGTGCTCCCCCAGCTGGGGCGCGGGGCCGGCCACCTTTGCCGGGGTCTCGGAGAACTTGTAGGGGGGCGATACCACCTCTATCTGCCCCAGTTCCGGGTACTCCATCGGCTGGAAAGCGCCCCGCGCCCGGAAGTGAGGGTGCTCGTAAATCTGGGTGTGGGAGAGGACCGGCCCCGAGGAGATGCGGGCCTCGGCAAGCACCGTCAGGGCTGCATCGTCGTCAGGCATGGTCCCCAGCCAGTCTTCGATGATGCTGACCACCTCATCCCGGCGGGCGAGCCTATCGTCATCGGTCTTGTAGCGGGGGTCTTCGAGCATGTCCTCCCGGCCCATGAGGGCGCAAAGCCTGCCCCATGCGCTTGCAGGCCCCTGGCCGGGGGCCTGGATGGCTATGTAGCCCTCGGGGGCTTTCAGCACCCCCATAGGGAAGGTGTAGGTATTCTGCTTCCCATTCCTGTAATGGATGGGGATGCCATTGTTGGCGGCTACGTGGGGCATCCCAAGGGAATCCAGGAAAAGCACGCTCTCTATCATTGACAGGTCAATAAACTGGCCCAAGCCGGTGCGTTGGCGGTGGAACAGGGCATATCCTATAGCCAGGGCGCCGGTCATGCCCGTGATGGTGTCCCCGATGCCGCCGCCGATGGTGTAGGGGTCGCCGCCCGGCTCGCCGGTAATCCAGTTCAGCCCGGCCATAGCCTGGGCTATGGGGTCGGTGCATACGTGCTCAGGGTTGCCAGCCAGCCCCTCCTGCCCGTACCCCGTCATGGAGCACATTATGATGCCGGGGTTCAGCGCCCGCAGGTTCGGGTAGTCCAGGCCGTAGCTGCGCACCACGTGGGGCGTGAAGTTCTCTACGAACACGTCCACCTGCTTCACCAGGGAGTGGACTATCTCCAGCCCCCGGTCCGTCTTCAGGTCAACGCACAGGCTCTTCTTGCCCCCGTTCAGGTGCAGGAAGGACGCGCCGTTTCTGGTGTTCATGGTGTCGGGGTTAAACCGGCCCGGGTCGTCCCTCACAGGCCGCTCCACCTTGATGACCTCCGCTCCCATGTCGGCCATGATACGGCTGCAAAATGGCCCCACAAAGGCGGCGGTAAAATCCAGGACTTTGACACCTTCCAGCAACCCCATTACCATGAGTTTCCCCCTTGCTCCAATCTCTTCCATTTCCCCGGCGGATATTCGCCTTCGGAGGTCATATTCGGCTTTGCGCGATGAGGCAATTGTATTTGCAGCTATGAGGGCTGTCAAGCAGCATAGATTATTTGCCGGTGCCATTCAAAGGTTGATTAGCTCCTGAGAGGGACTTCCTTATGGTCCACTGGAATCGTTATACAATTGTAAAAACCTGACAAAAGGTGAAATATTAACGATAGGTATATATATAGCAAATTATTCTAGTATACCCATACTGGTCAGATATGTGACAGGGTCTTTTAGTTGTCATTCCGAGCGGAGCGAGGAATCTAAAATTCCTGCGTCTAGCTAACTTTGGTAACAGCAAGAATCTTAGATTCCTCCCGTTGGTCGGAATGACAGAAACGTTCAGGGTGACAATTAAAAGGCCCTGAGATATGTGACTAGTAATGAGGTTAAACTGACGAAGGAGAAGTATAATGAGAACAGTGAGCAAGTTACTGGGTTACAGGTGGTTCCCGGCGCTGGTGATTCTTGTGGCGCTGGCCTTGGCAAGTCTTGGGGCCTCCCTGACCCTGGGGATGGAAAGCTCCCAGACCCCTCAGCCTGATGCGGCGAATTTCAAGACCCACAATGACCTGCTGGCCGAGGTTGGAGAGAAGGAACCGGGGTTCGGAGGAATGTTCCTAGACTCCCAGGATAACAGCATATTGTACGTTTACTCACTATCCCCGGAGCGTGTGAGGGAGGCGTCGGCGGCTATCACTGAAATCTTCGGTCCCAAGGCTGTCTCCGGGCGGGAGGTACGGGTGATTCAGGCCCAGTACAGCATGACCCAGCTTACGGAATGGTACAAACCCATGTCTCATGCTGTAAGAGCTAAGGTAGGAGGCAAGAAAGCGGTCCCAGGGCTAGTAGGGACCTCCATTCGGGAATCAGAGAACCGACTGTTCATAGGCGTGGAGAATGTCGAGGCGGCCCAACCGTTAATTGAGGAAATCCTGGAAGAGTTGGGCATTCCTATGGATGCAGTCATCATTCAGGAGACAGAGCCTTTCAGTCTAAGTATTCACACACTTCAGAGCCATATCCGGCCCCTAGAAGGCGGCATCCAGTTCGTAGATGAACAGGTAGGAGGCAACTGCACTCTGAGCTTCATAACTATACGGTCGGCTCTCCAGGGTTTTGTGGTGCCAACCCATTGCACCCAGAACTGGGGTGAGGTCAATCACGACGACATCTATCAGCCGGTAGTAGCAGCCGGGAACCAGGTGGGCGTTGAGTCTGTTGACAAGGCCTTCTTCACCGGGGGCAGCTGCCCTGCGGGAAGGGAGTGCCGGTACAGCGATGCCGCATTCATACTAACCGACTCCTCAGTGGACATCAACCGGGGGTACATAGCCCGCCCGGTCTGTTCCAACTGCGGTAATATTGCCATAGACCACGACAACCCCACCTTCAGGATCACCTCCGATGACCCCAACATCATAGCAGGAGAGACGGTCCAGTCCGTGGGAAGAACGTCGGGCTGGCAGTCTGGGCCTGTGGTAAATACGTGTGCTGAGAGTGAAGTACTGGGTACGGACTACACCTTTCTGTGTCAGATTGCTGTGGCAACTTCGCTAGCGGTAGGAGACAGTGGAGCGCCGGTATTCTTTATGCCGGGCTCCGGTCAAAACGTTGAGATCTTTGGTGTGGCGTCAGTAGAAGCTGGCCCAATATTTCTTGCCGGCCGTATAGGCTTTATTTACCTGGAACTGGGAGAGACAGCGACATGGGACACCTGCGCCCCCAGTTTTAGCTGCTGATAGTCAGCTTTGGGACTTTCATTATCACGGGTTATCAGGTCCCCGTGCCTCTGGAGAACATCCGGTGGGACGGGGTTTTGGTGTATAGCAGGGACGAATGACTATTCTCCCATATAGGTCGGCCCCCTCCCTTTATCCAGGATTATCTGGAAAGGGGGTGGCGCTGTGGTGTAAACTGGGACGAACTGATTTGCGAGGGAGGTAGTCCATGTCATACCAGTACATTCTATATGAGCCGTCCGATGGCATAGGCAGGGTAACGCTGAACCGCCCGGAGAAGCTCAACGCCCTGAGCGTGGACCTGCAAGAGGAGTTGCTGGACTGCTTGCAGCAGGCGGACGACGACAGGGATATACGAGTGATGACCCTGCGGGCCAATGGCCGGGCCTTCTCTTCCGGCTACGACATCTCCGGCCCGGCCACCCCGGAGGCGGCAGAGCGGGCCCAGGAGCGAAGAGACAACATCAGGTCGGACATCCACGGTATGAAGCAGACACCCAACCGCTGGGCACAGGTCTGGAACCTGAGCAAGCCGGTAATCGCAGGCGTCCACGGCTACTGTGTAGCGGGCGGCACCGACCTGGCCCTGCACTGCGACATCGTCATTGCCGCCGAGGATGCCCAGATAGGCTTCCCGGCGGTACGTTCAATGGGCGCGCCGCCAACCCACATGTGGACCTACCTGGTGGGACCCCAGTGGGCCAAGTGGTTCCTTCTCACCGGCGAGTCGGTGTCCGGCAAGAAGGCCGAGGAGATCGGCTTGGTGTGGAAGTCGGTGCCCAGAGATGACCTGGACGGGGAGGTGGAAGACCTGGCCCAGAAGATGGCGAAGATTCCTTGGGAGCTTCTGGCGGCCAACAAAAGCATCTCCAACAAAGCCCTGGAACTGATGGGAAGGACTACCCTCCAGCAGTTGGCGGCGGAGGTGGACGCCATCGCCCACCAGGCCCCAGTGGTCAAGGAGTTCAACCGCATCGCACGGGAGGAGGGCATCAAGTCGGCCCTGGAGTGGCGGGACCGCCCCTTCGCCGACTACCGGGGCGCTCCCAGAGGGTAATACGGGTACAACGCCGATGGCCTGGCAGCCCCAACAGCCTATGCATAGTCCACAGGGTCGGTGAGATTTCACCGGCCCTGTAAATTACTGATGCGTGAGTAAATATCTAAACCAGTCGCTCCCGTCATTGCTATGAAAATAGCCAGCGCCAGGTTCCCCCACCACACCCTGAAGGGTGCGGCATCCCCCACCCACCGTCATTCCGGCGTAGGCCGGAATCCAGGGGCGGGGTGCGGACTCCCGCTTTCGCGGGAGTGACGGTGAGCTCGTATGTGGCCCGCAGGGGCATGGGTAATTGCCATGAGAATAGACAGCGCCCAACCCGTCATTCCTGCGGAAACAGGAATCCAGGCTCCCGCAACGTCGGAGTCGCTGCGAAGTCACCCACAACACCGCCCCTGGATTCCGGCCTACGCCGGAATGACAGAATGGGGGGCCGGAATGACGGAAGGGACCAGGCAGGGTGTGCATTCAACAATGCCAACCCCGCCTAATAGTCTTCCATAAGGGCCAGCATCCGGTTGACAAAGTGTCTCACCATTGGTCGGTCGGCATCTAGCTGAAAGTCCTCCATGCTGTCAGGGTAGATATTGCTATGGAACTGCTCTGCTACAGCAAAGTTGGATGCCAGTAACGGGTCGTCGTACTCCCTGGCTAGACGTTCAACGGCATTTTTCAAGGAACGGTGGCTATGAAAGTCCCAGTCCCTCTGCTGGGCGTGGGCCATAACGACGTGAGAAGCTGCGCCCCATAACTTCTCAGAACCCTGGAGGATGTCGCCGTTGTCAAACTCCCTGTCGGAAGCATCAAGAAATTCCCGCGCCGTCTCGATGTGTTCCTGGACGAGCATGTGGGGCCACCCCCCTTATCTGTAACTGTTCAGACTTGAAGGCCCATTTCCGGCCCCGAACCGTTATTACCATGAAGTTAGGGGTTTCAGGCCACTCTACCGCACCCTGAAGGGTGCGGCATCCCCCCCACACCGTCATTCCTGCGGAAACAGGAATCCAAGGTTCCGGGATGCAGGCACTTGTTGCGAGTTACCCACACCACCCCCCTGGATTCCGGCCTACGCCGGAATGACGGTATGGGGCCACAATGCCGGCCTGCGCTGGCATGACGGGATGGAGCCTGAACGATGGTGAGGCTGTTGTGTCGCCCCATCCCGCCTGAACAGTTACCTTTATCTTTCCTACTGGCCCTGGCGCATGAAGTCGGCGATGTGCTCGCCTATCATCATGGTGGTGACGTTGGTGTTGGCCCGGATGCAGTCGGGCATTATAGAGGCATCCACCACCCGCAGCGCCTCCATGCCGTGCACCTTGCCGTACTGGTCCACCACCGCCATCGGGTCGGAGGAAGGCCCCATCTTGCAGGTGCAGGAGATATGCTGGGCGGTGCTGACCACCCGCGCGATCCAGTCGTCCAGGGCATCATCCGACGCCAGGACGTCGTCAGAGGGATCAATTCGCTCCTCGACAATGTCCCGGAAGCTCTCGTGCTCGCCCAGCCTGGCGCACAGCCGGGCTATCTCCCTCATCCTCATGCGATCGAAAGGCTCTTGCAGATAGTTGTAGTCCAGGAAGGGCTGAACACTCGGATCGGTAGATGTCAGCCTGAGCTCGCCGGCGCCAACCGCCAGGTCCAGAAGTCCTATCATACGGATGCCGAGGGGGGTCATCCGGTCTCCGCCTCGGTCAACCCGCTCGGTGGCGAAGGAGTTCATAAAGACCATCATGTCGTTGCGAAGGTCTGAGCCGGTAGCGGTATATCGCAGGGACATTTGCATCCTGGGCCCCATCGGGTCCTGGGCAAAGTCGGGCTTGGTCCGCCACGTCACGGGGACCAGGGGATGGTCCCTCAGGTTCTGGCCGACCCCTGGCAGACTATGGACCACAGGGATGCCGAGGCTCCTGAGATTGCCTTCTGGCCCAACTCCCGACAGCATCAGTATATGGGGTGAGCCGATGGCCCCGGAACTCAGGATAATCTCCTCGCCTTCGACGATGAACCTCTCGCCGCCGCTCTCCAGCTCAACCCCCGTGGCACGCTTGCCGTCGAACAGGATGCGGTGCACAGTGCAGTTGGGCCTGAGAGTAAGGTTGAGCCGGTGCCTGGCCTGGTTGATGTAGCCAAGGGCTGTACTCCATCGAATACCGTTGGGATTGTTCATCGGGACCGGCCCGATGCCGGAAGCGTCGGGGTGGTTATGGTCCGGGGTGTCTGCGAAACCATTGGCAAGACAGGCATTATAGAAGGCCGCCTGGTCAGGCCGCCACTCCTCGGGCTTGAACCGCCGGGCGATGATGGGACCGTCGGAATTATGGAAGTCGCCCTGGAAGTCGGTGTCTGCCTCCAGCTTCAGGAAGTAGGGGAGCAGCTTCTGGAAGCTCCACTCGTCGTTGCCAAAGGATGCCCACGTGTCGTAGTCCTCGGGCACCCCCCGCAGGAATACCTGTCCGTTTATGGCGCTTGAGCCGCCGGTGACCTTGCCCCTAGGGACCAGAATTGGGTCGGCCTTATCGGTGGCCTTGCCGGTGAACTGCCAGTTGTGGTCGCTGGTCGCTATGTCCGTGCCGGTGGCATAGCCGAACTTCACCTCTTCGGGAAGACGGTCAAACTCCGGGTAGTCAGGCCCCGCCTCCAGGAGAAGCACCGACCGGCTTGGGTCCTCGGTCAACCGGGTAGCCATAATAGCCCCGGCAGAGCCGGCGCCTATGACGATGGCATCGTACTTCATGGTCTCACCTCCAAGTATTACTATGAGAATCCAACCTCCTCCCCCCTCGCGGGGGAGGATTGAGGTGGGGGGTATCACCCCCATAGTAGTCAGTGGCTAGTGACCAGTGGTCAGCGGACGATGGTGTCACTCTCATTGAAGCAGGCTATGGACGAGGGTATCACCCCCATCCCTGAATCAAGTTCAGGACAGGCTCTAACCTTCCCCCGTCAGAGGGGGAAGGGATAGTCCCCTCCCCCAACCCCTGGATTCCGGCCTGCGCCGGAATGACGGTTGTTGGGGGATGCCGCACCCTTCAGGGTGCGGTGGTGGAACCTGCAGCCGCCTATTTTCATGGTAATGACGGTTACGCAAAGGTCTCCGAAAGCCGGAATCCACGTTATACGGGCCCCATCAGCTTTTCCAGGTATCCCACGCTCTCCTCGAAGTTGTCAAAGACCTGCTCATTGGGCGGAATCTCCAGGACGGCCAAGTCTTCATAGCCTTTATTCTCCAGCATTGCCAGAAGCCTGGTGAAGTCCAGGTCGCCCTCCGCCACCGAGGGATGAGGCTGGCCGTTGCGGGTCTGCTTGAAGTGGACCATGTGAATATAGTCCAGGGGAAGGGCCTCTATCTCGGCGATGGGGTCGCTTTCCGGGTCTGCCCTCATGCTGTTGATGGGGTCAACGCACAGCCCCAGGTAGGGCGCTTCCTCGGCGCTCAGGTTCTTGCGGGCCTCCTGCACCACGAGGCCCATGCTTCGGATGGGCAGTCCAGCGTTCTCCATGAACAACTTCACTCCCCGCCGCGCGCTCTCACGGGCCAGTTCCGCCACGCCTATCGCAGTAGCAGGCAAGTCCTCGGGCCTCTCCCAGATGCTGTCGAACCTGGCGGTATCCACAAACCTCAGCCTGGGAGTGGCTGCCGTGCCCACCGCTATGGCGCAATCCAGGGAAGCCTGGAACTGGGGCGATGCAGGGTCCGGCTCCCGGGTGAGACATGGATAGGCCATAGCCAGGTTGAAGGACATAACGGGGAAGGTGCGGGCCAGGCGGGCCAGCTTGTCCGTTACGGGACGCCACTCATCACCTCCCCCATCTTCATACTGGCCCAGGAAGGTCTGGCGCAACTCGATATGAGACGCTCCCCGCCTCCTTGCTCTCTCAATCATACGAGGCAGGTCTAGGGTGGGAAGCTGCTCCCTCCAAGAATTGGTGATAGCTCCGATTATCATGCTCCACCTCAAATTTACGCAAATTAAAGGAACGCTGATTCGATATTACTGTGCTGACGAGCCTCCGTCAATCACCAACTCCGAGCCGGTCATAAAGGAAGACTCGTCTGAGGCCAGGAAAAGCACCCCGTAGGCCACGTCCTCAGCCGTCCCTATCCTGCCCAGGGGTATTCGCTCCCTCTGCTGCTCGCGCCTGTCCGGGTCAGCCAGGCGGTCGGCTGTCATGGGGGTCTCGATCAGGCCGGGGTGTACGGAATTGCACCTTATCCCATCACTGGCGTGTTGGACGGCCGTCACCTTGGTAAACAGCCGGACAGCCCCCTTGGTGGCCGTGTAGCTGGCCCCCGTGGTGTTGCTGCCCAGCAGGCCCGCCACCGAAGAGATGTTGATGATAGAGCCTCCCCCGGCCTGGCGCATGGCGGGGATAGCCTGCTTGGTGCCAAGGAAGACCCCCTTAGCGTTGATTGCCATGATGCGGTCCCAGTCCTCTTCGGTGGTCTCCTCGATGGGCTTGCGTATGGTGATTCCGGCGTTGTTCACCAGGACATCCAGCTTGCCATATTTATTCACGGCGGTCTCTACGGCGGCCCGCCAATCGGCTTCCCCGGTTACATCCAGGTGGATATAGGTGGCATCACCCCCTGCCTCATTTATCTCAGCCTCCACCCTGCTGCCATCCTCATCCAGGATGTCGCCAAAGACCACCTTGGCGCCCTCCCGCGCGAACAGCCTGGCCTCCACAGCGCCCTGGCCCCTGGCGCCTCCGCTGATGAGCGCTACCCTCCCTTCCAGTCTTGGCATATCCACCTCCATATTCGGCATATTTGGACTATATTGTGGTGAAGCCCAGGCCCCGGCCTTCCTGTTATTATTAGGAAAATAGCCAGCAACCAGCACCTTAAAGACAGGCAACATCCATTCCGTCATTCCCGCGAAAGCGGGAATCCAGGGTCCCGCAATGTCGGAGTCGCTGCGAAGTCACCCACAACACCGCCCCTGGATTCCGACCTACGCCGGAATGACGGTGGGGAGGCAGCCCGTCATTTTCATCCCTCATACGTGGCCTTGGCAAGGCCATCCGCAATTCCTTTGGAAGCGGGGGAGTGACGATGGAGAAACGCCAAGGTTTAGTTTGTTATTCACGCGCCAGTAGAAGCCTTATATCGTGGACGATGGCGTCGGGTTCCAGGGAGAGGCTCGTGAACAGGGCGCGTCGCTTTCCATCGCCGTCAATGAGAAACACGGGAGTCGTGTGGGTTATGAGGTAACTGTTCTCCCCCGGCGCTGCCGGCCCTCCCTGTCCAATGTCGTCCTCCGGGGGAGGGGCTTGTGTATCCCCGTGAGCAGCCTGCTGCCGGGCCGCGGCATCCTGGACGGGGTCCAGCCAGTAGGCTTTCCAGATGGGGGCAAGCTCCTCCCTGGTGCCCACCAGGTAACGCCATTTGTCCAGCATTTCCCTCTCCTGGGAGTAGGAGTAGGCCCTGTCCACCGAGTCCCCTTCCGGGTCAACGCTGATGGCGACGAACTCCACCCGGCTGGCATCGTCGCCAAGGAGGACGTAGGCGCGGCGGAGGGTCTCGGTGACGATGGGGCAGACATCAGGGCATTGGGTGTACAGGAAAGTCAGCGCCACCACCTTGCCGAACATATCCGAAAGGGCTGCGTGCTCGCCGTACTGGTCCTGTAGACGAAAAGGGGGCGCAGGACCGGGGTCCAGGGTCGTCCCCTGGAAGGCAGCGGCTCCCGAACATGCCGCGACGATGATTACCAGAAGGGCAGACGCTGCAAGGGCAAGACCGCTGCCGGTCATTCGGCCCCCTGTGTGGGCCAATATCGTGAAGGGGATACATCGCCGGGGAATTACATTCAATGTTACCCTTCTGTGCCAAAAGTACAACATCTTTTCTTTTGGGGCGCAAAATTAGCCGGGGCGTCGCGCCACCGGCTCAGCAAGGTTCATGGTCAAAGAGTCTTAGCATCTGTTATCTTGGCTTGAGACGCTTATCTGGAATCGGATACCATAGCACATTCTTCTCTTCTATGTGCTTGTCAACTATGGTCCCCTTTTCTACACCGGATACGATAGCGTACGCTGGGCTGCCAGTGAGTTTAGTCAGCCATGCAGCATTGCGAATCGCCCTTTCGGTGTCTTCTTCTCCAACAGTATAGGAAACTTCGACGGCAACATAACAAGGTCTATCATCGGCGTCTCTGGCAAATGCAAGAATGTCACCTCTCTTGAAGCTCTCTAAATCAGGGCTATCAATATTGTCTGCATCAAAACGCTGGACCATCCGATGAATATTATCCGGCGTTAAGTAGTCCAGTATCCTGAAGCTGAGAATACGGCCCAGTATTCTCGCATCTTGACGCACCAAGGACCACGCTATATACCCCTTCAAGTCCCCAATTTCGTCGCGCAGTTCCTGTTGGCCTTCCCGCAGTTCTTGTTGGCCGTCGCGCAGTTCCTGTTGGCCTTCCCGCAGTTCTTGTTGGCCGTCGCGCAGTTCCTGCTGACCTACCCGCAGTTCTTGTTGGCCGTCGCGCAGTTCCTGCTGACCTACCCGCAGTTCCTGTTGGCCTTCTCGGAAGCTCTCTTGGCCCTCCCGCAGTTCCTGTTGGCCTTCTCGGAGGCTCTCTTGGCCCTCCCGCAGTTCCTGCTGGCCTTCTCGGAGGCTCTCTTGGCCCTTCTCAAGCCGTTTGAGGGCTTCCAAAATAGCCTCGTTGGTAGTCATGGTGGGCCTCCATTACCTGCTCGATACCATCATCTTATCTAGCACAGATAGTCGTGTCAAGAATTGATGTCAAGACCTCAAGCTCTAATCGGCTCTAGCCCATGTTTGCACAGCCCTAACGTCTTGGTCGGGCCAGAATGGCGGCGATGGTGGGGACCAATATAACCAGCGCGAGGCCTATGAAGATGGCCCCCCATGACTTATGCAGTTCTCCCATCTCTATCCCCGTGCTGGCCAGGGCTATGAAAATTGCGCCAAGACCTCCCCCAATGACGACTACAAACAGGATAGCAGCCACCGGCAGGATGACGGGAAGGGGAGGACGTTTCATCGGGCACCTCCTTCTTTGTTACTTCATTATGTTACGCATTACTATGGAAATAGATGCCCACCGTCATTCCGGCGTAGGCCGGAATCCAGGGGTGGGGCGGTGGACTCCCGCTTTCGCGGGAGTGACGGAAGGGAGGCCGACCGTCATTTTCATCCCCTTACCTGACCCTTGCGGGCGCGGGCTACGGGCAATTATTATGAAAATAGCCAGCATCCAGCACCGTCATTCTCGCGAAAGCGAGAATCCAGTACCCCTCAAAGTCGGAGTCCTGCTAAGTCACCCACAACACCGCCCTTGGATTCCGGCCTACGCCGGAATGACGAAGTGGAGGGTTGCCCGTCATTTTCATCTCTCATACGCGGACTTGCCAAGGCCATCCGCCACTTCGGTAAATCAGCCTCCTGGCTCAGCTTGTTGGCCGGGATGCCTGCGTCTTTTCCTGGCTGGCCCATATAAGGAAGACCACTACCAGGGTAAGCAAAAACGCCAGGCCGCCGGGGACCCACATGATAACCCCACCAATTTGCTGGTCGGCATGGGCGGATATGCTCCATATCCGGGGAGCCTCTGCGTACCATGAATACAGAATCCCATCGGAGAAGGTTATCACAGCCCCCAGGACCGAAGATACCGTCGGCTGTACGAAAAGGTACAGCATTTGGACCATATAAGATGCTCGGGGCACCTCCGGCAGGGGGCTCAAAATAGGCCACCACATTATCGCTGCGGAGGCCAGGAACATCAGGTGCTCCAGGATGTGAATTCCTCGCTCCCTCAGTGCCAGCTCGTACAGCAGCGGCAGGTGCCAGAACACAATGACCAGATTGAATATCACAAAAGCCACCGCCGGCTTGGTGAGGAACCGGGCGGTCTCCAATGCCCAGGTCCGGCTTACCAGGGGTCTTAGCAGCCAGCCGGGGGTCCCCATAATCAGCAGCGGAGGCGCTACCAGTATCAGCAGCAGGTGTTGCAGCATGTGGGCGCTGAAGAGATAGTTGTCGCCCAACTCGTGGAGCGGGGAAAGCACGGCGATAAAGATTACCAGTATCCCCAGCAGAAAGACTGTTACCTGCCACGCCTTTACCTCGTCTGCCCAGCCGAACCTTTGCCGCAGAGGCCCCACACCCAGCAAATATATTCCTGTGAGGGCCAGCAGTCCGATAACCACGCTGGGGTGCCCATGCCAGGCAGTCCATGAGAACTCTGCTACTTGGTCGGGCAATGCCTAACCCTCCGGATGGGTAGCCCTGAAACGACATTCTTTTCTGAAATGAGCCGAAAGGCCCCGGCATCACTCCTGTTGGAGCAGGAAGGCCACCAGGTCTTCCACCTGCTTATTGGTCAGCTTCTCAGTGATGGCCGGGGTCATCAGGCCGGCGGTTGCCCGCTCCACGCCCTCGGGTATAAAGGTGTCAGGTTCCATGATGGACTGCCTGATGTACTCCGCCGCCGACATCCCCGATATTCTATTGGCCGCGTCGGTGGCTATATGGGTCAGGTCAGGTCCGATTAACCCGGCAGCCAGGCCCTCAATCTGGTGGCACGTGTTGCACCAGAGGGCTTGCGGGGCAGCGTTGCCGGGCACGTTCATAAACACCTGCTCCCCTGCTGCCGGGTCTCCGCTCACCGCAACGGGGGCGGGAGAAGTGGGAGTGGGTTGCGTCGTCCCAGGCTCCGTTGTGGCGGCGGCGTCAGGCTGGCTGGGCTCATCCTGGTCGGGGCCCGGCGTCGGGACCTCAGGCTCCGGTTCCTCGACAGGCTGTCTCTCAAGGATATTTTTGACAAGGGCTTCCTCGTCCACGTCCCTGGGGCTGGCCACCGCCGAGATCACCTGGAACAGGGCCAACAGAGTTATCACCACCGCTATCGCCAGCAATAAGCCCCCTATAAAGACCCCGGAGAACAGGCGACTGTCGAACCTGAGGTGCATGTAGAACATTATCACTATGACGAACTTGGCGATGGACAGGATGATGAAGATAGGGAGGAAGGCCGGCTGAAGGACATCTATATAGAATACGGCCACCTCTAACGCCGTCAAAAAGGTCAGGATCGCAGCCGCCTTAACATAGGTCAGCGGGGTTGGGTGTTCTGCCCCGTGTGGTCCCGGTCTATCAGCCATGTTCGTTTCCTCTTATGCCTTGGGTCTATGTTGGCAATGGGTTGAAGGCCCAGGGCCTGATTACGATACTCCTATGCCCCCGTCACGACACTCCTACGCCAATGAGGTACACCACCGCAAATATGACTATCCAGACGATGTCAACAAAGTGCCAGTAGAGGGCGGCTAGGTCCACGCTGAGTGCCTGCCTGTCGGTGAGAATCCTGTTGGCCCTTCTCCCGCCCAGCATGGAGTAGCCCGCTATGGACAGCAGCCAGATAACCCCAACGGTCACGTGCGCGCCATGAAAGCCCGTCAGGGTGAAGAAGGTGCTGCCGAACAGGTTGGTCTTGGGGGTGAGGCCGTAGTCCACCTTGAACTCCTCACCCACGACGACGCCATCGGGGCATTCCCCATCATCGTGCAACTCGACGGTGCACTCCAATTCCGTTTCGTGGTTGGCGAACTCGTAGAACTCGAAGGTCTGAAAAGCCAGGAAGGTGGTGCCCAATATACAGGTGGAGAGGAGCCATATCCTGAATGCCTTCATATCTCCCCGGTTTATGGAGGCATAGGCAAGCACCATTGACATGCTGCTCATCAGCAGGGCAAAGGTGCTGACTGAGGTGGTGGGTATGTCGAAGATGTCCTTGGGGAAAGGCCCCACCAGGCTCTGGCCACGATATATGAGGTAGGTAGCTATGAAAGACCCGAAGAACAGGCAGTCGGAGCCGAGGAACAGCCACATGAGCACCTTGCGGTGGTTAAGCCCTGTGGTAGTTTCCTCTATTACCACCTCGTGGCCGGCTGCGGATTGGTCGTGCAACTTTCCAGTCCCTCCCTACTTGATAGGCATTCCGTCCCTGCCTGCGACATCCCTCCCGGAGAGAAGTCCATAGGCAATGGAGAGGGTTTATTCGTCCTCGGTCCCGCTCTCCTCCGAGGCCGGCTCGAAGGACCAGGCATAGGCTGCCACTATAGCGACACCCGCCCCCACGGCAGACGCAGCCCACGTAAGGGTGTCATGGTAAATCACCCCGTAGGCAGCCAGGGTCAATCCCATTGCCATGACAAAGGGGTAATAGGACATCCCGGGCATGTGTATTCCGTGATGGCCGCCCTCTTCATGGCTGACGTGCTGGCCGGTGGCCGTCCCGTGCTGCCCGTGTTGGCCATTGTTGTCCTCGGAGGCCCCGGCCACCGGCGCAGGGCTGCCGTGCCCGCCATTGCCATACTTGGTCTCCCAGTGGTGGTCTCTGCTATATACCGTCGGGATTTCCTCGAAGTTATAATGAGGCGGCGGTGAAGGGATGGACCACTCCAGGGTCCTGCCGTCCCAGGGGTCGTTGGAGGCCCGCTCTCCCTTTCTCATGCTGTGGAATACATTATGCAGGAATATGAGAATGGAGAAGGCAAGGATGAACGCTCCAACGGTCGCCACCCCATTCCACAGGTCCCACTGCATTCCCGACTCGTAGGTAGAGACCCGGCGGGGCATCCCGTCCATGCCCAGGAAGTGCATCGGGAAGAAGGTGATGTTGAACCCGATGAACAGCAGCCAGAAGTGGATTTTGCCTATGGTCTCGTTCAACAGACGGCCCGTCATCTTGGGCCACCAGTAATATATTCCGGCGAAGATAGCGAATATACTGCCCCCGAACAGGACGTAGTGGAAGTGGGCCACGATGAAGTAGGTATCCTGCTGCTGAGCGTCGGAGGGCGGCGAGGCGTGCATCACCCCGCTGAGGCCCCCGATGATGAACATGGCGACGAACCCCACTGCAAAGAGCAGGGGGGTAGTTATCCTGATGGAGCCGCCCCATAAGGTAGCTATCCAGTTGAAAATCTTGACTCCCGTCGGAATGGCTATAGCCATGGTGCTTATGGCGAAGGCGGCGTTGGCGATAGACCCAAGGCCCACGGTGAACATGTGGTGGCTCCAGACGCCCCAGCCCATAAAGCCAATGGCTACCCCGGAGAGAACGACCACCGCATACCCGAACAAGGGCTTGCGGGAGAAGGTGGGCAGGACCTCCGAGACAATCCCCATGCCCGGCAGGATCAGGATGTACACCTCAGGATGTCCGAACACCCAGAACAGGTGCTGCCAGAGGATTGGGTCTCCCCCGCTGGTTGTGTCAAAGAAGTTCATTCCGAAGGCCCGGTCGAAGAGGAGTTCGATAAGGGCCACCGTAATGACCGGGAAGGCCAGGATTATCAGGAAGGACGTGACGAAGGTCATCCATACGAAGACGGGCATCCGCATGAGGGACATGCCGGGTGCGCGCATATTGATGATAGTAACCAGGAAGTTGAAGGCCGCTATCATGGATGCCGTGCCCAACACCAGCAGCCCCACCACGTAGAAGTCCATGCCGTGGGCCGGGTTGTAGGTTGGGTCCGTCAGGTTGGAGTAGGCGAACCACCCGGCGTTGGGGGACCCTCCAAGAATCCAGCCGCTATTGAGCACTATGCCGCCGCCAAGGAATATCCAGTAGCTAAGAGCGTTGAGGCGGGGGAAGGCTACGTCCCTTGCGCCGATCATCAGGGGTATCATAAAGTTGAAGAAGGCGGCGGTCAGGGGCATAATCGCCAGGAATATCATGGTCAGGCCGTGCATGGTAAATAGCTGGTTATAGACCTCGGGGCTGACAATCCCTTGCTCTGCCGCGGTTAGCTGAACACGGATCATAAGGGCTTCCAGCCCGCCCAGCAAGAAGAATATGAAGGCGGTAACTCCGTACAGGATGCCGATCCTCTTGTGGTCTACAGTAGTGACCCAACTCCACACACCCTGATAGCCGGTGGGCCTCCGCAGGGCCTCGCTTATAGTCTCAGTTAGGGTGACCATAACATACCTCCAACGTCACCGTTGAACAAAACCAGTGGCATTATTATAACCCATGACAACCCACATCCATAACCCGCGACCCGTTATTATTATAAGAACCCAACCTCCTCCTCCCTTTGCGGGGGAGGACTGAGGTGGGGGGCGTTTCCTCTGCCAAGGCCATCACCCCCATCCCTGAATCAAGTTCAGAGCTTGCCCCGTACTTGATACGGGGGCAGGCTCTAACCTTCCCCCGTCGAGGGGGAAGGGACTTCCTCCATCCGTCATTTCTGCGCTACTTCAGGCTCAACAGATAGGCAGCCAGGGCGTCAATTTCATCCTCGGTCAGGGCGGCTACCTCGCCGGTGTAGGGGTCGAACAGTTGCGACATACGGTTGCCCTGCTTCACGGCCTCCGGGTCTCGCAGCCATCGCTCAAGATTCAGTTCGTTGAGGTCTATGATACCTGCGGCCAGCTTCTGGCGAGTCCCCACATTGGTGAGGTTGGGCGCAGGGAAGCGCTTCTCCCCTCGCTCGAAGGCTTCTTGCAAGCTCCTGCGCACCGCAGCGGGGGCAGCGCCGTTGGTAGTATGGCACAGGAGGCACCCGCGAGTCTGGAATACGAATAACCCGTCGGCCTCTTTGGTGCCCCGCTCAGGAGGCGGCCTCTGGGCAAGCTCCCGATAGTTCTCCACCCAGGCGTCGAAGCCCTCCTGGGAATCAACCACCACCTGGAACCTCATGTGGGCGTGGGCCACCCCGCACAACTCGGCGCACTGCCCCCAGAAGGTAGCGGGTAGTTCATCGTCAATGTAGGAGCTTCCGGCGGTGAATTTCAGGAAATTGGTGTTGGCGGGGACCACGTCCTGCTTGCCCGCCAGCTTGGGTATCCAGAAGCTGTGGATAACGTCGTCAGACCTGAGAAATACCTTGATGTCGGTGTCAACGGGTACGTGCAGTTCGTTGGCCGTGACAATGTTCAGCTGGGGGTATTCAAACTCCCACCACCATTGATGCCCGGTGACGTTCAACACCAGCGAACTTTCGTCGGGGGGCTCTGCGTCGATGTCGAAGATGTAGATGACTGTGGGCACCGCTATAACGGCCAGCACAATGGCCGGGGCGATAGTCCATCCGATTTCCAGGGGCGTATTGCCGTGGGTCTGGTTGGGTATCCGGGTATCGCCCTGCCTCCTGCGGAATTTTATCATCGCGTAGAGCAAGATGCCCTCGACCACCACGAATACGCCCACCGCCACCCAGAAGATTAGGATGAACAAGTCCTTTTGCTTGTCCGCTATAGGGCCGGCAGCGTCGAAGGTGGACTGGGGGTGAGACGGCGTGCAACCGATTAGCAGTAATATGGCGGCAACAGGCAGGGCTATGACCAAGAGCTTTAAGAGCTTAATTGGAAAGCGGCTAGAGATCACAGGCATCTCCTTTTGTCATTGGCCGAGAAAGGTGGAGAGCAAGGACATTGCACGCATACTGAATTTGCAGCAAGCAGTGTACCAGAGCTAAATCCAGGATTCAAGGGGTTTGGGCTATGAGCCTTGGAGTTGAGAATGAGGACGGTCTTCATAGGCCCACCGCACTATCAACCATAATGGCTGCAAACAGCAGGGCCAGGTACGCCAGGGAGTAGAGGTAAAGGCGCCGTTCCGAGCGGGCGCCCCCTACCAGGTCTCCCTCCTGGGTTAGCGTATGGGCCGGCCTGTAAGCAGGGAAGGCGAGCCGCCAGGCCAGGAACAGGAAGACCGCTCCCAGGACCAGGGCGGCAGGCAAATATATAAACCCGGCTTCGGTGATGAAGAAAAAGAGGATGGTCAGGACCACTACCACCACCGTATAGGCCAGGATGCTCCTCTTGGTGGACTCAACGCCCTTTACCACCGGCAGCATTGGGACGCCGGCCCTGGCGTAGTCCTCCTTCATCAGCAAGGCCAGCGCCCAGAAGTGGGGGGGCGTCCAGAAGAAGATGATTGCGAACAGATAGAGGGGCGGAAGGTCCAGCCCGCCCGTGACCGCCGCCCATCCCGCCAGTGGGGGTATGGCCCCGGCAGCGCCTCCTATGACAATGTTCTGGGGGGTGGAGCGCTTCAGCCACCAGGTATAGACGAACACGTAGAACAGGGTCCCGCTCAGGGTCAGCAAGGCGCTGGGCAAGTTTACCCAGACAGACAGGAGGACAAATGCAAACACGTTGAGGAGGATGCCAAAGGTCAACGCAGCAGCGGGGGATATTCGGCGCCCCGGCACCGGGCGCCGGCGGGTGCGAATCATCAGCCCGTCAATGTCCCGGTCCATGTAGTGGTTGATGGCGCTGGCCCCTCCCGCAGCCGCAGCGCCCCCCAGCAGCAGCAGCAAAGTCACCACCACCGGCGGAGGCCCCTGAGAAGCCAGGAATATCCCTCCAAGGGCCGTTATCAGCAGCAGGAGGATGATAGGAGGCTTGGTCAGGGCCAGGTAGTCCGACAGCACGGGAAGCACATTGGCCTGGAGGGTAGCGGCCCTGGGCCTGGCCAAGAGCCAGCCCTGGGCGGCGCGGAGGGAGCTTTGTTTAAGCATGGCTCACACCCTTCAGGCCGGACTTGTTCCCGGAACCGGGTCCAGAGTTTGGTATAGTATATGCCAGAAAGGACAACGCCACCAGTCCCAGCCATACCAGGGTGGACATGGAGAGGTGCAATATCCTGGCCTCTATGGCAAAGCCCGCCCATACGATGGCCGCGCCCAAGGACACCTGCATAATGAACAAGCCCCCTACGCATGCCGCCGCCCATCCCATCGCCCGGTGAACGTTCCTGCGTCTCCAGGCCATCACCAGCGCCGCCGCTATCAGCAGCCCCACCAGCAGCGAGACCCATCTGTGGGACATATTTATGAGGGCATGATGGCCTTCTGGAAGGAACTGCCCTTGGCAGAGGGGCCATCCCTCGCCGCAAGCTACCGTCGAGCCGGAGATTGTTACATAAGAGCCTGTCAGGAGCAAAGCGTAGGTCGCCAGCACCACCCCCAGGACCAGGCGTGGTGTCCTGTCCGGCCTTTCTCCCGCATCTCCCTGGACCCCACCGGGTCCCCCAACTCCTCCAAGCCTTGATAGCGATGCGGGGCTGCCCAGCAGCGCGACCATGCTGACTACCACCATGCAGGCCAGCAGCGCCTCGGCGGTGGCGAGATGGGCCATCACGATGGAGCCGGGGAGTTCCTTCAATACCGTGACCCCCCCCAAGAGCACCTGGCCTACCAGCAGGGCCAGACCCAGGGTGGCCGGGACAAGGAGCCAGGGCTGTCTTCTATGAGACCGCCACACTATGAGGGTGGTTGCCAGCACCAGGACACCCACTACCGACGCCACCAATCTGTGAGAGTATTCGATGAGGGTTGCGGTATCCAGGGGGGGAATAATCTTGCCGTGGCACAGGGGCCAGTCGGGGCAGCCCAGCCCCGACTCGGTAAGGCGCACCACGCCACCCAGGGTAATCAGGGCAAAGATGGACAGCACCGTTACTAAGGCAAGGACTCGGAACCTGGGGCCGGCCCTTTCCGTCCCAGTGGTCAGTGGATAGTGGTCAGTGGTCAGCCTACCACCTTCATCCCGGGACATACCTGTCCCGCTCCTCAGAGCGCGGCGAAAGAGAGTCCCCATGCCCGTGTCCGGGGGCGCGTCTCCGGTGACTGGCCTGTCCAGGGACAAGGCCCCGGCGGCGAAAACGGCGGATGTCGGGGCCGGAATCCGCAGGACTGCAACCGGGCCTGCCAATACAGCAGCTACCTTGCGCAGGACGCACCGGCCCAAGACGTACCGGAAGGAACTCAGAAGATACAAGCTGTTTACCTCGCCTCGTAGCTGCTGCTGGACATGACTCAGTTTGTGCAAAATTTCACTAGCAAGCTAACATAGGGGAAAGAGGTTTGTCAAATACCCCAGAGACCAGAGTGTACCGACTCACCGTCATTCCGGCGTAGGCCGGAATCCAAAGGGGTTTGCTAAGAGCAGCGTTCCTTATCCTTGGGGATTTCTGGATTCCAGTCTACGCCAGAATTGTCCATGCCCCTGCGGACCACATACGAGGATGAAAATGACGGGCAGCGCCAGCCTCGATAGTCCCTTCCCCCTTCGACGGGGGAAGGTTAGGATGGGGGTGATACGCCCGCTGAGGGAAACGCCCCCCCACCTCAATCCTCCCCCGCGATGGGGGGAGGAGGTAGATTTTCATGGTAATGACGGTGGGGGCTGGGGTTCCGGCTTGGGAACTGCCTATTTTCATAATAATGACGGTGTTGGGGGCTGGAATGACTCATCCAGTCTGGACCTTTACGCGCTGGCAAGCTGCTTCACGGCTTCCAGGGCGAGATAGTAGCCATACACCCCAAAGCCGTACACCGAGCCTTTGCACACCGGCTGGATGGTCGAGACAACCCCTCGGGAAGTGGGGTTGGAGGCGTGTACCTCGATTACGGGGAACCGCACCTGGCTGATGGCCGCCGGCAATATCCCCGAAGTGGTGGTAAACCCGGCGGGGTTAATCAGGGCTGCGTCCACGTCCCGCTCGTGGGCATCGTACAGCGCATCGGCAACCTGGCCCTCGGTGTTGGAGTGGAAGACCTCCACGTCAATCCCCAGGGCGTCAGCAAATCCCCGTATCTGCTCGTTAATCTGCTCCAGGGTGGCCGGGCCGAAAATCTCCAACTGGGCCTTGCCCCGCATATTCATGCCTGCACCCTGTACCACTAGGACTTTAGTCATAGCATCCTCCAATCTAAAAATAAGCCGGCAGTTAGGCTGTCATTGTCATTACCATGAAAATAGGCAGTTCTCAGGCAGGAAACCCAGCCCCTAGCCCCTGGATTCCGGCCTGCGCCGGAATGACGGTAGGGAGAGTGCCGTCATTTTCATCCCCTCACTTGGCCTTTGCAAGGCCATGGGCAATTCCGGGGGAGCGGTCTATCATGTCTATCATAATGTCATTCCGAGGAGCGGAGCGACGAGGAATCTAAAGTCTATGCCTTCAAGCAAAGCTACGGCTTTAGATTCCTCACTCCGCTTCGCTACGTTCGGAATGACATGTATCAGAGTTACGCAAAGGTCTCCTTTCGTGGGAGTCCACCGCCCCACCCCTGGATTCCCGCTTTCGCGGGAATGACGGTGGGAGGGGTAGAGTGACGTGACTCCTCTATCTTCATAATACTGACGGGGAACGCCGCCACCTAAAACGGAACGCTGGGCCGGGGACCCGGCCCCTTGATATATTGAAAGCCCTCCCCTATTTGTATGAACAGGAGAGGACTTTCACTCAACCAATCAACTTGCGTGTTTGCAACCGAACAGGACAGGGTGGGTTAAGGGAATAGCCTCTCTCCCGTCTCCTCGACCTCCACCCAGATAGCGCTGACGGGGCAGTTCTCCGCCGCCTCCAGTATCTTCTCCTCGGTATCGCCCTCAGCGTCCACCACCTCTGCCTGTCTGCCCTCGTTGAGCTGGAACACCTTGGGAGCGATGTTGGGACACATGGCGTTCCCAACGCACCCATCGGGGTCAACCCACACCTTCAGTTTTCTGGCCATAGCCACCTCCCTTGTAGTCCACCGTAGTCAACGGAATGGACTGCTGTTGTTCAGAGTTTTGCGCTTTTCACCCCTCCGCTGCGGTGAGGCGCTAGTCCCACGTCACGGGAAGGGACTTGAGGGAGCGGAAGGTAATACTTGGCTGGTACTCCAGATCGTCGGCCTGGGCGTGGAAGCGTGGGAACCTCTCGGCAAGGGCCTTGAAGGACTCTTGCCCCTCCAGCCGCGCCAGGGTAGCGCCCAGGCAGTGGTGGATGCCGGAGCCAAAGGCCACGTGGCGGTTGGGATACCTCTGGATGTCAAAGGTGCCGGGATCGCTGAACACCTCGGGGTCCCTGTTGGCGGAGGAGATGAACCACCTTATCCGGTCGCCTTGGTAAATAGTCTTACCCTTCATCTCTACGTCCTCGGAGCCTATCCGCGCGATGGACTTCACCGGCGCGTCGTAGCGCAGGCATTCCTCGGTGGCCCGCACGGTCCTGACGGCAGGGTCTTCTTGCAGCAGGTTCCACTGGTCCGGGTGCTGGATGAAGGCGAGGGTGCCGTTGCAGATGAGGTTTATGGTGGTCTCGTGCCCCGCCAGGAGCAGGAGGCCCGAATTCACCAGCACCTGGTGGCGGGTGAATACCCCCCTCTTATGGCCGCCGGCCAGCACCGAGATGAAGTCGTCGCCGGGGTTGGCCATCCTCTCGTCCAGCAGAGAGTCCACGTACTCCCTCATCTGCCTCATGCCCTCGGAGAGGGGCTGCATCCGGTCCGGCTCGCCCCGGCCAATGTTGAGCAGCTTTGTCGCTATCTCCCTTATGTAAGGCCGGTCTGCCGGGGGCACACCCATCATCTGGGCGATTACCAGGAGGGGAAGGGGAGTGGCGAAGTCGGCCATCACGTCCATGTGCCCCTTCTCCTCGGCCTCATCCAGTAGTTCATTGATGGCAGCCTGTACCATAGGCCGCCATATCTCCATAGCCTTGGGGGTGAAATACCCGTGGACGACCTTGCGCATCTCCAAGTGGTCTGGGCGGTCGTGCTGGATGAACTGGTCGGCCTGGTAATCCTTCGTATATTCATAGAGGCCCAGGTCGGACTCGTAAATCTCAGGGTAAGCCGGCCTTTCGTCGTTTCTGAATACCGCCGAGGAAAATAGCTCGTGGTGCCGGGTGAGCCACACCAGGTCTTCATAGCCGGTTATCACCCACAGTTCATACTTCTCATTCCAGTGGACAGGGTCCTCATCTCTCAGTTGGCCGTAGTACCCATAGGGGTCGGAGACGACATCCTGGGTAAACATATCATCATTTACAGGAGCAAGCATCAGGGCCTCCCATCTCATAAAGGACTTACGAGCAATTTATTACAGTTCCATAGCTAATGTCAAGGTAAGAATTCCGCCTCGTGGGATGCCGCATCCTTTAGGGTGTGGCGGATGGACCACCGCCTCGCCGTCATTCCGGCCCCCTCACCGTCATTCCGGCCCTCTCACCGTCATTCCGGCCCCCCACCGTCATTCCAGCCCTCTCACCGTCATTCCGGCCCTCTCACCGTCATTCCGGCGTAGGCCGGAATCCAGGGGTGGGGGGATTCCCGCTTTCGCGGGAATGACAGAATAAGGGGCGGGAATGACGGTGGAAGCCGGATGCCACACGGTTCAGGGAGCGGCATTGCCGTTGCCCCGTAGGAATAGCCCTCGTGGCTACCTCGAGCGAGACCCGAAAACCCTGGCAGGCCGGTCGAGGCGTTTGACACGAATCAGGTGATGGTACAGAATCTTCGTAAGACTCGGTGACATGAGGTGGGAATGTCAAGAACAACTAGGACCATCACTTTCTCCCTGCCCATCGAAATGGCGGACCGGGTAAACGAGGTGACGAAACAAGAAGGGCGCTCCAGGAGCGAGTTCTTGCGGGAGGCGGTGCTGCGTTACCTCGATGAGTGTGAGTGGCGACAGTTACTTGTCTCTCTCCAGGCTATCGTCTCACATATTTCTGAACTCGCTCAGCGCACTCGGTCCACCGGCGGGACCTATCTTAATTGTCCCCGGGGGCTGGCTCGCAGAAGGGCAGACCAAGCGTTGAAAGGTCGTTCTCCGAGACTGAGCGCAGACCACCGGGTATGCACCCGGTAAGCGGGTTCCCGCCGAGGTGCAGGGCACTCAGCGAGAGGCGCGGGTCGTTCAGTGAAAGGAGATTGCCCAACTCGGGCGGGACCTCCCCGCTTAGGTTGTTGTCCTGTAGGAACAGGTATTCCAGGTCGCGGAGTTTGCCCAATTCGGAAGGAATCCCGCCACTCAAGTTGTTCCCTTGAAGGCGCAGGTTGCGCAGTGAAAGGAGATTGCCCAACTCGGTAGGTATCTGGCCGCTTAGCTTGTTGTCCTGAAGAAACAGCCAGTACAGCGATCCGAGGTCGCCCAACTCGGGCGGGATCTCCCCGCTTAAGTTGTTGTCCGAGAGGGTCAGGTATTCCAGGTCGCGGAGTTTGCCCAATTCGGAAGGAATCTCGCCGCTTAAGTTGTTCCTATGAAGGCGCAGGTCGTTCAGTAAAAGGAGCTTGCCCAACTCGGCAGGTATTTCGCCGCTTAGGTTGTTGTCCTGGAGGAACAGTCGGTACAGCGATCCGAGGTCGCCCAACTCGGGGGGGATCTCCCCACTCAGGTTATTCTCAGCAAGGTCCAGCATTTTGACTCTGCCTGACCCGGGGTCAGTGGTGACGCCATACCAGTCGCGAATTGGCTCGGAAGTCAACCAGTTGGTGTTATCTTGCCAGTTTTCCCCGCCCGTGGCGTTAAAGAAGGCGACCAATGCGGTCCTGTCGTAGTAGGAGGGAGGAGGATCGAGGGTCGCTTGTCCGCCGCAGAGGGGAAGACCAAGCTCCCATAAATCATTGTCCGGGACTAATCGCAAACGATCTGGGATGCACCCGGTCAGCTGGTTCCCTGCGAGGCGAAGCACCTGCAGGCTGGCCAGGTTACCCAACTCCAGCGGTATCTCCCCGGTAAGATGGTTCCCCTCGAGGCGCAACTCCGTCAGCCTCGCGAGGTTGCCCAACTCCGGCGGTATCTCCCCAGTCAAACGGTTCTCGTCGAGGCGCAACTCTTTCAGCCTCGCGAGGTTGCCCAACTCCGGCGGTATCTCCCCGTTCAAGCGGTTGCCGCCGAGGTCCATCTCTATCAGTTCCTTGATGCTGTCCAATCCGGATGGAATTTCCCCCGTCAAATTGTTATCCGCGAGATTTAGGTACAGGAGGTCCTTCAAATCAACCAACTCGGGGGGTAATTCGCCGCTCAGGTTGTTCCCGTTGAGGGACAGTACTTGGACCCGACCTTGGTAGCCCGGGGCTTGGCCCCTTATAGGGGGGCCGCTGACGCCGGACCAACTGCGGAATTCCTTGGTGGCATTCATCCAGTTGGTGTTGTACCGCCAGCTTCCCCCGCCGGTGGCATTGTAGAGGGCGACTAACGCAGCCTTGGGGCTTCCAGGAGGAACGAGGGGCCCCCCGCCGCAGAAGTCCAGGCCAAGACTCAGAAAGTCATTCTCCTGGACTGAGCTCAACCCACTGGGGATGCACCCGGTCAACCGGTTTCCACCGAGATATAACGCTCGCATACCTCCGTACCTGCCGAAACCTGGCGGAATCTCTCCACTCAGATCGTTGTCGTGGAGGTACAACTGGTACAGCGCGCCCAGCCCAGGCGGAATCTCCCCCGTCAGTTGATTTCCGCTGAGGTCAAGATTTGAGAACCGGCGGGGTCTGCCCAGCCCGTCCGGGATCTCCCCGGTCAAGTGGTTATTGCTGAGGTCCAGCGTTATCAGGTCCCTGAGTTTGTCCAGTTCGGAAGGGATCTCCCCGCTCAACTGGTTCCCGCCCAGGTACAGGTATGACAAGAAGCGGAGTTTGCCCAGCTCAGACGGTATCTCGCCGCTCAACTGGTTTCCACCCAGGTGTAGATGTGTCAGGGAGTCTAGGTTGCCCAACTGGGAAGGTATCTCTCCGGTCAATTGATTTCCACCGAGGTACAGCCGCGACAGGAATTTGAAGTTGCCCAACTCGGGAGGTAACTGGCCCCTCAACCCGTTGCTCTCCAGTCTCAGCTGGCTAACCCCTCCCACGGTTTTGGTTGTGTTTCCGGGGCCGGGGGCAAGCCTTTCGTCGCTGTAGTACAGGATGCCGTGCCAGGTCTCCACGGGCTGGTCGCTCAGCCATCGGGCGCTGTTCCTCCAATCGGCGCCGCCCGTGGCATTGTACAAAGCGACCAGAGCCTCCCTTTCCTGGGCTAGCGTCTTCGCCTCCGAACCGATAAAGGGAATGGCGCACGCCGCCAACAGGATGGCTATTACACCGCCCAGGGCAGACAAGGCCAGGATGCTGAGAATGCGTTTGTCGTCTATCATTTCGCCACGCTCCGACAAGAAGGTGCAACTGGCGCCGGTATCCACCATCGCCTCTATCTCCAGCGAGAGGACCGTCCATGCTGTCGAGTCTGATAGGCCAGTTAACCGAGACCGTCGCGCAAAGGGGACTGCCCCTTCACCCCCCGGTCGTGGCTAGGGGCAGGCTCAGCCCTCTCACCCAGGGAGAGGGGACTTCTGACGTAGGCTCCCAACCGTCACTCCTACGAAATCGGGAGTCCGCCGCCCCCACCCCTGGATTCCGGCCTTCGCCGGAATGACGGTTGGGGAGACCCCCTGGAATCCGGCCTGTGCTGGAATGACGGTAGCTGGGGGATGATGCACCCTTCAGGGTGCGGTAGAGTGGCCCCAATCCTCCCTTCACGGTCCGGGGATAAATCTCCCTGGGGAGAAGTCCCCTACAGGGAGGTCGGTGCGGCCCGCTATCAGCAGGTCGGCGGTAGCCTGGGCCATGGCCGGGCCAAGGAGAATCCCCTTGCGCCCCGCTCCCGTCGCCAGGAACACCCCCTCCCAGCCCGGGACTTCTCCCAGTATGGGTAGGCCGTCCTCGGACACAGGGCGCAGGCAAGCCGTCTGGAGGGACAGCCTGGCCTGGGACAAGGCAGGCATGATCTCAAGGGAGTCCCTCATAATTGACTCCCGCGCCTCGACGGTGGGGCGGTCGTCGAAGCCCACCGTCTCCTCGGTGGTGCCCACCCATACCAGGCCGTCGGGCTTGGAGGAGACGTACCCTCCCCCGCTGCGGTAAAGGGCGTGCTCCAATGGAGGCCCGTCCAACTCCAGGCGCAGGATTTGCCCCTTCAGAGGGCCTACCGGCACCGGAATGCCCAGCCAGCTTTCCACCTGCCCGCTCCAGGGGCCCATCGCCAGCAACACCTTCTCGCAGGCAATCTCTTCTCCCTCCAGAACGACGGCGGATACCCGCCCGTTGGAGCGTTTCAGACCCTGCACCGTGCCTTGCTTTATGGTGGCCCCGTACTTTTTGGCAGCCTCGGATAGGGCTAGGGTGTACTCATAGGCCGAGACCTGCCTCACCCCCTCCACGCACATGGCCTTTAGCACATGGGGGGATACCCTGGGCTCCAGGGACTTTACCTCCTGGGCATCCAGCCACCGGGCCGGGAACCCGTCCAGCCGGGAAGCCAACTGGTAAAGCTCCATGAAGCCCTCGGCGTCGGCCTCCTTGAATACCATCCACATGCAGGATATTGGCCGCAGGTGGGAGTCTATGCCCGTCTCGGACTTCAACTCATCGGCCAGGTACAGGTGCATCCCAAAGCTCTCGTTAGCCAGGGGCTCTATAGGGCCGGGGATGCCGTGTCCGTTCAGGGGGTTGAGCAGCCCTGCCGCATAGCCCGAAGCGCAGCCGGCGACATCCCCCCTCTCGATGATGGTGGCCTTCACCCCCTGCCGGGCCAGGAAATAGGCGGTGGCGCACCCAACGATGCCCCCACCCACGATAACTACTTCAGCCGTCTCTGCCATGATATACTCCCTATATGCTGACTATGATGTGCTGTGTGTAATTTAGCCTATTGTCGTATAAACTTAAACTGCTATCAACTAAAGAAACGGTAACTGTTCAGAAACGATAATTCGTGTTAGCCGCCTCACCGTCATTCCGGCGTAGGCCGGAATCCAGGGGTGGGGGTGGATTCCCGCTTCCGCGGGAATGACGAGTTGTGGGCTAGAACTGCGTATCAAGTCTGAACTGTTACAAGAAATGGAGTGAGATATGAGCGCTGTTGCCAGTAGGATGGAGAACCTGGGCACCGAGACCGCTTTTGAGGTGCTGGCCAAGGCCAGGGCGCTGGAGGCCCAAGGCAAGGAAGTAGTGCACCTGGAAATAGGGGAGCCGGACTTCGATACCCCAGCCCACGTGGTGGAGGCTGCTATAGAAGCCCTGCGCCAGGGCTACACCCACTATGGCCCCACTCCAGGGCTGCCTGAAATGCGGCAAGCCGTTGCCAGAAACATGGCTAAGACCAGGGGGCTGGAGGTAAGCCCCGACCGGGTGGTGGTGACGCCCGGGGCCAAGCCCATAATGTTCTACGCCATCCTTGCCCTGGCCGAGCCGGGGGTGGAGATAATCTACCCCAACCCCGGCTTCCCCATCTACGAGTCTATGATACGCTTCTGCGGGGCGGAGGCCGTACCCATGCGGCTTCTGGAGGAGAAGGGCTATCATCCCGACCTGGAAGACCTGGCGTCGAAAATCAACGATCGCACCAGGCTCATCATCCTCAACTCACCGGGAAATCCCACCGGCTCTGTGATGTCTAAAGGGGAGATCGAGGCTGTTGCCGACCTCGTCCGCGGCAGGGACGGGCTGTATATCCTCTCCGACGAGATTTACAAGGACATCATATACAAGGGGGAGCACCACAGCATAGCGTGTCTCCCGGGCATGACAGACCACACCATCATCCTGGACGGCTTCTCCAAGAGCTACGCCATGACGGGCTGGCGTCTGGGCTATGGCGTAGTCCCGGAACCCCTGGTGCCCCATATAGTAAAGCTGGCGGTGAACAGCGTTTCCTGCGCTGCCAGCTTCAGCCAGAGGGCCGCCATCCAGGCCCTGGACGGCCCCCAGGAGCCTGTGGAGAACATGGTACGGGAGTTCAGTCGCAGGCGGGAGATTATCACTGAAGGTCTCAGGCAGATACCCGGCATCAAATGCCCGGAGCCGGAAGGGGCTTTCTACGCCTTCCCCAGCATCAAGGACACGGGAATCCCCAGCTACGAGTTCCAGGAGAGGGCGCTCAACGAGGCAGGGGTAGCCCTGCTGTCGGGCACGTCCTTTGGAAGTTTCGGCGAGGGATATGTACGCATCTCCTACGCCAACTCCCAGGAGAACATCAAGAAGGCCCTGGAGCGGCTGGGGGACTTCGTAGCCAAGGCCGGCAGGAAGTGATGGGATGCGATGTTATGATGCAGTGGACTGTAGCTTGCCGTCCCCTGAGTGGAGTCCGGCATCCGCCTGCGGTGAGCTTGTCGGACCGTGAATGGACGACCCTCGTGTAGGGGCAGGTTTGAAACCTGCCCCATACGCTGGGCGACTTTGGTGGTGTTATGAAAATAGAGATTGGTGAATCGTTAGCATACTCCTTCCTACGCCATGTAAAGCAGTGCTGGTTAGTACAGACCAATTGGAAGGTGTCCGAACATTGGGCCAAGCACCAACCCGACGAAGCACTGGAGGCGATGTTCTCGGCCATGCGGGAAAACTTTGACCCCGACGGCAGCGTGTTCAAGCGTACGAAGGATTGCAGTCAATTCCTCCGGCAAGGCGAGATAGACGTTGTTGGCGTTGGGCAGGACGGCTGTGTCCACGCCATGGAAGTTGCCTTTCACGAGGCCGGGCTGAATTACGGTAGCACCACAGAAACAAGCGAGAGGGTGATCAAGAAACTGCTGCGCACGATGCTAATTCTGAATGCCTACCACCCGGAAGAGACCGAGCGGCACATTTACTTTGTTTCGCCGAAGGTACGTCGCGGAGTCCAACAACCGATGGAGGAAATCTTCAGCCGGTTGCGAGCGGAATACTCCTCCATAAACTGGCATCTGTTGACCAACGACGAGTTTACCAATCAGATGTTGGTTCCCACGCTGGAAAAGGCGGGGTCGGTGGCGGACACCTCGGAGTTGTTCGTGCGGTCGGCGAAATTGTTGGAGTTGGCCGGAGTGACGTTGCCACTGAATGAAGGCACGCAGCATTGGCAGAGGCTTTCAACCGAATATGGCATTCCTCCGCGTACTGGCGGCAAAGCCACCTCATCAGAACCCGGCCAACTACAACCAATCGTCCGAGACCTGATGAGGACGCTCCTGGAAGATTATCCAGACCTGTTGGGAGAGGCTGACCTGCGGAATCTGATGGACAATGAATACTGCCAGCGTAGATTAGGCTTGCAACTTGGTGGGTTTGCGCTGTTGCGTCGGCGAGAAGATGGAAGGATGATTAGTGGGCATGGCAGGTATTGGAAAGATGTGTATGCCCGCCAGTATTACGTTACCAGCCAGTGGTGGAGAGACGACCATTCCCGCAACGCCGGGGCTATGATACGTTGGGCCGAGGAACTAATCGACCGATGGGAGGGCCATCCGGGGATAGCCGCCTTGCAACGGCACCGAGACGCTCTGCGGGCCTATCTCCAGGCGGACAACCAGCCCTCCAACCTGTTTCGCCAGCCGGAAGCACAAGAACCCGCCCCAGTGTACACACCAGAAACCCCAATACCTGAACCCACACGGCGGGAATTGGGCCAACTGCAACCCCTGGTCCGCAACCTGATGCAAACCCTGCTTGAGGACTACCCCGACCTGTTGAGTGAAAGCGAATTGCAAGACCTGCTGAATCCGGTATTTTGTCGGGTTAGATTGGGTTTGGAGATGAACGACAACGATGTGGCGTTAATACGACAAAAGGAGGAAGGAATAATCGTAAACGGCCTCCCCAAGTATTGGGTAAAAGTGTACGGCGGACGCTACTACGTTTCCAAAGAATGGTGGCCACAGCATCGGACCCAAAATGGGCCCGCCTTGCTGCGCTGGGTGGGGGAATTGATCGCCAGGAACCACAGTCATCCTGGGGTCAGGGAGCTGGAATGGCACCGGGCTGCGTTTCAAAACTATCTCGGATACCAATAGGACCTGTTTGCGGTCTCTGAAATATGTTATGTCGCGTAGGGGCAGGTTTGAAACCTGCCCCTACAGGGTGAACGGTGGAAACTGGCATCAGGCGGAGAATCGAAAGGCTGCGCCCCTCGCGTGTTGATAGCCTACATCCACCCCCCACCCCTGGATTCCGGCCTACGCCGGAATGACAGGTAAAGTGACAGAGCCATTAATCAGGGAGACCAGGCCGGGGCTGCTATCCCTTCGATGTCGCCGTCCACGTCCACTATGGTTGGCCTGCCGGAGGCAAAGGCTTGCTCCAGGGCCGGCTGAAGCTCGCTGGGCCGGTCCACCCGGATACCCAGGCATCCCATAGACTCGGCTACCTGGGCAAAGTTCACGTTTGTGAAGTGCCATAGCTCATCGGAGTTGCCCTGACGCCCCTGGTATGCCCGCTCGTCGCCCCGCTTCTCCTGGTTCAGGGAGTGGTTGTTGTTCACCACCGTCACGGTATTGATTCCGTAGCGGGCAGCCGTCTCCAACTCGCCTATGTGATACCAGAACCCTCCGTCGCCGGTGAAGCACAGCACGGGCCTGTCGGGGACTGCGCACTTGGCCCCCAGCGCACCGGAGAACCCCCAGCCCAGAGAGCCGGCGCACCGGATATAGCTTTGATCGGGCGACTTCAGGTCCAGCATGGTGCCCGTCCATATACCTGAGTGGCCCGTGTCCGACACCACCAGGGCATCCGAGGGGAGGAACTCGCTAAGCTCCTTGCACATCCGCTCCGGGCGCAGGGGCGCTGCGTCGGAGTTGAGGAAGGGCTCCGACTCAGCTTGCCACTCCTGGGCAAGCTGCTGCACTCTGTTGTTCCAATCGGGCCTGGGGCCGATGGGTTCCAGGGCCTCTATGAGCTTGCGCACCGTCACCTTGGCGTCCCCCATGAGGGCTACCCTGGTGGGATAGCTCCTGCCCAGTTCCGAGGGGTCTATGTCTATCTGGATGACGGGGGTGCCCTCCGATGGGACCTTCCAGTCGTTGGTGACCTGGCTTCCGGTATGGCTGCCGATGAACAGCACCAGGTCGGCCTCGGACACGACCCGGTTGGCAGACCACCGGGAATAGGAGCCTACCACGCCCACCGACAGGGGATGGTCGCCGGGGATGGTCTCCTTGGCATTGAGGGAAGTTGCGACCGGGATGGACAGCATCTCCGCAAGCTCCACCACCTCCTGCTTTGCCTGGGACAGGGTGACTCCTCCGCCTGCAACTATGACCGGCCTGCGGGCCTCGGACAACACCCTGGCGGCCTCTCGCACCCGGTCAGGCTCAGGCTCCGGGCGGAAGGCGGGCACGCGGGCAAAGGTGTCTTCTACTATCACATCCAGCTCCGCCTCGCCGTCTCCCACCACATCCCCGATAGTCCCCTGAAAGTCCATGTGGACGGGACCGGGAGCCCCGGAGGTGGCCTCCCGGAAGGCCTGGCGGAGAAGGTGGGGCAGCTGCTCTGCGGTGTTCACCACTACGTTATACTTGGTGACTCCGTTAAAGGCCGTGAAGTGCTCTATCTCCTGGTAGGAGTTCCTGTACTGCTGCATCAATGGCCTGTGGCCGGTGATGGCAACGACGGGCGACAGGGCCAGGTAGGCGTCCTGGAGGCCCGCCGCCAGGTTGGCCGCTCCAACGGCCTGGGCCATGCAGAAACCGGGACGGTGGGCGGCCCGTGCGTACCCATCGGCCATGTAGGCTGCCGCCTTCTCCCCATGGGCCACAATCCGGTGGATGCCCACGTCCTCCATTTCCACCAGGGCTGTTCTGAGAATGGTAGGTACAAAGAAGGTATGGGTTATACCATACCCTTTCAAAGTTTCGGCAAGAAATCGCGCACCGGTCATCCTTGGCATAGTTTCACCTCCCGCGCCGATTTTACCTTTATACGGAAGGGATTGGCAAGCCTCGCCCCGGTCCCGGCGGAAAGTAGGGGTGTCTATAGCTCAAGCCTATCCAATAGCCTCCGCGCCCAACCCTGAAGGACTTGGTCCAAGTCTGCCCCACAATGGGGGCACTCATAGTCTCCAAACCGGATTCTAGTCTCGCAGATATGACATATCACGACTTCAGATAGGATATTCAATACCGTCCCTATCCGTTCATCAGCGCCCATTACGCGAATCTCCCCGTATGCTATGAGATATATTTACAAGGCAATATTATACAACCCCCACAGCCTCTAGCCCGATGGCTTACCCATAACAGTTCAGATTTGATGAGTCCTGGTCACCGCCTCACCGTCATTCCGGCGTAGGCCGGAATCCAGGGGGGTGGGGGTGGTTTCCCGCTTTCACGGGAATGACGAATTGGGTCCAGTATGAGACCTCAAGCCCGAACGGTTACGCTCACCCATAACCGGAGAGCGCAGACCCGGAATTACGGCCCCTGGGATGGCAAGGTATTTGTTGCTGATATTGTGTAAAAGTTACACTGTCATATAAGATGCGTATAATCATCTTAGCTAACCATGAGCAGTTAGCAAAAGTAACTTAAATGCTTAGAGTGAATTTCACAAGGCGGACCTTTATAATCGGCTTCCTATTGGTGGTTGTCGCACTGGCCGTTGCTTCCGTGGCATCAGTTATAGTAATAGGGGCCAAGGGAAGCTCCGGTTTAGCCGAATGGCCCCCATTCACGATGATATATCAGGCACCGGGGGCTGCCGTGTCGGTTGGCAACGAGCCATTCCGAGTTATAGAGGTACGCCAGATGGAATACCAGTCCAAGACCGAGTGGACCGAGACCGTCATCGAGGCCACTCCTATAGAAACCCCATACGGTACATTCAGCAACGTGGGGTCATACCGGCGTCTTAGCGGTGGAGTCTTCACAATGTATGACGCTGTCACTGACTCCACCGATACTGAAAGCGTAGAAGGAGGGGTGACACGGATTCCTAACTCGTACCTGAGACCCATTCCATTGCAGCGATACAAGGAGTCCGAGGGAGTTACAGCCTCGTACACCACCACCGACGCAAAGGTCTGCTTCGAGAGGGATAACTGCACTGAAAATGCCATGGGGATAGCATTCACCAAGGATGGCAGAACAGGCATATATGCCGATGACTCCCGGGGCATCCCCCTGAAACTTGGCGATGACTTCATTGTCAGGGAACTGCGCATAGACGGCGAAAAGTCTGCTTTCAGCATTGATGATTAGCAAGCCGGAACTACCCTGATTCGTCAAAGGGCAGCCACGAGGAGCTTGTCTCACAATAGATTCCTCGTCGCTCCGCTCCTCGGAATGACATGGTGAGCGGCTTGTTGAGTTAAAAAGTTGCCTTATTTTAGTTGCCTGATAATTTACATACCCCTGTCAGCCCTTGATGGGGGATGATTGAGGTAGGGGTGACGGGTCCGTTAACCGGAATCGTCGCACAAGGCTAGAGTATTTGCTGTTCACGTCATCACCCCCATTCCTGAATCAAGTTCAGGACAGGCTCTAACCTTCCCCCGTCAAAGGGGGAAGGAACTTCTGAGACAGGCTCCGAGGGCTGCCCCTACAACTGCTGTCCCATCGGGCGGGCTAGGCCCCGGTCTGGCCCTCAGCGCGCCGCACGGCGTGGCCGCCGAACTGGTTGCGCATGGCTGACAGCAGCTTCCCGCCGAAGGGCTGGTCCTGGCGGGACCGGAACCGGGCCTGAAGGGAGAGGGTGATAACCGGCAGGGGCACGGCCAGTTCCACCGACTCCTCTACCGTCCACCGGCCTTCCCCCGAGTCGTCCACGTAGGACTGGAGGCTTTCCAGGTTGGGGTCTTCCTCCAGGGCCGCCGCCGTCAGGTCCAGAAGCCAGGAGCGTACCACGCTGCCATAGCGCCATACCTGGGCAATCTGGGGCAGGTCCAGGCCGAACTCCTCCTTGGCCTGCATAAGCTCGAACCCCTCAGCGTAAGCCTGCATCAGCCCGTACTCTATGCCGTTGTGGACCATCTTTACGAAATGGCCGGCGCCGGTGGGGCCCACGTGGCCGTAGCCCTTGTCCGGCCCGGGGGCCAGGGTCTTGAAAATCGGTTCGAGGCGTTTGAACGCCTCCTCGTCTCCCCCTATCATCAGGCTGTAGCCCTCGGTGAGGCCCCAGACTCCCCCGCTGGTGCCCACGTCCACGAAGTGGAGACTATGATGGCGCACCTTCTCCCCCCGGCGGATGGTGTCCTTGTAGTTGGAGTTGCCCCCGTCCAGGATGGTGTCGCCGGCGGACAGCAGGGGAATCAAGCTGTCTATGGTGTCCTCGGTAGGCCCGCCGGCAGGCACCATGACCCACAGGGACCGGGGCAGCGCCAGCTTCTCCACCAGGTCTTCCAGGGAGGCTGCCGCCACTGCGCCCGTAGCTTCGCTGGCCCTGACCGCATCTTCGCTGAGGTCGTAGGCCACCACCCGGTGTCCGCCGTTAAGGAGCCGGCGTACCATGTTGCCGCCCATGCGGCCCAGGCCAATCATGCCAAGTTCCATGACTTATCTTTCCTCTCTATTGTGTAAGGAGACCCTTGCATAACTCCCTATGCGGGCCAATATCGTGGAGGCGATACATCGCTTTCCTAGCTGGGAACCCCGCCCCTGGATTCCCGCTTTCGCGGGAATGACGGTTACGCAAAGGTCTCGTAAGGGGAGACTTCAGGCTATCTCTCCCGCCAGCTTCCTGATGCTTGCCGGGAGGTCGTGGCCTAGACCGGGACTCAGGTGCAACCGGGCCACCCGCCGTCCCACCGATTGCAACGCCCGTAGGTCTCCCATAGCCTGGGCGTCGGCCAGGGTCCCGAAGGTGTAGGGCTGTCCGGGGATGGGCAGGTCCCGGTGGTGGTCCGCCGTTAGCTGGAGGTACAGGCCGGTGTCGGGGCCTCCCTTGTGGAGCTGCCCCGTTGAGTGGAGGTATCTAGGCCCGTATCCCAGGGTTGTAGCCACATTGTATCTCTCCAGCGCGACCCGGCGGAGGTGCGCCAGCGCCTCGTCCACTTCGGTTGTCGGGTGCAGGTATGCCATGATAGCGAGATAATCGCCGGGACGGGCCTGGGACAGCAAGTCCGTGACGGATACCCCGGCCTCCTCCCGCCGAGGTGCAGGCGGGAGGCTCCCCGATGCCCGGTACTCTTGCAGCACCGAATCGGTCATGTCCTTGGCGCCCTGGACGTCGGGCTGGTCGAAGGGATGAATACCCAGCATTGACCCTGCCACCGCCGTGGCGAATTCCCACCGGAAGAACTCGGCCCCCAGATCGTGCTTGTCTCCCATGTCCAGGCGCGCCACCGGCTGGCCGGAGGACCGGAGGCCCTCTATAGCGGCGTCGGCAGATGTGTTGTCGTCGCCCTCCAGCCGCAGGTATATGAACAGCCGGTCTCTCCCATAGGGGCCGGCGACTCCCTGATGAGGACCTTCAAGATGGGTTAAAGGCTCCCCGGCGACGGGTATGATGCCCGTGTTCTCCTTGCCCGCGCTTTCGGCAAGAAGCTGCTCTACCCACAGCCCAAAGCTCTCAATGGAGGGCGATGTTACCAGGGTGAGTTTATCCCTCCCCCTCAAAGCCAGAGAACTTATTACCGCTCCGAGCCATGCGCCGGGGTTTTCGTGGGGCGGGACATGGGAGGCGCAGTCCTCCCTCATGCGGTCCGCCCTGTCCAGCAGGGAGTTGATGTCAATCCCCATAAGCGCAGCAGGAACCAACCCGAAGTAGGAGAGGACGGAGTAGCGTCCTCCAATGTCGGGAGGGTTCAGAAAGGCGCGCCTGAATCCCTGTTCCCTTGCCAGCTTTTCCAGGGGAGTCCCGGAGTCGGTGATGGCAATGAAATTCTGCCCCGCTTTTTCCCTGCCAACCGTCTCTTCCACCAAGCTCCTGAAATGGGCGTAGAAGGACAGAGGCTCAATGGTGCTTCCCGACTTGGAAGAGACCAGGAAGAGGGTATGTGCAGGGCTGATGGCCTCGGTGACGGACCGCACCCAAGCGGGCGCTGTCGAGTCCAGGACGATAAGCTCAGGGCAGCCCTCCCTGCTCCCAAAGGTCTGGCGCAGGACCTCCGGCCCAAGGCTGCTACCGCCCATTCCCAGCAGGACCACGTGGCGGGACCCGGCGTGCCTTATCTCCGATGCGAACTCCTCCAGCATGGGGACTTGTTTGCGCATCGTATCTGTGACGTTGAGCCAGCCCAGGCGGTTGCTTATCTCGGTAGGGTCGGGCTTCCACACCGTATGGTCCCTTCTCCAAATACGGCCCACCAGGTCTTGCTGCCCTATGCCGGCTAATGCCGACTCCACGTCCTCCAGCAACTCCCCCAAGCCCACCCCTGGGCGCTGGCGTTCTCTTCCCATATCATTCTTGCCCCCGGCTCTACAGGCTGTTCAGGGTCTCCATCTGCTCATCTACGCTGGACAGGTCCGGCAGCAGCTTCAGAACAATGCCTTCCTCATCAATGATGACAGCCGGGCGTCTTCCCCCCGATGGGTTAGCCAGGTATCTCTCATCCCCCTCTTTCGACATGTCGTAGGCTTGCGCGATGGCCCTGTCAGGGTCTAGGAGGACGGAAAAGGGAAGGCTCTCTTTCTCAACCCATGCGCTGTTTGCTTCCTGGGTCCTTTCGTTGACCCCAAAGACCACGACGTTCTTTTCGGTGAAATTGGCATAGCTGTCACGGTACCCGTGACTATGGCGGGTTCAGTTATTGCCTCCCGGCGAGGAGTAGAACCAGAGCCAGACCTTCTTACCCCTCAAATCGGATAGGCTGACTTCTTTGCCCGTATGGTCCACCGTTGTGAAATCCGGCGCTCTGTCACCTTCCTTGATCACTGGACACCCTTCCTCTACTTTTACTTACTTACTGATGTGTACCGGTCATACCTGAATTCTGTGGGCATAATGGCTATGGTGAGTATAAGAGGGCGCTCTAAGACAGTCAACAGCAGAGGATTGACACATCATCCCATCGCAAGTAACTTTAAGGGTACATGAGGCGGATGACCGTTTAACCTCGTGCAACATAACGTGTAACGTGCGGGACAGGCACACAGGGAGGGAGAAGGTGACTACGAGGAAAGGCACAGCTTTGTTGATGGTATTCACCGACGTGGACCCGGAGCACGACGCAGATTTCAATACCTGGTACAACCAGGAGCACGTGCCGGAGTTGTTGAGTATGCCGGGGTTCCTGGACGCTGCCAGGTATGAATCCGCCCGGGGTGGCCCCCGCTACCTGGCCTGCTATGAACTGGAATCGGTGGAGGCCCTGGGCTCTGACGAATACCTGCGCCAGAGGCAGATGGGGAACAGGTCGGAGTGGGCGCAGCGGGTATCGCCCTCGGCGATAGGGCGCAACCTGGTGCGCAACGTCTGCACCCAGATATACCCCCAGGAATCGGACCCACACACCCTGGGCAGGGGAATGGCCCCGGCCCTACAGGTAGGGCGCATGGACGTGCCCCCTGAGTTGGAAGCGGGTTACAATGAGTATTACGACACCGTCCGCACTCCGGGTAATCTACAAGTGCCGGGCTGCATTGCCGTCCGTCGTTATCACGTTGTGGAGGGCTGGCCCAAATACACCACGGTGTACGAGTTTGAGCATGAGAAGGTGCCCGAGACCCTGGCATGGGAACGGCAGCGCAGCCAGGACACCATGAACCAGTACATAGGCGGCACCTACGGCCATGCCGCCGGCTCTCCGGGGGTGTACCGCAGGACTTTTCCTCCCAGGGCTTTCTAGCTGCCATAGTCGAAGCTCTATCAATGACACCGCTGCTGGCCTCCCCACCGTCATTCCGGCCTTGAGCAGGAATCCAGGGGCGAGGTGGGGGTGGCTTCGCGATGACCGCCTAAGTCGCGGGACCCTGGATTCCTGCTTCCGCAGGAATGACTGTGGGTGGGAGATGCCGCACCCTTCAGGGTGCGGTGGAGTGACCCAGCACCTCTATTTTAATAGTGATACCGGCCTCAGAAGGTTGTTGCCCCGAAACTGCCATGTCGGATATAATCTCGTACTGACTGGGAAGCAATGCCAGTCAATTAATGCTAAACAATTGGGAGTATCTCAAGAAAGAGAAGATAAATAATCAACAAACTACGTGAGTATTATTGGGGGGCCTACTATCTTATCTATCTTGCTTGCGTAGGCGCCTTCTCGTGGATATATTGGCCCGAGCTGTGGGAAGATAAAAGGTTTGTCCACGTATTATCTTCTATATTCAGCGCATCAGTAGGTATAGCCCTATTGGTATTTGTCATAGCGGAGGCGGTGGGTTTTATGATATTGCTCATTCCGGCAAGGATTAAGAAATTGAAGGATGAGGGACGTGATGAGGGGCGTGTAGAGGGACGCGAGGAGGGACGTGAGGAAGGCAAAGTTGACATGTGGGCACAGTGGGACTCTTGGAATGCCCGTCGAATGAAAGCTGCTGAACAAGGTGTGCCTTTTGATGAACCTCCGCCACCTCGTCCCGTATCAAATGGGCCGGTTAGGCCAAGCACATAAGGTTGTATGTGTGGTGGATTTTCAACCTATCATTCACTTTTGCATACAATTCTCCAGCATTGTCTGATGAGATAAACGGGTTATTCGTCGCCACCCTCCCCAGAATTGGTATTTATCATAGTAGAGGCGGTGGGTTTTATGATATTGCTCATTCCGGCAAGGATTAGGAAATTGAAGGAGGAGGGCAAGGTTGACATGTGGGCACAGTGGGACTCTTGGAATGCCCGTCGAATGAAAGCTGCTGAACAAGGTGTGCCTTTTGATGAACCTCCGCCGCCTCGCCCCGTATGATCGGTCGTGTCATCAGAATGGCATAGATGCAGGTCTTGTTGGAATCTCCAAATATACGGAATACATGAAGGAGGAGTATGAAGTACGACTACATTGTCATAGGAGCAGGGTCTGCCGGCTCAACCATCGCTACCCGTCTCTCGGAGGACCCGGACAAGTCTGTGCTGCTGCTGGAGGCCGGCCCGGACTACCCGGACTTCGAGTACCTTCCCGACGACCTCAAGCTGGGAAACAATGTGTGGCTGTCTGCCTACGGGCCGCATAACTGGGGCTACGTGGCCCAGATTACCCCGGAGCAGCCCAATCTCACCATACCCAGGGGAAAGGCCACCGGAGGCTCCAGCGCCGTCAACGGCCAGGTGCTCTACCGGGGCATCCCCGAAGACTACGACCGATGGGCGGAATGGGGCAACGACCAGTGGGCCTATACCCAGTGCCTTCCCTATTTTCGGAAGATGGAGAATGACCACGACTACCCGGGAGGCGACTTCCACGGCAACGACGGTCCCATCCCCGTGCGCCGGTATCCCAGGGACGAATGGCTGCCCCATGCCGTAGCCTTTCACCAGGCTTGCCTGGACGAGGGTTTCCCAGACGACCCGGACCAGAACCACCCCGATTCCACCGGCGTATCCCCCAGGGCGCGCAACACCCTCGACGGCGTTCGCATCAGCACGGCCATAGCCTACCTGGGGCAGTCCCGCCACCGGCTCAACCTCACCATCCGGGCCAACGTAGCGGTCCAGCGCATCCTCTTTGAAGGCAAGAAGGCTGTGGGCGTAGAGGTGGAGAGCGGCGGGGAAAGGTTCGCCATCGAGGGCGACCAGATTGTGTTGAGCAGCGGAGCCATCGGCTCTCCCCACCTGCTGCTGCTGTCCGGCGTTGGCCCGGCAGACCAGTTGAGGGGCATTGGGATACCCGTCGTCCACGACCTTCCCGGCGTGGGCAAGAACCTCAGGGACCATCCCTCGGCCAGCACCCTTTTCCGGGCCACGGGCGAGCGGCCCGACGTTCAGGCCCCGGTCATCCAGGTGGGTCTTCGCTACACTGTGGAAGGGTCGTACCTGCGCAACGACATGCAGGTCAGCGCCACCCTCCTGACCAGCGAGCACCGCCCCGTGCAGATCGAAATCAACGATGACGGCAACTACATCGGCATCAGCGCCAGCCTACAGCTTGCCCTCAGCGCCGGTGAGTTGACCCTGGTCTCTCCCGACCCCAGCGTGCAGCCCTTCCTGAACTACAACTCGCTGTCGGACCCCTTTGACCGGGAGCGGATGCGCAAGGGCATACGGCTTGCCGCCCGGATGGCCGATCACCCCTCTTTCAAAGACCTGCTGGTCGAGCGGGTGACGCCCACCGACGAAGAACTGGCCTCGGACGACGCCCTGGACCAATGGCTGATGAGGAATACAGGCACCTCCCACCACGTATCTTGCACATGCAAGATGGGGCCAAGCTCCGACTCGATGGCGGTGGTGGACCAGTACGGCAAGGTACATGGACTGGAAAATATGCGGGTAGCAGACGCCTCGATAATGCCGGACTGCGTTCGCGCCAATACCAACGCCACAACTATAATGATAGGAGAGCGCATATCGGAATTCATCAAGGAGGGTAGATAGGCCCGATACCCGGCTTTGCTGAGGGCGGCCCTACACCACCCCATGTTTCGCAAATTCGGCGGGGCAGGCAATGATATGTCGCCCCGCCGAGTAACCCATGCCTGATGACTGGCCGGCCTCGTAATAATGCAGAGGTGGATGTTATGGATAGCGTCATTCACAGCGACCCCGAAATCATGGGCGGCGCGCCGGTGTTCACGGGTACGCGTGTGCCTGTGCGAGACCTCTTCGACTACTTAGCAAAGGGATACACCATCATCGGATTTCTGGATTCCTTTGATACCGCAGCAACCCAGGAACAGGTGTTCAGGACAATTAACATGGCTAGGTCCCTCTTGGAATTGCAAGCGTATGAGACTGCTGATTGATGAGTCAGCGCCAGAAGCATTGAGGTCCTTGTTCATTAATCGGGATAGCACACCAGGGTAACACACGAGGAGGTGGAAAGCATGGACGTGTACGAATGTATCAGAACTCGCCGCACTGTGCGCGATTTCAAGCCTGATCCGGTGCCTGAGGAAGTGGTGTACAAGATTCTCCAGGCTGCCCGGTGGGCGCCCAGTTCCAGCAACTCCCAGCCCTGGCACTTCATCGTGGTGAAAGACCGGGCGACCCTGGAAGCTATGGGCAGGATAGCCACCCAGGGGTCCTTCATTGCCCAGGCTCCCCTGGCTGTCACCATCGTCATGGATAACGCCCCCCGACCGCAGCTGGATGCCGGCCGCGCGCTGCAACAGATGGAGCTAATGGCCTGGGCAGAGGGGGTAGGCACCTGCTTTGTGGGGGTGCGCACCGAAGACCAGCAACGGGGGATTAAGGAGTTGCTGGGCATCCCGCCGGAGATGGAGTTGATATGTATAATGCCCTTCGGCTACCGCGCCCAAGCACAGGCAGGACAGAGGCGTAGAGGCGCCCCCCGCAAGCCAATGTCGGAGATGGCCCACGGCGAAAGGTTCGGCCAGAGCTACATAGCCGGCTAGGGCCGAGTTCCCCGGCACACGCGGGCATAGACCGGGCTCGTGACAAGAGAAGTGGAGGGTGGATGAGCGGCTCGCTCATTTAGAAACTATCTCAAAACAAGACGAACGGATAAGTGGTGGTGAAGTCTCAGGATAGTTTGTTAGTTCCCTAATACCAGTCCTCCCAAGTCTATGTCGGGCACTACCGCCTGGGCGATGACGGTCCTACCGTCCCGCCGAATCTCGGTGATGGGATGCTCCTCCCCGCTGTTATAGCCGTAAAGGGTTTGGCCGGTCGTCTGGAGCTCTGCTTGCTCCGTCTGGGCTGAGTCGTCGAATTCCGCGTAGAGATACAGGGTCGTGGTGTCCCCTTCGTTTAGTAATCCCGCGTAGGCGAAGAACCTTGGAATCGGGTAAGACTGGTTGCCTTGAGCGGTGTTCCTGCTTTCCGGGTACCGGGCAAACAGGAAATCAATGGGGCTTGTGTGAGCCAAGAGGCTGGCCAGCGACTCATCTAGCTCAGCGCCATCCAGTCGCCGGTCTATGGTTTCTTCGAGCAACCGCCGGGCCGATGTCCCATCGCCCTGGGCTAACAGCAGCGTGCCGGAGTCCGGCACGGCCAAGTACAGGTGGTCGTTATGGTCCGTGACCACAAACAATTCCAGTCCCCTATAGCTATGGAGAGTCGCCGCGCCTGTCGCGGACGCCTCACGAAGAATCCGGGGAAAGGTGTGGAAATCCCCGAGAAGAATCGCGGCCCCTTCAGACCAATTATTGATGCTGAATGCTGCGCTTGTGATGCCTGCGGACTGGACCTGCTGCGCGTCGAGGATTTAGTTGGTAGCGTAGACCAGCGACATGAACTCGTCCTTCACGCTGCTCAGGCTTGGCCGTTGAGACACTGTCCCGAATTCCACGAAGGCGATTATGGGGCTGTCGGTGGGCAAGCCACTCAGCAGCAAGGCCGGATGGTCCAGCGAACCCACGGGGACAGACACCCTTGTTGGCAGGGGTGGCGCGGGTTGGGCAGTTGCCTCTGACGTTGGTGTAGCGGTTGGCATCGGCGGCGCCGGGGTCTCAGTTGGAAGCGGCGCTGTCGGTGTAGCAGTAGGCGGTACCAGGGTCTCGGTTGGCGCTGGCGCTGTCGGTGTGACTGCGGGGGACTCACAGGCCACGATTGCGGCCAGCGTCAGGGCCGCCAGGATGCAGGACGCTAGAAAGGCGGCCGTTGGTCTGAGCAAGTTCTTCAATAGGCCTCCGACTTGTTGCTTCTGGCCTCTACGGGGATGCTGCGCTTGGTTCCCGGCTTTCTCCAGTCCGTGGGATTCTGGCTAATGGCATCCCCCCATTGTCATTCGGTTGCAGGCCGGGATCCAGGGCCGGGGTTGTGGGTGACTTCACAACGACTCCCCAGGGTAGCGGGACTCTGGATTCCTGCTTCCGCAGGAATGACAGTGGACGCTCACTGACACACCTATTTTCATGGTACTGACGGTTATGCAAGGGTATCCACACGCGGGGAGTGACAAGAAGAATGGAGGGTGAAGGACAAGCTATTTGCTCCTTCACCCTCCATTGGTCTCTCTGTGACTGACCACCCGGTTAGACTGCTTTTGCGGGCACTTTCCCCACTGCCTGGGCCACTGCCTTCACTTGGGGCATCAAGGTCTCGAAGTTGTCGAAGGTGAGGGCTTGGGCGCCGTCGCACTTGGCAACAGCCGGGTTGGGGTGCACGTCCACGATGACACCATGAGCGCCGGCGGCTACCGCAGCCAGGGTCATGGGCGACACAAGATGGGTCCTGCCGGTGCTGTGGCTGGGGTCGGCGATTACCGGCAGATGGCTCAGCCCCTTGATCACGGGGATAGCCGACAGGTCCAGGGTGAAGCGGGTCCCCGTCTCGAAAGTCCTTATCCCCCGCTCGCAGAGGATTACCTGGCTGTTTCCCCCTGAGAGGATATACTCGGCGGCAAGCAGCCACTCCTCATAGGATGCCGAAAAGCCCCGCTTGAGAAGCACCGGCTTATTGGTCTTACCCACCTCATCCAGAAGGTTGAAATTCTGGGCGTTGCGGGTGCCTACCTGGAGGATGTCGGCATACTGGGCTACCATCCCCACGTCCTCGGTAGCCATCACCTCTGTGACAATGGGAAGGCCCGTTTCTTCCCTGGCCTTGGCCAGGATTTGGAGACCGGGAAGCCCCATCCCCCGGAAGCTATAGGGAGAACTCCTGGGCTTGAAGGCCCCACCCCGCAGGATTTGGGCGCCAGCCGCCTTCACCAGCCGCGCCGTGGACAAGGTTTGCTCCTCGTCCTCCACTGCACAGGGGCCGGCCATGACCACCAGTTCGTCATTGCCGATGGCGGCATCACCCACTCTGATTACCGTATCCTCGGCCTTGAACTCACGGCTGGCCAGCTTGTAGGGCCTGGAGATAAGCACCACCTCCAAGACTCCGGGTAGTATCTCCAACTCGCCTTTCAGCTCAGGATAGACCTCTCCCAGCACCCCCACCACCGTGCGCTCTTCTCCCTCTGACAGGTGCGCTCGAAGGCCGCGGCTCTCTATTCTCTCTTGGACACCACCGACTTCCTCAGTGGTACAGTTTCTTCGCATTATGACTATCATAGTTGGTTATCCTTTCCGGTAATGCCTTTTTGGTAATGGCTTCCTATTCATGGTAAAGAGGCTTCTCCAAATCACAATCACTCCGGCCCAGGGGCCGGAAATACAGGCAGAGCTGATACCTGGGGTTCCCACTGATGAGCAGCATTATCCTGTAGTCCTCGCTCGCAGGTTTACAGCGTCCTTCAGGTACACATTCACCAACTCCTGCTGCTCTTTCTCGGTGTTTACTAGCACGAGGACGCGTATACACTTGGGGAGACTGCCGGGCACCGCCATCTCATGGCTGCACATGAGAGCTATATGGTCCCATCCCATCTCCTCACGGACTACTGTGGCAGGGAAGGCAGCGTTCAGGTCCTGGGTGGTGGTGAAGAAGGCCGCCGCCACCTGGGACTTGCCCACGTCGTTGGCCTCCACCACTGCGCTTACAAGCTCCTTGGTAGCGGAAAAGATAGCTTCCTTCGTGTTCTCTTCAGCAGTAGTCGCGCCCCGGATGCCGCGGCATAGCGTCATAAGTCCGGTCCTCCTTGATCATATCCGGGAGGGGCAGGGCGTACCTCTGGGGAAGTAGAGGGTATGGCGCCGCTCAACTCCTGTACGTATTGCCGTACCCTGGCTGACAACTCCTCCCGGGGCGAACCCATGATAACATTTATGAGGGCGCTGCCCACTACCGCGGCCTGGGCCTGCGCGCCTTTGCCTAAAGCCTCAACATGGTCCCTGCGAGATATGCCGAACCCAACCGCCAGGGGAAGGGCGGTGTGTCTTCGGACACTTTCAAGGAAATGGAAGACCCCCGGGGGGAGTTGGTCCCGCGCTCCTGTAACCCCCGTCAGGCTTACACAGTAGATGAAGCCCGAGGCGGCGCTGCACGCCCTGCGGATGCGCTCGTCGGTGCTGGTGGGCGCCAGCATTGGGACCAAGTGGATACCCCTGGGCTTGCACTCCTCTATGAGGGGTCCCGCTTCCTCCGCGGGCAGGTCGGGCACTATCAGGCCATCCACTCCCGCCTTCTGGGCATCCTGTGCGAACCTGCTCAATCCGTACCTGAGGAAGGGATTGTAGTACCCCATCGGTATGAGGGGGGTGTCGGGCACCCGGTCTCTCACCTTCGCTACCACTTCTATGCAGTCATCCAGAGTCACCCCGTTATTGAGGGCATGGAAGCCGGACGCCTGGATGGTGGCCCCGTCGGCCAGCGGGTCGCTGAAGGGGATGCCCAGCTCTATGCAGTCAGCCCCCGACTGGGCTAGCACGGGCACCATCTCCAGGGTTGCATCTATATCAGGAAATCCGACGGTAAGGTAGGGGATAATTCCTATCCTGCCCTCGCTTCTAATCCGGTCGAACGTCCGGGCAATCCTGTCCTGGACCATGTGTCTCAACTCCCGGGGGTATGGCCCCTAGTAACGTAAGCGTGACGATTTTACCCCTAATTCCAATAGAAAACAACCTTGCAACAGTATATCACACATGGCTTCCTTTCCCTAACCCCACACGGTAACGGAGAAGGCCACGGCGTTCTGGAGGGCGTGGGCTGCCCAGGAACTCCATACCGAGCCGGTCTTGTGGTACAGCCAGGTGAGAAGCAGCCCGGTGACAAAGATGGGCACCATCACCTTTACATCAAGGTGGAACACTGCGAAGAGGAGGGACCCGGCTATGGCAGCGCCAAGGACCCCCAGCCGCCCTATCAAGCCCTGGAATATAAATCCCCGGAAAAATATTTCCTCTGCCAGGGGGCCCCACAGGACCACCACGAAAGCCAGTCCCACCGTTACCCAGGGGCTACTCAGGTCCGTATTTTCAAAAGGAGGGTCGGGCGTACCCCAACCCAGAGCAGAGGCCGCCGTTACATAGATTAGCGAGAATAGCAGGCTCCCCCCCAGGGCCAGGAAGGGCAATAGGGGTTGGTGATAACCCATCGGTGACGGCAGCCGCATCCCCAGGCTGGCCGGAGATATACCATACCTGGCAGGGCCAATAACCCAGGAGGACATGACCAGGATGATGCCAACTATCCCAACTACTACTACAAGGGCAAGCCCGGAATCGGGGTTTGCTCCCAAAATCCTGGAGATGATTACCAGGACAATAGACCCGGCAATGACCAACGCCAACCCTATCGCCACTTCAAGGGTCTTCCATGGCACGGGGGGCACGGGTCCCAGTCCGTTTTTCTTTATATCATTCACCGGCTGGATTAGCAGGACCTGATTGATAGGGCCTAATTAAGAGAAGGTATTATGCGCTGCTCCGATACAGGATGATAGCACGCTCGCCCAAGGGTGGCAACGGGGGGAAGGCGGGGGTAACTGTTCAGAGTTGAGGTCTCATTCTGGCCCCAACCCGTCATAACTATGAAAATAGCCAGCAGCCAGCACCGTGATGCTCCCTTCACACCCTTCCCAACCCCCACCGCTCACTTTATTTGTCATTCCCGCGAAAGCGGGAATCCAGGGTCCCGCAACTTGGGGAGTTGCTGTGAAGTCACCCACAACACCGCCCCTGGATTCCAGCCTACGCCGGAATGACGGTGAGGTGGCGGTCACGGCTCATTGTGTCTGAACAGTTACAGGCGGGGCCTGTTGTCATGCCATGCCCCCAATGCTAGACTCTGAGCATGGACAAGATCACCGTCAAGAACTTCCGATGCTTCCGGGACGAGCAGACGGCGCGGCTGGCCCCGTTGACCTTGCTGGTGGGCGACAACAGCACCGGGAAGACCTCCTTCCTTGCGCTAATCCGCGCCCTTTGGGATGTGGGGTTCCGGGATACCGTGCCCAACTTCCGTGAGGAACCCTACGACCTCGGCGCCTTTCACGACATCGCCTATAATCGCGGCGGGCGAGGCAGGCAAGCCAAGTCTTTCGAGGCGGGGGTTGAATACGACAAATCACGAGGCACAGATGGGTTTTCCTTCCACGTGACGTTTGAAGAGCACGGGTCAACGCCTTTCCCGGCGAGGCGACGCTTTGCCCAAAATGGAACATGGATTGAGGCGCTCATCAAGGGAAACGGGCAGACCTCAATACAATTCGGCACGCCGACGGGGAAATGGGAACACACCCTTGAGCGCGGCATACTTTCACGGGATGACACTCGACTGGCCCCCCTGACAACGCTGGTTTCAGAAGTTACTTGGGGTAGCAGAGCCAACAAGCTGGAGGGACCGGATGGGCCGGAGGGTCCCATGTCGAAGGATGGCCTGCTTAATCTCAATAAGGGGGACTTAGACCGGATAGAGGCTTTTGTCCGCCGCCTTCCGGCTTATCCCTGCGGCCAGAGCTTTGGCGGAAGACGTCCCTTTGCTGGCGCGCCGGTCCGTTCGCGCCCGCGCCGGACTTATGACCCGGCGAGGCCGTCGCGGGACCCGGAGGGAGAATACACGCCCACCTACCTCGCCGGCTTGTCCTATCGTAACCAGGAAGAATGGGGGCGACTGAAAGGGGCTCTTGAAAAGTTCGGGCAAGACTCCGGGCTGTTTGACGAGATTTCCGTCAACTCTCTGGGCAAGACGGAGGGGATGCCCTTCCAGGTTCAGGTACGAAAATATGACGGAAGGCTGAAAGGCCCCCAGAGAAACCTGATGGACGTGGGATACGGCGTCAGCCAGGCGCTGCCTGTTATCACCGAACTGTTGCGTGAAGACTCGCCTTCAATGTTCCTGCTGCAACAACCGGAGGTGTATCTCCACCCCAGCGCCCAGGCCGCCCTGGGAAGCCTCTTTTGCTCCATCGCAGGGCCGGACCGCCAGATCATAGTCGAGACCCACAGCGACTATCTCCTCAACCGGGTACGCATGGACATCCGTGACAAAATGACTTCTCTCAAGCCCGAGGACGTTTCGGTCCTATTCTTCGAGCAGGGCAAACTTGCCGTAAATATCCATTCCCTGGGCTTTGACGAAAACGGAAACGTCTTGAACGCGCCGCCGGGTTACCGGCAGTTCTTTATGGACGAGGTGCGGCGCTCTATTGGACTATAAATGTGCGCAATCGTTGACACTAACGTCGCGGGCGAGGTCTTCGGGAACAACCCATCGGAAGCCGGAAGGTTCTTCTTCAACTGGCTGAACAGCAAAGGGGTACTTGTCATCGGCGGCGGGCTCCTTCAAGAGCTTGGCGGATACGGGAGATTCAGTGAGTGGCTCTTACAAGCGTCATTAGCAGGCCGCGCCAGGCTAATCGCCGATGCTGTAGTGGACGCCGAGGCCGAGGCCCTGCGCGGGCAGGGGATATGCAGGTCCAACGATGAGCACATCCTTGGGTTGGCCAGGGTCAGCGGAGCGCGTCTGGTTTTCACCAACGACCAGGACCTCCAGCAAGATTTCAGGGACCGCAGCATCATTGGCGGCAGCAGGGGGCGGGTGTACACGACTCGGCAAAGCAGAGGCATTAGCGAGACCCACAGGAGCCTTCTAGTGCGGACTAATCTGTGCAGCGCCTAGCAGTATATTGGATGTTGTATGCCCGAGTATATCCCCACCTTCGATGTTGGATGATGAAGGCCGATGGATGAGGGAAGAAGCAGGTAGAATGGGCATAGGTGGGCAGGGAGTTATGAGATGAGCGCCGACTATCCTGAGCTAGTCCGGGCATTGCTGAGTCCCCAGGCATACCCTGTTTCATCGCTGGCACCAGGCCACACTGAGTCGCAGGTTGGGCCGCAGACTGAGCCTCAGATTGAAATGGTGGAGACATATATCTCCTATATTTTCTTCACCGGCAGGCACGTCTATAAGGTGAAGAAGCCCGTGGACTACGGCTTCCTGGACTTCACAACCCTGGAGAAACGCCGCTACTACTGCAACCAGGAGGTAAAGCTGGACCGCCGAATCTCCCCGGAGGTGTACCTGGGCGTGGTGGAGATACGGAACAGGGACAGCTGCTACTCAGTCGAGGGGCCCGGAGAGACCCTTGAGTATGCGGTAAAGATGCGCCAGTTGCCCAAAGACTGGGCCATGAACTCTCTGCTCAGGCAAGGCAAAGTATCCGCGGAAAGCGTCCGCCGCATTGCCGCCATCATCGCCGATTTTCACAGGCACGCGGATACCGGCCCGGCGATTACTCCCCTGGGCGACCTGGATGCGGTGCGCCTGAACACCGAGGAGAACTTCACCCAGACCCGGAAGTACGTCGGGGTGTGCCTCCCCCAGGATGCCTTTGATGACCTGGTGGGCTACGCCAGGGACTTCATGGCTGCCAGGGAAGGGCTGTTTCGCACCAGGGCCGCCGAAGGCCGGGTCAAGGACTGTCACGGCGACCTGCATTCCGCCAACATCTTCCGGGACCCTGGAGCGTCCGGCCCTGGGGAGAGCGAAGCAGGCGGGACCAGCATCATTGACTGCATTGAGTTCAATGAACGCTTCCGGTGCTCCGACGTAGCCGAGGACATAGCCTTCCTGGCTATGGACCTGGACTTTCACGGGCGGCATGACCTGTCGGAAAAGTTTGTCCGGGCCTACGTCGAGGAATCGGGAGATGCGGGAGCGCTCCAACTACTGGACTTCTTCAAGACGTATCGGGCCTATGTGCGGGGCAAGGTGTCCAGCTTCCGACTCGACGACGCATCCCTGTCCAATGAAGACAGGGACGCGGTATTGAGCACTGCCAGGGCTTACTCTGACCTTGCTCATTCTTATATCCAGGACTATACCAGGCAAGACTACCCCAGGCGGGACTACACCCGGGTATTCTCCAATCCCACCCTGGTGCTGGTGGCAGGGATTACCGGCACGGGCAAGTCCACCGTCGCCCAGGAAATGACAAGGCATTGGGGGCTGTCCTATGTTTCCTCGGACATCACCCGGAAGACCCTGGCGGGCCTTGCCCCGGAGGAGCACAGATACCTTCGGTTGGGAGAGGGAATCTACGCCCCGGACTTTTCCCGCCTCACCTACGACGCCATGCTCCAGCAGGCCGAGGAGCGCCTGCGGGAAGGACACTCCGTGGTGATGGATGCCACCTTCCGCCGGTCCGAAGAGCGCGAGAGGGCGGTGGAGGCAGCCCGCCGGCTGGGTGCGGATGCCTGGGTAATAGAGTGCTTTCTATCTGAGGAAGAGGCGCGCCGCCGGCTGGAGAGGCGCTTTCAAGAGGGTACTTCGGTCTCCGATGGCCGGTGGGAGCTGTACCACCACCACCAGCAGGAGTGGGAGCCGGTGGCCGAGGTGCCCGGCCACCGGCACGTCATGCTGGATACGGGAGGCTCCCTGCAAGACATCAAGCGGGAGCTTATACGCCGGCTTTACTCACAAGCCTGGTGAAGGGGCCGGCTGCCTGCCTGCGGAGAATAACCGGCCCAAGGCTGGCTATATCCGGCTACACATAGGGCCGCAGCTTGACCTCGTGCAAGGCGGGGATGACCTCCTTGCCTATGAGCTCGATGGAGCGCATCACGTCATTATGGGGCATATCGCCTTCGTTGCCGTAGCATATCAAGTAGCCGGGGGCTACGGTCTCCAGCACCCTGGTCAGCTTCCTGATGACCGTATCGGGTTTTCCGACGATAATGCTGTCCGCCTCCTGAAGCTCCTCATAGGTCCTGCGTCTCTGGCCGAACCGGGTGCCAACCCCTGCCGGAATCTGCCTTACCACCGCATTCGCCTCCCTGGACCTGTAGCCCGGCGGGTCGTTATGCTCCTGAGGCCCCTTGAAGCGATGGGCTTCGTTCCACATATAAGTCCTGCCAATCTCCTGGGCCTTCTCATCGGTGTCGGCGCAGAAGACCATTATGTTGCCGCCGAAGTTTCCCGGACCGGGCGTGTACCCGGCTTCCTTGGATGTCTGGACGTACAGCTCTTTCAGCCACTCGGTCTGGCCCCTTATCACCTGGAGGTTCAAATAGGGATAGCCATGCTCCGCCGCCCATATCACGCTCTCCGGGCTTCCGGTTCCGGGGAACCAGATGTCGGGATGGGGTTTCTGCATAGGCAGCACCCAGGGGTTTACGGCCCTGTAGTGGTAGTAAGTCCCCTCGTACCGGAAGGGCCCCGGCTCGGTCCAACACTTGAGGATAAGGTTGTGGGCCTCCTCGAACCTGTCCCGGTTCTCCGTCGGGTCCGTCCCGGACTGAAGGGTCTCGATGGCGCTGCCTCGTACAAATCCTGAGATTATCCTGCCGCCGGAGTAGCAGTCCAGCATAGCTATCTCTTCGGCCATCCGCACAGGGTCGTTGATGGAGATGACGTTCCCCAGGATGGCTATTTTGACCCTCTTGGTGACTTTGGACAGGACGGCGGCGTCCAGGTTCACCGCCGGCTTCATGCACCAGTAGGCCGTGTGGTGTTCGTTGGTCATAATGCCGTCGAAGCCCACCTCGTCCACCAGGGCGTACTGCTCATGGTACTGGTTGTACAGCACGTGGGCCTTCTCAGGGTCGAAGTGGGTGTTGGGAAAGAAGAACCTGGTGGCGTCGTATTTGTCCAGGTCCTCATCCGTGACGTAGCCATTGGGCTGCTCCGAGAACCAGTAAACCTCCACCTTATCGGTGGGCCGGGTTAGCTGCTCAGCCATAAATGCCTCCCCCTACGGTTTAGGTTTAATCGTAATTTCATACAGTGTACCATACCCGGCGAGGGGCGTATCGTGCCCCATATCCGGGGCAATTCGATTCTCAGATGAACGTATTGGGCAACCACAAGGGTTGCCCCTACCAGGCAACGAGCCTCCGGGTGTAGGGGAAGCCCTTGTGGCTTCCCTGGGTGGAGAATCGAAAGGCCCGTGCCCACACTGCTACTGGGCCGTAGTCCCTCCATCAATCACCAACTCCGAGCCTGTAACGAAGGAGGACTCGTCCGAGGCCAGGTAGATGACCCCGTAGGCTATGTCCTCGGTTGTCCCCACCCTGCCCAGGGGGATGCGCTGGGACGATTCCTCCAGGGTGGCCGGGGTTGCCAGGCCCTCCTGGCGCATGGGGGTGTCAACAGCGCCGGGGTGAATCGAGTTGCACCGGATGTTGTCCCCAGCGTGCTGGACGGCGGTTATCTTTGTGAAGACGCGCACCGCACCCTTGGACGCGTTATACGCAGGTGCGCCAACGGCTATCATGCCCGATATGGAAGAGATGTTCACGATGGAGCCTCCGCCCGCCCGCCGCATGGCCGGGATGGCGTACTTGGTCCCCAGGAACACCCCCTTGGCGTTCACGTCCAGGACCTGGTCCCATAGCTCCTCGCTGGTCTCCTCGATGGAGTTCCGGCGGAAGATACCGGCGTTGTTCACCAGGATGTCCAGCTTGCCATACTTGCTCTCCGCAAGCTCCATCGCCTTTTGCCAGTCCTGCGAGCTTGTCACATCCAGGTGAATGTAAGTAGCCTCACCGCCTGCCTCGTGTATCTCCGATTCCACCCTCCGGCCATCCTCGTCCAGGATGTCTCCAAAGACCACCTTCGCCCCTTCCATCGCAAACATCCTGGCTTCCGTAGCCCCCTGGCCCCTGGCTCCGCCGGTTATGATTGCCACTTTCCCATCGAGCCTTGCCATGCCTGCCTCCCGAAACTAAGTTTAACTCCGAGTCCTGAAGAACACTCTATCGCCTAGCCCTCACCATGCAAGTGCCCATCCCCTTGGCGACCATAGCGCCCTGGGCGTCGGTCACGTCCATTTCGCCCACCACAATCCGATTGCCCCGGCTTACCACCCGGCCCTCGGCGGTAAGCTCTCCATCGCTGGCGGGGGCTATGAAGTTTACCTTCAACTCCACCGTAACGCTGAATTCATCCTGGGACAGGGTGGAGGAGACAGCCAGATGAAGAGCATGGTCGGCGAGGGCGACGATAATCCCGCCCTGCACCACCCCGGCCAGTTGCAGGTGCTTCTTCTGTACCGGCATAACCGACCTGCCCACCCCATCAACCGACTCCAGCGCCCGAATCCCCAGAAGCTGGGCGAAGTTCTCCGCATTTCCCGAATCTTCCACCTCGGCCATTAACATGCTCCTTGGCAACTATCTCAAGACCTATTGTAGCATCTTCCTACGACTACCATGAAAATAGATACCCTCCGTCGTTCCAACCCCTTATTCCGTCATTACTGCGGAAGCAGGAATCCATGCCCCCTCAGCCTGGAGAGTCGCTACGAAGGCACCCCAACCCCTGGCCCTTGGATTCCGACCTACGCGGGAATGACGGTGGGGAAGGCTGCCCGTAATTTTCATCCTCTTACCTCGCCTTCACAAGGACATGGGGAATTCTCTCAAATGGAGACCTTTGCGTAACCGTCATTCCGGCGTAGGCCGGAATCCAGGGGTGGGGCTTCCTACTCCAAAGGGAATCTCGGTCACTACAGAGAGGTTGGTAGAGGCCCGACTCTTCATCCAATGTTGTTGAAGGCAAGCGGTTTCCTGGATTCCGGCCTACGCCGGAATGACGGGAACATAGGACCAACTTCACCGATGGTATAGACCCGGATGCCCTTTTTGTTGAGAGATGTTTCAGTTGACTTGCATATTGACTTTCGCTATCGTAGTTAATAGGGCATCAAACACCACCCTTGGGATAACGTTCCCATACCACCCTGAAGCAGCCCATCCTATCGAGAGTACATAATGCCAGACTCCGACGACACCCGTCCACAAAAGCCCCCTGAAGACTTGGAGAAGCGGGCAATCATAACCAATGAGGACTGGCTGATGCGGGTCCGTCTCAACGCGTCCCAGCGAGTCAGGAACATATTGACGCCCATTGAGGCATCCGGGGACACGGACTCGGAAACGGCGCCGAAACCCCTTGAGCCGTGGATACCCATCATCTCCGGGGTGCTGGAGGACCTGCGCAGCGCCAGCGCGTTCTTCAGGGATGCTGCCCCCAACTTGGCGCGGGCATATATCGAGTCCAGGCCTCCCGGGACCGCCGGCCAGGCTGATGAGGGGATGGTGTCCCTGGTGTTGGACGCCATCGGAGATGCCATAGCAGAGGAAGAGGGACTGGACGGCGACGACATAGCCCTCTACAGGACGGGCTTCATCTGCGGGATGGCAGCGGTCCTGCGGCACATAACAGTGATTAGGCCCAAGGAATAGCCCCGGCGATTCAGAGGATATTTCAGAAGTCCCTTCACCCTTGACGGGGGAAGGTTAGGATGGGGGTGACGGCCCTGTCGGGGGAAACGTACCCTAGCCCTCTCCCACGATGGGAGAGGGAACTTTGCAAACACCCTCTTAAGCAGGTGATTTAGAGATGAGGAGTCACAGCATTGAGCGTTAATGGGAGCGGGAATGGACACCTGAGTGAATATGCGGTGGTTGCCGAGGGGCTGACCCGCAGCTTCAACCAGGTGCTGGCGGTGGACGCCATTGACATGGTGGTATCCAGAGGAGAGATTTACGGGTTCCTTGGCCCCAACGGTGCGGGCAAGACTACCCTGGTGCGAATGCTGATTACCCTCCTGATGCCCACCGGGGGCCGGGGCTTCATTTCGGGAAAGGACGTGGTGAAGGATGCGCGAGAGGTCCGCCTGCGGGTAGGCGCTGCGCTGCAAGAGTCGGCCCTGGACAACAAACAGACCGGGCGGGAACTGGTCCGCCTCCAGGGACGCCTGTATGGGCTGTCGGGGCGGGAAATAGACCAGCGCCTGCGGGAACTATCTTCCCTGATAGACATAGGAGACGCCATGGACCGGCTTATCGGCACCTACTCCGGTGGTATGAAGCGGAGGCTGGACCTGGCGGCGGCCCTGGTGCACAACCCCGAGGTGCTGTTTCTTGACGAGCCGACCACCGGCCTGGACCCCATAAGCAGGGCCCGGGTGTGGGAGGAGGTGCGGAGGATAAACGCCGAGCTGGGGGTCACCATATTCCTTACCACCCAGTACCTTGAAGAAGCCGACGAACTGGCACACCGGGTGGGCATTATCAACCAGGGGAAGCTGGTGGTCGAAGGCACTCCGTCAGAGCTAAAGCGCACCATTGGGACAGACCTTATCATCACCCGCATAGAGGGCGACCCGGACGCAGCCCGGGAAGCCCTTCGGCTGGTCCCCCAGGTGGAGCAGGTTGACATTCACGGCCCTTATCGTAATGAGATTACCATTTGCGTCAGCAACGGCGCCGAGTCTATCAGCAACGTGGCCCTGGCCCTGAACCGGTCGGGGGTAACGGTCCGAGAGCTTACCCTGCGCACGCCGACCCTGGACGATGTATTCTTGCAGGTAACGGGGTCTCGATTGCAGAGGGAAGAGGCTCCGGGGGAGGTGACGGCGTGAGTACAGCAGTGGGGATCACCCACCCCACCCTGAAGGGTGCGGCATGGAGGGTGACGGCGTGAGCACAGCAGTGAGAGATGTCGGCAGTATCCGGGCCAGGCGCGCCGGCTTCTTAAAAGAGATGGCGGTGGTGGCCGGGCGGGGGTTGCGCTCCATCCGCCGGGACCCGGAATCAGTCATACCGGCGCTGATAATCCCGGTATTCTTCTATGCGATCAACATTGGCGCTCTGGAGGATGTTGCCAAGAACATCCCCGGCTTGGATTACAGGGCCTTCCAGTTGCCTGTAGCTATAATATTTGCGGTCACAGGGATTTCCCGCGCCACTACCCTGGTCATAGACATCCAGAACGGCTATTTTGACCGCCTCTCCCTGACCCCGGTAAACCGTCTGGCGCTGCTCCTGGGGCTGATGGTGTCGGACTTTGCCCTGGTGACTGCCCTCACGATACCTGTGGTTATCCTTGGGTTTGTGGTGGGAGTCCGTTTCGAGACAGGCGCGCCGGGAATTCTGGCCTTCATACTAATATCCGGGTTCTGGGGGCTGGTCTACACGGGTTTCCCCTATGCCATAGCCCTTAAGACGGGTAATCCGGCTGCGGTAAACACGTCCTTCCTGCTATTTTTCCCCTTCGCCTTCCTGACAACCACCTTTTTGCCTCAGGAGGCGCTGACCGGATGGATGTCCGCTGTAGCCGATTACAATCCGGTAACATACCTGCTGGACGCCCTGCGCTCCCTCATAACCGATGGGTGGGACGGAGAGGCGCTGGGGAAGGGCCTGGGAGCAGTCTGTGGTGTATGGGTTGTGAGCCTGACCCTGGCGATGGCGGCCCTGCGCTCCCGGGTGCGCAAACGCTAGGGCCTCCTTCGCCTCCCACTTCGTCACTCCGGCGTAGGCCGGAGTCCAGGGGCGGGGTTGTGGGTGACTTCCCATCGGCTCCGAGGTTGTGGGACCCTGGATTCCCGCTTTCGCGGGAATTGCCCATGGCCTTGCCAAGGCCAAGTAAGGGTATGAAAATGACGGCAGCCTCTCCACCGTGATGCTCCCTTCACACCCATCCCCTCCTCCGGCGCTCACTCTAGTTGTCATTCCGGCGTAGGCCGGAATCCAGGGGTAGGGGGTGGGTGACTCGCAATGGCCGCCTACGTCGCGGGACCCTGGATTCCTGCTTCCGCAGAGCCTGCCCCTGCGAAGGCAGGGGAATGACGGTGGGTGGGGGATGCCACACCCTGAAGGATATGGTCGGGGAACCCGGCGTTGCCTATTTTCATGGCAATATCGAGGACTGGGTAGAGGAAACGATCAAATTTCGGGACAACTGCCAGGTAATCTTGAGTAACAATAATGATGAACGAGAAGCCGCGCTTCGATGAGGAATCCTCTGCCGTGCAAGCGCACCTGTCCATCATGCAGGGCGTCATCGGGCGGATGGCGGGGAACAGCGCGTCCTGCAAGACCTGGTGCATCACCCTTGTAGCTGCGGTCCTGGTGGTGGTCGCCCGAGGGGGAGACCCGGACTACTCGCTGATTGCACTGGTCCCGGCCATTCTGTTCCTGTTTTTGGACACCTACTACCTGGCCCTGGAGCGGCGTTTCCGCCAGTCATATAACGATTTCATAAGCAAGCTCCATAACGGCAGAGTCGAGTCCTCCGACCTCTACGCGGTGTTCCCCAGCGGCCCGGCGGCGGGGACATTAGCGGCGTGCTTACGCTCAACGGCAATCTGGCCCTTCTACCTCACCCTGGCTGTAATGACCGTGCTGGTGTGGCAATTCATCCTCGCGTAGGGCATGGGGGTACACCAAGGGGCGGAACATTGAAACCCCCTTGGTAACAGATTACACTATGCCCTATGATTGTGAGGTTCAGGCACCGGGGGTTACAACATCTATACGAGAGAGGCGAGCGGAGACGCCTTCCGCCTGAGTACGCCACGAAGATACAGAACATACTGACTCTGCTCAACTTGGCGACCGGTCCCCAGAGTATAGACCGGCCTGGTTACCGACTGCATCCATTGAGCGGCGACCTATCAAATTTCTGGTCAATAACTGTATCTCGCAACCGGAGAATTATATTCCGTTTTGATGAGGGCAACGTAACTGACGTAGATTTGGTTGATTACCATTAGGGAGGGTGCCAAATGCCTATGAAGTATCCATCCCATCCGGGTTCGATAATGAACGGCTGCATAGAAGCTATGGGGATGAGCATAGAGGAGACGGCGCTGAAGCTCAATATCAGCCCAGAAGAGCTGTCTAGGGTAATCAACGGCGAATCGAGTGTGACTTTTACCTTGGCCATCCGGCTGGACAACTTATTTGGAGGAGGCGCCTCGACCTGGTATCAGTTGCAGGCCCAGTATGACGAGGCCCAGGAGCGCAACAAGGACGACGTTCCCGAAGAACTTGGACCCCTGCCCATTTACCAGCAGACGGCTACTGTTCATCTTGAGCACGGTCGAGTTGTTTATAAGACCTATGATGACGAAGTCATGGCCTTTCGCATCGTATCGTCCGAAAGTCCGGACCTGTCAGGCAGTCCAAGTCATGGCCGAGTGGACATCCGGTTCGTGGGCGATGGACCGGGAGCGGTCCAGATACATCTGATTTACCAGCCTTCTCCCGCTGAGACTCCGGTCCTGGTAGCCGACACCATCTTTATGGCGCACCTCGAGTGGAATGCTGAATCTGACGAATACGTCGGTCGTATAGATGCCGGAGAATGGGACCGGGAATTGAAGAAATTACATGCCGGCAAAGAGGCCATGAACGCCCTTCACGCCAAGCTGCGGGAGCGGCCCACCGCGCCCTTGCCGGATACGGAGAAATCGGATGAAAGCATCCCGGAATGTTATCCCGATGTTCTCAGGGAAGCCGAGGAACTTCTTCACAAAGGAACGGCATCCGTAAATTCATCGGCATTAGCCGGAGTCTGACCGCCATGAGAAACGCGCTATATTACGGCGACAACCTTCAAGTGTTGCGGGACTATATTCCCGATGAGTCGGTAGACCTGGTGTACCTGGACCCGCCCTTCAACTCCAACGCCTCCTACAACGTGCTGTTCCGGGAGAAGTCCGGCGAGGAATCCCCTGCCCAGATCAAGGCTTTCACCGATACCTGGGAGTGGACCCTTGAGACGGAGCGCACCTTCGAGCAGGACATCATCCTGCATCCGGGCACACCTTCGGCAGTCAAGGACATGATTTCAGCCTTCCGCCAGTTCGTAGGCCAGAACGCTATGATGGCCTACCTGGTGATGATGACCCCTCGCCTGGTGGAACTGCGCCGCGTCCTCAAACCCACCGGCAGCCTCTACCTCCACTGCGACCCGACGGCTGGACATTATTTGAAGATTGTTTTGGACGCGGTGTTTGGCGCGGACCGGTTTCGAAGTGAAATCATTTGGCGCAGGAGCAATGCCCATAACAAACTTTCGAAACAGTACGGTCCTATTCACGACACCTTACTGTTTTACACCAAGGAACACAATTTCACATTTCACCCCGGGAGACGACCATACACTACTCCTTACGTCAAAGGGAGTTTCCCCTATTCCGACGAAAGAGGTCGTTACCAATCCAATGTCCTGACCGGTATGGGAGTACGAACTGGCGAAAGTGGGAGTCAATGGCAAGGATATGACCCGACGATGCATGGCAGGCACTGGGCTATCCCGTCAAAGATTCGTGACGAACTAACTTCAGATAGCCGGGGAATGTCTCTCAAGGAGATTCTGGATGCGTTGGATACAAAAGGGATGATACTGCATCCAAGATCCAAAGACGGAATGCCACGGTATAAACAATATCTCGATTCTTCTCAAGGCGTTCTCCTTCAGGACATTTGGGCGTTCCAACCTGGGACGCAGGGTCTCCTCTGGAACTCGGATGAAGGTATAGATGAAGACATAAAATGGCTCGACAACGACCAAGAACGCCTCGGCTACCCCACGCAAAAGCCCATCGCCCTATTGGAGCGCATTATCCAGGCATCATCCAACGAGGGTGACGTGGTGTTAGACCCCTTCTGCGGCTGTGGGACGGCGGTGGCGGCAGCCGAAAAGCTCAAGCGGCAGTGGGTTGGCATAGACATCACCCACCTAGCGGTGGCCCTGATGAAGAACCGTATAAAGACCATGTTCAACATTGACCCAGGCAAGGACTACGAAGTGGTGGGGGAACCCCAGGACACCGGCAGCGCCCGGGCCCTGTGGGAGCAGGACCCCTACCAGTTCCAGTTCTGGGCCGTCTCCCTGTTGGAGGCCCAGCCCCAGGGGGAACAGAAGCGGGGCGCAGACCGGGGTATTGACGGCATCATCTACTTCGTTGACGGCCCCCGCCGGACGCCGCAAAAGGTGGTGGTGCAGGTGAAGGGCGGGCGGGTCTCATCACCCCAAGTCCGCGACCTGAAAGGGGTGGTGGAGCGGGAGAAGGCTGCCCTGGGGCTGTTCATCACTCTGGAGGAGCCTACCAGGGACATGCGCGCCGAGGCGGCCAGCGGCGGCTTTTACCACTCCCATATCTGGGACCGGGATTTCCCCAAGATACAAGTCCGCACCGTGGCCCAACTGCTGGAGGGCCAGCAGTTCGACCTGCCCCCCCGCCAGCCCATGTACCAGCCTGCCGAGCGGGTGGTAAGGCCCGAGGGCCGCCAGTCCACCCTGGACGAACTAGCCACCGCGTGAGGTCCTGGCTCGCACCACCCCGCTTCATAATATTCTCAATATGTGCCGGTAATGAATGCCATCACGTGCTGAGAATACCAAACGGAACACTACCTACCTGGAATTTCCTCTGTTGTTATATACTACGATAGTATAGTATAATCACCTTCACTCCCCAATTAGGGATTCAAATACCTTTTCATCAAATGAACTTCAAGATGCTCAATGTCTGCGCAAATGAGTAACTCATTAGAAATTGCACTATGGCAAGCTCTCAGACTTAGAGTCACCACTTTCTTATCCGCAGATTCCGTAATAGATGACACTTCGATATGGAACGTGGTCATTGGCGGAGTCCCGGATGAAGAGCAGCGTCGGCCTAGAGAAGGTTTGCTCCAGCAAGTGGGAACGCTGGCAGGTTTGGCCGTCGTCTTGCGAATAGTCCATCCCCGGATTGACTGGTTCCTTCAACCAAACATCCGGAAGCCAGATAGGTTCTCTGGTCCCCCGGACTGGCAGGTAGCTCCGTTTAGCAATGCGCTGGAAACACTGTCGCAGGTTGTCGCACAATGGTTTTCAATGGATCTCCAAGTTGTGAGAGTAGCTTTTGGCGCAAATCTGGTTCAGCCTGCAAATGATTTGCGAGATGCGCACTTGAAGCTTAAAGGCTACTTAGCTGACCTGCGAATTGACCCTGAGAACTCCTTCGACGTCCTTTATCAGATCAATCGACCGCGGGAATCAGCAGTCATTCAAGGGTTAAGGATTAATCGCCTGTCGAAATGGTCTGTTGCAACCCAAGCAACAGGTGAGTTGGTCGTTCAACTTAATCCTAGTGCTGAGGAACAGGTTTCATTTATTTCCGAGCGCCCTGTAGTTCAGAGATATGCGAGCAGTTTAGAATTAGACATCAACACAGTTGCAACTTACGAGCGCGGTTTACCACAGTCGCAACTCAACAACCTCTTCGATGAATTGATGGACTGGGGCAAGGAAATCGCAGAAAGGGGTGACGTCCCATGATGACGTCGATCGAAACTGCCCTAAAAGAAATCTCAGTGCCATCCGAGTCATCTACTGCCATAGAAGGATTGAAGCTGTCGTTGGACTCGAACTTTCAGTGGTTCGAAGAAGTGATCGCCTGGCCAGCGCGACGAAATCATGAGTTGGTCAGCACAGATAGAGAACGTTTGGGAGACCCTAGGGATGACTATGCCTTCTACTGTCATGTACCCGGAAGTGATACCCTCCAGTCCATAACCCTCCCAGACTCCGACGCCTGGACTGTAGACCCCCCAGTAGATGTCGGCAAGCTGACCTTCAGGGCTGATTGGAATGGACTCTCCATATTTGAAAGGGGTCCTTGTAGGGCAGTTTATGGTGATACATCCTACGACAGCATTTGGCCTGGCCGGGTATCGCGGCTGAACGTCCCCCGCTTAGGTAACCCGGAGCCTGGACCAGGCACAGGTTACGTTAAATGTACTTATCTCTTGGGGGCGGTTGTTTGTGTTCAAGAGGTTCACAAGGAGCTTCAGCATGCTGTTGAATTCAGAAGCGCGGACAGGCTTCCCTTTGTTTTAGATGGCGTAACCGGGGGATACGGTTGGGCATTTGACTCTGATACGGGCTTCAAAGGCCATATCCTTGGGCGCAAGGAAATACGGTCAGCGATGGAGAGAGCATTTCGAGATGGGTCTCAAGAAGTGTTCGAATACGGAATGGAGTCAGTCTTTTCCCACACTTTAGATTCCCTGATCAGGCGTCACAGTAATGACGCTGTGGCTGAGTTGGGTCGCATTTTAGTGCAAGGACAAGCAGACTTGGAAGTAAGGGAAGAGGCCCTTCTACGACTGGGTTCAATTGAGCACAATCCCACACATCAGAGTAGACTGTGGTTGCTGACTAAGCACTTACAATCAGACCTGGTTAGCGTCCGGGATGCTGCCGCACTCGGAATCGCGGCCATGGATGACCCATCGGCGATACCCTATCTTCGTTATGCAGTACAAGTAGAAAAGTCTGATAGACTCCGACGAGACCTTCAACTTGTGTTAGACCAACTTGTGGATACCAGGGGATGCCAGACTTCTTGAGGTCCATCGCCAAGAGACGATGGGATACAAACCCTGACGTACCTTGGCTGAAGCCAAATGAACTCAAGGCGGATGTCTTCAGAGATCTGCCAACTTCCGACGGTGCTCTGTCAATTTGGGAGATAAGTGGAGACATCGCCGCCGAACGGATCGGTATTGCACTGGCTGCCAATCGAGAGAGCTTGGACCCTTTCGACTATGTAGTATTTGATGGGTCCGCATTACGGCCTCCTGATTTCGCAATAGAGAATAGAGCTGGAAAAACTCCTGACGAGGACATCAATGGCTTGCATTACGACCTGCAATTTCTTACTACCTACAAGTTGACTGCCTTAGCTGATATACTCTCAAAAGGTTACAAATGTCGAATACCCCAAAAGCAGGTGAAAGAAAGTCTCTTAGCTGGGTTGGATAACGGACGGCTGAACAGTCAAAAATTCAATGAAAAACTGCTTCAGAAACTAGGGAGAGTCTAGTTCAACCTAAGGAACCTCTGAACAAGTCGTCAGAACGACCACCTTCCATATCTGGGCAACGGCAATTCACGGACTTATTCAGAGTATCCCTAAAGTCTTTGCAGGCCAGGCCTCCTATGTAGATCGGAATAGGTCGGGTATAACAGGTCTAGTTTCATCATGGAAAGGATGAGAGTATGAACGGTGCAGAGCTTAAAGCTACCTTGCAGTCCGGGGGCCGGGTGTACGGCACCATGATTAGCATTGGCCGCAGTCCCCGCTGGATACCCGTGCTTAATGGGGTTGGCCTCGACTATGTAATCATAGACACCGAGCACAGCCCCCGCAGCCGGGACGAATTGGGCGACTACCTGACCATGTTCAACACCACAGACGTGGTGCCCATAGTCCGAATCCCCATCCCCGACTCCCATTACGTCACTACCGCTATGGACGCCGGGGCCCAGGGCATACTGGCCCCCTACTGCGAGACCGTGGAGCAGGTCAAGGAGGTGGTGGGGGCAGCCAAGTGGCGTCCTCTGAAGGGAGAGGCGGTGGACAGGGTGATGGACTCGGGGGAGCACGTCAGCGACGCTACCCGCTCATACCTGGAAGACCGGAACAAGAACAGCATAGCCATTATCGGCATTGAGAGTGTGGCTGCGGTCAATAATCTGGGCAATATCCTGGATGTGCAGGGCATAGACGGTATCTTTATCGGCCCCAACGACTTGAGCATCTCCCTGGGGGTCCCCGACCAGTACGATAGGCCCGAATACAGGGACACCGTCAAGCATGTTATAGATGTTTGCGCTGAGAGGGGAATCGCCGTGCTGGTACACCACCAGACCCCGGAGCTTTCCACCTACTGGATAAGCCAGGGCGCTCGCTTCATCCTTCACGGCACTGACCGGAGAGCCTTGGCCGAGGGGTTCCGCTCGGACTTCTCCCACCTGCGGGAGTTCTCCAAGTCTCTGTAACTTTTAAGTGCAGTACCAAGGTCTCGGCAGATTTCCCAGCCGGGGTACGAGTAGTCCCTTCCCCCTCGACGGGGGAAGGTTGGGATGGGGGTGATGGCCTGGGCAGTGGTTACTGGTCGGTTATACCCCCCACCTCGGTCCTCCCCCACTGGGGGAGGAGGTTAGATTTCCATAGTAATTGCCCATGGCCCTGCGGGTCAAGTAAGGGGATGAAAATGGTACGGCCTCCTCACCGTGATGCTCCCTTTACGCCCTTCCCATCCCCCACGCTCACTTCATCTGTCACTCCCGAGAAAGCGGGAGTCCACACCCCGCCCCTGGATTCCGGCCTTCGCCGGAATGACGGTTGAGGGATGCCGCACCCTTCAGGGTGCGGTGGGGGAGCCTGAGACCGAGATTTTCATGGTAATGACGGTTATGCAAAGGTCTCATTATTGCGGCCACCGCAGGCGTCGCCCGGCCCGGTAGTCTAGCTGTGAGATATACTGCGCCATTAATGGCGCAGTATATCTCACCCTGCAAGGCCCTTCATCTGCCGTGGCATCTCTTGTACTTCTTACCACTTCCACAGGGGCACTTCTCGTTGCGGCCTATCTTCCGGCCCTGCTGCCGAAGCATAGCCTGCCTCTCCTGGCAGTTGGCGCAGGTACATGCGAGCGGATGTTCCGAATACCAGTTGGTCCTTGCCATTCTCCACCTTTACCAGTCATTGGGTTGAGTTGTGAGGCCGGGATCAAATCAGCTTGGCATACTCGTCAATGCGGGGAAGCACCGTCTCCAGGTCTGCCGGGGGCAGGCCAAACACTATCCTGTCCACCCCCCGCCTCTTCCATCCTGCTTACCGTGTCTGCGTCGGGCCGGGTGCCGAATATGGAGACGGAGATAGACGCCGGGTCTCGCCCCGCCTCTTCTGCCTGCCGCCGCAGCATAGCAATCTTCTCGGGCAGGCTGGGCCCCTGGGACGGCCTGCCCCCTATGGGCATCCAGCCGTCACAATACTCTATTACCCTATCGAAAGTGGTAGCCCCGTCACCGCCCATGATTATCGGGGGATGGGGCTGTTGCACCGGCTTGGGATAGGACCATATCTTGTCGAAATTCACAAACTCGCCGTGGTACTCCGCCTCGTCCTTGGCCCATATCTCTTTCATAGCCAGGATGCGTTCACGGAGGAGTCGCCATCGCCTTCTGAAATTGGTCCCGTGATTCTCCATCTCCTCAGCGTTCCAGCCCCCTCCAATGCCGAAGAGGAAGCGGCCATTGGAGAGCCGGTCCAGGCTGGCGACCTCCTTGGCCATGACTATAGGGTCGCGCTCGATGACCAGGCAAATGCCGGTCCCCAGTTTCAGGTTTGTGGTGGCGGCAGCCGCAGCGGTCAGGGCTACAAAGGGGTCGTAGGTATGCGAGTATTCCCTGGGCAAATCGGCCCCTCCCGGCCAGGGACTTCGCCGGCTCTCGGGAATGTGGGTATGCTCCGGGAACCAGATGGAATCAAAACCCCTCTCCTCCACCAAACGGGCCAGGTCATCAGGGCGGATGGCATAGTCGGTAGGGAACATGGACACTCCAACCAGCATATTTTCCTCCTAAACGGTATCGGCCCGGTCTTCCTGCACAGCTATGTATGGGCCAGGCCGGGACTTGTTATTATAGCACCCGCATCCGCTCCGGGTCATTGTAAAATGGACAGGTACAAGCCATTTTGCTATAGTGATTGACAAACAATTTTAGCAGGAGAGGAGAGGGAACGATCAGCACACCACCCCCCACCTTTTGGGTGAGTTCATCAAACTCGCCTACTTTCAAATACCTGACGCGATATGACATGTATCCAAAGCCCATCCGTGCCCAAACAAAAGAGGAGAAATAGTATGACTACTCAGACAAACCCGGGCGCCCTGGACTCGGGAAACCCTGGCCGGTTTTCAGGAGGCCTTTGCGTCCCAGCCAGCCCATCAGTTGATGCAGAACGTTGTTACCCAGCACGACGTGAACGACGTGGCGCTGAACCGCAACATTGTGGCTGAAGCAACGCATACCTTTTCCACTGTCCTGGATGACTGGGGAGTGACCAACCAGGCCCGTTCCGGCCGTTGCTGGATGTTCGCCGGGCTGAATCTGTTCCGCGCCGAGTCCAGGAATCTGCTGAACGTCAAGGAGTTTGAGTTCAGCCAGAGCTACGTGATGTTCTGGGACAAGGTGGAGCGGGCCAACTATGTCTTGGAAGCGGTAATCGAGACGGCCGACCGGCCCATTGATGACCGGGTGGTGGCCTGGCTGCTGAACCAGCCCCTGGGCGACGGGGGCCAGTGGGATATGTTCATCAGCCTGGTGCGGAAGCATGGGGTGGTGCCCAAGGCCGCCATGCCGGAAACGGAAAGCTCCGGCAACTCACAGCGCATGAACGCCGGCCTCAACTACCAGGTGCGCCAGGGGGCGCGCAACATCCGGCGCATTTATGGGGAAGAAGGCGGCCTGGAAGCCATGCGCCAGGCCAAGCAGGAAGCCCTGCAATCCATATACCAAATCCTGTGCATTCACCTGGGCAACCCGCCGGCCAGCTTCGACTGGCAGTGGAAGGACAAGAACGGGGAGTTCCACCGCGAAGGGGCCATGACGCCGCTGGAGTTCGCGGAAAAGTACATATCCACGCCCATGGAAGAGTACGTTTGCCTGGTCCACGACCCGCGCCAGGGCAACCCGCCGGGTCGGACTTACACCGTCCAATACCTGGGCAACGTGGTGGACGGGACCCGCATCAAGTACCTGAACGTGGGCATCGAGTTGATGAAGAATATTGCCATGCGGATGCTTCAGGACGGCAAGCCGGTGTGGATGGGCTGCGACACCGGCAAGCATATGCACCGGGACAAGGGCCTGTGGGACGCCGAGCTATTCGACTATGCCAGCGTTTACAACGCCGAGTTCGGCATGGACAAGGCGGAGCGACTGGAGTATCACCAGACGGCAATGACCCACGCCATGCTATTCACCGGCGTGGACGTGGTGGACGGCAAGCCGCGCCGCTGGAGGGTGGAAAACAGTTGGGACAACAAGGTGGGCGACAAGGGCTTCTTCCTGATGAACGATTCCTGGTTTGCCGAGTATATGTTCGAAATCGCCGCCCCCAAAAGCTACCTGCCGGAGGAACTACAGGCGGCCCTGGACCTGGAACCGGTAGTGCTGCCGCCCTGGGACCCAATGGGGAGTTTGGCGGGGGGATTGCCCTGTCTCATAGAATAAAGTAACATCGCTGACACCACACTACCCTGGGTAGGTGAGACGAACGGCGTCAAGGCGACCAACACCACCGTCTCTTAGTCGGTCCAAGTCCCTACGATGGCAGCCTGGTATCAGGGTGCTCTTGCATATAGTAGGCTTGCCGAACGCCGAAATCCTCCTGAATCTGCACAGTCAGGCCGCCGTCCACAACCAGCGCATGGCCGGTGATGAACGATGCCTCGTCGGAACACAGGAACACAATGGCATTGGCAACGTCCACCGGCCGCCCGACCCTCCTCAGGGGGTACTGGTCCTCCAGGAAGCGTGCCCCTGAAGGATTATCCCTCGCGGCGGCCTGGATACGTTCCGTGGCGATGTGCCCAGGACAGATGGCGTTAACTCTAATGCCCATCGGCCCGAAGTCGGTGGCCATCTGCCGTGTCACGCCGATGACCGCCGACTTGCCCGCCTCATAGACAAGCTTTCCAGGGGCCATCAGCATCCCATGCACCGATGCGATGTTCACAATGCTGCCGGCCCCTATCTTCCGCATCTCAGGCACGGCGTACTTAACCCCGAGGAATATAGACTTCACCAGCAAGCCCATTCCGGTGTCCCACTCCTCTTCCGACACCTCCAGCGCACCGCGCTGCCCACCGCCATGAGTAGGGCTGTAGGCGTTGTTGACCAGAATGTCCAGCCTGCTCCACAGGTATGAGGCCCTCTCGATCATAGCCCTGATGTCCTCATGGCGGCCCAGGTCGGCCCTTAAGCTCTCAGCCGTGCCCCCTGACCTGCGAATGGTCTCAACATTGACCTCCGCAGCCCCCATGTCAATATCCGCAATCAGGACTTTCGCTCCCTCCTCCGCAAGCCGCCGTGACGCAGCGCCGCCGATACCCTGTGCGCCACCCGTGACGACCGCCACCTGACCATCCAATCTCCCCACAGGCCACCTCCATCCACGAGCAGTCTCCACCTTCGCGCCGTGTGTTTGAAACGGGTCACTCCATAGCATAACGGTCAGTACACGTTTAGCACATTGTAGCACCCCCATCCGCCTTGGGCCATTATTCGACACCTACATGTCATTTTGCTATAGTGATTGGCAAACAATTTTAGCAGGGTGAGCGAGATGAAATTAGACTTGGTTATTGCATGGATCGAACAGGCGGAGAACTGCCTGGCAAGGGCAAGAGAGGAGTTGCAAGAGGCCCTTGGAAATGGTATGGAGCAGCAGCCTGCCAATGTCAAGATTCTCCGAGAGGTCGCCAACCGGGGAGGTTCCGTCTCTCGCTACGAGCTACATCGAATAGCAACGGAAGCAGGCATGAGCACCAGGGGGTTGGGAGGCTTTTTCTCCCGTGCGGGAGCGAGCCTGCAATACGACGGCCCGCGACGGGAGCGGGTATGCTTGACTGAAAAAGGCTACCACCGTCTTCAGGAGGCTTCCATTAATTCAGCTAATTCAGTCCACGGAAGACGCGGGCTACAGAGCATCCAGGGCTTGCAGAGAGAACCTTTGGAGCTACCCGGGACCCCGCTTTCTCGGATAGTCATGGAGGAGCGTAAGGAAGGATAGCATGATTCTCTTCCTGGATACCAGCGCCCTGGTCAAAGCCTACGTTCGGGAAAGGGGTACTGATGTAGTCAGAGAGCAGATGAGGCAGGCAGATTCCATAGCAATTTCGGTAATGACATCGGTGGAGTTCTGCTCGGCCCTGAACAGAAAGGTCCGTGATGGGACAGTCACCCCTCTACAGAGAGATGGTCTCATGGAAGTCCTTCTGCGGGATACTCAGGCATTTATTCATGTACCTCTTCTCTCGCCCCAAACCGGTCTGATTCATAGCGCCCTCCGCCTCATCACAGAGGAGGGACTACGCGGCCCTGACGCAATTCAGCTAGCCAGCGCCCTTCATGTCATGGAGGGTTGGGGCGAAGAAACCCTCTTCTCTTGTGCTGATAGGAGGCTAATAGAGGCGGCCCACCATCTTGGCCTTCCTGCTGTCAACCCTGAAGATGCCTGACACATACATAGCTGAGGCATAAAAGTAGTCCCCAAGTTTCATTCTCGTACAATGAATGGTATCATTATGGGCAGACTGCTCAGTCGTTATACTACCCAATCTGCTATGACTTGGATAAGGAGAAACTGTGGCCGATAGGATAACCCTCAAGCTGGAACCAAGGACCACTTTGGGCAAAGATGTCAAGAAGCTCAGGCGCGTAGGTATTATTCCTGTGCATCTCTACGGGCGGGGCATGGAACCCCGGTCCCTTCAGGGTGAGGTCCGGCAATTGATAGGCGCTCTGGCCCAGGCCGGAGATAGCAACCCCATATCTATCATCGTGGAAGGCGCCGGGGAAGGGGCGGGTGAAGAACACCTGGCTTTCGTCAGTGAGATTCAGTGGGACCCGGTAAAGGGCGGCCTGTTCCACGTGGACTTCCTGAGAACGGAGGCCACCGGCCCTGCCGCCGGAATCCAAGCCCCTGCTGATGGAGATGGGCCGGAGGAGCCGGAGGAAGGCTAATCTCCCGTGTGCTACACCAATCCAGTCCTTGTCTCACAACTCTTGTCTCAGAGGAGGCGCTGCAATGTATATGGTCTATGTGGGCGAGTCAGGAAACACGGGCACCAGCTTGAATGACTCCAACCAGCCTCATTATGTATGCGTGGGGCTGATGGTGCATGAGGACAAATGGAATGCCATCAAGGTGGGGTTCTCCAGGGTATGCCACCAGTATTTCAACGGAGACCTCGGGGATTCCGAGGGGCCTGTGGAGTTGCACGCCGCCGAGATTCTTCATGGAAAGGGTTTCTTCTCTTCGTGGCCCAAAGCCAGGCGCCTCCAGCTTATTGACGACCTTCTTGACATCCTAATACGACACGAGACCCCCGTTATCGTCTCCTACGTGGACAAGCAGGACTTCGCGACTTCGGGTCAATCGGACCCGCTTCAAGAGCGCCAGTGGCAGGGGCCTTGGGAACCGGCCTTCTCACGCCTTCTATTCTCCCTGGACATCTACATGGACGAGATAAATATGCTGGAGATGGACTCGGAGGCACTGTACAGGGGAGAACCGGTGAGAATAAGACAGCGGGCCACCATCATTGCCGACCAGGACAAAAGCGTTGACCCCCAGGCGATGAAAGAGTTGCTGAAGACAGAGATGGAGCTTCCCACCGGGGCCGTGCTGGACAGTATGCAATTCGCCCGCTCTCAAGATTCCCATTGCACCCAGCTAGCCGACCTCTGCGCATATTTTGCCCGCCGCCGCTTCCACCACCCGACACACCCCAACCCCCAGTATGGGGCGCTGGAAACCGGCCATGTAATTCAAGTGGTGTACCCGGTGCAGTTCTCTTAGGACTGTACCGGTGATGCCCCCTTCCCGTACCCCATCGCCCACTGTATTTGCCATTATTATGAAAATAGATGCCCACCGTCATTCCGGCGCAGGCCGGAATCCAGGGGCGGGGCGGTGGACTCCCGCTTTCGCGGGAGTGACAGCTAAGGTGAGCGAGGGGAGATGGGATGGGAGTGAAGGGAGCATCACGGTGAAGGGGCCGACCGTCATTTTCATCCCCTTACGTGGCCTTGGCAAGGTCATGGGAAATTGCCATGCCGCACCCTTCAGGGTGCGGTGACCACGCACCCATTGTTATGAAAATAGTATCACTCAGCCGTCATTCCCGCGAAAGCGGGAATCCAGGGCTACGCAACGTTGGAGCCGATGCGAAGTCACCCCCAACACCACCCCTGGATTCCGGCCTACGCCGGAATGACGGTTACGCAAAGGTCTTCTTTCGCGGGAGTGACGAAGTGTAAAGCTGTCCATCATTTTCATCCCCTTACGTGGCCTCCACAAGGCCATGAGTAATTCCGGGCGAACCGAAGAATATATTCTTCCTATCAGAAACGGAGGTGCCTTATGGACTTTGACCTTGAGCAGACCGACGCCCTGTTGAGCACGACGCGAGCGGTGCGCCGGCGTCTTGACCTGGACCGCGATGTCCCCGATGACCTGCTGCTGCGCTGTATTGACCTGGCAGAGCAGGCCCCATCGGGAGGCAACATCGCCAGCCGGAGGTGGATGGTCATTCGAGACGCCGATACCAAGGCGCGGCTGGCCGAACTGTACCGCGCCGCCGGTGGACGGGGCATCATCGAGAGGGCCGAGAGGCAACGGGCCGGCAATTCAAGCACGAGAATGTCGGAATCGGCGGCCCACCTGGCCGCGAACCTGGAACGGGTCCCGGCAATCGTCCTGGTCACTATTTGGGGGACCCATGACGGCAGCGGACGCCCCGGCCTGTTCGACTCGGTAGTCCAGGCTGCATGGAGTTTCTGCCTGGCGCTGAGGTCCCGGGGCCTCGGGTCTGCCTGGACCACCATCCACCTCTCCCAGGCAAAAGAGGTGGCCGAGGTTCTGGGAATCCCCGATGGAGTGGCCCAGGTGGTGCTGCTCCCTGTTGCGTGGACCATCGGGACCGACTTTCAGCCGGCGGCCCGCCGACCTGCATCGGAAATTACGTGGTTCGACAGGTGGGGGCACACCAAAGACCAACCGGACAGAGGCGGGTCTCTCCTGGACACCGAGCCGGGGGTAACCGTCGAGGTTGATGTGGCCGCCCCGCCGGAGCGGGTCTGGGAGTTTGTCAGCGACATAAACCTTCCCGCCCAGTTCAGCACCGAGTTCATGGGCGCCGAGTGGAACGAGGGCGGCGGCCCTCACCTGGGAGCCACCTTCACCGGCAGGAACCAGCGGGCAGACCGGGGGGAATGGCAGACAACCTCCCACATAGTCGCCTGCGACGCGCCCAGAGTGTTTGCCTGGAACGTGAACAACCCGGACCTGCCAAGCGCCCAGTGGCGGTTTGAACTGGACCAGGTTGGCGAAGGCACCCGACTGCGTCAGCACATGACCATCGGCCCCGGCAGGTCGGGAACCTCCAGGGCGATGGAGGAAGACCCGGAGCATGAAAGGGAAATACTGGCCCGGCGCCGGCAGCAGTTGCGCAACAATATGGAACTGACCGTCCGGGGCATCAAGCAGCTTGCGGAGTCGGGAGGCTAAGCCCAGGCCCACCCATCCTAACACGCTCTCTGTGAATTATGCGGCCTGCCCGTAGGGCTGACACCTACGGGCAGGCTTCTATTCCAAGGCCCCACAGCAGGAGGCGCCCAACACCGTCACTATTATGAAAATAGCCGCGCCGGGTCCCCCCACCGCACTCACCGTCATTCCGGCGCAGGCCGGAATCCAGGGGCGGGGCGGTGGACTCCCGCTTTCGCGGGAGTGACGAATTATGGGGGCCGGGGTGACGATGGAGAGCTGCCCATCATTTTCATCCCCTTACGTGCCCTTACTTGTCTCGCAGGGGTCATCGGGATATTACGAGGTGTTTCCTAGCTGAAATGGTACAGCTTGGCCGTATTGTCCCCTGCTATTTTGGCCTTTTCCTCTTCGGGAACGCCCTGTAGAATCCGCTCCAGGATTTCCCGGGACTTGGGGAAGGTGGACTCGGCATGAGGGTAGTCCGACCCCCATAGCAGGTTCTCCACGCCAATGCGGTGCCGCAGCTCTATGCCCAGGTCGTCCTCCTGGAATCCGATGAACACGTTCCTTCTGAAGAAATCGCTGGGCATCATGTCGTTCTTGAACCGCTTGAGGCTTACTCCTCCCACCCTCTCCTTGTAGAAGCTGTCCATGGTGGTGATGAAGTAGGGGGCCCATGAAATCTCGAACTCCACCGCGCCCACCCTGAGACCGGGATACCTCTCGAACACCCCTCCGAATACCATTGAGTTGATGCACTCTCGCACGTCGTATTCCCGGTTGGGGAAAAAGAAGGGGTTCTGGAAAGTCTCGTTGTTGAAGTCCACTCCCGGCCTCCATCGGGTGGTGCCCACGTGAAGGCTCAGGGGCATGTCCAGGTCCTGGGCTGCGGCCCACAGCCGCTCATAGGCGAGGTGGTCGTACCGGAGGATGGGGCGTATGGAAATCATAGCCCCCGCCAGCCCTATCTTCGCCGCCCGCTCTATCTCTCCCACAGCGTCATCAACGAAGTCCACGTTGAGCATGGCGATGCCCTTGAGCCTGCTGGGGTGGGCCTGGCAGAACTCGGCGAGGTAATCGTTATAGGCGCGGAAGACGGCGGAAAGCAGGTCGCCGGCGGGAATGCGGTACACCGTGAGGCACTGGGACGGGTACAGGACTCCTCCCACAACCCCGTCCACGTCCATGTCCTTGACGTGGGCGTCGGGGTCGAGGCCGCCCAAGGGGACGGTCTCCATACTGCCCTCTCTCCTCAGCTGGGTAGGGTCCTCGAAGCGCACCCCCGCCTGCTGGTTGATGCCAACGTTGCCGAAGGTCTGGCCGTCGCAATACCACTGGTCGTCGTCCCCCTCCCGCACCAGGGAGGGCGCTCTGTCCCTGAACTTGGCGTCTATCCTCTTTTTCCATAAGTCCGCCGGCTCGATGATATGAGAGTCCGACGATATGATCCTGTACTCAGACATGGTCCATTCTCCTCTGATGGTCTATCACCATGAAAATTTACCTCCTCCCCCCTTTGCGGGGGAGGATTGAGGTGGGGGCATCACCTCTGTAGTGGGCGGAGTCGTCACCCCCAGGAAGCAGTAAGCGATGGTATCACCCCCATCCCTGAATCAAGTTCAGAGCTTGCCCCGTACTTGATACGGGGGCAGGCTCTAACCTTCCCCCGTCGAAGGGGGAAGGGACTATTGGGAGGACTGAGGTGGGGGTATCACCAGGGCCTAGTCCGGAACGACGGCTACGCAGGCAATCTCCACCAGCAGTTCAGCCCGCATCATCTCCGCCTGCACCGTTGTACGAGAAGGCGGGTCGGCGGGGAAGAACTTCCGGTACTCCTCGTTATAGGCTGCAAACAAGGCCCGGTCTTTCAGGTAGGTGGTAACCGACACCACGTTGCTGAGGGATGTCCCGGCCTCCTCAAGGATTATCTGGATGGTCTCAAGGCAGCTTCGGACCTGGGCCTGGATGTCCGGGGATGGCGCTCCGGTAGCCGGGTCATTGCCGGGGGTAGTCCCGGCAACGAAGACCAGGTCTCCCGTTCTGACGGCCCTGGAAAGGGGAATACTGGGCTGTGGTAGCCTGCTGGGATTGATGATTATCTTCTCTGCCATAGCTCCTCCTGTTGGCCCTGAATGCTTGGATTTTCCGGTTAGTCCTCCCACCCCGAAACAGGAAACAGGCAGGAATGGGAGGGTGAGTATCTGCCTCGGGGGATACCTGTGCCGATACCCGTTCTTGATACCTGGATTTTCCGGTTAATCCCCCCGGCTGTCAAGCGTCAGTAGGCTTGATGCCCTGCCATATCAACGCAAATGTTCAGACACGATGAGTCGTGACCGCCGCCTCACTGTCATTCCGGCCCCCATCATTCGTCACTATTATGAAAATCCAACCTCCTCCCCCCTTGCGGGGGAGGATTGAGGTGGGGGGTATCACCCCTGTAGTGGTCAGAGTCGTCACCCGCAGTGGGCAGTAGGGATGGCATCACCCCCATCCTAACCTTCCCCCGTCGAAGGGGGAAGGGACTACTTGGGCTGGCGCTGCCCATCATTTTCATCCCCTTACTTGGCCTTTGCAAGGCCATGGGCAATTACCATGAAAATAGCCGGTAACCAGCGCCGTCATTGTCATTCCGGGGGGAACGGCCTTTCACAATGTCATTCCGAGGGAGCGGAGCGAGTCGAGGAATCTAAGGTCCTGGACTTCGGCATTGCGGGGAGGTTCCCCACGCCCCCGCCCCTGGACTCCGGCCTGCGCCGGAGTGACAGATAAAGTGAGCGTGGGGGGTGGGAAGGGCGTGAAGGGAGCATCACGGTGGGGAGGCCGTACTATTTTCATCCTCGTATGTGGCCCACAGGGGCATAGGTAATTCCGGCGTAGGCCGGAATCCAGGGTACTCAAGCCCGGGGCCAATACTAAGTCCCCCATAATCCCGCCTCTGGCCCCCAGTGAAAGCCGGGGTGACAGAGTAAGGTGCCGGCTTGCCTCTTGATAATCGTACAAATATGTGCTGGAATGGACTCGTGAACGACAGAGAGTTTCTCCGGCGAGCCCGGCGATACGCCCGAAAGCACAGGCTGGACTTCAGTTTCACTCCCAGCCGCGGGAAGGGCAGTCACGGAGAGGTCCGGCTTGGCGACTACAGGACTACCGTCCCTCGTGGCGAGATTCCTACAGGCACTCTGGCATCAATGCTCAGGGACTTGCACATAGATAGAAGGGAACTATAGACCATGCGCTACGCCTATCCTTGCAGTATCCTCCGCGATGAGGAAGAAGAACGAGCGACCGGAAGGGAGGCCTACAACGTGACTTTCCCCGACGTGTACGGGGCCAACACAGGCGGATGGTCCTGGGAAGAGGCCCTGGAGATGGCCAGGGACTGCCTGGGAGTCGCCCTGGGCATGTACGTCAAGGCCCGTGAAGACATCCCTGCTCCCAGCCCCTTGGCGGAGGGCCAGGTGCTAATCTCCGTGGCGCCCATTGTGGCAGCTAAGCTGGCCCTTTATGCGGCGATGCGGGAACAGGGAATCTCCAATGTCGCCCTTGCCCTCCGGCTGGGCCTGCAAGAGAACGCAGTCCGCCGACTTCTCGATCCTGGGCATCGGTCTCACATTACATCAGTCGAGAAGGCCCTCCGAGCTGTGGGACGCTCCCTGGTGGTGGAGGACTGGGCAGCAGTCCAGTATCCCGAAGCCTCTGTTGCCTTACCATCGCCTTGACAAACCGCCGCCAGACCCGATGAGGCAGGAGGCAGCCTCCCTCGACTACCCATGTGTGCGGGCCTTTTTCGTTGCACAGCCGGCCCGCCGAGCCGCAGGCTATACTCGATTATGCTCAGGCAATTATGCTCCAAGGATGCACAAGCACTGAGGAAGGGGGATGACGCTATGAGGTTTCAAGATAAGGTGGCAGTGATTACCGGCGGCGCCAACGGCATAGGGAGGGCTACCGCCAGGATTCTGGCCGGCGAAGGGGCTTACATGGTGGCCGTGGATATTAACGGCGCTGCGCTGGCCGCGCTGGCCGAGGAGATAGAGGCCGGCGGAGGAAAGGTTGCCACCCTGGAGACGGACGTGCTGGACAGCCGGCAGGTGCAGGATATGGTGAATGACATAGTGGGGAGATTCGGGCAGATTGATATTCTGGTAAATGCGGTGGGCGGCAGCACCGTTATCCCCGACAGCGGGGCCGCCGTGGATGACCTGACCCTGGAGGACTGGGACAGGGTTATCCAGTTCAATCTGAGGGGCACCTTCCTGTGCACCAATGCGGTGATCAAGCAGATGAAGAGCCAGGGCGGAGGCAAGATTATCAACCTGTCCTCAATAGCCGGTCACGGGGTAAGCGATACCAGCAGCGCCTACGCCACCGCCAAGGCGGGCATAATGGCCTTCACCAAGAAGGTCGCCAGGGAAGCAGGCCCCTATGGTATCACCTGCAACGCTATTGCTCCCGGCCTGACCCTGAGCGACAGGATAGGCCGCAGGTGGGTGGAGAGGTCCGAGGAGGACAGGCAGCAGAGCATCCAGGCCATACCATTGAGGCGGGTGGCCGAGCCGGAAGACCAGGCAAAGGTTATCGCCTTCCTGGCCTCCGACGATGCGGACTATGTGACGGGCGTGACCATTGACGTAAGCGGCGGGCGATACTGAGCGCGTCCCATAATGAGTCCCAATTTGCAAAATCCCTGGTTTTTCGCTGGGCTCCCGTCCATTATCAGGGCGTGAGTCCGCGAAATCCCAGGGCGGACCTCCTGGCTGCTGTGGACTACAACGGCCACTGGGACATGGGCCAGAAATGGAAGGACCTGGACAAATACCCCCTGGCCGCCCAGGTATATTACTCCCTGGTTGAGACAGGGACCCACTGGTACATCCTGTATGCCTTTTACCACCCAAGGGACTGGCACCCCTGGCCGGTCCCTTTCTTCCAGCATGAGAATGACATGGAAGGCTGCCTGATGGTGGTCGAGAAAAGGAAGGGCTACAGGTATGGCTACTTCCAGGGGATGATAACCGCGTCCCATGACCGCTACTGGCCCTATACATACGGCGATAGGCTTAAGATAAGGCCCGGGACCAGGGATGAGAGGGCGGTCGAGGCGCTGAAGAGGGGTATCACCTGCACCTGTTTGCGGGGGGTATATCATCCCGCCACCTACCAGGACCCCTATGGGCATGGCCTGTGGGCTTGGGACGGAGGCCCGTTTAGGGGCGAATACCTGGAGTACCAGCCGAAATACCTGAATGTAACGAACAGGCTGGTGTCCGTCATCAGCCCGTTCTCCGATACAATCCAGGGGGTGCGCTACTATCCCGGCGATACCCCCCGCCAGCCGGGTCCATCGCACCCCGCACCATATCCGGCGTCATACCCGTCGCCATACCGGGCGTCCATCGGCAAGGTGGATGTGCCGTACCGGTTGGTGTCCATCTTCGAGGATGGCGGCCTATGGCAAAGGCGGGGGGATGCTGAGACCTACGCCCGCAACGGGGCCTTTCGGGGCAGATTCCCACCCCTGGCGGGCGCAAATAAGGCTAACCCGCCTTGGCATTGGACGGGGCGCTGGAGGGATAACAAGCCCACGGTGGACTTGCCGGCAGGGGCGATTGCCAATGACCCTGCCCGCCTGGCCCACGCCTGCTTTTCCGGGTTTTCCCCGGACTTCGATTTCTCATACGTGCATAACTCCTATACCGACCCCAATGCTGGGAAGGAGTCAGAGGGGTTATGCCGCACCCTTCAGGGTGCGGTAAGGGACAGTGCCCACCTGCACTCTGGGAAAGAGCGCGCCAACTCAGGCCCATCGGATGTCTTTATAGATGGTGATGGGGAATTGGACTTCTCCAGGCCCCAGGACATTGAGGCATTCCGAAAGCCCTCCAATCCTCCCATCAATATCGCCTAGCTCCCATCAAGGCAATCGCATTGGGATTGGACCGCCCCCGCTATCCGCGGGATGTAGGGACAGGTTTGAAACCTGTCCCTACGACCGTCCCCGAGAGGAGACAAGGCATAATCTCTAGTGTGATTGCCCTGCTTGTATATCCCCTAGCCGCCATGCCCCTCGGACTCCAGGGGATTGAAAGTCACCCTGGTCATGGGCGCATCGGTCTCGTTCCGCCACTGGTGGAGAATATCGGGGGGCACCATTACGGCGTCGCCCTGGGAGACGGTATAGGACTCTCCCCCACAGACCAGGGTAGCCTGGCCCTGCAATACAAAGACCACGTGCTCCCAGGGGTGGACGTGCCCGCCGGTGTCGGGGTGGCTGACCTGTCCTGGGGCCATTGCCCCGTTGTAGAGCATCAGGTAGTTGGGAACGCCGTCCGTGCTGCCCAGGATGCGGCTGCCGGTCTCGGCGTTCAGGTCCCGGTGGTTTCGGATGACCGGAGGCTGGCCGGAGCCGACGCCGCCGTTGCTGCGTGCGCCGCCCTGAGCAGCGGATATGGGGTTAATCTCAATCCGCCGGATTACCCCCGCCCCGGTGTTGTTAATGGTGTAATGGTCCACTTCTCCCTGTATGAAGATGGCGTCGCCTTCCTTAATGGGGTACTCGTTGCCGTCGCAGACCAAGTTGCCGGACCCCTCGATGATATAAATCTCATGCTCCCAGGGGTGGATATGGTGGGCGCTGGTCTGGCCCGGAGAGATTTCCGAGTAGCTCAAGGTGCAAGTGGGCGGGTTGTCATCCATCGAGATAAGCCGGGCCGCCGACCCTCCCGATGTGAAAGCGCTCGCGACGTTCCTGATTAACGGCTCCATAGCATCAACCTCCTATATTTTCTTTCTTCCGGCGCTCATACCTTCGTAACTTTTTGGGCGCGTTGAGTCATGCCCGCCGCCTCAACTTCATTGTTATGAAAATCCAGGTGTTGGAGTATCTACCGCACCCTGAAGGGTGCGGCATCCCCCAACTCCGTCATTATTATGAAAATAGGCAGCACCGTCATTCCCGCGAAAGCGGGAATCCAGGGTCACGCAATGTTGCAGTCGCTGCAAAGCCACCCACCCCCACCGTCATTCCGGCCTACGCCGGAATGACGGTGGGGAGGCTGCCATTATTTCCATCCCCTTACTTGGTCTTGGCAAGGCCATGGACAATTCCTATGAAAATAGGCATCCCCCAAGCTAGAATTCCAGCCCCCAACCCCTGGATTCCCGCTTTCGCGGGAATGACGGTGGGGATACCGTACCATTTTCATCTTCGTATGTGGCCCGCAAGGCCATGGGGAATTATTATGAAAACCCTATTTGCATAATAACGAGTTGAGGCTATGCGGGAGGCACATAGGTAGAGTATATAATACCATAAGGACTGTGGGGACTCAGCTATCCCCCTCCATTCCAATTTCCTCCATCCCGAACACTTTGAGGATGAAGGCGTATTCCAGGGCGATCTCCTTCAGGTAGTCGAACCGGCCCGAGGGGCCTCCATGCCCCGACTCCATGTTGATCTTCAGCAGCAAGAGGTTGTCATCGGTCTTCATCTCCCTCAGCCGCGCAGTCCACTTGGTGGGTTCCCAGTAGGTTACGCGGGGGTCGTTCACCCCTCCCATGACCAGCATGTGGGGGTAGTCCTGGGCCTTCACGTTGTCATAGGGCGAGTAGGACTTGATATACTCGTAGTAGTCCTTGTCGTTGGGGTTGCCCCACTCGTTGTACTCCATGGTCGTCAGGGGCAGGGTATCGTCCATCATGGTGTTCAGCACGTCAACAAAGGGGACCTGCAAGACCACCGCCCTGAACAGGTCCGGCCTCATGTTCGCTACGGCTCCCATCAACATTCCCCCGGCGCTGCCCCCTGACGCTACTATGCCGCCATTGCCGCCGTATCCTTCCCCAACCAGGTATTCGGCGCAGTCAATGAAGTCGGTGAAGGTATTCCTCTTGTTGAAGAGCTTGCCATTTTCGTACCAGTCCCATCCCATCTCCATTCCACCCCGTATGTGGGCGATGGCGAACACGAAGCCCCTGTCCACCAGGCTGAGGCGGGTGGACCTGAAGGAGGCTTCCATGCTCATCCCGTAGGAGCCATACCCGTACAGGTATAGGGGGGCCGAGCCGTCCAGAGGGGTGTCATTCTTGTATATTACGGATATGGGAATGTGCGCGCCGTCCCTTGCCGTCGCCAGCAGCCGCCGGGTCTGGTAGGCATCGGGGTCGAAGCCGCCCAACACCTGGGTCTGCTTCCTAAACTCCCGCTCATGGGTGTTCATGTCGTAGTCATACACGCTGGACGGGGTGGTCATAGAGGTGTAGGAGAACCGGAGGGTGGAGGTGTCCCATTCCCGGCTCCCATGTACGCCCACCGCATAGGCCGGATGGTCGAAGGGGATGGTGTGGGTCTCCCCGCTGGAGAAACCCATGACCTGGACTTGGGGCAGCCCGTTCCGGCGGTACAGGACTGCCAGGTGGTCGTTGAAGGCTTGCATCCCCAGGACGGGGCGGCCCGGCTCATGGGGAAGGAAGTCCTTCCAGTTCTCCTCCGAGGGGGCGGATATGGGAGTCTCGGAAATCTTGAAGTCCTTGGCCTCGCTTCCATTATTCCGAATCAGGAATCTCTCGCCGTGGTCCTCGACTTCATACTCGAAGTCCCTGCGCCGGGGTTCCACCACGGTCAGCGGGCCGCCGGGGTTGTCGGCATCCAGGAAATACCACTCGGACATGTTGTTTCCCTCGGCGAGGACGTAAATAAACCGCCGGCTGGTGGACTTGCCCAGTCGGACAAAGAACCCCTCGCCTTCTTCCTGGTACACCAGGCTATCGCCGGCGGGACTGTCGCCTATGCGATGGTTGAATATCTTCACCGGCCGGTGGCTTTCATCCAGGACATCGTATGCCAAGGTCCGGCTGTCGTTGTACCATTCGAGGGAGTAGTAGGAGTTGGTGATGGTATCCTCAAGGACCTCGCCCGTCTCCATGTTCTTGACGTGTATGGTGTAACTCTCGGACCCGTCGGTATCCAGGGAATAGGCCAGCCACTTGTGGTCGGGGCTGTTCTCGCAATTCCCAATCTGGATATAGTCCTGGTCATTCGCCAGTTCGTTCACGTCGAGGATAATCTCTTCCTCCGCCTCCAGGGACCTGTACTTGCGGCAGAAGATGGGGTACTGCCCATCGGTCTCAAAGCGGACGTAGTAGTAATAGTCATCCTCCTTCTCCGGCACGGTGGAGTCGTCCTCCTTGATACGGCCCCTCATCTCCTGGTAGAGAGACGATTGCAGCCCTTCGGTGGACTTCATCACGGCCTCGGTATAGTCATTCTCCGCCCGCAGGTACTCCATCGTAGCGGGATCGTCAATATCCCGCAGCCAGAACCAGGGATCGCTGCGGGTATCCCCGTGTATTGTTAGCTCTTTGGCCCGCTTGGGGGCCTCCGGTGGCTGGATGCTCATAATCTATATCTCCCAAAATGTGTAGGGCGGCGAGACCCAAGGATTTTCGCAGGCTCCTACCGTGCTGTTTCCACACCAGGAAAGGTATTGGAGAACAACGGTCTTGCAAGATACCTTCAGGTGCACTGTGCCGGTAAGCTGAGATATGGAGTATTCGGAGCGTAGGGTGCGACAGAGATTGTATCACACGCCGTCTGCTCCTCACAGCAGTGATTCGTTGCCTGAGATGGTCTGCTACCCACCGGTACGAGACCTGCGGGTCTCCTCGTACCCCTGCTGGTGCTCGGCTAAGGCCCCTTGGTCCTGTTGGAGCGCCACCATCGTCTTGAGTAGGGTGAGTAGTCCTACGTGGGTGATACCTATTGACACAGCCAGGACAGGGTGGCCGTCGGATGACATACGGGCCAGCGCCACCGTCTGCGGCCTCCACCAGTGGGCCAATTCCACCTCCACCGGCGCTCCGTTCACGTTGCCGCTCACATTGAAGGTAAACCGGCGACGCTCTGTGCGGCTGATACCCGCCAGGTTCCAATCGCGGTGGATGTTGCCTTTGCGCAGATACTCTTGCCTTAACTCCTCTGAGCTGTGACATCTCACGAGGCCGGTGATGGCCCGTAGTTCCGTGAAGAGACGTTCCTCAGCAGATTCTCCAATAATATCTACGCCCTGATGCAGTTCCACCGCCCGTTGAGGCCGCCCCGCTCCCCCTGCGGCGTAGCGGACTCTGACATGACCAATAGGGCCTCCGCTCCCTTAGCCGCTCCAACTCAAGTCGTGCAGGCGCATTTCCAAGGGATTGCCCTTGAATCCATAGACCCAAAAAGCAGCGGCGGCCACCAGACACGGTATATTAATACGCCCCTCCGGGTCCTCGTAGGACGAAGGGGGCCTTTGGGACGCCGCAGCCGGTGTCGTCGCGAAGGAATGTTCCCCACACCTAGAACAGAACTCCTCTCTCATATCGTTGGGCAAACGGGCCCATTGCCCCCGGAGCCGTTGGAGAAAGCTAGTTGGGTCTCTTGGAATCCAGTCCCAGTCCACTTGGCTTGCCTCTACACGGTATAGCGCTGATTCTCTCATGCGCAACACCAACAAGCCGCCGCATCTGTGACAACGGGTATTGCGTGTCGGAGCAGCCGTATTATTCATGCCCGCCCACCTCGGTTCACATCTTCGACAGGGCCAGGATAAATCAGACCCAGCCACTACTATATATCATACCAGGGATGCACAGAACCCACTGTTTGTACCCACTTTGCACATGCCCTGATTGGTGACATAGCGCCGGTGACAAATTTTGCAGGGCCAGGATACACTGGTTAATATACTTGAGTAGGAGGAAACCGATGGACAAGACCGGATATGAACGAATCAAACAGGTTCTTTCCAATGTCATCACTGATTTGGAAGACTGTCAAGATGATGATAAAGGGATTCGAGAGTTCGAGAACAACGCCCGGCAGGCTATCTGGTACGCTGAGAGAGCCAGGAACAATGTTGCCGAGATAGTCACGGCTTTTGATGCCGTGCCCGATGGAGAGCCGGAGTTTGTCTTTCACTTCCACCCGGAGAAGGGGAAGTATGCCTTCGTAGCAATGGCAGGGGAGAACCGGCACGCCAACACGGTATCCCGGCTCTTCACGCGGTACACCTATGGGTATGGATGCACTTCCATCTGGCCCAGGACCTCTTATGACCGGACCAAGTGGCCCCCCAGCAACCCCCCGGTCCTGGAGTACAACTCCGGGCATGATGGGAAGTTCTACCGGATGTTCCCCGACTTCGAGAAGCAGACAGTCCTCACCCTCCAGGAAGAACCGACTAACTGGCGTTAAAGATCCCTCACCCACACCCTGGTATAGAGCTGTTACCCTGAGATTTCGGACGGGCGGGCCGGGTCCCCCGTCCGCACCGTGTATAGACCCGGACCAACCACGCCCTGACCAACCCCCAGATATGGACAACCGTGGACCCGGTGGGGCTGGGTATTGGACCCACCGAAAAAGTGGTAGAATATCACATACCGGCGGCGCAGCTAAGAAGGGTTGCCGCACAGGGGGAGGAATTAGAGTCCCCCAAACCTCCGAAAGGAGAGCAGGATGACTGAGGCATTGGTCACCCCCAATGTCCTGACTTGGGCGCGGCGGCGGCGAGGGATGGGAGTTGCTGAACTTGCCACTAAGTTGAAAGTGAAACCGGAGGCCATCCACGCCTGGGAAGCCGGCGAGAGGCGTCCAACCTTCCGGCAAGCTCAGCGATTTGCCCAGGCGCTTTACGTTCCCTTCGGGTATCTCTACCTGTCTGAGCCTCCCATTGAGGAACTGCCCATTCTCGATTTTCGCACTATTCCCGGCCAGCCTCCCCCGGATCCCAGCCCGGACTTCTTGGACCTTCTCAACGACGTGCTCGGCAAACAACAGTGGTTCCGGGAATACCGGGAATCTGAGGGCGTCGAGGAACTTCCCTTCGTTGGCCGCTTCAACCCTACGGATTCAGAGGAAGATGTGGCCGGCGATATACGCGCTGTTATTGACGTCGACGGCGCCAGGGAACGGGCCCCCAATTGGGAGGGGTTTTTGAGGGAACTAACGCGCAATGCCGAACGGTCGGGAATCATGGTCATGCGCAGTGGCGTAGTGGGCAACAACAACCGCCGGCCTCTGGACGTTGAGGAGTTCCGCGGCTTTTCGATAAGCGACCACATAGCCCCTCTGATTTTCATCAACGGGAGGGACTTCAGGGGTGCCCAGATTTTCACCCTCGCCCATGAGATGGGACATATCTGGACGGGACAGGGTGGCGTATCCAATTCTGACTACGGACTCCGCTCTGAAGGGCAAGAGGTCTCCTTGGAGCAATTCTGCAACCGGGTTGCCGCGGAAACGCTGGTGCCGGGCGAGGACTTCCGGTCTCAGTGGGCGCGCAACAGCCCCGCCCTGGAAACCAACCTGAAAGACTTGAGCAGTCATTACAAAGTTAGCGTCATGGTGATTTTGCGTCAGGCCCACGACCTTGATTTCGTGCCCATTGCCACGTATCGAGAGAGTTATAATCGGCTTGTTGAACAGGCCGGTAAGGTAGAACCTGCCGGTGAAGCCGGCGGAAACTTTCACTATACCCTGGCTGCACGGAATGGAACAACGTTCACAGAGGCCGTCATCTCCAGTGCAGCAGAAGGGACACTGATGAGTAGTGAGGCAGCCGATATGCTAGGGGTCAAGGTCAAGACCCTTCCCGCCATTGCCCGACATCTTTTCGGGAGTCCTTTGAACTTTGGCTGATTATTGGCTCGATAGCAATGTCTTCATTGAGGGAAAGAAGGGGCCTTATGGCTTCGACATCGCGCCTCGTTTCTGGTCCCTCATTGACGAAAAGGCCGCTGCTGGCCGAATATCGAGCTCTACCCTGGTTTACAACGAATTGCTCGATGGACAGGATGACTTGGTGGGTTGGGCCCAGGAACGTCGGGCATCGGGACTGTTCATAGAACCCAACCCGGCGGTGCAACAGGCTTTCAGGACCATAACCGAATACGTAAATGCCAATTATCCTGCCACAAACGCAACTCGTAAATTCTTGGATAGAGCCGACCCTTGGGTCATAGCCCACGCAATTGCCCAAGGAGGCACGGTTGTAACGTTAGAGGCGAGAGTGTCTGATAACTCCCAACAGGTCAAAATCCCTAATGTCTGTGGCCATTCCTCCTTCAACGTCCGGTATGTCAACACCTACCAGATGCTGCGGGAGTTAGGAGTTTCGTGGAATTAATCCTGCAACGAGGACGGATGACATGACCAACCCCACCCGACGCAAACGCCTTATTGATGCGGCTTTTCCCCTGTGGACTTTATGCCCCAGACCTACTTCACTGAAGACCTGACCCGGATGACGCGAGAGGTTGTCAATCGCCGGACACCCTGGATGGTTAATTCTAAACAGCCTGATACATCAGCATACAAGGATAAGTCCGGCGAATTTATCCCGTTGCGCCGCCCCATTGGAACGGGCGGCGCAACGGGACCATGTTCGTGCATTGCGGCATTCGTCAGAGGGACTTGACCGCCTTCTCGATGGCCGCCGTTGCTTCCTGGTAGTCGGTCCCGGGCGGGAAGGTCAGCGGCTCTCCCAGATGGACCTCCACGCTTCCCCGCCTGAGGATGGGGAATGCCCTGGGGGACCCCAGTCTGTGGATGTGCAGGCGCAAGGGCACAACGGGGGTCCGCCCCTCGACGGCCACCAGGCCGGTGCCGTTCATAAAGGGCTTGATCGGCCCTCCGACGGTTAGTTCTCCCTCGGGATATATCAGCACCGACCATCCGTTGTCCATAATCTTGCCCATGTTCTCCAGGCTGGGCCTCACGGACCCTTCCTTAGCCAGGGGGAAGGCGTTGCCCAGAAGGGGGTTCACCACCCACCAGACTGGATTTCTCCAGAGGTCGGCGGCCCCTGCCACCGCCATCCGGCGACGCCACTTGAGGGGGACCGCCTTGATGATCAACGGGTTATCCAGGCCCAGGTTGTGGTTGGATGCAAAGAGCACGGGGCCGGTGATGCCTTCCAGGTTCTCCCGGCCCACCACCTTGAGGCCGTAGGGAAGGCTCATCAGGGGGAAGACTACCGCCCGCTGGAGGAAACCGCGAAGGACCCGGCACCACAATCGCATACCCCAGGCCGGGAACCTCATCATCGGAGGGTTCAAGGAACCCTCCTCAATAAGGGCCTCCAGTTGCCCCACCGTCATTTCCGGGGTCACCAGGCCCTCATCCATGTAAACACCGAGCTCCGCCTCTATTGCCGACAGCAACTCGACGCGGCCCAGGGAGTCCATGTCCAAGTCGCCGCCCAGGGTCGCGTCCTTCCCTATCTCTGCGGCGCCTCGCCGGCTCACCTCGCCGATGATGTGGACCAGGCCCCTTGCTCCGCCCGCCGCCGGGCTGCCACCGCCCGAGGGTCCCGAGGATGATTCGGCGGGAGGCCCGGCCTGTATCTTGCCGAGGATGGTGTCAATCACAATACCCTTCTTCACCTTCAGGGTATGGGTGCGGGGAAAGTCCTCCTCCGCCCAGATGGTGAAGCCCCGGATCCTCTGCTGTTCGGCCAGTTGGCCGTTGGTCCACGAGACAACCTCCTGGGCCGCGTCAGGGTCGTCCAGGATCAGGGCCGCGTGCACCTCCACCGAGGAACCCCTGCTCAGCCCCACCACCTCCGCATCGGTGACATGGGGGTTCCTGGTCAGCACCGCCTGGATGTCCTCGGGAAAGACGTTCTGGCCGCTGGGGAGCACTATCATGTCCTTCATCCTGCCCTGGATGTGCAGGAACCCATCATCGTCGAAGAAGCCCAGGTCGCCGGTCTTGTACCAGTCTCCCTCGAAGGCCGCCGCCGTCTCCTCGGGCGCGCGCCAGTAGCCCGGGGTGATGTTGTCCCCCCGGGCCAGGATCTCACCTTCGCTGCTAATCTTCACCTCCACGTTGGGCAGAGGCCGGCCGGTGGAGTCCAGGCGGCGTTCCCGCAGGTTGTGATTGCTGATGACGGGGGACGCCTCGGTGGTCCCATAGCCCTGGACTATCTTGACGCCCAGCATCTCCCACTTGCGCCCCACCTCCTGGTCCAGCGCCGCTCCCCCCGACACTATGAAGTCCAGCTTGCCGCCAAACTGCTTGTGGACCTGGCGGAACAGGTGGCGTCTAAGGGGAAAGGGCGTCTTCTCCGCTACCTTGAGCAGCTTGGCCCAGAGGGCTTCCCTTCCCTGGCGTTTCACCTCCCGCTCTATCCCGTTCATCAGCAGTTCCAATGCCTGGGGCACGAGGAGCATGATGGTTATCCTGCGCTCACGCATCGTCCTGGACAGGACCGTCGGCTGGCGGCTGGTGGGATAGGTGACGTTGGCGCCGTGGTACAACGTGATAAACAGCCCGCCCATCTGCTCGTACATGTGGCTGAGGGGAAGGATGGACAGGAGCCGGCTGGAGAGCTTGCAGACGATGTACTGGGATATTCCCTCTATGTTCGAGGTCAGGTTCTTGTGGGTAAGCATGACCCCCTTGGGGTCGCCGGTGGTGCCGGAGGTGAACATGATCTCGACAAGATCGTTGGGGTCAATAGCCACTTCCTCCGGCTGGGGCAAGCCCTCAATGGCGGTCTCCAGTTCCTCGAAGGCTATCTCAGGGACCCCCAGGTCCACATCTCCCTTGGGGGTAAGCCGCGACGTGAACGCCAGTTTCGGTTCGATCCTGGACATGACCCTTGCAACGTAGTCGGGCGCGCTGCGAAGGTCCAGGGGGACCAGGATGACCCCTGCCCTGATGCATCCGAAGAAGGCCAGCACCCAGTGGGGAGAGTTGGGGCCCCACAGGATGACCTGGTCCCCCTTTTTTAGTCCCCGCTGCTGGAGGAGGGTCGCAACCTGGCCGGACTCCTTCCACAGACGGGAATAGGTCCAGCGCTGGTACCGAAAGGCCGGCTTGAACAGAAGAGCATCGCGAGGCCCATACCTCTCCACTGCCAGCCGGAGAAATTCCACGACGGTATTACCCACAGGCTTATCGGACATAAGGGCTTCTTTCATGGCTACCTCCTGTTCACTACCGGCTAGCTTAGCGTGTTGGAGGCCCTCAGCGCAAGGGGGGAGGGGGGCAGCCGGGGACCGGCATGGGGGTGGAGGCCCGCAGCGGCGTAGAAACAGGTGTGGCCGTCGCCCCAGAGCGTCAGAATCATCCGCCCTCCTCCGTAGAGGTGGAAGCAGAGGGGGGCGTGAGGGTGACGGCGGTGCTGGTCAGCCACTGGTTGGCCGCGGCGTCGGAGGGGAGGAAGCGGGCTGACGGGAGCAGGCGCTCACCCCAATCGCCGTCGGCCTGCTGCTGAAGGGCGAACTCCACGCGGCCGTCGGCCAGCCGCCGCGCAGAGATGCGCACCGTCAGGTCCGTCTCGCCGTAGTCCAGGGAGAGGGATGAACTGTTGAACCACTGGTTGGCCTGGGCATCAGAGGCGAGGAAGCGGGCCGAGGGGAGTAGCCGCTGGCCCCAGTCGCCGTTGGCTTGCTGCTGAAGAGAGAACTCGACACGGCCATCCGCCAGCAGCTGCGCGGAGATGCGCACCGTCAGACTTGGCTTGCCGTAGTACAGGGAGAGGGGCGAACTGTTGAACCATTGGTTGGCCTGGGCATCAGAGGCGAGGAAGCGGGCCGTCGGCAGCAGGCGCTCTCCCCACTCGCCGTCGGAGTCCTGTCTCTGGAGGGCGAATTCGACGCTGCCGTCCTCCAGCAGCCGCCCGGAGATGCGCACCGTCAGACCTGGATCGCCGTCCTCCAGGGAGAGGGATGAACTGTTGAACCATTGGTTGGCCCCGGCGTCGGAGGGGAGGAAGCGGGCCGACGGGAGCAGACGCTCGCCCCGGTCGCCCCTGGTGTCCAGCCTCTGAAGGGCGAATTCCACCCGACCGTCGTCAAGCGGCCGCGCGGAGATACGCATGTCGGCCCTGGAGACCCCACTGCCCGTAAGCCCTTGACTCTCACCGGTCACCGTCACGGTGATGTCCAGTTGGGCCGAGGCCGCCGGGCTGCCGTCGTCGGTGGCCGTAACCGTCAGCCCGTGGACGTTGGTCCCGGCGGCACTGCTGGCCAGGGGGTTGGTCAGGGACAAGTTGCCCTCCTGGTCAATGGAGAACCCCGATGCGTCCGGGCCGGACAGGGACCACGTTACCGCGTCCCCCTCCGGGTCTTCCGCCTGGTACTGGCCCACAACTCCCGTCCAGTCCTCGGCGATGGAGGGACCGGCATCTCCGGTGACCGGGCCGACCTCGTTGATGGGGGTGACTTGTACGTCAACGCGCAGGGCATCGGTCCGGCTGGGAGAGCCGTCGTCGGTGGCCCGTATCCTCACCCGGTAGGTGTTGCCCCGGAAGCCGGTGGGGTTCTCGTAATCCGGCGGTTCCTTGAAGCTGAGAGAGCCATCCCCAGAGATGATGAACTTGTCGCCGTCCTCTCTGCCGACAATCTGGATGTCCCAGGTTATGGCGTCGCCGTCGGGGTCGTTGGCCGTGTAGGTGGCGACGGGTCCTGTCCCGTTCTCCTGGTATGACGGGTTAACCGGGCCTTGTACATCGGGACGCCGGTTCGCGCCGCCGCCGCCTCCCCCACCGCCGCCCCCGGTGTTGGTATCGGTGGGCCTGGGGGGGCTGGTGGTGTCGCGGATGGTGATCGTTGCCGTGTTTGGTGAGCCTGGACTCGCGCCCGTGACTGCGCCGAACCCCAAGATGATGGTCTCGTTGCTTGTGTCGGGGTCACTGATGGCATTAATTGTGAACGACTTCGAGGTGTCTCCCGAGTTGAAGACGAGCTCTTTGCTGGGCGGCAGTGTGACCGTATAATCCGTGTCCTCCACAGCACTACCGTTAAAAGTGATCGGCACAGTCACCGTGTCGCCAGTCTGGCGGGACAGATTGACTTGGACCGGGACGCTGCCACCTTCCGACACACTGTAGGATTCGCGCTCATAGCTCACGAAGGTCGTTTCTACCACCGTGAAATCCGCCACAAGCGCCTGCAACGGGTCTCCGCCTAGATCGGACTCTGAGTAGGCCGTAACATCTATCCAGTAGGACCCGGCGGGCAGTCCCTCCCCCAGCAGGCCGTTCGCATCGTCCCCGTAGAGTGAGAAGGGGGCGCCGTTGTCGGTCTGGGAAACATGCTTCCTCCCACGGTCCTCTGTGAGTTCCAGGTGCACGCTGCCCACCTCCGCATCCGCAGCCAACTCCACCCGGAATCCGTAGCTGCCGTTGACGGGATCATCCAGCGTGACCAGGCCGCCTTCGTAGGTCAGTGCCAGTGCCGCCAGGTCCGACTGGCTGGATGTGTCCACCAGGGTAATGCCCACCAGGGGGCCTGGCACAACCTCCGTGGGAGCGCTCTCCAGTCTCTCTTCGTTCCCCGCGTCGTCGGTAAAATACACCTGCACGTGAATCTCCGTGCCGACGGCGAGCCAGTGGACCTCGTAGTCAAAGTAAAGCGCGATGGTCTCGGGGTCATCGTCAAGGCGATAGGGAGCCGTGGCCATGAGAAACCGTCCCACATCGCCATACCAGACGAATTGGAATATAGCATTCTCCAGGCCGTCCTCGTCGGCGATGCCCGACACGTCCACCGTCAGCGTCTCTCCAAGCCGGGCCGTGCCGCTGATGGTCGGCGCGCCGGTTGCCGGAGTATTGGAGTCCGAGTCGTCGGAGTTGGCCTGGGCAAAGGTATTCGAGGTTACAAGCGCTGTCAAGGCCAACACCAGACCAAGCGTGATCACCGCTCCGGTAAGGCCGATTCCCTTTACATTATTCATCTCAACTATCCTTCCTTTTGTTTGAGCTTCCGTCATTGCCCGTCACGCATCTAGCATGTAGATGAAAAGTAAGCTAGGTTAGTGAGACCGACTGTTATTAGCGGTCGCCGCCTGCGGGCCCGGACTGTCGAATGTCAAGGGGATACCTCCCCATCGCTGGGCCAGTTGGCCCCCATTATACGCCCTTAAGTGTAACCGCTCACCCATCACGCCCCCGTTGGCGGATGAGCCTCCGGAGGGCCTTGCGGGGCTCCTTCCGCATGGGTGGGAAGTGGCTGAAGCAGATGGTATCGAAGTCCAGGTCCAGGAGCTTCTCGGCGGACCGCATAGCCTCCTGGGGATGCCGGGTGACTCCGGGGGCCGGAGGACCGAGCCTCCAGGCAAACTTGTACTGGAGGGCATCCCCGACTATGATAGTCCGCTTCTGCGGGAGATGGAGGGCAATGCTGCCCTCGGTGTGCCCCGGAAGATGGACCACCCGCACTTCGGTGCCGAAGGGAATCAGGTCGCCGTCCTCAAGGCGGTCGTTGACGGGAACCGGCTTCCCCATGAGCCTGCTGAAGACCGGGTGGGCCAGCTTCGCGCACAGCCTGTTTTGCAGCGGACTGGGGGCCGGGACCGTGCCAGAGATTATATCCGCCTCCAGCCGGTGGACGGCCACGGCTATCTCCCTTCCCGCAGCCAACTCGCCTATGCCTCCCGAATGGTCCGGGTGGGCGTGGGTAATGACCACCCGCCCTATCTGATCGGGGGACAGCCCCAGGTTGCTCAGCCCCCGCAATATGGCGCCCGAGCTTCCAAGGAGACCCGCATCAACCAGCAGCGCATCACCCTTCTCGACCAGGACGGTTACCCTGGCTCCGAAGGCCCGTATTTGGAACACCCCGTCGGTGATTGGTATAGGCTTGCGGAACATCATAAGTCTAATTCTAATGAGAGCCTGATACCACGCCCTGAAGGGTGCGGTAGAGTGACCTGATACCGCCATCTTAACAGTAATTCCTCATGCCCCTGCTGGGCATATGCAAGGATGAAAATGGTACGGCCTCCCCACCGTCACTCCCGCGAAAGCGGGAGTCCACCGCCCCGCCCCTGGATTCCGGCCTGCGCCGGAATGACGGTGGGTGCGGGACCTGGCGCTGGCTATTTTCATGGTAATGACGGTGGGCATCTACTTTCATAGTAATGATTGTCACATTCTGAAGGACGCGGCATGATAATTTCCTGCGGCCTTGCCAAGGCCATGTGAGGGAATGAAAATGACGGGTAGCCGCTCCACCGCTAGAAGTTGTGTGGGGTCCAGGGCTGATACCGGACAGCGAACATGCGGTCAGCAAGCAGCAAGGCTCCCGGTGTACGCTCCTCTACCAGGCCCGCCTGGGCAAGGGTGCTGAAAGTCACGGCCCCCAGGTATGCTGAGGCTAAATGGGAAACGGCAAGCGCCAGGTCCGGGGAGGAACTCGAGGGATGGCACGTGGCCCCCTCGGGAGACCCCTCCAACTCGAACCTTGCCTGGTTCCAGGGACATATTTCGTCCTGCACCTCCAAGACCAAGCGTCCGCTCGACATATAACTGCGGAGTTGCAGCGCGGCAGCTACATCCACCACACGCACCCACAGCCCGTCCCGCGTCGCTCTCTGGAGCCGTCGGGGGTCTGCCAGCATCCAGGGCAGGGGATCGTCCACCGGACGCCTTTCCACCTCGGTGCGAGTGACCAGGTCCACGTCAAAGCAAAATCGCCACAATGCGGCATTCGCTTCTTTAGTCGCTGCCATCAACTCGTTCACGACAACGGTATTGCCGCTGGTGCGGTACTTCGCGTAGCCGTCCACCCTCCCGGCATCCTCATAGGCAATGTAAAACAGGCCCCCTCGTCCGCCCTGGCTGTGCTCCGGCGCTTGGGAATCCCGCTCCCAGTGGTGGATGGGCTTCTGGAACACCCCCGGGCGTTCTATGGTGCTCCGCCGGGAAACCTCGGGCAGTTCCTTGGTAATATCCTCCGGGTCCACGAAGGCGATTCGACCGGGACTCTCATAGGGCCGAGCGTACCCGTTGTGCTGGCGCTCGATAGTCCAGTGCTCGCGCAATGACCCGATGCCATACCCGAACCTGCCGTAGATTATGCTTTCGGAGGCAAACAGCGCCGCCAGAGGCTCTCCACGCTCGTAGATGTCTCCAATCTGATGGTGCATCATCATGGTCATCACCCCGCGCCGTCTATGGGTTGGCTGTACAGCGATGTTGGCCACCCCGGCTACAACTGATGAAGCCCCGGGTATGGACATTTCAAGCCGGTGAGAATGAGCGCCGCCAACAATGTTTCCCTGGTCGAGCACAGCGATAGAACGGTCCAGGTCGAAATGGGGCCGTAACACCTCGGGGTCATTGTCTAGCCGGTTGCCATAAGCCCGCGCCTCAGCCCGAACCCATTGAACAAACTCGTCATCGGCTACGGTCCTTATCTCTAGCATCAAGTTTACTCTCCCTGAATATCAATCAATATAAATATATTGGACTATAGGATATTACACCATATCCCCATCTCTGCCCATGTCAAGGGCATGTGCAAAGCCCCCTCTCCCCTCCCGGGAGAGGGCAGGCTCTAACCTTCCTCCATCGAAGGGGAAAGGAATTTCTGGAACATCCTCTTACGCAGTTTATACTCACTTTGCACATGACTTGCTGCCCACGCAAGGAGACCTTTGCGTAACCGTCATTATTATGAAAATAGATGCCCACCGTCATTCCGGCGCAGGCCGGAATCCAGGAACCAGGGACCCTGGTAGGCCAGGGGATTGGACCCACCGAAAAAGTGGTAGAATACCACATAAATCACCGGGAAGAACAACACCCCAGTACGCCGCCTCACCCTGGGCTAGGGCCTCAAGCTCCACACTGAAGACGGCAGTCGGTATCCGAAATACGCGCGGACGGCAATCCGGTAGGGAGCGGACCATGGAAGGCAAGAGATTCATTCGAACGATACGTCTGGACAACATACTATCCTTTGGTCCCGGTGACGCCGAGTTTCCCCTGGAGCCTCTGAACGTTCTCATCGGGCCAAATGCCTCCGGCAAGTCGAACCTGGTCGAAGCGCTGTCGCTCCTCCAGGCCGCGCCCAGGGACCTGCAACAGCCGATTCGCGAGGGTGGAGGCGTTCGCGATTGGATCTGGAAGGGCGCCCTGGGGACACCAAGGGCAACCGTGGACGTGACAGTCGAATACCCAAAGGGACCGGTGGCGCTCAGGTATCGGCTGTCGTTCACCGAGACCGGGGCGCGCTTCGAGCTCCGAGACGAAGCGATAGAGAATGAAAGACCGGCGACGCCGCACGATTCACGGCCGTATTTCTACTACCGCTATGAGGAAGGCCATCCGGTGCTCAACGTCATCACCACAACTGAAGAGAATGATAGATCCAATCGACGTCTCATGCGGGAAGATGTGAGGCCCGATCAGTCTATTCTGTCCCAGCGGCGAGACCCAGACTCCTATCCAGAGTTGACCTACCTGGCTAACCAATTCGGGCGGATTAGCTTCTATCGCGAGTGGAACCTCGGACGCAGCACGCCGCCCCGCCTGCCGCAGAGAGCCGACCTTCAACAAGACCGCCTCCTGGAAGACGCCTCGAATCTCGGCCTGGTGCTAAATGACCTACTGAACCGGCCCGATGTAAGGCGCCGGATACTGGAACTCATGAGAGACTTCTATCCATCGGTCGAGGATATTCTCACCAGCGTAAGCGGCGGCACGGTGCAGATTTTCTTCCATGAGAAGGGCTTGCGTCATGCCGTGCCCGCAACCCGGCTATCCGACGGGAGCCTGCGCTATCTCTGCCTGCTCTCGGTGCTCTGCCATCCCGATCCGCCGCCTGTCGTCTGCATCGAGGAGCCGGAGATTGGGCTGCACCCAGACGTGATACCGGAGGTGGCGAAGCTGCTGGTCGAAGCGTCATCTCGCAGCCAGATATTCGTCACCACCCACTCCTACGTGCTGGTGGACGCACTCACGGATTTACCGGAGGCGGTGATTGTCTGCGAAAAGCCGGAGGGCACCACCCAACTGCGCCGCCTGAACACCGAGGAATTGAAGCCCTGGCTTGAGGAATACCGGCTGGGTGAACTCTGGACCCGAGGGGAGATAGGCGGAAACAGATGGTGACTACCAGAATCTATGTTGAAGGCGGTGGCAGCAGCAAGACGCTGAACACTGCTTGCCGCAGAGGCTTCGTCAAGTTCATTGAAAACGCTGGGTTGGCGGGGAATATGCCCAAAATCGTCGCCTGCGGCAGCCGTAACGACACATACCAGTCCTTTCGGAAAGCCGTGACCGGTGGGAACGGGACCGCTATGCTCCTGGTGGACTCGGAGGGGCCGGTAACGGGGGCCGGGTCTTGGCAGCACCTGAAATCCACTGACGGATGGGACCGTCCTAACGCCGTTACCGACGACCAATGCCATCTGATGGCGCAGGTCATGGAGTCCTGGTTTCTCGCCGACCGCGACGCGCTCCAGTCGTTCTACGGCCAGGGTTTCCGGCCCCACGACCTCCCCCAGAACCCTGAAATCGAGAGGATTCCCAAGCAGGACGTGCTTACCGGACTTTCTCAGGCCACCCGCAATACCAAGAGCTATAAAAAGAGCGCAGATAGCTTCCAAATACTGGAGAGGCCGGCCCCGGACAAGATTAGGGACGCATCAGGCTGCGCAGACAGATTCATCTTAACGCTTCTATCCTAAGTAAGGATTGGTATCCATATCCGTCCTTGCCAACGCGCTTTGGGAATACCCCACCATCATCCGAACACCCCCCGCAGTCCCTCCCGGGGGTATAATAAATACGGGTAGTCCCCTTCCCCCGTATCTGCTTCTAAGGAGCCGTAGGATGCCTATTCAGAACCCTGATGACGCCGTTGAGGTTGAAGAACGAATAAGGCGCATCTTTGCCGCCTCATCCCAGGAGCGCACCGCCGCCATCCGCAGGCTGTTCGTGGAGGTGCTGGACTTCGACGCCGCCTCCGGTGAAGTGAGTCTCGAAGGCGCCCCCGGCAGCGTGGGGCTGCCTGGTCTCGCCCACCGCATTGCTGAGCTCGACGGCGTTCACGTCCTCCACGTCGCCCTGCCTGTTCCTGGTCCACATACCGGCGCCGACCGGGTGCGCAAAGCCGAGGTGGACGCCGCGGCCAAGCTGATTGCCGACCAACTCGGCGATGACCTGCTGCTGGTATTCACCAACCCCTCAGCCAGCCAGCTTCACCTCATCCTGCCCAGCTTCACCGGCTCGCGGCCCACCCTGCGCCGCATGGTGGTGGAGCGGGACCTGCCCCGCCGGACTGCGGTGCAGCAGGTCTCCAACATCTACTGGAGATACCGGGCCAGGGGAAGCATCCGCGCCGCCCTGGAAGAAGCCTTCGACGTGGGACCCGTCACCAGGGAGTTCTTTGCCGAGTACAAGCGGATATTCGATGCGGCAGAGGCAAGCGTCTCCGGGTTTCAGGATACCGACGAGGGCAGGGAGGAACGCCGGTCTTTCGTCCAGACCCTCTTCAACCGGCTCATGTTCGTTTATTTCCTCCAGCGCAAGGGCTGGCTCACCTTCAAGGGGGACAAGGACTACCTCAACGTCCTGTGGAGGGACTATCAGGCCGACCCGGACGGGGCCAACTTTTTCGCCCAGAGGCTGGACCCGTTATTCTTCGCCGGCCTCAACAACCCTCAGTCCAGAGATCTGAATGACAACAATATCGCCTTGCGCTCACTCATCGGCGAAGTCCCCTTCCTCAACGGCGGCCTGTTCGAGCAGACCGACCTGGACCGGCGCGGCGGCGTCAGCGTACCCGACGGCGCCATCGAGCAGGTCTTCCGGGGCCTGTTCGACCGGTTCAACTTCACCGTCATGGAGTCCACCCCCTTCGACATCGAGGTGGCGGTGGACCCGGAGATGCTGGGCAAGGTGTTCGAGGAACTGGTGACGGGCCGCCATGAGTCCGGGGCGTACTACACCCCCAGGCCGGTGGTCTCCTTCATGTGCCGCGAGGCCCTCAAGGGCTACCTGGAGGGTCAGGACACCGGCCTGGACGCCGGGGCCATAGCCCAATTCGTGGACCGGCACGACCCCTCGGGCCTCACCCTGGCCGCCGCCCGCCGGATAAGCGAGGCCCTGGACGAGGTGAAGGTGGTGGACCCGGCCTGCGGCTCCGGCGCCTACCTCCTGGGCATGATGCAAGAACTGGTGGAACTGCAAGCCACCCTCTACAGCGAGCAGCTCAAGGCCACGCCCCGGGACCTGTACGAGATGAAGCTGCACATCATCCAGCGCAACCTCTATGGCGTGGACATAGACAAGTTCGCGGTGAACATCGCCATGCTGCGGATGTGGCTCTCCCTGGCCATAGACTACGATGGAGACAGGCCGGAGCCCCTGCCCAACCTGGACCTCAAGGTGGTCCGGGGCGACAGCCTGCTGGGGCCGGACCCCGGCGCCGGCGTGGAGGTCCAGGGCGCCCTGGGCCAGGACCCCGAACAGTTCAGGCGGTTGGGCCAACTCAAGGCCGAATATATGCGCGCCTCTCTCGGCCCGGACAAGGAGCGATTGAAGGCAGCCATTCAGCAAACGGAGGCAGGAATAAGGGAAGCCCTGGGTGTCGTCGGGGCTGCCGGGGACGTGATGGACTGGCGGGTGGAGTTTGCCGAGGTCTTTGCCCAGGGCCGGGGCTTCGACATCGCCATTGCCAACCCGCCCTACGGAATTACTGTCAAAGACCGGCGCAGCGCCGCCATTGGGCATACCGATTCTTACACCAACTTTATGGGATTGGCCGGCGACCTCGCACCCGATGGCGTGATGGCTTACGTCACGCCTACGTCATGGGAAACGGGCGAACGGTTCAAGAAGTTTCGGCAGTACCTGTTCGGCAAAATGACGTTGCAAAGCGTGGTCAATCTGCCGTATGACGTGTTTGAAACGCCATACGTGGACACGGCAATCACCATTGGCATGATGGGCCAGCCGCCGTCGGCAACGTTCCGCCTCGCTACGTTGGAAAAGCGGGCAGAACTAGACTTGACCCAGATTGCGGACTACATGACCTCGGCGGATTGGGCGGCAGTCGCCGGGGACGCCGGCTTGCGGGTGCCTTTGCTGGATTGGGCGGCAAGCCTTTTCGGCCGCGTGGGTGCCAAAGCAACGCCATTGGGGGAGATTACATCCTCAAAGCGCGGAATTGAGGCGTACCAATTTGACATTTTAAGCTGCCGAGAGTCGGCAGCTTTGCCGTTCTTTGGCGGACAAGTGCAACGGTACGAAATTCAATCATCGCTCGCTGAAAACTTTGTGGTTGTGAGCAACCGGGAAGTGCCGTACCACGAAGGGCCGCGCATCTGGACTCGCCGAATTGTAAGCCGTGCCAATCGGCTACTGTCTGCTGTCGCATACGATGACTTCGTGGTGAAAAAGGACATATATGTAACCAAGCCTAACTTTGATGACCCGCACAAACTGGTGGCACTGCTGGCAATCCTGAACTCCAGCCTGATTTCGTTCCTGTACTTGAGTCGTTCCACGGCGGCGGTAAAAGACGACTTCCGGCAAGTGACGCTATCCGGTCTGCGGGAATTGCCGATAATTTTCCCTGATGCGACTGCGATGGCGAAACTGGTGCAACTGGTTTCGGCCCGTGAACAGCAGGAAGGCGATATAGAAGATTTGGAGCAGCGGATTGACGCCATAATCTACGAAACCTACGGCGTAACCGACGCTGAGCAGGAAGCCATAGCAACATGGCTGGCCCGGCCGGGGTAGCAGCGGGTAGTTGACAATGAGGTGTTTGACGCGCTGGGGCTGCTTGTGGAGGAGGGGGACGGGATGTATGATGGAGTCAGGGAGTTGGTGGAGAATCGGCGGCGGGTGCGGAGTGTGTGACCCTCGGTACCATGAAATCAACCCTTCTCAACCCCTTCTGAACGATGGAAGAGGCAAATAATGCTACAGGAAAACCAGTGGTTGCAACAAGTGCTGTCAATAAATGAAGATACGTCTTATCACAGCAACCTTACAACCAAAGCCGAACCACCAGACGACAATTCCGCACTTGGCGACGAGACTCTAAACGTAGGTGGAATTGCGGCGTTTCGTCTGGAAAACGGCAGTCTGACGTTCCGATTCTTCGTTGATAGCAACAGTCCGTATATCGACGGGATCAAAGCCTTCGGAGCCTCGAAAATGATGTTGCACGTACCCGCCCGCGGTTTCCAATATCCCGTCAGGGTCACTAAAATCTCGGGAGACCGCACCACACTGAGCGGATTCGTAGATACCGATATCTTCGGAGAAAATGACGCACGACTATCAGGAATAACGATCTGGCTTACTGGAATACCGGAAAAATGGCACGGAACGGACAATTGGATTCATTATGAAGCAATGAGCACTGAGCAGGTCCAGGCTAAGGAGAACGGCACAGTAGTAATACCGCAAGCAGAGGGTTTAAGTTCCAGATTACTGAGCGGATTTACGCTGAAAGCAGATGGATGGACGGCAAAGCTAAGTGAGATGCCCATTAGCCGCAGGCTGGACCCAGACGTCACCCACGTATGCAACCTAACCAATGAAAGCGGCACACTAACAGGTGCGATTGGCCAAGATTTCCTTAAAGAAAACTTGTCCCCATTCTTGGATTTTGTATTCGGGCAAAATATCCGCTTCCGCTCGATTACGGGCTATAAAGACGGTTGGGCCTGGTGGGTAAGAACCTATCCACAGAGCGAAACGCAGATCAAAACGCTGCAAGGCAACTGGTTCTTGCGACCTTCGTATTTCCCCATCGAATTATCGCCGCTTTTCCAGAACTTCTACGGTTTGGCGCCAGATGTCAAAAAACACTGGAGAAAGGTTATATCGCAATATGTTACCAGCGAAGAAATAATGGGCACCCTACGAAAGAGTTCACTAGCCGCATCAGTCAGCTTCGCGGCATTAGAGGGTCTGACACGTTCCATTATCAGCACGTACCCGTGCAAAGATGAATGGTTGAAGAAGGACCTGAGCTTGAAGCGTGGGAAAAATATCAAAGGTGCCATAGAAATGGTCGCTAATCAAGAACTCGGCCGGCACAGCAAAACCTTTCGAGAAGCAAGCGAGCAAATTTCTACAATTAGGAACGCAACATTCCACAACGACCTGACGTCTGATGAAGACCCCATCAATGCCTACCACCGATGGAACGCATCACAGGCGCTCGTCGAAATTCTTTTACTGAGCATGATGGGCCTGAAAGAAATTCCAAACCGGACTGCGCTCGGCACATTCTACGTCATGGGGAAAGATATGTACGAGGATTTACGCAAAGAACAACTCAATTTCGATTAAGAGAACACTAACGGTGAACATGACAGCCGGCCCTTCGTGCCCCTTCGTGGATAGATCGGTGGGGGCATGGCGGGAAAAGGAGTTGAGCTGGAATGACAATAGCCAAAACTAGGGCCAGATATGCAAAAGGGGCGCTGTTGCCGTTGGAGCCGCTTGATTTGGAAGAAGCGCGGGAAGTGTTGGTAACCATTGAGGACGAGGACGGGGCGGCCCCTGCCTCCGCTTTCCGGGTTGTCACCAACCGCATCCGTTTTGCCTCCGGCGGTGACCCCGCGGAAATCAAGCAGTTCCTCTGTTAATATGACCGATCCCGTTAATTGGGCAAACTACCCCTCCCCCCTTCCTGTCTATTCGTGGATAAACCACCGGAGCCGCATGACAGGCTGAATAACCCGGAATCCCCAACAGGCAGGTAGTTTATGACGGACGACAAAGCAGCCATTGAGCAAAGGGTTATGGACAAGATTCATTCCCAGGAATTAGCTCTGGTCGAAGACGCCGCGGTCAAGCAGGCCAAGTACATTGACGCCATTCGCAATTCCACCCTGGCGCGTTGGTGCTTGGCGCAGGGAGTGGCCATTCCCATCCTAGGCTCAGCCCTTCGGAAGAACGTGTCATGGTATATCTGGTGGACAAAATGCTGGCGGCTAAACCGGGAGCGGATACCAGCTATATCGAAGAGGACATAGAGTGGATGGTCTGCAACCTCTATGGTCTTACGGATGAGGAGAGAGTGGCGGTAACCACCTCTCAATGGGGCGAATTACCGCCGCTGACGGAGGAAGAGGAAGACATAGCGATGTTCCGGGCCATGGAGCAGGGTAAGGCATGGGCAAAGGATGATGAGTTTCTCAAACATGAAGAAATGATGCAGAAACTACTGGGCCAGGATGAATGTTGAACATAGAAAAAGGCGGGCGTGCTAGGCTGAAGGGAAGGGGAAGGGCAAGGCCGGGAAGTGCGGGGCGACGGAAGCGACGAAAGGACCGGAGATGATCGTGAAGGTGAAGGCTAGGTTCTCGAAGGGCGTGCTTACGCCGTTGGAACCCCTCAATCTTGAAGAAGGCGAAGAGGTGATGGTGTCCATAGACACCAAGCCGCAGCTTTCGTATGAGGAGCGTCTCAAGATAACGATGTCGGCGGCAGGCGGCTGGGTGGGCAGCCACGACCCGGAGGAACTCAAGAGGATGCTTTACCAAGCCAGGATTACCGGCTCCCGGGAGCCTGTGGACTTGTAGTGCGTTGATGCGGTATCTGGTGGACACGGATTGGGCCATTGACTACATGCACGGCGTTGCGCAACTGGTAAATCGTTTCAATAGACTACTTTCAGAAGGCGTTGGCCTGAGCATCATATCGCTGGCAGAACTCTATGACGGGGTGTTTGGTTCTACTGCCCCACAGCATGATGAGCAGATGTTGAGGAACTTCCTGGCTGCTGTAGAAGTCGTGCCTTTGGATGAATCCGTATGCCGCATATTCGCCGAGGAACGCTTTAGGTTGAGGGCTGCCGGGATGCTCATCAGCGACCTCGACCTTCTCATTGGAGCTACCGCAATCCGCCACGAACTTACCCTTCTCACCAATAATCGCAGGCACTTTGAGCGGATGCGAAATCTGAGAATCATCTCGGTGTGAGCTATGAACATTCTCCACACAACCACCAACCCCGGCCTACTGACCCGGCTCGGGGAGATTGAAGATGGGGTGCCTGGAGCGGCGGGGGCGGAGGGCGTGATACGCTGTACCCCATACCCCGTTGCAGGTCCCCGGCGATGGTATCCCGCGCCAATTGAGGATGTGAGGGAGGTCTCCCATGACCGTCAGAAATGATGACGCAGACATAGACGTGGCAACTGTCGGGAAAGCAATGTACGAAAAGCTGCGGAGTCGGCTGGAGGCCACGGAAAAGGGAAAACTGGTCGTCATTGACGTCAATAGCGGGGACTACGAAATTGCCTGGCGTCAAGCAGATGCCAGGCAACGACTGATGGAACGCCGCCCAGGAGCGATTACGTATGCGGAACGGGTGGGATACCCAACGGCATACAAGATGGGCCTCAGCTCTTGGGCGCGCATCAATGATTAGAAGAGCTGGGACAGACATGAACATCCTCCACGCCACCACCCCCGACTTGCGGAGGGCGCACTAGGCTGAAGGGAAGGGGAAGGCCGGGAAGTCCGAGACGGCGATGCCCTGTGGTCCGAAGTGATGAGGCTAGAATTCACCAGACACGCCCGTAATGCCATGGAAGAGCGAATGATTCCCCTCGAATGGGTTGAACAGGCGATAGCCGAGCCGGGGTTGCGTATGGACGACCCAGACGATGCTGAGGTGGAACGCTTCTATAAGCGTATCCCAGAACAGGGCAACCGGGTGTTGCGGGTAGCCGTGAACACTCGTGTCGTGCCTTGGCGGGTCGTGAGCGTGTTCTTTGACCGCAGAATGAGGAGGAGAGTATGAAACTGCGCGTTGATAAAGAAGCCGACGCCCTTTACCTGCGCCTCGACGACTCCGCCATAGTCGAGTCTGAGGAGGTATCGCCAGGGGTGGTCCTGGACTACAACGAGCGGAACGAAGTGGTGGGAGTGGAAATGCTCCATCTCTCGAAACGCTCCGCCAACCTGGACCTCTCTACCCTGCAATTTGAGACGACTTGACCCCCGGCAGAGGCGAAGAAAGGGCCGGAGATGATCGTGAAGGTGAAGGCCATATACTCCAATAGGGCGCTTACGCCCTTGGGTCCCCTCGACCTCGAAGAAGGCCAAGAGGTGATGGTGTCCATAGAAGAAATCTTGCCGGAGGGATGACAGTCAATGCCCCCATCCAACATCCTCCACGCCACCACAGACCCCGACCTGCTGACCCGGCTGCGGGAGATGCTGGGCAGTTCCGCCCGGGCCGACATTGCCGTCGGGTATTTCTTCATGTCCGGCTTCGAGGCCGTGGCCGACAGCCTGTCGCGGCTGGAGAAGGTGCGCATCCTGGTGGGGCGCACCGACCGGCCCACCCTGGAATCGGTGGCCCTGGGCTTGCAGCAGTCCCAGGCCCTGCGGGAGCAGTTGGAGGCCGACGGCATGGTGCCTCGCCGGCAGCGGGATACCATCGTCCAGGACTCGGTGGACCACATCGCCACCGGCGTGGCCGTCCTCCCCCAGACCGGCGACTCCCAGCGCGCGGTGGCCGCCCTGCGGGACATGGTGGCTGCGGGACAGGTGGAGGTGCGGGCCTACCTGCGCAGCCCCCTCCACGCCAAGGCCTACCTATGCTGGTACGACAACCACGCCGAGCCGGGCGCGGCGGTGGTGGGCTCCTCCAACCTGACCCTGGCCGGGTTCAGCGGCAACACCGAGTTGAACGTGCGGGTCACCGGCGACGCAGAGATGGCTGCCCTGCGGGAATGGTTCGAGGCCCTGTGGGACGACTCTCAGGACATCAGCGCCGCCCTGGTGACGGAGTTGGGGCGGTCGTGGGCCCTGGCCGCAACCCCGCCTTACCATGTTTACCTGAAGGCCCTCTACGAGCTTTACCACACCGACATCTGGGGAGGCGGGCCTCTGACCCCTCGGAACGAGCTCGCCAACTTCCAACTGGACGCGGTGCGTCGGGGCCTGGCGATGATCGAGGCTCATGGCGGCTGCTACATCGGCGACGTGGTGGGCCTGGGCAAGACCTTCGTCGGCGCGGAGTTGCTGCGCCAGCTTAGGGTCAGCTACCCCAACGACGGGCCGCCCCTCATCCTCTGCCCCGCCGGGCTGAAACCCATGTGGCAGGTGTTCAACGAACGCTTCAGTCTGGGTGCCGAGGTTGTGTCCCACAGCGTGATTGCCTCGGTCCCGGACCCGGAATTCGACGAGGAGTTGGGCCGGTACGTGGAGGCGGAAACCCCGGACCGGGGCGTCGTCCTGGCGCGGCATTACCCGAACCGCGGACCGGTGCTGGTGGACGAAGCCCACAATTTCCGCAACGTCAACCGGCGTTCCAAGGGCCTGCGGGACTACCTGGAGGCCGGGGACCACAAGGTGGTGCTCCTCAGCGCCACGCCCCAGAACCTGGGGCCAATGGACATCTACCGTCAACTGACCCTGTTCCTGGACGACACGGAGCATGGCCTCAACATTGAGCCGGTCAGCCTGGAAGCCTATTTCCACAACGCCCAGCGATGGCTGCAATACCGCGCCGAATTCGAGAATTACAGGGCGGAGTTCAATACCTGGCAGCAGGGCCGCTCCAACACCGCGCCTCCTCCGCCCCCCGGCAAGCCCGCCGTCCCCAAGGCTGAAATAGAGCAGGTGCTGTCACCGGTGTTCATACGCCGCCGCCGCAAGGACATACGGGACCTCTACGGCGACACTGCAATGGTTGGAGGAAGGCCGGTACGCTTTCCCGATCCGGCGCTGGAGAACGTGGCCTACCGCCTGGACAAGGTCTATGCCAGGGCCGGCTCCCTGGGTGAGATTGAGGCCATGCTGGAGAAGCACAAGGGCGCAAGGTACAGGGTCACCAAGTACATCAAGCCCGAAGCAAGGGACAAGGAGGAGTACCGGGACCTGTACAGGGCCAGGGACAGGATAGCCGTGCTGATGGCCGTGTTGCTGCTCAAGCGGTTGGAGTCCAGCATAGAGGCCTTCCGGTCCACCCTGGACTCCCTTATCCGCAGCAACCGCAACTTCCGCGACGCCCTCGATGCCGGTTACGTCCCCATTGGAAGCACGGCAACCCGGCTGCTCTCGGGCCAGTCCTTCGAGGCGGATGACCTTCTGGAGGTCTTGAGGCAGGAGGAACACCGGCGGAAGCAGCTGGGCCGCAAGAACGCCAGGCTTGTTCACGACGCCGGCGACTTCGACACTGCCAAATGGGTCGAGGACCTGGACAAGGACTTCGAGTCGTTGAGCAGCATCCTGTCCAGAGTCAAGGACATTGCGCCTGAGGATGACGACAAGCTGCAAACCCTCCTGAAATTCCTGGCACAGCCCGAGGTCAGGTCCGGCAAGCTGCTCATCTTCTCCGAGGCGGAGACCACCGTTGAGTACCTGTTTCAACACCTGAACCCCGGGGGGAGTGACCCCAAGATCGCGCGCCTGACCGGGAGCACGCGGCACGATGCGGAAAACATCGTCAAGAGGTTCTCTCCAACCTGGAATTTGTCTCCCAATGGAGCGCTCCCCGGACCTGAGATAAACGTGCTGCTGGCCACGGACATCGTTTCCGAGGGACAGAACCTCCAGGACTGCGCCCGGGTGCTGAACTACGACCTGCATTGGAACCCGGTCCGGCTGGTCCAGCGCTTCGGTCGCGTGGACCGAATAGGCACGGAACACACGGTAATCAACCTGCACAATATGTGGCCCGACACGGAGGTGGACGCCGGCCTATCCCTCACGGACCGGCTAAATCGGCGCATCCAGTCCTTCCATGACCTGATTGGGCTGGACAGCAAGCTGCTGTCGGATACGGAACGCCTGAATGTCAGCGTGATGTACAGTATATACGATGGCAAGCAGATGCCCGACATAGACGACGGGTTGGACGAAGTGGCCGCGAATCAGAGGGCCGTATCCCTATTGCAGCGCATCCAGGAAGAGGACCCGGAACTATGGCGGACCATCACCGGTCTGCCCGACGGGATTCGATCGGCGCTGGCAGCACGGCCAGGCCGGGCCGAGGCCGCCAACGACAGCTACATTCAGAATGTGCTGTCCATAGAGGGCTCTCAGTTGCCGATGATGTCGCCGTCAACACTGGAGTCCATCCCATCACCATTCGACGACCCGGGGCCCGGAGAGACGTTGGTGCTGCTGAGCGCTGGGAGGGAGAGAGGCGTCATAGGGTGCTATGCCGTCGGGTCCGACCTGCAACCCCGCCCCATCAGCCCCGCCCAGTTCGTAGCCGCCGCCGAATGCGGCCCCGCCACCCCGGCCCAACCCCTGCCCAGGGACACCAACGAACGGGTCATGGCAGCCTTCGAGACCTTCAGGGCGGATTTCCGTCGCAGGTTGGGCAGGGCCAGAAGGCCGCGAGACACACGAGCGCGCCGCTACGTGTCCAGGCATCTCAACATCGCAGCCCGCGCTGTCGCCGGCAACCCGGCGGAGGCGGGACGAATCGAGGCGCTGCGGCGAATATTCATGGGAGACCTGTCACCTCAGGTGGAGAACGCCCTTGTGGAAATCAGGGAATTGCAACTGGAGGGTCCGGCCCTGCGGACCCGGCTGGAAGCCCTCCGGGAGCGATACCGCCTCAACCCGCCCGACGACTCCGACCGGGCACAAGTGCAGGAACCGCAGATAGTCCGCATTGTATGCTCTGACGGCCTGGTATGAGGGGATGAAGGGGAGCGGGCCCTCTATCTTGGACCAAGTCCCGCCGAAAGCTCTGCCTGCTTCGTAGCCGGGATTGAGGGCTGACTGCTTAGGGAGCAGTCAGCGCCACTCACTGGGAGGCCCGGCGCTGGGGGTGTTATCAGCCCGCTCCTCCGAAGAACAACCGGCGGACTTTATTCTATATTGTCATCTATCCACGAGGATATATTTCAGACATCGGTAAGGCTGGGTTAACCCGCCGCAATCCATTCGACGACGCGCTCCCCGACCATGATAACCGTGGGATGGATACCGCCCGACCTGGGAACTCGCGGCATCACCGAGGCATCAGCCACCCACAACCCCTGTACTCCCTTGACCCGGCAGTATTGGTCAACCACCGCCATCGGGTCTGAACCGGGTCCCATCCTACAGGTCCCGGACACGTGCCTGGCGGTCCCCACGGTCTGGCGTATCCACAGGTCCATAGCGTCGTCGTCGGCCAGAATGTCATCCGTTGGGTTGATCCGGTGATCAGCCACGTCTTTATACGCGTCGGACTCCAGAAGCCTTACCGCGAATCGCAAGCCCTCCCTCACCCGTCGAATGTCGTCGGGGTGCTGGAGATACCGGTAGTTAAAGGACGGCTGTACTCCGGGGTCGGCAGATGCCAACCTGACGTATCCTGAACCCTTGGGCAACCCGAGAGTACACGATATGCGTGCCGCCCGCTCCGGGGGAACGTCGCCGGCCAGGTACATGGTCCGTAAACCGGGGTTCCGCTCCTCCCGTTCATCAACAACGGTGCTGGCCCTTAGCACCATATCGTTAATCTCATCTGACCCCTGGGAGGTATAATGCAGGCCAAAGTGCGGCGCGTCCACCCCGGCAATAAGGGTCATCCCGTCTTTGACCTTGAAGGTAATATGGGCGCTGAGGTGGTTCCATAGACCCTGTCCTACTCCCGGGAGCTCTTGGACCGGGGGTATCCCAAACTGGTCCAGTTGGTCCTTGGGGCCGATGCCCGATAGCATGAGCAGATGGGGGGACCTGATAGCGCCGGAGCTCAGGACTACACGGTCTGCCTGAAGGGTGAAGACCTCGCCCCCGCTTTCGGCTTCCACGCCGACGGCCTTTGGACCCTCGAACAATACCTTCCTGACGAAAACCTCTCCCCTCACCGTAAGGTTAAGACGGTGGCGCATTGGATTGAGATAGGTCATAGCAGTGCTCATTCTCACGCCGTCCAGGTTGTTGGAGGGAGACACGCCAACGCCGGAGGGGTTTGGGCCGTTGGTATCCTCGGTGGTGGTGAACCCCGCCTGCAAACAGGCGTCACGGAATGCCCTCTGGATGTCAGCCGCTTGGCCTGACTGGCGGCGTCTTACCGGCATTGGTCCTTCCGTTCCATGAAAATCGTCCTGAATGTCGAGGTCATGCTCCATTTTTCTGAAGAAAGGCAGTACCTTGGCATAAGACCATTCATCGTTGCCGAGGGAAGACCAGGAGTCAAAATCCTCGGGTAATCCCCTTTGCATTGCCTGGCCGTTGATGGACGACCCTCCCCCGATCACCTTGCCCTGGGCCACGTGGACCTCCCCCTGCTCCTCGGTGAGTGTTCCACGCAAGGCCCAATTGTGCTGCGAGTCCGGGGATTCCCCGAATCTGGTGTGGCCGAACTTTATATCGTCCGGAAGGTTGGCGAAATCGGGGTAGTCCTTTCCGGCTTCCAGCAACAAGACTGAGGTATTCGAGTCTTCGGCCAACCTGCTGGCCAAAACCGATCCGGCCGATCCTCCGCCAACGACAATAACATCGTATTTCACGGACCCTCCCTAAACTTCCATTTCCCGGGTCAGACTGATTACCATGAAAGACATTATAACTCAGAAATAGCTTTGCCGTCGTAACAATCTCTATGGTAGGCCAATCTGTACTGTATTACAAACCTTTGAGTTCGTGGTCCCATTATAGTCGATATGATGGGATATTGACCCGCCGGCAGACCCAGGTTGCAATTCGGTCACGGCCCTGGCGAGCGAGTTGTGTCCGACACGGACGGGCCCGGTGTTGGGCCCATGCCGTTGGAGGCTCTTATTGCAGTTGGGTTACCATGTTTCAATATCATCTCCGTTGCCCTCAGTCGTGGGGCTATACTGTCGTGGCACTTTACCCTAACTCTATGGGGTCTTCCTTCCACTACATGACGCTCTGTCACAGTCGTCCAAGTGCTTTGTTCTTTGGTTCCCACATTTGATCATGGGAATCCCAACCGGATGCAGCCTGGTATTCGGACCCCCTGTGGCGGACTATTTCCTGATTTCCTCCCTTCCGAAGGGCAGTAGCCCCACCTCTTCGATGAACAAAGCCCCTCCGCTGCCGGGCTCGCACGGGTCCACGGAGGAGCCTGGCGCGGGCGTGCAGGGGGGTATCTCCTGGGTCAGGTACTGGAGCTCAGGCGTGGGGTCAAGTGTGGGCGTCGGCGCCGGCGGGAGCGTTGAGGTTGGGGACGGCGTGGGGGTGACACCCTGGACCGAGGTTGAGGTTGGGAAGGAAGTGGGCCCAGCGCCCTCCGTCGAGGCGCCTCGCGGCGAGCTGCAGGCGGCCAGGAGCAGCAACGTGATGAGCAGAGGGGAGTTTAGCATAGCGCGAAAGACCATCGTTGTCCTCCTCACCGCGACTGATAGTTTACCATCATGATCACGGCGTCATAATACACCTGCGGTACGCAGAATGGCTCAAGCCAGTCCGCCAGTCCGCCAGTCCGCCGTACATGACCGATTGCCTGGTGCTCGAATGGACGAAGCCGAAAACGTGCCCTGCTTCGTGCAGTACGACTTGATGGAGCATTGAGCAGCTGCCGCGCATCACATCCCAGCTGGTGTCTTCGTAATCAGCCTTCAACGAGTTGTACCCCTTCGGGGTGTGCCTCAGCAGGATGCTCGACGTTCCCTGAGGGACGCATCCCAATGCCAATGGATTGTCACAGTCCTCCTCTACGTCTATGTTAGGAATGAATTCGACTGTATTGCTGTCACTGTCAGTACACGTCTCTGATTCCGTAGCCGTCACAGAGATGATGCTGGCATCTCCGGTTACCCACCGGACAGCCTTCTCCCACCCCTCTATCCCGGCTTTGATGTCCGTTGCAATGGCCGCTACAGTAGCGTCGTCTCGCACGAGATCGCCCGTGCCCCAAGCGACGGCAGCCGTTATCGTGCCTTTGCATAGCGTGTACCTGTACTCGTGGCTTCCATTCCTCTTCTCTTGATATTCACCATTAAACCCATTGGTTGCGACCCGAGTAAAACCGCCGGGGGGTTCACTCGTTGGGAAGACGAGGACGAAGTCGGACCAATCGGAAGAGTCCGCGATTACCGCCTGCACCTCAACGCGGTAGAGCGGCCAAGGAGCGAGAGGAATCAACCTGTTGTACTTAGATTCGCCGCACAGCGGATGCGGTCGCGTGAACTCAAGGCTCGCCTCCAGAACGGTGACGCCGTCTATCGTGAGCTCTTGGATCGTGATATTCTCCGATGTGATCGTCTCCCACTCTTCCTGTTCCGAGTCCCCCACCAGGTCGCATCGGGCTTTTTCGGAATCTATCTCGACACATACTTCTTCGGCGTTGCGCACGTTGTAGCCGGTTGCCCCGGGGACTGCATTCCACCGCAGTGTGATTCTGTCACGGAGGGGAGGCCCAGTGGACGAAGTCCTACCATTGGCCCGCAGCCCAGTCGGGGCAGGCGGCACGTCGTCATCGTTGGCCGTATCGGTGGCGGGGGTTGTGGGTCCGTAACGGTGGCCGTATCCGAGGAGGGAATCCCCACATAATAGCCCGAACCTGGCCTGATTTCTGCCGTTACGCTCCCGTCACCTTCGCTTACGTCATCATCCTCCGTCTGGAGGATCAACCAGGCGACCGTATTGCCCTGCGCCAACGCAATGTCGGTCGGTATCGTACCCGTCAGGAAGTTCCCATTTTGGTTTATCCTCACATTTATATCTATGCGCGAGGGCGGCGCGAGGTTAGCCGTCAACTTGAAGGAGAATGTGCTTCCCTCGGTCACTGACGGCTGGGTTCGCTCAATCTTCACCATGGGCGACTGTGGGGGTGGTGGAGGCTGGGTAGGGGTGGGACCCATCTCCACCATCACGGTAAAGCTTTGGGACGCGCTCAGGCCCCCCGGTCTCGGGCCGTCACCGTCACAGTGGCATCTCCTACCCCTTCCGGTGTCAAGATGCTGCCAGTCCTACTCACCGTCGCAACGGTGGTCTGCGATGAGTTGGCAGAGTACTCCAACGTATCGCCGTCCTCATCGTCGAACTTGTCCAACAGGTTGACAGACCTGGAACCGCCGCCCTCTGTCAGCGTCTGATTGGCAATCTGTTCATCCACCCCCGGCCGCTCGTTCACGTTGGTAACGGTGATGGTGATTGCTAGACTCGAAGACTTCGGGGGAGAGCCGTTGTCCTCCGCCACTAAAATTATGTCGTATTCGTTGTCGCGCCCGATGTCCCTCGGGTTCTCGTAGTTCGGGGCGCTGTTGAATGTCAGGTACTCGCCATTGAAGCCGAACAGACTCACATCGTTGCCCTTAAGGCTCCCAAAAACTCTATCTCCATTGGGATCGTTGGCAGTGTAGCGTGCTACCGTGTGCGTGCTGTTCTCCGGGTAGCTGATGGAAGAGGGGCCGATGATGGTCGGGGGGATGTTGGTGGGTATGCAGGGGAAGAAGATATTAGTAGTCAGCCATGTTTGAAATCAAAGGTATTATCGCAGAGGGGCTGGATTATTTGGCATGGGACCACACTCCACGTTGCCTTACGCTAACTTCTATTTCAGGGTTGACTGACTACCAACCTGCCTGATGGTATCCTCAACATGCAATGGTATTTAATCAAGCCCAGCCTCAGACATATCAGGGCTTGGGAATATCATTTAAGATGTGATTACCCTGATCTCCACTGCTTATTTTAGACAATCCCGCCAAGACCGTGCTAAAATTCTCACACGACGGCAGGACGAATCATGGAACGGCTCACCTTAAAATTGGCAGAATATCCACTCCATATCAATATCACGCTGACGAGTTCCCCAGGAGACATATTTTGATGGTGTCCCCTCCCCACGTCATAGACAACAAGAGCGCCACCGTCGCTGAACATCTAAGGCAACACCTCAGCGGCGCCGATGCTTTTCACTTCGTATCGGCCTACTTCAGCATCTACGGCTATGAGTTGCTGGCAGACGATCTGGACAACATCGGTAACGTGCGCTTTCTTTTCGGCGACCCCGCCTCGGTAGAGGACCTGGACCCGGGTTCCAAAGACCCCAAATCCTTTGAGGTCACCGAAAAGGGCCTGGTCCCAAACCACACGCTGCAACAGAAATATCTGGCGAAGCGGTGCGCCAAATGGGTGTCCGGGGAGGCTGTTTCGATCCGGTCAATCCGCCAGTCCAATTTCCTGCACGGCAAGATGTATCTTGCCGGCTCAGGTGGTAAGACCAACAGCGCCGTGGTAGGCAGTTCAAATTTCACCAAGAGCGGGCTGGGGGGCAGCGCCCGGCCCAACCTGGAAATCAACCTGGCATCCACCGATGCCGCCACCCTCGCTGAACTTCAAGAATGGTTCGACCGGCTGTGGAATGACAAGCAGCGCACCGAAGACGTTAAGCAGAAAGTGCTGGACGCGCTGGCCCGCATCGGCAAGGACCACCCGCCGGAACTGGTCTATTACAAGACCCTCTACGAACTGTTCCGCAAGGACATCGAGGCGCGGCTGGCCGGCGATGACGGCCTGGCCACCACCGGCTTCTATGACAGCCAAGTCTGGAATGCGCTGTACGAATTCCAGAAGGACGGAGCCAAAAGCGTCATCGCCCGGCTCAGACAGCATAATGGGTGCATCCTCGCCGACAGCGTTGGGCTGGGCAAAACCTATACGGCGCTGGCGGTTGTCAAATTCTTCGAGCAGCGCAACGAGCGGGTGCTGGTGCTTTGCCCACGCAAGCTGTACGAAAACTGGTCACTCTACCAGGCAAGCAACGGCCATATCCAGAACCCCTTCCCCCAGGACCGCTTCAGCTACACCCTGCTGGCGCATACAGACCTATCCCGAGACTCCGGCAGGTCGGGCAGCGTTGACCTGGCGAATTTCAACTGGCGCAACTACGAACTGGTAGTAATTGACGAGTCCCATAACTTCCGCAACAGCGACGGACAGCGCTACCGGAAGCTGCTGAACGAAATTATCACCGCTGGGACCAAAACCAAGGTGTTGATGCTTTCGGCCACTCCGGTCAACACCTCCCTCATAGACCTGCGCAACCAGATTTACCTGATGACCGAGGGGCGGGAGGACGCCTTCCAGGACAGTCTTGACGTGGGCAACATCGGCAATCTGATGGCGGCGGCGCAACGTCAGTTCAAGGAGTGGGAGTCCGACAAGAGTCGGAAAGGCCGGCGGGACAAAGGAGCGCTGCTGGAAAAACTGGGCGCGGAATTCTTCCGGCTGCTGGGCGGCGTATCCATTGCCCGGTCACGGCGGCACATTGAACAGTCTTACGCTGCCGAAATGGACCGCATCGGCCGGTTCCCTGCTCATGCAGCGCCCGTCAACTCCTACCCGCCCACCGACCTGTCCGGCGCTCTTTCATACAAGGAACTGGCCGACGGCATTGGCAAATTCAAGCTGGCCGTCTATCAACCCAGCTCGTACTTGACCGACCCGGAAAGGCTGCGGGAACTGGAAGAAGTAAGGACGGTGCAAAACTTCAACCAGCAGGACAGAGAGCGGTTCCTCGTCGGCATGATGCGGACCAACTTCCTGAAGCGGCTGGAAAGCTCGCCCCACTCCCTGACCCTGACCCTTGAGCGCACCATTGGCAAGATTGACGGCCTTATCGGGAAGATCGAAGGCTACGAGAATAAGGCGCGGAATCTCGTTGACCTGGCGGGCGCCGACGTGCTGCCCGAGGATGACGAAGATGACGACGAGTTCTTCGTCAACCGGGGCCGCCGCCCCTACCGCCTCAGCGAGTTGGACTTGCCTGGCTGGTTAACTGACTTGCGGCAGGACAAGGCCACCCTGGGCGAGGTGTTGGATAGCGTCGCCGCAATAACCCCTGAACGTGACGGCAAGCTGCGGGAAATTAAACAGGCCATCCGCGACAAAGTGGAAAACCCGCATCAGGACCGTGACGGCAAGTCCAACCGCAAGCTGCTGGTGTTCACTACCTTCAAGGACACGGCGCTATACCTTTATGGCAACCTGACCGGCCTGGCCAACGAGCTCGGGGTCAACATCGCTATGGTGTCCGGCGACGAGACCCGTACTACTACGGGCGCCAATACTTTCAACTCCATCCTCACCAACTTCGCCCCTGTCGCCCGAAACCGGGGAGCAACGGGTGAGCCGGAAATTGACCTGCTGATTGCCACGGACTGCATCTCCGAGGGCCAGAACTTGCAGGACTGCGACACCGTGTTGAACTACGACATCCACTGGAACCCGGTACGCCTCATCCAACGCTTCGGGCGCATTGACCGCATCGGCAGCCGCAGCCTCTCCGTGTATATGCGAAACTACTGGCCGACGGAGGACATGGACGTCTATCTGCGGCTGGAAAATCGAGTGCAGGCACGGATGGCCCTGGCAGACATCGCGGCCAGCGGCGACGAAGACCCTTTCACCGAAACCGACGCCCAATCGGAGTTGCGTTTTCGTGATGAGCAGCTGCGGAAACTTCGGGAGGAAATCCTGGATATGGACGACCTGGACGACGGCCCGGTTATGAGCGACTTCACCCTGGACCACTTCCTCACCCAACTGCTGCGCTACCTGGAAAAGAACCGGGACGAACTGGAGGCTCTGCCTCCCGGCGTCTACGCCGTCGCGGAGGACCAGGGGGATGCCGCCCAGCCTGGCGTGATATTCTTCCTACGCCAGCGCAACGCCGGCGCCACTTCTTCCCGCCAGCAGGTCGCCAGCCCGGTGCATCCCTACTACTTCGTGTATATCCAGGACAACGGCGCCATCCGGTTCGGCTGCGCCAACGCCAGGCAAGCCCTCAGCGTGTTTGAGGCAGCGGCGGCCGGCAAGACCGGCCCCATCACCCATCTCTGCGACAGGTTTGACCACTCCACCGACTTCGGCAAAGATATGGGCCACTACGACAATCTGCTGAAAAACTCCATCGCCCACATCAGCCAGGCCCACGACAGCGTCCAGGTCCGGCAGCTGCGGCCCGGCGGCTCCAGGGACTTCCAGCTCCCGACGGCCTCAGAAACCCCGCGAGAGGCATCCGACTTCGAGTTGGTAACCTGGCTGGTCTTGATGCCGCCGGAGAAGCAAATATGACCTCCACCAACACCCTATCCCCCATTCAGGCCGCCCTTGCCACTCTGCCCGGCCAGGACTTCCCGGCGGCAGCCGTGGACTTGCTGGCAGCCCTGGGCTACCGCAGCGGCCGGGTGCCCGGCGACCTGTCCGACGATGCCGACGACTTTGTTGAAAGGCATTCGGAGAAGGACCACGACACCAGGTCCCAGTCCCAGCAGGAGTTTGTCCAAGCGGCCCGGTCCGCCCGCCTCCTCTTCCAAGTTACCGACCAGGAAATCGCGGCGGAGGCCCAAATCTCCCTGTTTGGCGACAACTCTTTTGACACCGGCAATGCCCAGAGCTTCCTTTTCGCCGCCGTTGTCCTGCATGGCGACAGCTACCCCAGGGGCCGCTACGCCGCCTTCGCCCGGGAGGTAAACAAGCTGTTCCCGATGCCCACCGTAGTCCTGTTCAAGGCCTCATCGGACCTCCTTACCCTGGCTTTCGTGCACCGCCGCCCCAACCGGCGCGACCCAAGCCGCGACGTGCTGGGCAGCGTCTCCCTCATCCGCGAAATAGACCCGGCCAATCCCCACCGCGCCCACCTTGACATCCTGGAAGAACTCTCCCTGGGCGAGCGGCTGGCCTGGATGAAGCAGCACGGCCAGCAGCAGAACTTTGACGGGCTGCTGGCCGCCTGGCTGGCCGCCCTGGACACCGAGGAACTGAACAAGCGGTTCTACCGGGACCTGTTCGGCTGGTTCCAGCGCGCCGTCGAGGTTGCCAGATTCCCCGTTAATCAGGCGCAAACCCTGTCGCCCGAAGAGCACGTCATCCGCCTCATCACCCGCCTGCTCTTCGTCTGGTTCATCAAGGAGAAGGGACTGGTGGCCGAGGACCTGTTCGTGGAGCACCAGGTTGCAGGGCTGCTCAAGGACTACGACCCCGCCGCCGGAGACTCCTACTACCGCGCCGTCTTGCAGAACCTCTTTTTCGCCACCCTGAACACGGAGATAAGCCTCCGGGGCTTCAGCAGAGGGGACAACTCCACCCATCGGGACTTCTCCCGCTACCGCTATGCCGGCCAGATTGCCGACCGCGACGCCCTGCTGGGCCTGTTCGACCAAACGCCTTTCATCAACGGCGGCCTCTTCGACTGCCTGGACAGCGAGGCCGCCACCGGCAACGGCGGCTACCGCATTGACTGCTTTACCGACAATGCGGCCCACCGCCGCGGCTACTCCATCCCCAACCGGCTGTTCTTTGACGAGGGTGATAAGAGTCAGGGCCTGATTACCCTGTTCAACCGCTACAAGTTCACTGTGGAGGAAAACACCCCCGCCGAGCAGGAGGTGGCCCTGGACCCGGAACTGCTGGGCAAGGTCTTTGAGAACCTGCTGGCCGCCTACAACCCCGAGACCCGGGAGACCGCCCGCAAGCAGACCGGCTCCTACTACACCCCCCGGGCCGTGGTGGACTACATGGTGGACGAGGCCCTGGTGGCCTCCCTGAGCCAGAAGGCGGCGCCTGCCAATGGTGACGCCCAATCCTGGGAGGAGCGGCTGCGTCGTCTGTTGGACTACCTGGAACACGAGGACGCAGACACACAGCAGGGCTTCACCGACGCCGAACGTGACGGCATCGTCCGGGCCATCGCCGGCCTCAAGGCGCTGGACCCGGCGGTAGGCTCCGGCGCCTTTCCCATGGGCGCGCTGCACAAGCTGACCCTGGCCCTGCGCCGCCTGGACCCTCACAATACCCGCTGGGAGGCCCTGCAAAAGGAATTGGCCGGCCAACGGGCCGCCGCCGCTTTTGACACCGCCAACCAACAGGAACGGGACGAGGAACTGGCCGAGATCAGCGAGACCTTCGAGCGTTACCGCGATTCGGACTTTGGACGCAAGCTCTACCTCATCCAGAACAGCATCTACGGCGTGGACATCCAGCCCGTGGCCACCCAGATAGCCAAGCTGCGCTTCTTCATCTCCCTGGCCATAGACCAGGACGCGGACCCCAAGGCCGGCAACTTCGGCATCAAGCCCCTGCCCAACCTGGAGACCCGCTTCGTCGCCGCCAACACCCTGCTGGGCCTGGGCGGGCTGAGCCGGGAGTTGACCTCGGAGCGGACCCGTGAATTGCAGCAGCAGCTTAACGCCAATCGGGAAAGCCACTTCCACGCCACCACCCGCGCCATGAAGCTGCAATACCGGGAGCGGGACAGGGGACTGCGCCGGGCCTTGGCGGAAAGCCTGACCCAATCGGGGCTGGACGCCGGCCATGCCGCCAAGGTAGCCCAGTGGGACCCCTACGACCAGAGCGCCAGCGCCGACTGGTTCGACGCCGAGTATATGTTTGGCGTAACCGGCGGCTTTGACGTGGTGATTGCCAACCCGCCCTACATCCAACTCCAGAAAAATAGCGGGGAGTTACGCCGTCTCTACCAGGACGCCGGGTTTGCCACCTTAACCAGCACCGGCGACATTTACCAGCTTTTCTACGAAAAGGGCGTCCAACTGCTTGCGCCCCAGACCGGCCTGCTGTCCTACATCACCTCCAACAGTTGGCTCAAGGCGGAATACGGCAAGGCCACCCGGCGCTGGTTCGCCGAGGGGCACACGCCGCTGCGCTTGCTGGAAATGGGCAAGGATGTATTTGAAAACGCCATCGTTGACACCAGCATCCTGATAGCCCGGCACGGAAGCAGCGACCTTGGGGGAAAGGCGGTGGACATGGACCGCCTCCGTGACAAGACCTTCCCGCCGGACGAAAGCCTCTGGAGCGACCTGCGACCCCAGGGTGACGGCCCCTGGACTACCCTTTCGTCCATAGAACAGAGCGTTATGGACAAGATGAACGCCAAGGGCGCTCCGTTAAAAGAGTGGGACGTGAGAATCAACTATGGCATCAAGACCGGCTACAACAAAGCCTTCATCGTTGACAATGCTACGAAAGAGGCGTTGGTTGCCTCAGACCCCAAATCAACCGAGATTCTCAAGCCGGTGCTGCGAGGCCAGGATATTCAGCGTTTCCGGGTTAAATGGGCGGGCCTGTGGCTGATATACAGCCATTCACAAGTAGCTGAAGAGGATTACCCTGCTATCCATAATCACTTGTTACCCCATAGAGAGAAACTGTCAAAAAGGCGGGGCGGCGCAAATCCCAAGACAGGGCAAGTGCCTTACGAATGGTGGCAACTACAAGTTGATTACTATAACTCGGGGGCATACAGGGAATTCACTAAAGAAAAGCTGTTCTGGATGGATATGTCTCCCAGGGGAAGGTTCGCCTACTCCGACACGGAAATGTATTGCAACAACAAAGGGTTCATAATGACAAGTAGGTCATTAAAGTACCTGTGTGCCGTTCTGAATAGCAATATTATCACGTGGTTCATTAAGAACAGTGCCAGGACAACCGGAATGGGCCTTACGCAATGGGAAAGATTCTCGGTAGAACGCATCCCCATTCCCAAAATCTCCGCCGCAAAGCAGCGCCCCTTCATCCGGCTGGTGGACCGCATCCTGGCAGCCAAAGCCGCCGACCCCGAGGCCGACACCGGCGAAATCGAGGAGGAGATAGACTGGCTGGTGTATAAGCTGTACGGCCTGACGGAAGAGGAGTCCACCGCCATAGAGAGGAGCCTGGGCCTGGGCCACGCCACAGACGAGGCATAAACGCCGCAAGGCCGGGGCGGGGACGTGATAAAATAGAAGGATAGGATATAGCGGCGGGGGGAAATCGCTGAGAGTTGTTTGTCGGCGAATTGGGGAGTCCGAGACGGCGGGGGCGAAGAAAGGACCGGAGATGATCGTGAAGGTGAATGCCATATACTCCAATGGGACGCTCACGCCCCTGGAACCCCTCAACCTGGAAGAAGGTCAAGAGGTGATGGTGTCCATAGACACCAAGCCCCAGCTTTCTCATGAGGAGCGTCTCAAGATAACCCAGTCGTCGGCTTCACCACAGCGCTCCGCCCTGGACATCCTGGAGGAAGCGCCGGGCCACCGCCTCTTCAAGACGGCAGAGGACGTGAAGTCCTACCTAAAGGACGAGCGGGCAACGTGGGAGCGCTGACACTCCCACCTAACCGACCAGTCATCCGGTAAAGCAGCCCTGGCATTTCTCACCGCCAGTCGTGGGCGGAGGGCATGGGGACCCTGGGGTTGATGCCCTCCACCTGGGAGACTACGACGTTGGTGGTGCCGTCCCACCGGGAGACGACGCCCCGCACCAGGACCACCCGGCTCCCCAACTGCCTGCGGCACCGGGCGAAGACCCCTGGCCCAAGGATGAGTTGCAGATCGCCCTCCTCGTCCTCAATGGTCACGAACACCGTGCCCTCCCGCCCCTGGGGGTGCTGCCGGGCTATGGGCCAGCCCGCCACCAGGACCTCCTCCCCCTCATCCACTGCCTCCACCGCAGTGGTGGGCAGGACTCCCCGGCCCAGGCCAGGTCTCACGAACTCCATCAGGTGGCCCCGGGGGTAGATGCCCATGACCTCGTACTCGCCAGCCATCTTCTTGTAGGGGGTGAAGTCGGGCAGTGGGGGGCCACCGCCTCCCACTGCCAGGGGCAGCGCCGCCTGGCCGTTGGGCCCTGGGCGGACGGCGAGGCCGGCATCCCACAGGGCTTCCCTGCGATTGGAGGTCATGGAATCGAAGGCCCCGGCCTGCACCAGGGACAGCGCCGCCCGGGGCTTCAGGCCCGTCCGCCGCACCAGGTCCCCCGCGCCGGCGTAGGGGCCGCGCTCCTCCCTCTCCCGGAGGATGAGCATGGCCGACTCCTTCCCCACGTCCCTTATCATCCTGAGGCCCAGCAGCACGGAGCCGTCGTGGGGGATGCACCTTACCCCGCTGCGGTTCACGCAGGGGTTGAGGAAGGGCACCCCGAAGCGCCGGGCGTCCTGCTTGAGGGTCTCCAGGGGGTAGAAGCCCATGGGCCGGTTGTTCACCAGGGCCACGAAGAACTCCAGGGGGTGGTAGCGCTTCAGCCAGGCTGCCTGGTAGGCGGTGACGGCAAAGGCGTGGGAGTGGGACTCGGGGAACATGTAGTGGCCGTTGATCTTGGCGAATATCTTCCCGGCAGCCTCTTCCGGGACGCCCCTGCCCATCGCCCCTTCCAGGAACCTCTGGCGGTGCATGGCGATGAGGCCCTGGTTGTTGGGCCTGGCAAAGGCCCGCCGGACCTGGTCGGCCTGGGCGGCGGTCATCCCCGCCACGTCCATGATGAGCTGGACCACCTGCTCCTGCCAGACGATGATTCCCAGGCCCCGCTCAAGGGCACGCTTCTCCAGGGGATGGGCGTACTCCCAGGACGCCCCGTGCCTGTACCGCTCAACGAACCGGGAGACGGCGCTGCCCTGGACCCCCACCCCGGGCCGGATGAGGGCCACCTGGTAGGCCAGGTCCAGGAGGTTGCGGGAGCCCATCCTCTGGGCCAACTTCAGTTGGGCGGGGGACTGGAGCAGGAAGACCCCCTTGGACCTCCCCCGGTTGATCATCTCGTACACTCCGGGATCCTCGGGGTCTACCTTGCCCAAGTCCAGCCTCCTGCCCTCCTTCTTTTCTATGAGGTCAAGGGCCTCCTCCATCTGGTCCAGCACGGGCAGGGAGAGGAGGTCTATCTTGGCGAAGTTGGCGTCGGCCACGCTGTCCTTGTTCCAGTCCATGATGTAGCGCCCCTCCATGGCCCCGGCCCGGATGGGCACCATCCCGGAGATGGGGGAATCGCTGAGGACCATGCCCCCCACGTGCTGGCCCAGGCCCCTGGGGGCGCCCACCAGCTGGGGGGCAAGCTCCACCAGGTCCCGCCAGCCCGGGGCCTCCACCCGGTCCCTGAAGGCGTGTAGTTCCAGCATCTCCTCCCTCAGCCCGACGCCGTCCCGGGACTGGACCTGCCTGGAGAGGATATTCAGGTCCTCCCTGGGCAGGCCCAGGGCCTTGCCCAGGTCTTGGATGACCCCCTTCACCGAGTAGGCGCTGACGGCCCCGGCCAGGACGGCGAACTCCGGCCCGAAGTGGCGGTGGACCCGCCGGATAAGCTCGTCCCTCAACCCCCGGGGGAAGTCCAGGTCTATGTCGGGGAGGGTGGACATGTCCTCGGAGATGAACCGCTCCAGGGTCAGGTCCCACCTCAGGGGGTCCACGTGGCTGATGCCTATGAGGTAGCCCACCAGCAGGGCCACCGAGGAACCCCGACCCCTCCCTGGCGGCCTCTCCTCCAGGGGGGTCTCCGGGTGGGCCATCTCCCTCTCTTCCATGATCTTCTGGGCGATGAGGACGATCTCCCGGTAGAGGAGGAGGAAGCCCGCCAGCCCGTGCCTGTGGACCAGGCGGAACTCCTCCTCCAGGCGGTCCCTGACCCGCTCAGTCACCGAGCCGTAGCGCCTCAGGGCGGCCTCCAGGCACAGCCGCTTCAGGTAGCTCTCAGGGGTGTACCCTTTGGGAACGGCGGGGTCGGGGAGGGTGTAGCCCAGGTCTGTGACGAGGTTGAAGGCGCACCCCTCGGCGATACGGAGGGTGTTGGCGACGGCCTGGGGGTACTGGCGGAACAGGCCCTCCATCCGGTCGGGGGCCTTCAGGGACAGGTGGTGGTTGGGCCTGATGAAGGGGAGAGCACAGTCTATGGTGGTGTTGCGCCTGGCGGCAACCAGGGCGTGCTGCAACCTGTAGCGCTCGGGGGAGTGGTAGTGCACGTCGTTGGTGGCCGCCACCGGCGCCCCCGCCTGGTGGGCAAGCCCTGCCAGTTCCCTGTTCCTCCCGGTGTCGCCCTGGAGGAGGTTCTGCTGTAGCTCCACGTACACCCCCTCCGGGCCGTACCACTCCAGGTAGTCCCCCAGGAGTCCCAGGGCTTCCCGGCGGCGGCCCTCCAGGGCCAGCCGGGAGAGGGAACCGTCCCGGCCCCCGGTGAGGAGGACCACCCCTCGGGCATGGGCGGGCAGGTGAGCGGGGTCCAGCCTTGGCTCCCTGCGGTCAAGGGCGTTGGCCAGGGTGAAGAGCCGGGAGATGTTGGCGTATCCCTCCCGGGTCCCGGCCAGCAGGGTCAGCCGGGAGCCGTCGGTCAGGGTTATCTCCCCCCCGGTGATGGGTTGGATGCCCAGGCTGTTGGCCGTGCGGGCGAACTCCAGGGCGCCGCACAGGTTGGTGTCCGTCAGGGCCAGGGCTGGGTAGCCGTGCTCCTTTGCCCGGGCCAGCAGTTCATGGGGGTGGGACGCCCCCACTCCAAAGGAGTAGAAGCTCTTGGCGTGGAGTTCCACGTACCCGGCGGGCATGGAGGACACCGGCTCAGGACCCCTGCCGGTACCAGCAGTCCCCATCGTGGTCCCGGAACAGGGTGGCCTGCCTCCCATCCTCCAGGCTCACCCGGTAGTAGGTGCGGGTGATGGGCGCGGGGAGCCACCAGAGGTCGAAGCTCCACAGGTCTTCCACCCTGACCACCCGGCGCCACCCCTTCCCCATCCGCACCATGACGGGACGGCGGCCCGGCCCCTCCCGTACCTCCACCGGGGTGGGGAGGGACAGGGGCTTGATGGCATCCCCTCCCGAGGGGTCTATGGGCACCTGAAAGGCCCGCATCTCCGGGGCCGGGTGCCAGGGGGCAACCTCCACCACCCGGTAGATGGCATGTTTGCCGTTCATCCGGGGGAGCAACCTTCTTTCGGCTTCCACCAACCTGCTCTGACGGTCCTTCCGCAGGTCGTGAAACATCCCCATCTGCACTCCCGATTCCCCGGTGAGGTCCGAGAGGGTCAGGGTCACCTCCTCCACAGGGGCCTGGGGATGGTCCTCCTCCAGCCGGCCCCTGATGATGGCCGATGCCCCCTCCCAGTCCCCCACCCCCTGCTTGAAGTGGACTTCCTTTCCCCACAGGGGCGGGCAGGAGAGCAGGCACTCCAGGGCTGCCCTTCCCGCGTACCGTCCCCCCATCCGGGGCCGGGAGTAGGCCCTCCTGAGGAGGGTGTCCACCGCCACCAGCAGCAACTCTATGGAGGTTGAGGAGATGGGAAGGGAGACGTGCTCGACGATGGACTCCTCGTACCCCATGGAGACCAGGGGGCTGTCATCAACGCCCCGACAGAGGTCCCACGCCCTTCTGCCTACAGGCCCGAACTGGCCGGCTATGTCCTCTTCCTTCATGGACGCCACCTCTCCCATGGTGTGCAGCCCGAAGCGGTGCATGTTGGCTTTCATCTCCGGGGGGATAGGAAGGAGGTCTATGGAGTGGGGCGCAAGGAAGGCAGCGGCATCCGGGGGGACCCCGGTGACGCCCGCAGCCCTGCTCGTCCGGGCTGCTGCCAGGGCGGGGAACTTGGCCTCGGCCACCCCAAGCCGGGGCTTCAGGTACAGGGGGAGGGAGTCCAGCAGGGCGCTGGACAGCCTGTCCTCCCCTCCGTACAGGTCCTCCAGCCCGTCCAGGCCCACGTAGGCTGTGCCAAGGTCCGACCCCTCCACCCGGTCGCTGACCCCCTGAAGGGAGGCCAGGGCCTGCTGGAACACCCTCCGGTAGGAGGGTTCGTCGGCCTCCAGGACCATGGCGCCGGCGTGATGGGACAGGGCCTGCTCCAGGGGCATCCCCGCCGTCACTCCGGAAGCAGCCGGGAAGGAGTCAGCCACCAGGGGCCTCCTCCTGGAGCGGTCCACGATGACGGCGGGCCTGTCCATGAGGTGGGGCTGTCGTCTCAGTTCGACCTTGGCCCGCAGGTGGGTGATGAGGACACATGCGACTTTCAATCAGTAGGCATCCTGTTAGGGAGTAGTCCGGTCCGGTGGGACCGGCCGGGGAGGATTGTAGAGAACTTATGTTCTCTTGTCAATGGCCTCATGGCACCACGATCGCGTTCCGTTTTAGGTGGTCTGGCCAGTTGGCGACGATCCAGTGGATTCCCGCCTTCACTAGAATCACGTTCCTGACCAGGAATTAAACCACTTAATTGCAACGCTACTCGGTTCGTTCCTGTGCTTGTCGGACTAATCTGGTAGGTGGTATGATGACACGAGGTCGAGTTCAAGACACTTGCAGCCGAGTCCGGCTAATGGGAGCCGTCCTTGAAGACTCATACGGGCAAGTGTGAGATCCAGGAGATGATATCTGGTTTCGTAGGTGTTGCTAGACTTACTATAAGCCTTCACCTGGGTCTGCTTAGTGCCTGCATCGTACTTCTGAGCGGATGTTCGTTCTTCCAGTCCCCGGATGAGCCAAGCTTGGAGCCGTTGGCCAAGACGAGTCCGAGTCCTACATTGGCGTCCTCCACTGCTACTCCGTCGCCCATACCCACACCCACTGCTACGCCCACGCCCACACCCACTGCCACGCCCTCACCCACACCAGAGCCGACCTGTATACCTAACTCAGGGCAACTGACTTCGGAGCAGGAAAAGCTAATCGCGGACTTACCTTGGGCACAAGACAGTCCTTCGTCCGTCAGGGAACTGCAACGCCTTGCGATAGGCTCACCAGTGGCGTTCCGAGCCTGGATGCACCACTTTGGAGACGACGAAGTGTCTTGGCCGCCAATAAGACACTACGCTTCCATAGCCTTCTGTGACGAAGCAACCGCCTTACGCATCCTCCAGATGCCATTCCTGGATCAGGTCCCCGTCCACGCCATCTCTGTGGAGCGTGATAACGCGATCTTGCGCGAACTATCCAGATTGGCTCGGTCCAGCCTTGATGATCTGGAGGCGGTGCTTTCTCATCCCGAACTCCAAGGCGGGATCACCGATACGTCTGAAGGCAGCTTTCTTGCCCCATCTGCTCCCCCAACAGCGCGCCATTGCCGATGAGATTATCGCTCGCAGATATTTCGGTGCCTTGCCGTGAGCCGTCAAGGGCGGACGGGGCCAGATGGCGACGGTGTCCATCGGGAATCCGGGTCACCAGCCTGCCCTTGATGAGTCGTCTGAGTAGCTGGAATACCCGCATCTTGGAAACTCCCAACATGCCCTCAAGCTCCTGTGCGGTTATCAAGGGCTAGTCGGCCAGTATGTCCAGCACCCGCTTCTCCCCAAGCTTCAGCATCACCGGCAGCAGCACCTGCTCCTCGTAGGGGGGCAGGCCGGAGGCCACGTCGGACAGGCGCAGGAACACCGTGTTGCCGATGATGTGGAAGAGGGCGCTGGGCACGAGGCCCGGTCGCTCCCTGACCACCTTGCGGTACTTGCGCCGCCTGCTGTTGCGCCCGTCCTCCACCGCGTCCTCGTCGGGCTTGCCGACGGTGTGCTCCTCGAAGCCGTACCGCTGTATCCAGCGGTGCTCGTCGGAGCGCCCGAACTCCGTCCTGACCTCCGGCGAGAACCGGTAGAGCAGGTGGAAGATGGTCGAGGTCTACCGCGATGCGTGGCCGCTGGTGGAGGAGTGGCGCAGGCTGCGGGCCGGGCACCCCCACCAGGGGAGGAGCCTGTCGTGGCTCGTGACCGAGGAGCGTCTGCTGACGCTGGAGTTGGCAATGCTGGAGGAGCACGGGCTGACCCTGCCGCCGGAGACCCAGCCCCTGAGAGGCTTCGGGCGCAAGGGGCAGACCGGCTGGCGCAGGAAGGCGCTGGCCGACACCCGGAAGGCGTTGGGCAGGCGGAAGCTGCTGCGCTGGGCGCGGCGCGTCTGCACCCTGGGGCTGTGGTGGAAGTAGGCGCTGACGACGGCTCAGGGGCCGGGTTTTCGGGGTTGCTGCATCGGAGCTAGGTCAGAGCTACGTCGGGGCAAGTGATTTGGGGCGAGTTGGCCCGAAACTCCGTCCAACCCCTTCACTTCGCTCGTCCGTTCGAGCGATAATTGACGCAGTTTCCGGCTTTTCCAGCGTTTCGTGCCGAGAAACCTGGGGGGTTCCCGTCCCCCGAATCCGGGACCGGCTGCATAGGATTGAGCCTCGCTCTCCGAACAGCTGCCCAGGGGGTCAGACCGGAGGGATTGAGCCTCGCTCTCCCGAAGGCCGCCCCGGAGGGACATATTCGCATCTGTTGGAGCGTACACCGCGCTTCGGCCCCTCGGACACTCCCGTATCGAGTACGGGGCTGGCTCTGGTCGGAGTGCGCCCTGCGCCCAGACCGATTCTTCACTTCTGCGGCGCAACCGTCACGCGGTTGGGTCGCAGATTCCACGCACGCTGGCCTGCGATGACATCGTAGGGCTGCGTCTCACCATGCGCCTGTCTGCATACCTTCGCAGGCTGGCCGCTTCACATCTCGCAGCACCCCAGGACGCTACCGACGTAGCTCCCGGGTCTCGCTGCGTCCCTCACACTGCAGTTCCCCCAGCAGTTGATTCCCCTGAGTTGAACCTGGGCCGAACTGCGGTCCTCTCCCAATGCTCTGGCCTGCCATCACGTCGTAGGCCAGCCGCTTCACGTCTCCCAGCTTCCCCAGACCGGATGCTAAGTACCCTGGGCCGAGCTGCGTCTTCCTTCACCCTCGTCGTCCTGTGATTACGTCGCAGGTCGGACGCTCCCTTCGATAGCAACTCCCCAGCAGTCGATCTCCCAACGAAAGACCCTGGCCGAACTGCGTCTTTTCCCCTGGCCGCTCTGCGTTCGACTCGCAGACAGGCCGGGCGAACCACGCTTCGTCCTCCGCGTCCGGCATCCGACCTGTCTGCAATGGGCAGGCCGTGAGCGGAGTGCGTCTTTCGTCAACCGACCCCATCACACATGACCCGTGCCCCGGATGCCGGCACAGGTCGGCGACGGAAAGGAAGCGTCAATGTGCCTCAAGGACATCCAGGCAACGGTTCCAAGGGTCAAGGGAGTCGGGGCGGCTTTGGCGGGTTCCTGCGGCGGCGTGCTGCGGTTGCGCTGCTCGTGGTAGCGCCGCTGCTGCTGACCGGCGACGGTGAGATGGTCTTCCTGAACGCGGTCGGCATCGGCATCGGCCTGATGGCGCTCAGGCGGTTCATGCCCCGCCCCAGAGTGGGGAAGCTCAGATGCTGACGGCGGGGCCTCCGGGTCTCACACAATCCATCCCAATATACAAGGGTCGTCTCCCCTCGGAGGCGGCCCTTCTTCTTTGCCCGCAAAGGGCGCAGGTCAAAGGCAACAGGCAACCCAGCAACACAAAGGAGGACGGAACGATGACGACGGCAACGGCAGCAATGAGCAACCCCACGATGGCAAGGGAGACGGTGCGGCACCGGCCCAGCCTGGAGGAGCTGGCGGCGAAGATGGGCGTGTCTGCCGGCCACCTGTCGGGGATTGCCACGGGGCGCAACCCTTGGACTCCGACGATGCGGGAAAAGGCGGTGGCGGTGCTGGGAGAGATTCCCGGCCAGGGGATCGTCTACCGGCAGGGAGGCGTGGTGAATGGGGAGAGCAGCTATATCCGGGAGCGCGCCCGTGCCCTGGGCATGAGTATGCAGGACCTGGCTGAGCGTGTAGGGGTGACCCCCAGCTACATGACGGAGGTGTCTCGGGGTCGCAAGAACATGGGCGTCAAGGTCCGGGCGCGGGTCGAGTCGGCGTTGGAGGCTCCGACGAAGGTTGCGCCCGCCAAGCGCGCCGGCGTAGACCGCGAGGCCATCTGGGACAGGATGGACGTTCTTGGTATCAGTCAGAACGAGGTGGCCCGGAGGGCCGGTGTCAGCTCCGCTCATCTGTCCGGCATCATGACCGGCAGGGCCACTCCGTCGCCGGACGTGTTGCGGAGGCTGCACGGGGTCCTGTTCCAGCGGTCGAAGTCGGAGGAGCGGGTCATGCCCACCGAGGTGAAGGTGTTGGGTTGGCGGAAGGGCGCGCGGCACGGGATGGTGGTGCGCGGCGCTGGCGGAGGTGGGGCTAAGGTCGGCGGCGCCGTTCGGGTTGGCGGTCGCGTGGCTGAGGGTGCGAAGGTGGAATTTGCCTATCGCGCGGGGTACGACGGCAGGGGCCGGGTGTCGGTGACTCCCGTGGTTGAGCGGGGCTGTTCCGTCATATTGACGCAATCGGAAGCCGTGTAAGTGGAAACAGCCACTGGAGAGTCGGATGCGGTCCAAGCCACATGTCCGGTTCGGAGGGGGCCAACCGGAAAAGTGCTCCGATTCGGACTACCTCGGCGGTGGCCTACCTTACAGGTGGGAGGAGGAGTTGGGCGGCTCGGGGCGCTAGAGCGCAAAGCATAGGGGAGGACACCGCGATTTGGTGCCCTCCCCCTGCTTGTCCATGTATGCCGACTTTTTGCGTTTCCGGCGGGGCAGCTCCTTCACTGGGCCATGTATGCGGGCTTTTTTGTTGCCCGGAATCCGGCAGAACGGCTGCGGCCCTAACCACTTCGGTTGTCCGAAACCTCAAAGAACCCTAGCCCGGCGGCTCAGGTCTCTCGGTTGTCTGGGGTGCCTACCCAGAATCTCATCCTTGATGCTCGGTAATCTCGTCATCAGGATTAGCTTCCATGTCCTCGAATTTCTCTATTTCGTCTGCATATTGTTTGTAACCGAGTCCCCGGACGTGTGATTCGTTGTTCAGCAGTTCGCACAGTCGGGCTAGTTCCTTTGGGTCCCAGCCCATGGCCTCAGCGACGGCATTGTCCCAAAGGACGCAGACTTCGCACCCTCCATCGCGGAACTGCGGCATTTCCATCTCCTTGGTTTGTTCCCAGCAGTCGGCGAGAATCTAGCGGATGCGGGTGTTTTTTGCGTCTGGAATCGGATACCTTCCAAAGGATCGGGGTTGTACTGGGGAACTCTAATGTCCGCCCAGCGTCGCGCAACGATTGGAGCCGGCTTGCGGCTGAGTTGAGGAGTATGGCAATGGCCTTTGCTTCTTGGGCACTAGGCCCCGTGATGGGCAGCCAGCCGCGTCCGACGTATTTGTTGTCATCGGCGACGGCGGTCAAGCGCGCCGTGGTTGTGCGTTGTCCTGACGTTATAAGTAGGGAACCTGCTTTTGATAGCAATCTTTGTACCTGCGGATACGTTCCGCCGTTGAGGACGCGTTGTTCTTCGTCTCGGTTCGTGGATAATGCCCGCTTTGGGAATTGTAGAAGTGAAATCCAGGGCGGATACGTGTGGACGGGGGCATCAGTCGAGCGTGCGACTCCCTGCCCGGAGGGTGTCCAGGGAGAATGTGTGACAGCGCTGCCGCGCCGTAAGCTAGTGGGTGATAGGGGCACGCGCGCAGGCCCCCCTCACAGGGCAGACGGTCTGGGGGATGCTGTCCGATGTCAGGGGGGTGTATAGGAGTTTGAGTTTGGTTACAAAGTTGCAGATCGGGACATTTCTTAGCTGAAACAGGGGTGGGTGAGGTCAGCCCATCGCATTGCAGTAAGCAATTTGGATTAGGCTCGGTTGCAAGTGGAAGAGCAAAGGTCAGCTACGGAAATTGCAACTTTGCAGAGGACGTGAGTGATGGCTTTGGGCAAAGGCCCTAGCTGAAATTGCAAGTTTGCATAGGGGTGGGAAGGCTGAATCGGGAGGGTCTCTACCAGGCGGTCCGAGGGCCGGGTTCTGCAACAAATGCCCCCGCTGGTGATGGGCATCATCACGTTGTTTGTGTCCAGCACCACTCTTGTCGGTCTCATCCAATTTCACTGACTTCTTCGATGCCCTAAAGGAAGTCCTCCTCAGTGATACACTACTCGTCGAGGCGTTGCCGTGCTTTCCTGATCGCTTCCGTGTCCCTGCTGCACTATCGCCAGCCTTTCTAAGTCCTCGTTGGAGTCTTCCCGCAATCGGGTCAGCTCGAATGCCCAAGGCACCCCGTCCACCCTTCCCCGGTAGTCGAGGGGTGCGTTCGGGTACTCCCGTTCCATGACCATTTTGACTTCCATGCCTTCTTCCCTGAGAAACTCGGCGGTTTTCCGCATGAGCGCGTATTCGCCTAGTACCGTTTCAATCTGGTCTTGTAGGATAGATATGTTGGAGCTTACTACGAGCGTCTTGGGTGGAAAACCGCCAGTCTATGGCTGATTTTGCTTCGCTGCGCTCGCATTCGAGCGCCGCAACCTCTCGCCGCAGCGCCCGCTCATCGCTGATACGGCGGTCCAGACACCCTCTGCTGAAGACCCTCAACTCGATCTCAGCCATATTCAGCCAGCTTCCATGAGTGGGTGTGTAATGAAACTCCAGCCGTTTAGCGATGCGCCGGGCTTCCGATGGCTCAAACGCTTCGTAGAGCGAGCCGGGCTTGTGGGTGTTGAGGTTGTCCATCACCAGCCTGACAACTTCGGCATCAGGGTATGCCTCGTCCACCAGCCAGCGCATCTGGTGCGCGAAGTCCACGGCAGTGCGGCGCCCGGTCACTTCGACGTGTCTCCATCCGCCCTTGGACTCGCAGATCATGAACAGGTTCCGGGTCCCGTTTCGCTTGTACTCAGTGTCATAGCGCTCCACCCGTCCGGGGGCGGCCTTGATGGGCGGCCGCACATCCCCGGTCAATTGCCTGGAGGTCTCGTCGAAACACACTACCGGACGCTCCGGGTTCTACTCTTGGTGGTAAAGAGCCTGCCCCGTACTGGATACGGGGTCCAGCACGTCCTCCATCCGCGCCACCAACTCCCCCCTCACCTTGGGGATACACCACTCTTTCTTCTTCCAGGGCTTGAGTTCATTTTTTGAGTATCTGGCGCACCATCTCAAGAGAGATACTCTCGGCAAACTCCAACTCCACTACCTTGTCCGCCAGCAGATGGAGCGTCCAGTTTACATGTCCTTCGGGTGGACTGCTGCACGCGATGGCAACCAGAGCCTGCCCCGTACTGGATACGGGGTGCGCTTCCTGCTTGCCGTCCAGCTTGCGCTCCCTGCCCGACCGCGGTCTGTCGTTGATGACGTCCTCAAGTCCTTCCTCCACGTACCGCTTCCGCGCTCTGGCAATGGTAGCGGCGTTGATCAAAAGCACATCGGCTATCTCACGGTCCCGAAGTCCTTGGTCAGCTTTGAGCAGCGCCAGCGCCCGCTTGACGGTGCGGACTGACGGCTTGCCCCGGTGGGAAACCTCATTGAGGAAGGTCCGTTCGGACTCGGTCAGTTTGACTTTATACTTGATGGCAGCCATGGCTGGGCACTTCCTCACAGAAAGATCGTACCCAAGTATGACTGCCTTCTCATATTCTTACAACTCTATCTGGAAACGGTACTAGCATATATCCCTGCTTCATCGCGGTCATCCGTCCTTGAACCATAGGCGGCAAACCGGCGGTCTATGCATTGGGAACAACCTCCACAATGCGTGGCTTGCCCAAGATTCTGGAACGTCTTGCTACACGATACCGAACTTGGTATCAATTCAGGGTATGGCCCATCTCTAAGAGCCTGTTTACAATCTTTTTAGGATTAGCGTTGCGAGGGCGAGCACCACCATTTGCAGACTGGTATTGAGCTTTCGTTCGCAGTTCTTCCAGAGTCGTCGGCACTTCTCCAGCCAGGCGAAAGACCGCTCCACCACCCACCGCTTCGGCAGCACCACGAAGCTGTGCAGTTCGTTGCGTTTCACCACTTCCACCCCGGCTCCCAACAAGCTTTGCACCCCAGCGGCAAAGGGCTTCCCAGTGTATCCCCCATCCACCAGCACCTGCTGTACTTGGCTGAGGTCGGCCCGGTTTTCGTCAAACATCGCCAAAGCCCCAGCCCGGTCGGTGACGTTGGCCGTGGTCACATGAATCGCATGGGGCAACCCCTGAGTGTCCACCGCAATGTGACGTTTGATTCCGGACACCTTCTTGCCCGCGTCATAGCCCTTCTGCTCGGCGCTGTCCGTGTTCTTGACACTCTGGGAGTCCATTATGCAGAAGCTGGTCTGCTCTTTCCGACCATTGCTTTGTCGGGCCGCGCCAACCAATTTTTTTTAAGACCTGCTCCAGAATGGACTCTTTCTCCGGGTCGGGACCCTCGCTCCATTGCTGGAAATATTTGTAGCAAGTGCGCCAATTGGGGAAGTCCACGGGGAGCATTCGCCACTGGCATCCGCTTTTCAGGAGATACAGCACCCCGCAGAAAACGTCATACAAGTCCACGGTGCGAGGCTTGGTCCGGCGGCGGGCCAACTCCAGCGTGGGCAGAATCCGGGTAAATTGCTCCCGGCTGATGTCGCTGGGATAGGAATGAGACATGATTACCCCTCCCCTAGTAATAGTCTCAACTTAACATATTTCAAAGATCGTGAACACGCTCTAAGGGCTTCCAAGTACAACTCTATGGCTTCTCTGACGTTCTGGAGGGCTTCCCCTACCGATTCGCCCTGGGAGTAGCAACCGGGCAACGCGGGGGCCTCGACCCAGAAGCCGCCCTCTTCGGCTTCATGTACAACCACCGAGTATCGCATAATTGACCTCACAGAAGTTCTTCAAATTCCTCTACTGAGATACCCGCCCGTTCAATAGCATCCAACAAGATGCCCACCTTCCCAACATCAATGCGGTCATACTCTGCATGAGTGCCCAACCATTTGGTGTAGACCGCCCGCCGCCGATAGTTAATCCAGGCCACTGTGAGAGACAATCAATGTTTGGGGCTGGGACTGGCCTCAGCAGGACCCCCACCCGTGCCTGTTGGTCTGTCCCACGTGTTGCTGGGGCAGGACCAAGGCGTCCCTCCCTATTATCTATCGAAGGGATTGAGCACCGGAACGCCCGTCGGCTCAAAGTGCCTGACATTTCGGGTCACTACAGTCAGGCCGTGTTCCAGGGCTGTGGCGGCGATTAGCAAGTCTGCGCTCTCGTGCCCAAGGGCGCCGGATAGACGCCCCCACCGGCGGGCGGGCGGGACATCAACAGGGAGGACCCGGTTGTCGTACCACGTGAGGAGGCGGGCTAACCACACGGTCAACTGCCGCGCAAAGGACGGGTCGCGGACCTGCTCCCGGGCAATCCCCCTCTCCACTTCACCTACAGTCACCACACCCAGGTACAGGTCGGCGGTCTGCTGGGCCTCCAACCACCGGGCTGCTTCAGGATGCCGTTCCCGTCTTCGCAGGGCAGACAACACGTCGGTATCAAGTAGAACATTATAGGTCCAGAGGCCGGGACTGCAAGGGCAGACGCTCGAATTCCCGGTCATCCTGGGGTATGGCTAGCAAAAGCTCGGCCAGTGTCGGGGCATTGGTTTTCTCCACATAGCAAAGCCGCTCGTACTCGTCAGCTGCCAGCACGACCACGGCGGGTTTGCCCCTTCTGGTCACTCTTTGGGGAACGCCGCCCAGGGCGGCATCAACCACGGCGCTGAAGCGGTTCTTAGCATCCTGCAAGGTCCAGTCGGCCATGAGTCCCTCCGGCTAGATGAACTGGTGGATTATAGCTCAAGCCGAGGCGTAGCTTCAAGCTGCCCCAACTCTTGTCCTCCTTACCCAAACCCCAGCTTCTCCAGGTTCTCTCCGATGGCATCGTCCAACCGCCTGGCCTCGGCCTGCTGCTCCCGCCACTGGACGGCCAGGCGAGCCATCTTCTCCGTGAAGGGTTCGTCGTCATCGGGCCGCGCCTCTGCGCCGACGTAGCGGCCGGGGGTGAGGGCGTGGCCGTGCCTGCGGACCTCCTCCAGCGAGGCGCTCTTGCAGAAGCCGGGAACGTCGGCGTAATCGCCGGCGCTATCGCCTCCTCGCCAGGCACGGTATGTACCGGCGATGCGGGATATGTCGTCTTGGGACAAGTCCCGGAGGGTCCGGTTGACCATGTGGCCCAGCTTGCGGGCGTCTATAAACAGCGTTTCGCCCTGGCGGTCTCGGTGTTGCCCGTTGCGGCGTCCCTTGGACAAGAACCACAGGCAGGCCGGTATCTGGGTTGATCGGAATAACTGGCCGGGCAGGGCAACGATACAGTCCACCAGGCCGGCCTCAATCAGGTCCTTGCGGATTTCGCCTTCATTTGATTGGTTGGAGGACATAGAGCCGTTGGCCAACACGAAGCCGGCGGTGCCCCGGGGCGCCAGGTGATATAGGAAGTGCTGGACCCAGGCGAAGTTGGCGGTGCCCGCCGGCGGGACCCCGTACTCCCACCGCCTGTCGTCCCGCAGACGATCGCCGCCCCAATCGGAGACGTTGAAGGGCGGATTGGCCAGGACGTAGTCGGTCCGCAGGTCGGGGTGCCGGTCGTTGTGGAAACTGTCGCCGTAGGCAATCTGGCCCTCTATGCCCCGGATTGCCAGGTTCATCTTTGCCAGCCGCCAGGTGGTTTAGTTGGACTCCTGGCCGTAGATGGAGATGTCGCCCATGGCCCTGCCCCCATTGCCATTGCCGGTGGCGTGGGCGCGGATGAACTCCACCGACTGCACGAACATCCCCGAAGAGCCGCAGCAGGGATCATAGACCCGGCCCTGGTATGGCTCCAGCATTTCCACCAGCAGACGCACTACGGAGCGGGGAGTGTAGAACTCGCCGCCCTTGCGCCCTTCGGCCAGGGCGAATTGCTCCAAGAAGTATTCGTACACCCGGCCCAGCACGTCGGTGGCCTGGGCTTCAGAGCCGCCAACCTTGATGTTGCTGACCAGGTTCACCACCTGGCCCAGACGCTGCTTGTCCAGGGCGTCTCTGCCATACTCCTTGGGCAATACGTTCCTGAGGGCCGGATTATCCCGTTCCACAGCAGTCATGGCGTCGTCCACCAGCAGGCCGATGGTGGGCTGGATGGCCTGGTCTTTCAGATGCTGCTACCGGGCCTCGGGCGGCACCCAGAAGATGCTCTGAGCGCGGTACTCGTCCGGGTCTTCGGGGTCGGCGCCTTGGTCCCGGTCGGCCTCCAGACTGGCATAGGCTTCCTCGAAGGCGTCGGAGATGTACTTGAGGAAGATGAGGCCGAGAACGACGTGCTTGTACTCCGCGGCGTCCATGCTGCCCCGCAGGGCATCGGCCATGCGCCAAAGCTCGGACTCGTAGCCGGTGGCGGCGCTGCTGCTGCCCGATTCGGTCTCCGCGTTGGAGTTGGTCTGTCTCTGTCGTGCCGTCGTCATTGCGCTTCACCCCTGTATCTGCCCTTGGAACGCCACCTGTCCACCTCGCGCATATCATTCTTGCCGACGGGTCCGTGGCCATGCTGCGCCAGGGATCTGGGGACGCCGCTTCGGGATATTGCCCCTATATCCTTGGATGCTATTGAAGGATATAACCCTATACATGACCAGTCAATGCAAAATGGCTAGCGAATGCCAGGCCGCGAATGTACTAGACCCACTTCCGATACGGGCCCAGGTTACCTTGGCACTGTCCTGGTCAATCCAGCAACCCACCACAGGCCCACGTATCTGAACGCAGAATCCGGCCCTAAGTACAATCTCTACAATAAACCCGACACAGAGCTGCAACAAACTTGTGGCCTGATCGACCCTGCTTGCTCCCGAATTCCGCCGGAATCACGTTGGAAACGGCCTCTATGCATCTGCATTGCATTTCAAATTCCCTTACAGCCCTTGCGTTGTGAAAACCGCCCTGGAGTGATTGTATTCCCCCGACTCTGACCTTCAACCCAGTGGACCGGTTCTGGGCACCACTCATGCGAACGGCCCATTGGCCCAGCCCGTAGCCGTCCTCCCGCAGCCCGGTACAAATTGTCCCCTTTATGAAGGGCTTTTGTTCACATGCCTGTTTCCCCAGGGGTGCAAAATATACCTCTCCAACAGGAGGAATGTACCGCCGTCATGGAACCTGCCCTGGAATCCAATTGCTTGCAGGAATGGGACCACCAACGCAGCAGAGGCGGGAAATTGAGCCATGTTTCAGCTACGGGTTGCCCAGCTTGACGCATCACTGTCTGCTCAGGATTCGGGCCCTCCTTCCCCGCATCCAACCCCGTCCTCCGAAACTCCTTCCCTTTCAGGGAGGGCGCGCACGCTACCCTCGCCCTAGCCGGAATCAGCCCGGAGACGTTGGGCGTCCGATCAACCGAGGGCGGTGCCTGGCACCGCCCCCTACCACAAAACCTACTCGAAAACAATGCCTTGCAAGGCATTACTTTCAATTTCCTTTCCCCGCACAATGGAGTGTTAGGCAACTGCCACGGGAGGGCGAAGCATGAAAACGACGAAGCGCGGGACGCCAACCCCAAGGAAGACCGCGTTGACCGAAAGTGACCTTACTGAGGCCGTGCGCAGCTATGTACGGACCTACGTTGTGCGGCACGGCAGGCGGCAAGCGACAGAGACCTTTGGCGTGTCCCGCCAGACCCTCTGGCGCTTCATGGACCGGGGCCACATGGGCCGCGCGGCCCTGGACGCCGTAGTCGGAAGCGTCGAGGCTCTGGAAGCGGCCACGCAGGGGTTGGCCACCAGGCCGGCAGCCAGCAAACCCGTAGCTTTAGTTCGCCCCCCGCCCCGGCGCTCGGAGGATGCCCTGGTGCTGCTGTGCGCCACGCCCCTGGCCACCGTGGGGGAACTGGCCCACTTTGGCAGGGTCCCCACCTCCACTCTGCGCGACCGGCTGGAGAAGCTGGTGAAAATGGGCCTAGTGGACTCGGTGCCCCACCGCCTGGGTGTCCTGAGTCCTCACCCGCAGCGCCGGTACTTCCCGACAGACAATGGCATTGACGCCGCTACGATGACCGAGTGTGGCCTTGAAACCTTCCTGCGCGAATACCCGGTGTCTCGGCAGTGGTTCTGCCTGCTGGCCCAGCGGGTGGACGCCGTGGCCAAGCTTTACCGTGTAGCAGCTTTGGTAGCCGACGCCGACCCGCAACAGAAGCCTGTGAGAGTTGACCACTACCGCCAGGGGCCTTACGACGCGCTGGTCACCCTGTCCATGGGCCGCTCCGTCGGCCTATTGCACCAGGGACCGACGCTGCCCTCGGCCAACCTGCGCTACCGCCTGAGAAGCCTGGAAAACCTGCCCTCAAAACAGCGCCCCACGGTGACCCTGGTGCTGACCCACTCCGACCAGGCCAACCACCGGGCCGTCCGCACCCTGGGCGACGTTATGCAACACAGAACGACGTTTGTAGCCACCGAGGGAGAACTGCTGGCCCGAGACCACCGGGGCGTGGTCTGGCAGCAATGCAGCAACGGCCTGGGGGACAATCCTCCGGTGGAAGTCGCCCCCAGCCTGTCCCTGGACACCATCATCACCTGGACTGCCCGGTTAGCGGAGACTTCAACCGCGTCCCGCCGCGACAGGCCAAAGCCGGACCCCGAAGCCCTGTATCCCGACTACCTGAAGGCCGTGATGCCGGAGCCGTCGGAGCAGCTGAGACCCGCCCTCGCCGTTCAACTCAGCCGCGCCGAGAAGGACGCCCTGGACCTGCTGGCTGCCTGGCCCCTGTGCACCACCGACCAACTGGCCGGGCTGACGGGCGGCGTCACCCGCCGAAGGGCCAACCAGGTGCTCCGGTCCCTCAAGGGCCGCTCCCTGGTGCGTTCCGATGGACAGCGCCACGTCCTCACGGACGAGGGGTATAATACCTGGCCCGGCGGGACCGGGCCGCCATCGGGCCGGCCATAGGCCGCTGGAGCGCGAGAAAGCGGCGCCGCCGCAACGCCAAAGCCCCAGTCTACGCCGGCACGGCCCTGCGCACCATCGCTTCCCAGACGGAACACCACGACGCCATCACGGGCTTTGCCGCCGCCATCACCGCCGAGATCGCCCGTTCCTGCGACTACGAACTGCTGGACCTGATGCCCACGTCCCGCTCCGCCGTCGCCTACTATTACCACCGCGCCAACTACGTGGTGCACCCCGACGCTTCGTTCCAGTTGGCCTACCGGGGAGAGTGACATCCCTACTTCCTGGAGTTCGAGCGCCGCGCCACCACCCCCAAACGAGTCCGCGCCCGCCTGGAGAACTACTGCCGATACTTCCAGAGCGGCTGGGCCGACCGGGACCACGGCGGCGAGTTCCCCTTGCTGCTGTTCGTCTTCGAGACCCCCGCCGCCGAGGACGGTTTCCTGCGGGCTGCCGTCAGGTTACACCGTGCTCTCCTGTTCACTTCCAACCTGGAAACGCTGACCGAGCGTGGGGTATTGGGTGACGCATGGCGATTGCCGCCGCCGCACCCTGCCGACCGGGGGCCGTTGGCATCACTGGCCGTAGTTGCAAAATGGGAAGTTCCCGTTCCCGGCACTTCCTGTAGGGGGGCTGTCCACAAATTCAAATGACAAGGTACGAACCCTGTCAGACCCCAAAAGGCCAAAACACTTGCATTTTGTTGCAAAACGCCCGCCAGCGCCAGCCCGGTTGGGACAGCCAAATTGGTCCCGGATTGGCCGCTACCAGGCCGCTCACGTATATGACGTGTCAAGTTTGACACATGATGACGTGAGAATGAGCCATGAGAATCAAGGAGGAAAGCCATGAGAATGCTGACCAAGGCCGAGGCTTGCCGGGAGCTGGCGGTGTCCCTGTCCACCCTGGACCGGCGCATCGCCTCGGGGGAGATTCAGATAAAACTGGAGCCGCGCGGACGGCGGCACCGGGTGTACGTGGTCATGGACGATGACCCGCCGGAGGACGCCGGCAATGCCGTGTCCGGCGACTCGGCGCTGCCCATGGCCCAGGAGCGGATACGGGGCCTGGAGGAACAGGTGGCCTTTCTGGAGGGACAGTTACACGCTGAGCGGAAACGCTATGACAGGTTGCTGAACGACGTGAAAGCGGGGAAATTCCACCCAGGAGTGGAGGACTTCCTTCGGCAAGATCGAGTCAATCATCGGCTTCGAGTTGCCCCCGTCGGCACGCCTCCACCGGCCCTGGTGGTCCAATCAGACTGGCGGCAACGGCCACAGCCAGGCCCTTGCCTGGAGCGCCGCCAGATGGGAGACGGCGGAGGTTGATATGGACGCCGAGACTCTGCTGCTCCGGCGCAAACCCACGGAGGCAGTCCCCAGGCTGACCCTTGATGAAGTGTGGCCCGTACACTCCGCTGGAGCCTGGCCGGAAGGTCTCAGTCTCCGACGAGAGGACATCTACGAGGAGAGGATTTAACCCGCGCAATGTTTGTCGACACCAACGTGTTGGTAAAGGCCCGCATCCTGGAAGCCCCGGACCACGATCTTGCCAGGGCCAAGCTGGAACGCGCCCTCGAGGAACCTGAACCGCTTCACATCAGCCGCCAGGTCTTGCGCGAGTACCTGGCGGTGGTCACCCGCCCGCAGACCTGGCCTATGGCTATTGGCCGGGAGGACGCCCTCAACGACGTGGAGAGGCTGGTCGCAGCCTTCGAGGTGTTGGAGGACGGCCCGGTGGTAACGGACTGGCTGGTGTCGCTGTGCCGTAAAGTTCCCGTAAGTGGACGGCAGATTCACGACGCCAACATCGTCGCCACCATGCTGGCTTATGGGGAGCACAGGCTCCTGACGTTCAACGGGGAGGACTTCCGACGCTACGGGGACCGCATCGAGTTAGTCGAAGGGTAGCCAGGTCCTTTCGCAGCCGACCCGTGGGGACGTATCGAACCTGGAACACCGAACAGGAGGACACCATTATGAGACAGCGACCGCCAGGACGTGGACCTGTCTGTAGCCGCCCAGCTTCGGGCATTGCGTGACTACGCCAAGAGCAACGGCTACTCCTTGGCCCGTGAGTACGTGGACGAAGCCGAGAGCGGCCGCATAGCCGACAGACCCCAGTTCCGGCGGATGATAGACGAGGGAGGCAAGGCCAACGCCCCCTTCCAGGTCATTCTGGTCTGGAAGTTCTCGCGGTTCCCTCGCAAAAGGGAGCAGGCCGTGGCCTTCAAGTTCATGCTGCGGCGCAAGGGCATCCGCGCGGTGTCCATCACCAAGCACGCCGACGACTCCTCCACCGGCAAGCTCATGGAGGCCATCATCGAGAGCGTGGACGAGTTCTACTCGGAAAATCTGATACCTGTGATTCAATCGGCACCAAATCTTCCGTTGGGATTGCCAGCGTGAGATTGACGTTGTTCTCCCCGTCGATGGTAACCTCGTCCAGCAGCAGCCGCAGCACCTCCCGCCGCTTGTCATCGGGCAGGTCGTCCAGCCCGTCGCCGATGCGCTCCGCCCATTCCACCACCCGCTCCGCCTGCGGCGCGTCCCTGGCGCGGTAGTCGTTGAGCCTCCCCCGCAGGCTCTCCAGCCGCTCGGTGATGAACTTGCGCTGGTGGTCCAATTGCGCCTCGGTTATCTTCCCCGACACGTACAGCCGGATGGCCCGGTCCTCTTCCAACTGCACCTTCTCCAATTCTTTCTCCGTCCTAACGGAATCATCGCTCAACCCACCCTCTTCCCTCTGCCCCAGGGACTCGATGACGGCGGGGTCCTCCAGCGCCTTCTTGACCTCTCCCCAGACCAACCCCTCCAGCCGCTCCGCCCGGATCATGGTGTGCTCCCAGCAGGCGGTGCGGAAGTGCTGGACGCCGTAGCACTTGTAGTACCGGCGGGGTATTTCCAGCTCGTACTTGTAGGTCTTGTCGCCGTGCTTGACGGTCCGCTTCCTGGTAGCCATGCAGCCCATGAGCATCCCGCGTAACAGTTCAGAGTTGAGGGGAAGAGAGCATTTGACGGCGGGCGGTCAGGGGGTTTAGCCCTTGGGTCCGCCAGGTGCCGAAGAGGGAAGCCAGGGTCATCTTGGTATGGGCGCCCCACGTTTTCACGAGGGCAGGCTCTGCTCCGAACGGGTGCCGCCTCTTATCTTCCGGCTGATGACCAGGGGCCTCAGGCTCCGTTCCGAAGCGTTGTTGTCCGATGGCACACCAGGCTCAGCTACGAAGACCAACAGTTCCTTGATAAAGCGCTCAATGCGCCGGCGCAGCTTGCCCTGGACCGCCAATGGGTCATCAATGTACGGGCGCCAGTGGGCCAGCAATTTCCCCTCCAACCGCCCTGCCCTTGGGCCAACCTCCGTTGCCTCCCATCAGAATAGGTGCGGGTCTTCCCCTCTTCCCCTCAATGTAGAGTTTATGGACTGCCCCAGCCCACCGGACGAGCTTGGCGTCCTTGGGGTAGAGGACCTTCAGGTCGTGGATGTCCCGGAGCAGATGGACCCAGCACCTCTGCTTCAGACCCGGATAATGGTTGTAGGCAGCATGGAAATCGCTGACCAACACCCCCTTGAACAACTCGCCCAGTACCTCATCCACCACCTCCTTGTTCCGGCTTGTTCCGGCTTGTTCCGGCCCCGGCGGATGAAGTACCCCTCCCTGGGGGTGCTGAAGAGCCAGACCTAGCCGTTGGCCCCCTCCTGTCGCCAGCCCGTCTCGTCGGCCTGTACCACCGGGCTGGCTCGGATGCGCTCCCCTATCCCATCCACCACCGGTTGGCCCCGTTGGGCTATCTGCCTGATGACCCGGACCAAGACCCCCACCCTCAGGTGCAACTGGTGTACTGTCTTGAGGTACCATTGGATGGTGCGAAAGCCTGGACCGGGACTAGGGGTATATCAATGACTTCCCGGACTTCCCGGACTTCCCGGCTCCGTTGCACCCAGCCCCCGGCCTGGCCGGCGCCGCAATCGGGACAAGTCTCAAGGACGTGCTCCACCCGGTGGGTCTGGGTCATCCGATGGCGGGCAATGCCTTGGGACCTGGGCTTCCTGGACCCTTTTTCCTCCTCTGGCCGCCGCCCTGACTTTGGCTTATTGCCCGGCATTCCCGTGGGTCCGCCGGCTTGGCCTTGCCTTCCAATACTTCAATCCGTCGCTGCAACTGGTCAATGACGGCCTGCTGCTGGTCAATGATGTCCAAAAGAGCCTCCCCGCTGGCGGCGCTCAAGTCCACTTTGGTGTCCATGCATCTTAATTTAACATAATTGCCAGCCTCACGCTCGGTACTTCTCCAGTAATTTACCTCATCAACTCTGAACACTTACGTTTGCACAATAGCTGTTGCTATTTCGGTAGATTCCAGCCCTGAAACTAAGACTTCGGCAGGTACGCCCGTTCCTATGTTGGCGGTCACTGTTGGAGAGGTATTTTCGGCTTATAAGGCCAACGAAGCTCGCGCCAATGCTACGTACAAAAAACAGAAGTTGCAGGTCCTTTTCAATGTGGACGAGATTGAGGATCAATACGTCGTACAGAATTTAGGATTTCTAGAGTCCGCTCATTTGAGATTCTCACAGGATGAATTGGTTAAATTCAATGTGGGTGACAATACCAGTCGGGTTTGCAAGTTGGAGGGATTTGAATTGGATATCCTTCTGAGGTTTGATTGTCGGTAACTAGTAGACCAACAGCTTTGAATTGATGACACCAAGGGTATATATCTTAATGGGGAGCAACATTATTCAAGGGTTGCCTGGCAATCACGCCAATCTCATCTGCTCCTCATTTCAATAATGTTGGACTACTAGATTTAGAGGTCGGGTAAAATTGTATATAATTCCCTATTTTTCTACTACCAGCCACTCCGATGGAATCGAATGTAGGGGGCTCCAATCACGTGTTCTCTGCCGCAAACTTGGTGCTCATGCGTAAAGTCAGGAACTTCAGCCAGGAAGAGGTGGCGAGGAGAAGCGGATTAGCTACGGTAACGATTTCTAAGCTGGAAGAAGGGAGAAGTAACGATCCCAAGGTTAGCACTGTTAGCAAACTTGCCAAGGCGCTCGACTGTCCCATTGAAGCTCTTCTGCATCAAGAGTCAGCACAATCTGGGACAGAGGGGCGAATATGACTTATTCGGCCTCCTATCAGCTCGCTTTGCACATGGCGGAGGCTGCTCAAGAGTCTTTCGCAGTAACGACCAACGGGGTCGAGCACCCATTTGCTCAGAAGACTTTCATCGACTTGTTCGCGGGAGCTGGTGGTCTATCCCTTGGTCTCATGGCCAGCGAGTGGAAAGGGGTTTTTGCCGTTGAGAGGAATGCCACGGCATTTGATACCCTGAAACACAATCTGATCGATGGGAAACACGATTTCAGATACCAGTGGCCTGGGTGGTTACCTAGGAAGCCGTATACCGTGGGGAGAGTTGCAGGCAGATTTCACCAAGAATTGTTGGACTTGCGTGGCCGGGTCACGATGATCGTTGGAGGTGCACCTTGCCAAGGGTTTTCTCTGGCGGGTAAGAGGAAGAAAGACGACGTGCGAAACTCGCAGTTCAAGGCCTATATGCGGATCGTCGAGGCCGTTCAGCCTCTTTTTATCCTCTTGGAGAATGTACAGGGCATAACGGTTGAATTTGAGAAGAAGCGGAGAGAGAAGAATAAGAGAAAAGTGGGAAGGCCGCCCATCCCCTTTTCTCAGAGGATAGCCCGCGCCTTAGGTGATGCAGGTTACATAGTCAAGGCCAACTTGTTGCGGGCTGCCGACTATGGTATGCCACAGTCCAGACCAAGATATTTTCTAATAGCAGTAAAAAAAGGAGTTTCTCCGGTTCTAGATGGCAACGACCACTTCGGTACCTTGGCTGGCCTCCGAGAGGACTTCTTGCGCTCAAAAGGGCTCTCTATATGTCGTCCTACATCGGTGAAGGAAGCTCTTTCAGACCTTGAGACTGTTCATGGGACCATGCCGTGCACAGACTCTCCGAAATTCATGCAAGGCGTATATTCCCCGCCTGTTACCCATTACCAGCGGCTGATGCAGACCTATTCGAACGATACTCTACTGGATAGTCACCGAATAGCGAGACATAGGCCTGGGACGGTCGCTCGATTTGAGGAGATATTGGCGACATGCCGCAGGGGTGTTCAACTTAGCCACGGAGACAGAGAACGCCTGGGGATGAAGAAGACCTGTACAGTCCCGCTTGACCCGGACCAACCATCGCCCACGTTAACGACACTGCCAGATGACATCATTCACTATTCGGAGCCTCGTATTCTGACAGTTCGAGAATACGCTCGACTGCAGTCCATTCCCGACTGGTTTCAGTTCCGAAGGCGCGTATACGACGGGTGGCGACCGCAGAGTGAGGGAATGCCCCCGTTATACACAAGCTGGGAACGCCGTACCTCCGTTTCTGGCCGAGGCGATAGGAGGGTTTTTCTCACTCTTGCACAACCAATTCCTTGAAGCATCCAATCCTGGAATCGGGTCCGATTCAAGAAATTCACAACGTGAACCTGTCTTGGCGGGAGCTATCTAATCAATGCCTCGTAATTACAACCCTTGGGTCTCAGAGTTACTGACCTGGCATGGCCATGACCGGGGAGGGGTTCGCGTGCCATTCCAATCCGCCATGGGGAATCCGCTCGGGTCTATCATCCACACACCGCTTATCGAGAGACTCGAGGGACTTGCAGCCGCCTTGGTCAACGGTACCCCGGACACCCCGCGCTGGATTTTTCTCATCGGAGGCCCCGGAAATGGTAAATCGGAGGCTGTTGAAGCCTTCGTGCGCGAATTGGACAAGCTCGCTGGCACGGGAGGGGAACTAATTGGTCTTGTTACTCGGAAGTTTAATCCTGACCCGGTAATGCCCCGGCGCGTAGAGGTGCTAGGAAGCGAAATTAAGGGATCGGCATTCCAAGAGAACCTGCGCAGGCTGATCATTATCCAAGATGCCTCGGCCGTTGATGCGCCCGACCAGAACGCGGAAGAGACGCTGATAGAAGACCTTGCGGACGTCATCACTGCACCCGAGGGACAAGAACGAGTATTCATTTGTTGCGCGAATCGAGGACTAGTTGACCGGGCCCGCTCGGCCATACAGGAGAGGCCGAGTTTCGAATGGCTAAGTGGCTCACCGATTTCAGACATCTTGACACAGCTCCTTACCGCCACCGGACTAGGCCCAGACGCTCTTGCCGTTGACAGGCCAAAGTGCTGGCCCCTGGAACGCGACTCTCGTTTTGCGGCATGGCCGCTGGACCTAGTAGTCCAACAGCTTTGAATTGATGGGATGTTTTATAAGCGAGGTACACAAACGAATTGTTGCCGCATATCTTCGCCGACCCAATTACCCATCATTACAAAGATTTCGCACTACTAGTTCTGGGCAGAGTTCCTCTCACTACGCTCCGGGATCTGTTCGACCGGCTGACAGATGGCACCGGGTGTGAGTGGGAGCCAGCAGACGGGCTACGTATCCCCGTGTTCTTGGTCGCACGTGAACCCAGGTCCAGTGAAGCGGGGCCTAGCCAAGAATGCAACTGGGATTACGCAGTTTCGGCACGTAATTCGTTTTCCAGTTTCTTGATATTGGTTGACCCGGCGGTTTGGGATGAGCGTCCTTATTCGATAACTAATGCGACTGAAACAGTTGGATCACCATTGCCTCCGGTTCGCGGCATCGTCTCGAACCTTCGAAATTGGAGTGCTTTCTACTCAGACATTGTGGAGACGTCTGCCGAGAAAATTGGGCTACGTATCTCAGTGGTTGAATCGGCTATCAGGCAAGCTCTGCGGGAACTGCCGTCATTGGACCCAGACCAACAACACCGTCTGCCCTGGGAGGTCTTACAGAGGATAGTCGACTTGGCGAGTGAGGATCATCAGGTTACCAACAACCACCTCGCTCTCAAATGTGGCATCCCTCCCACGGAAGGCAATGGTGACAACTTTCGTGGAAGTAGAAGAGTCCTGGAACGGTTGTCGGACTTTCTCGAGGATACAGGAATTGATGAGGGAGTACTAGGATTACAGGCTACGTCGAGAGGAAGCGGTTTAGTTGATGAACTGTCAGCCATGGGAAGCCACCTGCGAAACTCGGCAGGGTCTGCATCAGGGTTTGTTCGCGCTCCGTGCTTCTATTACACGTCTCCAGGCTCCCAGGTAGGTTGGCAAAGCACTCTCACGGCCGAGGTCTTCGCAGAGATGTTGGCGGACATGGGCCGCCAACCGGATCCTGACAAGCTTTCAATTTCTTGCACTAATGCCCTGAACACGATGCGTTCCCCCGGTGAGCCTGTTCTAGTGCAAGCTAAGGTAGCCCTTGATGCCAAGCATCCAGAAGGCGCTTTTCAATCGCTACAAATATCGAGAAAGATAGGGCGACTGGACTCCGAAGTCCTGGCCTCACTAGGTGTTAGCCAAAGCCCTGCCGCTCTGGAGGATCAATCACCTCCGACTCATCAAACGCCCATCACCTATACGGCAGAGGATTTTGGTGCAACATCGGCTTCTGTACAGGTCATAAGCTTAGTCAGCTATGTTCCAGGCGCCTTTGTTACATGCCATGGAAACTCAACCAGAAGAATCACGAGGCCGCGCCGAAGCAGAGTAACGGCAACGGCACCGTGGCAACAACAATTTCATTTCCGCAGCAGCGGTACCAAGACACTTGAAGTGTTCTGCAAAGCGGGAATCGACAAGATTAAGGTCATGGACCCTCCAGAGTTTGTCTCGGAACACCAGGTTAGCGGCGGGAAAGCAAGACTTCCGGTCCTCCTCCACGAAGATGTAGAAATTACGCTGCGCTTAATCAATGCCCCGGATGAGCTAATCTCCACTTTTTCTCTTGGTTTCGCAATTGACCAAGACGAACAAGACACAATTCCCTCTCAGTTTGACGCGCTCATACAAACTCACCAACAAGTTAGTAGCTCGATTCCAACTGCTCGGTCCAGGGATTCCTGGTTGCGGCAATTGGAAGAACAACTCCTAACTCATGACTCTTCGTGGAAACCTATATTGGCCCTCCCAGGTTGGAGCAGTTCGCCTCCAGTCATAACTGACGTTCGTGTTCTTGGAAACACACAACTACAAAGCGATCCCCGTCAGGTCTTGGATCCACCACCGGACTTCCTGGAAGCCCGAAAGAAAGTCCTGGAGCACCTAGCGGGTCTCACGGTGCCCGTGCCGGAGGCCGACCTAGCTAACGAAACTGTGAAACAACTCGTTGCTGAATACCTTCGTGCGTACCGAGAATGGGCGGAAGTTGCCCCGGCGGAGGCATGTTGGTTAGATACAATCGCTATTCTCGAAACTGACCCTGACCGATACGGCGACCAGGTGTTTGCTAGTCACGAACCCGTGGCCGTCTTGGTTTCTCCGCTCCATCCAGTTCGCCTTGGCTGGCATACTGCGGCCCAAGATTTGCTACTTTCGAGTGTCGATGCACCCTGTCCACTCGCCGGCCTTCTCGATCCCCACCGCTGCCCGGATGTTTTTCCTCTCGCTCTGACTGGTAGTGGAGAAGAACCGCGTTGGAAATCCTTCGTTGCCATTTCTTGCCAAGATGCGTCTTGGGGATTGTTCTGGGATGCAGGAAGGCTTCGAGATATCCAACAGCACGAAACAGTCCCTGAACTCTCTAGGGCTGGAGCAGTTCCCAGGGGAATTCAGTCGGGTTTCACGGCATCTCAGGCTGGTCGAACTCTCGAAGAAATAAGGCATGTTATGCCAACCCGGGCGGTTCTTAGGATAGGGATTGTCAGTTCAGTTCAGGGCAGCACATCTTGTACCGACGGGGTTTTTCAATGGTCTCGCCAGAAGTACAACAGCGAAACCGGGCCCTACACTAGTCCGAGGTCAATCGAGGTCTACGATTCGAGAAGGCAAGATTCGCAGCCTTCACGTGAAGATATTTCGAGTTTAGCTGCTGACACTGGGCATCACCTTCGTTGGTTTACACGTTCCGTGTCGGCGCCGGTCAAGGACCTCGTAATCATTGATCACCTGGGCCTCGCCAACCCCTCGAGGGAGATTCTAGATTGGAAATCGCCGGCAACCGAGGGAAACCTTATTCGCTCGCGCATCCGAACAGATAGAAATGACGCCGAGTGGGTCGTCGAATCTCGGGCCGCTCACTTAGTCCGAAGCGAGGACTCTCTATTAGACGAGCTCAGCATGGCTATGTGGAACCTCGAAAGACTTGCTGAGAATCAAGGAGGATGCAGCCACGTTGCATTTATGCCAAACAGGGAAGTGTTGAGGGGAGAACTACAAGGTACACGTTTAGCGGTTTCATCGGCAGAGATAGATCCAGCCTGCTTCGCACGGGGAACCCCCGAGGCCGGTGGATTCTTATGGGACTACGAACTACCGCAGGCCGTGGGTCCAGGAGAGCAACGGGGGGGATTCTACTTGTTGGCGAAACCACCCGAAGCTATAAAGCAAGCTGTCGTGGCAGCAACAAGGGTTGTGTCGAACTCGAACTTGGATATCGAGGCGTTGCTCACGGAAACTTCTAGGCGGGGAATTCCCATCTTGAAGCGGCTCGCTGCTGGCGGGACCATGGCTCTCGGCGAACTCGGTATGCTGCTGGCAGTTCGCCTCTTGCAAGACTCGTTCCGTGGGCCGGGAAGGCAGATTCGGCTTCCGGTATGCGAAGTTAATACCGTCCGAATGGTTTTACCAGTTGATCCCTACGTCTCTCCGCTTAACCAGTTGCGCAAAGGCTTGAACAAAGCAAATGCCGCGTTGGACCAATCCACAAGACCAGACTTGTTACTTGCGTCTTTACAAATCGATCCCAATGAAGGAACTCGGGTGCACTTGGTGCCATTGGAGGTCAAGTTCAGGGAAGGGGTGATGTCTGCCGCGGACAAGACGGCATCTCTGGCCCAGGCCAGCAGCTTGGGCGACATGCTCCACCACTTGCTTCGTGCAACACCAGTCAGCAGACTCTGGGAGTTCTGCGGGCGAGGATTCCTCGCCGAGATATTGGACCACGGCTTTCGCGTCTATGGTGATCCTCAGGTCACTGGGCATTCACCCGAGGAATGGGTAAAGATTCACCAAGCGTGCCTCATGGATGTTCTGGGTGGGAGAGTGAGAGTCTCTGTAGCGCAGGAAGGCCGGTTGCTCGTTTTTGACGAGTCTCCTTCCTCTTGTTTCGAGGATGTTGATGAAGATGGATTTGATGAAACATTGATGGTTTCCAGGGCCGATAGTCGTGCACTTTTAGAAGATGGGGTTTTGTCCTCCACGGCAATAGACCAAGTTGCGAACACCTTGGACTTGTGTGGTTCTCCCGTCACAACCCAGTCAAGCCTACCCCAAGAAGACCCGGGCGGGGGGCATTCGGCAGAGGACGAATCCGACCCTACCTACGCCTCTCCCCAGGACCCTTCCGATATTACATCCCCAGTGGTGTCAAATGCCGGTTCGACCGCGGTTACTTCTACCACAAGGGAATACGTCACGGGGGTGTTTTCTAATTTTGTGGGGAATCGAGCGGCGGTCGATACATCGAATGGTATAAGGAAAACGGGAGGGACTTCCCGTGGAGGCGCGCCGAATCATGCTATGAGCGAATAGTTGCCGAGTTAATGCTCCAAAGAACCCAGGCGGTAACAATTTCTAAATTTTACGGAAGCTTCCTCCAAAGATACCCTTCTTGGGAATCCCTTGCCTGTGAAACTGAACAAGACCTAGGAGATCTACTGAAACCTGTAGGACTCTGGCGCCGACGAGCTCGCACTCTCATCCATCTATCTCGTACATTGGTGGAATTAGATTGCCAATTCCCCTCCACGAGAGTTGAACTCGAGAAATTACCCGGCATCAGCCAATACATGGCTAGCGCGGTGCTCCTGTTGTGTCACGGGAGAAGGGAACCCCTGTTGGACGTTAACATGGCCCGTATCCTCGAAAGAGTTTATGGGCCCCGGGAAATGGCTGACATTCGGTACGATCCGCTTCTTCAACAATATGCTCGATCACTGGTCCAAGTTGATGACCCAGTCTCAGTCAACTGGGCAGTTATGGACTTGGCGGCTACCGTATGTCTCCGTGGCGTACCAAGATGCTCTGAGTGTCCTATTGCTGCCCTGTGTCAGTTCGCCAAGGTTTCTAGTTCGTAGCCGCTTGAGGTTTGGCAAGAATGCTATCGTGTCCGGATCGCCGCTTAAAGAGGAAATTTGTTGCCAAGGCGAGATTGCTAACGCAATCTCGCAAGTTCCGTCTGCTATTGCAGGATTCCGCTTTGTCTCGATTGTCTGGAGACAGAGCGTGAAGGGAGTGTTACCGGAAAGCCTTCAGGGCCAGCTGCTCGGGTTGGTCTACTCGGAGGGGTGTCCTGTTCTAAGCAAAAGGAACACGCAGGTCGCAACTCGGATGGCAGCAGCAAGTCTCGAATTACGCTGCCGAATAGGAGATGTTGATGGAAGGGCTCGATATTGACCGTTTCGTGGCCAAGTTAAAAGAATTCGACGCGCTGCGAGAAAGTGACACAATAAACAAGGGCTGCATAGATCGCATTCAGCCCGGCTTTGCTGATGAGTGGCCCTCGCAACTGAACCGCCAAGTCCGCGATTCCCTGGTGAGAGTTGGCGTTAACCGACCCTACAAGCACCAGGCGGAAGCCATTGCTAAGTCCCTGTCCGGCACTGACGTGGTTATGGAGTCGCCCACCGCTAGCGGGAAGACTTTGTCATTCACGGCCCCGATGCTTCATGCTTTGAAGCAGGAGCCCGGGTCCCACGCAATGATGATTTACCCGATGAAGGCGCTGGCCTAAGACCAGCGGGACCAGATTAGGGCAGTCTGTCAACCGCTGGGGATTGAATCATGGCCCTACGACGGAGATACCGGAGAGGACATCAGGGCAGTGCTTAGAGAAAACCCCTCTCACATCTTGCTCACGAATCCCGAGTACCTGAACATGTCATTTTTGGGAAGCAGGGAGTCATGGAACAGGCATACCGAAGGAGCCAAGTTCCTGAGGTCCCTGCGCTATATAGTTATAGACGAAATGCACGAATACAGGGGTTTCTTCGGCAGCAACATGGCCCTACTGCTGCGCCGCTTCTTCTTGTATCTCAACCGCATAGAGGCCTATCCGCAGGTTTTCCTTTCCACTGCCACCTGCGCGAATCCCCAGGAACACGCCAGGTCCCTTACCGGGCGGGACGTGGAAGTCGTGTCAGCCAGGAATGTGTTGCGGCCGAAGCGGAATTTCGTCTTCGTCAAGCCCGAGATACCCGATTACCAGTATTGGGACATTCTCCGCCTGCGCGTCGAACAGGCCGCTCTGGCCGCCTTGGTGGAGGGGTTGCAGGTGCTGGTGTTTTGCCCGACAAAAAGGTTCCTGGAAGCAGCCTTCAGCAACTCCCGGCGCAAGGCCGCTGAACTGGGATTGGACCCTGAGCAGCTCTCGGCATACCATGCCGATCTCAACGCGGAACGACGTCAGAAGATTCAGGAGAGAATCAAGTCCGGCGACATCAAGGTGGTGTTCACCACCAACGCCCTGGAAATCGGCCTAGATGTCGGCGGGCTTGATGGGGTAATACTGGCTGGCTTCCCGCCTAGCATAATGTCCGCGTGGCAGCAGATTGGGCGGGCCGGGCGCAGTTGGGACAAGGACGCCTTTGTGCTGTTCTATGCCATGAACGACCCCATCGACCGCTTTTTTGTGGGCAACCTGGAAGCCTTCCTCAATAAACCCTTTGACGAACTTGTGGTTGATCCGGCTAACGAAGAGCTCATCGGGAGACACCTTCCATCACTGGTTGAGGAAACAGGTGGAAAGGTAACAGCCTCGCAAGAAGCTATACTTGGGACGCCATTCTACAATGCAGCGGCGAAAGCCCAAGGCACTGTCCCGAAAGGCTTCAAACCGCAGCCTCGACTGAATTTACTGGGAGGCATCGGCCAGTCTTTTTCGTTGAAAAGAAATGCTGAGGAACTGGTGCAGATTTCGGCCATGCGCCGGTTTCGGGAAGCCTATATCGGGGCAATTTTCCCGTTTTTCGGTGGACGCTATCACGTGAGGTCCCATGAGGAGGAGACCGTTGTCTTGGAGGACTCAGAACAGCACCTGCGGACCGAAGCAGGATTCTATTCCGTGCTTTCGAGATCGGACTTCTTTGATGGTCTCGGCTACGGAGACATCAGTGTATTCCACGGCTCGCTTAACATCGTGATGGACTTCACCGGCTATAAGCTGGCCGACGAACGGAACGGTGAAACTATTAGGACTGGTGGCGACAATGATGCTCTCTTCCTGAACAACCTGCACTCCTTTTGGATTGATGTGCCACAGGGCGCAACGGCCGTTGACGGGATTGGTGCGGTCGAGCACATGATTCGCGTGGGTGCTATGTTCGTAATCCCGGCAGACCGGTTCGATACCAGCACCTGCTCCAGGACCGGCAGCGAGTTGGCCGCATACTGCTACGAAAATTACCCCGGCGGAATAGGGGTGGTGAAGAAACTGTTCGACGTGTGGCACATTGCTCTTGAGAAAGGATTTGACCTAACTAACGATTGCGTCCAACCTCGGGTGAGCATTTTGGGTGGTCCGGCGCAGTTAACGGCGGTCAAGTACAACCCCCGATCTGGACCTATCGGTTCGCGCCACGTGTGTGTTGACCCACAAGCACTTTCTGCAACGAGTGTGGGGGCAGACCCGGACCAACGGCTCATGGATGATCCGCACCCACCCGATGCGGCGAGAAGGATGGACGAAGACACTGAAAACCCCAGATACACTTTCACTGAGCCTAGAGGGTGCTACCGGTTGGCGTAGGGTGGAGATGAGGCAACTGGGTCGGCAAGGCTACCAAGAAATACACAGTTACCTCGCGGCGGTACAAAGTGTCCCGAAGATATTATACCCAGCAACACCCCTCCGAGCGGCCTTGTGTGTTCACTGAGACTAGGTGAAATAGTGGCGCGCAGCATTGCCGCCCAAGATGGAGCCAAAGAGCCTCGGACCTAGTTGGTCGGTGGACCCCGGGCTTACTCAGGGTCGTCTGGCCGCCTTGCTAGATCAGGACCTCCCAGCGAAAAGTTCGCAATTCGGTCTGCTTAGGCCCACCTGATAGGGATCGAACCGCTCATTAGGGTTGAGGTGGCACATTCATTTATCCATCTGCTTGACCTACCTCGCTGCATCCAAATCGACTGCCCACGAGTACCGCAATTTTCCGTTGCGATTACTTCTCGGCCATGCACATACGGGAGAACATCCTCACCGAGAGCAACATCCGTGACCTGATGCGGCTGGTGAATGAAGAGATGGACAGTATGGTCCGGGAACATCGGGAGCGGTTGGAGGCCCTTGAGGAGGAGCTAATCGAAGTACGGCGGCGTCTGGACCGGCTGTGGCAGGCGGTGGAGACTACCGACCTGGAGATTAACGGCGTTCTGCCCCATATCCGGGAGCACAAGGAACGCCAAGAGCGTTTGGAAGTCGCCGCCGAGGAAGCGCGGGCCAATTTGTCCCTTCCCATGACCGGGCTTGACGACTTGGAGACGATTGCAGCCTACGCCAGGGAGATGAACGACTTTCTAATGGAGGGTGAACTCACCGAGTCGCGTGCCTTCATCCAGTCCTTCGTGAAGGAGATAGTGGTTGCTCCGGGCCGAGCAACCATCCGCTACGCCATCCCGATGCCCCAAGACAGCCCCATCGGGGGCAGAGACGTTCAGGAAATCGCTCTCAGCGCCCCGGTTCTGTCTACAGTACATCATGGTAGGCCGTCAGGGGCTCGAACCCTGGACACCCGGATTAAAAGTCCGGTGCTCTTCCAACTGAGCTAACGGCCCACGGACATGCTGGCACGGTATGTACAGGCTGAGGGATAGCTGTTTGCCCCTATCTCTCTCCGGCCCAGCCCCCGGTCAGGTTTATGGCCGGTCTGCTCGCCGGCAGGGACTGCTTCCTACCCTTTATATATTATAGACGAGAACCCGCTCCTTCTCAATCTCATTACCAACTCTGAACAGTTACCTTTGGTGATAGCGGATGGTATCCTGTTGCTGTATAATGGTGTTCCGTCGAAGTGAAATAGGCATGGTGAAACGGGCGAGGTAAAGCAGGAGGTGATAAATGGTTACCGATGGAAAGCTATCAATAGAGATACTCTACTGCCAGGATTGAGGCCACGCCTTGCGAGCTGCCTGGATGGCAGGTGAGGCCCTCGCCAAATATGACGAGCACATTGGCACCTTTAATCTTGTCCCCGGCCCCCACGGTAAGTTCGATGTCCGCATAAATGGTGACCTGGTGGGTGAGCACCGGCACGAGCCCGGTCGCCACATCTTCCCCGACAAGGAAGACCTGATGCGGGCTATAGTCCAGCGCCTACCCAAGTAACCCCCTGAGTAACCCAATGCCCACAACCCGGTTACACCCCCTGGCACAGCGCCCTCAGCATGATGACTGCTGCCTGCTTGTCTAGGGGGTAGTTGTTATTTCCGCACTTGGGCGACTGGATGCAGCTGGGACAGCCATCGCTGCACCGGCAGTCGGAGATAACCTGTAGGGTGGTGTCCCACAGGTCGTCAATAATCCTGTACCCCCTCTCGGAGATGCCGATACCTCCGGGATGGCCGTCATAGATAAAGACTTGGGGCATTCCCGTATCCGGGTGGTAGGGCGTAGACACGCCGCCTATGTCGTTGCGGTCGCATAGGGCGAACAAGGGCAAGACCCCGATGGCGGCGTGCTCCGCAGCATGAAGCCCGCCGGCCAGGTCCAGCCTGGCCCTTTTCGCATCCTCGAGAAAGCCTGGAGGTATATCGAACCAAAGGGCTACTGTGTTGAACCGCCTCGGCGGCAGGTCCAGGTAGTCCTCCTCCAGCACCTCTTCCGTGAGGTGCTTCATCTTCTTGAAACCCAGGACGTGGTTCGTTACCTCCACGTCTCCCAGGTACACCTTCACACCTCCCGCATCCTTGGAACGGCGGATATTCAGAATTCTAATATCCGTGATGTCCTTTACCTGGGTGTAATATGTCCCATCGCTGGAGTCCACCTGGGCCGTCCTGGCTGCCAGGTCCAGGCGGCTCACCATGTATGCCTCACCCTGGTGAAGGTAAACGGCCCCCGGGTGAAGCTGGTGAAAAGCCGATGCTTCTTCCACCGTCTCCAGGATGGCCCCCGATCTTCTATCCACAACCAGGTAGTTGTGCGGTGACGTGGAGCGGATGCCGAAGGTATCTGCCGGATAGGACACCTCTGTGGTGATGTACCACCTCTCCCCCGAGCGCCTGACCATCCCCCTCATCTCCAAACTCTCCATGTGTTCCCGCAGACTGCTGCCGAACAACTCTTCGTCCCGGGGAGTAATGGGCAACTCATAGGCGGCGCATAGCAGGTGGGGCTGGATGACATAGGGGTTTTCTGGCGATATGAGGGCCTGCTCCACCGGCCTCCCGAAAAAGGTGTCGGGGTGGTTCATAAAATACTGGTCCAGGGGATTATTCTGGCCCACAAGGATAGAAAGGGACTCCTCGTTCCTTCTGCCGCTCCTGCCTGCCTGCTGCCACGTGCTGGCTATGCTGCCGGGATAGCCGGTTATCACAGTGGCATCCAGGGTGCCCACGTCAATCCCCAGCTCCAGGGCATTGGTGGCGACCACCCCCATCAGGTCCCCGTTGAAAAGCGCCCTCTCGATCCGCCTCCGGTCCTCTGGCAGGTAGCTGGCCCTGTAGGGACTTATCCGGCCTGCCAGAGCAGGCTGCCGCTCCTGAAGCTGCCCCCTGGAATAGAGGTGCACCAACTCTGCCACCCTGCGAGTCCTGACAAAGGTTATAGCCCTTATGTGGCGGGTCACCAGTTCGGAGAAAAGGGCGGCGGCCTCGGTGTTGGGGCTGCGTCTGGCGGACTTGGCCTCATCAATAACAGGAGGGTTCCAGAAGGCGAACTGCTTGCCCCCATAGGGCGCTCCATCCTCATCTATGACCTTGAAGGACAGGCCCGTTAGCTGGCGGGCCAACTCGCCCGGATTGGCGATGGTGGCGGAGCAGAGGACGAATTGGGGGGAACTGCCATGAGCGCGGCATATTCGCCTTAACCGCCGGAGCAGGTTGGCTACGTGGGAGCCGAAGACGCCTCTATAGACGTGGGCCTCGTCCAGCACTATGTATTTAAGCCCTTGCAGGAAACGCGCCCAGTTCTTATGGTTGGGCAGGATGCCCAGGTGAAGCATGTCGGGGTTGGTGAGAAGGATACGGGCGGACCTTCTGATATAGGTCCTCTCATCCCGGGGGGTATCGCCGTCGAAGATGGCGGCCTGGAGGGGCAGCCCCTCGCCGAGCTCCCGCAGCGCCTTCAGTTGGTCCTGGGTCAGGGCCTTGGTGGGGTATATGTAAACCGCTCTGGTGGCCGGGTCCGACAGGATGGAGTCAAGAACTGTGAGATTGTAGCACAGGCTCTTTCCACTGGCGGCGGGGGTCGCTACCATGACGTTCTCGCCGGCTTTGAGAGCGTTTACCGCCTCGGCCTGATGGCTGTAAAGAGGCCAGAGACCCCTTCTCTCCACCGCCTGCTGTAGGTCGTGATGAAGGGGGGCATCCAGGTTTCCGGCGGAAGCCTCCCTGGGCGGTATTTGTTCGACATGAGCTATCTGGCCTTTATACCAGTTGGCCCTTTTCAATTGGTCCAGGAAACCGGAAACATCCATTGGGGGTCCTCATATACCGGAGACCATCTCCACCTCGTAGTCCAGGAGTTCGATGTCATTCCGGGTCTCCTGAATATACTCTACCATCCTGGAGAGCATTTCATTGGCATGGCGGGGATTGTTGCTCACGCAGACAACCCCAAGGGTTATCCTCTGCCAGAGGTCGTTATCCTCCACCTCGGCGACAGCTACATTGAACCTGGCCCGTACCCGGGAGGTTATGGACTGGACCGCTTGCCGCTTGCCCTTGAGGCTCTGGTTGCCATGGAGTCTCAGGCTCACCCGACATACGCCGACATGCAAATTAACTACCTCGAACACTTATCAGAGAAGTCTGCTGATAGGACCAACGAAGGGGGTCAATCGGATGGAGAAGCGCCTCAATTCCCGCAACCCACACAGCCCGCACGGTACCTCAGTAAGTATAGCAAAGCGCCCATGAGATAACAACCTCGATATGCACATTTTTCACAAAGTCCTTGACCACCGACGGCTATCCTATTATTATGAAAATGCAAAGGGGCCAACAGGTACTTTCATAAAAGTGTAGCTCCCACTCTATCCCAGCGAAGAGAAGCCGGTATGGTATTATGGCCATCATCTCAGCCTAATAGTGAGACCGACGTGCCTGAGGTAGTCATAATGAGGCTACCCCACTATGTCCGAATCCTTAGCGCCCTCATGTCGGAAGGCATAGAGATGGTAAGCTCCCAGCAATTGGGCGAGGTGTTACAGGTAAGTCCGGCCCAGATACGGAAAGACCTGAGCTACTTCGGGAGATTCGGCAAGCAGGGCCGGGGATATAGCGTGAGGAACCTCCTGGAAGAGCTTAAAGAGATCATGGGCCTGGACAGGCAATGGAACGTGGGCCTGGTTGGCGTGGGCAGGCTGGGAATGGCTATTCTGAGCTATCCGGGCTTCGCCCCTGAGGGGTTCCGAATAGTGGCGGCCTTCGACGCCGACCCCAACATGAAGGGCCGGATGGTGGGTGAGCTGAAGGTCCAATCGCTGCAAGAACTGGACGAGACGGTATTGGAAAAGGACATTTCCATAGGCATCGTTGCTGTGCCGGGGGAGTACGCCCAGGGCGTTATAGACAGGCTGGTTGAGTGCGGCGTCAAGTCTATCCTGAACTATGCTCCCATATCCCCCCAGTCCCCTGAGAAAGTTAAAATCCGCAGCATTGACCCTGTCCTATCCCTACAGACCATGACTTTCTACCTGCTGGGGGACAGACTACAGGCCCGGCAATGAGTTGCGGTCTAGCCCCCTTGAGTTGCGGCTTACCCTGCTTGAGTTGGAGAGGATAGGGTCTCCCGTCTTGGTCTGCGCCGGGCTACTCTCAAGCGGGTCTCCGCGCGCCTTACTGCTGTCAACGCCCGCTGCAAGTCCATATCCGAGGCGCGGCTCGCCACCATCTCCTGGGCGCGCTGGACAGCCTCTTGCGCCCGTGCTTCATCTATCTCATCCGAGCGCTCGCAGGCATCGGCCAAGATGGTGACCCGATTTGCCATCACCTCCATGAAGCCGCCGCTCACTGCCAGGTAGGACTCCTGGCCGTCCTTGCGTATCAGAATCTCTCCCGGCTGGAGAGCGGTAATAAGGGGAGCGTGATGGGGCAGGATGCCCAGTTCCCCATCAATACCTGGGGCTACCAGCACCTCCACGTCGTCGGAATATACCTCCCGCTCGGCGGTTATTATATCCAGGCGCATCGTCGTCATAGGTCCACGTCCTCACAAGTGAATTGGATGACTCCGGCTGGGTAGAGATGCCACGGAGTCCATTATAGCTTGATTCGTGGTGGTTGGGATAGCTGCTTTTTGCCGCCTTATGACTTATGGTTGAGAAGGGTACGCCAATACCTGCACCTCATCCACCAGGCGGTCACCAAGCCGGTCCTTCGCAATCTCAAAGTCGTAACGGACTTGAAGATTTAACCAGAACCGCTCCGAAGTACCGAAGTAGCGGGAGAGACGAAGGGCTGTGTCAGCGGTCACAGAGCGTTTGCCCATAACGGTCTCATTGACTCGGCGCGCCGGCACGCTTATGTCTTTTGCCAGCCGGCGCCGGCTTATCCCCAAGGGCTTCAGGAAGTCCTCCAACAGGACCTCGCCCGGGTGGACCGGCGGCAGCTTCCCCTCAGCCATGTTTACCCCCTCAGTGATAGTCGGCCACCTCTACATCATAGGCGTTGCTATCTACCCAGGGATACGCTGCCAAGACTGACCGAGAGGCTGCCCGGACCCATCCTAGTTCTTCTTCCGTCTCAGGGTACTGTTGATAGCCCCTTACATATTGCTCAATAGCTTCTCGGTCCCTCTCACGTCTTAAGTACACCTCTATCACACGACGCAGGAACTCGCTTCGAGTCTCCCCTCTGGTCTTTCTCTCCTTGTCAATACCCTGAAGCAACTCCTCAGGGAGGCTGATCGCTATCTTTGATGTCTTAGTCATATAGCGCTCCTGCCGGTTCATGGCCCGGTCCATGGCATAGTATGAAATACCGGCCTGGCCCTGTCAACGGGGGCCAGGCCGGTTATGGCATTACATGAGTTGACACTGTGGGATAATGTATGACAATATATTCATACGTAAATATGACCTCAAGGACATCCTAAGACTGAGACTGGTCTTGATAGATAGGTCTTATTGAAATGGTTTAGACTGCATTAGGTTTTGTTAACTGTTTAATATGTTCCCAATATACCGAGCAGGCCATGTTATCATTTCAACGGTCGTATCTTTGATTATCGTAGCTATCGTTTCATGGTATGAAACAGCCTACAAAGATAATGATTCACTAGCTGAAACCTTAGTGGGTATCTTTCACGGGACTGGTTCAGCCGTAGCAATTGGTATCCTAATATTAGGGATAGGGGAGGTAGGTATAATGTTAGCGGCATGGCTCAAGAGAGAACGTGATGAGGCAGTCCGACAACAGACCCGCCAAGAAACAAATCAAAAGTGGATAGACTGGTTGAACAGGAAGGCCCAAGCGGAAAAAGAAGGTATCAGGTTTACGGAGCCGCCGCCAAGTGAACAGGTATAGTAACCCCGTCCTTTTCTAATTGACACCCCGCCTTAACAGGCGGGGTGTTGTTTTACAAGAACTGGATTCAAAGTGGTACACTACCCAGGCTGGTATATTTTCGCCCAGGCTTCAGGCAGGCTATGGTGCTGTCTTATTCTGATGCGCTCATCTGACGGGCGGTTTCCAGCACCTCGTCTATGGTGCCGGTCATGTAGAATGCCTGCTCGGGGATGTCGTCGTGCTGGCCGTCCAGTATCTCCTTGAAGCCCCGCACCGTCTCCCGGACGGGAACATACTTGCCCCCCATGCCGGTGAAGGTCTCGGCCACGTAGAAGGGCTGGGTCAGGAATCTCTGAATCCTTCTGGCACGGGCAACAGTCACCTTGTCCTCTTCCGAAAGCTCCTCAATCCCCAGGATGGCGATAATGTCCTGGAGGTCCCGGTATCTCTGGAGCACCTGCTGGACTCCTCGGGCAATCTGGTAGTGCTCGTCGCCCACGAACCTGGGTTCCAGCATCCGGGAGAAGGACGCCAGCGGGTCCACGGCGGGGTACAAGCCCTGGGCGGACAAGGCGCGCTCCAGGGAGACCACCGCGTCCAGATGGCCGAAGGTCGTCACGATTCCAGGGTCTGTGTAGTCATCGGCGGGGACGTATATGGCCTGGAAGGATGTGATAGACCCCTTCTTGGTGGAGGTGATTCGCTCCTCCAATGCGCCCATCTCGGTGCCCAGGGTAGGCTGGTATCCCACCGCCGAGGGCATCCGTCCCAGCAGGGCCGACACCTCCATGCCCGCCAGGATGTACCTGTAAATGTTGTCTATGAAAAGCAGCACGTCCTGGTTCTGCTCATCCCGGAAGTATTCGGCCATGGTGAGACCCGTGAGGCCGATCCTGGCCCGCACCCCGGGAGGCTCGTTCATCTGGCCGAAGACCAGCACAGTGCTGTCCATCACTCCCGAGTCCCGCATCTCGTGCCACAGGTCGTTGCCCTCTCTGGAGCGCTCGCCCACCCCTGCGAACACGGAGACCCCCTTGTGGACGGCGGCGATATTCCGTATCAGTTCCATGATGATAACGGTCTTGCCGACGCCTGCGCCTCCGTAGGCCCCCACCTTGCCGCCTTTCATAAAGGGAGTCACCAGGTCGAAGACCTTTATTCCCGTCTCCAGAAGCTCGGTGGAGGTCTCCTGCTCCTCGAAGGACGGGGGCGGCCTGTGGATGGGCCAATGCTGGGAAGGCTCCACCGGCCCCAGATTGTCCAGGGGATCGCCTAAGACGTTAAAGAGCCTCCCCAGAGTCTCTTCCCCGACAGGCACGGAGACGGGTATTTCGGTGTCCACCGCATCCACCCCCCTGGCAAGACCCTCTGTAGGTCCCAGGGCCAGACACCTTACCCAGTTATTGCCTATATGCTGCTCCACTTCCAGGACCAGCTTCTCGCCGTTGTTGTCAACCTCCACCGCGTTGAAGAGGGTGGGCAGCTGGTCCGGGGGGAACTCCACGTCCACCACTGTGCCGATAACCTGGACTATCTTTCCTGTACCCATATTTCACCTCAATCCAAAGGAAAGTGGGAGAGATTCGCCTAATAAGACCACATCTAGTTGGCGCCGGCCATTGGTAAAGTAAAGGGTGTCATAGATTTCCCGTGCTTCCACACAATCGAGGTACACCAACTTTTTAAGGGCGCTGTCAAAGAGAGTCTCGGTGTCAGCCTCCAAGTCCGTAAATGCGTCCCCGGCTCCCAGCGATTCCCCCAACTCTTCCCGTGTATAGGCTGATTCCTGGTCCTGTTTCAAGAACGTGTAGATTTTTTCCATCCAGTCCTGCATCTCGTTACTTATGCCCAGCTCGTATTGTCTTCTGGTAATCGGCATAGCTTCACCTCGTTCTAAAGCCCAGAGGCCGCCTGATATAGATATAGTATAGCACCCCTCTCACTTCCTTGCTTCCAATACGGCCTATCGGGCCCGGCTATCCCTCCAGGGCGGCTGTGCCACCCAGTATGTCCAGAAGCTCATTGGTGATGCTTTCCTGGCGGACCTTGTTGGCTACCAGGGTCAGGTCGGTGACCATCGCGCTGGCGCTGTCGGTGGCGCTGCGCATGGCAACCATGCGGGCCGACTGCTCGCTGGCTATAAGCTCCAGGATGGAATGGTACACCTGCATGTCCACAAACCGGGGGAGCAGAGCGCCCAGCACTACAATACTGTCGGGCTCATATATGTAGCCCACCGCCTCCTCGGGGCGCAACTCGGCGGGGACTACGGGCAGGAGCCGCTTGATAACCGGCCTCTGCACTGTTGTTGAAACGTACTCTCCATAGGCCAGGTACACCTCGTCGGCCCTGCCCTCGGAGTAGTCATCTATCACCATCCGGGATATGGCGATAGTGTCGGCCACTGTGGGCCTGTCGCCCAGGTTGATAAACACGGCCTTTACGTCCCTGTCGTACCTCACCATGAAGTCCCGGCCCTTGCGGCCTACGGCTATGACGCTCACCGGCGACTGCTGGTCCAGGATGAACTGCCCGACGCGACGGTTGAGGTTGGAGTGCAAGCCACCGCAGAGTCCCCTGTCGGGGGTGATGTGGACTATTTCAATGTGATTGACGGGGCGGGTCTCCAGAAGGGGCTGGACGGAGTCGCCGTCTTCCCCAGGCTGGGCCGCCAAGTCCGCTATGACCCCCTGGATCTTCTCCGAATAGGGCCTCCCGGCAAGCACCGCGGCCTGGGCGCGCCTCATCCGGGAAGCGGCTATCATCTCCATAGCTTTGGTGACTTTGCCTGTGTTCTCGATACTCCGTATGCGTCTTCTAATCTGTCTAAGGCTGGGCATTTGCCACCTCTGCTGAGCCTAGTAGTGTCCCTTCCCCCTTGAGGGGGGGATTGAGGTGGGGGTATCACCCCCATCCTAACCTTCCCCCGTCAAGGGGGAAGGGATAACCACACCTGGATTCCGGCCTACGCCGGAATGACGGTGGCTGGGCGATGCCGCGCCCTTCAGGGTGCGGTGGAGGGGCCAGGCACAGCCTATTGGGCTGCGAAAGCAGGTTTGAAATCTGCTAAAGCCTTCTTCATGGTCTCCTCGGTGTCTTCCCCGATGTCTTTGCTCTCCAGGATGGCGCTGCTGACGTCCGGGTGGGCCGTCTCCATATAGACCAGGAACTTCTGCTCAAATTCCTGGCAGCGTTCTATGGGAATGTCATCCATGTAGCCGTTGTTCACTGCATAGAGGGTGATTACCTCTTTAGCCAGTTCCATAGGCTGGAACTGGAGTTGCTTCAGAATCTCCGTGCTGCGCTGGCCTCTCTCAAGCTGTGCCCTGGTGGCCCTGTCCAGGTCTGCCGTGCCGAACTGGGCGAAGGTAGCCAGTTCGCGGTACTGGGCCAGGTCCAGGCGCAGCCTTCCTGCCACCCGCCGGATGGCCCTGGTCTGGGCGGCGCCGCCCACCCTGGACACCGACAGTCCCACGTTCACCGCCGGGCGGATGCCTGAGTTGAAAAGCTCCGGCTCAAGGTATATCTGGCCGTCGGTGATGGAAATGACGTTGGTGGGGATATAGGCCGACACGTCGCCGGCCTGGGTCTCGATGACGGGGAGGGCGGTAAGCGAGCCTCCCCCGTACTCCTGTGAAAGTTTCGCAGCCCGCTCCAGGAGCCTACTATGGAGGTAGAACACGTCCCCCGGATATGCCTCGCGCCCTGCGGGACGCCTCAGAAGGAGGGAAAGCTGCCGGTATGCCCAGGCGTGCTTGGTGAGGTCGTCATAGATAATCAGGGCCTCTTTGCCCTGCTCCATGAAATACTCGCCTATAGCGCAGCCGGCATAGGGGGCCAGGTATTGCATGGGAGCGGGGTCGGAGGCGTTGGCGGCTACCAACAGGGTATGTTCCATGGCGCCGTGCTCTTGCAGGCTCCCCAGGACTTGGGCCACCTTACCCTGTTTCTGCCCTATGGCGACGTAGATGCAGATTAGGTCCTGGCCCTTTTGGTTGATGATGGTGTCTATGGCGATGGCCGTCTTGCCGGTGGAGCGGTCGCCGATGATCAGCTCACGCTGCCCCCTCCCTATGGGAATCATGGCGTCAATGGCCTTGATACCCGTCTGCACGGGGGTATCCACCGACTGGCGGGTCACCACGTTGGGGGCGATGCGCTCCACCGGACGAGTCTCGGAGCTGGCAATAGGGCCCCTGCCATCAATGGGGCGGCCCAGGGGGTCTATAACCCTGCCTATGATGGAGTCTCCCACCGGGACTTCAATGATACGCCCTGTGGCCCGCACCGAGTCCCCCTCTTTGACCACGTTGGCATCGCCCATGATGGCAGCGCCCACGGTATCCTCTTCCAGGTTGAGGGCCAGCCCCATGACACCGTTGGGGAACTCAAGGATTTCGTTGTAGCGGGCCCCCTGAAGCCCCTGCATACGAGCTATACCATCGCCCACCTCCACCACTGTGCCCACGTCCACAAGGGTTAGCTCGGTGCCAAACTCTTCTATCTGCCGCCTTATAACTGAGACTATGTCCTGGCCTCGAGTAGCCATGTTTGCCTCCTTGATATTCCATCCCCTGGCGCTCTGTCAAGATAAAGCCGGACTGCCCAGCACCGTCATTCCCGCTTTCGCGGGAATCCAGAGTCCCGCAACCTGGGGAGACGCCGCGAAGCCGCCCACAACCCCACTCCTGGATTCCGGCCTACGCCGGAATGACGGTGGGGAGGCTGCCCGTCATTTTCATCTTCGTATGTGGCCCGCAGGAGCATGGTAGTTACCGTAGAAATCCCGCCTCCTCCCCCTTGACGGGGAAGGATTGAGGTGGGGGTGATGGGTCCGTTAACCGGAATCGTCACGCAGAACTCAAGCCTTTGCGGTTCACGCCATCACCTCCATCCTAACCTTCCCCCGTCGAGGGGGAAGGAGCCACTGCCCATCCTAATGGACGAAGGGCTACCCAATGGCGATGCTGGCCTGGGACTGTAATCTTCTGCCCATCTCCTCCAGCCGGGTGCGGGTGCTGCCGTCTAAAAGCACGTATCCAACCTGTATAACCAGCCCGCCTATGATGGAGGAGTCCACCCGGGTATCAAGTATCACTTCTTTGTTTATCAGTGTGGTGAGGAACCTGGTGACTCGTTCCGTCTCTTCGTCCTCCAAGGGCACTGCCGACGACACCTGCACCTGCTCCCTGCCCCTGAGCTCGTTGAGCAGTTGCTGATAGCCATCCTCCACCTCCGGGACCAGGTCAACAAGGCCACGGGATATTAGGAGAGCGAGCACGTTCTGTATCAGGGGGTCCACCTCCGGGAGGACTTCCTCGATGGCCTGTATCTTCCGGGACAATGGGACCTTGGCGTGCTCCAAGAACACCCTGAACTCCCCGTTCTCCAACGCCCCGGTCACCAGGCGCAGGTCATCCGCCCATTGGTCAACCACATCCCTCTGGGAAGCCGTCTCAAACACGGCCTGGGCATATCTTTTGGCCGATGCTCTCCTGGGCATGTTCCCCTCACCTTCTGGCCTTATCTTCTGGATAGACTGTCGCCCTCTTCCAGGACCCTGGTGATAATCTCGCTGTGGGCCTGGCGGTCCAGGGAACGCTCAATCACCCGCTCGGCGGCAACAATAGCCAAGTCCGCGAAGTGGCTTCGCACCTCCTGGATGGCAGCATCCCTCTCCTGGCGGATGTCTTCCCTGGCCCTGGCAATTATGGCTTCCGCCTCCTGCCTGGCCCGTTCTCTCTCCTCGTCCCGGTAGCGCTCAGCTACCTCTCGGGCCTGCTCAAGGAGCCTTTGGCCCTCTATTCTGGCCTCGTTAATCTGTGCCTGGGTATCCTGCTGGGACCGGGCTGCCTCTTCCCGCGCACGGTCCGCCGCCTCCAGGCTCTCGCGGATACGGTCGGAGCGCTGGTCCATCATTCGCAGAATGGGCCTATAGGCAAAGAAGGACAACAGCGCCAGCAACAACCCGAAGTTCACCAGGAAAATAATCAGGCTGGGAAGGTGAATTCCTAGTTTCTCCACAGCACCCCCCTACAGTTTATAGAGAGTAACCCGCTGCTAGAATACGAACCCTATCATAATCGCCGCGATCAGGGCGTAAATTCCCAGGGCCTCGGCGAAAGCGATGGCCAGGATCATGTTGGTCAGGATCGCGCCCCTGGCCTCCGGGTTCCGCCCGATGGCGTTCATGGCCGCGGCCCCCAGGATGCCGATGCCGATGCCGGGGCCGATGAGTCCCAAGCCGATGCCAAGCCCTGCCCCGATCATCTTGGCAGCGTTTTCGTCCACCTGAGCTGCTACGCTCGAAGCAAAAGATAGTAGGACAGCCAGTGCTCCAATATCCATACTCCCTCCCGGTAGAAATTTACAGGGCCACGGATAGCCCCGATGGGTCTCCCATTAGATTAGTCCCGGTTGGCCTTTCCCGGTCACTATTATGAAAATGAAGTACCAAGTAATTCACCACATCCTGAAGGGTGTGGCATCCAACCTAGTCCTGGCGGGAAGCGTAGATGGCAAAGATGCCCCCGACTGCCGCTGCCACCAGTCCAATCGCCGCAGCTACCATTGCAAAGATGATTATCTCCATTATGCCCCTCTTTAATTAGTCTCTGTTGCTATTTCACCGTCGTTACCATGAAAATCCGGCCTCCTCCCCCCTTTGCGGGGAAGGGATTGAGGTGGGGGGGTATCACCCCCATCCCTGAATCAAGTTCAGGGCAGGCTCTAACCTTCCCCCGTCGGAGGGGGAAGGGACTACCCAATATGTTAATGCTCTTCCTCTCCGTGAGGAGTCATGGCGATGGATGCGAACACCAGGGTAAGTCCTGCAAATATGAGGGCTTGCACAAAGCCCACCAGCAATTCCAGGCCGTAGACGCCCAGGGTGGCGATGAAGGGGACCAGGAACGCCGATATGAGCACCAAAATCTCCCCGGCAGTCATGTTGCCGAACAGCCTGAAGGTGAAGCTGATTAGCCTAACCAGCTCGCTAAACGCCTCAAGGGGGCCTACGAAGAAGAAGTCCAGCAGTCCCTGGAAGGCTTCCATTAGCCGGAACCTGAACAGGCTGGATATGCCCTGCACCAGGCTTCCCACCCTCACGAACTTGGTGACGTAGCGGAAGCCCAGAAGCCGCAGCCCCAGGAATTCCACGAAAACAAAGGAGACGATTGCCAGGGCCAAGGGCATGTTCAGGTCGGTTCCCGCCGGGCGCAGCAGGTGTATAACCACGTGATCGCCGGACAGCCAGCCCAGGGAGGGATAGATAGGCAGCAAGCCTATCCATGCGTTGAACACCACGAAAAGGAAGATGGTAGCTATGATGGGAAAGACCATCCGTGCCCGCTCCCTTCCTACCACGCTCTCCACGAAGTTCAGCAGGGCCTCCACGATTATCTCGCAGAAGTTCTGAAAGCGACCCGGTATCAGGTTGGCCTTTCGGGTGCCAAAGAAGAAGATGGCTATCAGCAGGAGGCTGGCGATCCACGCAGAGAGCAGGCTATTGGTAATGACCCAGTTAAAGCCGCCCCCGAAGGAGCCTTCCCCCACCAGTTGATGCAGGTCCTTGCCAGTGCGCTTGCCGGTCTCGTGCTCCATAGCCTCTTCGAGGTCATGCCCGTGGAGGCCCTGGGCCTCCAGCGCCTTTTCAGCTTCCTCAGCGTCAAGAAAGTCCAGGTACTGGTCGCGCCCAATGAACACCACCTGGGCGGGTAGATGGACCTCGGGCTTGGGGATTATGCCCGAGGCCTCCTGCTGATGACTGACCGCCAGCCCGTCGCCCTCCCTGGTTATGGAGTATACATCCTCCCCATCGGTGATGGTCCACTCTCTGTTTTCTTGCACAACGGTGACGTAAGGGAAGTGGGACAGGGAGACGCCGTGGCCCTCGAACTCTTCATGCAGGCTGTCGGGAATGTCTCCCTGGTCCAAGCCACTCACGGACTCCGGCCCAGTAGTGAAGAGGGACTCATCGGACGTGGTAAATGCTGCGCCTATTGCGCCGGTGATGAGGCCGGCGATGAAAAGGGCCAAGAGAACGATAATACCGAAGACGAGGAGTCTCTTTGCTGACGCGCTGGAAGGCACTAGGTCTTACCCTCCCCTGTGTTATTGTCCGGGGTGTTATTATCCTCTCTCTTGGGTTCCGCCTCTTTTAGCAAGGGCTGCACCAGCTTGTAGATACCGTAGAAGGCCGCAGCAACTCCCAGCAGGGTGCCCAGGATAACGAAGAGGGGAAGGGTGCCGGCAACATGGTCCAGCCAAAATCCCCCCATGATACCTATGACAATGCAGAAGGCCACGTACCAGCCCAGGCCGATGAAACGCAGGGCAAGCCCCATCACAGCGCCTCCACCTGAGACTTAGTGAATCCTATCACAAAGGCCAACGAAAAGTCAATTTTGGCAGCCGCTCAGTAACTGTTAAGACTTGAGGTCTGATTCCGGCCCTAACTCGTCATTCCTATGAAAATAGACGCCCACCGTCATTCCGGCGCAGGCCGGAATCCAGGGGCGGGGCGTGGACTCCCGCTTTCGCGGGAGTGACGGTGAGGAAGCCCTACCATTTTCATTCCCTTATGTGTCCCGCAGGGGCATGGGCAATCACCATGAAAATAGACACCCACCAACACCGTCATTCCCGCGGAAGCGGGAATCCAGGGTCTCGCGACGTAGGCGGCCATTGCGAGTCACCCACCCCTCACCCCTGGATTCCGGCCTGCGCCGGAATGACGGTGGGTGGGGGATGCTGCACCCTTCAGGGTGCGGTGGGGGAACCTGGCGCTGGCTATCTTCATAGTGACGGAGAAATGTCAACGGGGCCCAAGCTCATAAAGAGAGCCCCCGCGGTCGCTGGCTGGGGCTCTCTTGGCTAAGTCCGACGGGATTTCAGGGAGGTTACCTCTGCTGTTCCCTGCCGAAGTCGTCCAGGTCCAGGCTGTCGATGAAGTCGGTGAAGGCGGACATCCTGTGCAGGTCTTCCTCCTTCACGTCTTCCGGCTGCTCGCCCTCTCGGCCTGAGGCATCCCCCGGGAGAAGCGGCTTGCCGGTCTCTTTGTCCAGCAGGATGCCGGCTTTGTCCATCACCTTCTCCTCCACGTAGATGGGCACCTTGGCCCTCACCGCTAGGGCGATGGCATCGCTGGGCCGGGAGTCCACCTCCAGGTCCTTGCCATTAACTGTGAGAGCTATCTTGGCGTAGAAGGTATCGCTCTCCAGGTCGCTCACCAGAATGTGATTGATGGCAGCGCCCAGGGTGGAAATGACAGAATTCAACAGGTCATGGGTAAGGGGCCTCGGCACCGAGATGTCCTGTAGCTTGACGGCTATAGCGTCTGCCTCAGCAGGGCCTATCCATATAGGCAGATAACGGTCCGAGTCCTTCTCTTTCAGGATGACAACCCTCTGATAGTTCATGAGGCTGACGCGTATGCTATCAATGCTCATCTCTAGCATTGCCCCTCCTCCTTACTCTCTTACTCTGGTTGAGCTAATTTTAGACTCCATGTAAAAGGGTGTCAACAACCTGCCGACCGGGTAACTGTTCAGAGTTGGCGCGGCGAATCGGCGGAAAACCCCATTCTTTATCCCGATGATAATTGCTCATGGCCTTGCCAAGACCCCATAAGGGGATGGAAAGGAAGGCTGACACCCTGCTCGCTGCCGGTTATTTTCATGGTAACGCCACGACAATATTGTGCAGCATACCATCATTAGGACCTAGCCCATTTGCCTTGACAAAAATATTCTGCTATGTTTATTTAGCTATGCAATATTACTGCTCTAGTGGAGGGAGGAAAGGATGGAGGCTTACTGCTTCAAGTGCAGGTCCAAGAGGGAAATCCAGGACCCAACCCCGGTGACATTGAAGAACGGACGCCCGGCTACTCAGGGCACGTGCCCGGTATGCAGTACCAAGGTGTTTCGCATCGGCAGGGCCGCCGCCTAGACCACATCGGGTTCGCCTGATAGCTTCAGGAGGTATTTACGGGGCAAGCAAAAGCGGGCAAGGTAGTTTCACCTTGCCCGCTCTGTGTATTCTATATCCTCAGAGCACCGGAGTGGATGCCACAATGACCCACGGCCTGTGCAAAGCCCTCTCTCCCCTCCGTGGGAGAGGGTTGGGGTGAGGGGGCGTTTCCACTGAAGAGGCTGTCACCCCCATCCCTGAATAAAGACCTTTTGAAACACGCTCTTATGCCGTCTATACTGACTTTGCACATGCCCTGCCCAATGCCCTGATATTACTTGCAGGCAGGCCCGTGTCAGACCTACAGGTTGAACTGTGGGTCCACGTACCCCTGTTCCTTGACGTATATCTGGACTCGGTTGCGCATCACCTCTGCCACAGCAATCCTCCCCTTGTCGTCAAGGGCTATGGATGAGGGGTAGTAGAACCTCCATTCAGGCTCCAGGGACTTGACCCTTCGGCGCGCCTTCTGGTAGTCAGGGTTGGCATCTACCACCCGCTGGCCCCACTTCGTGAGCTGCTGGGCATCCCCCTCAAAGGTGGTGATATGGTCGCCGAACTCGTCAAACACCTGGACTTTGCTGTTGCCCCAGTCCACCACGAACACGTCGCCTTCGGCGTCCACCGCCACGTCGCTGGGGCGGCGTACCTCGCCATCCCCGCTGCCGGGAGCGCCGAAGCTCATCAGGTAGCGGCCGTCGGCAGTGAACTTCTGCACCCGGGCGTTGTACCAGTCGGCCACATAGACGCTGCCTTCGGCGTCAACGGAGATTCCCCAAGGCATGTTGAACTGGCCTTCGCCGGTGCCTTCCTCGCCCCACTTGACGCCCAGGTACTGGCCGTCCTTGGAGAACTTCTGCACACGGCTGTTGCCCATGTCAACGACATACAGGTTCTCATCGTTGTCCAGAGCAAGGCCCCAGGGCCTGTCCAACTCTCCGTCACCGGAGCCGGAAACCCCCCACTTGCTCAGGAAGTTGCCCTCAGTGTCGAATATGGAGATTCTGTTGAGCAACTCGTCGGCCACGTAGAGGTTCTCATTCTTGTCCATGACCATGGAGGTCACCGCCATGAACTGGCCGTCCTCGTCGCCTCGGGTGCCCCACTCCATGAGATACTGCTCATCGCCGGGGTTATTGCCCAGGTCAAACTTGCCTATCCTGGTGTTGGGGTTCCGCTCATCCGGGCGGTTTAGCACGTACATCATGTTGTTGGAGCCTATAGCTATATCCACAGGGTTCTGGAAACCCTCCCCACTGGCAGCGCCCCGGCCCAGGCATCGGCTGTAGGTGAAGGTGCGCCCTGCTATCGTGCGCGTAAGCATATTTCATCCCTCATTTCTCCGTCGTTCCCCCTTTAAGCGGGAATCCGGGTTGGGCGCAATGTCTACTTCCCAAGTCCTCTGGATTCCTGCTTCCACAGGAATGACGAAATTAGGTCAGTTAAGTTAGATTTACCTGGAGGGTGTGTGAAAAGCAGGTTGTGCATCTTCCGTCATTCCCGCTTTCGTGGGAGTCCACCGTCCGGCGCCGTCACTCCTGCCAAAGCAGGAGTGACGGCGGGTGATTTTTCACACACCCACTTGGAAAGCCGAAGGGAGCCTAGCCGAACTGGTACTCTCTGGAGGAGCCTATCAGCTGGAACATCTCCGTTATCCTCTGGGTGGAGGCCTGAGTCTCCTGCTCGGAGCCCCAGCGCACGTCACCGGCTGATTGTGCATGATTGACCAGCGACTGGCGGGTACTCTCGCTCACCTGTACCGGCCCCATCAGCTCCAGGCAGGAAGCTACCATATCCTCCACGGATATATTCCCCTGGCTGCGGACCCGGCTGACCATGTCCTGGACCCCGGGGAAGTTCGTGTCGCCCACCCGGTCGGCCACGAAGTTGATCCGCCGTACCAGAGAGCCGCTGTCTATCCACTCGGCGCCGGTGTGCCAACCCTCCACGCTGGGGGGGTTCAGAAGGTCGTGGCCCATGTTGGCCGGCTCCACCCCCAGGTCATAAAGACCGGGCTTGGGGAAGCCCTTGAAGTCCACCACCATGTTCATGGTGCCTACCACCACCTCGGCGGGACTCTTGACCTTCTGGTACATGGCCTCTTTGAAGAACTCGGAGTTCAGGATGAACTCCATGGTCTTCCGCATTTCGTACCCGGAAGTCTGGAAGGCGGCCCCAATCTGGTTGATGGCTACCGGGTCACGCGGGGGCACATCCTGCCAGGCGGGGACCTGAACATCGTCGGCCACGAAGAAGTTGTAGAGGTGCCGGGCGATGAACCTGGCCGTGGCGGGCTGCTCTACAACGATGTCTATGATGTCTTCGCCGTCGAAGTTGCCCCTACGACCCAGGAACAGCTTCTCGCCGTCGTCGTGGTCCTCGGGCTTAAACTCGAAGCCCCAGGGGAACCGTCCCAGCGGGAGCCTCGGTATCTTGGCTGCTATGGTCCAGCCGGTGAAGGCCCGTGAGCACTCGAACACGTCCTGCTCTGTGTAGTTGCCCTGTCCCATGGAGAACAACTCCAGTAGCTCTCGTCCCCAGTTCTCATTGGGCTGGTCCTTGTGGTTCTCGTTGTTGTCTAGCCAGAAGATCATGGCCGGGTTCTTGGATAGCTCCACCAGCAGGTCCCGGTAGTTCTCCATGCCGTGTTCCCGGAACATGTTTATCTGGGCCAGCAACTGGTCGCAGTTGTCCACCTTGGAGTTGCCGGTGGCGAAAACGTGGTGCCAGAACAGGCCCACCTTCTCTACCAGAGGGGTCTTGGTGTTGATCATCTGCCACATGTAGTTGGCCTGGCCGGGGTCATGGATGCCGCCGGGGAGCATGGTGCCGGGCGACCACCGGAAGAGAACATCCTCGTCAGCCCTTGACAGTCCGTACTTCTCGGGGTATACCAACTCGTCAACCGTTGCCTCGTACCCTTTGGCAGCCCTCTCCTCCACCTCAGTCCGGGAAGCTCCAAACCCGGCGCGCCTCATCAAGTGGGCCATTAAGGCTATATCATCCCTGCTTGCCATCTCCAGTCTCTCCTTTCTTGGAATGATTATAATGTTTTAATGTACCTTCCCCGTATATTAACACTTTGCCACAGAGTAAACAATACCTGAGAGCTTCCGTGGCAAAGCCCACAGGCAAAAGCCCCGCCTCTCCAAGGCTGTAACGTGATACAACAATATAGTGGCGGCGCTGTTATTCTAAACCCGGGCAGCCGGTGCAGTCAATATTTACGAAGCCCTGACCACCCTCACCCTGTGGTTGTTGCTGTCGGCGATATACAGGTCGCCGCGGCTATCTACCAGACAGCCGTGGGGCCTGTCCAGGCCCGCTTCCGTGGCGTCTCCGCCATCCCCTTCACCGCCCTTGCGGCCCCCTGCCACCGTGACTATGTTGCCGCCCTCCCGGTCAATCCTCCTTATGGCGTGGTTCTCCGTATCTACCACATATATATTGCCGCCGCCGTCGCACCGGATGGCCTTGGGGCCATTGGTGGTGGCCCAGACGGCTGGCCCGCCATCCCCGGTATAGCCCTGCTCCCCCGTCCCGGCGATGGTGGTGATGATGCCCTGGGGATTGACCATGCGTATCCCGTTGCCCTCTCGCTCACAGATGTAGGTGTTGCCCTGGCCGTCAACACAAACGGCCCTGCAACCATTGATGCCCGCCTGGGCCGCCGGGCCGCCATCGCCTGTGCGCGCCTTCTCGCCGTTGCCTGCGAAGGTCGTGATAATGCCTGTGCGCAGGTCCAGACGGCGCACCCTCTGGTCTTGAACGTCGGCGATGAGCAGGCCGCCCCTGCCGTCCAGGCAGCAGTCGTTGGGCTCTCGCATCTGCGCTTGAGGTCCTGGGCCTCCGTCGCCCTCATAGCCCTTGGTGCCATTACCTGCTACAGTGGTGATAGTACCCGTGCCGGCATCCACCTTGCGTATCACCGCATTCAGCCTGTCCACAATGTAAATATCTCGGTTGCCATCCACCTGGAGGGCATAGGGCTCGTTCATGGCGGCCTCGGCAGCAGGCCCTCCGTCGCCGCTGTAGCCCTTCTGGCCGCAGCCTGCTACTGTGGTGATGATGCCCGTGTTCAGGTCCAGCTTGCGGATGCAGTGGTTCTGGGCCTCGGCGATGTATAGGCTGCCCCCAATGTCCATATCACAGTGGAACGGCTGGTCCAGTTCTGCCTGGGCAGCAGGCCCTCCGTCCCCTCCGTAACCCCCCTGCCCGGTGCCGGCGACGGTCTCGATCTTCCTGACTGGTCCTGTCATTGCCACCTCCTCCTGTTTCCCTGTGGGCCAATTATACAGTCCCAGGGTAAAAGCCCGTCAACATAAATAAGGCTGCCCGGTCCCAGGGCCTTTTGATTTCCCCCCCCACCGCACCCTGAATGGTGCGGCATTCCCCCACCCACCGTGATACTCCCTCCCCGCCGTCATTCCGGCGTAGGCCGGAATCCAGGGGTGGGGTTGTGGGTGGCTTCGCAACGACTCACTACGTCGCGGAACTCTGGATTCCTGCTTCCGCAGGAATGACCGTGCTGGTTGCTCGCTATTTTCATAATTCATAATAATGTTGGTGCCGGAATGGACCTTCAAGTCTGAACAGTCACCCGGCACCGCCGGGCTATTGCCACCATGAGACGGCGAGAGTAGAGTAGTAGAGACATCTTTGCGGGAGGGCCGAGGACCGCAGGCTTTCCGGCCTGCCCACGCCAGACGGCCTGCGCCCGGAGAGCGTCTATCCTGGCCCCAGCAGTATCACAGTAGTACCAAGGAGGAACAGGAGACATGAGCAGCCCCGATGACCTTGACCGGATAGCCCAGGACTCAAGGGGGATATGGACTTCCTATTCGTGCGGCCTTACCCGCAGGGGCACGCCGGTCCGGTGCCTTGTTCATCGGGACGCTCTTGCGCCCGGTCCCGCCGGGAAGCGGGTACTGCGGGTACTGATTGTTGGGGGACTGGCGGGAGACCAGGCATCCGTTGGGCTGGCGCTCCAAGCCCTGGACCTGTACAAGGCCCAGGCCCCGCCTGGCCTAGCCGTAAGCGCTATCCCCTGTGGCAACCCCGACGGGCTGGCCTTGGGCCAAGGTCCCGGCAACGGCGCCGGCGGTAGCCCAACCCTGGGTTATCCCCCGGTGGATGGCTTCTTCAACGACCCCAAGAACCCGGAAGCCCGCTATTTGTGGCGATGGATTGGCTCCCACCCGCCGGACCTGGTTGTGGAAGTCCAGGCGGGAGACGGCGCCCTCCAAGGAGAATACAACTGGCATGTGCCCCCCGGCCAGGAGATGCTGGCATCGGCGCTGGGCGCTTCGCCAACCGAGGCTTCAACACCGGCGTCTTCAACGATGGTAGCTGTGGGTACGCTGATCGCTGCCCTGGGGTCAGACGCCCCCGATTCTCTGGGCGCAATCCCCGGTGTCCGCCTGGTGACTGACGCCGGAGGTCTTGCCCCGGCCTTGGCCCAGCTATGGGGTGTTCTAGGCAATACCGAGGGCAGCGGCCCAGGCAGTGACTCAGGGAGTGATTCAATTCCGGCGCCATCGGCGGCCAGGGCTGAGCTTGACCTGCGCCGCTCCCGCTCAGCCCTGGAGGTGTGCAGGGTCCTGGCGGGACGCTACGGACACGAGTTGGAGCCTGTGAATTACACCCAGGGGGTGGCCCTCAGTGGACGGCTCCGGCTGGGGCAGCTAGAGGGCTCCGGCGCCCATCTGGAGGATGTGCAGGCGGTGGTGGGACCCTATGTCTCAGGACAGAAGGACATCTTCCCACCGGACCGGGTGTCAACGGCAGGCATCTGCGGCCTGCTATGGACATCGGAGGTCTTCCGCCTGACATCAGACCGGCGCTACCTCGATCTGCTGCTGGAAGTGATGTCCCGCTACCAGCCGGGGGAGGGCGATTCGCCGCCCACACCCTCGGACCCGGACCACCGCACCGAGGATATGTTTATGAACGCCTGTATGCTCTCCCGCACTGGACACCTGACGGGGGAGGGCAGGTATTTTGACATGGCGGCATCCGCTCTGAAGGCCCCCCGTATTCAACAGGAAGACGGCTTGTTCTGGCATTCCCTCAGCGCGCCCTACTACTGGGGGCGAGGAAACGGGTTTGCAGCCCTGGGCTACGCCGAGGCCCTCACCTATCTGCCCCGGGAGCACCCGGACCGTCCCCTGCTTATCGAGAGGCACCGCAAGCACCTGGAATCCCTCCGGCGCTACCAAAGCCCCTGGGGGACCTACCACCAGGTCATCAACAACCCAGGCTCCTACCAGGAGTTCACCTCAACCTGCATGATTGGCTACGCAACGGCACGGGGACTGAGGCTGGGATGGCTGGACTCTTCTTTCAGAGAGAGTATGGAACGGGCCTGGCAGGCAGTCCTAGAGAGGATAGACGACGATGGCGGGCTGGTGGACTGCTGCACCAATACGGGCGTGCAGCAAAGCCTGCAAGACTATTTCGACAGGCCGGCTATCTTTGGACACGATGACCGGGGGGGCGCTATGGCCCTGTGGTTCGCCACAGAGTACATCCAGCTTTCGTCCGGGCAGAGTATCATTATCTAGCAATGTGTCAACTTAATTCTGGTGGATATGAATCATCGTCAACACCAGGCCGCCATCGCCATGAAAATAGATGCCCACCGTCATTCCGGCGCAGGCCGGAATCCAGGGGTGGGGCGGTGGACTCCCGCTTTCGCGGGAGTGACGGTGGGGAGGTCGTACAATTTTCATTCCCTCATGTGGCCTTTAAGGGGTATGGGTAATTGCCATATAGTCAGCAAACAGCACCGTCATTATTATGAAAACAGTCAGCGCCGTCATTCCCGCGAAAGCGGGAATCCAGGGTCCCGCGACGTAGGCGGTCGTTGCGAGTCACCCACCCCTCACCCCTGGATTCCGGCCTACGCCGGAATGACGTGGTAGAAGGCTGCCGTCATTTTCATCCCCTTATGTGGCCTCGCAAGGCTATGGGTAATTGCCATGAAAATAAGGGTGTTAGGTCCCTCACCACACCCTGAAGGGTGTGGCATCCCGTGAAAATAAAGTCGCCCAGCCCTGGACTCCTGCGAAAGCAGGAGTGACGATAGATGTATAGGAGGTTCCCATTATGGAATCAGTCCCCTGGAACGATGTCCCGGAGGAACGGCTCATTCAGGGCATCCGGCGGCGCATCGTCACCGGCGATAAGGTGATGCTTGGCCGTCTCTACTTCCCCAAGGGGTCCAAGGTGCCTGCTCACCGCCACGAGAACGAGCAGATAACCTACGTGATAACAGGAGCGCTCCTCTTCGTCCTCGACGGCTCTGAGGAGGTGATGGTGCGCGCCGGGGAGACCCTTCACATCCCCTCAAACATGGAGCACAGCGCCGAGGCGGTGGAGGACACCGACGAGATAGACGCTTTCAGCCCCATACGGACCGACTGGCTCGACGGCTCCGACGCCTACCTTCGAGAGGAGGCCCCCGGCCCATGATAGCCTATGATAGAATGGCCGGACCGACCACTTCTCCCGGTCTTGCCACAGGATACCTCCCATGCTAACATGACCCCATATCAGGCCCACTCAATGGAATTTATAATAGCCAGCCGGTTGTGAATGGAGGAAGGTATGGCAGACATCCCAGTCGTTTACACCCTCACCACTTGAGGCACCAGCGACAAACTCCGCGAGTCGTGGACTCGCCAGGGAATCGCCTATGAGGAGCGCCTAGTGGACGAGAACCAGGAATGGCTTGACCAGCTTCTTGAATTCTCCGACGTGGCCCCCACCATAGTCTACCCCGATGGCCGGGTAGAGATAGGATTCGAGGGAGAGGTTGGTTGAGCCCTTGCATAAAAGCGGCGGCGCCGCTTTGAAGGGCCGGACAGAACAGAAGCCCTGTTGCCAATTCTACTATTCTAAGGAGGAGATATGGTACGCGAGGCTAGTGTAGTAACACTTGAGAGGTTCAGCAGTGGGTTCACCTACCCGGACTACATCGCCCAGATCAAGGTGAACAAGAACTGGTTCCAACAGCTCTACGACAATTTCGATCTTGCGGCGGAGGATGTCGAGTTCTTCCGCAAAGCCATGCAGCACCCTCAGGGGCCTGTCAAGATGATGGTTATAGGCGAGGACTGGTGCCCCGACGTGTACCGAGGGATGCCCATGATGGCCAAGATCGCCGAGGCCGCCGGGATGGAGATGCGCATCTTTCCCAGGGACTCTCACATGGACATAATGAACGAGTTCCTGAAAGAGGGCCTGTATGCCTCAATCCCTACCGCCGTCTTCTATACCGGAGACCACCAGTACATCTGTCACTGGATCGAGCGGCCCGCCCTTGCCGAACTGGAAATGGAGGAGATTGCCGAGAAGGTGAAAGCCGAGCTTCCCGCCGACGCCACCGAGCAGCAGACCAGGGCAGCGTCCCGCCCTCTCAACCAGGCGCGTTTCCCGGCCTGGCAGCAGGAATCGGTCCGGGAGATTCGGGAGATGCTCGCACAGAACCTTGGCCTTTAAGCACCCTCGACCCTACGCCCATAGGTGCCTTATCGGGTTAAATTATGCGCCTGGACTGAAGGCCCACTCAGCACGGTGGGCTTCAGCTGGGCGCACCACCTATCTGCGAAGTTGCCAAGAATAAAGCCTAGTTGGTCCCAAGTGATGGAGGATGATTATGCAAGCGGTCCCGACGTGGAGAGACGAACCGGAGGTCGTATTTATCAACATCAACATATTGGGGAAGGATGATTGGTCTGGACAGATACTTGCAGAATTCAGGGCCAGGGGTCAGGTATATGTGGTGACGGTGGATGAAGACTTGATAGACCAACCTGGTAAGAGGATGCCGGCCATGATCATTGCAGACGTGGGCGATGCCGATTATCTTGTTGACCTGCCTGGAGAATCCCTTTCCGCCGGGTCCAGGGTCCTTGTTGAGACCAACGACATTAAACGGATGGACCAATGGTAACTTGGAATGATCCTTACGGATAGGGAAATCATAGAACTAATCCAGGATGGAAGGTTGACCTTTAGGCCTGAGTTGGAAGCAGACCAGATAAAGGCGTCCGCTATAGACCTGCGCCTCGGATACAATTTCTCAGCATATCCAGACACAATTTCCGGCCTGCCTGAGAGTGTTCGGTCAATATTGTCTCAGACAGTTGACTTGCGAGACGAATCAAAGGTGGTTGAATTCATCAACCATATCAGACGCGAGAACAACAAGACCCTCCAAGATGGACAATCATTTGAAATTCAACCACACTCCTTATTACTGGCCGAGACTCTTGAAGACTTCAAACTGCCCAACGATATTGCTGCTAGAATAGAAGGCAGGAGCACTTACGCAAGACTTGGCATTGCTGTACATCAGACGGCCCCGTCGGTAAAGCCTGCGTGGTCGGGGCGGTTGACTTTAGAAATCGTAAATAATGGGCCATTCACGTATAGGCTATATCCCAAGATGAGATTATGCCAACTGATCCTAGAGAAGCTGGCGTCCCAGGTCCAGACGCCGGACAGAAGCACTTGGGAAAATCTCAGATTCGGGTCTTCGTAGGGCATATTGGCGTGTCGCACAAGTCAAGCCCCTTTCTCTTTCGGTATGAGAGAGAAAGGGGCTTGTACTTTTCTAATGCGCCACCTCAATACTCTTGCCATCACCGGACATATCCCGGGACACCACCTGGCCTATGACAACAGCGCCTTCAACGCCAGCGGCATCCAGTTCCCCTAGCAGGGAATCGGTCTTCTCTTCGGGCACTGAGATGAGCAGCCCGCCGGAGGTCTGAGCATCACAGAGGAGCAGCCGGGCCTCTTCCGACACCCCATCGTGCCAATGCACCTGCCGGCCTACGCTGTTGAGATTGCGGTGGGTCCCTCCGGGGGCTACGCCCGCCTCCAGGAGGTCCCAGGTCCCCGGTATGACCGGAATGTCGGAAAGCCGGAGCCTGGCCCTAGCGCCGCTGCCTTGCATCATAGAGTTCAGATGGCCTATGAGTCCGAATCCTGTAACGTCGGTGCCGGCGTTGACCCCCACCTTGACCATAGCTTCCGAGGCGGCCCGGTTCAGGGCGCTCATTACCGATACAGCCTGCCCCAGGACCTCCTGGCTCACCACTCCCTGCTTTCCGGCGGTGGTAATTACTCCGGTGCCCAGGGGCTTGGTCAGGACCAGGGTATCTCCGGGCCTGGCGGCGGCGTTGGTGATCTCCTTCCCGGGCTCCACCAGTCCCACCGCAGCCAGGCCATACTTCGGCTCCCTGTCATCCACTGTATGCCCTCCGATGATGAGGCAGCCTGCTTCCTGGGCCTTGGCGTAACCTCCCCTCAGAATCTCTCCCAGCAGGTCTTTGGGAAGTTCCACGGGAAACCCCACTATATTCAGGCCCAGAAGGGGCTTGCCACCCATGGCGTATATATCGCTGAGGGAGTTGGCGACGGCAATCGCCCCAAAGCTGAAGGGGTCGTCAACTATGGGGGGAAAGAAGTCCACAGTTACCACCAGGGCAGTGTTATCTGCCAGGCGGTACACTCCGGCATCATCCCCGGTCTCGGTGCCCACCAGAAGGTTGGGGTCTTTCACCAGGGGTACGTGACTCAGGACCTGGACCAGGTCCTCAGGACTGAACTTGGCGGCTCAACCCGCGCAGTGAGAGAGGGATGTTAGCTTGATCTCTTCTTTTTGCATAATCGTTCCTTCTATAGTAATTACGATAGTTAATGTAACACCATTATGCCCCGGGAGCGTGGGGCTAGTCCACCAGCGCCCGCGTGACAAAGTCCCGCACCAGCTTGCGAGAATTGTCTAGTTGATAGTCCTCCATGAAACCGTGGTAGAAATTTGCGTGAAGCATTTCGGCCATCCCAAACTCAGACCGCAAGATGGGTGCGTCATACTCCTCAGCCGCCGCCTCCAGAAATTTCCTCGCTGTCTGGACGTGTTCTTGGACTAGCATCTCAGCCTTTCCTCGTCGCTATCGGTCCAGCAGGGCCAGTACCCGCTCGATGAAGTCTTGCGCCAGTTCGCGAGAATTATCTATCTGGAAGTCCTCCATGAAGTCGTAGCGGGAGTTTCCGCGAAAAATTTCCGCCGCCACAAACCTGCCACTCAAGGTCGGGTCACCATACTTCTCAGCGAGCCATTTGACTGCCATATTCAGAGCGCGGTTGCTGTCACAGGGCAGGCCATGCTGCTCGGCCAGCGCCATCACAGCGTGGGATGCAGCACCCCACATCTTCTCCGAGCCTTGCAGCACGTCCCCGGCGGCAAACTCCCTATCCGCCGCCTCCAGAAAATCCCGCGCCGTCTGTGTATGTTCTTGGACTAGCATCTTGGCCCCCTCTATCGCCATCGTCAGCCCAGCAGGGCCAGCACCCGCTCGACGAAATCCCTGACCAAGGGGCGGTCTCCAGCTAGTTCAAAGTCCTCCATGAAATCGTGGTAGAAATTTCTGTGAAACTTCTCCGCCACCGCAAACCTATCCCGGATAGCCGGGTCGTTATGCTCAACGGCAAGCCGCTCGACGGCGTTTTTCAGGGCGCGGTGGCTGCCATAGGGCCAGCCCTGCTGCTGAGCGACAGCCATCACGGCGTGGGACGCCGCTCCCCACATCTTCTCCGATCCTTGCAGCACATCCCCGGCGGCGAACTCCCCATCCGACGCCGCCAGAAACTCCCGCGCCGTCTGGACATGTTCTTGAATCAGCATTGCGGCCTTCTCTCGTCACCTTCAGCCCAGCAGGGCCTGCACCCTGGCGACGAAATCACGCACCAGTTCACGGGAATCATCTATCTGGTAGTCTTCCAGAAAGCCGTGGTAGAAATTAGCGTGGAGTTGCTCTGCCGCCACGAACCTATCCCGCAGGGCTTGGTCTTCATACTCCTCTGACATCCGTCTGACTGCCATTTTCAGGGCGCGATGGCTGCCATAGGACCAGCCCTGCTGCTGTGCCACCGCCATCACGGCGTGGGACGCCGCTCCCCACATCTTCTCCGACCCTTGCAGCACGTCCCCGGCGGCAAACTCCCTATCCGCCGCCTCCAGAAAATCCCGCGCCGTCTGGACGTGTTCTTGGACTAGCATAGACCTATGCCACCTTATTCAATTCAAACCAACCGGGACTACCGAGAAGGATTATAGCATTGCAGACGCGCACATTGCGACAAGACCGCGATGGTCCTGATTATACCATCGGATAGATAGCGCGAGATATGACGTCTGAGGCAATGGCTGCATAAGCCGGACATTCCATCACCGGCCTGGAGGATATGACATATGGACAGAGGGTAGAATCATGGGCATAATGTAGCAGCTATGCTTATTACGCAGAAGAGAGACTACATATTGGGACGCTGGGCCGTTGGGTTAGCTACTCTTATCACCATCCTGCTCATAGCCTGCGGAGGTGGTCCAACCCCCACCAATACTCCCACGCCAACCCAGTCCCAGCAGTCCGGTGCACCAACCCAGGAAAGTCCCACCGCCACGTCCCGGCAGTCTGATACTCCAACCCCGACCTCTGCACAGACCCAGGAAGGGCCTACTCCCACGTCTCTCGCTACGACAAGCGGGCAGGAGACAGGTCTAAAATGGGGACTTGTGAGCATCAGTGGGCAGGCCCCCGGAGTCCGCAAGGATGCTACCCTGGTCTATGATGATGCCAGCAACAGCCTCCTACTGTTCGGCGGCAGGCAAAGCGGAGCGGGACTGAACGACCTTTGGGCCTTCGACATAGAAGAGGGGCAGTGGAGAGAGATCGAAGCCGACGGCGCTCCCGACCCTCGTTGGGGCCACGTTGCAATCTTCGACAGCAGCAGGCGTCAGATGGTGGTCTTCAGCGGCCAGCGATCAGGGGGGTTCTTCAATGATACCTGGGTGTTTGACACGGCAAGCCGGGAGTGGGCGGAGGTGACGCCTGGCGGGGATATACCGGCCCCCCGCTACGGCTCCTGCATCGGGTACGACTCGGAGGGCGACCTATTCTATATATCTCACGGATTTACCAACTCCGGCAGGTTCGACGACACATGGGCCTTCAACCTGGAATCCCGGCGCTGGACCGATGTATCCCCCGACGGCGACCGTCCTGTTAAGAGGTGCCTCCATAAGTGCGTCTTCAGTCCGGGGAGCGGGTCCCTTATCCTGTTTGGCGGGCAGACCAGCCAAGCGCCGCCTATCCTGGGCGACCTGTGGAGCTATGACCCCTCAGAGTCCTCGGGCGGCCCCGGCTGGACGGAGATAATGCCCGATGGTGAAAAACCCCTGCCAAGGTTCGACTCGTCTCTCACGATAGACCCGGACTCACAGATGGTCCTGCTCTTTGGGGGAGTTGCGTCGGACGGCCTGCGAAAGAACGACCTGTGGGCTTTCACCCAGGGAGAAGGTTGGGCTGAGCTTGGCACGTCAGGGGACATTCCCGAGGGCAGAAGCAACCACTCCGGGGCCTTCGTCCCTCAGACAAGCTCCTACTACATCTTTGGCGGGGCCGGCGGAGCAGAGCTAAACGACCTCTGGGTACTGAGACCCGGATAGACAGACATTCCTAAGCCTCGCCCCTCTCCCTCATGGCCTCCAGCAAGTCGGATATGGTCTTAGCGATGATCCCGGGGCGTTCGGCGAATTCGGGGGTGGGCCACCACTCATAGTCGAAGCTGCGGAAGACCTTCCCGTTTATACTGCACCGCAGCCCCGAAGCTACCACAGAGAAACCCAGCGCCTCGGAAGCCTTCTCCGCCAACTTCTCAAGGAAATGGTCGGAACAGTCATAGACCACCATGAAGCCTCCCTGACGGCCGCGGCCGTCCCGGACGCGGGCGCGCACCACGCTCCCCGACCTGTCTTCCTCCACCACCTCATAGGGCCTGGGCGGGAGGTCATGGTCGGGCCAGCCTATGTATATCATCTCCCCTATTCCCCACATGACAGGTGGCCTATTCCCCACATGATAGATGGATTTTATTCTCGGCGTATGGATGAGTCAAGTTGCCGATGGGACTTGTTGGCCCATTCCCGCCTCTATGATAGACTAACCACGTTAAACTAACCGTAAGCCAACATCCCCGCCAAGCCTCATTCAACCCATAGTCAAGCACGGCAATGGGATGGCCCCGGCTGTAATGCTGTAATGAGGAGGTGCTCAGGTGGAATACTCGCAAATCGCTCCCATGATGGGCCGGCTATGGTCTCCCATTGTGGCAGTCACCAGCCAATGGCAGGGTAAGACCAACGCTCAGATATGCGTTTCCGTGGGTGGGGCATCCATCGTCCCCAACATGCCCCGGGTAGCAGTCCAGATATACAAGCGCAACTACAGCCATGAGCTAATCTGCCAGAGCAAGGCATTTGCTCTGAATTTCCCCCGGGAAGACCAGCTCAACTACATCAAGGACTTCGGGCTGGTGTCGGGCCGAGACGTGGACAAGCTGGCGAAGGTCCCCCACCATCCGGGTGCCTCAGGCAGTCCCATTCTCGAAGACTGCTGGGGTTACATGGACTGCCGGGTGGTCAATGCCCTGGACGGCGGCGACATGACCTGCTTCCTGGCAGAGGTCCTGGACGGAAACATGCTCGGAGAGGGTGAGCCTTTGTGGTGGCGCAACGCACGAGGCGTAATACCCCCGGAGTGGAACGAGGAATGGGACCGCCACATAACCGAGGAGATCAAGCACTCCATGAAGGCCATGAAGGAAATTGACTACACTCCCTGGAGACCATAAAGGGGAGGCACTGATGTCATCGGATATGAGGGATGATATTCATGGACTTGTTGAGCATATCCACGCTTCGCCCAAGCTGGCTGTCATAGCCGTAGCCGGGGCCGGCGGGCAGGCCCTGTCCTGGATACTGGGAGTGCCCGGAGCCTCCAAGACAGTCCTAGAGGCCATCGTTCCCTATGGACGGCTATCCATGATTGAGTTCCTGGGCCGCGAGCCGGAACAGTATGTGTCCCCGGATACGGCCAGGGAGATGGCCCGGTCGGCCTACAGGAGGGCCCTGGGTCTGCGGGAGGCCCAGGAGCCCGTGTTGGGCCTGGCCTGCACAGCTACCATCGCCACCGACAGGCCCAAACGGGGGGAGCACCGGTGTTGTATCGCAGTATGGGATGACGATGGAGTGACCACTTACAATCTGGTCCTCGCCAAGGGCCGGCGGGACCGCCCCGGCGAGGAGGACTTGGTGAGCCGGATTGTCCTTTGCGCGCTGGCCCAGGCTAACGGCATCGAGCCGGACCTGTCTCCGGGGCTGTTGGAAACTGAGCGCCTGGAAATCGAGGCTGCCGGCCATCCCAACCCCCTTCAACTCCTCCTAGATGGCGGGCCAGAGAATGGAGACATTGAGAAGGTCCCGGAGAAAGTGCGGACTGTGACGGTGTACCCCGACGGTCAGATGGCTGCGGATGTACCCATCAAGGCCGCCATCCTCCCAGGCTCCTTCAATCCGCTGCACAGCGGGCATGAGCAGATGGCCCACGTGGCATCGGAGATGCTGGGGGGCGCTCAGGTGGTCTTCGAGATTTCGGTGGCCAACGTGGACAAGCCACCCCTGGAGGAGGCGGAGGTACTCCGTCGCCTGGGCCAGTTCCGGGACAAGGGGCAGGTTGTGCTGACCCGTGCCCCCACCTTCCGGGAGAAGGCCGCCCTGCTGCCGGGATGCACCTTCGTCATAGGCTGGGACACCGCCGTCAGGCTAGTGCACCCACGGTACTACGGCGGGCAAGAGGAGGCTATGCTGGCGGCCCTGGAGGAGATACGGGCAATGGGGTGCCGGTTCCTGGTGGCCGGCAGGACCGACGGGGAGGTGTTCCATACCCTGGCCGACGTGGACATACCCAATGGCCTCAATGACCTTTTCCAGGAGATTCTCGAAAGCCGCTTCCGGGCCGACGTGTCCTCCACAGAGCTACGCTCCCACGATGGGTGATGCCTGAAGAGCCGCGATAACTTTGACTAGCTCGACCGGTATGTTGCCTGTAAGTGGGTTGACCCTTCTCCGAGCCAGTCGCTGTCTCAGCAGATAGCAACTCCATAATCACCCGGACAAACCGCACGGTCCAAACCGGTATCGATCGCTGTGAACCTCTTGTCAGATGAGATAGCACTTATCATCGGGAACAAAGCCCTCTTTCGTTCGTACCCTCCGTCCATTCAGGACTTCCTGCTTCCAATCGAGCACCCAAATCATTTACCAATATAGTCTCATTTGTTCCATCAATATCGACCGTGTAGAGAACGACGTCAATGTACTCATTCCATTTGGAAGAATCGTTCACGGCAAACATTGAATCATCGGGAGACGGCGTGAAGATCCAATGACGCCACTCCCCAAAGTTCCTGTATTGCCAACACGGTACAGGTATTTCGCTCATAGCTCGAAGTTGTGAGTTGTCTATCTGGATGATGTATAAACCTTTGATAGATTCAGTGAAGCCCAAATCTCTATCTCGCCCGGTCAAGAAGGTAGCGTCAGCTATCAACCGAATCTCTGAACCATCTTTGGACCATGAAATGTTCGTAACCTGGGAAACATCTAGAAACCTTGTCCGGTCTATAATTTTGGCGATAGATGTTGCCGGGATCTTTGCAATGGTGGACCCATCTTTTTGCATCAAATATATAGTGGGAGCTTCCCCGTAGAACTCAGCGCTAAACGCAAGAAGGTCCCCATCCGGTGACCAGGACGGCGGGCTAACGTTCTCTTCCGGCAATGATAAGTCGTTTATCCCGATACGCGTACGTTGAGTAGGTGGCCTATTGCCTCTCCACTCCAACTTGGTAAGGTTCGAGCCATCCGCTCCAACAGTGTATGCGACAAATCGAACCACCTCTCCCTCGTAGGGTCCGGGAGTCGGAGTTGAATTGGAGTGGTACGTGTCCAAGTAAGGTATCTCGGCATATTCTCTCTCTACACCCACAAAAGCCAGACGACTTCCGTCGGGTGACCACACGGGAGCATCGGTCTGAGCCTGGACTGAGGGGGCGACGCTTCGCTCGTCCGACCCGTCCGTGGCTATTGTGAAGACACGAGGGCCATCTTCACGATACGAAACAAACGCTATTCGGGACCCATCAGGGGACCAAGATGGGCTGACATCATTCCAATCATTAGTAGTGAGCCTCTGGCGGTAAGAGCCGTCTATAGCCTGGGTGGCTATTTCGTAGGTGTGCTCCCTAAGCTCACCGCTGGCATATCTGAGGGTGGTGTATGCGACCCTGGACCCATCGGGCGATAACGAGGGCGAGAAATCTATTTCGATGGTTGGACTGTAAAGTCCAGCCGGTTCAAATGGTCCTGATAGGGACTGGAGGTTCGAGCCGTCTGCATCAACCAAATATATTCTTCCCGCATGGCCAAACACGATTTGAGAGCCATCGGGAGTCCAGTGGGGTGTGTGCTGCGCCCTGCCATTGTACCACCGAGACGAATACTCGTCAGACTGGTCGTAAGGCTTATTGTAGATGTCTCCAGTGTCACAGAATGTCACCGATGAGCCAAGCGAAGGGATAGAGACGACCAGAAAGATGAGGACTGTATAAATTTTTTTCCAGTTCCTAATCCGAATCACGGAATAATCCCTTAATCGGCGCTCTCGGTTGGCCGCAGGCGAGTCTATAGTCTCAAAATGTACCCCCAAGGTGTCCGTCCGGGCATCTGGTTAAAATGGATTCGCGGTGGACCCTCCATAGGCTGGAGGGTCCACCGCATTTACTCTACCGCGCTCCGCTTTAGAGACCTTTGCGTAAGTCCCTATACGGGCCAATATCGTGGAGGGGAGACGTTGCTTTCCTAACTGAGGTCCCCCACCCCTGGATTCCGGCCTACGCCGGAATGACGGTTATGCAAAGGTCTGCTCTACGGGTAGTTTCGCCCTAGTCCAGGCGGTAAATCCTGGCGGCGTTCCCGCCCACAATCTTCGTCTTCTCTTCCTCGTTGCAGTCCGCCAGAATCTCTTCGAGAATCTCCCGGGTCTTGGGGAAGGTGGACTCGAAGTGGGGATAGTCGGAGCCCCACAGCAGGTTGTCCACGCCTATGATGTGCCGGTCTCTCACCCCCAGCCCGTCCTCCTGGAACCCCAGGAACACGTTGCGGTGGAAGTAGTCGCTGGGGAGCATGTCCTCTTTATAACGGTGCCAGTCGGCGCCGGGCACTCTCTGGGTATAGGTGTAGTCCAGGCGGTCCAGGAAGTGGGGCGCCCAGGACAACTCCATCTCTACGGACCCCACCTGTAGCTTGGGGAACCGCTCGAACACGCCGGTGAAAATCATGTGGGCCAGAGACATCCTCACCGAATGGTCGGCGTTGCACGTTCTGGCCGGATTGGACTGGTCCAGGTCCGGGAGTACCACGCCGGGGGGCGGGCGGTTGGTGCCGATGTGGAGGCCCAGGGGCATCTCCAGGTCCTGGGCCGCCGCCCAGAAGGGGTCGTACATGGGTGACTCGTAGGAGACGTTTTCAGGTGGGAGCACACTGATCATAGCGCCGGTCATGCCCATCCTGGCGCTGCGCTCCAGTTCCCTCACCCCATCCTCCACATTGTCCAGGTTGATCATGGCGATACCCTTGAGGCGCTTGGGATGCGCGCTGCAAAACTCGGCAACCCAGTCGTTGTAGGTGGCGAAGATGGCGTCGAGCAGCTCCGTATCCGGCACCCGGAACAGGAGAAGCCCCACTGTGGGATAGACTATGCTCACGTCCACCCCGTCCAGGTACATGTCCTTGATATGCTCGTCGGGGTCGTAGCCCCCGGGCCGGATGTTCTCTATCCGGTCGGAAAAGCTGAGCCTCTCCGGTTCCTCAAACCGCCTGCCCGTCTGGGCTCCCGGCCCGGTGCCGTTTCCCTTGAGGCCGTCGCAGAACCACCAGTCGCCTTGCTCCAGGCTTACCACCCTCGGCGCCCTGTCCCGGTACTTGGCATCCATCCTGCTGGTCCACAGGTCCGGTGGCTCATATACGTGATTGTCCGATGATATAACCCTGTAATTTGCCATTACCGACTCCCTTCTGAGCTTATTTACCATAGAAATCTTGCCTCCTCCCTCCTTTGCGGGGGAGGATTGAGGTGGGGGGTATCACCCCCTAGTCCAGATTGTACACCCTGGTAGCATTGCCTCCAACGATCCTGGCCTTCTCTTCCTCGGTACAGTCCACCAGAATCTCCTCAATAATCTGCCGGCTCCTGGGGAAGGTGGACTCTTGATGGGGATAGTCCCCGCCCCACAGAAGACTGTCCACTCCTATGATATGCCGGTCTCTTATACCCAGGGAATCTTCCTGGAACCCCAGGAAGATGTTGTTGTGGAAAAAGTCGCTGGGAAGGGCATCGCCCTTGAAACGGTGCTGCCGGGAAAACTCCTGGGCCCTTTGGGTGTAATTGTAGTCTATCCGGTCCAGGAAATGGGGCACCCAGGAAAGCTCCATCTCAACAGACCCCACCTGGAGCTTGGGATAGCGCTCGAATACCCCGCTGAAGATCATGTTGGCAATGGACATACGGACCCAGTGGTCGGCATTGGACACAAAGGCGGCGGTGGCGGAATCGAGGTCAACGAACTGCTGCCCCGGCCCGGGACGATTTGTGCCGATGTGCAGGCTGAGGGGTATCCCCAAGTCATGGGCCGCTGCCCAGAGGGGTTCGTAGTCCGGCTTGTCGTAGGACCTTTCATCAGGGGGGTACACGGTAATCATGGCCCCCACAAGCCCATTCTTTGCGCAGCGCTCCAGTTCCCTTACGCTCGATGGCACGTCATCCACGTTGAGCATGGCGATGCCCTTGAGCCGCCTGGGGAAGGGCTTGCAGAACTCGGCCACCCAGTCGTTGTACGTTCCAAATATGGATGTCAGCAGGTCACTGTCCGGCACGCCATACAGCAAAAGACCGACGGTGGGATAGACTATGGACACGTCAATCCCGTCAATGTCCATATCTTTGATGTGCTCTTCGGGGATGTAACCCCCGGGCCGGACTTCTTCGATGCCGGACTCCATGCTGAGATTCTCCGAATCATCGAATCTCCTGCCCGTCTGGGCCCCGGCGAAAGCGCCAATAATCTTGTTGCCGTCGCAGAACCACCAGTCCCCGTTAGCCACGCCTTCCATTCCTTCCAGGTGGACAACGTGGGGGGCCCGGTCTCTATACTGGGCCTCGATCCTGTCTGCCCACAGGTCTGACGGCTCAAACACGTGGTTGTCCGATGAAATAACCCTGTAGTCAGCCATGCCTACCCTCCCGGTTTTATTTTGCCTGGGTTTATTTGGCCCGAATGTCTGAAGGGATGATACGTCCCTGATAAATCCAAGGGTAAGACACACCGGCCTATCTATCCACGCACGGGCTTGTGGGAATCCTCTGGCGGCCCCCCCGTCCACCCCTGTCCTGCTGGGAGAGGGGTGGACGCAGGCCAGGGTGACAGGGGGATTTCACACGTACCAGAGTATGTGACGGAGAAGGCTCGGCGCTCTTACCCCTTTGAAGGCGACCTAGTCCAGGTTGTACACCCTGACAGCATTGCCTCCAACGATCTTGATCTTCTCTTCCTCGGTGCAGTCTGCCAGAATCTCGTCCAGAATCGCAATGGTCCTGGGGAAGGTGGACTCCGGGTGGGGGTAATCGGAACCCCAGAGAAGATTGTCCACGCCAATCATGTTCCGCATCTGGATACCCAGGCTGTCTTCCTGGAAGCCCACGAACACGTTGCGATGGAAATACTCGCTGGGGAGCATGTCCTCCTTGAACTTGTACCAGCGCTCCGGCTGTACCCTCTGGGTGTAGGTGTAGTCCAGGCGGTCCAGGAAATGGGGAATCCAGGACAACTCCATCTCCACAGAGCCAACCTGGAGCTTGGGATAGCGCTCGAATACCCCGCTGAAAATCATGTCTGCCAGGGACATGCGAATCCAGTGGTCCGCGTTGCACAGGAAGGCCGGACGCAACTCATTGAGGGTCGCGAACTCCTGGCCCTGGCCGGGGCGATTGGTGGCAATATGAAGGCCCAGGGGCATCTCCAAGTCCTGGGCTGCTGCCCACAGGGGTTCGTATTCCGGTTTATCGTATCCCCTGCCCTCCACCGGATATACGGTAATCATGCCTCCGGCCAGATCCATATTGGCGCAGCGCTCCAGTTCTTTCACTCCCTCCTGCACATCGTCCACATTGATCATGGCGATGCCCTTGAGCCGCTTGGGGAAGGGCTGGCAGAACTCGGCCAGCCAGTCGTTGTACGTCCTGAAGAGGGACGTGAGGAGGTCGCTATCCGGCACGCTATACAGCAGAAGGCCAACGGTAGGATAGACAATGCTCACATCCACACCATCGCGGTCCATGTCCTTCATGTGCTCCTCTGGGATGTAACCCCCCGGCGGTATATCTTCGGTTGTATGTACAAGACCTTTCATCTCCGGGTCTTCAAACCGCCGGCCCGCCTCGGCTGCCGCAGCGATGGTTATCACCACTTGCCCGTCGCAGACCCAGATGTCGGAGCCGGCCAGCGGGCCGGTTTCTACCCGTTGGATGCGCGGCGCCCTGTCCCGATACTTGGCCTCGGTCCTGGTAGTCCACAGATCAACTGGCTCAAAAACATGGTTGTCCGACGATATGATCCTATAACCAGACATCCCGACCCTCCTCTACTTTATTCTAAAGGTCTCTTCCGGTCCCTTTCCCTCCGGCAGTTTATCTTCCGGCTGGACTATGCAGAAGGCGATATTTATGACATCCAGCACGTCGGTTGTCATAAATATCGCCTTTTCGGGACAGCCACGCCACTGAAGGCCACTAATGCGAGAGCCGGTCCGCCAAATCCCCCGATATTATAGTTTCGATGCGTTTATCCAGCCCGAACCCTTGCACTTCCAGCAGCGCCGTCCGGCGCCGGTCTGTCCTGACCCGGAGCAGCCGGAACACTTTATCGAGGGTGAAGCTACCATCACAGCGCCATGTCCATCACATGCCCGGCACTGTTCTCCTCCGGCCTGGCCAGTACTTTCACAGAAAGCACAGCCTTCTCTTGTGGAGTTTGCGCTCGCTTGTGTCATTTCCGGTCTCCCTTTGCAACCTATTTTATATGCCTACTGCACCCAACCGGCTCTGAGACGGTCTCCTAGTCCAGCCTATACACCCTGGCGGCGTTTCCGCTGGCTATCTTGGCCTTCTCTTCCTCGGTACAGTCCGCCAGAATCTCCTCAAGAATCTCTCGCGTCCTTGGGAATGTGGACTCAACGTGAGGGTAGTCCGACCCCCACATAAGCTGGTCCACACCTATGATGTCCCTCATCTGGATACCCAGGCTGTCCTCCTGGAAGCCCAGGAACACGTTGCGGTGGAAGTAGTCGCTGGGGAGCATATCTTCCTTGAACCGGTGCCAGCGCTCCGGCTGGATTCTCTGGGTGTAGGTGTAGTCCAGACGGTCCAGGAAGTGGGGGACCCATGAAAGCTCCATCTCTACCGAGCCAATCTGGAGCTTGGGGTAGCGCTCAAACACGCCGTTGAAGACCATGTCGGCAATGGATGTTCGCACGTAGTGGTCTGCATTGCATAGAAAGGCCGGGGTCAGGGCGTCCCTCAGGGCGAACTCCTGGCCGGGGCCGGGACGGTTTGTCGCGATGTGGAGGCCCAGGGGCATCTCCAGGTCCTGGGCGGCGGCCCATAGGGGCTCGTACTCGGCCTCATAGTATCTTCTGTCCGGGGGTGGAAGCACTGTGACCATACCGCCCACCAGCCCCATGTTGGCGCAGCGTTCCAACTCCTGCACCCCCTCGGATACCTCGTCCACGTTGACCATGGCGATACCCTTCAGCCGCTTGGGGTTGGCGTTGCAAAACTCGGCCAGCCAGTCGTTGTATATCCTGAAGATTTCCGTCAGGAGGGCGCTGTCGGGCACGCTGTAGAGCAGAAGGCCGACGGTGGGATAGACTATGCTTACATCCACCCCGTCCAGGTCCATGTCTTTCACGTGCTCTTCAGGAATGTAGCCCCCCGGCCGTATGTCTTCAACCGTATGGGTCTGGGACTTCATCTCCGGGTCTTCAAAGCGCCTGCCCGTATCCGATCCCGGACTGAGTCCGATTACCCGCTGGCCGTCGCAGTACCAGAAGTCGGAACCGGCTCCGGGGCCGGTGGTGTCGCGCTCAATGTGGGGCACCCGGTCCTTGAACTGGGTGGCCGCCCTGCTGGTCCAAAGGTCCACCGGCTCGAACACATGATTGTCCGATGAGATTATCCTGTAGTTTGCCAATTCAAGTCCTCCGTCATAGCTATGATAAACGAAAATGTCAGCTTGGGATTCTCCACTTTTCCAAGCTGGCTAGGGATGAGCCAGACCGCTTATCCTCCGGCAAATACACGAAACAGGTGGGGGATGAGCGGCCTAAGAAGGTATCCAATAAGCCCCTTCACCCTTGATAGGGGAAGGCTTGATTTGTAGCAGGGGCGAATAGAATAATCATTCGCCCCTGCCCATCGGACCACCCGATTCAAACGGTCTCGTCCGTCCTCTTAGTCCAGCTTGTACACCCTGGCGGCGTTCCCACCGGCGATCTTGGCCTTTTCCTCATCCGTGCAGTCGGCCAGGATTTCATCGAGTATCTGACGGGTCCGCGGGAAGGTGGACTCTACGTGGGGATAGTCGGAACCCCACTGGAGGTTGTCCACTCCTATGATGTCCCTCATCTGGATGCCCAGGCCGTCCTCCTGGAAGCCGACGAAGACGTTGCGATGGAAGAACTCGCTGGGGAGCATGTCATTCTTGAACCAGTGCCAGCCCGGGTTGTGAGTCCTCTGGGTGTAGGTGTAGTCAATGCGGTCCAGGAAGTGGGGAATCCAGGAAAGCTCCATCTCCACCGAGCCAATCTGGAGCTTGGGGTAGCGCTCAAACACGCCGGTAAAAATCATGTCTCCCAGGGACATGCGAATCCAGTGGTCGGCGTTGGCCAGGAAGGCCGGCGACACGCCTCCTTCCTCTCTGGGCCTCCCGAACTCCTGCCCAGGGCCGGGGCGGTTGGTGGCTATGTGAAGGCCCAGGGGCATATCCAGGTCCTGAGATGCTGCCCATAGGCGGTCATAATCGGTATCGCTGTACCGCTTTTCACCCCTGGGGAACACGGCGATCATGCCTCCCGCAAGGCCCATGTTCGCGCAGCGCTCCAACTCCTTTACCCCCTCGGACACATCGTCCACGTTGACCATGGCTATGCCCTTGAGCCGATTGGGGTACGCGTTGCAGAACTCGGCCAGCCAGTCGTTGTAGGTGTTGAAGATGGTGCTCAGCAGGTCACTGTCCGGCACGGTGTAGAGCAGAAGGCCGACAGTGGGATAGACTATGCTTATATCCACCCCGTCCAGGTCCATGTCCTTGAGGTGGTCCTCAGGAATGTACCCTCCGGTCCTGACCTGCTCCCACCTGATAAACTGAGTCAGGCTCTCTGCATCCTCAAACCTCATGCCCGTCTGTGCGCCGGGGCTGAGACCGATTACCCTCTGGTCGTCGCACCACCAGAAGTCTCCGCCGTTGTCCTCCCGGACAAGCTGTGGTATCCGGTCCTTGAACTTGGTCTCTTTAACCCTGCTGGTCCACAGGTCTGGGGGCTCGAAGGTGTGGTTGTCCGATGATATTATCCTGTAATCAGCCATCATGGTCCTCCTGAGTTTAGTTTAGGTGTCTTTCTGTACCCCGGATAAGCCTCCCCCTAACCTATCGCTGCGTCATTTATGAGGCGAGCATGCAGGGCCGGAGAAGGTTGCCGGCTACTAATGCCCTCAATTATGCTGGAGACATTGTAATATGTCAACAACTATTTGAAATGCGATTCTGTTGCACACTCTGAATTCGTATTATTCCGTCGCCGGGCATTTTACCCCCCGCCACGTCCCATCTCACTGAAGCGATGGGCCAATCTCTGCACCCGCAGGGGGTCTACCGGGTTGCCAACTATGCCGTCCACCTTCAGGCTGGTCCCCACGATGGCTCCATCGGCCAGGGCCAGGAAGTCCAGGACATTGCCCTCGTCTATCCCGCTGCCTATCAGCACCGGCACGTGGGGCGCCGCCTTCTTCACTACTTCCACGTCACCAAGGGCGGCGGCTGTGCCTGTGGCCGGTCCACTCACTATCAGGACATCCGCCAGGCCCCGCGCCACCGTCTCCCTGGCGACCTGCGCCATGTCCACGCTCCCCAGGGGCACGGCGTGCTTTACCAGCACGTCAGCGAAGATTTTCACTCTTTCCTGCGCTCCCAGAGAGCGGCGATAGCGCAGGGTCTCATGGGCTTTACCCTGGATGATTCCCTCCTCGGCCACCATTACCCCATAGTGAACATTGACCCGGATGAAATCGGTGTCCGTGGCTGCGGCGACGGCCATAGCGGAGTAGGCATCGCTGCGCAGCATGTTGATTCCGATGGGAAGGTCCACCGTATCCTTGACGGCATTGACGGCCAGGGTGATGCCCGACACGGTATCGGGCCCAACCTGTCCCGTGGAAAAGGGAGCGTCACCGAAGTTCTCCACGATGATGCCGTTGGCGCCGCCCTCAGCCAGGGCCAGCGCCTCCTCCCTCGCGCGGGACAGCACGGCGTCCATGCTTCCCTGCCACCGGGGAGACCCGGGCAGGGGGAGCAGATGGACCACGCCGATGAAGGCTTTGCCGGCGCCAAAGAGGGAGTCTGCCATGTACACTGCGGCCCTCCAGGGGTCTTTCGATTGTCGCCTGCTCTTGATTGTCCCATACCGCACCCTGAAGGATGCGGCATGACAAATGGGCAAAGAATAAGTCCGTTGGGTAGTGTATCACTTTGAAATAAAGAGAAGAAAGGCAGGGTCAGGGGTGGTCTTTCAGTCTTTCAATAGGGCCGTCTTTTACAAAAGGCCGGGGACTAAACCCCGGCCATGGCGGTTAGATATACCTTCCTCTATATGTGCGTCTAGTTAACGCCTTACCCTTGGGGTCAACAAGCAACCCAAAGATTTCAAGGGTTGTGGCCCCCAACAAGGAATCACCGCCTTCCCCGAATACTACAGGGCAAACACGGCTCCTCCCTTCGTAGAATATCCGTGCATCACTGACCCCTAGCTCCACTGTTTCCCCGTTGGCTAGTTCAAAAACTTCATACTCATCGGGGACTATGTGGGTACGCTCAAGTAATGAGGCGGGGATGGTGGTATGGTCTGCTCCAGTGTCCACCCAGGCAGTCACCTCAGCCGTGTCTCCGCCATTAAGGTTGCCTACGCCTATCGTGACCTGGAATGTTCCCATCTCTTACCTTCCTGACTTAACTGCCTGACTTAACTGAAAGCATTATATCATGGGTTGAATTTCAAGACTCGGCGCAAAGAAGATAGCTAAGGTATCAATATTGGTGTGATTCAAAGTGATACACTACCGTCCATTGGTAATACTAAAATGTTGCCAGGGGTGTCAGGGGAGAGCCTGTCATGCCGATGAAGCGGACGGGAGCCAGGGTGAACAGGAACTCCCACTGGCCCAGGGCCTGGCATTGCTCCACAAGGTCGTCGAAGTTGGCGTTGTCTACCAGCCACAGGCCCATCGCCACAATCCCCACCTGGTGCACCGGAATATCCAGCTTTTCGTACCCGCTGGGGCTTACGTCGTGGGCGGCGTCGGCGGCTATCAGGGCTACGCCGCGCCTGTGGAGCCAGGGCAGGGTAGAAGCGTGGAGGCCCGGCCTTCCCACTTCCCTGGGGGCAGGCCCTACCCGGTTTCTGCGGGTGTACCAGCCCAAGCGCAGGCACAGGGCGTCGCCCTCTTCCACCCGCACACCCTGGGCTGCCTCGGCGGCCTCCAGGTCTTCGGGGAAGACCGCCTCGCCCGGATCAAGCCATTCCTTGCCCTTCAGCCTTGGTATATCCAGGACCACGCCCCTGGTCACAACCCCGTCCTTCAGGGTTGATATGGAGTGGACGGTAGCCCCCTGTCCCGTAGCTACCGCCTCTGCCGGATGGTCGTTGTATAGCTTGCCTTCCCAGAAGACGTGGCTAAGGGCGTCTATGTGGGTAACTGTGATGCCGTGAAAGCGCATTCCGAAGAAGTCCGAGGCCACCTGGCGGGGCCCCCGCTCAGCGCCTGAAGGCGTTACCCATCCCTCGCCGCTCTCCAGCATGAAGTGAAGAGGGGGCGGATAGTCTATATCCGAAGACATATCCTTGGAGACCGGGCGGGCGCAGCCGACGGTGATGCCCCTCTGCACCAGCCGGGCCGCCTGTACCCGTTTCTCAGGGGTTATCAGGTTGAGGGTGCCCATCTGGTCGTCCCTGCCCCATCTCCCCCAGTTGCTCAAGGTGTTGAAGTAGTCCAGGATCTCTCTCTCGGTTGGGACCTTAGCATTGGTGGTCATTGACAGTCTCCTGTGGGTGATGTATTCGGCAATGCTGCCAGGGATTTGCCGGGAGTAGCGGTACAGGCAGAAGGCGCTTCGCCGTAGATATGAGCTTGCCTACACACGACACGTCGAAGTCGGGCGGGGTGAACCCGTGAGCAATGGCGTTGCGGACCCCCAGGGTTTGGTACAGGAAGAGGTAGTCTTCTCTTGAGATAGCGCCTAACATCACAGCATTTTTGACCACATAGGCAGACTCGGGCAGAGGGTTCGGCAATTCCTCTTCATGCTCAGCTGCATCCTCACCGATGCCTCCGCCGCGGCCCAAGCCTGCATCAAGGCGGCTTCCGCAAACCCGGCTTCCAGCAGTTGCTCAGCCGCCTTTGCGCTTCGCAACACGTCTTCCCTCGTGAAGGGGACTGAGTCTAGGGGGGCTTCAATTGGCTCCTGGATCGCCGTCAGAAACAGCTCGAGTCTCCATCCGGGCCGGTCACGCAACAACTCGGTCAAATCCCTGATTTGAGGGTCTCTGCCCAGAGACCAACGGGATTGCACCTGGACGACAACGGACTCACCCGCCTTGCGCAGCAGTAAAGTAGGATGGTAGCCGGATAGGAAGTCTGGCAACTGGGACCCCGTTGGCGCTTCGATCACCTCATAGCCCTGGCTGCGGTATTCATGGGCAAGTTCGCCGGCGCGCCGTCTTTCCGCGGCAACGATTGTTTCCATCAAGCAATCACCTCCTGGTCCGGCGCTTCCTCGACAACGATAAGTCGTCAATGACAGGCTTTGCATCCCGCATTCTTAAAAGCGCAGCCAGGATGAAAATGACAGGCAGCCTTTCCACCGTCATTCCGGCCTACGCCCGAATCCAAGGGCCGCACCCACCGTCATTCCGGCGTAGGCCGGAATCCAGGGGCGGTGCTGTGGGTGGCTTTACAGCGACTTGGATATTGCGGGACCCTAGATTCCCGCTTTCGCGGGAATGACGGAATGGGCGCTGTCTGTCTTCACGGCACTGGTCGCCAGCTATTTTCATGGTAATTCCCCATGCCACTTGGGGGCCACATACGAGGACGAAAATGATCGGCTGTGCCGGTCCAAGTAGTCCCTTCCCCCTTCGACGGGGACGGGCTCTGAACTTGATTCAGGAATGGGGGTGATACCATCGCGTACTGCCCACTGCGGGCGACAACTCCGCCCACTACAGGGGTGATACCCCCCACCTCAATCCTCCCCCGCAAGTGGGGAGGAGGTTGGATTTTCATAATAATCACAAGCAGGGCCGACGGGAATCAGGATGCCCTTTTGGGAGTGATTGTCACCTTCCGGGTATCTCCCATGCCGCTGCTCTGGGTGCTGACCTGGGCATGGTCGGCCAGGGTCATGTGTATAACCCTGCGGTCGGCTGCGGGCATAGGCTCAAGAGAGATGGGCCTGCCGGTGTTCGCCACCGTGTCGGCGACCCGCAGGGCCAAGTCGTGGAGGGAATTACGCCTCCGCTCCCTATACCTTTCTATATCCAGGACCACCCGCACATCTTCCATGTCAAGCCTTCGCCTGACTACCAGGTTGACCAGGTATTGGAGAGCGCGAAGAGTTTCCCCGCGACGGCCAATGAGGAGACCGGAGTCATCGCCGGTAATATCTATAATGGGGCCTCCGGTATCAGAGTCGTGGGCGCTCCTGAGGGTGGTCAAGGTCTGCGCCCCTGTTGCCGAAAGTATCTCGTTTACCACATCCATCGCCAGAGACGCGGCGTTCTGAGAGTCTTCAAGCCTTTTTACTCTCACGCGGGCAGGTTCAGAGCGAATTCCCAGGAAGCCGGGTTTACCTCGGCTTATAATTTCTATTTCTACTTCTTCCCGCTTTGCGTCTAGCTCTTTCAGGGCTATTTCTATTGCCTCTTCGACGGTTTTTCCTGACCTTGTCAATTGTTCCATCGCTTTCTATCTCCTTAGCGGGTTCTATACTCTCAACCGCCTGCGGGGGGGTAGCTTCGGGAACAGGAGCGCGCCTAAAGGGAGGGGACTTGATAAAGCCGGGGATAAGCGGTGTCACGTCTCTGGTCATCGAGACTTGAATCACTACTCCAATGACATTGGAGATTACCCAGTAGAGGGCGAGGCCGCTGGGGAAGGACAGGGAGATGAACGCCAGCATAATGGGAAACATCCAGAGCATCATCTGAGCCGTCTGGGCCTGCCTGGGGTCTGGGTTTGGCGGCGTTGCCACCTTCTGCTGTGCCCATGTGGAAGCCCCCACCAGTATGGGCAGGATGATACCTGTAGGGTCCGGGTTTGCCAGGTCCAGCCACAAGAAACTGCTGTTTAGAGGCACAATAGAATCGGCGAAGGGGTTCCAGGAGTAAATCCTCTGAGAGAGTCCTATTAAGTCGTCGGGGTTTGTGCCCAGGCTCTTGAGTATGGCCTGGTAGAGGCCAATCCATATCGGCAGCTGTATAACGAAAGGTCCCAGGCAGCCTATTGGGTTTACCCCTGCCTCGCGATAGAGGCGCATTGTCTCCTGCTGCTTTCTCCGGGGGTCCTTCTCGTAGCGCCTCTGGATGTCGCGCATCTGGGGCTGTAGCTCCGTCATGCGCTTCATCTGCTTCGTCTGCCTAATCTGGAGGGGCATCATCAGCATCCGGACCAGCACGGTGAATACAATAAGGGACAGACCGAAATTGCTGAACAGGATGCTGTATAACATCACCAGGATGTTCAGCATCGGATTGATCAGAATGTCGTTAAAGAAAAAATCCACTAAATCCCTACCGCTTTGTGGACACTTTCCATTCTTCTACCCAGTTCGCCACGTTTACTCCTCGTACAGTGCCATCCTCAACTCCGACGAACACCATATCGCCGGCTCTGGTCAGGGGAGCCTTTGCCCTGCCGCCCAGGTTCAGGAAAATATATTCCTCCACTCCACTGGCAGCCCTCAGGAGGTGCAATGTGCCCTCATCGGTAGCAATAACCAGACTATCATCCACCAGCACCGGAGTGGAGACGATGGGCGATTCGGCCTTGAAGAAGTCCTCGTCCTCCAGGAGAGGCCAGATAAGCGTACCGTTGTTTTTTTCCAGAGCATACACTGCGCCTCCCATTGACGCCACAAAAATACGTTCTCCGTCGGAAACGGGGCCTGCCCAGAACCATTTGTCTCCTTCAAAGGTCCACAGGGGTGTGCCTCGTGCGGCGTCCAGGGCGTATATCTTCTTATCAAAGGAGCCTATTATAACCATCCCGTCCAAGAGAAGGGGAGTGGTGACCACCGCCCCCCCAGTCTTGAACTTCCATAACACCTCGCCGGCCCTATCGCCCGCCGTGTGGAGAGCGTAGACATGACTGTCCAGTGAACCAAAGTATACTACACCGTGCTGCACTTTGGGGCTGGACCATATTTGACCATCTGTGGTGAACTCCCATATCGGCTTCCCCGTATCGGCTTCAAAAGCGTAAAAGCTGCCGTCGTGGGAGCCTACCATAACCAATCCGTCAGCCAGGACAGGGCCGCCAACTATAGCGCCCATGCTACTTTGGGGTGGGGGCCAGTTCCACTCCTCCTGGCTGCGCTGCAACTCGTTGCTGGACTCGCGTACCCTCCTTAGAGAAAAAAGCCGTCCATCGTCGCCGCTTCTGTCGTCCCTATTTCCCCTGTCAGCCACGTAGATGAAATCGTCCCCCACCGCCGGCATTCCGAAAACGCCGCCCAGCCGCAAGTCCCCTTCGGGAGAGAACCGCCACTTGACCCGTTGACCAATCTCATCGAGGCTCAACTCGCCGTTTCTGTCGCTGTCCATCCTCCTCTGGTCAATGCCATTGGGGTCCAGCGCCAGTACATCTCCGTCTCTGGTGCCCACAAAGACGACCACCCCATCAGCGGATGAGGCCACAGCAGTCGCCGACCACCCGGACCCCCAGGAGATAAGGTCCCGCCCTGTGCAGGCCGACAGCGCCAGTATAGACGCCAGGGTCAACAGAAGAAACCAGGCTCGTCTCTTCACCGGTCCCTTCAATGGACCTGTCTTGAGAAGGCGCTCCCCGTTGACGCGCTCGATATTAGGGGGCCCACCCGCATATTCATGCAATGCAGGGGCAGGCCCTTGTCGGTGGATGGGAACACCGGCTCCATGAGAGATGAGGCGCTCTCTATGCCGCACCCTCAAGGGTGCAGTAGTCAAAGCAGAAGGATGATGATTTCTGCCTTTATCAAGGGGCATAGCCATCAAATCGCCCAGCGTCCATGTACCCAGCGGCAACCAGGGATGAGACATGCAAATACATGATTGAACATAACTAAATTAGGGTACAGGGTCGTAACCTCCGCCTCCCCAAGGGTGACACCGGGCCAGACGCTTCATCGTAAGCCAACTCCCCTTCAACACGCCATGCCCCTCTATAGCCTGCCGGGAGTAGTGGGAGCATGTAGGGAAGTACCGGCACTGAGAAAGAAGGTATGGCGAGAATGCCCTCTGGTAAACAAAAATGCAAGCCAGCGCCAACGATTTCACTACTTGCTCTCTATCGGCAGGTCAGGGGGCCGACTAATCTTCCGTTTCATTTTCTCCGGCATTGACGGGCGGGGGCAGTCTCTTGTATGGCCGGGCAATCAGAAGCCTGGCCCTTTTCAGCAGGTCCTCGGCAGCCCGTTTAAGCTGATGATAACTCGCCTCTGAGGTCCCTTTTCTGGCTATCAAGATGATGTCCCAACCGTCCTTCATTGGGGCAAGACGGACAACTTCCCTGAGCCGGCGTTTCACCCGGTTCCTGACCACCGCCTTACCGATCCTCTTGCCTGCCAGGAACCCGAACCTGTTCCGGTCCATATCATTAGGTATAATCTTCAGTACCAGAAGGCGATTGGCCCATCCGCGGCCTTCCCTATGTATCAGCGAAAAGTGCTTGCCTTCGGTGAGACGCCGTTCTCTTTGCATCTGCCCTTTGAATCTGAATGTGGTTGGTCGCGCGCTTACACCGCCAGAGAATGGCGGCCCTTGAACCTGCGACGGCTCAGCACCGCCCGGCCTCCCGGGGTGCGTGAGCGGGTACGGAAACCGTGAACCCTCTGACGGTGGCGTTTCTTGGGCTGGTATGTCCTCTTTGGCATGATAATCTCCTGACGGGTGGATTATAATTCATAGTCTCAAGAAGTGTCAATTTGACCGGAGATGACACTGGGGCAATTGCATCTAATAACTGTAACAAGAGGTATGACCTGGGAAGACCCTTCTAGCCGTTCTCCTCGATGAGGATAGTGTGGACCCCGGCGATGCCGGCCTGTTCCTGGTCCTGGGGGTGGATGCGATACCCGGCCACCACAGCCAGGGCGTCCCGTTGGAACACGGTCCTCAGTATCTCGGCGGACTGGAGGGCACGCTCGATGTCATTCCGGCTGATGTTGTTGGACACCTCCACCGCCGCCCACACCTGAGCGCCGTCGGGCTTCCTCCGGGCGCGAACAATGATGTCCGTTGTGCTGATACGGGTCTCCTGGGCATCGGTGATGGTGTCGTTATCGGCGGCTCGCTCCACAGGCTCGAAGAGTTCCGGGCTGGTGTCCTGCACGGGGCTTTGGAGTATCCGTGCCCCGCGCATACCGAAGCGCTGGCTGAGAATGGCCCGAATCCTCCGGGTGAGCTTTATCTCCAGGCTGTCTCCCTTGAGCACTGCAACATCGGACTCCAGCCGGTCCAAGCGGGTATTGATGACCACAATAGTGTCTTTGATTTCGACGATGTCGGCCTTGACCCCCACCATGTCGGTTTCCACGTGTTCCAGGCGGGTGTTGAATTCAACCATCATGGCCTCCACCCGCTCCAGGCGGATGGGCATCCCGAGGAACTCGTTGGTGAGCAGGGCGCGCAACAACAGGGCCTGAGCATCGGGGTTGGCCTGAAGCTCGGCGACGATTCGGGCCACCAGGGAATTGGGGTCTAGCCGTGAGGGTGTCGTTGTCATGCCACGATTATATCATACCTCGATGTCAACAACTATCAGCTATCAGCTTCCGGTGTGCATCACGACAGCATCTCGGCCTTTCACCCGTTTGGCAGTTGCGTTTGCTTCTGTCATATACTCAGGTCCGGGCGCAATGGTCTTGACTAAGCCCACAGGTCTTCAGATCGCCGGCCTGGGGCAATGGCCTTCCCGGACTCTAACTGTACCAACCTTGCTCTAGGTGGTACTATGCTCTCGGAATAACATGAAACGTATTGTAGCCAATGGGCATTACAGGCGGATATGGACAGAAAGCGGGCTAAAAAACGAGCGGACATTCTCCTCGTGGAGCAGGGTCTGGCTGAAAGCCGAGAAAGGGCCCAAGCCCTCATCATGGAGGGTCTGGTGTATTCCAATTCCCAGAAGGTGCTAAAGCCCGGCGCCCCCATGTCCACCGGCGCTCCTCTGGACGTCAGGGGCAGGCTGCCTTATGTAAGCCGGGGCGGAATCAAGCTGGCCCACGCGTTGGACCGCTTCAGCCTGGAGGTGGCGGGGCTGACAGCCCTGGACGTAGGGGCATCTACCGGAGGATTCACCGACTGCCTGCTCCAGCGAGGCGCCCGAAGGGTCGTCGCTCTGGACGTGGGCCACGGCCAACTGGACTACCGCCTGCGGCAAGACCCCAGGGTTGCCGTAGTAGAGAGGGTGAATGCCCGCTACCCGTTTACCTTGCCCCAACATACTCCCTCTGCCCCGGAGATAGATTGTGAAGGTCCCCATGCCGGTCCCCGCCCCATAGGGGAGGAGGAGCAGAAAGTGGACCTGGCCGTCATTGACGTGTCCTTCATATCCGTCACCAAGGTTATCCCATCGGTGGCTGAGCATGTAAAAATGGGGGGATTCATCATCGTGCTGGTGAAGCCCCAGTTCGAGGCCAGGCGTGGGGAAGTGGGCAGGGGTGGGATTATAAAAGACCCCGGAGTCCACTCCCTGGTGTTGGGCAGGGTCATCCGGTGGGTGGTAGAGGCCGGTGATTCCGAAGGCCCCGGCGAGAGTCCAGGCAAAAGCTCGGCCCCGGCCTTCCGGCTACGCAACCTGGCCGCTTCTCCAATTCTGGGGGATGCAGGGAACCGGGAGTTCTTTCTGCTGCTAGAGAAGTCTGGTGGCTGATACAGGGTCTTTCGATTTTCAAGGGCCCATCCCGTCATTCCCGCGAAAGCGGGAATCCAGGATGTCTTTGCTACATGGGACACTGGATTCCGGCCTACGCCGGAATGACGAATTGGCGCAATCGAGAAGGACCGAAAGACCCTGGGGGCTGATAAAGTACGTTTTCGCCTGGGTGAAAATCTTGGTAAAATACTATTCAAACAGATATGAGGTTTGTCGCCATGTTTAGACAGGTATCCAGCAGGGTAAACTTCCCGGATATGGAGAAGGAGGTCCTCCAATTCTGGAAGGACAGGGACATATTCCACCGTACCGAGACTGAGCGGGAAGGCAAGCCTCTATTTATGCTTTACGAGGGCCCTCCCACCGCCAACGGCAGCCCGGGTATTCATCACGTGGTAGCCCGGGTGTTCAAGGATATTATCTGCCGCTACAAGACGATGAAGGGCTATTACTGCCTGCGAAAAGGAGGCTGGGACACCCACGGCCTGCCCGTGGAGCTTGAGGTTGAGAAGGAACTGGGCCTCCAGACCAAGCGGGACATCGAAGAGTATGGCATTGAGAAATTCAACCAGAAGTGCAGGGAGAGCGTCTTCCGCTACGTGAAAGAGTGGGAGAGCATGACCGACCGCATCGCCTACTGGGTGGACATGGAGCACCCTTACGTCACCCTGGAAAACGACTATATAGAGACGGGATGGTGGGTCCTGCGCCAGCTATGGGACAAGGGCCTGCTGTACCAGGACATAAAGGGCACGCCTCACTGCCCCCGGTGTGTCACCAGCCTCAGTTCCCACGAGGTAGCCCTGGGCTACCAGGAAGACACCCCCGACCCATCGGTCTACGTGAAGTTTCCCATGATTGAGGGGGGGACTGAAAATGGGCCTGGGAACGATGGCGTTATCCCCACCTACTTCCTGGCTTGGACTACCACCCCCTGGACCCTGCCCGGAAACACTGCCCTGGCGGTGTCTGAAGACTCCGACTACTCGGTCATCGAGGTCGAGGGGGAGGGGGGACATGAACGGCTGATTATGGCCTCCGCCCTGGTGGAGAGCGCCATCAAAGAGTCCTATAAGGTAGTGGACACAGTCAAAGGTTCCAGCCTGATGGGCCTCGCCTACGGCAGCCTGTACGACCCAAGCCAGTACGGAGTGGATATACGGCGTTTCGAGACCAGGGACATCGCGGGGGTGGGGAATACTACTACCCTTGAAGAGACCTGGGAATATGCCCCCAGAGTCATCGGCACAGATTTCGTTTCCATGGAGGACGGCACAGGCATAGTCCATATCGCCCCTGCCTTCGGAGACGAGGACCTGGGTGCCGGGAGAGCCAATGGCCTGAATTTTGTCCAGCCCGTGGACCTTCAGGGTATGGTCACGGGCACATATCCCTTCGCGGGCAAGTTCGTCAAGGATGCCGATGAGGAGATAATGGCAGACCTTCAGGCAAGGGGTCTCCTGTACCACCGGGACATATACCGCCATACCTACCCCTTCTGCTGGCGCTGCGGCACACCCCTGCTTTACTACGCCAAGACCTCCTGGTACATCCGCACCACTGCGTCCAAGGACAGGCTCATCAGCGGGAACCGGGAGATAAACTGGTATCCCGAGTATATCAAGGAGGGACGCTTCGGCGAGTGGCTGGCAAACAACGTGGACTGGGCCATCTCCAGGGAGCGCTACTGGGGCACGGTTATCCCCCTGTGGCGGTGCGGCGATTGCAGCGAGTACCACTGTGTTGGCAGCGTGGCGGAGTTGAAGGAAATGATTATCCCTGAGCACAGGTCAAAGCTGGACAGCCTGGACCTCCACCGCCCCTACGTGGACGAAATCGCAATACAATGCCCCAGGTGCGGCGGCCACATGATGCGGATTCCCGAGGTGATGGACGCCTGGTTCGACTCGGGGGCCATGCCCTATGCCCAATGGCACGTTACCTCAGCCGACGACTTTGCCCAGCTACAGGCCGAGGGCCGCTTTCCCGCCGACTACATCTGCGAGGCGCTGGACCAGACTCGCGGCTGGTTCTACAGCCTCCACGCCCTGTCCACCCTGCTTGCGGAGCAGCCCAGCTACCGCAACGTCATTTGCCTGGGCCTGATCCTGGACGGCCAGGGCCGCAAGATGAGCAAGAGCCAGGGCAACGTGGTAAACCCCTGGACGGTGCTGGACGCCCAGGGCGCCGACGCCACCCGGTGGTATTTGTTCACCGCTTCACACCCGGGCGAGTCCAGGCGATTCTCCCAAGACCTGGTCAACGAGGTAGTGCGCCGGTTCCTGCTGACCATGTGGAACGTCTATTCCTTCTTCACAACCTATGCCTCTGTGGACAAATTCCACCCGGAGCAGATACCCGACGGATGGAAGCCCACCTCGGAACTGGATAGGTGGCTTTTGTCGGAGCTTAACAGCCTGGTTTCCCAGGTGGACAGACACCTTGACAACTACAACCCTACCGATGCGGGCAGGCGTATCCAGGACTTTGTGGACCTGCTCTCCAACTGGTACGTGCGCCGCAGCCGCCGGCGCTTCTGGAGGAGCGAGGGCGACGAGGACAAGATTTCGGCTTATGCCACCCTCTACACCTGTTTGACGAGCCTGTGCAAGCTCCTGGCCCCCTTCATGCCTTTCGTGGCCGATGAGATGTACCGGAACCTGGTGCACTCAGTAGATAGCAGCCAGCCCGAGAGTGTCCACCTGGCCGACTTCCCCCAGACTGTCCCAGACCTGATAGACCAGCCCCTTATGGACGCCACCCGCCTGGCTATGAGGGTATCCAGCATGGGCCGGGGCGCCCGCTCCAAGGCGAGCGTGAGGGTGCGCCAGCCCCTGGCTTCCGTTGCCGTAAAGCCGCGAACGCCCGAGGAGAGGGAGTACCTGCGCCAGGTGCAGCCCCAGGTGCTGGATGAACTGAACATAAAGGAGCTTCAGGTCCTCGACGAAGACGCAAGCCTGTACCGGCGGGCCAGCCAGGCTGCCGGTGAGCAGACCGAGGCCATAGTACAGGTGGACTCCTACTGGGCATCCCTGGAAGGGGGGTACATGGTGGCGGTGGACACCACCATCACACCGGAGTTGGCGGATGAAGGGCTGGCCCGTGAGCTGGTCCACCGCATCCAGAATCTCAGGAGGTCGGCCAAGTTCGAGATAACCAACAGGATTATCACCTCCTACCAGGGCCCCGATCGGGTAGGAGAGGTGATGCGCAAGTTCGCCGACTACATCCGGCAGGAGACTCTATCCGACTCGCTAACCGAGGGAGAGCCCGGGGAAGGGGCCAATTCTGAGACCCAAAAGCTAGACGGCATGGAGGTGACCCTGGGGGTAAGGCGGGTGTAGGATGCGAGGTGCCCGGGGATACCATGTCTGGCCAACCTCCGGACACCTACTACGGTAGGTTAATTCACCATAGCCGGTTTTCTTATAAAGGAGTTGAAGATGGGGCTTAAGGAAGAAATCGAAGAGAGACGCGCGGAAATCCGGAGCGATGGCTATCCCATGTCCATCGGGGAACTAATTAACCTATACCGGGACGGCGAGCTGGATATACACCCTGAATTTCAGCGATTCTATCGGTGGAGTGACGATCAGAAGTCGAGGCTCATCGAGTCAATTCTGCTAGGGATACCGGTCCCATCCATCTTCGTTTCCCAGAGGGAAGATGGTGTTTGGGATGTGATTGACGGACTGCAAAGGCTTTCCACCATTTTTCAGATGGTTGGAATCCTAACGGACGAAGAAGGTGAGTTGGTCCGGCCTTTGGTTTTGAAGAGGACCAAATACTTGCCTTCACTGGAGGGCAAGAAATGGGAGGATGATAACCCCTCCGCAGCGATTGGCAACGCAAATCAACTGATCGTCCGGCGGTCGAAGATTGACGTAAAGATCATCCTCCGTGAAAGCAGTGAGTCCAGTAAATATGAACTGTTTCAACGCCTCAACACCGGTGGGTCCCAGCTATCTGACCAGGAACTTCGGAATGTGATTCTAATAATGCAGAATCCCGAAGCGTATAGGTGGCTTGTGGAACTGTCTGATGATGAGAACTTCAACAATTGTATAGCTCTCTCCCAACGCGCACTATCAGAGCAGTACCATGTCGAGCTTGTTGTGCGTTTTCTGGTGCTCCGGCGACTGGAAACATCCGAGTTGCGATCAATCGGCAACCTGGGAGAATTCCTTACCGATGAGATGGTCAAGTTCGCCCAGCCGGACAAGTTTCACGAGTTCCAGAGGGAGGGTGAAGAGGCGTTTAGGTTCACTTTCGCTAAACTGGCTGAAACCCTGGAAGACCACAGCTTTCATAAGTATGATGCGGAGAAGGGCAAATACCGTGGCGGTTTTCTGATTTCGGTCTTTGAAGTGATCGCAGGGGGGCTGGGGTACAATTTCAAGAAGTATGTGGATGGCGCGCCCCTGCCGGATATAGAAGGTATCTCCAAGGGGCTATGGCAAAATGAGGAATTCATCAGAAACAGCGGAAGCGGGGTCGGCGCAACACCCCGTATCCGGACAACCATTCACCTTGGACGGGAGCTATTCAAGTAATGAGGATACGCTCCATAGACCAGTTGAATGAGTTCGTAGATGGCGAACTGGCCTGGCGGAAAAGAGAGTTAACAACCCTGAAGTTTATGATTGGAAGGGCGAGAGAACATGAGCGAAAACTACTCCTGAGAGCAGGTATATGCATACTTTACGCCCACTGGGAGGGCTTCATAAAATCTGCTGCCACAAGCTATGTTTCATATGTGGCAACACGGGGCTTAAGATACAGCGATTTGGCCACCAATTTCGTGGCCCTTGGGCTTAGGCAGGATATGATACGCGCCGGGCAACCAAGCCGAGCGAATGCACACACAGCGCTCCTGACAAAATTCTTGTCAGATTTGTCAGAACCGGCCAGTATTGACTGGGGAAATGCCATTAATGCTGAATCCAACCTAAATACCAGGGTATTGAGGGACATCTTGTCCACCCTGGGTCTGGACGATACAGACTACTCGACGAAGGGTCCTTTGATTGACCAAAGGCTGCTAAGGAATCGGAATATGATCGCTCACGGAGAACGACCAGACATTGAACGGGACGACTACGAAACAGTACACGATGAGATTATTCAACTCGTCGAGAGGTTCCGGGATGATGTAGAGAATGCAGCTGTCCTGGGAAGCTATCGAAGCTCAATCTAGGTTAGACCTCAACTCACCACTGGATTCCTATTTGGCAATAGGGAACAGGCGGTCGTCTGAGACCTTGTTTCCGGCACGACGCCAACCTCGTTTTTCTCACAGTGGAAGACCGGTTATCGGCCCGGCCTCGCCTCCAGGACTACCCTGAAGTCCATTTCCTTGTCTCCACGGTAGGCCCTGATCTCTACCTCATCCCCCACCCGGTGCTCATGGCGCAGGAGCCGCAGAAGCTCTCGCACATCGGGCACCCTCTCTCCACCAAAGGATACCACCACGTCCCCCGGCCTGATTCCCGCGTTCCATGCAGGGCTGCCCTCCACTGCGTTGGTTATCACCGCCCCCTCCCGAACTGGGACGTTTAGCTGGGCTGCCATCTGGGGGTCCAGGTTGTCAAGCTCTACCCCCAGATAAGGCCATGACACCTGCCCCTTCTCCATAAGCTGGCCGGTTATGGGGATGGCCGTGTCCATGCCCACGGCAAACCCTATGCCCTCCACGTCGCTTCCTGTCCTGTCGTCCCGGGCCACGGCGGTGCTTATACCCACAACCTCTCCCCGGAGATTGATGAGGGGGCCTCCACTGTTTCCGGGGTTGATCGAGGCGTCAGTCTGGATGAGGCCGTACAGGTCCACCCCCGATCCTACCCGGTACGTGCGGTCCAAGGCGCTGATGATTCCCAGAGTCACCGTGGGGCCGCCGGGCAAGGCCAGGGCATTGCCTATGGCGATTACCCAGTCGCCAACCCTCACATTATTCGGACTACCCAGAGGGACTGAAGGGAACTGCTCACCATTTTCTATCTTCAGTACCGCCAGGTCGGTGAACCGGTCTCCCCCCACCACTTCAGCCTCAAACTGCCGGCCATCGTCCAGGGTCACTGTAATCTTCTGAGCGCCCGTTATTACGTGGTTATTGGTAAGTATGTAGCCCTCGGGGTCGAAGATAACCCCCGAGGAGTCCTCTAAGACCCGTAATGTGCCGAAGATGTCCCTCACCAGTACCTCAACTAATATGGACACCACCGCGGGCCTGGCCTCCTGGACCACCCCGGCTATATCCGGCAGCCGGAGGATGGCGGATGTTGATGGAGTAGGGATGGAAGAGGCAGGCGATGGGCCAGGGGTGGGAGACGGGGACTCGGGACTGCACCCCACCGCAAGCAGGGCCAACACTGCCACCAATGCCACAACAGGGGCAGCCCCGTATATGCTGCCCACCCCTCTAGTCATCCTCCGCCGCCTCCGTAGGCTGGGAGGGACTCACCCGGGTCGGGTGCCGCAGATGTCTCACCCCCACCAGGCTTTGCAGAAATCCGCCCTCAATCTTCCTCGCTATGTGTGCCGAGTACCTGGAGGTGACGAGAGCGCCCACCAAGAGAATGTTGGCAGAGATATATATCCAGGTCAGCAGCGCCACGAGAGTGCCCACGGGGCCATAGACGGTATCATAGACCGGAAAGGCGCGGGTGTACCACAGGAACACGGTCTTCCATCCCTCGAATGCCATGGCGGCCATAAGAGCGCAGGGCCATATATCCCGAAATGTGACCCTGGTGTTGGGCAGGTATCTGTAGATGAACATAAAAGCCATGAAGCTGATAATGGGCGACAGGATGGCCAGGAGCACAACACTGGGCCAACTGCCTTCCACGCTGCCCGTCCCCAGGGCCGAGATGGTGTCTCCCAGGACTCCCAGGCCGACGGTGATAGCTATTGGCACCACCATCAGCAGGCCGGCCCCTGCCGTGAAAGCGAAGTCTATGAGCTTTTCATGGAAGAAACGCCTGGGCTGTCTTATGCCCCACAGGGTATTTACGCCCTTTCGTATGGCGCCGAACACCGTGGTGGAGACCCACAGAAGGCCGATTATGCCGATGGCTCCAATTACCGCCCTGTTATGTGCCAGCACCTGGAGGGTCTCGGTTACGGAGTCTCTCGACACGGGCACCAGGGTATTTACCGCCAGGGAGAGGCGCAACTCCAGAGACTCGGACCCTCTGAAGAAGGTCCCAAGGATGAACATGATTGCCAGGATGAGGGGGATAAGAGAGAAAAGGGCATAATAGGTTATGGCCGCAGCCAGGTGAGGCCCGTTTTTATCCAGGAAGGAATTGGTGATGTCGGCGCATATCAGGATGAACCGCCAGAATTGTTTGAGAAAGCCTTTTACAGGGGGGGGCAGCATGTGGCGGTTCACATCTATGCCCTGCGGGCCTCTTTCAAGGACTGGATGGCGTCTCGCTGGGCCTGGAAAAGAGGCTCCATGCCCTTGCCGGCCAGCTCGATCAACTCCGGGACCATCTCCCGGGGAAATGGGGCGCCTTCAGCCGCTCCCTGTATCTCAACCAGCTCCCCCCTGTCCGTCATAGCCACGTTGAAGTCCACTTGAGCGCGGGCGTCCTCCTGGTAGCACAGGTCCAGCAACGGTCCGCCATCCACCATTCCCACACTCACCGCGGCGACAGCGCTGCGCAAGGGGATGTCCCTCAGTATGCGGCTATGCACAAGCACCTGGAGGGCCTGATAGAGGGCCACGTAGGCGCCGGTTATCGCCGCCGTCCGGGTGCCTCCATCGGCCTGAATCACGTCGCAGTCCAACATCACAGTCCTCTCCCCCAACGCCTCTCTGTCCGTGGCCGACCTCAGGCACCTGCCTATGAAACGCTGTATCTCCTGGGAGCGTCCCCTGACCCGGCCCTCGCTGCTCTCCCGGGGGGTGCGTACCCCCGTGGAGCGGGGAAGCATGGCGTACTCGGCTGTGACCCACCCCACCCCCTGGCCCCGCAGAAACGGGGGGACCCGCTCCTCAATGGTGGCTGAGCAGAGCACTTTGGTCAGGCCCACCTCGATCATGGCAGACCCCTCGGCAAAGGCCTGATAGCCGGAGGCGATGGTGATTTTCCGGGGCTCGTCCCAGCGTCTGCCGTCTCCTCTTAATGTGTGCGAAACAGGACTCACAGGTACACCTCACGGGCCGTCAGGATTGACCGGACTGAATTGAATGGATGGGTATTAAAGGATATGAGCAAAGCATCCCTAGTATATCAGAGGTGGGCATGAGTCTGGCAAGGGTAGGAGGCGCATGATGCGGGGTCTTTCCCCTCTTTACCATGAAAATCCAACCTCCTCCCCCGCAAAGGGGCTGACAGGGGTATGTAAAACAGGAGATGTATCTATGTGTCATTCCGAACGGAGCGAAGCGCAGTGAGGAATCTAAAGTCGTAGCTTTGCTTGAAGCATGAATTTTAGATTCCTCGTCGCTCCGCTCCTCGGAATGACATGGTGAGCGGCTTGTTGAGTTAAAAGGTTGCCTTATTTTAGTTGCCTGACAATTTACATACCCCCTGTCAGCCATCGAAGGGTGAAGGGACAACTTGCGCCGGTGACGCCTATTTTTCATCCCCTTACATGACCCACAAGGGCTATCGGTAATTCCCATGAAAATAGGCATCCCCCAAGCTAGAAACCAACCCCACCCCCCTGGATTCCGGCCTACGCCGGAATGACGGTTGGGAGGCCGACCATTTTCATTTTCGTATGTGCCCGCAAGGGCATGGGGAATTATTATGAAGATAGCCAGCGCCAGGTTCCCCCACCGCACCCTGAAGGGCGCGGCATCCCGCCCCACCGTCATTCCGGCGCAGGCCGGAATCCAGGGGTGGGGAGGCAGCCGTCATATTCATGCCCTTACTTGGCCCGCAAGGGCCATGGGCAATTGCCCTGAAAATAGCCAGTGCCCAACCCGTCATTCCCGCGAAAGCGGGAATCCAGGATTCCGAAATGTCGGAGCCGTTGCGAAGTCACCCACACCCCCACCCCTGGATTCCGGCCTGCAACCGAATGACGGTGGGGAGGCGCCCCGCCATTTTCATCCTCGTATGTGGCCCGCGAAGGGTATGGGCAATTACTATGGAAATAAAGTAAAAACAACCCAGCTTGTCACAGTATAAGCCGGGTTGTTGGGGTCCGTACAGGTGAGATACGATTAAGCCTGGGGGTTGAAAGCATCTGATTTATTGGACTCTAACTTGTCAATCACACGCCTTCTTTCATCTTCCGACAAGAGGGCGAGAATCTCGTTCCTACCCTGTCTCTTCCCCTCTTCATAACGGGATTTTAGAAACATCTCTGCAATCATGGACCCCCTTCCACAATGACATAGGTGACTGACGTATTGACAATTATGAACGGCCCCAGTCCTGTCCAGATGGTAAATACGGTGTCATTACCCTGGGGTAGCGTTACAGTTTGGGTGGTCTGGGCTTCCGAGTCGTTTCGCGGCGCGTAGGGGCTGGTTTGAAGAGCCTGTCTCAGAAGTTCCTTCCCCATTCGACGGGGGAACGCTACCTACGGTTAAGTCTGGGGGTTGGAGTCATCTGATCTATTGGACTCTAACTTGTCAATCACACGCCTCCTTTCATCTTCCGACAAGAGGTCGAGAATCTCGCTCCTACCCTCGCTCCTCCCCTGTCTCTTCCCCTCTTCATAACGGGATTTTAGAAACATCTCTGCAATCATGGACCCCCCTTCCACAATGACATAGGTGACTGACGTATTGACAATTATGAACGGCCCCAGTCCTGTCCAGATGGTAAATACGGTGTCATTACCCTCATGTCTGATAAGCACAACCAGAGAGATAACGAACAGGGTAACGAATATGAGTATAGCCCAGGGCGCACGTGTTTTAGGTATTGCTCTCCATTGCATGATTCTGAGGGTAGTGTAGCATATTTTGCCAAGTATGTGAAAGATTAGGTATTCTCACCACAAGGTCTTTTAATTCTCCATCTCCCTGGAGCTGACAGGGGTATGTAAATTATCAGGCAACCAAAATAAGGCAGCTTTTTAACTCAACAAACCGCTCACTATGTCATTCCGAGGAGCGGAGCGACGAGGAATCTAAAATTCATGCTTCAAGCAAAGCTACGACTTTAGATTCCTCACTGCGCTTCGCTGCGTTCGGAATGACACATGGGCAACGGCCTCTGTTTTACATACCCTTGTCAGCCCGTCAAGGGGGAAGGGACTACTTGGGCAGCGTTCCCCAAATACTACGGCCTGGGCACTGCTATCCTGGTGCCCAGGCCGTCTGCGATTGTCGTGGTATGGATGCCCGCCTTGTATGGACTAGCCTAGACTAGCCCCGGTTCCTCATTATCCTGAGTCCGAAGAAGAGTCCCGCTCCTACTACTACCACAACCACTATGACTATTATCACTATCAGGGCCACGTTGGAGCCGCCCTCCTCCACCACCACAGGGACGGGGGTAGGCTCCGGCGTGGGTGTGGGCGTAGCCGTCGGCTCAGGGGTTGCCGTGGCCGTCGGCTCAGGAGTAGCCGTAGGCGTAGCCGTCGGCTCAGGGGTAGGAGTGGGCGTGGCCGTCGGCTCAGGGGTAGGCGTAGGCGTAGCCGTCGGCTCAGGGGTAGGTGTGGGCGTGGCCGTCGGCCTCAGCGGAGTGGGCGTAGCCGTCGGCTCAGGGGTAGGTGTAGGCGTAGGCGTAGGCGTAAAGGTGGGTGTCGGCACCGGCGTGGGGACAAGCTCTCCGTCTATTGCCCGTTGGAATATCCCCCGGTTCGTGGTCATAGCGAAGCTGCTGAAGCTGCGTATCCCACTCACCGTGAGGGACGCTTCTCCAGTCTCGTCGCTGCTCAGAACGAAGGTCGCCTTCTCCCAGGGGTCCCCCGTCCCCTGGCGGGTCAGGATGCTAACCCCGCCGGCGTAGTAGGCGTGCCAGAAGGCGGTCAGCGCTCCCAAGTGGGAGGTCCCTCCCAGGGTCTCCAGCCTCAGGGGGTTGAGCTTAAAGACCAACTGGACATCCTGGAAAAGCTCGGCGTCTTGCATCGGGTTGCCATTGGCGTCCAGGATGTCCACCGTCACACACATCCGCAGGACTGTGTCGGCGGATGAACCTTCCAGGGCGCAGTTGTCCCTGCCAGTGTCGAGCCTGACAGAGAATGGGCTGCTCATAGAGTTGCGCGGGAATGTCAACTCCACGTCTCCCAGGGGCGACTGGACCACCGCGCCCTCAATGGGGACCTGGACCACAATCACCGTCGGTATTGGGGTAGGCATCGGTATCGCCGTTGCGGTAGGCGTGGGAGTCTCCTCGGGAGCTACCTCTGCCTCGGTGGTCTTGCCCCTGTCCGAGTCGGACCACGGGCCATAACCAGCCGGGCTGTGTGCCCGCACCTGCACCTCGTAAACCGTGTTGCTGCGCTTCACGGGTATCGTCACCGAGGTATCCGTACCGTCATACTTGGCATCTATGAAGGGTCCCTGGCTGCCGGCGCGGTACTGCACGTCGTAATCGTCAATTTCGCTAGTGCCCGTGTCCGCCGGCTCCCTCCATGAGACGCTAATCTGCATGTCCCGGCCCCTGACCACCGGCTTGACAGGCTTGCCCGGCACCTCGTCGTCGTCAGTGATAGTCAGGAATAGAACGTCTGAAGCAAATCTGCCAGTGGAGATGCTGACGTTGGGGCTGGACTTGTCGCAGGCAACCAGGAGGAACTTGCTCTTATCTGGTCCATCTATGGGATCATCCAATAGAGTCAAAGTCGCTGTTGCCATCAATGTCACATCATCATCAGTACCAGCATCACCCGTCAGGGCAAAGGAGGCGGAGGTGAAGCCATCATCCAAGGTTGCGGGGCGTCCCCCGACTATACGCAACATGCAGTCTGTGTAGCCCCCTGTACTTGGCGGACTGGTTATACCCACTGTTATTTTCACCGGCACTTCGACTGTGAAGCCCTCGGGGCGCATTAGAGATGTTGTTGTGACCATGCTTCTTTCAGAAGGGGAAGCTAAGTCGTAGATGGTCATCGTAGTGGAGGTGGAGGAGGTCTGCCCCGCGACGTTGGGGGCGCCGGTGGGCCAGACTATTAAAGCAACGATGGCGACCGCAAAGGCGAGGGTTAGGAGGGTAAAGACGGAGACCGGGATCAGGCGCTGGCTCATTGAACTTCCCCTTCACAAATAGGAATACACCAGAGACGGGCACACAAATACCAAGGCTATTCGTGGCACAGCAACAAGAGTGTACAAACTGGCTTATTGACTGTCAAGTCTATGAGCTTCACGGTTATGACAGATATAGGGCCTGTAGAGGGGACAGCCCCCCCAGCCAGGGCCTTCCGGTACTCCCTCACCCTCTCCCAAAAGGAGAGGGGACTTCTGGAGTAGGCCCCTGGGACTGGTCCAACCTTGATTCATGGATTGAGGTGAGGGTGTTTGGTCCCTCCTCTCCCAATGGGAGAGGACTGATTTATATACTCATTCACGCATCAGTAAAGCAAGCGAAGCCCCCAGGAAGTCGTTATTCCTGAGGGCTTTGCCCTTTGACCGAGGTTGTGGAAGCTATGTCATTCCTTCTTTTCAATAGGCTGTAGGGTGTCAGGGTCTATCCCCGCTTCCTTCAACTTTGCTATCCATGTCTCATTAGCTTCTTGACGGCCTTCCTTACGGCCTTCCTCACTAGTAGTTCAGCTATTTTGGATTGCTGGGTAAAGGGATTTCAGCTTGATGCGCGCATCATCGGTGGTGAAGCGCCAGTCCACCCGTGCCATGTCCCGGTTGCGCTGGTCCTGCCAGGCGTCAACCTCCCGGCACAGCGTCTCTTGGTCTGGAATCCGGCGGTCCAGGCACTGCCGGGCCAGCACTCCGATTTCAATTTCAGCCATGTTCAGCCAACTCCCGTGCTTGGGGGTGTAGTGAATCTCCAGACGTTCCGCGATGCGCCGCGCTTCCACCGGCTCAAACGCCTCGTACAACGAGGCCGGATGATGGGTGTTCAGGTTGTCCATCACCAGCACGATCCGTTCTTTGTCCGGGTAGTCCTCGTCCACCAACTGCTTCACTTGGCGCGCCCAGTCCACTTTCGTCCGCCGGTCGGTCACTGCGGCCCGGCGCCACCCTTCCAACGGCGCAAACAGCATGAAAAGGTTGCTCACCCCGTTGCGCTCGTATTCATAATCATAGGCCGCCGCCGCCCCGGGCCGGCCGCGGCGCCCGCGTCTCCTTCACCTGCTGCTTGCTGGTCTCGTCCAGGCAGACCAGAACTTCGTTGTCTGCATAGGAACGATGGTAGACTTCCAGTACGTCTTCCATCGCGCACACAAAGTCCCCATTGCCTTCCGGCGGGATGCACCAACACTCTTTCAGCCAAGGCTTGACTTCGTTTTTTTCAGCGCCTTGCGCACCGTCTCGGGGTGGATGCTGTCAACTATCTTGCACTCGACCAGCCGCTCCGACAACAATCGCAGTGTCCAACGGGTCCGGCCTTCCGGCGGTTCCCCGCAGGACAGCGCAATCAGATGGGCTTCCGCAGCGCCATCCAGTTTCTTTGGCCGGCGGCGTTGTTGCTCCTTACGCCCCAAGGCCGTTTCCAGACCCTCCTCTACGCAACGGCGGCGCACCCTTTCCACTGTGACGCTGGCGACCTGGAGGGACCGGGCAATCTCTTCGTCCGTCATGCCTCCGTCTTTCCCCGCTTCATCGCTCAGCAACAGGATGCGCGCATGGGTCTGCTTGTACGCTGCTGCCCGTCCCTTGGAAACCAGGGCCTTCAGTTCTTGCCGTTCTTCCGTGGTCAGTTTGATACGGTATTTCTTAGCCGGCACGACGCTTCTCCTTGGATGCAATTCGCCAATGCCGACAGAATACACCGCTCGTGCCTCAATTCAAAGATGTTGAACCACTAGCCGCTTTCTCCCATTGTTTTTTCAACCTGTTTGCTAACACCATGACGCTTATCTCCCATCCGGCAAGAATGATTACCGTTCCTGATACTACTGTACTCAGCCATTGGAGGACAGCTATTGCCGTATCATGGCCGTATCATGGAATGAATCATCGTCCCTGTAAGCTGTTTCATATCCTATAGTCAAACCGACTAAGACGATCACCAAGACTACAGATGCAAGGATGTACCCTGTATGGGAGTCCTTGAACATCCCGCCCCTTTCTTACATGCGCCCCCTTAGTAATTGGCCTTGAAGGTGAACTATTCAATCCGGGTTTTTCTGGCGTGTTGATTGATGGAGAAAGGTATCCTTAGTCACCTGCACCAGGTAGTCTATGGAGTGGGCGGGGTGTGTCCGTAGCCTATTATGACCCAGGGTAAATGTCAACAGTTTGGGAGCCTCATGGAAAAGGGGGAAATTCAAACCGATACACACCGCATCCCCCCAAAGAAGTGGGAGGCCCGCCGCCATGATATAATCGGTGGTACTATGACCATCATCAACACCATAGAAGACTTATTCAAGCTGCTGGACGAAAACCCCCAGTGGACCGAGGCCCTGCGCGCCCGGCTGCTGACCCGGGAACTGATTGAGTTGCCCGGAAAGTTCGCAGAGTTCGTCACCGCCACTACCCAGAGGTTCGCCGAGATGGAAGCCAACATGGACCGGCGGTTCGACGAAGTGGACCAGCGGTTCGACAGGCTGGAAGCCAATATAAATTCGATCCGGGACGACCTGGGGATTCTCAAGGGCGCCCATGCCGGAAATTCAGCCCGCGCAGCAGCCGACGCCATCGCCTTGGACATGGGATTCGAACTACTGCGGGTCCTGACCCAGGGGGACTTGGTTGTCATGCTCCGTTCCCAGGACATCTCGGACATTCCCCCAAACGAAAGAGCGAGCTTTCGAGAGGCCGACCTGGTGATGGAAGTGAAGGACGGGGATAACAAGACCTGCTATATAGCCCTGGAAGCCTCTTTCACCGTCAATGGGAGGGACACCCGCAGGGCTGTCCGCAATGCCGGGTTCCTGACCAGGTTCACCGGCAGGCCCGCTTACCCAGCGGTAGCCGGCATGTACCGGGACTACCGGGTAGCGGAAATCATCGAGGCCGGAGAGGTTTACTGGCACCAGTTCTACCGGAGTGACATGGAGGCGGAGTAGTGTAGTCCGCCCACCTCTCCCCACTATGACGAGACCTTTGCGTAACCGTCATTCCGGCGAAAGCCGGAATCCAGGGGTGGGGGCCCCGGCTGGGAAAGGGATGTATCCCCTCCATGATATTGGCCCGCACCAGGAGTTATGCAACGGTCTCCCATGACCTGGGCAGGGTTGTCCAAGGATAGAACATCCGTTGGAGGGCTAGGGCCCTAGCAGTTGCGCCTCGATTCGTTCCTGGTCCTTCTTCACCCCGATGGCGTCATGGGTCCTGGGAGCCAGCCTGGACAATTCGTCAACGTGGACCCGGGCAACCTCCAGGTAGCCTGGGTCCCTGCCGGAAGCTACCTGGTAGAACCGCGCCAAGAAGATGTGTAACCGCCAGTTCTCCGGCTCCGCCTCCAGCCCCCTCTGCCCTTCCCTTGTCACCAAGTCCACCGCCTGCCTGAACTCCTCGTCGGTCAGGTCATTCATAGCTTTGCGTGATTCGATTATCAGGTAAATCCTTGGATAGTTGGCAAGAGGAGGGAAACTGTCTACAGAGCGGTCGAAGTAATCTGCCCGCTCGGCCCATGCGATTGAGGAATCCATCGCCGTCGCCACCGTCTCAGCCCCTGAGTAGGCCCTGAAATTAAACAAGACCAGTGAGCCTATGGCCAGCGCAGCTAATACCGCGACCATCAGGGTCCCTCCCAGGGGCGTGCGCAGGTAACTCGATACCCTACCCAGTCCCAACCGGGGCCTCCAGCCCTCCGGCATCTTTGGTATGCCGGGTATGCCGATGCCGGGCCACCTGCGTCCTCCATCCTGACCTGCTTGCCGGTCGTGGCTGCGCGCCCATCCCTCCTCCGACACCGCGAAGGCCACGAGAAAGGCGAACTGCATCATCGTCGCCGGCGTGTCGAACAGGAAGAGGTTCTGCACGAAGTAGGCCGTCAGCGTGGCCCCCAGCGCCAGGACGAATAGCTGGTCATAGCCCCGTCTGCGCCTCACCGAGCGGATTATGGCCCAGGCCATTGCCAGCCAGACCAGCATATAGCTCAGCAGCCCGATGGCCCCGGTGGTGGTCAGTTCCTCCACCGGCTTGCTGTGGGCCTGGTCAAACTGCTTCCTGACGCCCGACTCCGCGTCGAAGTGCCTGCCCCAGGCAATCAGGTAGTTCTGGGGTCCCCAGCCGAGGAGCGGCTTGTCCAGGTATGCCCTGAGTCCCACTCGGACAGACTCAATCCGTCCACTGATGCTGCCGTCGTCGGTCCCGATGGAGTTCAGCCTCTCGAGCATGGTGTTGGAATTGATAACCGGGTCCAGGACGGGAGTCGTTCTTGCAACCACAACCAAAAGGAGAATAACTATCGCCACCGCCAGAATCCCGTAGGAAGCCCACCGTCCGGCCCGCAGGGTCCCCCAGATGATGTATCCAATGGCGAAGGCTACTGCGCCGGCCCCCAGCCCGATGATGGCCCCGCGAGTCCCCGTCAGCCATAGCGCCCACAGACTGAGCACGACGGCCAGCGCCCAGAAGGCCCTGAGACCCATGAGCCACGGAATGTAGTCGAGCCTCCATTCCCAACGCTGCTCCCTACGCCGCCGCCGTCCAGACCTACTCCTGCTCCTCTGCTGTGTTGGCCCCGGCCCTCTGCGGCCTGCCGGCTGGGACGCCCGGTCCCGGGATGCCATCGTTTGAAATGAATGCACGAGCATTCCCACGCCAATTATGGCGCTTACCAGGGTGTATGCGCCCAGGTAGGTTGCGTTGCCCAGGGTTGACTCTATCCGGTCGGGGCTTCGAGTCCCCAGCCAGACTTCTTGCAGCAGGCCGTAGTGCTGGGCCAGGCCCAGGGCGGACACCAGCCCGCACAGTCCCAGGTTTATGGTGAACAGGGTCCGCCAGTCGGAAAAAGTGCGGAAGACGGAACCCGCTACCAGTGCAAAGCCGACCCAGTGGGCCAGGTCAATTACCCCCTGCATCCTCTCGTAGGTTGACCATAAGCTCCTGACCAGGCTCACCCCCGCGAAGGAGGCAATCAGCGAGACCAGCAGCCACACCACCAGGGCCGCCAGCACCCATGACCTGGGAGGCCGGCGCTGTGGGTAGTAGATGACCAGTATCAGCCAAAGGGCAAATGTGACCTCTATCACCGACCGGGCGAATATCGCCCTCCCAACTACGAAGGGGTACAGCGTATCCGTTGACACGATCAGGGGCGTAACCAAGACCAGCAAAACGCCGGCCCTCACCGCCCAGAGCAAGAGCCAACCGGGGTCGGTCCACCTGTTGATTTGGGCACCCTGTTGGGCCATTGAGAGTCTCCCGGGCGCTTGCGCCTTTTTCCATGCCTCGGCCACCCGTCGGCCATACGCGGGATGCCTGTGGATTATACCACTACCGATGGGCCAGATAGAGCATCCTCCCATCGCGATAGTAGTCACCCGCCGCACCCCCAAAGCGGGCCGATGGATAACAACTAAAGAAAACCCGTTGGCCTCGCAACCTGCTGCAACAGGGTGGTGTGGTATCATGCAAGGGCGTAATTCCCAGCACACGCCAATACATGGAGGATACCTGTAGGTATGAAATGCCTTGTCACCGGGGGCTGCGGCTTCATTGGCTCCCACCTGGTTGACCGTCTGGTAGGGCTGGGCCACGAGGTTGTCGTGTTAGACGACTGCTCCACCGGCAACGTTGAGCATCTCAGTCCGGCGGCAAGTCTGATTGAAGGCTCGGTCACGGATGCGGGTGCCGTCAGGAGCGCCGCTCAAGGCTCCGACCGGATATTCCACACGGCGGCCTGGGCGCGTATCCAGCGATCCATGGACGACCCCGTAGGCACCCATAACGTCAACGTGAACGGCACCCTGAACGTGCTCCAGGCAGCCCGGGAGGAGGGCGTTGGCCGGGTCATCATCTCCTCTTCTTCCAGCGTTTACGGCGACCAACCCACCCACGTCATGCACGAGGATATGACGCCGGCCCCGAAATCACCCTATGCCATGCACAAGCTGATGGGCGAGCAGTACGCCGGCATGTTCGCCAGGCTCTTCGGCCTCCAGGTCATTTCCCTGCGGTACTTCAACGTGTACGGCCCGCGCCAGCCCACCGGGGGCGCTTACGTGCTGGTCATACCCCACTTCTTGAGGCTGAGGGATGAGGGCAAGCCGATGACAGTCTATGGAGACGGCAACCAGACCCGTGGCTACACCCACGTATCCGATGTGGTCCGGGCCAACGTGCTGGCTGCCACAGCCGACCTCCCCACCAGAGAGAATATCGTCCTCAACATCGGCCCCAGGGAGGAGACTTCCGTGAATGACATCGCAGCGATGATTGGAGGCAGGGTAGAACACATCATTCCCAACCCCAGGGGCGAGTTTGAGGAGGCCCGCAAGTGCGCCGACTATACAAGGGCCAAGGCTGTCATAGGTTGGGAACCCTTAGTCCCCCTGTCCGAGGGCATTAAGTCCCTTCTGTGACCGGACCCCTCCCGATTCCCACGTACTCGAACCCCAGTTGCGTCATCCTATGGGCGTCCAGCGCGTTTCTGCCGTCGAACACAAACCTGGGAGCGCGCATCCGGCGGGAGATTTCTCCCCAGTCGGCATTGACAATCTGGCCCCACTCCGTCAGCAGGACCACCGCCTGCGTCCCACTTGCGGCTTGTACCGGGTCATCGGCTATTTGGACTGGGCCGGGCAGCTGCCGCCGGGCCTTCTCAGACGCGCGGGGGTCGAATGCCCGGACCTCCACACCCTCCTCCAGCAGCGCCCTGATCAAGTCCAGGGAAGGAGCATCCCTGATGTCGTCGGTGCCCGGCTTGAAGGAGAGGCCCAGGACGCCGACCTTGAGTCCGTCAATGTCCCCCTTGAACCGGTCTCTGAGGGCGTAGAGGGGGAGCAGCCGTTGCTTATTGTTGACGTTGATCACCGATCGCAGCAACTGGACGTCGGCCCCGGTAGTCAGGGCCAAATAGTCCAGGGCGCGCACGTCCTTGGGAAAGCATGAGCCTCCGTAACCCACCCCGGCGTAGATTCTGCCGCCGCTCCTGGCGTCCATAGCCAGGCCCTCGCTAACCGAGTCTATGGAAGCGCCAACCCGTTCGCATAGTGAAGCAATCTCGTTGATGAATGAAATCCGGGTCGCCATAAAGGCATTGCTGGCGTACTTGATCATCTCGGCGCTGGTGATGTCGGTGAGTATGTAAGGGGCGTGGATTCCATGGTGCATCTTCTTCACCACCGCGATGGAACCCTCGTCCCCGGGCTGGGAGCCGATTACTATGCGGTTGGGCGCTTGCCAGTCCTCCACCGCAGAGCCTTCCCGGAGGAATTCGGGGTTGGAGACGTAGGAAATGCCCGGGCCCTTCAACTCCTTATCCAAAATTCTTTGGCCGGTGCCCGGCGGGACGGTGCTCTTCATAACGACCACCACGTCCCGGCTCCCGGCCCTGCCCTGCTGGGCCTTGGTCCAGGCCAATGCGGCCCTCACTTGTTGCAGGTCGGCGCTGCCGCTGGCGGTCTGGGGCGTGCCGACGGCGATGAGGGCCACGTCGCCGGGGGCCTCGTCAACCTCGTCGCGATGCAGGAACCACAGGTTGCCCTGGCCCACGCCCCAGCCCACCTTTTCCTCCAGCCCCGGCTCATAGATGGGGACCTTGCCCGATTGAAGCAAGTCCACGCGGGACCTGTCTATGTCCACGCCAAGCACCGTGTGGCCTGCCCACGCAAGCCCAGAGGCGGCCACCATACCCACATACCCAAGTCCTATCACAGTTATCTTCAATTGCCATCCACCCGTTAGATTAGGGAATTATATACTTGTGCCCACTAAGCCCTCACTCCGAAGGAGCTCACGAGGCGAGAAAGCCAACCCAACGCCTCCGGGTACTGCCGCAAGTCCAGCACGAACTCCTGACCCGGGCCTCTGCGCTGGACATAGGCGTAATGACTATCGTGTCGCCAGAGTTCGAGGGGATGGTAGCTCAAGGGAGTCTTGTTGACATCGGGATAGAACCAGCCGGGAAGCCGCCATTGGGACGCCGACATGCCCGGCTGAGTCAGAGCGAGCCGCTCATCGAACCGGGGGAACACTCCCGCTCCCGGCGCTGTCAGGCTGTCGCCCAAGTCCAACTGGTGGGATGCCACGTATAGCGTGTTGGCCGAGTCACCATGCCAACTAAAATGGTCGTGATAAAACGCCCATCGGAATTTCGGGGCACCCATTATCTCATCCACCTTGCAAACTTGTTCAATTTGGAGCCAACCCCAAAGAATGTGCCGTTGCGGTTTGCCCCGGACAAAGCGCCAACCAGTGCCACTTTTCTCTACTTCCCGAAATAAACCAAATAGCAAGAACACATCCCCAACCCCCACGCCTCGGTTCTCCAAATGCCCTTCCGCAGCAGCTGTTTGTCCGAATAGACCCCGCCATCCATTTTCACGGCGACGGGCATTCGGACGAACATCGGGGTCCAAGTGTGCTCCATCCCGTGCGTTAAGGCGACTGCGCCTGCGAGTAAGGTCTTCGACCGCCTGCCCGATATTGATGTTACCGTGATGCAGGTCCCCATAAGTAATCGACGCCCCAGGGCTGGGGATTGGCAACGAATACATCGTTCCGTCGGGAAAGATAGGGCTGGGGCACCCTCCAAATTTGCTGTCGAACCCTTTTCTGCTGAGAATTAGCTTCCTTGGCTTCATGTTCCCTCCGGTTTGGCTAGGCGACAATTGTAGCAGGGAATTTACGGCCCGATAATTGCGATAAGTCCGGTTGGAGTGGACGAAATACCCGCCCTGTTCTACGTTGACCTCGAAGGTCAAGCAGATGGTGAAACCCGTCTTGGCTCAATATCCGGTGTGAATTCAAGCCCACCACTCGCTATTTCCTCCCATATCTCCCGGTCGCTAAGTACCATACCCTCTACCGTCGCGCCGTTAGGACTCTGTCTTTCTCCGCCGCAGGCACGAGGATTCTGGAGCCGGAAGTGAAGGTGTCGGTGGGGAGGTCAACCAGCAGGTCCCCGTTATACTCGGCAACAACAACCCCCTGTAGCCCGCGCTTGGACCGGTTGACGAACCTCTCTAGCACAATAGCAACGTACTCCTCGCCATTGACCTTGAAACGCACCAAGAGTTCGTTAAGTTCATCAGGAGACTTTGTACTAAGGAAATCAATCCTGTGGCAATTGATCCAGACCGGCTCTGGTTGTTCTCTCCAAACGGGTATTTGGCGCATCCTTCACTCCTTGTCCTTACAGCCTCCGCGTATCCCAAACCGACAGGCCAAGAGTCGGTAATCAACCTACTATATGCAACCTTGCAGGGTGTGTAGATATTCTATGGAATTTGATGCCCAGAGTCAAAAATAATAACAAGCAGACTTGCTCGAAAGCTGTGCTATAATTTGCCTGAAATATTATGGTATGGAGACCCCCGATGCTCAGTCCCTACACAGTCCTTGACCTGGCTGACGACAAGGGTGAACTGGCGAGCATGATATTGGGAGACATGGGGGCCGATGTCATAAAAGTGGAGCCTCCTCAGGGTTCCGCCAGCCGCAGGATGCCCCCCTTCATGGAAGACGCCCCGGAGCCGGAGCGCAGCTTACACTTCTTTGCCTTCAATCGCAACAAGCGGGGAATCACCTTGGCCTTGGAGTCCGAGGCAGGCCGCAGCGCCCTGATGCGCCTGGCAGAAAAGGCCGACTTCGTTATCGAGTCCGCGCGGCCCGGGGAGATGGCCCGGATGGGTCTGGGGTTCGAGGCCATGCGCCGGGCCAACCCCCGCACAATATACGTCGCCATTACCCCCTACGGGCAGGACGGCCCCCGCGCCGACTTCGCCGCCACCGACCTGACCCTGGCAGCTATGGGTGGGCCTATGCACCTCCAGGGAGACGCAGGCCGGCCTCCGGTGAGGGTCACGGTGCCCCAGGCGTGGCTCCACGCCTCCGTTGAGGCATCGGTGGGCGCTCTGACCGCTCATGCCCGGATGGTGCGCACAGGCGATGCCCAGTTCGTTGATGTCTCCACTCAGGCCGCTATGGTATGGGTCATGCTGAACGGCATGGCCGCCCACGCCATTCAGGGATTCGATTTCAACCGCCAGGGGTCATTTATACAGCTGGGCACTATGACGTTGCCCCTGGTGTATGAGTGCGCCGACGGCTACGTGGTCATGTTCGCCAATGGGGCCACCTTTATCAAGATGGTCCACTGGTGGGTCGAAGATGGTATCGTGCCCAGGGAGTGGATAGATGGCGAGGACTGGCTTACCTATGACCAGAGGGCGCTCCGCCACGACCCGGTGACTTATAGCCTGGATGAAGTGGTAGATGCGGCGAAGCGTTATTGCCTGGGCCATACCAAGGGGGAGATGCTGGACCGGGGCCTGAGAGAGGGGGCCACGGTAGCGCCCGTGAGCACTATAGAAGACCTGGCCCGGTTCCGCCACCTGGAGGAGCGGGGCTACTGGCTGCCCGCTCCCCTGCCCAACGGACGGGAAGCGCCGGTGCCAGGGGTATTCGCCCAGCTCTCCGAGACTCCCATGTCGGTACGACGCTGGGCGCCCAGGCTGGGCCAGCACAACAGGGAAGTCCTGGGAGATATGCTGGGCATGTCACCGGAGGAGATAGCTGCCGCCAACGGCCTTGCACAATAATTGCCCGTGCCCCTGCGGGCCATGTACGAGGATGAAAATGGCGGCCAGCATCTCCACCGTCATTCCGGCGCAGGCCGGAATCCAGGGGCGGGGGGTAGGTGACTCGCAACGACTGCTTACGTCGCGGGAACTTGGATTCCTGCTTCCGCAGGAATGACGGAATGGACGCTGTCTGTCTTTACGGCGCTGGTCCTGGATATTTTCATAATAATTATCCATGCCCCTGCGGGCCACATACGAATATGAAAATGGTGGGCAACCTCCCCACCGTCATTCCGGCGCAGGCCGGAATCCAAGGGCGGGGGGTGGGTGACTCGCGACGACCGCCTACGTCGCGGGACCTTGGATTCCTGCTTCCGCAGGAATGACGGTTCGGGGGTTGCCTATTTTCATGCTAATTGCCCTATATGAGAGGTATTAGGAGGCGCGCATGTCAGACCAGCTGCCTTTCGAGGGTATCAAGATTGCCGACTTCTCATGGGTAGGCGTGGGGCCTATCACAACCAGATACCTGGCAGACCACGGGGCGACGGTGGTGAAGGTGGAGTCGGAGACCAGGGTGGATATAGTCCGCGCGGTCCTGGGGCCCTTCAAGGACAACACCCCCGGCCTGAACCGCTCCCACGCCTTCGGGGAGTTCAACGCCTCCAAGTACGGCCTCGCCCTGGACCTGAAGAACCCGGCAAGCCTTGAAATCGCCCACCGGCTCATGGCATGGGCGGACGTGTACGTCCAGAGCTTTACCCCGGGCACGGTGGACGGGCTGGGCATCGGGTACGACACCGTCCGCTCCATCAACCCGTCAATTATCATGGTGAGCACCTGCCTGATGGGACAAACGGGACCCGCCGCTCCCTTTGCCGGCTACGGGTTTCATGCAGGCGCTATCGCCGGGTTCTATGAGGTGACGGGCTGGCCGGACCTGGCCCCCGACGGCCCCTGGCTGGCATACACCGACACCGTAGCCCCCCGGTTCCTGGCCGCCACCATCATGGCGGCCCTGGACCACCGCCGGAGGACGGGCCAGGGGCAGTTTATAGATGCCGCCCAGATGGAGATGGGCCTGCACCTCCTGTCGCCCCAGATCATAGACTACAACGTCAGTGGCCGCATGGCATCCAGGAACGGCAACAGGTCTGAGACCGCCGCTCCTCATGGAGTTTACCCCTGTAGCGACGATGACCAGAATAATGACCCCGATAGTGAGCGGAGTGACGATAGGTGGTGCGCCATCGCCGTGGAGACTAATGAGCAGTGGGAAGCCCTGCGCCGTGCGCTGGGGGAGCCTGAGTGGGCGCGGGACAGCAGATTTGACACGCCGGCAGGCCGCCTCAGCCACCAGGATGAGATAGACGCCCACATCAGCGAGTGGACCGGCGACAGGTCTCCCCAGGAGGTGATGCAGATTCTCCAGGCCGAGGGGGTCCCGTCAGGGGTGGCCCAGCGCAGCAGCGACCTGCTGGAAGACCCCCAGCTTGCCCATCGCCGCCTTTTCCGGCACCTGGAGCACGGGGAGATGGGCAGCGTCCCCTACACCGGGCACCAGTTCCGCATCCGGGGCTACGACAGCGGCCCTCGCTTTGCCGCGCCCCTCATGGGTGAGCACAACGACTACGTGCTGCGGGAAATCCTGGGCATGGACGACGAGGAGATAGCCGAGGCTGTAATCTCAGGCGCGATTACCTAAATCCCCTGGGCATAGGCGGAGTGGAAGGTGTCCACGCCGGCGGTGAGGCCCTGGTGGTCGTGGGCCAAGATTGCCACCGGGCTGGCAAAGCTGCCAAAGCCCGCCTGCAAGCCCGACTCCGCTATTACCTTTATCCTGTGCCCCCTGGACTCCAGGCCGGCCCTCACCCCTTGGTCAATGCGCGGGTCCAGGCTGGTGAAGGGCATACTACAGTCCACCCGGGGCGAGTCTATAGCGGCTTGGGGACTCATGCCAAAGTCCAGCGCCTTCACGATAATCTGGGTGACGCAGTTGGTGATTCGCCTCCCTCCCGAAGCGCCCACCGCCAGCCTGACCCTCCTACTTGCTCCGGCGCCCTCCAGCACCAGGGCGGGGGTCATGTTGTTCAGGGGAAGTTTGCCCGGCATTACCGAATTCACCCTGCCAGGGACCGGGTCGAACCACCACATCCCGTTGTTCATAACAATGCCTGTGCCCTTGGGCACCACCCCCGACCCGAAGCCCGACATAATGGTGTTGGTTAGAGAGACGGCGTTGCCCTCGCCATCCACCACGCAGAGATGGGTCGTCCCACTGTCCCAGGCCGGCAGGCTTGGGGCCAGTACCTTGTCGGGATCGGGACGCCTCCCCTCTTCCAACCAGGGGTCTCCGGGCAGGAACTCCTCGGGCGCCCTATCGCCTATGGACCAGCGCCGCAGTTGGGTATAGTTGTCCGAGAGCAGGCCCTTCCAGGGCACGTCGGCGAACTCCGGGTCTCCAAGATAGGCAAACCTGTCGGCATAAGCCAGCCGGGCGCAGGATATGTAGGCGTGGAGCATCTCGACGGAGTTATGCCCCATCTCCGAGACTCGGAAGCCATCCAGCAGCTTGAGGGTCATCGCGCTGGTGGTCCCGGCGCAGGCAAAGGGAGGCACCCTGACGGTATGCCCCCGGTAGGGAAACTCCAGCCCCTTGTCCCACAGGATGGGCCTGTACTGGGCCATGTCCTCCTCGGACAGGACTCCCCCATTCTGCCGTATGTCGGAAACTATAGCCTTCCCCACGTCTCCCCGGTAGTAGGCATCCGGCCCCTCTCTGCCTATGGCATCGAGGACTTGGGACAGGTCGGGCTGCCGGAGCACGGGGGGACTCATCATGTCCCCCGTAGGCATCTGGCCGCCGGGCATGAAGATGTTCCCCAACTCCCCGTACTTGAAGAGCTTTCCCGCCTGGGTCCCTAAGGAGTAGATGCTGTGCCAGCCGGGGAGGAAGCCGTCCCTGGCAAGGGCCACCGCCGGGGCTATCACGTCCTTTAGGGGGAGCCTGCCGTAGAGCCTGTGGGCCTCGCACAACCCGGCCACTGCCCCCGGAACGGCGATGGAGCGGTAGCCCTCGAAGTTGTCGTTGTTCACCACGCCGGGCCAGCCGAAGTTGCCTTCGCCGGGTTCCCCGGTAAGCTGGTACATATCCGGGCCAGCCTCCAAAGGCGCTCGCATGGGAAACCCGACGGCCCCGCCCTGGTCGCCCACCTGGTACACCAGGTAGCCGCCTCCTCCTATGCCGCTGGAGGCAGGCTCCACGACAGCGATGGCGAAGCAGGCAGCTACGGCGGCGTCTATGGCGTTGCCCCCTGCCTTGAGCATATCAAGCCCCGCCTGGGTAGCGTGCCTGTCCTTGGTGGCTACCATGCAATGCTCAGCTTGAGCCTCGGTCTTCACCAGGGTGGTCTGAGTGGGTTGGGCCTGCATCATGGCTCCCTCCTGAGTCCGGCGTCGCGCAGCGTAACCTTAGCCAACGCCTTCGGTCTGATTTGGACTGAAGGATAGCCTTGGAGCAAGCGGGTGTCAAGCGGAGGCTGCGTTAGGAAGTTGCCAACGACTCGACTTCAGGAAAACTTAAATGATATGATTGTTCTTCAGTAGCCTGGTAGCGGCTGTACACCGCGCCGGAACTCGGCGCAAGGCCCTCCCGCCACTTCGTCCGAGGACAGCGGGTGACCCCACAGAGGAGTAGAATGTTGGACGGCATCCGAACCTTCAGGCCCCCGGGGGTCCCGGACCCCTCCCTGCGAACCTTGTTGCGTTGGACTCCCGCCCTGCTTCTGGCAGCGCTGTTGATGGCAGCGGCGCTGGTGGCGTGCAGCGGCGACTCCACCGGGTCCGGGGAGAGCGGCGAGTCAGGACGGCCCACGGAAGAGCCGGAGGACGGCAAGTCCGGGGAGAGCAGCCGGGCCGGACGGCCCACGGAAGGACCGGAGGGAGGCGAGTCCGGGGAGAGAGGCAGGGTAGAGCGGCCCACAAGGGAATCGGAGGACGGCACAGCAGCCTTCGCCTCGGTCAGCGCCGGGGTGGGGTTCCACACCTGCGGGGTGAAGAGGGACGGCTCCATCGTCTGCTGGGGCGAGAATAGCGATGGCAAGGCTACGCCGCCGGCCGGGGAGTTCGCCTCGGTCAGCGCCGGGGGCAGACACACCTGCGGGGTGAAGAGGGACGGCTCCATCGTCTGCTGGGGTTATGGGGGTTATGATGGTGATGGCCAGGCCACGCCCCCGGCCGGGGAGTTCGCCTCCGTCAACGCCGGGGCAGAACACACCTGCGGGGTGAAGAGGGACGGCTCTGTCGCCTGCTGGGGCTATGATGGTGATGGCCAGGCCACGCCGCCGGCCGGGGAGTTCGCCTCCGTCAACGCCGGGGCAGAACACACCTGCGGGGTGAAGAGGGACGGCTCTGTCGCCTGCTGGGGCTATGATAAATATGGCCAGGCCACGCCCCCGGCCGGAGAGTTCGCCTCCATCAGCACCGGGTCATACCACGCCTGCGGGGTGAAGAGGGATGGCTCCGTCACCTGTTGGGGCTGGAATAAAGATGGCCAGGCCACGCCGCCGGCCGGGGAGTTCGCCTCTGTTAGCGCCGGGGGCAAACACACCTGCGGGGTGAAGACCAACGGCTCTGTCGCCTGCTGGGGCGAAGGTGAAGATGGCCAGGCCACGCCGCCATCCGGGGAGTTCGCCACCGTCAGCGCTGGGGGAGGCTTCACCTGCGGGGTGAAGACCGATGGCACCGTCGCCTGCTGGGGCTATGACAAATATGGCCAGGCCACGCCGCCGGCCGGGGAGTTCGCCTCCGTCAGCGCCGGGCTGTGGTACGCCTGCGGGCTGAAGAGGGACGGCTCCGTCGCCTGCCGGGGCGAGAATAGCCATGGCAAGGCCACGCCGCCGGCCGGGGAGTTCGCCTCCGTCAGCGCTGGGGCATACCACGCCTGCGGGGTGAAGACCGACGGCACCATCGCCTGCTGGGGTTGGGATGAAAATGGCCAGGCCACGCCGCCGGCCGGGGAGTTCGCCTCCGTCAGCGCCGAGAGCAGACACACCTGCGGGGTGAAGATGGACGGCTCCATCGTCTGCTGGGGCTATGATACATCTGGCCAGGCCACGCCGCCGGCCGGGGAGTTCGCCTCTGTTAGCGCCGGGCAGAACCACACCTGCGGGGTGAAGATGGACGGCTCCATCGCCTGCTGGGGCTGGAATGAAGATGGCCAGGCCACGCCGCCGGCCGGGGAGTTCGCCACCGTCAGCGCCGGGGGCGTCCACACCTGCGGGGTGAAGATGGACGGCTCTGTCGCCTGCTGGGGCGAGAATAGCCATGGCAAGGCCACGCCGCCGGCCGGGGAGTTCGCCTCCGTCAACGCCGGGGCAGAACACACCTGCGGGATGAAGAGGGACGGCACCATCGCCTGCTGGGGCTATGATGAAGATGGCCATGCCACGCTGCCGGCCGGGGAGTTCGCTTCTGTTAGCGCTGGGTGGTATAACACCTGCGGGCTTAAGACCGACGGCTCCGTCGCCTGCCGGGGCGTTGAGTTAACCATAATCATTGCCGCGGGGTGAAGATGGACGGCTCCGTCGCCTGCTGGGGAGTACGGCGACGTTGATGAATTTGGCCATGACTTGCCGCCGGTCGGGGAGTTCACCTCCATCAGCGCCGGGATTCTCTACAGTTGAGGCGGCGGCAGAGCCGAGGGGGGTGAGTCGCCCTCAAATCAGCCAAGGAGGATAAAAATGAACATCGGAATCGCGTTGGGGCGACAAGCGCTTTGGCTCTTCACATCGGCTGGAACATTCGCGATCATCCTGTCATCGCTTCTTTTCATCTCGGTGTCGGCTGGATGCGGCTCCTCATCAGGAGGTGCGCTGGCCCTCATTCCGGACTATGCATCGCGTATATCGTTATGGGACGTCAAGGGTACCCTGACGGGGGACTTACCCCCAGCGACGGTAGGTCATATTGAAGGCGAGTGGGAGGTCAACCTCGAAGAAATTGGCATTTCTCTCAACGACATCGAAACGATTATCGTCGTGCCAAGTAGGAACGGGGACTTGCGAATCTTGGAGGGGGATTTCGACTTTGCCCAGAGTAGGGCCAATCTCGACGACGAAGGCTTCGAGCAAGAGGAGTACTTGGAGTACGAGATATGGACTCACACATGGTGGGGGGCGGCAGTGCTCCTGGAAAAGCAAGGACACGTACTCATGGGAGGGGAGCGGCCAGTCAAGTATGTGCTTGAGCGGCTGAGTCGCGGGTCGGGCTTCCTGTTGGATAAGGACGACACCGCCCTTGGGCGGGCGCTGAAGAGAGTCGGCAACGGCTGGGTAGTCATGGCAGCGAGGGGTTGTGGCGTGCAAAATATCCCCGGGTGCGAGTATGCGGTTATCGAGGCTGTGGGCATTGCGATTTCTAGGGGTGAAGAGTCCGAGATGCTCAAGTTCAAAGTGGCCTTGCTCTTCGATAGTGAAAGCACAGCGAAGTCGAAATCGGAGAGGCGGGAGCTCGAGGAATTCCTCAAGGACGAGTTTAGGGACGAGATTCCTCAAGAGGTGGACATAGAGGACGTGAGCGTAGATGGTGAGTTCGTGGTGATCACCGCAACCGTCGATAGGGAGGCAATGTATTACATGCGTGCCTACCCCAGAAGGTGGTGAAGGAGGGTCCGATCGGCAGATGAAGATGCGAGAGAGGACTTGATGGTAATGAGAAAGGGTAGTTCTGGGGTGAAGAGGGACGGCTCCGTCGCCTGCTGGGGAATACAGCGACATTGATGAATTTTGCCATGCCGCTGGCCGGGGAGTCCACGCCCCACCCCTGGATTCCGGCCCCGTATCGGGGTACGGGGCAGGCTCTACGCCGGAATGACGGTGGCAGGCGGCTTTACTTTCATGGGATGCCACACCCTTCAGGGTGTGGTGCATGATTTGCCACCTCTAATCAAGGGTATATCTCCAGCAGCTTGGCCTTTCTGTAGGCGAAGATTCTCTTTAGTTCTCTGGCTACGAACAGGCGGTTCACCAGCGCGCCGCCGGTGACTTCATACGTCACCCTATCAGTAACCAGGGTCCCGCCCGGCGCCTCTTCAAAGACATGCTCGTGGACCCAGCGCTTGTAGGGGCCGCGCAGTTGGACATCGGTGAACTTTAGAGGCGGGTCCCATTCAGTTATCTCGCTCTCCCACCTGAGGGGCACCCGGTGCAACTCGATCCTGTAATTGATGATGGTCCCAACCGCCATCTCGATGGGCAAGGGAGTCAATATTGAGAACCGGGCCCAGGGAGGCGTCATCACATTGAGGTTCTCGGCCAATGAGAAGAACTCGAAGACCTGCTCCCTCGGATAGCCCAAGAGCACCCCATCATTAAACTGGAACTCCATCGTAACCCCTCAGCCGTGAACAGATTCAGGCCCAAGTCTCCCCTAGAAGCGTGTGAAAAGCTCCCTCTCCGCCACACCCTGAAGGATGTGGCATGGCCAAACTATCAGCCTAACACCGTCATTCCCGCTTTCGCGGGAATCCAGGGTCCCGCAACCCGGAGAGTCGCTGCGAAGTCACCCACACCCCTGGATTCCGGCCTACGCCGGAATGACGAAGTGGAAGGCTGAAGGTGGAAGGGGCTTTTGAAATGCCCTCTCATAATCATATACTATCTACAAGAGAATGTTATCGAGATGACAGAGGTAGTATCTTGGGAGGCAGCAGGCCATCACAAAAGAGCGTCCTCATTACGGGGGCATCCGGCGGCATCGGCAAGGTGACGGCCATATACCTGGCCCGCAGGGGATACCACGTGATAGCTACCAGCCGGGACATATCCCGGCTTGATGAGATTGTCAGCCTGGCCCGGACCGAATCCCTGGACATCTCAGCCTGCCAGTTGGATATAAACGACCCTGGAGCGATTGGGGAAGAAGTCCCTCAAATTATCCGCCAGGCCGGGAAGCTGGATGCCCTGGTGAACAACGCCGGGTATGGCCTGTGGGGTTGTCTGGAGGACCTGTCCATAGATGAGGTGAAGGCCCAGTTTGAGACCAACCTGTTTGCCGTCCTGGGAATGAGCAAGGCGGCCCTGCCCCACATGCGCGAGAGGGGCGCCGGCACCATCGTCAACGTAGGCTCGGTGGCGGGACGCATCGGCAGTCCGGGAGGTGGAGCATACGCTGCCAGCAAGTTCGCCCTGGAGGGCCTCAGCAAGGTTATGCGTATGGAGGTGGCCCAGTTCGGCATCCGAGTTGTGCTAATCGAGCCGGGCCTCTTCCGCACCGGATTCCGCCGGAACCAGGTCATGGGAGAGCAAGTCATGGACCCCGGCTCACCCTACTACGGCTACGCCCAGAGGATTTTGAGGAACTCGGAAGTGGGACAGCGCCTGGCAGCCGACCCCATAAAGGTCTCCAGGGTCATCGGCAAGGCGATGGAAGCCCGGCGACCCAAGCAAAGGTACGCTGTGGGGCTGGACGCCAGGCTGGGCGTGCTGGGAGAGAAGCTGCTTCCCGACGGCCTTCTGGAGTACCTGGTGAAAAGGGTGTTGGTCCGCTAGGCAAGCTGACAGGAGGACTCATAAGACCTCATCCCCGTATCCGCTCTCCCGGAATATGGACCCGCCAGACATTCCCACCAGGTTGGCCGGGCGGGTATTGGGGTGATGCTGGAGATATGCCTGGACGATACGGTAGCCCAGGATATACCCCGCCCACTGGGGTACCCGGTCTCCATCGCCGGAGATAAACCTTCGTATCCCATTGGGGTCGTCGGCCCTCAAATGACGCCTCAGTGCGGGCCAGACCCGGGCTTCACCCGAGCCCTCCGGGGCTGTGGCCCCGGGATCACCGGAGGTCCAATGGGGCTTCACGTCGGGGAAAATCTGCCCGGCAAAGACATCGGCTATGCCCTCGGCGATCATGGCGTCCAGCAGGGTCTCGGGCTCCTGGGTCTTCAGGTACAGCAGCCTTCCGCCGGTCATGCCCCTAGGGAGCAGGTGGTTTCGCACCAGGTGGGCGTACTCGTGGGCTGCCGTGTAGGCCAGATACGAGAGCCAATCGCCCACGGGCCAGAAGAAAAGAAGGGTGACTTGGGAGCCCAGGCTGACTCCAATGGCCCCCCGCATCTCCTGGGTCAGCAGATTGCTCCCGCCATCTCCGGGCAGCAACAGGAAACGGGCAGAAAGGTCGGGTCTGGGGAGGAGTTGGGTACACTTCCCAAGGGCATCCTCTATGGCCCTCCTCGGCGCAATCTTGTCGGCTGTCTTGAGGGCCTCGGCCAGAACTTCCAGATTGGGGTCGCCCAATTGGGCCACCGCCCACCGCTCCCCAATCTCTGCATAGTCGCCCTGGAGGGAAGAAAGGGAACTGCGGACGTACTGCCGGAGCTTCTGCTCCAGGTAGTCCAGCGCCCGGTCGCCTTCCATTTCCCCGACCTGCCTTATAAAATGGGCCACCACCCGGTAGGCGGGCACCACCGTGAGCGCGGCTGCGCCAGGTGTAGCCACTATCCATCACCTCCTAAAGTATTCCCATCCCAACTAATTATACAGATAACCCGCGACTCGCCATACCAAGAAAATAGATGCTTACCGTCATTCCTATGAAAATAGGCATCCCCCAAGCTAGAATCCCAGCCCCCAACCCCTGGATTCCCGCTTTCGCGGGAATGACGGTGGGGATGCCGTACCATTTTCATCTTCGTATGTGGCCCGCAAGGCCATGGGGAATTATTGTGAAAATCCAACCTCCTCACCCCTTGCGGGGGAGGACTGAGGTGGGGGTATCACCCCTGTGGTGGTCGGAGTCTTCACACCCAGTGAGCAGTAGGCGATGGCATCACCCCCATCCCTGAATCAAGTTCAGAGCTTGCCCCGTACTTGATACGGGGGCAGGCTCTAACCTTCCCCCGCCGAAGGCTGACAGGGGTATGTAAAACAGGAGATGTATCTATGTGTCATTGGTCCCGCGACATAGGCGGTCGTTGCAAGTCACCCACGCCCAACCCCTGGATTCCGGCCTTCGCCGGAATGACGGTTTGCAGATGTCCCTGGATTGCGGCCTGCAACCGAATGACGGTTGTGCAGATGCCCCCGGATTACAGTCTGCAACCGAATCACGGTGGGGAGGTTGCCCATCATTTTCATCCCGTTACTTGGCCTTGGCAAGGGAATGGGTATTTACAGGCATATCAGTAATTATAGTGCAGCCCGTATGCCAATGCCGGCCACCGGATGCCAGGGCCGGCGCGTATCGGGTGCCCGCCGGGGTTATCCTTTCACAGGTTACACCTTCACAAAGGAGATTATGGCCCCTGAGAGTATCCGGGTGCCTGCCATTGCCAGGAACACTATGGGCCAGGGACTCCCTGTCGCGTCCAGCAATATGCTGAACAATATGGCCTGAAGGCCGGCATAGAAGTAGCCGTGAGCATCGAGCACCCCGGCAGAGGTGCCCGCCATGTGCCGGCCCGCTATATCCACCGCCAGGGCATTCAACGGCGACAGGCTCATGGCGAAGCCTCCCACCAGCAAGAGAGCGGCTCCCAGGTACAGGTTGGTCGCCGGGGCCAGGGCTATGCCCACCAGGGCCAGGGCGCTTATCCCACAGGACACCATCACCATAGGCCGCCGGGCGCTGCGAAGCAGGCTGTCGGAGATTATGCCGGAAATCACGGGAGCTATCAGGTATCCGACCGGCAGGGCCATAGTCACCAGGATTGTTGAGTCAATATCCAGGCCGGCTTTCTCGAAATAGTAGATGGGCACCCAGGTGGTGAGCCCGTAGCGCACCACGTTCTCAAGCCCCTTGACGTGGCACGCAAGCTGAAACTGGAAGCTGGACAGCAACTCTCTATAGGGGCCCAGGCCCCGCAGGCGTTCCTTCTCCACAGACTCGGCGCCGGCGGATAACGCATCCTCTTCGATATACTCCGGCAGGCCCACCTCCGATGGGCGGTCGCGGGCTATAAGGTAGAAGGCAATGCCAAGGACGGCGATAACCAGGGGAGGGTATCGGAAGGCGGCGCGCCATCCGAACTCGCTTACCACCCAGCCCGTAACCAGCCACATAACCAGCATGGCCCCGCCGGCGGCCATACCCACGATGCCCATAGCCTTGCCCCGGTCCCGCCGGGGCCACCACTGGGAGAGAAGGCTAATGCCCGGGCTCCAACAGGCGGCGTTTACAAATCCGGCCATCCCCCAGGGTATGGCCAGCGTCCATAGTGACGATCCGAAGCTGGTAGCCCAGTTAAAGGCCGTGGTGAGGACAGCCCCCAGCATCACCCACAGGCGCAGGCCAAAAGCCTCCCCAAGCCGCCCGTGCACCAGGTCGCCCAGGCCGAAACCCCACAGCAGGAGGGCGGTTATCAGTCCGATCTCCACGTGGCTGAAGTCCAGTTCTTCCTTGACCAGGGGGGCGGCGGGCCAGAAGTTGAAACGCCCCATGTACAGGAACAGGTAGAAGAAGGCAAAAGCCAGCAGCACCCGCCATTTCCACCGGTGATAACGAGGCGGCAACTCGGAGTAGGGCAGGGCTTGGGGTCGGGTCTCATCGGTAGGCGGTGGGACTTCGCTATCCCTCAACTGCACCACCTCCCCTTGTCAGTGCTGACAGGGGTATGTAAATTATCAGGCAACTAAAATGAGGCAACTTTTTAACTCAACAAGCCGCTCACCATGTCATTCCGAGGAGCGGAGCGACGAGGAATCTGAAGTCTATGCCTTCAAGCAAAGCCACGACTTTAGATTCCTCACTGCGCTTCGCTGCGTTCGGAATGACACATAGATACATCTCCTGTTTTACATACCCCTGTCAGCCTTGTCAGTGGGAGTGTATTATATCACACACAGGATATACCCCTGCCCCAGCTATGAATTGTAGCTGAACCCTAGCTGACGGGCAAGGACAATTTTCAAGAGTAGGGTAGGCCCACGCCGAATTGACAGGTACGGTACTTCATGGTAGCGTAATTGTTGCGTAGGCGATACAAGAGACAAGGGAGCAAGACATGAGCGCGGAGCGATGGCCTAAGAACACGCAAGCAGTTAAGACATTCAGGATACTCAAAGATGCATGGCGGAGAGACAAGGAGAAGAAGATCGCATCGAAACCTTCAGAGAAAAAGTAAGACTTGCTCTCAGCGTTGTTGCGTTAGGTATAGCGGTGTTTCTGTACACATTGGGTCTCGTGTATGGGATTAACCAGACCACTACAACCAACGCAGCAACCGCTATTACGATGATTGTATTGAACTACTGGTTCGGCCCTAGAGGATAGCTTCTAGGGCCGGTTTCTATCTGGCTGAAGCCAGTCGGACGGCTGACCACCATTTTCATCCCCTTACCTGGCCCGCAGGGGCATGGGTAATTCCTATGAAAATAGGCATCCCCCAAGCTAGAATCCCAGCCCCCAACCCCTGGATTCCCGCTTTCGCGGGAATGACGGTGGGGATGCCGTACCATTTTCATCTTAGTATGTGGCCCGCAAGGCCATGGGGAATTATTGTGAAAATAGGCAGCGCCAGGTTCCTCCACCGCACCCTGAAGGGTACGGCATCCCCCACCCACCGTCATTCCAGCGCAGAGCCGGCCCCGTACCCCGATACGGGGCCGGAATCCAGGGGTGGGGCGGTGGATTCCCGCTTTCGCGGGAATGACGGTAGATAAGCCCCAGAGTTTAGTAATCTATTCACGCATCAGTAATATAGGAGGACCCTACTACCTCTTGCGGGCTACCACCTTGACGCTTGCCACGTTTTGAGGGACGCCATTGTCATCGAATCGGACCTTTTCCTCGGTGATGGCTATGTCCACAAACCCCGCCCCCCTCAGCCTGCCCAAGTACACATCCCGGTCTTCGGCCCCGGCGATGCAGGATGCCCATGCCTCGGGGTCGGTGCGGGCCGGCCCCTCGGGGGTGAGGGCCATCATGTCGGAGAGGTGAATCCGGCCTCCCGGCGCCAGGACCCGCAATGCTTCTGAGAATACGGCGTCTTTGTTGGGAGACAAACACACCACGCAGTTGGAGATAATCACGTCCACGCTGGCATCGGGGACGGGCATGTTCTCCATCTCGCCCTGGACAAACTCCACGTTGGCCAGCCCCAGGGCGGCTTTGTTCTTCCGGGCCAGGGCTATCATGTCCGGGGTCATATCCAGGCCCGTGACGTGGCCCGTCTCTCCCACCTGCTGGGCCGCCAGGAAGCAGTCTATTCCGCCGCCTGAGCCCAGGTCCAGCACCCTTTCGCCGGGCTGTAGGGCGGCCAGGGCAGTGGGGTTGCCGCATCCCGCCGACGCCGCCACCGCCTCGGCAGGAAGTCCCGCTACCTGGCCCTCGTTATAAATCCTGAGGGCGCGGTCCATGTCTGCCGGGCCACAACACCCCTGGTCAGACCCGCCCGGGAGTTGGAGGAGGGTAAGCTCAATCACCCCTTTGGCCCTGGCCCCGTACCTATCCCGCACCAACTTCTTGATTTCTTCTGAACTCGTTGACATTATCACCCTCCCAAATACGAGCATATCAGGGCAGGCGCTCCATCGTCCGCCTGCATCACTAATTATCAGTGTAGATTCCAGTATGCCGCCCGTCAACCACCTGAGAAAATCTCTTGACATCTCGAATGCCATAAAGTATAGTGGGGATGTGATCGCCCCTGTCGCTTCGGTGTCAGGGAGCAAAGCCGCCTCTGGGCGGCTTTAGCATTTAATGACATGGCTACAAATATCTATATAGGTGGATTCAATCTATACTACGGAGCACTACGCAATACCCCATTCCAATGGCTAAACGTTCACTCCCTATGCCAGAAGCTACTCCCCGGTCACCAGATTAACAGAATCAGGTATTTTACGGCCCGCGTCAAACCTCTACCTCACGACCAGCAAGCTCCAGTCAGGCAGGACGCTTTCCTTCGTGCACTAAGAGCAATCCCGAATCTGACAATCCATGAAGGCAGGTTTGCATCCTGGCCTACGTTAATGTCACAATTCCCTCTAGCCTACCGCAATTCAACCAATCCACCCCAAGCCGTACAGGTCCTGAAAGTGGAAGAGAAGGGGTCGGATGTAAATCTAGCTACATACCTGCTGGTAGATTGTTTCAATGGTGACTTTGATGAAGCCGTAGTTATATCGAATGACTCTGACTTAAAACTTCCAATCGAGATAGTGACCACTCAGTTCCAGAAAATCGTCGGCGTTATCAATCCTCATCCCAAAGGTAACATTAGCGGAGACTTGATCAAAGTATCCAGCTTCCAGAAGAGGACCATCAACAAAAAAGTCCTGGCTGATAGCCAATTCCCCCCAACTCTGACAGATAATCATGGGACTATCGTAAAGCCCGATAGCTGGTGATAGTCAGGATAGGTTGACTGCCAAAAGAGGCTTACTTATACTGGCAGTTGCCGAATACATAGAAGGCCACAAAAACGGGCCACGACCCAGGCTGGGCCATTTCACAACATTATCACGTAGGCGGCAGGCAGTAGGTAGAAAGAAGGAGGGCAATATGTCCGTGCTCGTATTGGGTGGTACAGGCTTTATCGGTCCTCGGGTCATACGCAAGCTGGTGGAGAGGGGCGAAGAGGTAGTATGCCTTGACATTAACCCCGGAGCTACCTCTTTTGCAGCTATGGGAGACCAGGTAAGGGTAGTCCGGGGTGACGTGACCAAGTTTGAGGATGTGATGAGGACCGTCATAGAGACGGAGCCTGAGCGCATCATCAACCTGGCTTATCTCCTGGGAGGCGGCGAAGACAACCCCCACTTTGCCATGCTCCTGGATGTCATGGGGATGGACAATTGCTTTGAGGCAGCCCGCCTGGGTGGGGTGAAGAGGGTGGTATATGCCAGCTCTTTAGCGGTGAGCGGGCAGCAGAGCAACTTCGGCGACAGGGACGCCAACGAGGATGACCAGAAGTATGGCACCAGCCAGTACGCCGTTCACAAGATATTCAACGAGTTCCAGGCGGAGCAGTACATCAGGAACTATGGAATGTCCATAACCGGCATCCGCCCGGCCAACGTAACCGGGCCTGACAAGGTCCGGGGTTCCACCGACCACGTGCAGTGCATAACCCTGCCCTCCAGGGGCCAGCCTATCCGATTCCCCTATAAGGCCATGATGCGGTGTCCCATCCACGTGGAGGACATATCCGAAGCCTTCGTGCGCGTTACCATGTCCGATTCTCCCCGCTACAACGTCTACAACTCGGGGGGCCAGGCCATAAGCCTTGGCGACCTGGGGGACATGGTGAAGGAGTTCATTCCCGATGCCCAGATAACCTACGACGATGATGGCGGCCTGGAGAGGTCCGGGAACTATCGGATAGACAATAGCCGCCTGCTCAGCGAGTTCGAGCTGGAGTATCCCCCCTTCCGAACACGGGTGCTCCAGATTATCAACGAGGTGCGCCAAGACGAGGGCCTGCCCCCGCTAGAGGGTTAGGGAAGACGGCCCTCGACGGGGCTAGAGGCATGTTATACAGGGTCCCAGAGCCTCCGGCGAAACGAAAACTCACCAAACCCGGACTGAAAGTTCCACATAACTATGCCGACAGCTTTACGAAATGGGCCATATCGTTTCTACTTTTACTCTTATGATTGCCAGGAGCCACGACATATGCACGTGGATAGGGAGAATCTGAGCGCCAAATTCTGGCTGGACCCGGATGTGACTTTGGCTACAAATCACGGCTATAGCCGCAGAGAGTTACGGGACATCGAGGAAATCATGCGTCAGCATTTGGAGACTTTGAGAAATGAATGGGACGCCTTTTGCAGTGGTTACACTCACCCTGCCTAGAGTAGTTGGTGTCGCAGTGACAGACGATACCTTGTCTGTGGACCTCGAAGATGGTCGTACAATCGCCGTTCCCATCGGTTGGTATCCACGCCTGGCTCATGGCACACCAGCCGAGCGCGCCGATTTTCAGATTAGCGGTGCAGGCTATGGAATTCATTGGCCTGGACTCGATGAGGACGTTGGCATGGAAGGTCTGCTGCTTGGCAAGAAGTCCACAGAAAGCGATACCTCATTTGAGCGATGGCTGCGGTTGCGCAAGGCAGGGTAGCCTCAAGAGACCACTGGGCACCCTTTGCCAAGGATAAGCGAAGGATACATCCTCTTCACCAAGCAAGGATGTATCCTTCGCCTTTCCTCCCATCAGGATGATGACTACCAGGATTGGACTCCTCGGGACTGCGGGCTGATGGGCTACACGGGCTAACGCAAGGAGCGCAGCAGGGAAAGCTCATCGGATAGAAGCCTGGGGGTGAGGAAATTGGAAAGGATGTAGCCCCGCCCCGTCCGGCCCATCCTTCTGGCCTCCTCGGGGTCCTGGAGCAGTTGAAGGACCCTTTCGGCGCATTCCTCGACGCTGTCCACCAAGAACCCCCCCTTGCCATCCTCCAGCTGAAGGGGTATCCCTCCTACCCTGCCGGCCACTACGGGGGTCCCCTTCCACAAAGCCTCGGCGACCACCAGCCCGAAGCCCTCCCTTATGGACTTCTGGATGACCACGTCAGAGTAGCTCTGGAAGGCGTTTACTTCAATGCTGCTTGCCGCAGTGTAGTTGGTAAACAGGTAGATGTCGGGGTCTTTGGCGCTGGCTTCCCGTACCAGGTTATACATCTCCTGGCCCTGGGGGTCGTCCATAGCCAGGTGGCCCAGCATGGCTAACTGCAAGCCGGGCACCTGCTCCCTGACAGTCCGGTAGGCATCTATCACCCCCAGGGGGTCCTTCCACGGGTCGAAGCGGGACACCTGGGTTACTAGAGGGCGGTCGGTGGAGATTCCCACCCAGCTAACGATTTTGCTGCAAAACTCCCTGGTAAGTTGGGTATTCTTGGGACTCAGGGGGTCTATGGCAGGAGGCATGATGAAAATCTTTTCTTTGGGCAGGTCCGGGGAGACATACTCTTCCATGGTATATACCATTGCATCATACACTTCCACGTAGGGCCTGAGGAAGCCCCACACCTGGGAGTTGGGGGTTGCAGTGTCTATATGGCAGCGCCATACCCACTTGGCGTCGCTGGAGCCGTAGAGAAGACGCATGGCCGCCGGCTGGGGGTCATGCACCACGATATAGTCGTAGTTGGCGTCCAGGTGCCGGACGTTCCGAGAGTTATTTGCCAGGTATGCTTCTTTGGCCCTGTCATCCAGGTGGTATTCCCCTCCCTGGAGGGCATTATGGAAGGACTTGGTGACACTGAAGAAGTCGTCATCCCCCGGTATAACTACCCACTGGGCGTCAATGCCCAGGCTTCTGAGGAGAGGTATGTGGGACCGCAATAGCTCTGCTACACCGCCCCCGTAGGCGGTGGAGTTGATATGAAGCACGCGGGCGCCCTTGAGACCAGCTGCAATGGACTTTAGCTCCGCGATCTTGTCTTCTCCCACAACCGGAATGTATTCCTCGATAGACTGGGCCCCTACGTTGATAGTATCCAGCAATTCTATCCTCTCATCGTTAACGTCTTCCGATTAAGGGCCGGATAGACCCCTTTCAATATTGGCGGGATGCCATAACATAGCATATACCATACAGCACTAACATATAGACTGCTTCGCAAGATTTCACCAGTTTTCCCTTGCCGCACCGTCATTCCGCCCTTGAGCCGACCTTTGCATAACCGTCATTCCGGCGCAGGCCGGAATCCAGGGGTGGGACCCTGGATTCCCGCTTTCGCGGGAATGACGAGTTGGGCCCAGAACGAGCCCTCAAGTCTGAACAGTCACAGGCTGCAATTTACATTGCATGATGTCACCCCCCGGTGATAAACTAGACCCAAATACTCCAATCCATACCAAATTTGTACCGATAGGGACTGAATTTGTACCATTACGGATTGATAGGCGATATGTCCTCGGCGGCGCTTGTGGGGACCGACGGCTCCATAGACTGGTGCTGCTTTCCGCGCTTTGACTCTCCCAGCGTATTCGCCGGCATCCTTGACGAAGAGGCCGGGGGGCATTTCCAAATCAGTCCCGCCGGCCCCGTTCTCAACACCCGGCAGGAGTACGTCCCGGACACCAACATTCTCGAGACCGCTTTCACCACCGGCGACGGCATAGTCTCCATCACCGACTTCATGCCCATCGCCGGCAACAACGACGGCAGTCCTGATACGCCCCAACCCACCATGGAACGATGGAACGCCCCCCACGAAATCCACCGGGTCGTTACCTGCCTCGCCGGGGAGGTCGAGTTACACTGCGATTTCCGCCCCAGACACGACTACGCCCGCTCCCTCCCCGAATTTCGCCCGGTGCGGGGCAGTTCCGGCGCCGTTCAAGCCAGTGGAGGCGGCCAGACCCTGACCCTCCTGTCTAATATCCCCCTCCGGTCCGACGGCCAAGGCGTCGCCGGCAGCTTCACCCTCACCCATGGACAGACCGCTATCTTCGTCCTTGCCTACGGCAACGACCGCCCGGCCAGCCTCGGCCGGTATCGCACCTCTGAGAAACTCGACCATACCCGGCGCTACTGGCAAGAACTGGTGACCGGAATGAACTACAACGGACTCTGGCGAGACGCCGTTGTCCGCTCTTTCCTGGCCCTTCATCTTATGATGTATAGGCCCAGCGGAGCCATCATCGCCGCGCCCACCACCAGCCTGCCCGAGACCATCGGGGGCACCCGAAACTGGGACTACCGCTTCTCGTGGCTGCGGGACGCCAGCTTCACCGTGGATGTGCTCTACCGCCTGGGAGACGATTCCGGGGCCGACCGGTTCATGGACTGGCTGCTGGAACAGTGCCAGTTGGGACAAGGCAGGACCCGCATCCTTTACGGCATCAGCCCCGATTCATCCCTGCGGGAGTACACCCTCGACCATCTGAAGGGGTACGAAGGGTCCCGTCCCGTCCGCATCGGCAACGCCGCCGCCGAGCATCTTCAACTGGACGTTTTCGGAGAGGTCATCGTATCCATTCACTCCCTGCTCATACTTCATGGAAGTATACCGCAGGAAGCATGGGAACTGGTCCACAACCTGGCCGAAATCGTTATGAAGAATTGGCATCGAAAGGACCGGGGCGTTTGGGAAGTTCGGGGCGAACAGCAGCACTTCGTGTATTCCAAGTTAATGTGCTGGGCCGCCCTTGACCATGCCGCCTACATCGCCGCCTCTAGGGGGCAGCGCCGGCTGTATCGCCGGTGGTCCCTGGCCGCCGACGGCATCAAGTCCGAAATCCTGGACTCAGGATGGAGCCCCACAAAGCAGGCCTTCCGGCAGCGGTACGGCCACGACGCTTTGGACGCTTCAAACCTGGCCATACCTTTCATGGGCTTAATCCCCCGGGATGACCCCCGGGTCCGCCAAAACGTGGATGCCATAGAGCGAGAGCTGGCCGACGGCCCGATGGTCTGGCGCTATCTCCCGGAAGAGACCGACGACGGATTGGAGGGCCAGCAGGAGGGCGCCTTCACCCTCCTCAGCTTCTGGCTCATTGGAAACTTCATTTACACCGGCCAGACGGACCGGGGCCTCGACTACTTCCACGAAGTTATCACAAAACAGGCCAATCACCTGGGCCTCCTCGCCGAAATGTTCGACCCGGGGTCCAACCGTCAACTGGGCAACTTCCCCCAAGCCTACTCCCACATCGGCCTGATTCACACCGCCCTGAACCTCTCCGGCTTCATCGCCGGCACCCCCACCAGGCTCCCCAACCGCTCCGGGCAGCTATCCGAGGGCAGGTAGCGCTCGGCCTAGCCGGTCGGCAGCCCCCAACGCCGTCAGTACCATGAAAACAGATGCCCACCGTCATTCCGGCGCAGGCCGGAATCCAGGGGTGGGGGTGGACTCCCGCGAAAGCGGGAGTGACGGTGGAGAAGCCGTCCCATTTTCATCTTGTATGTGGCCCGATAGGGGCATGGGCAATTACCATGAAAACAGGCATCCCCCAACACCGTCATTCCTGCGAAAGCAGGAATCCAGGATGCCCCGACATAGGCGGTCGTTCCGAAGCTCCCCCCACCCCTCGACTCCCGCTTTCGCGGGAGTGACAGAAGGGGCTGTGCAATTTTCATCCTCGTATGTGCTCCGCAAGGAGTATTGGGATAGTGACTTCTCTCACCAACCCGGTTACAATTTACATTCACTCAGGGTACAATCAGATAATTGGCAGGTAGTTGGATGACCAGCAATGTCGCGTGCACAAACTTGGTTGATGGAGGTGAATTATGCCGGATATGCGAGTAAACGGGGTAAAGAAGAAGCTGCGGGAGGGGAAGACCGCCACAGTCCTGGGCGGCCTCAACAGCCCGGAGATTGCTGACTACATGGGGCAATTCGGCTTTGACGGGGTATGGATTGAGACGGAGCACGGCACCGCCAGTTGGGACCAGGTGGCCCACATATCCAGGGCCTGCGACCTGTGGGGCATGACCTCGGTGTGCCGGGTGAACAACAACGACCCCTCGCTAATCACCCGCACCCTGGACGTGGGCGCTACGGGCATCGTGGTGCCCCACGTAAACAACAAGGCGGAGGCTGAGCAGGCCGCCAAGTCGGCCAAGTACGCCCCCCTGGGTTACAGGGGCATGGCCGGAGGGCGTCAGTCCTACGGGGTCAGCGACTACCACAACAAGTCCAACGAGGAGACCCTGGTGGTGGTCCTCATCGAAGAGGTGGAAGGGGTTAGAAACCTCGCAGAGATATTGACGGTGGACAACATTGATGTCTTCTTCATGGCCCCCTCGGACCTGGCCCAGACTATGGGCTACACGGGCCAGCCCAACCACCCGGAGGTGCAGGCGGTGGTAACAAGGTGCATGGACCAGATTGTGGCCGCCGGCAAGATAACCGGGACGGTAGCCAACGATGAAAACGTGGAGGGCTACATTGACAAGGGCGCCCGGTTCTTCCTGACAAGCTGGCAGCAGTGGATAGCCAAAGGAGCGCCCCAGTACCTGGCCAAGGTAGCGGCCAAGGAGGACTAAGGAACTGTCTCAAAAGGCTGAACTCACAACTCTGGCCTGAACGGAGGAACACAATGAAGGCCTCTTACCTGGGTGCTATGGGGTATTCGCAGCGGCATACCTTCCCGGTCACCTGGCCCGTGCCGGCGGCGTACCATGATCCGGAGGTGTCGGTACGCAGCTATCAGGAAGGGATGGACGAATGTGAGTTTGCCGAGGAAATGGGGTTTGATTGGGTCAGCTTCTCCGAGCACCACTATTCCGGCCGCATCGCTACCGCTGTTCCTGCCGTCATGGCTGCGGCCGTTGCAGAGCGGTGCAAGAGGGTAAAGATCGCAATGCTGGGGCAGCTACTGCCCCTGAACAACCCGGTACGGTGCGCCGAAGAGCTGGGACTGCTGGACAACTTGACCAACGGGCGGCTGATCATTGGGTTCCTGCGGGGCACGCCCAACGAGGACCAGACCTACGGCGTGAATCCCTCCGAGGGCAGGGAAAGACTCTTCGAGGGAATGGACCTGGTCCTGAAGGCGCTGACCGAGCCCCAACCATTCTCGTGGGAGGGGCGCTACCACCAGTTCCGCACCGTGTCGGTCTGGCCCCTTCCGGTCCAGCAGCCCCTCCCGCCGGTGATCGTTGCCACCAGGAGCGACGATACGGTGCGCTACGCAGCCGAGAACAGGTTGGGTCTCGGCGTATCCTTCCTCCCGCCGTCCCAGATGGCCGCCATCACCGCCAAGTACTTTCAATGGTGCAGAGAAGCGGGATGGCAGCCTCAACCGGACCAAGTGGTCTTCCGGGGCAGCATCTACCTGGCGGAGACAGACAAGCAGGCCGAAGACTGGCTGGCAAGGCGCACCGCCGCGGGGCCGGTTCCCGGCGGAATCGTCTTGCAGCCCAACGTGAGCCGGGCCGTCAACGCCGCCCGCGCCGGAGAAGGGGCGGGTTTCAGACCAGCCCCTTCTCTCAATGCCCTCGCCGGGAGCCCCCAGGGGGACGTTGTTGGCCTGTCCAGGAGTTTGAACTTCATGGGCGGGCCCGACACGGTTGTGGAGCAAATCAAGCAGTTCCATGACGAATGTGGCGCCGGTGTGGTAGACCTGTTCTTCCAGCAGCCGGGGGTTGACCACCAGGAGGTTATGAGGGAGATTGATCTGTTCGGCAGGGAAGTCCTGCCCCGGATCAGAGATTTTTAGCCCGGTTGAGTTCACAAGCTCGAGGGCAGCAATATTTCGGGAATCGAGAAACCTTGAGGCATGGGGCAGGGTCTTTCGGTTCTCAGAAAATGTCATTAGTATGACAGTGTTCGGGTTCGGCTCGCCGTATCAAGGTGAAAACTAAAAGACCCTGGGGTCATGGGGGACTTGTATTGACACTTGAGACAGGACAGGTAGAGGTGGCCGGGTCCAACGCACGCTACTGGGCAGCGGGAAGCGGTGACCCGGTCGTCATCCTGGACGGCGACGGTTGGAGTGTCCTGGGGCTTCAGCAGGCTTTGGCGAAGGACTACCGGGTCCTGCGACTGGACCTGGGAGATTTCAGCGGCCCGGGGTCGGAGCAAGAATTGGCCGGCCTGGCAGCTCTCGCCGTTGGCGCGCTTGGCTATGCCAAATACACCCTCATCGGTGCCTCTGTCTCCGCTGGCGTAGCTCTCTGGCAAACATTGCAATCGCCCGGAGACGTTGAGGCCCTTATTCTCATCTCTCCCATCGCCATTCTGCCTACGGGCAACCCGGCGACCGCTCTCGCCGAACAGCTTGTGGCCCGTCCCGAAAACGCGGCCCGGCTGGCTGCCGGGCCGCGGGCAATGACATCGCCGGGCAGCGGGTTGCTAAGCGGAATCGCCGGAAGCGGCCACAACGCGGAGTTGGAGAGCAGGTTGACCGAGGTCTCCTGCCCCACCCTGGTGGTCTTTGGACTGAAGGACCGGATGGTGGCCCCGGAAGCGGCCCGGGTCTACCGCGAGAAAATCCCCAACAGCAACGTCTCGATGGTATACGACGCCGGGCACGTGATCATGGCGGACCGGCCGGAAGCGCTGACCGGCCTGGTGGCCGACTTCGTTGAGCAGAGAGAGGCCTTTGTCGTCGGCCGCCAGTCCAGCATCATCAACCCCTAGTAGGGTCAGGTTTGAAACCTGACCCTGCCTCGGCAACCTGATTTGAATCCTGCCCTCTACCACAGCAGCATGGCCCCACCCGCGCTGCCCAAGGCGAATCCTGCCGTGGGCCTTAAATCGCCCCGGAAAATTCCAGGAGGTGTTGACCACATGCCCTTCGCAACCCTTCCAGGAGTGGACCTCTGGTACGAGGATACCGGCGGCGACGGTACGCCGGTGGTGTTCCTGCACGCGGCTACCGGCACCTCCGAAAGTTGGTTGTACCAGCTACCGGCGTTCACCAGCGCCGGCTACCGGTGCATTACCTACGACCGGCGCACCTGGGGGCGCTCCCGGACCACTGACCCCGGCCCACAACCGGGCTTCATGGGCGACGACCTCCACAGGCTGGTTGAGAGGCTGGAGTTGCGGCGGTTCCACCTGGTGGCTACCGCGGCGGGCGGCATCGCCGCATTGGACTATGCCCTCGACCATCCTGAGAGGGTCCTCAGCGTGGTGGCGGCCAACACCATCGGAGGCGTCCAGGATCCCGGATACCTGGAGGTCCAGACCAGGCTTCGTCCCGTGGAGATCCAGCAACTCCCGGCGGAACTGCGAGAGCTTGGCCCTTCCTACCGGGGAACGGACCCGGCGGGAGCGAGGCGTTGGTTGGAGATTGAGCTTGCCAGCAGGCCCCACGGCGTAGTCCCGCCCCAACCGACCCGGAACCCAATCACCTATGCCAGGCTAGGGACTATGAGCGTTCCCGTGCTGGTGCTGTCGGGAGGGGCGGACTTGCTTTCTCCCCCGGCCTTGATGCGGATGCTGGCCGAGCGTATCCCCACCTCCCGGTTTGTGTTGCTCCCCGACGTGGGCCACGCCGGCTTCTGGGAAAGGCCCCACGTCTGGAACGGTCTGGTCCTGGAGTTCATCGGCAACCACAGAGACGGATAGGCAGGAAGACCCGCCTCTGTTTGAGAGTTTCACCCAGGCGACCGTGGTGTTCGACGAAGGCACGCATATTGTGGTCCAGGCGAACGGCTCATACAGTGAGGCGCTGCTGTTGGAAGGAAGACAGTATAGTCGCGAACGTGCTGACGGCCCTTGGGAGGAGCGCTCCAGTACCTAGCCAAGGTAGCCGCCAAAGGGGTCTAGGCATGTGTAAGGAGCCGACCGGCAGGAGTGAATGATTATTTGACCCTGTCGGCAGGCTTCACCTACCTTACCGCTTTTAGGAATACCCCAAGATGCGATTGCCCCGGAGTTTACCCGCTAGACAATACCACCGAAAATATATGATAGGGCGGTACCCAAATGGGCTCAAAATTCCATATCTCCAAATGGGGTGACAGCTTGGCCATACTCATTCCCACGACCATTGCCCAGCAGTGGGGTGTTCAAGAAGGCTCGGCAATTGAGATCATTCATCAAGGTGACCAGATTGTTCTGCGCAAGTCTTACAATCTGGACGATATGCTGGCCCAGATAACTCCCGACAATTTACATCCAGAACAGGATACCGGCCCTGCCCAAGGCAGAGAAGAATGGTAGATAAAGAATACGCTCCTGGCAGGGGAGACATCGTGTGGCTGAGCTTTACCCCACAGGCCGGACATGAACAGGCTGGACTCCGCCCAGCTCTGGTCTTGAGTCCTAAGACCTATAACGAGAGAACCAGGTTGGGGCTGTTCTGTCCCATCACATCCCAAGTCAAGGGATACCCCTTTGAGGTCCCGCTTCCCCCTGAAGGCGCTGTCAGGGGAGTTGTCCTCGCCGACCAGATCAAGAGTTTGGACTGGCAAGCAAGGGGTGCCCGCTTTGAGTGCCAGACCACAGCGCAGGTGGTTAATGAAGTCCTGGCGAAGGTCCACGCTCTCTTGGAATGAGGCTAACGAGTTGGATCTGCACAACTGAAGGAAACTCTAACCATAGTGGGTAACTAATATGAGAGGGGGCAGGGTGTGAAGGAGTACCACAACTCAACACACCCTGCCCCTCACTAACCAACCCGGGCCGGGGGTACTACTACCCCTCGACCTCCTTCTGCCACAGGGCTTCGAGGATGTTGCCGGGGGACATGGGGAGCTTGTTCATCCTGACCCCAATGGCATTATAGATGGCGTTGGCTACTGCTGCCAACCAATCAAATTCACCCACCCCCTGAGAGGAAACACTACCCTTGAGGTGAAGGGATGGCAAACAGGCCTTCGGGCAGTTCCTCGTCGAAGACCACCTTGGCAATATCAAAAGCAGCCACCCATTGGCTATCTATCCAGACCGCGGTGTACAGAAGGATACCCCGCTCAGCGTCCACCAACAGTTCGTACTCATCTACCTCCATCCACAATTCCCAAGGGTCATACTCCTTGCTGCGGGGGCGAGCCTTCACCTTTATGGCCTCACGGCCAGCGTGGACGGCCCTGCCCAGAGGCTCCAGCGAGAAGTCGGATATGATGGGCGATGGATCAAATCCCAGGGCCAATGCTCGGTGTTCCCAGTATAGGCGACTGGCATCACCGACTTCGACTTCCACACTGGCGCCTTTTCCATCCTTCCGGTCAACCTCATCCCGCCATCGCAAAGGCTCCTTTTGCAACCACAGCCGGAAAATCCTCCTTTGGATACCGCCCTGGGACTGGCGCGGTGGGGGGCTGGTCGAATCCGAAACGGCTATATCTATACCTCCGTACTGCTTTGCTTCCCATCGTTGATGCGCTTCACGCATCAGGGGCCTGTTGTACCAATAATGGACCGTCGCCCGGATGGTGGTGAAACGGTCCCTAGCTGTGTAAAGCAGTGCCAGCAGGTTACCCAAGTCACCCATGAGCTTAACCCCTTCTCAAATGTATAAGCGGGGCCCGTCTCAAACATCTCAGCCTCATCCCCCTAGACTCTTGGGTCTGCCGGGGCCGGGTCTGGACCCCCAGAGGGCACATGGATGATAAATAGGTCCTCAGGCAGCGCATCGTCGAAGACCACACTCATGATCTCGATGCTGGCAAACTCCTTATCATCCATTCGGGCCGCGTAACGGAGTCCGATACCTCTCTCCAAATCCACCAGTAACTCATATTCGTCGGCGCCGGCCCATAGCATCGGCCCCCTCCCCTCCCTCTCTCGAGGCAGTCCTCTGACCCGTATGGCGTCCCGACCCGCGTGGGTAGCCCTGCCCAGCAGCCTTATCGAGAGGTCCGGGATGATACCGCATGGGTCCAGGAGGGTGGTGAGGGTTTGGTAGGCAATGACCCTTGGAATACCCTCAGTCTGGTCCTCATGGGAGGCATCATAGGTCAAAGCTCTATATGGGGAACGGGGGTCATACGACCACCAGACGTCATCGGTAGCAATCCGGATGGTACTGCCCCCATCACTTGCCAGGTCAACTTCGTAGCGCCAGGGTAACGGCCTCCGACCCCACAGGCGTGAGGTCTCCTCTTGGACGATGTCCTGGGGCTGACGAGATGCGGCGTTACCACCACCAACTGGCCCAAGAGAGGCCACACTTCCCAATGGCTGCGTTGCTACCCATCGGGCCTGCGCCTCTGCTCTACGGAGGGGGTAGTACCATTGCCGGATGGCTGCCTGGATAGTGGTGAAGCTGTTCCGGGCAGAGTACATCAACTCCAGCAGGTCTGCCAGCGTCTCCATGTTTGGCTCCCATTGCCCGCATCACATCAGATTGGAAAGACATGGGTTAGCATTTACTAACCCAGATCATTATTATCAGCCACACATCGCGTAACCTTCGCTTTGCCGGTATTTCCGATGTAATATTGGCTCTCGGCATCTCTCACTGCATGAGCGCTTGCAATCTGGAAGAGGTGATTATCAAAGTCCCTACATACCCAGTAAGGTATTGCTTCAGCGGGTTTCTTTGGGGTAGATTCTTAGCTCCGTTCAGAATGACAGCTAAAGTGAGCAAGATGAGGAGGCAGGGTGTGAAGGGAGCACCACTACCTTCACGCTCTGCCCCCTCACTAGCCAACTAGGGGCCGGGGGGACTACTCCCCCTAGCCCTCCTGCTCCTTCTGCCACAGGGCTTCCAGGATGTTGCCGGGGGACATGGGGAGCTTGCGCATCCTGACCCCGATGGCATTATAGATGGCGTTGGCTACCGCCGCCATCGGAGGCACAATGGGCACCTCTCCCACGCCCCGGACGCCATAGGGATGCCCCGGATTGTCCACCTCGACGATGACGGTGTCTATCATGGGCAGGTCCAGGCTGGTGGGCATCCGGTAGTCCAGGAATGTGGGGTTGGCCATCTCTCCCTTGTCGTTGAAGACGTACTCCTCGTTCAGCGCCCAGCCAACACCCTGGGACACCCCTCCCTGCATCTGGTTTTCCACGTAGCTGGGGTGGACCGCCTTCCCCGCGTCTTGCAGGGCGGTGTAGCGGAGAATGTCCACCTTCCCGGTCTCAGGGTCCACCTCCACGTCCACCATGTGGACCGCGAAGGCAGGCCCCACTCCTCCCGGATTAACGTTGGACTTGCCGACAATGGGGCCTCCTGTGGAGTTCAGCCTGGCGGCCATGTCCTTGAAGGTGAGTCTCAGCTCGGAGTCGGACTTGTGGACGATCATCCCCTCGGCGTATTCAACGTCCTCGGCAGAGACATCCCATATCTTGGCCGCCCGGTCAACCATCTGGCGCTTCACGTCCTGGGCTGCCTCATAGCAGGCCCAGCCAGTCTTGAAGGCCACCCCGCTGCCCCCGGTGTTGGAGGTGTAGCCTATGGAGTCGGTATCCCCCACCTGGGGCTTCACGTCCTCGGCGGCGATGCCCAACACCTCGGCAACGTGCATCGCCGCCACCGCCCTGGAGCCTCCGATGTCCGCCGATCCTTCCACCAGGCTGATGGTCCCGTCGGGGTTTACGCTGGCGGTGGCGCAGGAGGGGCCGGAGTTGTTGGTCCAGAAGCCGCTGGCTACCCCCCGTCCACGGTTGGGGCTTTTCCTATCAGACCCGAGGGGGGCCGTGTAATGGGGGTGGTCTTTGGCAGCCTGCACCGTCTCCAGACACCCGATCTTGCCGAACCTGGGGCCGGTGACCCGCCTGGTCCCCTCCTTGGCCCCGTTGAGCAGGCGAAACTCCAGGGGGTCCATGCCGATTTTCTCGCATATCTCGTCTATGACCGTCTCTGCTGCGAAAGCGCCCGCCGGAGCGCCGGGGGCCCTGTAGGCGGCGGTCTTCGGCTTGTTCAGCACCACGTCGTAAGCATCAATGCGGGCGTTGGATATGTCGTAGGGGCTGAAGATGCAGTTGGCCGCGCCCGGTACCGGGGAGCCGGGGAATGCGCCGGCCTCGTAGGCCAGATAAGCCTCAGCGGCGGTGATGCGTCCCTCTTTCGTGGCCCCCATCTTCACCTTGAGATAGCTGCCCGAGGTGGGGCCGGTGGCCTCGAATACCTCGGTGCGGCTCATGGTGAGCTTCACCGGGTGCCCGGTCTTCCGGGAGAGGATGGATGCCAGGGGTTCCAGGTATATGGTGAGCTTGCCTCCAAAGCCGCCGCCAATCTCCATAGGGACAACCTTGATCTTGGAAACGGGGATGCCCAGGAGCCTGGCCGTGTTCTCCCGGATACCAAAATGGCCCTGGCTGCTGCACCAGATGGTCAGGTTGCCGTCGGCGCTCCAGAAGGCGGTGGCAGCGTGGGGCTCGATATACCCCTGGTGGACCGATGCGGTATTGTACTCCCGTTCAACCACCACGTCCGCCTCCTCGAAGCCCTGCTCCGGGTTGCCCACCTCAATCACAAAGTGGTTGGCTACGTTGGTGGCCTTTTCGGTGTCGGCGTCGTCCCGCAGTCCCCCGGCTCGAATTGAGGGAGTGGCCAGGGTAGCCAGCCTCTCGTGGAGGATGGGGGCGTCCTCCTTCATGGAGTCCAGGACGTTGGTGACGGCAGGCAATACCTCGTACTCCACGTCTATCAGGGACAGGGCTTCTTCTGCCACGTGGGGGTCGGTGGCGGCAACGGCGGCCACAGCGTGCCCCTTGTAGAGGGCCTTGCCGGAGGCTATGACGTTGTTGCTCAAGAACCTGGGGTTTATCATGGCCCCTTCGCCCAGGTCAGCTGCCCTGCCCGCAGGCTGGGGAAGGTCAGCCGATGTTACCACTGCCTTCACCTCGGGATGGGCGAGGGCCTTGCTGACATCTATGGACTTGATGCGAGCGTGGGCATGGGGGCTTCGGAGAATCTTGCCATGGAGAAGCCCGGGTAGGTGAATATCCGCGCCATACTGGGCGCGGCCGGTTACCTTGTCCGTTCCGTCATGGCGGATAGGCCGGGTGCCTATCACGCTGTATTCTTTGGTGGACAAAACCATGTTGGAAGTCATGGGTTTTCGCCTCCTTAATGAATGAGTCTGCCCTATGGATATGCTGGTCTAATCTAATGGGCTGAGCTAACAGGCTGGCTGCATCGGAAATTCACCCCATGATTTTATCACATCTCGCTTTGCTCCGACGCTCAAGGCCAGATAACCGCCAGGGTCTTTCAGCAAACTCGATCAGAAGGTCTATAGGGGCCGTACAAAACCCTTGACATCTAGGGGGGTAGAATGTATACTGAACCTGTACTTCCCCTATCGCTTCGGCGCTAGGGTCGAGGCCGCCAGACTTGGCGGTCTCTGTCTTTTTATTTGGAATATCGGTTGATTACCAATCTTTACATAGACGGGTTTAACCTCTACTACCGTGCATTGAAGGGGACTGAGTTCAAGTGGTTGGACTTGCGGAAGCTTGCCGAAACCCTCTTCCCCAAAGACACCATCCAAAGAATTTGCTACTTCACAGCTCTTATCAGTCCACGCTCCAATGACCCCAGCCAACCTCAGCGGCAACAGGCATATTTGAGAGCTTTGGCGACTTTGCCGGACCTCGACATCTATTACGGTGCGTTTCGTCCGAGGACTAAGACTCGCCCACTAGCTAATCCGATACCGGGACTGCCTACGTATGTAAAAGTCCTTGACTCGGAAGAGAAAGGGTCTGATGTGAACCTGGCTACGCGCCTCCTAGTTGATGGCTTCCACAGGGTTTACGAGCAGGCTGTTGTCGTGTCCAACGACTCCGATTTAGCCGGCCCAATAAGATACGTTTGCGATGACCTGGGACTTCGGGTTACAGTAGTCAACCCAGACCCCAAGAACAGTACCCAAAAGGACATGGAAGATGCTGCGACGCACATTAGACGACTCTGGAAAAGCCACTTGAGGAAGAGCCAGTTCCCTCCGACACTTGCCGACGCTCAAGGCCGTATAACCAAGCCGAAGGAGTGGAAGTAGGAGGACCACCCCACCACGTACTTGGCCTCGGGGTAGATGAGCCACCAAAACAGAAATGCAATGACCACCCCGAAGGGTGGCCTTGCGTCCTGCTGCCGAAGGAGCAGGGGTGATTCTGTATTATCTTACAACGCTTACACCTAGATGTCAATACTGGAATTGCCCTAACCACAGCCTGGTAAGACGAGACCTCGGCCAGCCCTCGCCGGCCTTTGGCCCGTTTCCCCGCGTATCCCTAATTGGGGACCCACGCCATGGCGCCCACTTCGCTAAACTCCCGCTTCAGCTTCTGCCAGGAGTCACCGGCATCACTGCTTGAGTAAACCTCACCCAGGAGGCTGGATGCGAGAACAAAATCGGGGTCCGCGGAGTGTGTGGCAATGGACCAGATGTTGGAATTAGGTTCCACCGGCAGAGGCCGCACCTCCCAGGTCGCGCCGGCGTCTTTGGAACGCTGGATGGCTCCGATGCTGCCGATGGCCGTGTCTCCTACGGCGGCGAAGATGACGTTGGGGTCGTCGGGCTTGATGGCGATGCCCCGGCTGTAGGGCAGAACAAACTTGTCGGTCTTGACCACGGACTGCCAGCTTTCGCCCATGTCGGTAGTGGCGAAGATTTCACGGGGTGTGCTGGCCAGGACCTTATTCGGCTCACCGGGGCTGATGGCCATGCCGTGGATGTCCGGGTTCACCCCGCCTTCCACGTGGGTCCAGGTGTCCCCGCCATCCAAACTCCGGTAAATGCCGTCAACCTCAACGCCGGCCCAAACGGTGCGGTGGTCCTTGGGGTCAACCATCAGCATGGTTACCATAGTACGACCAATATGGCATTCCTGTGACATATCCGCGGACAGCATGGCCCAACTATGGCCGCCGTCCCGGGACCGGAAAAGGGCCGCGGGTTTGATGCCAACAAAAATGGTTTGGGTGTCCTGCGGGTCTATGGCAATTGACCAGATTGGGATTCCATCCATGGGCGACCACAGCTTCTCCCATGTGGCGCCTTTATCTTCACTGCGATAGATGCCGTTATCTGATCCGGCCAGGATGCGGCTGGGGTCATCGGGGTAAACCGCCAAGGCTCTAACCTGGCTGCCCAGGGGGAATGGGTCTCTGATCCGGTTCCAGTTCTCTCCCCCGTCTGGGCTGTGCCAAACCCCGCCCCCGAACCCCACGGCTCCTACACAGATACTATAGTCCTTTCCCATAGCAATAACCGCCTCTCATATTAGACTTCCCCTCTCTCCGGGGATGATGGACCGCACTATGTCTAAAATTATAACAGTTTTCACACTCGATTCCCATCGTGCCAGCGCCTTGCAGCCGTTCAGACCCGCCGGGGTGAATTGGGCAAATTTGAGAAATGCCGTCGTCTACCTGGTCTCCTCCCCCAGGAGCGTCCCTTGTGGACGCCCCCATACATCGAGACAATGGAGACAGACGCCAGGGATAGAACAACCACGAGGGTTGCCCCTCCGATTGGTCCGGCAAATGCCCCCCAGTCCGAACACTTACACGGGAACAGGGCCTTTTAATTGTCACCCTGAACGTTTCTGTCATTCCGACCAACGGGAGGAATCTAAGATTCTTGCTGTTACCAAAGTTAGCTAGACGCAGGAATTTTAGATTCCTCGCTCCGCTCGGAATGACAACTAAAAGACCCTGACACCGGAACACCGGAACGCCTTTATTGACACTGAAGCGGTGCGATGCTAGACTGCCACTGGCATTTATCTTGTTTGCCCTGGCTGCCGGGTGACGCGCCGCTTCCATCGGTTCCATAGGCAGGCCGCCACCAAGTTAGCATGTCGTGCCATCCGGGTTTCGGGGCCGGACTCTTGTGCCAAGTTTTGTGAATGTCTGATGAAGTCCGCTGAGGTAATTGGAATAATCTATAACTCCAGGGGGACGGAGGCCAAGGAGATGACCTCCATCTTGATGGAGCGGCTTAACCTGGCGGACAAGGCGTGGGTGCGTTCCACCGACGCCGTAAGCACGGACATGCCCGATGCCAGGGACACGGACCTGATTATCACCGTGGGGGGCGACGGCACCATAATCCGAGCGGCACACCTATCAGTCACCCACAAGATTCCCATCCTGGGTATCAACATGGGACGCCTGGGATTTATGACGGAACTCAAGGCCGATGAGGCCCTGGACAGGGTGCCTGAGTACCTGGAGGGGACTACCCGGGTGGAGGAGCGGTCTATGCTCCAGGTGAGCGTCCTACCAGGCAGGACCCAGGACGGGCAGGGGCCTCAGCCTGCCGGAGGCCATGCAGATTACCATGCCCTCAACGATGCGGTGATTGGCAGGGGCGCGGTGTTCCGTCTCATCAGGATCGGCGCCTTCATAGACGGCGCTCACCTTACCGACTTCCGCGCCGATGCGGTCATAGCCTCTACTCCCACAGGCAGCACGGGCTACAACCTGTCGGTGGGCGGCCCCATCCTTTCTCCCCAGGCCAACGACATCATCCTGAAGGCTGTAGCCCCCCACGTGGGAATAGCCCCGGCGCTGGTGCTCCCTTCAAGCTCGGTGTTAGAGCTTGTGGTGGAGACAGACTACCAGACCATCCTCAGCGTGGACGGGCATATAGACGTGGCCCTGGCCCAGGGCGAATGTGTCAGAGTGCAGAAGAGCCCCCACAAGGCCCGCTTTCTCAGGGCCAACCCACCATCCTATTTCTATGCCACCCTCACTCAACGGCTGGGCTTTGGGGGAGGACAGAGCAGCACCAGGGCGATCCAATACTGATCTAGCGCATTGATCATAACAGGCACCCATGAAAGAGCCGGTGGAAGTATGACTACTCCGCAGAATGAGCCAACGGTAGAAAGCCGTGTCGCCTACGAGGGCAGGATAGTCAACCTGCGGGTTGACACCGTGCAACTCTCTCGCGGCACCCTTGGCACCAGGGAGATCGTGGAGCACGCCGACTGCGTTTGCGTCGTGCCCCTGGATGACCAGGGCAACGTCATAATGGTGCAGCAGTACCGGAAGCCCGCCGAGGAAACCCTGCTGGAAATTCCCGCCGGCGGGATAGAGAAGGGAGAGGTCTCCCAAGAGGCGGCGCTGCGGGAGCTTCAGGAGGAGACCGGGTACACCGCCGACAAAATACAACACCTCTCCAGCTTCTGGACCACTCCGGGGTTCTGCACCGAGTTGATGCACTCCTACCTGGCCACCGACCTCCGCCCCAGCAGCCTCAGCCCCGACGAGGACGAAGACATCCAGGTGGTCAGAGTCCCCCTGGACCAAATACCCGATATGGTCCGCCTCGGCCAGATCAAGGATGCCAAGAGCATCGCGTCCCTGCTAATGGCGCTGCACCTTTACAAATAAGAGATATGCTGGGCTATAATACAGGCCAAACCTCGCTACCGGCGCCCATGTTGCCAGTACCCAATACAGGGCGGCGGGTCACAGTTTTTCGGGGCAAAAGGACTGGCATATTGGTATGGTGATTGAGGCGGCATCTCATCGCCGGAGTGGTGGGACACAGTCCGACCGGGCGGCCTGGACACAGGCGCTGCTTACCCAGTTCCGCGCAGATATAGCCGGGGCTATAGAGGGAGACAGGGAGGCCAAGAGAAGACTGGAAAATATTCTAATGAACGTCCAACGACGCGCCTCCGAGAATCCCTTCGTCTCCTGCTCCTTCAGCTACAACGTGGCTAGAAGCTTTGCCAACATGGGAGATAACGCAGGTTATATCCTGACCATCGAGGGCCCTTGGTATAATGGGATTGACTTTGAATTCATCAGGAATTTGTTTGGCTTATATACCGGTGGCTGGGACTATCTTCAGGAATATGGCATTCCAGAAAGGCTGCGGCCTCCTTTCAACATCGTTAGGATAGAACGAGCCGAAAATCCCTGGGGTCCCGCAGTACCCATATCCCCATGATTATGAGAAGAACAAAGGCCGACCACAAGCCCGACCACGTGCTCTCAGATTATTTGGAAAGGGCTATAGATGAGTCCGGGTTACGTCTCTGGTTCAACCTATTGCAACCCGGAGCCGAGGCCATGTTCGATAGTATATCCAGGAACAACGTCGAGAAGCATCTCAATGAGACTCTTTCCCCTTGGAGGACAGCCAGAGAGGGAATCTTGAGATACCCGGAGAAGCATCTTAACTGGCACCCCGGTGATGACCTTGAAGAGGCTATTAAAAACGCTTACAGGTTTGACGCAGCCGTAATAGCGGCGATAATGGGCAAGGAAGACGGCCTGAGGACCCTCGGGGCACAATTGGTTATCGAACACATGAACGTGAAACTAATGCTCACCTACTTCCTGGGCAACCTCACCGACGGGAAGGTGGGCCTGACTTACAAGTCGCTGCCTAACAAGACCCAGGTATTGCAGTGGGTGCGGGATATTGGCCAGGTTGAAATATCAGATAGGCTGAGCGAACTGGCTAAACTCAGGCTTGAGTAGCCAGTCATTGAGAATAAGACAGGGAGAACATAACGGGGAGAACACGCTGGAGGATACGCTATGCTTGAGCACGATGTCCTAGTTGTGGGTGCAGGTCTGGCGGGGATGCGGGCAGCTTTGGCTGCCCACGAGAGCGGGGCCAATACGGGTATCATAAGCAAGGTATACCCGGTCCGCAGCCACTCCAACGCCGCCCAGGGGGGCATAAACGCCGCCCTGCTGGACAGGGGAGATAGCTGGGAGGAGCACGCCTTCGACACTGTGAAGGGCAGTGACTACCTAGCCGACCAGGACGCCATCGAGATTATGTGCCGAGCAGCCGGTGAGGAGCTTATTTCCATGGAACACATGGGAGTAATCTTCAACCGGGACGACGAGGGCCGCCTGGGCACCCGGGCCTTCGGCGGGCAGAGGCGGGCCAGGACATTCTTCGTGGCCGACTTCACCGGCCAGGCCATGCTCCACGTCCTGTACGAGCAGCTTCTGAAGTCGGGCGTTACCAGCTACGACGAGTGGTTCGTGACCACCCTCATCATTGAGGACGGCGAGTGCTGCGGCGTAGTCGCCATGGAAATACGCACCGGAAGGATATACGTCATCCGGGCGAAGACTGTGATCCTCTGCACCGGGGGGCTTGGCCGGCTCTTCGAGCCCAGCACCAACGCCCTGATCGTCACCGGCGACGGCATGGCCCTGGCATACAACTCGGGTGCGCCCCTCATGGATATGGAGATGGTCCAGTACCATCCCACCACCCTCAAAGGCAGCGGAGTCCTCATCACCGAGGGGGCCAGGGGAGAAGGGGCCTATCTCCTCAACAGTGAAGGGGAGAGGTTCATGGAGAGGTATGCCCCCAGCATGATGGAACTGGCCTCCCGAGACGTGGTCTCCCGCTCCGAGGCAACGGAGATAGCCGAGGGACGGGGCATGGACGGATGTGTGCTGCTGGACTGCCGGCACCTGGGAGAACAGCTTATTAAAGAAAAGCTCTCCCAGATATACGACATAGGCCTGGACTTGGTGGGGATTGATATAACCAGGGAGCCTATACCCATAACCCCGGGGATGCACTACCATATGGGCGGCATAAAGACCGACGTGGACGGCAGGACCAATGTCCCAGGACTGTATGCCGCCGGAGAGTGTGCCAACGTCAGCGTTCACGGCGGCAACCGGCTTGGGGCCAACTCCCTCCTGGACACAATAGTGTTCGGACACCGGGCCGGCAACCACGCCGCCGAGATAACCAGGGGTGCGGAGTACAAGTCCTTCAACACAGAAGCCTGGGCGGAGAATGAGGAGCAAAGGCTCAGGGACATCGTGGACCGGGAGGCCAACGGTGACAGGGTAGCCAGGATACGGCTCGACATGGGCAGCACCATGAACCAGTACCTGGGCGTTTTCCGTGAAGAGTCCGGGATGAGGGAGGCCCTGGGCACCATAGCCCAACTCAAGGACCGCTACGTCAGGGTCCCGGTAGAAGATAAGGGACGCACGTTCAACACCGACCTGGTATTCGCCCTGGAGCTTGGGTTCATGCTGGACTGCGCGGAAAGCATCGTGGTGGGCGGCATCGATCGGAAGGAGAGCCGGGGCGCCCACTCCCGCCAGGACTACACCGAGAGGGACGACGAGAACTGGCTCAAGCACGTGCTGGTGACCAAGTCCGAGGAAGGCCCCCAGGTCTCCTACCTGCCCGTGGTGATAACCCAGTGGCAGCCCGAGGAGCGGAGATACTAAATCGGGGGTGGGCCTACCCCCGGAGGAACAACGATATGAGCTTGACCATATCCGATGACCTTCTTCTCACAATGCGGATGACGGAGGACGAGGCAAGACAGGAGATTGCCGTCCTGTTTTACCAGAAGCAGAAGCTGACCCTGGCACAAGCCAGCTGGCTGGCCGGGATGGACCGGATGCAGTTCCAGCACCTTCTCGCCAGCAGGCTGATTCCTATAAATTATGACGTAAAGGATTTCGAGGAGGACCTGAAGAACCTCAGGAAGCTAGGCTTATTGTGATTGTTGTCAGCGACACTTCTCCTATCACCAACCTCGCTGCCGTGGGGCAACTCGATTTCTCGATGACATGATTAGCGAAGCGAATTTCTGGGTAGCCAATCACCTTTATGATACCATCCTACGGGAGGTAGGAGAATGAATAGCTGACTTTGCTCAAGGGGTGGTCTGGGTAAGGGGAGCGGGGTAGTGGTATCCATCAAACATGCAGTCCGGGTCAAGTCCAAAGAGGAGGCAGGCCGTGCAAGTCACTTTCAAGGTGAAACGTTACAACCCCGAAGCTCCCGAACCGGAATCATACTGGCAGGAGTTCGCGGTTGAGACAAACGAGTTTACGACCATCCTGGACGCCCTTATCCAGATAAGGGAGGATATGGACGGCACCCTAGCCGTCCGGTGCTCCTGCCGCAGCGCCATCTGCGGCTCCTGCGCCATGAGGGTCAACGGACATGCAACCCTGGCGTGCAAGACCAGGGTAATCGTCATCTCTCCCAACGGGGAACCCATCACCATAGAGCCTATGGGAGTCATGTCCGTCATCAAGGACCTGGTGGTGGACCTTACCCCCTTCTGGGACAAGGTGAAGGCGGTTGAACCCTGGCTCCAGCCCGAAGGCCCGGAACCCGAAGGAGAGTACATAGCCCCCAACGAGGATATGCTGCACCTGGCCGGCGTGATGGACTGCATCATGTGCGGCGCCTGCGTCTCCGACTGCACTGTGATGGAGGTGGACCCCAACTTCCTCGGCCCCGCTGCCCTGGCAAAGGCATACCGCTTCGTGGCAGACCCCCGGGACGCCAAGGACAAGGAACGCCTGGATGTCCTCAGCGACTACACAGGCATCTGGGACTGCACCCGGTGTATGGAGTGCGTACAGGTATGCCCCAAAGGCGTTGCCCCAATGGACCGGATTATGGTGATGCGGGACAAGGCCATGAAGGAGGGCTTTAACAACAACATAGGCGCGCGTCACACCGACGCCTTCACCGAGCTTGTGGGCCACAGCGGTTGGCTGGACGAGCTAAAGCTCCCCATCAAGACTGTGGGCATGTTTAACCTGCCCGCCATGCTGAACTTCGCCCCGGTGGGCCTGCGCGCCCTCAAGAAGGGGAAGATGCCCCCCATAGTCCACAAGACCCTGCCCAACGTGCAGAACGTCAGGCGCATCTTCAAGAACGTGGAGCCGGAAGGGTAGCAGCGTGGACCTATCCGGCCCATCCTTCCTCTTCGTGAAGGATGCCGGAGGAAACAGGACTTTCATCATAACCTTAGCCCTATCTCCCCATCCCACCAGGGGACCGGGGAAGTCGGTCCGGAGGATATAAAACAGATGCCAAAGTATGCCTTCTTCCCAGGTTGCGTATCAAGGGGCGGATGCCCGGAGCTATACCCAGCGGCCGTGCTAATCTGCCAGAGGCTCGGCATAGAGATAGATGAGCTTACCGGGGCCTCCTGCACCGGCGCAGGGGTGCTCCAGGAGAAGAACCAGTTTCTGGGGGACGTGCTGAACGCCCGCACCTTCGCTATGGCAGAGCAGATGGGCCTGACCATTATGACCATTTGCAGCACCTGCCAGGGAGTGATGAGCCAGGCCGACAAACGCCTGAAGGATGACCCTGAATACCTGGCAAGGGTGAATACCCACCTGGCCGAAGAGGGGCTGGAGTACAAGGGCACCGCCGTTATCAAGCACCTCCTTTGGGTAATCCTTGAGGACATAGGGTTGGAAGCCCTGCGAAGCCGTGTGACAACCCCCCTCACCCACTTGCGGGTAGCCCCCTTCTACGGGTGCTATATCATCCGGCCCAGCGACGCCCTGGGAATGGACGAGCACCCTGAGCGCCAGATGTACTTGGAGGATGTTATCAGCGCCCTTGGCGGCCAGGTGGTGGACTTTCCCGGCAAGACCCGGTGCTGCGGCTTCCCCATCCTGACCATCAACGAGCGGAACTCCGTGGCCATGGTGGGAAAGCACACCTCCGAGGCCGTGGACCTGGGCGCGGATACCATGGTCACGCCCTGCCCCCTGTGCCACTTGAACCTGGACGGCTACCAGCCCAAGGCAAGCGCCCAGATACAGCGCAATATAGACCTGCCCATCCTCCACCTTCCCCAGCTTATAGGTCTGGCCATCGGAGTAACCCCCAGGGAGTTGGGCTTGCAGAGGCACATAACCACCGTTGAGAGTGTGCTTAACCTGGTAAATGCCTGATACCCGCCGGGACCGGTCCATCCAAGAGTGAGACCAAGGCTGGGCATTGCAATGTTGACGCCCAGCCTTTTTCATCTGACGATGGGTCCGGGAGTCCACAGAACACGCGCCGACGTCACAACCGGAAGGATACTCAGGGGGAGAAGGCGCTATGATTCCGGCTATTGAAGAGCGGGCCGCTGAACTGGCGGAGCTATGCCGCCGCTACCGGGTGAGGAGGCTTGACTTGTTCGGTTCGGCTGTAACAGGCCGGTATCGGCCAGGGGAAAGCGACCTGGACTTTGTGGTGGAATTCCATCCGTTGCAGTCCGGCGAATACGCCGACACCTACTTCGGACTGCTGGAGGCCTTGCAGCAGCTTTTCGGGCGGCCAGTGGACCTGGTGGTTGACTCGGCTATCAAGAATCCTTACTTCCGGCAGTCGGTAGAGGAAACCAGGACATTGGTCTATGAGGCTTCGTAACCCCGGAAAGTACCTCTACGACATTCAGCGCGCCGCCGGGCTGCTGGGCCGATTCATCCTCGGCAAGACCTTTGCGGATTACCAAAAGGATGAAATGTTACGCGCCGCTGTCGAGCGTGAGTTCGCAATCATTGGCGAGGCCATAAGCCAACTGGCCCGATCTGACGAGACGCTGGCTGCCCGCATTAGCCAGTATCAACGTATTATCGCCTTCCGCAATATCTTGATTCATCAGTACATCGAAGTGGATGACCGGATGGTGTGGGACGTGGTTGAGAACGACCTCCCAGCCCTCGCTCGGGAGGTTGACGCACTATTAGAAGAGGGATGACCACAAGCCTTGACCTATGGCTGCCGGTTATCGTGTCGCATGGACCGGAGTCCGGCTTGCATTTGTTCCGACGATGCCGGCCCGAATAGCCCAAGACAAGGCCGTCTTGGGGTTGCCAACTCTCGCTGAGTCTTCTATTATTAAAAATACTAAAAAGTGTAGAAGTGGAACAGCCCTGAGCCCAAGACTCGCTAGAGGAAGATACCCGTATGCAGGCAGTCCGAGGACATTGCATCTCACACTTCCTGCCCCAGGGTATGTGAGAATCCCTCAGTTTATCTTCCTAGGGGAACGCCCCTCACATTTTGTAACATTAACATTATTTACATTGATATTGATAAGGAGGTAGACCCAATGTCAATGAGTACCAAATGGGAGCGTAGGGAAGAGGGGACCGTAATCGCAAAGACCGAGGGTCGTGTTGATGGTTCCAACGCCTCTGAATTCCACAGTGCCTTAGAATCCGCCATATCTCCCGACGACCACACTGTGATCCTTGACTTTGAGGACCTCTCATACATCAGCAGCGCGGGCCTTCGGGTCATTCTGCTGGTGGCCAAGGAACTCCGAGACCGGGACTCGAAACTTGCGGTTTGCTCACTCCCCAACTCAATCCGAGAGGTCTTCGCAATAAGCGGTTTTGATAAGATCATCGCCACTCATGCTTCCCAGGCCGAGGCAATTGCCGCACTCAAGGGGTGATTGGGCTACACTATTTATGGGTATGGGCGTCCAGGACCGGGGCCACTTTGCGGGAGACTTACAGATAGGATAATGTGGCAGGTCTGACATAGAAGCGCCCGGGGATGGAGTGATGCAACAGCCATACAAAATCCTAGTGGTAGATGATGAGCCGGACCTCGAACCCCTCATGCTGCAACGTATGCGGCGCAACATTCGCGCCGGCCTCTACACCTTCGTGTTCGCCCATAACGGGGTGGAAGCTCTCGAGTTGCTGAATCGGGACGCCGACATAGATATGGTACTCTCCGACATCAACATGCCCCAGATGGACGGCCTGACGCTGCTCGAACAGATACCCAAGGTAGACCCCAACGTGCGTTCCGTGATTATTTCGGCTTACGGCGACATGAAGAACATTCGCACGGCGATGAACCGGGGCGCCTTCGACTTCGTTACCAAGCCAATTGACTTCGAGGACCTGCAAGTCACTATAGACCGGACCCTGCGCCACCTTGACGAGTGGCGCGCAGCCCTCGCTGCGCGCGACCAGTTGATCGCGCTGCAGAACGAGCTTGACGTCGCCAGAAAGATGCAGCAGTCAATCCTTCCCACCCAGTTCCCCAATGGTCCCGACTACCAGGTCTTTGGCAACATGGAACCTGCTCGTAACGTGGGGGGGGATTTTTTCGACGTTATGCGCCTGGAGAACGGTCAGATCGGTCTCGCTATCGCTGATGTCTCGGACAAGGGTGTGCCCGCCGCTCTCTTCATGATGTCCAGCCGTACCCTTCTGAAGGGTGCGGCCATCGGCAGAAACGGCCCCGGTGAGGTGCTGCGAGAAGTCAACGACCTGATTCAAGAGGACAACGAGGCCGCGATGTTCGTCACCATGCTGTACGCAGTGTACAACCCGGCAAATGGAGACCTCACCTATGCCAGTGGTGGACATGACGCACCGCTTATCGTCCACGACGACGGAAGCTCCACACTGCTCCCCTTGACCGACGGAATCGCCGTCGGGGTAATGGGCGGCATCGAGTACCGGCAGAACACCGTCAACCTGTCAACCGGCGACACCCTCGTTCTATACACCGACGGCGTTACCGAGGCCATGAATGGCGATGGCGAACAGTTCGGGCTTGAGCGCCTGCGAGAATTGTTCGGGTCGGCCCCCCCCAAGGACTGCCTGGAGACCACCCGGTCGGTTTTCGAGGCCGTAAGAGCCTTCGCAGGCGACACCCCTCAGTCCGATGACATCACATGCTTGACTCTCTCTCGCTGCGAGGCCGGCAATTGAGCGCGAAGCTGGTCCTCAAGGTCGAGACCAAGCTGGACGAACTGGGGCGTATCGCTTCCGCCGTGGAAGACCTCGGCCAGCAGGAGGACTGGCCTCCCGACCTCGTCTTCCGGGTAAACCTGGTTCTTGAAGAGTTAGGCATCAACATAATGAACTACGGACATGATGATGGCCTGCACGAGTTCGAGATCGCCCTGACCTCGGAAGCGGACGCAGTTACCATCGAGATCACAGACGACGGCCGGCCTTTCGACCCTCTAAATGACGCTACCCTACCCGATGTTACATCGCCCATCGAAGACCGGACGGTGGGTGGCCTCGGCATCCATCTGGTGCGTACTATGATGGACGATCTGAGCTATCGAAGGGAACAGTGCAAAAATCATCTGGTCATGATCATTCGTAGGGCTGAATGAAGCGGACACACCATCTGCCAAGGGGCCTGATGTTTCTCAGATGGACATGGGGGGCCGTCGCCCTTATCATAACCCTCGTCATAATGATGAGCCTGGTTGGTTGCGGCGGTTCCAGTCCCGGCGCCGACCGGGAGCCTGTAAATGGAGGCGGCATCCCTGAGACGCCGACCCCTCCCGCCGCCGACCACAATCCCGGCGTCTCTGAGAGCCGAGTCCTGTTCGGCCAGTCCGCCGCCTTCAGCGGCGACGCCCAGGAGCTTGGCAGGAACATGCGGCGGGGGATAGAGGCAGCCTTCTACGAGGTGAACCGGCAGGGCGGCGTCAATGGCCGGAGGCTGGACCTCACGTCCCTGGACGATGCCTACGAACCCGAAGCCGCCATCGCCAACACCCTCCAACTCATCGAGAAGGATGAGGTCTTCGCGCTGATTGGCGCCGTGGGCACCCCCACCTCCCGCTCCGCCACACCCATCGCCGCCGACGCCGGAGTCCCATACATCGCCCCCTTCACAGGCGCCGCCTTCCTGCGGGACCCCGAATGGCGCAACATAATCAACCTCCGGGCCTCCTACTACCAGGAGACCGAGGAAATGGTCGCCCGGCTGACCGAGGACCTGGGCATCCAGCGCATCGCCGTCATGTACCAGGACGATTCTTACGGCCGCGCCGGCTACAACGGAGTCCTGCTCGCTCTGGAACGGCGCAGTATGGACCCGGTGTCCATCGGGTTGTACGAGCGCAACACTACCGCCGTGAGGACGGCCCTGCTGGACCTGCAACAGGGGGCCCCGGAAGCGGTTATTATGATCGGGGCCTACAACCCGGTGGGGGAGCTAGTCTCCTGGGCGCGGCATACCGGGATGGACCCCATTTTTATGACCGTCTCTTTCGTGGGCAGCAACGCATTGGCAGAGAAACTCGGCAGCGCCGGCGCCGGGGTCTTCGTCACCCAGGTGGTGCCCTTCCCGACGGACGACTCCATTCCTGTTGTTGCCTCATACCTTCGCGCTCTGGCCGAGTACGACCCCGAGGCGGTCCCCGGCTTCGTATCCCTTGAAGGCTACCTGGCCGGACGCCTGGCTATCGCCGGGCTTGAGGGCTGCGGCGTTGAGGTTAACCGGGACTGCTTTATAGATAACCTGCGCCACGCCGACCTCATAGACCTGGACGGGTTCATAATCAGCTACAAGAGCAGCGAAGGCCACAGAGACAACCAGGGGTCCGACGAGGTCTTCCTGACGGTCATCGGCAGCGACGGGCGTTATCACCCCATTGAAAAACTGACGGAATTTGTGGACTGAGACCCGGGAGTGGAGGTACGCCCTTGAATACATCTGTAAATTCAAGGTCCTCAGGTGTCTTCAGGCGTCTGCTTGAAAGCCGCTACCGCATCTCAACCCAACTCTACCTGGCCATCGGCGGGGCCGTGGTGCTCACCATAGCCGCCAGCCTGGTGGGCTGGTTTTCCTTCAACAGAGTGGGCGACGCCCAGAGCCGGGTGAACGAAGAAAGTATCCCAGAGATAGCAGCCTCCTTCGGGGTTGCTCAGTATAGCGGTATCCTGGTGGCCGCCGCCCCACGACTGACAGGCGCTGCGACGACCGAGGAGTTTGACGATGTTGTCGCCGAGATTGAGGAAGCATATACCGCCTTCGAGGAACAGTTGGCCGTCTTGGAGCAAATGGGCGCAGGGGGCGGGAGCTTCGAGCGCATCCGCGCCCATGCTGACACCCTGATTTTCAACATCGAGGCCATCGAGGGCGATATGTCCGAAATCTTCGAGTTGGCCGAAAAACGAGAAGCCCTGCGAGCGGAGCTTGAGAAATTGCGGGGCGAACTCGACAAGATCATGGTCCCGGCCATAGATGACCAGTATTTCTATACCATCACGGGCTACAGAGTCCTTGGCGAGTCCCCGGACCCCCCATCAGAACACTTCTCCGATGACCAGGTTGCTCAATACCGTCGCCTGGCCGAGGTCCAGGCAGACTCGAACATCGCAACCCAGCTTCTGGCCAGCGCTTTCAATATACCCGACGCTCCCTCCCTTGAGCCTCTGAAGGAGAGTTTCGAGGCCGCCGCCGGCCGCATCCAGCTGAACCTGGCCGCACTGGAGGAGTCGGACCTGCGGGACCAGGTAACGCCCCTATTTGCCAGTCTGTTCGACTTGGGGATAGGAGAGGAGAACGGGTTCACCCTGCTGGCCCGGGACCTGGCCCTCGCCGAGCATCAACGGGACCTCCTGGCCCTCAATCGCGGCATAGCCCTTGACCTGGTTGGCGAGGTGGACAGCTTGGTGAGCGCAGCCAGGGCGGGCGCCCAGGAGGCCACCAGCGCCTCCACCCAGGCCATCCTGGCGGGGCGCGGCCTGCTGCTGGCCATCAGCGCCATCAGCATCGGCGGCGCTCTGCTCATCGCATGGCTCTACGTTGGCCGGTCATTGCTGCGCCGTCTCCAAATGCTGTCGGACTGGATGCGCCGCATGGCCGGTGGCGACCTGGAGGCCAGGGTAGATATAGCAGGCCGGGACGAGGTGGCGGACATGGCCGCAGCCCTGGAGATATTCCGCCGCCATGCCCTGGAGGTCCAGCGTCTGAACCTGGTGGAGGAACTGGCCAAGGAGCTTCAGGGAAAGAACGACGAACTGGAGAGCGTGCTGGCCGAACTTCAACGCGCTCAGGACCAGATAGTCATGCGGGAGAAGCTCGCGGCCCTGGGACAACTCACCGCAGGGGTGGCCCACGAGATAAGGAACCCCTTGAACTTCGTCAAGAACTTCTCCGAGTCCTCGGAGGAGCTTCTCACTGAGCTAAAAGAGGTCCTTGATGAGGGCAGGGATAGCTTGACCGATGACCAGATGGGACTAATTCAGGATATTTCTCAGGACCTCACCGACAACATGGAGCGTATCCGCAACCACGGAGAACGCGCCAACCGCATCGTTCAGGACATGCTCAGGATGGGCAGGGACACGGGCGATTACCAGCTCACCGACATCAACACCCTGCTGGAAGAACACGCCCGGCTGGCCTTCCACAGCGCCCGTGCTCTCGATGCGGACTTTCAACTGGACATGCAGCATGACTTCGATCCCGAAGTGGGTGAGATCGAGGTCATTCCCCAGGACCTGGCCCGCGTCTTCCTCAACGTGGTGGGCAACGCCTGCGACGCCACCGACGAGAAGCGGCGAACCCTGGCGGAGGCGGAGAACGGCGCAGAGCCATACGCCCCCATCCTATGGGTTGCCACCCACCGGACTGAGGAGCAGATTGAGGTCCGCATCAAAGATAACGGGAATGGGATTCCGCAGGAAATCATCGAAAAGATTTTCAATCCCTTCTTCACCACCAAGCCCACCGGACAGGGCACCGGCCTGGGCCTCGCCATGTCCAACGACATCATTCGTCAACATGGCGGCACCATTCGAGTGGACTCCGAACCCGGCCAGTTCACCGAAATGATTATCGGGCTACCCCTGACACGGCCCACAAGAGTCCTGGGAGACGCCATCGAGACCGAGGAAGCGGATGAGTACGAGGATGATGAGGCGGCGGAGGCGGAAGCGGCGCTGAGTGGAGCCGAGCAGGACGGGGCAGAGAGCGCGTAGTCCTCAATTCCCACCGTCGGCCCTCCCCACCGTCATTGCTATGAAAAGAGGCAGCCCCAGACCGGAATCTCACCTCTCACCGTCATTCCCGCGAAAGCGGGAATCCAGGGGGCTGGGGTGGGTTTCCGGCTTGGGCGATGCCTATTTTCATAGGAATGACGGTGGGGATACCATGTCAGAAGTCTCCTCTCCCTGTTGGGAGAGGGCTAGGGTGAGAGTGTAGCCTCCTTGTGTGTATGACAGCCATTGTCATTCCGAGGAGCGGAGCGACGAGGAATCTAAAATTCACGCCTTCTGCAATGCCACCACTTTAGATTCCTCACTCCGCCTCGTTGCGTTCGGAATGACAGGTGGAAATAGTCGTCGCTGCATTCGGAATGACTCATGGAAACATCCTATGTTTTACATACCATTGTCAGCCCCTTTGCCAGGGGAAGGTAAGGATGGGGATGACAGCATCGCAGGTGGACCTGCCCTTGATTCTTCCACAGCGCCTGGACTATACTCTGCGCATCAGTTGGTGATTCACGATTGAGCTATTGCGATGGATTTCGACATCTACGACCTTAGTCCGTCCATTTATGACGAGATGTTCTTACCCGACGGAATGCCTCGGGAACATTGCCGGCAGCTCCATGAAGTCTTGCGCGGGTTCTCCGCCAAGGAGATAGGCGACATCCAGGAACGAGTCACCCGCTCCTTTTAAAATGAGGGCATCACCTTCACGGTCTACGGGGACGATGAGGCCCAGGAGCGGATTATTCCCGTAGACTGCCTGCCCCGGGTGCTCTCGGGGGCCGATTGGAAGCATCTCGAGGCCGGCCTGACCCAGCGCATCAAGGCCCTGGACTTTTTCCTGGATGATGTCTATGGGAATTCCCGCATCAAGGAAGTCTACGGCAAGCCACGAATCGTCCACGACGGCGTGGTCCCGATGGACATGGTGCAGGGATGCCCCCAGTACCGCGCCGAGATGCAAGGCTTCTCACCACCCCACGGAACATGGGTAGCCATCTGTGGCACGGACCTGGTGCGCACCAACGACGGCTTCCGAGTGCTGGAGGATAACCTACGGGTCCCTTCGGGGGTGTCCTACATGATAGCCAACCGGAGGGCTGTGAAGGCCAGCTTCCGACGCCTGTACCGAAGCTCCCGCGTCCAGGAAGTGGAGAGCTACGGACGGCTGCTGCTGGAGACCCTGCGGGAACTGGCTCCCAGCGGGCGCTCCAACCCCCGCATAGCCCTGTTGACCCCCGGAATCTATAACTCAGCCTTCTACGAGCACATGTTCCTGGCCCGCGAGCTTGGGGCGGAACTGGTGGAAGGCAGCGACCTGCTGGTCAAAGACGGCTTCGTTTACATGCGCACCACCACGGGCCTCCAGCGCGTTGACGTGCTCTACCGGCGGGTGGACGACGACTTTCTCGATCCGACGGTCTTCCGCCCCGACTCTCTCCTGGGCGTGCCGGGACTGCTGCAAGCCTACAAGATGGGAAACGTATCCCTCGTGAACGCGCCGGGGACAGGCGTCGCGGATGACAAGAGCGTCTACGCCTACGTGCCTGACATGGTCCGCTACTACCTGGGCGAGGAGCCGGTACTGTCCAACGTCGAGACCTACCTCTGCCGCCGCCCTGAAGACCTGGAGTACACCCTGGACAATCTGGAGGATCTGGTGGTCAAGCAAGTGGGCGGGTCCGGGGGCTACGGTATGCTGGTGGGCCCCCACGCAACGCCCAGGGAGCGTGAAGATTACGGCAAGCAAATACGCGCTAACCCGGACAACTTCGTCTCACAGCCGGTTCTCGCTCTCTCCCGCGCGCCCTGCCTGGTTGAGGGCCGCTTCGAGCCGCGTCACGTGGACCTGCGCCCCTTTGTGCTTCACGGCCGCGAGACCCGCATCGTGCCCGGCGCCCTCTGCCGCGTCGCTCTGCTCAGGGGCAGCCTGGTGGTGAACTCCAGCCAGGGCGGAGGCGGAAAAGACCTCTGGGTGCTTGAAGACTGAATGCTTTCACGCCTGAATCTCCTTCAGCGTCCTCGTCGCCCCGCCGTCCTGGCGGGAGCGACCCTTGTTGCCCTCGGGCTCTCCTTCGGATGGCCTGCCGTCGCCCACGCCGCCATTGAAGAAGAGACCCAATTCGTTGTCAACACCTTTGCCTTCCTGGTCTGGGGCGCTTTGGTGATGTGGATGTGCGCGGGGTTCACCATGCTGGAGTCCGGCTCAGTGCGCACCAAGAACGCCTCCATGATTTGCATGAAGAACATCGGCCTCTACTCCATTGCCGGGTTGGCCTACTTCTTCATTGGCTACAGCCTGATGTATGTCGACGTTGAGAGCTACGGGAGCTTTATCGGCGCGTTCAAATTCCTCTACGGACCGTCAGCCGATGAGATAGCCCTGGTTGCCGGACAGGAGAGCGCGGCGGCAGCCGTTATCGAGAAGGGCCATTCCACCATGTCGGACTGGTTTTTCCAGATGGTTTTCGTAGCGACTGCCGCCTCCATCGTGTCCGGCACCCTGGCCGAACGGGTCAAGATGTGGCCCTTCTTCCTCTTCACCCTGATACTGACCGCGCTCATCTACCCCATCGTAGGAGCGTGGACGTGGGGCGGCGGGTGGCTGGACTCCCTGGGGTTCAAGGACTTCGCCGGCTCAACCATCGTCCACGGCACCGGCGGCTGGGCGGCGCTGGCGGGCGCGCTTGTGGTCGGCCCAAGGCTCGGCAAGTTCCGCCGCAACGGGACCGTCAGGCCCACGCCGCCTTCCAACGTCCTGGTGGTAACGCTGGGCGTCCTCATCCTGTGGCTCGGCTGGTTCGGCTTCAACGGCGGGTCTCAGCTTGCGCTGGGGAGCGCAGCCGACGTGGTGGCGATGAGCCACGTGCTCGTCAACACCAACCTGGCTGCTGCCGCTGGGGTCATGGCTGCCCTCGCCTTTTCGCGGCCCATCCTGGGGCGCATGGACCTGTTCGCCGGGCTGAACGGCGCCATCGCCGGGCTGGTTGCGATTACCGCCGGGCCGGATATTGTAGACCATTATTGGGCAATCATCATCGGGGCCATCGGCGGCGTGGTGTGCACCGCCGCAATCAAGCTCCTGGAGAAGCTCAAGGTGGACGATGTCGTCGGAGCGGTGCCGGCCCACCTGTTCGCCGGCATCTGGGGAACGTTGGCGGTCTCCATCGCCGCCGGAGGCGATTTCTTCATACAGTTGTTGGGAGTGGTGTCAGTAGGCGCCTTCGTGTTCGGGGTCTCCTGGCTGCTGTGGCGGGCGATGGACTTGACGCTGAAGGCGCGGGTGTCGCGGCAGGTCGAGCAACTGGGGCAGGACAGCGCGGAGTTGGGAATCGAAGCATACCCCGAATTTGTGCTCATGCCGGAAGATTACGATGACAACTGAGTTGTGAGCGCCTCCTCACCGTCATTCCGGCCTTGAGCCGGAATCCAGAAGCGTTTGCATCCAGCAACGTTCCTTATCTGGGACTTCTGGATTCCCGCTTTCGCGGGAATGACGTGTTGGAGCCATAATGAGCCCTCAAGCCTGAACAGGTGCCGGAAGATTACGATGACAACTGAGTTGTGAGTAGGTGGACGAATGCTTTCACGCAGCGCACAGGCCGTCTATTGGATGGGCCGCTACCTGGAGCGGGCTGGGCATCTCTGCCGCCTGCTGCGATTGCAGATGGAAGCCCTGGTAGACCGTCCCAACCGGGAGATTCATTCCGGCTGGAGCCGCATCTACAGCAGCATGGACCGGCAGCCTCCCGGGGGCAGTCTCGATTTACTTGGCAGCGATGACTTCACCCTCGCCGATTCCTACACCCTGGCCGACGACCTCACCTTCGAGAAATCAAACCCCGATTCGGTATGGAGATGTTTCACCCTGGGCCGCGAAAACGCCCAACAGATACGCCACTGCATCAGCTCCGAAATGTGGACTAGCCTGAACCTGGCCTACCTGCGGACTCGGAGGCTGGGTATCCAGGACATCTGGATAATCTCCCCAGAGAGTTTCTACCTGGATATATCGGCTGAAATAGACACTTTCATGGGCGTGGCGGCGGCTACTATGTACCGAGACGACGGCTGGCGATTCATGCAACTGGGTCGTTCCATCGAGCGTGCCCAACTTACCGCCTCATTGTTCCTGGCCCAACTCGCCGCCGATGCGCTAACCGAAGAGGACTCTGATGCAGACTGGACAGGCCTGCTGCGCGCTTATCATGCTCTGGAGGTATATAACCGCAACTATGGGGTCGAGGTGCAGCCGGGCCGGGCGCTGGACCTGCTTGCTACAGACCCGATGCTGCCCGACTCCCTCTGCCGGTCCCTGGACATAACGGCGGCGGAACTCTCCTCCATCAGTCCCGGCCCGGACCCACATTACCTGGGCGCAGCTCAACGACTGGCCGGACGTATGGGCGCCCTGGTCCACTCCGATTGGCCGGACCGGGAAGACCGCGAGGGACTCCTGCGGCAGGTGAGTGACTACTCCCTGGAACTTCACCATCTCGTGACCGGCACCTATTTCGATTACCCCATCGAGGGCTTTCCGGTACGCTTACGCTGATGCCCCGGTCCGTCCGGCGCACCACACCACCCACCAGGGTGCGGGACTCACCAGGCCCATAGTCCCATCGCCGCGCCGGCCCACCTTCCCCCTTTACCAGACATTTGCGTAACGGTGATTACCATGAAAATCCGACCTCCTCCCCCCTTTGCGGCTTATTGCACGACACTTTTTTCTGAGAGCCTGTTTACAATCTTTTTGGGATTAGCGTTGCGAGGGCGAGCACCACCATTTGCAGACTGGTATTGAGCTTTCGTTCGCAGTTCTTCCAGAGTCGTCGGCACTTCTCCAGCCAGGCGAAAGACCGCTCCACCACCCACCGCTTCGGCAGCACCACGAAGCTGTGCAGTTCGTTGCGTTTCACCACTTCCACCCCGGCTCCCAACAAGCTTTGCACCCCAGCGGCAAAGGGCTTCCCAGTGTATCCCCCATCCACCAGCACCTGCTGTACTTGGCTGAGGTCGGCCCGGTTTTCGTCAAACATCGCCAAAGCCCCAGCCCGGTCGGTGACGTTGGCCGTGGTCACATGAATCGCATGGGGCAACCCCTGAGTGTCCACCGCAATGTGACGTTTGATTCCGGACACCTTCTTGCCCGCGTCATAGCCCTTCTGCTCGGCGCTGTCCGTGTTCTTGACACTCTGGGAGTCCACTATGCAGAAGCTGGTCTGCTCTTTCCGACCATTGCTTTGTCGGGCCGCGCCAACCAATTTTTTTTAAGACCTGCTCCAGAATGGACTCTTTCTCCGGGTCGGGACCCTCGCTCCATTGCTGGAAATATTTGTAGCAAGTGCGCCAATTGGGGAAGTCCACGGGGAGCATTCGCCACTGGCATCCGCTTTTCAGGAGATACAGCACCCCGCAGAAAACGTCATACAAGTCCACGGTGCGAGGCTTGGTCCGGCGGCGGGCCAACTCCAACGTGGGCAGAATCCGGGTAAATTGCTCCCGGCTGATGTCGCTGGGATAGGAATGAGACATGATTACCCCTCCCCTAGTAATAGTCTCAACTTAACATATTTCAAAGATCGTGAACACGCTCTAACAAGTATGCAGGTTAGGGTATTAACGTTAGTAAGCAGGGCAACCACAAGGGTTGCCCCTACCAACGGAGGACCTTTCCGTAGGGGCGTCCCTTGTGGACGCCCTTGTCGCTTACATGTCAAACTCACGCTCGTAGAAAACTGTCGTGCAATAAGCCCTTTGCGGGGGAGGATTGAGGTGGGGGGCATCACGGCTAGAAATGTCATTCCGAGGGAGCGGAGCGAGTCGAGGAATCTAAGGCCCTGGACTTCGGCATTGCCAGGAAGTCCCTCACACCCCCACCCCTGGATTCCGGCCTGCGCCGGAATGACGGTTGGGAGGCCAGCCGTCATTTTCATCCTCTCACGTGGCCTTGGCAAGGACATGTGGGATTTTATGAAAGTCAGACATCCTCCCTCCTTGCGGGCTGACAGGGGTATGTAAATTGGCAGGCAACTAAAATAGGGCAACTTTTTTAACTCAACAAACTGCTCAATATGTCATTCCGAGGAGCGGAGCGACGAGGAATCTAAAATTCATGCATTCAAGCAAAGCCACGGCTTTAGATTCCTCACTCCGCTTCGCTACGTTCGGAATGACACATGGAAACCCCCGCATGTAATCCATGCCGGGGAGTGGTACAATGATGATACTTGGGGATTATACTTGGGATCATACCCGGCATCTCAGGCCACCTGTGGAGGGATAGGATGCGCATACCAGGTGAGAAGCGGAGCCCATATCCGGATGAGTGCGGCGCCAGGGCGGGCCGGTTTGCCGAGGCCGTCAGGGACTACGACATGACCGGCGCCTGGAACATGCTATCCAGGGAGTCGCAAGGAGTCAGGCAGGGTGTCTGGGCAACGGAGAAGGGATTTGACCTCCAGGTGGTCTATCGCGCCTCCCATGATCCCCAACATCCCATGTTCGAGGCAATGATGACCTCGTTTCGAGAAGTGGTCCTCAAGATGTGGCCTCTGGAGGACCTGACCGACCTGGGCGTGGCGCCTACCAGGTATATTGACGACCGCCACGCCTTTGCCTTCCTTCCCTTTGGTGTTACCGACGACCAACAGGTGGTGCCAAAGGGCCGGATGATGTCCGGGCTGGTCATCCCCATGCTCTTGGAAGAGGAGGAATGGAGAGTTGACCTTCCGGGATGGCGCTTTGCATGGCGTTGAGCCGGCCCCTATCGGGGACCTCACACTCTACCTTCCCCGGAATTCCCCGTGACCCTTGCGGGCCACGTAAGAGGATGAAAATGACGCGCATCCTTCCACTTCGTCACTGTGGCCCTCATAATTCGTCACTCCCGCTTCCTCGGGAGTCCAGGGGCGAGGCCATAGTGGACTCCGCAGCGGCTCCGACGTTGCGGACTCTGGATTCCTGCCCCGTATCGGAGTACGGGGCAGGCCCTTCGCCGGAATCACCCATGGCCTTGTCAGGCCACATAAGGGGATGAAAATGACGGCAGCCTCTCCACCGTCATTCCGGCGTAGGCCGGAATCCAGGGGTGGGGGTGGGTGGCTTTGCAGCGACTGCGACATTGCGGGACCCTGGATTCCCGCTTTCGCGGGAATGACGGTGCTGGGCGATTTCGTTTTCGTGGGATGCCACACCCTTCAGGGCATGGCAAGTGACCTGAATTCTCTGTTTTCGTAGGGAGGATAGCGGTTAATGCCATCCTGGGGAGCGGAGCGACGGAGGACCATCCCCCCATAATGCAAGGAGAACAATAAATGGGCTTGGTTAAAGCAACAGCACACATAGGGCTGGGGGAAGACAGCCTTCGGGAGGTGGAATTCCTGGTGGATACCGGCTCCCTCTTTACCTTTCTGCCCCGGGAGATGGCCGATGACCTTGGGATAACCTTCCCCGTAACCTCCAGGGTAATCACCGCCGACAGCCGGGCGATAGAAGCGCTGGTTGGAGTAGCCTACCTCCGGCTGATAGACCGGGAGGGTGGGATTATCGTGGCCTCAATGCCGGATGGGTTAGATGTGCCCCTCCCCCTTCTGGGAGCAACCGCATTGCAAATCCTTGGCTTGAAGGTCAACCCGGTGGATGAGACCCTGGAACACTACCTGCCCTTCGGCCCGGCGCTGCTGTGAGGAGGAGTCCTATGGTCTCGTTGAAACTTGAAGAGCCGCAAACCGTGACGTGGCGCTATGATAAAGAGGCGGATACCCTCTACATATCCTTTGATGGACCCAGGCCGTCTCTGACCCTGGACCTGGGAAATGGGACTCTCGCCAGGTATCTAAAGGAGACGGGGGAAATCACCGGGATCACTCTCCTAGGAGTATCCAAAGCCCTGAATTCTAGTGAACAGCTATAGAGGAAAATATGAGCACCTTCCATTATCCCATAGAAGTCGGCGATATAAACCGGAGCAACTTTAGCCAGGTAGATGCGTTGGTGGACACAGGGGCCGCCTATACCCTGATTCCACGCCCCATCCTGGAAATGCTAGGATACTCCCCTACGGGTCACATGCGCTTTCGTCTGGCCGATGGCAGCATCATAGAACGAGGCACATGCCAGGCCGCTTTACGCATCGGACAGGAGACCCTGAGCGTTCTGTGTATCTTCGGCGATGAGGACAGCATACCGTTGCTGGGCGCCACAGCCTTGGAAGAATTCGCACTGGGCGTTGACCAAATCCATCATACCCTGGTGCCAGTGGTCCTTAATCTACTGGGCATCCTGGAACTCTCCCCCCAGGAGAACCTTATAGAGGACGGCAAAGCAGCCAGGGCAGCCGCTCGGAAGCTGGCCCGGCTGCCATCGGCAGATAAAGACCGGGCCTTGCTGAACATCGCCGACGCCCTTATAGCCCGCCAGGAGGAGGTGCTGGCAGCCAACGAGAAGGACTATCAGGCGGGAAAGGCCAGCGGCCTCACAGACGCCTTGCTGGACAGGCTCCTCCTCACCCCCCAGAGGATAGAGGGAATTGCCAGGGACGTGCGCGGCGTGGCTGCGCTGCCCGACCCGGTGGGCGAGGTATTCGACATGCGCACCCTGCCCAACGGGTTAATGGCCGGCAAGAAGCGGGTGCCTATGGGAGTCATCGGGGCCATCTACGAGAGCAGGCCCAACGTCACCGTGGACATATCGGTGCTTTGCCTCAAATCGGGCAACGCTTGCATCCTCAGGGGGGGCAGGGAGGCTGTCCACTCCAACACGGCCCTGGCCGTCATCATCCGCAGCGCCATAGCCGATGCCGGTGTCCCCGAAGACGCCCTCCGGTTCATAGACAACACCGACCGCGCCCTGGTGGAGCCAATGCTGAAGATGCGGGAATACATAGACCTCCTGGTGCCCCGGGGAGGGCCGGACCTCATCCGTTTCGTGGCCGAGACAGCAGCGATGCCCGTGGTAACGGGAGGCATAGGGGTCTGCCACACCTATGTGGACAGGTCGGCGGACCTGGATAAGGCGGTGGACATAGCTTACAATGCCAAAGTACAGCGCCCCACGGTGTGCAACGCCCTGGACTCACTGCTGGTACACTCGGAAGCGGCCCCTCGGTACTTGCCCCGCATCGCCCGGGAGTTGGCAAAGGCGGGGGTAGAGATTCGATGCGACCGCCGGGCTTTGAGCATCCTTGGGCCTGCCCAGGGTATCGCCGATGGCATCAAAATAGTGCCCGCCACCGAGGAGGACTGGGGCAAGGAGTTCCTGGCCCTGGTGGCAGCAGTAAAGGTGGTGGACTCCCTGGATGAAGCCCTTGAGCACATAGAGAAATACGGGTCGGGCCACTCAGAGGCCATCGTTGCCGAGGACTACTCGGCGGCCATGCGCTTCCTGGAGGAGGTGGATGCGGCGGCGGTTTACGCCAACGCCAGCACCCGCTTCACCGACGGCGCAGAGTTTGGCCTGGGAGCCGAGGTGGGGATAAGCACCCAGAAGTACCACGCACGAGGGCCTATGGGTCTCAGGGAGATGACTTCATACAAGTGGATTATTCTTGGCAGCGGCCAGATACGTCCATGATCGTCTAAGCGCCTATCAGAAAACACCCCATCGTCACTCCTGCTTTCGCGGGAGTCCAGTGTGCCGGGTAGTGGATTCCCGCTTTCGCGGGAATGACGGGTTGGATGCCGCGCCAAGTTTGCAAACGCGCTCTAATACCAACCCTCAGTCCAAATACCCATCACGCCAAATACCCATCATGGAGGTAAGCGGTGGCCGACTACTACTTTGAGAGGGACTGCCGGACTCCCCACTCTGAGTCCTACACAATTCTGGAAGACGATAATGCCCTGGGCAGGGTGGACCTGCATTTCACCAACACCATGGTCCACGCTACTATATGCGTCGTGGAGAGCCTGACCCAAGCAGACGTGCAGGAACTCATAGAGACTATAGATGACGAACTGGTGGACGTTTTGGGTGTATCCAGGGAGGAGTTCATCGTCCACGTTTATCAGGGGCGGGAGCTGGGAGTATATAGCGATAACGACATAGGGCCCGACGGCAGCGGCAATGAAGGTCCTACCAACGGCCCCATGACCAGGTAGGATTAGCTATCTATCACCCATTCCTCTTCCGCGCCAGGGCTGCCTTTGCTGCATTCTCGATATTTTGGGTGCCGAGGCCGTACTTTTCCAGGAGTTGCTCCGGCTTACCCGATTCGGCGTAGCGGTCCAGGGCCACCATCTCCAGAGGGACAGGACGATTCTTTACAAGGACCTGGGCTACGATGCTGCCGAGACCGCCGTGGATATAGTGCTCCTCCACCGTGACTATGGCCCCCGTCTCCTCCGCCGCCTTCAGAATAGTCTCCTCGTCAGTAGGCTTGAGAGTGTGCATGTTGATGACACGACAGCTAATCCCCTCGCCTGACAAGGTTTCCGCCGCCTGTAGCACCGAGGCCAGCATGGGGCCGATGCCTATGATGGTGACATCCCGGCCTTCGCGCATTACCTCGGCTTTTCCAAGCCTGAAGTTGTATCCCTCCTGGTGCATCACCGCGGTGGCCGGACGGAATAGGCGTATGTAGAATGGGCCCGGGGTCTGGACGGCTGCATGGACCGCAGCTACAGTCTCCAGGCTATCGGCAGGGGCTACCACCGTAAATTCCGGCAGCGAGCACATGAGGGACAGGTCTTCTATGCCGTGGGCCGACATCCCATCCTCGCCGGTTATGATGCCGGCGTGGGTGCAGACGATTTTCACGTTCAGGTGGGGCTGGGCAATGCTGACCCTTATCTGGTCGAAGGGGCGGCCCGTGCCAAAGACCGCGAAGGTGCTGACGAAGGGTATCTTCCCCGAGGAGGCCAGGCCCGCCGCAACCCCCATGATGTTCTGCTCGGCGGCCCCAAAGTCGAAGAACCGTTCGGGGAATTGGTCCCTGAAGAGGTGGACGAAGGTGGACACGTTGAGGTCGCCCCCCAGCACCACTATGCTGGGGTTTTCATTGCCCAATTCCACCAGGGTCTTGCCATAGATTTCTCTGGTTGAAGCCGTCGGGAGGCTGTCGGCCATGACCTCCTACTCCTTTCTGTTCGCTAGTCTGGTTGCCGGGGAATTCCTATAGAAATCTACCTCCTCGCCCCTTGCGTGGGAGGATTGAGGTGGGGGGTATACCGACCACTAACTACCGTCCATTACCCGGGCCATCACCCCCATCCCTGAATCAAGCCCAGAGCTTGCCCCGTACTTGATACGGGGGCAGGCTCTAACCTTCCCCCATCGAGGGGGAAGGGAAACCCCCAGCCCCTGGATTCCGGCCTACGCCGGAATGACGGGTTTGGTAGGGGAAAGGAACAACCTCCACCCCCGCTCCCCTGGATTCCGGCTCTCACCGGAATGACGGGCTGGGTATGGGGAAGGGATAGCCCCTACCCCAGTTCCTTCATAGCCAGCTCATACTGCTCTTTGCTGGGGGCCTTGCCGTGGAATTCGGGATTGTTCTCCATAAAGCTGACGCCTTTGCCCTTTACAGTCTGGGCAACAATCACCGTCGGGCGTCCTTGGGTGTTCCGGGCGCTGCCCACAGCCTCGATGACCTGGGCAACGTCGTGGCCGTCTATCTCCAGGGCATTCCATCCGAAGGCGCGCCACTTGTCGGCGATGGGCTCCAGCTGTATCACCTCGCTGGTGAAGCGGTCATTCTGAATCCTGTTCCTGTCCACAAAGGCGGTGAGGTTGTCCAGCTTGTAATGGGCTGCCGACATGGCCGCCTCCCATACCTGTCCCTCGTCGCACTCCCCATCACCCAGGAGGGCATACACCCGATAGTCCTTCTTGTCTATATTCGCTGCCAGGGCCACCCCTATAGCAAAGGATAGACCTTGCCCCAGGGAACCGGAATTCATCTCCACTCCGGGGGTTGTGGTATGCGCGTGGCCCTGAAGCCGACTTCCCAGTTGGCGAAAGGTCCATAGCCATTCCTGGGGAAAGTACCCGCATTTAGCCAGAACGGAATAAAGGCCAGGGCAGGCATGGCCCTTGCTGAGGATAAAGCGGTCTCTATCAGGCCAGGCGGGGTCTTGCGGGTCATGTTTCATGCACTGGAAATAGAGGGCCGTCAGGATGTCTATTTCCGAAAGGGACCCCCCGGGATGGCCGCTCCCGGCGGTGAAGACCATCTTGACTATATCCCGTCTCAATTCTCTGGCAATGGACTGAAGTTCATCTACGCTATATCGCCTCATCTCATCACCCTTAAACAACGAAAAACCCCGGCGGCTCTGGCGGCCGAGGTTGATTGGCTCTGTCGCCTCATTCTCGCGCAGGCCAGGGAACACCCCGTCCCTATTGCTGCGCCACCGTCGTTATTTTGCAGCAAAATTATAACAGTGGCAATGAAATGTGTCTAGCGATTCTCCCCAATAGTTTTTATAATTACCTCCAGAATGATAATAGACTTTATCAGTTGGGTGGTCACCCACATATTCCCCCCCAGGTTCCGGGAGAAGCGGGAGGAATACCTCAAGCGAGACGCGACCTTTGCCTCCCTGTTTTCCAACCCCCGCTCCAGGATGGCCACCGCAGATGAATTGGTGGCAGCCATGGACGAGGCAAATGTGGACATCTCCGTAGTTATGGGTATAGGCTGGACCGACAGGGACATGGCCCGGGAGGCCAATGACTACCTGGTCCGGTCGGTAAGCCTCTTCCCCGGCAGGCTGGTGGGCTTCGCCTCGGTGAGTCCCGCCTGGGGCAAGGACGCCATAAAAGAGGCGGAACGCTGCGCCGGGGAAGGGCTAAAGGGCATAGGCGAGCTTCACCCCGATACCCAGGGCTTTGACATAACCGGCAAGGATGCCATGTCGCCCCTCATGGAGGCTGCCGCAGGGCTGGGGTTGGTGGCGCTCACCCACGCGTCGGAGCCTGTGGGGCACCTGTACCCTGGGAAAGGCAGGACTACCCCGGACAAGCTGTCCGCCTTTATCGCCAACTTCCCGGAAAACCACATCGTATGCGCTCATTGGGGTGGCGGGCTGCCCTTTTATACCCTGATGCCGGAGGTGGCCGAGGCCGCCGCCAACGTCTACTACGACACGGCGGCCTCTCCCCTCCTCTACAGCCGGGAGATATTTTCAGCGATGGTGGGGCTGAAGCTGTCCGATAGAGTCCTCTTGGGGACTGACTTCCCCCTGATAAAGCACCGCCGGCTCATGGAGCAGATAGAGGGCGCGCAAGTCCCCCCTGATGCAAAGGCGCGCATCCTGGGCGGCAACGCCCGGGCGCTCCTGGCAAAGTCAGGCAAGTAAATACAAGGTTGCGTCGACATTTTAGTATAAGGCGGTCAGGCAAGCCCAATTCCGTCATTCCGGCCCCTCATTCTGTCATTCCGGCGTAGGCCGGAATCCAGGGGTGGGGGGTGGGTGACTCGCAACGGCTCCCCAGGTTGCGGGACCCTGGATTCCCGCTTTCACGGGAATGACGGTGGGAGGTGGGATTCCGGCCTGGGGTCTGCCTATTTTCATGGTGATGACGATAGGGAGGCCACTAGCCACTAATCGGGGAGGAGGTTGGATTTTCATAACTAATGAGGAGCTACGGCGGCGAGTAATGGTACGTGCATTTATAGCGGTGGACATCTCCCAAGAAGCCCGGGCTGCCCTGGCGGACGTCATCAATGGCCTTCAGCAGCAAGGAGTCTCAGGGGTGCGATGGGTCAGGCCCGAGGGGATTCATCTTACCCTCAAGTTCCTGGGAGAGATTGACCCTGGGCTGGTGGATGGCATTATGAACGCGCTGGGGCGGGCTGCCCAGGGGACAGGCGCTTTCAGGCTTGCCCTTTCAGATATAGGCGCTTTCCCCAATACCAACAACCCCAGGGTTATATGGGCCGGCCTGAAGGGAGAGCTAGGCCACCTGAAGGATATTCAGGAGAAGATAGACCGAGAGGTACATTCGACGACAGGGCTCCCAATGGAGACCCGCCCCTTCACTCCCCACCTGACCCTGGGCAGAATGGGCAACAGGGCATCCTCCGATGAGCGCCGCAGGGCAGGCAAGGCTATGGCAGAGGCAGGGCCTGCCCTTCCGTCCCTGCCATCTCTGAATGTAAGCTGGCGGGTTGAGGACGTGTCCCTTATCCGCAGCACCCTGACCCCCCAGGGCGCTGTTTATGACCTGCTTGGCTCAAGGAAGCTATAACCTGGCCTCCGAGTCCCCTTGGGCATCCACCGGGGATGCCCCTACTCCTCCCCATACCCCCTGGATTCCCGCTTTCGCGGGAATGACGGTCGGCCTCCCTACCGTCACTCCTGTAAAAACAGGAGTCCACCCCCTACCCCTAGATTCCCGCTTTCGCCGGAATGACGGTCGGCTCGCTCACCGTCACTCCCGCGAAAGCGGGAGTCCCACCCCCCACCCCTGGATTCCGGCCTACGCCGGAATGACGGGCTAAGCACCATGCGCTATAATGGCTTGCAGAAGTCCGGTATGAGGCAGGCTGGCACATAGATAGACGGCCCAGTATATAGCAGGGAGGAGAGAGGATGCCAAAGGCTCTGATAAACGGCGTGGAAATCTACTACGAAACGACGGGTCAGGGGTTCCCCCTGGTGTGGTGCCATGAGTTTGCGGGGGACTACCTGAGTTGGGAGCCCCAGGTGAGGTTCTTCACCCGGCGATACCAGGTCATCACCTACAACGCCCGGGGCTATCCCCCTTCCGGTGTCCCCGCGGACCCGGAAACCTACTCCCAGCCTCAGTCGGTGGACGACCTGTACGGCCTGCTACAACATCTGGGCATCCGGCAGGCCTACATAGGCGGCCTCTCCATGGGCGGCAACGTGGCCCTGAACTTCGGGCTTACCCATCCCGAAATGGCAAAGGCCCTGATCGTGACAGCCACCGGCTCCGGCTCCACCCACCGGGAGCAGTTCCTGAGCAACGGCGCAGATATGGTGAAACGCCTCCTGACACAAGGGATGGAGCCGGTGGCCGACGGGTATTCTCGCGGGCCTACCCGCACCCAGCTTCTGAGGAAGGACCCCAGGGGCTACGAGGAGTTCCAGAAGAACCTCATGGCCCACTCGGTTATAGGCTCTGCCCATACCTTCCAGGGCGTTATCATGCGCCGGCCCACCATCTTCCAACTGGAGGAAAATCTGAAGGCCCTGGAGGTGCCCACCCTGATAATGATAGGCGACGAGGATGAGCCTTGCGTGGAGCCGGCCGTCTTTATGAAGCGATGTATCCCCAGGTCGGGCCTGGTGGTCCTCCCCCAGTGCGGCCACACCATCAACCTGGAAGAGCCGGCCCTGTTCAACCAGGCTGTGATGGACTTCCTCACCTCTGTGGAGACGGACCGATGGGACAGGCGAGACTCGGTCATAACAGAGTGGACTGCTGAGCCAGGGTAACCGCAAAGGTGCCCTGGTTTTTTAACAGGATGCCACACCTACCTAACCGTCATTCCGGCGTAGGCCGGAATCCAGGGGTGGGGGGTGGATTCCCGCTTTCGCGGGAATGACAGAATAGGGGGCGGGAATGACGATGGGCATCTACTTTCATGGCAACGACCGGCATGGCAACGACCGGCATGGCAACGACCGGCATGGCAACGACCGGACATGAAGATTAAGGAGCAAGCAGCGATGGTCACATCAAGGACACAGGTAAAGATACTGCAAGCAGACCGGCTTATTGACGGTCGCGGCGGCCCAGTCATGGAGAACGCGGCGGTGGTAGTGGAAGGGAATCTAATCAAGTCAATCGTTCCAAGGGAGCAACTGGTCATCCCCGAAGGCGCTGGGTGGGAGGTCATGGACTTCCCCGGGAAGACCCTCCTCCCCGGCCTCATAGACTGCCATACCCATACCAACATGCCCGCCAATGGCCGGCGGGGGGAAGACGTGATAGCCGACGGGGACGACATCCGGCTGCTCCGCTCCGTCCACAACGCGGGGATAGCCCTCAGGACCGGGGTTACAACCATGTGCGACAACGGAGCATGGAACCACACCGCCTTCTCCCTCAAAGCGGGCATAGAGCAAGGGCTGATAGAAGGCCCCCGGATGCTGGTGTGCGGGCGGCCCGTTACCACCACCGGCGGCCACTGCTGGTTCATGGGGTCTGAGGCCGACGGGATAGATGGCGTTCGCACAGCCACCCGCCAGCTTATCAAAGAGGGGGCAGACTTCATCAAGGTCATGTCCACCGGAGGCAGCACCCTCACCAGCGATCCCTACCGTCCCGCCTACACTGTAGAGGAGTTGCGCACCATAGCCGAGGAAGCCCACAGGCGCGACAGGGTAGTCGCCGCTCACGCCCGGTGCAACCAGGGGATGCTCAACGTCCTCGACGCCGGGATAGACATCATCATTCATGCCCACTTCAACCGGGAAGACGGCGCCAGGGATTTCGACCCCCGCCTGGTGGAGCGCATAGCAGAACAAGGTGTGTGGGTGAACCCCACCATCCATCTGGGCAGGGGGCGCATGTGGCAGCTGCGGGAGAAAAGGGAGACGGAGGGGCTGACGGACGAGGAGGCGGCAGCCCTGAGCAGGTCTGAGGAGAACTATCAGCTACGCATGGAGGAGTGCCGCCAGATTATAGAGATGGGGGTCAAGCTGGTAGCGGGTTCAGACTGCGGATGGGGTAGCTACCCCTTCGGCCAGTTCGCCCACGAGGTCAGCGCCCCGGTGGATGCGGGGATGTCGCCCATGGACGCCATCATATCCGGCACCAGGAACTGCGCCGAGGCCCTGCAAGTCCTGGACCGGGTGGGAACGGTAGAAGCGGGCAAGGAGGCGGACCTGCTGATTGTGGAAGGCGACCCCAGCAAGGATATTACAGACCTCGACAAGGTGGCAGCCGTGTTCAAGGGAGGCCGCAGGGTTGGGGCCTAGCTCCAAGCCCTTCGCCTCCCTATCGTCATTCCGGCCCCCGTATCGAGTACGGGGCAGGCTTTGAGCCGGAATCCAGGGGGGTGGGGTGACTTCGCGGCGACGGCCTATATCGCGAAGGCATGGATTCCCGCTTTCGCGGGAATAACGGTGTTGCCTATTTTCATAATAATTGTCCATGGCCTTGCCAAGACCAAGTAAGGGGATGGAAATAATGGCAGCCTCCCCACCGTCATTCCGGCGTAGGCCGGAATCCAGGGGTGGGGGTGGGTGGCTTTGCAGCGACTGAAACATTGCGTGACCCTGGATTCCCGCTTTCGCGGGAATCCAGGGGTTGGGGGCTGGGATTCTAGCTTGGGGGATGCCTATTTTCATAATAATGACGGTGTTGGGGGATGCCCCACCCTTCAGGGTGGGGTGAGAGGAGGCAGGACAAGATGTTGCGCAAACCTGGCCGTTGGAGCCTGCTATTGCTGGCCTCCCTGGTGGTGGCTGTCATAGCCATGGCCTGCAACGGGGCCGCTGCCACGCCTACGGCCACCCCGACCTCTGGGCCTGCGCTGCCCTCTGCCCAGGAGATCAAGCAGGCCGGACATGATCTCTTCGATGCCATCGCCCAGGCAAGTCGGGATAATGATGCCGCCGCCTTCCACCGGCTTCTGACCAGCGACCTCAGAGAGCGGTGCGCGGCAGAGCAGTTGGAAGGCCTGGTGGAGGCTGAAGACGACCTCTTTACAAGAATGGATATACGGGCAGCCTACCTGGACCTGGAGGACTCCAACAGGGCATGGCTGGAAGTAGCCAGGAGCGACGACGAGGAAGGCACGATGGAGAGCTTCACCTTCCCCATCCCTATGGTGCGGGAAGAGGGACTATGGCGGACCAGCTCCCCATTCATTCCCCCCGGCGAGGGCTGCCCCTACGCGATGCAAGGGAACAGGGACGGACCCGAATCTATATCAGCCCCGGAACCAATGACAGCGCCGCCAGGCGCGCAATCGCTTGACTCCCGCAGTGGCAGGAGTTCGCGCGGAGGCACAACGGTAGCGGAAGATGAGTCTTTATTCATCAGGACCGACATGACCCTGGCCGAACTCCTGGACTACTACCGCCAACAGTTGATTCAGCCCGGCGGTGAAGTGCAGCATGAGTCGGTAGCCGGGGACCTGGCATTCCTAACCTGGAACTTCCGTAATGATAACGATGAAGGCAGTCCCTGGATAGGGGTGTTATTGATAGTCCCCGCAGCAGAAGACGTGTGGTGGGTGCTGGTGTGGAAGACCAATAGCGATCCTCCACTGCGGACGCCATAAGCATGATAGGCACATGGGGGGCCTGGCAAGCAAGGGATGGCCTTGCTCAAGCCCCGTAAGATGGAGCAGTGGGTCCCGGCAGACAGCCAGTCAATGGTAGGGGCGGGCCTTGTGCCTGCCCAGCCCAAGTCCATGTAATCAGTTAAGGGAGAGTGAGCGAAAAATGGCGCTATCGAATAAGGTGAAGCAGTTTGTCGAGGAGGGCGGATGGATCCGCCGCATGTTTGAGGCGGGCATCATCCTGAGGCAGCAGTACGGCGATGATAAGGTCTTCGACCTTTCCCTGGGGAACCCGGTAGCAGAGCCGCCGCCCCGGTTCAAGGAAGAGCTCCGGCGGCTGGCCCAGTACCCCATCCCGGGGATGCACCGCTACATGCCCAACTCGGGCTACCCTGAGACCAGGGAGGCGGTGGCCGCAGGGTTGAGGGCAGAGACGGGGATGCCTTTTACCCTGAACGAGGTGATAATGACCTGTGGCGCCGCCGGCGCGCTGAACGTTGTGCTGAAGACCATCCTCAACCCGGAGGAAGAGGTCATCTTCTTCGCTCCCTACTTTGTAGAGTATGGGTATTACACCGACAATCACGGGGGCATCTCGGTGATTGCCCCCACCGACACAAACTTTCAGCCGGACCTGGCAGCCCTGGAGGGGCTGATAACCCCCCGCACCAGGGCCGTGCTCATCAACTCTCCCAACAACCCCTCAGGGGCCGTTTACGGCGAAGACCTGCTCAATGATATGGCCGGCATCCTGAAGCGAAAAGCCGCCCAGTACGGCTCGGAGATATTCCTGGTAAGCGACGAGCCTTACCGCCGGATTATCTACGACGGCCTCACCTATCCCCAGGTATTCCCCCACTACGAGGCCTCTATAGTAGTCCACTCCCACGCCAAAGACCTGGCCCTCCCCGGAGAGCGTATAGGCTACATCGCCGTGAGTCCGGCCTATGAGGACAGGACGGAACTGGTGGACGGCTTTACCTTCTGCAACCGCATCCTGGGATTTGTGAACGCCCCGGCGCTGATGCAGCACGCCATCCGGGACCTCCAGGGCGTAAGCGTGGACGTGACCGACTACCAGCGCAAGAGGGACTACCTCTACGGCCAGTTGACGGAGATGGGGTACTCAGTGTTCAAGCCCCAGGGCGCCTTTTACCTGTTTCCCAAATCGCCCATCGAAGATGACGTGGCCTTTGTGGAGGAGCTACAGAAGTGGAACGTGCTGGTAGTGCCGGGCAGGGGCTTTGGCTCACCGGGCTACTTCCGGGTCTCCTACTGCCTGGAGGACAAGGTGCTGGAAGGCGCTATGGAGGGCTTCGCAAAAGTGGCGGGGCAATTCGGGCTGACGTAGCCGGAATCAAGGTTATTGACATGCTCCAAGACGCTCTGTTACCCTATCAGGCAGTCTTCAGAGTGCCGGGTAGCTGACTACCCTGTCACGCCGTCACTCTCACACACCCGACCGAGACCGGAGACCCTTGGCTTGGAGTGAAGGCGACAAGCCCACCGGAAGCCCTGGGCCATCAACAATAGTTAAGGAGGAAGGCATTTTCATGGCGCATCACAGGTTATTCAAACCCCACTTGTTGGTCTTATTGCCCCTGGTATTGCTTCTGATAGTAGCAGTGGCATGTGGCGGGGATGCTGACCCAACCCCCACAAGCAGCGCCCCATCCGGCCCGTCAGCCGACCCCACGCCAACGGCCACCCAGCCGCCCGCCCCCGGCGAGACACCGGAACCAACCCCCACGGCTATGGCGCCTGCCCCCGGCGAGACACGGGCACCGACCCCCACGGCCATGGCCCAGCCCACGCCCACCACACCCAGCGTACAGGCTGCCTACGGTGGGACAGTCAACATGAACGACTACGCGTTCCCCAACCTGGACATGCACCCCCACAGGACATTGACCCAGGTCAAGAACTTCTCAGGAATCTACAATGGCCTGATGGAGTATGATCCCTCAAATACCGACTACCTGGCGCTCCGGTGTGACCTGTGCACCAGTTGGGAGACCGAGGACAACGTCACCTTCATCTTCCATCTGCACGAGGGCGTTACCTGGCAGGATGGGACCCCCTTCACCGCCGAAGACGTGGTTTACAGCATGGACAGCCTGGTCTTGAACGACCCCGAGAACCCACGGCCCATCACCAGGGACACCCTCCAGACCTACTACTCACCGGGGAACACTATAGCTATAGACGATACAACCGTGCAGCTAACGACCAACTTCGCAGCAGCCGACTTCTTCCCTGCCTTTGCCATAGACCCTATGAAAATAATCGCCAAGCACTGGGAGCAGTCGGACATAGACCACGCCGATTGGAACAACGGCATGGGCACCGGGCCCTTCCTGCCCGGCAAATTTGTCAAGGACACCTCCATAGAGCTGGTCAAGAACCCCAACTACTTCAAGGACGGTCTGCCATACATTGACCGCATGGTCCACTTCACCATCCTGGACCTCGGCACTGTGAAGGCCGCCTACAGGACGGAGCAGGTATTGACGGCCAACTGGGGCATCACGAACCTTGACGTGTCGGAGATGAAGAGGTTCGCGGAGGAAGAGAAGGACATTTTAACCGTATGGTTCATGCCTCCATCCGCCAGCCGGAACATCATCTTCAACTCCGGCAGGGCGCCCTTTGACAAGATAGAGGTGAAGCAGGCCATCAACCTGGCCTTGCACCGCCAGCCCTTCGCCGAGTTGTTCGATTGGCAAATCGGCACCCCCCTGGGAGCCGGCGGGGTATGGTTCAGCAAGACCCCCGAGGAGATAGCCCAACTGCCCGGCTGGAGGGAGCTTGACGGCGAGAAGCACCCCGACGACATAGCAGAGGCCAAGAGGCTCTTGGAGTCCGTTGGGCTGGGCGACGGCTTCGAGGCTGAAATGATGGTCAGGACTTCCGTAGGGTATCCCGACCAGGCAGCGCTGTTCGCAGAGCAGCTGGAAAAGTTCCTGAACATAAAGCTAAACCTCAACCTGGTGGACAGCGCGACAGGATTCGACCGCTACGAGCAGGGCGACTGGACTATCGCTCCCCAAGGCTTCGGGCCTCTGATCTTCCGCCCGGACGTGCACCTGACCCTTCACTGGCTGACGGGGGGGATAGTAGCCCGATGGACCAACTGGGAAGCTCCCCAATGGTGGGTGGATGACTTCAACACCCAGGCCCGCACCCTGGACCAGGATGAGCGGAAGGCCATCCTCACCCGGATGGAGAACTACCTCCTGGATACAGACCCCGGGACCGCGGCTGTTATAGGATGGGTGGAAAGGACCTGGCCTTCCAATAACAAGCTCAAGGGCATGTATGGAGGCAATCTCTGGACCAGGACAAAGCACGAGACCATCTGGTGCGACGGCTGCTAACCCACCGCTGACAGGTAAGGCTAACGCACGGGAAGTAAAGAGGGCCTGGAGTGGGTTGACCTGCTCCAGGCCCTCTTGTAACCGAAGACCGTCGCATCACCATCCAAGCTCTCATCCCCGGACCAACCGGATACCCTCACAAATGCGATCCGGCTCGGCGCTTGTCTTGCGGTAGCCCTGGGATGCCGCGTGTCACAAAGACCATCTGAGCACCCCGCCATTACCTCCCCACCGTCATTCCGGCGCAGGCCGGAATCCAGGGGCGGTGTTGTGGGTGACTTCGCAGCGACTCCCCTGGTTGCAGGACCCTGGATTCCCGCTTTCGCGGGAATGACGGTGCCGGCTGCTGGCTATTTTCATAGTAACAACGAATTGGGTCCAGAGAGAGCCCTCAAGTCTGAACAGTTACCCCCAATCAAGCCTATTGACATGCTCCAAGGCACTCTGCTACCCTAGCACGCAGTCTTCAGAGCGACGGTGTGCCGGCCACGCTGCCATACCGTCGCTCTTGTACACCCATCCGAGGCTAGGGAGGCTTGGCTTGGGGTGAAGGCGCCAAGTCCCCAGGACATCAACACTAATCAACGGTTAAGGAGGAAGGCATTTTCATGGCGCATCACAGGTTATTCAAACCCCACTTGTTGGTCTTATTGCCCCTGGTATTGCTTCTGATAGTAGCAGTGGCATGTGGCGGGGATGCTGACCCAACACCCACAACCAGCGCCCCATCCGGCCCGTCAGCCGACCCCACGCCAACGGCCACCCAGCCCCCAGCCCCCGGCGAGACCCCGGAGCCAACAGCCACGGGTATGGCGCCCGCCCCCGGTGAGACGCCGGGACCAACCCCCACGGCCATGGCCCAGCCCACGCCCACCACTCCCAGCGTAGAGGTGACCTATGGTGGGAACATCCCAATGAACGACTACGCGTTCCCCAACCTGGATATGCACCCCCACAGGACGTTGACCCAGGTCAAGAACTTCTCAGGAATCTACAACGGACTGCTGGAGTATGACCCCTCGGGGACCGACTACCTGGCCCTCCGGTGTGACCTATGCACCCATTGGGAGACCGATGACGGCGTCACCTTCACCTTCTATCTGCACGATGGCATTACCTGGCATGATGGGACCCCCTTCACCGCCGAAGATGTGGTGTACAGCATGGACAGCCTGGTCTTGAACGACCCCGAGAACCCCCGGCCCATCACCAGGGACACCCTCCAGACCTACTACTCGCCAGGGAACACCGTAGCCATAGATGACACGACGGCGCAGGTAACGTCCAACTTCGCAGCAGGCGACTTCTTCCCCGCCCTCGCCATAGACCCTATGAAGATGATCGCCAAGCACTGGGAGCAGTCGGACATAGACCACGCCGATTGGAACAACGGCATGGGCACCGGGCCCTTCCTGCCCGGCGAGTTCATCAAGGACACCTCCATAGAGTTGGTCAAGAACCCCAACTACTTCAAGGACGGGCTACCCTACATTGATTCCATGACCCACTTCACCATCCTGGACCCCGGCACTGTGAAGGCCGCTTACAGGACGGAGCAGGTCTTGACATCCACCTGGGGCACCACCAACCTTGACGTGTCGGAGATGAAGCGGTTCGCGGAGGAAGAGAAGGACATTTTAACCGTATGGTTCATGCCTCCCTCCACCAGCCGGAACATTATGATTAACTCCGGCAGGCCGCCCTTCGACAAGATAGAGGTGAGGCAGGCCATCAACCTGGCCCTACACCGCCAGCACTTCGCCGAGTTGTTCGATTGGCAAATCGGCACCCCCCTGGGAGCCGGCGGGGTGTGGTTCAGCAAGACCCCTGAGGAGATAGCCCAACTGCCCGGCTGGAGGGAGCTTAACGGCGAGAAGCACCCTGATGACATAGCAGAAGCCAAGAGGCTCCTGGAGTCCGTTGGGCTGGGCGAAGGCTTCGAGGCTGAACTGATGGTCAGGACTTCCGTAGGGTATCCCGACCAGGCAGCGCTGTTCGCAGAGCAGATGGAAAAATTCCTGAACATAAAGCTAAACCTCAACCTGGTGGACAGCGCCACAGGGTTCGACCGTTATGAGCAGGGCGACTGGACTATAGCGCCCCAGGGCTTTGGCCCCCTGATCTTCCGCCCGGACGTGCACCTGACCCTTCACTGGCTGACGGGAGGGATAGTAGCTCGATGGACCAACTGGAACGCTCCCGAATGGTGGGTGGAGGACTTCAACACCCAGGCCCGCACCCTGGACGAAGGTGAGCGGAAGGCCATCCTCACCCGGATGGAGAACTACCTCCTGGATACAGACCCCGGGACCGCGGCGGTCATAGGCTGGCTGGAAAGGACCTGGCCTTCCAATAACAAGCTCAAGGGCATGTATGGAGGCAATCTCTGGACCAGGACAAAGCACGAGACCATCTGGTGCGACGGCTGCTAACCCACCGCTGACAGGTAAGGCTAACGCACGGGAAGTAAAAGGGCCTGGAGTGGGTTGACCTGCTCCAGGTCCCTGCATAATCGCAGCCTGTCGTGTCGCCACCCAAACTCCTCACCCCCGGACCAACCGGATACCCGCGCAAATACCCACCGGCCCGGCGCTTGCCTTGGGATGCCCCGCGTCGCACCCTTCCCTCCTTTTTCCATTATTATGAAAATAGGCAGCAACCATCCCCGTCATTGTCATTCCGAGCGAGCGAAGCGAGTCGAGGAATCTAAGGTTCTGGACTTCGGCATTGCGTGGAAATCCCCCACGCCCCCACCGTCATTCCGGCGCAGGCCGGAATGACGGTGGGGAGGCCGCACAATTTTCATCCTCGTATGTGGCCCGCAGGGGCAATAGGTAATTCCCACGAAAGCGGGAACCCCCCCCCACCCCTGGACTCCCGCGAAAGCGGGAGTGACGGTTACACAAAGGTCTCCCTTCTCGGGAGTGGCGAATGATGGTAGGCCGGAGTGACGGTGAGGGAGGCCGCCCGTCATTCCCGCCCCAACTCGTCATTCCACAGTTATGCCCTGCCCCTAGAGTTGATTAAGGTTGGCAAGTCAGGTAGAATTGCTCTTGCCTGTCACGGGGGACGATATTCGTTGGCAAACCACTTGTATGGCCCTTCAAGTCCGACGGCTGGCTACAGTAGCATCAATAGTCGGAAAGAAGCCCCCTTGACACATGGAGGGTAGATGCAGGCTTATATTGCTAAAAGGGGTCTCCTGTTTATCCCCACGGTGGTCCTTGTTACCATCCTGGTATTCGTCATTCTACGCATTGTGCCGGGAGACCCGGCGCTCCTTCTGCTCGCCGGAGAAGAGGGCCTTTCAAACTATTCCGAAGAGCAGTTGCAGAAACTACGAGCGGAGCTAGGGACTGACAAACCCATCTACGTGCAGTACGTCAAATGGGTGGGGGGGCTATTCCGCCTTGATTTTGGGGATACGTTCACCACGTCCACGTCCAGGACTCCCGTTTCAAAAGACCTGAAGCAAAAATTTCCCATCACTCTGGAGCTCACTATCATGGCGGTGCTTATGGCAAGCATAATAGCCGTACCCCTGGGGGTGCTTTCCGCCGTGAGACAGGACACGATAGCCGACTACGCCACCAGGATCATAACCATAGCCGGCATCGCCCTTCCCAATTTCTGGGTAGGCATCATGATGATATTCTTCCTGGTCCGGTATTTCGGCTGGTTCCCCCCCTTGGGTTATGCCGACCTGTGGGAAGACCCCTGGAAAAACCTCCAGCAGCTTATTCTGCCCGCCATCGCCCTGGGATTTTCAAACATGGCATTCGTAGGGCGGATGACCCGGTCCACCTTGCTGGAGGTGTTCCGAGAGGACTACATCAGGACTGCCCGGTCAAAGGGCCTGGCAGAGCGAGTGGTGATTTACAGGCACGCCCTCAAAAACGCCCTCCTGCCCGTTATCACCGTTTCAGGCGCTCAGTTCGGAGTCCTCCTGGGTGGCACGGTAATCATCGAGCAAATATTCCTGGTGCCCGGCATAGGCAGGTCCCTGATAGTCGGCGTCAACCAGCGGGACTATGCCACGGTCCAGGCTATAGTCTTCATATTAACGGTGGCCGTATTGGTTGTGAACATGGCGCTGGACTTGGTATATGCCTGGCTGAATCCAAGGATACGCTACACTTAAACCACAGGGGCAAGTCTACCCCGGTCCATATCAGATGTCAGAGGTATTGGGATGAGTCAAGAGCGCGGAAGCACGGCAGCCATCGGAGACCTGGCAACTCGCGGATTTCGACCAAAGCGCACCTTCTTACAGAACGTTGGCATGTTTGCCCGGCGAAAGCCCCTGGGGGCCTTCGGGGCAATTGTGGGAGTTGTCCTGGTAGTAGTTGCCATCTTCGCTTCCCAGATAGCCACCCATGACCCCCAGGAGTCCAGCGTCGCTCACAGATTTGCCCCGCCGGGCTCGGAGCGGTTGCTGGGAGGAGACCAGCTAGGCCGGGATGTATTTAGCAGGCTGATCTACGGAGCGCGGATTTCCCTGCAAGCGGGCCTTTTCAGCGCCCTTATCGGGTGCACCCTGGGACTGCTGGTGGGTGTCGCCAGCGTCCACTTTGGAGGAATAACGGACCTCATAGTCCAGAGGTTGGTAGATTCCATAATGGCCTTCCCGGCCATCGTTCTCGCTATTGCACTGGTGTCCGCTATGGGCGCATCCCTCACCAACGTGATAATCGCCCTGAGCATCTTGTATATTCCGGCTACAGCCCGGATTGTCCGCTCCCAGGCCCTGGCTATAAAGGAGATGGACTATGTGCTGGCGGCCAGGGCAGTGGGCGCCGGAGACTTGCGAATAATGACCCGCCACATGATTCCCAACCTGGCGGCGGTATATATCGTGCTTGTGACCTTCTACCTGGGAATAGCCATCGTAGCTGAGGCATCCCTCAGCTTCCTGGGGCTGGGGATACCTCCCAACGAGCCGTCCTGGGGAGGTATGCTGTCCGTTGCCCAGAACCACGTGGAAGAAGCGCCCTGGCTGGCAATAGTCCCTGGAATCGCCATAGCCGTCGTTGTGTTTGCCTGGAACCTGCTGGGAGACTCCCTGCGGGATGTGCTGGACCCACGAATGCGCGGGACCTCCTGACGCAACGACAGCCCGCAGAGCCATCCCAATTAGTCCCTTCCCCCTTCGAAGGGGGAAGGTTAGAGCCTGCCCCCGTATCAAGTACGGGGCAAGCTCTGAACTTGATTCAGGGCAGGGGGTGATGCTCCCTTCACTCCCTGCCCCTCCCCCATCGCTCACTTTAGCTGTGATACCCACGGTGAGGGAAACGCCCCCACCTCAATCCTCCCCCGCCATCCTCTCCACCGTCATTCCGGCGTAGGCCGGAATCCAGGGGCGGGGGGTGAGTGACTTCCCCGCAATGTCGGAGTCCAGGGCTTTAGATTCCTCGACTCGCTCCGCTCGCTCGGAATGACGGGGATGGTCGCTGGCTATTTTCAAAATAATTCCCCATGCCCTATGAGGGCCGCATACGAGGATGAAAGTGGTACGGGCCTGCCCACCGTCACTCACGCGAAAGCGAGTCCATGCCCCGCCCCTGGATTCCGGCCTACGCCGGAATCACCCATGGCCCTTGCGGGCCACATAAGAGGATGAAAATGGGCTATTTTCATGGTGATGACGGTGGAGAGGGGATGCCGCACCATTCAAGGCGCGGTGGGGGAACCCAGCGCCGGCTGTTTTCATAGTAAAGACGCCGGCGTCATTTTCAATGGGGTAGCCCTGCCCAGTCTGACTTTGCCTATTGACGCAGGCTACTCATAGATGCTTCAATTAGTAAACAATTTCCAATCCTGGCGATTGGGAATCATATCAGTCACACCCGCCAGGGCGTTTGTTCTTGTTACCCATGATTATTAGAAACCCGGATTTCCTATGGGAGGGGTGAAATGCTTCCCGAAGTCAGGCTAGTCAATATCAACAAAGACGACGTGGGCCGAATTGCCCAGTGGCTCCAGGACGAGGAGGTCAGCGCCTCGTGGTATGGTACTAACCAGAATGGGGAGGCCCTGCATATCGGCTACTCCCCAAAGCAGATGCTTGATGCCGGCCCGGATGACTGGGCGCGGATGTTCAACCAGAAGGAGCGAAAGGTCTTCTCCGTAATCACCGAGCTTGGACAGAGCGCCCATCACATCGGTGAGGGGCAGTTGCTCATCGAAGCCCCCCCGGGTGAGGCCCAGCTTTTTATTCTCATCGGGAGGAAGGACCTGTGGTATCAGGGCTATGGCACTTCTGCCCTTGTCCATCTGCTGGACCGAGCCTTCTATGGATATGGCCTCCACCGGGTCTGGGTAGATATTCCCGAATACAACCGCCCAGCAATCCACATGTGTGAGCGGGTGGGGTTCATGCTCGAGGGCCGCCTGCGGGGTACTCATCCGAAAGATGACAAGTGGTATGACTCCTTTGCTATGGGCCTTCTATCTCAGGAGTATGCCAAGCGCCGCGCGCAGCTAATGGGGACTGCAAAGCTGCCAGAGATAACGGTTGACTCTACCTACGCCCCTTACATGCACCGGGAAGATGCCTTCAACACGAGTGAGGAGGAGACGAGATGGCGGTAGTAACCTTTAACGGCCCCATAGGCGCCGGCGGCAATGAGGTGGGATTCACTACGTCGAGCCTGCTGGACGCCAACTACGTGGACAGGCTGATTTTTGCCGAGGCTGCCAAGCGGATAGGTTCTACAGTTGCGGCTTTGACACAGAAGGAAGAACAGATAGTCCGCAGGCGAGACCGGTTTACCAACTTCCTCCAGACGGTGATGGAGCGCTCCGTAAGGTCGGGGGTTGGAGGAGACCCCTATTTTAGCCCGGGGATGGAATACTTTCCCTCGGAAGAATACACCGACCTAGTAGAAGAGCCGGTAACGGCGGCCCAAAGGCTCAAAGACCAGCAGTTCATAGATGTGACCAGCAGCGTTATCCGCGACCTGGCTACGGCAGGGGACGTGATAATCATCGGCAGAGGCTCCAACGTGGTGCTGAAGGACACCCCCGGCGTGCTTCACGTGGGCCTGAATGCGCCCTTCGATATGCGGATGAGGACCATCGCAGAGAGGGAGCAGATTAACCAGAGGGAGGCTGAAAGGTTTATCACAGATGTAGAGAAGGCTAGGGTCGCATATTTCAGGAAGTTCTTCAGCGTCAGTCCCGACGACCCAAATCTCTACCACATGGTATTGAACATGAGCACTATGGGTGTGGACACGGCCGCTGACCTGGTTGCCCATGCCGCGAAGGACATATCCCGGATCAGTGTGGTCTCGCGAGCTTAACCTTTGCTCCCCGTATATCGGAATAGGATACCGTGACACCCGGGGCTTTGCCCATTAAAATTCATCCTCGGCGATGCGAGGATGTGGAAAATGGTGGCCCGCAAATCTCAGTCTCACTGCTGTCTAAGGCAGATTGTCCATGTCCTTGTGAAGGCCACAGAAGGGGATGGAAAATAGGCGTCACCGACCCAGTTGTCCCTTCCCCCCCTTCGATGGTTTATTACACGACATTTTTTTCTGCCAGGTATGCAGGTTAGGGTATTAGCGTTAGTCGGCGGCGGCACCAGCTTCTGAATCGTAGTAAACAGGGCAACCACAAGGGTTGCCCCTACCAACGACGGACCGTTCCGTAGGGGCGTCCCTTGTGGACGCCCCTGTCGCTTACATGCCAAATCTCACGCTCGTAAAAAACTGTCGTGCAATAAGCCTTCGATGGGGGAAGGTTGGGATGGGGGTGACGCTCCCTCCACTTCCTGCCCATCCCCTATCGCTCACTTTAGTTATGATACCCCCCACCTCAATCCTCCCCCACAAAGGAGGGAGGAGGCCGGATTTTCATTAAGAAGTCTTAGCTAGTCCGGGGCAGATTAGAGATATTGACCCAGTACTCAAGGATGTTCCCTATGACAGAGTTGAACGTCCTGGCATCGGCAGGCTTGTTGACATAGCTGTTGGCGTGCAGACCGTAGGCGGCAAGAATGTCTTGCTGGGTCCGGGACGTGGTCAATACGACTACCGGGATACTTTGCAGGTCCGAGTCCTCTTTGACTTCGGCCAACACCTCCCGGCCGTCCTTTTTGGGAAGGTTAAGGTCAAGGAGGATAAGGTCGGGCCGGGGGGCGGCCTCATATTCACCCTCCTTGCGCAGCACTGCCATGGCATCCTCACCATCCCCCACCACAGTCAACCTGTAATGATAGGCCGAGTCCCTGAGGGACCTGCGGATGAGTTCCACATCTCCGGGGTTGTCTTCCACCAGCAATATCTCGACAGGCATTTCAAGCGTTCCCATATTTATCACCTCCTCAGAATGACAACCACCTCACCGTGATGCTCCCCTCCCACATCCCACGCTCACTTTAACTGTCATTCCGGCCCCCGTATCCAGTACGGGCAGGCTTTGAGCCGGATTCCACCAGCCTTTGCAGCCAGCAACGTTTCTTATCTGAGGCTTCTGGATTCCCGCTTTGGCGGGAATGACGAGTAGGGGCGGGAATGAGCCCTCAAGTCTGAACAGTTACCTCGACAGGCATAGTGAAGTAGAATGTGGAACCCGTACCCGGCTCCGATTCCACCCAGATTCTCCCTCCATGGCGCTGCACAATCTTCTGGCACAGGGCCAACCCTATACCGGTGCCGGGATATTCCGAACTGCTATGCAGGCGTTGAAACATCACGAATATGCGCTCCTGGTGCCTTGGCGCTATTCCTATACCGTTGTCCTGCACCGAAAAGACCGACTCTTTGCCATTTCTTTCAACCGAGACATGTACTTCCGGGCGGTCGTCGCCCCTGAACTTGATGGCATTGCTAACCAGGTTCTGCAAGAGTTGGGTCAGTTGGGTAGGGTCTCCTTTGACTGCGGGCAGGTCTTCGTATGTCACTCTCGCGCGGGTGTCGTTAATGGTCACGCTCAGATTGACAAGGACCTGCTCCATAACCCTGTTGAAGTCCGTTGGCTCCAGGGGGCTTCCCTGAGTACCCACCCGGGAGAAGGCCAGCAGGTCGTTTATAAGCATTATCATCCGGTCGGCGCCATTCACCGCATAGTTGATATACCTGTCGGCGTCGCTGTCCAGCTTTCCTTTGTAGTCCTCCGCTAGAATCTGCACATAGCTGGTGACCATGCGCAGGGGCTCCTGCAAATCGTGGGAGGCCACGTGTGCAAAGCGTTCCAACTCCTCGTTGGAGCGGGCCAACTCCTCGGCGCGCCGGGCCAACTCCCGCTCCGCATGGAGGGTCTGCTCGTATAACCTTGCATTCTCCACAGCCGGGGCTATGAGATTGGTCAGCCGCTCCAGAAGGGCCCGCTCCCTGGGACCGTAGGCATCCGCCCGTCGGCTCCTCAACACCAGGATTCCTATCACCCTGCCCTTGGCAATCAAAGGCACCAGGGCAGAGGAGAGCAGCCCCGCCTCCATATAGTTCAGGTCGGCGCTGGATATTGGCCCATTTGCAGCATCATTTATAAGGATATTCCCCGACATGAGATCACGGACGCGGTCGCCCACACCGGGTATGGGAAAGGTAGCGCCAACCCCGTACCCGGGAGTCCCCTCCCCATAGAGGTACTTGATAGTCACCAGGTCTTTTTCCCCATCTATTATGTCAATGTTCACCCGGTCGAAGTCTACCACTTTCCTCATCTCCAGGGCGAACCTCTCATACACCTCGTCAATATCAAGGGAGGAGCCAATAATCCGGCCAATCTCGGAGATTACCGCGTTCTCCTCCGCCAGGTTCCTCTGCTCCTCTTCAGCCCGCTTCACCTGGGCGTAGAGCCTGGCGCTGGCAATGGCGCCGGCAGTCTCGCCCGCAACCTGCTCTGCAAGGAACAATTCATTGCGGGAGTAGGCGTCAGCCTCGGCAGACCCCAGGCTCAGCGCCCCTATTGGCCCATCGTTTGAGATCAACGGGACTATGACGTATGACTTCATTCCAACCGGCACGACGGATTCAAGGTGCGGGTGTTCCCGCAACAACTCTGCTATATCTTCCGACTGGATGACCATTCCGGACCGGGTCCTCATGCGCATTTCGGTAACAGAGTCGGCCAGGGGGTATGTCTGCCCCTGCTGGCGTTGGATTTTGCCATCATCCGTTACCACCGACACGTAAGCCGAGGTAACAGTCCCATGCTCCTGGTCGGCGATGGTGACGGAAATCCGGTGAAATGGCACGAGGGAATGGACCTTCTCGGCAAATTCCTCATAGACCTCGTCTATGTCCAGAGCGCCGCTGAGTATCTTCCCAATGTCGGCCAGCACGGCATTCCTTTCGGCAAGCTCTCGCTGGGCCTCCCGGCTCCTTTGCAGTTCCTCCTCCGCATTCTTACGACGGGTGATGTCGCGGAAGACCGCTACCCCGCCCCTGAGCACTCCATCCGCATCCGTAAGGGGCCGGGCGGTACTGCTTAACCAGATACCCTGGGGCGCCTTGGTGTTGCGGATGAACAACTCAGACCCGTCCACAGGCCGGCCTGACGTGGCTAAGGTCAGGGGCAGAGCACCGGGAGGACAGGGGGTTACTTTGTCCGGCAGATAGACGCCGTACCTTTCTCCCCTGTCCTCGCCGGTAGCGTCTTCCTCATCCAGGCTGAATCCCAGGATCTGCTCCGCAGCGGGGTTGGAGAGAAGAAACTTCCCTTTTTCATCAACCACCACCACACCGTCCCCCATGCTATCCAGAATGGACTGGAGGGTCCTGCTCTGATTTGATAAGGCAACGATCTGCCCTCTCGGGTCCTCCCCTTCATTGACCTGATGCTCTTTCCCCTTGGCTCCATCCTTCACTTCAGCCCTCCGTGAAGGCAATGATAATTTGTACTTACCGACCTCAATGTGCCCCACCTATACAATATAAGGGGGTGTGGGTATCGCCCCTACCCCTTGCGCCGGTGGACCTAGTCCCGCGCCAAGTCCGCCGGGTCCAATACACGAAAGCCTATACCCACCTTCACCTGGTACCATTTGATATTGCCATCCTCAATGTTGCCCCGTATTTCCCTGACTTCAAACCAGTCAAGGCCGCGCAGGGTCTGGCCGGCGCGATTAACGGCGTTCTCGATGGCCTGCTGCAAGCCCTCGCCGGAAGAACCGACTAGCTCGACAATCTTATAGGTGTGGTCAGTGGTCATTCCTGCCTCCTTCTCAAAATCCCTCTTGTATTTCCTATGCCAAGATTCTCGGAATACAAGTGTACCTGTGCCATAACTTATTTGCAACCTATACGCTCTTCTCATGGGCATCCACTTTGGGGGCTACCCACCGTCATTCCGGCGCAGGCCGGAATCCAGGGGTGGGGTTGTGAGTGACTACGCAACGACTCCCCAAGTTGTGGGACCCTGGATTCCTGCTTCCGCAGGAATGACGGCGGGGAGGTTCCCCGTCATTTTAATCCCCTTGCGTGGCCTTGGGAATGACATGGGCAATTCCCCGGCTTTCGCGGGGGCAGACTCTGTGAAAGCCGGAATCCAGGCTCCTATGCACGGGGCGGGCCATTATTCCATATCTCATAGACGCCCTCGAGGAAGCCGGTGGCGTAATACTGGTGGTTGAAGTCCATGCCCTGTTCATGGGCATCGGACTTGGCAAGCTCATAATATGCCACTGCCTTTTCAATATCATAGGGGAAGGGCATGGCTCCCATATAATGAGCAAAGGAAGTCAGGTCGGACCAGGCTTCCAACTCCTGAAAGGTTGCGTCGTTGGCGGCCCACCTCTCACCATCCATCCTCCCACGATATATCAACCAGATACTCGATTCCATTACTCCCCACTCAACTAACGGTAACTGTTCAGACTTGAGGGCTCATTCTGATCACAATTCGTTATTACCATGAAAATAGGCAACGACCAGCACCGTCATTCCCGCGAAAGCGGGAATCCAGGGTCCCGCAACCTGGGGAGTCGCTGCGGAGCCACCTACAACACCACCCCTGGATTCCGGCCTGCGCCGGAATGACGGTGAGGAGGCTGCCGTCATTTTCATACCCTTACGTGGCCCGTAGGGCCATGGGTGATTTCCGACGCCCAACATGTCATTCCGACCGGAGGGAGGAATCTAAGGGTCTTTTGCAGGGGTCATCGGGCCGGTCCAGCTACGGAGCTTGGTCTTGGCGAATGCAGATTTTAGATTCCTCCCTCCGCTTCGCTACGTTCGGAATGACATGTATCAGAGTTACGCAAAGGTCTCCGAAAGCTGGAATGACGGTTTGAGCCATTGAGAACCGGAGGACCCTGCTCATAGTATCAGCCTATGTAGTAAAACCGCAAACGCCGTGATAAAATGACTCAGCGCCTTTTGGTGAAGCAGGGGGTAGGGAGCGCGTCTCAATACGTTACTCACCAATTGCGGAATGGAGAACCCAGCCGGTGATCAGCTATGCTCGAACTGTGGGCGCGCCCTCACTTGGCGGACGGCCCCATCATGGAAGTAAGCGATGATATGCCCTGCCTGCGGGACTGAAAACCGGCCGGGCGCTCGCCATTGTGTCAACTGTGGCGTCTCCATTGAACCACAGGCACAGGCCAGGGGCCGGCAGCCGGTGGTATATTGCACCAACTGCGGGAACGAAAACCCGGGCCACGCCACCACCTGCGCCAACTGCGGCGCAATGATACAGGCCTCTCCAGGACCGGAGACGCCTCCACCCCCTCCCATGAGGGGCATTGCTTACCCAGGGGCAGGCGAGGCGCCGGGCGGCTTCGCACCCAGGGACCTGGGCGAACTGGTAAGCGAGACTTTTAGGGTATATAAGACCGGCTTCTCAACCTTCTTCCTCATAGCCCTTATAGCCCAAATCCCTACCCTTATTTTCACGCTGGTCGTTGGAGACATCTTCTCACTGTCACGCCCTTTGCTTGTTGTCATGTTTTTTGTCCAAGGGCTGATTTCTCTGCTGTCCCAAGGGGCTACGATCACTGCCGTGGCCCATCAATACCTGGGGAGAGAAGTCAGCGTCGGCGAAAGCTACAGAAGGGCCTTGTATGTAGCCCTGTCTTTGATAAGCAGCTACATTGTGTTCTTTATCGTCGTGGGCATCTGTGCTTTTCTTAGCGGGTTCATTATAGGCATTCCCCTGTTATTCCTTGTGCTGGTGTACTTGTTCTGCTATGTCCAGGCCATAGTCATAGAGAATAGAAGAGGCCCCATTGAACCCCTGCGCCGCAGCTACGGACTGGTGAAGGACAGTTGGTGGCGGGTCTTTGGCATAGGGATAGTCTATGTCATTATCTTTGCGGTACTTTACATGGCCGCCGGTATCCCAGGGTTTATCATAGGTATTTTCAATGAGACGGCTTCGGTTATTGTTATAACTATCAGCGGCAGCCTGGTCTTGCCTGTAGCTTTTATAGGCACTACCCTGGTCTATCTCGACCTTCGCATCAGGAAAGAGGGATACACCCTGGAGATGCTGGAGGCGGAGGTAGGCCCATGAGTAGAAGCAAGCGATGATATGCTCTACGTTTATGGAGGGACAGGTGGCAGGTGAACCAACCGGCGGCTTCGCGCCCAGGGACTTGAGCGAGATTATGTTGGAGACCTTCCGGTGATTTTCATTAGCTATATCAACGGCGGGGTAGCCATAGTCCTCCTGGGTATCAGCTTGAGCCTGGTCATCCCCGCGTGTTTCATAGGCGCTACCCTGGTGTACTTCGACCTGCGCATCAGGAAAGAGGGATACACCCTGGAGATGCTAGAGGCGGAGGTAGGCCCATGAACGGGGGGATGGACTGTTAGCTTTCTCGCTCAGTGGGCGGGGCAGGCTGGTCGTCCTGGTCCGGGGGTGGGGAAGGCTCGTCGTCCGTAGGAGAGAGGGGTTGGGCATCCTGGACATCCCGGTCCTGGGGTGGGGAAGGTGGTTGGACATCCCGGGGATGATAGCGCTGATAGGAGGCCAGGGCCTGCTCGAACTTTTCCTGGAATCCCTCAACGTCCCTGGGCTGAATGAGGAACCGGCGGCCGTTGGCCAGGTGTATGATAAGCCTGTCCCCGACGAATATCTTCAGAATCTCGGACCTATCTATCTGCTGGAATCCGATATGGCGCACCCGGGGCCTGCCGTAGGTTATCGTAATGTGGTCGTCGAACAGCGTGTACTGGGAGGGAGTGGTGAACCAGCTAAAGGCCGCCACTGCCAGCCCTATGACGACAAAGGTAGCGCCCCCCGCATCCATCTGAAGCACTCCTATGACCACCACTGCCAGCGCCAGCGCCAAGGTGAAATTGAAGGAACCTTTGTGCCTGTCTGCATGTAAAGGTTGCCCATACTCTTGCATACGGGTATTTTAGCACATACTTCCCCACTTTTCACCAGCTATATTCATCAAAAAAAGGCCCCTTCGATAATCTCTTTCACCTCCCGCCATTCCATGACACACACCGGCCAGTATTATGAAAACAGCCGGCGCCAGGTCCCTCCGCCGCACCCTGAAGGTTGCGGCATCCCATGAAAGTAAAGCCGCCCGGCACCGTCATTCCGGCGTAGGCCGGAATCCAGGGGTGGGGCGGTGGACTCCAACTTTCGTGAGAGTGACGGTGGGAAAGCCGTACAATTTCCATACCGTCAGGCGGCCCGCAAGGGGCATGGGTAATTATTATGAAAATAGCCGGCACCGGGTTCCCCCAACGCACCCTTCAGGGTGAAGTATCCCACGAAAATAGCCAGCCCCCAACGCCGTCATTCCCGCGACATAATGACGGGGCCGGAGTGACGAGTGGGAGGCTCCTATATGCTATAATATGCCCCATGACAGAGTTGAATAATCCGGTTGAGTTCAGGTCCCAGGCCTATGAGGTAGAGAGCCAGACTCCTACCCTCAACGAGGACAGCCTGGCCGAGGCCCGCAGGCTGATAGGCGTGGACTATCGTGGGGCCAGGGCCACCATCGAAATCACCCGGGACAACATCCGGGACTTCTGCAACTATATCGGCAGCGACAACCCCCTCTTCCTCGACGAAGACTATGCTCGCCGCACCCGTTGGGGAGGCATCATAGCTCCTCCCTTCATGGTGGGGATGGCCATAGTGGCGCCGGGCTTGCGGGGCATCCAGTGGATACACGCCGGGATAGACTACGACATATACCGGGTCATGCGCCCCGGCGATGTTATAACCCAGAGGGGCCGGCTAATAGACGCCCAGGAAAGGCAGGGCCGCACCGTATCCCGGATGATTCTTCAGACAGCCGAAGTCACCTGCACCAACCAACGGGACGAATTGGTCTCAGTATCAAGGGTGTACACTATGCGTACTCCACGACGCCAGGCCCAGGGCGGGATGCAGTACCAGACCAGGTCCCACCAGTGGTCTCCCGAGGAACTGGAAGCCCTGGAAGCGGAGATGGAGGCGGAGGAGATACGGGGCAGCCGTCCCCGCTACTGGGAGGACGTGCAGGAAGGCGAGGACATGCCAGCTGTGGTGTATGGCCCCCTGCGAGTGGTTGACATAGCCTTCACCGGCAGCTTCACCGATGCCGGGGCCATATCCGCCCAGGGGGTGGCCCACACAGGCGGGCATTTCTACCAACTTCTCAACCGCCGGCGCCATCCCGCCGACACCTATGTTGACCCCTCAACCGGCTTTCAGGACCATCCGCACCGGGGCCACTGGGAGCGTTTCATGGCCCGGGAGGTGGGGATGCCCGGGGTGTACGACATGGGACCCCACCGCCACTCATGGCTCTGCCGCTATATCACCGACTGGATGGGAGACGATGCCGTGCTGAAGAAACTGGGCTGCTTCCTCCGGCGGCCCAACGTGGTGGGCGACGTTACCCGGATCAAGGGCAGGATAACCAAGAAGTGGGTGGAGGACTCGGAGCGGCTGGTGGAGGTCGAGGTATGGGCCGAGAACCAGCGCGGAGAAGTCACCATGCCTGGGCATGGGGTCATAAGCCTTCCCAGTGGTCGGTGATTAGTGGCTAGTGGTCAGTGGGTAGCAGCCTCCCAGCCGTCATACGGTTGAAGGCCCGAATTGCCCATGTCCTTGCCAAGCACACGTAAGGGAATGAAAATCGCCTATTTTCAGGGTGTGTAGTCCCTTCCCCCTTCGACGGGGGAAGGTTAGAGCCTGTCCTGAACTTGATTCAGGAATTGGGGTGATACCCTCGCCTACTGACCACTTGGAGAGGGTGGATACCCCCCACCTCAATCCTCCCCCACAAGGGGGGAGGAGGTAGATTTTCATAGCAACTACCCATGCCCCTACGGGCCACATACGAAGATGAAAATGGTGCGGCATCCCTACCGTCATTCCGGCGTAGGCCGGAATCCAGGGGTTGGGGGTAGGGGTCCCGGCTTGGGGGATGACTATTTTCATAATAATCACGGTTACGCAAAGGTCTCCTTTAGCGGGAGTGATGAATGAGGGGGACGAAGGGACTACGATGAAACGGGCACAGGTCTTGTTAAGATGAGCGTTACACAGGAAGCCATAAATGAAGCCAGGGACTTGATAGGCGTCTGGCTACCCAGGATGCCCCACAACACCCGGGTCACGAGGCCGGCCATAGCTCGCTGGGCCAAGGCCATCGGCGACCGCAACCCCCTCTGGCTGGAGGAGGAGTACGCCAGGGGGAGCATCCACGGCTCCCTCGTAACCCCACCCTGCTGGCTATACAGCGTTGATGATACCCTGATAGCTCCGAGTCTGCCTGGCCTCCACGCCATCTATGCAGGCGTCCAGTGGCAGTTTCACAGGTGGCTCCACCCGGGGGAGCAGGTGCAGGCTAGGGCACGGCTATTGGAAGTGCGAGAGAAGGAAGGACGTTTCTGCGGCCCGATGGCCCTTCAGGTGGGCGAGGTAATCTACACCGACATTCAGGGCCGGATGGTCGCCAGGGCAGTGTCAAAGACCCTCCGCACCTCCAGAGAGGACGCAGTAGAGCGGGGGAAGTACGGAGACTGGACCAAGTACCGCTACAACCGGAATGAGCTTTTCGCCATAGAGGACGCTTACGATGCCGAGGAGATACGAGGCTTCACTCCCAGGCGTTGGGAGGACGTGTCGCCGGGGGAGGGACTGACTCCCATAGTGAGAGGCCCCCTGACCTCCGAGGAAATATCCCAGTTCGTCTGCGCCACCCGGCCGGCCATGAACATGAAGGAGTTCTTCAAGTACAGGCGCACCCATCCCGAGGTGGCCTTCAGAGACCCGGAGACGGGCATGTGGGAAAGCTGGGAGGCGTCCATGATACGGGATGACGTGGCCCAGATGTTCGGGTTCCCCTTTGCCCATGACGCCGGCATAGACCGCATCTCATGGGTGGGCAACCTCATCACAAACTGGATGGGGGATGAGGGATTTCTGAAGGAACTGAGCGTTGACCTGCTGCTGCCCAACATCTACGGCGACACCACCTGGTGCATGGGACAGGTCAGGGAGAAGGCCCGTCGCGGCGGTGAGTCCCTGGTAGAACTGGATGTATGGTGCGATAACCAGAGAGGTCAGAGGACAGCCGCAGGTAGGGCCCTGGTATCGCTGCCGTCCCAATGAAATCTCTGCGCGGCGCAGATGTCAGATGCCGGATGATGGTATTGCTACCGAAATGCCTGCTACCACTGTCTCCACGTCTTCCGGCACGGACTCGCCGGAAGCTATCAAATCTTCCAGATAGAGTTCGACGGCTTCATGGGCCATATTCACCGCTTCCCCAATATCGTCGCCCCAGGTGGTGCAGCCGGGCAGCGCCGGTACAGTGACGCTGAAACGCCCGTCGGACTCTTTCTGGAGGAAAATTGTATATCTGTGCATGATACCCCTTATAACAAGTTCATCAACTCTTCTTCAGTCAGGCAGATAGTCTTCAAAATCTCATGCAAGGTGCCAGATGGTACTATCCTGCCTCTACCATGACGAGGGATTACCACACGCCCCGGTTGATCAGGGTGACGCATGATGACGTGGGACCCTCTGCCTTGGCGGGCAACATACCAGCCAATTCTCTGGAGCGCCCTGATTAGCTCACCCGGCCTGACTTGTAGCATACTATCTCGGCTTCTAGTTTACCCTATCAACGCCAGAATTGATATGAGCAGCGCTGACCGCTATAATTCCTCCTAAACGCAAAAGAGGGCCGTATGGACAATTCCCGCCGAGGGAAACAAATCAGGCTTGCCATATTCGACAATGAGCCACTGGCCCGCTTGGCAGAGCAGCGCCTGCTGGAGGAGAACATACCCTGCGTGGTACGCTCCCTTGGGGCCGGACCCGGTGTCTGGGGAGTGGCGACCAACATGCCCCATGCCCTTTATGTAAAAGCCGACGACGAGATGCGCGCCCGTGAGGTGCTGGACCTGGCCCCTGCGGAGCTAGAGGAGCGGGAAGAGTTCCCGGCGCCTCCGGCGAAAGGTCTGACTACCCCGACAGTTGCCATAATTATAGTCCTGGCCCTGGTCCTCCTGTTCGGAGTGGTAGAGGTGGCGCTGAAGTGGGTGATCTGATAGCTAACGTTATGCTTGGTTATAAATCTTGTGACAGACCTTTGTTAGTCCTGTGCCAGCGCACGTTCTCACCAAAGCGCTTCACTTCCCTACGCTCCATGTCCATATAATCAATTTATGATGACCATAAGTCTACAGAAAATAAGTAGCACAAAGCAGCGTCCTTGCAGTATTTGACTCTCTTCACCCTCGCCGCTAGAATGGCGGCAATAGTTGAAGAGGAGGGCAAATTATCATGGCAACACCCAGGGACCCCCTCGAGGTAGAGCACAATACCGACGTGAGGCAGTTTGCCACCAGCAGGCCGGTGGTGCGCGGCACCCGGGGCATGGTATCTTCCGGCAACCACCTGACCTCCATGGCCGGGGTGAGGATGCTCCTCAGTGGCGGGAACGCCTTTGATGCAGCAGTGGCCGCCGGCCTTGCCGCGGCTGTAGTGGAGCCCATAGCGTCCTACTCCCTGGCCGCCGAGGGCGTTTTCCTCCTCCATCATGCCGGGAGCGGCCAAGTCCGAGTTGTGAGCGGCCAGGGGGTGGCCCCAGGGATGGCGACTATAGACCTCTTCAGACAGAGGGGCCTTGACAAGATACCCACAGGCCCCGGCCCCAATGCAGAGCTATCTTTTACAGTGCCAGGCGTGGTGGATGCCTTTATCTCGATACTGGAGACCTACGGCACCAAGACCCTGGGCGAGGTACTGTCTCCCGCCATCGAGTATGCCCAGCGGGGCTTTCCCATGTACAACTTGATGCACCGCAGGCTCCAGTCCCAACATACTATTGAGCAGTTCAGGCGTTACCCGCCCGGCGGCATGGGAGTGTTCTATGATCATGGCAGCCCCATAGACGTGGGCCGGATGCTGGTCCAGAGGGAGCTGGCGGGGACTCTGCAAAAGATGGCGCAGGCCGAGGCGAATTCCGCCGGGCATCGCAGCGCTGGCCTAAAGGCCGCCCGGGACATATTCTATCGCGGCGAGATAGCCAGGACGATGGTCCACTGCTCCGAGGGGGTGGGCGGCCTTCTGGCCTCGGAGGACCTGGCGGGATACCAGGCCCGCTTTGAGGAACCCCTGACGACTACTTTTATGGGCCACGAGATTTGCGCCCAGTCCACTTGGACCCAGGGGCCGGTGCTGCTCCAGGCCATTAACATCCTGGAACATTTCGACCTGCGGGCTATGGGACACAATTCACCCCAGTACATTCACACCGTTGCCGAAGCCGTCAAGCTGGCCTTTGCAGACCGTGAAAGGTACTATGGCGACCCCAATTTTGCCCGGGTGCCCGTTGATGGGCTAGTCTCCAAGGAATATGCCGCCGAGCGGGCAAAGCTGGTCCAGGCCAACAAAGCGTGCCCGGAACTTCCCCATGCCGGCGACCCCTGGCAGTACTCGAGCATGTCGGCGCCGTCGGCCCCCGCCCCGGCAGTGGCAGCGCCGGTAACGGTGGATGGAGATGGCGGTGATGAAGGCGGCACCACCCACCTGGCGGTGATAGACCGGGACGGGAATATGGTCTGCGCCACTCCCAGCGGAGGGGTGTTCGCCAAGTCGGTGTTCTTCCCTGAGTTGGGCTGCACCCTCAGCACCCGCAGCGAGATGTTCTTCTTGGAGGAAGGCCACCCCAATGGGCTGCAACCCGGTAAGCGGCCCCGCACGACCCTGGTGAACTACATGGTGCGCAAGAACGGGGAACCCGTAATGACCATTGGGTGCCCCGGGGGAGACAACCAGGCCCAGGCCGACCTCCAGCTTATCTTGAACGTGCTGGTGTTTGGGATGGACCCCCAGCAGGCGGTGGAAGCGCCCCGGTTCTCCTCCCAGAGCGTGACCAACTCCTTCTACCCGAGGGTCTATCTGCCCGGCCAGCTAAACGTGGAGCGGGGAATCCCTGACGACGTGCGCTCGAAGCTGTCGGAATTGGGCCACAAGATTGTGGAGGCGGAAAGTTCGGGCGCCGGGGCTATTGTGGCCCGGCGGGACCCGGAGACGGGCGCACTGAGCGCCGGCGCCGACCCCCGGCTGAATACTTATGCGATAGGGTGGTAAACACTGAGGACCTGTTGGGATGACATTACCGCTCCTGCTGCTGAAACTGGCCCTCATACTGCTCCGGTTCAGTAACCTGCTCGATGATAAGCTGGCAGATAGGCAACTTGGGCCTCAGCAGCAGAGTCGCGGGGCCTAGATTATAAAGCTCCAATTGGATTCGCCCATGCCAGCCGGACTGTATCGTTGGAGCAGTGAGGTGGATTAACAACCCTCGTCTTGCATGACTACTCTTTCCTTCAACCCGACCTGCAAGAGAGGGGGGCATCTGGACGTATTCCAGGGTGAACCCCAGAATGAGCTTCCCCGGCTCCAATTCCAATACACCGTCGTCGGGGATTGTTTTTGGATGGCCATATTTTCCAATAAATTGGTTCCAAGGCTCTTGAACGTACCATCTCACGTCCGCTCCCGCTTGCCGCTGCTCCTCGATTTCTTTGTCAAGGTAAAGGAACCTGTTATCCAGTCTCAGGTCTATTGAGGATGCGTCAACTTGGGCATGTTCAAGAGGCGGATCGAACTTGAGTGTACCAAGCTCAATCTCTTTGAGAATTGACTGTCTTGACAGGCGCACTGGATGTTACCTCGTTAAACTCTGATTGCTTGACCTGGGTAGCTGACCCGTCAGGCAAATCAATGAGATACCAGTCATCGTAATGACCGAACAGACCTACTTCAATGGTCTTTTTAGCCGTGTCAACTTTGGTTATCGGCGCCAAAACATACACTTTAGCGCCGCCAATCACAAGGGTTGCTTCGACCTCGCTGGGCGCCATGGTATCTTCCATCTTTTCGCAGGGGTAATGGTAGATTATTACCCTATCGAACAACTGGGGAAACCGCTGGACGCCATCTAAAGCCATGTATTCCTCCTCTACCATTAGGTGAACTAGATGAAGGTATTATACAGGACTTACAAAGATTTTCAATTGATTACTTCACCACCCTCACCTCCCCCTCGGTTGTCGCCTCCAGCAGGGCGGTGAAGTCGTATCCCTTGCGCATTATCTCCCGGCTGCCCCCCTCTCGGCGGTCCATTATGGAGACGACCTTCACCACCGAGCACCCGGCCTCCTCAACCGCTTCAATGGACCGGAGCAGCGAACCCCCTGTTGTGCAAGTGTCGTCCAGTATAGCTACCCGGCTCCCTGGGGGTAGGTGGCCCTCCACCTGGCGCTGGGTGCCGTGTCCCTTGGCCTCGGTGCGGACTATGAAGGCGGGGATAGGGGGACCATCCACGTAGCTTGCCAGAGACACCGACGAGGCTATGGGGATAGCGCCAATGGCAGGCCCCCCAACAGCCTGCGCCCCGGCATCTTTCAGCATGGGCAGCAGGGTCTTGCCGATGAGGTATGCGCCCTCGGGGTCCAGGCTCAGAAGCCGCCCATCGAAATAATAATTGCTCTTGCCCCCGGCGGAGAGGGTAAACTCCCCGTACTTGAGGGCTCCCAACTCCAGCGCAATCTGAAGCAGCCTCTCCGAGTTGGTCATAGACTCACCCCCCGGTCTGTGTAGAGACAATTTTGGTGTATGTATCTCTCGACCTCTTCCGGCACCCAGTAGCGTACCGATAGGCCCAGGGCTACCCTCCGGCGTATCTCCGTGGAGCTTATTTCCACACCAGGACCTTCCAGCGATACCAATTTCGCCGGGGGGATATTCGCCGGGGACGCCGGGTCCAGGTCCGTATCCCTGTAGCCGGGCCTGGGGACCGTTATCAGGGTGCAAAGCTCGAGGATAGCCTCCGGCTCCTTCCACCGGTGGAACCCCCTCAGAGAGTCTATCCCCAGGATGAAATAGAGGTCGTGGCCTCCAACCGACTCACGGCCCAGTTCCCTGATGGTGTCCACAGTATAGGTTGGCCCGGAACGGTCAATCTCTATAGAGGATACGCGGAAGAAGGGGTTGGAAGCTGTAGCCAGCCGGACCATGTTCAGGCGGTGACGAGGCGGGGTCAGGGACCTATCTGCCTTCATCCATGGCTGCCCGGCGGGTATGAACACCACCTCGTCCAGGCCCAGACTCACACGGGCTTCCTCGGCGATGATGAGGTGTCCGAGGTGGATGGGGTCGAAGGTGCCTCCGGCTATGCCTACCCGCATGTTAGAACCACTCAAGCTCCACGTCGCCCAGGCGCACTGTATCGCCGGGCTGCACGCCCATGTCCTCCATCACCCTCACCACACCTTCCCGCTCCAGTTCCCTCCATATCTGCACCATCGCCCGCCAGTCCTTCAAGTTTGCCATGGGAACCAGCCGCTCCACCCTGGGAGCATGTATCACATAGACATCCCTCTCCTTGGTCACCCTTGGCCTCTCCTGCACCCTGGCAGATATGTTGGGCAGGTCCGCCTGCCTTACCTCCGACTCCTCTTTGGGTATGCTGTCCAGCATCTCCAGGGTCTTGCCCAGGAGCAGGTCTATCCCTTCTCCGGTAGCTGCGGAAATGAAGAATATGGGTATGTCGTGGGAGCTTAGCTGCCTTTCCAGCGCTGGGACCCGTTCCCTTACCTCCGGTACGTCCACCTTGTTTACTACTATAAACTGGGGCTTCATCTCAAGGTAGGGGCTGAAGGAAGCCAACTCGTGGTTTATCCGATGCCAGTCGCCCTGAGGGTCGTCGGACATGCCATCCAGCAGGTGGACAAGGAGGCGGGCGCGCTCGGCGTGACGCAGGAACTCGTGGCCCAGCCCGGCGCCCTTGTGAGCGCCCTCGATAAGGCCGGGAATCTCCATCATCACAAAGCTGCTATCCCTGGCGGCAACCACGCCCAGCACCGGGTCTAAAGTGGTAAACGGATAGTCCGCAATCTTGGGCTTTGCGGCGGTGCAGACGGAGAGCAAGGTTGACTTGCCGGCGTTTGGCTGGCCGATTATCCCCACGTCGGCCAGCAGCTTCAATTCCAGCAGGAGGGTTACTTCCTCTCCTGAAGTCCCCTTCTCGGCCAGCACCGGTTCCCGGTGAGTTGCGGAAACGAAGCGGGTGTTTCCCGACCCACCAGGCCCGCCTCTGGCAGCCAGGACCGGCTCCTCACCCACTATGTCGGCCATGAACTCCTTGCTGGACTCATCTCGGTTGACAAGCCGCCATACCACCGTACCTATCGGGACAGGTAGATGCACGTCGTCGCCGTTGGCGCCGCGTTTTTTCTGGCCGCCACCGTGGACCCCACGGTGGGCCCTCCATGTGCTGTGATATTTGAGGTGGAGGAGGGTATTCAGAGATGGGTCTCCAACGATGAAAACGTTGCCCCCATCACCACCATCGCCTCCATCAGGCCCGCCTCTATCAACGAACTTTTCTCTGCGGAAGCTGATGCACCCATTGCCGCCGTTGCCGGCCTTTACTGATATTTTTGCTACATCAATCATAATTTATATCTTCAATATGTTTTCTAACAGTAACAGTAATGGTGTTGACAGTGTGGATAATTAGCCTTGGGTGTATTGGTATCCCTTGTGGATATGTTACCATTTTAGCATGTCCGAGTGTGGAAAAGTGGACGCGGGGCTTGGATAACCCTCGGTGGGTGCGGGATTGGGACGATGGCTGCTCAGGTTGTTGTGGGTAAAGTGTGGAAACGGGTGGGAAGTTATACACAAGGCCCGGAGAGTTATCCACAAAAAACTGAGGGTTATCCACACACTTATGTTATTGGAATGGATGGTCTAGTTGAAGATGGCCTCTTTAATGGAGAGCACGTCCTGCCGTAGATGGGCATCCACGTTGATCTCGTAGTTCACCTTCCCCACGGCGTTGATTATAGTAGAGTGGTCCCTGCCCCCCAGCAGCCTTCCTATCTCGGTATCCTTCATTCCCAGTTCTTCGTGGAGCAGGTACATGGCAACGTGCCTTGCTCTTACTATTGGCTTCTTGCGGCTGGCGCCCACCAGGTCACTGTTGCTGACCTTGAACCGCCGGGTAACCTCTTCCATGATCCGGTCAGGGTCCACTGAGTCGCGGGACATATCCGGCATGAAGTCCGCTACGGCCTGAGAAGCCATGTCCAGGGTAATGGGGCCTTCGGTTAGCCGGGAGAGGGCGACTATCCGGTTGAGGCTGCCTTCCAGTTCCCGCACGTTTTTCTGGACCTTCTTGGCTACGAACTCGACTATGCTTTCTCCCAGGGCAACCCCCAACTGCCTCGCTTTGGCCAGGAGGATAGCCATTCGGGTCTCCAGGTCCGGGGGTTGTATATCGGCGATGAGGCCCCACTCGAAGCGGGAACGGAGCCTATCCTCCAGCAGAGCCATGGCCTTCGGCGGTCGGTCGGAGGTGAGCACCACCTGACGGTTGGAGTTGTGGAGGTCATTGAAGGTGTGGAAGAAGCCCTCCTGGGTCTGCTCCTTGCCGCTGATGAACTGTATGTCGTCTATAAGGAGCACGTCCACGCTTCTGTACTTGTTGCGGAACTCCTCGGTGGTCCTGTTGCCGATGGCGGCGATGAACTCGTTGGTGAATTTCTCGGAAGTGACGTAGGCGAAGCTCATTCCTTTTTCAGCGCAGTCGTGTCCGATGGCATGGAGGAGATGGGTCTTGCCCAGGCCCACTCCCGAGTATAGGAACAGGGGGTTGTAGGTCTGCCCCGGTGCGTCGGCCACCGCTTTGGCCGCGCTGTAGCCCAGCCGGTTGGAGGGGCCAACCACGAAACTTTTGAAGCTGTACTTTGCGTTCAGGACGGGCGCTTGAAGCTCCATCGTCCGGCCCTGGGGCTGAGGGTCGTTGGCGGCGGGGGCGGCAGGATGCCCATTGCCGCCATTCTGAGGGCCATTATTATGGAATGACTCCCCCACCTGGAACCGCACCTCCAGGGACTCGGTAGTAACCTTTTTCACCGTCTCCTGGATGGGCTGGTACATGCGTCTCTCCAGCCACTCCATGGCAAAGGGCGTGGGGACTCCCACCGTGATGACGTTATCGGCGACGGAGAGGCCGACGGTGTCTTTCAGCCAGGTCTCGTAGATAGGTTTGGACACCTGAAGTTGCAGGTCTCCCAGGACGGCTTTCCAGGTATCTATTGCCTGCTCATCCACCATTTCAACGACCATCCATCTGAATAATCTTTGGCGGGAATATAGGGACAGGGTAGAAGAATATCAGGGAGCGGCAAAATGTGCAAGTCCGGTGGCAGAAGTTTTCCGACACCGGGCTGCTTGTGGCGCTTCCAGTAAGATTCTAAAAAGGTCTCTAATAACGTGGGAAAAAGGATTCCCTTCATCGGGGGCCTGTCGGAACCTCCGCATCCTGCCAACCAATTTTTCAGGCCCGCCCAAAAGCAAAGGCCCCGCCTTTCAAGGATGGGGGCCGGTGAGAGGGAATTGGTGGAGTAAATTAGGCTCTATCGTTCCAACCAGCTAATACAATGCTGCGAGCAAACCTATTAGCCAGGTTTGTCACGTTCTCAATATAGTCCCATGTGTCAGATATTTCCGCCGCTATGGTTTCAGGAGGGTCACAATGGCCGTCATAGAAACACTCGCTATGCAAATAGCTTAATGAAGTCCCGTAGGCGGCATGAACCGGCTTGAAGTCCTCATTATATCCTCGTAACTTTCTTAATATCTCTGTCCTCTTACTGGCTGACCTGGGTTCCACATTCGTAACCGCAAGGACCATGGCATCGGTAGCGCGCACAACAGCACACCACGACTTTTCAGCAGCGTCTCTGATGTCACCGGTAGCTAACTGCTTAACAGCCTGTTCTTGCATAGACCGAGCGTCTTGAAAAATCCGCTCAACATCAGATATTGTTGTCATGCGCAAATGCCTCCTAATTATGAGACGTTTCTGATGAAACAAGACTGGGACAGGACCATTGCCTCTGATTTGATAGAAGACATTCCTGAATTGCGTGAGACTATATAGGCTGGCCGTAATTTCCTGGAGTCAGCATGACCCCCGCTGGAGTCCGCCTTGACTCTATTCACATATTAGCCCATATTTGTTAAGAAGTCAGTGGTTGTCATTGGGGGTCTTTCGGTTTTCCTGGATTCCGGCCTACGCCGGAATGACGGTGTGTGGGGGCTGGGCATGTAAGTAGTCCCTTCCCCCTTCGACGGGGGAAGGTTAGGATGGGGGTGATACCATCGCCTACTGCCCACTGGGGGTAACGACCCAGCCCACTACAGGGGTGACGCCCCCCCACCTCAGTCCTCCCCCGCAAAGGAGGGAGGAGGTCGGATTTTCAGATTTGGGAGGAGGTGCAGAACATGGCCGATTACAAGGTTGCCCTGGTCCCGGGAGACGGAGTGGGCCCGGAGGTGGTGGACGAGGCCCGGAAGGTGCTCGATGCCCTGGCAGTCGAGGGCGGGGGCATGAGCTTCCATTACGGTGACTTTCCCTGGGGTTCCGGGTACTATCGGGAGACGGGGCGGATGATGCCGGAAGATGGCCTGGAGCAGCTAAGGCCCCACGACGCTATCCTCCTTGGAGCGGTGGGCGACCCCCAGATACCAGACCATATCACCCTCAATGGCCTGCTCCTGCCCATACGCAGGGGTTTCGACCAGGGCATCTGCCTGAGGCCGTCGTATCTCTACCAGGGAGTAGGTTCCCCCCTGGCCGGCGCGAGGCCGGGAGAGATTGACATGGTGGTCTTTCGAGAGAATACCGAGGGTGAATATGCCCACGTGGGAGGCTCCATCTACCAGGGCACCCCCGACGAGGCAGTCATGCAGACCGCCGTCTTCACCCGCAGAGGAACGGAGCGGATTATCCGGGCGGCCTTCGACTATGCCCGCAGCCGGGACAAGAAACGAAAGGTGACGTCGGTGACCAAGTCCAACGCTATGGGCTATGGCATGGTATTCTGGGACAGGGTCTTCGAGGAAGTGGCCTCCGAGTACCCCGACATCAGCACCGAGTCCCTCCTGGTGGACCGGGCCTGCATGGACTTCATCCGCTACCCCCAGGACTTCGACGTGGTTGTGGCATCAAACCTTTTTGGGGACATCCTCACCGACATCGGAGCCATCATCACCGGAAGCATGGGCCTAGCCCCCAGCGCCAACATCAACCCTGACGGACGCTACCCATCCATGTTTGAGCCGGTCCACGGGGCAGCCTTCGACATCGCCGGCAAGGGGGTGGCTAACCCGCTGGCTACCATCCTGGCAACTGCCATGATGCTGGAGCATTTGGGTGAGGGGTCGGCAGCCGGCAGGGTAAGGTCGGCAGTTGAGCTAAGCCTGAAGGACGGCGCTGTGAAGACACCCGACCTGGGCGGGACCTCCAGCACATCCCAGGTGGGGGATGAGATAGTACGGCTTCTTTCCACGTCGGGTTGATGCCCGGGCTACCACCGGGCTTGGCCAACGTGGGGCTAAATTCACGGAAGGCCCAGCAGAGAGCGGACATGGGCCTTTAACGGCTGGAATTCATCCCGCTCAATAACGTCAATCTGGGTGCGGGTGAATGCAAGAAGGTTATATCTCGCATCCATGCTGCGGTTATGTAGATTGCGGTATTTAAGTTCAATAGGTCTCAGTGTATCAGTCATTGCAACTAACCGCATGCGTTCTTTATGGCTATTGGGGTGTATATTAAAGTTGTGGTCCAACACAGCTTCAATATAGTGTAAAGCCGAGTAGAAAAGCGCTACTACCTCCCACTCGGTAAATTGGTCAGATGAAGGATTGCGAGATGCAATCATCCCGCGAAAGCGCTCGTTTTTCTCGGCCTGTGCAATGTGACTTTGCTGGTCAGGCATTTCTACCGCTGCAAGAGAATCTTCCCATCTCTTGGAAGAATCTTTTCCAAAGCGTCTTGGGAAAACTCATCCATGTTTATGAGGCGGAAGTCCAACATCGGCTCATCCAGGTCACGTAGCACGCCAAGCTCGACTTCATAAACCTGGTATCTTGGGGAGTTTTCAAAGGGGGGAGCCGAAATGATAGTCCAGATGACCGGGGCTCCCCCACCAACTACCAGCCTTACCTCTCTGACATGGGTTATAGCCTTAATCTCCCTCACAAAGCGTTTAGTTGCTTCATCCAAAGGGGCCGGACTGCGCTCATTCTCGTGTTGGCCCATGCTGGACAACCTCCCGACCTTGCTTGTTGGCTTTATCCGCGTATAAGCTGGGCCCGCCTACAGCCCCTTCAACTCCAGGGTGCTCACCTCCAGGGTGTTCAGGTCTGCCACCCTGATGGCGTGGTTGTTGGTGTCGGCTATGTACAGCTTGCCGCCGGCTATGCTCACGTCGCTGGGCTCGTGGAACTGTGCCATCATTCCGGGGCCGTCCATGTCTCCCGGCTCGCCGGTGCCCAGGAAGGTGAGGGCGCTCCTGGTCTTGGGGAATACCCTCTTGATCTTGTTGTTGTAGGTATCGGCTACGTACAGGACCCCATCGTAGTGCTGGATGCCCAGGGGGTGTTGCAGGCGCACCTCGTCGCCTACGCCGTCAACGTCTCCGAACACGAAAAGGTCGTAGCCCACGATGCTGCTTACCCTGCCGCCTTTGCTGAGGTCGGCGGAGCGGATGGCGCTGGCCTCACTGTCCGCGAAGTAGAGCTTCTCCCCGTCGGTGGTTATGCCGCTGGGCTGGTCGAGGGATGATAGATTTAGCGGCCCGTCAACGGGGGCTTCCCGGCCATCGCCTGCATAGGGCCGGGTCATCTTCCCATGCAAGTCCAACTCCCATAGCTGGTGGATACCGGCCATTGCTATGTACAGGACGCCCTCGTGCAGTTCCAGGTCCCAGGGGGTGCTGAGGTCGGTGGCAAGGGCCGCGCCTCCGGCCCCGAACATCCTGGCCTGCTTCCCAGTGCCTGCCACCGTGTCCACCCTCCCTGCGGACAAGTCCACCCGGCGGATGGCGTGGTTCTCGGTATCGGCCACATAGAGCACGTCCCCTCGATCGCTATGGGCCAGGGCCATGCCCTGGGGGTGGTCGAAACTGGCGGCCTGGAAGTCCCCGTCTTGAAAGCCCGCCCCTCCGCTTCCAATGACCTGCTGCACCTCCCCGTCCAGAGTAGTAACCAGGATGCGGTTGTGGTTGGAGTCGGATATGAACAGCCTGCCCGTCTCTTCGTCGGCCAGGGCCTTCCCTGGGAAAGAGAGAGGGGTATCCGCCGCCTCATCTATCTTGTAGGCTAGAGGGGTGCGGTCAATCAGGCCCTGCCTGTCAAACTCCTCCACCATCTGGCCGATGATGGGATCGAACTGGTCGAAAGTAATCTCCCCCTCCTGCTTTCCTATAACCTTGCCCTGGGGGTCTATAAACATTATGGTGGGCCAGGCGCGGCAAGAATACTGCTGCCACACATTGAACCGGCTGTCGTTTATGACCGGGTGCTTCAACTCGTAGCGGAGCACCGCTTTACGCAGGTTGTCCGTCTCCTTCTCCGAGGGGAATTTGGCCGAGTGCACCCCTATTACCGCCAACTCCCTGCTGTACTTTTCTTCCAGTTTCCGCAACTGCGGAAATACGTGCATACAGTTCACTCAACAGTAGGTCCAGAAATCGAGGATAACCACCTTTCCCTTCAGGTCTTGAAGGCTCAGGGGCCTGTCGGTATTCACCCAGTCCAAGCCCGGTGGGAATTCGGGAGCATTTACCGTGCCAGCGTAGGAACGCCTTGTAGCCATGAGGGACCCCTTTCTAAGGAAATTCCTATTAGATACTATAGACGCTCTCTATTCTGCACCATAAACAGCCGGAGCGCCAGTCCATAGTCAATTTTATTTAAGCGGTATGAAGCCCCTTCATACCTACGCCCCTCAATTCGCCACTCCCGCCCCCATCCCCTGGATTCCGGCCTACGCCGGAATGACGGTCCTCACCATCGTCATTCCCGCGAAAGCGGGAATCCAGGGGTGGTGGGGCCAGACCCTATCTACAGTCCGGTTTTATATGTCCCTGTTAGCCTGCCAAAGGGGAAGATGCAGGATTTTCATGGCAACGACGGAGAACGCTACCACCTAAAACGAGACACCGCCGCCGAGCAAGGGTGAGTTGACCGGAGTATGTGCCCCTGCTAAAATCGGCTTCACTCAGGGGCCTCTTGTATCCTGCCCTGGAAGGACTCACTGATGACACAGGAGTTTAAGGACAGCGACAGGACTATAGCCAAGGCGGATGAGCGGGGGCCTGCCTATTACCATGAGCGTGCAGAGGCCCTCCATACCCTGCTTATCAGGAAAGGCATCATGGGACCCGACGAGGCGGGGAAGTTAATGGCGCAGGTTGACGCCCCACAGCTTGATGCCGCGCTGTTTATGGTAATGGGGGAGTCCGCCGGGCCTTTGCCACCGCCGCCTCATCCGTCTGCATATCCGCCCACGGCCCACAGGAGGGTAAATGTGTCCGAGCCGGAGCATAACCACCCGGATGACTCCCCGGATAGCCACAGCCATATCCCGCCGGAGGAGGACTACCAGGAAACCTACTATGACAAGCTCGTCATTGCTCTATGCAATCTCCTCATAGACAAGAAGGTCATCACGGGGATGGAGCTCCTGGACCTTCTCCGGGAGAGGGAAAGCCAGAATCCCGGCGTGGGGGCGCGGGTGGTTGCCAGGGCATGGGTGGACCCTGAGTTCAAGGGAAGGCTGCTGGGCAATGGCAGGAATGCCGTCGGCGAGTTGGGCATAGACATGAAGGATATTCGGAGGCTCAGGGTGGTGGAGAACACCGCCTCGGTCCACCACATGGTGGTATGCACCCTGTGCTCATGCTACCCAATTCCTCTGCTGGGCTATCCCCCGGAGTGGTACAAGAGCGACGCCTACAGGATACGGGCCATGACGGAACCCCGCGCTGTGCTGAAGGAGTTTGGCCTGGAGTTGGGCGAGGACGTGAGGCTCAGGGTATTGGATTCTACGGCCAGGATACGTTACCTGGTGCTACCCATGCGGCCCGACGGGACTGAGGGCATGAGCGAGGAGGACCTGGCAGCCCTGGTCACTCGCGACAGCATGATTGGGACAGGGCAGGCTATATCGCCTGCCCAGTCCTGAGCTACACGCCTCTTCGTCGGCAGTGGGGGTGATTGTAGAGTTTCATTTTAGGTGGCGACGTTTTCCATCATCACTACGAAAATGGGAGATGTCAGGTCCCTCACCACACCCTCAAGGGTGTGGCATCCCGTGGAAGTGAAGCCGCCCAGCCCGTCATTCCCGCGAAAGTGGGAATCCATAGTCCCGCAACGTCGGAGCCGCTGCGAAGTCGCCCACACCCCCTCCCCTGGATTCCGGCCTACGCCGGAATGACGGTTACGCAAAGGTCTCCTTCGCAGCATAGGCCCGTAGTATAGATATGATATGCGCCTCTACTGGGCCGTAACCCCGCCGTCTATTACAAGCTCGCTGCCGGTGACGAAGGTTGACTCATCGGAAGCCAGGTACAGAGCGCCATAGGCCACGTCGTCGGCGGTGCCTATCCTGCCAACGGCGGTCCTGTCCACGGACTGCTGCGGGTCCCGGGAAGTGTCATCCTGCCATATTCCCCGGAGCATGTCCGTGTCTATGGGGCCGGGGTGGATGGAGTTGCACCTGATGCCGTCTCTCCCGTACTGGACTGCCGTGCCCTTGGTCAGCAGGCGTACAGCCCCTTTTGATGCGTTGTAAGCAGCAGAGCGGGGGCCTCCCACCAGCCCTGCGGTAGAGGAGATGTTGATGATGGAGCCGACGCCCGCCCTCCTCATCTCCGGGATGGAATACTTTGTGCCAAGGAATACGCCCTTGGCGTTAATATCCAGAACCTGGTCCCACACCTCCGAGGTGGTCTCCTCAACGGTGCCCATCCTCCAGATACCTGCGTTGTTGACCAGGATGTTGAGCTTGCCGAACCTTGAAACGGCTGTGGACACGACGTTCTGCCAGTCGTCTTCGTTGGTCACGTCCAGGTGAACAAATATGGCATCCCCGCCGGCTTCGGCTATCTCCGCCGCAACCCTGGTGCCCTCTGCGTCCAGGACATCCCCGATGACCACCTTGGCCCCTTCCTGGGCAAAGAGCCTGCCCTCGGCAGCGCCCTGGCCTCGGGCCCCGCCGCTGATGATGGCAACCTTCCCTTCCAGTCTCATGTATTCACTACCTCCTGTTTAGTTATGAACGCAGCCCCCAGCCCGTCATACTATGAAAATAGGCATCCCCCGAGCCGAGACCTCTACCCCCAACCCCGCGGCCACATAAGAGGATGAAAATGGGCTATTTTCATGGTAATGACGATGGGATGTCCCCTGGATTCTGGCCTTCAACCGGGTGACGGTGGGGAGCTGGTCGTTGACCACCAGCCACACCACTACTGGGCCGTGGAGCCGCCATCTATCACCAGCTCGCTGCCGGTGACGAAGGAGGACTCGTCGGAAGCCAGGTAGAGGACTCCATAGGCTATGTCCTCAACAGTGCCTATCCTGCCCAGGGGGACCCGTCTTTCCCGCTCTGCCCTCACGTTGGGGTCGGACATGGCGACCTGGGTCATGGGGGTATCAACGCCTCCGGGGTGCACCGAGTTGCACCTGATGCCGTCTTTGGCGTGCTGGACTGCCGTTACTTTGGTGAAGAGGCGGACCGCGCCTTTGCTGGCGGTGTATGCTGCTATGCCCTGGGAGCTTCCAATAAGGCCGGCAACCGAGGAGATATTCACAATAGAGCCTCCGCCCGCCCGCCGCATTGCAGGGATGGCCTCTTTGGTGCCCAGGAAAACCCCCTTGGCGTTTACGTCCATTATTTGGTCCCACTCCTCTTCGGTGGTGTCCTCAATACCCTTCCTGTTCAGGATGCCCGCATTGTTCACCAGGATGTCCAGCTTGCCATACTTATTCTCCGCCAGTTCCACGGCAGCTTTCCAGTCCTGGGCGCTGGTGACATCCAGCCGGATATAGGCGGCCTCACCTCCGGCTTCGCTAATCTCTGCCTCCACCTTCCGCCCCTCATCGTCAAGGATGTCCCCAAAGACTACTTTAGCCCCCTCTTTGGCAAACAGCCTGGCCTCTTCAGCGCCCTGGCCCCGCGCGCCGCCACTGATAATAGCAACCTTACCTTCCAACCTCATGTCTTATCTTGCCTCCTGTTTGGTGAAGTGAAGGGTGAAATCCGAATCAGCCGACGCCTACGCCGGCTGTAAGTCCCGCAAAGGAATTTCGTACCAACTGACTTCACCGTCGTCAACCTGCTGTTTGGCATCCGTCAGTATCGCAACTCCGGCGATTGCCGGGTGAGCTTCCCGATTGGTTAAGTCCTTCAGAAATCCGGCATTGCGTATCGCCCGGTCAGCATCATACTTGGCCACCGTGTAGGATACTTCGACGGCAATCTATATTGCCGTCCTGGGGTCCTGGCCACGCACTTCCATTATCAGGTCGGCGTTACGGAAACTCATTAGCTCGGCGGCATCAAGGTGGGGACCCTTGTTGGCGATGGCTTCGATCTCAGTCCGTCGCAAGTTCTTCACGTAAGTGTAGCCCATAGCCGTAGCGATGAGGCTGGCCTTACGGAGAACTTCGGTGCGAGCGTGTCCACCCTTGACTACGCCAAGGTCGTTGCTAATAGCGCTGAGGCGTTGGGCGGTATCGGCGTTGACCTCGCGCTGTTCCTCGATGAACCTGGTGGTATCGGCGTTGACCTTACGCTGTTCCTCGATAAAGGATGTCAGCAGTTCTGTTAGTTGCCGCTGGCCTGCCGCAAGGTCCTCAATCGTAGGCTGATCGTTGTCTTGTGTCGCCATTGCGTAATCTCCATTCCGGTGGTGGCCCCCTTGATCATACCACAGTTGACCATTTGGCTAAACGGCTAAAGCCGGAAGCGACGGATTTGTTTAGTTGGGTATGTAATTCCCGTTTTTACTTCAACGCTTCCTTGAATTGCCGGATAGCCTCTATGTGCTCATCGGTGGAACTTAGCCCGCCCCTTCGTGTCTCTACCGTGAGGTGGGTGGCCCCCAAGTCCTCCCATGCCTTTGCCTCTGTTACCCAGTCTTCCGTTGGCCTGCCCGCTATCCTCACCCGGAACTCCATGCCGATTGATGACGGGTCTCGCCCAGCTTCTCTGGCGTAGTCATGCACACGGGCTATGACCTGCTGCCCCGCCTCGTCGGGGGAAATCATCGGAAACCAGCCGTCAGATATGCGGGCGACCCGGCGCAGGACTTGCTCAGGCGGGTCGTTGTTGACTCCTCTGCCTATGCCTATCCACACGGGGATAGGCTGCTGGACCGGCAGGGGATTGATGCCCGCGTGGGTTATCTTATGCCATCGGCCCTCGAAGTTGACCACCTCCTGGGTCCATAGCGCCCGCATGACGGCGATCTGCTCCTCGCTCCTCCGGCCCCTGGTATGAAAGTCCTGGCCCAGGGCCTCATACTCCATAGCGTTCCATCCGATGCCTATTCCAAGCCTGAGCCGGCCCCCGCTGAGCACGTCCACCTCTGCTGCCTGCTTGGCAACCAGGGCTGTCTGCCTCTGGGGGAGGATGAGGATTCCCGTGGAGAACTTGAGCCTCTCGGTGAAAGCCGATATGTAGGCCAGGAGGGTAAAAGGCTCATGGACTACGCTCCGGTGGGTGTATGGGGTGCGGGCTACCTCGGGATGGAATTGGGGGTCTGCGCCCAGGACGTGGTCTGCGATAAACATGTGATCGTATCCCAGGTCTTCCGTGGCCTGCACGAACTCGCGCACTGCTCCCGGGTCAGCCCCAATCTCGGTCTGCGGAAATATGGCCCCGACCTGCATGAGAAGCCTCCTGATTAAGCCTGTATTGTAGAGTTAGAGTCTTCGGAGTCCTGGGCAACCGTCGTCCTGCGCCTAGCGCGGGGTGGGGTGACGAATCGCGCCTTGGACAGCAGGATGGGTATGGTTATCGCCAGCACGATAATGGCTACAAAATGGGCCTCCCGGAGGCCGATGGCCCACTCTCCCGAGTCCAGCCGCAGGAAGGTGATGAAGAACTTTCCTCCCGAGTACAGGGCCAGATAAAGGGCAAACAGCATCCCGTTGGGCCTGAGCCGGTTTCTCAGGGGCAATATCATTGCCAGGACCAAAAGGTCCCAGAGCAACTCGTATGCAACGGCGGGGTGGCTGGAAAGGAGGCCATGCGCGAAATTGCTGGGGCTTTCAGGATGGCTGTATATAACCCCCCAGGGCAGGGTGGTGAGCTTTGCCACGTGCTCGCCGTTGATGATGTCCCCAACCCTGCCCACGGCCATCGCCACCAGGAGGGCAGGGACGCAGATGTCGGCCAGCCTTCCCACCGATGGCAGGGGCGCCCTTTCCATATTTGCTCTGAAGACCCTGTTCCAGAAGCCCAGGAATCTCGGGTCATTCCTGATGACCATATACGCCGCACCGGATAGAAACCCTCCCAGGATAGCGCCGTATATGGTGATCCCGCCCTGCCAGATTTGGACCATCCTAATGGGGTCATGGCGGTATATATCGTTCCAGAAGTCTATGACGTGCAGCGCCCTGGACCCGATTATTCCTCCAACTATGCACCATGTTGCCACCGTCCATATCGAATCGGTGACCAGGCCCTCGTTCCGTGACCACCTGATCACCAGGAACACGGCAATGGCTACGGCAATGAAGGACAGAAACCCGTGCCAGGTGAGGACGAAGTTCCCTATACTCACCAGGTCCGGGTCCATGCCTATTCTCAGGCTCAAAAGGGGTATGGCGCTCACAAGTCTGCTCCTAACACGTCCATATTTGCAATGCTCCCTTCACACCCGGCCCATCTCCCATCACTCGCTCTAGTCGTGATGCTCCCCCACCTCTGGATTCCGGCCTGCGCCAGAATGACGATAGGGGGCCACCACTTGCTCCAGTCGTGATGCCCCCCACTCCTGGATTCCGGCCTACGCCGGAATGACGATAGGGAGGCCATCACTCGCTCTAGTCGTGATGCCCCCCCACCCCTGGATTCCGGCCTGCGCCGGAATGACGATTGGGGGCCACCACTCGCTTTGTTTATGGCTCTGTTCCCGTACTCACACAGTAAGCCTCAAGTCCCATTTCTATCAAGGGTTTCAGGACGGCTGATCCTTCATCTTGGGAGGATACAAAGGTGTAGAGGCCGGGGCCGGAGCCGGAGAGATGGCACCTTTTTACCCGGAAGAACCGCCTCATTCTCTCGAAGCCCCGGAAGACCAGGGGTGCCACCCGCTCGAAGGTGTTGAACAATAGCTCGGGGGAAAACTCGCCCTTCTCGAGGGAGTCCACCAACTTCCGGGTATGGCTGCCGTCGGTGTAGTGCTCCCTGGTAAGGGCAGAGTAGAGCCGGGCAGTCTTGTGGGGGGTGCCCTCACCCCTCAGGGGGAGGTCTGGGCAAAGCAGGACCAGCCAGCTCCGGGGCATGGGAGGCAGGGCCGAGATTACTTCACCCCTACCCTCGCCAAGAGCGGTGCCGCCATCGAGGAAGAAAGGCACGTCGGAGCCCAGCGACGCGGCAATGGATTGAATCTCCTTCTCACCCACGTCCAGGCCCCATAAACGATCGAGAGCTTTCAGAGTGGCCGCCGCATCGCTGCTGCCGCCACCCAGTCCCATGCCCACAGGTATATTCTTCTCCAGGTATATTTTGGCCCCTTTGTCGCAGCCCGATGCCCTGCGCAGGGCATCCGCCGCCCTCCAGACCAGGTTATCCTCCCCGTTAAGCTCTGCAACAGAGCACTCGAGATGAATATCCTGCGCTGGGGTGAAGTATAGCCTGTCTGCCAGGTCCACAGTCTGAAGGACGGTCTTGACCTCATGGTATCCGTCAGAGCGGCGGCCCAGCACTTCCAGGCTCAGGTTTATTTTAGCGAAGGCTTTAACTTCCACTGGCGGCCCTGTCCTTGCTGTCCGGCCTGATAGCTTGCTCAACAACTCTATAGAGTTTGCCCCACTCTGGGATGCTCAAGTCCTCGGGCCGTCGTTTGGGGTCCATGCCGGCCAGACTCAAAAGGTGCCCGGAGTCCTCGGGGGAGATTCCCAGGCCCAGGCTCAGGGAGTTGCGAAGCTGCTTTCTGGGCGCGGAAAACCCGGCTCTTACTAAATCGAAGAATCCCTCCACGTTTTCCACGTCTATGGCCGGCTGGGCTAGGGGGTCTATCCTCACTATTGCAGACGTAACTTTGGGCGGCGGTCGGAATGAATTGGGTGGTACATGGTCTATTATACGTGGGACTCCATAGAACTGGACCGCCACGGAGAGCAGGCCCATCTCACCGGGCTGGGCTGCTATCCGCCGGGCCACTTCCTTCTGCACCATCACCACCATTAGCGAAGGTCTCCGTGGGCCTGCCTCCAGAAAGCGGCGCAGGATGGGGTTGGCGGCGTAGTAGGGCAGGTTTGCCACCATCTTGTACGCCTGCCCCTGTTCCACAACCTCCTCCAGGTCCACCTCCCGGGCATCTGCGTTGATGACCTTCAGATTGGAGGGACTGCCCAAGTTCTTGGATAGGGAATCCGCCAGGTTGGGGTCCATCTCTATGGCTATGACCTGCTTCACCCTCGGTACCAGGTAGCGGGTGAGAGCGCCCCGGCCTGGGCCAACCTCCACCACGACATCTTCATGGGCCAGTTCGGAGGCGGCGAGAATCTTGTGAAGGACTGCCGTATCCGCTAGGAAGTGCTGCCCAAGGGCCTTGCGAGGCTTCGGTTGGGTGGCGGGCCGAGTCCTTGTTGCATTGCTATGAGAATAGATAACGCACGACCAGTCATTCCTATGAAAATAGGCATCCCCCAAGCTAGAATCCCAGCCCCCAACCCCTGGATTCCCGCTTTCGCGGGAATGACGGTGGGGATGCCGTACCATTTTCATCTTCGTATGTGGCCCGGAGGGCCATGGGGAATTATTATGAAAATAGGGTTTTCAGCCCCCTCCACCGCACCCTGAAGGTGCGGCATCCCCCAACGCCGTCATTCCCGCGAAAGCGGGAATCCAGAGTCTCGTAACCTGGGGAGTCGCCGCGAAGCCACCCCCGCCCCCCTGGATTCCGGCCTGTGCCGAAGAGACGATTGGGAGGCCAATCGCCATTTTCATCCCTTGATGGGGCCTGCGCAAGGCCATGAGGGATTCTGGGGGAGAATGATGATAGCTGTGACCTTCTATATACAGTATAAAGCGCCATTTCAGGGTGCTGTATGGCGCTATGGTCTGGAACAAGAAATTGAGGCCGTGCACCCCTCTTCGACAATGACCCTCGGACTTGCCCTGAAGGACGGCTCCGGCCAGGCGCTCCAACGGCACCCGTAGGGTTCCGCTTACCGTTGCTTCCTTCCGGACCTGGCGGGGTTCACAGACCTACGTCGCGCTGGACCCAGCCTTCTATACCACCCTGAAAGGACAGAGGCCCACAGGCCAGGCCTTGGAGAGGGATTCAACCCCGCTGTAGCGGATTGCGGGTACAGGGCACCGCTAGCTCCCCGCCTAGCACGGTCTCAGTCCTAATGGTATGGCAGGCGGCGGGTTCTGTCAATCGAGGGATGGGGGTAGAGTGGGCCTTTCTGCTCTTACATAAGATGTCATGCAAAGGCAGTTCATGCGGGGCCGCCTAGCTAATCTGATATTTGGAAATCGCGTCGAAATCCAATTCCACTATTAGCTCTGGTGCGTCTGCATCATCCGCAGCGAATTTGACAAATCCCGCATCAGATAGCCTGAGCAGCTCTCTATAGAAGGTGCGTGGGGTCACATCACTGTAAGCCCCTTTGACGTATGGATCCTCTCGCAGTTCGGAAAACTTTATCTTCCGCGACGGGGCTTCCGAAAAAGGGTCTGAAGGTTCTGTTGCGGTCAACAAGAAAGTTAGGAGGTTGTACTCCCTGTTATTTAATATACGGCGTCGAGGCCCCAAGCGCCTATTGTAATTTTGCAGAATCATCTGACGGTAAACCAACCGGTTCAGCTTGGTTTTAATGAAATTGTTTATACCTGCCAATTCACTAACAAAGCCCTTGACACCAAATTTGATGAAAGGGGAAACATCAAATGGCTGGCTCTGTCTGCATTTTTGGAGCAATGTCTTGTAGTCAACCTCATTGCGATAGAAATAATTCGATAGGCCATAAAATCCGTGCACGTTATATTCGCCCTGGAAGAGAATCCCCGCCTCAAGTAAACGAGAGACCCGCCCATTCCCATCGCCAAAGGGATGGATTGTTACAAGGAAGAAGTGGGCCAGAAGAGCTTTTATTACCGGATGATTACTGTTGAATATGCGTGAGTTTATGAAGCCTATAAATTCTTCCATCAATTCTGCCAGATTCTCATGTGGGGCCCCTATGTGAACACCACCCATATCCGGGGAACCCACTTGTACAGAATGGGTGCGCAACTGGCCAGGGACATTATGAGTTTCGTCCGACCGTTCAGTTATCATCTTGTGCATTGTTAGAATGTCCCCTAAGCTGATAGGGTCACTGCCGGGGTAGAAGCGGGTTTTGATCCATGCTTGAGCTCTGGCTGAATTCCTTATCTGTAATTGGTCTCTGGATACTTTCCCTGTATCTCCTCTCTCATCATCCATTTCAACGATTTCGATTTGTCGGTCAACTTCCGCTTCAGACAAAGGGTTCCCTTCAAGTGCAGTCGTGCCATAAACTGCCCGAACCCTGTTCAGTCTGTCTAGCTGGCGGCGCCATTCCGGTGGCAGCACCAGGTTCAATGAGGCCTGCCTGTACCCCTCAATAGAAATCAAGTCTCTATATAAGTCTTGCTGGTCCAATGAGTAATCGAAGCTAAAATCTTCCCAGAACTTCTTTACATCCATATTTGACGCCTTATTTGACACTTTGTTTGACAGCAGATTGTCATTATTATAATACTATATATAGATAGCATCAATGTCATTTAGCATATATTGGGTGTATTGTTTGGGTATCCCATAACGCTACTTCTGAACTTGACGTGATGATTGACATAATAATTGACACTCAATAGAACTGTCACCCCAATTTATGGCACGCTCCTTGTACCTTACGCACCACGCCTGCTTTACGCTCCGGCGCGTCGAGGGTATGATTCCCCACAGGGGTAGAGTCCCATCAGACGCTCCTTGTGCGGCCGGCATGGCCGGCATGGGACGTAGAGGGCGTAGATAGGCCGATGGCAGCAACTACGCCGGGCACGGCCCGGATGTACAGGTGGCTGGTGGTCTTGTGTGGAGGGCTGGGGATGTTCCTGGTGTCAATGGACATCGCCGTGAACGTCTCGTTGCCAACCATCACCGACCATTTCAACACCGACCGTCAGACCATCCAGTGGATAATCGTGTCCTTTGTTGTCACCAGGGCCGGCCTGGCTGTAGCCTTGGGCAGCTTTGGCGATCTCTTCGGTCTCAAATGGGTGTTTCTGGCAAGCGTCTTGTGCTACACCGTGGCGATTACCCTTATCGCCTTCTCTCCGAACCTGGCCTCGGTTTTCGGGTTCCGGGTGCTCCAGGGCATTGGCGCCGGGGGCCTCTACGCGGTCTCACCGGCTATTGCCGGTCGGCTCTTCTCCGGCGACCAGAGGGGCATGGTCATGGGGGTCACCACGGCCAGCAATGCCCTTGGCACCATCGGCGGGACACTGGGGGCGGGGGCCCTGGTGGGGGCCTTCGGCTGGGAGGCCGCCTTCCTGGGGAGGCTTCCCATCTGCATTGTTGCTATCCTTGTGGGATGGCTGGTCTTGAGAGACGACCACACTAGAATAGACCGGCGTTCCTTTGACCTCATGGGCGCGGCCACCTTGGTAGCCGGTATTGTCGCCCTGGTCCTGGCCCTGCATATTGGCGGACGGAGCGGGTGGGCATCGCCCCTGGTGGTGGGGTTCCTGGTTGCCGCGCCCCTTCTGCTGGCTTCCTTCGTATATACGGAGCTTAGGGCCAGGTGGCCTGTGCTGGACCTGCGCCTCCTGATGCTGCCTCCATTTCTGGCTGCGTGCGCCGGCATGTTCGTGGTGCAGATGGGCGTCTTCGTGGTCTGGTTCGTCTTCCCCTTTTATGTAGCTGATGCTCTTGGTCGCGGGCCATTATTTCTGGGAGCAATGATGGCCATTATGGCGGCGGCCATGTCCCTGGCGTCGCCTTTGGCCGGCTGGCTTTCCGACCGTACCCGGCCCCAATACGTGGCCCTGGCCGGCATCTTTGTAATCGCCTTTGGACTGGCATGGATGGGCCTGCTGGATGGGGCGTCCTCTGTGGCAGAGGTGGGGTCGAGGATAGCCGTTGTGGGGGTTGGCCAGGGGACCTTCCTGGCGGCGGCCTATAGCCTGGCGCTGAAAGCCCTGCCCTACGACAGGTTCGGGACCGGCTCTGGGACCCTCTCCCTGGCCCAGGCCATGGGCTGGGTGGTCTCTGTAGCATTGGGGGGCCTGGCCTTTGCTATTCTGACAGACCACCACATGGCAGTCCTCGATGCCCAGGGAATTCCTGCCATTGAGACGGAGGTTGAAGCCCTGGTAGAGGCTTTCAAAGGCACCTTCCACCTGGCGGCGCTGGTGGCAGTGATGGGGGTGGGAGCGCTGCTGCTGGGTATGGGGGTGAGATTCCGTCGTCCTTCGGACAATTCACCCCATCAGACCTGAACAGTTGCTGTGTCCTCCCCCCCTTGACGGACGGCAAGCGCAATTGTAATGTTAGAAAGTAAAGTTCACCATGTGCTGCGGCCAGCATACTCTGGGCGGACCAGGAGACTAACGATGACCACACCTCAGGGAGCCGATGGCGACCGCCTCGACCGCATCGAGCGAATCGTAGAGGGAATCGCCGCCGACGTATCCGAAATCAAGGGCGAATTGACCTCGATCGGGAACCGCGTCACGGTGATAGAGAACGACATGGCCGTGGTGAAGAACGACGTGTCCTCAATGGGGGACCGCATCACCGTGATGGAAAGGGACATGGCCGTGATGAAGGGGTGGCAGACGGAGTTGGCGGTCGAGCGGCGCGCGGGCCGGGTTTTCGCCCGGCTGTGCGGCGGTGAACTGCTGCGTATCTACCCCGACAGCGAGTTGAGGCACTACACCAGTCACGGCAGGCGCACCGGGGCTATGTCGCGGGAGGAAGTGAATCGGGCGGAATCGGTTGATTTCCTGCTGGAAGGCACGGATGCCAATGGGGAGCCGGTGATGTATGCCGTTGAGGTGTCCTACACCGGAGGCCCCGACGACAGCGACCGCGCCATCGAAAAAGCCTCTCTGCTTACCAGGCTGCTGGGGCGGGACGTAAAGCCGGCGGTGGTAGGCGAGTCCTTCACTGCGCAGTTTGAGGCAGACGCCTCGCGCCGGAATGTCGCTTATGCCAATATCCGCGACGGCGGTTCGGTAATACGCTGAAGGTTGGCCTCCTCAGCTTGGCAGCGTTGACCCGGCGAAGTCCTTGTATCCCTGCACGAACTCCCTGGACCAGGTAGGTCGTTTCCCTTCCATCTGGATACCACTGATTCCCAGTATGCCCCTCCCCGTTACCACTCCTGCGGCGATGCCCGGCTCCTCTACAGGCACAATCAGCCCAGGCGTGCCTCCCCCTGAGTCGTTGATAGCCGTAGCCGATAATATCTTCACCAGCCTTCCTCTCCAGTGGGTGAACAGGCCCGGCCAGGGAGTAAAGGCCCGGAGCCGCCGCTCCAACTCTTCGGCGGGAAGCTCCCAGTGGGCCTCACCGTCTTCTCTCTCCAGCATTTTCGTGAAGGTAGCCTTGCTCTCGTCCTGGGGTTGGGGTGGAATCTCGCCCCTTGTCCATGTGGGAAGGACCTCCTTCAGAAGCTCCCCCCCTATCTGAAAAAGTTGCGGAGTGAGACCCTGGGTGGTGGCTTCCGGCCCTATAGCGGCCTCTCTTCCCGCCAGGATGGGGCCGCTGTCCATGCCCTCGTCCAGGAGGATTATGGTGGTGCCGGTGGATGTTTCCCCTTCCAATATAGCAGTAGCTACCGGGGAAGGGCCTCGATACCTGGGCAGAAGGGAGGGATGCACGTTCAGGCACCCGTGGGGGGGTATGCTCAGTACGTTGGTGGGTAGGAATTTGCCGTAAGCCGCCACCACGATAGCATCGGGGCGGAGGGACGCCAACTCCTCTCCAACCTCCGAGCGGCGAAGGGATGCCGGCTGGTACACGTCCAGGCCCCGCTCCAGGGCGAAGCTCTTCACCGGGGGCGGGTCGGAGATTCGGCCTCGACCTTTGGGCTTATCTGGCTGGGTATAGACACCCACCACCTGAGTATCCATCGGGGCATCCGGGGATAGGATGGCCTCAAGAACGGGTATAGCGTAATCGGGGGTCCCCATGAAGACTAGCCGCATATCCCTCCATTCGAAAAGGCGGAGTTTCTCTTTCTAGGGTGGTTGGTTGCGGGCAACCCAAGCAGCTTGGACTTGTTTCATTGATGGGTCATTGGCGGGGCCGCCGCGCCAGAGATGAAGGCTGGTAATTCCCGCGACCACCACGAACAGAGGATTGATAACCGACCATATCAGCAGCCGCCTGTCACTCTGGAGACCTTCCCCCATTGTAAGGTCGTCGAACCAGTTCCAGAAGAACCACAGGGCTAACATAATGGCCGCCCAGAACACCAGATTGACTTCCATGTACTCGCTGGTGGTGGGGCCGTCCGGCTCGCTCCCGCCCAGAGCGCGCTTGCGGAGGTAGTTCACAATCAACGCCACCGCCACGCCAAATGCCATGAACCAATTTACAACATTCCACATCCGGCCAGTGTTCACAGCATCCTCGTAGAACGGGTCGAATATGAAATGCGCCGCCACCCCGACGGCTATCACCCCAAGGACTACGCCCAGCAGCTTGCTTAGCATATCCATGCCTGCTCCGTAACCGGGTACTAATAATGCCAGGGTTGGACAATTGTAGCATACCATCCGGTCGAGGCGATAACGGCGACTGCTCTGTCAGACACCTGTTGAGACAGAAGGATGAAAAGAATCTCGACGCTCCGAGTCGGGCTATTCGGCCATACGCCCGCCAGTCCGAGAGTAGCCGGGCATAGGTGGGCTGTTAGTTATGAAAGCAGCCGGTCATCGTTGGATTGTAGTGTTCCGCCGCTTTCATAACTATTGTATGGGGACGGGAAATATCGTACAGTATCGGCTGTGCTATAAGTTACAGGCCTGTCCTGGAAGTCCCGCGACTACGAAACAGGCATGAACATTGAGTATTGGGTCAAGGAGTAGTGTTATGAAACACCTCAAGGTTAGCCTCTGGGTTGCATCCCTGGCAGTCGTCCTGGCGCTGGTGGGGGTTGCGTGCGGTTCCGAGACAGTCAGAGAGGTGCCGGTGGTGACCGTCGAGGTCACGGAAGTACCAGTCGAGTCTGAGCCCCTGCCCCCGCTGATTGTTGGGCATCTCAACGCCTTCACTGGCTCTCTCTCCTACTTCGGGACCACCCATGAAAACGCCGCTAATCTGGCTGCTAAGCACGTCAACCTCGCCGGTGGCATAGGCGGGGCTTCCATGATCATCATAAGTCGCGACACTGCCGTAAACCCCATCCAGGGTGTTGATGCCGCCCGCGCCCTTGTGGATGTCGAGAATGCGGTAGCCGTTGTCGGCGCTCTGGCCAGTGGCGTGACCATCCCCGTGGCCCAGTCGGTCACTGTCCCCAAGAAGCGCTTGCAAATATCATCTTCGTCCACATCCCCCGCCATCACAGTCCTGGAGGATGACGATTTCCTCTTCCGCACAACGGTATCCGACGCCGCCCAGGGGGTTGTCCTTGCGCGCTTGGCCCAGGAAGAGGGATACAAGACAGCCAGCGTCATGTATATTAACAACGCTTATGGTGAGGGTCTAGCCGACCAGTTCGAGGAGACGTTTACATCCATGGGCGGTACGGTCACGGCCAAGGTCCCCCACGAGGAAAGCCAGCCCACGTACTTATCTGAGCTGGACAAAGCCACAGATGGTAACCCCGAGGTGCTGATCGCGGTCAGCTATCCCGGACAGGCCGAGGTCTATCTACGCGAGTCCCTGGAGGGCGGATATGCGGACACCTTCCTGTTCGTTGACGCAACCAAGTCTCCCGAGATGGCGGAAGTAGTTGGTTGGGATGCCCTGGAAGGCACTCTGGGCACCTCTCCCGGCGCTCCTGATAGCCCTCATCTCCAGGAGTTCACCACTGCCTACACCGAAGCATATTTCGTGGAGGCAATCGCGCACCCCTTCACTGCTGAGACCTACGACGCCGTAGTGTTGATCGGCCTGGCGGCAGCCAAAGCGGGCACTACCACCGATGCCGTAGCCATTCGCGACGCGCTGCGCTTGGTGGCAAACCCTCCCGGCGAAGTGGTCGGCCCAGGGGTCGAGGGCATCAAGAAGGCCCTGATGCTCATAGCCGAGGGCGAGGACATCAACTACGAGGGCGCGGCAGGCCCCGTGGACTTCGACGAAAACGGGGACGTAGTTGGTCCTATAGAGATATGGAAGGTCGAGGACGGTGAGATCAAGTCCACCGGCAGGTTCGAGCTTCCCTAGCGGGGGAGCCGCAAGCCTCAGCCCTCGTGCTTCTCCCTGTTCGAGGGGGGGTCAGCCTAGAGCAGGAGTCGGTCAGCCTGGCCACAGGCGGGCGCGGGCCTCTGACCGCAACAATACAGGGGAGGCCACTGCCGTTGCGGGGGTGGCCTCCCCTGCTTGGCTATGTAGGCGGGGCTTTTTTGTTGCCCCTTTTTCAGTGGGCGCATTGATAGTTTTCTGTGTTTGCGCTATCCTCGTTTCAGGCAAATTATATAATGAGGGACCAGCGATGGAATCCAAGAAGAAACGACTCACCCTGGAACTGGACCCTCCAGTGCAGCGTCGCCTGAAGGCGATGGCTGCGCTCAAGGGCGTCAGTATGCGACGGTACTGCCTGACCGCCATAGACAGGGAGTTGGCCAAAGATGAGGCCAACGGCTTGCCCAGCCTGCCCTCCGGCCGCTTTTCCTTCGCGAGGCTGGAGGCGACTCGTGATGAGATATTGGGGGATAGGGTGTTCCCGGGAGACTCAGTTGAGTTCATCCGGGAGTCCCGCGAGTCCAGGGATATATCGTGAACGGCCACGTCGTCGTGGACGCGAGCCTGGCGTTCAAGTGGCTGGTAAAAGAAGAACGCTCTGACGAAGCCCGCGCAATCGCCCGATCATGGGAAGGCCGTGGGGTCCGAACAGCAGCCCCACACTTCATGCCCGTTGAGGTGGCCAACGCCCTTCATAGGCGGGTAACTAGGCACGAGATGAGCGTAGAAGAGGCTGTGGGTCTGGTCAAGGTTCTGCTATCATCGGGAATCGAGTTGTATGGTCCCCCCGACCTTTATGGAAGAGCGCTGGAACTGGCAAGCCGTCTCAACCAAGGCGCAGTCTACGACGCACACTACCTGGCGTTAGCGGAGACTCTCGATTGCGAGATGTGGACCGCTGATGAGAAGTTCTACCGCTCGGCAAGTCCCATCGCCGACAACGTACGCTGGATTGGAGAGTTCGTCGCGCCGGGGTAGCAAAGCTAACCCTCTCCCTACCCGCCGCCCGTCGCGCTATTTATCGTGTCGTCACTACGATGTTGGTCGGGCGCCCTTGCCACCCGCCGCTGCTCTCCTAGGAGGCCCCCCGGACGGACCATGATTACCAGGACTATCAGTACGCCAATCATCAGGAAGCGGAAGCTGGGGTCGGAAAGAATTCCCGGTAGGAACTGGGTTCCCGTCCAGATTCCCCAGACCACAAAAGCGCCAAGGACTGCGCCCCAATTATTTCCCGATCCTCCGACCATCAGCATAGCCCAGATTACGAAGGTCGCCAGGAGCGGGTCGAAGGTCTGGGGCGATACAGCCCGGAAATTGTGGGCGAACAGCGCTCCGCCGATTCCCATGATGGCCGCGCCCAGAACAAATGCCTGCAACTTGAAGCTAAACACGTTCTTGCCGCTGGCCTCGGCTGCTACTTCATCCTCGCGTATCGCCCGCAGCACCCGGCCCCAGGGCGATCTGATTACCCGCTCCACCGCCGCAAAGAGCACAACTAGGACTACCAGCACGACGACGAGGTACAGATAATCATATCGCTCGGGTGACACCAACTCGCCCAGGAATTTGGGAATCCTGTACAGCGCCTTGGACCCGTTTGCCACCCACTTTTCGTTAAGGAAGAACAGCCGGACCGTTTCCGCTATTCCCAGGGTTGCTATCGCCAGATACTCGTCGCGAAGCCGGAGGGTGACGTAGCCGATGACGAGGGCGACGATGGCGCAGACGACAGCCGCAGCTGCGAGGCCCAAGGGGAACCACAAGTCAACACCTAAGTCTATGGTCTCGGCCCAGTTGCCGCCGAACTTGAAGTCCTCGAATAACAACGGGTCCGGCGGTTGGGTGGTCAGCAGCGCCGCCGTGTATGCTCCCAGAGCGAAGAACCCGGCGATGCCTATGTTGAACAGGCCGGTAAATCCCCAGTGGACGTTAAGCCCCAGGGAGAATACCGAATATATTCCGGCCATTATCACGAAGCCGACGCCGTAGTTCACAATGTTAGTCAGGTCCAATCCCTACTCCCCTTCATCGAGACCCCCCGAAGATGCCCCGGGGCCTCACAAGCAGCACGGCTATCATAATGGCAAAGGCCACCGCCGGCTTGTAGCTGGGATTGATCCACTGGGTCGAGACCTCGGATGTGACACCTATGATGAACGCCCCCACCAGCGCACCGTATGGGTTGCCGATGCCTCCCAGGACGATGGCGGCGAACAGTGGGATCAGAAACTTCCAGCCCATGATTGGCAGCAACTGTGCCTGGAACACGGCCAGCAGCACCCCGGCAGTTGCAGCCAGCGCCGCCCCCATAGCCCAGGTCATCCATACCACTCGCCGGGTATCTATGCCGCTGACCAGGGCGAGATTGGGATTGTCGGCAGTTGCCCTCATGGCCTTGCCCATCTTGGTGCGGGTGAGAAGCAAGTACACCGCCACCACCAGGACAACCGCAATGATAGCGATGAATATGGCGTCCGGCGGTATTCGCACGTCCATCGGCAAATGGTAGAACTGCCGCGACTCCCGGGGGAGTTGACGAATATCACTGCCCCAGATGACGTGCACCAGCCCCCGCAAAGCTATGGCAATGCCAAGGGACGCCATAGCCAGCACGACGGCGTTTACCCCACGGTCTCGGAGCCTGCGATAGATTGCTATGTCCAGCACGATGGCCCCAATAGCGATAGCCGCCACCGCGAAGGGTAGGACTATCAGCAGAGGGTATCCGAAGGTGAAAGGCCCCAACCCCTCGCCCTCTATTCCCGCAGGCCCCAGGACGCCGGTGATGAGGGACAGGGCTACATACGCGCCCATGGTCATGTAATCACCGTGGGCTACGTTGGCGAAGTTCAGAATGCCGTAGATGAGACTCAATCCGACGGCGCCCACGGCGATAATGGCCCCCACGAGGACACCGTTGACCACCAGCCCCATCTTCACGAAGGGCAGAAACCCAATAATCAATGCCGCGGCCACGATGGCCACCACGGTGTGTCCAGGAGACCACACCAGGCTGATTCGTCTAGCGGTGCTCCGAAGGGTGGTCATGGAGACTCTGGCAAACTGTCTTCGCCGCCGTCGGAGGAGGGCTGCTGTTCCTGGAAGCGGCGCAACTGCTCCCGCAGTCGCAAGTTTTCAGATTCCGCGGACTGGCGGGCGGTACGCTCGGCCAGCATGGTCCGCTCCGCTGCATCCCTGGCTGTTTCCGCCTCCGCCCTGGCCTCTTCCGCTGCGTCCCTGGCTGTTTCCGCCTCCGCCCTGGCCGCCTCAGCCTCAACCAGGTTGCGGCGATATTCCCCCGACACCGGGTCGTAAAAGCGCAATTTCCCGTCACGCCAGCACAGGTCCAGCCCCAGCGTCCGGCTGTGCCCCCGGACTACCCCCTCGGCGTCCCGGCTGATTTCAATGGGACGGTACTCCCCGTCTTCCAGCCGGTCTCCCGCCAGCGCAGCGCCATAGTAGTCGCCTCCGGTGGCGTCAAATCGCCAGTATTCCCCTATGCCCAAACGCGCATAAAGCTCCCGCTTGGGGCCCACGTCGTTTTCATAAGTGCTTTCCGAGGCAATTTCCAGGGCAAAGTCCGGCGGCTTGCCCACCTCGCGAATGAAGTAGCCGTTGCGGGTCCGTATGGCAACCTCGTCCACCCCGAAAGCGACGTAGCAGTCGGGCAGGACCCGCTGTTGACGCCCGTCGGAATCCAGGTAGTAGATGGCCGAGTCGCCGCTGATTAACGTGGCAGCCCGTTCCTGGAAGTAGGTCCTGATGACCTGCATTGTTTCGGTGAAGAAGCGTTCTTGGAACATTGCATCGGGCAGGGGTTCATCGTTGTCGGGTGCGGCGCCCTCGCCGGGAAGGATTACATGAGGGGTGGCCTCCGGGTGGCGGCGTGGCTGGGGTTTGGTGGTCAATCGCAGGCCTCCTACGCTATGCCGGCGGCAGACCGCCGCGCCGCCGAGGCTGGGTTGGTCAGATTATAGCACAGGCTGTTGGAGATTTGCCGCCCGGCGCCATGAGGTATTGGACTTGGACTATTGGTTAGCCCCCTAGATACAGGCGGCCCACCTCGGGGTTGCTCAGGAGCGCCGGGCCGCTGTCCTCCAGGCGGTTCTCTCCCAGGGACAGCACATAGCCCCTGTCCGACATTCGCAGCGCCTCCCGGGCGTTGTGTTCCACCAATAGCATCGCAACCCCGGTCTCGTTGATCTCGCGGATGCGCTGGAACACCAGGCCCATGACCGCCGGGGACAGCCCCGCCGTCGGCTCGTCCAGCAGCAGCAGCACAGGGTCGAGCATCAGGGCGCGGGCTATGGCCAGCATCTGGCGCTGTCCTCCCGAGAGGCTGCCAGCCTTTTGGTCGGGACGCTGCGCCAGGCCGGGGAACAGGTCGAATATCTCCGCGATGCGCCCCCGGAAGTCGTCTTTGCGGACGAAGGCGCCCATCTCCAGGTTCTCCCGGATGCTGAGGGACGGAAAGACGTTGGCGGACTGAGGAACATAGCACAGCCCGGTCCGCACGGTCTGCTCAGGGGCCTGGGAAGATATGTCCGTGCCTCGGAACGTGACTCTTCCGGCCCGGACCCGTACCAGGCCCACGATGGTCTTCATAAGGGTGGACTTTCCGCAGCCGTTGGGCCCGATGATGGTGACTATCTCCCCTTCGTCCACGGTTATGGATATGCCGTGCAGGATTTCTGTCTCGCCGTACCCTGCCACGACCTCCGAGGCATCAAGCAACGCCACTGGCATGACCTCCAAGGTAGGCTTCCAGCACCCGGGGGTCTTCTCGGACCTGCTGGAAAGGTCCCTGGGCCATGACCGAGCCGTTGGCCATGACGATGACGGGGTCGCACACCTGCCCCACCAGGTCCATGTTGTGCTCAATCAGCAGGAAGGTCACGCCCCGCTCCGAGCAGGCCAGCCGGATATTATCCGTCAGGTCGCTCAGAAGGGTGCGGTTGACGCCGGCGCCGGGTTCGTCCAGCAGCACCATCTTCGGCTCGGCCATGAGGGTGCGGGCCAGCTCCAGCAGCTTCTTCTGGCCGGTGGACAGGTTGCCGGCGTACTCGTTGGCCAGGTGGGAGAGCCTGACGAAGTCCAACACTTCCATGGCCAGGGCTTCGACGCGGCGCTCCTCTCGGGACACCTTCCAGGGCAAGAACCAGGGTCCCCACATACGCTCGCCCGTCTGCTTTGCCGGGACGACCATGAGGTTCTCCAGCACAGTCATGAGCTTCATCTCCCTGGGAATCTGGAAGGTGCGCATGAGGCCCAGCTTGAAGGTCTGGTGCATCTTCATGCCGGAGATGGTATGGCCGTCGAAAAGTATCTGCCCTGAGGTGGGCGGCAGCGCGCCGGAGACCAGGTTGAACAGGGTCGTCTTACCGGCGCCGTTGGGGCCGATAAGCCCGGTGATGGTGCCGGGCATGACATCCATCGAGCAATGGTCCACGGCCCGGACTCCGCCGAAGTCCTTCACCGCATCCCGTACCTGGAGAATGGGCGATGGGTTTGTCAAATCCTCAACCCTTCCTGCGTGTGGTGGGAGTGTGTGCAATATGCCTTGGGCGGAGCGGAATGGTAGGTCTAGCTTGACGGTAGGCAGTACAACTTTCGAGTGAGTAATGGAGTACTCATCCTTAACTGAATCAGTTCCGGCGTCTGCTCATACTCTGAGAGAAAGATGCAAAGAGTTATCCCGGAATTTTGCATTTAGCCTGTGCTTAGACTACTTTCCGAGTTGCCAGGGTTGTCGGATAGGCTCATGATGTTGCTCCTAGGAGTTCCTATGCCGGAGCATAACAGCATATGGTTCCAGAAGGCGGGCTTGGAACTCAATTGAAACGGGTGCTTGCCGCTTGTCAGGTTTGCTATTCGTTGACTGCGTCGCAACAAAGCAACCCTTATCTACTCGACCTCTCACATATTCAGCTGCGTTGCGTCCCCGGCTAGGTCCAATACCAACCTCGAACTTTCCAAGGTCGAGGTCTAGTTGTCCTGGTTTGATCTCGTCAAGCACGATTGCGTACCGGGATCCCGTAACAACAATCCCTGATGGAAGTGGTTCCCATTGGATTCCGTCAATCGAGAATTCGGTGGCTGGAAGGACATCCGGGTCCGCTTTGGAGTTGATTGGTTCCATCACCATTTGTATAGAACCTTCTTTTTGGACCCACAACTTTGCAAAGGGTTGAACGCGTTTGATCGGATGAAGCGTGGTTCCACCATAACCCCAAAAAATCCTCCCCGCATCATTCAGTTCCCGTTGCTTTCGTTCCAGGATGGATTCGAAACTCTCACCAGCGTGGTTACCCACGCGCATAAAAATGAACGCTTGTGGCGACTGATTATTCATTTCCTCCTCTTAATCAAAACCGCCGGAAATGGTGATCGAAAGATGGCAGTGTACCACCTTTGCGAAGATCCAGAACATACTGGACAGTTAGCGGTGAATACGCTCCATAGAAATCTTCCAAGTCTTCCTTTGGAAGAGCCTTACTGCTTGATTTCACTCCTTCATCACCATGCCGAACCGCGATGAGACTACAAGACGTAAGATCTGGGTCATCATCCAGGTGGTAGTGGTGGAACCGCGGAAGCATTTCAGTTATTACAAATCCGTTTGAGAATAGGTATCCCTGGACCTGCTTCATCACATCCTTCGTCCAAGGCAACGTAGGATCGTCAGCTACAACTACACATCCTGTACCGTCTCCAGCTAACGCCTCATCACCCCTCCTCAAGAATGCTTCTACGCTTCGTCCGCCATTACTAGCTCCGAAGGGCGGATTGGTATAAAAGGCTTCGAACTTCGCTATGTGGACCTCAGGAAGGGGATCAGCGACGTTGTACAGTTCTGCTGATATTTTCTCTTGGAGTTCATAATTTCTAGCGAATGTTTCAATAGAGTTTACGATGCGCTGATCGAAATCAAGGACATGCACATGATCGGGCCCGCGCTCGAAAATGCCCTTAGCTTTGAGGTGGACTAATGTGAGTCCGATGGCATCACCATCTCCGAGACACACCACTGACTTGCCGTCTACCCACCGACTTAAGAGTTCCGCTTGAAGAAGCATGTCAGAGATCTTCATGTAAATTTGGTCAAATTCACGGAGTGCCGGCGGCCGGTTCACAACCACATCCGACAAAGCGTTGAAGGCTTGACGTAGATCTAAGCTAGTCATGATTCGCGGTGACTCCCACCGACGGGAAATAGGTACCTCACGACCAAAAATGCCATTCCGGAAACCTGGCCCAATGTCCCGCCTACAAATGTTGTGGTTACCCAACGGTCGATGTCAATGAAGCCAAAACCCATGAGGAACACAAAAGTGGTGACTGCGATGATTTGCCCTGATAGGAGAACCAGCAGGATTATCCCGTAGACGAGCCTGAGATGCTGTTCGCCACGCTCTCCTTCCGCCCTAGCTTGTATCTGTGAGAGCCTTTCATAGGTGTCTACATCCTCCGACGTTACTGGAGTGCCTACTGAGGAGATGTATCGGCGAATAAGGCTGTCTGAATCAGACTCCATTTGATGGGGTCCAGAGGTCCAGGGCGTCGACCCTGTACCCCATAGCTTCTTCAGATACATTGAACGCTTTCGCCATATGCGACATACTTGGATTCCTTTCCCATTCCGCCCGAACAAATTCCGCTGGCATCAGCAGTGCGGCAGCAAACCAGTTCGCATGTATTTCCCTGATCCGGTCTTCAGACATCGGTCCACTGGCAGGTCCTCTTTCTCGAAACATATCGATACGCTTATCAATAATTTCGCCATCCTCCAGCAAATGAAGAAAATGGTGTCCTAGTTCGTGAGCTATTGAAAAGCGTTTTCTATACGGAGGATCGGACTGTTCCACGAAAATCCGTGTTGTGTGGCCACGCTTAGCTATCAGGGCTGCCCACGAATCATCGGCGAATTTGGCGTTATTAACCGTAACACCGAGTCTGTTAGCGAGGCATACTGGATCAATTGGCAACGAGTAAAGGCCGTGCTGCGATAAGACTTCCTTAGCTCGGTGCTCGATTTCAGATCGACTCGCCGGTTTCATGTGCGCTCCCAAACCACAATGACGATTCTGACCCATACTATCAATAATCAATGTAATCTGCCCGTGATAGACCTTGGTTGACGGTGCTTCAGTCACAACTCCAACCTGAACATAAGGGCGAAGGTTCTCGATTCCGTATAGTTTGGCGGAGCCGGGGGACCCGAACCCCCCACCGCTCCAGCGCCATCGAAGAGCTCTCCCAGATGGCTACAGCCGCCCCGTAGGGCCTTCTCTTGTTGCGGGGAATCATATTATTGGGAGAAGGCTTCTGGAACTCTCACTCCCAAAGGCGATAGCGCCTATCGCATTCAGGCCGCCGATGGCGACCACACCTACCGAGTTTACGCTTCCGATGGCGATGACTCCTATCGCGTTTACCCCGCCTATCGCAACTATGCCAATGGAGTTTACGGGGCTGAGGGTGATAACTCCTATTGCATTGGCGATGGCAAAGGCAAGGAGACCGATGGCGTTGGTGCCTACCGCAACCGGACCGGTAGTCCATTTGAACATAGCGCTTATGCCCGCCATTTCCCAGTCCTCCATTACGGTTATGGTGCGGACTGCGCCGGTGGGAAGGCCCTTTCAGGGCAAGGCCCCTTTCGTCCGTCGTGGGCTTGCCGCGACGCGACATCCCTCCAAGAGAGGGTGGTGGAGCTGGGGGGACTCGAACCCCCTACCTCTTCAATGCCATTGAAGCGCTCTCCCAGCTGAGCTACAGCCCCATGCTACGTTACGTCCCCCATTATAGCAAAGCGGCGTGACGGGCGCAACGGCCCCCGGAAGCCTCTCCCGCTCCTTCGTGACAGGCTGCCTCCCCAGGGGTATAATTCCTTCCAGAGGATGGGCCGGAGTGATGGGCCAATTTTGGGGCGTCCGCAAGTCCGCCTTGTCCCACTTTGGCCGGACAGGGCAGACCGGGCGTTAAAGGGAGGGATAGGTATGGCCGGGATATTGGATGGCATTAGGGTTGTGGAGCTTGCCAACAGCCTGTCGGGGGCCTTCTGCGCCAAGCTGCTGGCTGACCAGGGAGCTGATACCCTCAAGATCGAACCCCCCGGTCGGGGCGACCCTGCTCGCTATGAGCCGCCCTTTATAGGCGGCGGGCCTCACCCGGACCGGAGTTCCCTCTTCCTGGCCTTCAACACCAACAAGCGGGGCATCACCCTGGACGTGGGCACGCCTACAGGCCGCGACCTGTTCCTCAGGCTCATTGCCAACAAGGATGTGCTGGTCGAGAGCTTCACCCCTGGCTATCTGGAGGACCTGGGCCTGGGCTATGAGGTCCTGGGGGCGGTGAATCCCCGATTGATTATGACCTCCATCACCCCCTTTGGGCAGACGGGGCCATACCGCCACTACCGGGGCAGCGACCTCATCGCCCAGGCGATGGGAGGGTTCCTAAATACCACCGGGGAAGCTGACCTCCCGCCTATGGGGACAGCCCTGGAGCAGATGGAGATCGTGGCAGCACGCAACGGCGTCATCGCCACTATGGCCGCCCTCCTCCAGCAGCAGGACACAGGCGCGGGGCAGCACATAGATGTGTCCATGATGGAGGCGGTGGTGAGCACCCCGCCCAACTTCATCCACATGTACAGCTTTACGGGCAACATCGCCGGGCGGGGCTTCAGCGATAGGAATGTAATGGACGGAATGCACATCCCCACCGGCGACAGCGAGGTGACTCTGACCACGGCGGGCACCGGAGGGAACCCTATGGAGACCTGGGCCGAGTTTCTGAAGGAACCCAGGCTGCTGGACCCCAAGTTCAGCACCGGCCAGGGCAGGACCCAGAACTGGCAGGAGCTTCTGGAGATAATGAAGCCCAGGCTGGCCGAGTGGAAGGCCCATGACTTTATGAAGGAGGCCATGGACAGGCGGCTTGTGGTGGGAGTAATCCAGAGCCCCGAAGAGGTGGTGGACTGCCCCCATCTTGCTGAGCGGGGGACCTTCGTGGAGATGGAGCACCCGGAAGTGGGAACGTTGAAGTACCCGGGAGCCGGCTTCCTCATGGATGGGGAGAGTCCCACGAGAGGCGATAGGGCAGCGCCTGGCTTGGGTGAGCACAACAGGGACGTATATTGCGGAGAGATGGGCCTGTCTCCTGAAGAGTTGGCCCTGCTGGGGGCAGCGGGGGTAGTGTAGGGCGTGTTTGCAAACTTGGCGCGGCGCCCACCCCGTCATTCCCGCGAAAGCGGGAATCCACTGTTGGGCCGCTAGTAGTGTGGTGGGCTTCAGCCCCGTCCTTACTCGCCGGACTTATCCCCTGCATCAGGGGAGGGGGCAGCCTCTCAACAGCCCGGTTCCCCCGGATTGCCGCAGCAGTCCTGCCGTCTGTACAGCTTGAGCCAGTTGTTCCTTACGAGAAGCCGCGCCTTCCTTCCTATAGGCATGGGAGCGGCCATGTTGCGAAAGAACTCCCTCAGGTCTGGCATAACCCTCCTACTTGTGCAAGCCGGGTGCCGGCCAAGGCGATTGTGAGTGTAGTCTCCACGCCTGCTGCTGTCAACCTCACACCTCACCGTCCCCGAAAGACCCCTGCCCTTGACAGTATATGCCGACCGTGCTACATAATTTCAATACCAACTAAAGGGGGCAGGTTGCCAGATATAACTCCAAGAGAGTCGGTATGGAGTGTACCTCAATCGTGGCAGGGTCTATACTTAGTCCTGTTCACAGTCCAGTTCTTCGCCTGTGCAGGCGTAGTTACATGGTATCAGGTGGCATCCAATACTGAAGACAGCGCTGTTGAGACCTTCTTTGCCATAGGCCAGGTAATGGCTGCCCTTGTTATTATGATAGTAGCGCATACACTCATTATAGTGGAGGTAATTGTTATGCTTTCCGAACGTTACCTGGCAAGACGCTTTGAGCAAGGTAGGGCCAGGGGTAGGGCCGAGGGTAGGACCGCGGTCCTCGCGGAGTTGCGAGAATGGGAAAGGAGGAGACAGGAGGCTAAGGAGAAGGGCGAGCCTTTTGATGAGCCCCTGCCTACAATTAATCTTGAAGGCGGCCCCAACGGTAGGAAGTAGTCTATGCTTGCAGAGAAATCAGCCGGCAGGAATTGACTAGAGGACCATGAGATAAGACACTTATGAAGCTGCACAAAGCCTGTATGACCCTGGGCCTGCTGGTTATGGCCCTTCTCTGGACTCTTTCATGCGGTCCTTCTTCGACTCCCACCCCTACACAAGAAGCGACGGATGAACAGGCCCCGCAAAGCCCCGCGTCTCCGGGTTCCGATACTCGTGAGCCTACTGCTACTGCTACGCCTACGCCTACTCCCACACCATCTCCCCTTCAGATATTGGAGAAGTCCAGCTTGAGGATGCTGGCCCTGGATACCGCCTCCTTCACCCTGAGCCATGAAGGCGATGGCTCCAGCCAACTCCTCCCGGGTATACAGGTGCAATTGGTGGAGGGCCGGGTGGACATGCCGGACAGGTTCAGCGTCAGGGTAGAAGCCGTCTCTACGTTTCCAAGGTCTTTTATAGAGATAAGCGTGGTCGCAGTGGGGGAAGAGGCGTATATGACGGATTTCATCAATAGAGAACGGCTCATACCCATCCCTGTTGGCGACTTACCCTTCGACTTCGCCGACTTGGGGCGGACCCTGAGCGACATCATCATAGCGATTCAAGCCCCGGTGGTCGTTGGCACGGAGTCGGTTGAAGGCGTGGCATCCTGGCGGATCAGGGGCCCTGTAGCTTCGGAGGCCCTGGGGACCCTTATACCCGCCGCAGGGCCGGGTTATGAGGTTACGTTGGAGCTATGGATAGGCCGGGCCGATGGCCTGCTCACGAGAGTACGGATAGAAGGACAGGTGCTATCCACCGACGCGCCCGACCTGGTGCGAGTCCTTACCATATACGATTTTGATGAACCCTTGGAAATCTCCTTGCCCGCGATTACCGGCTAGGCCGCATGGAGCTTTCCCCCAGACCGACGGCTTCTCTCAGAGCAGGCCCCTCGACTCCCCTGGTGTTGGCCATCGTCTGCCTGGGGGTGTTTTCGACCGCCCTGGACCAGACCGTAGTGGTGACGGCCCTCCCCAGCGTGATGCTGGACATCAAGATTCCCCTTGCGGATATAGACCGCGCCTCCTGGATAATTACTGGATACCTCCTGGGCTACACGGCAGCCATGCCCCTATTCGGACGCATCTCCGACGTGTACGGATACCGGCTGGTATATCAGGCTTCTCTGGTTATCTTCTCTGTAGGCTCCCTTCTGGTAGCCCTGGCCTCCAACCTGGAGTGGATGGTGGGAGCGCGGGTCATCCAGGCTATAGGGGGAGGCGCTACAGTACCCATTGGCATGGCAATTGTCAGCCAGGTTATGCCCCCCGGCAGGAGGGCGCTGGGCCTGGGCATGGTGGGGGCTGCTGCCGAGGCCGGGTCCATGCTGGGCCCCCTTTATGGTGGAGCTATAATCCATCTGCTGGGGTGGAGGTGGATATTCTGGCTGGACATTCCCCAGAGCGCCCTTCTCATAGCTGCCTTTGCGTTGCTGCGCAATCACAAGAATGAGGGCCTGAGGGTGGACTACCTGGGCGGCATCCTGTTGGCAGCGGCCCTCACAGTCCTTTCGATAGCCCTCTCCAGGCGGGAGACCTTCACCCTGACTTCGGCTGTCCCCTATCTTCTGGTGGGCCTGGCCGCGCTTCTTTTCCTGGTCCTGGTAGTTGTGGAGCGCAGGACATTGCAGCCCCTGCTGGCGACCTTCCTGTTCCGCTCAGGGGCCTTCATAGCCGCCAATGTCACCCAACTCCTGGTGGGGGTTGCCCTGATAATGGCGCTGGTCAACATACCCCTCATGGCTAACACCATCATGGGAAAGGAGCCTCTGGCCGGGGGGCTTCATCTGATGAGGCTCACGGGAGCGATCCCAGTTGGCGCTTTAGCAGGGGGGTATCTGATTGGGAGGCTGGGGATAAGGCCGGTCACCGTTGCGGGCCTCGCCCTGATTGCGCTGGGACTATTTTTCATGGGGCGGTGGGAGATTGACGTTGGCGAGCCCTGGCTGACCCTCCATCTGGTCACCGGCGGCCTGGGCTTCGGCCTGGTAATAGCGCCCATCATGGCTACGGCCCTGGGTCCCGCCTCCGAGGACTACCGGGGCACCGCCGCGTCTCTGGTGACGGTGAGCCGTATGGTGGGAATGGCGCTGGGTCTTGCGGCCCTCTCCGCGTGGGGGGTAGAGCACTTTCAGGGTCTCACCTCGGGGCTGGAACTGCCCCTGCCTGTCCAGGGGGAGACTTCAGAAGCTCTGAGGGTGCGGCAGGTCGAATACCAGGCTGCTCTTTCCGAGGCGGGGCTGACCCTTTTCCAGGACTTCTTCCGAGTTGCAGCTATCATATCCCTGGCCGCAATTATACCCACCCTGGGCATGAGGCAGGGTGCGTAACAAACATTTTACAGTTTGGTCATTTTTATGAAATATATCATCCCTAGTATAGTCAAATCTGCTGTCCAAATGTAACTGTTCAGGCTTGGGAGACCATTCCGGCCCCAACTTGTTATTATTATGAAAATAGCCGGCAACCAGCACCGTCATTGTCATTCCGAGCGAGCGGAGCGAGTCGAGGAATCTGAGGTCTTGGACTTCAGCATTGCGGGGAGGTCCCCCACACCCCTGCCCCTGGACTCCGGCCTTCGCCGGAGTGACGGTGAGGAGGCCGTACCATTTTCATCTTCGTATGTGGCCTTCGCAAGGCCATAGGCAATTCCTATGAAAATAGGCATCCCCCAAGAATCCCAGCCCCCAACCCCTGGATTCCCGCTTTCGCGGGAATGACGGTGGGGATGCCGGACCATTTTCATCTTCGTATGTGGCCCGCAGGGGCATGGGCAATTACCATGAAAATAGCCGGCAACCAGCGCCGTCATTGCCATCCCCGGGGAGCGGCCTGTCATATTGTCATTCCGAGCGAGCGGAGCGAGTCGAGGAATCTAAGGTGCTGGATTTCGACATTGCGGGGAAGTCCGCCACACCCCGCCCCTGGATTCCGGCCTACGCCGGAATGACGGTGGGGAGGCCATACCTTTTCATTCGCATATGCGGCCCGCAGGGGCATGGGTAATTACTATGAAAATAGATGCCCACGGTCATTCCTGCGGAAGCAGGAATCCAGGGTTCCGCGAAGTAGGGAGTCGTTGCGAAGTAACCCCCACCACCCCCTGGATTCCGGCCTACGCCGGAATGACGGTGGGGAGGCCATACCTTTTCATTCGCATATGTGGCCCGCAGGGGCATGGGTAATTACTATGAAAATAGCTGGCAACGAGCACCGTAAAGACAGGCAACACCCATTCCGTCATTCCGGCGAAGGCCGGAATCCAGGGGTGGGGCGTGGACTCCCGCGAAAGCGGTAATGACGAATCATGGGGGGCTGGAGGGCACAGCGATGTTCTTGATAACCGGGCTTTCACGATCAGTATGGGCCCCGGCAACATTAGTCCCGTCTTCATTCAAGAGGGCGTTCGCTGTACGGACGCCGGCGACCGATGAAGAGGGCGGCCACATTGTCTCTGAAAATATGACCCCGGCGAATATGGCATCCGACTGGCCCGGAGAGACGGGGGAGTCCCTGCTTTCCCTGCGCGGCATAACAAAGACCTTCCCCGGGGTAGTAGCCAATAACAATATCAGCCTGGAGATTCGCGGGGGCGAGGTACATGCCATCCTGGGGGAGAATGGCGCCGGCAAGAGCACCCTGATGAAGATAATCTACGGGTTCTACCAGCCGGACTCCGGTTCGGTCTATGTGAATGGCCGCCCGGCATCCATCCAGTCTCCCAACGACAGCAGGCGTCTGGGGATTGGCATGGTGTTCCAGAACTTTACCCTGGTCCCTGCCATGACGGTCATTGAGAACGTAGCCCTATTCCTGCCCAAACAGGGTATATTCCTCAATAAGGGTCTCCTGCTGAGGCAAATCCAGGAAGTGTCCGGCAAGTACGACCTTCACGTAAACCCCAAGGCCCGTGTCGGCGACCTTACTATGGGCGAGCGCCAGAAGGTGGAGCTTCTAAAGCTCATTCTCGCCCAGGCCCAGGTCCTGATCTTCGACGAACCCACCAGCGTCCTTGCTCCCCACGAGGTAGATGGCCTCTTCCGGGTATTCAGCGAGCTTAAACGAGACGGCTACGCCGTCCTGTTCATAACCCACAAGATACGAGAGGTGGTCACCTCTGCCGACTATGTTACAGTCCTCCGCCACGGTGAGGTGGTAAACACCCTGCCCATAGAAGACGTGGACGCCGGCAGCCTGGTATCCATGATGCTGGGGGTTGAAACCCCTGAGGCGGTCCGCAACCCTGCCATGAGCCAGGCCCAGGCCCAGGATACTGCATATCAGAATATCACATCCCAGAATACGACCGGCCAGAATACCGCCGAGGGCGCAGCCCTGGAGTTTCGAGACGTATGGACGGGACAGTCCGACGAATCCAAGGGGCTGCATGGAGCGGGCTTCCACGTCATGCCCGGGGAGATTTTAGGGGTAGCCGGCGTGTCGGGCAACGGGCAGGAAGAAATTGGCGAAGTCCTCCTGGGCTTGCGGCGCAAGCGAAGGGGCAGCGTATTCCTGTCGGGTGAGGATGTTGGCCCCTGGCCCGTATCCCGAATCCTCGATGCAGGCGTCGGCTACATACCTGAAGACGCCCTGGGGATGGCCGTTGTGCCGGATATGCAGGTTGAAGAGAATATGGTGCTGGGCGAGCTCCATAACTATGGCAGTGGAGGAGTCTGGCTTGACTGGGGGAGCATCCGGTCCCGGATGAAGCGCGCCCTGGCCGATTTTCCCCTCACCCTGGCAAGGCCCGATGCTCGCGTTGAGCAGCTATCAGGAGGGAATATACAGAGGGTTGTATTAGCCAGGGAACTGGTCCGCAGCCCCAAGACCCTGCTGGCCTACTATCCCACCCGGGGCCTGGATGTTCTTACCGCCGAGGCAACCCGGAGACTGCTCATGGACTGCCGCGAGAGAGGCGGGGCCGTCGTTCTAGTATCCGAGGACCTGGACGAACTGCTTGCCCTGAGCGACCGGCTGGTGGTTATGTACCAGGGTGAGATAGTGGGAGAGTTCAACCCTAAAGACGCTTCCGTCCATGACATTGGCCTGCTTATGACCGGACACCGGGGACCTGAAATATCAGGGGTTGATAAAGAGGACGTTGGTCTCCCCATGCCATCCCTCCATCCTTTGACAGGGCTTGAGGGGAGAGGACTGAGTTGAGGGCGATTCGTCTGCCCTCAGGCGTTCTTACCCTCGATCTGATGTCGCCTGCGTTGGTGAGGTCGCTATTTGCCATCATCATGGCTTTTGTGGCCTTTGCTATTTTCCTGGCTATCATCGGGCGTGACCCTATAGACGCTTACACCAAGGTCTTTGAAAACACCCTGGGAAGCACGGTGGGACTCAGCGAGATGGGCGTTTGGATGATACCCTTCATCCTCACCGGCTTGGCTGCTGCAATACCGGCGAGGGTGGGCCTGATAAATGTTGGCGGAGAAGGCCAGCTGTACATCGGGGCATGGAGCGCGACGGGGGTAGCCATATTCTCAGGCATTGACCATATCTGGCTCATGCTGCCTGCGATGGCGATTGGCGGATTTATAGGGGGGGCTTTGTGGGGAGGCATCGCCATCCTTTTGCGCAGTTGGCGGGGGGTCAACGAGGTAATCTGCACCCTGCTGTCCAACTATGTTGCAATCCTCTTTGTCAACGTGTTCGTGTTTGGCCCCTGGAAAAACCCCGAAGGTTTTGGGTATCCATATACCGAAGACTTCTCCATAGCGGCTATCCTGCCGGCCCTGGGAGAGACCCGTTTCCACCTGGGGCTGGTCCTCCCGGTTATAGCCGTCGTGGCTACTTACCTGGTGCTGAACCGCACCCGGTGGGGCTATAACATGCGGGCCATAGGGGGCAATCCCGAGGCGGCCCTCAGGCGGGGTATCCCGGTGCTGCGCTACACAGTAATCGCCATGCTGGTTGGCGGCGGCATAGCGGGCATCGCCGGCATGAGCGAAGTAGCAGGTATCCAACACCACCTGCGCCCGGAGATTTCCAACAACCTGGGGTTCCTGGGGTTTCTGGCAAGCTGGCTTGCGGGACATAACCCCGTAACTCTCATCGGCACCAGCTTCCTCCTTGCCATGATCATGGTGGGGGGCGACCTGCTTCAGATTAGCGCCAACCTGCCATCGGCGGCAATGTTCATCCTCATCGGCTTGGTCCTGTTCTTCGTGCTGGGATTCCGGCGGGTCAGGGGGGCGACGGCATGAGCAGCACTGCGTGGCTGGTGGTTAAGGGGACCCTGACCGGGGCAGTGGGGCCCGGCATTTCGGTACTTTATGCCACCTATGGCGAGGTGATTACCGAGCGCGCCGGCAGGATTAACCTGGGCATGGAAGGCTGTATGCTCATGGGGGCCTGCTTTGGGTTCATCACGACGGTGGAGAGCGGAAGCCCGGTATTGGGAGTCCTGGGCGGCGCCCTGGCGGGAAGCGTGTTGAGCCTGATTCACGCCTTCATGGTTGTGTACCGGGGCACCAACCAGCTTGCAACCGGGCTGGCCGTCACCATGTTCGGCTTTGGCATCACCGCCTACGCCGGGAGGCCCTACGTAGCCAGCAGCATCAACGGGCTGGACCAGATAGCTATTCCGGGACTGTCGGCCATCCCCGTTATTGGTGATGCCCTGTTTGAGCAAGACATCCTGGCTTACATCGCCTACGGGTTGGGGCCTTTGCTGTGGTTCTTCTTATTCCATAGCAGGTGGGGATTGAGCATACGCTCGGTGGGAGAGAGCACTGATGTGGCCTTCGCCGCCGGGCGCAATCCGGCCCTGGTGCAAGTCGCGGCCATAGCCTTGGGGGGACTGCTGGCGGGCCTGGGTGGGGCACAGCTTTCCCTGGCCTTTACCCAGACCTGGTCCGAGGGTATGACCGTTGGCAGGGGCTTCATTGCCGTAGCCCTGGTGATTTTCGGCATGTGGTCGCCCCTGCGGGGAATGGCGGGAGCCTTCCTTTTCGGGGGCGCTATCGGCCTGCAACTACAGCTACAGTCCATCGGTGCCAGGGTATCGCCTTTCATCCTGGATATGTTTCCCTACGTCATTACTTTGTCGGTGCTCTCGGTGTGGACCGGCGCCGCGCTGCGGGCCATGCCCGAGGGACTCAAGAGCGTCCTGAGAGCGACCCGGTGATTCCAGTGGTTAGTGATGAGTGGCTAGTGGGTGGTGACCTACCAATCGTCATTCCGGCGTAGGCCGGAATCCAGGGGTGGGGGGCTAGGGTTCTGGCTTAGGGGATGTCTATTTTCATAGCAATTCCCCATGCCCCTGCGGGCCACATACGAAGATGAAAATTGAGGGCAACCCACAAACCGTCATTACCATGAAAATAGGCAGTTCTCAGGCTGGAAACCCAGCCCCTAGCCCCTGGATTCCGGCCTACGCCGGAATGACGGTGGAGAGGCTGCCGTCATTTTCATCCCCTTACTTGGCCTTGGAAAGGCCATGGACAATTCCCGCGAAAGCGGGAGTCCACCACCCCACCCCTGGATTCCGGCCTGCGCTGGAATGACAGATGAAGTGAGCATGGGGGATGGGAAGGGTGTGAAGGGAGCATCACGGTGGGTGGGGGATGCCGCACCCTTCAGGGTGCGGTGGGGGAGCCTGAGACCGGGATTTTCATAATACTGACGGTGAGACGGAGGTCACGGCTCATCGTGTCCGAACAGTTACCAGGACTACGAGGGGGTGCGAATGTAGATAGCGGATAACGCATCGGCCCAGGGGTATTACCGGCAATCAACATTCCCTTATGGGAGTGTGGAAAATATGATACGAGAGACCAGGAGTTGAAATGGCGCATAAATATTTCAAGCGAGCACTGAACCCATACACACCCTTCTCCGGCATATTATTGGCCCTGGCGATGGTGTCGCTCATTCTGGCGGCAGCCTGCGGCAGCGACCCCACTCCCACACCTACGGCTACCCCCACGCCAACCGAAGCCCCGGCTTCCGCCCCTACGCCAACCGGCCCGGCAATGGAGGAGTCCAGTGTGCCTTCCGGTGTGCCGGCCACCAGCCCTTCTATGGAAGACCTGGGAGGAGGTTCCCCGGAGTTATTCGGCAAGGCATTCCGGGACGCCATAGCCGGCAGCGAATTCCCGCCCACTTCCGAGTACGCTGCGGCTGCCCAACTGGAAGAGGGCGAGACCCTTACCATAGGCTTCATATACGTTGGCTCACGCCAGGATCTGGGCTATAACCAGGCTGCCTATGAGGGAAGGCTGGCCCTGGAAGAGAATATTCCGGGCCTGAAAATCCTGGACGTGGAGAACATCCCGGAGACCGCAGAGGTACAGCGGGTTGCCAAGCAGCTTATCAACCAGGGGGCGCACATAATCTTCCCCACCAGCTACGGGTACTCCGGCCCCATCAAGGACATTGTTGATGACCATCCGGAAGTGGTCTTTCTCCACCAAGGCGACGTGGACAGCCGCCCGAACTATGGCACCTACTTTGGCAACATCTGGCAGCTTGAGTATGCCTCCGGGATAGTTGCCGGAAGCATGACCGAGAGCAACAAGCTGGGGTTCATCGCCGCCTTCCCCATTCCCCAGACCCTCCTCAATGTCAACGCCTTCCATTTGGGGGCCAAGTCGGTTAATCCTGACGTGGAGACCACCTTCGTTCTGACCAGTGACTGGTGCGACCCCGCCAAGCAGGCGGCCACCGTGCAGACTATGATTGACGCCGGGATAGATGTTATCACCCAGCACCAGGACTGCACCAAGACCATAATCGAGGCGGCGGAGCGAGAGGGGATTTACGTGACGGGCTACCATCACGACTCCAGCGCCTCGGCCCCCAATAGCTGGCTGACCGGAGCGGTGTGGAACTGGGGCCCCATTTACACCGAACTGGTTGCTGAGATTATGCAGGGGACCTACCGGACATCATCATTCCTCGCAGGACTGGAGGCCGGCTGGGTGAAACTGGCGCCCTTTGGCAGCGCGGTCCCCGAGGATGTCCGAGAGCTTGCTCTGAAAGCGGTGGAAGACATCCGAAGCGGCGTCATCCACCCCTTCACCGGGCCTGTCCTGGACCAGGACGGCAATGTCCTCTTTGCGGAGGGGGAAGTCCCTACCGACGAGGAGTTGCAGGGCACTGACTGGCTGGTTGAGGGCGTCCAGGGCAGCACCCAGTAAGCCGAGACATGTGCAAAGCCCCCTCTCCCCTCGCGGGCTGACAGGGGTAGGTATTTTGTAGCCGGCCCGAACCGTCATTCCGGCGAAAGCCGGAATCCAGGGGTGGGCGGGGGCAGCGCCATAGCTACAACCCAGTGCTACATACCCTTGTCAGACCCTCGCGGGAGGGGGTTTGGGTGAGGGGGATACCCCCCACCTCAGTCCTCCCCCGCAAGACGCATGATGCAAATTAGCCCTTTATCCATCATCCTTAGCTTGGCGCAGTTGAGATTTCGGGTTTATGTCATTCCGAACGTAGCGAAGCGGAGTGAGGAATCTAAAGCCGTAGCTCTGCTTGAAGGCATAGACTTTAGATTCCTCGTCGCTCCGCTCCTCGGAATGACAATGTGCATCACGCGTCGCAAGGGGGGAGGAGGTTGGATTTTAATTAGGAATAACAGAATGGGCGCAGGCTATTTTCAAGGAGGTATCAGGTGGGCGGCCTTGTAGATGCAGACCCGTATCCCTGGCCTTATGATGGCCGGATAGATATAAAGCGCACCGCCCTTTTGCTGATTGACTGGCAGCATGATTTCTGCGGTAGAGGGGGCTACGTGGACCGGATGGGCTACGACATCTCCCTCACCCGCAGGGGAATCGGTCCCACCAGGGCCGTCCTTGAGGCGTGCCGCGAGATACCTGATTTCTCCATTATTCACACCCGCGAAGGCCACAAGCCCGACCTGTCCGACTGCCCGCCTAACAAGCTGTGGCGCTCCAGGCGGATAGGCGCGGGCATCGGGGACATGGGCCCCAATGGCCGCATCCTGGTCAGGGGGGAACCCGGCTGGAATATCATAGAAGAGCTGGCTCCCTTGCCCAGCGAGATGGTCATAGACAAGCCGGCCAAGGGCTCCTTCACTGCCACCGACATGGACCTGGTACTGAGAAACCGGGGGATTACCCACCTGGTGCTCACCGGGATCACCACCGACGTATGCGTTCACACGACTATGCGCGAGGCCAATGACCGGGGCTATGAGTGCCTGCTGCTGGAGGACTGCACGGGAGCTACCGACTATGGCAACTACGAGGCAGCCCTCAAGATGGTCAAGATGCAGGGTGGGGTCTTTGGCGCGGTAGCCACCTCTCAGCAGTTCCTGGCAGCCCTCCACTCCGTCATTCCGGCGTAGGCCGGAATCCAGGGGGGGCATGGACTCCCGCTTTCGCGGGAGTGACGGTGGGGAGGCAGTGCCATTTCCATCCCCGTATGTGGCCCGCAGGGGCATGGGGAATTATTATGAAAATAGATGCCCAACGTCATTCCGGCGTAGGCCGGAATCCAGGGGTGGGGTGTGGACTCCCGCTTTCGCGGGAGTGACGGTGAGGAGGCCATACCATTTTCATCCTCGTATGTGGCCTACAAGGGCTATTGGTAATTCCGGCCTGCGCCGGAGTCCAGAATTGAGGAGGCAATTATGACAACTAGCCCGACCCGCCAGAGCTTCCGGGCCGCCGTGGATGATGTCATGGGCTATGCTGTGGACGACATGTCCCGCCGCCCCGCGTTCCTTATCCCCTTGCAGTCCCTGCCCAGGCCCACCAGGTCCCCCATGCCCGACCTGCCCCAGGGTAGCTCCGGTCTCTTGCCCCAGGGACTTACCGTTGGCAATGCCTTGCGGAGGATGGATGAGGGTTCCACCAGCGCCGTCGAGTTGGCCCGGCAGTGCCTTGAGGCCATCGCCCACCGTGACCATGAACTGAATGCTTTTGTTCACGTCCTTTCGGAAGACCTGTTCTTGTCTCAGGCTGAAGAGCTAGACAGAGAGCGTGCCGGTGGCAGCCTGCGAGGCTCACTGCATGGTATTCCCATATCCGTTAAAGACATTATCGCCGTGGCAGGAATGCCCAATACCGCCAGTTCCCGCGTCCTGGAGGGTGTCGTTGCCGACGAGGACGCCGCCTCCGTCCGGCTTCTGAAACAGGCGGGGGCGGTCATAATGGGCAAGACCCAGTCCCACGAGTTTGCCCTGGGAGTAACAACCCCCCAGAGCCGCAACCCCTGGGACACCACCCGGGACCCGGGGGGGTCCAGCGGCGGCTCCGCCATATCCGTTGCCACCGGCATGAGCCTGGCCTCCCTTGCCACCGACACCCGCGCATCTATCAGGGTCCCCTCTGCCTTCTGTGGGACGGTGGGGTTCAAGCCGACCTATGGCTTGGTGTCCACCGAGGGCGTAACAACCCTGTCATGGAGCCTGGACCACGTGGGGCCTCTGGTGAGGAATATGGAGGACGCCGCCATCCTGCTCAATGTCCTGACGGAGCACAGGGGGGAGGAGGACTACACCGCGTATTTGAAGAAGGATGCCCGGGGCCTGCGGGTAGCTGTGCCGGTGCATTCCCTGGCCCAGGCCGATGGAGAAGTGGTCCGGGTTTTTATGGAAGGCGTAGAGGCGCTGCGGGCCTCCGGGGTAGAGGTGGCCGAGACTGATATTCCCTCGGAAGAGGACTTTGAGCGCGCTGCCAACTTGGGGCTTATAGTCAGCAGGTGCGAAGCTGCCACCTACCACCGGGGATTCAATGCGGATAGCTCCCTGTACACCCGTCCCGTCTTTGAGCAGTTGGATGAGGCTGGGCAGGTGCCTGCCGTGGCGTACCTACAGGCGCAGCGTTTCCGCGCCGAGTTCCAGCATCGGATGCTGGACCACGTAAGCCGGTACGATGCCCTTGTCATGCCCACCTGCCGCGTCTCGCCGCCCAAAAACGAGGACGTTGAGCAGGTTTTCCTGGCCCTCTCCCTCAATTGCATCCCTTGGAGCTTTATTGGATTTCCGGCGGCATCCGTGCCCGGTGGCATCACCCGGGGGGGCCTTCCGGTGGGGATAGAGTTGGTGGCGGGACCGATGGAAGACGGGCGTCTGCTGGCCCTGGCCTCTGCCCTGGAATCATCCCTGGCGGCAGCATCCCGCTAAAGTAGGGAGACTTTTGCGTAACCGTCATTATTGTGAAAATAGCCAACGCTAGGTTCCCCCACCGCACCCTGAAGGGTGCGGCATCCCGACCCACCGTCATTCCGGCGTAGGCCGGAATCCAGGGGTGGTGTGGTGGACTCCCGCTTTCGCGGGAGTGACGGTTAGGGAGCCGTACCATTTTCATCCTCATATGTGGCCTGCAAGGGGCATGGGGAATTCTTATGAAAATAGGCAACTGCCTAGCACCGTCATTCCCGCGAAAGCGGGAATCCAGGGTCCCGCGAGGTAGGCGGTAATTGTGAGTCCCCCACACCCACCCCTGGATTCCGGCCTGCGCCGGAATGACGGTGGGGAGACTACTCGTCATTTTTATCCTCGTATGTGGCCCGCACAGGGCATGGGGAATTACCATGAGAATAGCCAACTTCCTCCCCCCTTGCGGGGGCTGACAGGGGTATGTAAATTATCAGGCAACTAAAATAAGGCAACTTTTTAACTCAACAAGCCGCTCACCATGTCATTCCGAGGAGCGGAGCGACGAGGAATCTAAAGTCTATGCCTTCAAGCAAAGCCACGACTTTAGATTCCTCACTGCGCTTCGCTGCGTTCGGAATGACACATAGATACATCTCCTGTTTTACATGCCACTGTCAGCCCGCAAGGGGGGAGGAGGTTGGATTTTCACAATAAAGTCCCCCCCCACGACATTGGCCTGCGTGGGGGAGTATTCAGAGGTCTCCTGAAATAAGCGGGGAGATATGGAGTGGGGAATCTGGTCGTGATGCCATCTTGTCTTTAATAGGTGCGCCAGTTAAAATCCAATCAGTCAGCCGGACAGGTTGAGGAGGTGTGGTTGAAGATAGCAAGATTTCGCGAAGGAAGGCGGGTTGCCTATGGAGTAGTAGAAGGAGTTGAGGTAGCGGAGATCAGGGGCAGCATTTTCACCAGGTTCAGAGTTACCGATACCAGGCACAAGCTGGACGAGATCAAGCTATTGCCCCCTACGGACCCCATGCAGATGTTGTGTCCGAACTTGAACTTGCTGGACCGGCTGGAATTCGACGGAAGGGGCCTTGATGCCTTGCCATTGGACCCCTGGCACAAGGGAAGAAACGCCCTTATAGGGCACGAGGATACTATTGTCATACCCAAGGACTCTATGGGAGATGTCCATTATGAGGGCGAGGTAGTGGTGGTGATTGGGAAGGTATGCCGCAGGGTGAGTCCGAAGGAGGCCTTGAGATGTATTTTGGGATACACCTGCGGCAATGATGTCACCGAGCGCGCTTGGCAGAAAACCGACAAGACCTTCTGGCGGGCCAAAGGGTCCGATACCTTTGCCCCCGTAGGCCCCTGGATAGAGACACGTATTGACCCCGATGACATGGACATGGTAGTTAGGCTCAACGGAGAAGAGGTGCATAGGGCCAACACCTGCCACATGGTCCATAACTTTTCCGAAGTAATCAGCTACATAAGCCAGCACGTAACCCTTTACCCGGGAGATATGGTCTTCTCGGGGTCAGCAGGGTCTACCGGCGCCATGAAGCCCGAGGACGTGGTGGAGGTGGACGTAAGGGGCGTAGGGGTCCTGCGGAATTTCGTAAGGGCAGAGGAGTAAAACCCCTTCCCCCTTTGATGGGGGAAGGTTGGGATGGGGGTGATACGGCGAGGCATCTCGGTTGGTCTTATGCCCTGGCAATCGCCAGGGCTGTTTAATTGTCACTCGCGGCACAGCTATTGGTTCAGGTCAGGTAGCGCATCGCCGATTCCGTGAGCACGTGGGTGGCAAGGGGTAGGGAGTCCTCGTCTATGTCAAACTGGGAGTTGTGGTGGGAGGCGGTTATCCCCCGCTCCTCGTTGCCGCAGCCCACCAGGAAGTAGCAGCCCGGCGCTTCCCGCAGAAAGAAAGTGGCGTCGTCTCCCACCTGGGGAGGGGTCATGGTCACTACGTTTTCCTCGCCGGCTATGGGCGCCGCTACCTGGGCCACCAGGTCGGCCACCGCCCGGTCGTTTATCACCGCCGGAGCGCCGCGGACGTGCTGGTATACGGCCTCTCCCCGGAGGCCCTGGGCCACCGACTCCGCTATCTCCTGGGTGCGCTTCAGCACGAACTGTCTAACGGTGTCGTCCAGGGTCCGCACGGTGCCCGATAGCTCTACCTGGTCGGACACCACGTTGAAGGCCGTGCCGCCGTGGACGGTCCCAAAGCCCAGAACGGCGGTCTGGGTTGGAGCTATCTCGCGGCTCAATACGCTCTGAAGGGCCGTGACCACGTAGGAAGTGATGAGGATGGGGTCCACCGATAGATGGGGCATCCCGCCGTGCCCGCCCCTGCCCTTGACGGTAATCTTTATCTCGTCGGCGCTGGAGAAGATAGGCCCGGGCTGGGACACGATCTGTCCCACAGGCAGGCCGCTCCACAGATGAAAGCTCAGCACCTTGTCCACCACCGGGTCTCTCATCACCCCTTCCTCTATCATCTGCCTGGCCCCGCTCATGATCTCCTCGGCGGGCTGGAACACCAGCTTCACCCGTCCCTTTATGGAGGCCCTGTACCTGCTGAGAAGCTCTGCCACAGCCAGTCCTACCGCAGTGTGCCCGTCGTGCCCGCAGGCGTGCATAACCCCCTGGGTCTGGGAGGAGTAGGGCCTGTCTCCCGGTTCCTGGATGGGCAGGGCGTCTATGTCCACCCTTATCATCACCGTTTGCCCCGGGCCGCTCCCTTCCAGGAGGCCCACAACCCCTGTCTGGGCTACCCCGCGTCTCACCCTCCAGCCCAGGGCCTCAAGCCGGTCTGCGACGATCTGAGCGGTGCGCCGCTCCTGGAAGGACAGTTCCGGGTGGACGTGAAAGTCCCTCCGGGTGGAGATGAGTTGGTCCTTTAGCTCGGCTACGTCCTGGGCCATGCTGTCTGCCATAATATCCTCCGAAAAAGTCGGCTCGCTTCCGGTGCTCGCCGGGAGGTATTGTACCATAATTGAGCTACTCAATCAGATGGATTTCCCCATTAGATGGGCCTGGCCAGGTACACCCTGGGCAGCAACACCTGCCCTACCGGGTCTACCACCAGTCCGAAGATCTCCAGCGTGGTTGCGCCCGACAGGTATTCGTCGTCGGGGCCAAAGATGACCGGGCAAAGGCAATTCTTTATCGCCAATGGCGAAACGCGCCATCCCATAGCCGTATTCCACCGCGCTGCCGTCGGCGAGGGTCCACCAATATGACTCATGGGGCTGTATGCGAAACCGGGCCAGCAAAGAGGCAGGAATATCGAGTGAATTGCCCCAGTGTCAACCCCAGTGTCAACCATTGCCGATACTTCCGCCAGGTCGCCACCTCCGAGATGTCCGACTCCAATAGTCACGTTGAATGTCCCCATCCGGTAACCCTCCTCATATCGCCTCTGGATTGCCTCTAGGCGCTTTTCCATCGTGTTCAAGGGTACAGGTCCAGGATTTACCCTATCAATAACGAACTCGGCAATTTGTACATAGCCGACGCCCTCCGGCTTGATAAAGACCCCCTCGTTGTTGATAAAAAAGCGGCCTCCCTGCACGTGTTCCCAGGGTGCAACCTTCGGACGCTCTGCAAGTATAACCTTCACAATCTCATCAAGCCGAGGGATTTGTCCCCGCAGGTTTCCCATTGGTCCGGTGTGACCATAGCGAGCAAAGGGCCAAACATCACCCCGCTCATTACAATTAAAGGCGGCGGGCCAGCCTGCACGCGGCCTAATCTGAACATCCTGAAAGTATGCAAACTCTTCTGCGCTGATATGAATTGCAATCATCTATCCTCCTGGATTGCAGGCCGGGCCAAGCCTATCCCCCCGTGTGCGTGGGGACCTACCGAGTAAATGTTATCAGACATTGACAACGAGGGCTAACCTCGGGTGTTTCGGTTCTCGCCCAGGGTAGCCACGAGGGCTACCCCTACAGGGCAACACGCCACTCGGTGTTGTAGGGGCAATCCTTGTGATTGCCATTTGGGTTGCCATAGGCATTAAGAATCGAAAGACCCTGGGCAGCAAACAAGCCCCACTTGTGTTCCGAGGTCACGGAGACTATACTTCCACTAAAATAGGCCATAGGAAATATAAGGTGACGAGACGATGGAAGAATTAAGTCTGTTCCCGTTAAATGTGGTCCTCTTGCCGGGTATGCCCCTGCCCCTGCACATATTTGAAGAGCGGTACAAGGTGATGATTGGCGAATGCCTGGATGCCAACAGTCCCTTTGGGGTAGTCCTCATCCGGGAAGGGATGGAGGTAGGGGGGCCGGCGGACCCCTACAAAGTGGGCACCACCGCCCGCATTACCCAGGTGGAGAGAGCATGGGGCGGAAGGATGAATCTAGCCACCGTAGGGGAAAGGCGCTTCCGCATTGTGGGCACAGTCCACGAATTGCCCTACATTAAAGGGAACGTAGAATATCTGTCGGATGAGATGGGGGAGGTCGAGGAAGGGGTGCTGGAAAAGGTGCGGGACCTGTTTGGGGAATATATGCGTACCCTGGCGGGACTCAGGGGCGGCTGGACCAGCCACGCCGAAATCCCCGAAGAACCCAGCGCCCTCTCGTACACCATCGCCCAGTACCTTGAGATGCCTTCCAGGGCCAAGCAGAGGCTTCTGGAGTTGCCCTATACGGGAGAGCGTCTGAAGTTTGAGGTGCCCCTGCTTGAGGGCGCAAACGAGCGGGCCAAGGAGTATCTAGCCAAACGCACCCCCTATCAGGGCCCCAGGCTTAACTGACCCTCTCTGCCGCCAGCCAGGGCTATACTCATGGCATCTTCAGAAGGACCGGCCAGCCCTCTATGATGTCCGGGGCCATGCTCAGGATTAGAATACTTGCCCGTATAGCCGTGCTGCGCCTCCTTGGGGCACCAGTCCCGTGAAAATTTCCGGGTGGAGAATCTCGGCCATTATCTCCAAGCCGTTCACCAGACGGGGGCCTGAGCGGCTGAAGTAGGCGCTGGCGTCCACCACGTACACCTGTCCATTTTGCACCGCAGCCAGGGACTCCCAGCCCTCCCTCTCGGTCAGCATGTGGATGTCTTTCAGCCCCTTGCTTACGTCGAAGCCGCAGGGGGTTACTACTATCACATCAGGGTCTTGGTCCATGACCCGCTGCCACTCTATCCTGAAGGATGGGGTGTGCTTGTCTCCCAGGCAGTCCTCTCCGCCCGCCATCTCCACCATCTCCGGCACCCAGTGCCCGGCCACCAGCACGGGTTCCACCCACTCAAGGCAGGCCACCCTGGGCCTTGTCCCGGTTAAAGCAACCTTGGCCTTCACCGACTCAACCCTGCGTCTTAGGGAGGCAACGTATGACTCCGCCGCCTCCTCGGAGCCGGTGGTCTTGCCCACCTGGAGGATGTCCCTGAGCACATCCTCAACGCAGGTGGGGTCGAGAGACATGATGGTGGGCTTCTTGTCCAGGTTCTCTACTGCGTCGGCAACCTGCCGCTCAGTTATCGCTCACTCAGCGCATAATTCCTGGGTGAACACCAGGTCCGGGGCCGCCTCCCTCAAAATGTCCTCATCTATTTCGTAGATTCCCTTGCCCTCCCGGAGGCGCTCCTCGATTATCTCGTGTATCTCGGCGCTGGAATACTCCCGGTCATCAAAGATGCTGTGGACCACCCAGGGCACCTGCCGGGCCTCGGCGGGATAGTCGCACTCGTGGCTGACCCCGTAGAGGTCTTGGCCCAGGCCCAGGGCATAGACTATCTCGGTGGCGCTGGGCAAAAAGGAGCAGATACGCATCACATGCCTCCTAACACAACCCTGTCTATCACAACTCACTCAATGGGGTGGAATGACTGTAGCTATTATGACATTCGGCGGTGAGCTTGTACACCCTGGGGATTTGGGAACAATCAGGACGATTGCCAAGTCTCCCGCCCCTCGTTTGTACCAACTTTGCAATCGTCCTGGGGAACAATTGGGTCGCAGTCAGGCGTCCCCCAATGCCGTCTCCGGGGCTCTTTGCCCTCCGCCGACCACGGGTGTTGGTAGCAGGAATCATGCTTGGCTCCAAGTTTCAACGTCAATTTGCGCTTGCCGGAGAAGCCTGTGAATCAGTCCCACTGAGTAATCTGATCCATGCGGATTGGGGATACGCACTTTTAGCTGTCCTCTTCTCATATAAGGATGCCTTCCACCATAAGGTCCATCGAAGCCCAAAGACCTGAGCTTGCGGACTATCTCTCGATACGGAAGAGGTCTAATCAAGCTCTACAAGCTCTCCCACCTTGTTAAGATCAATGCTCCCCAGAGACGGGAGCCTGTCGCCGTCTTTGAGCTTCAGGATAATCCAGACCTCCAGGCTCTCTTGCAGGTCCTTCTGGCAGACATCTTTGGTGTCGGCAAAAGTCCACACCCCCTGCAGGGGCGGTATCTCGCCAACCCACTTGTCATCAACCAGTTCGTAGGTGGCACATTCCATCGCCTTTCTTATGTAGTCCGTTAGCACTGTACCTCCCTACGCATCTCCCAATGCCGACTCCAGGGCCTTTTGCCCTCCGCCTATTACAAGCCTATCGCCAATCTTGATTATGGGGCGGCGGATGAGGCGCGGCTCCTGGAGCATGAAGCCCACCATGTCGTCCCCGGTGAGGCTGTCGGGGTCGAGGCCCATCTTCTTGACGCTGGGACTCTTGCGGGCGAATACCTCAGCCGGGGCGGTGTTCTTCAAGAGGTCTCTCAGTTCGGCTTCGGAGAAGGGCTCCTTGAAGAAGTCCCTGTCTTCTATTTCCGCGCCCTTTTGCGAGAGCAACTCCCTCGCCTTGCGGCACGATGATCACTTGCTCCACCAGTAAAGAGTCACCTTGGCAGCCATATATACCTCCTAATGAATCTATGAATAAAACTCAAGCATAGCCTTTGTCTTACAGGGGCATCAGATGTCCTCCCGGGGAAACCCCGACCACATTTCTTTACGGGCTTGGGCAATTTCCTCCTCGGTTATCTTTATGCCCAGGTCACTCCATAGTCCTTTGCCGGTGGGTCGAGGCCGTTTCTCTTCAGAGCCGGACCCTAGAGACTCCACGAAATCCAGCACTTCCAGTTGCTTGTCAGTAGGAAGACCCTTCACCTTTTGTGCTATTCGGTCGGCTATGTTGGGGTATTCCATCAACTTCCTGCCTTATTATTTACACCGGTGGTAAATCTCTATGGCCTTGTGAAGGCCACCCAAGAGGATGAAAATGAGGACTGGCCTCTGGCCCCTGGATTCCGGCCTACGCCGGAATAACGGGGTGTGGGTGTCTATCTTCATAGTAAATCATAAACTAATCATGGTCCTCTTTGTCATGCTGTTGGCCGGCTTTTTTCTGCAATTCGTAGAGCTTGTTGATGGCCTCAAGGGGGGTCATATTGGGTACGTCCATCTGCAAAAGCTCCTCCACCAGGGGCAGCAGAGGGGATGGCTCTGCGCCGAAGAGGGGCATCTGAAGGGCCTGCTGGGCCTGTCTCCGGGTGCGGACGGTCTTGGGCCTCTTATCCCGGCTGCCATCGTTCCCCTCCAGGTCCTTCAGCACCTCCCAGGCCCGGTTTGTCACCGCCCTGGGCAGGCCGGCCAGCTGGGCTACGTGGATGCCGTAGCTCTTGTCAGCGCCGCCGGGCACGATGCGGTGGAGGAATATCACCTGGCCCTCGTCCTCGGCTACGGCGACGGTGTGGTTCCTCACCCTGGGCAGGGTGCCGGCCAGTTGGGTAAGCTCGTGGTAGTGGGTGGCAAAGAGGGTCTTGCAGCCCAGGCGGGGGTTGTTGTGGATGTACTCCACCACCGACCTGGCTATAGATAGGCCGTCGTAGGTGCTGGTGCCCCTGCCTATCTCATCCAGGATAATCAGGGAGCGGGGGGTAGCCTGGTTCAGGATGGAAGCAGTCTCCACCATCTCCACCATAAAGGTAGAGTGGCCCGTCGCCAGGTCGTCCTGGAGTCCCACCCGGGTAAATATCCGGTCCACCAGGCCCAAGGTGGCCGACCCCGCCGGGACGAAGCTGCCTATCTGGGCCATGAGGACGATGAGGGCCACCTGGCGGATGTAGGTGCTCTTGCCAGCCATGTTCGGCCCGGTGAGGACGGTTAGCTGGGCATCGCCGGTGGACAGGTAGGTGTCGTTGGGGACGAATGTCCCTATGGGCAAGACCCGCTCCACTACGGGATGCCTGCCGTCCTTTATGTCTATGGTGTCGGCTTCCGTCAGGGCGGGCCGCACGTAATCGTGGCGGGATGCCACCTCTGCCAGGGCGGAGAATACGTCTATGTGGGCGGTCCCGTCCGCCAGGGCGCTGATGGCCTGGGCGCAATCGCTTATCTGGCTGCATACCTGCCTATAGAGGGCGCGCTCCAACTCCTCGATGCGCTCCTTGGCATTGAGGATGAGGGACTCGTACTCCTTGAGCTCGGGGGTGATAAACCGCTCCCCGTTCACCAGGGTCTGCCGCCTCATGTAGTCGGTGGGCGCCTGGGGAAGGTTGGGCCTGCTTACCTCGATGTAATAGCCGAAGACCCGGTTGTAACCCACCCGGAGGCTCTTTATTCCGGTACGCTCCCTCTCCTTTTGCTCCAGGCGGGCGATGTACGACCGGGCGTCCCGGGATGCCAGCCGCAGTTGGTCCAGGTCCGGGGAGAAGCCCTCTTTGATAACATTGCCCTCTCCGGGGTCTCCCGACGGCTCCGGGGCTATCGCCGCCTCGATGAGGGCCACCACGTTGTTATCGGGGTTATCAGGTTGGTTGGACCGGTCGGACCCGTTGGATGTAGGGCTTAGCCATGTCCCCATCCTGTCTCTAAGCCATGATATGGCGCTTGCGCCCTCCTCCTCGAAGAGGTACAGGAGCCGTGAGGCTGCTTCCAGGCTCGACTTCAGCCCCACCAACTCCCTGGGCACGGCTACCCCCAGCCGGATACGGCTCACCACCCGCTCCAGGTCGGATATGTGAGAGAGGGTCGTCATGGCGCTTTCCCGCAGCAGCAGGTTGCTGTGGAAGAAGGCCACCGCCTCCTGTCGCCGGGTAAGCTCCTGCAAGTCCAGCAGCGGCTGGCCCAGCCACCGCCGGAGGAGACGGCCTCCCATAGGAGTGCGGGTCAGGTCCAGGGTGGAGAATAGGGAGGGGCCGGGGCTGCCCCACCTGCCGGCCTGGAAAAGCTCCAGGTTGCGCCGGGTCTGCTGGTCCAGGGTCATATATGCGCTGGTGGAGTAGGTGGAGAGGGAGCTTATCTCTCCCAGGGAACCCCTCTGAGTGCGGGTGAGGTAGTCCAGGACCGCCCCCGCCGCTCTGACTGCCAGGGGCAGGTTTTCGCAGCCGAAGGGTTCCAGGGTAACCACGCCGAAATGGTCCATGAGTATCTGGCGGGCGTTGTCATAGTCGAAGGAGGACTGGGGAATGGGCGTTTTGGTGTGCTGTCCATCCCCGCCGGTAGAGGACTCCTGGCCTTCCGGCTCCAGGACCTCTGCGGGAGACAGGCGGACTATCTCCAGGGCCAGCTCGCCGATGGGTAACTGGGTGGTGCGGAACTCTCCGGTGGTGATGTCCACATAGGCCAGCCCCGCCTCGTTTCCGGCTGCCAGCACGGAAGCCAGGTAGTTATTGGCCTTCTGCTCCAGCAGGGAAGGCTCCAGCACAGTGCCGGGAGTGACCACCCGGACCACGTCTCGTTCCACCAACCCTTTGGACGTGGCGGGGTCGCTAAGCTGCTCGCAGATAGCTACCTTGTGGCCCTTTTTTATGAGCTTCGCCAGGTAGGACTCCAGGGAGTGGGCAGGGACCCCCGCTAGGGGCACTTCCACGTTCTTGCCCATGCTCCTTGAGGTGAGGACTATATCCAGTTCCCTGGATGCTACCTGGGCGTCTTCGTCGAAGGTCTCATAGAAGTCTCCCAGGCGAAAGAGGACTATAGCATCGGGGTAGCGCTGCTTGATCCGGAGGTACTGGCGTCTAAGAGGGGTCAGGGCCAACTTATCCCTCGCATCCCCTGCCGCCTCTCTGGCAATAGGTGGCAGCAGGGGTGTCAGTGAAACTTACAGCCATTTTACAGTGAAATGGTCGCGGGGGACTACTGCTTCCAGTACCTCTCCTCCTTGACTCTGAAGCCTCTGGCGGTGAGCTTCTCGTTGACGTCCTCGATCATACCCGGATGCCCACAGGCGTATATGAGGGTGCTCTTGGGGTCCAGCCCAAACATGTCCACGTATTCTTCAACGATGTTGTTGACCCTTCCCGATATTCCCGGCCAGGTAGCGTTCTGCTCTTCCCTGGGGCGGCTTACCGTGGGCACATATACAACGGTGTCGGGATGATTACTGCACAGTTCCTTCAACTCTTCCATGTAAGTAAACTCGCCCTGATAGCTGGCTCCCTGGAGCACGTAGAACTTGTGGCCCTGTCCCCCGCGATGGAGATAGTTGCGAATGGTGCTCACGAAGGGGGCTACCCCCGTTACCGTTGCCACCATGAAGTGATGATTATACCGCTCGTCCATGGTAAAGATGCCCTTGGCGCGGGGCCGGATGCTCATGCAGTCGCCCACATTCAGCTTCCACATCAGGGGGGTCAGTGCTCCGTCGGGCAATGGCACCAGTTCGACGAATAGCTCCAGGAAGGACTCGTGGGGGCCGGACGCGATGGAGTAGGCCCGCTCCACGCTGCCAAGCCCCAGGGTGCAATACTGCCCCGCCTTGAAGGTAAAGGATACCTCCGGCTCTATCTTGATGACCATCAGGTCTTCGGTAATGTCCCTGCGCTCTATCACCGTTGCCTTGGGGAGGCGGGCTATAACGTCCCTCTGACGCCATGAGCGCTCCATCATACCGATGTTGGTGGAGATGGCGTCGCCCAGGTTCGCAATCACGTTCTTGTAGCGGTCTGCGGTCTCTCGAAGGGCCTGCTGCACCCGTTTGCCGTCGGTGATGTCCATGTAGTAACCCAGGGCAGCGCGCTTCCCTCCGTACTGGATGGGGGCTACTGTTCCTATCACGTATCGGGTATCCCCGGACTTGTCCACGATCCTGAAATCGTATGGCGCGGTCCTGTCCCCTTTTAACATGCTTACCGCATGCTCCCTGACTATCTCTCTCTCATCGGAGACCACTATACCCAGAGAGTCAGACCCCACCAACTCGGGTTCGCTGTAGCCTGTGTCCCTCTGGAAACGGGAGTTGACGAACTGGAATTTTCCATCCTGGACCACGTAGATGCCAATGGGCGAGTTGGTGAATAGGGACCTGAAAAGACTCTCTTCCAGCTTCCGCTCCATCTCCGAAGTCCCATGTTCAGCCAGATGTTGACGTAGTCCCTCTAGCTCTTTCAAAAGCTGCTCTTTTGTCTTATCTGTGTCATTCACTTCTCGCACCTTTGCCAGCCGAAATTTTGTTGTCCTTCATAGGTTTGGCACAGTTTTGGGTATATCAACCCCTCACCCGGTCCCTTTGCCACCCCTCTCCAAGCCCAATCTCCGGTAGGGGGTGACTAATTATCCGCCGCTATTGTTTGAAATTATCTTATCGCCCTTCTGCTTCCCTGTCATCAGGGCCGGGTGTGATGAAGGAAGGGGGAGGTTGGTCAAATACCTCGCCACGCTCTTGGGCCTCTAGTCTAAGCCGATTCCAGGCATCCAGTCTTGTTTGTGCTTCGGCCATAGCCTCAGTCCGACCTTCAGCCTGGCCCTCGGCCCTGCCCTGCCTATAGCGTCTTGCTAAATATCTCTCGGAAATCATAACCATAACCTCTACTATAATAACGGTCTGCGCTACTATCACAGGGATGAATGGGAGTATGCCTCGCCCTATGGCGATAAGTATCTCAACAGGATGGCGTCCAGCGCTGTGGCTTACCTCATATAAGGGCGAATAATTACCGCTCCCATTCCTTGAAATTATCTTATCGCCCTTCTGCTTCCCTGTCACCAAGGCCGGGTGTGACGAAGGAAGGGGGAGGTTGATTGAATACCTCGCCACGCTCTTGGGCCTCTAGTCTAAGCCGATTCCAGGCATCCAGTCTTGTTTGTGCTTCGGCCATAGCCTCAGTCCGACCTTCAGCCTGGCCCTCGGCCCTACCTTCAGCCTGGCCCTCGGCCCTGCCTTCAGCCTGGCCCTCGGCCCTGCCTTCAGCCTGGCCCTCGGCCCTGCCTTCAGCCTGACCCTCGGCCCTGCCTTCAGCTAGACCCTCGGTCCTGCCCTGCCTATAGCGTCTTGCTAAATATCTCTCGGAAATCATAACCATAACCTCTACTATAATAACGGTCTGCGCTACTATCACAGGGATGAACGGGAGTACGCCTCGCCCTATGGCGATGAATATCTCAACAGGATGGCGTCCAGCGCTGTGGCTTACCTCATACCAGGTAATAAGGCCTACACACGCTGAAAACTGGAGCGCGAACAGGCTCCAGAAATAGTCCTGCCAGCCAACGGGTACGCTCCATATTGATTCCCGCTCCCTGGGCGGTTCTTGCATTCCGCTAGGTACACCCCATCATATTTTCTTCTTGCGGGGCCAACCCCGGTGGACCTGGCCCACTTACCGCTCATATCCGAGCGTTACCCTAACTAACCTCTACCTTGATGAGGTCTTTGTATTTTCTATAGCAGGCTAAGCACAGGGGCTTAAGTAGAGTCGTCGCATGTTCGGTCCCGCACACATGACAATATTTTTCCTCGTACTCCTTGTTCTCGTACCGCTTCCAACTCGCGTAGCAGCGCCTACAGTATGGCTGAGCTGGGGCAACCGGCAAGCCGGATTTGCACCGGATACAGAATCCATCTTTAGGCGTCTCCAGATTGGGTCGAGACCTTCTTAGAGTATTCTCTGCTACTACATGCTCCTTGTCGTTTTCGGTAGTCTTAACCCTTGCGACCGTCACACGAATCTCTTCGCTTATGCGCATGATCCGCATTGACTCTTGAAGAATGTCATCGTAAAGCTCAGGTTCTTCTTGACGGGATACGAGCAGCCCCATTTCGTTGTTGTTGATCTGGGAGAACTCGTAAAGATTCATAGAGGTCAAGAGCGCCTCATTCTCATTCAAATAGCATTTCGCATGAAGGTTTTTACAGAAACTCGTCCTGATCCAAGTCATTGATTCGAGCCAGATACTCTCTTCTGGATGTAACTCGTTCTTTCCGTAGATCACGCGGACATCTATTTTCAAGCGGTTTTTATCCTCAAGGAGCTCTTTGATACGCTCATTGACTCGGAGAAACGGGCTGATGATCACAAGACGCTCGGTTGCGCTCTTGATGATCTCCTCAAGCCGGTACGAGACACCTGTCGTGGTGAGAAATTCTGCCATAATACGTATGGATTCCTAGTTGTTCCTTATCTAGGGCATCTTGCAAAAGCAAACGGAATCCGGCAGACCTATGACGGAGAAGCCTTCTTCACCGCAGCCGGGGCTATTACCAGGCCGGGGACCCCGGACATGGGGTCCGGCTCTTGGCTGGCTTGCAGTTCCACGGCCAGTTGTCCGAACAGACCGGTGGACGAAACTATACCCCTCTGGGCTGCCTCTCTGATAGTGGCCCTGCCCTGGAAGCTCAGGGCAGGGGTCAGGACTTCCACCGGGTCGCCTTCGGCAATTCCCAGGGTCCCGGCGTCTTCCGGGTTCATCTCTACCAGTTCATTCCTCTTGATCCGGTTCAGTTGCCCTCTAACCACCTCAATCTCTCGCTCCGACTGGAGCAGTACCCTTCCGGGCACGTACATGAGGGGGTACTCCGCTGTCGTAGGAAGCTCTCCTGCCCTGAAATCGGGAGCTGCCAGGCGGGCCTTGCCTCCGGGGAAGCCGTCGGAGTAGAGGATGGGGGTCCCGCCGTGGGCTTCGGTGGGGCAGGGCCATTGAATGCCTCTGTACTCCTTGTCCGAGTAGAGCAACTGGGTGGGCAGGGGGTTGGACGGGTCGGGCCTGGATACTAGGATGGCCTGGCCCTCAAGCCGCCGGAAAGACACGCCCTGGTACATAGGGGTTATCCCGGCTATCTCATCCATCACTTCCGAAGGGCCGGAAAAGTCGAACCCGCCGACGTTCATCTTCTGGGCTATCTGGCATAGGGCCTGCCACTCGGGCCGGGCCTGGCTGTTCCTCATACGTATGACAGGGTGTAATCGCTGGACACGTCTTTCTATGTTGGTGTATGTACCCTCTTTTTCGGCGAAGCTGGCCCTGGGCAACACCACGTGGGCCTTCTGTGCCAGGGGGCTTAGGAAGTGGTCATGCACCACCAGGAAGTCCAAGTCCCCCATGTCTGACAATATGTCCTCATCGCGGCTGAGGTTGGCGCCGTCCCCTATGATGATCATGGACCGTATCTCACGCCGCTTTACGGATTCCAGGATCCCCCTCAGGTCCAGGCCGGGCTCTATGGGTATCATAATACCCCAGATGCCTTCCAAAAGGTGCCTCTCCTCGGAATCATCCAGAGACCGGTAGCCGGGCAGCAGGTGGGGCACGCATCCCACGTCCCAGGCCCCCTGCTCGTTGGCCCCGGACCTCAAGGGGTAGATTCCGGTGGAGGGCTTGCCCAGGTTGCCGGTAATCAGGGCCAGGTCTGCCAGGGCGCGCACACAGTCTCTCTGCTGGCCTTGGGGTATATTGTCCAGGGCGTAGAGGATGGCCGATGCGCCGGAGGTGGCGTAGGCGCGTGCCGCTTCCCGTATCCGGTCGAGGGGTACTCCGGTCTCGGTTGATACGGAGTCGAGGCTGAGGGTTCCCAGGGCATTGGTGAGGTCGGCCAAGTCCTGGCAATGCTCCTCGATCCACTCCCTTTGCTCAAGGCCCTCGTCCATGATGGCCTTCAGGATGCCGCCCAGAAGAATAAGCTCGGTGCCAGGCCGTGGCCTGAGCCATATATCGGCATAGCGGGTAAGCTCCACCTCCCTGGGGTCAATGACGATGAGCCTGGTCCCGGCTTTCACCGCTCGTTTTATGGGCACAGCCGCCACGTTGTGTTCCTCGGTGGTGTTGGTATTGAAGGTGAGGATGCACTGGGCCTTTTCCAACTCCCAAATGGGGTTGGTGCCGGCAGCATACCCCAAAGTCTCTTCCAACCCCCGGACCAGCTCGGGGCAGGTATCCGAGGTCTGGTCTATGTTATTGCTGACCATCACCGTCCTGGCGAACTTCTGGGCCAGGTAGTGTTCCTCGTTGGTGCTGTTGGGGGACGTGAGGATAGCGAACTGGTCTCCCTTGTACGCAGGCAGCCGCTCGGCTATGAGGTCCAGGGCCTCCTCCCAGGTGGCTTCCTGGAGGCTGCCATCGCGGCGTATCATGGGCTTCCTCAACCGCTCTCTCTTGTTCACGAACTCCAGCCCAAACTTACCCTTGAAGCAGGCCTGGCCCCGGTTGGCGGGGGAGTTAAGCTCAGGCACCGCCCGGACCACTTTGTTGAACTGGTTTACCTCCAAGTTTAGCTGGCAGCCTACGGGACAGAGGGGGCAGATGGTCCTCTCGACCCGGCTGGCCTTCTCCCACTTGTTTTCGCTCTCCACCAGCGCTCCTACGGGACACACGTCCAGGCACGCCCCGCAGAACTCACACCCCGACTCTAGGAGAGAGGTGCCGTGGGACGTGCCCACCAGGGCCCTACCCCCCCGCTCGGTGAAGGTGATGGCGTTATCGCCCCGCACTTCCTCGCACACCCTGACACACCTGCCGCAGACGATGCACAGGTTATAGTCCCGGTCATAGAAAGGGTCTCCTGTCTCGATGGGCAGATCGCGGTACTTGTAGCTCAGGGGTGACTCTATTTCCATATTCAGGTAGCGGGTGGTGTCCTTGAGCTCGCACCGCTCGTTCTTGGGGCAGGTGACGCAACGGTCGTTCACCGATACGTGGCGGAGGCATACGTCCTGGGGGCCGCACAGGTCTATACGATGGCAGGTAAGGCAGCCGTGAGGGTGCTCGGATATGAGCATCTCCAGGATGGAGCGTCTTAGCTGATAGACCGGACTGCTGTTGTTCTTCACCGCCATGCCGTCCTGTACGGGCAGGGTGCAGGAGGCAGGGAACCCCCGGCCACCCTCTACCTCGACCACGCACATCCGGCAAGCGGCGAAGGGCTTCATTCCGGGGTGGTAGCAGAGATAGGGCACATATATCCCGGCTTCTATGGCGGCCTCAAGGACCATCTTGCCGCGCTCGGTCTTAACCTCAACACCATCAATGGTGATCGTGATCTCGTCAGGCATTCCTACACCTATCTAATCTAGTGAACGACGTTGCGTACAACATTACCCTTGCCGAAACTTCATCTCCGGGTGCGCTGTGGTGAGAACCTATCTTTCTGACAACTCCCTGTGGGGCATTGCTTTTCAATCATGTGGGCGTTGAACTCGTCGCCGAAGTAACGGAGGGACGAGGACACGGGATTGAATCCCAGCTGACCGTGGCCGCACAGGGAGCCTGCCTGCATGTTCTGGCCGATCTGCCGCATCAACTCCAAGTCGCCCGGCTCGCTCTGGAAGCTACAGATGCGTTCCAGGGTCTCCAGCAGGTGGGTCATTCCCAGCCGGCAGGGGAAGCACTTGCCGCAGGACTCGTACTGGCAGAAGGCGATGAGGGCGCGGGTCAGGTCCACGGCGCAGGTGTCCTCGTCGGCGGCGATGATTCCTCCCGACCCCAGGATGGCCCCGGCCTGGGCCATAGCCTCGAAGTCCAGGGGTATCTCCAACTGGTCGGCGCTCAGGACTCCACCCAGGGGACCGCCCGTCTGGAGGAGCTTCAGCTTCTTGCCGTCGGGCACACCCCCCGCCACCTCGTTTATCACCTGCTCAAGGGTGATGCCCAGGGGCACCTCCACCATGCCGGTGTAGTTAAGATTGCCTGAGAGGCACAGAATGGCAGTGCCAGTGCTCCGGTTCTGGCCTATCCCGGCGAACCAGTCGCCGCCCTTGTCTATTATCTGGGGAACGTAGGAGAGGGTCTTTACGTTGTTGATGTTGCTGGGCTTGCCAAAGAGGCCCACCTGGGCGGGGAAGGGCGGGCGGAAGCGGGGCATGGCCCGGCTGCCTTCTATGGACTCCATCAGCGCCGTCTCTTCACCGGCCACGTAGGAGTCACCTGTGAGGGATACCTCTATGTCGAAGCTGAAATCCGTGCCCAGGATGTTGTCGCCCAGGAGACCCAGTTCCCTAGCCTGGTGGATGGCCCGCCATGTGCGCTGGATTGGCCCCTCGTGGCCGTGGCGGATGAAGACGTAGCCGTAGTTTGCCCCGGTGGCGTAGCCGGCCAGCAGCATCCCCTCCAGGAGGGTATTGGGGTCGCTCTCCAGGATGCCCTTGTCATTGAAGGCCCCCGGGTCGCCTTCCTCGCAGTTGCACAGAATGTACTTCACAGGCTCCTGGGAGCCGGCCAGGAAGCCCCACTTGGTGGCCGTGGGAAAGGCGGCTCCCCCGCGACCCCTCAAGCCGGACTTTCTAACCTCCTCCCGGGTATCTTCAGGAGTCATCTGGGTCAGGGCTTTTTGAAAAGCGCCATAGCCGCCGTTGGCTATATACTGGTAGATGTCGTAGGGGTCTATATTGCCGGCGTTGCGCATGGCGATGCGAAGCTGGCGCTTCATCATGGGGTGCTCTTGCAGGTCCTGGGCACCCGGGGGGCCGTTCTCACCCAGGTATCCCACCGCCATGTCGGCCACAGGTTCACCCCTCACCAGGTGGGAGTATATTATTGCGGGCACTTCGTGGGTGTTCACCGTCTTATAGAATACCCGTGTGCCGTCGGGGGTGGTTATATCCACCAGGGGTTCGGCATAGCACAGGCCAATACATCCTACCTCGCTGACCATTGCCTGGATATTGTGACGCTCCAACTCCGCATGTATGGCGGCAATCACATGGTCGGCCCCCGCCGCCTTCCCGCAGAGAGCGGTGCCTATCCGTATCCAGGGCACGTCACCGCCGGTCAGCGCCTGCCACCGGCTATCGGCCTCGGCCTTTACCTCGTCAAAGTTTCTCGCCATTTCCGGCCCTTTCTGGTTGTGCGGTCTTATTTCCTTTCGTCAGGCGGCTGCTGGGAATGTTCGTGTACGCCCTGCTGAGCATCGCCAAGGGAGAGCATCATCTCTCTTACCATGTCCGGCGAAGCCCGGCCAATCAGCTCGTGGTCTATGCTTATCACCGGCCCCTGGGAGCAGGCTCCAAGGCAGGTGTTGTAGCGCACCGTCACCCTGCCATCGGGGGTATCTCCCTCGTCATTCAGGCCCAGGGTCTCAAGGGCTGCCTTCACGACGGGCATAGCGCCCACAATGTGGCAGGAGGGTCCCCAGCACAATTCCACGGAATGGACGCCCGGAGGCTCGAAACGGAAGTTGGGATAGAAGGAGGCAACCCCCCACACGTCGTTGATGGTGTACTGGGTGAACCTGGCTACCTCTTCGATAGCCTCCTCCGGGATGTACCCCAGTTCGTCCTGGACGGCCAGAAGAGAGGAGAGAAGGGTTACGGTGCCCTGCTCCTGGGACGTGAGGGCCTTGTTAGCCCGCTCCTTGATGCCTTCCGAGCCGGTGGTCATTCTTGCCCCCAGACGGGTGAGATATTAGCCTTGGACTCTTCAATTAATCAGCAAGGCAATTGCCAAGCAAATAGTAGCACAACGGGATTGGGCTTTCAATAAAAACCGGCCAGGCATGGACCTATTGCTGCTGTATTACCCTCTTCCTCAGGGGCACCCCCAGGGCTACCAGAAACATGGCGCTCTTTCCCTCGGCGTGGGGGGAGAAGAAGGTGGTCACGTCGTCGTCGAAGAAGGTGAGTCCGGTGGCCCCCAGCCTCTGAGCATAGGCCCCCAGGTACAGCTTCCCGCCCATTATGCCGGCCTCTAGCTGTGCTGCCCTGTAGCCCCGATTGCCGTACCTCTCCAGAATGGGGCCCAGGTCCGCCATGAAGAAGACATCTACGCTGGCGTCGGCGGGCAGGGCCTGTTGCAGCCCCAGATAGCCCGCTACCCTCCGAAAGTCTCCCTCCTGCAGCAACTCCAGGGCGTTCCGGTCCCTGTGGAACACGTATGACCCGGAGGGCAGGCCGTCCACGGCGTGGACAATCAGGTAAAGGTCGTTTAGCATCGCCCCCGCAGGCTCCAGGAAGTCCGCCGGGACTCCTTGCGTGGCCCGGTGAAGGATGGTGGACAGCTGGGGGAAGGTGATTGACCGGCGAAGGAACTGCCTGGATGAGCCCCGGCGCACAATGACCCGTTGAATGGCATCACCGGGCATCTCGCTATCGCTGTGGGGTTGCAGGGGAAACATCCGGCCTGAAGGCTCGGTTGCGGGCGCTATGGGCGTCTTGCCATGCCACTCAGCCGCTTCTTCGCCGGTGGCAAGAGAAGAAGCGTCGTGCATAACCCGGATGGCTGGGTAGTCCACCTCCGTCTTGGATAGGGGGGCCGTATTAAAATTGATACTTGGCAAGTCGAGGGATGGGGCCTCCGGGGGCGGCATAGTCCGGGGACTTTGGGTGTGACCCAGGGGAACGAGGGTCAGGGCCGTCTCCCGGTCGGTGTCAAGGCCCAGCAGATGGTTCACCGCTCCGTCGGCAAAGCCCCCCACCACCCTGGCGGGGACCTGGTGAGCGCTCGATATAGCCAGCAGATTGGCGAGAATGGTGCCGTTGTCCCAGAAGCAGTGGCGATAGGTCCTGGCCCGGTATTTCCAGGCGTTGCGCCAGTAAGTCCCGGCGCAGACCAGGACTGCCGGCGCTCTCTCGACGGAAGGCTCTCCTCCGGTGGCCTTCACCAGCGCGCCCCTGTGGTCGCCCTCCCTCAGTTTCCTCAGAGAGAAGTCATGGGTCGAGAAATGGTACACCCCGGCTTCTATTCCGGGGCCGTCGTCGTCGGGCAGGTCTCCACAGACCAGGTATAGCTCGATGTGGTACAAGGCCCCGGTGCAGGCGGCGGCGCGAAAGTATATCTCCCCGCCGGGGAAGGTCCTGCGCTTGGTGATACCCGCCGAGTGATGGAAGATGCTTGCCAGGGTCCTGGCGTCGGGCACGCAATCGCCGTCGGGATGAGCAATATCATCTGAGACGGCGGCTGAGACGGCGGACAATGCGGGGACCTGGGTGAGTGCGAAGTCGTGGGGCAAAGGTATAGGCTCCAGGTCTGAATATACTTTGAAGGGGAAGGGCTGGTTTTCAAAGTCCAGATAGTGGGTATCGTTTTGGATGCTCCACGACGAATGTTTGGTCCCATCGTGGTATGCCCATGTGGCCTCAAGGTCTCGGTTATTCATGGCAAAGCTCCAAGGCTCAGGCTTCCGGTAATCTCAGGCCCTCAATCTACAATTACAATAATGCGGCAGGCATTCAGGCTGGAGATGATGGCGCTAATTATAGCACAGTGGCCCCGGCTCCCAATGCTACGGCATGTCGCCGATATGCGGTAAGCCGGAGGGATTGCAGTTGGGGTAGATTTGGGATGGGTGGTGGAAGTCATGGCTAATTATGACTTGCTACTTATTCACGTTCATCAGGAACCCTTACGGACGAAACTGCCATTTGCGGGCAATCGCCATGTCTCTGAGCAACTCAGCCTTTTTCTTAATCTGGTTCACTCCAAACCTCGTGAAGTCAATCAGGACGTGTTCAGGAAAGGTATTTGGGTCGGGGAGAGCGGGCAGGCCCAAGCTGGAACACTCTGCGACAGTAACAGCGAGGACACCAACAGGCGGCGATTTGCTAATATCTTTCGTGTAATGCTCATACGCAGCCTTTGGACTGATTTGGTCGCCATCGTAGGTTGACAGGAATTTTTCATCCGATGGCGCCGGACGAAACGCCTGAGATGAGACAGTCTCGGATTGTAACCACCAATCGGGTCTGATTATCCTGTACAGTAAGGTGTTACCGGTCATTCCATTGATTCTGCCATACGGCGAATTTCGTTAGTTAACCATGCCCAGGAGTTGCTATCGTCCAGATGCAGGAATTGTGAGTCCTCATCATCGTCATCGGACTGTTTGTCAAACTGAAACCAATCGCCCTGATGGGCAGCAAGGTCAATCTCGAAAATGACCGACTGTCGACCCAAAGGCCATTCCATTTGCACCCCGCCTTCGGGTGTCGGGTAGGTATATGGAAGAGGTAAATCGTCGGGGTAATGGCGCTCAAAACTTCTGGACAGCCAGTCAAGCCCTTTGTGTTCCGGGGCCTTCCCATCACCGTCGAGCCAGCCGTCTTTCATCTCGCGGAATTCATCCAGCCTCGCCGGTACGTCCAACGGGGCTAGGATGCTGATTTGCTCAACAGATTCCAGGCCGCAGAGTTGACTCAGACGGTCATAGCGCCCGATGCCTTCCACCAGTACCCGGACGCCGTCCCGGTAGCCTTTGACCGCTTCAATTATAATCTCGCGGTGCTGCTCCAATATTTGGCCTTCTACTTTGGGGCCATGAATCAGATGTAGCTCAAAAGTCATTCTGTCTTGGTCTGCCTCGGGAATGGAGCCGCGTAAGGTTACTTCCTGAATAAATTCTATGCTCGCCATCTTCGTATCCTCAGAGTGTCAAAGCACCTCAACCGCTCAGCTCCCGTGCAGGGTTAATATGCCCCATTCATACTCCCGCTTATAACCTTCCATCTCTTCCAGCAGCCCATTTGTCTTCTGTTCCATCGCGATTATATCAGTCCATATATATTTCCTCAAGCAAACTCATGGGCTGGGGCGCAGCTATTCAGGTACGATGAGTCGTGACCGCCGCCTCACCGTCATTCCGGCCCCCGTATCGGGCACATGGATTTTACACGCCTGTATCCCTATGCTATGCTTCTTTCATGCTCCATTACCGTTTGTAGGTATTGGACTTACGCAGTTGGCTATAAAATTTCATTGGATAATGGGTCAGTCCAGATACGAAATTGCCTTCAAGTGCGTAAGTCCTATGTATAAGAAAGGAGTATTCTTGCACGGATAGGGTATGAAGCTTTTATAAAACAGAAATGCCGAGCTCTCGCCCGGCTATCTGCGATACCTCCTACGAGGCGTCCACCTTCGGCTACCCGAATTAACTATAGTCTATATTGTAATACATGGTTTTTCAATAGATTATTAGGTTATAGTATGCGCCTTCGCCGCCTGCCGGTGTTACATTTTCAAGGGAAGTCCCGGATGGCATTTTGGATGTTGTGAGAGATATTCTTGAAAGCTGAGGTGGCTGGGAGATGGCGCTAGAAGCCAAAGTCGCTAGAATCATCAACTCCAGGGAACTAGCCATCAACAAAGGCTCCGATGACGGCGTTAAGGAAGGCATGGAATTCAAAGTGGTAGAGCCTGAGATGGATATAGTGGACCCGGACACGGAAGAACCACTGGGGTCTATTACCAGGGTGAAGGTCCGCATCAGGATTTCAGAAGTCAGGCCCAGGTTCTCTATTGGCAGGACCTACGAGCTTTATCATATCTATTTAGACCCTAGTCCACTGGAACTAGGCACATCCAAGCGAGAAGTTAGAAAAGTTAAAGCCCTGAGGACCAAAGACCCTCATAAGTTCTACGAAGAGTCCAGCTATGTGGAAGTGGGGGACTTGGTGGTCCAACTGGAAGAGAATGAGATATAGTTTAGCCGGATATTGGCTATCTGCCGTATATAGGTTTAAGGAGGAGCTATGCCAGAGCGTAGCGCCGGAGAAAGGGAACTGCTGGAGAAGGCGGCCCGATACCTGCCAGGGGCCACCACGGGCAATCTGAACCTGGACCAGGAGCGCCAATTCCTTCTGAAGGAAGGTAAAGGCTCCAGGGTGTGGGACGTGAGCGGGAGGGAGTACATAGATTACCTGATGGGGTCCGGCCCTATGGTCCTGGGCCACGCTCACCCGGCTGTGGTGTCTGCCGTAGTGGAAGCCGTGGAGAAGGGCAGCACCTTCTTCGCCACCAACGAGAAGGCCGTGCTTCTGGCGGAGGCGATAGTGAATGCCGTCCCCTGCGCTGAGATGGTGCGCTTTACCACCAGCGGCACCGACGCCTGTTTCCAGGCCCTTCGCATTGCTAGGAGCTTCCGCAGCCGGGAGAAAATCCTGAAGTTCGAGGGCGGCTATCATGGCTCCAGCGACTACGCCCTGATGAGCCAGGTCCCTGCTCCCGATGCCCTGAAGGACTACCCCGCTCCCGTTCCCGATTCCAGGGGGATTCCCCAGGCAATCCAGGATACGGTGCTGGTAGCCCCCTATAACGATGCTGAGACCACCACGGCTATCATCGAGAAGCATCACGATGAACTGGCAGCGGTGATTGTGGAGCCTGTGCAGAGGGTCCTGTCGCCCAAGCCGGGGTTCCTCCAGGCATTGCGGGACGCCACGGCCCACTACCGGATTCCGCTGATATTCGACGAGGTAGTCACAGGCTTCAGGATAGCTTACGGAGGCGCTCAGGAATATTATGGGATTACTCCTGACCTGGTCACCCTGGGCAAGATCGTAGGCGGAGGTTATCCCCTGGCGGTGGTGGCTGGCAGCGAGGAGATCATGTCGGTGTGCGACCCTTCGATTGCCGGCCCCGACAGGTATGTGCCCCAGATAGGCACCCTGAATGGCAGTCCCGTTGCATGTGCCGCCGGCCTGGCGACCCTGGAAGAGCTACGGAAGGATGGCACGTATCAGCGCCTCTATGCCACGGGACGGCGGCTCAGGGACGCCCTGGAGAGCCTTTTCCAAGAGGCGGAAATCCCCATACAGCCCGCCGGGGAAGACCCTATTTTCAGCTTCTACTTCACCGACGAGCCTGTGACCGATTACCGCTCCACCTTGAGGGCGGACCGGGAGATGATGGCAAGATTTAATTTCGGGCTGCTGGAACAGGGCATACTGAAGGGCATCCCGGACAAGTTCTACCCGTCCCTGGCGCATACATCCGAAGACCTGGACAGGACCATCGAGGTGTTCGCTTCTACCATAGAGAGGTTGAAGGAGTAGTTGGTGGATTCCGGCCCAAGGTCGGAATGACGGTCATGTAAAGGTCCCGAGTAAGGGGGTCTGCTCTGACTGCTCTGGTACGCCTTGCAGCGTTATATATGTTTCTTGTGGCAGGGGCCGTGGCCCTGCAATTTATCGTCGCGCAGCTTTACGACCCAGCCGGGGACGGCGCTGCTATAACGGTGTGGCGGGTCCTGGACCCGCTCATGTTGGCCGCCATGGTGATGGTCCTTATCGCAACTTTCGCCAGAAAGCGCCGTCTCGACGCCGGCACGACCGATCAACCCATGTACCGGGAGTATCTGGAAGCCAACGTCGCCTTCTATTATTCGGCGGCGCTCTTCCTCGGTCTTTTTGGAATTGGCTGGGTTTCGAGTGGGTAAGCCCGTCCAACGACATATTCCTGGTGTGGCTCTTGATAGACGTGACCCTTCCTCTCCTGCTGGTCTCCACCGGCCTGTGGCTATTGCGCGAGGTGTCGGGCCGCATCAGATAGCAGTATGCCGTCGCCGCCAGGGGATGGCATCGCTGGGATGGCAGAGAGGGCTACACCTTGTAGCAGGCTGCCATCTGGCCGGCCCCCTTGTCTTCCAGGGGAGGATGGTCGTTGTCCCGGCAGAAATCGTCGGCAATGGGGCATCGGTCGTAGAACCGGCACCGCGCCGGCGGGTCCACGGGCATCGCCGCGCCGCCCACGATGGCGACGGGAGGGCGGGTGGCCGTTGGGTCAGGGAGGGGCACGGCGGATAGAAGCGCCCTGGTGTAGGGGTGTATGGGGGCCTTGAAGACCTCCACAGTCTCGCCCAGCTCCACAATCTTGCCGGCGTACGTCACCCCCACGATGTCGCTCACTTCGGCAATCACAGCCATGTCGTGGGAGATGTGTATCATGCTCATGTCCAGTTCCCGCTGGACCTTCTTCATCTCCCGCAGGATATGGTCTTGCACGATAACGTCCAGGGCTGTGGTCGGCTCGTCTGCGATGATGAGGTCCGGCTCACAGGTCAGGGCCATGGCGATTATGGCCCTCTGCTTCATCCCCCCGCTGTATTCGTGGGGATAGCGCAGGATGAAGCCGTGGTCGAGGCCCACCAGGTCGTAGAGATTGCGGACGCGCTCTATCGACTCCTCCCTGTCTTATGGGTTTTTGGGGTCGAAAGGCTGGTCGCAAGCCCGTATCACAGGTATGAAAGGCGTATCGTTGAAACACAGGCGTTGTTCCCAGCAGGCGTTGTCAACGATGCTTTGGCAGTGATCTTGCAGGACACACTCCCACTCTGATTGGGAGTGAAACGGCTGTCCCTGGTCCCACATTTCATCGGCGTTCAGGAATCCGAGATATACCAGAACCACTGGTACGCCAAGCGAGGCGAGTTTCCATGACCATGCGAATCGGTTGGAGAGTTGGTAGTGGCTGTCTCGGGATATATTCCAGTCGCCCCCGATCTCTGACTGAAATTTGCGGTTCGCTTCGGCAATTGCTCCGAATATCTGTTCGTGATTCTTTCGGCTGTTCTCAGACGCTTTCCGGGAGAGAGATTTGCCCTTTGAGTTCAGTTCTTTGGCGTGCGCCTTTGCTTCTACGAGAATGAGGCCACGTTTTCCATTTATGTTGCAGGTGCTGGCGATGTCCCAGTTCGGCGTGTTTGGATTCCCCCTCTGGACTGCGAGCCACCAGTTTTGTAGTTGCTTCTGAGCTTCAGCGGGTATAAGGCCGTCAGCTTTGCGAAGTCTTGATTCATCCGCGGGCGTCTTGTCCCATGAGCCGTCTCCTTTCCGCACAGGCTTGCTGTATGGCATCCATTTGTCGTTGGAAGATACGACTACATCGGGAAGCCCCACCAACTCAATCAGCCGCTTGGCGACTTCTTCTCGGTCGCCGTCCATGAACAGAACGCAGCGTGGTCTGCTTCCCCTCCAGTCTTTACCAAGTTGCTTATTCCAGGTCATGCTCTGCCTCCTACCCAATCCTGAAAATCCTAACATCCCATAAATCATAGTTCAGACATCAGTACTTAATCCTGGGGTCGAGATAGGCGTAGAGAACGTCCGCCGCCAGGTGCGCCACCAGCACGAAGATTCCAATAAAGACGAAGGCCCCAACCGCCAGGGGCAGGTCTTCGCTCACAGCAGCCTCCACCAGGGTCTGGCCCATGCCGGGCTATGAGAACACCGTCTCTATGATTACTCCCCCGTCAATGGCGAAGGCCAGGCTGAATACAAAACTGGTCACCACCGGGAGAAGGGCGTTGCGGGCCACGTGCCTGTCGCGCACCTGTTTATCAGGCAGGCCCTTGGCCCGGGCGGCCAGCACATAGTCCTCGCGCATGGTCTCCAACATACTGTTTCGCGTGAGGAGCATCGTTCCGGCAAAGCTAATCAGGGTCAGGGTAGCCACCGGCAAGACCATGTGCATGATGATGTCCCAGGCGAGATGGCCCGCGCCCGAGGCAAGCCAGAGGCCAACCACTGCCGCCGTGGAAAGGGCGATGCTTCCCATCTGGATGTACCCCCCGCCGGGGATGCGGTCCTTTGCCGTAAGCACGAACACCATGAACACTACTACCGACACCACTATCACGGTGATTATCATTCGACCGAATATGGTATTGGCGTCGGTGGGGGCGTCCTGCCACACCACCGGGTCCAGGAACTTGCCTATGGAGAGCCACCCCGCCTTGAAGGCGAACAGCCAAAAGGGGTTCATTCACCCCGAAGAGGTCCTGGATTTTCGCCCGGGTCTCAGGGGGAACGTCCGCGTTCAGGGCGTAGAAGTTGCTGACGTCGCCTGGCTGGGCGTTTACCACGAAGAACACTATGGACAGAAATATGAAGAGGGTCAGGACTATCTGAAACCCTCTGCTGAGGAGGTATCTAGTCATTGGAGATTACCGACGCCTTTACTGACCATGCCTCAACCTTTTGGCCCACCGACTCCCCCCATTGGAGACCTTTGAATAACTCCCTATGAGGGCCAATATTGTGGATGGGAGACATTGCTTTCCTAGCTGATGGTCCCCGCCCCTGGATTCCGGCCTACGCCGGAATGACGGTTACGCAAAGGTCTCCTATTGGGCCAGCAGGCCCAGCGCCCGCTCAACAAAGGCCCGCACAAATGGGCGGCCTAATTCCATTTCGTAGTCTTCCATTGAGCCGTTGTAGAAGTTGGAGTGGAAGCTGCGGGCAGCCCACACCCCGGCCCGCAAGTCACCATCATTAAGCTCATCGGCCAGCTGCAGGCCCGCAGTCATCGTCTTCCGGTGGGTCCCATGGTCCCATCCCCTTTCCTGGGATACAGCGGTCACGGCGTGGGAAAATGCACCCCATAGCTTCTCCGAGCCTTGCAGGGTGTCCCCGTCGGCGAATTCCCTGTCCGACGCCTCCAGGAACTCAAGGGCCGTCTGGGCGTGCTCTCGGATACCCATAGTTGTCATGTCACCCCCTAAGAGCCTATCCGATAGCCAGGTTGGATAGTTCCCATCGTCATTATGAAAATGGATACCCACCGTCATTCCGGCCTACGCCGGAATCCAGGGATGGGGCGGTGGACTCCCGCGAAAGCGGGAGTGACGATGGGGTGTTTATTGGGCCAGTAAGCCCAGCGCCCGTTCAACAAAGGCCCGCACCCTTGGGCGGCCTGCTTCCATTTCGTAGTCCTCCATTGAGCCATTGTAGAAGTTGGAGTGGAAGCTGCGGGCAGCCCACACTCCGGCTTCCAAGTACCCGTCATTAAGCTCATCGGCCAGCCGCAGGCCCGCAGTCATCGTCTTCCGGTGGGTCCCATGGTCCCATCCCCTTTCCTGAGCTATGGCGGTCACGGCGTGGGAAAATGCCCCCCATAGCTTCTCCGAGCCTTGCAGGGTGTCCCCGTCGGCGAATTCCCTGTCCGACGCCTCCAGGAACTCAAGGGCCGTTTGGGCGTGCTCCCGGATACCCATAGTTACCATATCACCCCCTAAGAGCCTATCCGATAGCCAGGTTGGACAGTTCCCGTCACTCCCGCGAAAGCGGGAGTCCACCCCCTACCCCTGGATTCCGGCCTACGCCGGAATGACGGTTGGGAGGCCAGCCGCCATTTTCATCCCCTTATGTGGCCCGCAAGGGCCATAGTGAATTATTGCGTTTGCCGCATCGGTGCCCCATCCCTGAGCGCTACTTTATCAGCGCTATCTGCTGCATTCCGCCCTGTCCCTCCAGCCCGCCCAGGACCGAGGTGTAGGGGAACTCGATCCTGGAGGGCCGGTAGGCGTCCAGCTTGGGAATGGTGAACAGCGTCACGTAGGGCAGGTCGTCGGCCAGGAATTCCTGCAACCGGGATACCGTGTCCCGCGCTCCCTCGATGGTTGTCTCCGACAGCAGCCCGAAGGCCAGGTCATCGAACTCCGGGTTCGAGTAGCCGCCCCAGTTGGAGCCTCCCTCCTCGTTCTCCGGCGCGTGGCGGCTGTGGAAAAAGGACTCCATGTAGTCGGGGAAGATGCTCAAGCCCCAGCCCAGCATCCACATATCCAGGTCTTCTGCGACGGTGTCGCTGTAGAGCCTGTCCACGATGACGTTGAATCCGGTCAGATTCGCCCGGACAGGGATGCCGAGGTCGTTCAGCCAGCGCTCGATCCAGATGGCGAAGGTTGCCCTCAGGGGATCGTATCCTGCGCTGGGAGCTATCAGCGTGAGCCTGGGCACCTCGGAGCCGTCGGGCATCTTGAGGCCCCTGCCCGGCTTGGACACAAAGTCTCCCTCTTCGTCGGTCTCAGGCTCCTCCTCGTAGGTGAATCCCGCGCTCTTCAGCAACTCCACAGCCTGCTCGGTCCGCTCGACCCGGCTCAAGCCCTGGCCGAACTTGCTGACGTTGGGGTTGTGCCAGAGGGCATTCCCCACCGGCACCATGGAGTAAACGGGGATTGCGGCGTCCTGCAAGATGGTCTGGGCAACGAACTCCTTATCAATCACCGTCGCTATGGCATGTCTGAATGCCTTGATACTCATGGGGGCCTTGCGGGTGTTGAAACCAAGGTAAAAGAGGTAGGCACAACTGTCGTTTCATCGGTGCAGGCCACCGCCATCAAGGTGGCCACTGCTATCACGGCGCTTATCAAGGCCAGTACCGCCGATTTGAGTCCCAACACGATGGTATCCTCCCATTTGTAACTGGACTTATAACTGGCGCGAACAGGCTCTCGCTGACATACGAATCGTGTCCGTATATTACCATCTTTCCTGTTAAGCCACTAACCCGGTCTTGGGTAGCTACAGGGGGTCCTTCGGGTCCCCATTGAGTCAAACTGTTATTATTATGAAAATAGATTCCCACCGTCATTCCGGCGCAGGCCGGAATCCAGGGGTGGGGCGTGGACTCCCGCTTTCGCGGGAGTGACGGTCGGCCTCCCTACCGTCATTTTCATCCTCGTATGTGGCCCGCAGGGGCATAGGCGCAACTACCACCGTCATTCTCGCGAAATCGGGAATCCAGGGTCCCGCAACATTGACACCGTTGCGAAGTCCCCCCCACCCCCGCCCCTGGATTCCGGCCTACGCCGGAATGACGTAGGGGAGGCTGCCGTCATTTTCATCCCCTTACATGGCCTTGCCAAGGCGAGAGGAATCACCATGAAAATAAGGGCGGGAATGACGAATGATGGGGCCGAAGTGACCGGTGGGGGTAATCACTGATAAACAAAAAACTGACCCCTTGAGTAATGGGAAATATTCACCAGAAATGCTATAATATTATGGGATATTTTCACTTAGCTGCATGATTAGAGTTGTATGTCTGAAGTAGATGATATAAAGACCCGGTTAGACATCCTGGACGTAGTATCTCATCATGTGCCCCTGCAACGTTCCGGCAGAAGCTACAAAGCAGTCTGCCCCTTTCATACCGAGAAGACGCCTTCCTTCCATGTCTTTCCCGAGAACCAGAGTTGGCGCTGTTTTGGGGCCTGCGCCACCGGGGGCGATGTCTTCTCCTTTGTGATGAGGATGGAGAACCTTGACTTCAGCGAGACTCTGAAGAGGCTGGCCCAGCAGGCCGGCGTCAAGCTACCTGAGCGGGGGCCAAGGAGGGACCAGGAGGACATCCTTCTTCGGATAAACGAGGCGGCCAGAGAGTTCTTCTGCGAGAGCCTGGACCGGGCCGAGGGAGGAGCAAGCGCCAGGGACTATCTGAAAAAGAGGGGAGTCACCCCGGAGGCGATAGAGAAGTTTCAGATTGGCCTCAGCCCAGCGGACGGTGAATCGCTGCTGAGGCATCTGGCATCCAGGGGATACTCACAAGAGCAGTTGGCGCTGGCCGGAGTAGTTACCCAGGGCCGGAATGGGGGCTACCGAGACCTGTTCCGGCGGCGGCTGGTGATTCCTATTCGGGATGCCGAGGGCCGGCTGGCCGGCTTTGGGGGCAGGGCGCTGGACGACTCCAACCCCAAGTACCTCAATACTCCGAGAAGCCCCGTATTCGATAAAGGACATATCCTCTATGCTTTGTACCTGGCCAAAGAGTCGGCCAGCGAGCGGGGTATAGTGGTCGTAGAGGGCTACATGGATGCCATAGTAGCCCACCAGGGGGGCTTTTCCAATGTGGTTGCCTCTATGGGGACCGCCCTTACCAGCCAGCAGGTAGCCCTGATGCGTCGCCTGGTCCGGCGGCCCGGCTCCCAGGACCCCGGAGAGGTTGTGCTTGCCCTCGACCCGGATAAGGCGGGAGATGAAGCTACCTGGCGGAGCCTGGAGTCCTCTTGGAACGTGTTCCAGGCGGAGGTGGTAAGCCAGTCCAGGGGCCTCACCTTTTACAAGCGCACCGAGAACCCTGCTCTGAAGATAGCCCCGCTGCCCCAGGGGATGGACCCGGATGAGATAATCCTGGAGAGTCCTGAGCAATGGGATAATCTGGTGAGCAGCCCGGTGCCCCTTATGGAATACCTGTTTGAGGTGTTTCCCAAGCGGGTGGACATAGCCACGCCCGAGGGCAAGAATACGGTTGCACAGGAACTTTATCGGAAGTTCATAACTGCCATGTCCAACCCCTTTGAGCAGGACCACTACTTCCAGCGCCTGGCCGCTCTCTTAGAGGTCAATGAGGGGACCCTCAAGTCCATTCTTGGACAACCCGGTCGGGGCGCTTCCCCTCGACAGAACAGGACTTCCGGCCCCGGCCAGGCCCGGAGGGACCGGCCCGGTTCAGGTACAACAGCCGGACAGCAGGGCAATGACTCTGCTAGTCCATTTGCCAGACTGTCCTATGACCCCCTGGAAGAACGATGCCTTGCCCTTCTGCTCCAGCACCCGGAGCTTTGGGAAGACGCAGGGGCAGGTTTCAAACCTGCCCCTACCGAGAACGATAATGGCTGGAGCGATGATACCCCGGAGGAGACGGGCCTGGATGATCATGGGCTGCATCCTGAGCATTTCCGGCGGGTCGAGAACCGGGAGGTATTTGCCAATTGGATGAAATGCTCTACACCGGAAGACCTGTTTGAGGTGTTGGATGATGAGCTGATAGCGCATCTGAGACACCTGTTGGATAAAAATCTGCCCCCGTCAGACCGCAAACTGCGAGAGGCGGACTTCATATACTGTATTCGCCGCCTGGAAGAGCGTCACCTCCGGGAATTGAACAGGGAGGAGGAATTGAGGCTCTCTCAGGCGGCCCCGGAAGAAATGGAGGAGCAACAGCAAAGAATATTGCAGGTGAACGACAGGCTGAACCGGATTTTTGGTCAGCGTTAGAACTAGGTAGAGTAGAAGGTGATACCATGATGAAGCGCAGGCGCGGCAGACAGGGTAACGATGAGGAGCTGTTGGAAACGGTGAGTGAAGAGCAAGATAAGCTGGAGGGTGAGGAGATACTGAGTGTGGTTGGCAGGACAGAGGCCAACGGGGTCAGCAATGAGCTTTCCAAGGGGGCAGACCCCCGGGTTGCGGAGGGGTCCGAAGAGGAATGGGCGGTCCCTGCTCCGGCCAGCCCGTGGCCGGCAGCGGAGGTTGAGGAGCCTCCCCCCGAGGGAGAGGAGGAGGAACTGGAATGGGAACCGGAAGTGGAGGGAGCCGAGGTCCTTGATGACCCGGTGAGGATGTACTTGCGGGAAATCGGACGGGTCCACCTCCTCACGTCCAAAGATGAAAGAGTGCTGGCCCGCAAGATGGAGGGCGGGAGGCACCTGGATAATCTCGAAAAGAGGCTGCGGGAAGCCACGGGCAGGGACCCCAGGGCTTGGGAAATCTGCTATGCCCTCTTGCAGCGCCTGAGCGGGGCCGACCTGTTGGTCAACTCCCTGGGAGAGAGCCTGGGCCTTCCCGGCAACTTGACCCTTTCGGAGATTACCGACAATCCCAAGCTCAAGGAGGCCATTGACGTTGAGCTAAACCCCGAAATCATGGCCGGCATCGCCGAAGCCCTGGAGATCGAACAGACGGAAGTGGAGCAAAGGGTAATTCAACTGTCCCTGGATAGGTGGGTACTTCCCACCGATGCCATAGATGCTCTGGACGATTGTACCCTGGAACAGTTGGTGACGATGCTGGAGTCCGCCGACTGCTATTTCAAGCTCCAGTCAATGGATAGGCTCTTTCAGAAATACTTCGACCGCATCAAAGAGGAAGGTCTGCGGTCCCAGGGACACCTGACGGAAGCCAACCTGAGGCTGGTGGTCAGCGTCGCTAAAAAATATATTGGCCGGGGCATGGCGCTGCTGGACTTGATCCAGGAGGGAAATATCGGTCTCATCAGGGCCGTCGAGAAGTTCGATTACCGCAAGGGCTACAAGTTCAGCACCTATGCCACGTGGTGGATACGCCAGGCAATAACCAGGGCCATCGCAGACCAGGCTAGGACTATACGCATTCCCGTGCACATGGTTGAGACCATAAACAAGCTGATGCGTCAGCACCGCAGGCTTCTTCAGGAGTATGGCCGAGAGCCCACGCCGGAAGAGATAGGCAGGGCTATGGAGTTCCAGCCGGAGAAGGTGGAGGAGATACTGAAGATTTCCCAGGAGCCCGTCTCCCTCGAAACCCCCATAGGTGAGGAGGAAGATAGTCATCTGGGAGACTTCATCGAAGACCGGAGCGCTCTGGCTCCATCCGATGCGGCCTCCTTCCAGTTGCTCAAGGAGCAGATTCAGGAGGTGTTAGATACCCTGACCGACAGAGAGAGCCGGGTGCTCCAACTCAGGTTCGGCCTGGAGGATGGACGCAGCCGTACCCTGGAGGAGGTGGGAAGGGAGTTTGGAGTAACCAGGGAGCGGATAAGACAGATAGAGGCCAAGGCGCTGAGAAAACTGCGCCACCCAACCCGGTCCCGCAAGCTCCGGGACTTCCTTGAGTAGCCTGTTTGCATATATAATATACATAACAATTTATCATGGCTTTGCAGGCCACGTAAGGAGGTGAAAATAACGGGCAGAGCCGGCCCAATTAGTCCCTTCCCCCTCCGACGGGGGAAGGTTAGAGCCTGCCCCCGTATCAAGTACGGGGCAAGCTCTGAACTGGATTCAGGAATGGGGGTGATACCATCACCTACTACCCACTGCGGGTGACTACTCCGCTCACTACAGGGGTGATACCCCCCACCTCAGTCCTCCACCGCAAGGGGGAGGAGGTTGGACTTTTATAATAATTTTATAGAGGAAACCCTGCCGGCCTGCCCTGTAATGACGGGGAACATTTATATAGTAGGGACCCATCCGGGTTATGTTGTCGTCTTTCCATCTCATACTCATATTAAAAAGCTGCCTCTCAGTCCCCTTGAAGATGACCGAAGGAAGTCGCTAAATAGCAATTCTATCTGCCTTGTAAAATCTTGACAGGCGGTGATACACTCGGTGAACCTTGGTTCGGGAGGAGGTTTTTGTGGAAGACAATGTTATCCCAAAGTGCCTGAAGTGTAACAGGGGGCAGTTAGTCCCGCTTTCTGACTATGGAAGTCAGGGAGCGGCGGTCCACTATAAAGCATGGGTGTGTACCAATCCGGACTGTGGGTTCAACATCAAAATCAGGAATGGTGATATATATCTGAATGAACCGATCGCCAATGGCGCGATGCATTCTCCCAGGGTACGCTGAGAGTCCCGAGGTCTAATTAATAGACGGTTGGAACTCTCCCAATACTCCCCCGCAGGCCCGTAAGGAGTCCTGGGGAGCGGGTAAGACTATTGCCCAATATCTGGACTTATCCTAAGCAATAATACGTATCATTTCTTCACATGGGAGGGGAGGTAAGATGGCAGCGGGTTATGATCACTTACTGGACCGGTATCGCCTACGTCCGCGAATCCTGCAAGGCTCTGGCATTTTCCTGATAGCAATTGGAGCGGTGCTTCTCGCCGGCGGTATTTCCTACTTCGTGTATGCCGAATTTGCACGCTCCGGCTTGGACGAGATGAACGTGCCGCCGGTTACCTCCCAGGTTACTAACCCAAGTGGCACCACCGGCGCCCAACCGGCTCCATCTGGTTCATCCCAGTCGGCTACGGACCAGCCTGTTGCACCACAGCCGGTTGTGGTGCCGGGGCCAGTTAAGGTTCCGGATTCCTCTTCATCTTCTGTAGAGGCCCAGCCATCGGGCCAGCAGGATACGGTAGCTACAGTCCCCATCCAGAGTAGTCCCGTGGAAATATCCCAGGCAGCCATAGCGGAGCAGCAGTTATATCCCGGTCAGGCCTTGAAACCCGGTTTATGGAACAATCCCCTGGGGCCTGAGGACGTGTCCCCCTTAGAGGCGTCCCTCATCCAGGACTTCAGGCTATTGGACCCCAGTATGGCTGTGCCTGTTGGCACCCTATCGGGACCCACCCGGATTTTCATACCGTCCATTGGGGTGAATTCCAAAGTGGACAGCTTGAAGATACTTGATTTGGGGGACAGCCGGGCTTATGAGACACCAAAGCATGTGGTTGGTCATATCCCCCAGTCGGCCAACCCGGGAGAGGCGGGCAGTTCATGGCTGTTCGGCCACCTGGAGAGCCCTATACAGGGCGAAGGGAATGTGTTCTCGAACCTTCCTGAGATTCCGAATCTCCTGCGCAAGGGAGAAAATGTCTATGCTGTTGTTGAGAACGGCCAGGACTCCTATCTATACCGGATAACAGAGACCAAGGTGGTACATCAGGACGATCTGGCTATGTACGACACCGGGGAGTCCACAATTCACCTGGTAACCTGCGTACCTCGTTGGGTGTACGACCACCGTCTGATAGTCACAGGGCAGCTAATAGGCGTGAAATAGCCAGGGGTGAAATAGCAAGCTACTCCACCCTTGGTCTCCTCAGGGCAACCTGCTCACAGGCCCCCGTACTTGGCGGGGGCCATTCTTATGGAAATGGGGGGACTACCCAATCCGCTCTCAAGCCATTAAAATCAGGTGGATATTGAAATGCTTGCGAGGAGGCTAGTTTATGGCAACCGACCAGAAGGTCAGAATCGAACGAGACTCTATGGGGCCCATGGAGGTCCCCATAGATGCTTACTACGGCGCATCCACCCGAAGGGCTGAACTGAACTTCCCCATCAGCGACCTGCGGTTCCCCCGCAGCTTTGTCCGCGCTCTGGCCCAGGTCAAGCTGGCCGCTGCCAGGGTCAACATGGGCCTGGGCCTGCTGGAAGGGCATACCGCCAACGCCATCACCGATGCGGCCCTGGAAGTGGCGGATGGCAGGTTCGATGAGCAGTTTGTGGTAGATATTTTCCAGACGGGTTCCGGCACCTCCACCAACACCAATGCCAATGAGGTGATAGCCAACCGGGCGACGGAAATCATGGGCGGGGAGCGGGGTTCTCGCCTGGTGCACCCCAACGACCACGTGAATATGGGCCAGTCCTCCAACGACGTGATACCCACCGCCATTCACCTTTCGGCCCTGGTCCAGATAAATGAGGCCCTGATTCCTGCGTTGGAGCGGTTGCAGGCCGCCCTAGAGGAGAAAAGCGAGGAGTTCTGGCCCATCATCAAGACGGGCCGCACCCATATCCAGGACGCCACGCCTGTCCGCCTGGGCCAGGAGTTCCAGGGATTCGCCGGCCAGGCGGAGTACAGCATCCGGCGGCTGCGCCACGCCCAAGAGGAGCTTGCCGAGGTAGCCCTGGGCGGCACCGCCGTGGGGACCGGGGTGAACACCCATCCCGAATTCTCCGGCAGGGTGTGCCAGATTCTTTCGGAGATGACCGGCGTCCAGGTGAGGGAGACGGGCAACCACTTCCAGGCCCAGAGCACCCTGGATGCCGCCGTCGAAGCCAGCGGCGTGCTGCGGGCAGTGGCTATAAGCCTCCACAAGATAGCCAACGACATCCGGTGGCTGGGCTGCGGCCCCAGGGCGGGACTGGGAGAGCTAATTCTCCCCGAGGTGCAGCCCGGAAGCTCTATCATGCCTGGTAAGATAAACCCTGTCATCGCCGAATCCCTGATTCAGGTTGTGGCCCAGGTGGTGGGCAACGATGCCACCGTCGCCCTGGCCGGCCAGGGCAGTTACTTCGAGCTAAACACCATGATGCCCGTGGCCGCTTACAACCTACTCCAGTCCATAGACCTGCTGGCCTCCTCTGCCAATAATTTTGCGGAGCAGTGCGTGACGGGACTTCAGGCTACGGACACGGGCCCCGCTATGGTCGAGAAGGGCCTTATGCTGGGTACGGGCCTATCCCCTGCCATCGGGTATGACAAGGCCGCTGAGATCGCCAAGGAAGCCGCATCCACCGGAGGCACTATCAGGGAAGTGGCTAAAAGAATGACCCCGCTAACCGACGACCAGCTTGATGAACTTCTGGACCCGGTGAAGATGACCGAGCCTGGCCTGGGCGGTGGGCCGGCGGGAGGGTAACTGTAGTGCAGAGCAACCCAATGGGCAACCACAAGGGTTGCCCCTACAACACACGGCGGCGTGTCGCCCTGTAGGGGTAGCCTTGGTGGCTACCCTGAGCGAGAAACGAAATACCCTGACCCCCATCACCCTCACTATCATTAAGGTGGCCTTTTCTGGTAATATTGTCGTGGAATTTTCCCCAAGGGGAAGACGGATATAAGCCAGCCTGATGGCTGACTCAGGCAGGACCATCCCGGTCTGCGCAGTCATGGCTGTCATACTCATAAAGGAGAAGGAAGATGCCTGTCCATTATGAAGACAACCGGCTTCGGATAATCAAGGTGCCCGATATGGGACCTATAGGCAACAATGGGTACATCCTTTCATGCAAGGAGACCGGGGAAGCTGTCATAATAGATGCCCCCGCCGAGCCTGAAAAGCTGCTCAGGGAGGTGGGCGACGTAAATGTGAAAGCTATCATCATCACCCACCGGCATGGAGACCATACGGCAAGCCTCCAGGAGATGAAGAGCCACACGGGCGCTCCGGTGGCAGCCCACCCCGAAGACGCCCCTGCCCTGCCCATGGCCCCGGAGATACAGCTACAGGACGGCGAGACGTATAACGTGGGCAACGTGGGCCTGACCGCCATCCACACGCCGGGCCATACCCCCGGGGCGTTGTGCCTACTCACCGGCGACCATCTCTTCTCAGGGGATACCCTGTTCCCCGGCGGGCCGGGCAGGACCGCTACCCCCGAAGCCTTCCGCCAGGTGAAGAACAGCGTAGAGGTAAAGCTCATGCCCCTGCCCGACGAGACGAAGGTCTATCCGGGCCACGGCATTGATACCAGTATAGGAGAGGCCAGGGGGATGATCGAGGTATTCAACTCAAAGTCCCATCCCGATGACCTGTGCGGCGACGTGGAATGGCTGAAGAGCTAACCTCCGGGCGTGCTTGGCAGGTTATACATCCTTGAAGAGGTGAACATGTACCAGAGGACTGTACTAGACAACGGGCTGCCCGTGCTCACGTCCTCGATGCCCCATACCCGCTCCGTGTCCATGGGAATATTCATCGGAGCCGGGTCCAGGTACGAGTCCGACGAAATAGCGGGCGCATCCCATTTCCTGGAGCACCTGCTTTTCAAAGGCACCAAGGGCTGGCCCACCGCTAGGGAGATTAGTGAAGCCATAGAGGGGGTCGGCGGCGTTATGAATGCCAGCACCGACAGGGAAATGACGGTGTTCTGGTGCAAGGTAGCTAAACCCCATTTCCACAAGGCGCTTTCCGTCCTATCCGACATGATGATCAACCCTATACTGGACCCCGAGGAGGTGGAGAAGGAGAGGGAGGTGATCCTGGAGGAACTCAGGATGGTCAACGATTATCCCACCAACCGGGTTGACCTCTTGATTGATGAGTCCCTATGGCCCGACCAGCCTATGGGACGGGACGTGGGAGGCAGCCAGGAGTCGGTAAGGGGCATCACCCGAGAGCAGGTCCTGGACTACCTGAGGACCCAGTACACCCCAAGCAACGCTGTGATAACGGTGGCGGGGGACGTATCCCACGCCGAGGTGCTGGAGGTGGTGTCCGAGTCCATGAAAGAGTGGGCGCCCCATGAGCCTATCAACTGGTTCCCGGTGCAGGACGGCCAGGACGCGCCAAGGATACGTGTGGAGCAGCGCAAGACCGACCAGGCCCACCTGTGCATCGGCATCCCCGGCCTGCCCCTTACCCATCCAGACCGCTATGTCCTTGGCTTGCTGAACGTGATTCTAGGGGAGGGGATGAGCAGCCGCCTCTTCCTCGATCTGCGGGAGAAGCAGGGCTTGGCTTATGACGTGCATAGCTCGGTGAACCTCTTCCGGGACTGCGGCTCCCTCATAACCTACTGCGGCGTTGAACCCCAGAAGAGCCAAAAGGCCATCACCGCAATTCTGGAGCAACTGGGCGGCCTCCAGAGTGGCATCCCTGAGAGCGAGGTGGACAAGGCCAGGGAGCTATCCAAGGGCAGGATGCTCCTCCGCATGGAGGACAGCCGCAGCGTGGCTATGTGGATGGGAGCGCAGGCGGCCCTGATGGGAAAGGTCATAACTGTGGACGAGGCGGTGGAGCGCATAGATTCCGTGACCCCCGGTGATATAGAGCGGGTAGCTGGAGACTTGATACGGAATGACAAGCTGAACCTGGCGGTAGTAGGCCCCTACCGCAGCGAACGCCGCTTCCGAAATCTGCTGAAGCTGTAGCCAGTTATTATGAAAATCCAGCCTCCTCCCCCCTTTGCGGGCTGAGAGGGGTATGTAAATTATCAGGCAACTAAAATAAGGCAACTTTTTAACTCAACAAGCCGCTCACCATGTCATTCCGAGGAGCGGAGCGACGAGGAATCTAAAGTCTATGCCTTCAAGCAAAGCCACGACTTTAGATTCCTCACTGCGCTTCGCTGCGTTCGGAATGACACATAGATACATCTCCTGTTTTACATACCCCTGTCAGCCCCTTTGCGGGGGAGGATTGAGGTGGGGGGCGTTTCCCACGACGGACACCTTCACCCCCATCCTAACCTTCCCCCGTCCAAGGGGGAAGGAACAACTTGGGCCGGTGACGCCTATTTTCATCCTCGTATGTGGCCTTGGCAAGGACATGGGTAATTACCACCCAACCGCGCAGCCGTCTTTGCGCGGCTCCGAGCCTCCCCGCAGGACGCCGGTATCCGGGTCCCTCTCCACGACCTGACCGCCCCCGAAGATGTAGCGACCATACCCCTCTACCATGAAGGCCCGATGGCCCATTTCCTGGAGCCGGCGGAAGGCGCTCTGGGGAAGGCCCTCTTCCAGGGCCACTCCACCACCAAGCTGCACGCTGAAACGGAGGGCGTTCAGAGCCGCCTGGGGGTCCAGGCCAAAATCTATCATGTCCGTCAATACCTGGAGGTGTCCCTGGGGCTGTTGGAACCCACCCATAACCCCGAAGCTCAACCAGAACTCCCCGTTGCGGGTCGCCATAGCGGGGATGATGGTATGGTAGGGCCGCTTGCCAGGCTCCAGGGCGTTGGGGTGGTCCGGGTCCAGGGAAAATAGCGCGCCACGGTTGTGGAGGGCGATACCCGTTCCCGGCACCACCAGGCCCGTGCCGAATATCTCATAAAGGCTATTAATCAGCGAGCAGGCGTTTCCCTTGCCGTCCACGCAGGCCACATACACCGTGTCGCCCCCTGGCCTCCCGACGCCTACGTCGCCGGGGAACGCCTCGGTTAAGGCCTTGTCCCTCCCAATCAGTGACCGCCTCCCCTGGGCGTAACCCTTGGACAGCAACTCCCCGGTAGGCACCTGGGCCATCCTGGGGTCTGCTATGTAGCGGCGGGCATCGGCGAAGGCCAGCCTCATAGCCTCTATCAGGTGGTGGTAGGTGTCGGCGGTCTGAAACCCCATTCCCCCGATGTCGAAGCCCTCGGCGATGTTCAGGGCCATCAGGGCGGCCAGGCCCTGGTCGTTGGGGGGGCACTCCCAGCAGGTCACCCCTCTGTAATCCGTGGAGATAGGCTCATCCCAGGTAGAGGTGTGGGCAGCCATGTCCTCGGCAGCCAGCCATCCCCCCTGGGACTGAACAAAGTCCGCTATCTTATCAGCCAGCCCGCCCTTATAGGAGGTATAGAAGGCTTCCGGGCCGCCCTCTGCAATGGTCCTGAGGGTCCGGGCCAGCTCAGGGAGCCTGACCACCTGGCCGTGCCTTGGCGCATGCCCGTCAAGCATCAACTCGGCGCCCGAAGGCTGTTGGGACAACTGCCGAATCCCTGCCGCCCAGAGCCAGGCGATGACCTCGGAGACGGGATAGCCATCTTCGGCGTAGCCTATAGCCGGCTCCAGCACGTGGGAGAGGGGCATACTTCCGTAGGTCCGCAGCAGGGTATCCCAGCCGTCCACTGTGCCGGGCACGGTCACGGCGTGGGGGCTGAAGTAGGGGACCTCGTTAAGACCCCTGCTCCTCAGGGCGTCCAGGGAAGCGGCGGCAGGCGCGCGGCCACTGGCGTTGAGGGCGCGCACCTGCTTTTCCCTGTCCATCCACACCAAGGCGAAGAGGTCGCCCCCAACGCCGGTGTAGAAAGGCTCTACCACACCCAGGGCAGCCGCCGCAGCGACAGCCCCATCTACGGCATTGCCGCCCTCCATTAACATTCGGAGGCCGGCCATCGCCGCCAAGGGTTGGCTGGCAGCTACCATGCCCCGGCGGGCCAGTACAGTGGAGCGACGGGAATCGAAGAGCATAAGTCCTGCCTGCGGAGTTACTCCAGGGCATACAGTCCCCACCCCCCGGATGGCCGGAAGCGCCGAGGCAGTATCATGGGGCTTCTCAAAAGCCGTTCGGTCCGAAAAATCAGGGGGGGTAGAATTGCTCCTGGTGCCCTAGACTATAGCACGGGGCACAGGTGGGTTCAATAGCGCCGGATGTCCCGGCCAGGGCCTTTAAGTCTCAGCACGGCCCATTTTCACGGGGCGTCATCCCCGCCTTCACCCCGGATTCTCGGATGAAAATGGCGGCTGGCCTCCCAACCGTCATTCCGGCGTAGGCCGGAATCCAGGGGGGTGGAAGTGGCATCCAACAATACCGGAGTCCAGGGCCTTAGATTCCTCGACTCGCTCCGCTCCCTCGGAATGACAATGTGATAGGCCACTCCCCCGGAACGACGGCGGGGAAGGATGCCGCACCCTTCAGGGTGCGGTGGGGAACTTGGCGCCGGCGATTTTCATAATAATTCCCCATGTCCCTTTCGGGCCACATACGAGGATGAAAATGGGACGGCCTCTCCACCGTGATGCTCCCTTCAGGGTGCGGTAGGTGACCTGAAACCTGGCGCTGGCTATTTTCATAACAAGGACGGAGAACGCCGCCACCTAAAACGGAGCGCTGCCATTGTCTCGCTGCGACTTGACGACAGGCAGGCGTAAGGTTAATCTTTGGAAGTAGTCTAGGTGGGGCAACCCAGTGCAGGCAATAGGAGGCGACATGGCAACTCAAGGGGGAGAGGGATACGTACACCCGGAATTCCTAGTGGAAACCGAGTGGCTGGCAGACCACTTGAATGACGACAATCTGCGCATAGTGGATACGGACGTGGCGGACGCATACCGCCGGAGCCATATTCCCGGAGCAGTGATGATACCCGACAACTATGAGAAAGACCCGGACACTGATCGAGTCCACATCCTGCCAACCGACAGGTTTGCGGAGGTGATGGAGTCCCTAGGCATCGGCGACGATACCCTGGTGGTGGCCTACGACTACTCCCGCTCCCTCTACGCGGGGCGGCTATGGTGGGCGCTGAACTACTACGGCCACAAGAACGTCAAGGTGCTGAACGGCGGCTGGAAGAAGTGGGTCAGCGAGGGAAGGCCGGCGGGTATAGACAGGCCCAAGCCCCGGCCCGGAGTGAAGTTCACCCCCCAGCAGGACAATTCCCTTATCGCCACCACCGAGGAGCTAAAGGAGTCCCATAACCGGCCCGATGTAGCCGTTTGGGATGTGCGCAGCATCGAGGAGTATAAGGGAGAGAATACCCGAGGGAATCAGAGACCGGGCCATATCCCAGGGGCCTCGCACCTGGAGTGGCTGGAGATGATGGACCTGGAGACCCACACCTTCAAGCTGGCCTCGGAGATGCGCCGTATCCTCGAGTCCAAGGGGATCACCCCGGACAAAGAAGTGGTGGCCCATTGACAGGCTGGCATCCGTGCGGGGCACGGGACAATGGTGCTGAAGCTCTTGGGATACGACAAAGCAAAGAACCACGACGCTTCCTGGAACGAGTGGGGAAACCGGGACGACACCCCCATCGAGTAGGCCGGCCCCCCGCACCGTCATTCGGTTGTAGGCCGGAATCCAGGGGCCTCCCACATCGTCATTCGGTTGTAGGCCGGAATCCAGGGGCCTCCCACATCGTCATTCCGGCCTACGCCGGAATCCAGGGGACGGGGGTGGGCATGTAAGTAATCCCTTCCCCCTTCGATGGGGGAAGGTTAGGATGGGGGTGATACCCCCGGCGAGGGAAACGCCCCCCACCTCAATCCTCCCCCACAAAGGAGGGAGGAGGTTGGATTTTCATAATAGTGACAAGAGAGCAATGCCAAACGACCCGGCAAATTCATCAAATCTTATATGAGGGCAGTTGATATGGCGGAGATCGCAGGACTGGGACACGTGGGCATATACGCAGAAGACCTGATGAAGCAAAGAGACTTCTGGACCCGGGTCATGGGCCTCAAGATAGCCGATGAGGACCTGGAGGGCCGGGGGATGGTCTTCCTGAGTTCCCACCCGGAGGAGGAGCACCACGAGTTTGTGCTGATGAAGGGGAGGGATGTCTCCCATGACGCCAAGCTGGTGCAGCAAATCTCCTTCAAGGTGCCAACCATAGACGACTTGAAGGAATACCACAGCAGGCTCAAAGCCGAGAACATCCAGATAGACCGGATTGTGAGCCACGGGAACGCCCTGGGCATGTACTTCTTCGACCCGGAAGGCAACCGGATAGAGCTTTACTACAAGACGGGCTTCCCGGTGCCCCAACCCCATGGCGACCCCATAGACATAGAGGCGTCCAACGAGGAACTGCTGGCCCTCGCCCGGGCGGCCATCCCCTCTGAAAGCTAGGCTGCGTTGACACATAGAAAATAGCGAGCAACCAGCGCCGTCATTGTCATTTCTGGGGAGCGACCTATCACAATGTCATTCCGAGCGAGCGGAGCGAGTCGAGGAATCTAAGGTACTGGCCTTCGGCATTGCGGGGAGGTTCCCCCCACCCCCACCCCTGGATTCCGGCCTACGCCGGAATGACGGTAATGCAAAGGTCTCCCCTCGCGGGAATGACGGGGAAATGTCGACTAAGCTAGTCGGCGTGGCGCAGCGCCGTCCATATATTGCGGGGGGTAATCCGTTGGCCCGATAGCAGGACTCCCGCCCGGAAGGTGCGAGATGCGACCCACAGGAGAAGCAGCCCCGTTGCGCCCACTACCGCCAGGGACCCCGCTATCTCACCGGCTGACATTTCGCTGCCCCCGCCGAGCCTGATCATAAGCATGGTCGGCGCGGTGAAGGGAAAGTAGGTAAGTATCTCGGCGATGAGGTTGTCGGGCTGATTGATGATAAGGCCGCTCAACCAGATGGGCAGGCCGGTCAGCAAGCCCAATAGGCCGGTCTGCCGTTGGCCCTCCGCCGCCGAAGACACGACGGTGGCAATGAACAGCGACAGGACGGAGAATAGGAAGTAGCCCAGCACGAAGCTCACCGATACCGTGATAAGCAGGCCCGCCGAAATGGTAAGTTCGGAGCCGTTGGGTATCCGGTCAAAGATCTCGGGTATCGCGAATGCGCCAACGGTGATCCAGATGGCTATGTGAATCAGTCCCGCAGCGCCCAGGGCCAGCAGCTTCCCCGCCATGATGGAAAGGGGCGATGCCGAAGTGACCAGCATCTCGATCATGCGGGTCTCCTTCTCCTCGGCTACGCTCCTCAGCAGCGAGCCGCCCCCAGTCAAGACTGCGATCATCAGCAGGACCCCGAAGAGGGTCGGGACCATAAACTCCCCCACCTCCTGGGTTACGGGGACAGCCCTGGCAACGGCGCCATCCTCCGCCACCTTGAAGCTGTCAAAGCGTCCGGGTTCGATGGCCCGGGCCAGGACATTGGGGTCCACCTGCCCCGCGATCAGTTCTGCCCTGAGAAAGCTCCTGAAAGCGGCCTCGGCGGCGTAGTTGTTGCTCCAGAACCGGCCACCGCTGTCCCGGGATGTCTCGTACTCCGTGACCACGCCGGACTCCAGGTAATCGGCGGGCAGCACGTAGAGAGTATCAATCTCGCCGGACCGGACAGCTTGAATGCCGTCGGCAGGGTCATTGAACCGCTTGGGCGCTTGCTGCTCTCCCGGGCCGGGCAAGACGCCCGCCGGGTCCACGTAACCGACCTTCTCCAGGACGCCCGCGCCTCCAACCTGCCAGGCCGCCTCTTCACCGGCGTCCGCTCCGTCGTCCTGTAGCAGGTCCACGACGACGGGCGTGATGGGAATGGCAGCCAGCATCATAACGAGAATGAGTACAGTGAAGAAGACGAAACCCCCGTTACGTATCTGACGCCTGAACTCCTCGGCAAATATGACCCGCATCTCAGGAGATAGCCCGTGCACGCGACACCTCCTCGATGAAGATGTCGTTCAGCGACGGCAGCGCCATCTCGAACCGCTCGACCTCTATACCGGCGTCAAGGTACAACCTGAGAATCGCATCCGGCGTCCTGCCGTCTTCGATGGCATACTCGACCACGCCGTTGCGCAGGACTTCACCCTTGCCGTTGACCAGGTCTCCGGGGGTGCTCCGGGCCTGGACCTGCACCGAGTTGGCGCCCCGTTGCCGCTTGATCTCGTACAAGTCGCCGAAGAGCAGCAGGCGGCTGTCCGCAATCAGGGCCACTCGCTGGCACAGTTCCTCCACGTCGGACATGATGTGGGTGCTGAACATGATGGTAGCCCCGGCCTGCTGCCGCTGGAACAGCATCTCCTTCATCAACTCGACGTTCAGAGGGTCAAGTCCCGCAAAGGGCTCGTCCAGGATGATGAAGTCCGGGTCATGGATGAGGGCGGCGGCGAACTGCGCCAGCTGGGTCATGCCCCGGGAGAGGTCTTCCACCTTCTTCTTCCGGTGCTCGTACAGGCCCACCCGCCCCAGCAACTCATTAGCCCTATCCTCGGCCTCGGCGAAGGTCAGCCCCTTGAGGCGGCCCAGGTAGCGCACAGCGTCCAGCAGGCGGACCTTCCGGGGCAGCCCGCGCTCTTCCGGCAGATAGCCGACGCCCCTCAATACCCTCCTGTCCGGCGGCGAGCCGAGGATGCTGACGGCGCCGTAATCCGGCCGGATTATGCCGAGGGCCATGCGGATGGTGGTGGTCTTGCCCGACCCGTTGGGGCCAAGGAACCCGAACATCTCGCCGCGTCTCACGTCAAAGGAAACGTCGTTGACCACGGTCCGCAGCCCGTAGGTCTTGGTCAGGCCGTCAAGCGACAGCACGCTGTTTTGCTGTTCATTGCTGTCTCTGAAACTGCCCACCGTACGCCTCCAATGCCGGCAATCCCACATGCTCCAGAATCAGTTGAGCGATTTTCATCCCCGCTTTAAGTTGTATGGGAAACGGCCCCACATTATTCATTTCCAAGTAGAGGCGTCCGCTGAAGCCGGCCATCACGGTTGGCGCCGTGATATGAACGGACAGACCAAGACGCGCCAATGAACTCTTCCCCTCTATCCGAGCGGCTAGGTGCAATGGCAGTTTAACAACCTCCAGGGTCTTGCCTATCACTAGGCGATTGGGGTCCATAGTGTGATAGTCGTTTTGCGACAGTGTCTTAGTTTCCCCATGCCTCGTCAAAATGTCCATTATGTGAATCTCATCATCAGACGGGTCAATGGAAACCCCTCGCACTCGTTCTGGAAGAATGAGCAATTCTTCATGCGACAACAGGTCAACAGAGGAACTGCCGATGCGGTCCTCATCGCCAATGGCCGGGTCAAAAATCAGGCGCTTCGCATTGATCTCGGCCCGAATCTCTATGTCGGACAATACCATTTTTGTCTCCATTCATGGAGCGGGACTCTTGGCGATTTTTTCCAGATTGTCTTCCGAAGAAAAGAACCTGGTTTGGCCAAAGTTGGTTGGAGGGAAGGAAACGTATATCTCTCTGCCTTGCTCTCCCAGCAATGCTGCCCTCACGGTCTTGTGTTCTTCGTCAACTATAAAAAGCGGAACAAACGCGGATTGCAACTTATCACCCAACCGAAACCAGACTTGCGCTTCTTCCGGTGTTGGGAAGGGGTCTTTTGTGATTGAATCGTAATAGAGTTCAGCTATCACGGGTTTCACATACCAGCGCAATGGCTCAGGTCCAAGTTCTCCTCTCAGCACCTTTCCTCCTTTTCAGTGCAGGGATTTGTTGACACATGACAACGCAGCGTGTGTCGGGGGACCGCGTGGGCGAATGTTATCACAGATTAACAAAGGTTGCTATCCCCACGTATCAGGTCCTGGTGGCTCCCCCTCAACGTATGCTCCCCTTGCAATTACAATGAAAGTTAGGAGTGCTAGGTCACTCACCACACCCTGTTTTTCTCCCTGGCATCCCATGAAAATAAAGTCACCCAGCCCGTCATTAACATGAAAATAGCCAGCGCCCAACCCCGTCATTCCGGCGTAGGCTGGAGCGACGAAGGGGGTGTCTCGCGGGAATGGGGGGCGTGTTATAATGCCGGAGATAGGCAGGGGCGAAGGGTTATTCGTCCCCAAGAAGAAGGCCCAAAGGAAGGCCGAAAAGAAAGAAAGTAGGTGCGACATGACACAGCAAGAGCAGCTTGATAACCTGTTGCAGGTGACGGAGTCAATATCCCCCCCTCATCACCTGGTAGCCAATGCCAACCTGCAAGACTACCAGGCGGAGTACGAGCGCTCCATCCAGGACCCGGAGGGCTTCTGGGCAAACGTCGCCTCGGAGCTCCAGTGGTATCAGCCCTGGAACCAGGTATTCCAGTGGGACTACCCCACCTTCCGATGGTTCGTGGGCGGCAAATGCAACATTACCGCCAACTGCCTGGACCGCCACCTGAACACCTGGCGAAAGAACAAGGCGGCCTTCATCTGGCTGGGCGAGGACGGCACGGAGCGGGTGTTCACCTACGGACGGCTGGCCCATCTGGTCAACAAGTTCGCCAACGGCCTCAAGTCCATCGGCGTAAAAAAGGGAGACCGGGTGGTTATCTACATGCCCCTGACGCCCGAAGGGGCCATTGCTATGCTGGCCTGCGCCCGCATCGGGGCCATACACAGCGTGGTATATGCGGGATTCAGCGTGGGGGCCCTCAGAGACCGGATCATTGACGCCCAGGCCAAGGTCGTCATCACCTCCGACGCGGGCTACCGCCGGGGACGCAAGGTGGACCTGAAGGGCATCACCGACGAGGCCGTCAAAGACCTGGACCTGGTAGAAAAAGTGGTGGTGAGTTGGCGGGAGGCCCGGCCTTCGGACCAGGATAGCCGGAGCAGTGGCCGGGAGGTGGACTTCGCCGAGTTGCTCGAATCGGGAGACTCCTACTGCGAGCCGGAGGTCATGGACTCGGAGGACCCCCTCTACATCCTCTACACCAGCGGCACCACCGGCAAGCCCAAGGGCGTGCTCCACGTCCACGGTGGGTACATGGTGGGCACCTACTACCACTTCAAGAACTTCTGGGACATCAAGGATGAGGACGTGTTCTGGTGCACCTCGGACATCGGCTGGGTGGTGGGGCACAGCTATATCGTCTATGCGCCCCTGATAGCCGGCGGCACCACCGTCTTCAGGGAAGGGGCCATTGACTACCCCCACCCTGGGGCGGCTTATGAGGTTATAGACAAATACGGAGTGAACGTCATCTTCACCGCCCCAACTGCGGTGCGGATGCTGATGCGCTATGGCGAGGACTATATCAAGGGCTACGACCTGCGGAGCCTGCGCCTTCTGACCTGCGCCGGAGAACCTCTGAACCCGGAGGCGTGGCGATGGGCCTACCAACACCTGTGCGGCGGCGGCGAGTGGGGCTATATGGTGGACAACTGGTGGCAGACGGAGACAGGGGGGCCATGCCTGGCTACCCTTCCCATTATGGCTACCAAGCCCGGCAAGGTGGGCGTGCCCATGCCCGGCGTAACCGCCGACGTGGTGGACCGGGAGGGCCAGCCAATCACCGAGCCGAACAAGGGCGGGCTTCTGGTGCTGAAGCAGCCCTTCCCCCACATGTTCCGCACAGTATACGGCGACCCGGACCGCTACGCCCAGGACTGGACCCGCATCCCCGGGTGCTACTTCACCGGGGACGTGGCCCTGAAAGACGAGGACGGCTATTACATGGTGGTGGGCCGGGCCGACGACGTGCTCAACGTGTCCGGGCACCGGATAGGCACCGCCGAGGTGGAGAGCGCCCTGGTATCCCACCCCACAGTGGCAGAGGCGGCAGTCATCGGGAAGCCCGACCCCATCCGAGGCGAGTCCATCAAGGCATTTGTGACCCTGCGGGTGGGCAACGACCCCTCACAGGAGATGGTGTCCACCCTCCAGGCCCACGTGCGCCGTGAGATAGGCCCCATCGCTATCCCCTCGGAGATAGACTTTGTCCCCACCCTGCCCAAGACCCGCTCCGGCAAGATAATGCGCCGCCTCCTGAAAGCCCAGGAGCTGGGGCTGGACCCGGGGGACATTACGACCCTGGAGGAGTAGGGGAGCGAGTGGTGAGTGGCTAGTGTTAGGTGGTCAGTGATTAGCGATAACTAGCCGCTCACCACTGACCACTCGCACTAATCACTTACTGGGGGTGCTATTATGCTGGATGATTTGGTTGGCGTGATAGAGACGCTGAAGGCGCGAATCAAAGACCACCGCCCGGACTTGCAGGCCAACGAGACCCGCACCCGCATGGCGCTGATTGACCCCCTGCTGCAAGCGCTGGGGTGGGACACCACCGACCCGGCGCTGGTGCTGCCGGAGTACGACTTGAGTGGCAGCAGGGCCGACTACGCATTGCTCGCCAATGGCAAGACGGCGGCATTTGTCGAGGCCAAACGCTTGGGCGAACCGTTAGCGCCCCACATAGAGCAGATGGTGAGGTACGCAAACATGGCTGGCGTACCCTACGCCGGCTTGACCGATGGCAGCCATTGGGAGTTTTACAAGGTATTTGACCCGGTGCCACTGGCTGACCGCCGCATTTTAGCCGTGTCCATAGCCGACGACCCGGCCTTCTGGTGCGCGCTACAACTGCTCCTCCTCTGGCGGCCCAATCTGGCATCCGGGGACCCCACGCCGGCGAGGGAGCCAATTATCCAGGCATCACAGGAGAGTCCAGCCCCGACTATCAGCGATGAGATTGCTGGCCATGCAGAAAACACCAGTAATCGCCGACCTATCATGCCATCAAGCCGGCCAATCATTGAAACACCTTCACGGGAGAGTCCAGCCCCGACTGCTCCCAGTGGGATTCCCGATAGTCCAGAAAGCATTAGCAATCTCCCGTCAACCTCACAAGATGCCGACGGATGGACATCCATCGCGGATTTTCGCCCTGAATTCAAGACCAATCCTCCGTCTGCAATACGCTTTCCCGATGGTACGGAAAGACCCATCCAGTATTGGAACCGGGTGCTGGTAGAGGTAGCTGAGTGGCTGGTCAGGAAAGGTGCCCTCACCGACCAGGAATGTCCTGTCCAGGGACCTCGTGGGGGATATATAGTCCATTATGACGAACGTAAGATCAGGCTTCCCCGCCGGTTATCAAATGGCATCTTCATAGAAACAAAATCGGATGCAAGAAAACTATTGAGTGATTCCAGGTTCCTGCTTCAGCACTTTGAGGAGGATGGCAACAAGGTCGAACTCCGGCTGGGATAGCGCCCTTTCCTATAGTCCTCAGCCCATGCCGGCGCTCCATATTAAACGCAGCCTTTAATATGGATGACTTTGCCTGCTATATTAAACGCAGCCTTTAATATGGATGACTTTGCCTGCTATATTAAACGCAGCCTTTAACATGGACGACTTTGCCTGCTATATTAAACGCAGCCTTTAACATGGACGACTTTGCCTGCTATATTAAACGCAGCCTTTAACATGCGCCCACCGGTTGCCAACCCACCAGCGAAGGGATATTTATGGAAAATGGTGCTACAACCTCAACCCGGGCCGGGCAGTACACCAGACAGATAGGCGGCTACCGGGCATTCATCCCTGCGCCGTTGCCGCCGCAGCCCCCTATCCGAATTGGCGGAGAACTGCAATCTCTGCTTTCTGAGGCAGACCGCGCCTTGGGGCGTCTTGACGGGTCCGTGCTGACGTTGCCCAACCCAGACCTCTTTGTGCTTATGTATGTGCGCAAAGAGGCGGTGCTGTCGAGCCAGATTGAAGGGACACAAAGCTCCTTGCAGGATGTGCTAGCGGCGGAAGCGAAGGTCTTCTCGTCCCACATACCGAAGGACGCGAACGAGGTGATAAACTACATCGGCGCAATGAATCACGGCCTCGAACGCTTGGACGAGATTCCCGTTTCGGTGAGGCTCATCCGTGAAATTCACGCTCGACTCCTGCGCGGAGTACGCGGTTCGCATCTCACACCGGGGGAATTGCGCACCAGCCAGAACTGGATTGGACCGCTCGGTTGTTCCCTGAACGAGGCCATTTTTGTCCCACCACCCCCCCATGAAGTGCCCGATGCCTTGGGGAAGCTGGAAGCCTTTATTCACGACCCAGGAAATCTGCCTGCCCTGGTCTGGATTGGATTGGCCCACGCTCAATTTGAGACGATTCACCCATTTCTTGACGGCAATGGACGTGTAGGCCGGCTCCTCATCACTTTCCTGCTCTGTGAGCGGCAATTACTGAGCAAGCCGGTCCTCTATCTCTCACATTTTTTCAAACAACGTAGACAAGATTACTATGAGAAGCTGCAATCAGTACGTGATAATGGGACTTGGGAGGAGTGGCTCATCTTTTTCCTGCGAGGCGTTTTGGAGGTGAGCAGACAGGCAACCGACACCGCACACCGGATACTCGCTCTCCGTGAAGAACATCGAAATGTGATTACCGATAGCTTAGGCCGCACGGCAGGCAATGGTCACCGAGTGCTGGAGCACCTTTACCAATACCCTATCGTTTCAGTAAATGACGTGCAGAGTTTGATTGGGACTACCTACCAGGCAGCCAATAACCTGGTCGCCCGGATGGTTGATTGTGGTATTTTACAGGAATTCACCGGTCAGTTGCGAAATCGGACATTCGAGTATCAAGACTATATCTGGCTGTTCCACGATGACGCCAACGAGGAAGGCCCAGGATGATTCCCCCCTCCACAGCAGGGGCCGGAATATGAAACTGGGGAAACTTTTCAGGGATGGTTCTCCCGGGATGAGGGGCTGCCCACCTTTAATGTTGAACTCCAATTCACCATTGGGGATAATTTATCAGTCATACGGGCATTGGGGGTCTTCTGCCCTTGAAACTGCCGTATAATGCAATAGATACAGAAGGATGGCGAGGGGAGACGTTGCGCGCTCTGATTGTTTCAGACATACATTCCAACCTGGAGGCCCTGGAGGCTGTGCTGGGAGATGCGGCAGCCAGGGGCGGTTTTGACGAAATCTGGTGCATGGGAGACATCGTTGGCTACGGCCCGGACCCCGGCCCGTGCATAGATGCCTTGCACAAGCACAATTATGTAAGCGTGGTGGGGAATCACGACCTAGCTGCTACAGGCAGGCTAAGTACCCACGACTTCAATACCCACGCCCGGCTGGCAGCCCAGTGGACGGCAACCCAACTGGTCCCGGAGCACGCCGAGTTCCTTTCGGGGCTGCCCGAAATAGCCCGGAGGGGAGACTTTACCCTGGTGCATGGCAGCTTGAGGTCCCCAGTCATAGAGTACCTGGTATCCGATGAGGCGGCCTCGGGCACCTTCCGGCTTCTTGAGTCCCGGTTCTGCGTGGTGGGCCACTCCCATATACCCTTTATCTGCCGGGAAAGAGCGGGGCAAGGGTGCGACTTCGAGCCTTTTCCCGAAGACCTGCCTCTCCGGCTGGGCCCTGAACGGCTAATCATCAATCCCGGCGGGGTGGGTCAGCCCAGGGACGGAGACCCCAGGCCCAGCTACGCCCTCTACGACGAAAATGAGAGGACCATCGAGAGGCACAGGGTCAGCTACGATATAGAGGCCACCCAGGAAAAGATGCGCAGGGCCGGGCTGCCCGACTCCCTCATCCGCCGCCTGGACTTTGGCGTGTAGGCAGTGGGTTAGTGGGCTTCCCTGCCTCTTGACCATCGGTGAGGTTAATTCTTATAATTCCACTATAATCCTCCGGATAAATCAGGCGATTGAGTTAGGTTGATAACCTTTCACAATCCATAAGGATGAAGAGCGGTCTGAGATGGGTGTTGACAAATGATGCCTATCTTGATAGATTCTTGTTGCGCTTTACACTATGATTTATAATATAGGTTATCCGGTAGAGCGTTTAATACGTTGGCATGGCCCGCTAGCTCAATTGGCAGAGCAACGGACTCTTAATCCGTAGGTTCTCGGTTCGACCCCGAGGCGGGTCACAGGAAGACTGCTGGTAGGCTTCCAGCAGGGGAAGTGTCGGAACTGGTAGACGAGCATGACTTAGGATCATGTGCTGAGAAGCGTGGGAGTTCGAGTCTCCCCTTCCCCACCATGATGATGAGCTTTTGGCCGTTGGGCCATCTGAGATAGATACAAAGCAATAACGTTAGGTGTATCATTATTAGAGCCGTATGTTCGACTGTGAAGGAGGCTCCGTGGCTACCTTGCTAGAGGTTAAGGACCTGAAGACTCATTTCTTCACCTACTCAGGTGTGGTAAAAGCAGTTGATGGAGTCTCTTACGATGTGGAAGAGGGGGAGACCCTCGGTCTTGTCGGAGAGAGCGGATGTGGCAAAAGCGTAAGCGCCCTTTCAATTATGCGCCTGGTGGCAACCCCTCCGGGCAGGATAGTTGACGGCGAGATAATCTTCGACGGCAGGGACCTGCTAAAGCTGTCAGACAAGGAGATGAGGCAGATTCGAGGCAACCAGATATCCATGGTCTTCCAGGAGCCCATGACATCTCTGAATCCCGTTCTCACCATAGAACGGCAGCTGACCGAGAGTTTGCAGCTCCATCTGGGCATGAAAAAGCAGGAGGCTCGCCAGGAGGCTATCCGCCGCCTGGAGGAGGTTGGCATCCCAGACCCGGAGAGCCGGGTCAAGCAGTACCCGCACCAATTCAGCGGCGGTATGCGCCAGAGGGTCATGATCGCTATGGCCCTGAGTTGCAACCCCAAGCTCATCATAGCAGACGAGCCCACTACAGCCCTGGACGTGACCATTCAGGCCCAGATTCTGGAGGTGATGAAGAACCTCAGCAAAGAACGCGGGGTGTCCCTCATAGTCATCACCCACAACCTGGGTGTGGTCGCCCGCTACGCCGACAGGGTGAATATCATGTATGCCGGGAGGGTCATAGAGCGGGGATCAGCGGCGGAAATCTACAGGGATCCCAAGCACCCCTATACAATGGGGCTTCTGAACTCGGTCCCCAGGCTGGACCTGCCCCGCAGGGAGAAGCTGGACCCCATCGAGGGCCAGCCTCCCGACCTTATAGCCCTCCCTCAGGGTTGCTCTTTCAGGGAGCGATGCCGGTATTCCATTGACCGGTGCGCAGAGGAACCGCCGCCGCTGCGGAGCATTCAGGGTGAACATCTTGCGGCCTGCTTTGTCGCAGATACCCTAGCCTAGAAAGTCGAGGGACGCGAGCAATGGTAGAACAGGCCCAAAACGGGCATAACGGACATAACGAAAACCTCATAGAGGTCCATAACCTCAAGATGTACTTCCCGGTCACCTCAGGCGTGCTCTTCCAGCGAGTAGTGGGGCACGTGAAGGCCGTTGATGACATCAGCTTCTTCGTCCGTCGCGGCGAGACCCTGGGACTGGTAGGAGAAAGCGGCTGCGGGAAGACCACAACAGGCCGTTGTATCCTCCAGCTTTACAGGCCCACGGAAGGTAGGGTCTTGTTCGAGAACAGGGACCTGTGCCAGATGAAGGGCAGGGAACTGCGGGCCATGCGCCGGGAGATGCAGATCATCTTCCAGGACCCCTACGCCTCCCTGAATCCTCGGATGACTGCCGGGAACATCATCGGCGAGCCCCTGATAGTGCACGGGATGGCCAGAGGCAAGCAGGAGTACCGGGATAGGGTGTCCCAATTGCTCACCCTGGTGGGGTTGAACCCCTACATGGCGGACAGGTTTCCCCACGAATTCAGCGGCGGACAGCGCCAGCGCATCGGGGTCGCCCGCGCCCTGGCCGTGAACCCCAAGCTCATCGTGTGCGACGAACCCGTCTCCGCCCTGGACGTGTCCATCCAGGCCCAGATAGTAAACCTGGTGGAGGAGCTTCAGGAGCAGTTCACCCTCACATACCTGTTCATAGCTCACGACCTCTCTGTTGTGAGGCATATCAGCCACCGGGTGGCCGTCATGTACCTGGGTCATATTGTGGAGATTGCAGACCGGAACGAGGTCTATGCCAATCCCCTGCATCCCTACACCAAGGCCCTGCTCTCTGCCGTGCCCATACCGGACCCTATAATAGACGCGGAGAGGGAGAGGATCATCCTCACCGGAGAGGTGCCCAGCCCCCTGAACCCGCCCAGCGGTTGTGTGTTCCATCCTCGCTGCGCTTCGGCTACCCAGCCCGCCTGCCAGGAGTATCTGCCTGAGCTTCGGGAGGTAGCGTCTAACCACTGGGTGTCTTGCATTAACGTACCAGGGTATGGCGCTCCATAGAGAGCGCCCGGCATATCACGTGAGTAGTTTCTGAAAGGGGATAGGACACTTCCTATCCCCTTTTTGTACTGGAGATTTGTCCCACCGCCTCGATTAGGAATTTATATACAATGGACTTGCGACATATACGGAACTTCTGCATCATCGCCCACATTGACCACGGTAAGTCCACCCTGGCCGACCGGTTCCTTGAGGTCACGCGCACTGTGGACCCCCAGGAGATGAAGGAGCAGTTCCTGGACCAGATGGACCTGGAAAGGGAGCGTGGCATAACTATCAAGGGCACGGCGGTGACAATGTCTTACCACAGCGCCAACGACGGCCAGGAGTACCAGCTAAACCTGATTGACACGCCTGGGCACGTGGACTTCAGCTATGAGGTGTCCCGCGCCCTGGCCGCCTGCGAGGGCGCATTGCTGGTGGTGGACGCCAGCCAGGGCATTGAGGCCCAGACCATAGCCAACACCTTCCTAGCTGTGGAGCATAACCTGAAGCTCATCCCGGTGGTCAACAAGATAGACCTGCCCCAGGCCGAGCCTGAGCGGGTCGCCAGAGAGCTTCAGCAGGTGTTCGGGTTTGGCGCGGAAGAGATACTTTTCACTTCTGCCAAGGAAGGCTCCGGCGCCCAGGATGTCTTGCAGGCGGTAATAGAACGAATACCTTCCCCTCAGGGCAGCCTGGACGCCCCCCTGCGCGCCCTGGTATTCGATTCCAACTACAACACCTACAAGGGCATAGTCGCCCACGTCAGGCTGATGGACGGCTCCCTGTCCCGGAATGACCGCCTCCTGTTGATGTCCACCAGTAAAGTCACCGAGTCTATGGAGATAGGCATCTTCTCGCCCGATCCAAGGCCCATGGACACTCTCTCCGCGGGCCAGGTGGGGTACATCGCCACCGGGCTGAAGGATGTGCGAGAGTGCAACGTGGGAGAGACCCTGACCCTATCAAGCCTGCCTGCTAATAAGGCTCTCCCAGGCTATGTTCCCCTCAAGCCTATGGTGTTCGCCGGACTTTATCCCGCCGACGGGGAGGAATATCAGTCACTGAGGGCCGCCCTTGAGAAGCTGCAACTCAACGACGCTGCCCTGACCTACGAGCCCGAAAACAGCCCGGCCCTGGGGTTTGGCGTCCGGTGCGGCTTCCTGGGCCTGCTGCACATGGACATAGTGCAAGAGCGTCTGGAGCGGGAATATGACCTGGATATAATCATCACCGCCCCCAGCGTGGCCTACCGCGTCCTCCTAAAGGACGAGACCTATATGGAGATAGATTCTCCCTCCAGACTGCCTGCCTCCAGCGACACCCTGGAGATTCAGGAGCCATGGCTGAGCGCAACCATCGTTACTCCCGAGCGCCACGTGGGCCACGTGATGGAGCTCATGTCCTCCCGCCGGGCCGAATTCAGGCGGATGGAATACATCCAGTCTGTTGACAACGGGACTGACGACTATACCGACAGTGGGCCGATGAGCGATGCGCGGGTGCTGATGGAATACGCCATGCCCCTTGCGGAGATGCTGGCCGAGTTCTACAACCAGCTAAAGTCCCGCACCCAGGGCTACGCCTCCCTGGACTACTCCTTCGATGGATACCGCAGCGGGCCGCTGGTGAGGCTGGATATACTCCTTAACCAGGAGACCGTTGACGCCCTGTCAATGATTGTTCATAGGGACAAGGCATACCATTATGGAAGGGCGCTGGTGGAACGACTGAAGACGGTCATTCCCCGCCAGCTTTTTGAGGTCCCCATCCAGGCGGCGGTGGGGAACAGGATCATCGCCAGGGAGACGGTGCGCGCCCTGAGGAAAGACGTGTTAGCCAAGTGCTACGGCGGCGACGTAACCCGAAAAAGGAAGCTGCTGGAGAGGCAGAAGGAAGGCAAGCGCCGGCTCAAAAAGGTGGGCAGGGTGGAGATACCCCAGGAGGCATTCCTGGCCCTGCTCAAAGTGGACGGGAAGTAGGGCCTGGCGCGCCCAGTAGTCGGCGATAGAGGGGCTTTTCCACCCCCACCCACCGTCATTCCGGCGCAGGCCGGAATCCAGGGGAGGGACGGTGGACTTCCCATTTCGCGGGAGTGACGATGGGGAAGCGCCAGGGTCTAGTTTGTCTTTCATTCCTCGGTAGCGTACCAGCAGGCTGGCAAAAGAGGAGGCTTTTCCACCCCCACCTACCGTCATTCCGGAGCAGGCCGGAATCCAGGGGAGGGGCGTGGATTCCCCCCTTCGCGGGAGTGCCGATGGGGAAGCGCCAGGGTTTAGTTCGTCTTTCATTCATCGGTAGCGTACCAGCAGGCCGGCAATAGAGGAGGCTTTTCCACCCATGACGGAGCAGAAGCTGCAAAAGGAACAAAGTACGACAGTCCGGGAGACCCCCAAGTACCTCTGGCGTTCGGGGGAAATGGTGGAATGGGAAAGCGCCACGGTCCATGTCTCCATGCTGGGCTGGACTGCCGTTTCCGCCATCTTCGAGGGTATCCGGGCCTACTGGAACCCCGATCACCAGGAGCTATATATCTTCAGGCTCGACGACCACCTGAAGCGGATGCTCCAGTCCATGAAGCTCATGCGCATGGCCTCTCCCTATTCTACCGAGGACCTGGCCCAAGCTATCATATCCCTGCTTCGAGACAACGAGTACCACCGCGATGTGTACATCCAGCCTTTGGCCTACTTTGGAGAAGGCATCCCGGGGTACATGGCGGTGCTGGAACGGCCTGGGGAGGTGGTTATCACGGCCAGGCCGTCCCCATCGGGCCTGGGGGAGTCCAAGGTGTCCCATTGTAATGTCAGTAGTTGGACCCGCATCTCCGACAACGTGATGCCGCCCCGGGTCAAAGCCATCACAAACTACCAGAACAGCCGGTACATATCCACCGAGGCCACGATAAACGGGTACGACTTCGGCATCGCCTTGAACCAGAACGGCAAGGTGACGGAGGCCAGCTATGCCTGCATCTATATCGTGAGGGACGGGGTTGCCATCACACCTCCTGCCAGCGCGGGCATCCTGGAGAGCATCACCAGCGACACGGTGAAGCACCTGCTGGAGAGGGAGATTGGGACCCCGGTGGTGGAGCGGGACGTGGACAGGACGGAGCTTTACATCGCGGATGAGGCCTTTGTGTGCGGCACCGCAGTGGAGATTCAGCCCATCGGGAGCGTGGACAGGTACTCTGTAGGCGATGGAGAGGTGGGGCCGGTGGTATCGGGCTTGAGGGAGCTTTTCCACAATGTGGTGCGCGGAGCAAACCCCGGCTACTCCAACTGGCTGACCCCTGTGTATTCTGCAAGGGTTTAGGGGAAGTCTCTAAAGCCCATGCTACACCACCCTAGTAGTCTGTCAGTGTTGGATTGATGGGTATAGAGACTTCAGTTTGATGCGCGCGTCCTCGGTGGTGAAGCGCCAGTCCACTCGTATCGCGTCCCGGTTGCGCTGACCTTGCCATGCTTCTACCTCCCGGCGCAGGACTTCTTGGTCTGGAATGCGGCGGTCCAGGCATTGCCGGGCCATCACCCCGATCTCAATCTCGGCCATGTTTAGCCAACTCCCATGTTTAGGCGTGTAGTGGACCTCCAACCGGTGGGCGATGCGCCGCGCTTCAGCGGGTTCAAAGGCTTCGTACAACGAGGCCGGATGGTGGGTGTTCAAGTTGTCCATCACCAGAAGGATGCGCTCCTTGTCCGGGTAGTCCACGTCCACCAGTTGCCGGACCACCCTTGCCCAATCGGCTTTGGTACGCCGGTCGGTTACCTCCACCCGACGCCACCCTTCCAACGGCGCGAACAACATGAACAGGTTGCTCACGCCGTTGCGCTCGTATTCGTAATCATAATAGCCTGCCGCCCCAGGCCATGACGGACGCGGCTGGAGAGTCTCCCTAACCTGTTGTTTGCTGGTCTCGTCCAGGCACACCAGAACCTCGTTGTCTTCATAGGAGCGATGGTAGACTTCCAGCACGTCTTCCATGGCGCACACAAACTCCCCGCTCCCTTCCGGCGGGATGCACCAGCACTCTTTCAGCCAGGGCTTGAGTTCGTTTTTTTGAGGGCCTGGCGCACCGTCTCCCTGCTGATGCAGTCCACTATCTCGCATTCCACCAGTCGGCCCGCCAACAATTTAAGCGTCCAACTGGCCCGGCCTTCCGGCGGTTCTCCACAGGCCAATGCAATCAAGTGAGCCTCCCCTTGGCCGTCCAGTTTCTTCTGACGCCGGCGAAGTTGCTCCCTACGTCCCAGCGCCGCCTCGACCCCTTCCTCCACACAGCGGCGGCGTACCCGTTCCACCGTCGCACTGCCAATTTTCAGGGATCGGGCAATCTCCTCATCCTTCATCCCTCCGTCGGCTTGCGCCTCATCGCTCAGCAACAAGATGCGCGCATGGGTCTGCTTGTATGCCGCCGTCCGCCCTCGGGAAACCAGTGCCTTCAGTTCCTGTTGCTCCTCTCCCGTCAGTTGCACCCGGTATTTCTTAGTCATCACCCCTACCTCCACATCCCATTCTTCCTTAGCTATCGCCTGCTATAATACGCCTAGCAGTCCTCAATTCAAAGATGTTTGACTACTAGTTCAATGATTTGATAAGACGATATTGGGATTTGGATAGGATGGAAAGCAGGTCAACCATGAGCGACACTCTCTCGAAAGAATTTAACTTCTACCTAGCCAATCAGGAGGCTATGGTAGAGAAGTACGATGGTAAGTATATTGTCATACATGACGGCAATGTAGTCGGCGTGTATGACGATGACCTTACTGCGGTTATGGAAACGCAGAAGTCGCTCCAAATTGGGACCTTCTTAGTGCAGAAGGTGTCCGAGGGAGACACGGACTATACCCAGACGTTTCATTCTCGTGTGGTGTTCACGTAATGGAGCGACGGTATAGTGCGTTCACAGTGACTTCCCAAACGGGCCTGCTTAATGTCCTGAAGACCGATTGTTTAGTCTCCCAGGCGTGGCACCCAAGCAGTGGCATCCCACAACCGGAAATGGTGCCGTTCACAGGTATTTGGGATACGGGGGCAACAAACTCGGTAATCTCACAGGAAGTTGTTGATAAATGTGGACTCGTTCCCACCGGAACGACGCTAACCCATAATGTCGGGGGTACATACCAGGCAGAGACCTATTTAGTAAGTATGCTCTTGCCAAACAACGTCAGTTATCGAGGCGTCCGTGTAACGAGGGGCCAGATTTATGGTGGGAATATGTTGATTGGGATGGAAATTATAGGAACGGGAGACTTTGCAATCTCCAACCTGAATGGCAGAACAGTTTTTACCTTCCGCTACCCGTCTCAAACGGATATAGACTTTGTAGAAGAGGCCAGGCGATAATCCCGCTTCACTCAGTCGTACCTATATATTGGTCACGTAGAGCCTCTCTGCTTTAACATGGACAACTCAACCAAAGAATATATAAGAGAATGATTATTTGGCTTCCACGGGGTATCGGAATAAGTGTGGTAGCACCAAAGTAAAAGCAGGGGGCAGGCTCTCATACCTGCCCCCTGCGGTTTTGTCGCCTGGGTTATGGACTAGCTGGGCAACACTGCCACGGAGCGAATCTCGCCGAACTCCTTGTCCAGCTTCTCCCAGTTGTCGCCGCCGTCGTTGCTTGCGTACACGTAGCCGTAGATGCTGGCTGCCACGATAACATTGGGAATAGAGGGATTGGTGGCGAACCAGTATATGAGGGAGTTGGGCTCCACCGGCAGGTCCACAGATTCCCAACTCCTGCCTGCATCCCTCGTGCGCTGGATCCTGCCCTTCAACCCGGGTATCGTATCGGAGTTGCCCACGAACATCACGTCCGGGTTGTCTGCCCTGATTACCATGCCCCGACAGTAGGAGCGGGTGTCGGTCTCGCGGAACTTGGCGAACTCGTGATAGTCCCAGCTCTCACCCTCGTCGGTGCTGGTGGCTATTCCGAAGGGGCTGGTGCAGTAAACCGCCGACTCCGGCCCGGACTTGAGGGCCATGCCGTGAATGTCGCCGTGGAAGGGGTCGGGGCCAAGGTCGGGGAGATGGAGCCAGCTATCCCCGCCGTCCAGGCTCTTGTACACGCCATCTACCTCGATGCCTGCCCATACGGTGCGGTGGTCCCTTGGGTCAACGATTATGTTGGTTGTCCGGGGAGTACCTATGGGGCAGTCCATGTTTACGCCCATGCTCAGCTTCTGCCAGCTTTTCCCCCCGTCCCTGGAGCGGTATCCCTCGGGCCTGGTGCCGACAAATACTATGTCCGGGTCCACGGGGTCCACCGCCACCGACCAGACCTGCAAGCCGCTGGTAGGGGCGTCCAGGTTCTGCCAACTCATCCCCTTGTCATCGCTGCGGAACACTCCGTCATCGGTGCCAACCAGGATGCGGTTGGAGTCGGGGTACACGGATAGGGCGCGCACATTGCCCTCTCCGACCAGAGGCGCCCTTACCCGGTTCCAGCTATCCCCGCCGTCAGGGCTGAAGGACAGCCCGCCGCCTATGGTGCCTACGAAAATAGTGTAGTCATTTGCCACAGCTATCACCTCCTAGTGATTTCATTCCCCACCCGCCTCTCAAGACGGATGGTGCCCCTTAGTATAGCAATATAATATCCCAAGTCTTAAGAAAATGCTACCGAGGCTTAACAATTTCTTAAAAAGTATTGAGGTACAATATAGAGTAAAAGGGCCCGGCAGGCCGAAATATGATGAAAATGGTAAGGCTTCCCTATCGTCACTCCCGCGAAAGCGGGAGTCCACGCCCCGCCCCTGGATTCCCGCTTTCGCGGGAATGACGGTGGGGTCGGGCCGGCTATTTTCATGGTAATGCCGGATATGAATACCAACGCTTGCTGAGAATACCAACATGAGGTATGGCATGGCTGCTGCGAGACGGAGGGTCCTGGTAATCGAAGATGACCCCAAGGCCGCCGATATAGTCAGATTGTACCTGGAGAGGGACGGGCACGACGTGATGATCTCCCATGACGGCGCTCAGGGATTGGAGCTTGCCAGGGATATGGCCCCGGACCTGGTGGTCCTGGACCTTCTGCTGCCGGGTCTCAGCGGGCTTGAGGTCTGTCGGAGCCTTAGAGAAGAATCGGATGTGCCCATTATTATGCTCACGGCCCTTGGCACGGAGGGAGACAAGCTCCGGTGCCTGGACCTGGGGGCCGATGATTACGTCACCAAGCCCTTCAGCCCCAGGGAACTGGCCGCCAGGGTGAGGGCGGTCCTCCGGCGTACCGGGGATGCTCCCGCCCTGCGTGGGCCCCAAGAAGTGGAGTTGGGAGAAATCAAGATAGACTTTGCCAAATACCGGGTGAGGGTTGGGCGCTCAGACGTGCATCTCACCCCCACCGAGTTCCGCATCTTCGCTGCCCTGACGCGAGAACCCGGCAGGGTCTTTAGCCGCAGCCAGTTGGTGGACCGGGCTATGGGGTACGACTTCGATGGGATGGAGAGGACGGTGGACGTGCACGTCCTGAACCTGCGCCGCAAGATCGAGGAGGACCACAACCGGCCCGAGTATATCAAGACTGTCTATGGCATAGGCTATAAGTTCGGAGGCTAGAAATGTTCTACAGCCTCCGATGGCGACTTCTCTTCAGCTTCGCGCTGGTCATAGCAGCCGCCTTGGGCCTGGCGGCGCTTTTCATAAGCCGGGCTGCCAGCGCCGAGATAGCAGGCTTTCAAGAGCGCGCGGAGACGGAGCGCCTGGAGCGTCTCAACCTGCTGCTGGCAAGGCAGTATGCCCAGTCCGAGGGCTGGCATGGAGTCCAGACCATGCTAGAGCAGATAGGAGAGTTTTACGCCCAACGGGTAGTTGTGGTGAATGTAGCCGGGGTAGTGGTAGCCGACTCCCACCGCTCGGCAGTGGGTCAGCTTGTCACCGGCCCAATAAACAGCGACCGCACCCTGGCCGTGCTGGGCCTCGGGGGATACATAGGCACCATGCTTATCAACCCGGCCCCCCTGCCCGGCGAGACGCCAATCCCCGTCCCGGAAAGCGGCCTGCCTTCCATCAACCGCATCCTGGTCTGGAGCGGCATCTTTGCCCTGGGCCTGGGGGTAGTCCTGACTTTCTTCCTCTCCCGGAGGGTGCTGGCCCCGGTGGAGGCCCTGTCCAGGGCAGCCAGGGGGGTAGCCGGGAGGGACTTCTCCGGCAGGGTGGATGTACGCTCCAGGGATGAGGTAGGCGAGCTTTCCCGGACCTTTAACGCCATGACGGAAGAGTTGGCCCGCACCGAGGAGGTCCGTCGCAGCCTGGTGGCGGACGTGGCTCACGAACTGCGCACCCCGGTATCCAACATCCGGGGCTACCTGGAAGCCCTGCGTGACGGCCTGGTGAACGCCGATGAAGCAACCCTAAACTCCATGCACGAGGAAGCAGTCTTGCTGACCCGCCTTATAGAAGACCTGCAAGAGCTTGCCCTGGCCGAGTCGGGCCAGATGCCCCTCCACATCCAGGTTTGCGACCTGGCAGAGGTGGCGCGGAAGGCTGTTGCAGCCGTGCAGCCCCAGGCGGAAGCCAAGGGCGTCAGCGTAGCTATTGAGGAAGAGGTCAGCCTGATTGCCGAGGCCGACCCGGAGAGAATAGGCCAGGTATTGCGGAACCTTTTGAACAACGGGGTCAGCTACACTCCCCAGGGAGGCCATGTCAAGGTATCGGTAAGAGGGATGGGCGACGAGGCAGAGGTGAGGGTGGAAGACTCAGGCGCGGGCATATCCCAGGAGGACCTGCCCCACGTATTCGAGCGGTTCTACCGAGTTGATAAGTCCCGGTCCAGGGCCACGGGCGGCGTAGGGCTGGGCCTCACAATAGCCAGGCGGCTGGTAGAGGCCCACGGAGGGAAGATTTCGGTGCAGAGCCAAGCCGGCAAGGGCAGCGCCTTCACCTTCACCCTGCCGGTGAAACCCGCATCCTAGCTCAATGGCTTAGTGACTTGGTGATTAGTACCCGTTGATAATCTATATCTGCGGGACATCTCGCCGGGGTATTATCCGTTTGGGTCCCGGTCCAAGTCTTCACTCGGCGGCAGCTTACTGACATCAAACCCCTGGGACCTCAACCAGTTAACTAACCTTTCACGCTCTTCAGCCCGCCCTTCGGCACGCCCCTCAGCGCGCCCCTTCATACGCTCATTATGCAAGAACTTCTCTGCTAGCACTGTACCACCCTCCACAATGATAAAGGTAGCCGCAGCCGCTGCAACGGCGAAATAGGAGGATGTCTCCCCTTGTCCCGGAGGCTTGGCGCTAGGCTCTGTTGACAATCTATATCTGTAGGACATCCTCGGCGGGGTATTATCTTATCCATTTTGGGTGCGGTCTAAGTCTTCACTTGGCGGCAGCTTACTGACATCAAACCCCTGGTCCCTCAACCAGTTCACTAACCTGTCACGCTCTTCAGCACTCCCCTCAGCACGTCCTTCCACGCGACCCTCCGCACGCCCTTCCGCACGCCCCTCGGCTCGCCCCTTCATACGCTCATTATGCAAGAACTTCTCTGCTAGCACCGTGCCTCCCTCCACAATAATAAAGGTAGCCGCAGCCGCTGCAACGGCGAAATAGGAGAATGTCTCTCCTACTGCTGTGGCTGTATCCAGAGCACTGTCTTCAGTGTGATACAGGACCTCATTCGTTATAGTCATCACCAGACAGCCCATGGACAGTAGGGAGAATATGATAATATACCAAGTGTTCATATTCGAGAGATTTTATGACATTCATAATGCCGCATGATAGTAGTATAGGTGTCTGCTTGTGATGGCGCAACATTGCACCACATGCTGATGCTGATAAGGGCATGGATGCCCTCCATCATTTATAGTATAGTATCACCGTCAATTGACGGACTTCAAAGGAGGGTGAACATTCATGGAATACCGCAAGTTTGGGCCAACGGACATGACTACGTCGGTGATGGGCTTCGGCTGCTGGGAGATGGGCGGAGGCTACGGCGACGTGGTTGAGGACCAGACCATCGCCGCCGTCAACCGCGCTATGGACCTGGGAATCAACTGCTTCGACACCGCCCCCGCTTATGGCCGGGGAGAGTCGGAGCGCATACTGGGAAAGGCGCTGGGGTCTCGCAGGAAGGATGTGATGGTAGTTACCAAGTGCGGCGTTGGCTACCAGGACAGGCCCAAAGGCAGGGACAGCCGCATGGTGTCAATCCTTGCTTCCGTTGACCAGAGCCTCCAGAACCTCCAGACCGACTACCTGGATGTCCTGCTGATCCACTGGCCCGACGTCAACACCCCCTTCGAGGAGACCATGCACGCCCTGGATACAGTGGTACAGCAGGGCAAGGTCCGGGCCATAGGGGTATCCAACTTCACCCTGGACCAGATCAAGGAGTGCATGAACACCCGCCGCATAGACGTGGTGCAGTACGGGTACAACATGTTCGACCGCCGCAACGCCCAGGAGATTTTTCCCTACTGCCTGGAGAATAACATAGGAGTGATGGTCTATGGCCCCCTGGCTTTCGGGCTGCTGGCGGGCACCTTCACTACGGACACAACCTTCGGGGAGAACGACTGGCGCTCCCGGGGGCTGAACACCGGATGGAACATAGGTCTGTTCACAGAGGAGAATTTCAGGCGCAACGTGCAGGTGGTGGATGACCTGAAGCCCCTCGCCCAGGATCGCGGCAAGGGGATGCCTCAACTTGCGTTGAGGTGGCTCCTGGATAACCCCGCCGTAAGCGTAGCCCTGGTGGGCACCCGGACCTCTCAGGAGGTGGAGGATAACATGAGGGTGCTGGAATGGGCGATTTCGGGCGCGGAAATTGGACAGATAGACGAGACCTTCACCAGGTACGGCGTAAACACGGCGCCTGATCGAGTCATAGACCCGGACTAGGGCAGGGTACGGGTTCAAGTAGCAGCAGAAGGCTATGGAAAGCAGCAGCGCTACGGCATGGCGGAAGCCGGCCCGCGGTGGCGCTGCCGCTTCCCGGCATCTCCAAAGTTCCCTTTCCACCATGCCGTGAAGGGTATGGCGTAGGCCAACCCGGTCGACAAGTATGGCTTATGGATTATCCTCTATTTATCGTGCCTCATTTATCAGACTCTGGTATCAGACGCCGGAGGGGATGGTAAATATGACACTAACATCTGAGGTTGACCGGATTTTCCAGGATGCCCTTTCTTTGCAGAATCAAGCAATCAGGCAGTTTGATGCCGGTGATGTTAGAGACGCTGCTGAGAAGGCGTGGTGCGCCGCCAGGAGAGCAACCGATGCCATGATTCTTGCCATAACAGACATAGAACCCAGGTCTTCCGGTAAGACTATGGAGGCTTTGAGGAGGTTGCGTGGTTATGATGTAGTCGTCTTTGAACCCATACGCAAGTCCTATGCGGCTTACATGGCCTCCTTACATGGCAACTGTTTCTATGATGGACACTGTGACCCGCCTGAAGCCTTTCAAGTAGAGATTCAGGGGACCTTAGAATATATCAACGAAGTTCAAGCCTTAGCCCACCGTTATGCTTCCGGCATAAGGCTAAATGGATGGAATGCTTGAAGAAGACACCTGCCAGATGGGGTTTCCTTCTAGGGTTCATCCAAGTCGCTCTATATGGTACGGCCTCTCCACCGTCATTCCGGCGCAGGCCGGAATCCAGGGGTGGGGGCGTGGGTGACTTCGCGGCGTCTCCCCAGGTTGGAGGACCCTGGATTCCCGCTTTCGCGGGAATGACGTTGCTGGGCGCTGGCTATTTTCATAATAATTACCCATGGCCCTGTGGGCCACGTAAGGGGATGAAAATTACGGTAGGCCTCCCTACCGTCACTCCCGCGAAAGCGGGAGTCCAAACCCCACCCCTGGATTCCGGCCTGCGCCGGAATGACGGTGGGCATCTATTTTCATGTAATGACGGGCCGGGCGCTGGCTAGCTCAGGCGGGCGTCGCCATCATCCCCCTCTATTAGAGTTTACCTTGTCGAAGAGGTCCACCACATCCCCCGATGGCTTCGGGGTGAGCAGGGAGACGACGACAGCCACCAACATGGCTACCAGAAAGCCCGGCGTCGCAGGCTGTATGTCCCACATCCCCGATGGACCCCCGTCCAGGTATCCCCACAAGGAAGCGACCACCGTGCCCGCCAGGATGGACGCGGCGGCTCCCCAGAAGTTGAACCTGCGCCAGTACAGGGCCAGGACCGTGACAGGCCCAAAGGCCGCGCCCATCCCGCCCCATGCGTAGCTCACCAGGTCGAAAATAGACTCCGGGTAGAGTATGGAGATCGCCCCTGCAATGCAGCCTATGACCACCAGCAGCAGCCGGCCCAGCCAGACCCTGGCGTTGGACGTGATTCCATAGGCAATCCTCTTGACCAGGGGAAGGTCGTCGGTTGCGACGGCGGATGCCAGGAGCAGCTGCGAGTCCGCCGTGCTCATCACAGCCGCGACCACTGCCGTCAGGAGCAGCCCTGTCACGACGGGATGAAAGAAAATTTCGGACACCACCAGGTATATGCGCTCAGCGTCGGCTATTTCCACAGACATTCCCGCTTCGGATAGAGCAGGCTGGGCCAGCAGTCCGACGGTTAGTGAGACCCCTTAAACGGCTACAAGCCAGAGGGTGGAGATGTTGCGGCTCAGGACAATCCTGTCTTCCCGTTCCAGCGCCATGAAACGCTGCACTATCCTCTGAGCGCCAAAGGCCCCGAATGCCCATCCCGCGGCCGAGAGGGCAAAGGTGAAGGTGATGGGCGTGCCGCTGCCGTCGGTAAAGGGGCTGAGGAAGCCGGAGGAGGAGCCTCCTATCCCCGAAAAGGGACCCTCCGTTGAAGCAGTCAGGGTGCCCGCGATAATCACAAGGCTGGCCAGCATCAACAGCGCCTGGACCACGTCGGTCCTGGATACCGCCAGGAATCCGCCAATGAGGGTGTAGGAGGCTATGGCTACGAGAGTCACCAGGACTCCCGTGTTGGCTTCAATGCCAAATATCGTCTCCAGCAGCTTGGAGCCGCCCACCAGGCCGGAGCTTACATAGAAGACCACGAAGAAGATGGTGATGACGGACGTGAGGGTCCGCAGCGTTCCGGTGGTATCCCCGAACCGGACCTCAAAGAACTCCGGCATGGTCAGGGCATTATTCGCCTCGATGGTGTAGCGGCGCAGCCTCCTGGCGATGAACGTCCAACTCAGCCAGATGCCGAAGGCGGCGGCGATGGGGACCCATATCTCCACGGCGCCGTTGGTGAAGGTCAGAGCGGGGAGGGCCAGCATCGTCCATGCGCTGGTCGTGGAGGAGCCGGCGCTCAACGCCGCCGTGAAGCTGCTCAGCCGCCTGCCGCCCAGCACGTATTCCGACATATCCCGCATCCTGCGGGCGCCCACTAACGCTATGCCGATCAACATGGCAAAGTAGCCGCAGAAGACCAGGATCATCCACGAGCTAAACATTGAAGCCCAGGTCTCCAGGGGGTGTTTGCAAAGCCTTGGGGAGTGTCCAAGACCAACGGTGACTTTCGACATCTCCCCGGCATTGGTGAGACCCCAGGGCCGGGGCGGTGGATTCCCGCTTTCGCGGGAATGACGGGTTGGGTGCCGCGCCAGGTTTGCAAACGCGCCCCAGCATGTGACTTATCCAGGCCCGCCGCCCACCGGCGCCGGAAGAAATGGGTGACAGGGCGAAAAACAGAGTGGTGCTCCCTTCACTCCCGACCCCTTCCCCCACGCTCACTTTAGCTGTTTGGTGAGTCGCCCGCCGTCCGCAAGGGGCGGCGGACTTCCCCATTATCAAGGGACCATCCTATATCACAGGCAGGCATCCCGTACCGCTTGGGAGATGGCCGCCAGGCGGGCGTTGTTGGAGTCATTCCCCCGGAACCCGTTGGTTATGTAGGCCATAGCCAGGCCGGAGTCGGGGTCGGCCCAACCCAACGAAGTACCCGCGCCCCCATGACCGAAGGAACGGAGGTCATCTGTCCTGGACTTCCCCATAGTCTCGCTGCCCAGGAACATCCCCAGGCATCGGTACACGTACCTCCCCAGGGAACGGTCATCGCCCTCCAACTGGAACTTGGTAACTTCAGCCACAGTCTCGGGCTTGAGGACCTGCGCCCCGTCCAGAGCGCCCCCCCGCTCCAGCATGGCGTAGAACCGGGCCAGGTCGCTGGCAGAGGCGATGCCGCAGGCCGCCGGTACAACGGCCTCATGCACCTCGGTCCTGTTGAAGGTATTCACCGTATCCGGGCGGTCGGCGTCCTCCATAGCGTATATCCTGGACACGCGGGCCTCCAGGGAGGGGGGCAGCCCCACGTAGGTGTCGTTCATGCCCAGGGGACCCGTTAGCTCCTCCCGGAAGAAGGTGCTGAAAGGCCGGCCATCAATGCGCTGCACTATCTCGGCGATAACCCAGCCGAAGTTGATGGGATGATAAGCCATGGCCGTGCCCGGCTCGAATTCGGGAGTTGCCCCCTCCATAGCCTTGACCACGGCGTTCCAGTCCCGCCACTTGTCCCAGGTCAACTCCTCGGGAGTCTGGGGGAATCCGCCCTGGTGGGTCAGGATATGCCGGATGGTGACGCCGCCCTTGCCATTCTGGGCGAACTCGGGCCAGTATTTGGATACAGTGTCATCCCATGCCAGCAGGCCCCGCTCCCAGAGGATATGAAGGCAAGCCGCCGCCATGGGCTTGGTGGAGGAGTAAAGGACAAACATAGTATCATCGGCTACGGGCCAGCCCAGGTCCCGGTCTGCCTCGCCGCCGCACAGGTCCAGCACCGGTTGTCCGTAGCGGTACACTGCCAGGGCGGCGCCGGGGTGCAGGCCCTGTTCTATCTGTTGCTGGAACAAGTTCTCAACCTTACCGACGGCCTGAGAGTCCATCTGTACGGTGTCTGCTGTTACTACCATGAGAATACCCCCTAACTTTTGCTGTATCCTGCGAATTCATGGGTCTGTGACCTGATTCTATTGCAATGAGAGAAATTGTCAATACGGGCCGGAATCCATTGCTCCGACTTCCGGCCTCCGGCTTTCGCCGGAATTGCCCATGCCCCTGCGGGCCACATACGGGGATGAAAATGATGGCTGACACCCTAACCGTCATTCTGGCGCAGGCCGGAATCCAGGGGTGGGGGGGTGGGTGACTTCCCAGCAATGCCGAAGTCCAGCACCTTAGATTCCTCGACTCGCTCCGCTCGCTCGGAATGACATTGTGATAGGCCGCCCCCCCGGAATGAAAACGACGGCAGCCTCCCCACCGTCATTCCGGCGTAGGCCGGAATCCAGGGGCTAGGGGCAGGGTTTCCAGCCTGAGAACTGCCTGTTTTCATGGTAATGACGGTGGGCATCTATTTTCATGATAATTACCCATGCCCCTGCGGGCCACATACGAGGATGAAATGGTACGGCCTCCACACCGTCACTCCCGCGAAAGCGGGAGTCCACCGCCCTACCCCTGGATTCCGGCCTACGCCGGAATGACGGTTGGCATCTATTTTTCATAATGATGGCGGGCGGGACTGGTCTAGCGGGTTGCTCACGGCCCGGTGGTTTAATCCCCACCCCCCTCGACAAGTGGTTTTCGAGAACCTATAATTTCAGCCGGGTCAGGTGATTTTTGTCAGACCCGTATGATGGGTACAGCCGATTCAGATAGATTCAGATGAAGGAGGGGTTATGTACGTAGTGATTGCGCCTATTCAGATAAAGGAAGGGTTCAAGGACCGGTTCATCGAGGAGATGATTCTGGACGCCAGAGGCTCTGTGAACGACGAGCCGGGATGCCTCAGGTTTGACGTTATCCAGGACACCAACGACCCCAACCGTATATGGCTATACGAGGTTTACAGGGACGAGGCGGCTTTCCAGGCCCATACCCAAGCGCCCCACTTCGCCAAGTGGAGGGACGCAACGTCTGAATGGCGGGAGCAGGGCACTGCCCAGGGTGCAGGCCGAGGCGCCCAGAACATCTGGCCTCCCGATGACCAGTGGAAGTAGGTTTATCCGGCGAATCGCCCCGTGAATCACGGCGGCGGCAAGGATACCCTGGCGCGCAGGATAGGGTTGAGGGGCGGGAGCCTCTACACCCTATCCTGTTTCATTTGCTAAACCATGCCCGACCGCTCACCCATCCCGCTTACATAGGGATGAAAATGGCGGGGGGGTGACTTCGCAACGACTCCCTACATCGCGGAACCCTGGATTCCTGCTTCCGCAGGAACGACGGAGAACGCGGCCACCTAAAACGGAACGCTGCCTTGGCGTTCCCGCCACTGTTAAAGTCCATCGCAATGAGATACAATAGACCACAGTTAGTCCCCCATAATGCCGACTTTTCGGCAAAATCACTGCCTACGGCGAATAGAATATCCCTCAACACTAATATCCTATCCCTGGAATATCCCCCAAGAACATCTCAAGGAGGTGTACCCTATGGCGCTGGCAACTGACCGGGTGAAGTTTGATCCCGTAGAAGGGGCCGCAGAACTGTTCACCCCCCAGTTCATGGAATACCTGGCCCTTGCCCACGACAAGTTCACTCCCAGGATCAAGACCCTGCTTGAGAAGCGGACGCAGGTGTTGGGAAAGGCCCATAAGCAGGGAGTATTGCCAACCTATCCGGCTGCGACGGAAGTCAACACCGGAGACTGGCAAGTGCCTCAAGTACCCGGAGACCTGAGAAAGCCGGGTATCGAGATTTCAGGCCCCGCGTCAATAACGGGAATGTTTATCAACGCCCTCAACCCCGGTCCTGAAGGCAACAGGGCAGAGGGCGACCTGGACGACGATGAGGACTCGGCTGGGCACAGGCTCATAGACACCGTCACCGCAGCCCACAACCGCCTGAAGGCCGTAGAGCGCACCCTCACCTTCAACAACCCGGAGAGGCAGAGGGAGTATAAGATTGACCCGGGGGAGATACCCTTCTTCATGCACAGGGAGCGGGGGCTTCACCTGTATGAACCCGACGTGACCATTGACGGGGAACCCGTGCCGGCAAGCATCCTGGGGACGGCCCTGACCCTGGCCTACTCGGGCCGCGCCCAGGTGGAGCGAGGGCAGGGGGTGTACTGGTATCTTCCCAAGCTGGAGTCCGCGGAAGAGGCCGTGATGTGGCGAGAATTCTTCGATTTCAGCCTGGAGCACCTAGGCTATCGCGAGGGCGCCGTAGTCAAGGCCATCCCCCTGGTAGAATCCCTGCCAGCGGTCTATGAGATGGAGGAGATGCTGTACGCCCTGGGTCCCTATGCAGCCGGGCTTAATGCTGCCCGGTGGGACCTGAAGGCCAGCATTTTCGAGTTCGTTATGACAGACCCCAACTCCGTCTGGCCCGACAGGTTTGGCGTGGACATCAAGACCACCCCCTTCTTGGCAAACATATTCAGGCGGCTGGTGGCCGTCTGCCTGAAGAGGGGCGCCGTCCCCATCGGAGGCATGGCAACAGCCCTGCCCGCCAGGGAGGACGAGGTCAACAGGGCAGCGGGAGAGTCCATAACCGCCGACAAAGAGTGGGAGGCGCGGCAGGGCTTTGTGAGGGCATGGGTGGCCCATATCTTCCACATGAAGACGGCCGCGGACCCCTTCAAGGAGTGGTGGGGCACCGGCTGGGAGCCTTCCCCTGAGATGTACAACCCGGACAACTATCCCGTCCGCATAGAAGTCCCCGAGGGCCCCGTCACCATCGAAGGGACCCGCCGGAATGCAAGGATGCTCATCGAGTACGTGGAGGGATGGATCAACGGCAGGGGCGCCAAGGGCATAGACAGCCTGGCCGGCAAGCCGGGCATTCATCCCGCCTTGATGGAAGACCTGGCGACGGGACGCATGTCGGTGGCGCAGGTGGCCCAGAGGATAATCCACAAGGCCAAGGACTCGGAGACGGGACAGGCCCATGACTTCCCCCTGGTCAAGGACCTCCTCAATGAAGAGGTGGAGGACATCCTGGCCCAGCTAAAGGCAACGGTTAAAGAGGGCGACGAGAGGGCGGAAAAGGCTTACTCCGAGGCTGGTGAACGTTACGGGAAGTCAGTCAAGATCGCTATGCAGTGGATCAAGAACTACACCGACCTAGACTTTCGGAGCCTGGGGTCATACACCAGGGCCGACCTCGAAGCCATCGCAGCCGGGGATGACGCCTTTTAGAGCTGTGCCGCCATACTGTGAAAATAGCCGGCGCCAGGTCCCCCCACCGCACCCTGAAGGGTGCGGCATCCACGTAACCGTCATTCCGGCGCAGGCCGGAATCCAGGGGTGGGGGGTGGGTAACTCGCAACGACCGCCTACGTCGTGGGACCATGGATTCCCGCTTTCGCTGGAATTGCCCATGGCCCTTGCGGGCCAAGTAAGGGGATGAAAACGACGGTCGGCCTCCCTACCGTCACTCCCGCGAAAGCGAGAGTCCACCGCCCCACCCCTGGATTCCGGCCTACGCCGGAATGACGGTGGGCATCTATTTTCATAATAATGACTGTGCTAAGCGCTGGCTATTTTCATAATATGATAACGCCGGGGTGGGGCCCCCGCTGTCTTCATAGAAATTGCGGATGGCCTTGCGCCAGCCACGTAAGGTGATGAAAAGGAGCTTCCCGATGGGCATGAAAGTCTTGTACCGACTCAATTCCAAAGACCTGAAGGACATACAGGAGGAGGCCCGGTGGGCTGAGAGGATGGGCTACGACGGCGTTACCTCCAGCGAGACGGCCCACGACCCCTTCTTCCCCCTGGTCCTGGCCGCTACAGCTACCTCCAGCGTGACCCTGGATACCCGCGTAGCCATCGCCTTCCCCCGCTCTCCAATGACGGTAGCCTACGCCGCCAGGGACCTCCAGGACGCTTCCGAGGGCAGGTTCCGCCTGGGCCTTGGCACCCAGGTCAAGGGCCACATCCAGCGGCGATTCTCCACCGAGTGGGGGTCCCCCGGCCCCAGGCTGCGGGAGTACGTCCAGTCCCTTCATGCCATCTGGGACACCTGGGAGGAGGGGACAAAGCTGGACTATCACGGCGATTTTTACAACTTCACCCTGATGACCCCCTTCTTCAGCCCAGGCCCCAGCCCTTATCCCAGGCCCGAGGTGTTTATAGCGGCCATAAACAAGTATAACTGCCAGGTGGCGGGCGAGGTGTGCGACGGCCTGGCCCTTCACGGCCTGAACTCGGACAAGTACCTCAAGGATGTGATAATACCCAGCGTGGAAAGGGGCGCCCAGAAGATGGGCCGTACCCTGAAGGACGTGAAGCTCAGTGGGGGCGGTTTCGTCATCACGGGCCCCAACCGGGCCAGCATGGAGGAGAAGAAGCAGGCTGTAAAACAGCAGATTTCCTTCTACTCCTCCACCAGGACCTACTTCCCTGTGCTGGAGGCCCACGGCTACCAGGACGTGGGGCAGCAACTCCACGAGATGTCCCTGAAAGGCCGGTGGGAGGAGATGGCTGGCCTCATCAGCGACGAGATGCTGGAGAGCTTCGCCACCATAGGCGACTACGAGGAGATAGGGTACAAGCTAAAGGAGCGGTTCGACGGGGTGCTGGCTGAGGTGAGCTTTGCCATGCCCACCACATCCCCCGCCGATGAGGAGATACTGAAGCGGATAATAGAGTTGCTGAAGTCCTGATGAGCCTAATATTCAGGTGGTGTTCTCATGGCAGACAACAGCCGGACCGACCTTACATTGAGCAATATAGCGCAGAGCACGATAGCCCATGACCCAAGGGTGGCAGAGCGGCTGGCGAAACTCTCGAAGCTGGAGCCGGACTGGGACGGATATGGCGGCAGCCCACCGACGGAAGAGGCTATCAGTAGGACCAAGATACTTCTGCGAGAAATCCACAAGCTCACGGAGGCGCTCTGGAGGTCCCGTTCATTGCCCCGTTGCCCGATGGAGGGCTTGATCTCGAGTGGGAACTGGACTCCGGCGCAGAGATGATGCTTGTAGTCCCACCGACGGGGAGGGATGTCAGGTATCTCCTGGATGAGCCAACCGGCTCAGGCGGTGTCATTGAATCAGAGGGTTTGCTGCTGGATTAGCCAGCTTTGCAAGATTATCATCCAGCCCCCTAATGGCTGCCTGGATGGCTTCAACCTCTGATTCTTCAAAGTAGGCATCTCCGCATTGCTGGCACACCCAGGCGGAAACGGCATCAAGGAGGAGATGGTAGCCTTTGCGGTCAATGTGAAATGGCGCCGTCCCCCTCTCCTACTCCCTACTCCTTATCCGCGCCCGGGTCCCATAGCCAGTAGCGGGATATGGCCCCGGCATCTACCCGCAGGTCGAACCCGGTGATCATGTCCGCGTCTTCCGAGGACAGGAAAACGGCTGCCTTGGCGTAGTTGGAGGGCCTGGGCAGCCTCTGCATGGGCACGCCCTTGCTGGCATCGGGGATCAGCCCCCTTCGCCGGGTGCCCGCGAGGGGCGCGGTGCCCCACTCCACCCCCCACCGGGCAGCCCGCTCCACCCCCTCGGTGCGGTCGGTGGCGGTTGGGGTAAGGCTGTTCACCCGGATCCCGTACTCCGCCAACTCCATCGCCACCGAGCGGGTGAAGTTTAGCAAGCCCGATTTGCCCGTGCTGTAGCCCACGTTCCCCGGCTCTCCCTGGTGCCCGGCGGTGGAGATGATGTTGATCATGCTTCCCCCGCGGCCCTGCTCAATCATCAACTGGGCTGCGTACTTGGTGAACAGGAAGGCCCCCGTGAGGATGACGTCCGTCTGCCTCCTCCACTCCTCCACCGGCATGTCCAGCACCCCCTTCCGGTTGAATATGACAGCGCCGTTGACCAGGATGTCTATGCCTCCGAATACCTCCCTGGCCCGGTGAACGGCTGCCCTCACCTGCTCCTCGTTGGTTACGTCGCAGGCCACCCCCGTAGCCTGCCCTCCTCGTTCAGCGATGGCCTCGGCGCACTTGTCGGCGTAGTCCGGGTTCACGTCCACGCAGACCACCTTGGCCCCCTCGTCGGCTATCCCCTCTGCGATACCGCCGCAGATGTTGGGGCTGGTGCCGGTGATGAGGGCTACCTTGCCTTCCAGTCTCACGTCTCCTCCTTACTTCATACCCACCTGCATACCCTCGGTTGGCGGGGCCTACAGGATGATACTCACTGCGCCGTGGGCATCTAGGGTTTCCATATCCAACTCGGCCCTGCGATGGCGGATTTTCAGCTTCCCGTCAACACGGGTGAGGGTGTACAGATGTTTCCCAACGTATGGGGCTGCCTCTCCAATACGGGCCCGGTACACCAGGCAGGACATGGTTACGAAAATATCGCTGCCGTCCACCCCGGTTATTCGCACGTTGGAGATGAACCGGCGGGTCCTGGACCAGGGGTATTCCCGGTGGGCGTGGCGGCTTTTAAGCCGGACTACCCTCGCCCTCAGACGTATGATGTCGTCGTCAATCAGCACCATATCCAGTCTTGGGTCTCCCTCGGGGAAGTCCGTGGCAGGCACGATGTACCTGGCATCCTCGGTGAAAAGGGTCAGCCAATCGTCGAGACGCCAATCATCCAGCAGCGCCGCCTCTTCATAGAGGAAGTCTTCTACTTCCTGCCGCAGGCTGACGGGTGGGAGTCCATTTCTCATGGTATCGTGGCCGGAGTCCTCAGCCATAATTAGCCTCCATCTCCTGATGGCACCGGGGCCAGGGCTTCTTCAAAGGTGTCGTAGGGATTGGAAGCCCTCTCCTGTCCCATCATGTGAGCGTGCCACTGACGCCAGAATGTCCGCATCTGCAATTCGTCTGTGGTTATGGGGTCCTGGCTGTGCATCCCCCGGGATATATCCGACCATTCCACGTCGCCGCATCGAAAGCCTATCTGACAGGACTCAGGGCCTCCACGTCGTCGGGCGTGGCAAAGCCCCCAGGCCCAAGGAAGGTGAGGAAGCTGTCCAGCCGGCGGGCCAACGCGTTCCCCGTCTCCTCCTTGGGGGCCAGGTTCCAGGCGGTCACTTCCATGTGGTCCGGGGCGGTAGGCCAGAAACTCCTGATGGTGATAGCCATGATGTCGTTGATGACCAGGTTGGGATAAATCAGGAGATTGCGGGATGTGTTAGCCATCCGGTAAGCCCAGTCCTCACCGTATTTGTCAACCAGCTTGGCCCGGACCCCTGCTATCTCCTCCTTGGCGTCCTCTCCGAAGAGGGGGTGCCAGTTGGCGATGGGCCGTCCTCCCCGGGTAGAGCTGTCTATCACCGCGTGGCCGTTGCCCAATGCCCGGCTCCGTCTCCACTTCGGGTCGAATATGGCGTCCAGCTCCGCCGGGTTATCCTCCAGGCTGGATATGTAGTCGAAGTAGGTCTGGTGGACCGGCCTGCCATGATACCCGTCCAGGCTGTTCTCGCACAGCAGCTTCCAGTTGGCTTTTATGGAATACCTGTTGGAGCCGGTGACTATCCTCATGCCTATGTCCGTCTGGTCGGCAACCAGGTCCAGGTATTCCCTGGCGCCGGCCAGGTAGGATACCAGGTCTTCAATGTAGCGATTGAAGCTGATGAAGTAGAAGCCCCGGTAGCTTTCTACCCTGGGAGGCGACTTCAACCCCAGTTCCTTGCGGTTGAAATAATCGCTGTAAGCATCCTCGCCGGGGACGCCTATCAGGTCTCCCTGGTTGCTGAAAGACCAGGCGTGATAGAAGCACTGGAAGACCTCGGTATTCCCTTCGTCGCGGCGGCATATCATCGCCCCCCGGTGGGGACAGGTGTTGAGGAACGCCCTTATCACGCCGTCGCTGCCCTTGGCGAAGAAGACCGGCCTGCCGGCCACAAATCGCCGCCGGTAGTCTCCGGGATTGTCTACCTCGGACTCGTGGCCCAGGTATAGCCAGGACCTGTTGAATACCCGCTCCTGCTCAATCTCGAATAGCTCCTGGGAGGTCATGCCTGCGCGGTTGACCCGGAAGATGCCCTCTCTGCGGTTGTCTATGATGAGGTCTTTAATCTCCATTTATTATCTCCATATACCGGACTTGGTAAGAGCTTAGAGGGGTTATGGGATGCTGTCAAGGAGTTGTTGGCCAATGCTTAAAAAAATAAAAAAACCCGTTATCGAAAGCCTATGCAATGGGACTCCGGGGCCCCGGCAGTCAAATAGAGGCTTGCTTCTTGAACGGCGTTAATCGGTCCGGTAACCGTCCTCGAAAACGGACCCAGGCACGCCGAGAGTTGTGACCGCCATCTCACCGTGATGCTCCCTTCACACCCATCCCCTCCTCCGGCGCTCACTTTAACTGTAATTCCTATGAAAATAGGCATGACCCAAGCCGGAAACCAACCCCACCCCCCTGGATTCCGGCCTACGCCGGAATGACGGTTGGGAGGCCGACCATTTTCATTTTCGTATGTGCCCGCAAGGGCATGGGAAATTATTCCTATGAAAATAGGCAGCGCCAGGTTCCCCGACCATACCCTTCAGGGTGTGGCATCCCCCACCCACCGTCATTCCTGCGGAAGCAGGAATCCAGGGTCCCGCGACGTAGGCGGCCATTGCGAGTCACCCACCCCCTACCCCTGGATTTCGGCCTCCGCACCGTCACTCCGGCGAAGGCCGGAGTCCAGGGGCGGGGGTGTGGGGGACTTCCCCGCAATCCCGAAGGCCAGCACCTTAGATTCCTCGACTCGCTCCGCTCGCTCGGAATGACAATGAATGACAATGATGGTGCTGGTTGCCAGCTATTTTCATGGTAATTGCCCATGCCCCTACGGGCCACATACGAGGATGGAAACCCTATTTTCGTAATAATTCCCCATGTCCTTGCGGGCCACATACGAAGATGAAAATGGTACGGCATCCCCACCGTCATTCCCGCGAAAGCGGGAATCCAGGGGTTGGGGGCTGGGATTCTAGCTTGGGGGATGCCTATTTTCATAGGAATGACGGTGGGGAGACAGGGAGAATGACGGCGCCGCCTATTTTCATAATAAAGGTCTCATGTTTCGGTGGGTGAACAGGGGCTCAGCAAGAGATTAGAAGGGTCATGGGGCGCTGTCAAGATGATGTCGCCGTCAACGAATATTTTTGGATGCTAAAAAACCTGTTCGTGTTATAATGGGCCTATCAGATAAAGGGAGCATAGGAGGGATGGGATATGGCACAGGAGAATATCCGGCAACGCAGACTGTATATAGGGATGCACGATGGAGTTTGCGCTTTGACTAGCTCCGATGGAGGGCGCATCTGGGAACAGGGCAACGTGACGCCTATTGACCATGCGGCAGCCCGCCTCACTGTGAGCGCCACCAGCCCCCAGCGCGCCTACCTGGCAGCCTATGAGTCGGGGGTGTACCGGACCGATGATGGTGGGGCCACCTGGCAGCATCTTTCGTCATATCCCTCTGACTATGCCCACAGCGTCCTGGTACATCCCCAGGACCCTCAATTCCTGTACGTGGGAAGCGAGCCGGCGGCCATATTCCGATCAAGCGACGGGGGCGAGACCTGGGATGAGTGCACAGGGTTCCGTCAAGTCCCTGAGTCGGACAAGTGGTTTTTCCACTCCGAGACCAGGGATTCCCACGTGCGGGACCTGCGCATGGCCCCCGATGACCCGGGTAGGCTGTTTGCGGGGATAGAGGTAGGCGGCATGGTGCGCTCGGAAGACGGCGGGGGTAGCTGGGAGCAGCTTCATGGCACCCATGACGACATCCACTTCGTCAACCTCAGCGCTGCCCAGCCGCGCAGGGTATATATAGCCACGGCAAGAGGCCCCTACCGCAGCGACGACGATGGCCGGAGTTGGGAGCTTATCAACAACGGCCTCCAACGCCCATACACCCTTCACATCACCGCCGCCCCCGACGATGCAGACTTGGCGCTGGTAACGGTGTCCAGCAATGCGGGCCGTCAGAACCCGCAGCTCTACCGCTCCGAGGACGGGGGCCGCAACTGGCAACTGGTAGAGTTGGAGGGAGCGGAGGATGACATGGCGGTGGCGATAGACTGGGACCCCAACGACCATCGCCGGGTGTACGTGGGGACCGACGGCGGGAAGATATACGTCAGCAATGACCGGGGGCAGTCCTGGGAAAAGCTGCCGGTAAGTTTGCCCACCATCGCCGTGGGGGCCCTGGTAGTAGGCCCGGCCTAGCCCGGAATCCCCCATGGCCCTTGCGGGCCACATAAGAGGATGAAAATGACGGGCAGCGCCAGCCTCAATAGTCCCTTCCCCCTCGACGGGGGAAGGTTAGGATGGGGGTGATACTCCCTGCCTGAGAGACGCCCCCCCACCTCAATCCTCCCCCGCGAAGGGGGGAGGAGGTTTGATTTTCATGGTAAGACGGAAGCCCTTGATCGCCATAGACGAGCTAGACCGGCTTTCACAAGCCCGCCTGGAGGACGCCGAGGCCCTCTTCCAGGCGGGGAGATACGATGCGGCTGTCTATCTCTGCGGCTACGGTGTGGAGTTGGCGCTGAAGGCCAGAATCTGTAGGACCCTGGGCTGGGACGGGTACCCGGAGACCAACATCGAGTTCCGGGACTACCGGACATACAGGACCCATGACCTGAATGTCCTGCTCCATCTCTCTGGCATCGAGGCCCATCTCATGGCGAACTTCCGGGGCGAGTGGGATCCATATCCAATTGGAACCCGGAACTACGCTACCTGCCCATTGGCAGCGCCAGTGTCGCGCTCTTTCAATGATTGAATCAACGAGGGTCCTGGTGGAGGAAATATGAGAGAAATTAAACAGATTGTGGAAGAACTCGTTTTCATGGAGCAAGACATGGCTGCCGAAAAGGGCGAGTTTTCCCTCTTTGGCCTGTTTGTCAGGAAATACGGTCCCGGCGACTGGGACCTGGTCGTATCCGCATCGTGGATTGAAATGGGCAACCTGGAAACCTTAAGGTATATTGACCAACAGCTTAAAGCGCGGTTTCAATTCGAGGAGATAAGGCGCCTCTCCGGGATCCGTATTATAGATGAAGATGACCCGAGGTTGGAGGATGTCCACGATGATGTAGAGGTGGAACATGGCACGGTTGTGGTGAAGAATGAGGAATTTTTCGACGTGCCCGTCAGCCGGGCATATATCATCACCTCCAAGAAGCGGGAGATAGCAGAGCCGGAACCGGCAAGCCCGGAGAGAGAGCCAACATTGGATCGGTCCGCCCTCAGAGGCCTGAGCGCCATGCAAATAGCGGTAATCGCGGCGCGGCGGGCGGGCGCGGTAATCCGAGACCGGATCAATACCGAGAAGGAGGTCAGGTTCAAGAGCGTAGCCAATCCCGTGACCGACGTGGACGTGCTGGCGGAGAAGGAAGCGGTCCAGATTCTTCAAGCAGAGTACCCCGGCTTTGGGATTATCTCCGAGGAGTCGGACCCCATTGTCACAGGCTCAAGCTATACGTGGGTGATAGACCCCCTGGACGGCACCCGGAACTACACCTACAGCCTGCCCCACGTTTCGGTGGTGGTGGCCCTGGTCAAGGATGGAGAGCCTATCATTGGCGTGACCTACGACCCCATCCGGGAGGAGGTCTTCACTGCCGAAAAGGGCAAGGGCGCCCATCTCAACGGCGTTCCCATATCCGTCTCGGACAAGGGAGAGATAGCCCAGTGCTTGATAGGCTTCGACATAGGGTATGCCGATGAGCTTGCCGGAAAGTCTCTGGACATGATCAAGGCCCTGTGGCCGGGGTTCTACAGCATCCGGGTCATGGGGTCCAGCGCCCTGGGGCTGGCCTATGCCGCCTGCGGGCGGGTTGACATTTACTTCCACAACCACGTATCCCCCTGGGACATAGCCTCCGGGATGCTGATATTGTCGGAGGCCGGGGGCAGGATGACGGACCGCCAGGGCAGCCCCGGCGTCCTGGACAGCCCAAGCGTGATTGCGTCAAGCCCCCACCTGATAGATAGGTTCCTGGAGGCCACCCAGAGCTTGGAGTGGCGCAAGTAGGCCCTCATTGCCCATTACTTAACCAATCGTAAGGAGGCGATAACATGGCACGACTACCCAACCTGGATAGAGACCAACTCAACCCCGAGGACCAGCAATACTACGACGCCATCTCCGAAAGCCGGGGCAGTGTAAGGGGGCCGTATGGCATCCTCCTACATAGCCCCAAGCTGGCAGCCCGCGTAGCCGATACGGGGACCTACGTGCGCTTTGAGTTGGACATAACCAATGACTTGCGCGAGGTGGTCATCCTTGCCACTGCCAGGGAGATAAAGGCCCAGTACGAGTTTACCGCCCACGCCAGGCTGGCAAGAGATGCGGGGGTTTCCGACAGCACCATAAGCGCCATCGCTCACGGCACCGCGCCCGCCGGCTTGTCGGGAGACGAAGAAATCCTGGTGCGCTACGTCCAGGAGCTTCTGCAAAACCACAAAATCAGCGACCCCACCTACAACGCCGTCAAGGACCGGTTCGGCGTCCAGAGGACGGTTGAGATAACCGCCCTGGTGGGCCACTACCTTCTGGTGGGCCAGATTCTAGCGGCTTTCGACGTGGAGTTGGGCCAGGGAATGACCCCGGAGCTTCCCGACTAGGGAGACCTTTGCGTAACCGTCATTCCGGCGTAGAGCCTGCCCCGTACCCCGATACGGGGCAGGAATCCAGGAGTGGGGTTGTGGGTGACTTTGCAGCGACTCACCAAGTTGCGAGACCCTGGATTCCCGCTTTCGCGGGAATGACGGTGCGGGGCGGCTTTACTTTCATGGGATGCCCACCCTTCAGGGTGCGGTGGGGGAACCTGGCATTGCCTAATGTCATAATAATCACTCATGGCCCTGCGGGCCACGTAAGGGGATAAAAATGATGGCAGCCACCTCACCGTCATTCCAGCGTAGGCCGGAATCCAGGGGTGGGCGCTGGCTATTTTCATGTTAATGACGGAAGGGAGCGATTAGTAAATTTACTCACGCATTAGTAGTCCACTCCGTCAGAATAGCATATTTTTCAGGCACGGTTTCTATTGACCAAGACTGGTGCGAGGAATATAATCGTGGGCGTGAAAAAGATGGCTGGCCTCCCGCAGCCCGTGGCGCTGACTGACCATCCGAAAGAGGAGTGTGGGGTAATAGGGGTGTACGTGCCGGATGGGGATGCCAGCCGTGTTGCCTTCTTCGGCCTTTTCGCCCTCCAGCACAGGGGGCAGGAAAGCGCAGGTATAGCCGCCTCCGATGGCCGCACGATAAAGACCCACTCGGATATGGGCCTTGTGACCCAGGTCTTCCGCGAGGAAGAGTTGCATCCCCTCACCGGCAGCATGGCTATAGGCCACACCCGTTATTCCACCACCGGCTCCAGCAATACCCGAAATGCTCAGCCCTTCCCGGTTAAAGGCGAGCATGGAGAATTGGCGCTGGGGCATAACGGCAACCTGGTAAATGCCCCCTCTCTGCAAGTGGAGCTCAAAGAGCAATGGGGATGCAGCTTCACCTCTACTACCGATTCCGAGGTCATGGCCTACCTCCTCGCCAATGCCCCGGGGCAGACGTGGGAGGAGCGCATCTCCTACTGTATGCGCAACCTCCAGGGAGCTTTCTCCGCCGTTGCGCTGACTCCCGATACCCTCATGGGCTTCCGCGACCCCCTTGGCGTTCGCCCCCTGTGCCTGGGCAAGCTCAATGAGGGATGGGTCATAGCCTCTGAGAGTTGTGCCCTGGACCATCTCGGAGCTACCTACCTGAGACAGTTGGAGCCCGGGGAGGCGGTGCTTATAGACGGCAACGGGCTGAGGTCCTATATCTGGCCTGGGGCTGGGAAGAGCAGGGCCTTGTGCGTGTTCGAGTTGATATACTTCGCCCGCCCTGACAGCATCCTGGACAACAAGCTGGTGTACAGCACCCGCATGGCTATGGGCGCTCAGCTTGCCAGGGAACATCCTGTAGATGCGGACCTGGTAATAGGCATCCCGGACTCGGCTACTGCGGCGGCGGTGGGATACTCCCAGGAGTGCGGCATCCCCTACAGTGATGGCCTGGTAAAGAACCGGTATGTCGGGCGCACCTTCATCGAACCTGACCAGAGGCTGCGAGACCTGGGGGTAAGGCTGAAGTTCAACCCCCTGACCGAGGTCATTGCCGGGAAACGGGTAGTAGTGGTTGACGATAGCATTGTCCGCGGCACCACAACCCCCCACGTTGTCGGCCTGCTGCGAAAGGGGGGCGCCCGCGAGGTGCACATGAGGGTGTGCGCTCCTCCTATACGCCACCCGTGCCACCTGGGTGTGGACATGGCAACCCGGCGGGAGTTGATAGCCGCCAACAAGAGCGAAGAGGAGATAAATCAGTATATAAACTCTGATTCTCTGGGATACCTGAGCGTGGCCGGCTTGCTGAAAGTGGTGGGGGGGTCTAGGGGCGGCTTCTGCGACGCGTGTTTCACCGGCAACTATCCCATACCCGTTCAGCTGGAGATGGACAAGCTGGTCATGGAACATTCCCCGGGCTCCCCGTAATTGTCTCTCACCGCGCCCTGAAGATGGGTGATGCCACATTACTGATGCGTGAATATAGGCTTAAACCCTGGGCTTGCCCTTCATCTCCTGTCATTCCGGCGAAGGCCGGAATCCCGAAAAGACTATTTTAAGCGTTTTTCCCCCTTGACCATAACCTTCCCATGTAGGATATACTCCGTAACAACAGCCTGCGGACTTTCCCAGGCTACCCAAGGGGATGGAAATGACGTGCATCCGTACCACCGTCATTCGGTTGTAGGCCGGAATCCAAGGGCAGAGGGCTGGGCATGTGAGTAGTCCCTTCCCCCTCCGACGGGGGAAGGTTAGGATGGGGGTGACGCCCCCCACCTCAATCCTCTCCCGCAAAGGGGGGAGGAGGTTGGGTTCTCGTAGCAATGACGGCTGGTCGTTGCCTATCTTTCTTTATGATGCTGGGTGCCGGATGCTTAGTATAGGCTGGGGGGTGTATTGTGCCTGGCGGAGAAACGTATAGCTCGGCAGGCGTTGACGTGGATGCCATGGAGGGGCTGAAGGAGAGGATAGGGGCTTTCGCCCGTATCACCCACGGCCCCCAGGTCTTGGCGGCGGTGGGCGGGTTCGCCGGACTGTACCGCCTGGAGGGATACAAGGAGCCTGTGCTGGTATCCAGCACCGACACCATTGGCACCAAGTCCAAGATAGGCTCCCTCCTGGGACACTACGAGTCCCTGGGAATTGACCTGGTGAACCTCAATGTCAACGATATTCTGGCCCACGGCGCCCGGCCCCTGTTCTTCCTGGACTGTATCTCTATGGGCGTCCTTGATAGCCAGCGCACGGAGACATTGCTCCGGGGCATTGCATGGGCATGTAGGGAGGCCGGCTGCGCCCTGGTGGGCGGCGAGACCGCCCAGTTGCCCGGCGTATATCAGGGGGACTCCTTCGATCTCGCCGGCTTCGTTGTCGGCGCGGTGGAGCAGTCGGCAATAATAGACGGGTCGAGCATCGAAGAGGGGGACCTGCTCCTGGGCATCCCGTCCAGCGGTGTCCATACCAACGGCTTTTCTCTGGTGCGCAGGATATTCAATACCGACGAAGACCGGGCTGTGCTTTACCGCCGCTACGATGAATTGAATCATACCCTGGGCGAGGAGTTGCTCATCCCCCACCGGTCATATTACCCTCTACTGGAGCCGGCGCTGCCCCATATCAAGGGCATGGCCCATATCACCGGCGGCGGCTTGCCGGGCAACGTGCCCAGGATGCTTCCCCCCGGGCTTGCCGGCAGGTTCCGGAGGGATTCCTGGCAAGTGCATCCCATCTTCGACATCATCCAGAGAGAGGGCAACGTGGCCCAGGACGAGATGTTCCGGGTCTTCAACATGGGCTTGGGCATGGTCATTGCCTGCGCCCCTGATAAGGCGCCGGAAGTCCAGGCTGAATTGCCCGATGCCGGAGTGGTGGGCGAAGTGGTCCGCCAGGAGGGTGATGCCAGGGTGGTGATCGAGTAATCCCGGTTGATTGCCGGAACGGTCTTTCAAACAATAGTTGGCATAAGGGATTTTAAGCATGAAAGCTCTTATCAGCGTCTATGACAAAACTGGGATCGTGGAATTCGCCCGGCGGCTTCACCAGGTGGGGGTAGAGCTAATAAGCACCGGCGGCACCCATCGCACCCTCACCCAGGAGGGGGGCCTGCCCGTGCAGCAGGTCTCAGACCTCACGGGATTCCCCGAAATCCTCGATGGCCGGGTCAAGACCCTTCACCCCGGCGTTCACGGCGGCCTCCTGGCCCGCAGGGACAGCGCCGAGCAGATGGAGGAGCTTGCCAGGCATGGGATTGAGGCTATAGACATGGTGGTGGTCAACCTCTATCCCTTCGTAGACACCATCAGCAAGCCCGGAGTAACCCTGGATGAGGCCCTGGAGAATATAGACATAGGCGGCCCCACCATGCTGCGGGCCGGGGGGAAGAACTTCACTTCCGTTGCCGTTGTTGTGGACCCCGGCGATTATGAATGGGTTGCCGAGAGGCTTTCGGGGCAGGGACTAAGCGTGGAAGAGCGCCGCCACCTGGCCTACAAGGCTTTCCGTCACGTATCCATATACGACACGGCCGTAGCCGGATACCTCTCTCAAGAGGAAGATGGGCTTCCCCAAGACCTGGGAATGGCCTACAGCAAGCTCCAGGAGATGCGCTACGGCGAGAACCCCCACCAGAAGGCGGCCCTATACGTGCCGTCATCGGGAACGGAGGAAAAGGTTGGGGTGGCCCGTGGCCAACAGCTTCATGGACGGGAGCTTTCCTTCAACAACCTGATGGATGCCGACGCCGCATGGCGCACCGTCACCGACTTTGATGACCTAGCGGTGGTAGTAATCAAACATGCAAATCCCTGCGGCTTAGCTTCCCACCCGGACCAGGTGGAGGCTTACCGCAGGGCTTACTCCGGGGACCCGGTGTCGGCCTTCGGGGGCATCGTTGGATTCAACCATACCGTTACCGCCGCATCCGCCGATGCCATGAGCGATATATTTTACGAGGTTATAGTGGCCCCCGGGTACGATCCCGAAGCCCTGGAGACGTTGAAAAAGAAGCGTAACTTGAGGATTCTCGAAGTCCAGCATTCCCATCAGGCTCCCCAGGGTGGGACCGACTACGACCTGCGCCTCCTGAGCGGCGGGCTGCTGGTCCAGACCAAGGACACTTTGGTCGAGGACTCCTCCTCCTGGAAGCCGGTAACTGAACGCGCCCCCACCCGGGAGGAGATGGAGGACTTGGCCTTTGCCTGGAAGGCTGTGAAACACGTAAAATCCAACGCCATAGTCCTCGCCAAAGACAACACCCTCCTTGGCATAGGCGCCGGCCAGCCCAACCGGGTCACCAGCGTACACCTGGCCCTTCGCGCCGCCGGGGAGAACTCAAGAGGAAGTGTGCTGGGGTCTGACGCCTTCTTTCCTTTTGCCGACAACGTGGAACTGGCCGCACAGGGCGGAGTGACTGCGATAGCGCAGCCGGGAGGCTCCATAAGAGACGAGGAAGTAATAGCCGAGGCGAATAAACACGGCATAGCGATGGTGTTCACCGGGGTAAGACACTTCAGGCACTAGGGGCCTATCTCAAAGGGCCGAATCGCGGATGGCCTCCCCACCGTCATTGAAAATCCAGGTTTCGGGTCGCTCACCACACCCTGAAGGGTATGGCACCCCCCACCCACCGTCATTCCGGCGCAGGCCGGAATCCAGGGGCGGGGTTGTGGGCGGCTTCGCGGCGGCTCAGCCGTTGCGTAGTTCTGGATTCCCGCTTTCGCGGGAATGACGGGCTGGGCGGCTTTATTTGGACAAGATGCCACACCCTTCAGGGTGTGGTGAGTGGCCGGGGGCTGGACTTTCATAGTATGGGTTGGGGTGGAGATGAGTGACACTGTAGATATAGTGATACCTGTGTATAACGAGCAGGAAGACCTTCCACGCAGCATTGATATACTGACCAAATTCCTGCGGGAGAACCTGGAAAATCCCTGGCGCGTCGTCATAGCCGACAATGGCTCCACCGACGACACCTTATCCATAGCCCAGATGTTATCGAGCAAATATCCCGGAGTCACCTGCATCCACATGCCCCAGAAGGGCAGGGGGCGCGCGCTGCGTCATGTTTGGATGGAGAGCAACGCCAGCATGGTAGGCTACATGGACGTGGACCTATCCACAGACCTGGTCCACTTCCCGCAGCTTGTCAAAGCCATCGAGGAGGGCGCTCACATCGCCATTGGCAGCCGCCTCAGCAAAGACTCCAGGGTGAAGCGCTCCTTCAAGCGGGAGTTCATCTCCAGGTCCTACAGCGCCCTCATAAGAGCGATGTTCTTCACTCCATTCAGGGACGCCCAATGCGGCTTCAAGGTCGTCAGCAGAGGCGCAGCCAGGTCCCTGGTGCCCCTGGTGAAGAACAACAATTGGTTCTTCGACTCGGAACTGCTCATCATAGCTGCCAAGAGAGGCTTTCACATAAGAGAGATTCCCGTCCACTGGGAGGACGACCCCGACAGCAGGGTGAAGATTGTCCGCACTGCATGGGAGGATATAAAGGGCCTGCTGAGGCTGCGCTTTGGCGGCATCCCTCCCATACCCTCACGGTCTGAAGGGGCCAATAACTAGGCCCAGGCGGGGGTGCAATATCAATCATCCAGCAAGCCGTTTCGCACAGCCCAGACCACAAGCTCCTGCTTCGTCTTGATCCCCAGCTTGTCCTGGATGCTGTAGATGGAGTTTCGGACCGTCACCGGCTGATTTCCCCTGACCTGCGCGATCTTGGAGTAGGACAACCCTTGGGCAAACATCGCCAGAATCTCCCGCTCCCGCTCGGTAAGCATACCTGCTTCATTCGCCTTTCGCTGGTTTTCCGCTTGACGAATTCCAGCGAACACCTGTCTTATCACGTCGCCCGGTATGCGGTACTCGCCCTCTGCCACATCGCGGACGGTGCGCAGCAGCTTCTCCTTCCCAGAATACTTCTGGAGGTATCCCGTCGCTCCCGCGGCGACCGCCTCCATGACCGCGTCCTCCTCCCCAGAGGCTGTCAGCATGAGCACCCTGGTCTCCGGGAGCATCTCCGTGATCTCGCGACACGCATCTATGCCGTTCTTGAGCGGCATTATGATGTCCATAATGATCACGTCCGGCTTGAGTTGCTGGGCTACCCTCACCGCCGCCATACCGTCTCCGGCATGGCCCACGACCTCGAAATCACCCGATCGCTCCAGCACTTCTCGGAGGCCGTCGCGCATGATCTCGTGGTCGTCCACAAGCATCACCCTCGGCATTTTCGTCGGGTTCAATCTACTGCCCTCCTTGGAGTGGCTCTAGGGGAATCGTGCAGGACACCACCGTCCCTCGTCCCTCTGCGCCAGCCGACGCTTCCAGCCTGCCGCCCATTCGCTCGGCGTCAGCCCTCATCCTGCTAAAGCCGTGTCCCCGCTCTCGGTAATCGGCGGGAAGGCCGACCCCGTCGTCGGCCACCGACATACGGAGACTGTGCGCCTCGAAACTCAGTGACAGCCGGACTCGGCTCGCGTTGGAGTGGCGGTAGGCGTTGGTCATAGCGTTGTGAGCTATGGAGAACAGCAGGCTCTTACTGACGGCAGATACCTCCGGTTCGCGCCCCGACTGGTCAAAGTCCGTCGGAACCGAGGTGATGGCAGCGAAGGTCGAGGCGTGGGACCTCAGCACCCGGCTCAGCTCCCTGCCCTCGAATATAGGACCAATATCAATGGGATGTCTCAGCTCCCACATGGTGGACTTGGACAGCTCATGTGTGGCGGACAGCTTGGCGAGCAGTTCGTCTCGGCTGTCGCCATCCGGTGCGCTCGCCAGTTCGATGGCGGTCTCCAGTCCCAGCCCCGTCATGTATGCAGACTGGGCGATGGTGTCGTGGATGGTCTGGGAGAGCTCGATTCGCTCCCTCTGAAGCTCCCGTTCCCGTTCCACAGCCTCTCTCCGTCTGACCCGCTCAAATCTGGAGATCAGGTTCACCGCCGCGACGACCCCGTACATGGTCACTATTCTGGTGAACAAGACCTTCTCCTCCTTGATTTGGAAGTTGACGCCCGGCTCCAGCGCCAGGCTCAGCGCCGCGTACACGATAGCGACCATTGTGACCCAGCCAAAGCTGAGCCTGAAGGATGTGAACACCACGGCGAATGTCGCAAGTGCCGGGTAGTATAGAACGAAGAAGGTGTTCTGAAATCCACTGGCTGAGATCACGATGCCCGCCGTAATCGTTATCACGTCCATTATGCTGAGAGCCAGCGCCCAGCGCCACGTCACCCCCCGGTCCCACCGGAGCCGGTAGTGCACGTAGCCGTTCAGGGCCAGCAGCAACACTGCGAACAACGTGGTCGGAATATAGGCGGGGTGAGCGAAGTCTGGCCGGTAGTTGAACTGCATCAGCCAGGTAATCAGTAGAAACCAGCGTACCCAGACTGAAATCCTCAGGCTGTACCGCAGGTCGCCTGGATCAGCCCGGTTGGACTCTACGACAGTATTGGCTGGTGTGGCCGGCAAATCCAAATCTCAACTCCAAGAGTAAACCCTGCTCGGCAGCGGCGGCAAGGTTCAATAGTACCCCATTATGTGGATACAAACGTACCCCCAACTCCGGTACAGCCGAACCTTCACGACGTCGTCGAGGGGGAATATGATGTAGGGGCGATTCGGGCACACACTACATCACGAATACAAGGAGGCCGGGAATGACAAAGTCCATTATAATCCTGCTGGGCGTTGGCACAATACTCTTTGCTATACTCCTAGCCGGATGTTCTGATGAGCCAACCCCCGCGCCAACGAACACCCCCACGTCGGAGCCAACGGCTACACAAGCAGCGCCAACGAACACCCCCACGTCGGAGCCAACGGCTACACAAGCAGCGCCAATGAACACCCCCGCGCCGGCCCATGCGGCGACTCCCGTCGCACAAATGTCGGCTGCCGAAGTGTATGCCCTGGTTTCCCCTTCGATACCATTTATTCAAACGGATATAGCTACGGGCAGCGGCGTCCTGATTGAAGGCGGTTACGTGGTAACCAACTACCACGTGGTATGGCCCTATGAAGCAGTCTGGGTTGTCTTTCCAGACGGCACGGAGTTGCAGAACGTGCCCGTGGTGGGATGGGACTCCATGGCGGACCTGGCAGTGCTGGGGCCGGTAGATGTATCAGCCCGGCCATTGAAACTGGAAGATGGAGAGGGCATAGCCCCCGGCAGCGAGTTGTTTCTGGTGGGATACCCCGCCGAAGTGGACGAGTTCCCGGAGCCTACCATCACCCGCGGCATCCTCTCGCGCTTCCGTGAATGGGAGCGCCCTGGGATGACCTATCTCCAGACTGACGCCGCCATTGCGGGCGGCCAGAGCGGCGGGGCACTTGTCAACTCCCAAGGCGAAGTAGTCGGCATCTCCACCTTCGCGTTCAGCGAGGCCGAGTTCGGGCTGGCGACATCAGGGGGTGACGACGCGCCCGTCGTGGAACGGCTGATTCGAGACAGGGATACCTACGAGTCAAGTGAACGCCGGCTGCCGGCCGGTCGAGGCGACTTCCAGTTCGACGTAGAGTTGGCCAACCTGTGGGATACCCGTCCTTTCATCGTGGACGCAACGGCAGGAACGATACTCGGAGTCGAACTCGAAGGCCCGGAAGATGGGTTGTTCCGGGTGTCCGGCCCAACCGGGGTGCTCCTGGAAGTGGACGACGGCTTCACCGGTACCGAGTTCGGCGCAGTGGAGCTGCCGGTGGACGGGATTCACTTCGTACAAGTCGAGATGGCGTCGGGTGAATCATCCACCTTTGATCTGACCAGCACCATCAGGCTGAAGCCCTTCCACGACCCGGACGACGGCCGGACCATCGGGGTAGGAGAAACAGTTGCCGGAAACATCGACTTCCACTCCGATTGGGACTGGTATTCAATTCGCCTGGAGGAGGGAGAGACGGTAACAATCTCCACTGACTCCATCAATGTGGACACTCTCCTCTACGTCGACTTTCCCAACTCCCGCTACGATCAGGTGGTCTCTGACGACGACAGTGGAGGAGGGTTGTTCGGTATAAACTCCGAACTGGTCTATCGCGCCCCGAACACAGGAGAATATTTCATTGTCGTAACCGACGCAGTGGGCGATAGCTTTGGTGGCTACTATCTGTCGGTGGAACAGGCGAGGGAAGGTACGGAAACGGTATATGTGCCAACCGGCCCACAGTTAGTTGAGGGGCAGGTAGTGGAGAGCCCCTTTGGGGAGATGCTGATCTTCGAAGACCCGTCGGGCTACTTCGAGGTGCAGATACCGCAGGATTGGATAGAGGAAGAACCGGACCCGTCACAGTACGAGGTTTTCAGGGCTTACGACTTTGAGGAGAACAGTACCATCACAGTTTACTTCGAAGAGGGTGTTATCTTCACCCTGACGGAGTACGCCGACGCACTTGAAGCCGCGTTCCTTGACGTGGGCGCAGAAGACCTCACGAGAGAAACGGTGCAGACGGCGCAGGGTCTTCCGGCTGTCCTGTTTGAATGGTCGATTGACGGGGGGGCCTTCGCTTGGCTGACTTATGTGTCGGATGACGGCGTAGCCATCGACATCCGCTACATGTTCCCCACCGATCAGTTTGAAGCGGGAAGGGAGCTGGCCTATTACTCCTTCGACACCTTCATGGTTAATTGAACGCCAGGCTTTGGAGGAGGCATTGGGGTCATTGCCCCTCCTCGGACGAGGGGACCAGGCGGCGTATCTCCCAAAAGCTGGAGTAATAAACTATACCCTCTGAGTCCGTGGTGATGTCCAGGTGGCAGTCTTCCACCACAATGCTGTCGTCAATTACCCTGTCCTGGCCGAGACCTGCCAGCACCAGCCTACGCATGAACCCGGTGTTCCATTCACAATAGAGCAGGGCGTCACCTATCGAGGGATAAACGTCCCCGGAAACGAAGTGAATTCCGGTGGGGGCTACGTTGGAGCCGAATACCTCCGGGCGCATACCCGGCCTGTGGGGCAGGTAGATGGGCGTAGCTCCGGGACGCTCAAGGCAGGGCGGCTCCTCTGAGTCGCTGTAGGACATGGGGTGGCCGTAATTCTCCCCCGGCACAATGATGTTAATCTCGTCGCAGTTGCTGGGGCCGTTCTCTGCCTCATATATCTGTCCGCTTTGGGGGTGGAAGGAAAAATCATAGGGGTTCCTCAGCCCGTAAGCGAATACCCTGGGGTCTGCTCCCGGCATATCAACAAAGGGGTTATCCGGGGCAGCCGAGCCATCTCCCTTGTCAACCCGGAGTATCTTGCCCAGAGGACTGCCCAGGTCCTGAGCTGGGTCCTTCAACTCCAGTTCTCCCATGGACACGTACAGGTATCCGTCGGGGCCGAAATGCAAATGTCCGCCCAGATGTGAGCAAGCCTTGGGGTTGGTATTGGGGAGGTCGCCTATCAGTACCGTTGGGTCCTGGCCCCGGTTGCCCACCGCGGTGAAGCGGACCACCACCGGGTGTCCAATGTCGTCCCTGCCCTCGATAGGCTCGGCCAGGTACACGTACACGTAATGATTTTCGGAGAACCCCGGGTCTATTGCCAGCCCTATCATCCCACATTCCCCGATCCTGAAGACGTCCAGCTTGGCGAAGGTGTGAGGCTGGCCGGTGCTAACATCAACGGTCTGAATCGTGTCGGTCAGGAGGTCGTTGAAGAAGAGGCGTCCATCGGGGGCGAAGGCCAGGGCTACAGGGAGTTGGGCGCTGGCAACAACCTCAGACGTGACATTGATTGCCGGGACCCGTTTTGAGACATCGGGCGACAGGGTTGGGGTAGGTGTATGAGTCGGCTGAAGCTGAGGGGGTTGGGTGGCAGTGGGGGTAGGAGTAGCCGTAGCTGTGGGCGCGGGAATGTCAATGGGAGTAGCCTTAGCAGGGGTTGGCTGAGGGCCGCCACAGGCACTGTAGATTACTGCCAAAACCACTGCCACCAGTATCGCCGCGACTATCAAGAAGGTCTTGCCTGTAGCCGGACTCATGTTAAGGCAGGCAGGGATGGAATTATTCCTTGGCAACCCCCCGCCCGGGACCTTCCTCCCCGTCATTCTTCCAGGAGCCGGTTGAGCAGGTCGTTTACTGAGACCAGGCTCTGGTATATGCGCTGTATGTCCTGTCCGCTGAGGATGACCGTTGAGTCGCCGATTTCATGGAAGGACCCCATCAGATGGGGGAGCAGATAACATTCGGGCATTCCGGCTTTTACCTCGTCGGCTATGATCAGGAAGGGCTTGGAGCGTTGGGTGTCGTAGGCGTGTTTAAGATTAGCCAGGCCGTTTTCCAGGCTGCCCTTGTTCTGCACCTCGAACACGTGGCTTATGCGTGGGGAGAGATGACTCTCCTTCCATACAACGTCGTAGCGTCTTGGGCCGTCCCGGTACTCCTCCCTGGAATACTTCCCCAGCATCTCGCCTATTTTCATCAGCCTGTGCCGGATGTCGTTGTGAGATAGGGGCGGCTTCCCCTGGTCGGAGAAGAGGAAAAGCTGTATGGGCATATCTTCCGTCTCTGCCCGCTCTTTACCCGCGTCGGTGAGAGACCACCTTCTGGACTCCCGGTCTATTTCTCCCTTCCGGGCCAGTCGCCCGGCGGCAGCCTGGACTCGGACCCTCCACCGAAAGCGCTTGGCCGGTGTCCGGGACCTCAAGTCCTCAGCAGTCAGGGATGGAAAGTAGGAGGTGAGAGAGCGATACAGCGGGTGGGGCTTGGAGACCCCACCCAGGGCCTTGAGTTCCAGTAGTATGGGTATCTCTAGCCGGGAAGTTTCCGGGAGGGGCATGACGCACCCTAGCTTGTTGCCGGCTCCAACCTAATCCTTTTCCCGTCAATAATGACTCTTATATCGGCGCCTGTCTGGTTGGACACGTCAAAAGACATAGGGGGCAGGATAGGGGCTGGGCTCAGCTTTATGGCGCCGGTCTGTTCTGACCTTATAATCTGCGTTGATCTTGGCATATCTCACCTGCATCTATGAAGTATGATTTTGCCAGCTATACTATACCACTAACTTCGACAAATGAATACCACCCGGCGCGGGCCGGAATTACCCATGCCCCTGCGGGCCACATACGAGGGTGAAAATGGTATGACTTCCCCACCGTCATTCCGGCGTAGGCCGGAATCCAGGGGTGGGGGTGTAGGGGACTTCGCAACGACTCCCTACGTCGTGGGACCCTGGATTCCCGCTTTCGCGGGAATGACGGGATGGGCGATGCCTGTTCTTTACGGCGCTGGTTGCCGGCTATTTTCATGGTAATTCCCCATGGCTCTGCGGGCCACATACGAAGATGAGAATGGTACGCTATCCCAGCCGTCATTCCTGCGGAAGCAGGAATCCATAGTACCGCAACTTGGGGGCTTCGCGAAGACTCCCACCGCCCGCCCCTGGATTCCGGCCTACGCCGGAATGACGATTGGTGCTCGATGCCGCACTCTTCAGGGTGCAGTGGGGGAACCTGGGGGACGAGTAGGATGCCTATAAGCCTCCCCTATGCCCGTCTCTTACCAATAGGGAACGGGCATAGGGGAGGCCCTTATTGCAGATGAACTGTCTTACCGGGGTATCAGGGGCAGGACTATGTGGGACGGGTAGCGGGCGGAGTGGTGCACCTCCTGGCGGGCTTCTTCCAGCCGGGTATCCTCGCCAAAGGGCGCGCCGGTATTGGGGTTGCGGTCGAACCGGGGGAAGTTGCTGCTGCTGATGTCCACCCGGACCCGGTGCCCCGCCTTGAAGACGTTGCTGGTGGCCCACAGGTCAATGGTGTACTCATGCACCTGCCCAGGCGTAACCAGGCTGGGGTTGGTCTTGGAGTCCCTGAACCTGGCCCTGATGATGCCGTCCTGGAGGTTCCTGGCGTATCCGTCGGGGTGCACGTCCACCAGCTTGGCGGTGAAGTCGGTGTCCCGGGCCGAGGTGGACGCGTAGAGCTTGACCGTCAGAGGCCCCGTAACCTCGGTGTCCCTCTCCAGAGGCTCCGAGGTGTACACCAGCACGTCCCGGCGCTCTTCCACGGGCCGCTGGTCATAGACACCCATGGGGATAACCAGGTTGTTGCCGCCCCTGGTGGGCGCAGGGTCGTTGGGGTCATAGACGTAGGAATCGGCGGGTTCTTCGCCCGGCGGCACGGTGGAGAGGACGCCGTTGCCATGCAGCCCGTTGGCCGAACCTTCGCTGTGGAGATAGAAGGGGGTGTAGTTGGTGCGGGCCAGGGGCCATTCCTGCTCGTCCCGCCACCGGTCCTCACCCATGACGAAGATGCGCACCGGGGCCTCATCCATCAGCCCCGTGTCCATGTCCTTCAGCCAGTGGTCGAACCATCGCAGCAGGTGGTCGTGAAGCTGGATAAGGGCCTCGGGACCGAAGTCTGCCTCTCCGGTGCCGCCGGAGTTGGGCACGTTGTAGGGGAGAAGATGGCCCCAGGGACCTATGACCAGCTTCTGGTTGCGCCGGGCGTGGGGGCTGCTGCTATGCTCCCTTATTCCCGCGAAGCTGTGGGTCGCCCCCTCCAGGAAGATGTCATACCAGGAGCTTACGTGGAACATGGGCACTCGTATGTGCTCCAGGTGCTTGTTGACGTTGATGTCCCACCAGTAGGAGCCGTCGTTGGCGTTTCTCAGGTAGTCGGCGAAGTAGGGGGCTGTCTCTTTCAGCCGCTCAGCCCAGTCTTTGATGGGCAGGTGGCTGTACCATTCGGGCTTCAGGGGCATGGCGAAGTTGTCACCCTGGGTAACGTACTCGTCCATCTGGGTCAGCAGGTCCTCCAGGCCCTTGCGCTGGAGGGTGTTGCGCCCCTTGTGGATGGCGTAGGGCACCATCCAGCCCCACTCCATCACCCCGCCGGTGTGGTATATCCAGCTTTCGTGATAGTCGGCGGATGCGGAAACGGGGGCCATCACTTGCAACGATGGGGGAAGAGGGTTGTTGATGGAGAGCATATACTGGGTGGCCCCCATGTAGGACTGGCCGGTGGTGCCCACCCGCCCGTTGGACCAGGGCAGCCGGGCAGCCCACTCGATGGTGTCGTACCCGTCCTCAATCTCCTGGCGCATGGGGTAGTAGTTCTCCCCCTCGGACTCGAACCTGGCCCGGCAGTCCTGGTTGACCACCACGTACCCTCGACGGGCGAAGTAGTACACCGAGCCATCGGTGTTGGCGGCGGCGGTGTCCTTCCCATAGGGGCCTCGGCTTACCAGCACGGGAAAGCGGCCAGGGGCATCGGGCCGGTAAACGTCGGCGTGGAGGGTTGTCCCGTCCCGCATTTGGGCGGGCACGTTCCTCTCTCGAATTACCCGGTACTCATCCTGAGGTTGCTGGGCCATTATATCTCCTCCTGTCCGGTCCGTCTCACCGTCATTCCGGCGAAAGCGGGAATCCACCCCCCCCACCCCTGGATTCCCGCTTTCGCCGGAATGACGGTAGGGAGGCCAACCGCCATTTTCATCTTCGTGCGTGGTCCGCAGGGGTATGGGGAATTATTATGAGAATCCGGCCTCCTCCCCACTTGCGGGGGAGGATTGAGGTGGGGGGTATCACCCCCATCCTAACCTTCTCCCATCGAAGGGGGAAGGGATGAATTGGGCCTGTGACGCCCATTTTCATCCCCTTGCTTGGCCCGCATGGGGAGTTATCCAAAGGTCTCAGGCTATGCCAGCACCTTCTCCGCTAACTGTTCCAGTTCCTCCAGGGACTCCCTTTGCCCTGTGGCGCTGCGCCGGACGATGACCCTGCTGGCTCCCGCGTCTTCATACCGCTTGATCTCATCGGGGTCGGCGGGAGCGCCAAAGGCGGAAATCTCTATGGCCGAGGGGTCCCGCCCGGCGGCGGAAGCAAGTTCGTCAATGGTGGCGCGCCCCATCCTTACCTGGTCGGGGGTCGCCCGGGTGGGAATCCAACCGTCTCCCCAGGATGCTACCCGCTTGAACACGTTGGAGGCGAAGCCCCCCAGGAGCACCGGAGGATGGGGCTGGCTGGCAGGCTTGGGGTAGGAGCGTACAGCCGGGAAGTCGTAGTACCTGCCGTGGAACTCGGCCTCATCCTTGGTCCACAACTCTTTCATGGCAAGGATGGCCTCCCTGGTCTGGGTCCATCGGTGCTCAAAGTTGCCGCCCAGAATCTCCGTCTCCTCTTTCAGCCATCCGGCCCCGATGCCGAATAGGAACCTGCCCCCGGAGAAGTAGTCCAGGGTGGCAATCTCTTTGGCTAGAAGAAGGGGATTATGCTCAGGCACCAAGCAGACCCCTGTGCCCAGCTTGATATTTGTGGTCCTGGCGGATACCCTTGCCAGTACCACGAAGGGGTCGGGTATGTAGCGCATTGACTCGGGTATGGAGCCGTCGGCGGAGCCTCCGTACCGGGAACTGGTGTTTACGGGGATCACCCCGTGCTCCGGCACCCAGAAAGACTCAAACCCCAGTTCTTCGGCCTTCTCTGCCAGGACTGACGCATCCATCATATCAGGGGAGATTGACATGCTGATTCCGATATTCAAGGTTTCCTCCTCTCACATCATCAATTCGCCCCAATAATAGCACGGCAAATCGTCCATAGTCGAGAGTCCACCAGAGGGGGTAGCGTTTCGTTTTAGGTGGTTTGCCTTCACGTATGGGCGGGTTTCAAACCCGCCCATACGCGCCGCGAAACGGCTCGGAAGCCTAGACCACCCAAACTGCAACGCTACCACTTTCGGTCCTCAATGCCTATGGCAACCCAAGGGGCAACCACAAGAGTTGCGCCTACAACACCCGGCGGTGGGGGAGTTGTCCTGTAGGGGTAGCCCTTGTGGCTACCTTGGGCGAAAACTGAAAGACCCCACATGGCATCAAGGCAGCCGGTTAAGGCTCCAGCGTGAGGTTTATTGCGTAGAAGACCTCCACGTCCGTTCCCCAGGTGGCCCGGATAACCAGGGTGTATTCCCCCGGCCCCCATGCGAAGGTGTGGGAAAAGTCGGAACCGGTCCCCAGAGACTCGACGGGGTCCGTCCCACCTTCGGGCAGGTCTTCCGGCCAGGTCAGGAAGGAGGCATACAGCCCCGTCACGGGGTAAAGCCGCATCTCCACCCAGTCCGGGTTGGGGATAATGTCCGTGTTAAAGTGCAAATTAATCTGCGAATCGTGGGGCATCGTGAAGGTGAATCCATCATCAGGCCCCATCCCCGTGAAATCTATATGAGTACCCTGGCACCGGAAGGAAGTGGTTATCGGCTGGCTGGCGCCTGTGTCGCTGGCTACCAAGAGTTCCATGTACGGGGCACAGTCTATGCCGGCGCCGTTTCCGGGGACCGTCGGCATAACGCCCGTAACCTCGGGGGCCTCGATGGTGACCGGGGCATTATAGTTTGACAGATTCATAGTAAGGGACAACGCCCCGGGCTGGCCCGACCCCATTCCCAACAAGTCGCCGGAAAGCTCGCCGGTGATGGACATCCTCCTTACCAGATGGTCTTCGACACCGACCCAGAGTTCTGCTTGCAGGTCCTCAACCCCTTCAATCCCCATCGCAAACATGCTCGCAGGCACCAAGCCGGATACCCGGAGCGTCTGCACCCCATCTAGGGTCTCCACACCCAGCAGCGCCAGGTCCTGGAGTTGGATGTCCAAGGCAGGTTCCAGGAACATAGTGGTGGAATCAAAGGGCATAACGGACTCGCCTTCGGTGGCGGCTACCCACTCCCCTGTAAAGGGATCAGTCACATAGAAAGCGGTGCCAATCTGTACGTATTCGGTCTGGATGTTGAGGCCAGCTAAAGTGTACTCCATCGTTCCCTTAGAGCGGTCGGGCAACTGGAAATCGCCCATGGCGTTGAGGAGAATCTCCATACTCATTCCCTCAACCCCTGCCTTGATGGTCATGTCCATCTCAAAGTGGAAGGAGTCCACATCTTCCATTGCCAGGGCCGCAGATTCCAACAGGGCTTCGAGGTCTATGTCGTCGGGCGCCGGTTGAGTCGCCGGTATTGACGTAGCCGTTGGCTGGGGTGCCGGTACTGATGTAGCCGTCGGCTGAGTTGTCGGTGTGGCCGTAGGCTCGGACGTGGCTGTAGGGACCGGGGTTGCCGCTGCCGTAGGGGTAGCCTCATCCACAGCTGGTTGAGACATGGTCGCGGTAGGAGCAGACGTGGGGGTGGTAGCAGTCTCAGTGGATGTGGTCGGAGTGGGGGTTGATTCACCATCACACGCCAGGGCCATCATTGCGAGGGCGACGGACAGAAGCACAACCGCCCACAACCTGTTCCATTTTCCCATCATAACACCGCCTTTAGGTTAGAATAGAATAGAGTGGGATTTTAGGAGGGGATGCTAACGCGCGCGGGCGACTACAGTCAAGGCGGTACACGTTATGTTTTCCGAGGCTTTCGAGTTTGGTATGAAAAATCGGTCATTCTTGACCCGGCCACAGGCATCGGAGTACCATGCGTGCTAGTCCCGGGAGAAACGCCCTATTGGATCAATACGAAGTCAGGACGAAGTCGGCAAGATGAAGTCGGCAAGAATTGCCCAAATTACGCCGGACTGGGTGTTGACCTATGCCGCAGTTGTCCTGTTGATGGGGTCCCTCATCAACCTGGCTACCAGCTTCGCCCAGTACCCCAACAGCCTTACCCTGCCCTCCATGCGGGAGGGCCTGGGCTTCTCCTATTTTGAGGCGGGCATCCTGGTCACGGGGGCAGCGGTTATCAGGATAGGCAGCTCTCTGGTCTCAGGGACCCTCGCCCCCAGGTATGGAAGCCGGATTTTCACCGGGGTCGGCACTACAGGCTCAGGGCTGGCAATGCTCCTCCTGGGGGCCGCGCCCAACTACTTCGTCGCCTTGGCGGCGATGGCTCTGATAGGCTTTACCTCCGGCTTGGCCCTTACTCCGATGATGGGGGTGCTCTCCTCCTGGTTCAAAATTCGGGACCGGGGCCTGGCTGCCGGCCTGGCGGCGGCCGGGGGCAGCGTTGCTTTCATAGTGGTGGGTGTCCTGGCGCCCTGGTTGATAGACCGCAGCCCGGGCGACGGCTGGCGTCACACCTGGTACGTCTTTGGGGCGGCGGTGCTGGCCATAGGTATCCTGTCGCTGGTCTTCCTCCGGGACCGCCCCAGGGAAGAGGCCCAGGGTCCCGGCCAATCGGCGTCGCCTTCCCCGACGTCTTCTCATCAGGAGGCGCGCCGCAGCGCATGGCCTATGGAAGCCTACAAGAACCCCATGGTCTGGCTCATAGCGTCCCTGGCCTTCTGCTCCGGTTGGTGTACCAGTATATTCAACACCTTCTTCGGGGCCTATCTGACCGAGGAGCATACCATTAGCCTTTCCATAGCCGGGCAACTCCTGGTCCTGATGGGGGCGCTGAGCATCGGAAGCGGGGTGCTATGGGGCAGAGCGTCCGACCGGATGGGCAGAGGACAGGCTTTTCTGCTGTCCTTCCTTGTCCAGGGGATGGGGTTCGCCCTCTTCTGGTTGGTGCCGGTTCTGGGGGCCTTTGTGACCTCCGCCGTGCTGATGGGTCTCACCTTGAGGGCTACCTACACCATCTGCGCCGCTTCAGCGGGAGACCATGTGCCGGTGCAATTTGCCCCTGCCTCTTTTGCGTTGATGTCCCTGGGCGCGGGCCTGGGAAGCGCTATATCGCCCCTGGTAGCGGGGGCAATCAGCGATGCCACCGGGACCCTGGGGTGGGCCTTTGCCCTGTCCACCTTTGGCAGCCTGGTGGGCATGGCCGGCAGTTTCTTCCTCATGCGCCGTTCCCTTGGGTGACTGCTACCCCTTCGTGGCAGGGCCTTTCCATTGTCTCGAAAACCGCATTCGTCATTCCCGCGAAGGCAGACCTTTGCATAACCGTCATTCCGGCGCAGGCCGGAATCCAGGGGTGGGGCATGGACTCCCGCTTTCGCGGGAGTGACGGTAGGGAGGCTGACCTCCATTTTCATCCGCGTATGTGGCCCACAAGGGGCCTGGGGAATTATTATGAAAATAGGCAGCGCCCAACACCGTCATTCCTGCGGAAGCAGGAATCCAGGGTCCCGCGACGTAGGGAGTCATCGCGAAGTCGCCCCCACCATCCCCCTGGATTCCGGCCTACGCCGGAATGACGGTGGGGAGGCAGCCGTCATTTCCATCCTCATACATGGCCCGAAGGGGCATGGGCAATTATTATGAAAATAGCCAACGCCCAGTGCCGTGATACTCCCTTCACACCCTTCCTGTCCCCCAGGCTCACTTTATTTGTTATTCCCGCCAAAGCGGGAATCCAGGTGGGGTGTGGGGTATGCCCTCCACGAAGCAAACCAACTTTGGAAAGGCCCTGTATCTCTCGCTGGTAGTATTCTTTTGCTAATGTCTCTGCTACAATCACGCCAATAGCTCTAATAGTGACGGTGCCAATAGTGATGGTGGAGGAGGTAAGCGATGCCTTCAAAAGAGGAGTTGAAGGCCAGGATACAGGCCGAGATAGACTCCCACGCTGATGAGATAGTCCGCATATCAAAGACCATCCTTCAGAACCCGGAACCCGGGTATCGCGAAGTGAAGACATCCGCCCTGGTCTCATCCAAGCTGAGGGAGATGGGGGTCTCATTCCGCGATGGGATAGGTCTTACCGGGGTCAAGGGAGAGTTGAGGGGAGGCAGCAATGGCCCCTCGGTGGCCCTCATGGGAGAGTTGGACTCCTTGATAGTCAGGGACCATCCTCATTCCGACTCCGCTACCGGCGCCGCCCATGCCTGCGGGCACCATGCCCAGATCGGGATGCTTCTGGGGGCGGCCACGGGGCTGATGTCCCAGGAGACCCTAGCGTCCCTCAGTGGACGGGTGGTGCTGATGGCCGTCCCCGCCGAGGAGTATATCGAGATCGAGTACAGGGACACCTTGAGGCGTCAGGGCAAGATAGAGTTCCTGGGGGGCAAGCCCGAGTTCATCCGGCTGGGGGAGTTCGACGACGTTGACATAGCCATGATGTGTCACACCACCAGCAACCCCAGCGAGGGGAAGCTCAGCCTGAGCGGTACGAATAATGGCATAGTGGCTAAACGGATCCAGTTCATAGGCAGGGCGTCCCATGCCGGGGGAGCTCCCCACCTGGGTATAAACGCCCTCAACGCTGCAAACCTGGCCCTCATGGCGATTCACGCCAACAGGGAGACCTTTCAGGAAGACGACACCATTCGCGTGCACCCCATTATCACCAAGGGTGGGGAGGCTGTCAGCGCAGTCCCTGCCGACGTGCGTATGGAGACCTTCGTCAGGGGGAAGAACCTCAACGCCGTTCTCCACGCCAACCGCAAGGTGGATAGGGCCCTCAAGGCGGGGGCTATGGCGGTGGGGGCCAAGGTGAATATCCAGACTATGCCGGGCTATCTCCCCCTGAGGCAGGACAGGAGCCTGGCCGACATCTTCAGGGCCAACGCCGCCGCCCTGGTGGGAGAAGAGAACGTGGGCCAGTCGGAGCACCGCACCAGCTCCACCGACATGGGAGATGTAAGCCAGATTATGCCGGCCATACATCCCTACGCGGGCGGGGCTACCGGCCTGGGACACGGCTCAGACTACGTGATACAGGACTACGGCCTGGCGATAATCACCGCTGCCAAGGCCCTGGCATTCACCGTGGTGGACCTGCTGGCAGATGGCGCCGCACAGGCGCGGCAGGTGGCTACCGCCCACAAGCCGGCCATGAGCAAGGGCGAGTATCTCAGCTTCATGCGCAGCCTGGCTACGGAAGAACTATTTGAGTTCCAGGACTAATCCCTACCGTCATCCCATGAAAATCCAACCTCCTCCCCACTTGCGGGGGAGGATTGAGGTGGGGGGTATCACCCCGTAGTGGTCAGTGGTTGGCGGCATCCCAAACGTCATTCCGGCGCAGGCCGGAATCCAGGGGTGGGGGCAGGCGTGACAGTTGGGAGGCCTGTCGCCCATTTTCATTCCCTTACATGGCCTTGGCATTGGGAACATCCTCTAATTCATAGGGAGGTATGGCAGGCATGAGGTGATACCTCTATTCAGTCCTGGCTTTGCTGGTACTGATGGCTGCCATTGGGATTGGGTGCGACGGCGCGGATGAATCCGCACCCCCACAGGCCACAGTGTACATGGGACTGCTGGGAACTATTCCCGCTGTGCTAGAAATGCCGCCCGATGCCCCAGAATATCTCCGGGGCCTCTCCATGACGGGTGTAGTCATCAATGACTACGATCTGGTGCGGCAGATGTTTGACATCCCCCTACCCGGGCCGGGGGATGGTGAGTATGCGCTATGGGATTACACACACTACTTACCTGCCATGTCAGAGACGTTCGATGGAGAGAACCATCCGGCTGTGAGAGCAGATGTACTTTTCGGTCCGTTTAGCGGAGTGAGGAACATTATGACTCATAGTTTCCAATATTTCGCCTTCGACTTTAGGGACATGGACCAGAGCATTATGGCCTGGCCCAGGACTTTCAACGTAGAAGTAATTCGCGGACGTTTCGACCCCTAGGCTGCTGACGCGGCCCTGAGCGCCTGTTCCGAGTGCGTCGCACACAACCGCGAGGAGCACAGAGGCATCCCCTACTACAGATGGGGAGAGGACTACATCATTAGCCCTGAACTGCAATATGCGATTCCGGTCTTTGACGGTCTTGGCAGAGGTAGCCGTATTGCAGTCATGGACGAGTATCTATTCCGCACCATTGGGACTCCTGAAATAAAAGCATTGGTAGATGCCAGCCTGGACCAACGCCCTTCCCTGGCGGATGTGGAAGAGTTTCGGGTTTTGGCTAACACGATGGCCCAAATGATGGCCTACACCATGTTCTTGAGTAGTCATGTTGAGACTTGGAGACTCGCCAATTTCAGTGCAAGTCTGGAAGGCCCCACTCAAGAGGAGACGGAGCGAGCATTGGCAGAGACCGGCCCCCTGCTGCGCCCCTATGAGGCTTATGCTATTGGCGCCTGCAAGGACGAGGACGGCGCCTATGTGGCCCTGGCGTTGGTCCACGCCGACGACACCTCTGCGGAGGAGAACGTGGGGCTGCTGCGCAGGAGGATTGAGGAGGGAAGCTCGTTCTTAGACAATACTCCCTGGTCAGACTATATTGATGTTGACAGATTGGAAATCAACGCTGAGGGACGCTTGCTTCTAGCCAAGCTCAGGGGCGGGATCGTCCCCAGGTGGATATTATGGATATACGAGGGCGATCCTCTCATATTGTATGAATAGGGACCGCCCTGGGTTGCGGTTTTCGGGAAGAACATCAGGCACGGACACGCAGGAGGGGCACATGCCCAGCAGGGATGAACTAAAGCGAATGGCCTGTGATGCAATTGACAGGAGCAAGGGCCGGATTATAGGTGTCGTCAAGGACATTCTGGACAATCCAGAGACCGGGTTCAGCGAGCAAAGGACCTCCCGGCTGGTGGCGGAGAAGCTGGACGAGATGGGCATCCCCCATAGGGATGGCCTGGCCCTCACAGGGGTAAAGGGAAGGCTGGAAGGTGGAGCCGGGGTCGGCCCCAGGGTCTCGGTCATAGGGGAGTTGGACTCCCTGGTGGTGTATGAGCACCCCCACGTCAACCCCTCCACCGGCGCAGCCCACGCCTGCGGCCACAACGCCCAGGTGGGGATGATGCTTGGGACCCTCATTGGGCTGCGCTCTCGGGGGGTCCTGGAGGAGCTATCGGGCGCTATAGTTCCCTTCGCCGTGCCCGCCGAGGAGTTCGTGGAGGTTGAGAAACGGATTGCCTTGAGGGATGAGGGAAAGCTGGAGTTTATGGGCGGGAAGCAAGAGCTTATCCGCCTGGGTGAGTTTGACGACGTGGACATGGCGGTGATGTGCCACACCGCCAGCGATATGGGAGAGCGCGCCTTTTCGGTGGGTGGGACCAGCAACGGCCACATGGTGAAGTATGTCCAGTTCATAGGCAGGGGCGCTCACGCCGGGGCCGCTCCGCACATGGGCATCAACGCCCTCAACGCCGCAAACATCGCCCTGGCGGCAATCCACGCCAACCGCGAGACCTTCAGGGAGCAAGAGACCGCAAGGATTCACGGCATTATGACCAGGGGCGGCGAGGCAGTCAACGCCGTGCCCTCGGACGTGAGGCTGGAGTGGCGGGTCAGGTCGTCAACCCCCGATGACCTGGTGCGAAACAATGCCAAGGTTGACAGGTGCTTCAAGGCGGGCGCTCTTGCCGTGGGCGCAAAGGTGAAGATTACCAACATCCCAGGCTATTTCCCCATGAGACACGACGACACCCTTCAGGACCTGTTCCAGGCCAACGCCAGTTATCTTCTGGGGAGGGACAGGGTATCCGTAGTGCCCGGAGACAGGAACCGGGGCGGCTCCACCGACATGGGAGACCTGAGCCAGATAATGCCGGTGTGCCATCCCTATACCGGCGGAGCCACAGGCGCGGGCCACAGCAAGGACTACCTAATCACAGACTATGAGAAGGCTGTGGTGGACCCTGCCAAGATAATGGCTATGGTGATAATAGACCTGCTGGCAGAGGGGGCCGTGAAGGCTAAAGAGGTGATGGCAAGATGGGACCCGTCTATGAGCAAGGACGAATACGTCAACTTCCAACGCCAACGGGCCAGGGTTGAGGAATACGACGGAGGGGAGTCCTAGCGGCCCTCATCCGTATTTTGTGATGCGCTAGGCGGAAGCTCATCAACAGATAACCCTCTTTGTTTTGCCCAATCTAACCAGATCTTGCGCTCTTCTTTGCGTCCCTCAGCCTTCAATTTCTTGATAGTTGCCGGGATTAACAGTACCATGCGACCTATTCCTTCTACTACTGATACGTGAATGAACATATAAACCAGTCTCATACCGTCAATACCATGAAAATAGCCATCGCTAGGGTGCCCCAACCGCACCCTGAAGGGTGCGGCATCCCCCGCCTACCGTCATTCCGGCCTACGCCGGAATCCAGGGGTGGGGCGTGGACTCCCGCTTTCGCGGGAGTGACGATGGAGAAGCCCCAAAGTTTAGTTATTTGTTCACGCATCAGTAAGATTATACCATTACAAGTCTTTCCAATATCATCATAGTAAGGTACTCCCTACAAACAACCTCCTAAACGCCCATAAACGTCATGGCTGCCCCGCTGATTAGGGGGATGGTCACGTTGTCGTCAATGACCGAGGGCATAAGCTCTACCAATGCCGCCACCGCAGCCCCTACCACAATCCCCCATTGGAGGGACACTACACCGCCGGCGGAAAGCGCACCCGCAATTGCCATTGATACCAGGAAGAAGGCGAGGGTGCCCCAGGGAGACTTGCGGAAGAGCCTTATCCCGCCCATCCGCCTGCCTACAAGGCCCGCTATGGGGTCTCCCAGGGCCAGGAAGAAGAGGGCCAAGACAGCCACGGACTCGTCGAACAGCAGGAAGGCTGCAAGGGCGGAAAAGGCTATATAGGTGGCGCCCGTCAGCCTGCGTCCCTCCGTCTCTTTCAGCAAAGGTTTCAGACGGCGCAACATCACGCTGTTGAGGCCCGGAAGCCTGAACCTGGCAAGCTCCGCTGCCAGGGCTGCCCCCAACAGGATGGACATGAGGATGACCATAACGGTGGTACTGGTGAATATGGCTATCGTTGGGATTGCGCTGCAAGCCGCAATATGAAATAGCCTTCGCCAATGGGGAGGCGCGGATGGATGATAGGTGTGCAGGTCAATGACTCTGTGCATTTCTAGTACGGGATAGCCCGGTGGGAACCCTCCGGTGGGAAATCTAATGAGGCCGGAGGTTAACCGAGTCTCCGGCTTCCCACCGCATACTCCGCACTCCGGTCCCTTCAGGTATTTCAAACACTATGGTCCCCGTGATGGCGTGGTCCTTCTCCAACGTGTATGGCCCCCTTATAAAGGGTGTGAAGCGGCCCTCCGAGGGATGAGACGCATCCACCTCCCTCACATTCACCTCATTAGAGGGGGTCACGTCCAGTACCATGTACTCCTCTCCGGGGTTAAACCCGTTCAACACGGCAGCATCAGCGTCCACCGTGAACTGGATGATATTCGCCTCCGGGCTTTGTATCACCAAGCGGAGGGCCAGCAGTTCGTTGTCACGGCTGGAGGGCGCTACCAGGTAGTGTTTCCGGTCAGTCCCTTGATACCTGATCTCCTGCACCTTGTTCATCTCCTCTATCCTGATGAACAGAGTATTCCCCCTGAATTGTGACCCCACCGGCAGGGTGCCGTCGCCGGAGCAGGCCGTTATAATCAACAGAGTCAGCAACGGCAAGACCAGCGAAAACCCGGGCAGGAAAAGCCTCAAGGCGGTCTTGATATTCAGGCTGTTATTGATGAGAGTCATGGTCTCTTCAAGGTCCCTATTGGGTAAAATATCGAGGCTAACGGCTTCTGCCACCGCCTGCCCCCAAAGTTGAGGCTCATGCCCATAATCTCAGGAAGCTCATCATCTTCCCGCAGGGCGATTGCCAGCCACTCCTCAAAGGCGCTGCGCAACTCCCTCAGACACTCTTCCTCGGTGTCCCCATCAGCCCAAGGCCCCTTGAAACCGGGTATGAAAGCGAAGTAGCGCCCGTCTTCCAGCTTTTCTACCTGCTTCTTCTCCATAGCTCTTTCTACATAATATTCCGTTAGCACTCTTACTCCTGGAGGATAGAATATCAGCTAGCTAATCACCTGTGGGGGTGAGGGAAGGCATCTCTCGGAGGCGGCCCACCAGGTCCACCAGCGTCGAGAAGAGATAGTCCACTTCTTCTCTGGTGTTGTCTCTTCCCAGGGTCAGGCGCAGGCTTCCCCTGGCCAGGTCTGCCGATTGTCCCAATGCCAGGAGCACGTGGGACGGCTCAAGGGAGCCGGAGCTACAGGCGCTTCCGCTGGAGGCGGCTATGCCAGCCATGTCCAGTCCCAGCAGGACCGGCTCTCCATCCACCTGCTCGAAGGAGAAGTTGACGTTGTTGGGAAGGCGCATGGTGGGATGCCCATTGAGGTGCGCCCCGCCAATCCCCTCCTGGACCCCCTTGATTATGGTGTCTCTGAGATTGCTGCAATGCCGGCTCACGCGCTCCCGCTCCGACTGGGCTATTTCCAGGGCCACGGTTGCGCCCACGATGCCGGGTATGTTCTCCGTGCCCGATCGCCGCTCCCGCTCCTGGCCGCCCCCTAGCTGCTGGGGCAGGAATGGGGTGCCCCGCCGGATGCAAAGCACGCCCACCCCCTTGGGGCCGTGGAACTTGTGGGCTGATAGACTGAGCATATCAACCCCCAGGGTGCGCAGGTCCAGGTCCATGAAACCCGCGGCTTGGACGGCGTCGGTATGGACCACTATGGTCCTGTCCATAGCCCTGGCCCGGGATTTCACCAGGCCGGCTATCTCCGAGATGGGTTCGATGGTGCCTATCTCGTTGTTGGCGTACATGATACTCACCAGGATTGTCCGGTCGGTAATTGCCCGGGCCACGTCGTCGGGGTCTATCAGGCCATACTTGTCCACGGGGAGGTATGTCACCTCAAGGCCCATGTTTTCCAGGTGCTGGCAGGCGTGGAGGACCGCATGGTGCTCTATACTGGAGGTTATAACATGATTTCCCGTCTCTATCAAAGCGGAAACGGACCCTTTAATGGCAGTGTTATCCGACTCGGTGCCACCGCTGGTAAAGACCACCTCGCTCATCCGGCATCCCAAGAGCCGGGCCACCTTCTCCCTAGAGTCATCCAGGGCGCGCCTGGCTTCCTGGCCGATGGTATGGACGCTGGAAGGGTTGCCGAATTGCTGGGAAAGATAGGGCATCATCGCCTCCAGGGCCCTGGGGTCCAGAGGCGTGGTCCCGGCGTGGTCCATATAGATAATCCCGCTCGTTGATGCCACAGATACCGCCTCGCTCCATGCGCCCGCGATTTAATCGTAAGGGCAGTTTGGGAGTATTCTAGCATAGGGGGCCTGCCAGGGAAACCGTTCATGTGCCGGCTCAAGGTCTTTCGATTCTCAGCCGAATGTATTGGGCAACCACAAGGGTTGCCCCTACCGGGCAATGCACCCCCGGGTGTAGGGGCAGCCCTACAAGGTATCCCACACCCCGGAACACGAAATCAATGCACCCCCGGGTATAGGGGCAGCCACGAGGGCTGCCCTGGGTGGAGAACTGAAAGCCCATGTGTATTGGCTACACCCCGGCTCCGGTCTTGGATTCCCTCAGGGTTTTCGCGAAACCGCGTATGCGCGCCTTGGTTATCAGGCCAAGCAAGATGCCGTCATTGTCCATTACCAGCACGTAATCTGCCCCGTGACTATCCAGGGCTTCCATCAGGCTGTAAGCAGGCTCTTCCCCGGAAACGGTGTGCGCTTTTTCCAGAGGCTCCATGACATATATAGCCGGGACATCATTCCATCTGTCTCCGGGGACCTTCCGGGCCATTTTCGGGGTGATTATCCCCAGGGGGCTTCCCCCTTCGGTGAGCAGTAGGAAGTCCGCCCCGGCGTGGGCCATGTACCCCGCCATAATCTGAGACAATGGGGTGTGGCCCAGAGCCGCCGGCACGTTGGTGATCATCATGTCAGCAGCCGTGTACCCGTTGAGGCTCTGGTCCATACGGACCTCGCGATAATTGGCGTAAACTACGATTTGCAAGAAAACTCCTATGGCCATGGTCCATATTCCCTGGAAAATCCTGGCAGGGTCCAGGACCGCCAGGGTGATACCCCCTGCTATCATCGCGGTGGCAAGGGCAAATCCGCCCAGGGTTGCCAGCTTGGTGGCCCGCAAGTAGTTACGGGTAATCTGCCATACCACTGCCCTCAGCACTCGACCGCCATCCAGTGGGAACCCCGGCAGCATGTTGAAAACCCCCAGGGTTATGTTCACGTAAACGAGTATCCAGGCGATGGAGGAAAGGTGGGCGCTTACACCCGCAAGAGAGAAGGCCAGGCCGAGGAATATAAAGCCGAGGACTACGCTGGAGACGGGACCTACCACCGCAATTATAAACTCGGCAGAGGGCTTGCGGGCCTCTTGGCCTATGTGGGACACCCCCCCGAAGATGAACAGGGTAATACCCCTGACCGGGGTGCCCAGCCTCATAGCCACCAGGCTGTGGGAAAGCTCGTGGGCCAGAACGGACAGCGACAACAGCAGGCTGGTGGCTACCCCGGCAGTCCACCTCTCAACCGATGTCCATGACGGGTGCATGCTGCCGTAGTACCCCACGAAAATGTAGCTGAAGAATAGGAATATTACCACCCAACTCAGGTGGACGCTAACCGGTATCCCGAAAATGCTGAATATTCTTAGAGATGTTCCCATAGCTCGCCCGCTTTCGCCCTCGATGCCTGTGTTCCTAGAGGCTGGCCCCTCAATCGTCACTCCCTCCCCACATCATTCGCCACTCCCTCCCACCTCATTCGTCACTCCCGCGAAAGCGGGAGTCCAGAGGCGGGGCCATAGTGGGCTTCGCAGCGACTCCTATGTTTCGGAATCCTGGATTCCCGCTTTCGCGGGAATGACGGGAGCCTCCCCACCGTCATTTGCCGGAACCCAGGGGACGCACCCACCGTCATTCCGGCGCAGGCCGGAATCCAGGGGGATGGTGGGGGTGACTTCCCAACGACTCCCTGCGTCGAGGGACCCTGGATTCCCGCTTTCGCGGGAATGACAGTGCCGGTTACTTGCTATTTTCATAATAATTCCCCATGCCCTTGCGGGCACATACGAAAATGAAAATGGTCGGCCTCCCAACCGTCATTCCGGCGTAGGCCGGAATCCAGGGGGGTGGGGTTGGTTTCCGGCTTGGGGGATGCCTATTTTCATAGGAATTACCCATGCCCTTGCAGGCCACATACGAAGATGAAAATGACGGGCAGCCTCCCTACCGTCACTCCCGCTTTCGCGGGAGTCCACCGCCCCACCCCTGGATTCCGGCCTACGCCGGAATGACGGTGGGTGCGGCATGGCGGTTTCCCGTGTCTTTGCAGGCCACGTAGAGACATGTAAATCAGGGTTGCCCAAAGCCCCGCCCTTTCAGGCATACCCTCCCGGCAACAGGGTGGCATACGCCAGCATCTTATAGACAAGTTTTGCGGCGGTGTAAGAGCAGGCGGTGGGGCCTTCTCTGGGGCTTAATTCGGTCACGTCGAAGCCCACTATGCGCCTCTCCTCTGCCACCGCCCGCAGCAGAGACGTAATCCGGTGCCAGTCCATGCCGCCAGGCTCAGGGGTGCCCACTGCGGACATGATGGCGGGATCCAGCACGTCCAAGTCTATGCTGACATATACGTGCCGGGGAAGCAGGCTGACTATCTGCCGGCTGAGCCCGTCTTCACCCGCCGGTTCGCCGTCCCCGGCCTGGCTGCCTCCCGTTGGCCCGCCCCCGACGGGCCTCCCGGAAGGGGGCCAGCCGAATACGCTGATGCCGTTGCCGTCAATGAACTCCTTCTCATCCAGGCTCATGCTGCGCACCCCCACCTGCACCAGGGGGCATAGCTCGGAAATCCGCCGGGCTACCGAGGCATGGCCCCATCCCGTGCCCATGTACTCGTCCCGCAGGTCGGCGTGAGCATCCAGATAGAGCACGGACATATCCGGGTAGTAGGCCATGAGAGCGCTTACCGCGCCCACGCTTATGGAGTGCTCACCGCCCAGCATAGCTACCAGCTTGTTCTGCCGGAGGAAGGAGTCAACGGCGGCTCGGACCCGCTCAACCATGTGGCGGGGACCCTCCATGTGGGGTTCCAACCCCTGGGCGGTGTAGATGCCAATCTCAGCCACGTCCGCGTCCAGCTCCGGGTCATAGTCTTCCAGGTTGTAGGAAGCCTCGATGATAGCCCTGGGGCCGTCCCTGGCTCCGCCCCTGAAGGATGTAGTGCTGTCGTAGGGCACGGGCAGGACCACCACCCTGGCTTTATCCAGCCGGCTCTGCTCCTCGGGCAAGGCCAGGAAGTTGAAGGGCACCCATAGGGGGCCTGTCTCTCCCCCAATCTCTCCCATTGCCCCTCCTTGGTAACCGGGTAGCTATAGTTGCTGTTCAGACATGGTGAGTCGTGAGCGACGCCTCACCGTCATTCCGGCATAGGCCGGAATCCAGGGGCAGGGGTATGGGACTTCGCGGCGACTCCCCAGGCTGTGGGGCCCTGGGTTCCCGCTTTCGCGGGAATGACGGTGCTGGACGCTGCCTATTTTCATAAAAATGACGGGTTGCGGGTTTTTAGGATGGACGCTCAGCCGTTTTGCCCCGACTCGATGATGGTGGTGGTCTCTATACGGGTCTCTACTACTCCCGGCGCCGTTTTCCTCTCCAGGTGCTCCAACCCCCGGTCAATCACCCAAGTCCTGACCTCTCGCAGGGCGAAAAGGTCTTTTATGTCCTGAAGCGCCCGTTGATGGTCAAATGACTTGCAAGAGAACACGTCTATATTCACATAGTCCCTGTTGGGGAAGGTGTGGATACTTATGTGGCTTTCGGCAATGATAACAAAGCCGGATACCCCGGCGTCTTCAACCTTGGGGGCGTCATAGTTCAATACTTGAGGCTCGCATATCTTTGTCATGCCCAGCGCGGAGGGGTAATCGGACAGGAACTGCCTCACCAGGTCCACGTCCCACAGTTTCCCATTATCCCCTCCGTATCCGTCTATAACCAGGTGCATGTCTTCTCACTCCGAGTATCGAGATTAGTCTTTCTTCTTTGTCACTGCATCCGTCTGGGGGGTATGCCATGTACCCTATCCTACTTTGACGATCAGGTACTCTATTTCATCATCCCGATTCATATTCGCTCCTACGGAGGTCCTTGGACAGGACTCCAGCCCACCCCATGAGGGTATTCTACCACACCCATCCATGATGTTTGACAATGATACATAAACGGGATAGACTACAGGCCCAAGACAGAGGAAGGTCAGTGGGATGGACTGGAAGACATTCCCGCCATCATGGGGGGTTACAATGACAACGCTAGAAGCGCGGGCAATCTTCGATGATGCCATTGCAATCCACAGGCAGGCTTCAGAACGTCTTCTGGCGGGCGATGTTCGGGACGCCGCTGAGAAAGCCTGGTGCGCAACTAAGCGAGCTACCGACGCCATGATTCTCACACTGACAAACAAAGAGCCTCGAACCTCTGAAATGACTATGGAGGCTATGAGGAAGCTGTACAGCTATGATAGGGATATATTCAAGCCCTTGCATAAGACGTACTCAACCTTCCAGTCTAATTTACACGGCCATTGCTTCTATGACGGAAACTGCGGACCGGCGGATTTCTTTGAGGAAGCGATTAAGGAAGCGCTAGAGTATATCAATGACCTTAAAGCTGTAGCCGATCAATGCCCACCTGGAAGTGTACGATTGAGGAACTGGAACAGTTAGTATCGAGTGCAGGGCTTAGTAACTATCTCAAAAGTCCCTTCCCCCTCAGGGGGAAGGTTAGAATGGGGGCTAATCCCGTTGGACAATTGGCGCTAGGACGGGTGAGTATGAGAGTCGCCGCCAGTTTTGAGATAGTTTCTTAGACATGCTTATCCTAATGGGCCTGTCGACCCCAGATAGTGGCGAGGGTACGTTATGACCACACGTTGGGATCCGGAGTCACCTTCCCTACTCTTAACGATCGTTTGCTACGCTGATATTCTTGGGTTCCGCGCTATGACGGAGGACGCCCTGGAATCAGGCGAGGAGAAGGAATTCCTTCTGAGGATCAAGCGTTCCCTAGAAAAGGCCTACGAAATAGTGCGCAGAGCTAAGACGCTCGATGGATTGGTCCCTTCCATCTTCGACATGAAGGTCTTCACCGACAACATCGTCGTCGCTTATCCGCTCCGTAACGCGAGCAGAGATCTCGGGGAGCCTGAGCTTGGCACTTTGCTGATGCTCTTCGCGGACGTGCAAGCTAGTCTTGCGTTGGATGGATTTCTCCTTCGGGGCGCGATTGCCTTAGGTGATCACTACCAAGATGACGACATTGCATACGGCGCGGCTCTCTTGGAGGCTGTTGACCTCGACAAGTCAGGGGGGCCGCCCAGGCTGGTCATCGGGTCATCGCTTGAGCCCCTAATAGCGGTGCAGCTCGAATCGTACGGCGACGGTGGCTGGGCACCCCACCATGCAGAGATGCTTGAAGATCCGCGTGACGAGCGCCTGTTTGTTAACTACCTCCAGGTGGCGTTTGAACATTTCCCCGACGGCCCGATTAACTATCAGCTTCTCGCCGCTCACAGGGAAAATGTGCGTAGAGGCTTACGGGAGCATGAGTCAAACTCGCGTGTCCGAGGAAAGTATGAGTGGATGGCCAGCTATCACAACTACGTTTGCCGCACATTCGCTGAACAATTTGCAATTCAAGGCGATGAGGGAGCCGATCTTGAGCAGATGGCCATCAGCGCAGAGGCCCAGCGCGCACTTAACTACGTTGAGCCTTTCGAGGCGGAGCAGTCACCACGATTACTCGATGCGCAACGACTGCGGCAGCGTCTCACCACGGACTAGACCGCCCACCAAGCGTGTAAGGCGGGTTTAGAATCGACCGACGGATGAGGCCGCCGGGGTTGTGGCGATGGGCTACTGTTTCAATTACAAGTCGGAAATGAGCCAAGGTGATTTAGCCGACCTCACTATGCGTAGGCGGCTTTTCCCCTTAGTAACTATCTTAAAAGTCCCTTCCCCCTCAGGGGGAAGGTTAGGATGGGGGCTGATCCCGTTGGACAATTGGCGCTAGGACGGGTGAGTATGAGAGTCGCCGCCAGTTTTGAGATAGTTTCTTAGTAAATCGAAGGCCTCAGTACGCACGCTGGGGTCTTTCTCTTTCCGGTTGACACTCCCAAAGCGCATGACTATCATGGCCCGAAAGGAAGGAGTACCGACAATTATACTTTTTCCTGAACCGGGCATTTCTCTGCCTTGGCAGGCATGGGAAATATAGAATATCATCTGTAGAGATACTACAATATCAGTATAAGGGTTATCAGTCCATCATAAGGTAAGGGGGAGCCTATGCCTGGGATGATCGAGGCCAAGGAACTGACAAAGCACTATGGCAACTTCCCTGCCATAGAGAACGTGAACTTCGAGGTCAAGAAGGGCGAGGTGGTCGGTTTTCTGGGACCTAACGCAGCCGGAAAGACCACCACCATGCGCATTATCACCGGCTTCATGCCGCCCACCAGTGGCACCGCCACCGTGTCGGGCTATGACGTGGTGGACAAGTCCCTGGAAGCCCGGAGGCTTATCGGCTATCTGCCGGAGACCGTCCCTCTGTACACCGACATGACTGTGGACGGGTATCTGAATTTCATGGGCACCCTCCGGGGCATGAATCCCAAGCGCATCAGGGCGCGCACGGGAGAGGTGATAGGTGTTTGCCGCTTGGGAGACTATCGCAAGACGATAATCGGCAAGCTCTCCAAGGGATTTCGCCAGAGGGTCGGCATAGCCCAGGCCATCCTCCACGAGCCCCAGGTGTTGGTGATGGACGAGCCTACCATAGGCATAGACCCCATTCAGGTCGTGGAGACCCGGAGCCTGATAAAGGACCTGGGCAAGGAGCATACCATCATCCTGAGCAGCCATATCCTCCCCGAGGTAAGCATGGTGTGTCAGAGGGTGCTTATCATCCATGAGGGGCAGATAATGGCCGAGGACACCCCCAGGAACCTGGCGCGGCGGCTGCAAGGCGTGGAAAAACTGGCCGTGGAGATACGTGGGCCAGAGCCTCAAGTCACCAAGGCCCTGAGGGGTATCCGGGGTGTGGTAAACGTCTCCCACACCCCCAGCGACGATGGCGACGACCGGTTTATCTATAACGTGGAAGCCCAACGCGGCCTGGACCTGAGGACCACCATATCGAGGGTGGTAATCAGCAACGGGTGGGGCCTCCTCACTATTCAGTTGGTGGGTATGAGCCTGGAGGAGATATTCCTGAGAATCACCACCACGGAGGACCTGGAGGCATGAGGACCGCCGGGGCCATAGCCTGGAAAGAGATACAGGGATATTTCACCAGCCCAATGGGGTACATTGTAGCCCTGGTGTACCTGTTCATCACCGGCTTCTTTGTGTGGGATAGCATAAGCGGGGTATTCCCGGTGGCCAGCATAGACAGCTACATAGAGCCCAGCGCCTTCATCCTGATACTGCTGGCCCCGGCCCTGACTATGCGGCTTATGGCCGAGGAGCAGAAGCTGGGCACCATCGAGTTGCTCCTTACCTCCCCAGTAAAGGACTGGGAGGTGGTGCTGGGGAAGTTTGCAGCCAGCGTGGTCTTCTTCGTAGGGACCCTGTCCCTTACCCTGTACTACGTCCTGCTTCTCTACGCCTATGGCAGCCCCGATTCCGGCCCCGTATGGAGCGGATACCTGGGGCTGGTCCTCTACGGCTCTACGGCCCTGGCCATTGGGCTCTTTGCTTCCGCCCTCACCAACAACCAGATAGTGGCCTTGGTGGTGGGATTCGGAATCCTGCTCATCCTGTCGGTGATAGACCAGGCATCCGAGTTGGTGGGCGGCGTTGGGGCAACCATCCTTTCCCAGATAGGAATGAACTTCCACTTTGAAGATTTCTCTCGTGGAATAGTGGACACCAACCATATAATTTACTACCTCACTGTAACCGCCCTTTTCCTCTTCCTCACAGTGAGGACTGTGGAGAGCCGCCGATGGAGATGATGCCCGTGGAAATGATGCCCATGGAAATGATAAAGATAAGGTCTGCTTTCACCGGAGCCGGTGTATGAGCCAGGGACCTTTGGACGAAGAAAGGGAGGAAGAAAGACTCTCAAGGACTCCTATCCAGCAGGCAGCCGCCGGGCTGCAAGGGCTGTCCGATACCCTGGGCTGGCTGAGCGCCGCCCTGGTGCTGGTGGGTATAGCCGGCCTGGTGCTGGGAGTGGTCCTTTCCTTTATCCAGGACCTGCGGGTGTACAGCTACATAATCCTGATAATCGCCGGCGTGCTTCTGCTGGTTGCCCTGATTATCTCCTTCCGGTCGGTGGGCAGAGCAGTAACCAGCCGGCGCGGCAGGTATAGCACCAACACCACGGTGATGGTGACGGCCTTCGTGGGCATCGTGGCGGTGGTCAACTTCCTGGCCTTCGAGAACACGGCCCGCATGGATGTTACCGCTACCAGGCAGTTCAGCCTGGCGGAGCGGACGGTCAACCTGTTGAAGGACCTGCCTGAGCCGGTGGAAGCCAAGGCCTTCTTTGAACCCGGCGGCACTACGGAACTGGAAGCGAAGATGCAGGAGTTCAGAAACCGGGTGGAGGATGTGCTGCGGGAGTTCCAAATACGCTCCGGCAATTTCTCATACCAGTTTTATGACCCGATAGTTGACCCTGGAATAGCCAGCGAATATGAGGCCACCGACTACCCCACCATCGTATTCGAGAATACCGTGACAAAGATACGGCAAGAGGTCCCCCTGGACCAAGCCTTCCAATTCTACGATGCCTTTAGCAGGCTTCCCGTGGAGCAGAACTTCGTCACCGGGCTTCTCATCGTTACAAACCAGGAGCAGAAACGGGTCTATGTCCTTACGGGACACGGCGAGAGAGAGTTTACCGACTTCGAGGTTGACACCCCGGGCTTTGGCCTCGCCCTGGATGGAATTGCCTCGGAGAACTACCTGGTATCACCCCTCAACCTGCTGGTGCAATGCAACCCTTTGGTTGATCCCGGTTGCAGCGAGCCCCTCACCGGAGCGGATAGGTTGAAGCAGGACAGTTGCGAGCTTCCCCCTTCCCCAGCTCCTTCCGAGGCGGAGGAAGAGAGCGCGGATGGGGAGGAAGAGGCCGCGTGTGAGCGCAAGGTGAACATGCTGTTAATCGCGGGGCCAACCTCGGACCTGCTGGAGGGGGAGGCGGAAGTCTTGGATGATTACCTGAGACCCCTCATAACCGGAGACCTGCTGAGTCCCATCATAAAGCCGGGGGGCAAAATCTTGATGCTCCTTGACCCGGAAACGCCCCAGAGCTTCCGGGACTTCCTGGCGCGCTGGGGGGCTGTGCTTGGGGACGGGCACATCATTGACCTGTCCAGGTCGGCGGGCGACAACAACGAGATAGCTTTCATAGCCAGAGACCAGTATTTCCCCGCTGTCCCTGAGATGACCAATAGGCTGGACACTACCTATTTCCCCGGAGTCACGGCCCTGAAGCCGGCGGAGGATGTGGTCTTCTTCCCTGAACTCACACAGGAAGAAGAGGACGAGCAGCAGGAGGATGGGCCACCGTCTACAACTGTGGGAGCGGCCCTGGCCCTCACCTCCGAGAATAGCTGGCTCATAGACGACCCTACCCGCAACGTGCCCAATGAGGAGACGGACGAGCAAGGTCCCTTCTTCCCCGCAGTTGTGTTCAGCGGATATGCTCCTGTGGGCGAGGAGGTAAACCCTGGACTCGCGAATGTGGTGGAGCCGGCCAGGTTGGTCATCTATGGGGACTCGGACTTCGCCACCAACAGGTATTTCTACACGTCCAGCAACAGCGACCTGTTCTTGAACTCGGTGAACTGGCTGGTGGGAGATGAGGACCTCACGTCTATACGACCCAAGCCCGTAGCCCCCCGGACCCTTGTGGTGACCAGCACTGAGAGGAACTTCATACGATATACAAGCTGGTTCCTTCTTCCGGCTCTCATGGCTGTGGCAGGGGGCTATGTATGGTGGAGAAGGCGCTGATGACAGTGGCTAGTGGTCCAACGTTTTGTATTGATGGGTAAACAGGGCAACCACAAGGGTTGCCCCTACCAACGGCGAACCGTTCCGTAGGGGCGTCCCTTGTGGACGCCCTTGTCGCTTGGGAGTCTATCCATGAATGTTAGGTTTACCATTCTGCTGGTAGTTGTCTTGATACTGGTCGGCGGCGCCGTTGGGATAACCTATGGCCTCCGCACAAAATCGCGGGAACCGCAGCAGGACTGGCTGTACAAGATTGACGTTGACGATATTGGGGCAATATCAATAAAGCACCTGGATACCGAGGATGGTCTCACAGAGGCCGGGTTCGAGTGTGTTCCCGAACCCGACTCTCCCAAGAGATGTTCGCACTGGGTAATCAAGGATGGCTTTGACACCCCTGTGGGAGAGTCCTGGCCTGGCAAGACCCTTCTGGTCAGCGGCCCCAGGTCCAGCCGCCTGCTGGCCGAGACCATTGACGACCCCGGGAAGTATGGCCTGGACTCGCCCCGGGCGGAAGTCAGGGTAGTCAATAAAAACGGCTTTCCCATAGACTTTCACCTGGGCGACCTCACCCCCGACGGGGAAAACTGGTACGCCCGGCTGGTGGGCAGCGAAAGGCTGTACACAGTGGCGGCTATCTGGGGCGATGAGGTCTCCAGGATGGCAACCGAACCTCCCTATGACCAGCTATTTCAGCTAGAACCTTGGGAAATGACCAGCATATCTATTACCCACCAGGACGAGCATATAGAGTACGCCTTTGAGGAATCTGAGGAAGAGGAAGGGGAATACCGGTGGGTAATCAGAGTTAGCAGCGGCGACGCCGGCGCGCCCGTGTCCGAAGACTGGGAGGACAGGCTCGATGCCTTTAGCCTGCCCGTCCCCAGCCAGGTAATAATGGATGAGATTGACGACCCCAATAACTATGGCCTGGATCCGGAGTCACCCCAGACAACCCTGAAGATAGTCAACCGGAGCGGCGTCACCCTGGAAATCTACCTGGGGGACTCAACCCCCGATGGCGTCAACCGTTACGCCAGGCTGGTTGATAAGACTAAACTCTACACGGTATCTGCGGCCTGGGCGGACCAGGTCCCCAGTCTCGTCACCGACCCTCCCTATCTCACCCCCCCGGACGCATCGCCTCCGGCAGACGGAGACACGGCCAAAGCAGACCCCCGGGAGGGGTAGGGGCAGGCACAGGAACTATACCGTGACAATCGAGGAAAACCTCCAACTGCGCCGGGAATACGATGCGTTGCCCAAAAGATTGTCACATGGGGCATCCACGACGGACCGGCATTCTTCTATTCGCCCTGAATGGATTATGCGTATCATCAAGCAACCGCACGACAAATGGGAACAAATTATGCCTGACGGGGAAGTGAGGACAATCCTTGTGGGGAGTGTGCCTCAATTCAATCAGTGGATTACGGTAGTGTTCGTAGGAACTGCCAGCGCTGGCGAGTTGCTTACCGCCTATCCAGACAGAAGGATGGAAAAGAGATACGGAGGACGACCGTGGAAGAATGTACAGTAAATCACGGGGACCCGGGGCCTCTCCCAGAGGTGGTAGTGTCCTATTGGCCTGAAGAACGCCGGTTATCCATACAGGTAGGAAGACCGGTCTGGGTGGAGGAGGGTGAACAGGTCGCGAATGGATTGACAGCTTATTACGACAAGGAAGGCAGTTTGGTGGCGATTGATTTGGACTCTGCCGAACTACTGCTCAAACCCTTCCTGGATGCTGTCCTGTCAAAAGAGGATGAGGGACGCCAAGAGGCATCAAGCCATTCCGTAACATAAGCCCACAAGCCGTCACGTTGAATTTGTGGCACGAAGACTATATACTCCCTCGTGCCATACTTCCCATACTTATTAGAGGTAGCCGTTCCCATGAAAGCTGAGATTTTCTCCATTGGCACCGAACTCCTGATGGGGGAGCTTGCCGACACCAATGCCTCCTTTATAGCCTCCCGTTTGCCTCCCCTGGGCATCCAACTGCAATGGGTCTCCCAGATCGGGGATAACCTGGAAATGCTGGTGGAGGCCCTCACCAGGGGAATGGGCCGCTCCGACATTATCTTCACCACGGGGGGACTGGGGCCAACCCAGGACGACCTGACCCGGGAGGCCATCGCCGGGGCCCTGGGAGAGGAGATGGTGGTGCAGGAGGACATGGTAGAGGACCTCAAGTCCTTCTTCCGCAACCGGGGCACGGATATGCCCGCCACCAACCTCAAGCAGGCCACCCTCATCCCGTCGGCCCAATCGGTCCCCAACCGGCATGGCACGGCGCCGGGCTGGTGGGCGGAGAAGGATGGGAAGATTATCGTTGCCATGCCCGGCCCCCCTGCGGAGATGAACAGGATATGGGAAGAAGAGGTGGTCCCCAGGCTGCGCCAGAGGGTGAGGGGCGAGATTATCCTTACCCGCAACATCAAGACCTACGGCGTCTCCGAGGGCGGCATTGACGAGATGGTCTCCGAGTACCTGGGCAAGGAAAACCCATACCTGGGCATCTACTCCAAGGCAGACGGGATACACCTGCGGATCATAGCCAGGGCGGACGACGAGGAGTCGGCCAGGAGCCTGATCGAGCCGGTGGAGCGGGGGCTGGTATCCATCGTGGGCCCCCACATCTGGGGATACGACGACGATACCCCTGAGCAGTCGGTGGGACATCTGCTCAGGGAGAAGGACCTCACCCTGGCAACTATGGAGTCGTGCACCGGGGGGATGCTGGTCCACAACATCACCAACGTCCCCGAGAGCGCCAAATATTACCGGGGGGGCGCTGTGATTTCAGGCGCCGAATCGGCCATCGCCGGCGGGGTGCCGGCGTCCATCATAGAGGGCTACGGCCTGGTAAGCCCCGAGGCAGCGGGAGCCATGGCCCAGGCTGCCAGGGAAGGAATGAAAGCAGACGTGGGCATAGGCGTGACGGGGGTGCCGGGGCCGGAGGAGATTGAGGGCAAGCGGGTGGGGACGGTCCACGTCGCCATAGCACTGGACGACACCATAAGCCACTTCCCGGCACGCCTACCCGCCAGGCGGGTGACAGTCCGCAGAAGGGCCACCTCCACCGCGCTAATAGAGCTAAGAAAGATTCTGAACACCCTGTGAAGGCAATGGGTTATTATGTTCCTCCAAGACCTCCAGGTACGCTTGGGCCACATCCCGGAGGGCGGCTAGGGCCTCCTCCCTTGTATAGCCCCAGACCGCACACCCCGGAAGAGATGGGATTTCAGCGCCCCATCGTCCATCGTCGTCCTGTTCCAACTCCACAACGTAACTCTTCATAGTATCACCTCTAATCCCTGGTACAAGGACGTATATGCAGTGTAGCATAGTGGTGCCCAGAAACATCAATGGTTTTTTCACCAGGGGGCTTCCTAGTCGTAACTGTTCAGACAGGGGCAAGTGGGGGGTTGGATAGGATGCGGTGAAGGGCGTGGTATGGGTTGATGCCTTGCAAACGCCACGTGCCGAACAAAGAGGCCAGGATGCTCTTGGTCTCACTTCCCTGCTGTGACCGAGTCCCCCCACTGATCTTCCGGCTCACCACCGGGGGGCGCAGGCTGCGCTCAGCAGCGTTGTTGTCCACATTCACCCGGGGGTCAGCGACGAAGGTGAATAGCTCCGGCAAGAAGCGTTCCACCCTCTGGCACAGCACCCTCATAGGCGCATCTGTACCCAAGTAAGGCTTGCAGATGGACCATAGCTGCTGCTGGTACTGCTGTTGTTGCTTTACCCTCTGGGCCTGGTGCACCATCTCCGGCAGTCCCGGCTCAGGGCCGGGATATGCCTGGGCCCCGTCGTATATCTCCCGCACCCCTTGGGACCATTGGGCCAAGCTCAAGTCTTCGGGGAAACTCTCATCCAGGTGGTGGATGTCTCGCAACAGATGGGTCCAGCATCGCTGGTGCGTCCCCTGGTACACGTTGTAGGCCCCGTAGAAGTCAGTGACCAGCACCCCCTCGAACTCATCTCCCAACACTTCCTCAACTACCTGCCTTCCCCGGCTGAGGCGGTAGAGGAAATAGCGTACCTGGGGAGTGCTGAAGCTCCAGAGGTAGCCATTCTGGCCCTCTTCCCGCCAACCCGTCTCGTCCCCATATACCACCGGACTGGCTCGAATCTCCTCCTTTAGCTGGGTGTATTCCTCCCGACCACCCTCCGCCACCCCATGAACCAAAGCCACCAGTTCCCCCACGCTCTCAGCCGGGGGATGTACCCCGCCGCCGCCCTGATGGAGGTGGTGGAGGCGTACCACATCAACCTGGAAGCGGTCATGGATTCCATCGACATGAAGACCTTCGGCCTGATGGCCGCCATCGGCAAGATCGAGCTGGACAACTTCCGGGAGCGGGCCTCGATGGGCAAGCGCGGCACTGCCAAGCAGGGACGCATCCCGGTCAGCAACGTACCCTACGGCTACCGGGTCGGGGAGGACGGCAGGCCGGAGATAGTGGAAGAGGAAGCCGATGTGGTGCGCCGCATCTTCCGCTGGTGCGTCCACGAGGGCCTGGGAGCGCGGGTGATCGGCCAGCGCCTCATGGCCGAGGACGTTCCCCTGGGCAACGAGGGGAAGCGGTGGTGGGACGGCCAGATTCACCGCATTCTCACCAACGAGACCTACAAGGGAACCTGGTGGTATGGCCGGGCCCGCTACGTGTCCACCGAGGACGGCATCAAGGTTTACGACCAGGCCCCGGACACCTGGATCGGCGTCCCCTTCCCGGCGATCATCGACGAGGAGACCTGGGACCGGTGCCAGGCCATGAGGACCAAGCGCCGGACCCAGTCGGGGCGCAACACCAAGATATTCTACCTGTTGCAGCACCTGGTCCGCTGCACCGAGTGCGGGAAGGTAAGTGTTCAGAGTTGATGAGGTAAATTACTGGAGAAGTACCGAGCGTGAGGCTGGCAATTATGTTAAATTAAGATGCATGGACACCAAAGTGGACTTGAGCGCCGCCAGCGGGGAGGCTCTTTTGGACATCATTGACCAGCAGCAGGCCGTCATTGACCAGTTGCAGCGACGGATTGAAGTATTGGAAGGCAAGGCCAAGCCCGGCGGACCCACGGGAATGCCGGGCAATAAGCCAAAGTCAGGGCGGCGGCCAGAGGAGGAAAAAGGGTCCAGGAAGCCCAGGTCCCAAGGCATTGCCCGCCATCGGATGACCCCGACCCACCGGGTGGAGCATGTCCTTGAGACTTGTCCCGATTGCGGCGCCGGCCAGGCCGGGGGCTGGGTGCAACGGAGCCGGGAAGTCCGGGAAGTCATTGATATACCCCTAGTCCCGGTCCAGGCTTTCGCACCATCCAATGGTACCTCAAGACAGTACACCAGTTGCACCTGAGCGTGGGGGTCTTGGTCCGGGTCATCAGGCAGATAGCCCAACGGGGCCAACCGGTGGTGGATGGGATAGGGGAGCGCATCTGAGCCAGCCCGGTGGTACAGGCCGACGAGACGGGCTGGCGACAGGAGGGGGCCAACGGCTAGGTCTGGCTCTTCAGCACCCCCAGGGAGGGGTACTTCATCCGCCGGGGCCGGAACAAGCCGGAACAAGGAAAGGAGGTGGTGGATGAGGTACTGGGCGAGTTGTTCAAGGGGGTGTTGGTCAGCGATTTCCATGCTGCCTACAACCATTATCCGGGTCTGAAGCAGAGGTGCTGGGTCCATCTGCTCCGGGACATCCACGACCTGAAGGTCCTCTACCCCAAGGACGCCAAGCTCGTCCGGTGGGCTGGGGCAGTCCATAAACTCTACATTGAGGGGAAGAGGGGAAGACCCGCACCTATTCTGATGGGAGGCAACGGAGGTTGGCCCAAGGGCAGGGCGGTTGGAGGGGAAATTGCTGGCCCACTGGCGCCCGTACATTGATGACCCATTGGCGGTCCAGGGCAAGCTGCGCCGGCGCATTGAGCGCTTTATCAAGGAACTGTTGGTCTTCGTAGCTGAGCCTGGTGTGCCATCGGACAACAACGCTTCGGAACGGAGCCTGAGGCCCCTGGTCATCAGCCGGAAGATAAGAGGCGGCACCCGTTCGGAGCAGAGCCTGCCCTCGTGAAAACGTGGGGCGCCCATACCAAGATGACCCTGGCTTCCCTCTTCGGCACCTGGCGGACCCAAGGGCTAAACCCCCTGACCGCCTGCCGTCAAATGCTCTCTTCCCCTCAACTCTGAACTGTTACGTGCAAACGGCAATCAGTCCAACTAATCCAATGCCACCAAACAACAATGTTTTCTTGAAAATGACAGGAACCTCCTTCCCAGGCATCAGACGTGGAGTACCTGTCACCGCACCCAAGACCAGCATTGGTCCAAGGAAGGAGGCATGAGGCCTCCAGTCCGTTGCCCAATGGACCATGCCTTGTAACGGGCCTTATAGCTGGATACGGTGACACCCCAACAATACCACTGTCTGAAGTTGCTGGCAAGGCAACAATTCGCTATCCTGAAATGGTCAAGGAATTCTATTTTTGAGGTGCAGCTATGTGGGAAGGCTGGCACAACTCAACCGATCCTCCACCCAGGACTCCCGGCGGTCCGGGGCCACCGTGTCCGCCTTCAGCACCGCCACCCGGAACCCGTGCTGCGTAAGGAACTGCTCCATGCGCTCGGCGATGTCCCGCGTTCCGGTGTGGGTGGCGTAGACCAGCACCTTGCGGCCCGCCAGCCTTTCCGCCGCCACCAGGTCCACCAGGGCTTGCTCCTTCGGATAGAGTTTGTCCTCGGACAGGGGCGGCATCTGCACCAGGACGTTGCCGGTCTGGGGGTCGAAGACCGTCTCCCCCCTGGTGCAGCCGTCGGGATAGGCCAGCAATGTTTGCAGGTACGTCGCCAGGAGCCGCTTGGAACCCTTGGCCAGGGCCTCGGCCAGGGCCTGGCCAAGGGTGTCGAACACCGTGTCGTAGGCCTTGCGCTGGGAGAAGCCGGTCATGTCCGTCTCCCGGTCCATCCCCGACAGGAGCACCTGCTCCTCGTAGGGCGGCAGGTCCTAGGCCACGTCGGAGAGCCTCAGGAACACCGAGTTGCCGATGAGGTGGAACAGGGCAGAAGGAGCCAACCCGGGCCTCTCCCTGACCACCTTGCGGTACTTGCGCCTACGGCTGTTGCGCCCGTCCTCCAGCGACTCGTCGTCCGGCTTGCCGATGGTGTGCTCCTCGAAGCCGTAGCGCTGTATCCACCAGTGCTCCTCGGAGCGACCAAACTCGGTACGTATCTCCGGGCTGAAGCGGTAGAGGAGATGGAACAGGGTGGAGGAGTAGCCACCCATGAGGGTGCCGGTCAGGGTGAGGGACTTGCCGCAGGCGTCTGCCAGGATGCCTGCGGCGATGCCTTGGGCGGAACCCCAGCCCTTGTACTCGTGGACCTCGTCGCCAATGAGCAGGTCGAAGAAGACCTTCATCCAGTGCTTCACGTAGTCCGCCAAGGGGTATCGCCTTGGGCCGGAAGCGTCGGCCTGCCAGAGGGCCGAGCCGCAGTGGGTGCAGGTCCGCTTCCTGCGGTTCATCTCTGCCTCTGTCAGGGGCACCCCGTCCCTGTCCACCACCTGGGCGTAACAGCGGGGGCAGCAGGGCACCTGGAAGGGTTCCCCGGTCTGCTCTTCCCGCACCAGCCTGCCCCCGGCGGCGGCCCACCGCTGGATAACGGCGGGAGTCCAGCGGTAGGACAGCTTGGCCCGTTCCCGGGACATCACCGCGAAGAGGGGAGCGGAGCCTACGGACAGCCGGAGCCGTTCCAGGTCGGTGATGGAGGTTACGATGGCGGCCCTTGCCTGGGGGACCGTATCCTCCACCTCCCGCTTCCACTTTCGGGTGAGATGGGGCGGGCAAAGGATTAGCACCCGCCGGAAACCGGCGGCGTGGGCGGCGGCGGCGCCGAGTAAGGTAGGCCGCCGGCGAGTTACCCCGTGTTAGCGGAGCACTTTTCCGTCGGCCCCCTTCCGAACCGGACGTGCGGCTTTCACCGCATCCGGCTCTCCAGTGTCGATGTGGGTAGTGTCAGTAAAAGCAAATACCGCGCAGGGAGGCGCGGTACGTGTGGTTGTGGGTCGTTAGGCAGTCAGCCAGTTGGGAAACAAAACCCCTGGCTGTACGGGTCTAGGCGGTACGAGACGGTGACATCGATTGGGGTGGTTATTTCCCCAATACCCCCGTGTTGGACTATTAGGGTCCAGATGCCCGACTCTTCTGCCGGTTTGTGGGCGCGAAAGTCGTCCTGTCCGCCCCAAGTGGCAGTATGATATACCCAACCTGTTATTTCCTTGTCAGGCCTGTCGCTAGCGTCAAGGTATAGCACACTTACCCGGTCTGAGGAGACCATATGGAAACTCACTAGCTCGCACTTCTCAACGGGGATGTCTACGAGGTGAGCGTCTAGCCACTTCACGGAGAAAGTGACCGTCTCCTCCCATTCCGGCACCCTTGTTGCGCTAGTGGCATCGGGGGTGCTGGTGCTGGACGGGCCGCCACAGGCGGTTAGGGCCAGGGCTAGCGCAGCCAGACCAAGCAGCAGGACGAGGATGGGCCATTGACGGCCCTGGGCCTGCTGCGGGGAGCGTTGCCTATTCGTATGCTCGGATTCAGAAGTCATGCGCTATCCTCCCTATACAGGGGGTAACTGGTATTTTACCAGAGTACGGCGGAGATGTCAGGTACCAGAGCGTGAACTCTGGTGGGACTAACGGTATCCGTACCGTGACGATGTACCTGCTGGGGAAAACGTTGCTGGGGCCTCGTTTGTCCGAGTCGTGACACTACCTACTGTTGCTTGCGCGGATTACTTGCGCCCGTGGTGGATGTCCATGTGACACGTCCGGCAGACCGCGAGGGTCTTGCGTTTTCGCGCCGCCATGATTTGTACCCACTTGGGCTTTTCTCGTTGGCCTTTCACGTTCAGGTCGCGAAGTGCGCGGATGTGGTGGATTTCCACTTTCACCGTTGAGTCGCACATCTCGCATTTGTCCGCTAGGAGCCGTTTGGTAAGCTCGTTGCGGCCGCTCCTGTACCGTTGGGGCTGTTGGTCTACGAGGACGGCCTGCCGTTGCCGTTTCAGGGGGATGCCACCGAAATATGCCACGCGAGGTGGCTTGCCGTTGTCCCGTTGCCTGACGACCTTGAGACAGACGCGCGGCCCGTGTTCGGTTTCCACGACGCTCTTGTACTGGCGTCGCATCTTCCGTGCGGTGGACTTGTGCTTTGCCGCAAGGGTCCGTGTCAACGACATCTCCATGACCGATTGCAGTCGCCCGAAATGGGCGACGTTGGAGGCCAGGAGGTAGTAGGTGACGACGCCCCGGAACTCCGACTGGTACTGTGCCACGATTCCGAAATCTTCATCGTGGAGTAGGTAACTGCGGTGTGCCGGTTTGCCTTTGCGCATGTAGGCTTGGCAGTGTTGTTCGATGACTTTGGCGGGGACCCGCAATCCAATTTGGCCGTTGACCCTGCGCCGACCGTTGCGGTCAAACTGGTCGTTGGCCTGTTGGTTCACGAGTTCGTAGCCGAGGAACCGCGCCGCCTGGCTGGTGGCGTGGGTTATGAGAGTTTTCTCCCTGGATAGCTCCAGCTTGAGCGAGTCGCGCAGGAATGTCTCCAAGGACTCTTTCACCTGTTGGGCTTCGACCTTTGGCCCGATGAAACCCAGCACGAAGTCGTCCGCGTAGCGCACGTACCGTAACCGGCGGTAGCCGGGGTCGTAGGGGTCGCGTGACGGCAGTTGTTGCATTTGCTTGCGCAGTTGCAGTGCCTCGGCGTAGTTCCCCCGCTTCCTCTGGCGGGCCGCTTGGTTCAGCAACCGTGTGTACTCGCGGTTGTCTCTCCGCTCTGTGCCTCGGGTGTGGGCTGGTATCAGCACGTTCTCGACAAACTTGTCCAACCGGTCTAGGTAGATGTTGGCGAGGAGAGGGCTGACGATGCTGCCTTGCGGTGTCCCGCTCAGCGTGCGACCGTATTTCCAATCCTCAACGTAGCCTGCTTTCAGTAGGTACTTGAGCAGGCGTAGGAATCGGTTGTCGTGGAGTTTCTCGCCGAGCACCGACAACATTACCTCGTGGTCGATGTTGTCGAAGCACCCTTTGATGTCGCCCTCGACGAACCAGCGGACACCAGACCAGTAGTCCACCACGTTGCTCAAGGCGGTGTGGCAACCCCGGTCGGGCCGAAAGCCGTGGGAGCGGTCGGAAAACTGCGGCTCGTAGTAGGCTTCCAGAATCATCCGGATGACCTCTTGCAACAGCTTGTCCGGCCCCGTCGGTATGCCCAGGGCGCGGGTCTTGCCGTTAGGCTTGGGAATGTTGACCCGTCGCACCGGCGTCCACCGGAACCGCTCGTAGCGCAAGGCTTCGATGATGCGGTCGATTTTCGCCAGTGACATACCATCCATGGTCTCTGCGGTGACGCCTTTGGTCGTAGCCCCCTGGTTTGAGTAGATACGCCCGTAGGCCCGCAGGTAAAGGTTCCGGTTGTAAAGCAGCCGATAGATGTTCTCCAGCGGCAATCCTCGTTCTCCGCGTTCGCGTATGACGTTCAGTACAGTTTCGGCGTTTTGCATTATGCATACCTCTCTGTGTTTGTTCGTCGTTGACACCTGTCCTCCTTCGCCATGTGGACGGCTTTCCCGTCCTCGGACTACTACGAGGACTCCGTGACCATAGGGGTCTCCCCCCGTAGGCCATCCCGCGTTCCGTTGACATAGGACGTTCTAGCGCGACTGTAGGTGCCCCGTTCGTTCCCTTGCATGACCACACTGGTCATCGTCCACTCATCGGAGTTGCATTGTTCCATTCATCAGACCAGTGCAATGAGCGGCGCCGGGTTACAAGCGTTCTACCGGCGGGTGGCAAGAACACCAACTGGGAACTGGGGTTCAGGCAATCAAGCTTTCACCGTATCGCGCGGGCCTTGCGGAACCAGTCCTACAACGCTTTGGGACTGTAGCCGCTTTACCGACATGCTGCTTTCCCCCTAGGCTTTCGCTTCGAGGTGGGTCGGTTGGCCCAAGAACTTTCTCCGAGTTCTTCCCGACTGAGCCGGGTATCCTATGCCGCGTTACGCGGCGCACTGAAGGTCTTGCCGGTGCCCATCTCCCCCACCACGGTGGTGCCTCTGTTGGCTTGCAGGGAGAGGGCCGCGCCCCTGATGGCGTGCGCCTGGCCCCCTATCGGGGTGCGCAGCAGCCGGGGCAGATGGTGGCCGTTACCCGCGAGCCTGCCCCGCACTTGCTGCTGGGACTGGTAGAGGGGCGGGTAGGACTCTACCACCCGCTTGGCGATGGCGTCCTTGAAGGTGTCTATAAAGCCTGCCAGGTTCGTGTCTTGCCTTCCTTATCAGATGATGTTGGCGCCTGCGGTCTAGGTGTGGGCTATGCCAGATCGCTCCTTGCACTTGGCGGCGTCGTAGCAGCCGCGCTTGACATGGTAGAAGTGGACCGGCGGAGCCACCTCCTGCCGCCGGTGATGTCCACCAAGGCGACCTGGGGCGGCGGGTTCGCGGGAGAGGAGGGGTCTCCCGCACCAAGCACGGGCTTCCATGGTCATGGTCATCTGCATTTGCCAACCTCCAGTTCCTTGATATGCAGTGAGAAAAGGCAAGGCCCCGCCATCCCTTACGGGAATCGGCGGGGCCTCGTGTCGCGGCTGATATTGCAGCCGTCCGGTTGGTTATCGCCAGGGGGCTAGGCGGCGATGTCGGTGATGGTGCCGTCATCCAGGTCCAGGGCCACCACGGTGGTCCTGAGCCGCTCCCGGTAGACCTCGGTGTTCTCCGTCTCCTCGGCCAGCACCATCTCTTTCGTCGTCCTGCCCTTGACCAGGATGTGTTTGCCCTCGGCCTCCAGCGCCAGGTTGTCCAGGAAGCCTGCCGCCACCAGCATGGCCATGTGGCCCCGGCGCAGGGGCATCAGGGGCCGGGTGCGCTGGTCCTGGGCGGGCCACAGGGAGTCCCTGGCCTCCCGGCAGGCCCACAGGCCGGTCCTGCGGGCCTCGGCCACCGCCGCCCGGGGGTCCACGGTGCGGGTGGCGAAGAGGATGTCCCCGGCGGGGACCACCGGCAGGTCGTATACCGGGTAGGAGCGGTCGTGCAGTTCCTCCGGCTCGCCATCGGCCCAGTCCCTCACCTGCTCCTCGGCGTAGGGGTCGGGGCTGGGTTCACTCTTGTGCCGCCCCGTGAGCACCACCTGGTCGAAGACCTCCCGCTCAGGGTTGGGGAAGTACCAGCATCGCAGGTCCCAGTAGTGGGAGGATAGGTAGCGGGCGGAGACGGAGAGCCTTTGCTTGGGGACGATGAAGAGCAGCAGGCCGCCGTCGGTCAAATACCGTGTGCAGTGGGCCAGGAAGACGTGTTCCACCCGCTTGTCCTCTTGGTCCCGTAGGGTAGGCCGCCGGCGAGTTACTCCAGATTACCGGAGCACTTTTCCGTTGGCCCCCCTCCGAACCGGACGTGCGGCTTTCACCGCATCCGGCTCTCCAGTGTCTTTACAAAGCGGTAGTGTCTAGGGAGTGTCACCACTGCCTAGCCCTTGTCACGACCTGTGCCCCAAAGCGAACCGAACACGACACCCACGGCGGTTCCTATTGATTCAGTTACTAATGAGAGCGGGGCCGCCCCCGTTGCGGAGACGGCCCCGTGTGCCTTTTCGGGTCTGGTCCAGCCGGTCAGTCGGCGGCCAGCTTGAGTTCTTCCGCTTCCACCTCCTCCCGAGCCTCCAGGTGGCCCCTGAGAATCAGGGCGATTGCGTCGCCAAGCCCCCGGACGTAGACCGTGCTGCCGTCCTCCATCAGGTTGGGCCAGGGCGTCAGCGAGATGCAGCCCTGGCACTGAGCCACGATTTCGTCCAGCGGCGTACCACGCCGCAGGTGCAGGGAGACCAGGCGGCAGGTCAGCTCGGTGACGCCGTGCTGGAGACTGCCCGCCTTGCCGAGAGAGCCGAAGGCCTCGAAGGGTTCCCCGGCTTCGTCCAGGCAGACGGTGACGTAGAGGTAGGTTCCCGTACTCCGTGTTGAGCTTGGTGGTGGCGCTGGGCAGGCTGCGGGGCCTGGGCCGCGTCGTCGTGCTTGTCATCGCGCACCCCCTTCGCTCCGGCAGAGGCGGAGGGTTTTCCGGCACTCGATGGCCTCCATCCGCCCGTGGTCCCGCCGGTTGGCGGCGTCGCTGGCGAAGGCTTCAGCCTCCTCCCTGGCGTCGAAACGCCCGAAGGGACCGGCGCCATACTTGCCCCGGCGGGCGACGGCGTGATAGTGGGGCCCCCGCATCAAGTAAGGGGCAGGTTCCCGCAGGTAGGGCAGCGCCGGGGCGTAGCGATGGAAGTAGCCCGCCACCTTGAAGGCGAACTCCCGGTCCCTGGCGTCGCCCAGTCCCAGCAGGGTTCTGACGATGGGTTCCTCGCAGTCCTCTTCCGCAAACGTGGGAGTGATCACGGGAGCGGGGCCGCCCAGGAAGAGACGGCCCCGTTGCCTGGGTGTTGCCGGTGGGCCGTGCGTTCTACTGCTCGTCGTTTCCGGCCCGGGCCTCTGCGTCCCGCATCCCGGACCGGGGTCCGGGACAAGCCTGCTGGACCTTGCGAGCGGCCCGCTCCACCAGGGGCGTGAGCTCCGAGGCCGGCAGGTCGTCCAGGTCCCGGCCCGTCTGGCCCCGCACCGCCTGGCGCCCCCGCTCCTCGTCGAAGCCCTGGGTGACGCCCAGGTCCAGCAGGGTCTTGCGCAGGGCTGGAGCCCGAACCTGCCCCGTGCCCGATACGGGGGTGTCCCCGTCGCCGCCGGCCGGCGGCGTCGCCACAGCTTGCCCCGTACCGGATACGGGGTCGCCGTAGAGGGCATTTCCGAATTGCGTACCGAAAGTCCGTAGCGCCCGCTTCAGCCTGTCGGTGACGGCACCTTTGAAAGCGGTCTCATGGCCGTCGGCGGTCTCGTCGGTCACCGCCTGGAAGCCCACGTCGGTGCGGGAGGGCGCTCCCGGCACGTTGACCCGCACGGTGGCGGAGTAGGCCCGGATGCGCTTGACCTCGCCGGTCTTCTGGTCCACCTGGTCCAGTTCCCTCAGCACCACGTCGCCCACCACCTCGTGGCCCCAGCCGCCATAGCCAAATATCCTGTTGGCTTGGTCGATAACGGTGCGGCCCTCGACGTAGCTGAAGCTCTTGTTGCCCCGGCCCCTGCGCTGGGATACCAGGTTGGGGTCCAGGGGTTGGGCCAGTTTCTCGGTGACGGAGGCGGGGAGGCTGTCCCAGAGGATGTCGTGGCCCGCGAAGGTGTCGGCGTGGTGGCCGCTGCCGTTGGCGGGGACGTGTCCGTTCTTGTGGTGCCCGTTGTTGTTGTTGCCGTTCTCGTTGGACATGACGTTGCTCCTTAAAATGTTGTGAATTCGTGCGCGGGGGACGCGGCTTCGCAAACGGGAAGCCGCGGGCGGGGCCAAAGCCCCGTCGGGAATTGGGCGCAGGTCTTCCAGGGTGTTGAGCCGGTGAACCCGGAGACCTGTAGAGAAGAGGGAAGAAGGGAAGTAGTGAGGGAAAGGGGTGGGGGGTGGAGGGAAGCTACCTGGCGGCGCGGGCCGCCCTTTCCAGCAGGCGGCGGAAGAGGGCGCGGCCCCAGGGCAGCGTCGCCAGTTCACCCACGTCGGCGACGCCCTAGTAGTCTGTCAGTGTTGGATTGATGGGTATAGAGACTTCAGTTTGATGCGCGCGTCCTCGGTGGTGAAGCGCCAGTCCACTCGTATCGCGTCCCGGTTGCGCTGACCTTGCCATGCTTCTACCTCCCGGCGCAGGACTTCTTGGTCTGGAATGCGGCGGTCCAGGCATTGCCGGGCCATCACCCCGATCTCAATCTCGGCCATGTTTAGCCAACTCCCATGTTTAGGCGTGTAGTGGACCTCCAACCGGTGGGCGATGCGCCGCGCTTCAGCGGGTTCAAAGGCTTCGTACAACGAGGCCGGATGGTGGGTGTTCAAGTTGTCCATCACCAGAAGGATGCGCTCCTTGTCCGGGTAGTCCACGTCCACCAGTTGCCGGACCACCCTTGCCCAATCGGCTTTGGTACGCCGGTCGGTTACCTCCACCCGACGCCACCCTTCCAACGGCGCGAACAACATGAACAGGTTGCTCACGCCGTTGCGCTCGTATTCGTAATCATAATAGCCTGCCGCCCCAGGCCATGACGGACGCGGCTGGCGAGTCTCCCTAACCTGTTGTTTGCTGGTCTCGTCCAGGCACACCAGAACCTCGTTGTCTTCATAGGAGCGATGGTAGACTTCCAGCACGTCTTCCATGGCGCACACAAACTCCCCGCTCCCTTCCGGCGGGATGCACCAGCACTCTTTCAGCCAGGGCTTGAGTTCGTTTTTTTGAGGGCCTGGCGCACCGTCTCCCTGCTGATGCAGTCCACTATCTCGCATTCCACCAGTCGGCCCGCCAACAATTTAAGCGTCCAACTGGCCCGGCCTTCCGGCGGTTCTCCACAGGCCAATGTAATCAAGTGAGCCTCCCCTTGGCCGTCCAGTTTCTTCTGACGCCGGCGAAGTTGCTCCCTACGTCCCAGCGCCGCCTCGACCCCTTCCTCCACACAGCGGCGGCGTACCCGTTCCACCGTCGCACTGCCAATTTTCAGGGATCGGGCAATCTCCTCATCCTTCATCCCTCCGTCGGCTTGCGCCTCATCGCTCAGCAACAAGATGCGCGCATGGGTCTGCTTGTATGCCGCCGTCCGCCCTCGGGAAACCAGTGCCTTCAGTTCCTGTTGCTCCTCTCCCGTCAGTTGCACCCGGTATTTCTTAGTCATCACCCCTACCTCCACATCCCATTCTTCCTTAGCTATCGCCTGCTATAATACGCCTAGCAGTCCTCAATTCAAAGATGTTTGACTACTAGGGCAGGTTGACGGCGGCGGCCCGGCGGTGCAGGAGGGCTTGAAGGTGGGCGGTTGCCGTCCTTCCCGCGCCGTCGTTGTCGAAGGCCAGGAAGATGCGGGAGCATCCCCGCAGGGCTGCGGCCACCCGCTCCAGGCCCCGGGTCCCAAGGGCGGCGAGGCCGGGTATCCCCATGCTGCCAGGGTAAGCCAGTCGAAGACCCCTTCGGTGAGGACCACCCAAGGCGGCGCCGGGCCAAGCCTGGCCAGCCCAAGCGCCGGCTTGGGTCCGGGCACAGACTGGAAGCGGGGACTTGCGCAGGGGTCAATCGCCCGCCCGGTGAGCCAACGGACCCGGCCCGAAGCCGCGTCGGGGACGGTGAAGCCCGCCGACTCAAGGGCCTGCCGCAGCCCTCGACCCGGCGCGTAGCCCAGGCCCAGCCGCAGGGCGGTGTCCAGGCCGATGCCCCGGGAGGCCAGGTACTCCCCGGCCCTGGGGCTGCGCCGCAGTTGCCCGGCGTAGAACCGGGCCGCCGCCGTCAGCAGCGCCGGGTCCCTGGGCGGAAGCGTAGGAGCGGCGGGGCGGCGATTTGCGGTAGTGGGTTTGGGGTTTGCCAGGACCGGCCCCGAGCCATCGTCTAGCCGCCGTATTGCCTCCGGCAGGGTCAGACCTTCCATCCGCTGCACGAAGTCCAGCACGTCGCCGCCCGCCCCACAGCCGAAGCAGTAGAACCTCTGGGTATCGCAGTACACCGTGAAGCTGCCCTCGGCTTCCTGGTGGAAGGGGCAGACGCCCTGCCGGACCCGGCCCGTGCCCCGCAGCGCAACACCAGTGGCCTCCACCACGTCGCCCAGGGGGTGGCGAGTTTTCAGTGCGGGAATAGCCCGCCCCGTACCTGATACGGGGTCCACCGTGGCGTTGGCTACGACCATGAAGCGCCTCCCCCCGGTCGGGTTCGAGGGCAGGCCTTGGCCAAGGGCTTCAGCCCCCGAAGGCTGCGCCGGGAGACCAGCTTGCCCACCGGCCAGCGCATCCCCAGGACCGCCGCAACTTCCAGAGTGCCATCGTCGCGGGGTATCAGGACCGCAGCCTTGCCTGTATCGGGGCTGTAGAGCATGGCCCCACAGCCAGCAAACCGGCGCCGGGCGACGCTCAGCCACTCGGCGTAGAGCCACCGGAGTTGAGCATCCGTCGCATTGGCCGTGTCAACACCTGCCAGCGCCGCCAGCGCCCCGTCCGGAGCCTGCCCCGTACTCGATACGGGGTCGCTGGTCTGCCGCAGCCGCCGAGCCTCGTGGACAGTCTTGGCGAGGCTGGGCGAAGGTTCCGGCTGCTTTGGCGCCTCCCGGAACAGGGCCGCCAGCAGCCGGTCCACCAGTTCCTCCAGCGTCCCTGTAGGTGTAGGGGTATCCAGAGTAATCGTCGTCATGGAGTGCCTCCTTGCTGTTGCTGTGTAGCCGTCTGTTGTTGCCGCCGTTGGTTCCGGTGGCAGTGGCACCGGCAATTGGCCTGACGCGCCTGCTTCCTTTCCCTGGCACCAACGATCCGCCGCACTACCAGGGCGATGACGCCCAGGCCCACCAGAGCCTGCCCAGTACTCGATACGGGGTTGAGGAAGAAGGTCTCGCCGCCGATCCCGGTCAGCAAAGGCCCGGCGATGAGCAGGGCCACCGCTACTGCAATGGAAGCCCGCTTGTGCCGCTTGATGAAGTTGACGACGCTGACCGCCGCACCCTGGAGTTGGACGAGTCTGTTCCTGATGCGCATACGCACCTCCTTGGTTTTGTGAACGACGTTGGGAAACGGGATTGCCGCCCGGCGCCGGACGCACTCCGCCCCGGGACTGACACCGCAACGGAGAACGCTGGTTTGGGGGTTGGAGCAAGACGCAGGTCGGCCAGGGTCTTATTCAGCGGGAGGGCGAACCCTGGGAGTTGTTACGATGGGGAAAGGGAGAGGAACGCAGTCCCGCCGGTGGCAACTGCGTTGCAACGAAGCGCGTCCGGTTGGCGACGGGGTGGTCGCGGACCGGACGCGTGTTAAAGCTGCGGTGCCGCTACCTTTGTTCAGCAGATATGCCGCAGTCATGTGGAAGCGGCGGAGCTTGATGCCTGCTCCAACCGCGTTGTGAAGGGAAAGCGAAGCGTGTAGCCGCTCCGCCGGTGAAACCGAAGGGGATAGTGAGTCCGGGATGCCGTCCTGGGTCTAGCCGCCACCTCCTTGCAAACTATGATGCGCCTTTGGTTCAGGGTTCCGCGCCGTGGGTGGGATGCCTGGTGAAGCGCACCGTGCGCCTCGGTGGGTAGGGATGCCGCGCCGTGGGTTAGGTTCCTAATGAAGCGCACCGTGCGCTTCGTTGGGTTGGGTAAACCGGCTGGGACGAGGGAGCTAAACACTCCAGTGCCTCAGCAACGTTCCTCGCGGCTAACCTTCGGGAGAGCAGGGCTCAATCCTTCGGGCCAATCCATCTTGGGCGGACGTTCGGAGAGCAAAGCTCGATCCTGTGCGTCCGGGTCCAGGGACGGGACCCTCCAGGTTTCTAGGGCGGGAAACGCTGGAAAAGCCTGACAACGCAATCCAGCATCCGGCTTGAACTGAGGGGTTGGCAATACTTTCGCCGCCCCGGCGCCCAAAGTGTTGCCTTTTTTTGACCAAAAATCTAAGCGCAGGGCCCGCACCGCCTTTCGCAGCCGCCAACACCCGCGCCCTCACCGCTGCCGTCTACCTCCGACACAGCCCCAGGGTTAACACGCGCCGCGCCCAGCGTAGCAGTTCCAGCCTGTTCCGCCGCCGCCGGACCCCCGCCAGTTCCCGCTGCCGCCAGGACAACTGCTCGTTGCGGTCCAGGCCCCGCAGCGGCTCCGTCTCCTGGGGCAGGGTCAGCCCGTGCTCCTCCAGGAGGCTCACTTCCACTTCCAGAATCCGCTGCCGCACCGACACCCAGGCCAAGCCCCGGCCCGTGGCGGAATGGCCCGCCCACAGCCCGCGCCATTCGTCCACCAACTCCCAGGCCGCCCCGTACACCTGTTCATCGTCATCGGCAGGCTCCCGCGTCACCACGTCGGCGTAACGCCGCTCTGCGCCTGACTGCGCCGCCGCCCGCCTGCTCCCGTCGCCGCCTCTTCTGCCCACCGCACCAGCCGCCTCCAACCCGTCCAGCCGCCGCTCCAACCGGCGCAGGCCCTCGGCCCATTCTTCGCGCAGGGCCTCGACCACCACGCTGTCCATGTCCCCGCCGTTGCCGCCGCTGCCCACCGCCACCAGCGCCCGGCCCAACTGCTGCTCCAACTCCTTCACCCGCTCTTCCAGGGCCTTGACCCGCTGGGCGTCCTGCCCCGTGGCCGCCACCGCCCGCTCCAGCGTTTCGGCCAGGCGGGGCGCCGTAATTTCGGGCGCCGAATTGGCCATCGCCGGCGGAGTGCCGGCGTCCATCATAGAGGGCTACGGCCTGGTAAGCCGGGAGGCGGCGGGAGCCATGGCCCAGGCTGCCAGGGAGCGAATGAGTGCAGACGTGGGCATAGGCGTGACGGGGGTGCCTGGCCCGGAGGAGATTGAGGGCAAGCGGGTGGGGACGGTCCACGTCGCCATAGCGCTGGACGACACCATAAACCACTTCCCCGGACGCCTGCCCGCCAGGCGGGTGACAGTCCGCAGAAGGGCCACCTCCACCGCGCTAATAGAGCTAAGAAAGATTCTGAACACCCTGTGAAGGCAATGGGTTATTATGTTCCTCCAAGACCTCCAGGTAGGCTTGGGCTACATCCTTGAGAGCAGCTAGAGCCTCCTCCCTGGTATAGCCCCAGGCCGCACACCCCGGAAGAGATGGGATTTCAGCGCCCCATCGTCCATCGTCGTCCTGTTCCAACTCCACAACATAACTCTTCATCATCTCACCTTTAATTCACAGTCTGTAGGAGCGAGGATATTGTAGCATAGTGGGTCCCCGAATCATCAATCGGCTTTTCATCCGCGCGTTTCTCACTCAGGGTTATAGGTGTTGGTCGGCGTTACGCTGTAGAATATGGAATATTCGGAGATAATCACACGTTCACCGTCTATACTTGCCCAGACTATGAGGGAGTAAACGCCGGCACCATGTTCCTCCAGGACATCCGACAGGTCCGCTGTGACGGAAAATGTCCCGTTGCCAGCCTTCCACTCGGTCGCGGTGATAGCCGGGAACGTTACCTCTTGCTTGATGGGGAACTGGCTGGCAGCATGAGCCTGCATCCAAAATAGGTGGGCCTCATCGTGGGACTGGGGAGCCGGAGAGTCGGGATGGACATCATAAGGGTTGGGGCAGGGCTGAGTCGTCGTGGTGTGTTCGTCCTCGGTATAGTACCAACCTTCATCAAGGGGCTTCCGTAGTTGAGCGATGCGGAGGCCTGAGCCATAGCAATAGGTCCTCGATAGTTGGCCCCTGGTCAGGCGCTGAGGCGGAGGGTCGTAGAAAAGCGCGATGCTCAGGTCTTCATCATCGTCGAATCCTGCTCCGTTCTTTGTCCGGCCTGCGATGTACAGGACCCCGGACTCGATGTAGGGTAGCCGGTCGTATTCTATATAGTCGCCCTCGAAGTGCTGGGCAGCGTTGAAGTTATACCTGTCCCAGGCCAGCCCGATGTTGACCTTCTTGTGCCACTTGTCCAGGATGTTGCGTCGGTGGCCCGGGCTGTCCATCCACCCTTCCATCCCTTCACGTATCTCCTCCTCGATGCTGCCGAGGCTGCGGTAGCCGTCGGAACGGGTGATGCAATAGTCTGACCCGAGCCAATTTTCGCCGTTGGACTGATAGCCGCCGGCCAGGCTATAGCGCATGTAGGGTTTCAGCCCGTCAACGCCCCAATGGGACCCAGCGCAGTTTCTCAAAGAAGATTCGGCGTGCAGTTGGGCGGCGTAGTTGTTTCCCAATATAACCGGAGGCGCTCCGGCCTTGGCCCGCTCTTTATTGATAAGTTTCAGCATGTACAGCTTTTCGCTGTAGTGACGCATGTTTGGTTCCGAGATGGATGTAGATACGGAGGCGGTAGATACCCGAGGCGGGTCGGGGCCATCATCCATCTCAGAAATAACGGAGACCGCCACAGAACACACTAAGAACACTATAACCAGCGCCGCCAGACTGCCAAGGCAGCCCGGTAAGCATCCGCAACCGAAGCCGGACCCGTTCCCGCCCTCAGTTGTCCGATAGTGGATAGGAGATTCCGATGGGGGAATTTCGCTGGCTGGGATGTATCCGAACATGTCGGGAGTGATATAGCGGTGCGCTATACGCGACGTCGGGAAATCCCTGCCGCAATTGAGACACATCCACCACTCTTGACCGTCGGGCCTTTGGTTGCGGTGTATTCGCCAACTGAAGCAATGAGGACTATCCCTATGGACTCGTATTTCTCGCCAGCCAATGTTTAGCTCCTGTGGAACAGCCCTGCTGGGAGCGCCGGCCCGGGAGGGCGCGTTTATCGGAAGGCGGGGTGGTGACGGCCTACAGGTCGAAGATGTTCCGCACCAGGCAGCTGAACCCCGGCAGCGCCTCGCCTCCATCCAGGGTGTCGTCCTCTTCGAGGATGACGATGGGGCGGTTGGGCCTGTGGACGTTGACGGTGCGCCAGTGGGGATATACCTCCCACACCATCTTCACGCCATAGCTTATCCACATCCGCGCCTTATCGTTGCTTTCAATGTTGGTGGTCCCGGGGGATGCAATCTCGACTACCAGGTCCGGGACCACTTCGTAATAGCCGGTAACGATGGTGTCCAGCGGCAGGGTCTCCGCAGAGAAATAGGCAATATCCGGCTCCCGCACAATATATGGCTCCCGTTCCAACAGGACACCGGCATCGGTCCCAGCCACCCGGCCCAGCCTGCGCGGTCGTACAAACCCTAAAAGCTCGGCTGCTAAAGCGACCGCAATCTCGCCGTGTCGTCCTCCTGAAGGCATGGTCTCGCAAAGCACCCCCAAAATCAACTCTCCTCGGACACCCTTGCTATACAGATGGAGGAGGTCATCTGCGGTCAGCAGCTTGGGTCTTGTAGTTGACACGGTCTCCTTCCCTCCAATATCCGGGTTGTCAGAATGACAGAAGAGCGGAGCGCATGAAGGCTTATCCGTGTCATGCGCTCCGCTTAGAGTGGCATATATCAGCCATGTCTTGTCAAGGCTCCCGGTAGTCGCTATTAGGTGGTCAGCATACGGTAGAGGGTGGGCAAGCGGGTGGGCAGGTCCCAGATGTTGTCCAGCACCTCGTAGCTCATGTCGCCGCACATGGTCTTCAGATAGTCGTGCCCCGCCTTGTCCACCGTGAGGCAGAAGGGGATGATGGCCTTCCGCTTGGCCTCTATCAGGGCCATGTGGGTGTCGTGAACTGCGTACTCCTTCTCCACGCCCTCCCGGCTGTACCCCCTGTCCTGGGGCCTGCCGTCGCTTATGAGGAATAGAATCTTGGTCTTGGAGTCCTGGGGCTCCAGCTTGGCGGTGGCGTGGCGGATGGCAGGGCCCATGCGGGTGGCGTGCATGGGCGTTACCTTGTCTATGCGCCGCTTTATCCTGTCGTGGAAGTTCTCGTTGATGTCCTTTATCACGTAGAACTCTACGTTCTCTCTGCCGTACCCGGAGAAGCCATAGATACCATAAGTGTCGCCGATGGTCTCAAGGGCCTGGATCAGCAGGGCGGTGCTCTCTTTCTCCAGGTCTATGATGCGCTTGTAGTGGCGGCGCACCAGCCCCTCCCGGCGGCTCCTGAGCCACATCATGTACTCTACCGGGTCATCGGGGGCGTCCCGGTCGTCCAGGGTGTGACGGCCTTCGTCTATGGCCTCGGCGGTGGAAGCGCTCATATCCAGCAGGAACACCACTGATACATCCCGCTCCAGCTTGTTCCTGCGCCACCATATCTTCTCCGATGGCGTTATGCCCATGCGCCGGTCTATGGTGGCATCTATGACCGCATCCAGGTCCAGGTCTTCCCCGTCTACGACCCGCCTGACCTTGCGGAAGCTCTCGGGGATGACCATCTCAAACTGTTTGCGCACGTCTGCGGAGAGGCCGGCGAAGCTGCGAAGGGTGTCGTTGAAGAAGTTGACATCACCCTCTTCCACGTCCTTCTCCCGGACCACGCACCACTTGGGCTTGTAGTCGGCGGCGCGGAAGTCCCACTCATCGTAAACCGCCGTCCTGGGGTCTCTGGACTCCAGAGCGCCTCCCTTCTCGTCCTCGTGGGCCATCTGGCCGTAGCCCCGGCCCTGCTGTGAGGTAGGCGGTGGGACTCCCGCTTCTTTCATAAGGTTCTGGGCAAACTGGCCCATGGCGTTTTGCATCTGGCCCTGGTTGGCATCCATGTCCAGCTCTGCGCTCTCTTGCATGAGCTGTTCCAGCATTTCCTTGGTGATGGGCTCGGCATCGCCGTCTGCCTGCTGGGACGGGTCCATTCGCAGCTTATTCAACAGCTGCACCAGTTCCGGCTTGAAGTCCCCTCGAAACTCCACGTCCTGCGGGGACTCATATTCCTGCTCATCCTGGCCCTCGCCCATCTCGTCCTGCCCGCTCTGCATTTGCTGGAGCATCTGCTGGTACTCCTCCTCGGAGAACTCCTCCTGGTCGTCGAAGTCCTGCTGGTCCATATCCTGGGGGTCCTGCTCCTCGTTGGGCAAGCGGGAGATAAGCTCATAGGCCCTTATGGTGGCTTCCGAGGTATCCTCCACGGTGGCTTCCGGGGTAAGGATTTGATTGAGGATTCTAGCCAGCATATCGGCTACTTCCGCATGTTCCCTGGCGACGGGTATGTCCGTGAACTGCCCAAGGCTGAGCCGGACCAGAAGCTCCACCATCGCCTGGCGAAGGGGGAGTTCTTCCATAGCAGGCCGCTCGGCCAGCGCGCCTGTCTGGACGTTGTCGTAATGCTTGACGATACCCGGGTACTCTGCCTTTACCCGGCAGTCCAGCCGTCCGTCTTCCAGGGTAGTGAACACGTCCAAGGCCAGCCTTCGGTCATCGAAAAGCCGGAAGAAGCGGCCCATGTCCGTAAGATAGCCACGCTCCACGCTGGCAGGGTCTTCCTGGGCCTCTTCCCCGTTCAATCTCAACTGAAGTTCGGCGACGGCTCTCTCTACCGAGTCCTTCTCCAGGTTGGGCCTCATGTCCTCAAACAAGCCCGAGGGCTTTTCAAACTCGAACTCGAAGCTGCCGAACTCCAGGTGGGCCACCTGGTGGGTGGAGACCACCTTGAACCATCCGAAGTTATCGTCCTTGTTGGAGTACTGGTCCACCAGGGGGGGCAGGAATACCTTGGTGCCCTCGGTAGAAGCTGCGTCTTCAGATACCCAACCTATTCCCTTATGGGCCAATTCTTTGCTGCTGAGGATTTCTATGGGGGAACCTGAAAGGGCGCGGCAGTAGAGGCGTATGACCCCCTTGACCCTATCCAGTTCCAGGCTGGAGGACAGGGTCTCAAGGATTTGCTCTGAGGTATTGGACTCTACCTTGAAGTATGCCAGACCCCCGTCGGGGTTCTCATGCAGCAGCCGTACCCCCTGCTGGAACCAGATGTCCAGCTGGTTCAGGGTTACACGGTTGAGGATTGTGTTCAGGCTCATGAGGAATGCCGGAACAGTTTGGGGAGAGATGGGCAGGAGGGTCTCGCACAGGTCGAGGATGTATTTTTGAGAGTTGGTGTTCACCCGGCCCAGGGACTGGGAGCCATCCAGAAGGAAGCGAGAGGTCTCCTTCTGGCCGGCTTTTGCCAGCCGCTCAGCCAGCCGGAGAAAACGGCTCCTCTGGTTGTCCTCGATGGCCTGGATAGTCCGGCTGGACACCTCCAGGCAGCCCTTTACCTCGCGCCAGTTGCTCTCGGAGAGGGCGCGGCAAAGGGAGAGAAAGGCTTCCCTCTCCCTTCCCATCTGGGGCAGGGCGTTCTGGCCCAGGACGAGACATTCCGCGGCCACGTCATAGGACTTGTTGGACAAGCCTTCTATGAGCACCGAGAATACTTCCAGGTCCCAGAAGGGCAGGTTTCTGATGAGCTGAGGGCTTACCTCGAAAAACCTGGCAGCAAGGGTGCTGGACTTCCACGTGCCCTTGTAGAGGCTCCGGCCAAGGCCGGCCCAGCGAGGAATATACTGGGCTCTGAGATGGGGGATAATATCGGGGCTTGCCTTGAAGAAGGCCATTGCCAGGGTCGGAGAGTCCTGGGAGAGATAGGTCCCACACCTGGCCCACTGCATGAAGGAAGGGAAGGTCAATGACTTGGCTACCAGGGGGCCTGATTTGAAATACTCCACCGCAGCTTCCCAGGACCGGACTGTCTGGTTTGCAATCGAGAGTCCCTCCCTGGCCCACAGGGTGATCTCCTCTTCGTTGAAGGCCGGGCGCATCTGCTCGGTGGCATGGTGAAACTCCTCAATGACCGACGAGGGTAGTCTTCCCAGGTCCTTCTCTATCTCGGCTAACCCCGACTTGTCGGGGGTGTTGGGCGTTGTACTCAATTTACTACCCCTCCTTCTTTAACCACATGAAAGTCCGGCCTCCTCCCCCCTTGCGGAGGAGGATTGAGGTGGGGGGAGTCCTTGGTATAAACGCCCTCACCCCCATCCCTGAATCAAGTTCAGGGCAGGCTCTAACCTTCCCCCATCAAGGGGGAAGGGACAACTTGGGCCAGTGATGCCTTATTTTCATCCCCCTACGTGGCCTGCGATGGGCATGGACGATACCTGAAAATCCAACCTCCTCCCCCCTTGCGGGGGAGGATTGAGGTGGGGGGTATCACCCCCGCCCCTGGATTCCGGCCTACGCCGGAATGACGGTTTGGAGCCGGAATGGGACGCCTAACCCGCTGTCTCAGATGAAACGTGGTGGGCACTGGTTGGGAGAAGCGCAAGGAACTGTGTGACCATCTGTGCGGTTGCCCCCCAGACCAGGTGCTCTCCATAGGAGTAGGAGGTGACGGTGTTGGCCTTGCCCTCCTGCCAACGCAGTTCCTTCTGCTGGTTTGCCGGGTCCTGCAGCTCTCTTATGGGCACCTCCAGCACCTCGGCAACCTCGATAGCCAGGGGCCTGAAGGGATAAGGATATGGTATGGTACCCACAAAAACGCGGACCCCGAAGTCGCTTCTAGTGACCACATCGTCCAGCTGACCCAGCACTGTCACGTCCCCTGGGCTTATGCCCATCTCTTCATGGGCCTCTCGCAGGGCCGTGTCCAGAAAGTCCTTGTCCTCCGGGTCTCTGCCCCCTCCGGGGAAGGATATTTCCCCCTTGTGGTACTCCACGTCCTCCGAGCGCTTGTTGAAAAGGATACAGTATTCTCCATCCTTGGGGTACAGGAGAAGGAGGACGGCTGCCGGCCTCAGGGACAGGTCACTGACAGACTTAGGCTGACGATTGGATAGGGTACGCTTTAATTCTTCTATTACGCTAGCGTCTGTCATAAATAATCCTGAATAACCCTGGCCAGGGGCCTTTTGTGTCCTTCCCCTATGGGTGGGAGGGTTGGTGTGGGAGTATCACCCCTGCCCCGGCCATCCCCTGGCAAAGGGAAAGCCGGGGCCAATCTCCCCACAAAAAGAGTCGCGCATTAAGCCCATCGGGGGGGAAGGGGGTACTGGTCTAATCGGCGAAGATAGAGGAGACCACCTCTTCTACGCTCCTCTGGATTTCCTGGTCGTCGGTAAGTGCCCAGACTATTGACACCTGGCAGGCCCGTCTGGGGGCGACTCCCTGGGACATCATCTTTCCGGCGTAGATGAGCAGCCTGGTGCTTGCCCCTTCCTGGAGGCCGTGTTCTCTGAGGTTGCGCACCTTCTCGCCCAGCTTGGCCAGGGCAACGGCCTGCTCGGTATTGCACCCGCTCTCTTTCTGGATAATCTCTGCTTCAATATCCGCAGGGGGGTAGTCGAACTCCAGGGCGATGAAACGCTGGCGGGTGCTGTGCTTCAAGTCCTTCAGGGCGCTCTGATAGCCGGGGTTATATGATATGACTAGCAAGAACCTGTTGGTGGCCTCTATTATCTCGCCCTTCTTGTCCACAGGCAGGATACGCCGGTGGTCCGTGAGGGGATGTATAAGCACTGTGGTATCTTTTCGGGCCTCCACTATCTCGTCGAGGTAGCAGATGCCGCCGGCTTTCACTGCCTTGGTCAGGGGGCCGTCCATCCACCGGGTGCCCTCTGCCTCCAGGAGATAGCGGCCCACCAGGTCGCTGGCGGTAAGGTCTTCGTGGCAGGCGATGGTAACCAGGGGTATCCGGGTATCGGTCAACGCGGGCCTATCCTGCTCTTTCACCACCGTGACGGGCTGGCCCAGCCTCCATGCCATGTGCTCGATGAAGCGGGTCTTACCACAGCCGGTGGGCCCTTTCAGCAAGACCGGCAGCTGCTGATAGTAGGCCGCTTCGAACATGTCAATTTCATCCCCGACAGACCGGTAGTAAGGCTCCTGCTGGACCACGTATTCTTCTACGGCGTACTCGCTGTAAGTAGTCCTGGTTTCGCTAGTCATGTCTAATTGACCTTTCCTTTCACCCTACTGTTCCATAGGGATTCCACTTCCCGTTGCAGGTCATCCAGTCCGCCTGAGTTCATTACTGTGACCTGAGCATGTTGAGACCTCTCTTCAAAGGGGAGTTGAGACCGTATGCGGCCCATTACCTGTTCTTCGGAGAGATTGCTCCTCCGGCGGACCCGCTCCACCACCTGCTCCTCGGAGGCATTGGTAATCCATATCTCGTCGAACAGGTACTGCCATCCGGCTTCTACCAACACAGCTGCCTCAACCACCACAACCTCGGACCCTTCCCCGCGAAGGCGTTCCATCCTCTCCTGGATCATCTTTGCCATTCCGGGGTGCATTATGGCGTTGAGTTTTGCCAGAGCTTCCGGGTCGCCGAAGACGATGGGGCCTAATTTCCTTCGGTCCACCTCTCCGGAGGGCTGAAGTATATCTTCTCCAAAGGCATCCACAACCTGCTGCCATATAGGAGTGTGGGGAGTGTATGCCTCATGCCCCACCAGGTCCGCGTCTATTACCGTGGCTCCCAACTCTTTCAAAATGCGGGAGACCTCGCTTTTCCCTGTGCCGATGCCTCCCGTAAGGCCAATTTTCAGCATGTGTCACCCTCGGGGACTGGAATACTCGCAGATCAAGTTTCACCACATTCTACCAACCTATGACAGGCGGGTCAACCCGTAGAGCAGCTATGTAACTGTTCAGACTTGGGGTCTCATTCCAGCCCCAACTCGTCATTCCGGCGTAGGCCGGAATCCAGAAGTGCCTCAGATAAGGAACATTGCTGGCTGCAAAGGCTGAAAGTCTTTGGGATTTCCGTGTATTCGGCCTCCACGTTAAAGACCGGCTTGCCTTTGACATAGTACAGAAGCTCTTGCCGTACCGCCATCCAGTTCTTCGATGTCCCGTAACCCCTCTGGTTTCTCATGGTGATAAAACTGCGGCTCGTAAAAGGGGTGTCACGCATCATAATCATAAATTCGGGCAGAGGTTGGAAGCCCCTGTCCTGGTCGGCGCCGATCCATATATAAAGGGAACTGTTTTCAGCTAATGCCCAGTTTGTGTTGAGCACCCACTGCTTGCACCAGTTGATGAATTCCCCGGTATCCCTCCGGTGGGACCCTGCCAGGTTGTAGGGAGGGTCTTGGACGGCAACCACCGCCTTCTCATCTTCCATAAGTCCCTGTACGTCGGGGAGGCTTCCGCATCAAGGCAGCCAACCTTGTGCTTCCCATGAGGGTCGGTCCAAACATCTCTCTGGCGGAGTCTACAGTATTTCAGAAGGCTGTCATGCAGTTGGAGACTCTTATCAAGCCGGGGGATTGGCAGATTCTTCATATTCCGCTTCAAGCAATATTCTTGACGGAGGGTTAGCCGTCCTCCTCGATGAGGATGGTATAAACGCCGGCGATGCCGGCCTGCTCCTGGTCCTGGGGGTGGATGCGATACCCGGCCACCACAGCCAGGGAGTCCTGCTGGAACACGACCCTCAGAGCCTCGGCGGACTGGCCGGCCCGCTCGATGTCACGCCGGGTGATGCTGTTGGACACCTCCACAGCCGCCCACACCTGAGCGCCGTCGGACTTCCTCCGGGCGCGAGTAATGATGTCCGTTGTGCTGATACGGGTCTCCTGGGCGTCGGTGATGATGTCGTTATCGGCGGCTTCCTCAACAGGCTCGAAGAGTTCCGGGCTGGTGTCCTGCACGGGGCTTTGGAATATCCGTGCCCCGCGCATACCGAAGCGCTGGCTGAGAATGGCCCGGACCCTCCGGGTGAGCTTTATCTCCAAGCTGTCTCCCTTGAGCACTGCAACGTCGGCTTCCAACCGGTCCAAGCGGGAATTGATGACCCTAAAGTTGTCTCTGAATTCATCCATGGTGACTTCCACACGCTCCAGACGGGTGTTGAATTCAGCCATCATGGCCTCCACCCGCTCCAGGCGTATGGGCATCCCGAGGAACTCGTTGGTGAGCAGGGCGCGCAACAACATCGCCTGAGCCTCGGGGTTAGCCTGAAGCTCGGCGATGATTCGGGCCACCACGGAATTGGGGTCTAGCTGTGGGGATGTCGTCATAGGCCGATTATACCATACCGCTTATAATATACCGCAATGGCGGCAACTATCGGCCCAGGGCGTAGCCGGAATTGCCCATGCCCCTGTGGGCCACATACGAGGATGAAAATGGCGGTCAAGCCCCCTAGCGTCACTCCCGCGAAAGCGGGAGTCCACGCCCCACCCCTGGATTCCGGCCCCGTATCGGGGTACGGGGCAGGCTCTGCGCCGGAATGACGGTGGGCATCTATTTTCATAATAATTCCCCATGGCCCTCCGGGCCACATACGAAGATGAAAATGGGACGGCATCCCAACCGTCATTCCCGCGAAAGCGGGAATCCAGGGGTTGGGGGCTGGGATTCTAGCTTGGGGGATGCCTATTTTCATAGGAATGACGGTTTGAGTCATCAGGAGGACAGGGTTATCTTTATATCCCCATTCCTCAGCTCGTAGGCTTCTTTCAGCGACAGGAATTTACTTTGATAGGTAGAGGTATTGATTGATGGGGTGCTCATTTTGACTGCATCTTCCCGGTTGTCCGTGTAGTAGCCCTTCATTATGCCCACGTTCTCGAAGCCATACTTCTCATATAGCGCCTGGGCTATGTAGTTGGATATCCTGGCTTCGAGGGTCACTACCGTAGAGTGTTTCTGCATAGCCAGGTCAATAGACGCCATGAGCAGGAGTTCGCCTATACCCCTGCCCCTCCAGGACTCCTCCACTGCGATGCCTGTGATGTGGGCGCCCTCAGTAAACCATAAGCCCACAAATCCCATTATAGGGGAGGGAGTATTATCTGTGGGAGAATGTCTGGAGGCGAACCGCTCCATGAGAGCGCCTTTCATGCGGTCAACGATGGACCGTCCTGTTGGAGCGGGTGCCTGATCAGGCGCGTCCGTTATCGTATTGAGGGCATCATCATCCACATTGAGCAGGCTGGGGTCCCAGGCCACGAGGTATCGTGCCAGCCGATTCCCCAACTCGCGGTCGAAGGGGGTAGGGGGCCAGAGGGTGGGGAAGGCTTGCCTCTCTATCTCAGCTACCCGGCGTATATCATCCGGCATCAGGGGCCTAATCTCCACGTCCATGACCGTTTCTCTCACACCTAATCGCGCTTGGTCCCAGGCCAATTTTGCCGTAAGGCCATTATTGTAACATATCTTGTCATATTCTTAGCTATATAAATTGTTGCCACAGGGTCTATACTATTCTGGCGGGTATGAAAGCGTCTCCTTGGGCCTCCTATCCCCATCTATCCCCAGGGGTGAAGGCTCGAAGAGGCCGAATATTCAAAAGCCGGATATTCAAAAGATTGTGAGGTGGTTTGATGAAGGTCCTGCAACTTGCCGGGGTCCTCCTTGTTGCTATGTTTGTTATGCTGATTATTTCCTGCGATGGTGATCCTACCCCTACGCCCACCGTTACGCCTACTCTTGTGCTGCCTACCGCCACTTCCGCCCCTACGCCTACCCCGACCTTGGCACCTACTCCTACCGCCACCCCTGCTCCTACACCTACGGCTGCCCCGACGCCTACGGCCACCCCGACGCCTACACCTACACCCACGCCCACTCCGACTCCCACCCCTCCACCGACTCCGATGCCGGAGCCGCAGCCCAGGGACCTGCTCCTCCAGGTGTCTTTGCCTGAGGATAACTCTGTGGTCAGCCAGTCTCAGGTCATGGTGAAGGGCCGGACATCTCCCGATGCCGCCCTCAGCGTCAACGGACTGATGCCGGCTATCGGCCTCTCGGGTGAGTTTGAAGTTAGCATACCCCTGGAAGAAGGCCCGAACCTCATAGAGGTCATCGCCAGCGACCTGTCGGGAGTTGTCCGCAGCCGGGTGATGGCGCTGGTGCGCACCGGGCAAGACGAGGGGCTTTTCGGAAGGGTGATGGATATTGAGACAGCCGACGGAGTCACCGCCATAACCCTGGAAGACCCGGTCACCGGGACCTCCTACAGGGTAGAAGCCATAGAGAACACCGTGGTGATGGTCCCGGGTAAGAGTCCGGCTTCTCCTGCGGACATATTCGTGGGTGATTTCCTGGCGGTCCTGGCCCAGAGGGTGAACGGTGGCCTGGAGGCAATGGGAATCCTGGTGAAGCCGGATATGCCCGTACTTCACGCCCACGTCACCGGCTCGCCAATAGGACAGGCCGACGGCCAGGTCAGCCTTATGGATGCGAGGGGCAACCTGGTGACGGCGGACATCCTGGTGAGCGAGGAGCCTCAGTCGCCGGTTATAACCGCAATTGTGAGGCAGGACCCCAGGTCCGGGAGCCTTTCCGTGGTTGGAATGGAATCGGCAGACGAACAAGTGACACGCCTTGTATTTGCCTTGCAGGCCGCCGCGCAGTCGGGGGCCACGCAGAACCAGGAGAACCTGGGGGGCCGGTTGACGGCGGCTGTCAATGGCTACCTGACAACCATGCAAGGAGTTATCTACCTGGCAGACCCGCCTCTCCAGGCGATGTTTGCCAGCGCCCTGGAAGAATTCATCCAGCTGGGGAAGGGCACTCTGGAAGGCTTCGGCCTGGGCAGGCCCTCGCTGATGCTTTCCGGGGTAGTCCAGGACGTTGACCCGGCGGGAGGGGTAGTCTCCGTTGCCCCTTATGAGGGCGTCCAGATGCAGGTCAAGGTCACTTCAGAGACCATGATCAGGGAGTTCGGCGAGGACTCCACAATAGAGAATATCCAGGCCGGACAACGTATAGAAGCAGCCTACGACCCCGAGGCCAATGAGGCGATGACCCTCGACGTGGTGTTCCCCGCCCTGGATGATAGGCTGATAGCGGACATCATGGCCCAGGCGCGTACAGGCGAGCCTGAGGGCGCCGTTGATGTGGAGCCGGGCCAAGCCTCCATCTTCGGCATAGTAAAGAGCTTTGTGTCCAAGATCAGGCCGGATGTCCAGATTCCCGGCAGCCCTGACGATGGGAACGTGCTGGTCAGCGCCCACGATGGTGAGACCGTTGCCCTGCATGTTACAGATGATACCATCATAGAGCGGGATGGTGAGAGGCTGAATATCGGGGGTATCCGGTTTGGAGACCTGGTCCGGCCCACCTCGGTGTATAACACTGCCAGCAGGGAGTTGGTTAAGCTGGTGGTGGAGTCCCCTGAGCTTCGGGGCACGGTGCGAGGAAAGTACACCACTCTGGGAGGGCAGGACCGCCTGACCATCTCCACCATCGGACTATACTTCCTGACCCTGGAAGTTTCTCCCTCGACGGAGGTGACGATACAGGGGGCGAGTGTGGATTTTGCTGCCCTGGAAGTTAGACAGCAAGTAACCTCCGGCATGTACGATCCCCTCAGTTTGCAAGTGTCGGAACTGGGACTGGGGTCTGCCAAGACCCTCAGAATAACGGGGGCCATAACCTCGGTGGATGCGGACAATGACACGGTGACGGTGACGACGGCATCGGGCGATGCCTCCACCCTCCTGGTGCCCGCCAAGCCCGGAATAGTCACCAAGGACGGCAGCCCGGCTGGGATTGGCGACCTAGGGACCGGCGACAACGTGGTGGTAGCCTACCACAGAAGCGATATGGTAGTGGTCAGGATGATAGTTTCCTCCACGTAGGCATGGCCCTTTGGTTAACGCCCTCCCCCTTGCGTCTAAAGACGGGGGGCGGGGCTGAGGCCGGTATGCGCCATACAGCCGAATAGGATAGGCTGCCGGGGGACCCTCCCTGGCAGCCTATTTCACATACCCCTGGAGCGTATGGCAAGGGGACCTCTGCCCCACCGTCATTCCTGCCCCTCATTCCGTCATTCCTATGAAAATAGGCATCTCCCAAGCTAGAATCCCAGCCCCCAACCCCTGGATTCCCGCTTTCGCGGGAATGACGGTGGGGATGCCGTACCATTTTCATCTTCGTATGTGGCCCGCAAGGCCATGGGGAATTATTATGAAAACAGCCTGCGTTGGGTTCCCCCACCGCACCCTGAAGGGTGCGGTGGGGGAACCCAACGTCATTCCGGCGCAGGCCGGAATCCAGGGGTGGGGGTGGGTGGCTTTGCAGCGGCTGCGCCACTACGGGACCCTGGATTCCCGCTTTCGCGGGAATGATGGTGCTGCCTATTTTCATGGCAATGACGGTGGGGAGGCCTACCATCATTTTCATCCTCGTGTGTGGCCCCCAAGAGGCACGGTAATTCCGGCGATGGCCGTAACCCCACCTCACCCTGCTGTGCTATAATAGCTGAACTATGGGCGTGCTGCTGCGATTGACGAGGTATGCGCTGAGGTATAAACCTCAGCTTGCCCTGACATATATCTGTCTCATAGGTTCCACCCTCCTTTCTCTAGCCATCCCCTATTTCCTGGGCACTACGATAGATACTGCCATAAACGATGGGAGCAGGGGGAATATAGTGATTCTGGCCGTGGTGGTCCTGGGTATCAGCCTGCTAAGGGGGGCCTTTGCATACGGCCAAAGCTACCTTTCCGATTACATCTCCCAGAACGTAGCCCTGGACTTGCGCCGCGCCTTCCTGTCCCGTCTACAGGCCCTCAGCTTCGGGTTCCACGACCGCCAGAAGACGGGAGACCTGATGTCCAGGGCCACGGCAGACGTGCAAAGCGTGCGCTGGTTTGTAAACTTCGGGCTCATATACTCCCTGCATATCCTGGTGCTGGTGGGAGGGGCGGCAAGCCTTATGCTCATCACAGACTGGGACCTGGCCCTGGTGGGCATGGCCGCCATGCCAATAACGGTTTACATGGCTGTCAGGGTACGGCGAAGGTTCAGGCAACTCTGGAGCGGAGTCCAGGTCGAGACAGGCCGTATGACCACCATCCTTCAGGAAAATCTATCAGGGATGCGGGTGGTCAAGACCTTTGGGGCCGAGGAGTATGAGGAGGAGAAATTCAGAGAGTCCGCCCGTGTGGTATCCGAGGATACTTTCACCGTTAATCGCCTGCACGCCGCCAACACGTCCTTCTTCAACATGCTCTTCTCCCTGGCGACCGTCGGGGTAATCTGGTACGGCGGATGGCAGATTGTCAATGCCGACGTGACGCTGGGAGAGCTCACCCGGTTCATTCTGTACCTGGGCCTCCTGACATTCCCTGTTCGCATGGCCGGATGGGTGGTCAATTCCTTTGCCAGGGCTGTCTCCGCGGGAGAACGCATCTTTGAGGTCCTGGACGCCAGGTCGGCTTGGGAAGGGAAAGAAGGGGATGTCTCCCTGGGGCGGGTCACGGGAAGGGTCAGGTTCGAGGACGTGGCTTTCACATACGCACAGCCCACATTGACCGCGACCGCCCCCCTTGGGGAAGAAACCGTCCCACACCCTATGGGCCGGAATGGGGGTGATGCCCCTCAGGACTTGGCAACCCCGGAACAGGGTCAGGCTCTCAGTCCCCTACCACAGGGTGAGAGGAAGCTGCACCTCCGCAATATCAACCTGGATGTCCAGCCGGGGCAGAGAATCGCTATCCTGGGCGCGCCGGGCAGTGGCAAGAGCACCATGATCAGCCTCATTCCCCGCTTCTATGACGTTGCCCAGGGCCGGGTTACTATTGACGGGACGGACGTGAGGAACGTGACGGTAGAGTCCCTGAGACGTAACGTGGGCGTGGTGTTCCAGGACGTGTTCCTGTTCATGGCAAGCATGAGAGAGAACATCGCCTATGGAGCGCCCGACGCCTCCCTCCAGGAAATCGAGGCTGCCGCCCGGGCGGCCCAGATTCACGACTTCATCATGGGCCTGCCTGAGCAGTACGATACCCTGGTGGGGGAGAGGGGAGTTACCCTCTCTGGGGGACAGAGGCAGAGGGTCGCCATCGCCCGGACCCTTCTGTTGGACCCGCCCATCCTCATCCTGGACGACTCCACCTCCAGCGTTGACGCCGAGACTGAGGCCCTCATCCGCAAGGCCCTGGACGAGGTTATGGAAGGCCGCACCACCTTCATCATTGCCCACAGGGTGAGCAGCGTCAGAAGCGCCGACCTTATCCTGGTGCTAAAGGATGGGGAGATTGTGGAGAGAGGCACCCACGAGGAGCTTATAGCCGGGGATGGTCTTTACCGGGGGATTTACGAGCTACAGCTTCTCCCCCGGGAGGAGGCGCTGATGGAAACGGTGACGGGCGCCGGTGACGGCGAGGAGTGCTGACAGCAGGATGAGTTATCGCGGCCGGATGAGGCACACGGAGCTTCAAGAAGACCGGTTGGGACGAGTGTACGACCTCCGGGTAGTATTCCGTTTGGCGGAGTACGTCCGCCCCTACAAGGCCGTTGCTTTCATCAGCCTTATGGGGATGCTCCTCTACACCGGCGCTATGGTAGCCAACCCCTGGCTGGTCCAGAGGGCCATTGACGGCGTGGTTACTACCAAAAGCACCTCGGGACTGGCCGCCGCCGCCGTGCTCCTGCTGGTCAATGCCATGATAGGCTTTGGCGCCTACTATCTGCACACCATAGCCATGTCCAGGGTGGGCCAGAACCTGCTGTTCGACTTGCGAACGGCCATCTTCAGCCACTTCCAGCGACTGTCCATCTCCTACTTCAACAGGACGGAGGTGGGCAGCAATATGTCCAGGGTACAGAACGACGTGCAGCAGCTTCAGGAGTTCCTGTCTATCTTCATTCTGGCCATAGGCGAGATTATCGCTCTTGGGGGCTACATAGCGGCCATGCTCCTGATGAAGTGGGAGCTTGCGCTAATAACCCTGGCTGTGATACCCGTGCTATTCGTGCTGATGATATTCTGGCAGCGCTATGCTTGGCGCACCTTCATGCGGGTGAGAAGGGCAATGGCGGCGGTGAATGCGTCCCTTCAGGAGAACATATCCGGCGTGAGGGTGATCCAGTCTCTGAACCGCCAGGGGGAGAACCTTCGCAGCTTCGACGAGACGGACCGCTACTACCTGGATACCAGCCTGCGCTCCAGTCGCCTCTCCTCTGCCCTGAACCCCTCGGTGGAGGTGCTTACAGCCATATCCACTGCCCTGGTGATTATCTTCGGGGGGATAATGATCATCAATGGAGACGTGGCGGTAGGGGTGGTGGTAGCCTTTGCCCTGTACATCCAGCGATTCTTCGACCCCATTCGCAGTCTGACCCAGCAGTACGGCCAGCTACAGAGGGCGATGACTTCCGGCCAGCATATCTTTGAGGTACTGGATATAGAGCCTCGGATTGCGGACAAGCCGGGAGCCTTGCAGCTTCCTCCCCTGAAGGGCCGGGTCTCCTACGAAGAGGTGAGCTTCGGCTACCTCCCCGATACCCCCGTCCTCAAGGGAATCAACCTTCACATTAACCCCGGTGAGAAGGTGGCGCTTGTAGGGCCGACGGGAGCCGGAAAGACCACCCTGGCTTCCATGCTGCCAAGGCTCCACGACGTGGACGAAGGCAGCATCAAGGTGGACGGCCATGACCTGAGGGACGTTGCCAGGGCATCTCTGAACCGTCAGATTGGCGTGGTGTCCCAGGAACCCTTCCTGTTCTCCGGCACCGTGAAAGACAACATCCGCTACGCCCGCATGGACAAGAATGATGAGGACGTGGTGGAGGCTGCCAGGATGGTGGGCGCCCACGACTTCATCATACAGATGGAGAAGGGCTACGAAACGGAGGTGGAGGAGAGGGGCCTGAACTTCAGCCCGGGCCAGAGGCAGCTCATTGCCCTGGCAAGGGCCATACTGTCCGACCCCCGTATAGTGGTCCTGGATGAGGCCACAGCCACAGTGGACAGTTATACGGAGATGCTCGTCCAGCAGGCTTTGAGGGTAATACTGGAGGGACGCACGGCCCTGATAATAGCCCACAGGCTGTCCACCGTCCGCAGCGCCGACAGGATATTGGTCATGGACCAGGGCCATATAGTTGAGGAAGGCACCCACCAGGAGCTCTTGATGAAAGACGGCCTCTACGCCCGGCTCTACGCTTTGAGCCATAGCCAGTAGGAACTCTATCCCCCCATCCCCCACCGCACCTTTATGGAGGATACCCAAGAACTGCGATAGTTAATGTTTGTACTAAGGAGGCAAACCAATGGGGACCTTTAACGTAACTATCGGGGTGGGAAACCTTAGCGACGGTGAGTTAACCGAAGTATCGGCAATAGTGGACACAGGAGCTACCTATACTACCTTGCCCGCGTCTTTTCTTGAGAGGTTGCAGATACCTTCTTTGTCCCGGCGTTACCTTATGAATTCTAGTGGTGAACGGATGGAACGGGGGATAGGGCCAGCGATGATAGCTTACGGAGGGGAGGTATGGCCGTGTCCCGTTTCTTTCGGTTCGGAGGACATTTACCTGTTGGGCGCAACAACCCTGGAGATATTCGGGTTGATGGTTGACCCAGTGGGGGAGAGATTGTTGCCCTCTGAGGGAAGGGCGTGATGACCCGCCGCCGGGTTCATCGCATAGGCTCGGCGCCGGACATCCCCAGGATGAACTGCCCGTGGTTCTCGTAGGCGGTGTCGTTTACCAGGCCGTGCTGGGCAGCGGCGTTGATGTCCCTCCAGCAGCGTTGGAGGCTGCTGGAGGAGAAAAGGGCCTCCCCGCCTCCATAGCGAAAGGCCATTGACACCACCTCCTCGGCCACGAGGGTGGCGTAGGTGGCGCAGCTTCGCATCTCCGCCTGAAGCTCAGGGCCGGGTACGTCTCCCCCGCAGACGGTGTCCCACGCCTTCTCGAATACCTGGAAGGACAGCGCCCTGGCCGCCCTCAGCTTCAGGTCCGCCTCGCCCAGTGACCACTGGAAGGAGGGCCGGGAGGCTATGGAGGACGGGTCAATATTTCCCCTGACCTTGGACTGGGACAGGCTTATGATCTCATCCAGGGCGCGGCAGCCGACACCCACAGAGAAGGCCGGGTGCTCGTTGGCTACAAAGCCCGGGCTCCCCAGGAGGTACATCGGGCCGCCCCGCCAATGTGGGGTAACGCCCGGCATCCAGGTGAATTCCGCTGGCACGAAAAGATTAGATACTGAGAAGTCGTTGCTTCCGGTGCCCTTCAGCCCCGCCACCTGCCAGTTATCGTGCACCTGGACCTGGGAGATGGGTATGACTGCCATCAGCCGCCCCTTGGCACCCTCATCCTCGCTGTCAATCAAGGCTCCGGCATTGACCCATTGAGAGTGACGGATGCCGCTAGCGAAAGACCACCGGCCATCTACCACGTAGCCCCCATCAACAGGGGTTGCTTTGCCGACAGACCTGGCGGAGGCCGCTGCCCTGGGGACATGCCCGCCGGGGAACATCTCCTCGATAGCTGCGTCGGGCAGGAAAGCCCCCGGCCAGGCGATGCTGGTGGCCCCTATCATCAGGCACCAGCCGGCGGCGGCATCAATGCGAGATACGGCCTCGATAACCTCCATCTGGGTCACCGGGTCCGCCTCGGCGCCTCCCAGGGCTTCGGGGAGCTTCAGGGCAAGGAGGCCGGTCTCGTACAGAGCATTCACCGATGCCTCGGGGAGGGTTGCGGTCTCCTCCCCTTCCTCGGCGCCGGCTGCCAGCGCCTCCCGGATGTCCTCTACGACACCCAGAAGCGCCTTTCTCTTCGCTTCTCGCTCCGATGGAAACTTCCATCCCATGGCCGTTCCTCCTCGTTTCCCTGTCCAATTTCCCTGACTAATTGCTCTGCCCACAAGGGCATGATACACACTGGGTCATGCGGTAGCAACATTAGTATGAAAAATCCAGCCTCCTTTGGTCGGGTAAGGCCAGCTTACACCATCCTCTGTACTTTCCTACACTCTTCAGTTGTTAATGTGCATCACCCGTGCAAAGGGGCTGACAGGGGTATGTAAAACAGGAGATGTATCTATGTGTCATTCCGAACGCAGCGAAGCGCAGTGAGGAATCTAAAGTCGCGGCTTTGCTTGAAGGCATAGACTTTAGGGATACTCTGAACAAGTGTGGTGAAGTTGTGGGATAATGAGAGTGGAAGACCCGATGCCTATCCGATGGGGAGGTTGAAAGTTGATGGACCAGCCAACGTTCTCAGACCTGGAATACCAGGGAAAGAAGCGGAAGACCCGTCGGGAGATATTCTTGGAACGGATGGAGGGTCTGATTCCCTGGCATCGGCTGGAAGAGCGCATCGAGCCCTTCTATCCCAAGGCGGGCCGAGGGCGCCGGCCCTACGCCCTGTCGGTGATGCTACGGGTCCACTGTGTGCAGCTATTCTACAATCTGAGTGACCCGGGCATGGAGGACCTGCTGTACGAGGCCGAGTCGGTCAGGCGGTTCGTGGGCCTGAGGCTGTCGGAACCCCTGCCCGACGAGAGCACGATCCTGCATTTCCGACACCTGCTTGAGGAGCACCAGTTGGGCCAGGGCCTGTTTGAGGAAATCAAAGGTCATCTGGAGTCTTTGGGGTTGCGGCTCAGGGAAGGGACGATAGTGGACGCCACTATCATTGAGGCGCCCTCGTCCACCAAGAATCGGGCGGGGTCCCGGGACCCGGAGATGCATCAGGTAAAGAAGGGGAACCAATACCACTTCGGGATGAAGCTGCACATCGGGGTGGACGCTGAGACGGGCTTGGTGCACAGCTTCTCCACTACCCCGGCCAATGTGCACGATGTGACGGAAGCTCACCGGTTGCTGCATGGTGGGGAGTGGCAAGTGTGGGGAGATGCGGGGTATGTGGGAGTACAGAAACGGGAGGAGAACTGGGAGCGGGAGGTTGAGTGGCAAGTGGCGATGAGGCCCGGCCAGCGCCGGAAGCTGGACCCTGGGAGTGAAGCAACCCTGGCGGAGAAGGTCAAGGCGTCGGTGAGGGCCAAGGTGGAGCACCCGTTCCTGAAGGTGAAGCGGGTGTTTGGTTACTTCAAGGTGCGCTACCGAGGGTTGAGCAAGAACACCCAGCGCCTGGCACTGCTGCTGGGACTGGGCAACCTGTTGACTGCTGAGGGCCATCAGGCAGCCTGATGGAGGGGGGAGTGGGCCCAAATCCGGCCTGGGACCATGTTCAGGGCCGATGCAAGGCATCCGCAGTTGCGATGGCAGCCCAATCAGAGGGCTGAAATCTCCCAAAATCCGGGCCAGTGAACCCAGTTCGGCTCCCGTCAGGTTGTTCAGAGGTTCCTTAGATTCCTCGTCGCTCCGCTCCTCGGAATGACATGGTGAGCAGTTTGTTGAGTTAAAAAGCCGCCTTATTTTAGTTGCCTGATAATTTACATACCCCTGTCAGCGCGCAAAGGGGGGAGGAGGTCGGATTTCCATCGGAATGACGAGAACAAAGTAATCCTAGCGTGATTACCATGCCGCCGCCGGTTCCCCTTGACAGCTTTCTATATGGGGCTACAATTACCTATAGGCTTAATTGTCTTTGGGCCACAAATGGCCTTTGCAATATAACAAGTGGGTGCAGGAGGTCTGGAGATGACGACGGTAATGACACCTGAACGTTTCCTCCAGGGGGCAACCCCCCAGGAGCACGTGGGCCAGATGAAGATAAACAAGGACCGCTTTGAGCAAATCCTTGCCAACGTGGAACTTAGCCCTGAGGCAAAGGACTATTTCAGCAGCCTCGCCGCACCTCTTCGGGTGGCCGTGATCACCGAAGACTGGTGCGGCGACCATCTAAGCACCACCCCCGTCCTCTACAAGCTGGCCGAGGATACGGGCAAGCTGGAAGTGCGGGTGTTTATGCGGGACCAGAACTGGGACCTGGCCGATGCCTTCCTCCCCGCCCATCGCAGGGACACTGTTCCCGTGTTCGTGTTCTTTACCCCGGAGGAAATGCGGTGGATAAGCGTTTTCATAGAGACATCCACCAAAATCGTCCCGGCTATTGATGGCATGGATGAGGACATCCGAAGGGCCCACCCCGATGTTGCCGACATCAACAGCGATGTCAATGAAATGAGCCAGGAAACCCGCAACCTGCTGCGCCAGGAGCGGGTTTCCTACCGTATCAACCGTGCCGGAGAATGGGGGAAGGTAATATCCGGCGATATGCGCGAGGTGATAGAGGCCGGCCTGTCCCGGAAGCCGGATGAAGGCCCATCGGAGGGCGGGACAAAATGGCCTCCCGACTAATCGTATGCCCTTGACCCATCATCCCGCTTTTACCCCGGCTGTCCTGGTGGTCTCCGGCCACCCCCGGCCAGCCACAGATATGGTTCCCTGTGCAGGGCGGCAAAGGGGATGAGGGGTGAGTCCCACAAAAATCCCAAGAGCCAAAGGAATTAGCTGATGCCCCAACACATACTTGTAGCCGTAGCCTGGCCCTATGCTAATGGCCCTCTTCACCTGGGCCATCTGGCCGGGTGTTACCTCCCTGCCGACATCTTCGCCCGATACCACCGCCTCAAGGGCAACGAGGTGCTGATGGTATCGGGCAGCGACCAGCACGGCACGCCCATCACCATAAGAGCCGAGCAGGAGGGGATTGGGCCGGAGGAAGTGGTAGAGAAGTTCCATCACCAGTTCCTGAGCTCCTGGGAGCAGATGGGCATCAATTTTGACCTGTTCACCACCACCGGCACGGAGAACCACCGCCAGGTGGCCCATGACATGTTCAGTACCCTGCGCGATAAGGGCTATATCTACCTGGATACCATGCTCCGGCCCTATTGCGCAAACTGCCGGAGCTTCAGACCCGACAGGTATATCGAGGGCGCATGTCCCCACTGTGGGAACCCCAACGCCAGGGGCGACCAGTGCGACAGCTGCGGCAGGACCCTGGACCCGGAGGAGCTAATAAGTCCCCGGTGCCGAGTTTGCGGCGCTGCCCCGGAGTTCAGGGAGTCGGAGCACTTCTTCTTCCAACTCAGCGCCTTCCAGGAGCCTTTGCTGGAATGGGTCCGGCGGCAGGGCCACTGGCGGGCCAACGTCCTGAACTTCACCCGCCGCTATCTGGAAGAAGGGTTGAAAGACCGGGCCATCTCCAGGGACATCTCGTGGGGGGTGTCCCTGCCCGTTGACGGCTACGAGGACAAGCGTATCTATGTATGGTTCGAGGCTGTCATGGGCTACCTGTCCGCGTCCAAGGAGTGGGCCAAGCGGCAAGGGGACCCGGACAAGTGGGAGGACTTCTGGACAGACCCGGAGGCAAAGTCCTACTACTTCATCGGCAAAGACAACATCCCCTTCCACTCCATAATCTGGCCCGGTATTCTCATGGGCTACGGGGGACTGAACCTGCCCTATGACGTGCCCGCCAACGAGTTCCTAAGCCTGGAAGACCGCCAGTTTTCCACCAGCCGCAACTGGGCTGTGTGGCTGCCCGACTACCTGGAGCGGTACGCCCCCGACCCCCTGCGCTACTACCTCTCCATCAACATGCCGGAAACGGGCGATTCCGACTTCTCATGGGCGGGGTTCGTCCGGCGCAACAACGATGAACTGGTAGCCACCTACGGGAACCTGGTACACAGAGTGCTCACCATGACCTACCGCAATTTTGACCACAAAGTCCCGGCCCCGGGGGCCCTGGACGATCGGAGCCAGCAGCTTCTGGACCAGGCGGCGGCAACCCTGGCCTCGGTGGACAACAGCCTGGGGGTATGCAGGTTCAGGCTTGCGATGACCCAGGCTATGGCCCTGGCCCAGGAAGCAAATCGTTACATTGATGCAAAAGCCCCCTGGCGGACCATCAGGGATGACCGGGAGACCACCGCGACCACCCTCTGGGTAAGCCTCAGCGCAATTAACTGCCTGAAGGTGGTCCTCAGCCCCTTCCTGCCCTTTAGCTCCCGGGCCCTGCACGAGATGATGGGGTTCACGGGAGACCTGGAGCAGCAGGGTTGGGATTGGAAGGGCACTACCGAGTTTCTGCCTCCGGGGCAGGAACTCGCCCAGCCAAGGCCCCTTTACACCAAATTGGACGAGGGGATTATAGAAGAAGAAACTCTGCGCTTGGGGGCGCCGGTTACATAAGCCTGAGGTAGTGTCTCAGTTTGAAATGGCTTTGTTCTTTAATGACAAGATTGGTATTGCGTCATCACGCCAGATTGTCAAGGGTTTTAACACCTGCTACACTGACGCTGTATCACCACAAAACAAGTCCCGGTTTTGAATGCTGCTAATGTGAGATAGAGAATTGAATACTTGGTACATTATTCTATTCTCTATACAAGCGGTGGGCTGTCTGGTGATGACCATAGCGTATGAGGTCTTTTATCAGACTACAGACAGCGTTCTGAGTACCGCCATGGCAACCGGAGAAAAGTTCTCCTATTTTGCCGTAGCAGCGGCGGCGAGCACATTTATCATCGTGGAGGGCGGTCCGGTGATAGCAGAGAAGTTCTTACGCAATGAGCGTGCTAAAGGACGGGCCGAGGGACGTGCTGAAGAGCGCGCAGAGATAAAAAAGCGGTTAGAGGCGTGGAACGCAAGGCGTATCGAGGCAGCAAATCGAGGTGAGCTTTTTGAGGAACCGCCTCCACTTTTGAATGAAACGGACTCCAGCACATAGCCAATATCATCGTGGAGGGCGGTCCGGTGATAGCAGAGAAATTCTTGCGTAATGAACGCGCCAAAGGACGTGTTGAAGAGCGTGCTAAGATAAAAGAGCAGTTAGAGGCTTGGAACGCAAGGCGTATGGAGGCAGCAAATCGAGGTGAGCTTTTTGAGGAACCGCTTCCCCTATTGGATGAACAAGACTAAGTCCCGTTGACATTTCCTAGTCATTATTATGAAAATAGATGCCCACCGTCATTCCGGCGTAGGCCGGAATCCAGGGGTGGGGCGTTGGACTCTAGCTTTCGCGGGAGTGACGGTAGGGAGGCCGACCGTCATTTTCATCTCCTTACGTGGTCTGCAAGGGCATAGGTAATTACTATGAAAATAGTTGGCAACCATCCCCGTCATTCCCGCGAAAGCGGGAATCCAGGGTCCCACGACGTAGGGAGTCGTTACGAAGCCACCGCCCTACCCCCTGGATTACGGCCTGCAACCGAATGACGAAATAGGGTTGTGGGACCGCTTTATATCTCAATGGAGTCGAGGGGCATCCCCGGAGTGCAGCCGCCAGATTATGGAGCGAAAAGGAGTGAGATTTGCTTGAGGGTTTGGATACCCGCACCGCATTGATATACCAACCCATCAAGGAAGACCTCATAAGGGTCGAGGAGAGGCTGCGCAGCCTCTCCGACGTGGATACCCCATACCTGCCGGAGCTTCTGGACTACGTTTTCCAGACCGGCGGGAAACGGGTACGCCCCGCCATGACCCTCCTGGCTGCCAGCTTCCATCCCTACGACCATGACCTTCCAATTATCATGGCCTCGGCGGTGGAGCTGCTCCACCTGGCTACCCTCATTCACGATGACACAGTGGACAACTCTGCGATGCGGAGGGGTAAGGCTACCGTTAGCGATCGGTGGGGCAAGGGTGTGGCAGTGCTTTTGGGAGACTATGTTTTCGCTACGTCAGCCACCTTTGTGTGCGACACCAATAATGTCCGGGTAATACGTCGTTTCTCAGAGACCATAATGGAACTCTCCAGCGGAGAGCTTATGGAGTATTTCGGCAACGCCAACTGGAAACAGGGCCAGGAAGAGTACAACGACAGGATATATAAGAAAACCGCTTCCCTATTTCGCACCTCGGCGGAGTCGGGAGCGATTCTCAGCGGCGCTCCCGAGGAGATGGTGCAAGCCCTGGACAGCTACGGGTACAACATGGGGATGGCATTCCAGATAGTGGACGACATCCTGGACGTGGAAGGGGTCCCCGAGGAGATAGGCAAGCCTGTGGGCAACGACCTGCTCCACGGAGTCCTCACCCTGCCGTCAATAATGCTCATTGAGAGGTATCCGAAAGACAACCCCATCGAGAAGCTGTTCCGGGACGGGGACAACCGGAATGAGGACAATCTGAAGTCGGCTGTGGATATGATGCAAAACTCGGACATTATCCCCGCCTGCTACGAGGTCGCACGGGGATACTGCATCGAGGCCCAGCAAGCATTGGAATCTCTCCCCGATAGGCCCGCCCTCCATTCCCTTGCCCTGCTTTCCAACTACATGATGGAAAGGACCCGTTAGCTACCTACCCTCCCATACCACATTCCCCCCCATCATCGTCATCATCACCCGTATCTCTTTGATGCCTTCCGGGTCAACGGCAGTGGGGTCGCTGTCCAGCAGTGCCAGGTCTGCCAGCTTGCCCACTGCTATAGAACCCTTTCGTTTCTCCTCGAATGATGCGTATGCGCTGTTGATGGTGTGCATCCGCAGGGCTGCCCCGGCGGATATGGCCTGGGTGGGAGAGAGGATGTTCCCGCTCCGGGTCCGGCGGGTTACGGCGGCGTAGATGTCCAGGAGGGGGTCGGGGTGGGTGATGGGAGCGTCGGAGCCGGCGGCCACAGGCACCCCGGCCCCGGCCAGAGAGCCGGCGGGGTACAGGTGGGGCAGAAGCCTCTCTTCAACCAGTGAGCGGTACTTCTCCCCGTTGTGGTAGATAAAGCCCGGATTGGTCACTACAAGGGCCTCGATGGCCTTGAGCTTCTCCACAAGGGGCGGCGGGCACTCGGAGCAGTGCTCGATCCTATGACGGGTGGGTCTGTGACGAGACGGCCTGTGACGGGCGGGCTTATGACGGGCCGATTTGAGACCACGTGGGCGGGGTGAAGCGGCCTGAGCGCCGGTCAGGGCGCTTACCGCAGCCTCAATCGCTTCCTCCTCCACGGCGTGGATAGCTAACTGAAACCCCATGTCGTGCACTTCCCGGGCTATCCGGTGAAGTTCCTCCCTATCGGGTTGGAGGGCGCCGGTGGTGAGGCCCAGCATGAGCTTTACCGCTCCAAGCCTCAGGGTATCGCTGCCGGGTCCATGTTCCGATTCCGAGGCCCATCCTGAGACTTGTCCCCCATCCGGCCCCATTCCCGCATCGAGGAAGGACTGCAAGTGGCTTGCGCCGGCCATTACGGTAGTCCTTGGGGTCAGAAGCCCCTCTTCCTTGAGCTTGTGAAAGGCGCGCCATCGCGGGTAGTCGTTCCCAGGGCTGGCGTCCTGCACAGAGGTTATCCCCCTGGAGAGAAGCAGCCTGTTGGCCCTCTCTATCCCGTCCCACATCCCATTCCAAAGGCCATCCCACAGGTCCCTCTGGTCGCGGTGGGCTGCCATCCTGCCGCTTATGTACCCGCCCATCTCGTACAGGACGCCGGTAGGCTCCCCGGTAGCCTCGTCCCGCTCTATGACCCCATCCACAGGGTCAGGGGTGTCTGCGGTTATGCCCAGCAACTCAAGGGCGTAGCTGTTGAGGGCTGAGGCGTGTCCCGTGCGGTGGTCCAGGCGCACCGGATGATGGGGCGCAGCCCTGTCCAGGTCCCACCTGGTGGGATGTCGCCCGGCATTATTCCCGTCAAAATAGGACTCATCGTAGCCAAAGGCCCTTATCCACTTCCCAGGGGGAACACTCTCCGACCTCCGCCGGATTGCCTCTATGATATGGGAGACGGTCTTGGCTCTATCCGGGCGGCAGTCCACGCCCCTGAGGCTGGATGCAAGGGCCATCAGATGGCAATGGGCGTCGTTGAAGCCCGGCGTCAGGGTCATGCCCTGGCAGTCCATCTCAACGGCGCCGGGGCCTCTGAAGGCCCCTAATATCTCGGCATCGCCTACGCCGGCGATTTCCCCGTCCTTGACAGCCAGGCAGGACGCCCTGGGCCTTTGCGGCTCCAGGGTAAGGATACGCGCATTGGTTAGAATAATGTCGGCGCGGCGTTGGGCTGCCATCTCTCTATTCTTTCCCCCGTGTGATTGCCATGAAAATAGCTCGTGCTGGGTTCCCCCACCGCACCCTGAAGGGTGCGGCATCCCCCACCCGCCGTCATTCCGGCCTGCGCCGGAATGACGGTTGGGGGGCAGCCGCCATTCCCATTTTCTTGCATGGCCGGTGCAAGGTCATGGGCAATTCCCACCTAAAGGTCATCCCACCTACGTGCTTGTGCCCACTTCGATGAATATCTTCACGGCGTGCCACAAGAACATCTCATTTGTCAGGCCAAGCTCCTTGGAGTGCTCCCTAATCTGCTGGGCCAGGGGGCCGGTGAAGGTGGCCGTCACCATACCCGTCTGAGCGGCCTGGCCTGCCCAGGCAAGGATGTCCCTGAACACGTCTATGTCCCACCGGAGCAGTATCTCGTCTTGGGAGGCCTGGTCTTCAGAAGCCCTGCTTTCTAAAGAAGGCGGGCGGGCAGTGCGGTGCACCACAACCTGGCCCTCCTGAAGCTCCGCCCAGCAGACATGGGTATCCGATGCCTCTATCTCGAATGTGTTCCCGGTCATATTCTTCCCTACTCATGCAATATGAGACTATCAACGTAGAACACCCAGTTTAACCATCCACCACTCGCAGCGATGTCGCCCCTGAGTTTGGCCAGAAGCAAGCGCCCCTCAGACTTGATTTCCAGGCTGCCAACGTCAATTGTATCCGACCATGGATTACCGTAAAACGTCGAGCTTCCCTCCTCGATTATCCTGCGCAGCAGCCCCACGTTCTCCTCCGCGGAGGCGGCGTCGGCATGGGCCAGCGCCAGGGCCATATATGGCCCCTCCGCGTCCTTGCCAATGCCGCTGGCAAACGCCTGATATGGGCGCAGCCAGGGACCCGCCTCTGCCAGTTCCCGCTCCTTCGCCTCTATGTCCGCCTGAGAAGCATCTTGCCCCGCCAACGCCTTGGCGTTATTAGGGAGTCCCCAAAGCTCAACCTTACCACTCAAGAACATGGAGTAGGCCCTCAGTTGGGACATCCCGCCGGCCAGAAGCCGGAACTCCTCCACGTCCGCCAGGGAGGGGCCTTCGTTGAGATGGGCGTCTATCAACGCTTTCATCTCAGAGGTGCCCAGGGTGCGGAATACATACTTGTCCAGGACAGCGATACGCCCCCCTCTGCCAAGTTGGTCGAAGGCCGGGGGCGCGAATATCTTTTCAGAATTAACGGCGTTGTCCTCACCCCAGCTATAGTAGGGGATGCCCCTGTGTTCCTCGCGGCTGGGCGTGGTGCACTCTGAGCAGGCGCTCAGGGCCGCGTCGGCGGCCTGGGGGTCGAAACGCCCCCGGAGCGCCTGATACTGGTTGGGTCGCCCGGCTAAAATACTCTGGTCTATGCTCCGCACGTCGAAAGCAAGATATTGTAAATTCCCAGCTATCAGTTTCATATAGGAGCTATCGCCATATATGACCTGGTCAAGAAACCCGGGGGTACCAAGTATCCAAGGATAATCAACATTCTGCGTCTCTGTACCCAGGGGAGGAAGCCACTCCAACGACATAAACGCCACCACTGCGTCCTCGTCATCCCCCGGCCCAGGCAAGGGGAAGGTGGCGGCGTCAAATACCTGCCGAGCCAGGGCGTAGTCGCCAATGTACACCTCATTCCGCGTTTCCGGCGTGTCTGGAATAGTTGCCAGCAGCGCCTCGTAGATAGCGGCCTGCGGGTCGGCAGGCGCGGTGTCTGCCGGGGCCTGTGCTGAGGTGGGTGTTGGAGCGGCTGTCGCCGTTGGGGTAGCAGCCGGTGCCTGTGCTGAGGTGGGCGTTGGTGCAGCCGTCGCCGTAGGGGTGGCAGCCGGTGCCTGTGCTGAGGTGGGCGTTGGGGTATCAGCGTCGTTGGCGTCGGGCGCGGGCGGCTCAGTGGGAGTAGTCCCCGGCGTCGGGGCACCCGTCGCAGCAGGGGTCTCCACCGAGGTGGGGGTTGCGGTAGCCTCGGGCGCCGATGGCTCCGACCCATCACACGCAGCGCCGACGGCAGCCACCAGCACCATTAGAGCGAGGACTGAATAGAAGTATCGCCTCATGCCTGTCATGCCTCCCTATGGGCTAGGCCCCCAGGCTCGCCGAGGCCGCCGCGTGCTGCTGGCCGGCGTGGTAGGAACTGCGCACCAGGGGGCCGGAGGCCACGTGCTTGAACCCCAGGCCCTCCCCTATAACCCGGAGTTCCTCGAACTCGGCGGGGGTGTAGAACTTGGCGATGGGGATGTGCTTGTCCGAGGGACGGAGGTACTGGCCTATGGTGAGAAGGTCGCACTCTGCCCCCCGCAGGTCCCTCATAGTATCCACAACCTCGTCCCACTCCTCGCCCATGCCCAGGATAATCCCCGACTTGGTGGGCATCGTGGGGTCTATCTCCTTCACCCGGGACAGAAGCTCCAGGGAGCGATGATAGTCACCCTTGGGGCGGACCCTGGGGAATACCCTGCGGGTGGACTCGATGTTGTGGTTGAGGACATCGGGCCTTGCCCCGACAGCCGTCTTCAGGGCAGGGTAGGAGCCGTCGAAGTCGGGGATTAAGACTTCTACCTTGCAGCCGGGGGCCTCCCGGCGTATCTTCTGGATGCACATGGAGAATATGAAGGCTCCCCCGTCGGCCAGGTCGTCCCGGTTCACCGAGGTGATGACGCAGTAATTGAGGTCTAGGCGCTGGACCGTCCGGGCGAGGCGGTCCGGCTCCATTATATCAATGCCGGTGGGCCTGCCGGTGGTCACAGCGCAGTAGTGGCAGCGCCGGGTGCATATATCCCCCAGGATCATGAAGGTGGCAGAGCGGTCCTGCCAGCACTCCCCGATGTTGGGACAGTGGGCCTCTTCGCAGACGGTGTGCAACTCCGAGTCCCTGAGAAGGTTCTTGAGTTGGATATAGTTGGCCCCGCCGGGCGCTCGCACTTTCATCCACTCGGGAAGCCTGCGCTTTGGTCTCGTCTCTTGTTCCTGTGTCTGGTCCAAAACTACCCCCTAATTAGTATGAATATAGCCTGCGCCGGGTTTCCCCACTGCACCTTGAAGGGTGCGGCATCCCAACCGTCATTCCGGCGAAGGCCGGAATCCAGGGGCGGGGGTGGATTCCCGCTTTCGCGGGAGTTACGGTTGGGGGGCTGTGTCAGAAATTCCCTCTCCCTGGGGGAGAGGGTTAGAGCCTGCCCCCGGCCACGACCGCGGGGGGTGAGGGAGCAGTCCCATCAGCGCAACGGTCCCGGTTAACGGGCCTAACACCCCCATCCTAACCTTCCCCCGTCGAGGGGGAAGGGACTACTTGGCTACCAGCTACCATTTTCATCCTCGCATGTGGCCCGCAAGGATGTGGGGAATTCCTATGAAAATAGGCATCCATCAAGCCGGGGCCACCACCCCCCACCCCTGGATTCCGGCCTACGCCGGAATGACGGTGGGCATCTATTTTCATGGTAATGACGGGTTGGGCGCTGTCTATTCTGATGGCAAAGGCCCGCCTAGATGGAGACATTGCGTGGGTGCACCCGGCACTTCTCGGCCAGGATGATTGATTCTATACAGGCTACCGCCTCGTCGAGGCGGCCCTCCCGGTTTACCACCTTGTAATCGAACTCGGGCAGGCGTTCCATCTCCTTCCATGCGGCCCTTGTGCGAAGCTCCAGGTCCTCAGCCGTCTCGGTGTCCCGGAGGCTCAAGCGCTGCCGAAGCTCCTCCATAGTAGGCGGGGCCATGAATATAGACAGGGCCTCCGGCGCCATTTTCTTTATGGTGGCCGCTCCCTGAACGTCCACCTTCAGGATGACATCCAGCCCCTTCTGCATAGCGTCCCGCACCTGCTGCTTGGGCACGCCATACCAGTTTTCGTACACCCGCGCGTGCTCCAATACCTCATCCCTTGCCACCATATCCTGGAACTCGTCAGGCTGCATGAAGATGTAGTCTATCCCGTCCCTCTCCCCTAGGCGTCTTGGGCGGGTTGTGGCGGTGACGGCGAAGTGCCAGGGGCGTTCCAGGGTGCGCAAGACGCTCAAGGCCGCATCTTTGCCCACCCCCGAAGGCCCCGACAGGACTATCAGCAAGGGCGTCCCCTGATGGGGGCTGTCCGTTTGGGTATTATTGGCGGGGTATTCTTTGCTCAAGGACACCAACCCTAAGAAGAATCTCTCAGCAAGGATTCCATGTGCTGCCAGAACTGGGGATAGGATACCGACGCGGCCTGGGCCTCGTCCACCGCCGTCTCTCCTTCGGCCAGCAGGCCCGCCACCGCCAGGGACATAGCCAGCCGGTGGTCGCCGTGGCTGTCGCACTGCCCCCCGGCAAGGCGTCCCGTGCCATGAATGACCATCCCATCGGGGCGCTCTTCTATGCTGGCCCCCAGCTTTGATAGCTCCGTCACCGTGGTGAGCACCCGGTCCGACTCCTTGACCCTAAGCTCCTGGGCATCCCTTATTGTAGTGGTGCCCTTGGCGAAGCAGGCCGCCACCGCCAGCACAGGCAACTCGTCTATGAGTCGTGGAATAAGGTCGCCGGATACCTCGGCAGCTGCCAGGTTGCTAGACTCCACCAGCAGGTCGGCGACGGGTTCTCCTCCCTCGGTCCGGGGGTTTTCCTGGGTAATCCGGGCGCCCATAGCCTCCAAGACCTCCATGATGCCCCCTCGGGTGGGGTTAATGCCCACCCCCCTTATCGTGACCCTTGCGTCGGGGTGGCACAGGCCCGCCACCATCCAGAAGGCCGCCGAGCTAACATCGCCGGGCACCACTACGTCCACGGCGGAAAGCCTGGCAGGTCTCAAGGTGAGGCTGAGGCCGTCTTCCTCCACGACTCCGCCCATAGCCCGGACCATGCGCTCGGTGTGGTCCCGGGAACGGGCCGGCTGGTGGAGCACCGTCTCGCCATCAGCCGAGAGTCCCGCCAGCATGATGGCCGACTTTACCTGGGCGCTGGCTACGGGCATCGTGTACTCGGACCCGCTCAAAGAGCCGCCGCGTATTGCCAGGGGTGCCAGGGTATCGTTGTTTCTGCCTATTATCTCAGCGCCCATCTGCCTGAGGGGCTGCACTATCCTTCCCATAGGCCGTGAACGGAGGGACCTGTCGCCTGTGAGCACCGACAGGAAGGGCTGGCCGGCCAGCAGGCCCGAAAGGAGGCGCATGGAGGTGCCGCTGTTCCCCGCATAGAGGACACCCTCGGGCTCCTCCAGGTGTTCTCCCAGGCCGTGGACCGTCACGTCGCCCTCGGTCTCCCCAGGCTCTATTCGGACACCCAGGCCCCGCAGACAGGACATGGTTGAGAGAACGTCCTCGCCGTCTGAAAGGCCGGTGACCATGGCCGTCCCATCGGCGATAGCGTTAAGGATTAGGGAGCGATGGGACACCGACTTATCCCCTGGAGGGGTTATGAGACCCGTCAACCGACGAGGCCGTCTTATAACCTGCCTCATTATCAGACCTCCTGCTCAATTGGCTCAGTTATCCGTTGCCCGTTATCTACGATTGCTACTGGAGTCTTTGTCCTCCTCCTCCTTATCGCCCCTTCCAAATAAACGCTTGCGGAGACCTGAGCCTCCCAGCAGAAAGCCCTCCATATTTTCCCTGGCGCTGGGTATGTGCTCCATACTGGCGGCTGCCTGGGCCCTGGGGGTTGGCGCACCGGCCAGCCACCTGGCCCTTGCCTGGAACCCCTTTTCAAACATCTCTCCCAGGGCTTCATCAGAGGCTCCATTGGCATCGTCCACCAGAATCTTGCGTATCCCGTACAACTCATGGATAAATGCGTCTATCCAGGAGACCACGCCTTCCTTGTTGCTCAGGATTATGTCCCTGCTGGTGACGGGATCGCCCGAAGCCAGGGTGGTGATGTCCCTGTACTGGGTGGAGGCTATCTTGGCGATGTCATCCCAGGAGGGGCTTTGGGACGTGCAATGGGCGAGGGTCAGGGAGAGAAGAAGGGGCAAGTGGCTTACCGCAGCTACGAAGCTGTCATGCTCTGCCACGTCTATAAAATAGGGAGTAGCGCCTATAGTATAGGCCAGTTCCGACAGGGTTTTCACAGCGTCCTGCTGGGCTTTACTGCTTGGGACTATACAGTAGGGGCGTCCCTGGAAGAGGGAGCCGTCTGCCCCCGCCGGGCCGGAGGACTCCTTGCTGACCACGGGGTTGCCGCCCACAAAGCTGACGCCTTGAGGCAAGAACTGGTCTGCCCACTCTATCACAGCCCCCTTGGAACTGCCGGTATCGGTCACCAGGCATCCCTCGGTCAAGTGGCCGGCTATGCCCTCCAAGACCTCTTTCATAGCCATCACAGGAGTGGCGATGATAACTATCTGAGCGTCCCGCACAGCCTCAGCCAGGTTCCCAGTGGTCTCGTCCATAGCGCCCATGCTCCCGGCTCTGCCAGCATTTCTTCGGTCCACGTCGTTCCCCACTATAACGGTGTTCCTGATGGTGGACTTCTTCATTGCCAGGCCAAGGGAAGCGCCGATAAGCCCCGTGCCCACTATTGTAATCTTCGCCAAGTCATACCTCCTTCGGAGGGTGTCTCCAAAGCTCCGTCTCCACCACACCCTGTTTTTCGCCCTGGCATAGCCTAACTATCTATCGGCGGCCCCCACCGATTGCAGGTTTTCTCCTCGTCTTACCCCTTCTCCCCCGATTCTCCTCAACGAGAGGGGCCTTTTGAAACACTCTGTCTGCCTGAAACTTTCCGGTTACTCATCATCGTCATCGTCATCGTCGTCGTCCTCGCGGGACGGCCTGCCGGGAAGGGGAGCGGAGGTGCCGGGCAGGACGGCGGCGTGCCTGTCCTGTCTATTTCGCTGCCGCCGGGGGAGGGCCAGAATCCTGCCCTTCAGCCCCTCGATCTCCTCGGTGGAGAGTTTGGCGGCGTCCACCACCAAGCCATCTATACCCATATCCCTCAGGCCCTCAAGTTCCTTGGTGGAGGGCACTCCGGGAATCTCCAGCAGCAAATACTGGCTGAACATCCGGCGCACCGCTCCCACTTCTATAAGATGCTTGATGGTGAGGGGGTGGGCTATCGGGTCCAGGCGCAGCAGGACCACATCCACAGGAAGGGCTTCGATGGCCCGCAGGGAGCGCTCGTCCATTTCCCGCTCGATGCAGAGGATGTACGCAGTGTCTTCATCGCCCAGGGCTTCCAGTTGGGACCCCTCAGGGCCGAAGGCGAGAAAATCGCTTCCCAACTCCTTGTAGCCACTGGACTTCTCACTCCCTAGCTGCGCCGTCCGAATGCCCCAGGGCACGCTGCCCAGGGCCTCCACTACCTGGCTGCCCACGTCGTCTACACCCGCGCTGCCTATGAGGACCCCGTCAACGCCTATATTTGCCAGGGCAGCTGCGCCCTCACTCGTTTTGGCTGAGTTGGAGAGCAGACCCACCAGCGCCATAGGCGGTATCTGCTCGGCCCGGGCCGCGGGACTGAATCCCAATGACCTGGAGGCGCCCCGGGTAATCCTTTCCAGCCTATCCAGAAACTTGCTCATCTACTTCTTCGTTCCTTCCTGTAGCAGAGCCGGTGGTATCACGTACCCCTTCCGGCTCCCGATTTGTATCAATAATACCATTATGGGTGCTCAGGTGCCAGAGAGCAGGCCGGTAAAATCCTGCGCTGGACTTGAGGATATTCCGGCCCTCCGGGCCCGTCCATTAATATGAAAATAGCCAGCAACCAGCACCGTCATTCCTGCGGAGGCAGGAATCCAGGGTCCCGCAACTTGGGGAATCGTTGCGAAGTCACCACAACACCGCCCCTGGATTCCGGCCTACGTCGGAATGACGAAGTGAAGGGCTGCCCATCATTTTCAGCCCCTTGTGTGGCCTTCACAAGGCCATAGGCGATTACCCTGAAAATAGAGGTATCAGGTCACTCACCACACCCTGAAGGGTGTGGCATCCCGCCCCACCGTGATGCTCCCTTCACACCCTTCCCATCCCCCACGCTCACTACATCTGTCATTCTGTTGCAGGCCGGAATCCAGGGGTGGGGCGTGGGACTCCCGCTTTCGCGGGAGTGACGGTGTAGGAGGCCATATCATTTTCATCCCCTTACGTGGCCCACAGGGACATGGGCAATTAACATGAAAATCTGACCTCCGCCCCCCTTTGCGGGGGAGGATTGAGGTGGGGGGTATCATCCCTGTAGTGGGCGGAGTCGTCACCAGCAGTGGGCAGTTGGCGATGGTATCACCCCCATCCTAACCTTCCCCCATCAAAGGGGGAAGGGACAACTTGGGCTGGTGACGCCTATTTTTCATCCCCTTACTTGGCCTTGGCAAGGCCATGGGTAATTACCATGAAAAAGCCAGCAACCAGCACCGTAAAGACATGCAGCGCCCATTCCGTCATTCCTGCGGAAGCAGGAATCCAGGGTCCCGCGACGTGGGGAGCCGCTGCGAGGCCACTCACGACTCCGCCCCTAGATTCCGGCCTGCGCCGGAATGACGAAGTGGAAGGCCGCCCGTCATTTTCATCCCCTTACATGGCCCACAGGGACATGGGCAATTGTCATCGGGACAAAGGATGGGGGTTTCGGCCAATTCGCCTACCTAAGTCTGAACAGTTTCGGAGGCTGAAAAGCTGTTGCACAGACAGGTGTAAATAGCTAAAATGGCGTAGGTAGAGATTCTGCTTGAGAAGGAGACTTCAACATGCGCAACGCCATAAAACGGCTGTTCCCAACCCGTGTAGCCCATGCCCACTGTGATATTCCCTGCGGCATTTATGACCCCATATCCGCCAAGATCGCCGCTCAGACGGTCCTGAAGATGGTAGCCAGGATCAATGCCCTGGCAATGCCTTCGCGCGACGATGGCGCCGATGCGGCGGCTTCCTATGCAAATACCGTCAGCCGTTACGTGACTGTCAAGGAGCACCACGCCGATCTGTGCAAGAAGGAGCTTGACATCCTCTGGCACGACTACTTCAGGCCGGACCACCTGGAGGCCCACCCCGACCTGCACAACGTTTTCTGGCAGGCCAACAAACTGGCTTCCAGAAATAAGCAGAACGTGGACGAGGAAGCTGCCAGGGAGTTAGTAGCTACGGTGGACAGGGTTGCCGAGGTATTCTGGGCCACCAAGAACGTGACCTACAGCGACCCGGTGTCCGACGTCCGATATGGGACTTAGAGGATGTTTCAGAAGTCCCTTCCCCCTTGATGGGGGAAGGTTAGGATGGGGGTGACAGCCCTGTCGGGGGAAACGCCCCCTCACCCTAGCCCTCTCCCGCGAGGGGAGAGAGAACTTTGCAAACACCCGCTTAGGCAATAGCACCTTTGGTTTACCCATCCAAGCCCGAGAATACCCCTGTGGCTGAAGAATCCAGGCTATATACCAATAGATTAGGGCTGACCCTGAGAATCGTTCTCAGGGTCGGCCCTATCTATAAGTTGGCAGACCGCCTCACATCGGTGCGCTTTGTGGTCCACGGCAACAGTATGCACCCTAACTACGTCTGGGGCCAGCATATCCTGGTGAGCCAGATGGCATATCTGTTGGAGGGGCCCTGCCGCGGCGATGTCGTCTTGTTCCACGACCCCTCCCGCAGACGCCGGATCTTCATCAAGCGCATTATCGGCCTGCCCGGAGAGGGAGTCCGGGTGGAAGGCGGGCTGGTATTCATTAACGGCCATATCCTGGATGAGCCATACCTGGACCTGAACAGCTTTACATCCGGCGATTCCAGATTATCCGGGACTCAAGAGCAGATGGAGGGTCTGATGAACGGCTGGTCTCTTCCAGAGAACCACTACTTTGTCATGGGCGACAACCGGGCTGCGGACAGCGTTGACAGCCGCCACTTTGGGCCTCTGCCCAGGAGGCTGATTATTGGCAAGGCCCTCACCCCTCCGGGCTGATTGATATGGAAATGCAGCCTCCTCCCCCCTTGCGGGGGAGGATTGAGGTGGGGGGTATCACGGCTCAAGTGGCTAGTGCCAAGTGGTCGGGGGGTATCACCCCCATCCTAACCTTCCCCCGTCAAGGGGGAAGGGACAGCTAAAGTGAGCGCTGGGGGAGGGGCAGAGAGTGAAGGGAGCATCACAACTTGGGCCTGTGACGCTCGTCATTTTCACCTTCGTATGTGGCCCGCAGGGGCATGGGCAATTACTATGAAAATAGCCAGCGCCAGGTTCCCCCACCGCACAGCTAAAGTGAGCGAGGGGGGAGGGGACGGGAGTGAAGGGAGCATCACCCTGAAGGGTGCGGCATCTCCCACCCACCGTCATTACCATGAAAATAGGCAGCGCCCAGCGCCATCATTGTCATTCCGAGGGAGCGGCCTGTCGTAATGTCATTCCGAGCGAGCGGAGCGAGTCGAGGAATCTAAGGTCCCGCAATGTCGGAGTCGTTGTGAAGCCACCCCCCCACCACCCCTGGATTCCGGCCTGCGCCGGAATGACGGTGGAGAGGCTGCCCTCCATTTTCATCCTCGTATGTGGCCTGACAAGGCCATGGGCGATTCCGGCGCAGGCCGGAATCCATTGCTCCGAATTCTGGACTCCGGCCTGCAACCGAGAGACGCAGGCGTAATTTCTAATGTGACAGCCCTGGGGACTACTCCAGGGGGTATCCCGGCGACTCTTTTATGGCCGCTATCTGGCGGGCATGATCCAGGTCGTGGACCCGCTGGAAGAGATACCACGCCCGGGAGTGGAGCTCTCCGAAGAAGCTATGCTCGGCTTTCGCATCGAAGGAAGGAGGCTCAGGCAGCCCCTGAGTGAGAGTAGACCACGCCAGCGCGTCTCGTAGAAGCCCGTCCCGCAACTCTTCAACCCTCATGTCCGTCTCCTCAGGGGCCGGGTCTATGTTGGCGGCTATGCTTCCGCCCGCGCTTTCTGACGAGACCGGCCCGCCCCTCGCCAGCAACTCCACAAGATGCGCGACCCTTTTAGACCCGTTCAGCACGTGCAAAGCTACCTGGCGGACACTCCACTCGTCCCTGTCCGGCTTGAACCGGGCCTGCCCATCGCTGACACCCTCCAGGGCATCCAACACCTCCAGGCGGGCCTTGACCAAGCGGGGCCACAGTTTCAGGTAGGTGTACCTTTCTCCCTGGGACAGCAGATAACCCCGGACGCGCGCCCTCTCATCTGACTGGCTGGTCATTTATCCTTCTCTCCCCAATCTGTGTCAATTTAGCTGCGGGGCGCTGCGCCCACGTGCCCGCCAGGCCGATCTGAGCGCTATACATCTATCCGGTACACGCGGGCAGCCGTGTCGTGCAGCATGGAGGCCCTCTCGGTAGCCGAGTAGCCCCTGCACAATCGCTTGAAGGCGTTATACATCACATTGTAGGAGTAGGAGACCTTATCCACCGGGAAATTGCTCTCGAACATACACCTACTGGGGCCAAACTGCTCGATACAGTAGGTCATAAAGGGAGACATAGACTCAGCCAGTTCTTCCGAGCCTATGGGGTTGGTCCTCGCGTGCCAGTCAAAACCGGTGCGGGGCATTCCGATGCCGCCCAGCTTGATATTGACGTTGGGACAACTTGCCACCGCAGCGATACCACTCCGCCAGATTTCCAGCACCTCGTCGTCGCGGTTGCCATAAGGTCCAACCCGCAGCAAGCCTCCGATATGGTTCAGGATGATGGTCAGGTCGGGGATTGCCCTGGCGAAGTCCGCCAACTCGGGCATCTGGGGGAAGTACATCCAACCCTCCAGGGAAAGGCCCATACCCGCCAGCACCCGCGCGCCTGCCCGGAAATTGTCGCTGGCAAGCTGGCCCTGGGTATTGTGAGCAGCGGTGTTTTCCACCTCGGGATGGGGGTCCCAGGTAACCGAGTGGCGGATACCACGAAAACGGTTTGGGCTGGCGGCCTGCAACGCTTCCAGCACCGGCCGGACTCCCTCACCCAAGCTCAGGTTAGCGTGTCCGACGATAGCCGCCGCGGCCCGGCCCGGGCCGTACAGACCGGTAGCGCTGGCTGCGGCCAGACCCTGGACAAACTCGACTTCGCCAACGGGACGCATCTCCACCGGCCCATCAGTGCGGTACATAGACCGCGCCTCAACGAACACGGTGGAGCGCACGTTGTGGCCGCTGTTAATGTCATCTGCCAGCTCGTGGAGAAGATACCTCTGGTGTGGAACGCGTTCAGTCCGAAAGTCCCAGAAATGATGATGGGGATCGCAGATGGGAAGTTCGGGTTCTAAGGTAGGTTCCTGGGTTAATGCGAGCCAGTCATTGCCTCCGAATGGCATAGTAGTACCTCCCTTGCAGTATTTGGCGGCCCAATCGTTTCATCCGAGAGGGACCCAACCGAAATGTCCTCCACCCGAAAGGTCGGTGTGTCAGTGATAGGCTAACATTACCTTCATATCCGGCTTTAGTCAAATCCCTTTCGTTGATGCTATAATTTTCCTGACAACACAATAGATTATGGGATGGGCAGCTATGCTAATTCGGGAACACGTCCAGACGGCCCGGGACTTGCTGGAGGCAGCGGATGAGGAGTTCGCCGCCGGGGACGTGCTGCAAGGCTCGGAGAAGATGTGGGGGGCTGCGTCTCATGCAGTTATGGCGGTGGCGCAGCAGCGGGGCTGGCCCTACGGCAGCCACCGCGCCCTGAAGATGGCAGCCGACAGGCTGGCCAGAGAATATGATGACCCGACCCTGCGACTCGGGTTTGTGGCGGCGGAAAAGTTTCATGCCAATTTCTACCACGGTTTCATGGAGGACTTTGAACTGGACGGAGACCGCCCCTTGATACGCGACTTCGTCACGCGGGTGCTGGCCCTGCTGGGCTGACTTAAGGGAGGCAGCTATGCTAATTCGGGAACATGTCCAGACGGCCCGGGACTTTCTGGAGGCGGCAGATGAGGAATTCGCCGCCGGGGACGTGCTGCAAGGCTCGGAGAAGATGTGGGGCGCCGCGTCCCACGCAGTTATAGCGGTGGCGCAGCAGCGGGGCTGGCCCTACGGCAGCCACCGCGCCCTGAAGATGGCTGCCGACAGGCTTGCTAGAGAATATGACGACCCGGCCCTGCGATTCGGGTTTGGATTGGCCGAAAAGTTCCATGCCAATTTCTACCACGGTTTCATGGAAGACTTTGAACTGGACGGAGACCGCCCCTTGATACGCGACTTCGTCGCGCGGGTGCTGGCCCTGCTGGGCTGACGTGAGGAAGGCAGCTATGCTAATTCAAGACCATGTCCAGACGGCCCGGGACTTTCTGGAGGCGTCGGATGAGGAATTCGCCGCCGGGGACGTGCTGCAAGGCTCGGAGAAGATGTGGGGCGCCGCGTCCCACGCAGTTATGGCGGTGGCGCAGCAGCGGGGCTGGCCCTACGGCAGCCACCGCGCCCTGAAGATGGCAGCCGACAGGCTGGCCGCGGAATATGACGACCCTGCCCTGCGATTCGGGTTTGTCGCTGCACAACAATTCCACGCCAACTTTTATCACGGCTTTATGGAAGATGATGACCTGGAGCGGGCCCGCCCCCTGGTGCGGGATTTCGTCGCGCTGGCGCTGGCCCTGCTGGGGTAGGCTAACTCCGGGACTCCCTTACTGGCTCGGGGTCACTTCCGCAGGTCACGGCGAGCTATCGTTGCCGTCACGTTGGGCGAGAAGCGCATCCCGCTCCTTCAAGCGGGCTTGGGTGAGTTGGTATCTTGTTTCCAGATTGGTCCAGAAATCTGGGGGATACCCAACACCCTCTCCAATTCCACTGCGGTATCGTGAGTTATGGCCCTCTTGCCTTGAATAATCTCGTGGACTGCTTGGAGCGACAGGCCCATTCGCTTGGTAAGCTCCTGCTCGGTCATGCCAATGTATTCGATTTCTTCCTTCAGGATTTCACCCGGAGGTATAGGGAGGTCTGACAATACCTCTGGCTCAAAGTCAGTCGCCATAGTGGTTTGTTGCCTCCTCCGGTCAGCCCTCGGTCCTGTCGGGTTGTTCAGACTTTTGGGTGGGCTGGGGCTTATGCCCTGGAGGTTTGCGTGGATTCTCGTCTTTGATCGGGTCAGGGGCTTCCTTTGGGCCTGACCCAAACCTTGCAGCTCCCGGCGGTTTGCACGATCCATCCTCGACTTTGGGGGGCGCTACCCTCGGCCCAGACCCGCGTTTCGTTGCCTTTTTATCGTTCTTGTCGTCGGATGGCATATAAGCTCCTCATAATCCTACTTCATTAATTAATACCAATTATATCATAGACTGTGGTTGCTCCCCAGCCTTCGGAGGACTGAGAGGGTTGAGAATGTCTCGAATTATAGAAGTACGTGTATATCATAACCGACTTAACGTATATTGGTACTATGAATTCGTATGTCTCTTGGTGAGCTTCGCCCGGCTCTACGATTAGCTCATTTTTGCTCCAAATGCGTGGGACGTTGGCAAGGGTAGGCCATTGCAGGGCATTGCGTTCTTTATCTACGAATACCTCGGCATACAGGCTCTCGACCTCTTCGTCCGACACCGGCGCTATTTGCTGCAAGAGAAAGAAGCCTTCGCGCAATTCTATCTGGACCCTGGAACTGTTATGCAGGGTTGCGGTTACGTCTATGTGGACGTAGCTGTCACCGACGGGCCTGTGGGAAACTTCGTGGGTGATGGTCAGGTGCGGCTCAAAGTCTCGGAATATCTGCCACTTGTAAGCGGCGAAGATGCCGCCCACTACGATTGCCAGGGTGGTGACAATGGACAGGGTGATTCCAGCCAAGTCCCCTGCCCTGCCCGTATCGGTTAGGGTGAAGTGCAATACGAGAAGAATGACGGCCAGGAAAGCCAGAGTCGCGACTATTATCAGCGCGCCACGCCGCACCTGGCCCCTCGGCAGCAGGACTCTTCGCAATTTGCTCATGCCAACATCCCCCTACCCCCGGCCTGCTGTCGTTGCCGTTGTTGGCGGTAGGAGTCTATGATTGCCTTCGCCGATTCCTCAAGCCCAGGGTACATGGTCTCGCGGGTGATGGCTCAGCATTTGCAGGGCCTTAATGATGTCCTCTTTGCACTTACCAGGTATGGTCAGCTTGTAATGGGCATAGACGGGAATCCCCTTATTCCATCCCACAATCTTCTCGCGCTCGAACCTTTCGTGGAAGGCCGACACCAGGAAGGCCCCGGACTGTGCCCGGAGGCGTTCCGACGACTGCTGCGGCTCAACGACGAAAACCCTGTACAAGTCTCTTGGGTCAATCCGCTCATCAAAGTAAGGGTTTTCCTGCCGCACCAGAATGTGAAGGCGGGGTATCGCCTCAGACCAACTCCAGGAAAGCTCCTGATTCATCCTGGTAGAAGGTGAGCAGGTCATTGTGGTGGTCACGAAGCAACAATTCTATTCCAGAGGGAGTGATGGCAGGCCACGCTTTCGGTCAGCGTCGAAGGCCAAGCAGGCCCGGATGTCTTCAGAGGTTAGGTCGGGGAAATCGGCTAGGATTTCGTCCTCGGACATCCCCGACGCCAGGTACTCCAGGATGTCGTAGACGGTGATGCGCAGGCCGCGAATGCAAGGCTGTCCCCCACGCTTTCCCCGCTCGGTAGTGATAATCTTTGTGTAGTCTATTGGCATGGACAAAATTCTTCACAGGTCGTTAGTTGCCAGCTTGCAATATCAAGATGGCGAGGGTTGACAGTGCCAGTCCCCGATTGTAGAGTGTGCCAAAGTATAATCATCATATCATGGGCATTTCTGCAAGTATATAATGGGCTTGCTAAGGGCAGGAAATGGCCAAAACTACACTCACATTTGAACTGGGTGGGCGAGTCGAGATAAGTGACCTTGAGAAGGGAATCATCACCTTCCGACGCCTTATAGCCGCTTTGACGCCTAAAAAGATGGGTGTCGCGTGGGTTGTCGAGGACATGCAGCCCGGGAGCGCTACAGCAACGCTTCGCGGCGAAGCCGATAACATATCCAATGTAGAAAAGGTAGTAAAAGATTACGAGAATATCGGGGCCGCGTTGGCGCGGCATGAAGACCTGTTGCAGTATAACAAGAAGGTAGCAAATGTCGCCAATGCAATCAGAGCCTTGGCCCGATCTTTGGAATATGTGCGGTTTGAAACCCCCGACGCTGATTACACGATTTATAGCAATGGAAGTATGCAGGGCCAACCCTCTACCACGACCGCGATTGGGGCGGTTACGGGAAGAGTACAGACACTGAGCAATCGGACCGGACTGCGGTTCAATTTGTACGACACCATCCACAACAAAGCGGTAGCCTGCTACCTGGCGCCGGGGCAGGAAGAACTCATGCGGGAGGCCTGGGACCGGCGGGCGCGGGTGAGCGGCCGGGTGTCAAGGGAAGGGGCGACGGGCAGACCGATAGCTGTCCGGCAAATTTTGAGCGTCGAGATACTTGAAGATCTGGCGCCAGGCTCCTACCGGCTGGCCCGGGGCGCAGTCCCGTGGCAAGAGGGCGACATGTTGCCCGAAGATGCCGTCCGCCTGCTGAGAGATGCCTGATAGCCGCCGGGCTATCTATTGGGACTCCAACGTCTTTCTCTCGTATGTGAACGAGATACCAGACCGCGTGCCCACCCTGGAGGCCTTGCTGGCCGACAGCGCCAGCGACGTTGGCTCGGTCAAACTGTACACATCAGCGCTCACCCATGTCGAAGTGTCGTTTGCAGCTTCCGAGCAAAAGCAAAGGACATTAGACCAGGAAATAGAGCAACGAATCAACCATCTCTGGTCAGACCCGAGAGCCTTGGTATCCGTTGAATACCATGATGCTATCGGGCAGTCTGCGAAAAGCCTGATTCGCACGGCCATTACCATAGGATGGAGCCTAAAACCCCTTGACGCAATCCACCTGGCCACCGCCCAGTGGCTTTCAACGGCAGGACTGGCGTTGGAGGAGTTTCACACCTACGACAAGGACCTCAAGAAGTACGAGTCCATTGTCGGACTCAGAATCATCGAACCGTACACTCCACAACCCAGGATGTTTTAGCCTGGCCTACCCCCTACACCCCCTCCGGTTGTGGTGGCCGTTGTTGGCGATAGGACTCCATGACCGCCTTCGCCGATTCCTCTAGCCCAGGGTACATGGTCTCACGGGTGATGTTCAGCATTTGCAGGGCCTTAATGATGTCCTCTTTGCACTTACCAGGTATGGTCAGCTTGTAGTGGGCATAGACGGGAATCCCCTCATTCCACCGCACAATCTCCTCGCGCTCGAACCTTTCGTGGAAGGCTGACATCCGGCGGTATTCCACATACGAGCAGGCTTGACAAGCCCTTGCTAGCTTTGTTATTATTCACCGATAGGGTGAATGGTGGAAGTACACTTCAAGACAAACCAGCTTCTGCGAAATTATGAAGAGTCGGCCAGAGCAATCCGACAGTGGGGGCCGGATGTTGGGCAAAAGTACATCACCCGTATAAATCAACTCTATAATGTCAAGAGTTTTCAAAGAGCAGCCAACATCCGGGGGATGCGCCTACATCCCTTGAGAGGTGCGAAAAGAGGGGAGTGGGCTATAGACTTAACTGCCACATGTCGACTCATTGTGACGAAGGGAGATACCGAGGAGCAGGTAACCATAGAGGAGGTGAGCAACCATTATGACGACTAAGAACCCACGTGCCTGGTCGGACCTGGCAATCCCCCCAGGTGAGGTTCTGGAGGAGGAGCTTGAAGCCCGTGGAATGACCCAGAAGGAACTCGCCGCCAGACTTGGCAGGCCGGCACAAGTAATAAACGAGATCATCAAGGCCAAGAAAGCCATCACCCCGGATACTGCAATTGGGTTGGAGAAGGTGCTGGGCATTGATGCGGACTTCTGGACCAACCTTGAAGCCGATTACCGCATGACCCTGGCGAGGAATCGGGAACAAGAGGCTCTCACAGCCAATTTGCACTGGCTGGATAACTACCCCATCAAAGACATGATCAAGCGAGGTTGGATAGAGGCCGGGCAGGATAAACCGAGCAAGATGAAAGCGCTGCTGAGCTTCCTTGGGATGTCCACCGCTGAGCCGCAGGCGTACCAAGCGGCGGTAGGATTCCGAATCACAGAGGCGGCGCAACGCCAGGTCTCTCCCGGCGCTCTGGCGGTCTGGCTGCGCAAGGGAGAACTGGATGCCCAGGAGATTTCCACGGCAGACTATGACGAGGAAGCCTTCTGCAATGCCCTCACCAAAATCAGGGGGATGACAGAGCAGCCGCCCGGAGAATTCATCCCAGCTATGTCGGCCCTCTGCGCAGAGGCGGGAGTAGCCTTCTGCATGGTGCGGGAACTCCCGAAAAGCGGGGCCAATGGCGCTACCCGATGGCTGACCGATAGAAAGGCGCTGATTCAGATGAGCATCAGGAACAAGTGGGCCGACATCTTCTGGTTCACCTTCTTCCATGAGGCATACCATCTGATGAAGCACCGGACCCAGCGCCGGATACTGATACATGGACTAGGTAAGGACCCGGAAATGGAAGAAATAGAGGCGGAGGCCGACCACTTCGCGGGAGATTTCCTCATCGCCCCCGAGGACTGGCAGGGGTTCTGTGATGAGGGCCTCTTTACATCAGCCTCGGTAGAGGGGTTTGCCAAGTCAGTCGGGATAGCCCCATTCATAGTAGTTGGGAGACTACAGAAGGAGGGTTGGGTCCGCTACAACCGCCTTACAGACTTGAAGCAGCGTTATACGTGGAGAAACGGGAGCTAATGCAACTCTGTTCCTCCTCAATTCCACAACCCAGGATGTTTTAGCCTGGCCTACCCCCTACCCGCCCTCCTGCTGTCATTGCCGTTGTTGGCGGTAGGACTCCATCACCGCCTTCGCCGATTCCTCAAGCCCAGGGTACATGGTCTCGCGGGTGATGTTCAGCATTTGCAAAGACTCCATGATGCCCTCTTTGCTCCCGCCGGGTATGGCCAGCTTGTAATGGGCGTTTCTGCATGGGAATCATTGTTTGCCCAATGACTCCCACGAATCAAAAAAGTATGTCGCCAATGTCCTCACGGCTCAATGGGCTACAGGTGGACGTAGTTCCTCACGGTCCCGCCTGCCCGATATAATCTCAATCAGGCCAATCGCATTGAAAGTGGCCTGGGCACAAAGGGCGGCGTCACGATAGGAAGCCCCCCTTCCATGTGTCACCTTGTTAGCGAGGTCCATGGCACTGTTTACGCATTTGCGTACTTCCTGATTTGATGCCCCAGGGCATTCCGATGCTACATATCGAGCAATCATCCGCTTTACATCGCTGTCGCTGACACTCACGTTATCGGTGCCGGTCGGAGGATGCCTCTCATGGTCGAATACAGCCTGCGCCATTGAGATGAGTCCGTCCCTGCACAGAAGTCCCACCTCTTGGAACTGTTCCTCAGCAGATGCGGTCCTCAATAGTTCCCTAATTCTATCCCTCGTCCTGTCAACGCGTTCCCATCCAACAGGACTGGTGAAAAGGGTTGAGGTGTCATCTCCAAACGAATCTGGGTCGATTCTGTACACAACACCCTGTATTACCATGCCTCCCCCTTCACTAAACGGCCATACATCTCGTAACGCATTGAGTATAACATTATCATCATCCTTGGAAAGCGCCCGTAGTTTTTTACACGCAGGGATTGGCGCATAAATAACTGCCGTGCATAGCTCAGATATTGCATCTGTAGTTCTTGAAAACCCCCAGTCGGATACCTCAAAGTCCACGCGGGCACCTGCCAACAAACTTGATAATTCGTGGCGATTATCGTAGCGAAGAATTGTTGCAACGTCGCTAAGTGATTCCATGTTCCCTCCGTTCATACTTCTCCTACAGAATCCCAATCTCCTCGACCGCCCCCAGCAATCATGGGTTCGGTAATCCTCCTTGTGTAGTTAGACATGTAAGTCCTATATTTTAGCCTACTCACCCCCCAGCAGCTCCCCCACCACCGCCTCTACCGCCGCGCCTTCCTCGCTGGCCCGGAGCCATTTGCGTAGCTCCCTCCGGGCTATGGTTACTGTTAGCTTGCTCCCCCGCTCTTGGCGCAGTTGCTCTAGCTGGTGGGACGCTCCCGCCGCCGCCGTTGCTCCCGCCTCGGCTATCTTGGCGTGCAGAGGGTTGCCCCCGTCGTACTCCGGGATGGGCAGCTTCCATAGCTGCTTGTGCAAGTGGCGCGCACCGAACTGGCCTTTAGCCATGAATGGCGTTACGGCTTCGTACAGCGTTTGGCTGTTGATGATTGCCAGCAGGTAGTAGGCTTCTTGGATGTCCCTGCAAGTCAACCAAAACAGGACGTTCTCGACTAGAGCACCATCGTCGTGGAGTATTGCCGCTGTGGGTTCGCCCGCGCTGGTGTAGGCTACACGAATTGGCCGCTCGCCCGGATTCCGTTGCCATTCCAACTGCGATGACAGTTCGCGATGATAGTCCAATCTTCCCACCAGGTCCAGCTTGTTGACCGGCTGTTTGTTCTCCTCCCACAAGCGGCTGACAGTCCGCCATCGCTCCCTCATCCGCCTGTCCAGCCCGGCCAGACGGACGCCGCCCACTCCCTTTGCATCGGCAGGTATTTCGGCATCCGACTTCCTGAAGGGCAGGACTGCCTTGAGGGGGTACAGGGTGGCGTAGGGTACAACGGTCTCCCCCAGGTGTATGTCAAAGACGTGCCGGGCCTCGATGGTCTGGCCGTTGAGGGCCGTCAGGTCTAGGCTGCGCCAAGGCTCCTTGTCCAGAGACCCACGTCGCGGGTTTACGGTGATGGTCTGCCCAGCCTGGACTATGGCCGTGTTCTCTGTTTCTTTGACAAAGAACAGTACGCGGGGAAAGATTGTCGCTCCATTCCGGGCTAATTTGGCGTAGGGGGAATCACCCACGACGGAGGTGTCGGTTATGGCGGCGCGGGTCCCTCTGTCGGCATCCTCCCCCGGCGCGCCCGTCCAGCTTTCCACTTCACCGGAGAGAGGGGTTGCCAGGCCGCTTTTGCCCGTGCTCCTGGCAAAGACGACGCAGGAGGCGATGGGGAAGAAGGTGTTGGGTTCCAGCCCCTCCAGGTCCCATGCCGCCTTGTGGCTGAAGTCCACCGACATGATGAAGTTGGGTGCGCCCCGGCCCTTCCCTTGGGGGTGCCAGCGTCCGGTGCGCCACTTGGCATACTGGCCCGTCTGGAGGGCGCTGTGGGGCATCACCATGCCGATGACGCCGCCGTCTTTCAGGTACAGGTCAACGCTGCGGGCGAAGAACAGCCCGGCCACGTCCTGGTGGGTGGCGTACCGGCCCCCCTGCCAGATGCCGTAGATGTCCTTGCTCTGGCGCTCCAACTCGGCCCGCAGAGCGCCAATGGTCTGGTTGTAGTTCAGCCAGGGAGGGTTGCCGATAACCACGTCCACCTTGCTGCGGGACAGGGCCACGGGGCGCACCAGGTTGCGGGTGTAGTAGGCCCAGATGTGGTCGCGGCCCTCGTGGTGGAGCTTCCGCATGGCTGCGATGGTGCGCTCCAATGGCTCCCGCTCGCCGGGGTCGGTGACGTGGTGGTCGTCCAGGGCCAGGTAGGGGTCGTCGCCATGTTCGATGGCCTCGGCCACGTCTCCCATCAGGGCGTCGAAGTCCTCGGCCCGCTCCACCAGGCTCACGGGAAAGACCAACTCGGTGTTCTCCTCGTCCTCCACCTGGATAGTCACATCCTGCTCGGCAAACATGTCGCCGGTGCGAAAGCGCAGCTGGAGGGCGTCGCCCAGGTAGATGGGGATGGACATGGAGGCGTCGAATCCCACATCCGCCGCCGCCTGGATAGCGGGCCTGGCGGCTAGGGTCCAGGCGGCCCGGGCCAGGTGCACCGCCACCGGGTGGACATCTATGCCCGTCACCGATTCCCGCAGCCGGGACAGGACCTCCTTTGGCTCCCAGGTGGTCTGCCCGGCGGCGGCTATGAAGTGGGTCACGGCCTCGGCGACGAAGGTGCCGGAGCCGCAGGCCGGGTCCAGGACGCGGCGGTTGAGGGGGTCTGTCACCAGTTCCCGCACCATAGTCCTCGCCAGCCAGCCGGGGGTGTAGTATTCGCCAAGCTGCCGCCGCTCCTCGGGCGGGATGACCGTCTCGTAGAGGACGGCGGCGATGTCGGCGGGGGCCTTCTGCCAGTCGAACTTGGCTGCCCGGCGGGCCAGGGTCTTGAGCAATGGCAGGCCGCCGACCTCCGCGGGCCAGGCGAAGAAGTCCGACTCCAGCACCCCCTGCAAGCCCGTGGCGCTGCGGAACTCCCGGCCTTGCAGCAGGTCCGCCGGGTCCGTCTCCGCCATCCTGCGAATGTCCATGCCAAAGGAAGCCTGCACCACCATGCCGATGACGGCGCTCAGGTAGGTGTGGCGGATGAACAGGTCGTCCAGCTGCTCCTGGGTGCGGGCTATCTCACCCAGGGCGGTGCGCAGCAGGGCGTGCCAAAGCTGCCGCTTGACCCTGATGGTCTGGTAATCCGAGGCCTCATCGTACAGGGCTTTGAGGGCGGTTATGTCCCGCTGGTAAGGGAGACTTCTCGGCCCAAGGTGCTCCTCGATGTTCGCCCGGTCCGGCGGTATGTTTTCCAGGGAGACCAGGGCATGGTCCCGGAGCCACTCGTACAGGCGAAGCCAGTCTTCCCCGCTCTCTAATGTAAGGCCGTAGGGAAGTTTTGTGTTGACCGGGCCTGCATTGGGCCAGCGCAGCAGCCAAAACTTGCCGTCGGTGAGGATGCCCATGCGCACCCGGCCCTGCTTACCCGACTGGGCTAGATAATCATCCAGCTGCTCGACATACTGGGGATTGGGGTCGAAGACCCCGGTGGTGCCGATCCTGCGCTTGACCTCGACGAAGGTGTCCAGGGCCATCAGGTCCACGGCGCTGCGGGAGCCGCCGGAGGGGGGATTCTCCTCGTTGATTTCCTCGCTCTTTGCCAAGCCGGTGAGGATGAGGAAGTCGCGGACCGCGCTGGTGATGTTGGCCTCGGCCGCGCCGTTCTCGTGCCGCCGCAGGATTTCGGCGGCTAATTCGGGATACTGGGGGTCGTTGAGGTCTATGTGGGCCTTGGCTTGGAGGGAAGACTGCTCTGTAGTCATGGTCTATTATAGCACCCACGCCGGGGCGTCCCAACCCTCACCAGGGCGTTCCGGCCCACCCCAACCGTCATTCCGGCGAAGGCCGGAATCCAGGGGCGGGGGTGGGTGACGGCGTTACCGAGGGTAGCCACAAGGGCTACCCCTACGGGGCGACGGGCCTGGTAGGGGCAACCCTTGTGGTTGCCCTGTGGGTTGCCACCAGACGCCACCCGCCACCCGCCGCCCCTCATTCCCACGCGCCCCAACACCGTCATTCCGGCGAAGGCCGGAATCCAGGGGCGGGGGGTGGGTGACGGCCATGCCGAGGGTAGCCACAAGGGCTACCCCTACGGGGCGACGGGCGTTGTAGGGGCAACCCTTGTGGTTGCCCGGTGGGTTGCCCCCCAGACGCGACCCGCCACCCATTATTACCATGTGCCCCAACCGTCATTCCCACGCGCCCCAACACCGTCATTCCGGCGCAGGCCGGAATCCAGGGGCGAGGGGTGGGTGACGGCCTTACCGAGGGTAGCCACAAGGGCTACCCCTACGGGGCGACGGGTCTGGTAGGGGCAACCCTTGTGGTTGCCCGGTGGGTTGCCTGGTAGGTTGTCCCCCAGACGCCACACGTCACCCGTCATTCCCAGCGCCCCAACCCCTGGATTCCGGCCTTCGCCGGAATGACGGTTGTGGTGCCCCCGGATTCCGGCCTGCGCCGGAATGACGGTTATGCAAATGCCCCTGTGATGTATGATATACTGTGGGAAGCCCAGGCTGGCCTGAGGGCGTCCCCATTTGCCACCGGCACCGGCCCTTGCTCTGGCTGGCGCTCCCCCTGTGGGAAAGGAAAAGGAGTAGGCTTGGAATTCCTCGTAGTGGGACTGAACCATCGGACTGCGTCCCTGGAAGTCCGGGAGAAGCTGTCCATCACCAAGGCCCGGATGCCGGATGCCCTCGAAGCTATGGCGGCTTACGTGGGCCAGGGGGTCATCCTCAGCACGTGCAACCGGTCAGAGGTGTACACCATAGGCCCGGAGAAGCACCTGGGAGAGAGCCTTGAGGGGTTCTTCTCGGAATACTTTGACACCCCCCCGGAGGACATTGACCGCTATCTCTATACCTACCACCATGAAGACTCGATACATCACCTGTTCCGGGTGTCTTCGAGCCTCGATTCCATGATCCTGGGCGAGGGCCAGATTCTCCGCCAGGTGAGGGACGCCTTCGAGGACGCTTCCCAGGCGGGGATGGTCCAGGGCTCCCTGTCCCACCTCTTCCACCAGGCAATAAGGGTGGGCAAGAAGGTGCGGCGGGAGACGGCCATCAGCCGGAACGCCCTGTCCGTCAGCAGGGCCTGCGTAGAGCTTGCCAGGCGGCTGCTGGGAGACCTCCGGGAACTCAGGGTGTTGGTCATAGGCGCGGGCGATGCGGGCAAGCTGGCCGCTAGGGCCCTGAGAGACGCCGGCGTCGGGGAAATGGTGGTCACCAACCGCACCTATCAACGGGCAGCTGATCTGGCCAGGGACCTGGACGGGGAAGCAGCGCCCTTTGAGGAGATGCCAAGGGTCCTGCAAAATGCGGACATCGCCATAAGCTCCACAGGCTCCCCGGAGTACGTGCTGGAGGGGGAGACTGTGAGACGGGCCATGTCCTCCCGCCCCCACAGGCCCCTTTTCCTGATAGACATAGCCGTGCCCAGGGATATTGGGCCCGAGGTATCCCGGATTGATAATGTTTATCTGTACAACATTGATGACCTGGAGTCCATCTCTGAGGCCAACCGCTTGCAGAGAGAACAAGAGGCCCAAAAAGCGGAGGTCATCGTAGCCCACGAGGTGAAGCAGTTCCTCCATTGGTATAGCGCCCTGGACGTGGTCCCCACGGTGAAAGCCCTGCGCCAACAGGCGGAAGAGATTAGGGAGCGGGAGTTGGCAAAGCTGCTGGGGCGAATGGACCACCAGCTAACCGAGAAGGACTTATGGTCCTTGGAGGCCATGAGCCGTGCCATCGTCAAGAAGCTCCTCCACGGGCCAACGACCTACCTCAAAGACCAGCGCAGCCCTGACAAGACCCGGTTGGCCCAAGAGCTTTTCAGCCTCACCGACGATACGGCTTCATCGGAGGCACCGGCATCGGAGCCTGTCTCAGAAGTTCCTTCCCCCTTCGACGGGGGAAGGTTAGGATGGGGGTGATAGTGTGAACCGCAAAGGGTTGAGTTCTGAGCGACGATTCCGGTTCTCGGACCCGTCACCCCCACCTCAATCCTCCCCCGTCAAGGGGGAGGAGGCAGCTGCGCAAGGATTGACGGAATAACTACAGAGGTAGATGAATGACACAAGCCAGGCCCCCCGATTCCCACCGTTCACAAGAACTGTATGCCCGGGCCCAGCAGTACATACCCGGGGGCGTCAACAGCCCTGTGAGGTCCTTCAGGTCCGTGGAGGGCCAGCCGCGTTTCATAGCCCGGGGACAGGGTTCCCACGTCTGGGACGTGGACGGCAACGAGTATATAGACTATCTCGGCTCCTGGGGACCCCTTGTCCTGGGGCACGCCTACCCCGAGGTGGTTGAGGCCGTGAAAGCCGCCGCCGAGGGGGGCACCAGCTTCGGAGCGCCCATCCCCCAGGAGGTGGAGTTGGCCGAGCTTGTCTGCCAGGCCTTCCCCTCCATCGAGATGGTGAGGCTGGTCAACTCCGGCACAGAGGCTTGCATGAGCGCTATCCGCCTGGCCAGGGCATACACCGGAAGGAGCAAGTTCATCAAGTTCTCCGGGTGCTATCACGGCCATGCCGACGGCCTTCTGGTCAAGGCAGGATCGGGAGCGCTGGCCCAGGGTATTCCCACCAGCGCGGGGGTCCCGGAGGCATACGCCGGGGAGACCCTTGTAGCCGACTACAATGACATAGGCTCGGTGGAAAGATATTTCGAGAGCTATCCCGGCGATATTGCCGGAGTAATCGTCGAACCCGTAGCCGGCAATATGGGCGTGGTGCCTCCCCTGACCGGCTTCCTGGAAGGGCTGCGGCGGATTACCCGGGACAACGACGCCCTCCTCATCTTCGACGAGGTAATCACCGGGTTCCGGGTGGCCTACGGTGGCGCGCAAGCCCTGTTCGGCTTGGCCGCGGATATAACGTGCCTGGGCAAGATCATAGGGGGCGGGCTGCCTGTGGGGGCCTATGGAGGGCGCCGGGAGGTAATGGAGATGGTAGCCCCCCTTGGTCCCATGTACCAGGCGGGCACCCTCTCGGGCAACCCCCTGGCCGTGAGCGCCGGCCTTGCCACCCTCAAGGCCCTGGAACAACCGGGGTTATATGAGCACCTGGACAACATGGCTTCTCGGCTGGTGGAAGGCATCTCCCAGGCTGCCCAGGAAGCGGAGAAGCCCGTGACGATAAACCGGGTGGGCTCCATGTTCACATCGTTCTGCACCCCTGGGCCGGTACAGACCCTGGAGCAGGCAGAGGGGTCGGACACCCGGCGGTATGCCCAATTCTTCCACGGCATGTTGGAGAGGGGCATATACCTGGCCCCCTCCCAGTATGAGGCGGGCTTTGTCTCCCTAGCCCACAGCGACGAGGATGTAGAGAAGACCATAGCCGCCGCCAGAGATGTGATGAGGGCGCTTCCCTAGAAATTGCCCATCCCCCTTGCAGGCCACGTAAGGGTATGAAAATGAAGGGCAGCCTACCCACCGTCATTCCGGCGTAGGCCGGAATCCAGGGGTGGGGGTGATACCCCCACCTCAGCCCTCCCCCGCAAGACGCTTGATGCACATTAGCCCTTTATCTATCATTCTTAGCTCAGGGTCTTCCATTCTCCCTCTCCCTCGAGGGAGAGGGCCGGGGTGAGGGGGCGCTCCGGGGTCAAACATTATTGCAAGGGAAAGATGTCCCTCACCCCCAACCCCTCTCCCCACAGGAGAAGGGAGATTTTTCCGGGAATAGAAAGACGCTACGGCACCACGCCGTTGCCATCAATTATCCGCATGATGTCGTTGTAGCCTATTATTATTGCAATAGCTATGACGAACACGAACCCCATCAGGTGAATCAGTCCTTCCTTCTCCGGCGGGATGCGCTTGCCCCGTCGTACCCACTCCAGGATGACGAAGACGAGCCTTCCGCCGTCCAGGGCCGGTATGGGAAGGATATTGAAGATAGCCAGGCTTATGCTCAAAAAGGCGGCCAGAGGTATTAGGAAGACTATGCCGGCTTCCCGGGCTATCTCGCCCGTTGCCTGGGCTATGCCAATGGGGCCCGCCAGGTTTCCCCCTTCACCACTGGTTATCGCTCCGGTGATGGCATCTTTCGTGTCCCACATTACCAGCTTGGTTAGGCCAACACCCATATCGGCAGCCGCCCAGGGAGTCCTGACCGGGGTAAGGCTGTGGGTAGCTAACAGGTTAATGCTGATTCCCGTAGCGCCTTGTCCGGGGGGAGGGTTTTCCCTGGGGACCAGCCTGAGGGATTGCTCCAAGCCGTCCCGCCGGATGAGCCACTCCACTTCTCGCCCACGATTCTCATCTATGAGGGCTGCGAGGTCATCATAGCTGTTCACCGAGTTCCTGTTCACTTTGAGGATGACGTCGCCGGGGAGGACTCCGGCCTGCTCTGCGGGGGAGCCGGGGGCCACCGTCCTTATACCCACCTCGTTGTAGTCGGTAAACATGAAGAAGCCGGTGAGGAGGATTATCCATAGCAGGGTGTTCATAAATACCCCTGCCGTCAGGATTATAAAGCGGGTCCCCACCCCCTTGCTGGCGAGACTGCGCGGGTGGCTGGGGTCATTTTCTCCCTCCATCCGCACAAACCCCCCCAAGGGTATCAGGTTGATGGTGTATACCGTCTCACCTTTACGGATGCCAAGCAGCCTGGGAGGAAACCCGAAGCCGAACTCGTGGACCTGTACGCCAAACATCTTGGCAGTAACAAAGTGGCCGGACTCGTGGACTACTACTACCACTGCCAGCAGTACCAGGAACTGTATTATTGTTATGAGGACTTCCATTGGAGACCCGTTCCTCCACCGGCCGCCAGAGCAGTCTAGGTCAGGCCACGCAAACCCTTTGCTACCTCATGGGTACGCACTCTCGCCCACCGGTCGGCCTCCAGGACATCGTCCAGGCAGTCCCCGGCAGATGAGGTATGGGCCTCCAGGACTTTCTCTACTGCCCGATAGATGTCCATGAACCCGATTTTTCCATTGAGGAAAAGGCCCACGGCTACCTCGTCGGCAGCGCTGAGCACCGCCGGGTAGGTCCCGCCCTGCTTCCCTGCCTCTACGGCAAGGTCGAAGCAGGGATACCTCTGGTGCTCCAGGGGTTGGAAGGTGAGGGAGTAGCTCATCTGGGTGTCCAGCCGGGGTATTTGCTGATTGGGAAGCCGTGTAGGGTAAAACAGCGAGTACTGTATGGGCAGGCGCATGTCGGGAGGGCCCATCTGGGCCTTCACGGAGCCGTCGGCAAGCTCGACCATTGAATGGACTATGCTTTGTGGATGCACCACCACTTCTATCTTATCCCAGGGTACGTCGAAAAGCCACCGGGCCTCGATGACCTCAAAGGCTTTGTTCATTAACGTGGCCGAGTCCACCGTGATTTTTCTGCCCATTCTCCATGTCGGGTGGTTCAGGGCTTCCTCCGGGGTGACGCTCTCCAGTTCCTCAACCGGGGTGGTCCTGAAGGGGCCGCCCGAGGCGGTGATGATAATGCGCCGGACCGTCTCGCTCTCCCCCTGAAGGCACTGCCAGATGGCGCTGGGCTCGCTATCTACAGGCAGGATGGATGCGCCATCCTGCTGCGCCAGGGACATGACCAGCTCACCGGCCATTATGATAACCTCTTTGTTGGCCAGGGCCACCGCCTTCTTGTTTTCCAGGGCCCGCACCGTGGGTATAAGTCCCGCTGTGCCGATGGTAGCCGCCATTACCACATCAACCTCAGGCAGGCAGACCATCTCCTCCATGGGAAGAAAGGCTGCGCCATCGGGAAGGTCCTCCCTGTGTTCCTCCAGGGCGCAATAAGCAAAGCGGGGCTTGAACTCCTCTATTTGGGCATTGAGAAGCTCCACGTTGGTCCCGGCAGCGAGGCCGACCACCTCGAAATCATCGGGGAATGCCCTGACTATATCAAGGGTCTGTCGGCCTATAGACCCGGTTGAACCCAAGATTACCAGTCCCTTCATACCGATGCCACCTCAACTACTTCTTCGGGTACTTCTTCAGGGCTAGTGCGTCACAGCATGGCTGCCATGATTCAAAGTAAGACACTAGCAAGATAATACACCACTGGCATGGTGAAAACAATCGAGTCCAGCCTATCCAAAATCCCTCCATGCCCAGGGATGATGCTTCCGGCATCCTTAACCCCACCCGCCCTCTTCAGGCGGGACTCGGCCAGGTCGCCTATCTGGGCAACCACACCTACCGCCACGCCCACCAGGGCTGCCTGCCAGAGGGGTACGGACAATTGTAATAGAGCGCCCAAGGCTATGGCAACGGATAGGGCACACAAGAATCCACCAATCGCCCCTTCCCAGGTCTTGCCGGGGCTTATGGAAGGGGCCATCCGGTGCCTGCCTATTGCCCGGCCCGTGAAGAGCGCGCCCGTATCGGTGGCAAAGGTGGCTGCTAGGGCGAAGATTAGCCAATTCCTTCCCAGGTTGTCCGTGGGGCCTTCAAGCTCTCGCAGCATCAGGGAGTGGGCAAGCAGGAATCCTACATACACCGGCCCGCTCACGGCATAGGCCCAGGTGGTGAAGTCCCCGCCCCGGGCGTGGTGTAATAGGGCCCAGGGGAGGGCTGTCAAGACGCCGGCTCCCAGGGCCGCGTGGGGAGCATAGTCATACCAGGGGCCAACCATCTGGCCCGTAATGATGAAGAGAATAGTCCACAGCCCGCCGAGGAGGTACACCGGGGGGGCTTGCAGCTTGGGAGATAAGCGGTAGAACTCCCATAGCCCCAGGAGAGAGGCGGCAGCCACCAGGATGGTGAGCCAGGGTGGGCCTACCCAGATTGCGCCGATAAGAATGGGGATGCCTATGAGAGCGGTGAGTATGCGAAGGGCCAACTTCCAGCCTTCATTCAAGTCAAGTAGGCGGGTCATCTACGCCAAGGGCGCCAAAGCGTCTATGGCGCTGGCTGAAGGACTCCATAGCCCTGGCTATATCATCGTCCCCCAGGTCCGGCCACAAAGTGGGGGTATGATAATACTCACTATAGGCGGACTGCCACAGGAGGAAATTGCTGAGGCGCAACTCGCCCCCCGTGCGGATGATGAGGTCGGGGTCTGGCAGGTTGGCGGTGTACAAGTAGCGGCTGAAGCGGTACTCATCCAACTCTTCAACGGGAATCTCTTCCCTGATGATGCGCTTCACCGCTTCCAGTATTTCGGAACGTCCGCCGTAGTCAAAGGCCACACTGAGGGTTATGCCCTTGTTGGCCTTGGTAAGGTCCTGGGCGCGGTTCAGGGCCTCCTGGAGATCGGGGGAAAGCTGGCCGGTCCTGCCCAGGTGCAATATACGCACCCCCCTCTCGTGAAGGGCGGGGGTCTCCCGGTCTATCGCTTCCTTCAGGATGGCCATCAGGCCCACGACTTCCTCCGGGGGGCGGTTCCAGTTCTCGGTGGAGAAAGCATAGAGGGTGACGTATTCCACTCCGTATTCCGATAGGGTTGACAATACGGGCCGGACATTGCCCACACCCGCCCTGTGGCCCGCCAAGCGAGGGAAGCCGCGGTTTTTAGCCCACCTACCATTGCCATCCATAATGATGGCAACATGCCGGGGAATTCGCGGATGGTCCTTCCTCAGCTTCTCCTCCGCCTCACTCTTGAGATTCATTCCTGCCGGTCCGCTTCCTGAGATAAGATCAGGTCCATTATGGGTCCAGCCTCGCGCCCGACCCACCGGGGTCCCGGGGGTCGGACTCCTAGACTTGCATGATCTCGGCCTCTTTGACTCCGGAGACCTGGTCTATCTGGGCTATGTTGGAGTCGGTGGTCTTCTGGAGGGTATCCTGCGCCCTGCGGTTGTCGTCTTGAGAAACGAGCTTGTTTTTCTCCATGCTCCGCAGGTGCTCCAGGGCGTCCCTGCGAACATTGCGAACGGCGACCTTCCCGTCCTCTATCTTTCGCTTCAGGACCTTGACCATCTCTTTACGGCGTTCCTGGGTCAGAGGAGCTACGGGCACCCTTATAATGTTCCCGTCGTTGGAGGGGTTGAAGCCCATCTCCGATTTCAGGAGGCTTTTCTCAATGTCTCTCAAGGCTTGCTTGTCCCAAGGCTGTATCATAAGCAGCCTTGCTTCGGGGGCCGATATAGTCGCAATCTGGTTCAAAGGCGTAGGAGAGCCATAGTAGTCCACCGTCAGGTTCTCCAGCAATGCGGGAGTGGCCCGACCTGTGCGCAGGGTGCCCAGGTCTCTTTGCAATATCTCTACTGCCTTGCCCATTCTGTCATCGGCGTCTATGATTACTTCCTCGATGCTTGTGGGTTCTTCTCGATTCGGCATATCTACACCTTCCCGGAGATACGTGTTCCCACCGCCTCACCCGACAATACGCGCCGGATGCCGCCGGATTGGAAAAGGTCGAAGACTATAATAGGCAGATCGTTGTCCATGCACAGGGAAAGGGCAGTGGCATCCATCACTTCAAGCCGTAGATTCAGGACTTCCAGATAGCTGAGGCAGTCGAAACGCCGGGCGCCCGGATTTTTGTTTGGGTCCGAGTCGTACACCCCGTCCACGTTGTTCTTTGCCATCAGGAGGATGTCCGCCCCAATCTCAATGGCGCGCAATGCGGCGGCGGTGTCAGTGGTCATATAGGTGTTGCCCGTGCCCGCCGCGAATATGACCACCCTGCCCTTTTCCAGGTGCCGGATGGCCCGCCGCCTTATGTAAGGCTCGGCCACCGCCTGTATCTGAATGGCCGTCTGTGTGCGGGTGACCAGGCCGATTTTCTCCAGGGCATCCTGGAGGGCCAGGGAGTTTATGACCGTTGCCAACATGCCCGCGTAGTCGGCGGTGGCCCGGTCCATCCCCTCATCTTCGGCAGCCTGCCCGCGCCAGATGTTGCCGCCCCCCACCACTACTCCTATGTCCACGTCCAGCAGATGGGCGTCCTTAATCTGGTTGGCTGCGTAGCGTACTACGTTGGGGTCAATACCGTATTTTGATTCCCCGCAGAGAGACCCTCCACTCAGCTTGAGGAGCGCCCTCTTGTAAATAGATCCAGCCAAGGCAACCCCGACCTTTCCGTTCTCGGTAGCAGCCCGGTCCCAGACTCAGCATCGAACCCGGTCCCAAGCCCAGCCTCAAACAGTGAGATACTGCCCTACTCTCCCAAGGCGAACCTGGCAAATCGCCTTATCTTGATGTTCTCTCCCACCTTGGCTCGCACTTCCTGGACGACATCGTTCACCGTGCGGGAGGGGTCTTTGATGAAAGATTGTTCGAGTAGTACCACCTCTTGGATAGGGCGCGAGTCATCCTCTGCCACTTCGGACGGCTCAACATAAGAGGTCGAAGGCATGGCTGCTACCTGCATAGCCAAGTCGTGGGCAAGCCCTTTGATGTCCTCGGTACGCGCGACGAAGTCGGTCTCGCAGTCCACCTCCACCAGAGCGCCTAGCCTGGCTCCCGCATGTATGTAGGCATCAATCACGCCTTCGTTGGTCTCTCTTCCAACCCTTTTGGCAGCGTCGGAGAACCCCTTGTCTCTTAGGATGTTCTCCGCTTTATTTGAGTCTCCATCTGCCTCCTCAAGGGCCCGTTTGCAGTCCATGATTCCTGCCCCTGTCCTGTCTCGGAGGTCTTTTATCATGTCAACAGTTATCTCCAAAGACACCCTCCTTGTACATAGATGCCCGCAGGGACAGACCTAGCCGGGCCCGCCTTCATCGCCGCCGCTTGACCCATCGCCCACCATAATGGCCTGAGAAAGCCCCTGCTCCGCATCTATCACTTCGCCACCGGCTGAAGTAGTGGTAGAGGCAGGCACTTGGCTGCCGGCCAGCATAGCTTGGGCCAGCCGCTCGTAGTCTTCGGCCAATGCCAGGTCTTCCGATGACCCCATAATATCCCCGTCGCCGTCGGAATCCATGCCTTCCAGTTCTTCATCCTCCTCAACTCCGAGCAGGGCTATACGCTCCTGCATCCCTTCGATGATGGCATCGGCGATACGCCCGGACATGAGCCGGATGGACCTTATTGCGTCGTCGTTACCCGGGATGGGGAAGGTGATCAGGTTCGGGTCGCAGTTGCTGTCAACCACCGCGATGGTGGGGATACCCATTCGCCGCGCCTCGGCTACGCAGATGTCTTCCTTTTCCAGGTCAATCACGAACATGGCCCCTGGCAAGGATGTCATATCCCGGATTCCGCCGAAATACTTCTGAAGGCGCGACAACTCTTCATCCAGCTTCAGGCCTTCCCTTTTGGTGAGGCCCCGCAGATAGCCCCTTTCTTTCCGGCCCTCCAGCTCCATCATATAGTCCACACGGGAACGGATGGTCTGGAAATTAGTGAGGGTGCCCCCCAGCCAGCGCTGGTTCACATACGGCATACCACAGCGCCGCGCCTCACTATGGACGGAATCCTGGGCCTGCTTCTTGGTCCCCACGAAGAGAACGTCGCGTCCTTCGGCAACCATCTGGGTCACAGCCCTGCAAGCCGCGTCGAGCATTGACAGGGTCTGTTGTAGGTCTATGATGTGGATGCCATTTCGATGGGTGAATATGTACCTCTTCATATGGGGGTTCCACCGTCGAGTCTGGTGGCCGAAGTGGACTCCCGCTTCAAGAAGGGACTTCATAGTTATAGGGTCTCTCTGAGTGGATGTGCGTTCCGCAGTTTGTACCATAAGACCTGCCTTTCTTTTGTCCCGGCTTACCCCCGGACTCGCAAGATTCTGCGAGGGCCGCCCGTACCCCGCCGGATATGTGCGGGGAGGGAGTCCAAGGCAGTAAACCGCCCTGTTGATTACTGAGAAATCTTGGAATGAGTATAGCACAGCCCCCATCGCTAGGCAACCGTCTGAGCTTTCCCGTGACTGTTTAAGCTTGAGGTCCCAGTCTAGCCCAAACCCGTCATTCGGTTGCAGGCCGGAATCCAGGGGATGGGGGGAATTCTTCCCGCCAACCTGCATTGAAGATAGCAGACAATCGCCCCCCAGCGAGTATAATTGAGGAGATAGCGGTGGTGGACGGACGAAATACTAGGCTTTGAAGAAGGATGAAACGAAGGCAACGGAACAGGAACCGGCGAAAGCTACAACACAGAAAAAATAAAGTGTTGGTTCCTGATGCATCAAACCATCGGTTAACTGATGTCGCCGATGACGCTGGTGAGGAAACTGTTGGAGACCGACAACAAACCAATGCAACAACCCTTACTCATGCAATAAGGGCGACCGGAATTATACCCATTGCCGTCCTATTTGGAATCCTGGTAACACACCATTTCTACACAGCCCATATTCCGCAATGGTTTCACCCCATAGTGGAAAACCAAGTGGCAGTCCTGACATTGTGTGCCGGACACGCAGGGATTATTGGCATCTCGATAAACATTAGAACCCAAGATAAACATATATGGAGCACGTTTGCGCTCGTGATTGCCGCGTTTGCAACAGCCGGAGCAGGATACCGTGCTATCGGTGAAAGTGAAGTAGGTCATGTAGTAATCATAATACTTTTCCTGCTGCTTATACCTGCCATATGGGCCGAATTTATCATCACCGTACCGTCACGAGCTTGGAGATTCGTGCGATCCAAGAAGGGTGTAGTGACTGTTTTGGTGTCAATTGGGTCGCTGGCAGCGATCTACAACCAATCGCAAAACGAAAATTACATTCGGGATTGGATACTAATTCCTTTTGGGATAATTGTCGGATTCATAGCATCATCAATCTTTCTGTGGGTACTGCTCAGACTAGTTTTCAAGTACCTGCCAGTTGCATATTCATGGTTCAAGCAGCGGTTAGCAAGTGTTTTGGGCGGCGGGCGCGGAGGACGTGCTAGAATAAAGGGAACGGCATTGCCGGGAAGTCCGAGACGATGGAGGCGACGAAAGGACCTGAGATGATCGTGAAGGTGAAGGCCATATTTTCCAATGGTACGCTTACGCCCTTGGAACCCCTCGACCTCGAAGAAGGCGAAGAGGTGATGGTGTCCATAGAAGACATCCCATCGCTTGATCGCAAGATTGAGGCCCTCAGAGAGGCCGCCGGCGGCTGGAAGGGCAGCCACGACCCGGAGGAACTCAAGCGGATGATTTACGAAGCCAGGATTACCGGCTCACGAGAGCCTGTGGACTTGTAGCGAGTTGATGCGGTATCTGGTGGACACGGATTGGGCCATTGACCATCTGCACCAGGTCAGCCGAGTAGTCCGCCGCCTCGAGGAACTGGCTTCAGATGGGCTAGGCCTGAGCATCATATCGCTGGCAGAACTCCATGATGGAGTGTTTGGTTCTACTACCCCACAGCGTGATGAGCAGATGCTGAGGAGATTCCTGGATGCGGTGGAAGTCGTGCCGTTGGATGAATCTGTATGCCGCATATTCGCCGAGGAACGTGGTCGGTTAAGGGCCGCCGGGACTCTCATAGGCGACTTCGACCTCCTGATTGGGGCCACAGCAATCCGGCACAACCTCACTCTTCTCACCAACAACCGCAGGCACTTTGAGCGGATGTCAAATTTGAGAATTATCTCGGTGTGAACCATAAACATCATTACCGGACCACAAGAATGATTCACGGCCTACCCTCTTATTTGAAAGAAGGTATCACGTCCCAGGCCAGCATCTCTATGGCTGCCAGTATCTCCCAGGGGTTGCCGGTGGCGGGGGCGATGACTACTTTGTCCACTCCCACAGCCTCAAAAGCTCTGATGTTCTCTAAAATTTCTTTCGGCTCCGCACCCAGAGAATACCTCGCCCTGGAGTCGCCGCTCCCCTCGCCGGTGGGGACTGCCATATCCAGCCTGATGGAGACAGGTATTTCAGAGAGGTCTCTGCCAACGGCCCGGGCCTGCTCCCGGAGGTAGTCAAGCCGCTCTCCCAAGTCCTCGGGGGAAAGGTTGGAGGGGTGCCACCCATCGCCCACCCGCGCAGCCCGGCGGATAGCTCCGGGACTGGAGCCGCCCACCAGCAGGGGTATATGGGGCTTCTGAAGAGGTTTGGGCGAAAACTTCATGCCCTCGAAGCTGTGGTACTTCCCCTGATAGGAAGGAGTTTCCTGGGTCCATAGCTCTTTCATAACGGCTATCGCTTCATCGGTTATCGCGCCCCTCTCCCTGATGGGGCTGCCCATAGCCTCCAGTTCCTCCCCTATCACTCCCACTCCTACGCCAAGCATCAGCCGTCCCTCGGACATCACGTCCAGGGTCGCAGCGATTTTCGCCAGCCTGATGGGGTTGTGGTAAGGGAGGACCAGGACCGACGTGCCCAGTCCCACCCTTTTTGTGGTGGCCGCCAGGTAGCTGAGGATTGTCAGAGGTTCATAGTAGGGCCTATCTCCCAGCCGGTCGAAGACGTAGCTCACGTTGAAGATATGCTCACTGACCCAAATAGAGTCGAAGCCCAGCTCTTCGGCCCTGGTCGCCATCTGGAAAACCGATTGCACGTCTTCCACACCATAGTGGTTTGGGATACAAATGCCGATTTTCATAGCGCCCTCCTCCAATTCTTCCGGCAACTCTTCTAAGTGCCTGTACCCTATATCAAATGACCGTTCCCCAGAGCATTGTAACCATACTCATCCCTGGTATCAACGAGGACTCTCCCAATGGTATAATCTTAACCCATGACCCGTGCCAGTGCACCGTGATACGTGGCAAGGGTAACCTGTAACTATCCAGGCTTGATGGCTCATGCTGGCCCCAACTCGTCATTTCCATGAAAATAGTGCGGCCTCCCCACCGTCATTCCGGCGTAGGCCGGAATCCAGGGGCCGGGGGTGTGGATGACTTCGCAGCGATTCCCCAGGTTGCGGGAACTGCCCATGGCCTTGCCAAGGCCAAGTAAGGGAATGAAAATGACGGCAGCCTCTCCACCGTCATTCCGGCGTAGGCCGGAATCCAGGGGAGTGGTGTGGGTGGCTTCGCAGCGACTCCCCAGGTTGCGGGAATGACGGTGGGCATCTATTTTCATGGTAATGGCGGTGGGGCGCAGGTCACGACTAATCGCGTCTGAACAGTTACTATAAATTGTCCAGTGGGGGTGGATGTCGGTGGCTGGCACTGTGTTGGATAGAGAGAGCATATTGAGTATGCTGGAGGGTCCCACCCCTCTGGTAGAGGGATATTTAGACCTGGACAACCAGATACAACCCAACGGCTTCGACCTCACCCTGAAGGAGGTGCTTCAGTTCACCTCGCCGGGCGAATTGAAGGCCGGTGAGTCGCCGTCAGCCCTCGCCGGTTCAGAAACTCTGCCCTTTGGGCCCCGCGGATATTTGCACCTGGCGCAAGGGTCTTACCTGATAACCCTTAACGAGATAGTGGACCTGCCCCATAACATCATGGCCCTGGCTAGGCCGCGCTCCAGCCTTCTCCGCAGTGGGGTATCCATCCACACGGCAGTCTGGGACGCCGGCTACCGGGGCCGCTCCCAGGCCCTTCTGACAGTCCACAATGCCTTTGGGTACAAGATGTCCAGGGGCGCGCGCCTGTTGCAGATGGTCTTCATGTACCTCACAAGTCCGGTGGCCGAGGGCTACCGGGGCAGGTATCAGAACGAGAATATACATCTCGGCCAAGCCGAATGATGGGCATTTTTGACAAGGAGGGCAAGCCAAGCTATGAGTGAGCGATTTTCCTCGGTCTTACGGGCGGAAGTGGATGGGATATGGCGGAAGATATTCGATAACCCCTTCTTGAAGGAGATTCAGGAGGGCACCCTGCCCCTGGAGAAGTTCCGGTACTATGTTGCCCAGGACTATCTGTACCTGGAAGGATTCGGGCGGGCGGTGGCAATGGCTTTGGCCAAGGCGCCAGACTCGCATAATTTGGAGCTTCTGTCCCGCCGGGTGCTCACCCCTGTGGAGCGGCCCCTGCACCAGACCATGATGTCGCTTGTGGGCCTGACGGTGGAGGAGGTGGAAAGGATGGGCCATTCCCCCACCAACCTGGCATACATCAACCACATGATCAGAAATGCCGCCCTAGGTGGGCTGGGCCACACGGCGGCGGCCCTCCTCCCATGCCCCTGGTCGTACCATGAAATTGGGGACCTGCTGAAGCCGGTGGAGCACCCGGTGTACAGCCAGTGGACGGCGCCTTATAAAGAAGGCTTCCTGGAGCATAGCACCAACGCCTGGCGGGACTTCCTGGACCAGGAAGCGGAGCAGGCCGGCCCCAGGGAGAGGGAGGCCATGCGGCAAGCCTTCCTCATCAGCAGCCGCTACGAGTACCTCTTCTGGGAGATGGCCTATAAACAGGAGAGTTGGCCCATCTAACCAGCGACTGACACTGTCATTCCCGCGAAAGCGGGAATCCATCGTTCTGCGACATAGGCAGTTGTCGCGTCACCACCCCCTACCCCTGGATTCCGGCTCAAGGCCGGAATGATGGTGGATGGTTGCCCCTCGGTTCCGGCCTGCGCCGGAATGACGGTGGAACGGCGGCTAGCTCTCCCTCGCCTTGGAAATGCGCTCCCTCAGAAGGGGCAACACCTCACCGGCAACCCGGCTGCACTCCTCCACGTGGGGGAACCCCGACAGGATGAACTCATCTATCCCCAGCTTCCAGTAGTCCAGCAGTTCATCGGCCACCTGCTCCGGTGTGCCTACCAGGGCGCTGCCGCAGTTGACCCGCACTTCCGAAAGGCCGTTCCACAGGTGGGGCCCCAGCCGGTGGTCCGGGGCTTCCTGGGCCTGGGCCTGCTGCCCCACCATAGGGGTGCCCTCGATAGCGGAACGGCGCTGGGCCTTCACCACAGGGTCGGCGTGGGCAATCAGTTCATCGGCTGCGTCCCACGCCTCCGCCTCCGAGTCTCTCACCACCAGGTGGGTGCGCAGCCCGAATACAGGCGTCCTGCCCGCCTGGGAGAAGTGGTGACGCAGGGACTCCAGCCGCCGGGCGGTAGCCTCCAGTGGCTCAATCCAGTTCAGGTGCAGGTCGGCCTGCCGGCCAGACAGGGCCATCGCCCGGTCTGAGGCCCCGCCCAGGTAGAACTGCGGCCCCTCTCCTTCCGGGGGCGGTGAGCAGTAAGCCCTTTCAAGGCGGTAGAACTCGCCCCGGTAGGTTACGGGTCCCGGCTCATGCCATAGCTTCCGGCAGGCTGCAATAAACTCCTCGGCCCTGGCGTACCGGGTGGCATGGTCGCTCACCTCCCCAAGCCTCTCAAAATCGTTCTGAATCCCCCCGGGGACCACATTCAAGTCCAGCCTTCCCCCCGACATTTGATAGAAGGCCGCAGCCATCTGAGCAAAGAGGCCCAGGGATATGAAGCCGGGGCGCACAGCCACCAGGAACCGGATGCGCCCGGTGACTGCGGCCAGGGCGGTGGCCGTAGTCCAGGTCTCGGCCAGAGGTGAGTCCTCGGCGAAGAGGCCATTGGCGAAACGGGTCGGGATAAGGAGGGAGTAGAAGCCATGCTCTTCGGCAGTCTCCACCACCTGGCGCAGATAGTCGAAGGTGGGTGGACGCTCGGCGCGCATAGTGCCCGCCCTTGAGCCGTCGCCGTCTATAGGTATGAACCAGTCAAACCGGGCCTCCGGCCGTTCCGTAGAAGAGTCCCTGGCAGAGTTCATTGTAAAGCCTCCCCTTGGGTATTCATCCAAGAATACCGGGCCAAGAATACCGGGCCAAGAATACCGGGCCAAGAATACCGGGCCAAGAATACCGGGCCAAGAATACCGGGAATAAATGTTCCTGGGTTGGACGAGGCCCCTTTGGACCAGGTTCTAAGTACCCTTCCGAGACCTGCGCTTCCACAAGAGCCCCGCGATAACCGCAACCAGGGCTACAACCAGGGCAATGATGCCCAACTGCTTTGGCGTTGCATTCCGACTCATCACATTACATCCTTTCCGGCTTTCCGGGAGCGCCGTCGGTGGGATGATAGCGGGTGCGCATAGTCCCGCCCCTCCATGATACCACAAGGGCTGACATGGCTGGCGGGACAATCGCATTTCCTTCGGTCAGGCCGGAGATGCTCCGTTTGACATAAGGTTAAAAATTGATATAATCAAATACGGCGCAGTGATTCGGCACCTTAACAATCGCAAATGAAAAGGGGATTCTCCAGTGACTCCCTTCTCTTCCGGAACGGAAAGGAGAAAGTCTGTGACTACACGGCGAATAAGCGGAAAGGACTTTGAAGAGCGGCTAAGAACAAGGCTCGGAACATGGTGCGACATCGCCCATGACACAAATATGGACCATCAGTACAAGATAGATTTTACCATCACAAGATTCAGGGATACCTTCTTCACTAACCCCATCGGCATCCAGGTTACTCTGAAAGACGATGACGTTAGAAAGCAAAGCGAGTTTTTGAGAATCCACAGGCCGGGGAAGGTGGTGCCCAAGAGCGTGTTCATCGAAATAGCTCCCCAAGCCGACCTGGATGGGGCAGCAACGGTTGCCTATATCGCTTTGGGAAACCTTACCTTCAGCAAACAATACCAGGACAGAGATAGTAAAGTCATTGGCATCCGGATAGATAGCGATCTCTCCTATGAGTTCTTTGAACTGGAGGAAAATACCCGGAACCTCCGGTCGGCGGCATCATCGAGAAGGGCCATGCCAGTTGAGCCGAGGAACACCCTCGCCGGCGAGGTGAACCGGTACAACGTGGAAAAGGGCTATGGGTTCATCACTTGTACCAACCGTGACGAAAACTTCTACTTCCACATCAGCGAAGTCGGGGATGGACTTGAGGATAAACTCCTGGAGTTGGCCGACAACCAGCATGGATTTGTCGAATACTACCCTCCAATCCCCGTAACCTTTGTTGATGGAGGTTATAGAGCGGGCTACGGCAATCCCCAGGCTAGATTCGTCAGGGCCGGCTGAGGGCGCGGCCCTACCTGCGGCTGCCGCCAAACATCTGAAATAAATGGAAAGGAAGGGTTTCCTGGCGGACTCCCGATTCCCCCAATTCCCATTAACGCGAACACTCCCAGGACTGCCGGACTGCGCTGCTCTCTCCCATCGGGAGAGAGCTTTTTTATTGCCCCAATGCCGATATTCCCTCTATCCCCATGGAGGACAGGCCGGGGTACAGGACTGATATATTTTCGTAGGAGGACTTCAAAGTGGACATACAGCCCTTCAGGATAGCCATCCCGGAAGACACCATAGCGGACTTGAAACAACGCCTTGCCAGCACCCGGTGGCCCGGAGAGATTTCCGGCTCGGGCTGGGACTACGGCTCTAACCTGGCCTACATGAAGGAACTGACCGACTACTGGCGCGCCGGGTATGACTGGCGGGCGCAGGAGGAGGCCCTGAACAGATTCGCCCACTTCAAAGCCCGCATGGATGAAGATGCGGGTGGAATGGGCATCCATTTTATCCATGAGCGAGGCCGGGGGCCGGACCCCCTCCCTCTGGTAATCACTCACGGATGGCCCAGCAGCATCTACGAGATGACCAAGATTATCCCCCTGCTCACCGACCCAGCCGGCCACGGCGGCGACCCTGCCGACTCCTTCGACGTGGTGGCCCCCTCCCTGCCCGGCTACGGCTTTTCCGACCCCACGTCCCATCGCGGGATAAACACCATGAGGACTGCCGATCTCTGGACGAAGATAATGACCGAGGGGCTGGGATACCAGCGGTTCTGCGCTCACGGTGGTGACTGGGGGGCCGCCGTCACCACCTGCTTGGGGTATGGTTACCCGGAGCAGGTGATGGGCATTCATCTCACAATGGCCTTTGCCACCCGGACTCCCCGGGGACCCGAAGCCGCCGAGTTGTCCATGCCGGAGTGGGAAGCCATCCATAATCGCGCCCGGTGGCAGCAGGAAGAGGCCGGTTATTCCCACATCCAGAGCACCAAGCCCCAGACCCTGTCCTACGGGCTGAACGACTCCCCCACCGGCCTGGCGGCCTGGATTGTGGAGAAGTTCCGTACCTGGAGCGACTGCAACGGCGACGTAGAAAGCGCATATACCAAGGACGACCTTCTCACCAACGTCACCATCTACTGGGTGACCCAGACCATCAACTCCTCGACCCGCCTTTACTATGAGAACCGGCGCAACCCATTGGACCTGGGCCAGGGAGAGCGAGTCCGGGTCCCTACCGCCTTGGCTGCCTTTCCCAGAGAAATAATCAGGACACCCAGGGAGTGGGTAGAGCAGTCATACAATCTGCAACGATGGACGGAGATGCCAAGGGGGGGCCACTTCGCCGCCCTGGAGGAACCGGAGATGCTGGTGGAGGACATACGGGCCTTCTTCCGCCAGTTCCGCAGCTAGGATGTCCATGAGGGGGTCAAATAAGTCCCTTCCCCCTCGACGGGGGAAGGTTAGGATGGGGGTGATGCTCCCTTCACTCCCTGCCCCTCCCCCATCGCTCACTCTAGTCGTGATACCCCCCACCTCAATCCTCCCCCGCAAGGGGGAGGAAGCTGGCTATTTTCATGGCAATTTACATAAGGGGGCATCGGTAGGACCGGCCCTAGCCGGAATCTACGCCCCGTAGAAGGCGGCGGGAGGGGTTGTGTCCCATCCTGGGCATAACCCTTCGCCGGAGGGTTGACAGACCCCGCAGCAGCCTCGGCAGGCGCAGGCAGGCTATTTCCTGTTCCGCCGCCTCTATGTAGAAGACAGCGGACTCGCCCGTAGCATGATAGGACTTTTCGTATAGACCAATAGCTTCCCGGTAGCTCTTCTCCGCTTCCTCTCTCCTGCCAAGGCTGTCCATGAGGGCTGCCATGTTGCTTTTGGCCCGACCCGCCGTCAGGTAATCCCCCCCGGCCATCGCCTTCTCATAAGCCAATTCCGAGAACCGGGCGCTGGTGTCGGTCTCCTTGTTCCACCGGAATAGAATGGCCCTGGTACACATGAGGGTGGGGGCATCCTCAAACTCCTGCACCGCGTAATCGTTAATCTGCCACGCTTCCAGCCTCTCCCCCAATTGCCAGAGGACTAATGAAATCCCATTCAAGGCCCAAGTCCTTCGGCCCCGGTCCGAGGGGCCGGTCAATGCCTGGGCAAAGGCCCTTCTCGACCTTTGCAGACGGCGTCTTTTTGCCAGGAAAGCCCCATTCATCCCCAGGTGATACCAGCACCATCCTTCTATGGCGTCCATCTCTGCTGCGGCCCATCTTGGTATGAATGGGCGGCTGGGAAAGCCGGTGAGCATGTCAAGGGCCTCCTGCCACGCTCCATCCCGGTAGAGCAGGTGGGCTGTGTCTAACATTCTCCGCGCCATGTCGGTCGTGGCCTCCTACCCGTGAGAGGATAGCCGGGGCCTGTATCTTCGCCGTACTCGCACCAATGGCGCTGGCGGGTGTCTGCCTATGCCGGCCTGCGTCGGATATACGAGTCCTCCATCAACCCCCATGATGATAGCAGAGAACAGGGCAACTCAGCTATACCCCGTACTCAGGAGTAACCGTTCAGACGCGATGAGCCGTGCCCGCCGCCTCACCGTCATTCCGGCCTTTGCGTAATCGTCATTGCCATGAAAATAGGCAGCGCCAGGTTCCCCCACCGCACCCTGAAGGGCGCGGCATCCCCCACCCACCGTCGTTCCGGCCTACTCCGTAATGACCGGGCTGTGCGCCGCTTTAGCAACCCATTGTCAACGCCTGCCCTTGGGTGGTAGAGTTGTTCTACTGACATCCTGCCTGCCTGTACCACACAGATGGTTGATGATAAGGAGATGGGACTACGGATAGTATGAGGAGTTGCCGTAAGGAAGGGATACGATGGCTAATATAGAACAAAGGGTTAGCCGCCTGGAAGGGGCCTATGAGCACCTGGCAACGAAGGCGGACATTGCGGACTTGAAGGCGGACATTGCCAACCTGAAAGCTGAGTTGCTCAAGTGGGTGGTGGGGGTGACTACAGCTGGCATCGGGGTTGCCGCCACCCTTGCGGCAACCCTGGTTAGAGTTATAGGAGGCTAACACAAAAGGTTTGATGTCGATGGCGCAGACGGGGAGAATACCCCAGGCCCTCATTTTCCCTGGACTTCCAGCCAGAGCCGGTACACGTCCCTCCTGGGCAGCCCCGACGCCTGCGTTACCTGGGCCACCGAGTCCTTTGCTCCAAGCCCATTGCCCTTGAGGCGGCGCAGCTCCTCCCTCACCCAGTCCGTATCCACTACCGCTGCCTCCGGCCCAGCGCCGCTAATCACCAGGGTGAACTCCCCTCTGTACTGGCTGAAGTGGGCAATGGCCTGGGACACCACCCCCCGGAACACCTCCTCATGCACCTTGGTAATCTCCCGGCATATCGCTATGCGCCTATCCCCCAGAACAGCCAGCAGGTCCTCTAAGGAGCCGGCCAGCCTGTGGGGAGCTTCAAAGGTTATCATGGTGAAGGGCTGGGTCTTCAGCGACTCAAGCAGCTTTCTCCTGTCGCCCCGGCGGCGGGGCAGGAACCCCAGGAAAAGGAAGCCCTCGGCGGGCAGGCCCGATACGGCCAGGGCAGCGACTACCGCCGATGGGCCGGGCACGGGGATAACCCTGATGCCTTCCCTGATGGCTTCTGTGACAAGCTCATAGCCTGGGTCGCTGATTCCGGGCATCCCGGCGTCGGATACCAGGGCCACGTCCTTTGTCTCCAGGGCTTTCATAACGTGGGGTATTTTTGCGGCCCTATTGTGCTCGTGATAGCTGGTGAGGGGGGTCTTTATCCCGTAGCGGGTGAGCAGCTTCCTGGTGGTGCGGGTATCCTCGGCGGCTATGAGCCCCACCTCTCCCAGCACCCGCAGGGCGCGCAGGGTGATGTCCTCAAGGTTGCCGATGGGGGTAGCCACCACGTACAGCACACCCATAGCCGTCCGGCCTCCTCAGAAGCCCAGGCCCTGGTCTTTTAGGCTGACGTGGCGCTGGCCTGCCAGGATGATATGGTCCAGAAGCTCGACCCCCAGGATGTCCCCGGTCTCCCTCAGTTGCCTGGTGATGGCAACGTCCTCGCGGCTGGGGGTTGGGTCCCCCGAGGGGTGATTGTGCACGACTATGATTGACACCGCGTTGTCGCGAATTGCGGGCCGGAACACCTCCGCCGGGCGAACAACGGAAGAATTGACATTCCCTATGTATATCTGACTTACTCCGTTCACGTGGTTCTTGGTATCCAGCAGCACAACCTTGAGATGCTCCTGGTCCAGGATGCTCATTTCCGCCGATAGCAGGTTGGCTACATCTCCCGGACAGCTTATTATGGCCTTGTCCTCGGGATGAATGGATACGAACCTCCGGCCAAGCTCGAAGGCCGCCATAAGCTGGCAGGCTTTCGCGTCGCTGATGCCCTTCAGGGAGCAGATTTCGCTGTAGGATGCCCTGGCAAGGCCGGACAGTCCTCGGAACTCGGTAAGCAGGCGCATGGACATGTTGATGACGTTCTCCCCCGTGATCCCAGTGCGCAGAAGGATAGCTATCAACTCGGCGTTGCTGAGATGACTGGGGCCATACTCCCGCAGCCGCTCCCTTGGGCGCTCCCCCTGGGGGAGGTCGTGAATCGTCCTGGAGGTGTACACATTGTTGCCCTCGGTGGGCATCCTCTACCCCCTACCGGAAACTACTCCCTATCGGCTATATAGCATTATACATAATTCTGCCGGTTTATGGCGGGTATTCTCCAGTGCCTTCTAATCGTCACCCTGAACGTTTCCTGTCATTCCGACCAACGGGAGGAATCTAAGATTCTTGCTATTGCCAAAGTTAACTAGCCGCAGGAATTTTAGATTCCTCGCTCCGCTGGGAGTGACAACTAAAAGACCCTGGGGTATTCTCAGCAGGGGTTGGTATTCATGTCCGGCATTGCCGGCACACATCGAGAATGCCCTATGGCGTAACTGTTCAGATTTGGTGGGGGCATTTGCTGGACCAATCGTAGGGGCAACCCTCGTGGCTGCCTTGGTCGCCGGCGTTCCTGCCTGCGTGCATCGCACAAGTAGGCAAGAATTGGGCGTCCACAAGGGACGCCCCTACATGCAGGGCGGTATTCTCTCAATCCATCTCAGTAAGTCTGAACATTTGCCTTATGGCGGGTGAGGGTGAAAAACCCCTGGGATACGTAGTAGAATGAGGGCCACAAAGACGCTACAAAAATATCAGGAGGCGAGAACATGACTACGCAAGTCCAACCCAAGGACAAGACGGTCACCGTCAACGGCCTCAGCATCCACTATCTGGACTGGGGCGCTGTGGGCAGGCCGGTTATGGTGCTGCTGCATGGGCTGAGGGGCCATTCCCACTCGTGGGACGACGTGTCAGCCGCGATGTGCCAGAACTATCACGTGCTGGCCCTGGACCAGAGGGGCAGAGGCGACAGTGATTGGGCCAAGGACGGGGACTATTCCACCGATGCCTTCGTTTCGGACGTGGACGGCTTCTGCCAGTCCCTCAACCTGGAGTCCTTTGTTCTGATGGGGCACTCTATGGGAGGACGCAATAGCATGGCCTTTGCTGCCCTCTATCCCGACAGGGTGCAGAAGCTCATAATTGTGGACATAGGCCCCACCTCGGAGGCCAGGGGCCTGGAGCGCATCCAGAGGGAAGTCCAGGGGGTGCCCGAGGAGTTCGATTCCTTTGACGCCGTGGTGGAGTATATGGGCAAGCAGAATACCTATGCCTCCGATGAGGTCTTGCGCCGGCGGCTCAGGTACGCCACCAGGGAACTGGCAAATGGCAAGATTGGCTGGAAGTACGATATAGCAATCCGCCAGCAGCGCCGGCAGGACGCCCCCGCTCCCCCCCAGCAGGATATGTGGCCCGTAGCCCAGAGCATCCCCTGCCCCACCCTTATCGTGCGCGGGACGGAGACGGACCTCCTGAGTCCCGAGACAGCAAAGCGAATGGTGGATACCATGCCCAATGCCCAGTTGGCAGAGGTCCAGAGGGCCGGACACATGGTATTCGAGGACAACCCCGAGGGATTTCTCGAGGCCATAGGCCCATTCCTGTAGCCAATTAACCTCAACAAACCGTTCACTATGTCATTCCGAGGAGCGGAGCGACGAGGAATCTAAAATCTACGCGTTCCGCAAAGCCATGACTTTAGATTCCTCACTGCGCTCCGCTCCGTTCGGAATAACACGTGGGAACAGCTCAGAATAATAAGGAGTGAAAGGTAGCGTATGTCAGCCGAAATAGGAGATATTGCCCCGGACTTCAGCCTTCCCGACGCCGACAACCAGCAGTATAGCCTCAGCCAGTTCAAGGGCAAGAACCATGTGGTCCTTTCCTTCCACATCTTCAACTTTACCCCTGGTTGAACCAACCAGGCATCCGGGTTCCGGATGTACAACGACCAGCTTGTGGCGCGGGGCGCTCAGGCCCTGGGTATAAGCACAGACCACATGGCATCCCACAGGGCATGGTCAGCCGCGATGGGCGGCCTGCCTTACCCTGAGTTGTCCGACTTCCACCCCAAGGGCCAGGTAATCCAGGCTTATGACCTGTGGGACGAGGAGCGGGGCGCTGGGAGAAGGGCGGTGCTCATAGTGGACAAGGACGGCGTCATACGCTATAGAAAGACCTACGTCGCTCCCAATCTCCCGGACATGGACGAACTCTTGGGCGAGTTGGACAAGCTGGGCCTGCCCTGACGTGGTTTCACGTTAGCCGTCATTCCGGCCCCTTATTCTGTCGTTATTATGAAAACAGGCAGCCGATTAGCACCGTCATTCCCGCGAAAGCGGGAATCCAGGGTCCCGCGACGTAGGAGGTCGTTGCGAGTCACCCACCCCCCACCCCTGGATTCCGGCCTGCGCCGGAATGACGGTGGGGAGGCTGCTCGTCATTTTCATCCCCTTACGTGTCCCGCAGGGTCATGGGCAATTCCGGCGAAAGCCGGAATCCAGGGGTGGGGGTCCCGGCGGTGACGGATATGAGACAAATATGATACGAGGAGGCGGGATGTGAGCGCCAGCCGGCGATGGAGGGCTATGGTAGAGGCGGAGCACGCCCAATCGGACAGGATGCGCCCTTCTCCGCCTCCTGATGACCACTGGGCGCCCCATGCCCATCAGTTCAGGGTGGACCCAAGACGCACCGATGACCCCCTTCTGTCCCGTCTGCTGCAAGACGTGAAGCCCCATCACACGGTTATTGACGTGGGGGCCGGTGGAGGAAGGCTGGCCCTGCCCTTGGCCCTCCGATGCCGCCGGGTTACGGCCGTAGAGCCTTCTCCAAGCATGTGCTCCGTCCTCCTTCAGCAGGTAGAGGAATACGGGACTCAAAACGTTGCCGTTGTGGAGTCCCGGTGGGAGGATGCAGACGTAGCTCCCGCCGATATAGCCCTCTGTGTCCATGTCCTGTATGTGGTCCGGGACATAGAGCGCTTTGTCAGGAAGATGGAGGCTCACGGGCGGGAGCGGGTCCTGATTGTGCTTTTCAAGGACCCTCCCCAGTCTCAAACCTACCCAATATGGAAGCTGGTCCACGGCGAGGAGCGCCTGCCCCTGCCAAGCCTTCCCCAGCTTGAGGAGGTGTTGGAGGAACTGGGGATAAACGCCCGGATGGAGGCCCTCCCTCCTCAGGGCAGACAAGGGTTCGACAGCCCCCGGCAGGCGTTGGAGCAGCTGAGCAGTCGCCTTTATCTACCTCCGGGCGGTCCCAAGCGAGGTCTACTGGAAAGTATGCTTCCTGACCTGCTGGAAGAAGAAGATGGCGCCTTCAGGCTCCGAAGCGCCCGGCCTATGGAGCCGGTGCTGGTGTCGTGGGGGTCTGAATAAGCTACTTCACCGGGTTTATGTCGTGAAACAGGAACTGATTGGCGTACCCGGCGTAGCATCCAAAGTATTCTCGCGCCCCCTGGGATATGGCCCTGTACCCCGGTTCCGACAGCCCGGTCTTTCTGTCCAGGGCTTGGCGCACCAGGGCATGAGTCCGGTCAGGAAGTCCACTCTCCAGTAATGCACGGAGGACCCACCGGTCAATGGGAAAGGCCTCCGCCTTCTCAAGGGAGAATAACAGTATGCAGTCGGCAATTTTCGGCCCTATGCCGGGACACTCAGTCAACCGCTTCTTGGCCTCATCATAGGGCATCTCCGTTAGGGCGCTCAGGTCCAGGGAGCCTTTCTCTACCTCCTGGGCAGCCCGGTATATGTGGTCTGGGCGACGCAGCCCCAGTCCCAGCCGGTCCAATGCGGCCTTTCCGGCCTCAACTAGGCTTTCGGGGGCCGGGAAAGAATTGCGCTGGACGCCATCCAGGTATATAGGCCGGCCAAAGGCATCGGACAGCCTCTCTACAATCCCGCTGATGCGCTGGATGTTGTTGTGGGCCGAGCAGATGTAGGAGATGAGACACTCCCAGGGTTCCTGGCGTAGTATCCGCATCCCTCTATACTGCTTCACCAATTCTGACACCCTGGGGCTGTCCCGGCTTATCTCGCAGTAGATGGACTCAACGTCTTCGTCCAGCCGGAAATATCGTTGGAGAAGGATACTTACGGACTCTTCTGGAGTGCTGCTGAGGAACTCCACCCCCTCCTTAGTCCGGCGAATCTTGATGCTGCTGCCCTGGACCACCCCCGAGTACCAGTCCCCTTCAGCCCTCCAACGGAAGGCTTGGCCCATAGTCAGGTTGAGGCCTAGGTCAAAGGGTTGGGCGATATGCAGTTCCAAGTCCGACCTCTAAAATTAAGGTCCCCCTACATATCCAGCACTATGGTGGACCAGCCGAATTCCTGGGCGCCGTAGGGCTCGCCGTTGTAGGGGTTGTAATACTCGCGGAACCCGCCATTCTCGATTAGCTCGTGGCTCTTGGCTACTATATGGTCTGCCATCTCAGGGTAGCCGTGACCCCGCAGGGAGTGGCTCAGGAACCAGTTGGTGTTCATCCAGGTAGGGCCTCGCCAGATGAAGCCCCTGGGGTTCCCGGGCATGAACTTGGGCTCCGACGCCGAGACCGAGGGCAGGGGATAGGGCAGCCAGAAATGGTCCGGGGATGAGACCAGCCCGTCCACCAGGCGACGCACGATTTCCGTGGGAAGGTCATGCAGAATTAGCGGCATCAGCGAGCTAATGGTTATCACCTTGACGGGGCGCTCCCCGGTCCCCGCCAGGTCGAAGAACGCCCCTGCTTCTTCATCCCAGCACTTGCTTATCAGGGCGTCTCTGGTCTTGTCCGCCTCCCGGACGAACTCGCTGTTGTCCTCACCCACTTCGGCAATAAGCCTGGACAGGGAGCGCAGCCCGAAGGCGTAAATGGAGTTTACCAGCACGTCCTCTATGTGGAATATGTCGGACTGGAGTATCCGCAGGTCGTCTCCCCGCATGGGCTCATAAGCCTCATATACCTTTCGCAACTCCCTTATGAAGCCCTGGTTGGTAAGCTCTTCCAGATGAAGGTCGTCGTCGTACTTGGGTGAGCAGTCCACCCCCGACTCCTCGGGCTGGATGATGGCAATAAGGCCGTCATCATCGGGGTCCCGGTTGGCCTTCAGCCAACGGTAGTAGGCTTTCAGGGTGGGGACGGCCTCTCTCAGAAATGCCTCGTCGCCGGTGGCTCGAAATACCCTCTCTACGGCATAGCCCACTATGGGGGGCTGCATTGTGGAGCTATAGTAGGGCGAGGTGCGCCCCACCAGGTTGCGGCTCAGAAAGTCCTCCCGCTTCTCAACCTCCCAGAAGATGAGATGAGGGATGAACCCTGAAGGCAGGGCTGCGCTCAACAAGGTCCTTAGCTCGGCCTTGGCCAGGTCTTTGTCAAGATGGAGCAGGGCTATGGAATGGAAGCAGGAGTCCCAGAACCACTGGAAGGGATAGCTCCGCAGGGCCGGGCACACGAAGGTGTACTCCTTGCCATTCCAGTCCGCCCTGCCTTGGCGAAGGTTGCCCAGGAGAATCCGGCGCGCCCCGGCCTCTAAAGCCTCTCGGTCCATGACTCTCTCCTATAATTTAATGCTCCTTCACACCCTGCCCCAGCCCCCACGTCGAGGTGAGGGGGCGTCACCCCAATTTCCCCCGCGTATGTGGCCCGCACGGCCATAGGGGTAATTGCCATGAAAATAGATGTGCTAGGACACTCACCACACCCTTCAGGGTGTGGCATGGCCTGCCTGTCCGTCTCTCTATGTGTCGAAGATGTCCTTCACGGCGCAGGTGAAGCCGGGAAGCACGTCCATGCCGTCTAGGGTGTCGTTCTCGGTGAGGGTCAACACCCGGTGGCCCTCACGGTGCACTTCCACTGTGCGCGTGTTGGGATGTACCACCAACACCAAGCGCACCCCGTATCTGAGCCACATCAGCGCCTTGTCGTTGACCTCTTGACGGCTGTTGCTGGGGGACACCACCTCCACCACCAGGTCCGGGGCCACCTGGGCATAGCCCGTAACCCTCGCATCCAGGGGAATTTTCTCCGCCGAGAAGTAAGCTATGTCAGGCTCCCGCACCGTGTCCGGGTCCCGCTCAAGCCACACCCCAGAGTCCGAGGCCGCCAGCTTCCCCAGCTTCCGGGGCTTGATGAAATTCCTCAACTCGCCACCCAGGTTCATCACTATCTCGCCGTGTTCAAGTCCTGTCGGCATAGTCTCGCACAGCACCCCTCGGATTAACTCGCCCCGGACTCCCTGGGCGTCCAGTCGCAGCAGGTCCTCCGCAGTCAGCAGTTTGGTATTCGTGGTTGTCACGTTCAACTCCGTCTAGCCATCTCTTCAAGGGGGGATTTGAGTTTAAGCCTATATTCACGCATCCCTTCACCCCATCCCTTGATACAGGTCCAGGTAGCGCTGAGCGACCACGGGCCAGGTGAAGTTGGAATGAGCGTACTCCCTCCCGTCTGCGCCCAACTCCCTCCGGGAGCTTTCATCGTTGACCAGCCGCACAAGGGCATCAGCCGCCGCCGCGCTGTTAAAGGTGGGCACCACAACCGAGCCCCGGGTCAATAGCTCCCGGTTGGCTCCCACGTCGTGGGTGAGCACCGGAAGGCCCGAGGCCATAGCCTCGAAGTACACCAGGCCAAAAGCCTCGTACCTGGAGAATAGAGCGAACATATCGCTCTCCACGTACCAGTTCTCCAAGTCTGCGTCGCTGACTTCCCCGGTGATAATCACCTCATTCTCCAGGCCCCAGGACTGCACGGCTTCCCGTATCTGGACCTCGCCGCCCTCATCCCTGCCCACAAGGACTACGTGGGCGGGGACTAGGAAACGGTGCCTCGCCTGCCGGTAGGCGTCCAGCATCCACATCTGGCCCTTATGGTCTCCCAGGCGGCCCACGCACAGGATTTGCACCGATGTCCTGGGGGTATTGGTCCTTTCAATGGTGGGGGTATTTACTCCCCAGCCGATAACCGACAGCTTCCTGTCCGGCACACGGTAGGCGCTGCGCACCCTGTCCAGCTCCATCTCCGTCAGGGCTACCACGTCGTCTACCATCTTGCACAGGGGGACATTGAACATGCGGAGCCACTGCCGGGACCAGGGCAGGGTGTGGAATGATGGGGTAAACACCAGCCGGGCGTGCTTCCGCGCCCACGCCCAGGACCACAGGTGGCCCCAGAACCAGCCGTCTCCGACGAAGTGGATTACCGTCGGGTTGAACTCGCGGATATACCGCCTTATCTGGCTTGGAGGAAACCAGACCAGGGGAACGGAATAGATGGGAAGGGACCTCAGAGGAAAGCTGGACAGCCGGAGGATGTTGATGCCCTCGGGGGTGGTCTCCCTATCCGCCCAATCGGGATGGGGCACCCTGGGGAAGGCGTACTTGCCCGTCAGCACACCCACAGCCTCCACCCGGGGCGAGGCCAGGTACTCGAAGGCCAGGCCCTCGATGGCGCGCTCTATACCTCCCAGGTAGGGCCTGAAGTAGGGGGTCAGGAACAGGACCCGCATCCTGTTAGAGTTCACGTCTCAATTCCCATCCTGCTATCAAATAACTTCCCGGCTCGGGGCATCAGACATTATCAAGACCGGCCCAGGGCGGCTGAAAGGTCCCAAAGGGTCGGTGGAGTTCCGCTTTAGGTGGCCTTGCCAACTGATGATGGGCGGTGGATTCCCGCTTTCGCGGGAATGACGGTTTGGCGGGATGCCGCACCCTTCAGGGTGCGGTGGGTGCCCCAACACCCGGATTTTCATAGGAATGAGACCACCTGAATTGCAAAGCTACCCAAAGGTCTGATGATAGTCATGCTACGCCCTGTCCATAAGGGTGTCAACCCTGGGGCATCCCTCACCCACCGTCATTCCCGCAAAAGCGGGAATCCAGGGTCCCCCAACCTTGGTAGTCGCTGCGAAGCCAACACAACACCGCCCCTGGATTCCGGCCTGCGCCGGAATGACGGGTTGGGGTTGAAATGAGACCTCAACCCTGAACACTTACCCATCTAGTCGCAGCGCAGGCACCGGATGTAGGTGAAGACGCTGTCGTACTGGTCCCGGTTGGTGATGATGTAGTCCATTATAACCCGCATAACTTTGCTCTCGTCCTCTATCCCATACTTGTCTTTGGCCCACCGGACGAAGTTCATCTGGTCGGTTTCCAGGGTAAGGGGATAGCTCTCCTTCATCTTTGGCATAGTGAGACCTCCTGTAAATAGCCGGATAGCGATTGTCTCTTTATATACCAGGTGCGGGAGTCAATATATCATATTACCCGGCGTCGTACTACCGGATAGATGCTTGGGCAGCTGGTCGGACTTGAGGGACCTCTCCGGCCTCAACCCCAACGCATCATTCCTGCGAAGGCGGGAATCCGGGGCCACCACAACCATCATTCGGTTGCAGGCCGGAATCCAGGGGCCACCACAACCGTCATTCGGTTGCAGGCCGGAATCCAGGTCCACCACAACCATCATTCGGTTGCAGGCCGGAATCCAGGGCCACCACAACCATCATTCGGTTGCAGGCCGGAATCCAGGGCCACCACAACCGTCATTCGGTTGCAGGCGGGAATCCAGGGGCGGGGGTGGGTGACTCGCAATGACCGCCTACGTCGCGGAACCCTGGATTCCCCCTTTCGCGGGAATGACAGATGAAGTGAGTGTGGGGAATGGGAAGGGTGCGAAGGGAGCATCACGGTGCCAGGCGGCTGCCTATTTTCATAGTAATTGCCCATGTCCCTACGGGCCACATACGAGGATGAAAGTGGTATGGCCTCCCTACCGTCACTCCCGCGAAAGCGGGAGTCCATTCCCCACCCCTGGATTCCGGCCTGCAACCGAATGACGGTGGGAATCTATTTTCATGGTAATAAAGGTGAAGCCACGGATTCAAGCTGCCTTATCTGGTAGAATAGGGGACAGACTTGATACCGGACTTGTCACTGGACTTGTAGATGAGGTGAGAGCATGGCAGGGCAGATAGTCCTCGCAGGGGGAAATGAGTTTCGGGTTGGCTGTGAGGAGATGGACAGTTTTATTATCAGATCAACCGGCGGGTCAACGGGACCAGGGCCGGCGCGGGTGTTGATCATACCCACCGCAGCCGTGACAGGGCCGCAGAAGGCCGCCAACGATGGGGTCACGCATTTTTCGCGCCTCGGTGCGGACGCCTCCCAGCTTATGGTCCTGGAACGGGAACATGCCAACGACCAGGAGCTTGTCCAACAGGTCGCCGGGGCATCGGTAATCTACTTCACCGGCGGCAGCCCCGACCATTTGCTGACTACCCTCCGAGGCTCCATGCTGTTTGAGCGCCTACAGGAAGCGCTAGACAGTGGCGCGGTGCTGGGCGGGTCCAGCGCCGGCGCAATGGTAATGGGGTCTATGATGAGGCGGCCATCTTCCAGGGGATGGGTGGAGGGCCTCGGTGTGGCGGAAGGGGTGGCCGTGCTGCCCCACCACGAAAACAGCGACCCGGCCACGGTTTCCAGGGAGTTGGCCGAGGGAGCGCCGCCGGGACTGAAGGTCCTGGGCATTGACGCCAGGACGTGCTGCTTCGGGACCCCCGGCAACTGGCAGGTTCTGGGCGTGGGGAGGGCTGTCGCCTATCACAACGGGACGTGGGAAGTCTATGCCTCGGGCCAGAGCTTGCCCCCAGGGTTCTAGCCCGGTCCCTGGCCGACACTTTCCAGGTACTCCTCGGCCTCCCGCAGGTCTTTGAAGGAGTCCACGCTGCGCCAGAAGGCCCGTGACCGGAGGGCCGACATCTTGCCTTCGGCTGCCAGGGTGGGGAAGGTGGAGTTTTCCTGGTCTCCCAGTTCGGGCAGCAGTCCCTCAATCCGGCGGGAAAAGAGGTAAATGCCTGCGTTAATCCAGTATGGAAGCTCTACCTTCTCCCGAAACCCCTCTACGTCATCCTCGTCGTTCAGGTCCACCAACCCGTAGGGGCTGGTGAAGGGCACCACCATGATGGTAGCCTGGTGGGACGGGTTGGCCTGCTGCTTCCTGCGGAATTGGTCCGCAACGGAGTCCAGGCTTTCTGCGGTGATAATATCGCCATTGGTCACAACCACCCGCTCTTCCTCCTCGGGCACCAGGGACATCCCCTTGCGGATGGCGCCCCCTCTGCCCAGGGGCGTATCCTCGATGCTGTAGTGGGCGCGGAACCCATAGGCGCTCCCATCGCCGAAGAACTCCTTGATAGCTTCCCAACGATAACCGGCCAGGAAAACGATGTCAGTTACCCCACCCTTCTTTAGCCACTCCACCTGGTGCCAGAGAATGGGCTCTCCCAGGAGAGGGACCATAGGTTTTGGAGTCGTGTCCGTAAGGGGGCGAAGCCTCTCACCTCTGCCACCGGCTAAAACCAACGCGTACATGCTCGTCTCCACCTTTTGCGGCTAATCTATGCCTGCCGTGATTGTCTCGGGTATCCCGCCCTTCCAATATACCCGCCTGTGTAAATAGGGTCAACCGTCGCGGTATGGTCCTTCTATTTTTCCAACTGGTGCCGTTTTTCTTATCGCCTGGCCCAGTCCGTTTAGCTACAGTATATAGCAAGCGGCAGTCCCGTGGGGCCCAACAACTATAAGCAAACGGGACCCACCCAGGGGATGGGCTGGAGTCCCTTATGGATTGACATAACAATGCGCAGGGTTGAAAATCGCGCTGCATAGCGTTTCCTATCTGAAAAACGGTCCGGGAGGGAGCAATCATGGTGGAACTCACCGACGAACAGCTACAGGTAATCAACCATCCCGACGGCTATCATGGGAGGGTGCTTTCTGTCGCCGGTTCCGGGAAAACGACGACCATGGCGTACCGCATTCAGCATTTGTTCCAGGAAGTCTGCGCATCCCGTCAGCAAATCCAGGTGCTGATGTTCAACCGAGACGCGCGAAATCAGTTTATCAAAAAATTGACCGAGATTGGCGTGGGCGAGGGGCATCAGCCGCCGGTAAACACCTTTCACAGCTATGCCTATGGGTTAATCAGCCCTCAGGGATTCCGGCAATGGTTCGGTGATACCGAAGAACTCGCCCATCTGACGCTGGTGAAAGCTGTCTCGCAAGTGTGCCGAGACATGGACTTGGACGAGGATGACCTGGATGTTGATGAGGCCAAGCAGTCCATTGGTCTGTGGAAGGGGGCGTTGATACCTCCCTCACGGGCCGGATATGCCGGTGTGAACGGCGACGCCTACGTAGCTGTGTATAAGGAGTTTGAAAAGGAGCGCTTGGAGTCCAATGCCATAACCTTTGACGATTTTGTCCCCCTGGCAGTGGATATGCTTGCCAACAATTATCGCCTGTGGCAAGCCAAATCGCGCAGTCTGCGGTATATCATCGTGGACGAGTACCAGGATGTCAACCTGGGCCAGCAGAAACTTATTGAATGTCTGGCCCGGGGTGGCGCCGACCTGATGGTGGTTGGCGACGACGACCAGACTATCTATGAATGGCGCGGGGCGCGCAGCGATTACATTCTCGGGGAGTTTCAGAGTACGTTCACCAATAAGCCACACCGCACCTATAAGCTCAGCAACTCCTTCCGGTTTGGCTACAGCATTGCCCAGTCCAGCTATAACGTTATCCTGCATAACTCCAACCGTCTGGACAAACACCTGATATCCAGCAACCCGGCCAGAGACAGCCAAGTTACCCTTATCACCAACTCTGAACGCAGTGAAGAGGATGAACCGGGCGGATATGCCAATCGCCGCCTGGCGGAAGAAATCATAGCGCTGGTGAAAGACCAGGGAGTTGCGCCCTCCGATATTCGGGTGCTGGCCCGGACCTACGCCCAGCTCAATCCTTTTTCGACAGAACTCATGCTCAAGAAGATTCCCTTCAAGGTGCTGGGCCGCGCCCCATTTCTCCGGGCCGGAGAGAGCCAGGCGCTGCTGGACTATGTGCGCGTGGCCGCGAAACTAGATGAAATCCCCAACGATGCGGCCGTCAGGCAATTCCTCAACATCGCAAACAAGCCCAGCCGGTATCTCGCGCGCCGGGATATACAACGGATGCTCACCGATGGACGGCAAGAAGGACTGACTCTAGGTGAGCTTCTGGATGAGACGATACAGGACTCCCGCAAGTTTTCCCGTGGCAGCGCACGAGCCAACTTGGAGGACCTGACGTCGCTCCTGGACGAGGTCCACGGAAAATTGCAGTTGGAGGAAGAGACCCTAGCCGGCCCGCTGCTGAAGTGGATAGACCAGGAAGTGGGGTTCCAACAGCATTACGAAGACTATTACGGCCGGGGTGAAGCCTCACTCACGCGCATAAATACCCTGCGGACATTCATCGCCTATGCCCATCAGGTAGGACTGGACTGGAAGGGTTTCATCCGGCATGTTGACAATGCCGATACGACCTTGGGACGGCCCGAGAACGAGTGGATTAAAATGATGACTATTCATACGGCCAAGGGCTTGGAATTCGATTACGTCATCATTCCCGATTGTACGGAGGGATACCTGCCCGTAATTGGCAGCAACGACGACCCAACCTACGATACAGCGCACACGAGACGCACCCCCAAGGCGGCGGAGTGGATTGAAAATGAGCGGCGGCTGTTTTATGTCGGCGCTACCCGGGCCCGAAAGGGGCTGTTCATCGGCGCTCCCAAGCTAATGCCCCAAATTGATGGAAAACCTGGGGCAGGGTGGAACGGGACTTTGAAGCCCTCGCGCTCCTCGGAGTCGCCCGGAGGCTCGCCGGAGCATGGGCTGGTTACAAAGATGAAGTCTTCCCGTTTCCTGGAGGAGATGGAATGGGAGCCGACTCAGGCCGTGGCCACGGAGATGGTTCGCGCTGCGCGGGGCGAGAGCAACGAGTTGGTGGAGGTATGCCAACGCTTCTCCGCGTATCATCATATCATTATCCCGGTGAAGGAAATATACGTGCGCGCTTTGCCCAATTCGTTCAATTTGCTCCCGCGGCTGGCGCGGGTTGTATTGAGCGGGGCGGCCCGAGTGTTTGGCTACAAGCAGGAATATGACAATCTCTTTGAACGTACCCCGCCACCGTCAAAGGCGAAGGACGAGCCGGAAGATAACCGTGGAATCTGGGAGCATATCAAGACGAGCCAGGGTCGGAGAAGAAACTAACGTGGACTGGCGTAAAGATGGGGCGGCAATAGACACATCCTTCAGCCTTGGATTATACTCCTCTGGATGCAAGCAGCCGGAGGAAGGCTTTCATAGACTTTCGCGAGGTAGTCGGATGAATAAAATAACTCCCAAAGAAGGGTGGCTAAACACCCCTAACTTGAAGATGCACTACCAGGACTGGGCCACTCTTGACCCAAGGCCGGGACAGGAATCGGGCAATCAGGCAGACCGGACGGACAACGTGGTGCTTGCCTTGCACGGGCTGGCTTCTTCCTGCCACTGGTATGACCTGGTAATCCCTCACCTGGTGGACACCTATCGTTTCATTGCCCCGGACCAGCGGGGTCACGGCCAGACCGAACAGCCGTCAACGGGTTACGACTGGCAGAGTATCGCCACCGACGCCATCCACGTCCTGGACCACTTCGGGGTTGAAAAGGCGGCTGCGGTTATAGGGCACTCCTGGGGCGCTAACGCAGCCCTGAGCGTGGCTGCCAAGTACCCGGAGCGGGTCTCCGCCTTGGTCCTGGTGGACGGCGGTTTCTTTGACTGGACCCTCTCTCCGGGAGCTACCTGGGAGTCCTTCAGGGAACGGCTGCGCCCCCGTGACGTATCCGGCACCAAGGAGGAGTGGTTGACCCGCCTGAGCCAGCAGCTGGCCGACTGCTGGACCGAGCAGCTTGAACAGATAGTGCTGACCATGGTGCGGGTGGACGAGGAGGGCATGATAAGGGACATCCTGGAGCCCGGCAATCACGCCCAGGTGTTGGAGGCTATGTGGTTCGAGTCTCCCTCCACCATGTTCCACCTGGTCCAGTGCCCCACCCTGATCATGGCTGCGGCCCCCCGCCAGGGAGCCAGGGTATCGGAATTTTCCAGGATGCGTCTGGATATGGCGGAAATGGCAAAGGATGCCATCAAAGGCTGCCAGGTGGAGTGGATAGCCGACACCAGCCATGACATAGGTTATCACCAGCCGGCGGAGATGGCCCGTGTGGTGCGCGCTTTCCTATCGGAAGTATAGGAATCCATCATAAGAGAATGGCATAGCAAGTGACAGACGAAGAGTTCGCCCAAATTATGGTCCTGGGCCATGAGTCAAGGGGGTAGAGTTCAAAGGGCCAGGGCCATTATCCAATAGCAGGCTTGTAGCACAGGTTGTTAAAGCGGTATTGGGTATGGCTAATAGACGTGATGGAGGCCGTGTCATAATCGGAGTGGAAGGTAATGACAATACCCTCAACCCCGTCGGCTTCAGTGACGTCGACCTGCCTGCCTGGAATTATGATGACGTGGCAGACCAGATTGCACGCTACGCCGACCCCAGCGTCAGCTTTGATCTGGAAGTAAAAGAGTATAATGGAAACAGGTACATAGTCCTTCAAGTGGAAGAATTCTCTGACATTCCGGTCTTATGCAAGAGGGCTTATGACAATGTACTGCGAAGCGGGGCTTGTTACGTAAGGACACGTAGAAAACCGGAGACGACAGAGATACCTGCTCAAGCCGAGATGCGGGACCTGCTTGATTTGGCGACAGAAAAGGGTGTAAGACAATTCCTGGAGCGGGCGCGACGGGTAGGACTGTTCGTCCCTGGTACGCTCGCGCAGCCCGCTACAGACCAAGGGCCTCCAGACCAGGGACTTGGCGATTTGAGATGAATGGACTACTCGAAAAAATCCGCTCCCGAGGACATTGGAGGGTGGTCATTCGCCCGGCCACTTTCACAGAGAAGAGGGTGTCGGATATAAGCGCTCTACATCACATCCTAGAAAAAACTTCGGTAGAACGCAGGGTGTGGGGTTTTCCGCAACTTCACAATCTGACACAACCTGACACCGGCCCGGAATGGATTGGGCAAGAGACAGATTGGCGCCAGCATGTTGAGGTATGGCGATTTTATCAAAGCGGCCAGTTCGTCTACTATTCCGGCATGGTGGAGGACTGGAAGGAGCAAATCACGCTATGGCCGCTCCCCAATGGTGGGCAGCCCGGCCTAGCGCTGGGCATTGGGGACGTGTTGTCCAGATTCACCGAAATCTTCGAGTTCGCCTCACGGTTAACATTCACAGAGGCCGGTGACGAACAGATGCACTTGGAAGTCACCGTTAAAGGTATCGAGGGGCGTACCCTCCAGCTTGACTTGCCGGGGCGAACGGGCTTTCTCCTGGAAAGGAAGGCAACTATATCGGAGCAACCATATAAAGCAGACCTGTCAAGAGTCGAGTTGGTCACCGATACCAGAGAACTGGCCTTGAAACCGGCTGCCGAATTGTTCCAACACTTCGGCTGGAAACCGGGCATTTCATTGCTTCGTGATATACAGTCTGAACTTATACGTTGAGTGCCGGCTTTAGTCGTGTAAATTCACCCGAGGGCCCCAATCCATGCCCCTATCAGCCCTGGTGGTGTCATTACTCTGTAGGGTCTTGGGTAGGAGCGAATAGCTATTCTTCACCCCTCCGGGTCCAGGGTTAGCGGGAACCATCCGGGTTGGGACCCCTTTACCTACACTCGCGGACCTCACAAATGAGGGTGAGGATGAATAGGTGAAAAGCGCCATGTGGTGCGCCCCGGATATAGATGTCCGGGGCGTTGGGCTACTCTTTCAAGGGAATCGTACCCCAGGTTATCTCGCCGGCATCGGCCGTCATGCTTCCCTCTTTCACCATATCCCGTATCTGAAGCAGGGTGGCATTGACTTCGGGGGTGAGAAAGCTCCAATCGGGCTCTTCGGGTATCCAGTATGGCGAGTTGATACGTACCACCTTTTTTTCTTGAACGTTGATGTAAATACCGAACTTCGACGACTGCTGCACTTCTGACTCCTCTCTTTAGTATGAAAATAGGCAGCCCTCTGGCCAGAACCCCAACCCCCGACCCCTGGATTCCGGCCTGCGCCGGAATGACGGTTAGGGTATCGCCCCCATCGAAAGGGGGTAGGGACTACTTGGGCCGGTGCTGCCCGCCATTTTCATCCCCTTGCGCGACTTGGTCAAGGCCATAGGCCCGAAACTACCGGGAGGGCTGCTCTCCGGCCCCGACGCCTTGAACATGGTAAGCCCCTCTGTATTCCGGGGGAAGCAGGGCAGCCACCCGCTGCATAATCATATCGGTCATGTTCTCCAGGATAGGCTGGCTTAGCCGGCCTTCCAGAACTGGGAGGCTAAAAGGCTCACCTATTTTTACTTTAAGATGGCAGAGGGGGAAGAATAGCTGAAACCCGTTCGTGATGTTCTCAGTGCCCGTGATCCCCACCGGCAGGATGGGGGCCTGAGACCTGATAGCCAGATAGGCTATTCCAGATTTTCCTTTGCTCATGCCAGGCTCCCGGCTGCGGGTGCCTTCAGGAAATAGGGCTACAACCTTGTTTTGTTTGAGAAGCTCCAGGTTCCACTTGAGGGTCTCTATATTTGCGGTCCCCTCCTGGTTCATAGGATGCACACCTACCCTTGTAAGGAAGGCCCTGCCTATGGGATTGGAGAAGAGGCCTGGCTTGCCCATGAAATGTAACGGCCGTGTCAAGCTGCTCACCAGGATGGGGGGGTCGGCATGACTCAGGTGATTGGAGACTACTATCAGGGGCCCCCTGGGAGGGACAGCCTCCCTACCCTCTACCTCCCATTTCGCAAAGAGGGTAAAGAACGCCCTTGCCATGTTCGTCCCGCCGTTATAGAGTATCCCCATCAGTCCTCCCCTCTACCTTCAATTATCAGGGCCATAGCCTTCTCCAGCACCTCCCCGATGCTGATGCTATCGGTGTCCAGCACAATGGCATCGGCAGCCGGGCGGAGGGGAGAGTTGCTTCGTCCCGTATCCAGTTCATCCCTGGCCTCCAGGTCTTTCAGGACTTGCTGGTAGTCAACGGGGCTTCCATGCCGGGCCATCTCCAGATACCGCCGATTTGCCCTTTCTGACACGGATGCCACAAGGAATAGCTTGATGTCGGCGCTGGGCAAGACTACTGTGCCTATGTCTCTGCCCACCATGACCATTCTGCCTTCCCTGGCAATATCCTGCTGCTGCTTCACCATAGCTGTACGGACATCATCTATTTTGGATACCAGGGAGACAGCCCTGTCAATGCGAGGCTGACGCAGCTGCTCGCCCACCTCATTACCATCTATAATTACGGCGCTTTCGCCCTCCCCGATTACCTGGATAGCGACATCTCTGGACAGGCGGCCAAGGGCCTCCTCGTCTTCCATGCTCATCCCCCGCTCTAAAGCCAGCCAGGTGACCGCCCTGTACATAATCCCAGTATCCAGGTAACGGTACTTCAACTCTTTGGCAAGCAGTTTGCCCAACGAGGTCTTACCCGAGGCCGATGGCCCGTCTATTGCTATCGTATCCGGCCTTGGCAATGCGCCGCCCACCTGATGTAATATTGCGATAGACGGATTATAGCACCCGGTCTGAGATACTGGGTAGGTCCGGGGGACTCATTTATCGTGGGATGCCGCAATAGTTCAATAGATGGGCCAGTAAATCGCCTGCCCCTGATTATGAGAGGGAGCATCCCGTTTATTGCCCTTATAGCCATAGGGGTCATGTGCTACACGGCGGCAGCTTTTGATGCCTTCCCCGGGGACGAGGGCGCTATCAGGAGGTTCCAAGGGGCCCGCAGCCCCTGGCTCGATAGCGCTGCTATTGCGGCCTCTTTCCTGGCAAACACGCCGGTGGTCGTTGTCTCCGTCCCTGTGCTTTCTATAGCCCTGTGGGTAGGCCGCCGGAGGGCCGATGCCGCAGCCCTGCTGCTGGTCCTGGCTGCCGATGGGCTCAACGCTCTGCTGAAGATAATGGTGGACCGGCCAAGGCCGGATTTCTCCCTGCTGGAGTCCCCACCCACAAATCCGGCCTTCCCCAGCGGGCACGCCTTCCATGCCTTCCTGTTCTTCGGGCTGCTGATATTCATAGTGGGAGACTTGATAAAACCCCGATGGCCGAGAATAGCCACACAGGTGCTGCTGGGGCTTGCAGCCCTATCGGTGGGAGCCTCCAGGATATACCTTGGGGTACACTGGCCCAGCGATGTCCTGGGAGGCTTTGTTGTGGGCGGGGCCTCTCTGGTCGTCATCTTGTGGGTGCGGAAAAAGCTGTTAATTGGGTCTCATAATAATATATTCCGAGGGAGGTGAGGTAGTACACTGAATTCACATAATCTGAATTCACCGGGGAGTAAACCCGGCTGCGGGGGTTGGCCTGAGATGAACTGGATGGACCTTGTCATAATTGTTGTCGGCATATCCGTCGCCTTTGTCGGATGGCGCATGGGTGGGATACAGATAGGGGTGGTGGCGATAGGGGTCTTTGCAGGCATCGCTCTGTCCAGCCGCCTGCACGACGAGGTTGCGCGGCTCTTTTCCCGCTTTATAGACAGCGATAACGGCGCTGAAGTCGCCTCCTTTATTGCCATCTTCATCCTGGCCCTGCTGGCCGCCGCAGTATTAGGGACTATCGCCCATGCTATTCTAGTTAAAGTGAAGCTGGGGTCAATAAACAAAGCTGCGGGCTTCGTTTTAGGAGTCCTTGTAACCTTTGCCATAGGCTCGGCGGTGCTTTCCACTATCCAGAGCTACCCTGTCATGGGCCTGGAGGGCACCATCGAGGACTCTGCCATGGGGACTTTTCTAGCCGACAACTTTGACGTGGTGCTGAGGGGTCTTAGGTTCATCCCCGATGACCTGGGCGTGTGAGGTGGCAGTGTTATCCGTAATTCCGGCGCAGGCCGGAATCCAGGGGCGGGGCGGGGACTCCCGCTTTCGCGGGAGTGACGGTGAGGAGGCCATATCATTTTCATCCTCGTATGTGGCCCGCAGGGGCCATGGGTGATTCCGGCCTACGCCGGAATCCAGGGGTAGGGGGTGGGTGACTCGCAATGGCCGCCTACGTCGCGGGACCCTGGATTCCTGCTTCCGCAGGAATGACGGTGGGCATCTATTTTCATGGTAATTGCCCATGCCCCTGCGGGCCACATACGAGGATGAAGACCCTATTTTCATAATAATGGTGAGTTGGGGCCAGAATGAGCCCTGAAGCCTGAACAGTTATGACCTCTTTTACCAGTGGTTAAAACCCCGGCCCAGGTATTATAATTATATATATGATTACTTCGTCGGTCCTGGTGCTTAACCTGAACTATGAGCCCGTCAATGTGTGTAACATGAGGCGGGCCGTAATTCTATTGGGCAAGGGGAAGGCGGAGTTGCTTGAGAATGGCCTGGGGGAGATTCGTACGGTCAAGTCGTCCATGCCCATCCCCTCGGTGATACGGCTGGTGTACCTGGTGCGGCGGCCCTTCGCCCAGAGGAAGCTGTCCAAGAAAGAGATTTTCCTGCGAGACCGCTATACCTGCCAGTATTGCAGCTTGCAGACCCGGGAGCTAACCCTGGACCACGTCAGGCCACGCCGCCAGCAGGGTGAGCACACGTGGGAAAACATCGTAAGCGCTTGTATTCCATGTAACAGGAAGAAGGCGGGCCGTACCCCCGCCGAGGCCGGCATGACCCTCCTGCGCCAGCCCAAAGCGCCCTATCCCAACCCTTACTATGTCCTCCATAACCACACAATCCTTGAGGAATGGCGCAAATTCATTCCCTGGGCGGAATTTGGATAAAGTCCCAGGGACTTGTTCACCCCCTTGCCCGTTCACGGGGCAAGTTCAGCATCAACACCTCCAGGGCCAGGCGGGAGTTGGCGTTCTGGTCCAGGGCCTCCAGGGTCCTCAGGACAGCCTTGAGGAAGCCCAGCACCTGGTCTGTCGTGAGTATTAGAGCGATGGAATTCAGTGCATCCGTCCTGTCTATATTGTATATGAACTCTCCCGCGCCTTCCTTGATGAGCAGCAAGTCTCTCCACCATCTCAGCCAGAGGTAAAGCGCCTCTTTCGCTTCTTCCCTGCTCCTGGAGAAAAGGGAAGCCAGGTCATTTGCATAGCTGAACCTGTCCTCCAGACTCGCCTTTGAGAGCTGGGTAATCCGGTCCAGCCCCTCCTGTCGTTTCTCCATGATGGACGGGTCGCTGACGGCGGAGATGGCCCAGCCCAGGCAGCCTGCGGAGAGGCGGGCCAGCTTCTCGGCCTCCTCCTCGGTCACGGAATAGTTGGCCGCCAGGTCCTTTGCCACATCGGTCAATGGCATGGGCCTCAACTCCATCCGCCGGCATCGAGACCGGATGGTCGGGAGCAGGGCCTCTTCCTGGGAGGCAAGGAGGACCATCAGCACTTGCGGCGGCGGCTCTTCCAGCGTCTTCAGAAGGGCGTTGGCGGCCTCTTCGCTCATGTGCTCTGCGCCGTCGAAGATAAACACCCGGTGGCTGCCCTCGTAGGGCTTCAAGCTGACTTGGCGCTGAACGTCTCTAACGGTGTCAATGCCAATCTCCCTTCGCGGCGGCCCGTCTTCCCCACTTCTCTGAAGCCCTATTACCAGCACGTCGGCGTGTTGGCCGGAGGCTATGTGCCTACACTGGATGCACTGCCCGCAAGGAGCATCTTCCGGCAGGAGGCAGTTTACCGCCTGGGCTATATTGATAGCCAGGGTGCCCTTGCCCACGTGAGGCGGCCCCACCAGCAGGGAGGCATGGGCGTACATGCCTCCTTTGAGGCTTCTGTCTATATGTCTTAACAAGGGGTCTTGCCCCCGCACCTGCCACATGGTCCACTTACACTATCACTATCATTACTAAAATAGGACTCCCCCACCGCACCCTGAAGGGTGCGGCATCCGACCCCACCGTCATTCCCGCGAAAGCGGGAGTCCAAGACTCCTCAACGTCGGGGCCTCGGCGAAGTCACCCACCCCCCGCCCCTGGATTCCGGCCTACGCCGGAATGACGATTTGGAGGCCCCCCTTCATTTTTATCCCCTTACACGGCCTTCCCAAGGTCGTGCGCAATTCCTGTGACCCATACCGTCATTCCCGCGAAAGCGGGAATCCATGCCTCAGTAACATCAGAGTCGCTGCGAAGTCGCCCCCAGCTCCTCCTGGATTCCGGCGTAGGCCGGAATGACGCCGGGCAGGCCCCTGGGGTTAGATTGTTGTTTACGGCTTATTAAAACAAATTCGGCCAATACCTGGCTATGGCAGTTATGGCGGATTTAATGTAAAGTTATGATAGAAGCAGACTTATGGGCGATTCCGGCAATCCCCAGAATTGAGAGGAGGGAAAGTAGTGGCTGATTCCATAAGAGACGAGTACATAAGGAAAAATCCCAAGTCGGCTGAGCTTTACCCCAGGTTCCAGGAGTATTTCCCATCGGGCGGAGCGGGCCACGATATGTATGTCACCGATCCCTTCCCGCTGACCATCGCCAGGGGCCAGGGCTCCCGGAAATGGGACGTGGACGGGAATGAGTATGTAGACTACGGCATGGGGTCTGCCTCCCTGCTGCTGGGCCATTCCCATCCGGCGGTGGTGGAGGCCCTGGTCCAGGCCGCGCCTCTGGGTTCCCACTACGGCGCGCCGGTGGAGGTCATGCTGGAATGGGGAGAGCGGGTACACAATCTCATGCCCTGCGCTGACAAGATTCGTTTCGTGGGGTCCGGGGCTGAGGCCACCATGTTGGCGATGCGTGTCGCCAGGGCCTATACTGGCAAGGACAAGATTATCCGGTGGGAAGGCCACTATCACGGCTGGCATGACTACGCAATGCCGGGAAACTCGGCGCCCTTTGACGTGCCCGGCTCCCTGGGAGTCCCCAAGGGCGCCATAGATTCCGTAGTGGTCCTCCCTACGGACCTGGGCGTTCTGGAGCGGGTGCTGGCCACGGACAAGGAGATTGCGGGCGTCATCACCGAAGGCTCCGGGGCTTCCTATGGGACCGTTCCCCTACCGCCGGGCTTTGTGGAAGGGGTGCGGAATCTGACCAAGCAGTACGGCGTTGTGATGATCCTGGACGAGGTAATCACCGGCTTCCGTTGGAGTCCGGGCGGCCTTCAGCAAAAGCTGGGCATCGTGCCCGATATATGCACAATGGCGAAAATCCTGACCGGCGGCCTGCCCGGTGGGGCCATAGCCGGCAGTGATGAGGTCATGGGGGTGATGCTGCACACCGGCGAGGCCCACCACGACCGCTACCAGAGGGTGTACCACGGAGGGACTTTCAACGCCAATCCCTACTGTGCCGCCACCGGGAACGCAGCTATGAAAATAGTCGCCACCGGGGAGATGCAGGATACCGCCGACAGGATGGCCGAGCGCCTACGCACCGGCCTGCGGGAGATCGTGGACCGCTACGAGGTAAACGCATGCGTCTATGGCGAGTCCTCAACCTGGCACATATACTTTGGGGCCAGGTCCATCCAGGGGTTGGACGCCAGCGTCCTGAAGAGCCAGCCCCAGGAAATCCAGGACGGGTTCCGCCAGGCCCTCAGAGTGCGGGGAGTGGACCCCATGTCCCGGACCAGCGGCGTTCTCTCGGGGGTACATACCGAGTCGGATATTGACCAGACCCTTACAGCCTTCGAGGGGGCCTTCAAGGCCATGATAGATGAGGGGCTGGTAAGCCACGGCTAGTACCGTCCTTCGATTCCCCTTGGTAATTCCCCATGCCCTTGCGAGGCCATGTAAGGGCATGAAAATGGCCGGGTAGCTTTCCAGGTAGTCCCTTCCCACTTGACGGGGGAAGGTTAGGATGGGGGTGATACCATCGCCCACTGCCTCCTTTAGTGGGAGTGATACCCCCCACCTCAATCCTCCCCCGCAAGGGGGGAGGAGGCTGGATTTTCACAATGTTTCCCAGGGAGGACGGGGTAGAAGTAGGCAGCCGGGGAGACGGCATTCGTCTCCCCGGCCAGTTTTTAGCAGGCCCTCACCTCAACATTGCCTCAAGAGCGGGGGGAGTCCAGCAGGTCAAAGAGTATCTGCCTGGCTATGGGGGCGAAGTCCAGGTACTCTATCCACGTCCTCTCCCTGAAGTCATACCAGGCGGACTCATCCCTTGCCAAGAGAAGGCGTCCCCCACATGCAGCATACCTGAAGGACAGGGGAGCATGGTTGAGGACCTTTGCGTCTATGGGGTAGGAGGGTTGCGACATGCCATGTTCCAGCGAGGAACTCAAGTCCCATTCGTAGGACAACGCATCCTTCCCGGCGGCTATGGAGGAATCTACCCAGACCGCTATGTCTATGTCCCTGAACCCAACCGCCTGCTCCAGGAAGCTCCCGTGAATGCAGGCGAACTGCAACTCCTCACGCTGGGCCAGAAGGTGGGCCAGCTTCTCGACAATCGGCTCCTTGGCATCTTGGGAAAGCCTGTGCCATACCGGTATCACGTTGCATCCTCAATTGCCTTGCCTATTTCCAACAGGTATTCCTCCAGGTCCCCTATGTTGTCCTGGAGGATGTCCCATACTAGGCTGTCGTACACCTCCCAGTAAACGTGCACCAGCAAGTTGCGAAAGCGGGCCATCCGCCCCAGGCGCTCCGCCAGCCCAGGGGAGATAATGCTGGCGGAGGCCAGGATTTCAAAGCACTGGGCATAGCTGTCCGGGTTCTTCTGGGCAAGGCGCGCCGTCAGATGGGTACATATAGAGATGGCAGCCTCTATGGCTATCACCAGGCGATACTTGGCCGCATCTATAGTTTCCTCTTTATCAAGAAACTCTTCCTTGCTCAGGCTCCCATACCTGCCAAGCACGGCAAGGGAATACCGGACTTCTTGCGCTCGTTGCTGGAGGAGGTCCCGGTTAACCTGCATACTTCACTTCTTCAGGATGTGGATGGTGGAGATGTCGCCGGCGCCGGAGCAGTGGGCCAGTCCCACCTTGGGGTCTTTCACCTGGCGCTGGCCGGCCTCGCTCCGCAACTGGGTGACGGTCTCGTGAATCATGCGGATGCCCGTAGCCCCGAAGGGGTGGCCCATAGCCAGCAGCCCGCCGTCGGTGTTGGTGGGGATGTCGCCGCTTATCTCGGTGCGTCCCTCCCGGCTGGCAACCCATGCCTCTCCCTTGGCTACTATGCCCAGGGCCTCAAGTTGCTGTATCTCCCCAATGGTGGCGGCATCGTGCACCTGTACGATGTCTATGTCCTCCGGGCCGATACCCGACATCTCATAAGCCTGCTGGGCTGCGCCCTCGGCACGGTAGGGGTTCATGGCCGGGTGGTCTGCTCCCACCCCGCTGTAGGTGCCAGTGGTCAGGGATGCGGCTGCGATGCTGATGTAACGGGTATTGTCGGGGGCGTAGGTCCTTACGGCATCTCTGGCGCACAGCACCGCCGCCGAAGCTCCCTCGCTGGTGGGGCAGCACTGGTAAAGGGTCAGGGGGTCGGCTATGGGCCTCGACTCCAGCACCTCGGCCAGGGTGAAGACCTTATTGTAATGGGCGTAGGGATTGAGGGTCGCGTTGCGGTGGGCCTTCACCGACACCTGGGCGATGGCCTCTATAGGAGCGCCGAACTCCTCCATATACCGGCGGGTGCGCAGGGCATATCCTGCCATCATGTGGTCGGCCCCGATGAGCCGCTCAGGACTGTCCTCGGCGGTAACAGTCACGGGGCCCTTTGGCACCTTCTCGGCCCCGAAAGCCAGGGCCAGGTCATAGAGTCCGGTGGCGATGCCCCAGTATGCCTGCCAGAAGGCCGTAGAGCCACTGGAGCAGGCGTTCTCCACGTTGATGATGGGGATTCCTGTCAGCCCCAAGTCCCGCAGGGCCACCTCGCCAAGGGACATGCCCTGGTAGTAAACGTGTCCGAAGTAGGCTATCTGCACGTTCTTCCAGCCTATCTGGGCATCCTTCAGGGCCTCGACAACGGCCTCCCTGGACAACTGGGGAAGGTCCTTCTCTGGAAACCTGCCGAAGGGGTGCAGACCCACCCCCAGTACAACAACCTCTCTGCCCGGCTTCAATGCCATCTCTCCTCCTATGCAAGAAAATTATATGAAATATTGCCTATGTAGTCCCTTCTCCCTTTGATGGCTAACAGGGGTATGCAAATTATCACGCAGATGAAATTAGGCGGGTTTTTTATCCCTACAAACCCCTCGCTATCTCATTCTGAGGGACCGCTCACCATGTCATTCCGAGGAGCGGAGCGACGAGGAATCTAAAATTCACGCCTTCTGCAAAGCCACCACTTTAGATTCCTCACTCCACTTCGCTGCCTTCGGGATGACAGGTGGAAATAGTCGTCGCTGCGTTCGGGATGACTCATGGAAACATCCTCTGTTTTACATTAGGAGTTACGCACTTGAAGGCAATTCCGTATCTGGATTAGTTAGTCGACATATACGATTTCATATCCAACTACGTAACCCCTATTACATACCATTGTTATCCCACAAGTGGGGATGGGGTTGGATTTTCATAATTTGGCATCCCCCAAGCCGAAACGCCACCCCACCCCTGGATTCCGGCACAAGGCCGGAATGACGGTTAGGAGGCCCGATGTCCATTCCTGCCCATTTAGAGGGTTGCATCAGGTGCTGAAACCAGCCGGTGATTGCTGGTATCGGCAATCAAGTTGAAGGTCTGAAGAGAAGTAGCGCCTAACAGGTAACGATTTTCGGGGCCAAAGACGACGGGACTGGTCCTTTCACGGCCATCAATTTTGAAACGCGCCTCTCCCACGCCATAACTCTGTCTATTGCCGTCGGCCAGGGTGAAAACGACTTCTTCCGTTGGCGATAGGTGAAGGAGTTGTGACAAGAGGGACGCGGGCATCATCGAGTAAATCGCTCCGGTATCAACCAACGCAACCACCGGTCGGAACTCGCCCTTTGCCGGATTGCCAACTTCAATATCCGTATAGAATGTTCCCATGTGGTCTCACCGCACTATCCTGATGATGGTCCCGCTAATCGCCACTTGTACACTACTATTTCATTGCCTTCGCTGTCCTCACCCCCCACCACCAGGGCCAACTCCAGCGTCATTCCCACCTTTAGCCGGTCGAAGGGGCAGTCCATCACCTCGGAGAGGACCTGGGGGCCTTCGGGAAGCTGCACCTGGCCCAGGGCGTAGGGCACGTTCCCTTCCCAGCCGGCCGGCGGACGGTGCACGATGGTGTAGCTGTAGAGGGTCCCCCGGCTGCTTAGCTCCACCGACTCCAGGTCTGCGGAGGTGCATTGCTGGCAGAAGACAACGCTGCCGAAGAAATGCTCTCCGCACTGGCGGCACCGGGTGCCCAACAGGGTCCCCTCGGTCCCCTCTTCATTAAGCAGCTTCAGGTGCGCAGGGATTACAGGGACTCGCCTTTTCTCACTCATGCCCGGCCTTTACATCATCTTTACATCTGAGGCTGGCAGCCCAGGTGGGGCCGGCGGTGCAGCCCATCCCGCGTCCAGCCGGCAAACTTCATAGAATTGAGTCCTACGCCCAGAGTTTATGGTAGTCGTCATGCCGTGTCAACTTGGCATCTGACTTCCCCACCGTCAGTACCATGAAAATAGAGGATTCAGGTTCCTCCACCACACCCTGACAAGGTGTGGCATCCCCCACCCACCGTCATTCCGGCGCAGGCCGGAATCCAGGGGTATGGGCTGGGTGACTCGCAACGACTGCCTACGTCGCGGGACCCTGGATTCCCGCTTTCGCGGGAATGACGGAATGGGTGTTGCCTGTCTTTACGATGCTGGTTGCTGGATGTTTTCATGGTAAAGACGGGTCCTATATGCAATCGTCCTGACACTACAGGGCAGGGATGGCATCTTGATGGTACAATGGGCCTGAGAGTTTTGCCTCCTTTTTACCTTTTACCTCAAGGGGCTTCAACCTTTATAGAAGTGGGGAGTGGATATGACCAGGCCCATTGTCGCTATCTGTATTGATGGACTCGACCCCGAATACCTGGAGGCGTGTGATGCTCCCAATATCCGGGAGATGGCGCAGAGGGGGTTCCTCAAGACGGGCCGGGGTATGATGCCCTCGGTGACCAACGTCAATAACGTCTCCCTGGTAACTGCCCGCTACCCGGAGGTCCACGGCATAAGCTCTAACTACTGGCTGGACAGGGATAGGGGCGAGGAAGTCTATATGGAGTCGGGGGAGTACATCCTGGCGGAGACCATGTTCCAACGGGCCGAAAGGCAGGGCAAGACATCCATCCTGGTCACAGCCAAGGACAAGCTGCGTACTCTGCTGTCTGATGGGGGTGACGGGGCTGATGGGGGTGACGGGGCTGATGAGGCTGACCGGGCTGCCGTCGCCGTCTCCTCGGAGAGGCCCCCTGATTGGGTGGTGGAAGCGGTCGGCCCACCGCCGGAGATATACTCCCTGGAGGTCAACGGCTGGGTTATCAACGCGGCCAGCCACATAATGGCCCGGCACCCGGCGGACCTAGTCTATATCGCCACTACCGACTACGCCATGCACACCTACGGCCCCGGCCATCCCATGTCCCAGAGGCATATTTCCATCCTGGATGACGCCATTGGCAGCCTGGTAGAGGCCCATACCGACGTTACCCTTTTCATCACCGCCGACCACGGCATGTCGTCAAAGGCCCGTATGATAGACCTCAAAGGCGCTCTGGGAAAGTACGGCATCCAGGCAGACCCCGTTCCCATCATCAAGGATAGGTACGTGGTGCACCACTCCAACCTGGGCGGCTGTATGTACGTTTACCTCAATTCGTCCGGTTGGAAGTCATCCCGCCGGGAATCATCCCGCGCGGGGCGTCCCTCCCGCCTGGGGGAGGCGCTGGAAATACTGCGAGGGACCCCCGGCATCCAGGAGGCCCTTCCGAGGGAAGAGGCGGCGGCCAGACTCCGGCTCCCCTATGAGCGCATAGGGGATATAGTGGTGACAGGGGAGAAGGATGTGGTCTTTGGAGACCCTTCAGAGGTGGATATACCGCCCAATCTCCGCACCCATGGCTCTCCCCACGAGGTAAGTATCCCGCTGATCGGGTACAACGGAGATTTCAGCAACTTCTCCTTCGAGGAGAACCGGGATATTGGGCGGTACATCTTCGATAAGGCCCTGTCCTGAAGCCCTACGCCCTCTAGGATACCTGCGAAGCTGCCTGGGCCAGCAGGCCCAGGGTCCTGTCCAGGGAAGCCTCGAGGTCATCCCCCGCAGCCGTAGGTGAAGCCATCACCTCCGTCATTCCGAAGGACAGCAACTCCTCCAGCTTCTCCGTTACCTGGGCCTCGTTTCCGTAAAGGGCAACGGCGTCTATCATGGCGTCGCTCCAGGAGCCGTTGGCGGTCTCAGGGTAGCCGGCAGCGGTGAACATGGCCTGGTAGAAGGGTGTGCGGGCAAAGCCTCCGAACTGCCTGCGGACGGCCTCCCGGGCCTCCTCGGGGTCGTCGTGGACGCACACCGGAGTATGGGCGATGAGGGGCGGGACAGGCCGTCCGGCCCTATCCGCCCCCGCTTTCAAGGCGGGCAGGGCCACGTCCCTGAGATACTTCCCTGGGCAGACCCAGCTAATGGCCCCGTCGGACTCAGCCCCGCATAGCTCGAAAGCCTTCTCTCCCAACGCGGAGGCCATCACGGGCAAGTCCACCGGCGATGAGATACGGGCGTGGGCCTTGTAGTGGGTGCCATCGAAGTCCACCGACCCCTCTTGCAGCAGCGACCTCAATACGTGCAGGTACTCCCTCAGGTGTCCCAGGGGGGCATTGAAGTTGATGCCAAACATATCCACGACCCCGGCCCGGCCACTGGGCCCGATGCCCAGGCGGAATCTTCCGGGGGCAAGCTGGGCTATCACCTGGGCCTGCTGAGCCACCACTATGGGGTGCCGGGGGAAGGTGGGAGTGATGGCTGTCCCAAGGAGGACATTGCCGGTGCTCACCGCCGCGCCGGCAAAGATAGTGAGGGCATCCAGTCCGGCCCCGCCGGTGGTCAGCCATGCCGCCGGGATGCCCATCTGCTCCGCCCTCTCTATTCCTGCCAGGATAGCCCCGCTGTCGGAGCCTGCCGCCACAATTCCAATGCGTTTCTCCGTCATATATGCACCTCCCGTATTCGAGTTTTGATGGTCCGCCCTATGCCTCAGATGTTAACACAGCCCAATGCAATGCCAACGCGCAGGCCCTAGTCGGCGTGGGTGGCAGCCTGGTCTTTGGGGGTTATCAGCCACTCCTGCTGTGCGGTAGGGCCGCCGAGCCATTGGTTGATGGCATCCTGCTTCTGAGGCTCTATCTCCACCCCAAGGCCATCAGCCAGGCGGGTCATAAAGTTGAAGTTGCAGGTTATGAGCACCACCGATAGAATCTGCTCATCCGTCAGGCCAAGCTCTCGGAGCTTCTCCACGTCGGAACGGCGCATGGAGTGGGGCTCGCGGGTGAGCTTTACGGCGAAGTGGAGCATCCCCCGGGTCTGGGGGTCCAGGTTCGCCCTGTTGTAGTCGTGCATCACGTGGTTGGCAAGCTCTGGGTCTTCGGAATGTTGACGGAGCAACTCTCCGTGGGATGCAGTTCAATAACGGCACTTGTTGGCTACCGACACGGCGGTGGCGATGGCCTCTTCCTGCACCCTGGTGAGGGTGGAACTGCCGAAGGTGATGGCCCTGTTCATGCCCATTACCGCTTCCATAGCATTGGGCAGGATGGATACCACCTTTATGACGTTGGCGGCCTGTACATCCTCTTCCCTAATCCACGACATGCCTTATCTTACCGTCCTTTACTATGAAAATAGCCAGTGCCAAATCCCCCCACCGCACCCTGAAGGGTGCGGCATCCCCTCATTCGTCATTCCCGCGAAAGCGGGAATCCAGGGGTGGGGCGGTGGACTCCCGCTTTCGCAGGAGTTGCGGGAGGGATGCCGTACCATTTTCATCCTCGTAAGTGGCCCACAAGAGCATGGGCAATTATTATGAAAATAGCCGGCAACCATCCCCGTCATTCCCGCGAAAGCGGGAATCCAGGGTCCCACGACTTAGGGACTCATTGCGAAGTCACTCCCACCGCCCCCCTGGATTCCGGCCTACGCCGGAATGACGGTGGGGAAGCCCTACCATTTTCATCCTCGCAAGTGGCCCGCAGGGGCATGGGTAATTACTATGAAGATAGCCAGCAACCACCACCGTCATTCCCGCGAAAGCGGGAATCCAGGGTCCCACGACGTAGGCCGTCGTTGCGAAGCCATCCCCGCCCCCTGGATTCCGGCCTACGCCGGAATGACGGTGGGGAAGCCCTACCATTTTCATTCCCTTATGTGGCCTTCGCAGGGGCATGGGTAATTACTATGAAGATAGCGGGCAATTACCACTATAGCCGGAACGCCCCAATTATACTACTATGAGGGTGCGATTGTGCCCGGTGTCCCGGATTTGGGGATGGGCGCCGGGGCTATGCCCGGACTACTCCAAGAGAGGAGGTGTTTTCATGGCTTTCAAAATGGTTATCCTGCCGCCCAGCGCCCAGGAGGACTGGCCGGAGAAGATAATGGACCTGGTGCCCGGCTCAGAGGTGAAGCTGTTCCACCGCGCCGAGGACGCTATGGAGGATATAGAGGACGCCGATGCGGCCTATGGAACAGTCACCCCGGAGCTCTTCGCCAGGGCTAAAAAGCTGCGCTGGGTGGCCGCCCCCATGGCCGGGCTGGGTGGGCAGTGGTTCCATGAGGCCCTGGTAAATAGCGACGTGGTAGTCACCAACATCCGGGGCATCTACAGCGACCATATCAGCGCCCACATCATGGCCTTCCTGCTGGCCTTCTCCCGACACCTGGACCAATACATCCCACAGCAGTACAACCGGGAGTGGAATAGGCTGGATGCCGCCGTGTACCTGCCGGAAAGCACCGCCCTGATTATCGGCGTGGGCGGCATAGGGAGCGAGACGGCCAGGCTGTGCGCGGCCTTTGGCATGAGGGTCATAGGAGTGGACCCCAGGACCGCCGAGGCGCCGCCCTACGTGGCCGAGCTTCACAGGCCCGAGGCCCTGGATAGCGTCCTGGGCCGGGCGGACTTCGTGATACTGACCACCCCGGAGACGCCCGGGACCAGGGGCATGATGAACGCAGAGAAGTTCCATCTGATGAAGCCCACCGCCTACTTCATCAACATAGGCAGGGGCGCGTGTGTCGTGTTGGATGACCTGGTGGAGGCGTTGGGGTCGGGACGGATTGCCGGCGCCGGCCTGGACGTTTTCCAGGTAGAGCCTCTGCCCCCGGACCATCCGCTATGGACCATGCCGGGGGTGCTGATGACTCCCCATGTCGCCTCCAACGAGGCCCCCTACCTGGCGCAGCGGCGCACCGACATCCTCATGGAAAACTGCCGGCGCTTCGCCGGGGGCGAGCCTCTGGCCAATGTGGTGGACAAGGCCAACTGGTTCTAAGCGCCTGCCTTGACCCTATGGGGCCTTCGCCATACAATTTTCATGGTACTGGCGGTTGGTCTCCCCATCATCGCTCCCGCATCACATCATGCGCCGCTCCCGCCCCCATCATTCGTCACTCCCGCGAAAGCGGGAGTCCAAAGGAGGAGCCATAGTGGACTTCGCAGAGGCGGCAGCATTGTGGGACTCTGGATTCCTGCTTCCGCAGGAATGACGGGGGGTATCTATATACCCGGTTAGCCTTATCTGAAAATAGGAGGAATAGCTATGAAATACGGCTTTACCATTCCCAACCGGGGGCCTTTCGCTCAGCCGGACACCGTTGTTGACATAGCCAGGCGCGGGGAGGAACTGGGATACCACATGCTGATGACCGGCGACCATATCCTGGTGCCAAAGCAGATTGACTCCCGCTATCCCTATTCGGAGACGGGGGCCTTTCCCGGCACCGGCACCGGCGAGTCTATGGAGCAGTTGACCCTGCTGGCTTTCATCGCCGGCGTGACCCAAAATATAAAGCTCGTCCCCAGCGTTATGATAGTGCCCCATCGCAACCCCCTGGTGGCAGCCAAGGCCCTGGCAACCATTGACGTTCTCTCCAAGGGCCGCCTCGTCCTGGGGATTGGCGCAGGGTGGATGAGGGAGGAGTTTGAGGCACTGGGCCTGCCACCTTTCGAGGAGCGGGGGCAGGTGACCGACGAGTACATCCGCGCCTTCAAGGAGCTTTGGACCAGCGATAACCCCACTTTTGAAGGGAAGTATTGCAGCTTTTCCAACATAGACTTCCTGCCCAAGCCGGTCCAGAAACCCCACCCTCCCATCTGGGTTGGAGGCGAAAGCCGCCGCGCCCTGCGCCGCACCGCAGAACTGGCCGATGGCTGGTATCCTCTTGGGACGAACCCCGAATTCCCTATGGGTGAGGCCGAGCAGCTGGCAGGGGGCATGAGACGCCTGGCGAACTACACCAGGAGGGCGGGGCGCGACCCGTCGGAGATTGAGGTTATCTACAGGCCCGGCCAGTATGAGCTGAATCAGGATGGGCGAGGCTCCTCCAACGGAGAGCGCAGGGCTTTCACAGGCACCGCCGATGAGGTCGCATCGGACATCCGTATGTACGAGGAGATGGGTGTGAGCTACATGGTGCTGGCCGACTTCTTCCGCACCGGCAACGACCTGGACGACGCCTTCCGCCAGATGGAGGCCCTAGCCAACCAGGTATGGCCCAGGGTGTAACCGAGAGGGACACAAGCGGGCTTTTCAGCCACATATTCCTTGCTGTGTTCGGTGAGTGGCTGTGAGTTACTAGCGCAATGATAAAATAGACCCCGGGCATAATCGCACCGGGGTCTTGGCTTGTGGGCAGGTCAACGGTTATAACCGGAATCACCCCGGAAATTTACTGGCAACAAAGGCCAATGTAGCCAGTGAAATCATGGCTCCTACAGTCCACAGGGTCAATTCTGCCTTGAAATTGGCCCTATCAGCCTTAGTTGCCAGGTGAAGTAGCAGGCCGGTTAACTTCATGTGGCCGCGTTCTGCTTTAAGTGGCCGCGTTCTCTGTCATTCCTATGAAAATAGGCATCCCCCAAGCTGGAATCCCAGCCCCCCATCCCTGGATTCCCGCTTTCGCGGGAATGACGGTTGGGATGCCGTCCCATTTTCATCTTCGTATGTGGCCCGGAGGGCCATGGGGAATTATTATGAAAATAGGGTATTCATCCTCGTATGTGGCCCGCAGGGGCATGGGCAATGACCATGAAAATAGGCAGTTCTCAGGCTGGAAACCCAGCCCCTAGCCCCTGGATTCCGGCCTACGCCGGAATGACGAATTGGGGGCGCAGGTATGACGGAGCTTCATACCACCTGGACTGCAACGCTACCACTCCATGTTTGACACTGGCGTATGCCGATTATATAATCATGCCTGTAGAAGCTATGCAGGTTGCAGTTAGGTACTTAATCTTTTCGGCCATTATGTTCATACTGACCATCGGGGTGATAGCGTGGTATGAGACGGCCTACCGAGACCAGGATTCGCTAACTCAGACTGTAACATCTATCCTTCAGTGGTTTGGGACGGTGGTGGCCGGACAGGTTATCCTCATAGTAATGTGGGAGGTTGGCATGGTATTGGCATCACTGTATAAGCAAAAGCGATATGAGGAAGTACGCCAGGAAGCACGTAAAGAAGAAGCCAGGAAGTGGCGAGCGTGGCTGGACCGGAAGACGCAAGCTGAACAACAGGGCCTGCCCTTCGATGAACCCGCCCCCGATGGGCAGTAACCTTGGCCTAGTTATCAGGTGCTTTGACCCAAGCAGCCCGCCAATAGGCGGGTGTTTGCTATATGGGCATCAGCGCATGGCACACTAGCCAGAATTCAGAATGATACATTGTTCCTTTTCATGCCCTTCAGGAAATGGCAACGGAAAGATGCTATACTTGTAAGTAATGGAATGAATGTTGAGGTGAAGTCACATCGGTCCAGAGAGGAGCAGAGCAAATGTACAGTCGCGTGATAATGCCCTTGGACGGGTCAAACCTGGCCGAGCATATCCTTCCTTACGTCCGAATCCTGGCTAATGGGCTTCAGGTGCCCGTGGACATCGTGAGAGTGGTGGAGCCTGCCGAGTTCCTGGCTACAGACCCCGATAGCTATCCCAAGTGGGATGCCGAGTTCGAGGCCATGCTGGCCAACGTAAAGACCCGCGCGGGGGAGTATATTAACGACGTAGCTAAGGAATTGAGTGGCACTGTGCCGGAAGTGAACCAGGTCTTCGATACCCGGGACCCTGTGGAGCATATAATCAATCAGGCCAATCTTTACCCCGATGCGCTTATCGCCATGTCTACTCATGGCCGGGCGGGTATCCGTAAGTGGGTGATGGGAAGCGTAACCGAGAAGGTGATGAGCAGCGTTGAAAACCCGATGCTGATCGTGCGGCCCAGAGAGCCGGGGGCCAGTGTGCGGGGAATGAGGGTCGAAAACGTCGTAGTGCCTCTGGATGGCTCGGAGTTGGCCGAGCAGTCCCTTCCGGTGGCCGTTAGCTTGGCCAAGACCCTGGGCCTGGGTATCGTCTTGGTGAGAGTGATCTCCAGGGGCATCGAGTCTTTCTCCTTTGACACGTACCACTCAGTAGTCTATGAAGACATAATGAAAAGCATTGAGCAAGATGCCGTGTCATACCTGTCGTCTGTTGGGGAAAAGCTGGAGGCGGAAGGTGTAACGGACGTTGAGCAGGTGGTATGCACGGGATACGCGCCTACGGCCATCATGGAGACTTCCCAGGAAAAGGGGAATGCTATCATAGCCATGACGTCTCACGGGCGTACCGGCATGAAGGACTGGCTCATGGGCAGTGTGGCTGACAAGGTGGTGCGCGGGAGTGGGATTCCGGTGCTGCTGACCCGGCCCGTTGATAAAGACTCGGACTAATTCCGAGCAGCCTCTTCCCACTGTCATTCCCGCTTTCGCGGGAATCCATGGGCCGGGGTTCCGGCTTGGGGGCTGCCTATTTTCATAATGATTACTCACGCCCCTGCTGGCTACACATACGGGGATGAAGATGATGGGCAGCCTCTCCACCGTCATTCCGGCGTAGGCCGGAATCCAGAGGTAGGGGGTGGGTGGCTCGCAATGGCCTCCTACGTCGCGGGACCCTAGATTCCCGCTTTCGCGGGAATGACGGTTCTAGGCGGCTGCCTATTTTTAATGATTCCCCATGCCCCTCCGGGCCGCATACGAAGATGAAAATGAAGAGGCGACTCCTCACCGTCACTCCCGCGAAAGCGGGAGTCCACACCCCACCCTGGATTCCGGCCTGCGCCGGAATGACGGTGCCCGGCGGCATCATCTTCGCAGGATGCCACACCTGAAGAGTGTGGTGAGTGACATGGCACCTCTATTCTCCGCGGAATGACGGGGGGGCAAAGATTGGGCGAGGGGCAAGCCACGAGCTTGCCCCTCTATTCACGGCCTAGCAAATTCATCGGCGAGCGCCGCGAATACTGGGAAGCCTACCAGGTGAGCCTGCTGAAAGAGAAGGCCCCCTCCTGCTTGGTGATGAACTCCAGAAGGGCGGGCTGCCCCGAATTTATCACCTGCTGGGCCCGCCGGATGGCCGGAACGATCTCTTCCGGCTTCTCGACACGCTCGTTGTAGCCCCCCATAGCGTTGGCGACCTCGGCATAGTTCCCCGAGAGCAGCCCCGTACCGTACTGGTCCCTTGCTATGGGGAACCTGCCCGGCCCGTATATGCCCATACCGGAGTTGTTCAGCACTATGGTAAGAATGGGTATCTGCTCCCTTACGGCAGTCTCAAAGTCCAGGCCCACCATGCCAAAGGCGGCGTCCCCCATCACGTTGACTGCCAGTTTCTCCGGCGCTGCCAGCCTTGCCCCTATAGCCAGGCCCAGGCCGTAGCCCAACTGAGTGGACTTCCCCCATCCTATGAACCCCCTGGGGCTGATGGACTCGAAGAAGGGCGACATCTGGTCCCGGGAACTGCCGGAGTCGTGGGTCACTATGGCCTGCCTGCGGTCTATTGTGTGCATCAGGTCCCAGATGACCCGATAGGGGTTGATGGGCACCTCATCGGAGGTAAGAAGGGGCATCCACTCCCTGAGCCATTCGTCCTTGACCGCATTCACCTCGATTGCCACGTCCCCGCCGTTGTCCCTTCGGCCCGCCGCTCCTGCCTGGGACTTCACCTCCTCGATTAGCTGGCGGAGGACCAGCTTGGAGTCGCCGATGATAGCGTGGTCGGTGCGGTACTCCTTGTTGATGTCATTCAGGTCGTTGGTGGAATGGACCAGGGTTTTCCCCGGAGGGAGGTTGACCGCGAATCCGGTCACGGAGAAGCTGCACCCGATGCCGAACACCAGGTCCGCTTCCCGCAGGAAGTGGACCACCGACCCTGTGGTTGCCATTCCTCCCGACCCGATGGACAGGGGGTGGTCCTCGGGGAAGGCGCTCTTGCCTGATATGGTAGTCATCACCGGCGCTTGCAGGAGCTCCGCCAACTCTTTAAGCTCGTCCCATGCCTCCGAGTACAGGACGCCCTGGCCTGCGTGGACCAGGGGACGCCTGGCGGCCAGGATGGCCCGCGCCGCCTCGGCCACGTCCTGGGGGTCTCCCGAGGTTCTCATGGGCTTGACGGGAGCGTAGTCGAAAAGCTCCTCGGGCAGCTCGGCATCCATCACGTCGGTGGGCAGCTCCAGCATTACGGGGCTGGGCCTGCCGCTTCGCAGCCGGGTGAAGGCCCTCCTCATCATCTCGGGGACCCGGTCTGCTGCGTTAATCTGGTCCACCCACCCGGTGACATGCTCGTAGCTGCGGGTTGGGCTGAAATTGGGGTGCACCCCATTGCGGCGGGTGGCGGCAGAGGCGGGCAGCAGAAGGATGGGCACCGAGTCGTCAAAGGCCTGGGCGACCCCCGCAAAGGCGTTCTCAGCCCCGGCCTGGGCCTGCATGGTAAAAACACCTATGCCCCGGCCATTGGTCACCCGGCTGTAGCCGTCGGCGGCATTTACCCCTACCCGCTCCTGGCGAAATATGATGGGCCGGATTCCGGTGGCTGCGGCTGTTTCCAGGAGGGAATTCATAGGGATGCAGCCCATGAAGTCCACCCCCTCCATCTTCAGGATATTTGCCACTGCGGCTACGCCCTTCATTTCTCAGCCCTCCTCGCTATGGCTATGCTACGGCTATACTGCCTGATGTGATGACTGCCTTCCGATGCTGCATTGCCCAGAGTATAGCGCAGCCCCGGAGACGCTGCAAGTTTGGGCCGGGTAGGCCATACGTTGAATCAATGCCTTCAAGAATAGTTCATGCCAGTTATCTTCGAGAAAGAGCTCAATCTTCAACGGTTATCCTCCAACGTCGCCCCGTATTAGAACATCCCCCAGATATGTCCGGGATGCTTTCATGGTTTCCATGGGGAAAGGCAGCCGCTCGAAAATCGGGGCAAACCTGGTCCGGTTATCCTCTTTCCAGCAGGACACGACGGATATTTGCTCGGCGTCCTCCGGTTCGATATTCGCAGGATACAGGTAATCAATCAGCCTGGGGGAATGGGTAACAACAATTATCTGCTTCCCTTGACGAAATGCGGTTTCCAACACTCTCGCTACTATTGTAAGCCTGCTGGGGTCTACGCCGTTCTCCGGCTCCTCGAAGCAGATGGTCGAGCCGGGCTTGTGGGATGACACGGCGGCCAGGAGTCCCAGGACCCTGAGGGTCCCGTCGGAAATGATGCGGCTGGAATACCGCGTTCCCCCCTCTGTTACTATCAGGCGAATCATCCCGTCCGGCCCAACTTCCGTATCAATTCCACTGACCTCCGGTATTAGTAGGGGCAGCGCCCTGCACACCGCATCGAACTGAGGGGGAGAGCCGGCTTTCAGGGTGTGGAACAATCCTGCAAGGTCTCTGCCATCGTGTCCCAGGGCATTCACCTCCTTGAGAGGCGTCTCACTTCGCATCGCAGCAGGACTGAGATAGTAGGAACCCAACCTGCTGAATTCCCCCCGAAGGACGACACCATAGATAGCTTTCTCGGCCTCCACTTCCTGTCCATTCTCCCGTAAAGCTACCAGCCGCTCGTTAGCAAGCCGCAGCGTTCCCGAGGAGGGTACAAACTCGATGGCAACTTCATACCTCAAAAACCGCTCGGCAGCTATCTCATCTACAGATTCAACAGATGTTTTTCCCTTGAGAATATTCAATGTATCTCCGAAGTGCGGAGGAGGTAAGATATTTCCGAGTATCTCGCCCATATTGTCTATTAACATTCTGACAGAAGCCTTTACCGTATCCGCAGAGACCTCCATGTCTGCGCCAAGGGTGAACTGCAAGGCCTCCTGATTTAACATTTCCTCCATGCCGTCGGCCTGCATGGAAAACGCTTCCAAGGGAAACCCACGGTGTTCATCAAAGGCTGACCTGATAAATCCACTCTTAGTTGTATCGCCAAGCAGCCCCAAGGGGTCCAGGGTGACTATCCTACTGAGCAGCCCCAATGCGTCCAGAAGGTTGCTTTTCCCGGACGCATTGGGGCCTATGATGACAGTGAGGGGCTTCAGTTCCAGGTCAACGTCTTTCAGGGACTTGTAGCCTTTTATAAAAACCCGTCGTATCATAGTCGTTCCTTTCCCAGAAGACGCTTTTTAGCCAAGGGCACTATAGCGAAGGAGGGTTGAGTCGCGCTATTATAGCGGCGAGTAGAAATATACCTTGGATTGTGGACTGGCATGAAGACACGCAGGCATACTCGGCAGGCGGATAGCGCTATGGCTTGCGATCTCTGTGACCGAGAAGTGGAGCGACTTACCAACCACCATCTTGTTCCCAGGATGAAGGGTGGCAAGTATGGCCCCCAGGCGCGCCTTTGCCCCACCTGTCATCGCCAGGTCCACGCTCTTTTCAGCGAGGGTACGCTGGCAAAGCGCCTCAATTCCCTTGAGGCGTTGAAAGCCGACCCACAAGTTGCAAGCTATCTTTCATGGGTCAGGAAGCAGGCGGGCGGCGCCCAGTTCAGGGTGCACAGGTGGAAGGGTAGATATTGAGCATGGGCAGGCTTCAGACCTGCCCATGCTCAATAAGTCCTAAAGGCCGGTCTATAGCCTAGTCCATAGGCCAGATGCGGCGGGCGGTCAGGTTGACTGCCACGTCAATGCCGTCGAACAGCCGCCCCCGTTTCTCCCAGTCTGCCCGGACACTCCCCATTGACTCCCTGGCCTTTACCGGGTCCGGGTTATCCGTCTCATATATAGCCAGGTACTTGCCCTTGGTGGCCTGGGGGTCCAGGCTCTCATACCGGTAAGCGGTGTGAAAGGCCCCGGTATCCAGGATGTCCGCTACGTGGATGTCTTCATACCACCTGTTGAACTCCGCCTCCCTGGCCGGGTCCTTGCAGTTGCTCAGCACCAGCAGGATTCCCCGGGTGGGCCTGGCGGCGGCTGAGAACTCGCCTCCCAGCTTCTTGAAAACCCCCACGGTGGCAGCCTCGATGTAGGGTGAACCCCGGTCTCCCCTGGCCCTGCGGCTTTCGCCCGCGTCCCGGTTGGCCTGCATCGCCTTGGACACATCCTCCCAGGCGGTCTCATAGGTGGCGACGTACTGGCCTGCCGGTGAGTTGGGGTCGGTGTTGGCGAAGCGGATAGCGTGGCGGAATATTCCGGGGGAGGTCACGTCGGGCACGTGCATGTGGTTGTACCACGCGTTGAACTCATCCTCCTTCGAGGGGTCTTTGCAGTTGGTTATCGCCAGGAGTAACCCGTTGGGATAGCGTCCTTCCATAGTGCGATACCTCCTTACGTTTTATGTGGCTTATGCGGCGTTTATTTGGGAAGCCCTTGGCCCATTATAGACCGAGGCCTCGGCGGGAGACAATGCCCGATGCTCAGTGGCCTGCCCTATGCCTGGCGATGGCTACCTCGGCCCTGGGGCTGATGGCCCTTTGTATCGCTACATTCACCAGGGCCGGCTTGCCCGCGGCAAAAGCGCGCTCCAAGGCGGGCGCCAGCTCCTCTGGGCGCTGGACATTCTCCCCGTGTCCACCCAGGCCCTCCACCACCTGGTCATAGCGGCTGGGCAGCAGGTCCGTAGCGACGGCCCGCCCGTAGATGCCTATCTGCCTCTGCCAGTCGGTGCCCCAGGCGGAATCGTTGCCCAGGACGGTGACGATGGGGAGGTTGTGGCGGACGGCGGTGTCGAACTCCATCCCCTGGAACCCGAATCCCCCGTCACCAATGAAGTTGACCACCCTGGCCTCGGGGTGGGCCAGCTTTGCCGTCAATGCTGTTGGAATAGAGGACCCCAGCATCCCCAGGGTGGGTATGTAGAGCCAACCACCGGGGCGTCGCGCCGGGTGTACCATCCGCCCCAGATGGTTGAAGTCCCCGCCATCGAACACCAGGAAATCGTCAGGCCCCAGAAAAGCCTCCACAGCCTTGTGAACATAGACCGCGTGCATGGGCGATTCGGGCACAGCCAGGGTCTCCAGCCACTCGGCTTGGGCGTCCCTTGCGGCCTCCAGGGTGTCCAGCCAGGGGAGACGGGGCCATGTGTATTTGTCAGCCTCCTGGGTAAGCTGCTCCACCACAGCCTGAACGTCTCCAACTATGCCTACGTCAACCCCCCTGTTGCGACCTACCTCAATGGCCGACGGGTCCACCTGGATGATGCGGGCGTTGGCGGCTATAGCCGGGGGCTGGGTGTAGCCGATGGTGTAGTCCTGCTTCCTGCCCAGCAGCACCACCACGTCGGCCTGGTTGAGAAGGCCGGCGGCCCGGTTCAGAGCTCTCTCAAAGAAGCCGAAACAGTTGGGATGGTCGTCGGAGACCAACCCGCGGGCGGGGTCTTCGGTAAGCAAGGGCAAGTTGGTGGTCTCCAGGAACTTGCGCAACGTATCCCCTGGGTCGTTGTAGGCTGCGGGGCCTCCGGCCAGGATGAGGGGGCGCTGGGCCGTGCGGAGAATCTGGACGGCCTGGCGGACCAACTCCGGGCTGGCAGGGGTGAGTCCTCCGGCGCGGTACTCCTGAGGCAGATAGAATGTCACCTCATTTTCCGAGACCTCTTGCTCCTGCACGTCTATGGGTATGGTGAGGTGGACCGGCCCGCGACGGCCACTGAAGGCAGTCCTCACCGCCCTGGCGATATAATCGGGAATCCGGCGGGCGTCATGTACCATCCAGGATGCCTTGGTAACCGGCTCCGCCATAGGCACCTGCTCAATCTCCTGCATGGCCCCCCGTCCCAGTTGGGCCAGCTCCGCCGAGCCGCTGATGGAGATAACGGGGCTTTCGCTGTGCAGGGCATGGGCCAGGCCGGGGATGGCGTTGGCGAAGCCGGGGGTGGTGTACATGCAGATGCCCGGCTGGCCGGTTATGCGGCCCCATGCGTCGGCCATGTGAACGGCGGCCTGCTCATGCCTGGTGTCTATGAACCTGAAGTCCATGTCGGATAGCACGTCCAGGACCGGCAGGATATGGTCGCCCGCCAGGGTGAAGATGTTGTATATGCCTTCCAGCTTGAGGGCCCTGCCGATTAGATGGCTGCCGGTAATCTTGTCCGAGCTAGTCATAGTAACCTCCCGACGGATAGGTGATGGATTATGGGCCTCGGTTACAGGGTCTCTAATAACTTTGCAGCCTTGGAAATGGTCCTGCGCGCCCTGGATGCTAAGAGGGGCACATGGTCATCGTAGTCTGCCATATTCCTCCACCGGCGCATTCGAATTCCATCGTTGCCTACAGACCTGAGCGAGCCGGCGCTGTGGGAGACATATTTTTCCCAAACGAGCCTGTGGGCTTCCCTGGTTTGGGGTATCAACTCTCCTTGCTGGATTAAGCGATTGCGCGCGGTGCAAAAGGCCGCGTAATATGCCCGGCTTATGGCAGAGCGGAGGGAAGCTTCGTCATCATGGCTTCCAAGCTCCCTTGCCAACTCAAGGTAATCGCGCCAATCAAACATTTGCACAAATTATAAGCTGACTATCAGGTTTCCCTCGCCTCGGGGCAGCGCGTCCAGCCACCATTCTTCATCCAGGCGGTCAAGGCGGTCGAAGGCTTCGTCGGGAGGAAGGCTGCTATCTATTATGGCGAACAACGGCCCTTTGTCTCCGTCATCACCTTCATAATCGGTGAAGACCTCCAGGGCGGCGGATGCGTCGGACCCGAAGTATTCTCTAATCTTCCCGTGAGCTTCAATGAGCAATTTCTCCAGGGACGGATGCGCCGTCAAGAACGCCTCAACCCGTGCATAATCCTTGAATTGGTATAAATCTGCTAGTGGCCCAATCCAAAGGTGTGGGGAGTCAGGGGACTCGCCGGGCATTCCATCTTCCCGGTTCTTGTACTGCTTTGCCATCAGACTCTAGCCTATATGGATATTGGTTTGGCCTCCGGGGTGTATTGTTCAACTGGAGCTGCCCCTCAGTCGGGTTGGCAGCGGCGGACGCTGACTTTATGGGCGCCTGCCCCCATTTTCGAGGCGTTGTACCAGGCCTGCATCCGTAGCAGCAGGTCCATGCTGACACCAAAAGCCTTTTCAATGCGCAACGCTGTCTCCGGTGATAGAGGGGCGCTGCCGTTCAGCAGGTCCGCCAGCATCGCCTCGCGGATGCCTAGTATCTCGGCTGCCTGGGTCACGTCTAATCCCAGTGCATCAATAACTTCCGTGCGGATGAAATCGCCGGGATGCGAAGGGGTCATGTTCATCTGGATACCGTCGTTAGGCATCAGTGGTAGTCCTCCAGGTCCAAGCCGTCCACATAGCTGCCATCCACCTCAAAGGTGATGCGCCAATTCCCGGATACTGAGATGCTCCACTGCTCTTGCCGGTCGCCAGAGAGCCGGTGGACACGCCATCCTGGCGGAACATCGTTGATGAAGCTGTCAATATCCTCGCCCAAGACCAGGGCTGTCAAGCTGTCAATATGTTGCGTACCCTCTCGACCAAGTCTTGCCGCAGGAAACGTGGGTTATCGTCCTCGATTAGCCGGCGCAATCCTCTGTGTCGGACAGAGCGGACGATCATCATTGGTAGTGTACGATGTAACAGGGTATTATGCAATGATACTCGCTCCAACACGCAGGGCCGCCCCAGCGCTCCTTGACACGCTCCCAGCGCCAATTTGATAATGGGAGCAGCTTGGAGAGGGGGGATTAAAACTAATATGTTTCCCAAGAACGTCTTCCCGGAGACTGCGGAGGTCAATAGCCAGGGCCGCCTGACCATTGGGGGCTGCGACCTGACGGACCTGGCGAATGATGCGAATTTCGGCACACCCCTTTACATATTCGACGAAGAGACGCTGCGAGACCGCTGCCGGCAGTTCACTAGAGAGTTCCGCAGCCGCCACCAGAACACAACGGTGGTCTATGCTTGCAAGGCCTATATAAACCCGGCCCTTGCTCAGATATTCATCGAGGAGGGCCTTGGCCTGGACGTGGTCTCAGGCGGAGAGATGGCCGTCGCCAAGGCTGTGGACTTCCCGCCCCAGTCAGTCTACTTCCACGGCAACAACAAGGGCAGGGAGGAGCTACAGGAGGCCCTGGCATGGAACATGGGGAGAATAGTGGTGGACAGCTTCCATGAGATGGAGCTTCTTAATGAGCTGGCCGGGAGGGCGGGGAAGGTCCAGGACATACTGGTCCGGGTCTCCCCCGGAGTGGACCCCCATACCCACGTGCATACCACCACCGGCATCCTGGATAGCAAGTTCGGGTTCCCTATCCAGACAGGCCAGGCTGAGGAGGCAGTCCGTCTAGCCCTCGGGTCCTCTAATCTCAATCTGATAGGGCTGCATTTCCACCTGGGGTCGCCCATCTTCGAGTTGGAGCCTTACAAGGTGGCGACGGCCCTGGTGCTGGACTTCGCATCCCGCTTCCGGGAGGATGGCTTGACCCTCCAGGAGATTAGCCCCGGCGGTGGCTACGCCATTGCCTACACCAGAGACCAGGTTCCCCCGTCCGTTGGAGACTACGCCGATGCCATAGTGCCCACCATGCTATCTACCTGCCGGGACCTGGGCATGGACCCCCCGCGTCTGGTCATAGAGCCGGGCAGGTCCATAGTCGGGCCTGCGGGCGTGGCCCTCTACCGGGTGGGTTCCGTCAAAGACATACCCGGCGTGCGGAAATACGTGTCGGTGGACGGCGGCATGGGTGACAACATCCGGCCCGCCCTGTACGACGCCGCCTATGAAGCGGTGGTTGCCGGCAAGATGGACCGGGAGGCTTCCGATAAAGTCACCATAGCCGGGAAGTTCTGCGAGTCGGGGGATGTACTGGTGCGGGACATAATGCTGCCCCCCATAGAGACCGATGACGTTATCGCCATACCGGCGGCAGGGGCTTACTGCTTGTCCATGGCCAGCACCTATAACCTCAATCCCAGGCCGCCTATAGTGCTGGTGAAAGACGGAGAGGCCCGCCTTATCCGCCGCCGGGAGAGCTACCAGGACATGATGCTGTGCGACGTGCTATAGCTTGGCAGGCCGTCGGGCATCAAGGGAGTCTGATAAGGGGCCTGATATGGAAACTGGACTGCCGGTGAAGGTGTGCGACCCCCAGGGCCGGGATTTCCCAGGGGAATACCTGTTGTATCTGAGCGGTTGGACTGAAGAGAGGTATTTCGCGGAAGCCCCGGATATGTGGTTCGTGGAGTTTGTAGATGGAGAGTTGATCGTGCATTCCCCAGTATCAATCAGACACCAGGCGATTACAATTTTCCTGACGACCCTGCTCAACGGCTATGTGGACACTAATAAGCTGGGAATGGTGCTGAGCGGCCCAGCCGTCACCAGGCTGCGTCCGGGCATGGACTATGAGCCGGATATATTCTTCGTCGGGACAGACCAGATGCACCTGCTGGAACGGCAGTATTTTTCCGGCGCTCCCGGGCTTGTGGTTGAGGTAATTTCGCCCAGCACCCGGAACTACGACCTGCGGGTGAAGGCTGCAAACTATCACCGGCACGGCGTCTTGGAATATTGGGCAATAGACCCGGACAACCACCGGCTGTTTCATCACCTTTCCGCCTCCGGCCTTGTTGAGGAATATACCGTAACCGAGGTTAGCTCAGGAAGGCTGGACAGCGTGGCAGTGCCGGGGTTCTGGATAGACGTTGCCTGGCTTTGGGCCGACCCATTGCCCGGCGCTGTGGAGTGTCTCAGGCAGCTGACGGACATTTAGGGGACCGTCATGGTCTTTCTATTCTCCATCCGGGGCAGTCACAAGGACTGCCTCTACTCGCAGGTGCGTTACCTGGTAGGGGCAACCCTTGTGGTTGCCCTTTGGATTGCTACCCTCCCAGGAGGCCGGGCAGACGCCTCAAGCTCTCTAGGTCCAGGGCGGAGGCGAAGAGGTCCACGTGGGGCCGGGCCGCCTGTAGCCCTACCGTCAGGGGTTGGTAGTCCGGGGTGCCTAGCAGGGGATTGAGCCAGACCAGTTGCCTAACCCGTCTCTTGAGGACTGCAAGCTGCTGCGCCAGGTTGTCCGGGTCTCCCGTCTCCCATCCGTCACTCAGAAGGAACACCGTGGTATTGCGGTCCGGGATGTCGGCATACTCGTTGTTCAGGTCAGCCAGGCATTCTCCAATGCGGGTGCCCCCGGACCAGTGGCTTACCAGGTTGCCAATGCGCCATAAAGCCTCTGAGAAGGAGGGGACTTTTAGCTGCTGGGTTACCCTGGTGAGGGAGGTGCTGAATACAAAGGTCTCCACCCGGCCCGACCTCTGCCCAAGGGCATATACCATCTGGAGAAGCAGCCTGGCATGGCGGTCCATAGAGCCGCTGACGTCCAGCAGCACCAGGAACCGGGGGACTCGCGGCACCTTCCGCTTCCGGGGCAGCAGGATGATGTCCCCGCCCTGGGGGAGACTCAGGCGGAAGGCGCTGCGCAGGTCCGGGACACCCTTCCTCTTGTGGCGGCGACGGCGGCGGCCAGGACGGGCCGGCAGCGCCCGCACCAACCGGGCTGCAATCTGGGACATCTCTGCCAACTGAGCGCCCTGAAACACCGTCAGGTCCCGCCGGGTATTCAACGCTACGGCGCTGGCCCCGGTGCGGATGACCTGGAGCACCGGAGGCTGGGCCTCATCTACCTCTTCCTGGCTTGCCGGCAGAAGGACTTGCCGGTTGAAGCGGCGCGCGCCTCCGGCTTGGGTGGGACCGGGCACAAGGGGCGGCCCCTCTTGCCGGGGTAAGCGGAATGTCCAGAACTGCCGGAAGGACTCATCAAAGGCGGGAATCTCACTTACACGGGAGACCAGGATAGCCCTGAAAGCCCAGTAGACCTGGCCCCTGTCCAGGGGGTCCACCAGTCCCAGGGACAGGATGGCGTCGGAGGTCTCCCGGGGTCCCACCAGCAGGCCATATTCCCGCAGGGAGCGGCAGAAGTGGACTGTGTGGGATACTACATCGTGTTCGGGGCTATAGGTGTCTATGGAGGGCAAAACAGACATCCTTGCTCTTTTTGCCTATATGCTCATGGTATTATGATTGCAGTCCCCGCCCTCGAGTATTGTTCAGAGGGTCCTCTGGAACGCGCAAGTCACGACATATCCTTCTCGCCAGGAAGTCGTTGATGTGTCGGTGACGGGGTATAGCTGATGTTCTGTTATTCCTGGGATTGTAGAAGATGGAATGTCTACCGCCTTCTCTGAGTAGCGGGCATCCATGCCGGGAGAGATGACGTACCAAGTCCGACCGCCTCACCCTCAGCTATATCTCGATAGAAATAGGCTGCCGGAGGGTGGGACTCTCTGCCCCGGACTCGTCGCGAGAAGCAAGCTCACGGTTCGCCTCAATGACCAGCTTCAGAGCTTCCTTGAGATTCTCCTGGGCCTCTGCCAGGGTTCTGCCTTGTGTGTTGACACCAGGAATCTCCTCCACCCAGGCTACATACCAGCCTCCTCGCTTTTGGAAAACTCCGGTAAACTGCATCTCCAAGGTCTCACTCCTAAACAGAGGTTATTCCAAATAATGAAACGAATATGAGCATTGCTTCTTCGTCTGATATATCCTCAATATATTCTGCTTTCCCCAAAATATCGGTTAGGGTAGATTGAATTTCTTCGTCATCTACCTTTCCAAGCGAAGAAATTGCTGCAAACATTTTACTATCATCCCCAGTTATCGCAGCTTCTACGGACGCTACAAAGAATTGAAGGATATAGAACACCTGACTCGCACGCTCACGCAAGTCCTCGTATCTGGCCTGCGTTGTTGATAGCTCGCTAGAAATCTGCTGATAGTCAGTTAGAGTTTGGTTAATACTTAGCAATTCTTCCTGGGAATCTATCAAACCGGACTTGGTATCAGCTAACTCTTTAGAAACGCGGTCAAACTCCTCTTGAGATACCCCAGTACAAGCTGTAAGTATCAGGATGACTAACCCACTTAGGGAAAGTATAACTGATTTCAATGCATACCTATTTCTAAATGCAAATCAGGAACGACGGGCTATACCCTCCCCAGCAACTCGTCCAGGATGCCGCCCCGGAGCCTCTGCAAGTCGTCGGCGTCTTTTACCAAGCAGCCCAGGGTCTGCTCTACCGTTTCCCGGTCCAGGTGCTGGTGGTGGAGCATTACCATGGCCGAGGCCCAGTCCAGGGTCTCGGAGACTCCCGGCACTTTTTCCAGGCCCACCCCCCGCGCCTGCTCCACGAAACTGCAAATCCGGCGGGCCAGGGACTCCGAGATGCCCGGCACCTTCTCCCGGACTATGCGCATCTCCTTCTCCAGGGAGGGGTAGTCTATCCAGAGGTACAGGCACCGGCGGCGCAGGGCATCGGAGAGGTCCCGGGTGCGGTTGGATGTCAGGATGACAGTGGGGATGTGCTGGGCCTTGATGGTGCCGATTTCGGGGATAGTGACCTGGAACTCCGAGAGGACTTCCAGCAGGAATGCCTCGAACTCCTCGTCCGCCCGGTCCACCTCGTCAATGAGGAGCACCGGGGCCTTCTCCTTCTGGGTCAGGGCAGCCAGGAGGGGGCGTTGCAGGAGGAAAGCCTCGCTGAATATCTGCTGCTCCCTCTCCTCGGTAGTGTGGGGATTGTTCTCGTCCAGCTTTATCCAGAGAAGTTGCTTGGGGTAATTCCACTCGTACAGGGCGGTGGTCACGTCCAGCCCCTCATAGCACTGGAGGCGGATGAGGTTGGTGTCAAGTACCCGGGCCATCACGTTCGCCACCTCGGTCTTGCCTACGCCCGCCCGCCCCTCGATGAGGAGCGGGCGGCCCAGACCTGTTGCCATATACAGGGAGGTGGCGATGGCCGGGTCTGCGATATATCGCTCACCCTCCAGCCGGGCCAGAATGTCCTGTATGGGACTGTCGGAGGGATGAGTAGCCACTATCCTCTCGCAGCCTGAATAGCGCGCCAGACCCTTTCGGGCTTGACGGGCATATCTATGTGCTTAATGCCAAGGGGAGACAGGGCGTCCACCACGGCGTTGATTATGGCAGGGGAGGCGGCGATGGTGCCCGTCTCTCCTGCGCCCTTGACGCCCATAGGGTTCACCGGCGTGGGGGTCACGGTGCGGCCCACCTCGAAGGACGGCAGGACATCGGCGGTGGGTATTGCATAGTCCATCATGGTGCCGGTAAGGAGCTGGCCGCTGTCGTCGTAAACGGCCTCTTCCTGGAGGGCCTGGCCGACGCCCTGGGCTATCCCACCGTGGACCATCCCATCCACTATCATCGGGTTGATTACGTTACCCACGTCGTCCACTGCCACGTACCGCAGCAGCTTCACGTCTCCCGTGTCCGGGTCCACCTCCACCACCGCGATGTGAGCGCCGAAGGGCCAGGTGAAGTTCGGGGGGTCAAAGAAGCTGGTGGCCTCCAGCCCCGGCTCCATCCCTTCAGGGAGACTGCTGGCTAGGTGAGCAGCCAGGGCAACCTCCTGGAAGCTCTTGGAATTGGCGGGAGTGCCCTGGACGAACAGCCTGCCATCCTCGTAAACCATGTCGGCTTCGGCAGCTTCGAGCATGTGGGCCGCCAGACGCTTGGCCTTGTCCTTGACCTTCTCGACGCCGAAGTGGATGGCCGAACCACCCACTGCCGCGCTCCGGCTGCCAAAGGTCCCAACCCCGAACTGCACCTGGTCGGTGTCTCCGTGAATTATCTCTATGTCTTCCATGGGTATCCCCATCTCCGCCGAGACCAGCTGGGAGAAGGTTGTTTCATGGCCCTGGCCGTGGGCGGATGCCCCGGTGTACACCGTCACCTTCCCCGTAGGATGGACCCTCACAAGGGCGCTTTCCCACAGGCCGGCCTGAGCGCCCAGGGCAGTAGCGATGGCGGAGGGAGCGCCTCCGCAGATTTCCACGTAGGCCGTGAGTCCGATACCCAGATAACGACCTTCCTGGCGGGCCTGCTCCTGCTCCCGGCGCAAGTCCTGGTACCCCGCCATTTCCAGGGCCTTGTCAAATGCGGCTTCGTAGTTGCCGCTGTCGTAGGCCACTCCGGTAGCTATGTTATGGCCGTCGGCGAAGGGCGGGATAAAGTTCTTTCTGCGCACCTCCCCGGGGTCCATGCCAATTTCCTGGGCGAACATATCCACCATCCGCTCCAGGATGAAGGTGGCTTCGGGGCGGCCCGCTCCCCTGTATGCGTCAACGGGGGTTGTATTGGTGAAGGTGCCATAGACCTTGCATCCTATGTTGGGCGTGTTGTACACCCCCACCAGCATAAGGCCGAACAGGTATGAGGGGATAAGGGGGGCGAAGGTGGAGAGATGGGCGCCCATGTTGGCGTACACAGTGGCCCGGAGGCCCGTGATGGTCCCATCCCTGTTGCCCATAATTTCTAGGTCCTGGACATGGTCCCTGCCATGATTGGTGGCGATGTAGTTCTCCAGGCGGGTCTCAATCCACTTGACGGGCCGGCCCACCTGCTTGGCAAGGATAGCCAGGATGAGTTCCTCGGCGTAGAGACATATCTTGCTCCCAAAGCCGCCGCCCACGTCGGGGGCGATGACCCGCAATTGGTGCTCTGGATGCCCGGTGACAAGGGCAATTAGCAGCCTCACCAGGTGGGGTATCTGGGTGGATGTCCAGAGGGTAAGCTGATTGGTGCCCCGGTTATAGTCGGCCACCACGCCCCGGCCTTCCATAGGGGTTGGGATGAGACGCTGCTGGATGATTCGCTGGCTTACTGTTACCTCGGCATCCCTCGCGGCTGCCTCGATGTCGCCGCCCGCGACTTCCCATTCCCAGGCGATATTGTTGGGAGCGTCCTGGTGTATCTGGGGCGCGCCGGCCTGCATGGTTGTCTCCGGGTTTACCGTGGCGGGCAGGGGGTCATAGTCCACGTCCACCATACCGGCGGCGTCCACCGCAACGGCAGGGTCGTCCGCTATCACAACGGCCACAGCCTCGCCTACGAACTTGACGGTGTCAACGGCCATTGGCGGATGGGGAGGCTGCTTCAAGTCCGGGAGCAGCCAGCCCACCGGGAGACTGCCAAGCTGCTGCTGCAAGTCTGCGCCCGTAAACACGGCTACTACTCCGGGATGGCTCCCGGCCCTGGAGACATCTATGTTTCTTATCCTGGCGTGGGCATGGGGGCTTCTCACAAGGACGGCATGGAGCATTCCGAACATTTTGATGTCGTCAACGTATGTGCCCTGGCCGGTGATGAGCTTTGGGTCTTCCCGGCGCTTGACGCTCGAACCAACACTGGCAGTGGTCATCGTACCCTCCTGAGTCTAGCCTGAACGTGCTTGGATAATGATGAGGAAATCGCTGGGGATACTCTACATGAATTAGCCGGATATGACAAGGTGTCACCATTGATGGGGTAGCGTTGCAGTTTAGGCGGTCTAGGCTTCCGAGTCGTTTCGGGGCGCGTAGGGGAGGGGTTGAAACCCGCATCTACGTGAAGGCAAACCATCTAAAACGGAACGATACCCCATTGATGGAAAACACCTACTGTATTGTTGACTAACATTGTAAAATACATATAACCAAGTGGTAGAGGCAATGCGTTTGCACAAGGGAGGAAGTATGGGTACTGAAAAAAGAGATAACAGGGCCTTAGACGACCGGCTCTTTGGGGTGCAGATAGGCTTTGCAATCAGGACTATTAAGGAGGCATTGGCCGAAAGGCGCCAGCGAAAGAAGGCTCGCGAAACTCAGGAAAAAGGGAAGACTCCCAAGAGTGGGTAGAGTCAGACTAATCATGCAGGTTGGGGTTAGTCTGGCTGCATTAGGCTTGGGAGCTTATGTCTTTGTTGCCTCGGAAAGTCAGCAACTCACCGTTGCAGCAGCCGGATGGGTGGGGTTGGTTATAGGGTACTGGTTAAAGTGAAATCGGGTTGCCCATCGTAATCTAAACGCATTGGCTGGAGGATAAAAGTCAGTAGCAATTCGCTGCTGGCTATTTCTTTTGAGACGCCAGCGCTCAGGTCCGCTTCAGCTTGGTAAAGGGCCTATGGGCGGAGAAAGCTGGCTTACCCTTCGGCATGGTAAAGGGCATGTTAAAGTGCCTGCGGGCAAAGAAGGTGGGCCTGCGCACTCTGAGGGTGGGCAGGCCCGGCCTGATGCGGATGAAAGCCTGGTGCAGGTGGGCAAAAACCCACCCTGCGCCGGCCCTGGCGTAGGCCATAGGAAACCGGAAGCGTAGGTTGAGGCGAAGGATTGCCTCATATAACAGGAAGGACGACAGGATGATGACCCCGCCGCCCACCGCGTCCATGATGTAGTGGTTCCCGGTTATGGTGATGGCAAAGAAGGTCATGGTAGGATACATGACCCCCAAGACCCTGAGGGGCAGATACCCGGTCCTGAAGAAAAATACGCCGAACAGGATAGTCCACGCGAAGTGCAGGCTCGGCATCGCGGCGAAGGCGTTGTAAAACGCGGCCATCTCCCGGCTACCGTATTGGGCGGGGCCAAAATGCTGAATGGTGTCCAGGAATCCGTACTCAGGCAAGAACCGGGGTGGCGCCAGGGGAAAGACTGCAAAGAGCATAATGGCGAAGATATAGCTCACCAGCCACACGTTTCTGTAGTAGATGTATCTCTTGGAGCGGTCTGTGACATACAGGATAATGGCCGAGATAAATATGATAGGCCAGAAGGTGATGATATAGACCCAATTCAAGATGATGACTATAGCGCTGGAGTGCTCTATGGCCCAAGCCTGCCAGCCCGGTTCCAGGAAAAGGCCAACAGCATCTTCAAGGGATACTATTCGAATGGCATTGGCAAAGGCTATCGGCTCTATATCGGAAACAATGACCTTGCGGACGGACATGTAGATGAAATACGCGCTGGAAAGGAGCAGTAATTCCAGCACATGCCTGAGGACGCCACGGTTGAGTAGCGCCTTTTTTATATAGGCTGACCCGTTCATCCGTCCCAGGTCCCAACGAATGCTAGTCATAGGCTACCGGCTCTTTATTAAGAACTACCCCTTGCCTCGATGGGGGTCGTCGGCACTGCCTGATGGGGCTTATTCCCGTTTCTATTCATTATAACATTGGCCGGCCTCAGGGGTTCCAGATGGATAACCGGTCCTCGCTTTCTGGCAGCCTTGCTTTCCAGGTAAACATTGCAATTGAGGCAACCCACGTAGGTATTGGGAGCAAATCCATCCTTGAACAGGCCCCGGGCAGTCACGTACTGCTCATTGTTCCAAATTTCCTTAATTGACTGGGTCTTCACTTCTCCGAAGTCGTCGGAGGCATCGGTCAGGTAGCAGCAGGGGGCATAACCGCCATCCCAGTTGACCACGCCACTCCGCCATAGCCTCCAGCACCGGGCACCACCCTCGTGGTAAGGCTTTTCAAAGGGACTCTCCCTCCGGGGGGCGCTGACAGAGGCGGGAAGCCACCGCTCGGCCAACTCCGTGTCCTCCTCCCCGTGAGGAAAGTCTACTTCCTTGAAGACTATTCCGTCTACCCCCAATTCTTTGGCCAGCCTTTGGGCATCGTCCACTTGATGTTCGTTCTGGCGCATGACAATGTACTGCCACTCAATATACGGAGTCTTGGACCCCAGTTCCTTCTTCTTCTGGACGATGAGCTTGATGTTATTGAGGACCCAGTCCAGGTGCCCACCCACCCGGTAGACCTCATAGACATCCTGGGTTGTGCCATCCAGGGATACAATCAGGACATCCAGGCAGGACTTCACAAGGCGTTCCGCCATGTCGGGGGTCAGAGGCTTATTCAGGTTGGAGCTTATGATGGTAGCGATGTTTGCATCGTGGGCATAGGCAACGTACCTGTCAATCTCCTTGTTCAGAAAGGGCTCGCCCCAGCTATAGAGGCTGAGCCAGATACAGTAGTCCTTGATCTCATCAACAGTCTTTTTGAACAAATCGAAGTGCATTGTGCCCTTCTGCCGGTTGACGTTCCCAAGGCCGGTATGACAGAGGGGACACTTGAGCTGGCAGATGTTGGTGGTATCCAACTCCCACTCGTAGGCATACCCGGATACCTTTGTGGACCCCAGCATGAGTTGGGCCTCAATCCTGAGAAAGTTGAGGAGCTTCTTGACACTCCAGTGTCGCAGGGCAATTTCAAACCTCTGACGGGGCCGCCCACTGGCAAAGGAACCTATCACGGAACCATTGACCTCAAGGAGTCGGTCCAGCACCAGGAAAGGCTTGAACAACAGGGAATGTACCAGACTCAATTCTTATAGCTCCATCAACTGAATAGTACCGGCGGTAGCCCGGAACCCCTCTCAATCAAATCCATCTTGTAAACCTATTCCGTCCAGGCTAACATGCGTTTATATATCATATATTTTATCACTGGGCCAAGCTGTCAACCACGACGAATTATCCGGCTTCGTCGGATATACCCGGCTTGCGCCCGGAATAGACGGCGGGTATTTGGTCAGAGCAAAGTTTACTTCCGGCACCCCTACATGTCAATCGGATGCCCGGATGCCCTTTCCGTATTTTTCAATTTTACCTTCACCCTGGTAGGATATATAATGTCCCCATAAAACAAGCGCCCATAAAAATTTGGAGGTGGGTCATGGCAACCTCTGGGCTGAAGCTCAACCATGTTAACCACGTGGTTACCGTGGTAAGTGACACAAAGCGCTCTATGGAATTCTATAATGAATTCCTGGGCATCAAACAGATACAGAGCCAGGTTGACAACCCCAATATTATCTGGCTGCAACTGCCCAGCGGTGTGATGTTGCATCTCATCGAGACCGAGGATGCCCCGGCCCAGCCCTCGGGAATCCATCACGCCTTTGAGGTTGATGACTTCGACTCCGCCAAGAAAGCCGTGGAAGATAAGGGCATAACCATCGAGAACGAAGGGGTACGCCACGACGGGCAACGCTACCTGTTCATGCGAGACCCTGATGGCAACCGGGTAGAGCTTTGCACCCCGTCAGGGTTCTAGGCTCCGGGTTGCTCAAGGGCATCCCGCCCCGCCGTCATTCCCGCGAAAGCGGGAATCCATCCCTCCGTGACGTAGGCAGTCGTTGCGAAGCTACCCCTGCCCCCCTGGATTCCGGCCTACGCCGGAATGACGGTGGAGAGGCCGTATCATTTCATCCGCGTATGTGGCCCGCAGGGGCATGAGTGATTACCATAAAAGCGGGAGAAGATTATAAGGTTATGATAATGAGGGGAGGGAGCTATGCCAAAGGTCGAGGCTAACGGGATAGAGATTTACCACGAGGTGCATGGGGCCGGCGCGCCCCTGGTGTACATCGGGGGCGCTGTCTCAGACCTGCGAAGGTCATCCATGGCCGCCAACCCCCTGGTAGAGCACTTCCGGGTACTGTCCTTCGACCAGAGGGGGCAGGGCCAGACCGACAAGCCGGATGTTCCCTACACCACCGCCATGTTCGCCGATGACGCCGCCTGCCTGATGGACGCCGCCGGGTTCAGCCCCGCTATGGTGATGGGGGTATCCTTTGGCGGGATGGTTGCCCAGGAGTTGGCGCTGAGATACCCGGAGAAGGTAGCCTTTCTGGTGTTGTGCTGCTCCGGCAGTGGAGGGGCCGGCGGAAGCTCTGCCGACTTCAGGGCCATCCTTGACGACCCCGGCAGAGGCGAGGATGAGAACGTCAGGGCATACCTTGCCCTCCAGGACCGGCGGCGCACTCCCGAGTACATGGCTTCTCACCCTGAGGAGATACATAGGCTGGTAGAGCAGTACAAGAGGGGACAGCAGGAGTTCCCATCGGACCCGGTAGGCTCGGCCAGGCTTTACGGGGCCAGGCAGTCCCACAACACCTACGACCGCCTTGGGCAGATAAAAGCCCCGACCCTGGTCCTGGGCGGCAAGTACGACGGGCAGGCCCCCCCGGAGAACCAGGAGAGCCTCGCCTCATCCATCCCCGACGCCGAGATTTTCATGTTTGAGGGAGGCCACCAGTTCTTGGGCCAGGACGGGGACGCTGCCTACGGCACGATTATCAACCGCCTGCGGGGTTTCCTGAGCCAGCCCATGTTCGGCTCGGGGATAGCCGGCCTGTAGTGACATGAAAATAGGCAGCGCCAGGTTCCCCCACCGCACCCTGAAGGGCGTGGAGCCCGGGAAAACAAGGTCGCCCAACCCGTCATTCCGGCGTAGGCCGGAATCCAGGGGTGGGGAGTGGGTGACTCGCAACGACCGCCTACGTCGCGGGACCCTAGATTCCCGCTTTCGCGGGAGTGACGGTAGGGAGACCCACCGCCATTTTCATCCTCGTATGTGGCCCGGAAGGGGCATGGGTAATTACCATGAAAAATCCGGCTTCCCCCCTCCTTTGTGGAGGAGGACTGAGGTGGGGGGTATTACAGCTAAAGTGAGCGATGGGGGAGGGGCAGGGAGTGAAGGGAGCGTCACCCCCATCCTAACCTTCCCCCATCGAAGGGGGAAGGAATAACTATTAACAAAAGGAGGAGTTTTCAAATGCGAGTAGTTGACGCTATTGCGGAAATCCTGAAACGGGAAGGAGTGAAATACTTTCCCTCCTATCCAACAGCCGTTATGATCGAGGCCGCCGCTCAGGTGGGCATAAGGCCCATCATCTGCCGGCAGGAACGGGTGGGGGTGGGCATCGCCGACGGCTACAGCCGGGTCTCCAACGGCAACCCGGTGGGTGTGTTCGCCATGCAGCAAGGCCCGGGGGCGGAAAACGCCTTCTCCGGCATTGCTACGGCCTATTCCGACTCCACACCCATCCTTGTCCTGCCTCAAGGGTATCAGAGGGAGCGCGCAGGTATCCTGCCCCATTTCAACTCTGTCCGGGGATACGAGCCGGTATCCAAGTCGGCGGAAGCCATAACCACCCCGGAGATGGTGCCCCAGGTAATGCGCCGCGCCTTCAGCGCATTGAAGATGGGCCGCCATGCGCCTGCGGTGGTGGAGATTCCGCAAGACGTAGCCAGCGCAGAGGTGGACGAGTCGGCTTTCGTGTACCAGCCCCTCAAGGTCGCCCTCCCCGCCGCCAATCCCAGGGACGTGGACGAGGTGGCGAGGGTGTTGGTGGAGGCCCGGGACCCGGTGATTCACGCCGGCCAGGGGGTCCTCTACGCCGAAGCATCCGAGGAGCTTGTGCAACTGGCAGAGCTGCTGCAAGCGCCGGTGAGCACCACCCTGGTGGGAAAGAGCGCATTCCCGGAGGACCATCCCCTGGCCCTGGGCACAGGGGGGAACACCATGCCGGGGCCGGTGGTCCACTTCCTGAGAAAGGCCGACGTGATATTCGGAGTCGGCACCAGCTTCACCCCCTACATGACCACGCCCATGCCACCGGGAAAGACCCTAATACAGGCCACCAACGACCCCAGGGACATCCACAAGGACTATGAGATAAGCTATCCCCTGGTCGGCGATGCCAAGCTGGTGCTGGGCCAGTTGATCGAAGCGGTGAAAGACCGCCTGGGCAGCCAGGTACGGGGCGGAGACGGCGCGGTAGCCCAGGAGATAGAGTCGGTAAGGGACCAGTGGCTAGGGGAGTGGATGCCCAAGCTCACATCCGGCGAGACTCCCATAACCCCCTACCGGGTCATCTGGGAGCTAATGCAGAACGTGGACCCCGCCGATGCCATCGTAACCCATGATGCAGGCAGCCCTAGAGACCAGATGGTACCCTTCTACAAGGCCACAGCGCCCCGGAGCTACCTGGGATGGGGCAAGTCCCACGGCCTTGGCACCGGGCTGGGGCTTACCATAGGGGCCAAGCTGGCAGCGCCGGACAAGCTGTGTGTCCACTGGATGGGAGACGCCGCCTTCGGAATGGTGGGCTTGGACTTCGAGACGGCTGCCCGGTGCGGAATACCCATCCTGGCGATTGTCTCCAACAACTCCACCATGGCTATAGAGACCCGCTCCATGGAGCTCTCCCACGACCTCTTCAGCACACGGGACATCCAGGGCAACTACGCCAACATAGCCAGGGACCTGGGAGGCTACTCCGAGCGGGTGGACAACCCGGCAGAGGTGGGGCCGGCCATCCTGCGGGCCCGCAGGGCCACCGAGCAAGGCCAGGCCGCCCTTCTGGAGATCATCACCTCCGAGGAGAAGGAGTTCACCTACCGGCGGCCCTTCTAGGGGAATTGACCCCTTTGTCCGACTACCTTCAGGCTCCCTCTCCCTGAGGGAGAGGGGACTTTCCTCGACAATTATTGATGTGTGAGTGAGGACCTAAACCGGTCGCTCCCGGCATTGCCATGAGAATAGACAACGCCCAACCGGTCATTCCGGCGAAGGCCGGAATCCAGGGGAGTGGTGGGGATGACTTCACAACGACTCCCTATGTGGCGGAACCCTGGATTCCTGCTTCCGCAGAGCCTACCCCTGCGAAGGCAGGGGTGACGGTGTTGGTTGCTCTCTATTTTTATAATAAAGACGGTGTCTGTCATCGGTAGGTCTCCTCCAGGCCCCGCCGGAAGAGGGCCACGATCCCGCCGCCCAGGTATTGGGCGGCCATCGCCAGACCCTGCTCAGTGAATTGGAGGTCTCGCGCCATGATTTCCTCCCTTGAGGCATGGGCCAAGCGGGGGCGGTATTCATCCAGGAAGTGGTCAAGGTCGCTGCCGGTGATGCCCATGCCCGACAGCATCCGAAACATGGGGAGGGTCCTGACAAAGTTGTAAACATCTTCCCGGCTTGGCGGCTGGTGCCCGTCCAGGAGCAGCGATACCCCAAAGTCTATCAGGCGGCAGTCCCCGCCGGCTCCGACTATGAGGTGGGACCTGCCGGAAGGGTCGGAGAGGGTGGCGTCGTTGTAGTAAATCCGGCGGGAGTGGAGGGCGGCCAGCATACTGCCCAAGTCGCGCCCCCGCTGGTACATCGTCTCTGGGGTAACGTCCTCGGCGGGCAATCCGGTAAAGAACGTCCCTTCTATGAACGCCTCGGTAATGAATCCGGGCAGGGATGGGTACTGGGCCGGCCCCACTCCCAGTTCCCCCGCAATGCCGGCGATTTCCCCTTCCCGGCTGCTCTGGAGGGGCTTCACCACTATGGCGGTGTCTTCAGCCTTGATGATGGCTACCCGGCCACGGGCGCGCCCGTCGAAAGCAATCTCCGGCGGCCTGCCGCTGTGGTACACAATCTCGTGGACGGTGGGGAAGAACCCGTAGATGGAGTAGGTGGGCAGAAGGGGGTCTTTCGCCAGCTTCTCAAGCAGCCCCGAGTTGTCCGAGTCGCCTGAGTTTGATTCAGATGAGGAGGCCAGCCCCGTGAAGGGGAGCAGGTGGACGGGGTACTTGCCGGCTATTATATCCGCCCCCAGGGACATGGCCGTCGGGTCATCCCCATGTCCTCCGGCTGCCCGTCCGGCCATTGGAGAATAACCGAGCTTGGAGATGGCCCGGCGAATTTCCTCTAGCTCCTGCTGGGTGTAGATAATGCCTCCTAATTGTGCCGCCCCACCCCTGGATTCCGGCTTTTGCCGGAATTGCCCATGTCCTTGTCAAGGACATGTAGGAGGATGAAAATGACGGCAGCCTCTCCACCGTCATTCCGGCGAAGGCCGGAATCCAGGGGCTAGGGGCTGGGTTTCCAGCCTGAGAACTGCCTATTTTCATGGTAATTCCCCATGCCCCTGCGGGCCACATACGAGGATGAAAATGGTACGGCTCCCTCACCGTGATGCTCCCTTCACACCCTTCCCATCTCCCACGCTCACTTTATCTGTCACTCCCGCGAAAGCGGGAGTCCACCACCCCACCCCTGGATTCCGGCCTGCGCCGGAATGACGGTTTTGAGGGATGCCCGCACCCTTCAGGGTGCGGTAGGTGCCCCAGCACCGGCTGTTTTCATAATAATGACGGTTGGGATGCCACTCACCCATAGCCACTGACCACTAACCACTGTTACCCGGTCACGGCCTCGGTACGCTGGTAGTCCGGCAGGTAGCCGGGGCGGTACTCCCCGTCCTCCCACGCGTTGCCGGGGTCCTTCTCGTCCCACACATAGGGCAGGGTGACAATCTCGCCGGGAACGGTCATCCTCTCCAGGGCAGAGAAGGCGTCCCGTACAATGCTGCGCTGTAGCTGCGGCTCATTGGGCTTCCCCGTCTGGTGCCCCAGGGGGAAGTTGACAAACACGGCCCTCGGCGGCTTCACCGCCTGGGTAACGTCCAGGGCCGATGTCATGGTGAGGGTGGGAATCCCTGCCGTCTCAACGGCCCTGGCTATCAGCCCTACGGACTGATGGCACACCGGTCAAGCGGGCACCAGGTATAACAGGTCAACCATGTTCTCCGTGAGGGCCTCCACGATGCGGGGGGCCAGTTCTTCCCTCACCCTCCGGTGAGAGTATATGCCTCCTACAAAACCATAGGCCGGGTCGGCCAACTCGCCGATTACTCCCTGGGCCTCCATCTCCCGCAGCCGCTCCAGGGGGAAGACGCAGTTGGGGTCCTTTCTGGCGTCCTCGGTGCGATAGGCGAAGTGGGTGATTTCCAGGTCTTCCATCCGGGCCGCCTTGGGAATTTCCCGGTAGGAGGTGTCGTCCTTGGTGTGGAAAGGTGCCTGGCTCTTGAGGTGCACCCCCCCAGAGCTTATGAGGGCCACCTTGCATTGGCCCAGGGGCTTGGTCAGGGGAGTCCAGGGAACATCTTCGTTTACCGCCCACCTGTAGGGGGGGTAATCGGCGTAAAGCTCGCGGGTGCGAGGGATGTAGGCAACGGGGGACATTCTCCATCCTCCTTAGGGCATATTAACATTTCTAGCCATTCCTATGAAAATAGGCATCCCCCAAGCTGGAATCCCAGCCCCCCATCCCTGGATTCCGGCCTGCGCCGGAATGACGGTGGGGAGGCGGCCCGCCATTTTCATCCTCGTATCTGGCCCTCAATACCGTCATTCCCGCTTTCGCGGGAATCCAGAAGGCCCCACGTGCGCATGTCTATCGGCAATCAGATTTAGCTGTCCGCCGATGCGCCGCCGACGGGGGAGAGACGGGGCGCTTCCCTGCGCAGGCTGCCCTTCAGGAAAGATACTACCATCCCCACCAGCAGCAAGCAACCAAAGGACAGGTAGGTGATGCGGAGGCCCGATACGAAAGCGTTGAATAGCCCCGGCCCGGTGGCATCGCTCACCACGTCCAGCCTGGGGAGATAGCCGTTGGAGGCCATGATTGCAGTCACGATGGCTGTGGCAAGGGCTACCCCCGTGACATTGGCCGCGTTGCGCACCAGGTTGACCAGGCCGGAGACCACCCCATACCTGCCCTGCTCCACCGCGCCCATGATGGAGCTATTGTTGGTGGTATCGAACATGCTCATTCCCGCGTTTTGCAGCATCATAGCTATCAATGGCATCACCAGGGAAGAGTCCACCGAGACCCGGGACAGTATGAAAAGCCCACTGGCAGCCAGGCCCATTCCCAGCACGTTGAATATCCTCCACCCGTAACGATCGGAAAGACGGCCGCTTATAGGACTCATGATTATCATGCAGAGGGAACTGGGCACCAGAATTAGCCCGATCTCACCCGGACTGTAGCCCAGCACGTTCTGAAGGTAGAAGGGCATCAGGAAGCGGACGGGGTTGGACCCGATGAAAATGATGAAGCCGGCCAATGCTCCCAGGGAGATTACCCTCACCTTGAACAGCCTCAAGTCCAGCATGGGCGAGGGGGTGCGAAGCTCCCACCATACGAAGGCAACCAGCATTGCCACGAATATCCCGCCGGAAACTATCACGGGGGCCGACGACCAGCCGGTCCGAGGGCCGCTGGTCATGGCCAGGAGGAAGGCGGTCAACAGTCCCGCCGACAGGGCGGCCCCCATCCAGTCAAAGCTGGACTTGAAGGAGCCTGGCGAGCCTCCGGGTCCCGATGGCTGCCGGGCCAGCCGGAGCCGGCCCTCATCCAGGACCACCAGGGCGGCAAGGGTTGCGAAGCCGCCTACCACCGCGCTGACGAAGAAGACCCAGGGCCAGTCCCAGAGGTTAATCAGCGCCCCGCCCATGGGAGAGCCGGTTATGGAGCCTGCGCCCACCATCGCCAGGAACAGGCCCATTGCCTTACCCCGCTCGTTGCCGGGGAATACCGACAGCACTATCGCCATGCTGGTCCCCTGGGTCATGGCAGACCCCAGCCCCTGAAGGAGCCTGGACAGGATCAGCATTGTGATGTTGGGGGAGACCCCCGCCAGCACCGCGCCCAGGACGAAGATGGCAAACCCGGCGGTATAGACCCTTTTCAGGCCGATGATGTCGGAGAGGCGGCCCATGGGCAGGAGCAGCGCGCTTATGACGAGGGCATATCCCACCAGAATCCATTGCACTGTGGGTATGTCGGCATTGAAGTCGTCGGCTATGGTGGGTATAGCCACAATAGCCGCGCTCTGGTCCATCACCATGTTGAAAATGCCTATGGAGATGGCGCCGAAGGCCCACCACTTGTAGCTGCCGCTCCGGGTTATGACCTGTAGCATATAGAAAAACCTTTGGGGCTGCCGAGTTGGTTAGGCTCTGTTGACATTTTGAGAAGCTATTGCGTCATTCGTATGAAAATATCAAACTGTCATTATTATGAAAATAGGCAACGCCAGGTTCCCCGACCATACCCTTCAGGGTGTGGCATCCCCTACCCACTGTCATTCCTGCGGAAGCAGGAATCCAGGGTCCCGCGACGTAGGCGGCCATTGCGAGTCACCCACCCCCTACCCCTGGATTCCGGCCCCGTATCGGGGTACGGGGCCGGCTCTACGCCGGAATGACAACTAAAGTGAGCGCCGGAGGAGGGGATGGGTGTGAAGGGAGCATCACTACTTGGGCTGGCGCTGCCCATCATTTTCACAATAATGACGGTATTGAGGGCCATCCGTCGCTTGTAAGTAATGGCGAGAAATGTCAACACGCCCTAATTTACCATAGCTCGCGAAGCATTTTCTGAGTCACCAGCACTATCATTGCTATGAACAGCAGCAGGACGGCCAGTATCCCCACGGCCATCTGCCCGCCCAGGAATTCGGCGGCTACTCCCATAGGCAGGACTGCCAGGGGCATGAGGCCGTAATTCATCATAAAAACACTCATCACCCTGCCCCGGTACTGGTCCTCGGATACCTCCAGCATGAGGGTCATGTTCACCGTCCTGGAAACGGCCTCTCCCACACCGAATATCAGCATGAGTCCCAGGGCCACGTAGTAGAAGGGCAGCAGCGCCACCATCAGAAGGACCGCCCCTATTACAAACATCCCGGCTATGAGCAGGATACCCCGCCTCCAACTGCCCAGCGCCGCTATGGCGAGGGACCCGGACAGCGCCCCTGCTCCGATGACCGCCAGCATCAGGCCCATAGCATCGGGCCCGCGATGATAAATGTCCTGGACGAAAACCGGCATGAGGATGCGGAAGGGCCACGCCAGAAGGGATGAGGTCAGGGCCACAACCAGCAATACAAGCAACAGCCGATGGCTGCGGATGTAGGAAAGGCCGGCCCCGATTTCCCGGCGGATACCGGCCTTGCCCGTGCCGGAGCCTTTCAGCTTGGGAAGCATGGCCGTAAATAGCACGGAGCCGAAGGACATGCCGGCTATGACGTAGAACACTCCATCGGCCCCTATCTCTGCATAGAGGAACCCGGCGGCAACGGGCGACAAGATGGTCGTGCTGCTCATCCCTGCGGTATTGAGGGCCATAGCGTTGGTGAGTTGCCGCTGGCCCACCAATTGGGGGATGGCCGCCTGCCGCGCAGGCATGACGAAGGCGAACAGGCCCCCAACAATCATGTCCACCACAAAGAGATGGACCCAGTTGATAATGCCGATGGTCACGGAGACGGCGATGAATACAGCCGCAAGCCCGTTGACTATCTGCCCCGCCTGCATTATACGCTTGCGGTCAAAACGGTCGGCGATTGCCCCGCCAAGGGGGGATAGGACCAATATTGGTACGGCAAAGCCGGAATTGACCAGCCCAAGAATAGCCGCTGATGACGTAATGTCGTAGGTCAGGTAGCTCTGGGAGACCAGCTGCATATAGCTGGCGCCCACCAGGAGGAGCATACCCAGCCAGAGGTATCGGAAGTCCCTATTCCCCAGGGAACTGAAGGTCTCCCCCCATCCTCCTGCCCGCCGTCCCCCAATGGATGTATGGGACGGCTGGGACCCGTCCCGGGCCCCTGAGACACCGGGGCGTGAATCGGTCAGGGTCCCGTCAGCCTGCCCATCGGTCTGAATATCAACTTGCGGGTCTGTCTCAGCGTGAGAGCCTGGTCCGGTCTGCGTGGTCTTGCCTCCTCCCTAAAAAGCGCTGGCCCTGAGAGCCCCGGCCCTGGCTCATTTGAATGCCGGCGCTACCCGCTCACCGAACAGGCGGATGGAATTCAGGACCCGCTCCTTGGGAGTCTTGCCCCCCACGTTCATCTCAGCTATCACCCCCGATAGCTGGAGCTCCTCGGTTATCTCTTTCAGCCTGTCCACCACGGCTTCCGGCGTGCCATAGGCCACCCTGTTCTGCAACAGGGTTTCGTATGTTACCCCTGACAGACGCTGGCCTCGCTCAATCCGCTCCTCAGACGCGGTGGTCCCGCTTGACACTGCGGAAGTGGCATAGGTCTGGGCCAGACGTTGGAAGGAACGCATGGTGCTCTCTTCCGGCTCGGAGCGGGCCTGCTCCTTCGTCTCGGCCACGTAGATGGGGATGCGAAGGATTACGTCCGTGCCGTCGCCCGAGTTGCCAGCAGCCTTCCACTCTTCCCTATAGACCTTGAGATGTTCCTTCAACTCGGGTATATCCATCCCACGAAGGCCGCCGAATATGGGATAACCCATGCGCCCTACCTGTGGGAAGGTATCCCTGGTTGTCGCGGCAATCCGTATGGGAGGGTGGGGCTGCTGATAGGGCCTGGGCATCACGCAAACGTCGCTGAAGTTGTAGTATTTGCCCTGGTGGTCCAGGCGAGGGGTAGTCCAGGCCTTTACAATGACCTCAAGGGACTCCTGGAAAAGCTCGCGGCTCTCGCCATAGGGTATGCCGTAGCCCTCGTAGGCCCTGGCGAAGCCGCTGCGGCCTATCCCAAAATCAAAGCGGCCCTGGCTGATGTTATCTACTGTGGCAGCTTCCTCCGCCATTCGGATGGGATGGCAGAGGGGCAGCACGCTGACGGCAATCCCCACCCGCAGCCGGCGGGTGCGGGCCGCGATGGCGCTGGCCATAATCATTGGCACGGAAACTATGGAGGGGATTCCGGCGCCCTGGGAATCAAGAGGCCCCCTGGGGGCGGCGAAATGCCTCTCCGCCAGCCAGACCCCATCCAACCCACACTCCTCGGACAATTCCGCCATCTGGAAAGCCTCTTGAAAGGCTTGGTCTTGGGTGACGCCCTCCCTGTAGTCGCACTCCATTACTAATCCGAAATGCACGGGACACCTCCGCTTATAGCTCTTGCCTGAAACTGCTCAGACGCGAGGGCTTATGGCTTGTTCCAGCCCCAACCCTTCATCATTATGAAAATAGCCAGCAACCAGCGTCGTCATTCCCGCGAAAGCGGGAATCCAGGGTCTCTCAACCAGGGGAGTCGTTGCAAAGTCACCCCCACCCCCCTGGATTCCGGCTCAAAGCCTGCCCCGTACTCGATACGGGGGCCGGAATGACGGTGAGGCGGCGGCCCGGCTAATTGTTCCGCTCGGTCCAGACCTGCCGCGCCCTGTCTATGGCGCGAGTCCTCATGTCCAGCAGGTCAGGTACGTGGTCCTTTGACCACTGGTTGGAAATCTCAAGGCCGGCAAGGGTGCCCTGGAAGTGGGGCATCACGTAGCGGGCCAGAAGCTCGTAGCTGTGGAGCGCCTTCTCCCTGGGGGCCCAGTCGTTGGCCTGAAGAAGGAAGCCGCCGAAGCCGCCGCTTCTCTCCTGCAAACGCCTGATAGCCGCTATGCAGTCGTCGGGGGTGCCCACGACCCAAGAGCCGGCGTCCACGTTCTGGTCTATTATCTTCTCAAGGGGCACGTTGTCGTCTGAGGGCCGGCCCAGTGTCTGCTCGAAATACTCCCGCTGGAAACGGCCGGCTCCCAGCCTGGCGTCTTCCATAGCCTCCTTCTTGCTCTCGGCCAGGTGGACGGGCATTACCAGCCTCCACTCCTCTCGGCGCATAGTCTGGCCGTGCTCTGCCGCCGACTCCTCGGCGATGTCCCAGAGGTAATTGAGGTCGGCCTGGCCCGAGGTATCCCTGGGGACGCTGATGGACAATACCGCCGCCCCGTGCTTGCCTGCCAGGGCCACCCCCGACGGGGACTGGACCGAGGCCACTGCAATGGGGATGTGGGGTTTCTGGTATGGCTTCAGTTGGAGCACCGCCTCCCGCATCTCGAACCAATCGCTCTCGTATGTCAGGGGTTCGGTCTCGGTAAACAGCCTCATGATTACCCCAAGGGACTCGTCCATCCTCTCCCTCTGGGCGGTGGAATCAATGCCCAGCATGTAGGCATCGGACACCAACGCTCCCGGCCCGACTCCCAGCATCACCCGGCCGCGGGTCATGTGGTCAAGCTGTACCATCCTGGCGGCCACCATGTAGGGGTGGTGGTAGGGCAGGCTGATTACTCCGGTGCCCAGCCTGATGTGGCGGGTGCGCTCGGCGGCGGCAGCCATGAAAACCTCCGGGGAGGATATGGTCTCCCAGCCCGCGCTATGGTGCTCGCCAATCCACGCCTCGTCGTAGCCCAGGGTGTCCAGCCACTGGATGGTCTCCATGTCTCGCTCCAGGGCCAGGGTTGGGTTTTCGGTGGGGCGATGGAATGGGGCCATGAAAATTCCAAACTTCATTCGCTCAGGAAGGGCCATTTCAGTCCACTCTCCTTTCTTCTAGTAGCCAAAGCAGCGCCATGATGCTTACACTGCCGGGTAGCGTTGGGCGCAACCGAGTCCCGAGGCATCCCAGCAATTATATACCCCCTTGCTAGAGGGAGCAACCGCGGCCCCACCCTCTAGGGTCTTTCTACTCTCGGAAAAATCTCCCCTCTCCTGTGGGGAGAGGGGTTGGGGGTGAGGGACATCTTTCCCTTGCAATCATGTCTGACCCCGGAGCGCCCCCTCACCCCGGCCCTCTCCCCACAGGAGAGGGAGAATAGAAAGACCCTACCCACCCTCATTCGGCCCCATCACTCGTCACTCCCGCGAAAGGAGACCTTTGCGTAACCGTCATTCCCGTGAAAGCGGGAATCCAGGGGATGGGTTCCCAACTAGGAAAGCGATGTATCCTTTCCACGATATTGGACCGCATAGGGAGTTATGCAAAGGTCTCCGAAAGCGGGAGTCCAGGGGCTGGGTGGGGGTGGCTTCGCAACGACTACCTATGTCATGGGACCTTGGATTCCTGCTTTCGCAGGAATGACGGTGGGTAGGGGACGCCGCCACCTAAAACGGAACGCTACCGAGAATACCTTGCTACCCAGAGGCTTCCCTGCTATTATGATAGCTGCTGTCGCTATTATGATGGACGCAGGTGGCGTCTCATACCGTATAGGTCAAGATGCAAGGAGAGTGTAATGCCAAGACTAGGCCCGTTGGAGCTAGGCATAATCCTGCTCATAGTCCTGCTCATCTTTGGGGCTGCCCGGCTCCCTCAGATAGGCTCCTCCCTGGGGAGCAGCATGAGGGCTTTCAAGAACTCCATAACCGGTCAGGATGATGCCGAAAAAGCGGAATCGGGCAGCCAGAGTGTCAACTCCGCGTCGCCGAGGGACAAGGACGGGGCTTAGCGGCGCACCCAGGGCCTTGCCCGGCCCCTCGTCAGTCAGAGCTCAGACAGGACGGGCCGCTCTGTCCTGTATCCTATGCTCCGTTTTGCCTCATATTCCACATCTTCACCTAACCATGCTTCCGACTTGCCCCCTTTGGGACCTTCAAGCCATAGTGGACGGTAGATATGACCCATGAAGCCCCCACCAGAGTTGAGGATGGCATCGCCTTCCTCGCCATCCATGGAAAGAGGGACCTGAACCTGCTGGGCAGGGAGGTCTTTCATTCTCTGGACGCGAGCCTGGAGCAATTGAGGAAGGACGACCTGGTCCGAGCTGTAATTCTGCATGGACAGGGCGAACGGGCCTTCTCCGCCGGGGTGGACGTGAACGAGATGAAAGACCTGACACCCCCGGAGGCTGAGGAGTTTATCCGTTCCCTGCACCAGGTCTTGAGGAAGATACTGACCCTGCCCCAACCTGTCGTCGCAGCCATAAATGGGCCTTGCCTGGGAGGCGCCCTGGAGATGGCCCTGGCTTGCGACATACGAATCGCTGCCGAGGATGCCATATTCGGCCTGCCGGAGGTGCGGGTGGGCGTGCCTTCTGTGATTGAGGCGTCTCTGCTGCCCCGCACCGTGGGCTTGGGCCGGGCCAGGAGGCTGGCGCTCACCGGCGAAACAGTACCCGCGCAAGAAGCCCTGAGCATGGGCCTGGTGGACAGGGTGGTCCCCAAAGGTGGGTTGAAGAAGGCTGCGCTGGACACCGCCCGGGGCTTCCTAGCCATGAGTCCCTATGTGCTGTCGGTGCAGAAGGACGTTGTCGCCAGTTGGCTGGAGATGGGGGAGGAAGAGGCTGCTGAGTACAGCATGAAAGCCTTTGCCCTATGCTTCGCCACCGGCCATCCCCACGAGGCAATGACCGCCTTTCTGGAGAAACGGGAGCCGCGTTTTACTGATAAGTGAGTCCACCGCCCCGCCCTTGGATTCCGGCCTGCGCCGGAATGACGGGTAGCCTTCCAAGTAGTCCCTTCCCCCTTCGATGGGGGAAGGTTAGAGCCTGCCCTGAACTTGATTCAGGGATGGGGGTGACACCATCGCCCACTGCGGGTGACGATTCCCCCCACTACAGGGGTGATACCCCCACCTCGATCCTCTCCCGCAAAGGAGGGAGGAGGTAGATTCTCATAACAATGACGTGTTGGGGTAGTCCTAAGAGCCTGGGGAGGCTATTCCCGTGACTGTCCCTCTGCCCCGGGTAGCCAGCCTGGACAGCCATATCCCCACCTCGTAGAGGACAATCAACGGCCCCGCCACCAGGGCCTGGTTTATGGGGTCGAGGGTGGGGGTGATGAGCGCCCCCAGGATGAAAGCGACCACAACCCAGTAGGGCCTCCACCGGGCAAACCCCCTCCAGGATACTATTCCCAGCTTGGCGAGAAGGAACATTACCACGGGGGTCTCGAAGACCACTCCCATCCAGAAGAGCAGCCTGACCATCACGTTGACATAATTGCCGATCCTGATCAGAGGCGTAGCTACATCGCTTCCCCAGTTCAGCAGAAAGTTCATCGCCGGGGGAATCAGCACGAAGTAGCCGAAAGCTACCCCGGCGGCAAAGGTCAGCAATATCCCCGGCATAGAAGCGAACAGGTAACGCTTCTCTCGGGATGTGAGCCCCGGCGCTATGAACATGACAATCTGGTAGAGGACTATGGGAAAGGCCGTGACCAGGCCCACCACCAGAGAGACCTTTAGCGTCACCGCCAGCATCTCGGTGACTTCGATAAACACCAACTCCACGTCGCCATTGGGGCCAAGGCCCTCGGCGGGTATGAGAATCAGCTGGATTATCTGTTTGTAGAAGACAAAGGCGACTATGGTGGTAACTACAGTAGCCAGGGCCGAGATGACCAGCCTCTTGCGTAGCTCCCGGAAGTGCTGCATCAAGGGAAGCTCTTGGTCTCTCAACGCTTCCACCGGTCCTCAGGGGAGTCTCCTGCCTGAGAATCGGGCGTCCCGTTCCTCTGCGAGCCTCGTCTGGTATCCCGCTCCTCGTCCTCTATAGCGCTGGAAAGGTCGAAGAAGGCGCGCCGGACATCCCCGATCATCTTCCCGGCAGTCCTCGCCATGTTGGCGGTCTTGGCGGGACCAAGGATTAACAGGGCAATCCCCGCTATCATGAATATTTCCATCCAGCCTATACCGAATATGTTCAATTCAGCATCCCTTCTACAGGTGTGCCAGGGCAGTTTTGACTCAAGCCCCTGGACACCTGGGTCTTTCGAGGCCCTCCCAGCCAATTCCCCCACCCCCGGATTCCGGCCCGGCGGCTGCCTATTTTCATAATAATTTCCCACGTCTTTGCAGGCCATGTAAGAGGATGAAAATGACGGTCGGCCTCTCTACCGTCATTCTGGCGTAGGCCGGAATCCAGGGGCGGGGGTGTGAGGGACTCCCCCGCAATCCCGAAGTCCAGAACCTTAGATTCCTCGACTCGCTTCGCTCGCTCGGAATGACATTGTGATAGGCCGCTCCTCAGGAATGACATTGACGCTGCTGGGCGCTGGCTATTTTCGTGGTAATTCCCCATGCCCCTGCGGGCCACATAAGGGAATGAAAATTGTACGGTTTCCCCACCGTCACTCCCGCGAAAGCGGGAGTCCACCGCCCCACCCCTGGATTCCGGCCTACGCCGGAATGACGGTGGGCATCTATTTTCATGGTAATTGCCCATGCCCCTGCGGGCCACATACGAGGATGAAAACCCTATCTTCATAATAATGACGGTGCTGGTTGCCGCCTATTTTCATAATAAAATGACGGGCCTACGGGGGCCGGTCCACATGAGAATAGTCTCTGAGGGGGCACTGGGTACATCCCTCCGGGAGGTGGATGCTGCCCTTGGGCACGAGTCGGGACCCCGCATCCTCCAGCAGGTCCATCAAGGTGCATAGAGGAAGGCCCATAGTGCCGGTATAGCATCCCTCCAGGTGGGCGGCGGGCCGGAATATCTTGTCCTGCACCGCATAGCCCCCGGCCTTGTCCAGAGGCTCCCCTGAAGCCACGTAAGCCTCTATCTCCTCGTCGGAATACTCTCGCATGATAACTGTGCTGATTCTGGTGGAGGCGTGTGCCCGGAGGTCGTCGGTGTCCACCACCGCCACCCCGGTCATAACCTGGTGCTCCCTCCCTCTGAGGGCCTCCAGCATCCTCCTGGCCTCCTCGCTGTCGGCAGGCTTGCCCATCACCCGGTCGCCCAGGACCACCACGCTGTCCCCGCCTATTACAAGGGCGCCGCCGACGCCTTCATAAGATAAAGACGGGGCAGGGCCTGAGCGGAGATGGGATGCTATGCTCATGGCCTTGTCAAGGGCCAGGCGCTTCACCATCTCCTGGGGGGTCTCGTTGGGCTGTGGGTCCTCCGACGCCGATGGGGGCGCTACCTTAAACTCCACGCCCAGGCCCGAGAGCAGCTCGCGCCTCCGGGGAGAAGTGGACGCAAGGACTAATCTTTTATCCATATTCCCCCACCCCTTCCTGGTGGGCCTGCCGGGACCCGTCTCCTGTTGGGAGGGTGGGAGGTAGTTGAGGGGGCGCCGTGCAGGATAGGGTGGCTATGCACTCCACGTGATGGGTCTGGGGGAACATGTCCACCGGCTGCACCCCCTCTAAGCGGAAGGGTCCCTGGCACAAAATTTTCAGGTCGCGGGCCAGGGTATCGGGGTCGCAGGACACGTACACCACCCGCCGCGGCGACAGACGCACCAAGGCTTCCAGGGCGTTTCTGTGGCAGCCTGCCCTGGGCGGGTCCAGGACCACGCCGTCGGGCCGCTCCTCAATCTTGCCCAATGCCTCCTCGGTCTTTCCCTGGAGGAACTGGACGGTTCCTGCGTTTTCAAGGTTTGCCCGGAGGAAATTTTCCTGGGCATCCCGGACCGCTGAAGCCGACTCCTCGATGGCTATAACCCTTCCGGCATAGGGTGCCAGCAGGATGGCAAATGTGCCCACCCCGGCATAGGCATCTACCACCAGTTCGCTCCCGGAAAGCCCCAGCCCTTCCTTCACCAACTCCACCATCCGCTCTGCCTGGCGGGTGTTTACCTGGAAAAATGAGGAGGCTGCGATGCGGAACTCTATCCCATCCAGGGCCTCCCGGTAGTGCTTCTGACCAGATGCCAGGGGCACCTCTTGGCTCTTGAGGGTTGGCTGAATAAGGAAGTCTCCCGTATTTATGCCGTACCTGATGGAAAGCTGGGAGGTCTCGGCGCACCGGGCCTGAAGCTGCTCCAAGGCGCTATTAATCAAGGGGTGCATGAGGAGGCATTCCTGGACTACGACAAACCTGCGGCTCTCGCGGTTTACGAAGCCCAACTCGCCTTTCCGACGGCCCACCGTAAACCGGGCGTGGTTGCGATAGCCGTACTGGTCGGGAGACGGCAGGGTCGGCAATACTGGCGGGTCTGTGAAACCCCCGATGCTGCCCAGGGAGTCCAGCACTATCTGATACTTAATGTGAAGCTGGTGATGGTAATCTACATGCTGCCACTGGCAGCCGGTGCAGTGGCCGAAGTAGGAGCAGGGCGGAGCGGTCCTGTGGGGAGAGGGGGTCAGCACCTCGACCACCCTGGCGGCTATGTAGTCCTGGCGGACTTTTATGGTCTCTGCCACAACCTCCTCCCCTGGGATACCGCCGAAGACCCGGACCTCCATGCCCTCATGGTAGGCCAGCGCCTCGCCCAGGCGTCCCCAACCCTCCAGGGACAGCCGAAGGTTTTCTTGAGTGCGACTATCTTGTTGCGCCATTCTCTCCTTGCTCAACCCCCAGTGCACACTATAACCCAACGCGTACCTGATTCCAAGGGTGAGGGGAACGGTTGACCAAATCTCTATGGTCGGATACACTGTACCCAGCGATACACCCCAGGCAAATTTCATGGACTCTGGAACGCTCTAATTAAGTGGAGGAGGAGACATGGCAGGACCATTTTCCGTTAGCGACTCGGACTTTAACGAAAAGGTATTGCAATCGGAGTTGCCTATCTTGGTGGACTTCTGGGCTGATTGGTGTATGCCCTGCAAGATGATAGCGCCCATCGTGGAAGAGCTTTCCCAGGAATACGATGGAAAGCTGGACTTTGCCAAGCTGGACGTGGACTCCAACCCCAGCACCGCTATGACCTACGGAGTAAGGAGCATCCCCACCCTCCTCATCTTCAAGGACGGCAGGCCCATAGACCAGATAGTAGGCGCTGCGCCCAAAGGCGCTCTCAAGAAGAAGATAGACTCCGCGCTGGAGTAGGCACGGCGCTTCCGGCAGCGCCGGGAAGATAGCACGGCAACGTTCTCGGTTATTATCATCGAAATAGCCTGCGCCAGGTTTCCTCCCGCACTCTGAAGGGTGCGGCATCCCCCGCCCGCCGTCATCAGGTTGTAGGCTGGGATCTCCCACCCACCGTCATTCCCGCTTTCGCGGGAATCCAAGGGCGGGGTGGGCCTTCGATGAAGGTGGGGAGTAACTAAGGTAGGGCGCAGGAAAATATCCGGTGTCGTTGATGGGAGTGGATGGGGCCCGGTGGCTCTCGCGGACTTCAAATCCGCTGTGCCTCGTTAAGCTCGGGGCGGGTGGGTTCGACTCCCTCTCACTCCCGCCAATTCCCAAAATCCTATCTAAAGTCCCCTTGAAATCGGTCAATCCCCATACTGCGCGAGACGGGGGAACCAGGCAAAGGGGATGGGGTGATTTCCCCAAACCGGCTTCATGGATTGGACAAGTTAGCAGACCGCCACACCGTGGGCGGTCTGCTAATTTGTGTTGGTGCACAGCCCCAGTAATTCGCCTGAATCGGCCTATGCTCGGTCTGACCTGTTTGAACAGTGGCGGGAGCTTATGCAGACATGGGTGGGCTACCTGGTCACTCCCTAACCCAGTCCTGACCATCCCCGGCAATTTGCCGGGGATTTTCAAATTGGGCGCAAATCTCGTTTAACGGATGCAATGCTATCTGATACCATGCTGGATACTTTGATAAAGGAGGTGAACATGGCAACTGAGGTTGACCACTACATCGGTATCAAAGAGGTAGAGCGGTTGACTGGCCTAACCCCAGAGGGGAGGCGTTCTCTGGCCGAGTTCTTGAACGACGAAACAGGATTTTATCCAACGCTTGCCGACTTGCCCTATTGGTGGGACCGTATCCCGCCGGACGCAATGGATAGCAATCTGCCCAACTACACCCAGCGCACGACATTGCTAGCTGCTTATAACAATTGGGCATTCACCAAGCCCTGGGCTTGGGAAGGACTGCAACGGTTGTTGGGGACGTTGAGAGACCGGCAGGAACCAATACCCGACATTTTGCAATGGTGGGCCTACGCCGTCGCATCGGGGCGTTGGCAATCCCCAGGGCAAGGTCGAGGTCGCAAAGAGAACGCCGAGCGCAACGCACGAATAATGCACTCTCTGAGTGTGTTGACCAACCAAGGATTCACAAATGAAGCTTCGATATGCGAAATCGCTGGCGCCCTCTGTTGCGCTAAAGAGACAGTCCGGTCAGCTATCCGCAAGGTGCGTCAAGACTGGCCCTTCCGGTAACAATAAGGCGGTAATGTTCCATCTTTTACAGTTAGGGATTCTTTGGTAACTTAAGGGTAGAGCCCTACCTGGAGGTTACCGAAATGAAGACAACAAGTCGACGAACGTGCCGTCCGCCTTGATCGGTGGCTATCCCATAGGGTGAAACCCGACGGTCTCGCTTCTGTGGGGGTTGTCCACATTCCTTCTGTATCCCCCTCTAACTAATGGTGCGGGGTTTCGTTGAAAGTGTGATGATCGTTATCATACTATCGAGACTAGGCTGCGTCATAAAGGGAATGGGGAGCAAATTGAACGATGGGAGGATAACTGTGTACGAACAGTTGATTGACCAATGGTTGAGTGATGAACTTACGGGTGATGCACGGGCGTTGGCTATCGAGATAATCGGGGCAGTCATTGATCGGGCGCGAACAGGTGATCCCACCGCTGCTGAATGGCTACGATCCAATCAATGGCTATTGCTACCGCGTGACGTTCAGGGTCCGGCTCCCCAAATTAATGTCGTCTTTGGTAGGAGGGACGTGGCCGATGAAGAACGGGGAGTCCCTGCCGCCGAGTAGCGGCGGAAACAGACGCGGCCTTGTAAGGGAGTATCGAACTCAATGAAAGGAGAAAACTATGGATGAGAAGGCTATGTCGCTGTTGCGGGGAATCGTTGAGGAACTTACCGACTCTGGCCGGGATATGGGGGGCTTACTCTTCACGCGGGAGGAAGTTGTGTGTTGGCTCAAGGAGCGTAACAGGCTGGAAGATGCGGCTGCTATCGAAGGCTGCGACCCTTTCCGGTTGAGAGGCAGTTATGATGGCCTAGTGTGCGTCAGCAACGAGGGGCTATCGGACAAGCAATTGCTTCACGATTTTGGAAACCGCTGACCTTATCCGCTGCCTCGCAGCTCTTACCGTGACGCAAGGGCGGCGGGCAGGTGAACCTTTCCCGGTGCTGCCCTGGCAAAAGTGATTCGTTGCGTGGGGCATTTTCGCCGGACGTCCTGGAAGGCGGGTTGCCGGTGGCACAAGGTTTCGGCAAGGCAATGTCGGCGGCGGCGGTTGCCCTACTCGCAAAAGCCCATTGGCCCCCTGCGCTCCTCCTCTGGGATAGAGGCTACAGGGGGTCATCTTAGTTTTATATAAGGCCAATGGGGTGTTGGGTCTCGGCCGGGGCTATACATTCGGGACCCTGGTTCGCCGGCGAGTTGACCAGGGTGGAGACCGGGTAGGCGTCCATAGCCTCGGCAGGGAAGGGCGTTAGAAGCTGCCCCAATACACCGGGGTCCTCGACCAAGGGGTCCAGCCATAGCCCCTCTGCTTCCTGGGACAGCATTACCGGCATCCGGTTGTGGATAGGCTCCATGAATGAGTTGGGCGACGTGGTAACTATGGCGCAAGACCTGATGGTCTCTCCCGACGGCGACCTCCAGGACTCCCACAGCCCCGCAAAGGCAAAGGGCCGGCGTGACTTCAGGAAAACGTACATAGGGACCTTCCGCTTCCCTTCCCTCTTCCACTCGTAGAACCCATCTGCCGGGATGATGCAGCGCCGCTTGCGGTAGGCGGCCCGGAAGGCGGGCTTTTCGGCCAGGGTTTCCCCCCTGGCGTTGATCATCCGGGAGCCAAGGGAAATATCCTTCGCCCAGGATGGGACCAGGCCCCACCTCATCATCTCCGCCCGTCTCCGGCCTTCGATGTTATTGGCAGGGTTATTGGTAGGGCTATCGGCAGCTATCCTGGCAGGGGCCTTGGTGATGACAAGCGCCTCCTGGGTGGGCGCTATGTTATAGCGCGGCCCATAGGTCAGCGCTCCGGCCTCAAAGCCAAACCGGGCCTGGAGGTCGTCAAGGTCGGCGGCGAGAATAAAGCGGCCACACACTGGGGATACCTCCTAATCGGCTATCAGTTTGTCAGCTTCATGTCAATCATAGGGCATGGCCCATTGCTCAATCTACCAGTGGGCATGAGCAAACACCCCAATTCCCCCACAACCTACATCTCCTATATTCCGGCCTGCAACCGAATGACGGGTGGCCTCCCCAACGTCACTACCGCGAAAGCGGTAGTCCACGCCCCACCTCTGGATTCCGGCCTGCGCCGGAATGACGGTGGTTGCGGCATCCCACACCCTTCAGGGTGATGCTCCCTTCACTCCCACCTCCCCCGTGCTCACTTTAGTTGTGTGGTGAGAGACCCGACCCCCCTACTCATCCCCCAGCAGGTGCAGTTCTGCCACCATGCCGACCTGGAACCCAAGCTGTTGGGCCAGGCCGGCGTTCATCTCCAGGGCGTAGCGGGCCGGTGGACCTGATCTGTAGCGGCGCAGGTCGTCATCGGGTACGCCCGGCTCAGGCTCCATAGTCTGTATGTTCACGATAGCCCCGTCGCTGTCTAAGAACAGGATGTCCAGGGGGATGAGGGTATCCTTCATCCAGAAGCTCAGGACCCTCTCCGTCTGGAAGACAAAGAGCATCGCTGTATCTTGGGGAAGGCTTGGGCGGCCTGAGAGGCCCTTGCGCCGTTCCTCGCCGGTGTCGGCTATCTCCAGATAGAAGGTATGCCCATTGATGACTGCCGTTGGAGGTTGCGGGGTAGGTGTGGGCAACGCCGAGGCCGTAGCGGTGGGTGTCTCTACATTACCAGCAGTCGTACCCTGCGGGCCTGGAGTGGGTGACAGGAAGGTCGTTGGGGTTGGCCCGGGAGTTGGACTGTGGGCGGGGTCGCCTGTCCCGTCACGGCTGCATAACGCCAGCAAAATCAATAGGGCAAGGAGTGGATACGCATATACCCGCATTGCTATTACGCCGTCATCTACCTCGAAACTCCGGGGCCGGCTTCCCGTACCATCTTCTCCACATCTCTTCAACCTCGCTCTGGGGCATCTCCTCCAGGGCTTGAGAGTAGGCGATTACCTCCAGGGCGTGCTTCCTATACAGGCCCTTTTTTTCTATGGCAGACCCGGCGATGAAGCTGCGTATCTTACTGCTGGCGTACTCCGGGGACTCGGGTAACGCTCTGGCGGCTATACCAGTAAGGGGTATCTCGTTATTCTTCCTGAAGCCCCACTGACGCCTGAGGCCCCTATCCTCGCGCAGAGCGCAGGCGATATGGACAGCCTCATCCAGGCCGAGGTCTCCGGCCCAGCCTGGCTCCAGCAGTTTTCTGTGGTATCTCATCTTCTTGGGCAATTGGCTGATTCCTTTGAATGGACCTTGAGTGGATACCCAAACTCCTCGTTCCCAGGGTTGGTTGATTCTCCGCCCAGGGCAACCACAAGGGCTGCCCCTACACCCGACGAGGTCCGGTAGGGGCAACCCTTGTGGTTGCCCTACTTGTGGTTGCCCCGATGGTTGCTATGGATTCCGGCCTGCAACCGGATGACGGTGGGGGGAAGCCACTACCCACTGGCCACTGGCCACTCGCCACCACTGGTGGGGGACGGGGATTAGCCCGCTTGCTCGCTCTCCAACACCTGCCTGAGGATGTCTTCAGGGACGCGTACCTCTACGCCGGCCCGCTCCTCCTGTAGCAGCATGGCCGAGCGGGAGTCCCTGTCTCCCCAGCCCCGGTTGAGGGCTTCCGTAAGCTCCTGGAGGGCCAGGGTTGCCAGCTTCATGGGCACGTCGAACTCCCGGCCCACTCCCACCGCCAGGTCCACGTCCTTGCGCGCCAGCCTGAGGGCGAAATCCGGCGGGTCGAAGTTCCCTGGCAGCAGGTGTTGTGCCAGTCCCTCGAACGTCCCGCGACGGCCCTGAGCGCCCCGTCGTACCGCCTGCCACAGGGCCAGAGGCTCCACCCCCGCCTTGACGCCCATGGTGAACACCTCCGCCAGGGCGCACTGGATTATGTACCCGGCGCAGTTGTGCACCAGCTTGGCGACCGCGCCGCAACCAATGGGGCCAACGTAATATGCCTTGTCCCCGATGGCGTCCAGGACAGACTTGCATTGTTCGTACACGTCTCTATCCCCGCCGACCCATATAGCCAGGTTCCTGGTGCGGGCGCCGCTGGGGCCGCCACTGACGGGCGCGTCCAGCACATGGATACCCCTGGCGGCGCCGGCTTCGTGGATGCGGCGAATCAGGGCCGGGGTGCTGGTGCTCAGGTCGAAGTACACCTTGCCCGCGCTCATCCCCTGGAGGATGCCGTCCTCGCCCAGGACCACGGCCTCCACTTCTACGGGGCCGGGCAGCGACGTGAACACGATGTCGGCAGACTCCGCCACCTGCCGGGGTGTATCTGCCCAGGTAGCCCCGGCCTCCAGGTGAGGAGTAGCCGCCTCTCGCCGAATGTCGTGGACCACCAACTCATGGCCGCCCTGAAGGGTGTTGTATGCCATGCTCCCGCCCATAGTCCCCAGTCCGATAAATCCTACTTTCATAAGTGGACACCTCTATTTATTATGGAAATCTAGCCTCCTCCCCCCTTGCGGGGGAGGATTGAGGTGGGGGGTATCGTCCCTGTAATGTCAGAGTCCTCACCCGCAGTGGACAGTGGGCGATGGTATCACCCCCATCCTAACCTTCCCCCGTCGAAGGGGGAAGGGACTGCTGACACGCCTAGCTCCCGATCCCTGGATTCCGGCCTATAAACGAACGGCGAAGTGGAAAGCTGCCTGTCGTTTTCATCCCCTTGCGCGGCTTATCGAATACCTAATCGGCGACTTTTGGAAAGCCTCGCCCGACACGGATGCCGTTCCAGAGGTCCGCGTCGGCCTTGAGATGACGGAAGAAGAATAGGAACTTTCCCACGTCCACCGTAAGATGCCTGGTATTCTCCGCCAGGTCATTGGATACCAGGAGCCGGATGTCTCCCACCTGGTTGACCTGGTAACGAGACTCGTCCTTTTTCTTATCAACACGGGTATCAACCGATACCTCAAAGATGTCCCCCGATCAGGTAGAGCACGCAGTCATGTCCACAACGGCCGCGCCGCCCTTTGCTCTGATCCACTCCTGGGCCTGGTCCGTGATTGCTATATCCATGTTCAACTCCCTTAACAATATTAAGGTATCATTATCAAAATAGGCATCCCCCAAAGCCGGAACCCCAACCCCCGGCCCCTGGATTCCGGCCTGCGCCGGAATGACGGTAGGGAGGCTGCCCTTCATTTTCATCCTCGTATGTGGCCCGTAAGGGGATGGAGAAATCAGGTTTCAATGTCACCCATCCCCCAATCGGGCATCACCCCAGGGGTAAAGGACTACGATGTCTTCAGCACCAGGTCGTTTCGCGCCTCGACCGAGGCGGGGTGCAGCAGGCTCCCCTGGTGAAGCAGGGAGGAAAGCTCCTCGGTCAGAAAGTCTCGAACCGCCCTATCCAGGCTCTCCGCAGCCGCCTCTTTTATCTCCGGGATGAAGGGATAACGGCGGGCTTTCCGTGGGTCCAGCTTGTCGGCCAGGAAGACAATCTTGGCCGCAGGCCCCATCCCCTTATGGGCGGTGCTGTGCCAGTACACCGCCTCGTATATGTCCTGGTCCTCAAGCCCATCCAGGGTCCTCAGCATCTCGGCGGCCACCGGGCCATGAAGAAGTATGGGCACTTGTTCTTCAACCGGGTGGATGGGGATATTCAACTCCTGGGCCTTCTGGAGCAGCTGCTCACCCTTCATGGCCCTGGCAAGGTCGTGGGCCAGAGCGCCCAACTCGGTCTTCTCCCTGTCTATATGGTGGTGCTCTGCCAAGTCCAAGGCTATGCCTTGCACCCTGGATATGTGCTCTCTGAGGCCCTTGGGGAGGTCCTCCAGCCTGCTGCGGACTAGCTCCTCGATTCTGGAAGACATGGGCTGTCTCCTATCTATTCCGGGTCTATCCCATTCTTTTGGTCATCCGGTTATAGGCGGAAATCCAGCTTTCTATCCGGGAAAGAGGCTCTGGATTCCCGCTTTCGCGGGAATGACGGTTTGCATCTTTGAGACCCGAGGTCTATCCCAGGGCGGGCAGCTTTTTGCCTCCCAGAAGGTGCACGTGGGTATGCTCTATGGCCTGGCCGGAGTCCGGGCCTTGGTTTACGATGAGCCGGTAGCCGCTCAGGGTAACCCCCTCCCTGCGGGCCATCTCTTCCGCCACCACGAAGATGTGGCCCATTGTTGGCACCTGTCCGGGCCCCACGTATGCCAGGGCCGCCAGGTGCATCAGGGGGATTATGAGGAGATGCACGGGCGCCTGGGGGCTAATGTCTCTAATCACATAGACCTGCTCATCCCTGTAAACCACCTGAGCATCCATTTCCCCCCGGGGTATTTTGCAGAAGATGCAGTCGCGGGTGGTCATGCCGTGACCTCCTTTTCCGTCAGCCAAGTCTCCCGTCGGCCAAGTCGGATGTGGCGGCGTTCTCCGTTATTCCTATGCGAATCCAACCTCCTCCCTCCTTGCGGGGGAGGATTGAGGTGGGGGGTATCACCCCTGTAGTGGGCGGAGTCGTCACCCGTAGCGAGCAGTAGGCGATGGTATCACCCCCATCCTAACCTTCCCCCGTCAAAGGGGGAAGGGACTATTGATATTTCTTACCCCCGGCCCCTGGATTCCGGCCTTCGCCGGAATGACGGTGGGCATCTATTTTCATAATAATGACGGTTGGGAAGCCGTCCCACGTCTCATATTCCCAGGGACTGGGCCACCAGTTCCCTGTGGAAGTTGACATCCCCAAAGGCCACCTCCTGCGCCCTGGCGCGGCGGGTATATAGCTGGAGGTTGTGGTCTCTGGTGAAGCCTATTGCCCCGTGACTCTGGTGGGCGAGGGCGCAGACCTTCCTGTATGCCTGGCTGACCCATGCCTTCGCCATAGATACTTCCCTCGCTGAGGGAGAGCCGTCAGCTACCCTCCAGACTGCCTGATAGGCTATGTGCCGGGAACATTCCACCTCGGTGGCTATATTGGCGCAGTGGTGCTGAATGGCCTGAAGGCTGCCTATGGGGCGGCCAAACTGCACCCTCTGCTTTGCATACTCTACCGTCATGTCCAGCACGGCCTCCGCTCCGCCCAGCATCTCCACGCACTTGACGGCGGCGGCCCTCTGGAGGGCCCTCTCTATTATGGGCCATCCCTCGTCAACCTCTCCCAGCAGGTTGCTTGCTGAGACCCTGGCATCTGTGAAGGAAACTTCGTCCTGCTTGTCGGAGGCTATAGTAACCAGGGAAGTCGCGCTTATGCCCTGGCTGTTTGTGGGGACCAGAAACAGGGTTATCCCATTCCTGGGGTCGTCCCTCCGGGAGGTGCGGGCCGCCACTATCATCACGTCGGACGCCTGGGCATCATTGACGAATAGCTTGGTGCCATTGATGACGTAATCGTCGCCGTCCCTGCGGGCCTGGGTCTCTATGCCCCAAGGCTCGAAGGTGGCGCTGGGTTCGGTGAGGGCCAGGGTGGTGATTATCTGCCCCTCGCAGGTCCGGGTAAGCAGGTCTTGCTTCTGGGCATCGGTGCCCGCGTCGAGGATGGTCAGCCCTCCCATGACTATGCTGGAGAAGAAAGGCCCCGGGACCAGCGCCCGGCCCATCTCCTCGATGAGGACAGCCAGGTCCACCAGGTCGCCCCCGGCGCCGCCGTACTCTTCAGGGAAGGCCAGGCTGTGCCATCCCAGGTCCACCATCTGCTGCCATAGCTGGGGTGAATAGCCTCGTTGGTCCTCCTCCATGTCTCTCACCAGGGTGTGGGGGCATTCCTGCTCAAGAAACTCCCTGGCGCTGCTTTTTAGCATCTGTTGGGTCTCATTGAGTCCCAGGTCCATTAGGTCCTCCTTACCTTGGCCTTATGAGGCGCGACTGCTGCCCGGCGGTCATTGATTCCGGCCCTCATAAGTCGTCACTCCCGCCCCCATCCCCTGGATTCCGGCCTACGCCGGAATGACGGTGGGGCTGACGTCTCAAGAGTCCCTCTCCCTCAGGGAGAGGGCTAGGGTGAGGGCGCAGTCTCCTTTCTACATGTGACGCCCATTGTCATTCCGAGGAGCGGAGCGACGAGGAATCCAGAAATCACGCCTTCTGCAAAGCCACCACTTTAGATTCCTCACTCCGCTTCGCTGCGTTCGGAATGACAGGTGGAAATGGTCGTCAAGGGTCGAGTTAGCTATCGAATATCCGGCGGAGTTGATACACCAACTCCCTCACCTGGGGGACTGCCTCTTCCACCTGTTCCGGCTGAAACCAGTCCTCGTAGAAATTCATGTGGAGAGCGCTTGCCGACAGAACCAGCCGATTAAGCTCCGGCTGTCCTCTTTCCTGGGCCAGCCTGCTTATCACTCGGTATAGCTCACGGTGTTGATTGTGAGGCCATCCCATCTTCTCGGCTACGGCTTTCGCCATAGCAGCTGACGCGCCCCAGAACTTCTCTGAGGCTTGCCTGTGGCTCTCTTGGGTGACGTCCTCCTGAGTAAGAAGGGCCTCGCCGTCTTGCAGGAGCTTCCGGCTCAGCTGCTCATAGTGGGACGCCTGTATGGGGTTGCCCGTCTGTCTACCTAGCGTCACGGTTGTTTTCCCAGAGGCCGAAGGCGTTCCCCTCGGTGTCGGTGCACTGGGCGTTGTAGCCGGTATATGGGATGGTGGTCTTGGCGACGGTTATGCTGCCCCCAAGCTCCTGCACCTTGCTTATGGCTTCGTCAATGGATGGGACGGTGTAGTAGTTGATGGTAGCTGCCTGGGGTGGGTCCGTCTTGATCAGGCCACCCAGTGCATCGCCCTCTGACGCACGGATAACCCAGTAGTCGAAATTAGGTACAGGCACCTTCTGCATGGTCCAGCCGAAAAGCTGCCCATAGAACTGCTCTGCCTGCTCAGGGTCCTGGATGGGAATATCGAAGTGTATCTCCTGGGGCATGAATATCCTCCATAGGACGATAGATTTTTGAGAATATAGCTGTGCCGGACTCTTTATTGGTCATTAGTCCCTGATTAGCCCCTGGGCAGCCCCAGGCCCCTGGTGGCGATTATGTTTCGCTGCACCTCCGAAGTGCCTGCGGCGATGGTGGTGGAGAAGGCGTGCATCCAGCCTTCGGGGACCTGGCCTTTGAGGGGCGACCACTTGCTTCCTGGGCGAAGCTGCCCATACAGGCCCAAGACCTCCAAGGCGGTGGAGGTGGTCCTCTGCTGGGTCTCCGAGCCGAAGACCTTGCTCATGGAAGCCTCTTTGTTGGGGACAAGCCCCTGGCCCTGCATCCAGGCTACGTTGTAGGCCAGAAGGCGGGCCGTCTCGGACTCAATATACCTCTCGGCCAGCATGTTCCTTATCCGGGGGTCCCTGGCAAGGGGCTTCCCGTCGCCGGAGGTGGTTTGTACGTGCTCCACCAACTCTTCGATAAGCCTTCGAGACTCGGCTGAATAGTCTATGCCGGAGCGCTCGAAGTCCAGCAGGGTTACGCCAACGTACCAGCCCCTGTTCTCCTCGCCCACCAGGTTCCTCGTGGGGACTCTCACGTTGTCGAAGAACACCTGGTTGAAGTCGTGACCCCCGGTCATATTATGAACGGGCTGCACCGAGACGCCGGGAGTTTTCATGTCCACCAGGATGAAGCTGATGCCCCGGTGCTTGGGGGCCTCCGGGTCCGTCCGGGCAAGCACCATAATCCAGTCTGCTTTGTGGGCCATAGTGGTCCATATCTTGCTGCCGTTGATTACATAGTTGTCGCCATCTACCACGGCCCTGGTCTGGAGAGACGCCAAGTCCGACCCGGACCCGGGCTCGCTGTATCCCTGGCACCACTGGACTTCCCCCCTGGACACGGGCAGAAGGAACTCCTTTTTCTGCTCCTCGGTCCCATAGATCATCAGGGTGGGGGCCAACATTCTTACCCCAAAGATGTCCCTGCCGGGAGCCCTGCGGTAAGACATCTCCTCGTTGAAGATAGCAGACTTCACCGGCGAGGCGTCTTGCCCGCCGTACTCCTGGGGCCAGTGCATTGTGAGCCACCCATTCCGGGCCAGCTTCTTACGCACGTCCAAGGTGAAGTCCCAGTCCTCAAGCTCCGGGTATCTGCCTCCACCTTGCCAGTCGGCGGGTAGCTGCTCCTCCAGGAACCCTTGTAGCTCCTGGCGAAAGGCTTCATCCTCAGCGGAAAATCGGAAGTCCATAGGTGTATTACCTCCTGAGCTTGACCTGGGCCTGAATATAGAGCCAGAATATAAAGATGGAAGAGGCCCGCATCCTGAGTGATTTTACGATACAGGTTCTTGCCACGATACGGGCTTTAATTGCTTACGGCGATGCAGGTGACAGTCCTGACCACACCGCCTATGGTGTGAATCTCATCGGTCACCAGGTTGCCCATGACATTTATATCTGGAGCATCTATAACGGCGATTATGTCGTAGGGACCGGTTACCACGTCCACCGAGGCCATCCCACCCACTCCCCGCAGGGCGCTGGCTACGTCCCGCGTCTTGCCCACGGCAGTTTCTATAAGGATGAATGCTTTAGTTGCCATGGCCTACACCCTCCAGATTAAACTTCCCACCAGAGACCGGTCCACACCGGAAAAAACAACTATATTCCTATAGTTAAGCGCCACCTAATTTTAAGGCCAAGGGTAATGCGTGTCAATTTGTGTACGTATGATGATAATGCCCCGACAACTTTGTGCGAACCCACCGTCATTGCTATGAAAATAGATGCCCACCGTCATTCCGGCGCAGGCCGGAATCCAGGGGCGGGGCGTGGACTCCCGCTTTCGCGGGAGTGACGGTGAGGAGGCCATATCATTTTCATCCTCGTATGTGGCCCGCAGGGGCATGGGCAATTACCATGAAAATAGATGCCCACCGTCATTCCGGCGTAGGCCGGAATCCAGGGGCGGGGCGGTGGACTCCCGCTTTCACGGGAGTGACGGTAGAGAGGCCGACCGTCATTTTCATCCCCTTACGTGGCCTTCACAAGGACATGGGTGATTCCGGCGTAGGCCGGAATCCAGGGGTAGGGGGTGGATTGCCGCTTTCGCGTGAATGACGAGTTGGGGACGGAATGACAGGTCAAGTCTGAACAATTGCCCCCGCCATTTCTAGCGTATAAGAGCGGGATTCAATGCTATAATAACCTACAGTGCTGAAGACTATGGAAATACTGATGAATGGCGCGGAAGAGCTTGGCCTGGGACTTACCCCTGAGCAGACGGAAAAGTTCCAGTGCTACTATCAGGAGCTTACTGCTTGGAACCGTCGTATGAACCTTACGGCCATCGTAGATTACCATGAGGTACAGGTTAAGCACTTTTTGGACTCCCTGACCACTTCTATGGTCCTTTCCGGTGAAGTCAGGGACCAGGGACGGATTATGGACATCGGCGCCGGGGGCGGTTTTCCCGGCATCCCACTCAAGATAGCCTTCTCAGGAATACACCTGGTGATGCTGGACTCAGTGGGGAAGAAGACCGGTTTTCTGAATCACTTGATAGAAGCTCTGGAGCTTACGGATACGGACGTATATACGGGGCGCGCTGAGGACCTAGCCATCAGGCCTGAGCTTCGCGAGGGCTTCGACGTGGTAGTCTCCAGGGGGGTAGCTCGAATGCGCATTCTCATGGAGTTGACCCTGCCCTTTTGTAGAGTGGGCGGGAATGTGGTAACGCTGAAGAAAGGGGACTTGGGGTCCGAGGTAGCCCACTCCCTCCATGCCATGGAGGTACTGGGCGGCAGGATTCGTGAGGCCAGGGGAGTGGATGTAGAAGGGCTCAGGGATGACAGGGTGCTGCTGGTGGTGGACAAGATAAAGCCCACCCCCGCCAAGTTCCCCCGGCGTCCCGGCCTTCCTATGAAACATCCCCTGTAGCCGGTATTGGGACCGGATATAACCGATGCCTTGGCCGCACATCAATATTAAAAACAGGCCCCAGCCAAACTTTAGAGGCCGCTTCTTTTCCATTCCTACCCTCGTGTCCTTTATTGTTGCTGGGGCTTTTCTGATTTTCCTGGTGACCCGCTTTGACATTGACCTGGGGGCTACCTGGGAGAGCTTCAAGTCCAGCAACCATCTGCTATTCCTCCTGGCGCTGCTGGTCCACTACACCACATTTGCATTCCGCGGCGCTCGATGGCGTATCCTGCTGCAAAACGCGCGAGGGGAATCCGACCCGCCTGTGCCCGGCGCCATCCATTGCAGCAGTCTGGTCATCCTGAGCTGGTTTACTAATTCGGTGACGTGGTTCCGTCTCGGCGATGCCTACCGCGCCTACGCTTATACCCAGGATACGGGCGGCAGTTTCTCCCGCACCATAGGCACCATCCTGGCGGAGCGGGTCTTGGATATGGCCCTGGTGTTTCTCCTGCTGGCGATAGCCACTGTGGCGCTGTTGGTCACTGGTGTGGGCATGTCCTGGCTGTTTGTGGGGTTGGCTGCTCTCATGGCCGCTTTCCTGGCAGCGGTGGTGCTTTTGATGGGGGTGTTCAGGTCCCGTCTGGCCCGCTTTCTGCCAAGGAGGCTTGAGTCGGCATATCAGCGGTTCCATGAAGGCACCTTGGGCAGTTTCCGGCGCGTCCCTGTGGTGACTCTGCTGGGGCTGCTGGGATGGCTGGCCGAGATTTCCAGGCTCTTCCTGGTGGCGGAAGCGCTGGACCTCCCCATGAGCGTGCCCCTGGTAATATTCGTCACCCTGGCCAATGCCATGCTCACCCTGGTCCCGATAACCCCGGGAGGGTTGGGAGCCGTCGAATGGGGTATCACCGGCCTCTTGCTGCTATCATCCGGGATCGAAACGGAGACGGCAGCCTTCTCAATAGTTGTCCTAGACCGCTCCATTAGCTGGCTAAGCGTGATTATAGTAGGTCTCCTGGTCTTCCTGGCCCGGGAGGTGGGAAGGAGACGCTGTGCGCCGGCCAAGGTCGAGTCCCTGCCGGGAGATGGATGAACCGCAGGACCCCGGTGAATCAATGCGGCTGCTTGCGCTATATGATGGCAAGTCCCATCCGCCCGGACTCGGAGACTATTTCACGCCTGCCCTGTTACAAGACTCTGGGCAAGACTCCGAAAAGGCCCTGAGATAGCAATCGTGAGGTCTTGACATGCGAAACCTGTGCTAATATTATTAACCTCGTGACTTTAGACATGGAATATTTAACCAACAAGCCTCAAGGCGGGGCGTAGAAAGGAGACCAACACCATTATGAGTCGTTTTGTTAGCAGCAGGCTCACCATCATTGCCGTCGTTCTGGCGGTTGCTACTATCATAGGCAGTGTGACTTGGGCGGCTACCAGTTCTACCAGCAACAATCAGGCAGGATCAAGCTCGGTAGTAGAGATAGTCCCCATGCCCCAGGTTGTGCCTGAGGGGACCTCTTTCGAGATAGCGGGCGCAGGGTTCGAGCCTGGTGAAGTCGTGCTTTTCAAGTTGGTATTGGGCGGCGGCAGGCCCGACATGTTCCTCCAGGGGGGGGATGCTAACGACAGAGGGGCTTTCTTGGCAGATGCGACAGCCAATGTCTCGGGTGGGGTGTTGCCCGAGATTGTGGAGCCCGGGCTCTACACGGTAAAAGCATCCACCTTGGATGGACATGTTGCCAGTGCGCCGTTGATTGTGTGCAAGGCGGTTGAAGGGAAGTGCGCGAAGGAGAACGCGGCGGAGGAGTAGTCCCGGCCAAGCGGACCTCTGGGAACAAACAATAGACATAGGACCGGCCCCGTCACGCTGGGAGCGATGGCGGGGCCGGTTATTTTTCGCCCCATCCCCCTCATGGATTCCGGCCTACGCCGTAATTACCGACGGGCCTTGAGAAGGCCACTTAAGATGTATGAAAATGACGGCTGTGCTCCCTACCGTCACTCCGGCGCAAGCCGGAGTCCAGGGGTGTGGGAGATTTCCACGCAATCCCGAAGTCCAGGCCCTTAGATTCCTCGACTCGCTCCGCTCGCTCGGAATGACATTGTGATAGGACGCTCTCCCAGAATCCAGGGGTGGGGGCTGGGGTTTCGGCTTGGAGGCTGCCTATTTTCGTAATAATTGCCCATGCCCCTGCGAGCCACATACAAAGATGAAAATGGTACGGCATCCCCACCGTCATTCCCGCGAAAGCGGGAATCCAGGGGTTGGGGGCTGGGATTCTAGCTTGGGGGATGCCTATTTTCATAGGAATTGCCCATGCCCCTGCGGGCCACATACAAGGATGAAAATGGTAGGGCTTCCTCACCGTCACTCCCGCGAAAGCGGGAGTCCACGCCCGACCCCTGGATTCCGGCCTGCGCCGGAATCCAGGGGTCGGGCGGGATGCAAACCCCGAAGGGTGGGGTGGAGAGGGAGCTCTGGAAAAACCATCTATAGTTCGGGCAAAGCCCTGCTCAACTCCAGCCTTCGTATCCTCCTGCCCAGAACGGAGACTACTTTGATACGGAAGCCGTCGTGCACCACCTCATCGCCTGCTTCGGGTATTTTCCCGAGGGCGCTGTAAACCAGACCGCCGATGGTATCTACGTCCTCATTTCCGATGGGGATGGACAAGTACCCTGAAAGCTCGTCCAGCGTCATACCGGCGTCAACCATGTAATTCCCGTCGTCGGTAGGCATGAGACGAGGCTCACGGCTCCGGGAGAATTCGTCCTCTATCTCACCCACAATCTCTTCCAACAGGTCTTCAAGAGTGACCAGCCCCTCAATGCCCCCGTACTCGTCCACCACCAGGGCTATTTGGGTGCGCCTCTCCTGAAGCTCCCTGAGCAGGTCATCCAACCGCTTGGACTCAGGGATGAAAAAGGCGTCGCGCATGATTTTCTCCAGGGGAGGGTGTGCGCCTACGTTGTCCAAGAAGGGGAGCAGGTCCCGGGCGTGGACTACCCCGACAATGTTGTCAATGGTCTCGGTATAGACGGGCAGACGGCTGTGGCCGGAATTCATCATAATAGTGGCAACCTCCGTCAGGGAGGCGTCGTCCTCGACAGCTATTATGTCCACCCGGGGCACCATGATTCCCCGGGACATAGTGTCGTCCAGCCGCAAGATGGAACGGATCATCAGGCGCTCCCGGTCATCGAGGGACGCCTGTTCCTCCAGGGTGAGCACCTCTGTGCCCGAATCCAGGATGTCCAACGCCTCCCCGTTATGGCCCTTGCCATTACTGAAGCCGGGTTCTACCGAGGCGGGGTCCCCGGACCTTGGGAAGCTGAGGCGGCCCCGGAGCAGGGCAATCATGGGGGAAGAAATGCTGAGGGTCACGGCAGGATAGCGGGACGAGGCAAACCGCGCTCCCACGTCCACAACCAGGAGGAAGGCCAGCAGGCCCAAGGCGACGGGGGAGATGGTCCCAACCCCCGGCGAGGTATGCCCCAGCAATAGGGCCAGGGCCGACAGGACGACGGCCAGGACGCAGGCCAATCGTAATGAACGGAGGACGTAGAGGACCCGCCCAGTTTGCTCCCCCGGCCAACCGGCTTGCCTGGATACCGGAGAGGCGGAACTCTCCACCAGGCACAGATACGCAAAGGCCAGCAGAAAAACTGCCAGGGATAAACTTGAGGCTAAACTATCGCTTGTATCCAAGTCCTTCCACCCTCCCCACTCTATATATCATATCGCGGAGTAAAGAGGCTGTTAGAGAACTAGCTACCGGGTGAGTCTGCCGCCGGGCTTTTCTTACTCTCCCTTATCCTAGCAGGTACACCCACGGCTAGTCTACCAGGTGGCACATCTTTTGTCACCACCGACCCCGCCCCTGTGACGGCCCCACGTCCCACAGTTACAGGGGCAACCAGCATAGTATCGCAGCCAATAAAGGCCCCTTCTTCAACCACCGTTCTGTGTTTCATCACCCCATCGTAGTTGCAAGTCACAGCGCCGGCGCCCAGGTTGACGCCGGCCCCTATGGAAGCATCGCCCACATAGCCGAAATGCCCCATAGCGACGCCCTGACCCAGGCGGCTATTTTTGATCTCCGAGAAGTTGCCTATATGAACGTCCCTCTCTACATACGTACCGGGACGCAAGTGGCTGAAGGGACCAATCTCCACCGATTCCTCCAGGGTAGCCTCCTCCAGGAATGAGGCTTTTACCTGGCACTTGTCCCCAATCACCGAGTCTTGTATCACCGAGCCCGGGCCTATGGCGCAATCGCTACCTATCCTGGAGCGTCCTAATATCATGGTATTGGGCCATATAACGGTATCCTGGCCTATCTCCACCATAGCCTCCAGGAATGTGGAAGCAGGGTCCATGACGGTGACCCCTTCCATCATCCAGTGTTCCAGGATGCGTTGACGCATGGCTGCCTCGGCCTGGGCCAACTGGACCCGGTTGTTCACCCCAAGGACCTCCCGGTGGTCCTCGGCGACAAGGGCCTCCACCCCGGCGTGGTGGGAAACTGCCATAGAGACCAGGGAGGTGAGGTAAAACTCTCCGGCAGGGCTTTTCTCAATACCGGGGAGGTTGTCCCAGAGCCATCCTGCCCTGAAACAGTATGCGCCTCCATTCACCTCAGAAGGCACCTCGTGGAGAGCATCACCGTACCCGGCCAGGTCCGCCGCCTCGATGATCTCCGCCGGCTTACCCCTGTCATCCCGCAGCACCCGGGCCAGCCCCTCCTGGGGGCCTGAAGCAGCCGTCAAGAGGGTTAGGCAGGCACCGGTGGATAGGTGGAGGGCCGACAGCCTCTCCAGTGTTGCGGAGCTAATGAGGGGGGAATCGGAGTTCAGGACTAGCAGGTTATCCGCTCCCCCTTTGAGCAGGTGGGCCGCCTGCAAGAGGGCATGACCGGTGCCCAGGGCCTCCCTCTGGCAAACATACTCTACGCTATCCCCCAACAGGCCCTTTATCCCATCCTCGGTTTCCGGCGAGAACACTACGACAATCCGACTTACTCCGGCCCGTCTCAGGGCCTCGACCGGGTAGATAATAAGCTCCTGCCCACATACCTTGTGGAGCACCTTGGGCACCTTTGACTTCATTCTGGTGCCCCTCCCCGCCGCCATGACCACTCCGGCCCCGATTTTCCCGGCCCCAATTTTCATAGGACTCACTCCCTGGTTGGTCTGGTTGGTTTCACAGTTACCAATAAAAGACCCTGGGGTCTCCAACAGGCCCACATTTCTCGAAGCTGCCTTGTACAACCTAATAGTAAATGGCAAAGCCTCAAAAGGTCAAGGGATACTGGATTGCGTTATTGGAGCATACATGGCCGGATGGATTCGTACAGCCTTTACGAATTCCTTCAGAGGGCGTTCATTTGGAGGTTTACTCAGTTGATGGTATAATCTGCCACTGGGCCAATCTGTTACACCGCCAACGAAGGATCGAGTATGTTCTTATCCTCGACGGGAAACGGCGAGGAACTGGTCGAGATTGTTACCAAGCTGGTCATACAAATTGGGATCATTCTCTTGGCAGCCAAGCTGGGAGGCGAACTGGCCCAGAGATTTTTGAGGCTGCCTGCGGTCATTGGGGAGTTGGCGGCGGGTGTGGTCATTGGGCCATTCGCACTGGGCGGCATGGAGATACTGGGGGTAGGCCCATTGTTCCCACTGGTGGACAGGGTGGTCCCAGTCTCCAACGAACTCTGGGCAATATCCCAGGTCAGTTCTATCGTGCTCCTGTTCGTGGCGGGCATGGCGGTGGACCTGACCCTGTTCTTCCGGTACGCCGGCCCCAGCGTAGCCGTGGCCCTGGGAGGAGTCCTCCTGCCCTTCGCCTTCGGAATAGTAGCTACGGTGCTTCTGGGGTATGCTGGGGAGGAAGGGTTTGGCTCACCCGAGGCCCTTTTTATGGGCGCCATAATGACTGCCACCTCCATAGGCATCACCGCGCGGGTCCTGTCCGACATAGGGAAGTTGGTCTCCTCGGAGGGGGTGACCATCATAGGGGCGGCGGTGATGGATGACGTGATGGGAATTATCATCCTGACCGTCGTGGTGGGCATGAGCCAGGGAGGAGGTCTCTCCGCCTCCGGTGTTGCCTGGACAGCCTTCAAGGCTATCGCCTTCTGGCTGGTGCTTACCGGGGTGGGCACCCTGGTTGCACCTCGCGTAAGCCAGTTTATATCTAATTTGAGAGTGGCGGGCGCCGGCATTGCCCTATTCCTTGCCCTGGCCTTTCTGGCAGCGGGGCTGGCAGAGGTTTTTGGCCTGGCGTTCATTATAGGGGCTTTCTCCATGGGGCTGGCCCTATCCCGTACAGGGTTGGCTAGCGCCCTGGCAGAGCCTCTTAACTGGGTGTACAGCGCCTTGGTGCCCATTTTCTTCGTAGTGATGGGGATGCTGGTGAACATATCGGCCATGGGCGATGCCATAGTCTTGGGGATAATTATTACCGCGCTGGCGATTGTGGGCAAGGTGGCCGGAGCGGGGATACCGGCCCTTGCCACCGGCTTTAATGCGCTGGGCAGCTGGCGGGTTGGCATGGGGATGCTTCCCAGGGGGGAGGTTACCCTCATTATGGCCGGCATTGGCCTGGCAAATGGCGTTATTGGACATGAACTGTTCAGCGTCAGCATACTGATGACGGTGGTGCCAACCCTGATGGCCCCGGTCCTTATGGTCTTTCTCTTCTCCCGAGGCGGCGAAGGCAGAAGAAGCGAGGCCGGGGAACAGGCTGCAAGTTAGTCTATTTATGAAAATAGATGCCCACCGTCATTCCGGCGAAGGCCGGAATCCAGGGGTGAGGCGGTGGACTCCCGCTTTCGCGGGAGTGACAGATGAAGTGAGCGTGGGGGATGGGAAGGGCGTGAAGGGCGTATCACGGTGGGGAAACCGTGCCATTTTCACCCTCGTATGTGGCCCGCAAGGGGCATGGGGAATTATTACCAAGAGGATAAAGCATCTTGGCTAGGGCCAGATATTTAATCGAAATCGTTCAGGAATATTCTATTCCGCTAATAGTTGGCGTAGTCCTGGGCCTGGTTGTCGCCAATATAGATAGCCACTTCTACGAAGAACTGGTGGAGTACCGCATATTCGGCGAAGGCATAATGGTGCTTGGACACCCTCTCACCATCCACTACATCGTAAACGAGATGTTCATGGTCTTCTTCTTTGGCATAGCGGCCAAAGAAATTGCCTGGTCCGTGCTGCCCAATGGCCCCCTCAACCCGATAACCAAGGCCGTCAACCCTCTTATGGGGACCCTGGGCGGGGTGCTCGTGCCCGCAGGCGCATACTTCCTGCTGACTTATATCTTTTACGGGGGCAGCGACGACTTCTCCACCGTCGCCCGGGGATGGGCCATCCCAACAGCTACGGACATCGCCCTGGCCTGGCTGATAGCCCGCCTGGTGTTCGGCCAAAGCCACCCGGCGGTCAACTTCCTTCTGTTGTTGGCGGTGGCCGACGATGCCATCGGCCTGGCTATTATAGCCATCTACTACCCGGACGCTGCCCATCCCGTGCGTCCCATTTGGCTCCTGCTCACCGTTGGGGGCATGGCGGTGGCCTTTGCCATGCGCCGCATGAATATCCGGTACTGGGCGCCTTACATCCTCGTCGGAGGGGCGCTAAGCTGGGTGGGGATGGTCAAAGCCGGCATTGAGCCGGCCTTGGCCCTGGTGGTCATAGTGCCTTTCCTGCCCGGCCCGGCGGAATATACAGAGCATCTCCCCGGAAGGCCCGGGCAGGAAAGGGACGCCCACGGCGACTCCCAGGTGGCCCATCACTACACCCCCCTTGAGCAGTTTGAGCACAGGCTGAAGCTCTTCGTTGACATGGGCCTGTTCTTCTTCGCCTTTGCCAATGCAGGGGTATCCCTTGGCAATATCAATGAAGTAACCTTGGTGGTGCTGCTTGCCCTGATTGGAGGGAAGACCTTTGGCATAACCCTGTTCTCAGGGATAGCCCTGCTATTGGGCTTTCCCCCCCCCGGCGGTATGCGCTTGAAGCACGTGATTGTGACCGGGCTGGTGGCGGGACTGGGTCTCACGGTAGCCCTGTTCATGGTGACGAAGGCTTTCCCCGGCCCGCCTTTCCGGGAACCTGCCAAGATGGGGGCCGTCTTCAGCGTTGGCGTTGCGGCGCTGGCGTTGATATTGGGGTCCCTTCTGAAGGTCAAAGACGAGGCGGGCCTGGACCGGACATGAGGGGGAGCGGTTGCAGCCGCCCCCTGCCGCAGCCCGTTTTTCGCCCTGCCCAGCCTAGCTGCCAATTCAGCCGTGCAGTGGGTGAAAATTAAAACAACCCGACTCGGAAGTCCGGGCTACTTGTTCGGGACCCATCCTCGTGCTATCCTAGGGTATAGGAAAGGCCCCCGTAGCTCAGAGGATAGAGCACTGGCCTCCGGAGCCAGAGGCGTGAGTTCGAGTCTCACCGGGGGTACCACCCGTCCGGCAAAGGAAGGCACTTTATTCAAGCGCCTTTTATCTAATCGTAGGCATAGGCGTAAGTGTAGGCGCAAACATAGGCGTAGGAGCGGGGCGTGGCGCAGCGGTAGCGCGCCTGGTTTGGGACCAGGAGGTCGCCAGTTCAAACCTGGCCGCCCCGACCAGAATCTCTAAGACATATATTGAGGATGCGGCAATATTGCCTCCGAGACCCTCATTTCGGGGGTCTTTCTGTTTGGCTTTTGCCGGGGAAATCCTATGCCCCACATCCCGTTCCCCCACGCACACTTTATTTGTGATGCTCCCTTCACACCCTGCCCCTCCCCCATCGCTCACTTTATTTGTCACTCCGGCTTTCGCCGTAGTCCGGTTGTCCCCTTCCGCAAGGGATGAAAATGACGGGCAGCCTTCCACTTCGTCATTCCCGCTCCCATCATTCGTCACTCCCGCGAAAGCGGGAGTCCAGGGGTGGTGTTGTGGGTGACTTCCCATCGGCTCCGACGTTGCGGGACCCTGGATTCCGGCCCACGTAGGAATGACAGGGAAGCCCGAAAGAAACTGAAATTGCATCATTACTGAAATACTAAAGTGCGTATTGTGAAGTATTTCACAAACTAATTATATTGACACACAATGGTGAGTATGCTAGACTCCCGTGCGGATTATGGGCTGGAAAGGTCGAGAGGGACAGTTCTTAAGGGACTATCCCAAACGGCTGAATTTGTAGTCCCGACCCGTGTTGAGGTGGTGGGGCGCTGCCGGATTCCATACTTCCCCGGAGTGAGGGGAAGGGGCTACAGTGGGTCTTGAGATAGACCCAAATGATGCCTTGGTCCCCAAAAGCCGTGTAAATACGCGCAATTATCATGGATACCGCCATCAGTGACATACATGGCGCACATAATATAGGGAGGTCTATCAATGCTGCGTTACTGGTTTCCCAAGACTAGCCTCTTCATGGTCATCCCGCTGATATTGACGTTGATAATAGCAGCGGCCTGTGGAGGGGACGATGAAGTGAGTCCAACGGCAACACCCACATCAGCCCCAGACACGGCAGATGCGACACCCACACCCACCGCTATGGCCGAGGCCCAACCCACGCCCACACAAGCTACCACCGACGATGTGAATTATGGCGGCGTGATCAACATGCACGACTACGCCTTCCCGGCCCTGGAGATGCATCCTTATCAAAACAGAAACCAGGTCAAGAACTACAGTGGCATCTACAACCAGCTTATCGAGTACGACGATACGACCTGGGAGAGGTTCGACATCCGGGGAGACCTGGCCGTAGAGTGGGACGCCGGAGAAGATGGCAAGACCTATACCTTCCGGCTGGATGACAGTGCCATGTTCCACGACGGCACCCCCGTGACGGCTGACGACGTGGTCTACAGCTTTAACGCCATGGTAGAGCCGCCATACGAGGAAGTGGGAAGTGTATGGCCTGTAGTGACGAACCTGGTGAATGCATACTACCTGCCAGGCGCTCCCGAGGCCGTAGATGAGCACACCGTGGTGATACCCCTCCTTTTCTCTTCGCCGGACTTCATCCCCACCATAGCCCTTGACCCCTTCAAGGTGCTGTCCAGAGAGTGGGGAGCAAATGGACTGGAATACACGGACAAGTGGGAGAACGCGATGGGATCAGGTCCTTTCTTGCCTGGTAAGCTAAAGAAGGACGTTTCCATCGAGTTGTCCAGGAACCCGAATTACTTCAAAGATGGGCGACCTTACCTTGACGGCATGATCCACATCACCATCGAAGACAAGGGCACTGCGGTGGCGGCCTACAAGACGGGGCAGGTGCTGTTAGCCAACTGGCCCGTTAACAACCTGAGTAACAAGGAAGCCAAGCAGGTTGAGGCCGATGCCCCAGACCTTTTGGTGTATTTCGAGCCTGACTTTGGGTTCGTCAACATGTTGATGAACAACCTGGAGAAGCCCTTCGACGACAGGAGGGTGAGGCAGGCGCTCAACCTGATAATCCACCGCCAGCCCTACGTGGAGTTGTTCGGCGGGGGACATGGGACGGACACCCTCGGTCCTGCTCTGGGGTCCGGCAACTGGTTCAGCCGGAGTCCCGATGAGATAGAGCAACTGCCGGGCTTCAGAGAGAGCGAGCCCGGGGTGAAACACCCCGATGACGTTGCCGAAGCCCGGAGGCTGATGACCGAGGCCGGGTTGTACCCCGATGGTTTCGATGTCGTAATGACGTACAGGACCGTTATTGAGTATCCCGACGTGGCCCAGGTGCTGGTGCAGCAGCTCAAAACGTTCCTGAACATAAATGTGAAGCTTGATGGGGTGGACAGCGCCACCGGCTGGGACCGCTTTGATGTCCAAGACTTTGAGCTGGCAGTCCAAGGGTTCGCAAACCTGGTGAAGCAGCCGGACGCCCTGATCACCCCTCACCTGCTGCCAGGAGGGCAAATCAATACATGGACCAACTGGGATACGCCTCAATCGTTCATAGACCTATTCAACAAGCAAGCCAGGGAGACTGACGAGACCAAGCGGCTTGCCATCCTCCGGGAGATGGAAGACTTTATCGTAAATGAGGACCCCGGCGGGTACGTTACCATCTACTGGACGGCCAGGAACTACGTCGTGAACAAGAAGGTCAAGAACTTCACCATGACCTTCAGCGTCTGGGCCCAGGACAAGTTTGAGAACCTTTGGTGCGACCCGGACTGTAGCTGATATGTTCCGGTAACATACGGGAGGGGCAGGCCATCCATATCTATCCGATATGCGGCCTGCCCCTTGCGACTCCAACCTTGCTCGCCGGCGTTACGTTGCACTGCACTTCCCACTATAATCTACAACACTCTGACTTAGCGGACATGATATGCGCCCCGCTGGTCAGGGCTACACATTCCAAGGCCATCGGTGACTCTACTTGCCGGGTATTCAGTAGCTCTTAGCCAGGGCTGGAGTATAGAGATGCAGGCTTATATAGCGAAAAGGCTTCTCTTATTTATCCCCACCATATTCATGGTCACCGTCGCTGTGTTTGTAATCCTTCGCGTTGTGCCCGGGGACCCGGCCAAGCTCCTATTGATTGGAGACTTCGGGGAGGGGAATATCACCGAGGAAGCCCTCCAGGCCATGCGCAAGAAACTGGGGACCGACAGGCACATCGTTATCCAGTATGTGACCTGGATAGGGGGCATGTTCCAGGGAGACTTTGGCACCTCCTTCATATCCAAGTTCCCGGTTTCCCAAGACCTGAAAGAGAAGTTTCCCACCACCCTAGAGTTGACTGTCATGGCCCTGATCATGGCTACGTTAATAGCCGTGCCTTTGGGGGTGCTCTCTGCCATAAAACAGGATGGCTGGATAGACTACCTCACCAGAATTATAACTATTGGCGGGATAGCCCTGCCCAATTTCTGGGTAGCTATCCTGATGGTGTTTTTCTTAGTGCGCTTATTCGGCTGGCTGGCCCCGCTGAATTATTCCAATTTGTGGGATGAACCAACAGTAAACCTGCAACAGATGGTATTCCCTGCCCTCGCCCTCAGCTTTTCCAATATGGCGTTCATGGCCCGGGTGACCCGCTCCGCCATGCTGGAGGTGTTCCGGGAAGACTACATAAGGACCGCCCGGGCCAAGGGCTTGGGCGAGCAGGTGGTGGTCTTTCGCCACGCCCTGAAGAACGCCCTGCTGCCGGTAGTCACCGTTTTCGGCTACCAGTTCGGCATTCTTCTTGCCGGGACTGTGGTCATTGAGACTATATTCGTCGTGCCCGGAATGGGCAAGCTATTGATTTACAGCATCTTACAGAGAGACTATCCCGTAGTCCAGGGGATAGTCATGCTCATAGTGGTGATTGTCCTGGTCCTGAATGTGGTTGTGGACCTGGTCTATGCCTGGCTAAACCCGAGGATAAGGTACACCTAATCCAGATATAAAATCGGGACTACTAGGAGGGGAGTTGAGTCAGGAACGAGGAGACACAGTAGCCCTTCCGCGGCAGGCCATCGCCGGCCTGAGGCCGAAGCGCACCCTCTTGCAGAACTTGGGCAATTTCCTGAGACGGAAGCCCCTGGGGGCTTTTGGCGCCGGGGTAGCCCTTCTCATCGTAGTGGTCGCTATCTTCGCTCCCTTCATTGCAACCCACGACCCCTATAATATTGATCCCATCAACCAGTATGCCGCTCCCAGTTCGGAACTATGGTTTGGGGGGGACCAGCTAGGCCGGGACATATATAGCAGGATAGTTTATGGGACGCGGATTTCCCTGGTTGTGGGCATAATATCCGCTCTTATAGGGTCGTCAGTAGGGATGCTGATAGCCGTGTCAAGCGCCTACTTCGGTGGGATGACGGACCTCTTGAGCCAGCGGGTTATGGACGGCATGATGGCCTTTCCCGCGCTTATCCTTGCCATCGCCATCATGGCCGCCCTTGGCGCATCCCTGACCAACGTGATAATTGCCCTGACCGTGGTGTACATACCCAGCACGGCTAGAATCCTTCGCTCCCAAGCCCTGGCTATAAAGGAGATGGACTACGTGCTGGCGGCCAGATCGGTGGGTGCAGGGCACTGGCGGGTCATGCTCTACCACATGGTCCCCAATTGCCTCGCTGTGTTTATCGTCATCATAACCTTCCAGCTGGGTATAGCCATCATAGCAGAGGCCACCCTCAGCTTCCTGGGAATTGGCGCCCCCCCCCAAGACCCCTCATGGGGAGGTATGTTGCGGGGGTCGGCTCAAACCTACATTGCCGTGGCCCCCTGGCTGGGGGTATTCCCGGGGATAGCCATTGCTGTCGTTGTGTTCTCCTGGAATGTGCTCGGCGATGCCCTGCGGGACGTATTTGATCCCAGGATGAGGGGTGTTGGCTAAGAAGCTGTCTCAGAGTGCAGCCCGGAAGGCCCCCACGTCGGGGGTCTTTCTATTTGGCTTTCCCGGTGGGGTATAATGGTCAAAATAAAAGGGAGGCGGATGATGAGTCCCATCTACCTGGACTACAATGCCACCACTCCTATAGACCCCCAGGTTGCCCAGGCTATGCTGCCATTCATTCACCAGGACTTCGGGAATCCCTCCAGCAGTCATGCTTTTGGGGTGGCTGCCAGAGATGGGGTTGAAAAGGCCCGCGCCCAGGTGTCAGACCTGCTTGGGTGTGAAGCGGATGAGCTTATCTTCACCAGTGGAGGCACCGAGTCCAATAACTATGCGATTAAAGGTGTGGCGGGCGCTTACCGGCATAAGGGTAATCACATCATCACTTCATCAGTAGAGCACCCCGCCGTAGTGGAGGTGTGCAAGTATCTCGAGGAGAGGGGATACCGGGTGACATTTCTGCCGGTGGATGAATTTGGCCTGGTGGACCCGGGCCGGGTTGAAGACGCCATCACCCCGGAAACCATCCTGATTACGATTATGCACGCCAATAACGAAGTGGGGACTATAGAACCCATATCGGAGATAGCGGAAATCGCTCACCGGCACGGGGCGCTGGTGCATACCGACTGCGCTCAATCCGTGGGCAAGATTCTCGTTGACGTGGATGACCTGGGGGTGGACCTGCTCTCCATAGCCGGCCACAAGCTGTATGCGCCCAAGGGAATCGGAGCGTTATACATACGGGCCGGGGTGGAGTTGGAGAAATTGATGCACGGCGCCAATCACGAAAGCAACCGGCGCGCCGGCACTGAAAATGTCATAGAGATTGCGGGCCTGGGCGAAGCCTGCGGATTAATCGCCCGGAATTTGCCTGGGTACAGCGCCCACATGAGGAAAATGCGCGACAGGCTTGAAGAGGGCCTTAACGAGAGGCTTGCAGACTTGCGCATAAACGGGCACCGGGAGAAGCGTCTGCCCAACACTTCCAGCATAGGCTTCAAGGGACTGGAGGCCAATACCATTCTGGCTGAGTTGGAGAATGTGGCCGCTTCCGCCGGAGCAGCCTGCCACAGCGACCGGATAGACGTTTCCAGCGTATTGGAGGCTATGAATGTTCCTCTGGAGTATGCAATGGGGACCCTCCGGTTCTCCGTTGGCCGGTTCACCACCCCGTCAGAAATTGACCGGGCCCTGGATGAGATTACACAGGTCGTGGGCAGCCACATGAATTCTTAGCGGTGGGCATTCCCCCTACTATACTATCCATTTGTTGCCGGCATGGCCGCCCACCAAGCCTTTTCCGCTGCGTCCCCGATGTCTCCTTGTTCAAGCTGTCTGATGGCCCGCTCTTGCACCTGCTCGGCATCGGCGAAAAGCTCGGAGGCTTCCCGTGTTATTTTCATAGCGTCCTACTCTCCGGCGTTATTACTCGGAGCCTTCTTCGGCATCAATAGGCAGAGGCTCATCGAAGGGTTCCCCTCTAGCTTCAGCCGCCTTTCTTCTCTCATCCCATTCCCGTACCTGCTTGGAAATCTCGGCCCTACCCTCTTGGAGCCCCTCTTGGAGCCCTTCCTGGCGGCCCTCCTGGCGTCCCTCTTGGCGTCCCTCCTGGAGCCCTTCCTGTCGGCCCTGCTGTCGGCCCTCCTCATAGCGCTGGGCTTTGTATCTCTCTGCCAATACCATACCGACCTCCCTCAAAGCTAGAATTGTAATAGATAGAGCGATTGCCGGACTTAGCCACTGGAAGATAGAAGCTACTGTTTCCGGCCAGGAATCCTTGTCTATGTAGTCAGTCTCATACCATGCCGCCACGCCGATAGACAGTAAGATTATTACCACAGAAATGAATACATACGTGCGCTCATGGTCTTTGAACAAGCTGTAGGCTCCCACCTAGCAGTGGTTAGTGGTCAAGCTGAGTAAATGTTACCATGCTATTTTAACAGATTCAAACATCGCCGAAGGATAAGGAGCCAATGACTTTGGGCTTAGCGTCCAGGCTTTGTACCGGCGCCGTCAACGGGCGACCTGCAAGAAGTTGTCCGGTCTAACCAAGTGGGGAAGGTTGGAAACGGGCCTGTGGGTGTACCCTCAGGCCTTAATGCTATACTGTGACTGTGGGAGCGCAGCAGAAGCTCGTGCTCTAGCGCCAGGCTCTCCATCAGGGGACCGGTACGCCTTCAACAACGGACAAATATCATCTATATGGAGAAAGGCGAATGATTCAGAGGAAGGGCCTGGGGGCTGCCCTGTCCGCGCTGGGGATGGCGGCCATACTGGTAATAGCATTATCGGCCTGTGGCGGCGGCGCAGGGGGGCCTGGCCCTACCGAGTCCCCCACCCCTGGTGAGCAAGTGGGTGAGCGGCAGGAGCCGACTGACACGCCCACCCCCGTGTCCATGGCAGAAGCCACTCCCACACCCACCAGCATTGCGGAGACCAGGGCCTCTGTGACCGTGGTGGTCACTCCCGACCCGGACTTCCGTGAGAGGGTAAAGGAGGGCCGCTTTTCCACCGATGGCTGGCAGACCGATTTCAGCCTGCATACCGTGCCCTATGGGGAGATAGCTCAGGCTGCCCAGGCCCGCGACGGCGGCATCCCCGCTATATACGGTCCTATGTTCACCACCTTCGAAGATGCGGATAACTGGATAGCTTCCCGGGAGCCGATATTAGCCTTGGAAATCAACGGCGATGCCAGGGCTTATCCCGTACAGATACTTATATGGCACGAGATTGTCAACGATGAGGTTGGGGGGGTGCCTGTGCTTGTCACCTTCTGTCCTCTGTGCAACTCGGCCGTAGTCTTTGACAGGAGGGTGGAAGACAGCGCCTTGCAGTTCGGAGTATCGGGCAATCTGCGCAACAGCGATCTGATAATGTATGACCGGGAGACTCATACCTGGTGGCAGCAACTGACGGGAGAGGGAATAGTAGGGACTCACGCGGGCCGGAGGCTTACGTTCCTGCCCGCTCCGATGATTGCCTGGGAGGACTTCAAAGCCTCCTACTCGGAGGGCAAGGTGCTTTCCAGGGACACGGGTTACCAGAGGGACTACGGCACCCAGCCCTACACCAATTATGACGACCCGGACAGTACACCCTTCCTGTTCAGAGGCAATTTGGACCAGCGTCTGCCTCCCAAGGAAAGGGTTGTGGCTGTGGCCGTCGGTGATGAGAGCGTGGCCTTTCCCTTCCCGGTCCTCAGGGAGGAGGTGGTGGTCAACTATACCCTGGGTGGCCGGGACATAGTGGTCTTCTTCGAGCCTGACACCCTCTCCGCCCTGGGTAAACCCATCCTCAGCGGCGCAGACCCGGTGGGGTCCACCGGAGTGTTCGATCCCAACCTTCCCGGCTTGGCCGATTCGGCCGGCTTGGACACAGGAAAGCTCACCTTCCGGGCTGAGGGCGGCGCCATCCTGGATAACGAGACAGGGAGTGTGTGGGATATCCTGGGCCAGGCCGTTGAGGGGCCCCTGACAGGGAGCCGGCTTACCCGCATGGTCCACGGGGACCATTTCTGGTTTGCCTGGGCTGCCTTCAATCCCAACACCGGGATATATCAGGGAGCAATGGAATACCATTGATTCCTACTATGCTTTTGGCCTATACTGCCCCTGGACGGTTTATCATGATTTATGTATCAAGGAGGCGGGTATGGGAGCTTTAGGTTGGATTGTCAGGAACACCGTCCTGCGCTGCTCTCGCTGTGGGAGGCCCATGTCCCGGAGGGGTCAGGATGATGAGATGTGCCTGAGGTGCCAAAAGGACATTCTCCAGCTTCCTGCGGTGGTTATAGCAATATGCAGCATTTGCAGCGCCAGGTATAGCACTGACAAGCAGCACGTGTGCAGTTAAGGGTGCCCGTCGGGTTCTTGCCTGAAGAAGAGGTAGTGATGCCTGGGCAATGTGCGATTGACTCGGGGTCGAATGGAGGATATAGGCCATAGTGAGGTGCGCTTGCGGGGCCGAAAGGGGAAGAAGGCGGCGGTGAAAGCCTTGGGTGGGGATTTGAAACGATATTTTTCCATCGGCATCCTGGTTCTAGCTGTTATACTCTGGGCGGCCTGCAACGGTCCCGTGCCCACGCCTACCCCTGAGTTGACCGTGGTGCCAACGGCGACACCTACTTTGACCCCAACACCCTCGCCCACCCCAACTGTTGCTCCAACTCCGACTCAGACGCCCCTTCCCACCGCCACTCCTGCGCCGACGGCCGAGCCGGAGCCTACCCCAGCAGGCGAGGAGATGGCCTGGCTCAAGATAGGGCTTGATTACGGAGTGGTAGAAGTTCCCGCGGACTACCGGGACCCTGAGGCGGGCACCATCACAATCATGGTCAACGTGCACTGGGCCACGGACCAGGACAAACGGATTGGCTATCTATTCGTGAATCCCGGCGGTCCGGGCGGGAGCGGTGTAGATCTCGTCGAAGGCACGACATGGGGACTGTTCCCCGCTGAACTCGCCGCACACTTCGACATCATCGGATTCGACCCCCGCGGAGTTGGGCAGTCCGATCCCAAATTCGCCTGTGGCGGCCCAGGTGAGCAGTTCGCGCTGCTTGCCACAATCGAAGAGTTCCCCAACACGCCCGAGGAGATAGCGTCCGGCGAAGCGGCCGCCAACCTGTGCATCGAGTCAATGGGGCCGGTGGGCGGCTTGCTGCACAGCGAATATGTCGCCAGAGACATGGATGAAATACGCAAGGCCCTGGGCGCCGAGCAGATTTCATACCTGGGATTCTCCTATGGGTCGGTGTTGGGGGTCTGGTATGCAACCCTCTTCCCCGAGTCGGTCAGGGCAATGGTTGTTGACGGCGCCAGCAACCCAGTTAAGACAGCCACCACCCAGGAGGAGCGCATTGCCGAGGGAATCGAGGAGATCGCACCGATGGAAGCCAAGCTCGAAGAAGCGCTGACAGCGTGCGATTATCCGGAATGCCTGATATACAACAATGGCGACCCGGTTGGCTACTTCAAGCAGGCTACCACGAAACTGGACCTGGTCAACATCGCTGCGGGTAATAATCCCAACGCAGGCTTGTTGGGGGTGGTCTCGAACCTGTACAGTGAAATGGACTGGCCTTTCCTGTGGCTGGGCCTGTACGACCTCAACGAGAACGACGACCCGGCTACTCTGATTGAGTCCGCCAGCATTAATCTGGGCCCGGACCCCTCCGTGCCGAGCTTCACTGGACACGTCAATTGCTTGGACGAATGGGTCCTGCGCCCGGAGATGGACCGCGCCACTCGAATAGATGACGTTGTAGCCATTGCGGCCATCATGGAGGAACAGTTACCCTTGCTGTCGCTAACAGTCTCCCTGTCCGAGACCTGCCCATTCTACGACCAGTTCGCCCCCGAACCTCTTGAGGTACCCCTCGACGGCGGAGGCGTACCTATACTGGTCATCGGCAACCACGGCGACCCGGTTACTCCGTTTGTCGAATCTGAAGAGCTCGTAACCGAGACGCTCAGCAACGGCTATCTGCTGGAGACCTCTCATTACAAGCACGTTGTCTATCCTGAAAACAAGTGCGTTAACGACCACGTTCACAGAGTGCTGATTGACGGCGTGTACCCCAGCGAGCGGCGGCTGTTCTGCGAGCGGGAAGGCTGAGGCGGCCAACTCCGGTCCTGGGAGGGCATGAGCGATGCCCTCCGGCGGAATCGTCCGAGCCGCTCTTCTTGGTCCATCGCGCCAGTTCCCAGGGTTTTCCGGCGCGCGAGCTTACCAGGGTCTTTCAGTTGTCCCTCTCCCTGGAGGGTGAGGGGGAATCTTTCGAGTCAGCAATGGTGACGATGCCCGGGAACGCCCTCACCCCTCGGTCGTGGCCGGGGGCAGGCTCTAACCCTCTCCCTCTAGGGAGAGGGGACTTTTTCTGACAATTGAAAGACCCTGCGGGCTTCTACCGGCAGGGTTTGACCTTGTATAAAAGCGATGCTATAATTCCCTACGAATCGTTACGAGGAAAGGAGCGAACAAGTGGCCGATTACGACATAATCATCAAAGGCGGCACTATCGTTGACGGCAGCGGCATCTTGCCCCGCTACGTTAGCGACCTTGGGATCAAGGACGGGAAGATTGCCAAGATTGGCGGCCTGGCTAACAGCACGGCTGGCAAGGTGCTGGATGCCAAGGGCCTGGTAGTAGCTCCGGGATTTGTTGATCTCCACACCCACTACGATGCCCAGCTCTACTGGGACCCCTACTGCTCTCTGTCGGGATGGCACGGCGTGACTTCGGTGGTGATTGGTAACTGCGGATTCGGCTTTGCCCCATGCCGGCCCAACGACCAGGACAGGGCAATGCTGGCCCTGACTCGCACCGAGGCCATACCCTACGACGCTATGAAGCAGGGCATGGCGTGGGACTGGACTACCTTCCCGGAGTTCATGGACAGCCTGGACCGCATACCCAAGGCTGTGAACGTCAACACTCTGGTCCCCCTGACGCCCATTTACGGCTGGGTGATGGGCTGGGATGAGGCCAAGAAGAGGCGGCCCACCGAGGCAGAGCTAAAGGAGATGACCAAGCTGGTGCATGAGGCTATGGACGCCGGCGGCATGGGCTGGTCCTCTCAGGTGTTGGGAACCAACTCGGTGCAGGCAGACTACGACGGCACCCCCATGATCACCGACCTGATGACGGAAGAGGAGCTAATCGCCTTCGCCAAGGTCTTGAAGGATCGGGACGAAGGCTTTATGGAGCTAACCCTCGCGATTACCGATGAGAAGGGCCTGAGGAAAGACGATGAGGTTATGGCGACCTATGAGCGCATAACCCAGGCGGCCGGCCGGCCCATGATCTTCCAGGCGGTGGCTGCCAATGACAGCAACCCGGACGTACATCGCAAGAGGCTGGCATGGCTTGAGGACTGCAACCGCAGGGGAATCCCCATGTACTCTCAGGGTTCCGCAGGTCGCCAGGGCATCGAGTTGACCTTCGAGGACTGGAACCTGTTCGACGCAGTCCCCAGCTGGAGAGAGGCCACCACCGGCTCCCACGAGGAGAAGAAGCTCAAGATGCAGGACCCGGACCTTCGTGTGAAGCTGCGGGAGGAGTACGACTCCGGCATGAGGCCCAACGTGGCATCCGTCGAGGGCCTCATGGTCATGGAAGTCTATAACGACTCCCTCAGGGACTATGAGGGAATGACCGTTACCCAGATAGCCGAGAAGGAAGGGAAGCACGTTGTTGACGCCCTTCTTGACGTGGTGGTAGCTGATGACCTGAACACCGAGTTCTTGTCCGAATCCACCCGCAAAGACCCCACCTACTCCGCCGAAGTAATGCGGTCGCCCTACGTCAGTTCCGGCACCTCCGACGGCGGCGCTCACGTCAAGTTCATCACCGCCGGAAGCTACCCCACCGACTTCCTAATCTGGATGGTGCGGGAAGAGGGCGCCCTTACCCTGGAGCAGGCCCACTACAAGCTCAGCTACCAGAACGCCTTCTTTGGCGGGTTCAAAGACAGGGGCCTCATCCGCGAGGGCGTGCCTGCCGACGTAGTGGTGTACGACCTGGACAAGCTGAAGGTCCTGGACGCCGAGGTCATCGAGGACCTGCCCGGCGGCGAGTGGCGCCGTATCCAGAGGTCCGAGGGCTATCGCTGGACCATAGTCAACGGCGACGTAACCCTTGAGGACGGAATACCCACCGGGGCCATGCCCGGCAAGCTGCTGCGCCACGGCAAAGCCTAAGCCCAAGCTAAGCCCCACCCCTTTATTCAGACACGAGTAGAAGGAGCCCCCAGATTTGCCTGGGGGCTCCTTTGCTGCCTGTCCTGGATGCTATTGCCCTGAAAACTCCTATGCCCGTCGTCAAATCTCTGGCAGCCTGTGCTATAATCTGACCAGCCCATTTGAACAACCTACAGACCCGGCGGCGCAGCGGTCCGCCGCCTGCTTAGCGTAGGAGGTCTGCCATTGACCACCAAACCACAGCCCCGCCGCCGTCCGGAGGCCGCGCCTCCCATCATCATCCCCGGCCCCGGCGCAGCGCCTGACGACGACGAACCCCTGCCCGATGCTATGTTCCAAGAACCCTTCTTCACCGAAATGATGCACATCATCAGGACCCACTTCCAGGGGCGGGCTGCCACGCTCATCAGCGGCGACTCGGCCATCTACTACCATGACTCCGAGGGTCGCCAGCAGCAGGTCAAGCCCGACTGCTACATCGCCTTCGGGGTGGACGAGGTAGCCATCCGTACCCGTAACGGCTACTTCATCCGAGAGGTGGGGAAGCCGCCGGACTTTGCCTTGGAGATTGCATCGGTAAGCACCTACGAAAACGACGTGGGGCCCAAGTGGGAGCTATACGCGCGCTTGGGGATAGGGGAATACTGGCGGTTTGACGCGACGGGGGGAGAGTATTATGGGGTTGGGCTGGCTGGGGACGTGCTGGAAGATGGAGAGTACCGTCCCATTGAAATCAGCCGGGACGCCGAGGGGGTAATCTGGGGGCACAGCCGGACGCTGGGGCTGGACCTGTGCTGGCGTAATGGATACCTGCGTTTCTACGACCCTGTGGCTGGGGAGTATCTCCGCAACCTGCCCGAGGAGAAGGCCGCCCGCCAGACTGCTGAGAACCGCGCTGACGAGGCAGAGCGGACCATGCTGGCCGAGCGAGTGGCCCGCCAGTCCGCCGAATCTGAAAACTTGCAGCTGCGGGAACGGCTGCGCCGCTTGGAGGAACAACCGCCCTCCTTCAACGGCGATGAGGACAGGTTGCCAGAGGTTTGACGATCACCCTTCAGCACCCCGTGAACGGCATACACAGGGGCAATTTGCAACAGCCTATGCTACAATTTGATCAACCCAGACCCGGCGGCGCGGCGGTCCGCAGTCGGCTTAGCTCAGGAGGCCCGCTATTGACCACCAAACCACAGCCACGCCGCCACCCCGAGGCCGCGCCTCCCATTATCATCCCAGGCCCCGGCGCAGCGCCTGACGACGACGAACCCCTGCCCGATGCTATGTTCCAAGAACCCTTCTTCACCGAAATGATGCACATCATCAGGACCCACTTCCAGGGGCGGGCTGCCACGCTCATCAGCGGCGACTCGGCCATCTACTACCATGACTCCGAGGGTCGCCAGCAGCAGGTCAAGCCCGACTGCTACGTCGCCTTTGGGGTGGACGAGGTCGCCATTCAGGAGCGCAACGGCTACTTCATTCGAGAGGTGGGCAAGCCGCCGGACTTTGCCTTGGAGATTGCATCGGTAAGCACCTATGAAAACGACGTGGGGCCCAAGCGGGAGCTATACGCGCGCTTGGGGATAGGTGAATACTGGCGGTTTGACGCGACGGGGGGAGAGTATTATGGGGTTGGGCTGGCTGGGGACCTGCTGGAAGATGGAGAGTACCGTCCCATTGAAATCAGCCGGGACGCCGAGGGGGTAGTCTGGGGGCACAGCCCTACGCTGGGGCTGGACCTGTGCTGGCGTAATGGATACCTGCGTTTCTACGACCCTGTGGCTGGGGAGTATCTCCGCAACCTGCCCGAGGCGGAAAGGACCATATTGGCCGAGCGGACCGCCCGCCAGTCCGCCGAGGCTCGCGCCGACGCCGCGGAATCTGAAAACTTGCGACTCCGGGAACGGCTGCGCCGCTTGGAGGAACAGGAACCCTCCTCCAACGGCGATGAGGACAGGTTGCCAGAGGTTTGACGATCACCCTTCAGCACACCGAGAACGGCAGACACAGGGGCAAATCTCCAACAGCCTATGCTATAATTCCACCAACCCAGACCCGGCGGCGCAGCGGTCCGCCGTCTGCTTAGCTTAGGAGGTCTGCCATTGACCACCAAACCACAGCCCCGCCGCCACCCCGAGGCCGCGCCTCCCATTATCATCCCAGGCCCCGGCGCAGCACCCGACGACGACGAACCTCTGCCTGATGCCATGTTTCAGGAACGCTTCTTCACCGAAACAATGCAGGTCATCAGGACCTACTTCCAGGAACGCGCCGCCACGTTAATCAGCGGCGACTCGGCCATCTACTACCATGACTCCGAGGGTCGCCAGCAGCAGGTCAAGCCCGACTGCTACGTCGCCTTTGGGGTGGACGAGGTCGCCATTCAGGAGCGCAACGGCTACTTCATCCGAGAGGTGGGGAAGCCGCCAGACTTTGCCTTGGAGATTGCATCGGTAAGCACCTACGAAAACGACGTGGGGCCCAAGCGGGAGCTATACGCGCGCTTGGGGATAGGGGAATACTGGCGGTTTGACGCGACGGGGGGAGAGTATTATGGGGTTGGGCTGGCTGGGGACCTGCTGGAGGATGGAGAGTACCGTCCCATTGAAATCAGCCGGGACGCCGAGGGGGTAGTCTGGGGGCACAGCCCTACGCTGGGGCTGGACCTGTGCTGGCGTAATGGATACCTGCGTTTCTACGACCCTGTGGCTGGGGAGTATCTCCGCAACCTGCCCGAGGAGAAGGCCGCCCGTCAGACTGCTGAGAACCGCGCTGACGAGGCAGAGCGGACCAGGCTGGCCGAGCGGACCGCCCGCCAGTCCGCCGAGGCCCGGGCCGACGCCGTGGAATCTGAAAACTTGCGACTCCGGGAACAGATACGCCGCTTGCAGGAACAGCAGTCCGCCCCCAACGGCGACGAGGACAGTTTGCCAGAGGCCCGATGACCACGACAATCAAGATCAGGTCAGGTGAGTATGGATAAGCTATTCCAGTTGGATGGAAAGGTGGCGATTGTCACCGGCGGTAATGGCGGCTTGGGCTTGGGAATGGCCCTGGGTCTGGCCGGGGCAGGGGCCAAGATAGTGGTGGCCGCCCGCAACCCCGATAAGACTGCCGAGGCATTGAGTCAAATCGAGGCCCTGGGAGTCCAGGCCAAGGGGTTGTCGGTGGATGTGAGCCGGGAGGCCAGCATCAAGGCTATGGTGGAGGATACGGTCTCCACCTTCGGGCGGGTGGATATTCTGGTGAACAATGCGGGTATGTCCGTGAGCAGGCCGCCCCACGAACTGCCCGCCGAGGACTGGGACATGGTGCTGGACGTGAACCTGCGGGCCGGCTTCTTGGCCTCAAGGGAGGTCTATCCCCACATGAAAGGGCAGGGTGGGGGCAAGATAATCAACAACGGCTCCATGTTCTCCATCTTCGGCAGCCCCGGAATCTCCTACTCGGCCAGCAAAGGCGGGGTGGTGCAGCTTACCAAGAGCCTTGCGGTGGCCTGGGCAAAGGACAATATCCAGGTCAACGCCATCCTGCCCGGCTGGTACATGACTGAGTTGACCTCCGCCATCTCGGAAGACCGTTACGAGCAGATAAGACAGCGCATACCCATAGGCCGGTGGGGTGAGTCTGAGGAGCTCCAGGGCGCGGCAGTCTTCCTCGCCAGCCAGGCATCAGATTACGTCACCGGGGCGATTATACCCGTAGATGGTGGGTATTCTGTAGCATAATCAGGCGGTTGACCAAACACGACAGGGCTAATATAATAGGACGGAATTGCCTATACATAATCGAGATTTAGCCGTCAAGTTTGCTGTGATAGCCCCGTAATGAGCGCCTGTAGCAATTGCCTATAACAGGCGCCCGTAATAATCTAAGGAGGTTGTCTGTGGACTTCAAGACCCCGTACACACCGGAGCAAGAAGAGTTCAGAAAAGAGGTCCGGGCCTGGCTGGAGGCCAACATCCCGGAAAACATGAGGTCGCCTGTGGACCGGCTGGCCCTGACTGACGATCACTACAAGTTCTGGCGGGAAATGCACAAGACCCTGGCGGAGAAGGGTTGGCTCTACCCCACCTACCCCAAGGAGTACGGCGGCGGCGGGCTGGGCGCTGAGCATGAGACCATCCTCCAAGAGGAGTTCGAGCGGACGAGGGTGGTCCGGGACTTCACCAACCCCTACATCTTCCCCACCCTTCTGGTATGGGGCACCGAGGACCAGAAGCAGAAGTTCCTGGCCCCATTGCTCAGGGCGGAAAAGGTGGCTTTCCAGAACTTCACCGAACCCAACGCCGGGTCTGACCTGGCATCCCTCCAGAGCAGGGCCGAGCGGGATGGTGACGACTGGATTATCTCCGGGCAGAAGACCTTCGTCAGCGGCTTCGGCGACCCCGACTATCTCTTCGGTCCTATAATGACCGATCCAAACGCCCCCCGGCACAGGAACTTGGGCTACTTCCTCGTCCCATACCCCGCCGAGGGCGTGGAGATGCAGCGCCTCAACCTGCTGACCGGGCATGACCAGAGTTTCATCTTCATGGACAGCGCCCGGGTGCCGGGCGACCACCTCATCGGCGGCGAACTGGACGGCTGGCAGGTGACCCAGACGACCCTGGAGATAGAGCACGGCGGGCGCGGAGTTGCCTTCCTGCGGGACGAGGCCCTCGACAACCTCCTGGTCTATACCCGGAACACCAAGCATAGCGGGGAAGTCCTGTGGGATGACCCCGTCCTCCAGCAGAGGGCGATGGAGGCATACATAGACTCCCACGTCAACACCCTCTTCTCCCAGCGCAACTACTTCATGTACCAGGCCCGCCAGGAGATGAGCTATCACGGCTCCCAGAGCGACCTGTGGCGCAAGGTGTTCCGTATGACAAACGCAGACCGGGCAAGGGACATTATGGGAATGTACTCCCTCCTGGGCATTGAGGAGCCTCGCGCTCCCTTCGGCGGCCAGCAGGAGGTGTACCAGCGCAGCAGCCTGACAGGTGCGCACCCGGGCGGGACCATCGAGGTACAGAAGGTCATCATGGCCCGGCGCATTGGCATCAGCCGCACCAGAGAGCGCGCCGCTACCACGCCATCCACTGCCGGCGTCCGGGGTGTGTAGCGCCTTTATAGTCCACTGATTGACCAGGGCAGGGCCTTCTGATGGGAGGCCCTGTTCACTGCTTGGGGACCCGGAGCCTTCTAACGGGAGAAAGGGAGCTTATGAATTTTGAGAGGAAATATACCAGGGACCAGCAGGCTTTTAGGGGAGTGGTCAGGTCCTGGCTTCAGCACAACTCACCCGGGCCTCTCAATATCCCTCCCGATGGCAGGCCCCTGGACCAGGAGACCCAGGAAAAGGTGAAAGGATTCCGCCGCAAGCTGGGTGAGCAAGGGTGGCTGGCCCCCATGTGGCCCAGGGAGTACGGGGGCGGTGGTTTGAGTACGGCCCTGTCAGTGGTTATCCAGGAGGAGATGCAGCTGCTGGAGCTTCCTTCTATGGGTGACAACTATCGCTGGATTCCCGCCATGATGGTCTGGGGGACCGAGGAGCAGAAGAGCCGCTACGTGCTCCCAGCCCTGTGGGGCGAGACCATCACCTGGCAGGCATTTAATGAGGTGCAGGGAGGATCGGACCTGGCCTCCGTCAGGACCCAGGCCCTTTTCGATGGCGAGTATTATCACATCACCGGGGAGAAGGCTTTCATCACCGGCAGGTTCGACCCCGACTACCTCTGGACCCTGGCAGTCACCGACCCCAACAGCCCTCCCCGTTATAACCTGGGCGTCTTGATGGTGGATGCCGACCTTACTGGGGTGTCCATCAAGACCCAGCGCCTGCTGGCGGGCAGCGAGCGCCGGGTCTATTTCGACAATGTTATCATCCCCAGCGACTGCCTCGTTGGCGCGCCCTACCAGGGATGGGAGATAGTCCAGACCATCCTTGAGGGAGAGCGGGGAGGCTACGGGTTCAGGGTAACTGAAGAGGGGAACGTAGAGAGCATTCACCGCTACCTCAGAGAGGAAGGGGAGCGGCATTAAGGGGCTGGATTGGACTTCAAGTACCACTATACCCAGGAGCAGGAGCAGTTTCGCCAGGAAGTCATAGCCTGGCTTGACACTAATCCTGTCCATCCCTCGATGGACCTGGCTGACTATGGGCTGCTCAGGGACTTCCGTCTCAAGCTGGGGGCCAAGGGCTGGCTGGCCCCCACTGAGCCAACCGAGTTGGGCGGCGGGGGCCTTAGCCGCGACTTGGCCCGTGTCCTTCAGGAGGAGTTGGAGAGGAGAGGGGTAGGCCGGCTTCTGGAAGATGGCGTTGCCTCCCTGCGGCTGGCCCTCCAGGGATGGGGGTCGGAGGAGCAGTTGAAGCAATTCCTGCCCCTGATAGCTGGTGGGCGGACTGACTTCTGGAGGCACACCTTTGAGACAAGCGCGGTGAAGCCGGGCGCAGGCCCGGACCCCGGCACCATCGGCATCCGGGCATTCCCTGACGGGGACGATTACGTTCTTGATGGTGAAGGCATGTTCTCAGGCCCCGGCCCAGCGCCCGACTACCTGTGGACTATGGCCTTGATAGGCAATGGTGATTCTTCCGGCAATTCCACCGCCGCTTTTCTGGTCCCTGCCGGCGCTGATTATGTAGCTGATGGCATAAGCGTCCACACCATCAGGTCCCTGGGTCCTGGCGGGTCCCACCGGGTCACGTTCCGGCAGGTCAGGGTCCCGGTGTACTATCGTCTGGGCAATGAAGGAGACGGCTGGCAGCCTTTTCTATTAGCAAATGGGCAGGCCGGCTTGCTGTCCGAACAAATCGGAGAGTATATCTCTGCCAACGACGAAGCTGTGGCCGGCCTGCTGGAATATGCCCGGGAGACCGTCCGCGACGGCGTTCCCCTTATAGAAGAACCCGTCTTCCAGCAGATACTAATGGAGGCTTATATCAACAGCCGCGTCACCCGCCTCCTCAAGATGCGTAACTCGTGGATGCTGGATACCGGCCAGGCTGTCACCTACCAGGCGTCCCAGGCGGCTATCTGGGAGAAGCGGGCGGCAGAGCGTCTTTCGGAAATAGCGAGAGAAGTAGCGGGAATATACGCGCTCCTGGACCAAGAGGACCCCAGGGCGCCGACTCAGGGAGACCTGGGTGTCCAGCAGCGTTGGTCCCTGGCCCAGGGAAGCGCCAACGGCACGGTGGAGTCCCATTCGGAAATAATAGCCCACTATTTGGGCTTGGGTCCTGTAAGAGAATAAAGGTTATCGTTATCTATAGTTATCTAAGGAGGTTATGATGGACCTGTCCCTCAACGAAATCCAGACTATGCTCCAGAGCCTGGCGAGGGAGTTCCTGGAAGCGGAGATGCCCAAGTCCCGGGTACTGGAGATTGACGACAGCGAATCGGGCTTTGCAGTGGACTTGTGGGAGAAAATATCCGAGTTGGGCTGGCCCGGAATGTTGATCCCGGAGCAGTATGGAGGCTCGGAGAACACTTTCACCGACCTTGGGGTTGTCTATGAGATGATGGGCTACTACGCCTGTCCCAGCCCGCATCTCTCGTCGGCGGTCCTGTGCGCCCAGGCTATCATGGAGGCGGGGGACGATTCCCAGAAGCAGGCCCTCCTCCCGCCCATCGCCTCAGGGGAGCAGATTTTCGCCTTTGCCGATACCGAGCCGGACTACGGCTGGGGGCCGGACGCCATTCAGATGCAGGCCGCCCGCCGCGATGGGAACTACGTGCTCAATGGAACCAAGCTCTTCATCCCCGACGCCAACGTGGCCGACCAGCTTGTAATAGCGGCCCGCACATCCAACGGAGGCGCACCGGACCAGGGCCTGAGCCTCTTTGTGGTGGAGCGGAACCACCCCGGCGTCTCTACCCGCGTGATGACGGGATGGATCGGCCCCAAGGTGTGCGAGGTCAATCTTGAGAATGTGGAAGTCCCCGCCTCCGGTGTCCTTGGGCCTGTGGGTGAAGCCTGGCCTGCCATCGAGAAAGCCAGGGACAGCGCCACCGCCGTCCTGTCGGTGTACATGGCGGGAGGGACCCAGAGGGTATATGAGATGGCCCGGGAGTACAGCCAGACCCGCATTGCCTTCGGAGTTCCCATTGGGACCTTCCAGCGGGTGCAGGACCGGGTGATTGAGGCCCTCAACGAGGCGGACGCCTGCAAGTGGACCAGCTTTGAAGCCCTGGCCCAAATAGACGAGGGCGACCGGGAAGCTCCCATAGGCATCTCCATGGCTAAAGCCGTCACCAGCGTGGGCTTCCCCAGGGCGTGTGACGAGTCCCACCACGTCCACGGCGGCATAGGCACCGACCTGGAATTTGGGCTGACCCAGTACACCAAGCGGGCGCGCACCCTCCAGCACTACCTGGGCGATGCCGTTTACCACAAGCGGCGCATGGCCCGGCTGATGCAACAGAAGGGGTAGTGGCTATTCCTTCCCCCTTGACGGGGGAAGGTTAGGATGGGGGTGATACGTCCGTTAACCGGAATTGTCGTGCACAGGAGGCTGCCCCCTCACTCTAGCCCTCTCCCGCGAGGGGAGAGGGAGCTTTGTGCGTGCCCTGCCTCTAACCGGAGGCAGGCTTTCATTTCGTCACTCCCGCGAAAACGGGAGTCCACCGCCCCGCCCCTGGATTCCGGCCTACGCCGGAATGACGGTGGGCATCTATTTTCATAATAATTGCCCATGCCCCGGCGGGCCACATACGGGGATGAAAATGACAGGCAGCGCCAGCCTCAATAGTCCCTTCCCCCTTCGACGGGGGAAGGTTAGAGCCTGCCCTGAACTTGATTCACGGATGGGGCTGATACGTCCGATGAGGGAAACGCCCCCCACCTCAATCCTCCCCCGCAATGGGGGGAGGATGTAGATTTTCATAATGATGGACGCCCAGCTACTGGGCGGTGGAGCCTCCGTCAATCACCAATTCGGAGCCTGTCATAAATGAGGACTCGTCCGAGGCCAAGAACAGGACTCCGTAGGCGATGTCCTCGGGGGTGCCCAGCCTGCCCAAGGGCACGCCGCTCAGCCGAGCCTGAAGGCGTTCCGGGTTGTCCAGAAGCTCCTGGAGGAAGGGAGTCCCCACAGGGCCGGGGTGGACCGAGTTGCACCGAATCTTGTCCGGGGCGTGGCGGGTAGCTGTCGCCTTGGTGAATATGCGCACTGCCCCCTTGCTGGCAGTGTAGGCGGCGGAGCGGCCAATCCCGACGAGTCCGGCGGTGGAGGAGATGTTGATGATGGAGCCGCCCCCGGCCCTGCGCATGGCGGGGATGGAATGCTTGGTGCCCAGGAACACCCCGGTGACGTTCACACCCATTATGCGGTCCCACTCCTCAGTGGTGGTCTCCTCCAGGCTGCGGGTGCCAATGCCGATGCCGGCGTTGTTCACCAGCACGTCCACCTTGCCATACGTGCTTTCGGCAAACTCCACGGCCCTGGTCCAGTCGTCCTCATTAGTCACGTCGAGGTGGATGTAGCTGGCATCGCCGCCCATCTCCCTTATCTCCGCCTCCACCTTCATGCCCTCTTCATCCAGGATGTCACCAAAGACTACCCTGGCCCCTTCCCGCGCAAACATCCGGGCCTCTTCGGCCCCCTGGCCCCTGGCGCCGCCGCTGATAATCGCTACTTTATCGTCGAGCCTTCCCATTTCTTCACCTCCCATGCTGGGCATCATAGCTGATAATGCTTCATTCAGACTGAAGGATAACCACAGCCTGGTGCCCTGTCAACCTTTACGCTGAGGGGCAGTTGTTCCAGGCTTGCTGAGATGGATTGAGGGAATACCGCCCTGCCTGTAGCCGGCAGGCGCTTACCGATTTCCCCATGTAGGGGCGTCCCTTGTGGACGCCCAATCCTTGCTGTGCGATGCACGCGGGCAGGGACGCAGGCGCCCAGGGCAACCACGAGGGTTGCCCCTACGATTGGTCCATCAAATGCCCCCCAGTCTGAACAGTTACCACTAACTAATGTGGTTGCAATCCTGGCACCCTACCCTTATACTCGGAATAAGCTAGGCCATTAGCACCCGGCCAGGCAACTTCCACACCAGCATACATGCAACAGAGGGTACTATGACTGAACAGATTGACCGGATATTCTCCGGCATGAGGCCCACAGGCAAGCTGCACCTGGGTAACTACCTGGGCGCGCTGCAAAACTGGGTTGACCTCCAGGATACCTATGACTGCATCTACAGCGCGGTAGATGTCCATGCCCTTACGACCGTCACTTCCCTGGGAGACGTGAAAGAGATACAGCCCAACATCAATGAGATGGTGCTGGACTGGCTGGCGGCGGGGCTGGACCCGGAGCGCAGCATCATCTTCGTCCAGTCCCACGTGCCCGAGGTGATGACCCTGCATACCCTTCTCAGCATGGTAACGCCCCTGGGCTGGCTTATGAGGGTGCCCACCTTCAAGGACAAGGTGCGCCAGATGAGCGAGACCGAGGAGAGCGTCAACTATGGCTTGGTGGGTTATCCCGTGCTTCAGACGGCGGATATAATCCTCTACAAGGCCAACGCCGTGCCGGTGGGAGAAGACCAGCTGCCCCACCTGGAACTGGCGAGGGAAATCGTGCGCCGCTTCAACAATCTCTTCGGGGAGACCTTCCCGGAACCCCAGGCCAGGCTCACCGAAGCGCCCCTGATAGTGGGACTGGACGGCCAGCAAAAGATGAGCAAGAGCCTGGACAACCACATAGACCTGGCTGCCTCTCCCGAGGAGGTCCTCCAGAGGACCAGGACCGCTTTCACCGACCCGGAGCGGGTTCGCCGTGACATTCCGGGCAGGCCCAATGTGTGCAACGTCTACTCCCTCCATAAAATCTTCAACCCAGGCGACTTGGACACCGTTTATGAAGAGTGCACCACGGCCACCCGGGGCTGCGTGGACTGCAAGAGGCACCTTGCGGAGGGAATCAACAGCTACCTGGACCCCATGAGAGAGAGGCGGCGGGAGTTTGAGGCCCGGCCCGGCCTGGTCCGGGAGGTCTTGGACGATGGAGCGAAAAGGGCCAAGGTTATAGCCGAGCGCACCATCGAGGAAGTCAGAGAGAGAATGGGCTTGGCGTAGAAACACAGGCCCCCATATCCGGTGAGAACTATGAGAGTCCGCAAAGCGGTAATCCCCGCCGCCGGCCTTGGCACCCGGTTCCTCCCCGTATCCAAGTCCGTCCCCAAGGAACTGGTGCCCATCCTGGACAAGCCCATGATTCAGTATGGGGTTGAGGAAGCGGCGGCGGCGGGAATCGAACATGTCATTATCGTTACCTCGGAGGGCAAGGAGGCCCTGGAAAGCTACTTCCGGGCAGACCCGGCCCTAGAGCGGCTTCTGCTCAGCAGCGGCTCCCATGAGCTTCTGGAGAAGGTCCGGCGGGTCTCCTCGCTGGCCGAGGTATCTTTCGTCCGGCAGGAGCAGCCCCTTGGCTTGGGCCATGCCGTTCTCACCGCCGGCGACATGGTGGGAGATGAACCCTTTGTAGTTATCTTGCCAGATGATATTATCTGGCACTCCGAGGGCGCTACCGGGCAGATGATCCGGGTCTTCGAGAAGTACGGCGCCAGCGTGGTAGCTGTGGAAGAGGTGCCCCGGTCAGACGTGAAAAACTACGGCGTGGTGGACCCTTGGGCCATTGGGGAGATAGGGGACGCTGGCGGGAGGGTACATGGAGTGAGGGGTCTGGTGGAGAAGCCCGACCCCGGTGATGCCCCCTCCAACCTGGCAATAGTGGGCAGGTACGTGCTGACGCCGGAGATTTTCCAGAGCCTTCAGCGCACCACGCCGGGAGCCAAAGGCGAGATTCAGCTTACCGACGGGATGGCCATTCTGCTGGAAAGCCAGTCCATGTATGCCTACGAATTTCTGGGGACCAGGTACGACGGCGGCACACCCCTGGGCTTCCTGAAGGCGATGGTGGGCATAGGGTTGCAGAGGGAGGATACCAGGCCCCAGGTGATGGAGATACTGAAGGGCCTATCTTCCATTTATTGATACTGGTTATTGATGCCGGGAGGAGCGCCGTTGACCACTGAGAGAGACAACCTTCTTCAAGAGGTGCAGAGCGTCCGCAGCGAACTCGAGAGGCTGCTGGCCGGGATGGACTACTGCTTCGACTGGAAGCCCAGCGACGACGAATGGTCGGCCCGGGAGATAGTCTATCATCTGGTTGACACCCCCTTGGGCGGCGTACACACGGCCGTCAGGAAGGTCTTGCAAGAGGACACACGAGAGCTTGAAATAACCGCCGAATTGACCAACATGACCCCGGAGCGCCAGGAAAGGGGCTTCGGCGATGCAAAGCAGGACCTGGAGGCTGTCGTCAAGGGACTGGAGGAGGTTATCGCCTCTGCCACCGATGCGGAGATGGAGGAGAAGAAAGTAACCCTCCATGCTATAACCTACTCAAGGACCCGTGATCTTACCGCCCGGGAATACGTCGCGGGGATATTCCTTAGACACTGGCGAGAGCACCTGGAGCAGTTGTCTGCGCTGCGGGACATGCTGGGGTTGGAGTAGAATAAGGCTTCAAGCCCGGTCTTAGGTGTGCTAAAATACCTGACATAACGGAATCTATAAGCAGGGAGGTAACCGGCCATGACTATGGACCAGGATGTGAAGAAGAGGGCCCTCCGCCAGATTACCTATGGCATGTACGTTGTCAGTTCGGCAGCCGAGGATGTTGTTTCCGCCGGCACCGTGAACTGGCTGTCCCAGGCGTCCTTCAACCCGCCCCTTGTGATGATGGGCGTGAAAAACGACAGCGGCCTTTATGAAGCCCTCAAGAAGTCCAACACCTTTGCCGTCAACGTCCTGGCGGCAGACCAGAAGCAATTCGCCGAGGACTTTTTCAGGCCCTCCGCTGTGGACGGCGACAAGGTAAACGGCCATCCTTTCAAGCCCGGCGTCACCGGCGCGCCCATTCTGGACGAGGTTTACACCTACTTCGAGTGCAAGGTCACCGGCAGTATAGACCAGGGAGACCACTCGGTCATCGTGGGCGAGGTTATAGAAGTGGGCGCTCGCAGGGACGACAAGCCCCTGGAAATGTGGGACACCGGCTGGTTCTACGGCGGCTAAAGGGGTTGTCCTGACGCAGGGACGAATAATCATTCGCCCCTGCGTCAGACCTGGTTTTTTTAATGCCGCACCCTTAAGGGCGTGGCATAGATGCGTGCGGGAAACTAACTCCGTTGGTTATTAACTAAGAGGTTATCAGGATGGAAACCCAGGAATTCATTGCCAAGATGAAGGCGAAAATAGAAAATCTCACGGGTATGGAGATACGTCTCTACATAGATGAGATTGAGAAGGGCCAGATAAAGGTGGAGCTTGACAGGCCCGTGCCCGACGTAACCATGGGCTCCAATGCGATAGACTATCCCGGCTTCGCCCGTATGGCTATCGAGTACGCCGTGGCGGCTATCCGCAAGCAGAGGGACCTGGAGCCTCTTGAGTTCCACATGCTACTGGTAAGGAACTAGCAGCGGGGCAACCCGGCGTGGGGGCCTTGGGTTTACAAGGGAAAGCAGATGCACGCCCCGGCCCTTGCCACCACCTGCTCCAGCTGATTTGTGCCTATAACCTCACACTCCACCACCCCTTGCCCCTCCTCATCCCGCTTACCTGTCACCCGGCCTGTAAAGGTAATGGTGTCGCCTGCTCGGATGGGCTTGGTGGCCCGCATCTCCAGATTGCTGCCCTGCTCCATCATGCTCTTCAAAGAGAACGCCTTCTCCAGAAGCTCGGCTACGTAGGCCACCGTCGCCGGCCCCATGTTCACAGTCCCTCCAAAAATACCCTGGGTGGCGAACTCCTCATTGGTATGGAGGTCGTTCCAGTCCGGCTTGGGGCCTGTGGGGGCGTATTGCGCGTAAAGGTCTATGGTCTCCTGGGACTCGTGCTTCACCAGGATGGGAAGTTCGTCCCCCACCTGCACCGAATCGTAGCTCACAGTCTTTGCCCATAACCTGGCCATTCTTGCTCCATTCCTCCGCTAGTTGATACTAACCAGCAGGTACAACTTACCACCGTCTTGTTTCTGCTTCAAGGGCTGTCCGTAATTGTTCAGACACGATGAATCGTGACCGCCGCCTCACCGTCATTCCGGCGCAGGCCGGAATCTAGGGGCCGGGGCTGGGTAACTTCGCGACGCCCCCCAAGTTGTAGGACTATGGATTCCTGCTTTCACAGGAATGACGGTGGGGATGCCGTACCATTTTCATCCTCGTATGTGGCCCGCTGGGACATGGGTAATTACTATGAAAATAGGCAGCAGCCGGCGCCGTCGTTGTCATTCCGAGCGAGCGGAGCGAGTCGAGGAATCTAAGGTCTTGGACTTCGGTATTGCGGGGAAGTCACCCACCCCCGTCCATGGATTCCGGCCTACGCCGGAATGACGGTGGTTTGTCCGTGCAAAATAGGCAGGCCAGGGAGTTAACTCCCTGGCCTGCCTTGTCATATCCGGTACGAGCTAGCGGTTGATTAACAGGCCGGGTCGCACCATATCTGGTCGTGCTTCATGTAAGCGTAGAGCAGCGGATGAGGATAGAAGCCTTGTATCTTGCTGTTTACCAGCCAGCCTCCAACCTCCCAGTAGATGCCTGAGTAGTAGTTGTCCACATTGAGGAGGATGTTCTCCGCCTCCCGGACCAGCGCCAGTCTCTTTTCAAGGTCTTGCTCCACCTGCTGCTGGTCGTAGAGCTCCTTGACGCCGGGAACGGCAACACCATCTCCTTCCAGGCCACCTGCCGCCCATCGTGCAAAGGTCCCACCGGGGATAAACCGGTCGAAGGCTGAGTCAGGGTCCAGCAGGCTAACGCCCGATGCCTGGACGAAGAACTCGACATCCCCGGCGGAGTAGGCATCGAATCCCGCTGCGCTCTCCATTATCCGCAGGTCTATCTTCCATCCCAGGAACCGTCTGAGCTGGTCGGCCACGATGGTAGCCACGTCGGGATAGTTGCAGCAGTTCCGGGCAGTCAGCCGGATTTCAAGCTCACCGCCCAGACCCGCGTCCTCTAATATCTTTTTTGCGAGGGCTATATCATCGGGGTGTTTCTCGCCATCGGCGGTCTCTCGGAAGCCGGGGACCTGGGCAGCATCTTCCGGGCTCAGGCCATACCAGGTGCCCGGTGTTGTGGGGAGGCCCAGGAAGTTCTTGCCACCCTGGTCGTTGATAATGGCCTGACGGTGGACCGCATAGTGGACAGCCCGTCTCATAGCCACGATATCAAAGGGGGCCTTGCTAGTATTGAACACTACCCCGGTGAAGAGCCTGGGGCCTGCGAAGGAGACCTTGATCCTACCCTGCTCCTCCTCTACCAACTGTAACATTTCTATGGTGTTCATGTTGGTCAGGGCTGAGTTGCCCATCAGGACCTGTTCGGTCTTGAAAGCGGCAATGGCAGGGCCCTTGTCGGCAATGATGAAGGAGTCTATGCCTTCAATGCGGGGGTATCCCTCCCGGTAGTAGTTGGGGTTGCGCCTGCTCCTCCATACGATTTCCCTGTCGTAGTTGTCCAGCACAAATGCCCCGGAAGTGACCATGGTCTCAGGATCAACCGTCCCCTGGAGAATCTCCTCGTCCAGCACCTTATGAGCGGGTATTATGATGCCGTTGTTGTTGCCAAAGGCGGGGATGAAGGAACTGGTAGGGAACTTGGTGGTTATGGAGAAGGTGAAATCGTCTATCGCCTTGTAGTTTAGCGCCTCGGTGCTGTCGGGCGAGATGGTCCCCGGCTCCACATATAGGGTGATGGGAAACTCCTGGCTGGGTATGGACTGGGCAGCTTCCACATAGATAGGGTATATATCCGGCTGGATAATACTGTCCAGAGAGAAGGTTATGTCCCTCGAGGTTACCTGCACCCCGTCATTCCAGTAGGCATTCTCCCGCAGATGGAAAGTATAGGTCAGGTTATCGTCGGAAACTTCCCAATCTGTGCACAGGTCGCACACCACGTCGTTGGGGTCGGGAGTCTCGGGGTCATATACCACGACGTGGCTGAAGTTGCCGTAGATTCCGTGAAGCACAGGAAGAGAAAGGCGATGGAATATCCTTGGCACAACGGCGGCGTAGCCGTGCATTGGGACTATGCCACCGAACTTGACTTCCGAGGCCGCAGGTTGTGTGGGCGTAGCCTCTGCCATAGCTGTGGGTGTGAGTCCCGGAGTCTCGCCTGCCGGGGCTTGGGCCATAGCGGTAGGCGTAGCTTGACCTTGAGGTTGAACATCCGTGGTGGGTGTGGGTGCAGCATCATCGTCGCCTCCACAGGCCGCTGCCACTATCATGACCACCAGCAGCGGGGCGAAGATGAGCCATCTTGGGTTAAACATCCATCGGTGGGCCATAGAGTTACCTCCCTAAAATTTTCTTCAGAGGGTGCGTGGAATCACGGCCAGTCTTAGAGTATATTCAAGGACAGGGCCTCCCCGTCACCTCTGAGCACGTGCCCAAATGAAAAAGCCCCCCTAACCCGGCTAGTAGGGCACCAAAGCGCTAAACACGATAGCAGATTGTAATCGGGACTGTCAATAGGCATAGAATGTGGAATGTTACCTGTATCCCATTCCGAGAAGGGGAGTGAAGAATTGCGCGCACGAAGCATTTCGCAAAGTATTCCGAAGGGTTCACGGCCTGACGATGGAACAACGGCATGGACTTGACATAGGATTTCGGCTGCTGTTTCCGTCAGCAAATAGCCGTCCCGGAAGAAAACAGAACAAGCCGGGGGACCGGTCCCCGGCTTGCAAGAGCATTTGTGATTTGAATGGTACGATAGCACGGAAGAGGAATAGCCTAAGGTCTCCTGGGCTATGGTCATCACCCTTTGTTCGGCGCCCCACACCCCAGAGCGCCTACCCGGAGGTTACCCCAATCTACAGGCCCATGGCGCAAGTCAGACCGGCTTTCGATTGGCCTCAGGCTATTGTGTTTGGCAAGCTCGGTAGGGGAGAATAACTATTCTCCCCTACAAGTCAGGGGAGGCAGGCGGTGTTAGTTTGCTCCCCTCATTCGGGGGTCGAGGACATCGCGGAGGGAGTCACCCAGCATGTTCCAGGCGAACACCACTATACTTATTGCCAGCACCGGGAACAGTATCATCTCGGGCTTCACCCGGATGAAGCTGGTGGCTCCTGTCAACATACCCCCCCAGGTTGCCACGTTGGGAGGGGAGCCTACGCCGAGAAAGCTCAGGGAGGCTTCCGCTATGATGGCTCCCGCAAAGTAGAAGGTAGCAATAACCAGGTACACGGCGAACACGTTAGGGACCATGTGGTGGAAAATGATGCGCCAGTGTCCTGCTCCCACCGCCCTGGCCGCCAGTATATAGTCCATCTCCTTGATTGCCAGGGCTTGAGAGCGGAGGACCCGGGCGGTGGCGGGTATAAACCCGATGGTAAGGGCAATTATCACGTTTTGGACCGATGCTCCAAGGGCGGCCATAACCGCGATAGCGAGAAGGAGGCCCGGAAATGCCATCAGTCCATCTATGATCCTCTGTACGAAGAGGTCGGTTAGTCCTCCGAAATGGACGCTTGCAAGGCCCACCAGGAGGCCTATGGTGCAGCCCACGAAGGAACTAACCAAGCCCACGTAGAGGGATATTCTTGCGCCATAGACAATCCTGCTGAATATATCACGACCCAGGTGGTCGCCCCCAAAATAGGTCTCCGAGTTGGGCGGGTTAAACTTGTACTTGACATCCAACGAATCGGGGTCGTGGTTTGCGATTTGGGGGGCAAAGATTGCGATTAATATCAGGAGAGCGGCTACTGTAGCCCCAAAGGCCCCGAGGGGCTTTGTCCTGAAGAAGTGGCCCACATTCTGGAAGATGGTGCGCTTTGGCCTCAACCCGGCCAGAGCCTGCTCTGCAACGGATGGCGCTGTGCGCCCTCGCTCCTGACTCATCTCATCCCCCCTAAACTCGAACTAGGCTAGGTGTAGCGGATCCTCGGATTCAGCCATGCGTAGGCCATGTCCAGGAACAGGTTCAAGACCAGGATAATCACCACCAGGGTCATCACTATGCCCTGGACCATTATAAAGTCCCGTTGAAAGATGCCATTGATCAGCAGCCTGCCCACACCGGGCACCAGGAACAGGGTCTCAATAATCACTGTCCCAGCCAGGAGCCGGCCAAACTCGTAGCCTGACACGGTGACTACAGGCAGAAGGGCGTTCTTGAGGGCATGGCGGAAGACCACCACCCGCTCGGCCAGGCCCTTGGACCGGGCCGTCCTGATATAGTCCTCACGGAACACCTCCAGCATGGCGGAGCGTGTTACCCTGGCTATGAACGCCATATTGGAAAATCCCAACGCAATGGCCGGGAAAACTATTTGCTGGAGGTTTTTCCCGGGGTCATCCCACAGGTTGGCATAACCCAGCGGCGGGAACCAGTTGAACACGCGCATTAGAAGATAGATCAGGACGATAGCAACTCCAAAGTTGGGAATTGCTATCCCCAAGACCGTTACTATTCTTCCGGCGTAGTCAACGGGCGAATCTTGTTTTATGGCAGCGATCACTCCCAGGGGCACGGCTACTATGGTGGCCAAGAGCACTGCGAGAATAGTCAACTCCAGGGTGATGGGCAGGGCGCTTTTCACGTCTTCAATAACAGGGGTGTCGTAGAAGAAGGACGTGCCGAAGTCCAGCTGGACCATGTTCCCCAGCCAGGAGAAATACTGGATAAAGAGGTTCCTGTCGGTCCCCAGCCTCGCCCGCACCTCGGCGAGTTCTTTCTCGTCGAAGCCCGATTCCCCGGCCTCGGTGTCTCCGGTGCCCATGACGAGCATGAGCGCAGGGTCACCCGGAACAACGCGGAGAACAAGAAACACAAGGACGGTGACGAATATTATCGTGGGGATAAACAACAGGATTCTTTTGGCGATATAAGCTTGCATTTCTCTACCCGACCCCTATCTCGAGTTTGTCCCTTGGGCGCTCCGAAGCCGACCAGTCGGCGTTACATCTATGAACCCATCCGTATCGGCTATCCCCGTCGGTCAATCTGTGAAGTGTTCACCCCATCCCCCAACCTTCGGCTCGCGGATGGGATGAACACCTGCCTTATTTATCTGTGTCGGCTATGTCCGGTAGGGGGCCTGGGCAACAGGCCCCCTACCGGACACATTAGCGGGGCGCTAACAGGCCGGGTCGCACCAGATATGCTCCCACTTCATGTTGGAAGCGTAGATGCTGGGATTGGGGTTAATGTTATGGATCTTCTTGTGGATGTTGAAGCTGCTGCTGCTCCAGTAGATGCCAGGCACCTGGTTGTCTTTCAGCAACAACTCGTTGGCCTCGGTGATGAGGTCCACCCGCTTTTGCCTGTCACCCTCGCGGGCCTGCTTGTTGAAAAGCTCCTGTACCTGGTCCCAGGTGGAGGTGTACTGGCCCCGTGCCCATTCCGTTGCCAGCAGGCCTCCATCCACGTAGCGGGTGGCAAATACCGAATCGGGGTCCACAAACCCCAGCGCGGAACCCTGGATGGCGAACTGGTAGTCACCCGCCAGGTAGGCTTCCTGGCCCGCCGCGCTTTCCATTATCTTCTGGTCCACTTCGATGTTCAGGAAGTCCCTCAGTTGCTGGGCCACCACTGTGCCTATGTCCACGTACAGCACCGCTCTCCTGGTGACCATCTCCACCTTCAGGCCCTTTCCATCGGGGAAGCCTGCCTCGGTCAGCAACTCCCTGGCCCTTTCCAGGTCCTCGGGGTGTTTCACCCCGGGTTCAGACTCTCTGAAGCCGGGCATCTGGGCCGCCTCTTCGTTGGTGGGGCCAAACCAGACACCGGGTGGGAAGGGGGTGCCCAGCTGCACGTCGCCGACGCCGAAGGTCTCCATGATGGCCTGGCGGTGGACGGCCAGCATGACGGCCTCCCTCAGCTTGGGTTCGTCGAAGGGTTTGACAGACGCGTTGAACATGACGTGGTACATCCCTGCGGGGGCTACGAAGTAAACATTGTACCTGTCACCATAGTCATCCAGGAATTGTTTTGACTCGATGCTTCCCACGTTGTCCACGTTGCCGACGGTCATCAGGACCTCTTCGGCAGCGAAGGCGGCGAGGATGGTGCCCACGTCAACAATCAGGAAGATGTCCATACCCTCGATGTAGGGGCGGCCTTCCTTCCAGTAGTCCTCGTTCTTCACCGACTCTGAGGAGACTTCCTTGGTATATTTCACGAACTTGAAGGGGCCTGAGCCTACCATCTCCTCGGGCTTGGCCATGCCCTGGTGTTTTCCCTCACCCATGACCACGTGCTTGGGAATAATCTTCATGTACTCCAGGGCCAGGGTGGGGTGCCATGCTGCTGCTGCGAACTGGAGCGTGACCTCTATGGTCAGGTCGTCTATGACCCGGGAGCTTTCAAAGTAGGGTCCGATCTGACCGGTGTTGCCCCGTATCTTGTGGCCCTCCCAAAGGTCCCCAAACATGTCAGGATTCAAGACGCTGTCGAACCAGAACTGGACATCTTCCGCGGTGACCGGTTCGCCGTCCCACCACCGGGCCTGATCATTGAGGTGATAGGTATAGGTCAGGCCATCGTCGGACACTTCCCAAGTGCTACAGAGGTCGCACCGGATGTCCACGATGTCGGCGGTCTCCGGGTCGTATTCGACTAGCTGGTTATAGTATGGGGCCTGCCACTGAGAGGAGTTATAGGCAATCTCCGGGTATACCCGGGCTGATATAGGGCCGGTGGCGGCGTGCATGGGGATGGTGCCGCCATACTGGGGGTCCATCCCTTCTGGCATGGCGCTCTCGGGGGTGGCTGTGGGTGTGGGGCCGTCGGGGGCCGCCCCGACGCTGGTGGGTGTGGGGTAGAAGACTATGCCTGTGGGTGTGGGTGGCATTTCCTGCGAGGCCGAGGTGGGAGTAGGTCCCGTCTGGCCTTGGGACTCGGACGTGGCCGTCGGCTGTGCGACCTCGTCATCCCCGCTGCCGCAGGCCAGTGCTACCACCAGGAGCAATGCCAGGGGAATGAATGCCAGGGTCCAGGGCTTGAGTAACCAGTGCTTCACCATGTATGTACCTCCACGCCATGATTTGTTTCCCAGCCTTGGGGTTGAGACCGCATTGTATTGTGTGCTGCCTGATGATGCTTGGGGTTTCCTATCTACTCTACCGGGCATGTGATACCGGTGTGTTTCCGGTCCATTGGGGCTTTTGTATTTGCCTCCGTATTTGAATGAACACCAGCTTGAAATTTATGGTTCCAGAGAGAGTAACAGATGATATTTTATACTGTCAATAGATTTAATACATAATTTAATAATAATGAAGCGAGCGGATTATCCAAAATCCGATTATCGGACTCTGAAAGACCATTGCTTTCGATACCGAAATAGAGAAGCGTGGCCTGTGAGGAGATAATAAAGATGTGACTTAATGGGAGGGCCTGCGACTGTTTTCACGGAGATGCGCCTGGGAGGGCCCTGATTCGTCCCTTTGAGGCTTGTGCCGACGGGAAGGGTCGTAGCGGTGAATGCTGTGAGGAAGGAATAGCCTAAGGTCTCCTGGGCTATGGTCATTGCCCTTTGTTCGGCGCCCCACACCCCAGAGCGCCTACCCGGAGGTTGCCCCAATCTACCGCCTCATGGCGCGAGTCAGACCGGCTTTCGATTGGCCTCAGGCTATCGAGATGAGACTTATTTATCTTGTTCCCTAGTTTGCTCCCCTCATTCGGGGGTCGAGGACATCGCGGAGGGAGTCTCCCAGCATGTTCCAGGCGAACACCACTATGCTTATGGCAAGCACAGGGAACAGGATCATCTCGGGCTTCACCCGGATGAAGCTGGTGGCTCCTGTCAACATACCCCCCCAGGTTGCCACGTTGGGAGGAGACCCCACGCCGAGGAAGCTCAGGGAGGCTTCCGCTATGATGGCTCCCGCAAAGTAGAAGGTAGCAATAACCAGGTACACGGCGAACACGTTAGGGACCATGTGGTGGAAAATGATGCGCCAGTGTCCTGCTCCCACCGCCCTGGCCGCCAGTATATAGTCCATCTCCTTGATTGCCAGGGCTTGAGAGCGGAGGACCCGGGCGGTGGCGGGTATGAACCCGATGGTAAGGGCAATAATCACGTTTTGGACCGAGGCCCCAAGGGCGGCCATAACCGCGATAGCGAGAAGGAGGCCCGGAAATGCCATCAGTCCATCTATGATCCTCTGTACGAAGAGGTCGGTCAAGCCCCCGAAGTGGACGCTTGCAAGGCCCACCAGGAGGCCTATGGTGCAGCCCACGAAGGAACTGACCAAGCCCACGTAGAGGGATATTCTTGCGCCATAGACAATCCTGCTGAATATATCACGACCCAGGTGGTCGCCCCCAAAATAGGTCTCCGAGTTGGGCGGGTTAAACTTGTACTTGACATCCAACGAATCGGGGTCGTGGTTTGCGATTTGGGGGGCAAAGATTGCGATTAATATCAGGAGAGCGGCTACTGTAGCCCCAAAGGCCCCGAGGGGCTTTGTCCTGAAGAAGTGGCCCACATTCTGGAAGATGGTGCGCTTTGGCCTCAACCCGGCCAGAGCCTGCTCTGCAACGGATGGCGCTGTGCGCCCTCGCTCCTGACTCATCTCATCCCCCCTAAACTCGAACTAGGCTAGGTGTAGCGGATCCTCGGATTCAGCCATGCGTAGGCCATGTCCAGGAACAGGTTCAAGACCAGGATAATCACCACCAGGGTCATCACTATGCCCTGGACCATTATAAAGTCCCGTTGAAAGATGCCATTGATCAGCAGCCTGCCCACACCGGGCACCAGGAACAGGGTCTCAATAATCACTGTCCCAGCCAGGAGCCGGCCAAACTCGTAGCCTGACACGGTGACTACAGGCAGAAGGGCGTTCTTGAGGGCATGGCGGAAGACCACCACCCGCTCGGCCAGGCCCTTGGACCGGGCCGTCCTGATATAGTCCTCACGGAACACCTCCAGCATGGCGGAGCGTGTTACCCTGGCTATGAACGCCATATTGGAAAATCCCAACGCAATGGCCGGGAAAACTATTTGCTGGAGGTTTTTCCCGGGGTCATCCCACAGGTTGGCATAACCCAGCGGCGGGAACCAGTTGAACACGCGCATTAGAAGATAGATCAGGACGATAGCAACTCCAAAGTTGGGAATTGCTATCCCCAAGACCGTTACTATTCTTCCGGCGTAGTCAACGGGCGAATCTTGTTTTATGGCAGCGATCACTCCCAGGGGCACGGCTACTATGGTGGCCAAGAGCACTGCGAGAATAGTCAACTCCAGGGTGATGGGCAGGGCGCTTTTCACGTCTTCAATAACAGGGGTGTCGTAGAAGAAGGACGTGCCGAAGTCCAGCTGGACCATGTTCCCCAGCCAGGAGAAATACTGGATAAAGAGGTTCCTGTCGGTCCCCAGCCTCGCCCGCACCTCGGCGAGTTCTTTCTCGTCGAAGCCCGATTCCCCGGCCTCGGTGTCTCCGGTGCCCATGACGAGCATGAGCGCAGGGTCACCCGGAACAACGCGGAGAACAAGAAACACAAGGACGGTGACGAATATTATCGTGGGGATAAACAACAGGATTCTTTTGGCGATATAAGCTTGCATTTCTCTACCCGACCCCTATCTCGAGTTTGTCCCTTGGGCGCTCCGAAGCCGACCAGTCGGCGTTACATCTATGAACCCATCCGTATCGGCTATCCCCGTCGGTCAATCTGTGAAGTGTTCACCCCATCCCCCAACCTTCGGCTCGCGGATGGGATGAACACCTGCCTTATTTATCTGTGTCGGCTATGTCCGGTAGGGGGCCTGGGCAACAGGCCCCCTACCGGACACATTAGCGGGGCGCTAACAGGCCGGGTCGCACCAGATATGCTCCCACTTCATGTTGGAAGCGTAGATGCTGGGATTGGGGTTAATGTTATGGATCTTCTTGTGGATGTTGAAGGTGCTGCTGCTCCAGTAGATGCCAGGCACCTGGTTGTCTTTCAGGAGCAACTCGTTGGCCTCGGTGATTATCTCTATCCGCTTTTGCCTGTCACCCTCGCGGGCCTGCTTGTTGAAAAGCTCCTGTACCTGGTCCCAGGTGGAGGTGTACTGGCCCCGTGCCCATTCCGTTGCCAGCAGGCCTCCATCCACGTAGCGGGTGGCAAATACCGAATCGGGGTCGACAAATCCCAGGGCGGAACCCTGGATGGCGAACTGGTAGTCACCCGCCAGGTATGCCTCTTGTCCTGCTGCGCTTTCCTCTATCCTCTGGTCCACTTCGATGTTCAGGAAGTCCCTGAGCTGCTGGGCCACCACTGTGCCTATGTCCACGTACAGCACCGCTCTCCTGGTGACCATCTCCACCTTCAGGCCCTTTCCATCGGGGAAGCCTGCCTCGGTCAGCAACTCCCTGGCCCTTTCCAGGTCCTCGGGGTGTTTCACTCCGGGTTCAGACTCTCTGAAGCCGGGCATCTGGGCCGCCTCTTCGTTGGTGGGGCCAAACCAGACACCGGGTGGGAAGGGGGTGCCCAACTGCACGTCACCGACGCCGAAGGTCTCCATAATAGCCTGGCGGTGGACGGCCAGCATGACGGCCTCCCTCAGCTTGGGGTCGTCGAAGGGTTTGACAGACGCGTTGAACATGACGTGGTACATCCCTGCGGGGGCTACGAAGTAAACATTGTACCTGTCACCATAGTCATCCAGGAACTTCTTGGACTCGATGCTCCCTACGTTGTCCACGTTTCCGACGGTCATCAGGACCTCTTCGGCAGCGAAGGCGGCGAGGATGGTGCCCACGTCAACAATCAGGAAGATGTCCATACCCTCGATGTAGGGGCGGCCTTCCTTCCAGTAGTCCTCGTTCTTCACCGACTCTGAGGAGACTTCCTTGGTATATTTCACGAACTTGAAGGGGCCTGAGCCTACCATCTCCTCGGGCTTGGCCAAACCCTGGTGCTTTCCCTCACCCATGACTACGTGCTTGGGCGCGATCTTCATGTACTCCAGGGCGAGGGTGGGGTGCCATGCTGCTGCTGCGAACTGGAGGGTGACCTCTATGGTCAGGGGGTCTATGACCCGGGAGCTTTCGTAGTAGGGCTTGATCTGGCCGGTGTTGCCCCGTATCATGTGGCCCTTATACAGATCGCCGAACATGTCAGGGTCTATTACGCTGTCGAAGAAGAACTGCACGTCCTCCGCGGTAACCGGGGTGCCATCCCAGAACTTGGCATTCTCGTTCAGGTGATAGACGTAGGTCAGGCCATCGTCGGAGACATCCCAACTGGTGCAGAGGTCACACCGGATGTCCACGATGTCGGCGGTCTCCGGGTCGTATTCCACAAGCTGGTTGTAGTAGGGGGCCATCCACTGCATGGAATTGTAAGCGGTCTCGGGCCACACCCGGGCTGATATAGGGCCGGTGGCGGCGTGCATGGGGATGGTGCCGCCATACTGGGGGTCCATCCCTTCGGGCATGGCGCTCTCGGGGGTGGCTGTGGGTGTGGGGCCGGTGGATGTTACCCCAACGCTGGTGGGTGTGGGGTAGAAGACTATGCCTGTGGGTGTGGGTGGTATTTCCGGTGGGACCGATGTGGACGTAGGCCCTGTCTGGGCCGTGGATACGGACGTGGCCGTCGGCTGTGCGACCTCGTCATCCCCGCTGCCGCAGGCCAGTGCTACCACCAGGAGCAATGCCAGGGGAATGAATGCCAGGGTCCAGGGCTTGAGTAGCCAGTGCTTCACCATGTATGTACCTCCACGCCATAATTTGTTTCCCAGCCTTGGGGTTGATTCATCCCCCCTGCTCCGGGGATTCTCCTAAATCCATAGGGCCTGCATACTGTTATGGCCTGATAACGCAATTACAGTTGCCTAGATACCTACTAACCTAGATTTCATTATCCGAAATAGTAACAAGCGTTATTTAACTATGTCAATCTTTTTTATACATCAATTAGTAATAAAGAATGTTGGTGATTATTCAAAATACCCCGGTTGGGCGTTGGAAGCGCCATCCCAGGACCGGAATTTGACACCTCTCAAAGGCTGAAGTACAATTCCCAATGTTCTAATTACCCAATATGCGGCATAGATAGCTGTTTTTCCTGGGGCCGGGTGGTGTGGAGGGGTAAACATGGATGCAATCCCAGGGCAAATATCTCAACATCAAATATCTCCCAGGGGAGGTGAGACCAATGGCCGGCATTACTGTGACAATTAATGGCACCAGACACACCAGCGACGTGGAGCCGCGTTTGCTTCTGGTCCAATACTTGCGGGACGTTCTTGGGCTTACGGGTACTCACGTGGGGTGCGACACCAGCCAGTGCGGGGCCTGCACTATTCACGTGAATGGACTCGCGGTGAAGTCCTGCACCATGTTCGCTGTGCAGGCCGACGGCGCCGAAATTACTACCATTGAGGGCTTGGCCCAGGGCGACCAGCTTCACCCTGTCCAGGAGGGTTTCTGGGAGGAGCATGGCCTCCAATGCGGCTTCTGCACTCCTGGGATGATAATGGCAGCAGACCAGATATTGGAGCGCAACCCCAACCCGACTGAGGAGGAGATACGCCAGGGGTTGTCGGGAAACTACTGCCGGTGCACTGGTTATCACAACATAGTGAAGGCTATCCAGTACGCCGCCCAGAGGCGCTAGCGAAGGGACCAAGCCCAACCTGCGCACAAACTCACCTAAACCCTCTCCCACATTAGGAGAGGGGATGGAAAGGAATTAGTGTTATGTATCCGAGTCCCTTTGAATACTTCGCCCCCGCCACCCTTCCTGAAGCCCAGAGTCTCATGCGCCAGCATGGGCAGGATGCCAAGGTCCTGGCGGGGGGCCATAGCCTTATACCCATGATGAGGCTGAGGCTGGCCGAACCCAAATACCTGATTGACCTGGGCAGGATCCCGGACCTCTCCTATGTGAGGGAGCAGATAGACGGCGGCGTCTTGATCGGCGCTATGACCAGCTATTACCAGATGGAGACCTCGGATTTCTTGCGGAGTAATTACCGTGCTCTGGTGGAGGCCACTTCCCAGGTGGCGGATATGCAGGTGCGCAACAAAGGCACCATCGGCGGCTCCCTGGCCCACGCCGACCCCGGCGCCGACCTGCCCGCCGTGATAGTTGCCCTGGGTGGACAGATGAGATCGGGGATGTCCGCGGAGCTGCGCACCGTGGACGCCGATAGGTTCTTTGCAGGTCCCTTCACCACAGAACTGAGATACAATGAAGTCCTGGCCGAGATACGGATACCCGGCCTGCCCCCGAACACAGGCAGCGCCTACAGGAAATTCGCCAACAGGGCATCCCATTTCGCCATAGTGGGGGTTGCCGCCTTCGTGACCATGAGCGGGGGCGTGTGCCAGAGGGCGCGGATAGGGATTACCGGCGCCGGACCCAATGCAGTGAGGGCTACCGCGGCGGAAGAGGCGCTGGAAGGGGTCCAGCTCACAGACGACGCCCTGGCCGAAGCATCTCGCCGCGCTGCCGATGGGATAGACTACCTCGGCGACATCCACGCCTCGGCTGATTATCGCGCTCACCTGACCCAGGTGTTCACCCGCCGCGCCCTGGACGAGGCCATCAGCAGGGCCGGTTAGCTGGCCCACCCTCTAATCAGCTATTGACTCGGCTCCAAGGACTCAGGGCCTCTTAGGGGCCAAAGGGCTATGAGTTGATACGTCACCCATGCCAGCCCTCTCCCACCGAAGGAGAGGGCTGGCAGGTTTGGTGAATGGGTGTCAGGGAGGACTATTTCCCCTTCGCGAATCGGTAAAATACCATCAATAAGGTCTGGATACCTGTGGACACATCCAATTCTCAGTGGGTAGAATCGAATAGCAGGGAGCTAAGGCCCATCTTCCAATGGCGTTCCATGTGGGTCCAAGGGGAAGGTGCCGGGGGGCCTTATGGGCGCTGAGGTCTGCGCCAATTGCCACTCTATTTTGCGCCGGGGCAGGTCGTTTGCTTTCAAGACTCCCCTGGGCGAAGCCGTCAAGTGCGCCAGTTGCGCCCTGCGGCACAAGCCCATGCTGAGGCGGTCCCTTTACACCGCGCTGGTGGTAGGGACCATCCTGACCCTGCTCAACCAAGGGAACCTGGTGCTGTCGGGGTCATGGGCCACGCCTCTTTACTGGAAAGTGCCCTTGACCTACTGCGTGCCCTTCCTGGTGGCTACATGGGGTGCGTTGACCAACAGCAGGAGGTGAGAGCGGAATATAAAACAACATCGGGGAGAGCCTTGGAAAGCATTGCTAGTTGGGTGGTACAGGGGTGTCTCAGGCAACTATGCCTGTGGAGTAGGATGTAGTGACGCCATAATAGGATGAGTTGATTGGATACTCAGTAAGGAGGGATTATGATCCAGCAACGGAACATGGGGATGCAGGTCTTATTGATGATTATTACCCTGGGTATCTACGGCATCTACTGGTTCTACGTCACCTCCCGGGAGATAGTCGAGTACAAGGGACTGGATGGTAGTCCCGGTTTATGGACTCTACTATTTCTTATCCCTTTCGTCGATTTGTATGCTTATTATAAACAAGGTGAAGCAGTAGAAGCCCTCACCGACGGAGGCACCAACAGGTGGATCATATTCATCCTGTGGCTGGTCTTCTCGCCCGCCGCCTGGTTTATTACTCAGTCGGAGTTGAACAAGCGAGCTACTGGACCCGCGTAGGTGGTCAGGCCGGACTCGTCTTGCCTGTTGTCTTGCGGCTGCCCTTCGTACAAGGCCGGTGTACCAAGTCCGGCCTATTCCGCTCCGAAGCTGCGGGGTTCCAATTGGTGCCAGATTACCTCCCCGGACTGGGTGAGGCCGGCCACCCGGTCGTCTATGTGCACCCCGGATACCACGGCGTGGGCAGGGTCGCCGGTGAGCCGGGTCATATATTCGGCGTTGCGCATTGCCCTGCGGGTGTCCCGTCCGTTGATAGTGAATGAGGCTTCAATCGCGACGTAGCAAGGTTTATCGTTGGGGTCGGTTGCTTCGGCAATGATGTCGGCCCGGATGAAGCTGCTCAGTTCGTTGGGAGGGATGCCCGTAGTATCGGAGGACCGGGCCAGAGAAGCTATCTCCCCCAAGGTCAGAATCTTCGTAATTGTGACACCCAAGTCAAGGGCGAGTAGATCAATTTCGCGAAGGGTTATGGTCCTGGCATGTTCGCCCCTTAGTGTGCCGATGTCGTCACGAATCCTCTGCATACCGGACTCCAGCCTAGCCTGGCCCTCCTCCAGCCTAGCTTGGCCCTCTTCCAGCCTATCCTGTCTCTCTTCAAGCCTAGCCTGTCCTTCCTGAAGCCTGGCCTGGCCTTCCTTGAGGGCGTCCACATCCTGCCGGAGGGCGGTCAGGGCTTGGGTGGTTGTCTCGACGAATCTAGCAAAGGTCTCCGGCAGTTCCATGAGTTGGCGGGTGAGCAGCCGGGCGCGCAGGGCTTCTGCCCATAGGGGATTTTCGTCCAGCAGGCGAATCAGGTCTTCTATAGTGTTGATGGTAGTCATAAGCGCCGCTCCAGTCAGGGTTATATTGTAGCAGATACTGCCCCGGTCAGGAACGGGGCAGCCGGCGGCTTTTCGTCGGGCAGGAGGCTCGTGCGCGCAACTATCTCAAAGGGGACACCTTGTCCCCGCTCCTCTGGAAGAGGGTTGGGCCTATAGGAGTCCATCAATCCTGCCCGCCAGGCGGAAGTCCCGGCGGGTGATTCCACCCTCGCTGTGGGTGGTTATGGAGAGGGTGACCCGCTTGTAGTTGATGGCGATGTCTGGGTGGTGGTCAATCTCCTCGGATATTTCGGCCACCCGGTTGACGAATGTTATAGCCTCTTTGAATGAGGGGAAGGAAAGGTCCCTGACAATGTAGCGGTCGTCCTGACGCCAGTCGTTGATTTCCTTCAGGCGTTTGTCAATCTCTTCCTGGGGGAGGATGGGGGGCATCTGGCAACTCTCCTTCCTTGTGTCATATAGCGATGGCTCTTTGAGCACACATTAGCTTGAGGGAATGACCAGGCCGTGTCCGGCCTGCTTGTGGGCGCGGGCATTGTCCATGTAAACGGCGGTAGGGTCATTCAAACGCTTCCGGTTCTCTTCACTCAGGGGCCGCGCCTGGGCCGGCACTCCTATCACCAGGGACTCGTTGGGTATGTTGCTGAAGGCCCTCACCACCGCCCCCGCTCCTATCAGGACATAGTCGCCAATCTCTACTTCCTCCAGAATGACGGCATTGACGCCTACCAGCACGTTGTTGCCAACCTTGTGGCCGTGGATAACAGCGCCGTGAGTAACCAGAACGTTGTCCCCTATATCCAGATAGTCGTCGGTATGGATAACGCAATTGTCCTGAATGACCGAGTTCCTGCCTATGGTTATCTTGCCGAAGTCTCCCCTGATTACCGCACCGGGCCAGACGCTGGAGTTCTCTCCGATTTCCACGTCTCCGACGATGTAGCACGCCTCGCTGATGAATACCGACGGGTGAATCCTGGGTGTCTTGCCGTTAAAACCGCGAATCACAGATTCCTCCTATAGTCCACTCTTAACATCTATTAGGGGTGATGTGTCCGGGTGTCATTCTATCATCATCGTGCCTGTCCGTGAATCGTATCCTTCCAAGGTGGTCTGTCGACACAGTCATAGGGAAATGCTAGAATGGGGGCAGCCAGGAGGGCCGGGAGAGAAGGAGGCATCGGATGGCGAGATTTGAGTACCTGGAAGCCCACACCTTGGAAGAAACGGTCTCGCTGATGCAAAGGCATGGTGAGGATGCCAGGGTTATAGCCGGCACCACCGACTTCCTGGTCAGGTGGCGTCAGGGGACGTGGAATCCTTCATACGTGGTCAGCATCAGGCGTATTCCGGGCTTGGACCAGGTGAGCTACAGCCCAGAGACCGGGCTTCGCCTTGGCTCCCTGGTGACCGTCCGCACCCTGGAGACCCATCCCTTAGTCCGAGAGCATTATCCAGCCCTGTCCTCTGCCGCCACCACCTTTGCCGGGGTACAGGTGCGCAATCTGGCTACCGTTGGTGGAAACGTATGCAACGCCTCCCCCGCCGGAGACACCCTTCCCTCGCTTCTGGCCTTTGAGGCCCAATGCAGGCTTGTCGGTCCCGGCGGCGAAAGATGGGTGCCCCTAGACCAGTTTTTCCTGGGGCCGGGACGCTCTGCCCTGGGGCCGGCGGAGATACTTGCAGAGTTCCGTCTGCCGCCTCCCCCGGACAACACCGGCTCCCTTTATATCAAAGACAGCCCCCGCAGCGCTATGGACATAGCTGCCGTGGGAGTAGCTTCCGTGGTCACCCTGGACGACAGTGGGAGTGTATGCCGTGACGTGAAAATATCCCTCGGGGCAGTGGCGCCCACCCCAGTCCGCGCTCACTCTGCTGAGGAGGTCCTGAGAGGCAGGGCTGCCGACCAGGCCCATATTGACGAGGCTGCCCGTGCCGCCGCCGCCGAGGCCCGCCCCATTGACGACATCCGCAGCTCTGCCAGGCACCGGCTGGCTATAGTGGAAGCCCTGACCCGGCGCACCTTGCAGTATGCAATCTCGATGGCCCGGAAGACCGAAATCCCCTTTGAGGTCCAGCACCGGTTGGCGGTGGAGGCTATCGCATCCTGACAAGGATAGGCTGAGATGCCACACCCTTCAGGATGCGGTGGAGAGGGAACTTTGAAAACACCCTCCAAGGAGCTATACAAGGAGCTATACGATGAAGCACACCATAAAGCTGGCAGTGAACGGCGAGACCTATGAGATACAGGTGGAGCCTTATGCTTCCCTTCTGGATACCCTGCGGGACAACCTTCTCCTGACGGGCACCAAGAAGGGGTGCGATGAGGGTGACTGTGGCGCTTGCACCGTCATCATGGACGGCAAGACCGTCACCTCGTGCCTGGTGCTGGCCGTTGACGCCAACGGCAGGGACCTGGTCACCGTGGAAGGCCTGGCCCAGGGCGGGAGGCTTCATCCGGTCCAGCGCGCCTTTGTGGAGCAGGGGGGCGTCCAGTGCGGTTTCTGCACACCGGGGCTGATCATGTCGTTGGTGGGCCTCCTTCAAGAGGACCCCAACCCCACCGAGGAGGACGTGCGATACGCCATTGGCGGGAACCTGTGTCGCTGCACCGGGTATTCCAAGGTGGTGAAAGCCGCCCTCTCGGCAGCCGAGACGATGCGCCGGGGAGGGTAGGGGTGCTGTTTGTTTCTATACTGACCTCTGACCGGTCGCGGGACCCGGAGCTATGGGCAGTTCCCCCGAACACACGGGGATAGACCTCGGTCCATGAACTGGAGGTCCGCTACGGATTGGGTTCCCCCGCACACGCGGGAACAGACGCAAGCGATCCTTTACATTCTGAGATGAGTCTTCTGAACCCCTCGCTTAGAGTTTGGAGGGGCCCATGAAAGGAGAGACACGAGAAAGCGCTTCGTGATTACATCGGGTGGGGGTAAAGGCGAATAGAAACATCCCCATTCAGGGGATGATGGAGAGGTATCTAAGCTAGACTTTGTGCAAAGCCTAGCTTAGATAGATATCCGGTTTGCAAACTCGCCCTAGTCGGCTATGGGTATGGTGAGGGTTATCCGGGGGGAGCCGCCCACAACCCGGGTGGTATGCCCATGCCCCGTGAGGTCCTCCGCCAGAACGCCATCCCCGGGGCCAAAGTAATAGCGAGACCCATCCCCAAGCCCTATCTCGACCCGTCCTGCGAGGGTAAACACGTACTGGCGACGAGGGGCCGTATGCCAGTCCACGAACCGGCCAGGGTCCGCGCTGCGGACAGTCACCTCGCCGGTGGACTTGATGGTCGCCAATTCTTCCTGGGATACGTTCATCTCATCAAGATGGGTCTCGCCATCGTCTCCGGTGTACATCCTGAAAATCATTCGGACGCCTCCGCATATTATATTTTGTTGTCCACTGGCCTTTTGCCCCTTCGTTATCATGGAAATAGTCAACGAGGGTCCCCCACCGCACCCTGAAGGGTGCGGCATCCCCGTCCACCGTCATTCCGGCGAAAGCCGGAATCCAGGGGCGGGGTTGTGGACTCCCGCGAAAGCGGGAGTGACGGTTGGGGGTTGCCCTCCATTTTCATCTTTGTATGTGGCCCGCAGGGGCATGGGGAATTATTAATTAGACTGTGGCAGGGGTGAAGGGCCGTCCACCTTTGGGGGTACGCTCACAAGAATATGTGAAACGAGATTGCGGCTACGGTATGCCCTCGCCACTCCTGGATTCCGGCCTGCGCCGGAATGACGGTTACGCAAAGGTCTCCCATCGAGGGAGAGGAAGCCGCACCTAATCAGGCAGGGGCACAACCGCGCCCAGGCGTGGGGCTATCGTCCTGGTGGTGTGGCCCCTGCCTGTCAAGTCTTCCGCCAGCAGCACGTCCCCAGGCCCAAAGCTGCGCACCGTTCCGTCTCCGATGCCTACCTCCATCCCGCCGGACAGGGTTATGACGAATTGGCGCCGCGGGGCATTGTGCCAATCGCTGAACCTGTTTTCGCGGGTATGGGTAAACCGGATGTCGGCCCCATCCTTGAGGGCCATGCTTACCGGGTCGCCGCCTGCGGGTATGTCCACGTCCGCGAAGTGAGTCTCGCCGTCGTCGCCGGTGTAAATCCGAACAATCATGCCAGTACCTCCTAAGTTTCTAATTTCCTGCCCTCACCCCAACCTCTCCCGGTCCGGGTGAGATAATAACCGCTAACATGCCGGCCTGTTGAGTATGTCCTGGTCTATCTTCCGGGGGATGAATTGGCCGTCTCCCAGCCTGCCGGAGAATTGGCCGTCCTCCACCACAACCTTTCCCCGAAGAATGGTGGTCGTAGGCCATCCCGCAATATCCCATCCCTCCCAGATGCTGTAGTCTCCGATGTGGAGGTCGTTCATGGACAAGGACTTGCGGATGCCTGGGTCAATGAGCACTATGTCGGCGTCGCTGCCCGGCGCGATGGCTCCCTTGCGGGGGTAGTACCCCATGATGCGGGCGGCGTTGGCCGAGGTCACGTCCACGAAACGCTGCAATGACATACCCCTCTTGACCACACCCTCGCTGTAGGTAATCCCCATGCGGGTCTCTGCCCCGTTGTGGCCCCCGGTGACATCGTGAATGTGCCTCCCCCGTATCTTCATGGCAAAGTCGGTGCAATACTCGTCGGTTGCCATGCTGTTGATGCCCCCCTTGAGCAGGCCGTCCCACAGGGCCAGCCGGTCCTCCTCGGACTTCAGGGAGGGGTAGGTGTGATACTTCATGCCGTCGGGCTTCTTGTAGTCCTCTGCCGTGAAGCTGACGTAGTTATGCAGGGTCTCGGCGTAGATGGGGTAGCCCTTGGCCCTGGACTCACGGATGGCGTTGACCCCCTCTTTGGCGCTGACGTGAACGAAGTACACCGCCGCTTCCGTCCACTCGGCCAGCCTCAGCACCCGGCGGAAGGACAGGTCTTCGGACATGTTGTTGTGGATTTCGTGCATGTTGTACCACTGGGTGCGTTCCTCATCGGTCAGCTTCTTGTACATATACTGGACGATGTCGTCGTCCTCCGAGTGGATGAACATAAGGCCGCCGCTTGAAGATACTTGCTCCATAAGCCCCGACAGATGGCCCATACCCACCAGCCGGCGGTCAGGCTCGGGGATGAGGTCCACCGGGCGGATGTTGGTGGTGAAAATCTTGAAGGTGGGGAAGCCCGCTTCGATGGCCTCCCTTGTCTGAGATATGATGTCGGCGGGGATTTGGCCCATGAGCATACAGTGGTGGGAGTAGTCGCAGTAGGACTGGCCCCGCCAACGGGAGGTCCTCTCCTCTATGGCCTGGAAGATGTCTATCCCCTGGCTCTGGATGGCGAAGTCCGTCAGGGTTGTGGTGCCACCAAAGAGGGCCGCCCTGCTGACCTGTTCGGGGGGGGCCGTCTCCGCGCCGACCTGTCCTGCTATGGGCGCTGCGATGTGGGCGTGGGGTTCGATGCCCCCCGGCACCACTATCTTGCCCGTGGCGTCTATTATCCGGCCCACGTCGCCGCTGGGCAGGGTTCCCTGCTCGGTTATGGCCACTATCTTTTCGCCCTGCACGGCCACGTCCCAGCCTCCAACCCCCCAGGGGGTCACTACCTGGCCGCCTCTAATGATGAGGTCCACCATCTCCCACCTCCTTGATACTTACAGATAGAAGGAACTCCTTACCCCAACAGAAGATGCCAATGGCACCAGTCAGTGAAAGTGTAGCACAAAGGACGGGCAAGTGCACATAATGGTTTCCCAGGGCTTTTGATGGCGCGGCTCCTCATGGACTCGTTGCCTCTGCCGAGGTGCATCGTTCCAACTCAGTCCTTTCAACCCACAGTCGTGAGAGTCCCTCGGGAATGCAGCCGCTCAGGAAGTGTGGGCCAAGCTCCAGGGTACGCAAGTTAGCCAAGTTCCCCAGTTCCGGGGGAACGCTGCCACTCAGGAAGTTTGTTCCGATGAGCAAAAAATCCAGCTTGGTGAGATTCCCAAGTTCCGGCGGGATGGCCCCGGTCAATACACTGGCTTCAGTATCGCCCCCACCGGCTAGGTCCAACCACCTCAACTCGGTCAGTTGGTCCAGTTCCGGTGGGAGAGTCCCAGTCAGTCCATTGAAACCGAGGTTCAACCCGTGGACACGTAGGGGAGAGCCGTCGAGCACGACCCCTTCCCATTGCCGGATGGAGGTGTCCGCGTTCCAATTCAGTGACCCGCTCCCAGCGAGTTTGTCCCGCATCCCCAGCAGCGCCTCGCAGTCCTGGACCAGTCCGAGGTTCTCCATCGGCGCAGGTACCACCCGGCCCGAAGAACACGCCGTTAAATCAACGGGCGTCTCAGGCCGGGGCGGGTTCCATGCATGGATACCACGACCATCATCTTCACCCTCCGCTCTCACCAGGACCCGAACGTCCGTCCCGTCTCGGGACATCGTAATAAGATACCAGTTCATGTTAGGAATAGCCCAACCATGGGCACCATAGGCGGCGATCCTGGACCCATCGGACGACCACGACGCTCTGTCCAACCGGATGGGCGGATTAGAAGACCCCAGTACGCGAAAACCACTGCCATCGGGCCGGATAGCCCATAACCAGCCAGAGACGACGAGAATCTCCGAACCATCGGGGGACCATGATACCTGGGTAATGGGTGGATGGGTCCCGTCGGCTCCGATGCTCCACACCTGTCGCAGGTCTGTCCCGTCTGGCCGGACAGTGTAGATTGCCGCGCCCTCTTCATCGGACATGGCGAAGGCGAGCCGTTCGCTGTCCGGGGACCAGGTGGGCAGCACCGTCGTCTCTCCTATCCTGACCCAATTCCCCCAACCAACCCGCATGGTGTGGAGGGCGGGCCTGTATGGGTAGTATTCTCCCTCATACACCATAAACGTTAGGAACTCGCCGTCAGGCGACCACACCGGCGGGTATAGGGCGATTCGCTTAAGGCCAACGGCTCCAATGGCTACGATTCTCGGTGGATCAGAACGGTCCACAGACATTAAGTATAGTCGGGCGAGGTCACGATAGTAACTTCCACCCATAGATCTGCTGACAACAAAGGCAATCCGGGTGCCATCGGGTGACCATGCGGGGTAGTTGTCGAAGTGGCTGTTCCTGGTTAGCCGATGCTGCCCCGTACCATCAATGTTGATCATGGCGATCTCGTATCCAAGGTGCGCTCTCGGACCAGTCCCGGCCCATTTGGAGGGATCTTCGTCCTCGTACTGGCATGAGGCATAGACGATCTGAGAGCCGTCCGGCGAAACGTCGCCATAGAAGCCGTACCGGAATTTATAGGGTCCAAATGGCCCGGTTCCGGGATTCGGATCAACGACCTTTCCCAGCATGGCACCTTCGATGTCCACCCTCCAGATGGTCTCTTCTTGATCAAACACCAACTGAGAGTCATCCGAGGCCCAATGGAGAAAATGCTCGTGAAATTCTCCGTCATAGGGATCATGGAATGGACCGCATGGAGAATATCCTTCTCCCCCATTAATGATTGTGGGCCTGGACCATGGGGTTGGCGTGGGAGTTGGTGTAACCGAGGCAACGGTTGTCGGGGTAGGAGTCGGTGTGAGGGGGTTCACGGTGGGCATAGCTGTAGGCTCCTGCCGACAGCCCACCATCCATGCGACTACTGCGAGGGCCAGCGCCACCAGGACTGAGCTTCTAAGATTCGGAGTCAAATGGAGCATGACCCTTCACCTCACCGTCTGATGCGGGGCATATATAGCGATTATATCAGATGTATAAGGCGAACAGTCCGGTTTGAAGAAGTCTCATTTGAAGGATGATGGCAAAGTATTCGCCAATTCCGGTACGGGAAGATGAAAATAACGTGCGGGGTAGGGGGCTGTTCCTTCCCCCTCCGACGGGGGAAGGAACAGCCTGTCCTGAACTTGATTCAGGGATGGGGGTGATACCCCCCACCTCAATCCTCCCCCGCAAGGGGGGAGGAGGCTGGATTTCCATGGGAATGTCAGAATAAGGGGGAATGACACATCAGGTCTGAGCGTATGCCCGCCTGGGCTTCTACTTGGGCAGGGTTGAGACTACCCCTTCCTCCACCAGCCGGTCTATCTCCTCGTCGGATAGCCCGGCAATCTCTCGCAGCGCGTGCATGTTGTGTTGGCCCAGGGCGGAGACCAGGCGCATGGACACGGGAATCTGCGGGATTCGGAAGGGCCGTCCGGCGAACACCCTGGGGCCTACCCTGGGGGCGTTGGGGTTGTCGAAGACATCAAAATAGGAGCGCTCATTCAGGTGGGGGTCTGCCACCAAGTCCTGGGCGGTGTTGACGGCGCCGGCGGGGACTCCATGCTCCTGCAAGAGGCGCATCACCTCCTGGTTGTCCTGGGTGGAGGTCCACAAGCCGAGGTGTTGGTCTAGCTCGCGCCGGTGGTCCCACCGGCCCAAGGCGGTGTCAAACCGGGAGTCCCGGGCCCATTCGGGCTCGCCCATTGCCCTTCTCAGGGACCGCCACTCCTGGTCGCTTGAGGCATCAATAGTGACCCACCGGTTATCTCCCCGGCAGGGATAGACGTTGTGGGGGGTCTTCCAGATATGGGCGGTGCCCAGGCGCTGCCGCTTCACCCCGGTCTGGGCCTCCAGGGTAGCCGGGGCGATGCAGGACACGCCGGTCTCGTACATGCTCAGGTCCACCCGCATACCCTTGCCCGTTCTTCGCCGGTTGTAAATCGCCAGGAGCAAGGCATAGGCGATGTTGAGGCCCCCGGTGTGGTCCATGTAGTTGCTGCTGGCGCGGATGGAATGGCCTCCCTCGTAGCCCGTCAGGTAGGAGAGGCCGCAGGCTGCGTCCACAGTCCGGGCGCGGGCGCCGTAGGCCCGCCAGGGACCGGTGTGGCCGTAGGCGGTGCAGCTAAGGGTGATGATGTCGGGCTTCACTTCGGCGAGGCTCTCGTGGTCCAGCCCCAGCCGCCGCATGGTCCCAGGGCGGAAGTTGTCGGTCACGATGTCGCATTTCTCCACCAGCTTCAGGAAGGTCTCCTTGCCCATCGGATGGGCTACCTCCAGGCAAAGACTCTCCTTGTTGCGGGCCCAGTAGGCGAAGGTGCCGCCTTCATTCCACCACTCATCGCCCATCTGCCCCTCGGGGAAGGGGCCGGAGCGACGGTCTTGCATGTGGTCGGCGCTCTCCACCCGGAGCACCTCGGCCCCGAAGTCGGCGAGAAAGCCGGTCCCCCAAGGCAGGACGTGGACCTGTTCAAGGGACAGCACTCGGATATCCTCTAGCACACCTGTAGGTGACATTTCGGCCCCCCTAATACTGATGCTGGGATGTTGTTAGTCCCTATCCGATAACCGGGTAGGACAGTTCCCGTCATTCCCGTGAAAGCGGGAATCCACTACCCGGCACACTGGACTCCTGCTTTCGCAGAGCCTGCCCCTGCGAAAGCAGGGGAGTGACGATGGGGTGTTTTCGGATAGGCTCTTGGTCGGCTCCAGAACGCCGAATTAGTCCTCCCTTACTATGGAATGGACATCGAACGATTCAATCAACGTCTCATTGCCCGATGAATCTATGGCATAACGGTAGGTCCGTATGGTGATGCCAGTCGCAGCGTCCACGTATTGGCCTACCCTCTGAGAAACGGGGGCAAGGTCGTAGATGATATGGAACCCGAATCCTACATTCGGGTCCGGCTTGCTCAGTTGTCTGACGATGGGTCCCTGAGCCTCATAGATGGCGACGTTCCGCCCTCTCCATACCGCTTCTGATACACGAATTAGCCCGATCCGTTCAAGTTCGGCAGACCAATCTGATGGCCCGTGTGGCTGCATCGAAGGGATGAGGCTTGATGCCGGAACACTGTCACCCTCTGACTGGACGCCGGTGGTGAGGTTGGTTACTGTGTACTGGGTGCCTTTCAATTCCAGCAGGTACCGGCTGCTTCCGTCCTTGCTGGCAACCGACGTAGAAACATCGGCAACGGAGCCATCGCCCTCAATCCGGAAACGGTACACGAGGGTGGACCTTTCGAGTTGGAAAGGGGCCTTCTCTATCACTTCCAGCCCATGGCGCTTGAATCGCTCTACCGTGATTTGGTAGGCGCCCGGGTCACTTCCAAAGTAGTATTCACCGCTTGGCTCGCTGGTATTGGTGAAACCAAGCATGGTGCCGATAATGACAGCTGTCAGCAGTACTGGAAACCTTAGTAATGTGAATCGGAGCTTACTCACGGTCTATCTCCCTTCTTGGACGGTAAGCCGTGAGACCGTGAGTCTAGGGTGACCTGCCTCGGATAATTTTACCACAAATTACTGATGCGTGAACAAACAACTAAACTATCACGCTTCTCTATCGGCACTCCCGCCCCCCACCTGTCACTCCCGCGAAAGCGGGAGTCTAGGGGCGGGGGTGTGGGTAACTCACAACGACTGCCTACGTCGCGGAGGCATAGATTCCCGCTTTCGCGGGAATGACGGAATGAGGTGCGGGAATGACGGTGGGGAGGGATGCCACACCCTTCAGGGCGATGCTCCCTCCCCATCCTCACTGGCGGTTAGTGGCATCTAATCAAAGGTAATCACGCTGCGGGCCACGCTGACCGCCCGCATGTCTTCAAAGCCCTTGCCGAGCTGGTCCAGGCTCAGGCGCTGGGTGACCATCTCGTCCAGCAGAAGCCGTCCCTGCTTGTAGAACTCCACGTAGCGGGGCATATCCACCCGGAACCGGTTGGAGCCCATGCTGCTACCCTGAATCCGCTTCTCCCGGAGGAAGGATGGGCCGTCCAACTCTATCTTGGTGCCCTGGGGTATCATGCCGATGATGGTGGCGGTGCCGCCGTTCCTTATCATCTCAAAGGCTTGCTCGGCGGTCTGCTTCAGGCCGATGGCTTCAAAGGAGAAGTCCACGCCGCCATTGGTCATGTCCCGCACCTTCTCAGGCACGCTGCCGCCGGAAGCGTCTATCACGTCGGTTGCGCCCAACTGCTGGGCTATGCTCAGCTTGGTCTCAACGGTGTCTATGGCGATGATCCTCAAGGCCCCGGCAACACGAGCGCCCTGGACGGCGCTGAGGCCGACACCACCGCAGCCGATGACAGCGACGGTGCTTCCCGGCGTAACCCTGGCGGTGTTGAGGGCGGCGCCGAAGCCGGTGGTTACGCCGCACCCTATCAGGGCCATAGCCTCAAAGGGCACTTCCGTATCGTCCACCTTTACCAACGCGTTCTCATGCACCAGCATTTGCTCGGCGTAGGAGGACAGGTTGGCGAACTGGTGGACTATCTCCCCGTTCTGGCTGAGGCGGGGCGTCTCACCGGGCTGGCGCACAAGTTCCGTGCCGCGAGCAAGGCACAGATAGGGCTGCCCGCTCAGGCACCTCTCGCAGTGGCCGCAGAAGACCGAGAGGCACAATATAACCCGGTCTCCCGGCTTCACGTAGCCGACCCGGTCGCCCACGGCTTCCACCGTGCCGGCAGCCTCGTGCCCCAGGATAATAGGTGTAGGCGTCGAATATTTCCCCTCGACGAAGTGAAGGTCGGAGTGGCATATACCCGAAGCGCGGGTGTGGACCAGGACCTCCCTGCCCCGGGGATTGTCTGCCTGGACCTCTTCCACCTCCGGCCATCGGTCTATCTCACGAAATACGGCAGCCTTCATGGCTCACCTCCATCTGTTTTAGTATTACTGGTATAAGCTGGAATTTGGCCTGCCCATTCAGGCATCAAAGCTATTATATTAGCTGGTACATTATAGGTGGGCTGCCAGCTACGGTCAATCACGCCTGACTGTTCGGTAGCGTTCCATTTTAGATGGCGGCGTTCTCCATAAGTTCCTACACCGCACCCTTCAGGGTGCGGCATCCCGCCCCACCGTCATTCCCGCGAAAGCGGGAATCCAGGGTTCCCCAACCTGGGGAGTCGTTGCGAAGCCACCCCCGCCCCCCTGGATTCCGGCCTACGACGGAATGACGGTGGATGGGGGAAACTGGCCGGGCTATTTCCATGACCAGCAGGCGAACCTGCTGGTGGCTATCGCCCTTGGCTTGGGCCCCTCTTTAACTTCCAGCAGGTATGTCTTGTCTCCCTCCGGGGAGGCCCCGTCGGAAGAGTTGGACCGGGGGCCCAGGGTGCCGCTGAACACGATTTGAGAACTGTCGGGCGACCAGAGGGCGTTGGAGTAGGCGTATTGGTCGAAGAAGGTAATCCAGGTCAGAAACTCGCCGGAGGGCAGAAACTCCGCCAGAGGGATGGGGTCTCCCCCCGTCCTGTCAACGGTCTTCCATGTGAAGACCTGGGCCTCCTGGTCATAGGCAACATAGGCGATCTTTTCTCCGTTGGGCGACCAGAAAAAGGCTATCAGAGGCTCGTTGACAACGGACTTTTGAGAAGCGCCGTCATCGCCGACAATTGCCAACCGGTCATAGAATGGCCCTTGTGAGCCGCCTGGTGAGCCTACGGTATCAACAACGGCCAGTTCATCTCTGGCAGGAGACCAGAGGAAGGCCGACTGAGCGCCGGCGTCCATGACGGGCCTGGCGTGGCGTAGGTCAAGGGGGCTTGTGCCGGCCAGATAAAGGGCCTCCCCCGAATTATCCCTGGAGACGTAGGCCATTTTGCTGCCGTCATGGGATATGGCCGGGGCCCTGAACCCGCCGCCCACCGGTCCCAGGAGTTCAGGCTGACGGGGGGCATTCCCTCCAATATTGGCAATGTCGGCAAGGAGCAGGTCCATCCCTCTATGCAGGAGGAGAGTCCTGCTGTCCGTTGCCCAACTGAAGAAGATAGGCCCCTGTCCCGTCAGATGGGTGGGGCCTCTATCGTCTTCCAAGCTGTAGATGAACAGGGCCAACTCTCTGGGGGTGGATGCGATGAAGGCGAGGGTCCTGCTGTCCGGGGACCAGTAAATATAATGGGGGGAGCCCTGGGCTATGGGGCCGGTGCCGGGCTGGTTGTCATATATCCTGGTGGTATCTCCCGTGGACGTGTCCACTACCTCCAGGGAGAAGGATACGTCGCCTCCCTGGACGCTGATTCGGGACGCCGCCAGCCTGGTCCCGTCGGGAGACCAGGTAGGCCAGGCATAGAATACCTGCCTGTCGGCCCCCTGTCCCAGGATATGACCCCCCGGGCCGGCCCAGGGGTGGGTGGCCGTAAGTCTGCGGGCATCGGCGCCGTCGGGACTTATGGTAAATACGTTGCCATCGGGCCCTATGTAGGCAATCCGGTCCACTGCCATGTCTCCTCTGGGCGAACTTTCTCTGGGAAATCAATGGGGGCAGGCGTCCTAGAGGGGCAGGTACACTGCCTGGCCAGTCTGAGAGCTCCGGGTAACGGCCTCGGTGAACTCCATGTACTGTACCCCCACGTCGAAGGGCGTGCGTGTCACCTTCTCGTCGCCTCGGATGGCGCTGATGAACTCCTCCTCCACCCGCCAGCCGTATTGCTTCTCGGTTGGGACGGCTATCTCTTTGAGCTCAGAATCGCCGCGGCGCGCGCCTTGCAAAGTGAGAGAGGGCGGGCCTTCCAGCCGCAGGGTCCCCTCGCTGCCAAACAGCCACACCTCAGCCGCCGGCGACAGTCCGGTGACGGCGCTGAAGCGCAGGTGGGCCCGAGCGCCACAGGCCATTTCGCACAGGATGTCCACGTGGTCGGGAACGGTCACCACCTGCATTCCCCCGCTCTCATCCCGGCGGTTTTGCACATTTATCTTGCTCATAGACATGACCTTGGAGGCCGGGCCGACCCAGCGAATCAGGGCCTCATACCAGATGCCCATAGACAGAATGTTATACCCGCTCAGGTCACGGTTGTTGCGCCAGTGAAGCTCCCCGCCATAGTCGGCAAAGTTGGCCTGGTTCACCCGTATCTCTATGGCGAGAACATCCCCCAGGTATCCGTCGGAGACAAGCTCCATAATGGTGGGGTCAACCTTGAAGGTCATGGGAGAGGGGACAATCTGGGCAACCAGGTGTGGCTTCCGCCGTGAGGCATCCAGCATCTCATGGGCTTCCCTGGCATTCATAGCCATGCGGGCTTCACATAGCACGTGCTTGTTGTTTTCCAGGGCTGCCAGAGTCACCGTTTTGTGCATATAAGGCCAGGTGCCGATACAGATGGCGTTGGTATCCTTGGACTCCACCAACTCCAGCCAGTTGTCATACACAGTAGGTATCTCGAACTGGCCGGCTACTCGCTCACCCGATTCCCGGCTACGGTTAGACACGCTGACAATCTCCACCCCGCTCACCTCTCTGAGGCCGGGGATATGCCTGACCCGGGTGTTGTTTCCTGCGCCAACAATTCCTACGCGTACTGTTTCATCAGCCACTTTTGCACCCCGCTAATCAAATAATCGGACTCAATTTCTGGACTCGATTATAGGGTGAAGTAACCCAAAGGGCAACTACGGGTAGCCTGTCTCATAATCCCTAGACAAATGCCTCCTCTCCCACAGGGAGCTGACAGGGGTATGTAAAACAGGAGATGTATCTATGTGTCATTCCGAACGCAGCGAAGCGCAGTGAGGAATCTAAAGTTGTGGCTTTGCTTGAAGGCATAGACTTTAGATTCCTCGTCGCTCCGCTCCTCGGAATGACGTGGTGAGCGGCTTGTTGAGTTAAAAAGTTGCCTTATTTTAGTTGCCTGATAATGTACATACCCCTGTCAGCCCACAGGGAGAGGGGGATAATGAGACAGGCTTCAAGGATGCCACTGCGGGGCACCGGCATTGCCGTACCCTTCAGGGTGCGGTGCCGCTTCCATGAGGTTCCCAAAATGTTGACATCTATCATAGGGCGTAATAGACTACGGTCATACCCTGCCCACTTCATAGACTACCTGATTTAGGTGACTAAGGGGGCGTATGTAAGAAAGGGTAGGGATGTTCAAGGACTCCCAAACAGGGTATATCTTTGCATCGGTAGCTTTAATGCTTGTCTTTATCGGCGTGGCATCACTGTATGAAACGGCTGTTGCAGATAAAGATTCTCTACACGACACGATAATTGCTGTTCTTCATTGGACAAGTCCGTCAGCAGTCTTAACTGCCACAGTTTTAGGTATGGGAGAGATAACCATGGTACTGGCTGCAAGATATAGGAAGAGGCGAGACGAGGAAGTACGTCAAGAGGGACGTGAGGAAGTCCTCGACCTTCTGTCTGAAGAAGAAAGACAGAGGATAATCAAACAGTTGGAAGACAACAGAAAGAACGGACACTAGATTGTCCACCCCTTATCCTCTTTCAAGGCCCCAGGTGCTCCAAAGTACCCGGGGTTTTTTTATTGTCCCTATCAGTATAGGCAAGGACTTAAAGTCTTTGTCTATATCCTAATGTCAAACTGATATACTACCACCCTACCCATAGGGTTGACTTCCTTCAAGGCCGGTGCGAAACTTTATGAAACTCCGAGGGCACCGGAGTTTCATAAGAGCTTGTCCCGGCCCACAGAAAGGACGATATTGCTCATAGACCTTCATGCCCATACCTACCCGGGCTCCGACGACAGTTTCATGCCCCCCGATGAGTTGGTTGAGACGGCCAAGGGCCTGGGCCTGGACGGCATCTGCATAACCGAACACGATTACTTCTGGGACCCTGAGGATATTCTTGCTCTTTCCAAGCGGCACGGTTTTCTGATACTTCCGGGGTGTGAGATTAACACCGACGCGGGACACGCTCTGGTATTCGGCCTGGACAAGTATGTCTTTGGGATGCACAAGGTGCCCTTCCTCCATAACCTGGTGGAGGGGGCCGGCGGTGTGATGATTGCCGCCCATCCCTACAGGCGGAGGTTCCTGAAGGAGCAGGCCCATAAGCCTGACGAGTACGAATACATGGTGGACAGGGCGTGTGCAGACGAGTTCTTTTCCTTCTGCGATGCTATAGAGGGCTTCAACGGCAGGGCCGCCGGCCTGGAGACGGGGTTCTCTCTGGAGTTGGGCCATCGCCTGCGTTTACCTATGTCTGGGGGCAGCGATTCCCACCGGGCTGCCCACCTTGGCAACGTAGCGACGAGGTTCCATAATAAGATAACTTGCCTGGAAGACCTTATCGGAGAGATAAAGTCAGGGCGCTTCGAGCCGGCAGTCTTGGATGAGGAGTGGGTCAGGAAGTCCAATGGCCATCCTGTCGGAAGATAGCTGGGTAGAGGATAGACAGGAGGGTAACCGTTCAGACGCGATGAGTCGTGACCGCCGCCCCGCCGTCATTCCGGCGCAGGCCGGAATCCAGGGGTGGGGGTGTGGGAGACTTCCCCGCAATGCCGAAGTCCAATACCTTAGATTCCTCGACTCGCTCCGCTCCCTCGGAATGACATAGGAGTTACGCACTTGAAGGCAATTTCATATCTGGACCGGCCCGTTATCCAATGAAATTTCATAGCCAACTGCGTAAGTCCTATGACATTGTGATAGGCCGCTCCCCCGGAATCACCCATGGCCCTTGCGGGCCAAGTAAGGGGATGAAAATGACGGCAGCCTCTCCACCGTCATTCCGGCGCAGGCCGGAATCCAGGGGTGGGGCTGGTGTTTCGGCTTGGAGGCTGCCTATTTTCATAATAATTCCCCATGCCCTTGCGGGCCACATACGAAGATGAAAATGGGACGGCATCCCAACCGTCATTCCCGCTTTCGCGGGAATCCAGGGATGGGGGGCTGGGATTCCAGCTTGGGGGATGCCTGTTTTCATAGGAATGACGGTGGGTGGGGGATGCCGCACTCTTCAGGGTACGGTGGGGGAACTTGGCGCTGGCTATTTTCGTAGTAATTGCCCATGGCCCTTGCGGGCCACATAAGAGGATGGGAATGGGCTATTTTCATAAATGACGAGTTGGGGCCGGAATGAGACCTCAAGTCTGAACAGTTACGATAGGAGCGATTCAGATGGGTAATGTATTGCAGGTAGAAGACCTTTCTGTCCGGTTCAAGACCAAGGACGGGGAGGTGAAGGCGGTCAACGGGGTCAGCTTCGACCTCAAGGAAGACTCCATCCTCTGCCTGGTGGGGGAGAGCGGCGCGGGCAAGAGCACCACGGCCATGTCCCTGATGGGGCTGCTCCCCAGGTCCGCCAGGGTGATGAGCGGCAAGGTACATTTCGGCGGCATGGACCTTCTGACCATAGACAAGCGGACTATGAGGCGGATTAGAGGCAAGGATATAACCCTGGTCCCCCAGGAGCCCAGGGTTGCCCTGAACCCCATTCTGGCCATAGGCCCCCAGGTCGAGGAGCAAATCCTCGCCCACTCGGATATGTCCAAGAGGGAAGCGGGGAATCTGGCGGTGGAGATGCTGGGGCAGATGGGCCTGCCCAACCCCAGGGACACCCTCAACCAGTACCCCTTCCAACTCAGCGGCGGCATGTGCCAGCGGGTCATGGTAGCTATGGCCCTTGCCATGCGTCCCAAGGTCCTCATCGCTGACGAGCCCACCTCAAACCTGGACGTAACCCTGCAAGCGGAGATTCTCCAGAGGCTCAAGACATTCTGCAAGGAACTTCACGCCTCCATGATCCTAATCACCCACGACATGGGCGTTGTTGCTCACATGGCTGATGAGGTGGCGGTCATGTACGCCGGCAGCATCGTGGAATACGCCCAGGTGTCCCCCATCTTTTATCGCCCCCAGCACCCTTATATGTGGTCCCTCTTTCAGTCCCTCCCCCGCCTTGACCAGCCCGACCGCCGTTTCCAGCCCATCAGCGGGGACCCTCCCGATCTGATGAACCTGCCCGGCCAGTGTGCATATCTCCCACGATGCCCCAGGGCTAACAACGAGTGCAGGTTACAGACCAACCCTCCGCTCCGGGAGATGGAAGAACGCCATTTGGTCGCCTGTTATCATCCCGTTCTCTACCCATCCCAGGAGGATACCGGAGACGACGCTGGCTAACGGCGGTTCCCGCCTCCCCGCCTGCCACCACCCCCAGAGCTTGATGAAAGGGCGGAGGACTCGCTTACCAGCAGTTCAAGGGCCAAGTCCTGCCCCAGTCGTCCCTGCTTCACTGCCAGGTCCGCCTCCATCAGCCTTTCGTAGAACCATGTCAGATTGGCCCAGGAGTGCTTCCTGGCCTGTTCCAGGGTCTTCCGCAGCATGAAGTCCCGGGTGAGATTCAGCCTTTCCCCTATCTCCCTGTCCTTCATCCCCCCGTCAATCATGTCTCTGGCCAGGGTCACCAGCCTGAGCTGCCTTGCTATCATAGCGACGATGTAGGGGAACTCGGCGCCGTCTTCCCTGAGCCGGTCCATCATCCCAAAGGCCGCGCTGCTCCTTCCCTCCAGCAGAGAGTCAACGGCGCTGAATACATTCGCCTCCCTGGCCTGGGACACCAGCCGCCTCACGTCCCCGTCTTCGATAGACCTGTCCCCGGCGTACAGGGCGAGTTTCTCCAGTTCGTTGTCCATAGTCCAGAGGTTGCCCCCTACAAGCTGGGTGAGAAGACGTATGGCGCCCGGGGATATTCGAGACCCTTTCTCTGCAACCCGGTCTCTGGCCCACCGGGCGAGGCCCTCTCCGGTGGGCGTAGGCAAAGGTTGGACCTGGACAACCGGGCTGAGCTTTGCCATCAATGGGTCCCTATTGGATATTGCCCCTTCCAGAAAGACCAGCATGGTGGTGGGGGACATCTCCTCACCGATGTATTGAGGCAGGTCCTCCCATTGCCCCTGCCCTGAGCCTGAGGACCTGGAGCCCCGCCTCCGGCTGCCGCGGGATTGCCCACCAGCCTGGGCGGCAAGAAGGCCCTCTACGGCTACCAGGCGGTACTCGGCGAGAAAGGGCACCGCGCTGCACAGCCCCTTTAGCTGGGCCGGGTCTATCTGCCCGCCATTGATCCTGTGGCTGTTGGCCGCAAGGACATCCTCAGGCCCCACCTGTTCCTGGAGTCTTTTGAAAGCATCGGCAACCAGGAAGCTGTCACCATAAAGAAGATGGGCCGGCACCTCGGACCCCCTTTGATTGGACTGGGCCCTCACCCTGCGTTGAAATATCTTTCACCCTGGGGAAAGCCTGCCTCTTAGGACAAGGAAGGCCGGCAATTTCTTGCACGTCATATCCCAAACATCCGGCTCTTCAAGATACCATACAGGAATGGTATTATAGTATATAAGATTAGCAGCAATCAGGGTGTGTTATGTGGATGCGCCTTATATTAGTTCCCATCATACTCTACCTGGTGCCGAGAATCCTTCCAAGGGTGCTCAGGACCGGATACCTGGTATGGAAGCTGGCCTTCGACAGGCGGGTATCCCTGTTCCTGAAGCTGATGTTGCCCGCCACCCTCATCTACTTCCTTACCCCCATTTTCCGTATTCCAATGGCGGGCCCCCTGGGGTATCTCGTGGTGCTCCTGTTCGCCGTCTGGCTATTTATCAACCTGTCGCCTCAAAACGTGGTTGCCGAGTATGCTCCCTGGAGGGCGAAGGATGGGCCGACGGGAAACGACCATGGGCAAGGCCCCTCTGGAGACCCTTCAAAGGTGGTGGATGGCAGCTACCGTGTGGTGGATGGTACGCCGGATGGTGAGGAGCAAGAGCCAGAGAAGTGACATGTTTTTCAAAGTCCAAAGACCGGACTCAAAGTCGAGTTACTCAGCCGTTGATAGATAGAGCATGGAAATAGCGTTAATAGGACTCCCCCAGAGCGGCAAGACCACCTTGCTGAGGGCCCTGACTCGCGGCAGGTCTGAGGCAGGGGTGTACGGCGGCGCCCGCCAGGAAGTCCATACCGGCGTCACCAGGCTGCCCGACCCCAGGCTGGATACCCTTGCCGGTCTATTCAAACCTGAAAAGGTCGTCCCGGTGGAGATAAAGTATTGGGATGTGCCCGCCGCCTCCGGTATTGGAGGCGGTATGGCGCAAGATGGAGCAGGCATTAGCGGCCAATACCTCAACCTGCTCCAGAATGCAGACGCTCTGCTCCATGTTGTCCGGGCTTTCGAGGACCCCACTGTGCCCCACGTCGGCGGCAGCCTAGCCCCCCACAGGGATGCGGCTGACATGGAGGCGGAGCTTATCTTTTCCGACCAAGCTATCCTGGAGCGCCGGGTACAGCGCATCGAGGCCGGACTGAAAGGCTCCAGAGGCCATGAACGGGACGTGGCGTTGAGGGAGGGTTCCCTCCTCCGGCGGTTGAAAGAGGGTCTTGACAAGGACGTGCCCATACGGGAGCAAGAGGTCTCTCCCGATGAGCAAGACCTGTTGTCCAACTACCAACTCCTTACCGCCAAGCCCCTGCTGGTGGCCTTCAATATAGATGAGGAAGCGCTGCCCTCCCTGGATGAGATGGAAACGGAGTTAGATGGCCGGTACGCCAAGCCAGGGGTGATGACTACGGCCCTATGCGCCAAGCTGGAGATGGAGCTTGGGCAGCTGCCCCAGGAGGACGAAGAGGAGTTCCGCCGGTCTATGGGCCTCCCCCAGACCGGGCAGGGGACAGGACCGGACCGGGTGGTGGACATGTCCTTTCGCCTCCTGTCCCTGGTATCCTTCTTCACCTACGTCTCCAAAGAGGTGCGGGCCTGGACGGTCCCCGCCGGCACTCCTGCGGTCAAAGCTGCGGGCAAGATACACTCGGACATGGAGCGCGGCTTTATCCGGGCTGAAGTGGTGTCCTTCGACGACCTGGCCCGGTGCGGCTCCGTTGCCCAATGTAGGAGGGAGGGCCTCCTGCGGCTGGAGGGCAAACCCTATCCCGTCAAAGACGGCGACGTGATAACCTTCCTCTTTAACGTATAAGTATAATTTACAGGCCTCCCTGAATATGGTTGCGAAGGAGGACATCGAAGAAGTTACTACCTACCTTAAAAACATGATACTCGGTGATATAGAGGGTCTAGGCCCACATTCAGACTGTTGGGGGCCCGGGGGCGGCTGAAAGGACTATGGACTATGATAGACGCTCAAGGAATCGCCGCGGTGGGCGGACTGATGCTTGCAATGATAACCCTTATTGGTGGTTGGGTATATTGGCTATTCCGCGACCTGCGGAACGACATGCGGGCCAACATCCAGGACCTGCGGAACGACATGCGGACCAACATCCAGGACCTGGAGAATAAAATGGACCGGAATCACCAAGCGATGCTCACCCTGCTGCAAGGTCATACCCACGCCGACGATGAGTCCGCCGTGTTCCATCGGTTGCCCGATACCGACGACTGACCGCCAAACCAGTCCCATCCCGTCATTCCTGCGGAAGCAGGAATCCACCAATCCATGCACTGGACTCCCGCGAAAGCGGGAGTGACGATGGAGAAGTTCCAGAGTTTAGTTCTTTGTTCACGCATCAGTAATATACTCTGGGTTATGAAGATAGAGGCAAAGAGGTAACCGAATTGACGATAACCGGGGGACCCGCAGAGATTTTCGCCGATGCTGAACAAATAGAGGACATCAAAGAAGGTACTGCCTATCTTGAAAGGATGATACGCGGTGATATAGAGGGTCCAGGCCCACACTCAGGCTGCTGGGGGCCCGGGGGCGGCTGAAAGGACTATGGACTATGATAGACGCTCAAGGAATCGCCGCGGTGGGCGGATTGATGCTTGCCATGATAACCCTTATTGGTGGTTGGGTATATTGGTTATTCCGCGACCTGCGGAACGACATGCGGGCCAACATCCAGGACCTGCGGAACGACATGCAAGCCAACATCCAGGACTTGGAGAATAAAATGGACCGGAATCATCAAGCGACGCTCACCCTGCTGCAAGGCCATACCCACGCCGACGATGAGTCCGCCGTGTTCCATAGGTTGCCCGATGCCGACGACTGACCGCCAAACCAGTCCCATCCCGTCATTCCTGCGGAAGCAGGAGTGACGATGGAGAAGTCCCGGAGTTTAGTTCTTTGTTCACGCATCAGTAATATACTCTGGGTTATGAAGATAGAGGCAAAGAGGTAACCGAATTGACGATAACCGGGGGACCAGCAGAGATTTTCGCCGACGCTGAGCAAATACAGGAACAAGCTATTAGACGGATCGAGGAAGGTGACATCCGGGACGCAGCAGAAAAAGCCTGGTGCGCCACCAAGCGGGCCACCGATGCCCTGATTCTGGCCCGCACCGGACATGAGCCGGAGAAGTCCCCAGTAACCTCAAGAATGCTAAGGGAGTTAGGTAGGCAGAGCAGGGAGATACGGACTTTGGTTGGCTGGTATTACTCCAATCAAGGCGTATTACATGGCGAGTGCTTCTACTTGGGGCTATGTGAGCCTTCAGAAGACACGATTCAACGCATCCGGGAAACGACGGAATACATCACAGCGGCAAAGAATATAGCCTACGGGGGAAGATTCTAAGTAAGATGGCATTGTCGAAAGATAGGCTGGCCGAGGGCATCTCCCTCTACGTCCACATCCCCTTCTGCAAGACCAAGTGCCCCTACTGCGACTTCAACACATACCAGGGTATTGAGGCTATGATGGCCCCTTATCTGGAGGCCCTGGTGGTGGAGGTCAGGCTGTGGGGTAAGAGCTTGGGCCGCCCTAGGGTTAATACCATATTCTTCGGAGGCGGGACCCCCTCCTACGTCCCCTCGGAGCACGTGCAGGGGGTCCTGCAAGCTGTTGCCGACTCCTTTGAGGTGGTCCCCGGCGCCGAGATAACCCTGGAGGCAAACCCCGGCGACTTGAACGAGGCGGCCCTGGCCCGGCTGCTGGATATGGGGGTAAATCGCCTGAGCATCGGGGTCCAGAGCCTGGACAATTCCCTTCTGTCCCTGCTGGGGCGTCGTCACACCGCCGATGAGGCTGTGGGGGCTTACCGCCTGGCCCGTCAAGCCGGTTTCGACAGGGTGAACTTGGACCTGATGTATGGCCTGCCCCACCAGACCATGTCCCAGTGGAAAGATACCCTTCAGAAAGTAGAGGAGCTTGAGCCGCCCCACCTGTCCCTATACTGCCTCACCCTGGAGGAGGGCACGCCCTTGGAGAAGTGGGTGAGCCAGGGCAGGCTCCCAGCGCCGGACCCCGACCTGGCCGCAGATATGTACCTGCTGGCCCTGGAAAGACTGGGCCGGGCCGGCTATCACCACTACGAAATCTCCAACTGGTGCACCCCCGGCTTCCAGTGCCTCCATAACCTGGCCTATTGGCTGAACCTTTCTTATCTTGGCGTGGGGCCGGGCGCCCACTCATGCCTTCACGGACACCGCTTCTGGGATGTGGCCTCCCCCCGCGCCTATATCCAAAAGGTGAAGGAGTGGGAGGCATCCCAATGGGAGTCCCATCAATGGGATGCCCCCGAATGGGATGCCCCATATATGGCGCCTGTGGAGAGGCTCGACCAAGACACCCTCTCCGCCATCCCTCCTGTGGACTGCGTGGAGCCTATCGGACCGGCGCTTCAGCGCGCGGAGACTATGTTCCTGGGCCTGCGCCTTCTGGACGGCCTGAACACCGATGACTTCAAGCTCAGGTATTCTCAAGACCCCCTACGGCTGTACGGCCCCCAGATAGAGGAGCTAATCCGCGAGGGCCTCCTTGAGCACTCCGGCAGTGTGCTGCGTCTGACGGAGAAGGGATGTCTTCTGGCCAACCAGGTCTTCATCCGTTTCCTCCCCTGAGCCTCGACAGAGCTTTGCCAGGCTGAGCGCCACCGTCATCTGGTTGCAGGCCGGAATCCAGGGGTGGGGGCAGGGGGACTTCCACGCAATGCTGAAGTCCAGGACTTTAGATTCCTCGACTCGCTTCGCTCGCTCGGAATGACAATAACGGTGCTGTTTGCCGGCTATTTTCATAATAATTCCCCATGGCCCTGCGGGCCACATACGAAGATGAAAATGGTACGGCATCCCCACCGCCATTCCCGCGAAAGCGGGAATCCAGGGATGGGGGGCTGGGATTCCAGCTTGGGGGATGCCTATTTTCATAGGAATTGCCCATGGCCCTGCGGGCCACGTAAGGGGATAAAAATGACCTCAGCCTCCCTACCGTCACTCCCGCGAAAGCGGGAGTCCACCGCCCCGCCCCTGCATTCCGGCCTAGGCCGGAATGACGGTTACACAAATGACATGTTGGGCAACGGGTCGGAATGACATGTTGGGCGACGAGTTATGCAAAGGTCCCCTTTCTCGGGAATCCAGTCGGCTCAGCTATCCAGGGAAGCTATAAACTCACCCAGGGCGCGGTAGTAAGGCTCGCCGCCAACGATGTAGGTGTTGTTGTGGGCGGCCCCTCGGATCGTGTAAAACCTCTTGGGGGCGTTGGCCGCGTCATATAGCTTCTGCCCTTGGTGTATGGGCACTATCTCGTCCTGGTCGCCGTGCAGGATGAGAAGGGGGCAAGTCACCTTGCGCACCCTGGTGTGGGAGTCATACTTGTTGGGGACCACCAGATGCAGGGGAAGGAAGGGAAAGGCCAGCTTCGTCATGTCTCTGACTGAGGCGAAGGGAGACTCCAGGATGAGGCCCCTGGGCATGTGCTCAGTCGCCAGCCACACGGCTACGGCAGAGCCGAGGGAGCGTCCGAAATAGACTATCCAGTCCGGGTTTACGTCCTGTCTGGAGAGCAGGTAGTCCAGCGCGCCCCTGGCGTCCAGATAGGTGCCCTTCTCCGAGGGCTGCCCGTCGCTGAGTCCATAGCCCCGGTAGTCAACCAGAAATATGTTGACCCCCAGGTTGGCATGGAACAGGGCCAGGTCCTCCAGGCAGTGGCTGATGTTACCTCCGTTGCCGTGGAACCACAGCCATGTGCTTGGATTCCGGCTCAAAGCTTGCCCCGTACTCGATACGGGGGCCGGAATGACGGGGGTCGTGGCCTCCCCGCTGCCCGGCACGAACCAGCCGTGAAGCCGGACCCCATCGGCGGCAGGGAAGCGCACCTCCTCGAAGGCAAGCCCCCACCGGTCAGGGGAGCCTACATGCTCCCTTTTGGGGAAGTAGATGTAGCGTTTCTCCAACAGGCTGGGCATAACTACTTGTCGTCCATCCCTTATAACTATAGCTCTTTCCGGCGGAACACCACCCACGCGCCGACGCTCAGGAGGGCAATGAGGCCGCAGGCGATTAGGAAAGCGGGCCAATACTCCTCATCCCCGACTTCCAAGAAACTGAGCCCCCACGTAGTAGTGGATATAGGCCAGTACCGCTCTGTGTGGGGAATGACTAGAAGCGGCTGCTGGACTACGAACAGTAATAACGCCAGCCCTCCTGCAACCATCTGCCGGGTAAATACCCCACTCCAGAAGAAGGCGATGGACCCGATAAACACCATGTAGACACCTATGACGGCCATGGCGGCGGCGAATCCTGCCAGATCGCCATTACCGACCAGTATCATGGTCAGGATATACATGACGGCAGACGAGATAGCCAGGGCCGCATAGATGGATACCACCATCCCCAGGAACTTGGAAGCGACAAAGGCGGCCCGGGTCACCGGTTTGCTCAGGGTCATAGCTGCTGTGCCACTTGCCCGCTCATTGGCCAGAGACCCCATAGCGACGATGATAGCCAGGAGGGTCCCCAGCCCTATAATCGTAAAGCTGAAAGCCTGGAGCAAATCTTGGGCTGCGTTGTCGCCCAGTTGATCATCCCTGACCTCGGCCACAATATAGGGCACTATGCCGACTATGAGGGCGACGACGGTAAAAATGCCCACCATGGCCAGGAACTTCCATGTCCGGCGCTGCTCCATTACTTCTTTACGAGCAAGTGTCCAGAACCCGGTCAAGCCTCCGCCTCCTCTCCTCCCACTAGGTCCATGAACACATCCTCAAGGCTGGCAGAGACCAGTTCATATCTCAGGAGGGTCAACTCGCTCTCGTAAGCAAGCCGGAGCAGCTCCTTTTTAGCCGTGTTGACATCAGTTACGTCTATACGAAACACCTGGCGGTCTCCTCGGCTGTAGCTGTCCATGGACTTCACCCAGGGAATCCCTGCCAGTTGTCTTGCCATAGGCCCGGGGTCCTCCTCGAACTCCATCTCGAAGACGGAAGTCTGCTGCCGCGCCCGCAGTTCGCCTATGGAGCCGGCGGTCACCAGCTTGCCCCGGTTGATGATGGCTACGCGGTCGCACACCCGCTCCACGTCGGCCAGGATGTGGGTGGACACGAAAATGGTGGTCTGGCCTTTCAGGGAGATCATGGTCTCCAGCATGTCCCGCCTGCCCATGGGGTCCAGAGCGGAAGCAGGCTCATCGAGGAAGAGCACTTCCGGCCTGTGGACCAGGGCCTGGGCGAGGCCAAGACGCTGCTGCATCCCCCTAGAATACCCCTTTACCTTCCGGTCCGCTGCATCCGCCAGGTTTACCATCTCAAGGAGTTCTCCGGCGCGGAGCTTGGCATCCCTGGAGTTGAGCCCGTAAAGCTCTCCGGTGAAGCGCAGGAACTCGCGGCCCGTCATCCAGCCATAGAAGGCGGGGGACTCGGGCAGGTAGCCTACTTTGGAGCGCAACTGGAGGGACTTGCCCGACACGTCTTCGCCGGCTACCCAGACCCTTCCCTCGGTGGGATTGGTCAGGCCGGTGAACAGGCGGAGGGTGGTGGTCTTACCCGAACCATTGGGGCCGAGAAACCCAAAGGCCCCGCCGTGTTCCACATTGAGGGTTAGGTTGTTCAGGGCTTCAAACTTGCCAAAGTGCTTGGACAGGTTCTCGCAGCGAATCGCTTCCCGAATAGCTCCCATCATTACCTGCCTTTCCATTCGGGCTTGCGCTTCTCAGAGAAAGCTCTGGGGCCTTCCCGGGAGTCTTCGCTGAGAAGAAGCCGGTCGTACATGTGGTAGGTCAGGGCTGAACTGGCCTGGGAGGTCATGTCCATCCCCCGGTAGGCCAACTCCTTGAAATACTGGACAGACAGAGGAGCGTTGGCGGTGATTCTCCTGGCCATGTCCATCGCCGCGTCCATGAGGCCCTCCCCGGGCACCACCTTGTTGACGAAGCCAATCTCACAAGCCCGCTGGGCGGTTATAGGGTCTGCTGTCATTATAAGCTCCATAGCCACCGCCATAGGAATGGTCTTGCAAAGCTCGACGCCAAAGGGGGGGAGGAGGCCGACCCTTGGCTCGGTGATGCCCAGCTGGGCGTCCTCGGATGCGATACGGATGTCGCACATCTGGGCGATGGACCATCCCCCCGCCAGGGCATAGCCGTTGATGGCGGCGATTAGGGGCTTCCATGTCTGAGGCCACATATAGGGGTGCTCGGGAGTCATGCTATCCCTCGCCCTGGCCTGGATACCCTCGGCGTTGTCGGCAGCCCGCTCTTTCAGGTCGCGCCCGGCGCAGAAGGCCCGCCCCGCCCCGGTGATGATGGCTACCCTGGCGTCTTCATCATGGTCCAGGCGGTCAATGGCCTCCGCCAGTTCTCGCCGGAGCTGGCGGTTGATGGCGTTGAGGGACTGGGGACGGTTGAGGGTGATGACTACTATGTGGTCGTCCAGGTTGTCGTAGAGTACGGTGTTGTCTTGCTCACTCCTTGCCTGCTCAGATGCCATTATCTCCCTCCGGTGAGTATGCCGTAGTTAATAGTGAATAGCGCCTCAGTCCTGCCTGTACCGGCGTCGTGGCCTGTGCCTTCGAGGTGGCGGTGATTCGCCGTTTGCCGCCTCCGCCGCCTCAAGCTCTTCGATGCGCCTTTGGAGGGCTTCGATTTGGTCCCTGTTCTCTTCTCTACCTTGGGCTAGACCCCGGGTTAGACCCCGCTTATAACGCCATTCTAAAAATATTTCGGAAAACATAACCATAATCTCCAATACAACAATAGTATGGGCTGCTATCACGAGGGTGATAGGGGCCATCCTTTGCCCTATAGCCGTAAGGGTGTCAACTAGACTGTCTTGGTCTCTAACCCATACCTCGTGTCTTGTAACCAGGATGATACAGGCGGCAAATTGGACTGAGAACATGCCCCAGTAATAGTTCTGCCAACCGGCAAGTACGCTCCAAATTGATTCTCTTGAACGTACAGGTGTCTGTTCCATCAGTCAATATGCCAATATCCTTGCTATCGGTCTGCCGCTTTTATGACGGGTCGGGACGGGCATCTGCCGAAGGTGACTCAGGCATAGGGCCCCAGGTTCATTCCCCCAAGGACGTGGACATGCCCATGCTCCTGGCTCTGGAGGCCGTCGCGCCCGAAATTGGAGAGGATGCGATACCCGCCGGGGCAATACCGGAGGCCCATGTCAACGGCTATCTCTCCTATCTTGCCCATAGTGGCCCCGCTGAGCCATAGCTCCTCCTGGGTCATGTGGTTCTTGGGCATCACCAGGAGCATGACCGGGACCCACTGGAGCCGGTTGACTATGACTATAATCTCGTCGTCTTCATAGTGGATGGTAGCGGGCTCATCCTTGGATATGATTCGGCAAAATACGCAGCCCTCTTTTTGCTGTAGAGACATATAGCATTAAACCTCTCATCTCGTCTTTCGTCAGGCTCTCGCCGGGTCCCCACCCTGCCTGTCTCTTTCTAATAATTGTAATAGAGGATGGGCTGATAAACTAACACAAAAAGCGTCACGCAGATAGCTTTGCAGTTTAGGTGGTCGCGTTGCCCGTAGGGGCGGGTTTCACACCCGCCCTACTACCAAAGGCGGCAGTTTGTTCGCCCACCAAACCACCTAAATCGGAACGCTACCCGTCGTGCACCCGGCTGCCTGGGGAGAGGAGACCTTTGAAAACATCCCCCAAAGGCTATAGGCTGACGAATTCCAGCCCTAGCTGGCCGTCCCTTCTCACCAGGAAGGCCGCTTCCGGCTCAGGGCTGTGGTAAAAGGGGAGGACCCAGCCCTCTTTTTCCGCCTGGGCCAGCAAGCGGCCCTTGGCTTCATAGGTATCCTGCGGGTGGTCGTCCCATGATGTGATGCAGGACTGGAGCAGATGGTGAGGGGTTGGCAGCACGTCTCCCAGATAAGCCACCGGCCTGCCCCCCGACTCAATAAAGATCATCTGGTGCCCTGAGGTATGGCCTCCTATGACCTTTAGCCGGATGCCGGGGGCTATTTCCGTGTCACCATCGAGCAACTCCATCTGCCCGCTTTCCTCCAGGGACAGTAAAGCGTCGGGCATATACGAGGAAGCGGTGCGCTCGCTGGGATGGGTGGCCTCCTGCCAGTCCTGGCGCTGCGCCAGGTAGGTGGCTTTGGGGAAGGTGGGTATCATCCTGTGATTATATCCCCTTCTGACGCATCCCCCTGCGTGGTCGAAATGGAGGTGGGTCAGAACAACGGTATCTATATCGTTGGCTCCCAGCCCAAGGGCCCTGAGTTCACTAACCAGCCTTCCGCCTTTCATGGTATAGGCGCTCTTCACCGCTCCGGAATGTTTGTTGCCGATGCCGGTGTCCACCAGGATATTCTTCTTTCCCCCTCTGTCACCGGAGGTCTGGATGAGGAGGCAGTTCAAGCCCATAGTAACCCTGTTCCGCCTATCGGGAGGGTGTAGCTCCTTCCAGACGACTTTGGGCACCACGCCATAGACGGTGCCTCCATCAACACGCATGGTGCCATCGCTGACCATAGACACTTCCATATTACCCACTCGCATGGCGCTGTGAATATAATGGCGCGGAGATGGGATTGTCAATGCCGGCCCATTGTCGGCAAGCAGCCTTCTCCCCAATGATGATGATGGTGTCATGGGGATTGACTATGGGGCAGGAACGGGATGCCCAGGGAGTCTATCCGGTCGGGTGCGCCAGCTCGGCAAAGGGCCTTGGAGAAGGGCGCGCCCCGTGCTTCTTCACCTTGCGCATCTCTTCTTCTACCAGGGTGAAGTCCTTCTTGGGCAATAGGTGCAGGTTGCTCATGGCAAAGGCCATGTACCAGTCCTCGGGGGTCCACTTTCGCACGTAGTCCAGCCGGGGCGCAATCTGGCAGGCGTCCATGAACTCCTCATCACTCAGGACTATCTCAGGCTTGATTTGCACCTTGAAGGCCCAATCGCTCATCCCCTCCCTCTTCCATAGTGGGGACTGGTCCTCGGAGTATCGAGACGTTACAGTGGCGGTGGCCCCGAAATACCTCACCCCCGATATGTAGTAGAGGATGCGGTCTCCAGGCTCCACCCTCTGTACTTTCCGTTGTCGTTGAAACTTTAGCCCCTGGGCGGTGAATTTATGCTCTCGGGTGATATTGAAGTTCTCCAGATTGCTAATCACCATCCAGTAATTTCTAGCCATTGATACCTCTGTCATAACACATAATATATAAGCGGGCCTTACTCGATTCCGGCTATACTCTCGGCATGTGCCGGCATCTTGGTCTTCCTATGGTAAGGATAACCAATTCTAGCACATATTGCAAAGTTGCTATGAGAGTGTATTATGGATAGTAGGCCATGTGCATGGCGACTAATTATAAACGCTTTGGATACATCAATCGGAGTCCTAATGAGAGAAGATGAACGCATAGACACCCTGAAGTCCCTACTGGGGGAGCGGATTCTGGTATTGGACGGCGCAGCGGGTACTTCCATCCAGTCCTATAGCTTTGGGCCCGAGGACTTTGGGGGGGCGGAGTATGAGGGATGCAACGAGTACCTGGTACTGATGAAGCCGGATGTCATAACCGAGATACATCAGAGGTTCCTGGATGCCGGGGCGGATATTCTGGAAACCCACACTTTCGGCGCAACCTCGGTGGTCTTGGAGGAGTACAAACTAGCCCACGAGGCGCGGCGGATTAACCGAAATGCAGCCGAACTGGCCCGCAGGGTGGCAGATGCCGCCAGCACCCCGGAAAAACCCCGCTTCGTAGCCGGCTCTATCGGGCCGACCACCAAGAGCATCTCAGTCACAGGGGCTATAACCTTCGACGAGCTTGCGGCATCCTATCACGAACAAGCTGCCGGTCTGATAGAAGGCGGCGTGGACGTGCTGCTGGTGGAGACCGGCTATGATACCCTCAACCTCAAGGCGGGGCTGGAAGGCATTGACCGGGCCGTCGAGGAACTGGGGCGGCAGGTCCCTATGGCGGTGCAAGGCTCCGTTGAAACTATGGGGACCCTGTTGGCGGGGCAGGACGCGGAAGCCTTCTACACGTCCCTGGCCCACCGGGACCTACTGTGGATCGGGTTCAACTGCGCCACCGGACCGGAGTTTATGACCGACCACGTGCGGACCCTGGCGGCATTATCCCGCTTCCCCGTGGCTTGTGTTCCCAATGCCGGACTGCCCGACGAGGACGGCAAGTACAACGAAACGCCCCAGATGATGGCGGACACCATAAGCCGGTTTGTCCAGGCTGGATGGGTCAACCTGGTGGGCGGCTGCTGCGGCACTGTGCCGGAACACATCCGCCTTCTGGCCCAGGCCGTCGCCGGGAAACCTACCCGAGAGCTTGTCCATTCCCACGAGACCCGGATTTCCGGCATTGAAGCCCTGGTGATTGACGAGGACACCCGGCCTGCCGTTGTGGGTGAGCGCACCAACGTTCTGGGCAGCCGCCGGTTCCGCCGTCTCATTGGAGACGGGGCCTTTGAAGAAGCCGCCGAGATTGGCCGCCGCCAGATACGCAACGGGGCGCATCTGCTGGACGTGTGCTTGCAGGACCCGGACAGGGATGAAATGGCCGACGTGACCACCTTCCTTAATATCCTCACCAAGAAGACCAAGGCCCCCATAATGATAGATTCCACAGACTCCCAGGTCATCGAAGAGGCCCTCAAGCTCCTCCAGGGCAAGTCGGTCATCAACTCCATCAACCTGGAGGATGGAGAGGCCCGCTTTCAAGCCGTGGTGCCCCTGGCGCGGCGCTACGGTGCCGCCCTGGTGGTGGGGTGCATTGACGACGACAAAGAGCAGGCCCAGGCCATCACCAGGGAGCGCAAGCTGGAGATTGCCTTGCGCTCCCACAAGCTGCTGACGGAGAAATACGGCATACCCTCGGAGGATATTATCTTCGATCCCCTGGTCTTCCCCGCAGGCACCGGCGATCAGAACTATATAGGCTCCGCCGCCGAGACCATAGAGGGCGTCCGGCTCATCAAGGAGGCGCTGCCCGATACCAAGACCGTCCTGGGCATCTCCAACGTATCCTTCGGGCTGCCCCCGGCGGGGCGGGAGGTGTTCAACTCGGTGTTCCTGTATCACTGCGTCCAGGCCGGGCTGGATATGGCAATTGTCAACTCGGAGCAGATGCAGCGGTACACCTCGATCCCCGAAGAGGAAATAAAGCTGACCGAGGACCTGATGTGGGACCGGGGCGAGGACCCGGTGGCCGCTTTCGCCGCCCACTTCAGGGATAAGGCCCCCAAGTCCACCAGCGAGGAGCGCCTCAATCTCCCCCTGGATGAGAGGCTGGCCCTGGCTATCATCGAGGGCACCAAAGAGGGGCTGGTGGAGGACCTGGATGAGGCGCTGCGAGGCCGGGGTCCCCTGGAGATTATCAATGGGCCGCTGATGGCCGGAATGGACGAGGTGGGACGCCAGTTCAATGCCAACCAGCTAATCGTAGCCGAGGTCCTTCAGTCCGCCGAGGCAATGAAGCATGCCGTGGCCCATCTGGAACCCCACATGGAGCGATCGGACGCCGCCAACAAGGGCAAGGTCGTGCTGGCTACGGTAAAGGGGGACGTGCACGACATAGGCAAGAACCTGGTGGAAATTATCCTCGCCAACAATGGCTACCAGGTGATTAACCTGGGGATCAAGGTGCCGCCCCAGGAGCTTATAGATGCCTGCCGGCAGCACCGCCCCGACATCATCGGGCTGTCGGGCCTGCTGGTGAAGTCGGCCCAGATGATGGTAGAGACGGTCCAGGACTTTCGCCAGAACGGGGTCGCCAGCCCTATCCTGGTGGGTGGCGCCGCCCTTTCCAACAGGTTTACCCGGCTGCGCATCGCGACCGAGTATGACGGCCTGGTGGCCTATGCCTCCGACGCTATGACCGGGTTATCCCTGGCAAATACCATCCAGGAGGCCGACGAGCGTGAGCAGCTCACGGCCACCCTTGAGGCGGATACCCGGGAGATGCTGGACTCGGACCAACGACGCAGGCTGGATGAGGCCGGGACGCAGACCGAGAACGTGCCCCCGGCCCAGGTCCGCCACGACTTTGCCATTCCCAACCCTCCTGACCTGCGGCTCCACGTGCTCCGGGACTACGACATGGATGAGATTTTCCCCTACATAAACCCCCAGATGCTCTATGTGCGGCATCTGGGGTTCAAGGGCCGGTTCGCAGAAGCCCTGGCCGCCGGCGACCCCGGCGCGGTGGAGTTGCGGGACGCGGTGCGCCGGGTGGAAGACGTGGTGCTGGCCCGCCCCGACATCACCGCCAACGCGGGGTTCAAGTTCTTCCCCTGCCGCTCAGACGGGCAGTGGCTGCTGGTCTATGCTCCAGACGGTGAGACGGTGCTGGACAGGTTCTACTTTGGCCGCCAGTCCCAGAGGGACGGCCTGTGCCTTAGCGACTACATTCTTCCCAAGGGCTCAGACAGGCCCAAAGGCCCGGACAAGATGGACTACGCTGCCATGTTCGTCACTACCATCGGCAATGGGGTGATTGAACTGTCGGAGCAGTGGAAGCGGGAGGGCCAGTTCCTCAACTCCCATATAGTCCAGGCCCTGGCCTTGGAGAGCGCCGAGGCCTTCGCCGAGCTACTCCACCAGCAGATTCGCCAGATGTGGGGCTTTGGCGACTCGCCGGGCACGACATACACGGACCTGTTCCGCGCCCAGTACAGGGGCCGGCGGTTCTCCTTCGGCTATCCCGCATGTCCCCGGCTGGAAGACCAGGAGCAACTCTTCCGGCTGCTGAACATATCAGGGAGCATTGACGTGGAACTGACGGAGGGGTACATGATGGACCCGGAGTCGTCGGTGTCGGCCCTGGTGCTCCACCACCCCGACGCCAAGTATTTCAACCTGGACGAGGTGGACATTCAAAAGCTGGAAGAGGAGATAAAGTCCTTCCCGTAAAGCACAATAGACGGTCCTTAGCCCTTGGCAGCACCAGTCAACTCTTTTTAGGATTTCTATAGCTGGTTGACAAGGAGGTCCCTGGATATACAGCAAAGAGAGTCTATCTGGAGCGTCCCCTTTCAGTGGTTGCCCTTCTACCTTGCTATCTTTACCGCGCTTTCCCTCACTGGAATAATAGCGTATTCATGGCATATAATTTCCCAGGGAGATAAAAGCGCTGTCGAGATATTCTATTCAATTCTTATAGGATCAGCGCAAATTGGAGTAGGGTCTGCTATAGTTACCTTTAACGTGATGGAGGTTGTCGTGGTCCTTGCAGGAATTATTGACCAGAGATTCTACAAGCCACGTCGAGAGAGGATGAAGGCTGAGGCGATGGCCCAAGGGAAGGCCCAGGGCATCGCCCAGGGCATCGCCCAAGGGAAGGCCCAAGGCATTGTCCAGGGGAAGGCTGAACTCCACAAGAGGTGGGAAGACTGGAACCGGCGGCGGATAGAAGCCGGAGATGGGGAGTTTAACGAACCGCCGCCTACCCTTGACTCTGACGGCTAAGCAAGGCTTCTTACTATATGGCCCCTTCAATGGGCAGGGTCACGTGAGAGCATGGCTACCGGGAGAGGGCCAAGGAGACCTGCTCTTGGTAGCACAGGATGATGGGTTCCAGGTCGGGAGGCGGGTCTTCCAGTTGGACCACGAGGGAGAGACGCCCCTGGCCCGGCTTGCCCTCCGGGTTCTCCCGGCGGAATACGGTGTCCGCCTCGATCCACTCCCGGTGGATTATCTCCCCGAACAGCCCGCCATACTTCTCGATGTCAGGCTTCATCTGTACTCTTTGGCCTAATTGCATCTGCTTACTCATAATGAACGACTGGCATTACAAATGTCTGTGGTCAATAGTCCCATCAGGCTTCAGGTGATATGAGTCCAGTCTGTGTTCTCGCCAGAATGGTCGTTCCCGCCGGATTATCTTCGGCTTGCATTCCTCAAGTTCATGCGAGTCCATTATGTGCATACGAACGGCTGATCGCCTTCGTCCTGAGACACTGACCCTTAAAGGCAGAACGTCCCTAAGCCTGCTCAGCCAGTCCATAAACCTCTACCTCATGGTCGCTGACTTTACGATACAGGTAGGGTTGACCATCCAACTCGGCGAAATAGAACCTACCTGTCTCCATCAGCTTCATGTCGAAATTAACGGAATCCCCCCGCACCTCCACAGGTTCCCTTGAAGCCGCGTATTTGGGCAACAGGGAAGTTGATCTAACAGAATAATGAGAGGGTAGGCTGGGAATCCTTCCTTCTCTGTCTTGGACTAGCGTTGTGGTCATGGCTACCTCCTACCTCCGGTTTGTTAACTCCTCAATTAACGAAGCGAGAAGGAGCATTTCTCTGTTAACGACGTAGAAGTAATTCATCCATTCGCCTTCTTCAAGAACATTCTCGGGGCTCTGGTAATACTTCACCGCCTTTTCGTGGCCCTTTGGGTCAATTGAAAGCCTTATCCATGAGAGACCTTCAGTTAATGGTATAGCTCTCTCTGACGAGAGGGCTATCTTATGCCCCGGTGGTATTGTGCCGAACTCAACATTTGCTGTGGGTGATTCGTCAACCACTTCGTGGCCTGGTCCATAGAGGATGCGCCAGTCCTTGACCCGTCCCCCTGGAAAAAGTTCTGTTCCCAGGTTGGTCACGGAGAAGGTAAGCTCTACCGGCTCGCCTCTTATGACCTCACCCGGCTTCAAGAACCTCTTCAAGGGGGACTCGAAGCTAATGTCAAACTCGATGAGCAGCTTGTGTGTCATAGTTAGACCGTCCGCTTCAGAGATGTCACTCCTTACCAACCCCATTGTAACACAACTACAAGCCCCCAACGACAGACCGATGGCCTGCCGTTGGGGTGTATCCTATTAGCCGGAGGAGTCCTCCAGCGCAGCTTGGGCCGCTGCCAGGCGTGCTATGGGAACGCGGAAGGGGGAACAGCTAACGTAGTTCAGACCTTCCCGGTGGCAGAAGGCTATGCTGGCAGGGTCGCCGCCGTGCTCGCCGCATATACCCACGTCCAGGTCAGAGCGGGTACGCCGGCCCTGCTCCACGGCTATGTGGATTAGGGCGCCTACCCCTTCGACGTCCAAGGTGGCGAAGGGATTGGCGGGCAGGACCTCCTCCTCGATGTAGCGGTTGAGGAACTTCCCCTCGGCATCGTCCCGGCTGAAGCCGTAGGTGGTCTGGGTGAGGTCGTTGGTGCCGAAACTGAAGAACTCGGCTACCTCCGCCACCTCTCCGGCGGTCAGGGCTGCCCGGGGGACCTCTATCATAGTCCCGAACAGGTAGGCGACGGCAGTGTCCATCTCCTGCTGTACCCTGTCGGCCACGGTGGTCAGGCCCGCTTTGAGCCGGTGCAGTTCGTTTACGTGGGCGGTGAGGGGGATCATGATTTCCGGGTGAACGGCGATGCCTTCCCGGATGAGGCGGGCGCTGGCGATGATGATTGCCTCCATCTGCATCTCGTATATGGCGGGGAAGGTCAGACCCAGACGGCAACCTCTGTGGCCCAGCATGGGGTTCGATTCCCGCAGGGAGTCCACCAAGTTCAGGAACCCCTCCCGGACGCGAATCTCTTCATAAGAGGCTCCCGCGGCCTCAAGCTGCAACATCTCTTTTATAAGGTCCTCATAGCGGGGCAGGAACTCATGGAGGGGCGCATCCAGCAGGCGGATGATAACCGGCCTCTCTCCCATTGCCCTCAGAATCCCCACGAAGTCCTCTATCTGAAGCTCCTTTAGCTGGACCAGCGCCTGGTAGAATTCGCCGACCCCTACGGGAATCTCGGAGGATGGGTCAAGCCCCTGAGATGCCAAATTGGATGCCTCCTCCGGATGAGCCTGCCCCCATCGCTCCGCTTCCTGGGCGTTTATCAGCATCTTCTGAACGGTGGGCACCCTCTCCGGCCCCAGGAACATGTGCTCGGTGCGGCAGAGGCCGATCCCCTCGGCCCCCATAGCGAGGGCCCGTTGAGCGTCGGTGGGGGTGTCGGCATTGGCCCACACTCCCAGCTTGCGGATCTCGTCCGCCCAGGATAGCAGGGTCTGGGCCTCGCCAAGCTCGTCCAGGTCCGGCTGGAACGTGGGTATGGCGCCGGCGAACACCTCCCCCGTGGCGCCATCAACGCTTATGTCCTCTCCCTCCCTTATTGTGCGGCCGTTGGCGACGAAAAGCCTATTCTCAACGTCAACCTGTACCTCCTCGCAGCCCACCACGCAGGGCAGGCCCAGCCCTCTGGTGACTACGGCGGCGTGGCTGGTGACGCCCCCTCGACTGGTCAGGATGCCCTTTGATGCCAGAATTCCGTGTATATCGTCGGGCTTGGTCTCGGGCCTGACCAGGATGACGGGAATGCCTGTATGGGAAGCCTCCTCGGCCCTGGTGGCGTCGAAGTAGACCTTGCCGGTGGCAGCGCCGGGAGATGCCCCAAAGCCCCTCGCCAGGTACGCCCCGGCAGACCCGGCCCTGGCCCGCTCATCAAACCTGGGGACGAGCAGCTGGGTCAACTCCTCCGGGTTTACCCGCTTCAGCGCATCTTCGGGAGCTATAAGGCCCTCATTCACCATATCCACGGCCGCTTTCACCGCTGCCTGGACGGTCCTCTGAGCGCTGCGGGTCTGCAAGATGAAGAGGCGGCTGGCCTCTACGGTGAACTCGATGTCCTGCACGTCCCGGTAGTGGTCCTCCATATCCTGGGCTATGCGGGACAGTTGCCCGTAAACATCGGGGAGGCTTCCGGCAAGGCTGGAGATGGGCTCGGGGTTCCGTATTCCGGCCACCACGTCCTCACCCTGGCCGTTGGTCAGATACTCGCCATACAAGCCCTGCTGTCCATTGGCCGGATTGCGGGTAAAAAGCACCCCTGTGCCGCTATCGTCCCCCAGGTTGCCGAAGACCATGGTCATCACATTCACCGCGGTGCCCCAGCCATGAGAGTAGTTGTAATGATTGCGATAGGCAATGGCGCGGGGGCTGTTCCAGCTTTGAAACACTGCCTGCACTGCCTCAAAAAGCTGCTGCCAGGGGTCGTCGGGCACGTCCCTGCCGGCAATATCTCGGATGGCGGCCTTGAAGTCCCGTATCACGTTTTGCAGGTGTTCCGGCCTTAGCTCATGGTCCATCCGAACGCCTGCCTGTGCCTTGTGGCGGGCCAGGACTTCCTCAAATATCGAGGAATCTATCCCCATGACCACGCTGGCAAATATCTGGAGGAACCGGCGATAGGCGTCATAGGCCGGGCGCTGGTCGCCCATCAGCCCGGACAAGCCGGGGGCTATCTCATCGTTGATGCCCAGGTTGAGGATGGTGTCCATCATGCCGGGCATGGACACCCTGGCCCCGGACCGCACCGACACCAGCAGGGGGTTGGAGGTAGAGCCGAACTCCCGCCCTATGGAGCCTTCCAGCCAGTGGATGTGCTCCTGTATGTCTTCCCATAGCCCCTCGGGAAGCTGGTGGCCTCTGTCGTAGTAATCCAGGCACGCCTCGGTTGTGACGACGAATCCAGGCGGCACGGGCAGCCCTAGCCGGGCCATCTCACACAAATTTGCTCCCTTACCGCCCAGCAGGTTGCGCATACTGGCGTCGCCCTCATCGAAGCGATATACCATTTTTTTCTGCTGTACCATGATTTGCAACTACTCCTTCTCAGCCATAATAGGCCCAGCCCAGAATAGACCAGGGCATGTTTGCAAAGCCTTGGAGAGGGTCGAAAACCAACCGGGTCTTTCGACGTTTCTCTGGCATTGGCGAGACTCTAAAGCCGAGGCAGTGGATTCCCGCTACTTATTCTGTCATTATTGTGAAAATCTAACCTCCTCCCCCCTTGCGGGCTGAGAAGGGTATGTAAAACAGAGGCCGTTTCCATCTGTCATTCCGAAGGTCGCGAAGCGCAGTGAGGAATCTAAAGCCGTAGCTTTGCTTGAAGCATGAATTTTAGATTCCTCGTCGCTCCGCTCCTCGGAATGACATAGTGAACGGTTTGTTGAGTTAAAGGGCCACCTAATTTTAGTTGCCTGATAATTTACATACCCCTGTCAGCCGTCGAAGGGGGAAAGGACTACTTGGGCCGGTGACGCCTTTTTTCATCCCCTTATGGGGCTGCAACGCTAGGGGCAATTCCCGCGAAAGTGGGAGTCCAAGCCTCACCCCTGGATTCCGGCCTACGCCGGAATGACGGTTGTGGGCACCCTGGATTCCGGCCTGCTCCCGAATAACGGTTGCCCAGAGGCCTCCTTTCGCGGGAGTGACGAATGATGGGGCCGGAGTGACGGGGAAATGTCAACAGGGCCTTACAGATAGGTCGGTGATGCCTCAGGAGTCCTCGCCGGAAACCGGGGCCGCCTCCTCCAGGTAGAAGCTGTTCTCCCACAGGCCGGTTATGTGTTGGCTCTCCTCAATGATCAGGTCCGGGGTATCTACGGCGGAGGTGTACTCCACAAGCTGGTCCATGCTGGTGATGTTGGGCAAAACGGAGACGATGGCTCCCTGGGCCAGGCAGAACTTGATGGCGGCCTGGGCCATGCTCCGGCCTGTCCCCTCCGCCAGGAACTTGACCTGCTCCCTCTTTTTCCAGGCATTGGCCATCCATTCCTGCCTGCGGTTGGACCTGTGGTCTCCGGCCTCGAAGGTGGGAGGCTGGGCGTAGAGGTCTGTGAGAATCTCCGAGGCGTGGGGGACCCTGGAAAGCAGCCCCACCTGCTCGTCTTCAGCAATGGGGAAGAATTGCAAGGCAGGCTCCTGCTCAAGGATGCTGTAGATTATCTGGAGGGAACTGACCTTGCGCTCCCGCATTGACGCCTCCCCCTCCTCGAACCAGCCGATGTCCGGCCCCAGGGCGGAGCCGTAGTAGCGAATTTTGCCCTCTTTCACCAGTTCGTCCAGCACGCCGAATACCTCGTCCTTCTCTATGGTATCTATGCGGGGATTATGTAGCTGGTAGATGTCTATGTAATCGGTCCTCAGCCGTCTCAAGCTCTGCTCACAGGCATAGCGTATGAAATCAGGCTCGAACTTCTGAGGCCGTTCCTGGTGCCCAACCCTCTCGATGTTGCTATAAATGTCGTAGCCAAACTTGGTGGCTATGACTATATTATGCCGCTCATGGCCCAGGGCCTTGGCAATAATCTCCTCGCCATAACCTTCCCCATAAGTGTCGGCGGTGTCGAAGAAGTTTACGCCCATCTCAACCGCCCGCTCAAGCAGCAGCACCTTGTCCGACTCCTCAATACGTCCCCACCAGGTAGTGCCTACCGTCCAGGCCCCGAACCCGATCTCGGACAAGTCAAGCTCAGTCCTTGGCAAGTGGCGATATTTCATATTTTCTTCCTCCTAAGAAACCGGGGCCTTTCGATTCTCCACCCAGGGCAGCTACAGGAGTTGCCCCTACACCCGTCACTATGTTGCCTGGTAGGGGCAACCCTTGTGGTTGCCCAATAGGTTCAGGTAAGAACCTAAAGCCCCAGGGCCTCCTTGACTTCGCCCACCCTGGCGCTGAACTCCTCATCGGTAATCACCGGGGTGAGGCTGCCCAGGGGCACGTCGTCGGATAGCTCTACCCAGGACTTGCACCCGCTGTAAGTGGGCAGATAGGGCACAGTCTTGGGTTCCTCCAGCCTGTAAAGCCGCATCAGCATGATAGACAGGGGATGCCTGGGCTTCCAGTGCAGCCGCTTCTGGGCGTAGTCGTCGGTCCAGATGTGGAGGGGAGCGAGGGTATCCACCTTCTCCTGCTCCATCAGTTCTATCACCTCTTCTACCTTGGCCCAGTGGGAGAAGGTGATGGTGTCGCCGGGCGGGGCCTCGGCAAGCACCCGGGACAGGTCCCGGTGATACTTCTCCTTGAGCAGTTCCTCTCTCTGGTGCTCGAAGGTGGGATACAGGAGGAACTCAGGGTACAGCACCCGGAAGTCCCTGCCCTCTTCGCGGATACCTCCTTTGCGCAGCAGGAGGACCTGCTCGCCCCGGTCCAGGGCCTTCACCGTAACGGCCCACTCTTTCAATGCAATCTGACAAACATCGGGAAACATGGTTGTTAGCCCCCTATAATAGTTAATAGTTGGACTTACGCTGGGAATCGTCCCGTCAATATTATCATCAAAGAACCATCGTCTCAAGCGGGTGGGCCACAGGTAAATGTTCAGAGTTAATGCGTCATTAATGTGAAAATAGGGATTTCAGGTCACTCACCACACCCTCAAGGGTGTGGCGTCCTGCCCCGCCGTCATTCCCGCGAAAGCGGGAATCTAAGGTTCCGCCACCTGGGGAGACGTTGCGAAGTCACCCCCACCACCCCCCTGGATTCCGGCCTGCGCCGGAATGACGGTGGGGAGGCTGCCGTCATTTCCATCCCTCGTACATGGCTTTGGCAAAGCCATCCGCAATTCCCGCGAAAGGAGACCTTTGCATAACTCTGATACATGTCATTCCGAGCGTAGCGAAGCGCGGGAGGAATCTAAAATCTACGTCTGCCAAGACCGGACCCGTAGCTGGACTGGCCTTATGACCCCGGCCAAGACCCTTAGATTCCTCCCTCCGGTCGGAATGACGGAATGAGGGGTCGGAATGACATGTTGGGCGACGAGTTATGCAAAGGTCCCCGAAAGCTGTAATCCAAGGTCCCGCAACGTTGGGGCTACCGCGAAGTCACCCACAACACCGCCCCCGGATTCCGGCCTACGCCGGAATCACCCATGGCCCTTGCGGGCCACATAAGAGGATGAAAATGGTACGGCATCCCCACCGTCATTCCCGCGAAAGCGGGAATCCAGGGATGGGGGGCTGGGATTCCAGCTTGGGGGATGCCTATTTTCATAGGAATGACGAATCGGGAGGAACCGAAAGACCCTGCGGAGAAATTGGGAGACCCACCGGGGATGCCTTATGGTATCATAATATCAGCAGCTTATCTTACTTGATAACTCCGACGGCGTCAGCGTTAAGGTTGGAAGGGTTGAGGTATCAGGCAGCTTAGACGGGGTGATAGCACTTTTAGCTGTCCTTCGTATCCTACGCTATCTCCGTCGCTGACTCGTCATGTGATTCGTAATAATTCGCAGCGCCCATAATCAGCCTAAAGTCCGGCTTATGAGACGGTAACACGCAGTGCAGAAGAAATACGACGTAATCATTGTGGGCGCCGGCCCGGCGGGGAGCACCCTGGCCTATGAGCTTGCCCGGCGGGGGGTTAGCGCTCTGATACTGGAGCGGGAGACCCTGCCGCGCTACAAGACCTGAGGGGGCGGGGTAAACGAGAGGGCCGTTCGGCTCCTGGACTTTCCCATTACCCCGGTGGTGGAGCAGGTGGTCAACCGGGCCAGGATTACCTACAAGATGAAGGATGGCTTTACCCGCAGCTTTCCCCATCCCTTTACCTATATGACTATGCGGGACAGGCTCGACAGCCTCCTTGCAGAGAGGGCCGTCTCCGCAGGGGCTGACTTGAGGGACGGGTCCAGGGTTGAGGCGATAGACCTGGGCGACGGCGGCCCGCGCATCTCTGTCCAGGGACAGGGAGAGGTGGTCACTGGCAAGGTGCTGGTGGGGGCTGACGGCGCCAACAGCGTGGTCGCCCGCAGCCTTGGGCTGCTTCAGGGGGCGGAGTTGGGGGTGGCCCTGGAGAGCGAGGTATATACCCAACCCCAGCACCGGGAACCCTGGGCATCCACCGCCGGTATGGACTTCGGCACCGTCCGGGGCGGATATATGTGGGTGTTTCCCAAAGAGGACCATCTTTCCATAGGCATTGTCAGATTTGTGAAGCTAAGCAATGAGATGCGCCCACCCCTGGGCCGGTTCCTCCAGTCCCTGCAACTTGGGGACTACCAGCAAAGGCTGACCAGAGGACACAGGCTCCCGCGCCGGAGGATGGGTATGCCCATCCAGAAGGGCCCTGCTCTACTCGTCGGCGACGCAGCAGGGCTGATAGATTTCTGGACCGGCGAGGGAATCTACCATGCGGTGAAAAGCGCCCAGATGGCCGCGCCGACCATCCTGGACTACCTTGAGGGGAAGTCCGGCAGCCTTCAGCAGTATGAGGATGCCATAGACCGGGAGATGATGCCTGAGCTACACATCACCCGCACCATAATGAGGATAGCGGTGTGGTTCCCCCGGCTGGCCTACACCCTGATGAAGAACTCCGAGTGGGCATGGAACGCGGGCTGCCAGGTCCTCCGCTCCGAGAAGTCCTATCACGACGTGCGAAGGAAGATGGGGCATTTCACCTTTCTATTCGACCTTGCGGGGCGCGGGATATAGCCCTGGTCTTTGCGTAACCGTCATTCCGGCGTAGGTCGGAATCCAGGGGTTGGGGGCTAGAGTTCCGGCTTACGTGATGCCTATTTTCATAATGATAGCTTATGCCATCGCCAAGGTCATGTAAGTTAATGAAATTCGTGGCGAGTCTCCCGACAGTCACTCCTGCCCCCATCCCCTGGATTCCGGCCTGCGCCGGAATGACGGAATAAGGGGCCGGAATGATGGGAGTGAAAATTAGCATGGAGGGGCAACCTCAATAGGTTGCCCCTCCATCCAAAGCCCAGTGACAGATTGGTTCCCGGTATGGACTCGAACGCCGCGCCGCCTACTTTCCGAAGTACAGCTTTGCTGCGTTGTCGCAGATGATCTTCTGCTTCACGTTTTCGTCCACGCCGGCCAGGTCCTCCTCAATCCACTTGAGGGAGTCGGGCCAGATGCCATCGGGGTGGGGGTAGTCGGAACCCCATATAATGTTGTCCTCGCCCACCAGGTTGATAAACTGGGAGATGTGGGACTCATGCTGGAAGGTGGTGTAGCCCTGCCTCCTCCAGAACTCGCTGGGCTTCAGGGAGAAGCCAAGGTCGGTGTGCAGGGTGTCCTCATATTCCTCGTCCATGCGGCTCAGGACATAGGGGATCCAGCTGGCTCCGCACTCGCCCAGCACGAACTTCATGTTGGGGTGCCTTTCCAGAGCGCCCGAGAAGATAACGCCGGTGAGGAACTCGGCCCCGGCAATCTGGAACAGGCTCAGCAGGGTGGCCCTAATCTGGGGACGGTGCTCCTCGTCCACCTTGGGGTCGTCGGACCTTCTGAAGGGGTAGCCTGTCGTGTGGAAGGAGACGGGAATCCCGGTCTCGCCGGCGGCGGCCCATAGAGGCTCCCAGTCCTTGTGCCAGATGGGATATATCGCTGTGCCTACGTTAAAGTCGGCCCCTCTAAGGCCCAGCTTGGCGGCCCTGCGCAGCTCAGCGGCTGCGGCATCGGGGTCGTCGTTGGGGATACACGCCAGGGCTGCCAGGCGGTCCGGGTTGGTATTGCAGAATTCCGAGGCCCAGTCGTTGTACATCCCATAGATTACCCGGAGCAGTTCCTTGTCCTCCACGATGCTGCCCATTGCCAGGATGCCGTAAATCACGTCGGCATCCACGCCGTCTATATCCATGTCCCTGAGGCGCAGATCGGGGGTTGTGGGATGGGACTCCCCGTCATAGAAGCCCATCTCGTACATCCGGTCCACGTGGGCCGAGCGTCCGCGCTCGGGATTCTGCAAGTTGCCCAGGCCTCCGAAGGGACGCCCGGCCACATCCTTGCCCTCCACGTACCACTTCTTCCCCTCAGCCGTGTCAACCACCTGGGGCACCAGGTCCTTCCATTTGGCAGGCGACCTGGACACGAAGACATCGTGGGGCAGCCATCTGAGGTCTATATGGCCGTCACCGGAGATTATTTTGTAGTCCATATCCATATCCTCCATAAAATTGGGGGTGATACACATTCGTCAATGTGCGTCTATCTGATTCTGGGACGGGCCCATGAAGAGCCCATGATAGTGAACAACCATCGGTCACTGAGTAGTGATGTTATCAGTGATTTTAGGACTCGTCAATACGTAACCTTTCAGACTCGTGGGAGCAGTCTCTGGCAGTAGTGCGACTTAACCCGCGTGGCAAGACGCATGACTTCGGCCAGAATCTCATTTGGCTGGCCGTCCAGGGCGATAGACGCCACTTCGATGGTCTTGCCGGCATACCTGATCCTGTAATGGCCCGGCTCAGACTCCCCTGCGGCGTAGACCAGCAGTCCCGATGGCAGATTGGCCGCCGTGCAGTAGGCCAGCATCTGGTAAATGTCGGCGTGCTGAAAGCCCGCAGGCTGGAGGCGCTTGTACTTGGCGTCGCCCACGAACCGGCAACGTCTCCCGCTCCACCAGGAAAGGTCCGGTTCGAGCTTTATGGCGTCCCCCTCGTCCAGAGTCAGATGCCCCCGCCGCCACTCGCTTTCCGAGAGTCCCAACCCTTCCCGCAATGCGACGAACAGAAATCCCTCGAACACCCGGTTCATGTCCAGAAGAAAGGAAGCTCCCGCAACCTCTCCGTGGAAGAGTTCGAGGCTGGAGTTGTCTATGATTAGGCGGGCCAGTTCCACCGCAGGGCGATAGTGACCGTTAAGACGGGTATATTGGACTGTGGGCGCGCCGCGGCGGTAACCGCCAAGCTCGACGGTGTTGAACACCGGACGCAAGGCATGAACATCCCGCTGGGCTTGCGGCGACCTGACCGGCAGGTGGGCCAGCCGGTGCAGCGCCGTCTTGAGCAGCCGGTTTTCCTCTATGTCCTCGGTGAACTCGTCGTAGGCCACCTCCAGGGGCAGAGAGACTCCGAAGCGCTGGTTGATTTGGTCGTCGAACCGGATGCGGCCCCGGACGGTGTGGAGCGCCTCCTCCTCGTGGCGGTATCCTTGCAGCAGTCCGCGCCGGACGGCCTGGCGCGTGTGGTGCACGAAAGCGGGGACTATACTCTCCAGGACATCGGTATTGGGGGACAGATCGAAGGGATATTTTCGCCACTCCCTGGGGTCAATGGTGTAGGCGACCAGAAACATCACCCGGTCAATGGGAATCTTTGGACGTACAATGACGGACAGGTTGCCAAGGCCCACAGTACCGACGTGAGAAGACGGACGGAGAATCCAACTTACTCCCTCGGACTCCGGGGCCTTCACTTCAATGTGAGCGCCGACTAAGGCCGCACGTTGCCCGGCATCTAGCGGAACGTGAACGGGGTAGTCCTCATACTCACGCAGCGTCAGAGTCTGCATCGCCAACCTGATGTTCCGTGACCCCCTCTGTAGGCCCATCGCCTGTCTGCGCGACCCCGTCAAGCTGCCCTTTCAGCCGGTCGAAGTCGAACCCCCGCAGCTTGGCATCGTCCCCGAAACACTGTTCCTCGACGTAAGGCAAAACCGCCCGTTTCCAGATGCGGCGGACGCGGGTTTCGTCCAAGGGCATGTCTCCCATGAAGTAGCTGGGTCCGATGCCTGTGTCGCGGTCCAGCTTGCCGTTTGCCGCGTCAACAAGACCGGCGACCCACGTATCCTGCCCATGCTTGCTGAGCCACCGGCGCAGCAGGCCCTCTATGGGCGGCTCGTTGGGGAAGAAGGGCGCGAAGTAGAACCGCCGCCGCAGGGCCGCGTCCATCAGCGCGATGGAGCGGTCCGCCGTGTTCATAGTGCAGATAAACCAGAGATTGGGGGGCAGGCTGAATCCCTTGTCATCGCCGCCGTACTGGAGCCGCACCGCCTCATCCCGATACTCCAGCAGGAAGTACAGTTCACCGAACACCTTGGCGACGTTGCCCCGGTTGAGTTCATCAATGACCAGGATGAAAGTGGCGTCCGGGTTGTCCTTTGCCTGCTCGGCGATGCGGCGCAGCGGGCCGTCCACCAGGTCAAATCCGGGTTGCCCGTTGTGCAGCCTTGGCCGGAAACCTTGTACGAAATCTTCGTAGGAGTAGGAGGGATGGAATTGGACGATTTCAAAGTCGCCGCCGTTGAGCTCGCACTGCCTGGCGATTTCGCGGGCTACGTAGGTCTTGCCGGTGCCTGGCGGGCCGTAGAAAATCACCTGGCGCTTTTCTTGCAGGTCGTCTATGATTTCCTGCAATTGGGCGGGTTCCCACAGAAGTTCTTCGGCAAGGCCGGCGATGTTGGCGGGGGACCAGGAGCCTTCAGGGGGAGGGGAAGGTGGTGGAGGGGGTGGGCATTTTCCTTCCCACTGAGCTTGGACTTCAGGCATGTAGAAGTCGAAGCGGTCGCCGCTGTCATACCGTGGTTCGAGGCACTGCCGTATCTGCGCCAGTTGACGGTCAACATCATCCGTCGCCTCTGTAACAAGGTCCTCGAATGTCTTCGCTATCTTGTATTTATCGACCAAACTGACGATCGCTTCAAAGGTGTCAGGATAGACGAGATGGAGCAATGCCTGTCGTTGTATACTTGGAATGTTTGGTTTATTGCGAAGCAAAAGGCTACTAAGACGAATCCCCATTAGGAACTCTTTGAACGCCCAAGGGTCATCAAGTAGCTGCTTACGTTTATCTGGGTTCTGTTGTTTCCACTGCTCGACGAACTCAATTATCAACCCAACCTGATAGGGGCGGAAAGTATGAAACGCGATTCCGGGGTTAAGGATGCCAGGGGTAAGTCCCACAACGAGTTCTGGTGGAATTGCGACAGGCGACTCTGACCACCCAAGTACGGTATCAATCCTTTGCTGTTCGTTTTTACTGTTTTTAGTTGCGACTATCAGAAAGTAAACATACAATGCCTCGCCCATCAGTTGGTAGACCTCGGGCCGGCTGTCTTTCAGTTGAATTTGTAATTTATCCGAGAAGCTGGCATCTGACTCGTCCGGGTTGTTTAGGAACCGTTGATGGAGTTCTCCGAGCCACTGACTCGACCAGATGGGTGTGCCCGGTGTGAAAAGCGAGTCGTCGGTCCGCAACGCCCGGTTCACCCATTCCTTGGCAGCGTCATAAACCTTATAGACGCCGTCCTCTGTCTTTCTCGTGCCCATTGTTCTCCTTAACTGACCGTCATAGGACTCACGCAGTTGGCTATGAAATTTCATCGGACAACGGGCCAGTCCAGATACGAAATTACCTTCAACTGAGCAACTCCCATATCAGTTGGAATTATACCCCCATACACCGAGGGTGCCCTGTTCGGCGGCAGGGGCGGGCCTCGCACCCGTCCCTATTGGGCCGTTCTGCCGCCGTCAATCACTAGCTCGGCTCCCGTGACGAAGGAGGACTCATCCGAGGCCAGGTACAGGACTCCGTAGGCAATCTCGTCGGGGGTCCCCCGCCGGGCCAGGGGCACCCGGGTTATATAGTCTCCCTGGGTGGATGGGTCTTGCGGGTTTTCCCAGACCATCGGCGTGTCAATGGGGCCGGGATGGAGGGAGTTGCACCTTATGTTCTCCTGGGCGTACTGGACCGCCGTGGCCTTGCTGAGGAGGCGAACGGCGCCCTTGGTCGCGCTGTATGAGGGAGACGTGCCCGCCGACGGCGCAATCCCAGCGCCGGAGGATATGTTGATTATGGAGCCTCCCCCGGCCCGGCGCATTGCCGGGATGGCGTACTTGGTGCCCAGGAACACCCCCTTGGCGTTGACCGCCATTATCAGGTTCCATTCATCCAGGGTAAGGTCTTCGATGCCCTTGCGGTTGAGGATGGCCGCATTGTTCACCAGCACGTCCAGCCTGCCATACCTGCTCTCGGCCAGGTCTATGCTATTCTGCCAGTCCTCTTCGCTGGTCACGTCCAGGTGGATATAGGTGGCGTCTCCTCCCGCTTCTCGAATCTCCGCCTCCACCTGCCGGCCTTCCTCATCGCGGATGTCTCCAAAAACAACCCTGGCCCCTTCTACCGCCAGGAGCCGCGCTTCCGAGGCCCCCTGGCCTCTTGCCCCGCCGGTGATGATAGCTACCTTCCCATCCAGCCTGCCCATTTCTGCCTCCTGATGTCGAATTGCTGCCTGTACACCCTAATATTCCCCTGTATTCCAGAGATGTACCACTATCTTCCAGAGCATGATACTATCAGCCGGGAATGGGAGCAAGTCTTTGCCCGGTTTCGCTTGGGCCTTTCCAAAGCTGGCTTGCTTCAGGGAGCGCATACCCCACGCCCCACCAGGATTCTCGCTTTCGGAGACCTTTGCGTAACCGTCATTCCGGCGTAGGCCGGAATCCAGGGGCGGGGGGTGACTTGCAACGACCGCCTACGTCGCAGGACCCTGGATTCCCGCTTTCGCGGGAATGACGGTGGGTGGTGGATGCCGCACCCTTCAGGGTGTGGTGAGTGACCTGAAACCCCTATTTTCATAGGAATTGCCCATGCCCTGCGGGCCACATAAGGGGATGAAAATCGTGGCAGCTTTCCCGCCGTCACTCCCTCGAAAGCGGGAGTCCACACCCCGCCCCTGGATTCCGGCCTACGCCGGAATGACGGTGGGCACCTATTTTCGTAATTACGTGGTTTTCGGGACAATGGAAAGGCCCTACGGTTTCCCCAGGGACCTCCGGCCCTTAATACCTATGGCATCAATGAGTTGGGCATAGAGTTGGATTTTTCAAGCGCATTGCCGGTCTGGCAGGTCCTTCTGCTGGCCCTGGTATCCTTCCTGGTGGGAGTCCTGGGAGGGTTCGTAGGGCTGGCCCTGGGCACCATGCGCCTGCCCGCTCTGCTGCTCATAGGGGTTCCGGCCACCACCGCCGGGGGCACAAACATCCTGGTGAGCACATTGAGCGCCCTGGTAGGGGGTTATCCCCATATCCGGGAGCGCCGGGTGGACTGGCGGGTTGTGGCCCTGATGGGAGGCCCTGCGGTGGCAGGCTCTTTCGCGGGAGGGTTCGCCGGCTCCTCTGCTGTCCCCGAGGGAGCGCTGATTCTGGTGGCAGGGCTATTTGTCGCCTGGCAGTCGGTGGAGTTCCTGCTCAGGTTGAGAGAGATGGCGAGGGACCAGTCCACTATACCCGGAGAGGGGGAGGGTGGGGGACTATTCACCCTGAGGAGGGGGTTTATAGAGGCGTCCATCGGCCTGGTGGTGGGCCTGGTGGGTGGGGCGGTAGGACTGATCCTGGGCAGTGTCCGCCTGCCCCTCATAATCCGGGTGCTGCGGATACCTCCAAGGATAGCGGCAGGTTCTAACCTGGTAATCGGGTCCCTGATGGGGGCGTTTGGGTTCATCGGACACGGGGTCCAGGGAGAGGTTGACCTGGTTATCCTTCTGGCTATGGGGCTGTCTGCAATGGCGGGCACATATATAGGGGCACGGCTTACGGGCAGGGTCAGCCTGAACACCCTGCTGCTCACTATGAGCGGGGTGCTTTTCGTTGTCGGGGTACTGCTAGTCCGGGACGGCGTCACCCGCTTATTGGGCTAGGGAGGGTTTCAAAGGACCCATCTCCTTGGAGAGAATGGGTAGAGGTATAGTGTGGTAGGGTATGGTATAATCAGGCCATGACAGCTACACCCCCGCAGCTTGACCCCGATTCCCTGGTGGCCCGCATGATCGCCGAACTTCAGGCCAACCCCGATGCTCAGGCGCTGTTGTTGCGCGCCCTGCTCACCAGCGAGTTCCTCGGGATGCCCATACGCCTGGAGCGCATAGAAGCCGACATCGCCGAACTCAAAGCTGCCGCTGTAGTAACCAATACGCGCCTGGACCGGCTGGAAGCTACCATGACTCAATTCGACGCTCGTCTGGGGCGGGTGGAAAATGACGTTGCGGTGCTCAAGGGAGACGGCCTAGAAGTGAAGCTCCACCGGAGGATTCGACCTCTTATCAGCCAGCGCTTCAATATGCGCAGGCCCCAGATGATGCAAAGCCCTGTGCAGGACACCAGCCCGGAACTCTTCGAGCCTGTTGAGGAAGCCGCTGATAACGGCACCATTACCGACGCCCAGGAGACCCGGCTCAACACCACGGACGTCATTCTCCGGGCCCAGCGCAAGTCCGACCGCGCCCAGGTGTGGGTGGTGGTGGAGGTATCCAACAGCATCAGCCGGCATGACATCGAGCGGGTACGCCAGTCCGCAGAAGCCCTGATGGCAGTGTTCCAACAGGAGGTCATGGCTGTGGTGGCTGGTTATCGCATCCATCCCCAGGACCAAGAGCAGGCCGACAGCGCGGGGGTTTATACCATCCTCATCGAGGAGACCAGCTAGAGGGGTTTCCCCCAGAGCGGCAGCCTAAGGATCAGTAAACGGCCGGCATGGGTTGTTTAACCCTTCCGGTGGTGGTAAAATTCCATGCGAGGAGGTGAAATTATGGAGCCTGTAAAGATATACTATGACTTTCGTTGACCCTACGTGTATAACGCAGCCATGTGGTTTGCGAAGGTTAGGGATGAGTATGGAGATGAACTCCAGATAGACTGGCAGCCCTTCCTGCTGAACCAGGTCAACAGCAAACAGGGACCTGAGTGGAAGGCGTGGGAGCATGTTGATGATGCTCCTAACCTGAGCCTCGTTGACATGAGGGGCGGAGAAGCGGCGCGCCGGCAGGGGACCAAGCTGTTCGAGGCTTTCCAGTTGGCCCTGTTGAAGGCCCGCCACGAGGACCGCAAGGACCTGGCAAACCGTGAGGTTGTCCTGGATGCGGCCCGGTCTGCGGGACTGGACATGGCCCGGTTCCTGGAAGACCTGGAAGACAGGAGCATTATCCAAGACATCGCCGACAGCCACACCGAGGCGGTGGAGAAGCACGGTGCCTTTGGAGTGCCTACTTTCATCTTCCCCAATGGCACCTCGGCCTTTATCAAGGCCTACAACCCGCCCAAGGAAGAGTCCATCAAGATGTTCGAGGACCTGATGAGCCTCGCCAGTACCTGGAACTATATCGGCGAGATCAAGCGGCCCCAGCCGCCCTGGCCCAAGGGCGTATTTACCTAGACGGGCCGGTAAGGGCTTATTCCCACCCCACAACAGACTGGAGTTTGGAGGGACTACTCAGTCCCTCCAAACGGCTTTACCCGGGGCAATGGGTGTGTCCTCCTTATGATGTACCCTGCCCGGCAGCGTATCCCCATAACATGTGCCGGTAATATACGATAGTATGCTCTTGAGACAGACCCCCCTGGAACGAAAACTGAAGCAGAGATTCAAGGACCGTAGGCTGCTGGAGCAGGCCCTGTCTCACCCCTCTTACCTCAATGAAATTTCACCGGGGGGTGGGACCATAGACTCCTATGAGCGCCTTGAGTTCCTGGGTGATGCTGTGGTAGGCATGGCCGTCACCCAGGAACTTTTTGCCAGATACCCCGACCTTCCCGAAGGACAGCTAACCAAGCTCAGGTCGTCCCTTGTGAGTGGCAAGACCCTGGCAAGGACTGCCAGGGGGCTGGAGTTGGGGCAGCACCTCAAGCTGGGCAGGGGGGAAGAGGCCACCGGCGGGGGTGATAGGGACTCGAATCTGGCCGCAGCTTTCGAGGCGTTGATAGGAGCCGTATTCCTGGACAGAGGGTTTGAAGCTGCCAGGAAGATAGTCCTCAGGCTGCTGGCCGGTGAGATGGCGGGCCTGCTTGAAGGGGGAGTGCCTGAAGACCCCAAGTCCCGCCTCCAGGAAGTGATGCAGCGGATGGGGAAGCCCCTCCCCGAGTACCGTATAGTACACTCAGGGGGCCCGGACCATGATAGGAGCTTCGGCATAGAGGTCCTTATGGACGGACAGGTGATGGGCAGCGGACGGGGGAAGAGGAAGTTGGATGCCGAAAAGCAGGCAGCCCAGGAAGCCTTGCGACGCCTGGGTCCTCCCCACGATAAGCGATCGTCTGAATAGACAGTGGAAGGCCCGATTATCTGCGGGTCCGTCAGGGTCCAAACAAATTGCCATTTCTGAGATTATAGCTATTCTATCTCGGCCAGTCACGAAATCAGGAGACTATTAAGGGGTAAGCCAGCAGTAATAGAGTCCATAGATGAGATGAAGGTCAGCGGATGGAAATTATTATACTTCTTGTCGTTCGCTGCTCTTTATTTCATCAGCCTGGGTCTGTTATCCTGGCATCAGATAACCCGTGAAGACCAAGACCCTGTAGAAACCTATCTGTCCATCATATTAGGCGCCGGTCAAATCGGTGTAGGACTTGGAACGATCGTTATAACTATAGAGGGGTCTTATATCATGTTAGGTTCTTATCTGAAGGAGAAGTGGACTAAGGAAGCCAGGGATGAGGGTATAATTGAGGGGAGGAGGCAAGCGCTGGAAGAGATGGAATCATGGGCCCGGCGTAAGGCGGAGGCAGAGGCGCGAGGGGAGCAGTTCAACGAGCCTCCTCCCACTATTGAGCCAAGGGGCAGATAGAGGGGTCTTATATCATGCTAGGTTCTTATCTGAAGGAGAAGTGGATTAAGGAAGCCAGGGCTGAAGGCATAGCCGAGGGCATAATTGAGGGAAGGAGGCAAGCGCTGGAAGAGATGATGGAATCGTGGGTCCGGCGTAAGGCGGAGGCAGAGGCGCTAGGGGAGCAGTTCGACGAGCCTTCTCCCGCTATCGAGCCAAGGGGCAGAGGGTAGGGACTCAAACCGATACCCTGCCTTGTCCGACAAACCGTTAAGAATGTCCAAACTTTTGTCAGTGATGTTACTCTATGTTAGGAATTTTCAAGAGAAACCGGGAAAAGAATAAGGAGAAGACCCAGGAGGGGGTGCAGAAGAGCCGGGCGACCTGGTTCGGACGCATTATGGACGTCCTGCGCTCCCGAAGGTTGGACGACGAGGTGTGGGAGGAGTTGGAGGAGATTCTGATCTCTGCCGACGTGGGGGTGGATACTTCCCTGAGTCTGATCGAGCGGCTAAAGACCCAGGCCCGGGAGGAGCGGCTCACCGAGCCTCAGCAGGTCTTCGATGCCCTGAAGAGAGAGCTTGCCGGCAAGCTGGCTTCCACCGCGGGCAGGGAGGACGTATGGCTGGATACCGACACAGACAATGATGCCAAACCCTTCGTAATCCTGGTAGTGGGCGTGAACGGAGTTGGCAAGACCACCAGCATCGCCAAGCTGGCCCACAACTTTAACGAGGCGGGGAAAAGAGTGGTCCTGGGGGCCGCCGATACCTTCCGCGCAGCCGCTATAGACCAGTTGCAAGTCCTAGGGGAGCGGGTAGGTGTGGACGTGATAGCCCATCAGCCCGGCGCCGACCCCGGGGCCGTGGCCTATGACGCCTTCCAGGCCAGCAAGGCCAGGGGCGCCGACGTGCTGATAATAGACACGGCGGGCCGGCTTCACACCAAGGCCAACCTGATGGAAGAGCTAAAGAAGATAAGGCGGGTGTTGGGCCGCCTTGACCCCTCGGCCCCCCATCAAGTCCTGCTCATCCTGGATGCCACTACGGGAATGAACGGCCTCAGCCAGGCACGGGCCTTCAAAGAGGCGGTGGACTGCACCGGCATCTTCCTTGCGAAGCTGGACGGCACGGCAAAGGGAGGGATTGTCCTAGCTATTGAGAACGCTCTGGACCTTCCCATACTTTTCATCGGCACCGGGGAGAAGCCCCAGGATATGGCCCCCTTTGACTCAAGGGATTTCGTGGAGGCCCTGCTGGAGCCTGTAGGGAACTGAGCCTGTGGGACTTGTGCAGCCCGTAAGACCGACCCGCCTCGAATCACCTAGTGTCCAGCGATTATCCTCGCCCGGCAAGGACAGGCCGTGTACCATGCCCTGATATGGCTCCTGGTCATTGAAGTCTTGGGGCTGATAGCCCTCCCTCTTGCCTTCACCCTTTTCAAGAGGCTGCCCGACAGGGGCCTTGTCCTGTCCAAGCCCCTGGCCCTTCTCCTGGCATCCTACATCCTGTGGGTACTGGGCCTCACCCACGCATTGCCCAACGCTCGATATACCATCATCCTCATCCTGGCCGTCCTGGCCTTGGTCTCGGCCCTGGTCCTCTGGCGCAATGGCCGTGAGATGCTGTCCTTCCTCCGCGAGGGATGGCGTTACCTGCTGGCCGCGGAGTTGATTTTCGTCAGCATTTACTTGCTGTGGATCGCGGTGGTGTCCTTCTCGCCGGCCATAAACCATACCGAGAAGCCTATGGACTTCGCATTCCTCAACGCCATCCTCAGGAGCGACTACTTCCCCCCGGAGGACCCCTGGCTTGCGGGCCACCCCATCAGCTATTACTACTTCGGCCATTTTATGATGGCCCTTCTCACCAAGCTCACCGCCATCCCATCCAGCATCACCTACAACCTCTCTATAGCGCTGGTGCCGGCACTGGTGGGAGCGGGGGCCTTCAGCCTGGTGTACAACCTCATCCGTCTGTCCAAAGCTAAGGCTAGGATTGCCATCCCCTTTGCCCTGGCCGCTCCCCTGTTCATCGTATTTATAGGCAACCTGGAGGGGGTGCTGGAGTTTGTGCAGGCCAAGGGATGGGGGTCCGAGGGCTTCTGGGAGTGGGTATCCATCAAGGGGCTGGACGGGAGATTGAGTCCCGATGGGGGTATTTTTCCTGACCAGTCCTGGTGGTGGTGGAGGGCCTCAAGGGTTATAGATACGGTGGTGGACGGGAACAGCCTGGACTACACCATCACCGAGTTCCCATTCTTCAGCTTTCTCCTGGGCGACCTCCATCCCCATCTAACCTCGTTGCCCTTCATCATCCTCGTCCTGGCCCTGGGGTTGAACGTGTTTATTGGGCGGGAAAGGCTTGGGGTAGGATGGCTGAGAAGCAACCTGTGGGAGGTCTTTGCCATAACTCTGGCCCTGGGCGCTCTTGCCTTTCTGAACATCTGGGACTTTCCGGTATTCGCCGTAGCCCTTGCAGCCCTGGTCATAGTCAAGTGCTATGGCGATTGGGGCGGGCTGCCCCTCCGGGCGCTGCTCTCTTCCTTGGTGGTGCTGGCCCTCATCCTTGGGGGAGCCGTGGCCCTGTACCTGCCCTTCTACTCCACCCTCAGCAGCCAGGCCGGCGGCATCTGGGCGCTGGGGGACGTGAGCACCCGGCCCCTGCACTTCTTCCTGATATGGGGCCTGTTCATGGTGCTCAGCGGCTCCTTCCTGATAAGGCAGCTGCTGCTTTCACCGGGAGAGAGGGACTTAAGAGCTATGTCCCTGGCGCTGGCAATAACCCTTCTGCCCTTCCTGTTGTGGGCAGGGATAGAGCTTCTGGCGCTGTGGACGGGGTGGGGATCGCTGATAAATCGCTTTGGGAGCCGGACGGTCTCCGGCGCCGGCGACGTGGGGGCCAGGTTTGGCCTGCTTCTGCCGGGGATGGCCATTGTGGCAACGGCCCTGTACTGTATGCTCCTGCGGGTGAGAAAGGATGACGATGGCGAAAGGGCAACGGGTCTCACCTTGCATCTCCTTGCCCTGGCTATGTATCTAATAATAGGTGCTGAGCTTTTCTACCTGGTGGACCTTTTTGGCGGCAGGATGAACACCGTGTTCAAGCTCTACTACCAGGCATGGGTCCTCCTTGCTATCGTTTCAGCCTACGGCTTATACTACGTCTGCTCCCGGCCCGTGCTCTCCATAGGAAAGCTGGCCCTGGGCAAACTCGCAGTGCCCAATTTGCTGCCCTTGGCGCTGTTGAGGGGGGTCTTGGGTTATGGCTGGGCCGCGCTGGTGGCGGCCCTTGTCCTGGTGTCGGTGTACTACTCCGTAGGGGCTGCCCTGGACAGGACCCGGGGGTCGGCGGTCAACACCCTGGACGGCCTGGCTTTTCTGGGCAGTTCCGGCGGCGAGTACGAGGCCATCCAGTGGCTGCGGGATGAGGCCCCCTGGGGCAGGATAGTGGAGGCGGTGGGGGACGACTATTCCGAGTATGGTAGAATCTCCGCCAGCACCGGCCTTTCTACTGTGCTGGGCTGGAAAGGCCACGAGCACCAGTGGCGGGGTTCCACCGTCCTTTTTCACGGCAGGGAGGAACAGGTAGCGGAAATCTACGGCAGCGACGACCCGGACAAGGCGCTCAGCCTGCTGGAAGCATACGATATACGCTACGTTTACGTGGGTCCCAGAGAGCGGGACAAATACGGCACAGAATTATTGGGCGGGGCCGCGCCCTTTCTGCGGCCCGTTTTCCAAAACGGGGACGTAGTAATATACGAGCGGTTGCCGGGAATCTCTCCCCCCAAGGCTTCAGCCTCACCGTCATTCCGGCGTAGGCCGGAATCCAGGGGCGGGGGTGGAGTCCTGGCTTGGGGGATGTCTATACACATAATTATTCCCCATGACTCTGGGGGCATATACGGGGATGAAAACGGTACGGAATCCCAACCGTCATTCCTGCGGAAGCAGGAATCCATAGTCCCGCAACTTGGGGAGGTCGCGAAGACTTCCACCGCCCCACCCCTGGATTCCGGCTTTCGCTGGAATGACGGTGGACATCTATCATCATAATAATTATGGTGCGCTACGAAGTTTGGGAACACCCTCTCAGACCTTACCGGGCGGGCCTTACCTGGTGGGATAGAAATGGATAAGGGATAATGGAGGCGCAAGCCAGGACTCCTTGGTCTCATAGGTTGCCGGCCCACTTCAGGATAAGGCCCTTCAGGTTGAGGCTGGGGTGGGAGGCAGCCGTCTTCATCGGGCTGGCACTGGTGGCCCTGGGCCTGCGGCTGTGGGAGTTGGACGGGCGCACCATGCACTACGACGAGAGCCTCCATCTCCATTATGCCTGGAAGCTGGCCGTAGGAGAGGGCTACTCTCATAGTCCCTGGATGCACGGCCCCTTTCAGGTACTTCTGACGGCCTTCATATTCAAGATATTCCCTGATACCGACTTCACCGCCCGCCTGGGCTATGCCCTTTTCGGCGCAGGGGTGGTGGGGCTGCCCTACTTTCTGAGGAACTACCTGGGAACCAAGGGCGCCGTCCTGGTGGCAGTCCTTCTGACCCTCTCTCCCGCCCTGCTGTATCTCAGCCGCTTTGGTCGGAATGAGATACTGATGGTCTTCTGGGCTGCTGCGCTGCTGACCCTGATGTGGCGGTACATCAATGAGGACAAGGACCGCTACCTCTACATGGCGGCGGCGGTCCTGGCCTTGGCCTTCGCCACCAAGGAGACCGCGTATATAGTAGTGGTCATATTCGGGGCTGCCCTGTTCCTCATGTCCCTCACCGAGATAGTCCCCTGGGCGCTGGGCAGGCTGAGGCTCTCGGATATGAGGGGAGCGCCCGCCTTTCTGGTCCTGCTGGTTACTCTAACCCTGCCCCAATGGGCCGCCCTGTCCAGCATCCCCCTGGGCCTGGCCGGAATGGAGCTTATCAACGAAGGCGTGGGAGAGGTGGGGCTGCCCGTCCTGGGGCCTCCCTTCATCGCCTTCCCTGTGATTGATATTTCCGACGCTCTGGACTACCTGATAATATCGGTTATAGTAGCCGTCCCGGTAGCGGTGTCTATCTTCGCCCGTAGGACCGGCCTGTGGAAGTGGCTGCTGCCCCTGATGGTGCTGGCGGGCCTGGGCTACGCCTTTGCCGCCTTCCCCAATGGCAGCGTGGGCCGGGACTATCTCATATCCTTCGCGGTGCTGGCCTTCGCCCTGCTGGTCTCAATAGCCTTCGGTGTGATGTGGCGATGGAAGGTGTGGCTTATCAGCGCCGGCATCTTTTACCTCATATACATCATGTTCTTCACCAGCATGTTCGGCGTCTTTGTCCAGAGCCACGGCTACTGCCCTGCCGAGGCAGGGGGGTTCTTCGGCGGCGTTTGCAGCAAGCTGGGGGGGATATATACCGGCTCGTGGCAGAGCCTTGGCTACTGGGTAGCCCAGCAGGAGGTGGCGCGGGGCGGCCAGCCCTGGTACTACTACTTCGTCATTGGGAGCGTCTACGAGTTCCTCCCCCTTATCTTCGGCGGGGCGGCCGTGGTCTATTATCTAAGGAAGGCGGACCTGTTCGGGCTGGCGCTGTCCTTTTGGGCTATCCTCACCTTCATTGCCTACACCATTGCAGGGGAGAAGATGCCCTGGCTTCTTGCAAACGTGACCCTGCCCTTCATCTTTCTGACGGGCAAGTTCATCGGAGACCTTATTGAAGGGGTCCGGTGGCTGAGGGTACTGAAAAGCCCCTCGGCGGCCCTCCTGGTACTTGCGCCCCTGCTGCTGCTGGCGGGATTCTACCTGCTCAATCGCTACCTGAACAACGGCGACCTGGAGACGTGGCAAGACTGGGTTGTCCTGGGGGGGGTGATAGCTGTTGCGCTGGCCTCGGTCATCCTCATCCGCAGGGCGCGACCCGGACTGGGGTTGACCCTGGCGGGTATGGGCGCGGCCGTCCTGATGCTGGGCTTCACCACCTTTGTCTCCTTCCGGGCCAGCTACACCTACGACGACTCGCCGGTGGAGATGCTGGTATTTGCCCAGGGCAGCGCAGACCTGGTGGAGACCCTGGAGGGCCTAAAAAATCAGGAATACTTGGGGGTACTGGATACCGACCAGAAGCAGGTGGTGAATGTGGACTATGAGATGTGGTATCCTTTCAACTGGTACGTGCGCCACGAGCAGAAGGACGGGACCCTGGCCTTCCGGTGCTACAAGAACGAGAGCGAGGACGGCTATGCCCCTTGGTGCAATCCCCTGGAGGAGCCTCCAACCACCAAGGCCCTGCTCCTGGTGGAACTTCATGCCAATAGAGACCTGGAGCACCTCTCCCAGTACGAGAGGTCCGGCCCCCACAAAAACCTCCTGTGGTTCCCCGAGGGATACCGCCGTCCGGGAGAAAACCGCCGGAGTGAGGGCATAGGGACGGAGCTAAAGGAGGACTTCAACTTCGTCAAGGACAATATCATACGGCGGGGACCCTGGAGGGACTCCCTGGGCTATTTCCTGTTCCGCAGGCTGGGCAGCCAGTGGTGGAAGTCCGAATATTCCACCTTCCTGTTCACAGACCCACCCCCGCCGGAGGAGACCGTCCCGCCGTAGCAACCCAAAGGGCAACCACGAGGGTTGCCCCTACAGCATCTTGAAGGGTGCGGCATCCCAACCGTCATTCCGGCGTAGGCCGGAATCCAGGGGCGGGGGGGACTCCCGCTTTCTCGGGAGTGACGGTTGGGATGCCGTCTCGTTTTCATCCGCGTTTGTGGACCGGAGGGGCATGGGCAATTACCCAGTTACCATAGAGAATAGATGTCCACCGTCATTCCTGCGGAAGCAGGAATTCAGGCTCCTCTAACCTGAGGAGTCGTTGCGAAAGCTACCCACGCCCCACCCCTGGATTCCGGCCTTCGCCGGAATGACGGTGATGCGATGGTTACGACTCATCGTGTCTGAATAGTTACCCCCCATGCCGGTGCGTTATGGGGTACAATAACGGCCAATACCTTGGCCCTTTCATCTTGTGCCCCAAAGGAAGGGGAATTATACTGGAACCCACTTGCTCCTCTATAAATACCGGGCATGGAAAACAGGGGTCTTGAGGGAGGCCTACACAACTTGCTGTCAAACCGACGCTTCTGGCTGGGACTCGTTGCAACCATGGGGTTCCTCTTCCTGTTCTTGTGGAAGGTGGACTTCCAGCAGACCGGGAGGGAGTTGCAGAGCGCCAACTATGCCTACTTCGTTCCCGCCGTCCTGATATACCTGGTCGCCTTCTGGTTCCGCTCCTGGCGCTGGCAATACCTTCTATCCCACCTGAAGGCCATACCCGTCCGGCGGCTGTACCCGGTGGTGTCCATCGGATACCTGTCCAACAACATCCTGCCCATACGCCTGGGAGAGTTGGTGAGGTCCCACTTCCTGGGAGAGAAGGAAGGGGTGAGCAAGGCATCCGCCCTATCTACCATCATCGTAGAGCGGGTCCTGGACGGCCTCACCCTTCTGTTCCTGGTGGCTGTCACCTGGCCCTTCCTCCCCTGGACCGACATCCTGAGGACCGGCGAGGGCGGGCTGAACACCCTCTGGGTGGCCCTGAGCATCCTTGTGGCGTCAATATTCGTTGCCGGCTTCCTGGTCCTGCTGGTGCTGGCCGTCTCGCCCCAATTGGGCCAGAAGTTAGCCCGCCTCATCACCAGGATGTCGCCCCGCGCCCTGCGTCCAAAGGTGGAGAGCATCCTGTACCTGTTGCTGGACGGCCTGGGAGCTTTGAGAAGTCCCCCCAAGCTCCTGCGCATCTTCCTGCTCTCCCTGCCCGTATGGCTTCTTGAAGCCGCCATGTACTATGTCATAGCCATATCCTTCGACCTCGGCCAGCCCTTCGTGGTAATCCTGCTGGTGACAGCCACGTCCAACCTGGCTACTGCCGTCCCGTCCAGCATCGGAGGGATAGGCCCCTTTGAGGTAGTGGCGAAGAGCACCCTCATTGCCTTTGGAGTAGGCGCTGAAGCCGCCGTGGCCTACGCGTTTTTCGTCCACATCATAGCCTTGTGGCTGCCGGTCAATGCCCTGGGCCTGGTGTTCCTGGTGAAGGAAAATATGTCTCTTGCCCAGCTTGCCAGGACTAAGCAAATCAGTCTGTCGTCCGATGGCGACCCTTCGCCCAGCGCGGGGAATAGTTTCATACAACCAACGGGCGGCACATAAGCCGGGGAAGGAGACGGCAGCGTTCCGTCATTCGGTTGCAGGCCGGAATCCAGGGGTTCGGGGGGTGGACTCCCGCTTTCGCGGGAGTGACGAATTGAGGGCGCAGGTATGACGGGGCTTCATACCACCTGAATTGCAACACTACCGGAAGGAGACAGGAAATGCGGGTGGGTATCATCGGTGGGGGCGCGGCGGGCCTGGCGGCTGCCTTCGAGCTTGTGAAGAAGGGCCATGAGGCTCACGTATTCGAGCGGGCGCCCTTTCTGGGGGGCCAGGCATCCACCTTCGACGTGGGTGGAGGACGCCTGGAGCGGGGATACCACCACCTGTTTATGAGCGATACCCACATGGTGGACCTTATCCACGAGTTGGGCCTGGGCCATAAGCTGGCCTGGATAGAGTCCAAGGTCGGCTTCTACTATGACGGGAAAATCTGGCCCTTCACCTCGGCTACGGACCTGCTGAGGTTCAAGCCCCTGGGCCTTGTTGACCGGCTCAGGCTGGGGCTGGTCACTCTCTACCTCCAGAGGGTGAAGGAGTACCAGAAATACGAGGGTGTCACCGCTACCGAGTGGCTGCAAAAGCGGGCGGGCTGCCGGGCCTATGAGGTGGTGTGGGAGCCTATGCTGCGGGGCAAGTTCGGGGAGCACTTCGACGAGATTAGCATGACTTGGCTATGGGGGAAGATTTACCTGCGGGTGGCGTCCAGGGGCAAGCCCTGGGAGAAGGAGAAGTTGGGCTACCCCATGGGCAGCTTTGGAGAGGTGTTCGACACCCTGGGAGAGCGTATCCGGCAAATGGGCGGCGAGGTCCATACCTCGGCGGGGGTCCGCCAAGTGGCGCTGGACGAGGGCCGGGCGACGGGGCTGGAGGTAGAGATGCCGGACCGGGAGCCGGAGGTGCGTCTTTACGATGCCGTCATCGCCACCACCCCCTCCTACGTTTTCACCAGGCTGGTGCCTCCCCTGCCCGAGGACTACGCCAGGAAGCTGACCGACGTGACCTATCTGTCGGCGGTGCTCATCGTGCTGGTGCTGGACCGGCCCCTGTCTAGCATGTACTGGCTGAACGTGGCTGACCGCACCGTGCCCTTCGTGGGGGTTATAGAGCAGACGAATTTCGTGGACCCTTCTCTGTATGGGGGCAAGCATATAGTCTATTTCACCAACTACCCCAGCAGGCAGAACCCCCTCTATCAGATGAGCGGCGAGGAGTTGCTGGAGGAGTTTCTGCCCCACCTGCGCAGGATTAACCCCGCCTTCGACCCCTCCTGGATACAGGAGTATTACCACCACAAGGTAGATGCCGCTCAGCCCATAATCGGGGTCAACTACCAGGAGCGCATCCCCGACCTGCGCACCCCCATCAAGGGCCTGTACCTGGCTAACACCACCCAGATATACCCCGAGGACAGGGGCACCAACTACAGCGTCCGGCTGGGCAAGGAGGTGTCGGATATGGTCCTCAAGGACTTTACTGATACGTGAATAAAGAACTAAACTCTGGGGCTTCTCCATCGTCACTCCTGCGAAAGCGGGAGTCCAGTGCAACGGATTGGTGGATTCCTGCTTCCGCAGGAATGACGGTATGGGACAGGTTTAGATGTTCATTCACCTATCAGTAATAAGCCGCATGGGAAAATACTTGTCTAATCGAGGATGGAATATGGAGAATATTAGTCTTGGGGGACCAAGCCGGGAGACCACCTGGGAACAACCGCCATCGAGCAATGGCCTGCCTCGCCCCCAGTCCGAAGGGACTCCGCATCCCATATCCCAGGCCACAGGGGAGGCCGAGTATATCGAGCTGCGGCGGCGCATCAAGGGGAAGGGCCTTCTGGACAGACAGCCCGCCTACTACGCGTGGAAGATACTCTCTACCCTGGGGATGCTGGGGCTGAGCATTGCCTGCCTGGTGATGGTGGACACCCTCTGGGTACAGATGCTGAACGCCGTGTTCATGGCCTTTGTCTTCACCCAGCTGGGCATGATAGGCCACGACGCCGGGCATCAGCAGATATTCGGCTCGATGCGGAAGAACGACATGGTACTCCTGGGCGTCAGTTTCCTGATTGCCCTGTCGCCCAGTTGGTGGATAGACAAGCACAACCGGCGGCATCACAGCAACCCCAACAACTTGGACTACGACTTCGATGTAAATCTCCCACTGATGGCCTTCACCGAGAAACAGGCCCTCGGAATGAAAGGCTTCTACAGGGCCATCGTGAAATACCAGTCCTCCCTGGTCTCCCCCCTGCTCTTCCTGGAAGGCGTCAGCATCCGGCTGGATAGCGCCCAGTACATTATGCGCCGGAGGAAGGTGAAGTATCCAGTGGCTGAGTCTATCGCCTTGGCGACGCACATGATTTTGTACTTTGGCTTGCTATTCTACTTCTTGAGCGCTTGGCACGCCGTATTCTTCATCATCGTCCACCAGGCGCTCATCGGCCTGTACATGGGGTCGGTATTCGCCACGAACCACAAGGGTATGCTCATGCTGGACGGAAGCAGCCGGATGGACTTCCTGCGGAGGCAGGTGTTGACATCCCGAAACGTCAATGCCAACCCCTTGACCAACCTGTGGTATGGAGGACTCAACTATCAGATTGAGCACCACCTGTTCCCGACCATGCCCCGGAACAAGCTGGGAGAGGCCAGGAAGATAGTCAAGCCCTTCTGCGAAGAGCGGGGGGTCTCATACTGCGAGATGGGGGTGGTCCGGTCATACCGGGAAGTAATCCGGTTCCTGCACAGGGTGAGCGCCCCCCTGCGGCAGAAGAAGGCTGCAAGCCCATCCTGACCCATACTGTCACATGGTATAATTATTCCATGACAACGACATCCCCACAGCTTGACCCCCAATCCCTGGTGGCCCGCATCATCGCCGAGCTTCAGGCCAACCCGGATGCTCAGGCGCTGTTGCTGCGCGCCCTGCTCACTGGCGAATTCCTCGGGATGCCTATACACCTGGAGCGGGTGGAGGCCATGATGACTGAATTCAACGCCCGGCTGGACCGGGTGGAATCCAGCATAGTCGAAATCAAAGGCGAAATTGGGGTCATAAATACCCGCCTGGACCGGGTAGAGTCCGACATCGTTGATATCAAAGGCGAAATTGGGGTTATCAACACCCGCTTGGACCGGATGGAAGGCGACATCGAGGTTGTCAAAACTGACGTTGCAGTGCTCAAGGGGGACAGCCTGGAGGTGAAGCTCCACCGGAGGGTCCGGGCCATCCTAAGCCAGCGCTTCGGCCTGCGGGGGTCACGGGTACTGCAAAGCCTCGTTCAGGACACCAGCCCGGAACTCTTCGAGCCTGTTGAGGAAGCCTCTGATAACGGTATCATCACCGACGCCCAAGAGACCCGGATCAACTCGACAGACATCATTGTTCGTGCTCGGAGAAAGTCCGACAGTGCTCAGGTATGGGCGGCGGTGGAGGTATCCAACAGCATCAGCCGGCACGACATGGAGCGGGTACGCCAGTCTGCCGAGGCCCTGAGGGCTGTGTTCCAGCGGGAAACCCTGGCTGTGGTGACCGGCTATCGCATCCATCCCCAGGACCGGGAGCAGGCCGATAGCGCCGGAGTCTATACCATCCTGGTAGAGGAGAGTGGCTAGGGGCGAGGGAAGAATGACGAAGTGGATGGTTAAAGGGACCCGGCTACTTGCACAAGGTGAGCGCCCCCCTGCGGCAGAAAAAGGCTGCAAGCCCATCCCAATAGCGGTGCTATCAATCGCTTACACTCACAAATAGTTTGCGGAATTAGGGGGTCGTATAGTCCAACCAAGCCGCCTATTCGCTAACAGCTTGACCACGCAACTCTACTACCTCTAAAACGAAGTTCAGCAAAGCCTGCCGGACCTCAGATAACGACACCATTCTGAGTAATTTCCAGGGAGGCTTTATTATGAGTGCAGCCCGAATAGCAGCCACCGGGGCTCTGTTCTTGGTCCTGTGCGCGGTTGCCTGGATAGGAATCTCCCATTTAGTTGGGAGCAGCCCGGCTACTGCCACCAAACTGGCAACCCTCGCCCAGCAAAACAAACAATCTTTGTTAGACGGTATAGCTGAAGGACAGCCTCTCTATTTCAAACTGGAGAAATACAAGACGAACAGGTTGGGGCCCAGCGATTATCCCGATAGGGTTATAGATGAGACATGGTTGAGTGCAGGCGCCAATGGATCAATTGAAGCGGCCGTAGCGACAATGCGCAGCCTTGACGGTGAGTTGTTAGGGTACACCCGCCTTGAAAACGGGGGACTCGTATTTACTGATGTCGCGACCGGGATGACATTCAATATCAACGTGGACCACTGGGGTAGTTTGGAGAGTTCGGTGAACGAAGTTTGGAATCGCCCACAGGCTCTTCAGGATTCGGGAGTCGAATTCAAGGGGCGGGGGCGGCTTAACGAAAGAGAAAGCCTGATATACGAATGGACATACACGTCTCAGGGAGGCCCGGATTCCGGCGCACAACGGTCAATGTTGAAAAGGATAGAACTGGTGGAAGACGCTCCACTACTTTTCAAAGAGTCCTCCTATGAGGTTGACGATCAGGGAGTAAAGACTCTTATAGAAGAGACCACTGTGGTTGAATACGGGTTACTTCCCGAAGGAAGCACGGTCCCCACCGTAGCCGACGGCAGCCCATAAGAATAGGGGTTGACCGAGATACCCTTAAACTAACTGTCGCCTCTGCTTACTCCATGACCCGAACAGGTTTGCTTGACAACCTATATTGGAAATGTTAATGTCAGGACATCCCAACTTCTCCGGTCAAACTCCCCTTTTCACCCATACCAGGATAGAATGGGAGCGGGATGGAAATAAGGGGTCAGACCCAGGCCAGCGAGGCGCATAGCCGGGTCTGCGTGAGGGGTAATGGTAGAGCATCTAAGGCAGGAGCGATTAGCCCAACTTAAAGAGCTATGTGATACGGTCCTGGCCGACAGGCAGCTTATCCTCGCCAGCAACCGTGGCCCCGTGGAGTATCACGTTACCCCCGATGGACGGACCGATGCCAGGCGGGGAAGCGGAGGGGTTGTGACCGCCCTGAGCGGCCTTGCCCAGATGGTAGAGTTCACCTGGATAGCCGGCGCCATAGGGGAGGGAGACAGGAAGATTACCGAGGAGTACCGGGGTCGCAGGCTTCGCTCTCCCATCCCGGGCCACAGGATTCATCTTCGATTCGTGCCAACCCCCCGCCGGGTCTATCACAAGTTCTATAACGTCTTCTGCAATCCCCTGCTGTGGTTCCTCCAGCATTACATGTGGAACTCCCCCTATAACCCCAACCTGGACGCCAATGTCCATGACGCCTGGCAAGACGGCTACATGGAGGTCAACAGGCTCTTTTCCGAGGCGATAATAGAAGAGGCCAGGGAATACTCCAGTCCGCCGGTAATCATGGTCCACGACTATCACCTGTACCTGGCTCCTGAATACATAAGGGACGCGCTGCCCGATTCCATAATCAGCCACTTCACCCACATACCCTGGCCCGCGTCCCGGTACTGGCAACTCCTGCCCTCTTATATGATAAGGAGTATTTGCAAGGGACTGTGCGGCTCCGACGTGGTAAGTTTTCAGACCATCCACGACGTGCGGAATTTTCTCGATACCTGCGAGGAGTTCCTGCCCGATTGCAATGTGGACCACGGCAACCGGGAGATAGTCCATAAAGGACGCCGGACCTTGGTGCGGGCGTATCCCATATCCATCAACGTCGAGGAGATAAGGCGCATCGGCAACTCACCCAGGGCGCTGGAACACGAGGCCAGGTTGCAGTCCATGTGCAACGAACACACTATGGTCAGGGTGGACAGGGCCGAGCCCAGCAAGAACGTGGTGCGAGGCTTCAGGGCCTTCGAGTTGCTCCTCTCCAGGTACCCGGAGCTTCAGGGGCGGGTCAATTTTCTGGCATTCCTGGTCCCTTCGCGGACCCACATCAGGCAGTATCAGAGATACATGGATGACATCCATCAGGTAATCAACGATATAAACTCCAAATTCGGCACCGATGAGTGGCAGCCCGTGACCACTTTCATAGAGAACAACTATACCCAGGCCATAGCCGGGATGAAGCTCTACGACGTGATGCTGGTGAACTCGGTGATTGATGGCATGAACCTGGTGGCAAAAGAGGGGCCAATCGTGAACACCAAGGGGGGCGTGCTGATACTGTCGGAGACCACCGGGGCGCACAAGCAGCTCTCTCCGGGAGCCTTGTCCGTCTCTCCCTCGGATATTGAGGGCACCATGCAGGCTATGTACCAGGCCATCACCATGAGCGCCGAAGAAAGGGAGCAGCGGGCCCGCACCCTATCCGAAATTGTCCAGAGAGAAGACATTATCAACTGGATTCATTGCCAGCTAGAGGACATCAAGACCCTGATTTAGGGACTGTCTCAAAACAAGTGGTTAGAATGGCCTTGCTATGTGCTCAGCCTGAATCAATATTCTGTGGGCAGGGTCAACAACCAGGTCAAAAATTTCCAAGGTGGTTGCACCCAGCAGGTATATACCCTCTGGGCCAAAGGCGACCGGACAAATCCATGACTCCCCGCCATAGACTATCCTTACTTGCCCTACCCCCCCACCTCGTTCTGTCACCGCCGGCGGTGGTGATGCTCCCTTCACTCCCTGCCCCCTTCCCACGCTCACTTTAGTTGTAAAGCTACGATGCGCAATGGGCTGTACGTGCAAGTTCTCAAGCAGAGACCCGGGCAGCGTCGTGTAGGTGGCTCCGGTGTCAACCATTGCCGATACTTCGGTCAGGTCACCGCCGGCAGGGTGCCCAACCCCGATGGTTACACTGAACGTTCCCATCCGGTAGTCCTCCTCATGCCGTCTTTCGGGTTGCTTCTGCGCGCTTTTTCATCCTATTAGAGTATACATAAAATATCCTTTGGGCTAAATACTATCAACCAGTTTGCTCGACCAGCCAGTCCAGGAAGTCCGCCACTTCGGATACCCCTGCCACCGTGAAGTCCGCCAGCCGTTCCAACTCCTCCGGGGAGTCCGGCCCTACCACGGCTATGGATATGCTCTTGAAACCCCGCTGCCCGGATAAGCGGTTGGCTGCCCGGAAGGAATCTATATCCGTAACATCGTCCCCAATAAGTATAGCCCCGGACAGGCCATACTCCTCCACTAGAGAGATTACCGAGTCACCCTTGGTCAGGGCCACCGGGGGCAGGACGTTTATCACCGCCTTCCCCGTAAGCACCCTGACCCGGTCTCCCGACATCTCGCGGACAATATTCAGTACATCCTGCTGGGCCTTGCCGGGGTTTTCAGCGTTGCGATAGTGTATGGCAAAGGAACTGCCCTTGTCCTCCAGGGTAATGCCCTCTGACGATATTCGGTCTCGCACACGCGCCATAAGCTGCTCAAGGTATGGCACAAAGGGCCTGACCTCTTCTGCCAGGGTGAATCTCCCGTCCTCCAGCCGCTCAAGGCCGTGGTTGCCCACATAGACCAGTTGCCCGATACCCACAATATCCCTTGCCTGGGTGGCGGAACGGCCTGTGATAACGGCTACCAGGGGCAGCCTGTGGAGGAGCCTGTCAAGAGTGGACCTGATAGCCGGGCTTACGGTTGCCTCCTCCGGGACCGGCACTATCTCCGACAGGGTCCCGTCCATGTCCAATAGGAGGCCCACACCACCGCCCATAACCAGGTCGGCTACCTCGCCTAGATTGTCGTATAAATGCCCCCTGGCGATTTCCCCTCCTTAGTCATTCGGTTGCAGGCCGGAATCCAGAGGTGGGGTGTGGACTCCCGCTTTCGCGGGAGTGACAGATGAAGTGAGCGTGGGGGATGGGAAGGGCGTGAAGGGAGCATCACGGTGGGGAGGCCGACCGTCATTTTCATCCCCTTATGTGGCCCGCAAGGAGCATGGGTCATTCCGAGCGGAGCGAGGAATCTAAGATTCCTGCGGCTAGTTAACTTCGGCAACAGCAAGAATCTTAGATTCCTCCCGTTGGTCGGAATGACAGAAAACGTTCAGGGTGACAATTAAAAGGCCCTGTCGTACCCCCTGGCGTTGAGTCCCCGTGCCTTGTGCAGTATATCACGTATGGTAAAATAACTTCATATTGGACCGGACCTTGCCATATCCGGCATAGAGAAAGCGGGTACATGGACGAGTTATTCAATCTGGGCCAGCACGGCCCTGAACGGCCAGACATCAGCCTCTGCATTTTCCCTCACCTCAAAGAGTTCCTTGTCATTGACCTCCGTTGGGACCCTCCCCGCATAACCCTGCTGCACACCGACGATATTTTCGACGGGGCTTTCTTCAACAGGGTAGAGGGTGAGTTTAACCACGCATTGAGAGAAGTCACCGAACATCCCTTCGCTCACCTGATGGACCTGCCCATACGCGTCGAGGAGATCACCCGGGAACTGGGAATGATGGCTATCATGGAAAGGCTGGGCGCCAGGGGAGATGAGGATGAATTCCCGACGGTTGCGGTGTTTATCATCGGCGGTTCTGCATTGGCTATGAGCGCCGGGCAGATAACCCTTGCCTTCGGCTCTCTGCTGGGTGAGGAGGCGGACCAGGCCGCCATCTCCCAGGCCGCCGGCCTTCTTGAGCGGTTGATAACCGAAGAGGGCGAGGTAGTCAGACGAATTGACCAGCAAGAACTCAGGGATGCTCTGGAAGACCAGTCGCCCAACTTCCTCACCCTCTGGGAACGCAGGAACTAGCCCCTTCCCTTGCGGGTACCTCAAAAGCCTTCCCCCCATGCTGCAATCGCCCTGCTCCGAGGCGACACCTACAGAGGATGTCGGCCAAGAGTCCCAGGGGCGCTTTAGTCTGATCGGAGGGATACATGAATATCAGGAAGGTACTGTTAGCAGGGTTAATCGGAATAGCCGCCGTGGCGCTGGCCCTTGGGGTTGCGTGTGACGGCTCCCCCACTGCGACGGAATTCCCCTCAGTGCAGTGGGCCTTCGACGGTGGGGAGACGCCCCTGCACCTGGCGGCGTTTGATGGCGATGAGGCAGATGTCGAGGTGCTGCTGGACCAGGGCGCTGACATCAATGCCAAGGCCAGGGCCAAGATTCGGGACACCAAGACGGACTTGGAACTGATTGATGTGACGCCCCTGCACGTGGCGGCGCTGAATAATCCCGACCCGGCGGTGGCGGCCCTGCTGCTGGACCGGGGGGCGGACATCAGCGCCGAGGCCGGTGTCAGTTTCCAGCGACTGGGGGGAGAGGGCGATTTCGAACTGGGGGGAATCACACCCTTGCATGTGGCAGCGCTGAACAATTCTGAGCCGGCGGTGGCGGCCCTGCTGCTGGACCGGGGGGCGGACATTGAAGTCAAGGACCATGGGGACCTGACACCCTTGCATATGGCGGCAAGTAATTCTGAGCCGGCGGTGGCGGCCCTGCTGCTGGACTGGGGCGCGGACATTGAAGTCAAGGGCCATGGGGACCTGACACCCTTGCATATGGCGGCAAGTAATTCTGAGCCGGCGGTGGCGGCCCTGCTACTGGACTGGGGTGCGGACATCGAGGCCAAGGGTGATGGCGGCAGTACGCACCTGCATTGGGCGGCGTTGGATAATGAGCCGGCGGTAGTCGAGTTGCTGCTGGACCGGGGAGCGGACATCGAGGCCAAGGATAATGACGGCGGGACGCCCCTGCATTGGGCGGCGTCTTATAATACCGAGCCGGCGGTGGTGGCCCTGCTGCTGGACCGGGGCGCGGACGTCGAGGCCAGGGACCAATACCAGGAGACGCCCCTGCATGTGGCGGCCGGGAATTATCACCATCCGGCGGTGGCGGCAGCGGTAGTCGAGTTGCTGCTGGACCGGGGCTCGGACATCGAGGCTAAGGATGATGACGGCAGGACGCCCCTGCATCAAGCGGCAGCGCGGAATTCTAAGCCGGCGGTAGTGGCGCTGTTGCTGGATGGGGGCGCAGATAGCAACACCGAGGACGATTATGGTGATACGCCGTGTCGACTGGCCATGACATTTAATAGCAGCTTAGCTGACCCCCATCCGCGACCTCTTGTGCGCATCCTAGCGTGCCTCGGAGACATGACGGCGGGGCGCTGTTGGGGGTATGATGGGTCGAGGGTCCGGGACTCGTAAATATTCATATACGGGCGGACCTTATCTATACTTGGGAGAATGAGCAATGGAACGTATGGCATTGACAGTGGGCAGCAGGCGGGACAACGACGAGGAGGTCATCGCCCTGACCCGCCGGGCCGACCAATTGGGTTACGATACCGTGTGGACCGGCGAGTCCTGGGGCAGGGACGTTTTCACTGTCCTCACCATGATAGCCTGCCACACCGAAAACATAAGGGTGGGAACGGGTATAACGACGGTCTACAGCCGCACCCCCGGCCTTATCGCCCAGAGCATTGGCTCCTTGGACATCATCTCCAAGGGCAGGGCCACCCTGGGCCTGGGCACCAGCGGCAAGCTGGTTATCGAAGAATGGCACGGCGTCAAGTACGAGAAGCCCTTGCAGAGGACAAGGGAATACATAGACATTATCCGCCTGGCGCTGGCGGGCCAGCGGGTGAACTACGACGGAGAGTTCTTCAAGCTGGGCCGCTTCCGCCTGCCCTTTTCCCCGGTGCAGGAGCGCATCCCCATATACATAGCCTCTCTGGGCCCCAAAAACCTGGACCTCACGGGAGAGTTGGCCGATGGCTGGCTCCCCATCTGGACCCACGTGGACCACCTGCCCGGTCTTATAGAGCAGATAGGGGAGGGGGCTGCAAAGGTGGGACGCAGTGTGAAGGACGTAACCGTAGCGCCCCAAACCCTGTGCTTTGTTGCCAATAGCGCCGAGGAAAGGGCCTTGGCCCAGCGTCTCATCCGGTCGCACATGGCCTATTACATAGCGGGGATGGGCACCTACTACTGGGACCTGTTCAGGCGCTACGGGTACGAGGAGGAATGCGATCGCGTCAGGGCTGCCTGGGCGAGGAGGGAGCGCGAGGAGGCCGCCTCCCAGATTTCCGATGACATGCTTGACAAGATAACCGTCTACGGCAACGCCGAGGAGTGCCTGGAGAAGCTGGCAAGGTTCAGGGAGAAGGGGGTTGACATGCCCGTTATGGCCTTCCCCCAGGGCTGTCCTTCGGACATAGCCTTCCGCACCCTGGAGGCCCTGGCCCCTGGAGGCTAGGGCCTCGAAAGGTGCCCAGGGGCCTTTCGACATCATCAGAAAGATGTATGCTATGTAAGGCCATTGTTAAACAGGTGAACAAGTCCAGGGACGGGGAGGGGCAGCTATAATAGAGTTCACAAGCGGAGAGATAAGGGTCAGCAGATGGGGATTGAGTTACATCCTGTCATATGCCATCCTTTATCTTGTTGGCGTAGGTCTGTTATCCTGGTACGAAATAACCCAGAAGGAACAAGGTGTAGTAGAAACTTGCCTGGCTATTGTAACGGGCTCCAGTCAGATTGGGGCGGGGATTGCGATGGCTATTGCATCTATAGAGGGGGTAATTATGGTGATAGCCTCTTACTTCATAGCGAAATGGAAGGAGCGCGGCAGAGCGGAAGGAGAGGAACAGGGCAGGGTGGAAGGGGAGGAACAAGGCAGGGTGGAAGGGGAGAAGCGAGGCAGGGCGGAAGGGGAGAAGCGAGGGAGAGAGGAAATACAGGAGATGTGGGAGTCCTGGAACCAGCGTAGGCTGGAAGCGGAAGGGAGAGGTGAGCCATTTGATGAGCCGCCTCCTACCCTCAACTCAAATGGCAGGAATAGGAATTCCGGCTGAGGAGCTGCCTATCCTTTAGCCATGCGCCCTACCTGCCCCCCACCGGTGAAAGTCGCCATACCCGCCGGGGTAGAGGGGGCTTGTGAGGGCCTTTTACATCCGTTGGATGTTTGGCGATGTCCAGGGGCAGTCTAGGCGTACCGCATCAGTATGTCGGCCACCTCTCTGGGCCGCTCCACCATCACCTCGTGGCACGCGTCCATATCCCTCAGTATCTCCACGCCTCCCAGCCTTTCGGCCATCCGGTACTGCAAGTCCGAGGGGATGAGCCTGTCCCTCCAGAGGGGCACGTAGGTGACGGGGCAAGCGCCTCCGAAGTCGTCGAGGTATATCCTGGTGTTGAATAGCTGCAAGGGCAATGGGCCGAACCGCCCTACAATCTGTATCATGTCGAACTGGTCCATGTCGTTGCAGTAGCCGTTGGCTATCACGGCCTTGGGAAGCCGGAAAGCTCCCTTGCCGGCGCTTTGCATTTTAGTCACCATGTTGAAGACCATCCTGTGCTTGCGTGGGAGCATGTTCAGGACGGTCTTTCCTTCGTTGGGAATCAGCCCGGCGAACAGCACTATCCTTCTGGGGGGGGTCTCCAGCCTTGTGGCGGCTTGAAAGAGGACCGGCGCCGTTATGCCGTGGCCTACCAGCACCAGGTCCCGCAGATTATGAGAGGCCACTTGCTCAATCACGGCGGAGACGAGACCGTCAATGGTCAGGTTGGCCCCATCTTGCCCGGCCCCGGACCCCTTCACAGGCATGTCCTGGGCCACCACCTGGCCTATGCTGTGAGTGGCGTACAACCTGGGCGGGTTCTCCACCGGAGTTGTCAGACAACCCCAGACCCTTCCCCAGGACCATGCCCCGTGACCGGCGTCGGGAACAAGGAGGAAATCAGCCATCTTTCACCCCAGAATCAGGCTATATTGGTATTCTATAACGTATGGCCCTGCCATTACCCCTCGAAATGCCTCCTGACAGGTTCAACTATGTCCCTGCGCAGCTTTCTGCGGCCTACCAGAAGGAAGTTGATGTAATACACTATCCCGTGTAAGCCGCCAACCCGGGTGTCCAGCCTGATGTCCCACATCGTACCCCTTCCCACAGGGCGGAAGGTATCCTCCCGGTGGGAGAAATCCGAGTCCAGGGCCTCCATCACCCGGCGGGTGGGGTACTCGAAGGTGCATCTCCAGGTTATCCTCTCCCCACCCTCATCTTCATAGTCATCCTCGTCATCTTCCGGGCCTTCCTCATCCTCCTCCCAATCATCTTCCTCATCGTCGCCTTCCCAATCATCGCCCTCGTCCCTGACATAAGGCTCCTCTATTTCCTGGGTGACGAACACATCCCCGTCCCGGCTCAGGATATTGCCGTACCTGGTCCGGAAGGCTTCTTCGGAAACAGGCCCGTCCTTGCCGAATTCAGTCACGTGGGTGTAAACATCCTCGGGGGATGCATGGATGAAGGAAGATAGGTTAAGGTACACCATAATATAGCATCCGGCAATGTCCTGGTATTCCGGGTATTCCCAGCATGGGACGGTGATTGAATTTTGCGCCACCGGCCCACACTCAGAATAGCGTATTTGGTATGGTAGCGCTAGGGGACCAGCAGGAGTTTCCCCGCCGTGCCGCGACTCTGTAGGGCGCTGTGGGCGGCGGAAGCATCGGACAGGGGCAGGGTCCTGTCTATTCGGACCTTTAGCTCGCCGGAGTTGGCCCAGTTGAAGACTTCCCCGGCACGTTGGAGAAGCTCTTCCCGGGTGGCCGTATAGTCGCCCAGGCCGGGTCGTGTGAAGAATACTCCTCCGTTGACCAGTTCCCCCAGGGTGGCCGGAGGGACCGCGCCGCTGGACTGGCCGTAGAGCACCAGATAGCCCCTACGGGCCAGGCACCTGCGGCTCTTTTCAAGGGTAGTCAGTCCTACCGAGTCGTAGGCCACCTGGATACCCTGACCATCGGTGGCCTTCATAACCTCTTCCTCGAAGTCCTCCCGGGTATAAATGATGGCATGGTCGGCCCCGGCTTCCCGTGCAAGCTCGGCCTTCTCGTCGGTGGACACCGTTGCGAAGACGCGAGCGCCCGCCCGTTTCGCCATCTGTATCAGGAGCAGGCCGGTCCCGCCCGCCCCCGCATGGACGAGGGCGGAGTCTCCGGCTTTCAGGGGATAGGTGGTGTATGCCAGGTAGTGGGCGGTCATACCCTGGAGCAGCACGGCCGCCGCCGTTTTAGTGTCCATCCCCTCGGGCATCTTGACCACACGCTGAGCGGGGGCCACTCCCTGCTCGGCGTAGGACCCTATCACGCCCCAGTAAGCCACTGCGTCACCTACGCTGACCTCGGTAACCCCATCACCAACTGCGGCCACCACCCCGGCGCCCTCTACCCCCGGAGTCGCCGGGAGTCCCAGCTGGCGGTTATTTCCCGACCGGGTATATATGTCGGTGTAATTGACGCCCACCGCCTGAATGTTGATGACCACCTGGCCTGCCCCTGGGACCATATCCGGGCAGTCTTCGTATTTGAGGACTTCCGGCCCGCCGAACTCATGGATGCGAATCGCTTTCATGCTCATCTCCCCTCATCTTCACTGGCAAGAATATAGCCGGGAAGCCAATGGGTGTCAAGGGAGGGTGGGATTTGTGATTCTTGACGGGTGGCATGGGTGTTGCTAAACTGTTGACTACTCTACACACCATTTTCGAGTGGCAAAGCGATGACTGAAGCCTTTATTGAGCAGCGACTTCTTGCTTCCAGAAATTTTCGAGAAGATTTGAAGTCTTTCTTGAGTCTCTCAACAGAGACCATAGTAGCTATCTCTAAACTAGGGCCTGTTCACACTAGTGATCTGAATGGGTTATCATTCATAGATGGAAATTACCGAAGCTCAGTATGAACGCATAGCGTCCTGCCTGCCGGTGCAGCGGGGCAACGTAAGCATGTCCAACCTGCATGTGCTCAACGCAATTCTGTATGTCGCAGAGCATGGGTGCAAGTGGCGGGGCTTGCCTTCCCGGTTTGGCAACTGGCACACCATCTACACCCGCATGAACCGCTGGTCCAAAAACGGGGTCCTGGACCGGGTGTTTGAACATCTGCAACGGGAACAGATAGTGCGCATCAAGATTGAGCCGGTTTCGTTGGACAGCACCATTGTCAAGGTGCATCCTGACGGCACGGGCGCGCTTAAAAAAACGGACCTCAGTCCATCGGCAAGTCCCGGGGCGGATGGACCACCAAAATTCATATGGTTGCCGCGGATGACCGGACGGCCATGACCTTCTCGCTCTCGCCCGGACAGGCCCACGACGCTCCGGAGGGGCGCAAATTGCTCAACCGCCTTGGGCCGCAGCAGGGGAACCCGTCTGTATTGATGGACCGGGCCTACGAGGGCAACGAGACTCGCCAACTTGCGGCGGAGCTGGGGTTCACTCCCGTTGTTCCGCCGCTCAAGACGCGGGTTGAGCCGTGGGAATACGACAAGGAGATGTATAAAAGGCGCAACGAAGTCGAGCGTCTGTTCCGGAGGCTAAAGGGCTTTCGCCGTATATTCACCCGCTTCGAGAAGATCGACGCGCTCTACTTGGGCTTCATCCTGTTCGCACTCATCGCCGATGTGTTGCGCTAGTGTGAACAGGCCCTAGCCAATAGTGCAAACGATTTTTTACCAACACGACAAACCTACCCTTTAATTGAGCAAACTGATATAGACCCCGAACAGGCCCGTCAAATGTTAGCAATGGCAGATTACCTCTATAGACGCATTACATTACAGAGGTTATCGGTGTCTGAGGCAGTTATAGAACTGGTCGCTCTGGGAGAGAGGTTAGGAGTCCATGTCAATGGCGAGAAACGCATTGCCTTAGAGGAGACCCTATCCTACAAGAGAGACTATGAAATAGGGATGTATGCCCGTGTCCAGGAGGTTGGGAAAGGCCCGCATTTTGCGGGACTGGACGGGTCGTGGAGCATCAAGGTGTACCGGACCAGGGAGGACGAGGCAGTTAAGTTTGCCTTATTGGGGCTTAGCGTTTCCTGGCACGCTCAAGGAAGCGACTTTGAGGCATTTTTTCAAATGACTGACGAAGAGTGGGATGAATTCATAGATAAAGTCAACGAAATATCCGAACATCGGCAAGAATTGCAGTCATTCCTTGACAGTGGCGAATAGCTCGAGTTAGGGCAGGCGATGTCAGAGGCGTTAGGTCTTTTTGGGGTGATGATTGGGCTTATTGCGTTATTTTTATCCGGGATTGGACTATTTCTTGGGTGGCGAGCTGATAACACAGTTCGTATGTTGCTAGACCGGCTTATGAAGGCACATGAAAGTGAAGCAGACAGGGTTGATAATCTGATTCAAATGCTAACGCCACCACAGGCTAGGCGTCCACGTAGTGGAGGTAGATAGCTTATGGACATCATCGTTATTGTTGTGGGCTGCATAGCCGGCTTGCTTGTCCTGTTTGTTCTAGCTATGGCATACGCTCGTATTCGAGAGCAACGGAGACTCCGTACCACGATAGAAAGTCTGGAGCTATCCCACAAGAGATTTGAGGGCTTGCAGGATGAACTTGAGGGTCTGGTAATTGAGTCCAGGAATGATAACGAAAGGGCATCAAGACGGGCCTTCACTCCCAGCAGTTCCGTTAGGTGGGTAGTCTATCTTGCCTCAGAGAGGAGAACCTTATCCGAACTTATGTACGAATCAGAACTGAGGCATATCATCTCCCACAAAAGCCCATATAGCGATGCATATTGCAGTCTCGGAGACGCAGACGCACGTTGGCAAGAAGATGATGACTTTCAAGCCGAGGCTCTAGCACCCCTACGCTGACTTAGTATCTACCTCACATGGCCGAGCTATCTCACCACGCACAAGCTAAGCTGTTCGTATTGGGCCTATCCAAGGGCGACCGCGTAGGCAAGCAGCCTTTTCAGAAGCTACCTGGCTTGATACACCTCCGGGTTGAAGCAGTGTGCCAGTTGGTAGCCATTCACCCCGGCCAGCAGGTTCCGGGCTGCCAGGGTGCACATATCCCTCCGCGACGTCAGGGCCGAACTGCCGATGTGGGGTGTCAGAACCAAATTATCCAGGGTAAGCAATGGGTCATCCGGGGGGATAGGCTCAGGCTCGGTGACATCCAGGGCGGCAGCCTTTATCCCGCCTTCCTTGAGAGCGTTGTACAGGGCCTTTGGGTCCACCACCGGCCCCCGGGCAACGTTCACCAGGACGGCAGAGGGCTTCATCAAAGATAGCTCTCTCCCCCCAATAAGGTGATGGGTCTCAGGGGTGAGGGGGACATGCAGGGTAACGAAGTCGGACTCCCGGAGCAGGGTAGCCAGGTCGGCGTAGATCAGGTTATATCGCCCCTCGTAGTAATGTTTCCGGGTGCGGGAGTGGTAGAGCACCTTCATGTCAAATCCCAATGCCCGTTTTGCTACCTCCAGACCTATATTGCCCAGGCCGACAATGCCGATGGTCGCCCCACCGATGTCAGCGCCCAGCCAGTAGTTGGGATGGAAGGTCAGCTTCCAGTTGCCCTCCCGCACCCACTTGTCGGTCTCCACCACCCGCCTGGCCGCGGCCGTCAGCAGGGCAAAGGCATGGTCGGCGGTGGCTTTGGACAGGACTCCCGGCGTGTAGCCTACGGGTATGCCCCGGCGGGTGGCCTCAGCCATATCCACCGCGTCCACGCCCACCGCCAGATGGCTGACCACCCTGAGCCGGGGGGCTGCGTCCAGCAGAGCGCTGTCTACCCTGTCCATTATGTTGGTAAGAATGCCCTCAACGTCCTGTACCTTGTCCCGCAATACCTGAGGGGAGGGAGGATACTCGTCGGGCCACACCTCCATCGCCGTCTCCTGGGCGATCATATCCAGGGCGCTCTGGTCCATGAGTCGGGTAACGAATACCTTGGGCAGGGCCATGTTATTCCCCTCCAATAAAAACTTGGTCTCTTTATGATTTGATGATAGAAGGGACTACTAAGGTCTATCACTCATCATTGTAGTGGAAGGGGTTATTGTTTTTCCACCGCCGTCCCAAAGTGTGTTACTATTGCAAAGGTGGTCTCTCCCAATATCACTCCCTCACCGGTATACTTCGTAGACCAACAGCTTTGAATTGATGGGATAAGGAGTTCGCAGCTTGACAGGAGAGCGGTATTCCCCAAGCGTAGTCGGGTAATCAAGCCAACCTCAATTAGTCATCATCTCAAAGATGTTCGACTGTGGAGGACCTTCCAGAATGTTCCGGTCGCCATAAATATGACGGAAGGAACATAAAGCAACCAAATCCATGCGAAAACTGTGGGGACCACTGCGAGCAACAGGAGAACATTCGCTGCCATCAGCACTCGAGGACGGCTAGGGTAGAGAGTGGCAACGATGCCTCCCGCAGAGGCTAATACCAGCGTCGCCATGTTGAAAGGGTTTATCGAGGCTGTGGGGCGGACTATCAGGGAAACGAAGATCCCTACACTTACCGCCAAGGCTAGAGCACCACCAATCGTTAGCAGCCATTCACCTATGCAACTGACGAATCTGGTCACGGAAAGGCAACCTCCTCTGATTGTGCTACAAGTAGACCTTATTATTATGATATATTGCAATAACAGATATGAATACCAACATTTGCTGGGAATGCCAGCCGACGCAACTGTTCAGATATGATGAGCTGCGACTGATGGCGCACCATAATTCGGGCTTCCAACCGAATGACGGTGGGTACTTGATGCCGCACCCTGAAGGGTGCGGTGGGGGAGCCTGGGCCCGGGGGTGACGGGCGTGTAGAATTCGTCAAACGCTTCTTTGAGGACTCACGAAGTCCGCAACCTTTATGACCGGTTTGCCGGCGCCCCCCGTTGACGCTATAGCTTCCTGGTGCTATACTGAATTCTCTACCTAAACAGTCAACAATACCGACAATAGAGTCCAACCCAGGGGTATATAATATCAGCCCAGCGCCCATCCGGTAAGGAGAATATCTATGACCACAAAGAACCAGACTGTCGTGGATGTGGCGAAGCAGGAATATAAGTATGGCTTCGTCACCGACATAGAGGCCGAGTCTGCCCCTCCCGGACTCAGTGAAGACATTGTTCGCTGGATTTCCGCAAAGAAGAATGAGCCTGAATTCATGCTGGAGTGGCGTCTCAAGGCTTACAGGCATTGGCGGACCTTGGAGGAGCAGCAGCAGGTCCCCAAGTGGGCGAATGTCCATTACCCCCCCATTGACTATCAGGACATTATCTTCTACTCGGCTCCCAAACTCAAGAAGGAATTGGGGAGCCTCGACGAGGTGGACCCGGAGATTTTGAGCACCTACGAGAAGCTGGGCATCCCCCTGGAAGAGCAAAAGCGGCTGGCGGGCGTGGCTGTGGATGCCGTGTTCGACAGCGTGTCCATAGTGACCACCTTCAAGGAGGAGTTAGCCAAGCACGGGATCATCTTCTGTTCCTTCTCCGAAGCGGTGCAGAACCACCCCGACCTGGTGAAGAAGTACCTTGGCTCGGTGGTGCCCTATGCCGACAACTTCTACGCTGCTTTGAACTCCGCCGTGTTCTCCGATGGGTCTTTCTGCTACATACCCAAGGGTGTGCGCTGCCCGATGGAGTTGACCACCTACTTCCGCATCAACTCCGCCGGCTCCGGCCAGTTCGAGCGGACCCTCATCATCGCCGATGAGGGCAGCTACGTGAGCTACCTGGAAGGGTGCAGCGCCCCAATGCGGGATACCAACCAGCTTCACGCCGCGGTGGTGGAGCTGGTCACCCTGGACAACGCAGAGATCAAGTATTCCACCATCCAGAACTGGTATCCCGGGGATGAGAACGGGAAGGGCGGCATCTATAATTTCGTCACCAAGCGGGGCAAGTGCCAGGGGAGGGACTCGAAAATCTCCTGGACCCAGGTGGAGACCGGCTCGGCCATCACCTGGAAGTACCCCAGCGTCATTCTCCAGGGGGATAACTCCATCGGTGAGTTTTACTCTGTGGCCCTGACCAAGGGATACCAGCAGGCCGACACCGGCACCAAGATGATTCACCTGGGGAAGAACACCCGGAGCAAGATTATCTCCAAGGGCATCTCCGCCGGCCACGCCGAGAATACCTACCGGGGCCTGGTCAATATAATGGCCAGGGCCGAGAACGCCCGCAACTTTACCCAATGCGACTCCCTGCTTATAGGCGACCAGTGCGGCGCTCACACTACCCCCTATGTTGAGGTGCACAACAAGTCTGCCCAACTGGAACACGAGGCGTTCACTTCCAAGGTGAGCGAAGACCAGCTTTTCTACTGCAACCAGCGAGGGATGTCCACCGAAGACGCCCAGTCCCTCATCATCAACGGCTTTTGCAGGGAAGTCTTCAGACAGTTGCCCTTGGAGTTTGCCGTAGAGGCCACCAGGCTCCTGGAACTGAACCTTGAGGGCACCGTAGGCTAACTTGACCCTTATCCGATAACCAGGTGGGACAGTTCCCGCCATTACAATGAAAATAGATGCCCACCGTCATTCCGGCCTACGCCGGAATCCAGGGGTGGGGCGGTGGGCTCCCGCTTTCGCGGGAGTGACGGTAGGGAGGCCGACCGTCATTTTCATCCCCTTACGTGGCCTGGAAGGTCATTGGTAACTATTACCATGAAAATAGGCAGTTCTCAGGCTGGAAACCCAGCCCCTGGCCCCTGGATTCCGGCCTACGCCGGAATGACGGTGGAGAGGTTGCCGTCATTTTCATCCCCTTACTTGGCCCGCAAGGGCCATGGGGAATTCTCGCGAAAGTCCCGTCATTCCCGCGAAAGCGGGAATCCACTACCCGGTGCACTGGACTCCCTGCGAAGGCGGGGAGTGACGATGGGGCGTTTTCGGATAGGCTAACTTAATCGGGACGACTGAGGAATTATCAATGCTAGAGGTACGAAATCTTCACGCCAACGTGGGCGACGTGGAAATACTGAAAGGGGTCAACCTGAGCATCAAGGCGGGGGAAGTACACGCTATCATGGGGCCCAACGGCTCCGGCAAGAGCACCCTGTCCAACGTGCTGGCAGGCAACCCCTTCTACTCCGTCACCTCGGGAGAGGTGGCTTTCGAGGACCGGGACCTTCTGGAGATGTCGCCGGAGGACCGGGCCAGGGTGGGGATATTCCTGTCCTTCCAGCACCCCATCGAGATTCCCGGCGTCAGGCTGGACCACTTCATGCGGGCCGGGTACAACGCCATCCAGAAGAGCAAGGGCTTTGAGGAGATAGACATCCTGAAGTTCGACAGGCTGGTGAGGGACAGGGTGAAGGTTGTGGAGATGGACCCCAATCTCACCAAGCGCTCCGTCAATGAAGGGTTCTCCGGCGGTGAGAAGAAGCGCAACGAGATTCTACAGATGGCGGTGCTGGAGCCCAGGATGGCTATCCTGGATGAGCCGGACTCCGGGCTGGACGTGGACGCCCTGAGAATAGTTGCCAACGGAATCAATCAACTGAAGACGGGGGAGAACTCCGTCATCCTCATCACCCACTATCAGAGGATTCTGGACTACGTCATCCCCGACGTTGTGCATGTGATAATCAACGGGCGCATCGCGAGGGTTGGCGGCAAAGAGTTGGCCCTGGAGATCGAGTCCGAGGGCTATGACAAGTTCATCGAAGAGGCCCAGACCGCTTCCCAACCTGGAGTTTAGAGGACTGCCTGATATGGCCCAACGCTCAGCAACCCAGGAACAGATATACCTTGCCGAATTCCAGTCCCTTGAGAAGGACGGTTTTACTGGAGACCCCTCATGGGCGCGAGAACTGCGGAGGTCGGCTATCTCCAGGTTCGGCGACTTGGGGTTCCCTATAGCCCGCCGGGGCAACGAGGAATGGAAGTACACCGATGTCCGCCCCGTTGCCGCCGTCCCCTTCCGGTCGCCTGCCTCTTCCTCGATTCCGGGGTTAGACTCCCAGGCCCTGAATAGTTTTATTGGGGACTTGGGCGGAGATTCGGGCTGGAGCAGGCTGGTCTTCGTGGACGGCATCTATAATGCGGGCCTTTCCGGCCTATCACCCACGCTGCCCGCCGGCGTAACCGTGGCGGACCTGGCTGAGGCGATGTCCCCGAAGTCCGACTTGTTGGAGCGGCACCTGGCGCGATACGCGGACTATGAGAGCCATGCCTTTACCGCTCTGAACACGGCCTTCCTCCGGCACGGGGCATTTGTCCATATCCCGGACAACACCCTGTTGGAGGAGCCGATACACATCCTTTTCCTCTCCACAGGCCATGAGCCGGACATGGCATCTCACCCCAGGGTCCTTGTGGTTGCCGCCAAGGACAGCAAGGCTACTATAGTCGAGAGCTACGGCGGGCTGTCGGACACCCGCTACCTCACCAACGCGGTGACTGAAGTAGTAGTGGGGGCGGGAGCGAAGATTGAGCATTACCGGGTCCAGCGCCACAGCGAGGAGGCTTTCCACGTGGGCACCAATGACGTGTCGCTGGCGCGGGGCAGCAGCTTCTCCTCCTTCACTACCGACATAGGCGGCGGCCTGGTCAGGAACAACCTCAACGTGCTGATGGGAGACGAGGGCTGCTCCTGCGTGCTCAATGGGGTCTATCTTGTGACCAGGGACCAGCACGTGGACAATCAGGTCATCATTGACCACGCCAGCCCCTATACCACCAGCCGCGAGCTATATAAGGGCGTCCTGGATGGCAGGTCCCGGTCCGTGTTCCACGGCAGCATCATGGTGCGCAAAGGCGCTCAGAAGACCGATGCCCGCCAGGAAGACAAGAACCTGCTGCTTTCCGACCGGGCAGAAGCGGATACCAAGCCCGCCTTCTGGATATACGCCGATGACGTGAAGTGTGGACATGGGGCCTCATGCGGCAGGCTGGACGAAAATGCCCTCTTCTATCTCAGGAGCCGGGGTATAGATGAGGAGGAGGCCCGCAGCATCCTGACCCACGGCTTCGTGAACGAAGTGGTGGACTCCATCGGCAATGAGCCGGTGCGCAACCATGTTAACAGCCTGGTGTCGGACAAGCTGCGACACTTGTAGGCCATGCCTGTAGGAGAGTGGGTGAAAACTACCCATCGTCATTCCGGCGTAGGCCGGAATCCAGGGGCGGGGAGTGGATTCCCGCTTTCGCGGGAATGACGGAAAAGGGCTAACCTAATTTTAGCACGCCCTTTAAGATAGCTGTAGGATAAAAGGATAGATTACGGTTGCCGCTTAGATTTGTGGATGTTGGCAGGGTGAGTGATGTCCCTCCGGGGCAGACCAAGAGGGTATCCCCGGAGCGGGGCGAGCATATCCTGGTGTGCAACGTGGACGGCGCTATCTACGCCATAAGGGACGCCTGCTCCCACGACGGCGGAATGCTGGGGTTCGGCGACCTGGAGGGTGTCCTCATTGAATGCCCACGACATGGCGCTAAATTCGACGTAACTACCGGCGAGGCCATAACCCCGCCTGCCGTAACTCCCGTACATGTGTATCCCGTCCGCATCCGGGGCGACATCATAGAGGTCGGGATAGAGGAAAGATAGTCCCGCTTTTTGATGAGAGAGATTTCTGAGTAGGTGGTGTCATGTTAGACGTAAACAAGATAAGGCAGGACTTCCCCATACTATCGAGACAGGTGTATGGGAAACCTCTTGTGTACCTGGACAATGCCGCCACGTCTCAAAAACCCCACAGCGTCATACAAGCCCTGGTGGACTACTACGAGGGTTACAATTCCAACATCCACCGGGGGGTACACGCCCTCAGCATGGAGGCCACCCAGCGATACGAGGAGGCCAGGGAGAAGGTGTCCAGGTTCATTGGGGCCAAAAGCCCGGAGAACCTGATATTTGTCCGCAACACCACCGAGGCAATAAACCTGGTGGCCCACTCCTGGGCCTCTGCCAACGTAGGCCCTGGGGATGAGATTCTCACCTCGGAGATGGAGCACCACAGCGACCTGGTGCCCTGGCAGAAGGTCGCCAGGGACAGGGGCGCGAAGATGCGCTTTATCCCCGTTAGCGCTGACGGCACCCTGGACCTGTCCAATCTGGATACCCTGCTGAACGAGCGCACCAAGCTGCTGGCAATAACCCACATGTCAAACGTGCTGGGGACCATCAACCCCGTGAAAGAGTTGGCCCAAATCGCCCACAACGCAGGCGCACTCATCCTGGTGGACGGCGCTCAGAGCGTACCTCACATGCCTGTGGACGTGCAGGACTTGGACTGTGACTTTCTGGCCTTCTCCGGCCACAAGATGATGGGCCCCACAGGCATAGGCGGCCTTTACGTCAGGGAAAGCATCATGGAGCAGATGGACCCCTTCCTGAGGGGTGGCGACATGGTGCAGCGCGTCTGGTTGGAGGATGCCACCTGGAACGACCTGCCCATGCGTTTTGAGGCAGGCACGCCCAATATCGCCGACTCCATAGCCCTCGGCGCGGCGGTGGACTACCTCCAGGGATTGGGCATGGAGAACGTGAGGGCCCACGAGACTCGGATTGTCGAGTATGGCCTCAAGGCTTTCGAGGAACTGAAAGAGGACCTGGATATGTATGGCCCCCCGGACCCGAGCATACGGGGAAGTGTCTTCTCCTTCCATGCCCACGACGTGCACCCCCACGACCTTGGCACCATCCTGGACCGGGAGGGTATAGCCATCAGGGCGGGGCACCACTGCGCTATGCCGTTGGTGCGGGACGTATTGGGACAACCGGCAACCGCCAGGGCCAGCTTCTACGTGTACAATACAGAGGAAGAAGTGGACCTGCTGATTACTGCCCTGAAGAAGGCTATTCGCTACTTTAGCGGTAAGGAATAGAACTCTGCGCTCCGGTCAGCAAGGGTTAGCCTTTCATACCCTTCAGACACCCCCGCTTTCACGTGGTAAAATATAGCTGCCCTGCCGGACGGGGCAGCTTTTGGCTTTATGGGTCTGCCGGGGCCGGAGGCAGGGTTGCTCCAACCGGTCAAAACTTTTATCTCTCAGGTGTGAATTATGCAGCAAGCGTTCCCTTTCGACGAAATTGACGATCTATACCGAGAAGTGATCCTGCACCACTACAGGAATTCCAGGAACAAGGCCAGGATAGAGGACCCGGATATAGAGTACGACGGGTTCAACCCCTTCTGCGGGGATGAGGTGGTGCTGCAACTAAAGCTCCAGGACGACCACGACCACGTGGGAAACGCCAGCTTTCACGGCCAGGGCTGTTCCATAAGCCAGGCATCGGCCTCCATGATGACAGACCTGCTGAAGGGCAGGACCCTGGAGGAGGCGGAGAGGCTGTCGGAGGTCTTCAGGCAGATGATGCACGGGCAGGAGCCTTCTGAGGAGGAGCTTGAGGGGATGGGCGACCTGGAGGCCCTTCAGGGTGTGCGCAAGTTCCCCGTCCGCATCAAGTGCGCCCTCCTGGCCTGGGCAACCCTGGAAGACGGCATCCAACAGTACCGGCAGCAGCAGGGGGCCAGGTAGGGGAAGGGCTAGCGGCCACAGCTAACAAGGCCCTATTCAAGTCATTCCGAGAGGGTCATCATATATGGAGCGTATGAGTTTGCCTGGCCTGGAGAAAGCCATCATCCCTCAGGCCAAGCTTACAGACTACTTGCTATGTCCATCCCATCCCTATGGACGACATAAAGCCGCTTTTTTCAACAGCCACGGTTTCAGCGCAGATTCATGGCAGGCCCTCGCTTCTGCTTTGCTAAAGCACGCTGACGAACATGAAGTAACAGCAGTCGAGGGCACACCCTTCGGGACTCGCTATACTATAGAGGGTAGGCTGACTACTCCAGATAATCGAATGCCAGTAGTTCGGGTGGTATGGTTTATAAAGAGGGGTGAGCAAATTCCTCAATTGGTAACAGCTTATCCAATGGGTAGGAGAAGAGGGTCATGATTCAGGAACTGGACAGCGTCGTGTTGACAGTAGACATACCAGAGCACGGCCTGAAGCAGGGTGACTTGGGTACGGTAGTCCTGGTCCATGGCGTGGAAGGGTTTGAGGTGGAGTTCATAACTCTGGATGGTGAAACAGTAGCCCTACTCTCCTTATTGTCAGACCAGGTGCGTCAGGTTAGTCACCGAGAAATCGCCCATGCTCGGACTATCTGACATTTGGCGTCAATGAATCTCCGGAAACTACGTGGTAGATTCCACCAGAGAATATGCTGCCTATTCAGCACTCCACTGATGCCAGTGGGGTGCTGCCGTTACTCCACCCAGGTCTTGGCCCAATAGAAGTATTCGGAGATGCCGGTGTTGGGGGAAAAGCCGCTCACCCTTGGAGCATATACCCATCTGTCTCCCCTCGTGACCGGACTTATCATGTATGCCTGGTGCAGGAGATAACGCTGTAGTTCCCTGGCCATCTTCCCCCTGGCCGACGAGTCCGTCTCCACAGCCTGGAGGGCTATCCTTTCGTCAAGGTAGGCGTCGGAGTGGGCGGATATGTTCCCACCGGGCGCGCCGCTATGCAGCAGCTTGAAGAGGAAATTGTTGGTGGTAGCGCTGGGAGGCATCACGCCTATGGAAAGCTGATAGTCCTTGTCTCGCCATACCCTATCCGCATACTGGGTAGGGTTCAGGACCCTGAGCATGGGCGCAAACCCCACGGACCGCAAGTCATCCTCCAAGCGTCTCCCCTGCTCCAGGTATAGATCGCCAAAATCGGCCACAGTCAGGTCAAACTCGATGGTCCCCGGCACGTCCAGCCCGGCAAGTATCTCTCCGGCCCCCGCAGGGTCTGCGAAGTAGGCTTCCCTCATCTCATCCCTGGTGAGAAGCCAGCCGGGACTCTGTACAGGCATCCCCAGGCTGACAAATCCCTGGCCTGCCCAGATGGTGTCCAGATAGAGCCAGGGGTCCAGGGACTTCAGTACCGCCTTCCGTATTTGGTGGTCATCAAAGGGGGGTGCGGAAACGTTCATGGTCAGCAGCAGCCCTTCCCCGCCTTGCCTGGTAAAGAAGCTGTTGAACTCGGCGCCGCTTGTGCTAAGCAGGGTAAAGTCCTCGGGGGGTATGCGGTAGGTGTCCACCCCGCCTGTGGCAAAGGCGGCAAGCCTGGTGCCATCGTCTCTTATAAGACGCACTACAAATTCATCCAGGAAGGGCAGGCCGTCTTCAAAATAGTCCGGATTTCTCGTGAAGTCCGACCCGATGTTATTATCAGTGCTTTTCCAAATCCAGGGGCCGCTGCCTATCACCGGTCCCTGGGTAAGGTCGCCCTTCTCTTCGACGGCCTCCCGGGCAACTACCTTCGTGTGCCCATTAGCTAATGCCAGCAGGGAATCTGCGTCCGGGAATCCTGGGTCGAGGGTTATCTTCAGGGTGTATGGGTCCTCCGCTTCTACTGCCTGTATGTTCTGTAGCAGAAAGGCATTGGGGAAGCCGGGGGTGCGCTGGCGCTCGTAGCTGAGTACCACATCATCAGCCGTGAGTTCGCGGCCATTGACCGGCGGGATATTCTGCCACCGGATACCTTGTCTAATGTGGAAGCGATAGGTCAGGGGGTCCATCATCTCCCAGCTTTCGCATAGCTCGCACTCCAGTAGGAGGCTGGGCTGGGGGACCTCCTCATCGGGTCCTGTGCGCAGCCGCAGGAGGCGGCTGTAAACCAGTCCGGGACCCAGGGTGGTCAGGGTCTCCTGTATATCCTGGTGTACGTCGAAGTGGGGCACGTTGGCAAGGGATACGGTGGTCAGGGTCCCGCCGCTCTTCCCGGGAGGGGTAGGAACGAGGATGGGGGTGGGTGTAGCGGTGGGAGTGGCGACGGGGGTTGGCGTTGGAGACGGCGCTATGGTGGGGGTAGGTGGCGGGGCGGTAGGGGTGGGGGTGGGCGACGGCGTTGGCTCAACGGTTGGCGTGGGGGTGGGATTGGGCGTAGGCGTGGGAGAACCACAGGCCGCAAGAAGCAGCATGAATATCATCACAGACAAGGACGCTATCGTTAGAAACGGCTTCATGTAATCGGCCTCTCCTAGTTATTTACCTGTGCCTGGTTATTTGTCTATGAAGAAGTATCCTTTGAAATGGTATAGCTTTCCCCCGGCTGGGCAAGGTCATTTTGCCGGGGCGACCTGATGCCTATGGCGGATAGGTAGATGATGGCAACAATGATGGGTGGAAGGAACAATACCGCGTGGACCACCACGCTATAGCTGAAGGCCAGGGCCTGGGATACCCCGAAGAACTTCAGCACGTATACCATGGCGAACTCGAAGGTGCCCGCCGCCGCAGGTAAGGCCGGAAGAGAGGTGACGAAGTAAAGGGTGCCCAGGACTGCCAGGGTGGCTACAAAGGGCGTGATGTCCACGCCTATCCCATAAGCCAGCACCCATGCCGATATGCCTATCAATACCCAGGATACCAGGGTAATGAGCAGGGAATAAGCCAGGGACCCCTTGGCTTTGATCATCTCCAGGAGGGAGGAGGTAGTGGAAACCAGAATGGGTATTCGCCTCACCATGGGCTTCTTGCTGGCCCATATCAAGATTGGTATAAGGAGCAACGACAAGATGGCAATAACGAAGGCCCCGACAACATAGGGAATGAAATCACCCTTGCTGGGCAGCAGGGTCAGGCCCGCCATGAGAAGGGCCGCGGTGACCACCAGGTCAAGGACCCTCTCCACTCCCAGGGTAGCCAGTGCAACACCCCCGTCAACCCTGTATCTCAGAGTGAGGATGGCGAACTGGGCGCCTTCGCTTGCCACTCTGATAGGCACCAGGTTATTGAGGCCAAGGCCGGCGTTCTGTACCAGGAAAAGCCTCACCAGGGGGACTCTATCTCTGATGAACAGCACCTGCCACCGATAAGCCCGGACTATGCTGGCGGCAACAACAATCAGTAGAGAGGCAATGGCCCATCCTATGGGAAAGTCCTGGAACTGGTCTATCACCAGCCCCCATTCTATCCCGCGCACCGACAGCCACCCCAGCACGAGGCTGATGCCGACGCCAAGAATCAGCCGGGCCTTGGTATCCCAAAGCCAGCGTTTCGCCAATCTCATGGACTTGTTGAGCATGATTGCTGTGTCTGTACCCCCAGGGAGAGCTTATTCTGTGGGCCTTCAGAGTTTCGATGGACTTACCCCGGGCCGTCATTGAGGGCATTACCCGACGGCCGATCCCCTGGGCCGGGCGCTTTGTTTCCCTCAGTGTGGCAGTCCGGCGGCTATGAGGAGGACCGGAAGGCCCTGGTCACGGGGCATGTGCAGGCTGAGTACAAACAGCGTAAGAGAGGACGTATCAGAAGTCCTTTCCACCTTGAGGGGAGAGAGGACTTTGCACGTGCCCTGTCCCCGATTACGGTTCCCCTTGTCCTACCCTCAAAGATAGTATAGAGTAACTTAAAGACATAAGTATAGAGGAAAAGAGACATGATACTTGGAGATTCTCACACCCACCTAGACCAGTACGCCCCCTCGGAAATCCCCGGTATCCTGGAGCGGGCTGGACAGGCCCAGGTCGGCATCATAGTCTGTGCCGGCACGACCGTTGACTCATCGAGGGCATGTATAGACCTGTCCAGTAAGCATGACGTGTTCTATGCGGGAGTAGGTATACATCCAACCAGTGTGGAAAGTCAAGTGGACGAGGTGACCTATTCCACCCTCCGCGACCTGGCTATGAGCAGTCCCAAGGTTGTGGCGATAAGTGAGATTGGCCTGGACTTTCTCCCCGATTCGCCGGACAGAGAGCTACAGTACCAGGTATTTCGTGAGCATATACGCCTCGCCAGGGAGCTTGACCTGCCCGTCATATTTCACTCCCGCGAGGCCCACCCTGAGACGCTGCGCACCCTGAGGGAGGAGAGGGCCTACGAGGTGGGCGCTGTGATGCACTACTTCCAGGCCGATGAAGCGACCGCTAGGGAGGCCATCGAGTCCGGCTTTTTCATCTCACTGGCCCGGCCCCTGCTGCGTCTGCCCGATCTTCAGGAGGTGGTTAGAGACCTGCCCCTGGACAACATAGTGCTGGAGACCGACGCCTATCCCCAGCCCTTCAAGAAGCATCGTCACAACTGGACCGAGCCTCGCCATGTCCATGACGTGGCCCAGAAGCTGGCCGACCTGAAGGACATCACCCTGGAAGAGGTGGCAGAGATAACCACCCGCAACCTTGCCGGGCTTCTGAAGCTGGATATAGATGCGTGATGTCTATGAGAAAACCCAGGGTATTTCGATCCTCCATCCAGGGCAGTCACAAGGACTGCCCCTACAACACCCGGAGGTGTGTCTCTCGGTAGGGGCAACCCCTTGTGGTTGCCCTTCGGGTTGCCATGACGATAAGAATAGAAAGACCCTGCGAGAAAACCGGCAAGGGGTCGGTGCCGATAGGCAGCCATGCTATGCCAGGGCGAAAGACAGGGTGTAGTAGAGAAGATGTAAGCAAAGGAGAGAGAGTTATGAGCGAGGTCCACGAACTGGTGCGCCGCCTGGAGGACTCAATGAGGGAGAGTTTCGACAAGATTCTTGAAATCCCTGAAGAGTACCTTGACCATCCTTGCCGCCACGGCTGCGCCCGGGGGCGGCATGTATGGGACTTGCTGACCCACAATATAGAGCACGAGCGGATGCACACCGGACAGATAATCGGGGTGCGCGACGCCATGGACCGGCTCCAGCAGGACCGGAAGTCCAAGCTGATAGCCGAACTCTACCTGGCCCGGGCTACCCTGATAGCCTCCCTGCTGGGCCTGGAGGACTCGGACCTGGACGCCACCCCCAAAGAGGGCGAGTGGAGCATCCGGCAGACGTTGGAGCACGTCCTCTTCTGGGACCGCAACTCTATAGATGACCTCCTGGCCCAATACTCTGAAGAGTCCGAAGTAGCCCGGAGCTAGAGGCGGTTTCAAGACCGGCTCGTTCCGCTCAAATAGTAGGGACAGGTTTCAAACCTGTCCCTACCGTCCCGGTCATTAACATGAAAATCCAGGATTCAGGTCCCTCACCACACCCTGAAGGGTGTGGCATCCCCCACCCACCGTCATTCCGGCGTAGGCCGGAATCCAGGGGTGGGGCGGTGGACTCCCGCTTTCGTGGGAGTGACGGCAGGGAAGCGGACCGTCATTTTCATCCCCTTACGTGGCCCACAGGGCCATGGGTAATTATTATGAAAATAGGGTTTTCATCCTCGTATGTGGCCTTCACAAGGACATGCGCAATTACTATGAAAATAGCCAGCGCCCAACCCGTCATTCCCGCGAAAGCGGGAATCCAGGCTCCCACAACCTGGGGACTCTCTGCGAAGTCACCCCAAACACCGCCCCTGGATTCCGGCCTACGCCGGAATGACGAAGTGGAAGGCTGCCCGTAATTTTCATCCCATTATGTGGCTTTCAGAAGGACATGGGAAATTCCTGCTTTCGCAGGAATCCGGTTGAAATAGCTTCCAGACGCTTCTTTGCTCCCCTCATCGGCATCAGGATGAATCGGCGCTATCTCTGGGATACCTTCTCCCTCATGCCACCGAGCAGCTTGCGAAGCTGGGGGAATACCACCCGGCCCAATACGGCTTGACGCACCTGGTCTTCTGATAGCGGTGAGTGTCCTTTCAAGATAAAGGTGTCTTCCCTGCTGTTAAAGTCCACCTGTGATACACCGGGAAGGGCCTCAAGGGCCCTCTGCACCCGCAGGACTCAGAGGCTGTGGCACAGCAGGCCATCTACCTTGATCTGGGCGATCTGGGCATTGGTGACGTGGGCAGTGGTATTCTCTGGGTGTCCTGCGCCGTCAGGCCCGAAGGTCACTTGAGCGTCGGGGTTGACCAGAAGGTTTTTCAAAGAGGGCACTTCTGCACCAAGCCTCCCCTTATCATATCCGCATATCCTCTACAGGATACCACGTATTCCCAAGATGCGCTGAGGCAACTTTCAGACGCCTCACCGTCATAACCACGTCATAACTACGAAAGTAGCCGGCTACCAGTGCCGTCGTTGTCACTCTCAGGGGCGGCTTATCACAATGTCATTCCGAGCGAGCGGAGCGAGTCGAGGAATCTAAGGTGCTGCACTTTGGTATTGTGGGGAAGTCCCCCAGGCCCCCACCCCTGGATTCCGGCCTACAACCGAATGACGGTGGGCAGCTATTTTCATGTAATGACGAGTTGGGGCTGAAATGTGACCTCAAATCTGAGCAGTTACGTGCTGGGATATTTCTTTTGAAAATTAAAGATATGTAATATAATACAGTATAAGATTTATCCTACTAAATGTTAGGAGCACGCCTACGGATACTGGACTGAACTTTCACCAGCTTAAGATATTCTACACTGTAGCCCGGCACAGGAGCTTCTCCAGGGCGGCGGAGGCTATGGATATAAGCCAGCCGGCGGTCTCTATACAGGTCCAGGAGATAGAGAAGTCCCTGGGTGTGGTCCTGTTTCATCGCAGGTCCAGGGGCCTCCAGCTTACCGAGGTGGGCGAGACGGTGTATAGCTACGCCCACCGCATATTCTCCCTATCTGCCGAGATGCGGGGCGCTATTCAGGATATGCAGGAGCTAAAGACGGGGCATCTGGTCCTGGGCGCCAGCACGACGCCCGGGGAGTACATCCTGCCTGTAGCTATAGGGCACTTCCGACGGCAATACCCCGGGGTCCAGGTGGAGCTAAAGATTTCCAATACCCAGACCATAATCAACCAACTGCTCCAGAGGGAGCTTGACCTGGGTATGATAGGCAACAGGCCGGAGAGGGGCGGGGAAGAACTGGAGATGTCCACCTATGTTATGGATGACATAGTATTGGTAGCCGGGCCGGAACATCCTCTAGCGGGTCAGAGCAATGTATCTCTGGAAGAGGTGGTGGAGCTTGGCTTGGTGGTCAGGGAGGAAGGGTCGGCCACCAGGAAGACGGCGGAGGAGTGTTTTGCCCACCTGGGGGTTGAGCCCAAAGTTGCCATAGAGTTGGGCAGCAACCAGGCGGTGAAGCTGGCGGCGGCGGCGGGTGTAGGCGTCGGCGTAGTATCCCGGTTTGGCATCGAGGCCGAGGTGAAGGCCGGCCTGCTTCAGGTGATGGACGTGAAGGGCTGGCGCTGCACCCGGCCCCTCACCCTGGTCTATCTGAGAGAAAGGCGTCTCTCGCCGGCCCAGAGGGCATTCCTCCAACTTCTGGAGAGCGAACACCCCTTGCCTTCTGTCATATAGGCTGTTCCATAGGCTTATTGTGAAAGTAGGCAGCGCCCAGGTCCTCATGCTGCACCCTAAGGGGTATGGCATGGCAGATGGCCTTTCCCCCTACCGTCATTCCCGCGAAAGCGGGAATCCATGACTCGGAAACGTCGCAACCGTTGCGAAGTCCCCCACAACCCCGCCCCTGGATTCCGGCCTTCGCCGGAATGACGGTGGGTAGGCTACCTGTCATTTTCATCCCCTTATGTGGCCCGCGAGGAGCATGGGTAATTGCTATAGAAATAGCCACGGAGCCGGCACCGTAAAGACAGGCAGTGCCCCTACCGTCATTACCATGAAAATAGGCAGCGTCCAGCACCGTCATTCCCGCGACCTGGGAAGTCGTTGCGAAGCCACCCCCACCACCCCCCTGGATTCCGGCCTGCGCCGGAATGACGGTGGGGAGGCTGCCCGTCATTTTCATCCTCGTATGTGGTCTGCGAGGGGCATGGGCAATTACTACGAAAATAGGCAGCGCCCAGCACCGTAAAGACAGGCATCGCCCAACCGGTCATTCCCGCGAAAGCGGGAATCCAGGGTCCCGCAATGTCGGAGTCGCTGCAAAGCCGCCCACGACACTGCCCCTGGATTCCGGCCTGCGCCGGAATAACAGAATAAGGGGCCGGAATGACGGCGAGGCGTGGGTAGTGTCCCCATTGAATATACGCTAGAATATGTCTGCCAAAGGCAACCCATTTATAACGATGGGCGGGCTTTGCTTGCGTGGGACAACCGCAAGACGAAACAGCAGAGGAGACCGAAATATGCGTATTGGGATGCTGCTAGGCTCTCAGGGCTACCCCGTAGAGATTGAGCGGCAGATTCAGCAGATAGTAGATGCCGAGGCTGACGGATTCGACAGCTTCTGGTGTGCCCAGGTAGCGGGGGTTGATGCCCTGACCCTGATAGCCCTGGCCGGACAGAGGACCAGCAGAATCGAGATGGGCACCGCGGTGGTGCCTACCTTCCCCCGGCACCCCTTGATGCTGGCCCAGCAGGCCATTACCACCCAGGCCGCCACTGATGGGAGGCTCGTTCTCGGGATTGGCCTCTCCCACAGGCCGGCGGTTGAGGATAGATGGGGCCTGTCCTTCGACAGGCCGGCCCAGCACATGGAGGAGTACCTGTCTGTGCTGAGGCCCCTGATTCACGAGAATAACGTTGACTACAGCGGAGATATGTTCCGGGTCAGCGGCAACATCCAGGGACCAAAGGCCGACCCCTGCCCTATCATGGTGGCTGCCCTGGCCCCCAGGATGCTGCGCATTGCCGGGGAGATGACCGAGGGCACCATCACCTGGATGGTGGGGCGCAAGAACCTGGAGACCCATATTGTGCCCCGCATCAGCCGCGCCGCCGAAGCCGCAGGCCGGCAGAAGCCCCGCATCTGCGTGGGCCTGCCAATAGCCGTTACCGATAACCCTGCGGAGGGGTACGAAACGGCGGCCAACTCCTTCCAACGCTACGGCGAGTTGCCCAGCTACCGGCGGATGCTGGACATTGAGGGGGTAGAAAGCCCGGGGGAGATAGCCGTCGTTGGCGACGAGGAGTCGGTGGAACGACAACTGAGGAGCTTTGCCGATGCGGGGACTACCGACCTGCTGGCGGCCATCTTCCCTGTGGGCGATGACCAGCAAGGTTCGGTGGCCCGTACACGGGCATTGCTGAAGAGCCTCGTAGGAAGTATATAAGGGCAATATATAGGAGCAATATATAGGGGGTGTATTATGGCCTATGAAGAACTCCGGGGCAAGGTCGCCATCGTGGGAGCCGACGAGGCCGACGAGAACGGCGTCCAGCCTAACAAGTCGGTCCTACAGTTGCACGCAGAGGCGGCCCTTAACGCCACACGGGACGCCGGACTGACCAGGGATGATATTGACGGCGTATTCACCGCCGGGACCAATGCCGCTACCCTAGTGGAATACCTGGGGTTGAGGCCCCGGTACATTGATGGCACTTCGGTGGGGGGTAGCTCCTTCATGATCATGATGGAGCACGCCATGCTGGCCCTGGTTCATGGAATGTGCAACTACGCCCTCATCAGCCACGGCGAGAGCGGGCGCAGCCGGGTGGGTGTTCCCAGGCCGCCTGCCGCCGCCAGCCAACCGGCGGGGCAGTTTGAGGCTCCCTTTGGCACCTTCGGCCCGCCTACCGCCTTCTCCATGCCCATCCTCCGTTACATGAAGGAGACGGGCACCACCAGGGAGAACTTGGCAGAGGTGGCGGTTGCTACCCGCAAGTGGGCATCCCTGAACCCCAGGGCAGTGATGAAGGACCCCCAGACCGTGGACGATGTGATGAATGCCCGGATGATCTGCTACCCTCTGACCCTTCCCATGTGCTGCCTGGTCACAGATGCCGCGGGGTCCGTTATCCTCACCACTGCCGAGCGGGCGCGCGATCTGCCCAAGAAGCCCGTCTATCTTCTGGGCTCCGGGGAGGCCGTTACCCACCAGATGATAGCCCAGATGCCCGATTTCACCCAGGCCCACTCCTTCCAGATTTCGGCAAGGCGGGCCTTTGAGATGGCCGGCGTCAAGCACGAAGACGTGGACGTGGTGGAGCTATACGATGCCTTCGTCCACACTCCTATCTTCGCGCTGGAAGCCCTGGGGTTCTGTCCTCCGGGAGAGGGAGGGCGTTTCGTGTCCGGCCAGCGCACCGCTCCGGGGGGAGACTTCCCCATGAATACCAACGGCGGCGGCCTCTCCTACACCCATCCGGGGATGTATGGCATGTTCATCATCGTTGAGGGGGTGCGCCAGCTGAGGGGCGAGTGTGGGCCAAGACAGGTCCAGGATGCCCGCATAGCGGTGGTGCATGGGCCGGGGGGCATGTTCTCCGCAGCGGGCACCGCCATCCTGGGAAACGAGATACCCTGAGTACGTCAAGAATACTTGATGGTTCGACGACATCATCCGTAAGAAGCGCGAGGGCGTCACCAATCATCCTTGAGATAGGCTGGTAATCCGCTATAAACGATAGAGAGTCTATATGGAGCATCCGAAGGTCCGTACTGGGCTTCTATCTGGTCATCTTCTTTATACAGTTTGTGGCGTGTGTCATCATCATCGCGTGGCACGAAACAACTCGAGGTGGGGACGGTCGTACCACCATAGAAACTTTTATTGCCGTGGGACGCGGTGTTGCCCCATTCATACCAGGGATAATGGAATGGTAGAGACGATCATTGTAGTAGAAGGAGGTAGGGGCGTCGTGGTATTGGCACAGTACCTCTACGACAAGTTAGTCGTCCCCCAGAGGGAGCGCATGAGGGACGAGGCGGCGGCTAGGAAGGCGCGTATGGAAGCAGCCAGAAAGGAGGACATGGAGGCAGGCAGAGAGGAAGTCATTCGTGCCCTTCATAGAGACTGGAGAAGAAGGAGACGGGAGGCTTTGCTACAAGGTGAGCCATTCAATGAACCATCTCCAATTGATAGGTTACGCGAGTCCGACGAATAGCTAGACCATAATGCCGGATGACGACAGCCACTACGCTATACACTAAAGGAGGAAACTGTGACGACTACCCCTCAGAAACCCCTTCCTCAGCCCACTCCGGATACAAAGCCCTTCTGGGACGGCTGCAAGGAGCACAGGCTGGTCCTGCCCCGCTGCCAGGACTGCAACCAGTTTCATTATTACCCCAGGGCCCACTGCCCATACTGCTGGTCTCGTGACCTCACCTGGGAGCAGGTGAGCGGCCGGGGCAAGCTCTATAGCTATGTTATCAACTACCGCCCGGCTCCGGGCTTCCAAGACGACGCCCCATATTCCATCGCCGTGGTGGAGTTGGACGAAGGCCCCCGCATGATGACCAACATCGTGGGCGTGCCCCAGACTCCCGAGGACCTGGTGCTGGATATGGCGCTGGAGGTGTCCTTCGAGGATGTCAACGACGAGATAACCCTGCCCAAGTTCCGGCCCGCGTCATAGCTGAGTAGCCAACCGAACCCTGAAGGGTGCGGCATCCTCCACTAACCGTCATTCCGGCGAAAGCCGGAATCCAGGTGTGGGGTTGTGGGTGAATTCGCAACGACTCCCCACGTTGCGGATCGGGTCCATGGACTCCGGCCTTTGCCGGAGTGACGATGGAGAAGCCCCGGAGTTTAGTTCTTTGTTCACCTATCAGTAATAGAAACAGGGACAGGTCTCATGCCTGTCCCTGGCTTTCGTCACTCGGTTGAAGGCTGGGGGCTGGATTCCGGCATAGGCCGGAATGACGGGGGGTTAGCCCTTCAGGTACTTGTCAAACCAGGCTATGGCCTTGCCCCATGCGTCCTGGGCTGCCTCCGCGCGGTAGCTGCCCCGTGCGTCGCAGTGGAAGCCGTGGCCGCAGCCCGGATACATGTGGAATTCATGGGTCTTCCCGTGCCGGTCCAGTTCGGCCTCAATCTGGGATACGTGTTCAGGAGTGGGGTTCTGGTCCTCCTCTCCAAACAGGCCCAGAATCGGCGCTGTCATGTTGGCGGTCTGCTCCAGGGGAGACGGCCCGTCCCCTCCCAGGGCATTGAGGATGGCGCCGCCGTAGAAGCATGATGCCGCCTTGATGTCCGGTATGTTGCAGGCGGATAGGTACGTTACCCTGCCCCCGAAGCAGAACCCGACTATTCCGATGCGGTCGGGCTGCACAAAGGGTTGAGACTTGAGCAACTCTACCGCGGCCCTGACATCGGCCAGGATTCCGGCGTCTGTGCAGTTGCGCATCCGCCCAAAGGCGGTCTGCATCTCTTCATGTAGTCCTATGGTCATGGGTCCCTCCCGGTGGAACATCGCAGGGGCCAGGCCCACGTATCCCTGGGACGGCAGGCGGTCGGTTACTGACTGGATGTGGGAGTTCACCCCCCATATCTCCTGAATCACGATCACTGCGGGGTGTCTGCCGTCGCCCTCGGGCTGGGTCAGATAACCCTCCATGTTCTGCCCTTCAACAGTCATATCCACCCACTTGGCTGGCATAGCTATACCTCCTTAATCTTCAATAATGAAACGACTTGCGAAACAAAACGGGCTTATGGGGGCGGTCCACGTCCCTGCGGACGACCACATTTTAGCACGGTTTCCGGGAAGGACAAATCCTAGCCTGCCGCACTGCCGGCTACTCCCAGACTGCCGCCACCCTGAAAGCCAGCTGGGTCTGGGACTCCCGCACGTCCACTATCTCCGCCGGCCTGTCCCCAAGGATGCCCAGGGCTATTATCCAGTTGAGGATCTCGTGGTCCCCCGACTGCTGTATCTCCTCCGGCGTCAGCTCTGCCAGCCTGCTTCCCTCACCCTTGCGCAGCAGTTCCAGGTTGCGTCTGTCAAACTCGATGTCGAATTCGCGGCACTGGAACTTGTGTGCCAGGAAGCTGTGAGACCAGCTGGATGAGGCCACCACTGCTACCTTTTCGGTCCTGCCGTCCAGGAAACTGCGGATTTCCCGGCCCAACTGGTAGCATCGCCGGGGGGTGGGCCTGGGAGGATAGCCCGGCCCCGCCTCCTCTCCGTAGCAATTGACAAAGAGGGGCAGCAGGGGGAACTTTCCTTCCGGGTCCAAGAACACCAGGGGGTTGATGTGGGCGTGGGGCAGGCCCCATTCCCAGCCCTTGAGGGCGTTTGAGGAGGCCATGTCGAACCCGTTGCCTATGAGGTGGTCCCGGAGGCCCCTGGCGAATTCACCGGGGCATTGGAAGGAAAATTTGGTGTCAGGGGGGGCGTCCCACAGGTTGACCCTGGCCGAGGGGCGTTGGAAGGGATACCCCTCCACCTGGGACCCGGTATATATGCAGAAGGGGGGCAGGTTGTCCTCCAGAAAGTTCTCCGCCTGGTCATCCCCTATAATCAACACTACGTCGGGATTCCACTGGTGGAGCCGTTCACGCATCACCTCGAAGGACTCTACAACCTTTTTCTGGTCCAGTCTATCCTGGTCCAGCCCGTTATCGTTGCCCAGTTCCTCCAGCAGTTGGGCAGGGGCCTGGTAGTTGGGAATCCGGGAATAGATGCGTTCCCTGCTCTTCGCCCACATTTCGGGAGGATTCAGGATGATTGGCCCATGAGAGCAGCCAAGCCCGAAGATTTCAGCCATGTCTATCTCCCTTCTGGGATATTCTCCATGTTGTGCAATATGCAATATGTGTAAACAAGCTATGCAGCTATGCTACTCAACGCACGACACACCGTCAAGGGGATGCAAGGGGTATTCAGGAGGCCAGCAGGGCTTGGGCGAGGGTGTCAGAGGTATTCTCAGCAGGTGATGGTATTCACATCTGCCATAACCAGCGCATGTTGAAAATACCCCGTTGAATCAATTCTAGGGGATGGCTGCGCTATATGGTATTATTATGCTCCTGGCAACAGTCCAGAGATTTAGATTTACAGTACAGTTAATTCAATGAATTCTAAACTGACAGTTGCAGCGGTCATAGCGACCAAGAATCGTCCCCGGTTACTGGCAGACAGGTCTCTGGCGTCCATAGCCGCCCAATCCCGCCCCCCCGATTTAGTTGTGATTGTGGATGACTCTGACCCGAAATATAGGCTAATCAATCGTTGCATATCCTCCAAGTCCCACGTGCCCGGCGCCAGGGTCGTGTACCTGCTCAATTCCCGTACCCCGGGAGCCAGCGGCGCTTGGAATACCGCATTAGCTTGGTTGGCTTCTCACCAGCCAGAGTCCTATGTTGCGATTCTGGACGATGACGATGCTTGGGCCGAGGAATATCTGGAAGAGTGTGAAGCCGCCGCAATACAACGGGGCCTGGACATGGTAGTGTCGGGACTGGTGTACCATGAGTACCCAACCGATGAGGGGAGATGGCTTTCCATTCCGGCTAAGCTGGATGTGGATGAGTTGCTGGTCAGGAACCAGCACATACAGGGGTCCAATCTTTTCATCCGGCTGCGGACAGTCCTGGAGGCCGGGGCCTTCGACGAAGCGCTTCCAAGCACTACCGACCGGGACCTGTGTATCCGGTTGGCTGACCTGGGATACCTCCGCTATGGCATCGTCAATGCGCACCTGGTACATCACTATGCTGACAAGACCAGGGTCAGACTGTCCACTCCGGGGTCTTTGGACAAGCGCCGAGGGCTGGAAACCTTCTACCGAAAACACTGGGGACGCATGAGCGAGGGGCAGCGCGCGGCTTTCAAAGACCGCGCGAGGCGGCTGTTCGACTGGGATATAACCGGTGCGCCCAGTACGGTTGAAGCCCGGCATGACTCCCCGGCCACGGCCGTACCTGCTCCGGCCCCGGTCATGCCTGAAGGTGTCCTCAGCCTGGTTGTAGGTTCCATTACTTCCCCTGATCCCATGAACATTGCTCGCCTGTTGTCCGACCTCCAGGCCGTATTCGCCGGAAGGCCCGACGTTGACCTGAAAGTCATTCTGCTGGAAAACGGCTTCCCCGACCCCGCCAGCAGAGAGGCCCTTTGTCAAATTGTGGAAGATGCTGAAAAGTTGGGCATGGACGTTGTACTGATCGGATTCGAGGGTCGGATGAAAGACATAGGCCAAGGCAAAGGGGCCATGTTTGAAAGAACGAGCATCGCCAAAAGCAGGACCATGCTCCAGCAGCACCTGTTTTTCGAGGCCAAGGGCACACCAGGCTCCTTGGTTTGGGTACTGGACGACGACTGCCGTATAAATGGCCCGATTGAGGAAAATGGCGCAACCTCCCTCGATCTGGACTTGGACCTGGTATCCCACCTGAAACTATTGAGGAGTACCGACTTCGGGGTGGTGCTGGGTACGGTCACAGGTGACCCGCCGCTGCCATTTTCCAGTTGCATCCGCACCCAATTGGTTGACCTTTACTCAAACCTGGAGTGGATGGCCGCCATGTCGCCCACTGCGCCGATGCCGTCACGTGGGGAAGAGAATGCCGCGGCACGACAGCAGAACCCCGACTACTACTACGACCTGTCCCGGTCGAATACCAATCATCTTGAGATGCCCTTCTGGTATGTGCCGGGAGAAAAAATGACTGTGGCACAGGCTTTTCAAAAGATGGTCGGGTCTCTACCGGATATGTTGCGCGGCGTTCAGGTCTTCCGGCCTCTGCTGGGAGAAAGGGTTGCCGACCCTCTCCGGTATGCGGCGCCATCGGTAAACCGAGGCCCCTCCACCTTTGTCCTGGATGTGCAGGCGCTTCGGGAGTTTCCCAATACAGTGCCTGCCCTTGATGGGGCCGATACCCGGCGCAGCGATATGGTGTGGTGCCTTCTCAATCGCTTCGTGGGACGAAGAAAGGTCGTACAGGTGCCGTTGGCAGTGCGCCAAGACCGAAGCTCCGTTCCACCGGGGGAGATGGACTTTGAGAAACTGGTCCAAGACATCCAGGGCTATGCCCTCTACTCCGGCCTCCATGACCTCTTTGTTGAAAAGGCAGCCCTCCGGCAACTGGAGGGAAAGACGGGATACGGCCCTGAGCTTCTGAAGTTCAGTGATGCGGACCTGGATTTCGCCGTCGGACGGTTCAGAAAATATCTGGAGGAACGTCTTAGCGCCTTTGAACTCGGCTTCATCCGAATTTCCGGGTTGTTGCGCAGCTTTCACAGATATGTTGACCGGGAAAGTAACAGCGATAGAAGTTTCTGGTGGCTGGACTTGGAAGAATACCGGGAGACCGTGAATGACCTGCGAGATTTTGTTGCCAACGTGGGCCGGATGTACTCGGACTCAGCCCTGCAACTGGTCAAGGAAAAGTGTCTAAAGCTAGATGTAGAGCAGGTGCGAGATTACTTTGAGGACCTCCGGACCACGGTTGAGGACTACCGGGCAGCCACTCCCCTGCCAGTGGAACCGTTGATTGGACTGGCAAGGGCCTTCGTATCGCGGGAGTTTGGCGCAGGAGGCGACCTTAGATGCCTCGGAATAGGGGAGGAGGGGGTTGTCCTCACCGATGGCAGTTGGGTCTATAAATACTTTCATTACTGGAGAGATGGCGAGCGCAGCCAACGCGCTCGTTTCCTGGAAGGTCTTGTGGGGCGCTTTGACCGACTGAAGACCCTATTTCCGATACGGGAACTCCGAAGCAACGGCGATGAGGTAGCATTGGTCTATCCATATCACTCAGGGGGGAAGTATACCGGGGGTTTTCTGGATGACGTACTGACCTTTCTCCGGGAGTGTCGCGATGCCGGCATAGTTTGCCGCAACGTACATCCGGACAACTTCATCGTAACGCCTCAGGGACTCAGACTTGTGGACTACGGCTCAGACATTCGGCCCTTTACAGAAGACGAGTTCGTCAGCATGTGCCGACGCGCCTATTTCATGTACAGATTCCACTTTCGGAGCGACCTAAAGGCGTTGATGCGGGCTTCTTTGGATGCTGGCGGGGTTGACACCGGACCCCCGGAGCTTCTGGGGTTCGATGACTTCCTCAGAGCCCTCGACCCGAGGTCGAAAGAGGAGATTCTGGACGAGGTACTGAGAGCGTGGGCTCTTTCCGAAAGCCCTCAGTCCATTCTGGACTACGGTTGTGGCAAGGGAAAGCTGTCTGAGTCCATCCTGGATTGCATACCGGAAGTAGTTGGCTATGACCCTGACCCTACGGCAGTCCGGCGATGCCTTCAGTACAGAAGCAGCGCCCAATACCTGGACAGGCCGGGGCTTGAGAAGCTGAAGGCTGCCGGAAAAAGATTTGATGCAATAATCTGTAGTCTCGTGCTGTGCACAGTTGGAGATAGCGAGTTCGACGATGTCATCCGAGAGTTGAGGGGGCTGGTGGCCGAGTCCGGCTCAGTATTGGTAGCAGTGTGTAATCCCTTTCACACCTTTGTGGAACATACCGAACTCCAGCGAAGGAGCTTACCTGACGGAAGTTCTTACGACAGCACCTTTGAGTACCAGAAGGAAATTGTCTCCACGGGTTCCAAGAGGACTGATGTGCATCGCTCATGGAAGACTTATACCGGCGCCTTCACCCGGGCGGGCCTGGCGGTGGATGAAATTTGGGAAACGGATGGTACTGACGTGAAAAACCTCCGGCCCAGTTCAGACTTTCTGCTGTTCAAGCTGCGTCCCTTGCCCGTCCCTCGGGGCAAGGTGTCCCTGCTTATAAAGACCTGCGTGATGGAATGGCGGGTGGTGGAGCGGTTGATTCGACATCAGGTCGAGCAACTGGAAGGGCCGCAGGCCTTCTTTGAGAAAGTAGTTGTCGTAGATTCACGTCTGGAGGGCTTCGCGCGCCAGTATGAGACGGCAAATCCTTTGGCCCATCGAAAGGCAATGGAGGACTTGCTGGCCGATGGCATTATTGACCGGGTTATTTATGCTCCTGAAGACGCCGAGACCATACGCAGTACCTATCTGCGATGGTTCGGGGTGGACTCGACCGAATCTCATGCCCGCAATGGACAGCAGCTATTTGCAACCCTCTATGGGTTCGAGTCCTGTCACGGCGATTACGTTCTGCAAATTGACGGCGACTTGTTGATTGGGAGGAAGGACCGCAGCCATGACTACCTTGCTGACATGATTGATATTCTGGAGACGGACCCCAAAGCGATGTTTGTACCGCTATCAATCTACAAGCCTGGGCCCACCCCATACACTGTACAAGGGCCCACCGGCGACTGGCGGGTTGAAGTCAGATGCAGCCTTTTCTGCAAAGGCCGTATCGAATCGGCGCTGCCGATACCTAATGAATTCGACGGCACGTGGCCGGAACCGTGGCATAGAGCGTTCGACAGGTTTATTCGTTCCTCTCCATACCGGTCCTACCGGGGCGGCGACCCCAAGACCTTCTTCATCCATGTGCCCAATGAGCGCAAGTCCAATACATCCGAACTTTTCGACATAGTTGACCGAATCGAAAATGGATTTGTCCCGGAATGTCAACTGGGCAATGTCAATCTTTGTGGAGAGTGGAGCTCTTGGGCCGGGCCGAGGCGGGAGGAGCCTTATGTATTTGTGATTTGTGGACGGAATGTGGATTCGGGGAGAGTCCGCAGATGTATCAACTCGCTCTTTGCTCAGGCAGACCGGGAATGGGGAGCGGTGATAGTGGATGATGCGTCGGATAATGGCATGGGGGACTACCTGGAGATGCTGATACGTCCGCACCGGGAGAGGATAACTTTCATCAGAAATCACGCCAGGCGCGGACTCCTCCAAAACACTTGGCGGGCAGTCACCCAATTTTGTGGAAATCCCGAAAGCGTGATAATTACTCTGGACGCGGACGATGGGCTAATCGGTCCCCATGTGCTGGGGCGTATCCGAAAAGAGTACGAGTCCGGTGCAGATGTAACCGTAGGCTCCATGCTGCGAACGGAGAAGGATGCCAGATACGTCCCGGAGTTCTCCGACCCGCGAGGTAATCGGGGCGGCAACGTATGGCAGCACCTTCGTACCTTCAAAAAATACCTGTTCGATTCCATCCGAGAAGATGATTTGAAGATTGATGGTGAATGGATCGAACTGGCAAATGACTGGGCCTTCATGCTGCCGATTGTGGAGATGGCGAGCTGCCCGGTCTATATCCCTGATAAACTATACCTGTATGAGCCGTCGGACCAGAAGCTGGAAACAGCCGTGCCCCCAAGGGAGCAGGTAATCAGCCGGATAGTCTCGCGCCCCAGGTACGGGACCAGGGACAACCGCATGGGTGAGGGGAGATAACCGGAGTAACCTGTGCCACTCCCTCGTCGTCCGATGTTGGTGTCCGACGAGTTACGGAAGCATGTGGAGACCTGGGTGCCGCCGGCCTCACGCGAGGTCTTGAACATCCTCCGGTGTTTTGAGATAGTTACCCGGAGACCCTAACAAGATGATGATAAGGGGGCAGAGCATGAGCCTGACAGGACAGGTGGCCGTCGTTACTGGCGGGGCCAGTGGCATAGGGCGCGGTATTTGCATGGTGCTGGCAGAGGGAGGGGCCGACATTGCCGTGGCCGATATGGACCCTCCGGGCGCGGAAGCGGCGGCCTCGGAGGTGGGAGCAAAAGGGCGTGAGTCTATGGCGAGCATTGTGGACGTTACCGACCCGGCATCCATAGACAGGATGGTGGCGGATGTCATTGCCCGGTTCGGCAAGATTGATATTCTGGTCAACAATGCGGGGGTGGGTGGAGCGCCGGGTTGGTATGAGCACCAGGGTTCTCGGATTGAGGACTGGGACTATACCTTCCAGGTCAATGTCCGGGGCGTGGCCCTGGCTGCCGAGGCGGTAGCGTCTCATATGATGGAGCGGCGCAGCGGCAAGATCATCAATATCGCCTCCATAGCGGGGAGGCAGGGCGGTGCGGGGTTTGCCCACTACTCGACCTCCAAGGCCGGGGTTATCAGCCTGACCCAGGGCCTGGCGCTGAGGCTGGCGCCCTATAACATAAACGTCAATGCCATCTGCCCCGGCCTGCTGTGGACGCCCCTGTGGGAGAGGCTGGCGGAGCGGAACCGCAGCGGGGACCCGTCCCTGGCCGGGCTGAGTCCGCGGCAGGTATTCGAGCACCGGGTTGAAGCATCTATCCCACTGAAACGAGAGCAGACCCCCGAGGACATCGGGAGGCTGGCCGCCTTCCTGGCATCGGAGGACTCGCGGAATATCACAGGGCAGGCTATCAACGTGGACGGCGGCGCTCGGATGAACTAAGGGCGCCAATGTTCACCTGTAGAAATTTGGGATGGGCCAGGGTGTCTACCCTGGCCCATCCTGTTCGTTCGGGGGCGGTTCATTGAACGTCAGCCCCCGCGCCTCCGCATCGGCTTTACGTTCCAGCCAGGCAATCCACTTCTGGTCTCTCTCTTTGCGCGCCTCCTGACGGACTTCCTCGTCTCGCCTCTTCCTGTATCTGGCGGCCAGCACCATGATTATCTCCCGTAAACCTTGTTGTTTGATAATCTCCCGACAATGGATGGGCCAGAATGCTTACCCTGACCCGTTCTGTTCGTTCGGGGGAGGTTCATTGAACGGCAGCCCCCGCGTTTCAGCATCGGCTTTACGTTCCAGCCAGGCCATCCACTCCTGGTCTCTCTCCCAGCGTACCTCATCGTCTCGCCTCTTCCTGTATCTCGCGGCCAGGACCATGATTATCTCCCCTATACCCAGAATAACAACTGTTAGGGCCACTGCGGGGCTTACCCACTGTAAGACAGCGGCCACAGTATCTGATAAAGAGTCGCCGTCCTTATAGGATGTCTCATACCATGCCGCCACACCGATGAAGATTAACACCAGCGCTACAGAGGCAAAGATATACCCTATTTGATAATCCCTAAACATCGGACCTGCCTATCAATTTTTATCAGATAGATGAAGACATGTCAACCACGCAGGCATGATATTGCCAGGACAGGACTATCAAAATTCGGTCCCGTGAGTCTAGTAGTGGTCGAGTATATAATTCCCATAGCTGAAATGTCCTGTAGTTAAGTCACCCGAGGACTTTCAGCAGGCGCATCTCTCCCCTGGGGACCAGGCCGGCCTCTCGGGATACGTCTTCGCAGTGGGACACCATCCATATATACAAGACCGGGTCCATAAGCCGCATCTCCCTGGATGTCAGGATGTATCGTAACCGGTCCTCCCCGGCCAGACGCTCCAGAGTTGCAATGTCGGTGATGGGCCGGTCCTGGTACTCGCTGTACAGGGTCAGCACAGGTTGACCCGTCAGGAAGGCGACCTTGGCAGAGGTGTTGTAGGAGTCCGCCGCTACCAGGTATTCGGCGCCGCCCCTGTTGGCCTCCAGGTAGTCCATAGCCTTGTCCAACGCCTCCGGGGAGGCCCTGGCTATGGCGGTGATGACTATTCCCTGGACCTGCCCCCTGGGTATGGGGTAGGTGGAAGGGGCGTCGTTGGGGCTGAATACCATGTCAAACCCGACGTAGCCCAGGGTGTCGGAGCGCGGCTTGAAGATATTGTGCAGAGGCACTACCACAGACAGGGCCATGAAGCCCGCCACCGCTATGCCTATCCCCCACACGACCATGGAGCTTTCCTCCGTCCCCTTCCCCATTGCGATTACCAGGGGGACCAGAAAGACGAAGGCAATGCTGACCAGGTAGGCGATACGGAAGTACCCCTCCACGTCGCCGACCCGGTGGAAGGCAAAGGCGTAATACCCGAACCCTGCCGCCAGCGCAAAGGAGAATACCCACCAGAATATTCCCTCCCGCTCCCTGGCATTTATCAGGTAAACAACCCCTATCCCCGACAGGGCCGCCACCGCCGGGGCAACGGAGTCCCAGTAGCTGGCGAGCTTCACCGATGCGTTCCCGAACCCCACCAGTCCCACCACCAGCCAGCCCGTCCAGAGGACTCCCTGTCCGCCTCGCCCCCTCAGCCCTCCTCTGCCCAGAAAATCGGGCGCCGATGCCATGACACCTATCAAGGCCAGGGGCAGAGAGATTCCGAAAAGAAGGCTCATAGGCCCGGTGACGAACCAGGCGAAGTCTGTCCGGTTAAAGGAGCCTCCATAATCGAGGCCGCCGAACCTATCCAGCAGGTTCCAACCGAATATCATGTCCCAAATGTTGGAGGCGTGCATCACCCCATCATATTGGCCGGAGGTCAGCCACACCGCTACGGGCCACCAGAGGGCGCTGGCAAGAAATACCCCTCCGGCGATGCCAAGGGTGCGCGCCAGCCCCGTCCAGGGAGTCCAGCGATTCGCCATCAGGAACAGGACAAGGGCGGGCATGGGCAGAAGTCCCTGCCACAGCTTTGTCATAAAGCCCACGCCCATTACCGCCGCCGCCACGTACAAGAGCCCTTCCCTCTTCTCGTCCACCCCCCGCACCACGAAGTAGGTGGAGACCAGCATGGCGAGGCCGGCCACAGGTTCCAGGAAGACGCCCCTGGAGAAGTTCACACTGAGGGGCATAAGGGCGAGAGCCAGGGCAGCCAGCAGCCCGGCCATAGCCCCATGACCGCGTTTGACTATGGCATACACGAGTACCACGGCCAGGATGCCGGCCAGGGCTGCGGGCAGGCGCAGGCCCAGGTTGCCCGTGCCGAAGATTGCGATGGAGATTCCCTGAAGCCAGAAATACACCGGAGGCTTGTCCACCAGGACTGAGCCGTCGGGATAGAGGCTGGGATAGAACCAGTCGCGCCAGGAGGTGATGGCATTGCTGGAAGTGGCGGAGTAGATGGAGAGGCCCGGGTGCCCCTGGTCAAGGTGAAACAGCCGCAGCCAGGCGGCCAACGCCACTATGGATAAAAGAGCCAGGACGACGCCGGTCCTGGACGACATGGCTGCTCGGACGCGGTCTTGGATGTCTTCTAAATCAATTCTCCAGGCGCGCTGGGGAATGGTTGCTGGACTTTTCATTCGTGCTTGCTTATAGTAAGCATGGTCTTCAGCCGGTTATATCCGTATGCGCTACGGAGAATGGCTGTCGGTTGGCAAAGTTGCATATTTTCGGTTATATTACCACACATTAGATTCGCTGGTTTTCTGCGGATTGGTCATATTTGGATGTTAAAACACCCTGGACGGGGTATGTTGGAACGGTGTTCGTCAGCTATTGCCTTACTGTTTTAACGTCAATGTGTTTCACCGCCAACAGAGATACTCCAAACGCCAATCTTCTAAAGGATAGATACTGTTGACATGATTCGTACAATCCCATATCATTATCTTTAGAAATATTTCAGGAGCGCCGGAAAGATGGTCGAAAATATTGACGAACTGGATGACAGGATTATCAGGCTGCTTCAAGTGGATGGGCGGGCCTCCAATGCCAAGATAGCCAGGGAAGTTGGTGTGAGCGAGGGAACGGTAAGGAGGAGGCTCCGCCACCTGATCCAGAACGACGTGGTAAAGGTTATAGCTGTCCCCAATCTGGAGCAGATGGGATATGGCACCGCTGCCCTTGTGGGAGTACAGACCGACCCCGGAAAGGTGGATGAGGTGGCAGATGCCATCTCCAACCTTGACGAGGCCCACTACGTCGCTATCACAACCGGGGCCTATGACATTTTCGCGTGGGTGGGGCTGCCATCCCCCGAACAGCTGGGAGTTTTCCTCAGAAGCAACGTAGGGACCATAGATGGGGTCAGACGAACGGAGACTTTCGTCAACCTCAGCATAAAGAAACGCACCTACGGCCTGGTCCTTTAGGTCTCGCAGCGCGGCTTACCATTTATTCAGGAGGTGCCAGGTCATGGGCCACACCCTTAAGGGGGTGGTATCGTGTACCCACCCGCCGTCATTCCTATGAAAATAGGCATCACCCAAGCCGGAAACCCACCCCAACCCCCTGGATTCCGGCCTACGCCGGAATGACGGTAGAGAGGCTGCCGTCATTTTCATCCCCTTACTTGGCCTTGGCAAGGCCATGGGCAATTCCCGCGAAAGCGGGAATCCACCCCCCAACCCCTGGATTCCGGCCTGCGCCGGAATGACGGTACTCGCAGGTCTCCCTTCGCGAGTGATGAAGCGGAAGGAGACTTGTCATTTTGTTCCTTGCGTGGCCCGCAGGGGTCTTGATAATTATCCTGCTAAGGGAGTAGGGTAGGGATAGCAAGTGAAAGAAGGAAGCGCTTATGCCGTCGAACCCTCCCGAGGACATGCCCAGAATCACCCCGGCCATCTTCTATGACGACCCGGCGGCTGCCTTGGACTGGCTCTCCATGACCTTCGGCTTCAAGACCCGGCTTTCCATACCCGGCCCCGACGGTGGCATAGTCCATGCGGAGATGCAATTTGAAGACGGCGTCATCATGTTGGGTCCTGCGGCGGCAATGGACGAAGGGAAGAGCCCGGAGGCCCTGGGAGGCTCGGTGACCCAGAGCCTTTACGTGTACGTGGATGACGTGGACGCCCACTGTGCCCAGGCCCGGGAGTCGGGAGCAAAGATAGTGTCGGAGTTGGAAGACAAGTTCTACGGCGACCGCACCTATGCCGCCAAGGACCTGGAAGGCCATCTCTGGACCTTCGCCCAGCATGTCCGGGACGTGGCCCCTGAAGACATGCAACTGCCCCAGTAGCCTGGGGTGGCCCCATCACTCCAAGTCCCCTGCCCCATTGCTCACTGTATCTGTCATCGGGTTTATCTCTCGCCAATTCCATGCCCCACCCTGAAGGGTGCGGCATCCTACCCCACCGTCATTCCGGAGTAGGCCGGAATCCAGGGGTAGGGGGACTTCGCAACGACTCCCTGCGTCGTGGAACTCTGGATTCCTGCGGAAGCAGGAATGACAGCTAAAGTGAGCGCGGGTGGGGGGATGGGGAGTTAAGGGAGCATCACGGTGAAGCGGCGGCCATGACTCATCATGTCTGAATAGTTACCCCACTCTCCGGCGATTGAAAGTCCCCGTAGCTATGCTATAATATGGGCTGCTATCCAGAGATGCTTTTAGACTACCCTATTCAGCTATGAAAGCAATCCGTTACCAGGAGGACCAGCATGGCCGATGTTATTGACTCTACTCCCGAGTTTGTCACCCAGGCTTACAGCAAGATGGACCAGAACCTTGCCGTGGTGCGCAGCAGGCTGGGGCATCCCTTGACCCTGGCGGATAAAATCCTCTTGTCCCACCTGGATGACCCGGCAAACCAGGACCTGGAGCCTGGCGAGAGCTATCTGATGTTGCGCCCCGACCGGGTGGCCCACCAGGACGTGACCGGTCAGATGGCTATCCTCCAGTTTATGCAGGCAGGCCGCCGTCGGGTGGCAGTCCCCACCACCGTCCATTGTGACCACCTGATTCAGGCGCGGGTGGAAGGCAGGTCGGATACCAGAGACGCCCTTACCGAGAACAACGAGGTCTATACCTTCCTCGAGGCGGCATCCAGCAAGTATGGCATGGGGTTCTGGAGGCCGGGCGCGGGAATCATCCACCAGGTGGTGCTGGAAAACTACGCCTTCCCCGGTGGGCTGATGATCGGCACCGACTCCCATACCCCCAACGCCGGCGGCCTGGGCATGTTGGCCATCGGCGTGGGCGGCGCGGATGCCGCGGACGTTATGGTGGGCCTTCCCTGGGAAGTAAGATACCCCACCCGCGTGGGTGTGCGCCTGACAGGTGAGATGAGCGGCTGGACCGCTCCCAAGGACGTGATCCTGTACCTGGCGGGAGTCCTCACCGTATCCGGCGGCACCAACGCCATCATCGAGTATTTCGGCCCCGGTACCCGGTCCATAAGCTGCACCGGCAAGGCGACCATAACCAACATGGGGGCGGAACTGGGGGCCACTTGCTCCGTTTTCCCCTTCGATGAGCGGATGGATACCTATCTCAGGGCAACGAGGCGCGCAGAACTGGCTGACCTGGCCGGCAGAAACGCCTCCCTTCTCCAGGCTGACCCTGAAACGGCGGCCAACCCGGAGCGCTACTACCACCGGGTTGTGGAGATAGACCTGTCCAGGCTGGAGCCCCAGGTGGTAGGCCCCCACACTCCCGACCTGGCCCGGCCCATCTCCGCCGTAGCAGCGGAGATAGTGGAGAAAGGCTACGTGGACCAGATTTCCGATGCCCTTATAGGAAGCTGCACCAACTCCTCTTACGAGGATATGAGCCGGGCATCGGACGTGGCCGAGCAGGCTAGGGCGCGGGGCATCCAGATCAGCGTCCCCCTGCTGGTGACGCCGGGATCGGAGCAGATCCGGGCCACTATAGAGCGGGACGGCCAGATGGAGTCGCTACAGGCCATAGGCGGGAATGTGATGGCAAACGCCTGCGGCCCCTGCATCGGCCAGTGGCGGCGGGAGGATGTCCAGGAGGGCCAGCCCAACACCATCGTAAGTTCCTTCAACCGCAATTTCCCCCGGCGCAACGACGGCAGGGCCGAGACGGCAGCCTTTATCACCAGCCCGGAGATGGTCATCGCCTACGCTCTGGCTGGCAGGCTCTCTTTCAACCCCCTGACCGATACCCTTACGGCTCCCGACGGCTCCAGTGTCAGGCTGGACCCTCCAAAGCCTGCGCCGGAGATACCCGCCAACGGATTCCTGCGGGGAGAGGACGTGTACGTACCGCCCGCGGAGGACGGAGATGAGATTGAGGTGACGGTCTCCCGCGCCAGCAACCGGTTGCAGGAATTGGAGCCCTTCGATGCGTGGGATGGCAACGACTTTGTGGAGGTGCCGGTCTTGCTCAAAGCCCAGGGCAAATGCACCACCGACCACATATCCCCGGCGGGGCCGTGGCTGCGATTCCGCGGACACCTGGACAACCTGAGCGACAACATGTTCTTGGGCGCTGTCAATGCCTACACCGGCGAGTCGGGGCAGGGCCTCAACCAGCTGACCGGCGAGTCGGGCCAGTCATACCCTCAGATAGCCAGGCAGTACAAGGCCGGGGGCCTGCGCTGGGTGGCTATCGGGGATGAAAACTACGGCGAGGGCAGCAGCCGGGAGCACGCCGCCATGTCGCCCAGGCTGCTGGGCGCGGCGGCCATCATAGTAAGGAGCTTTGCCCGCATCCACGAGTCCAACCTGAAGAAGCAGGGCCTCCTGCCATTCACCTTCCAGGACCCAGCGGACTATGACAAGGTCCAGGAAGCGGACAAGATCAGCATCCTTGGGCTAAGCGACCTAATCCCGGGGAGGCCCGTCACGGCCCGCCTGCACCACTCCGACGGCGCCACTGAGGAGATAGGGCTGCTCCACACCTTCAACCCCTCCCAGATAGAGTGGTTCAAGGCAGGCGCGGCCCTGAACCTGCTGCGGGACCAGTAAGGTAGGTCTTCAAAGAAGACACAAGAGTGAAAGCCAGCGCCGGCTGCCGAGGCCCAATTGCAAGGTCTCAACAGCCGGCGCTCGTTTGACCTTGTTTTTCCACCATGCCTCCCACCACCGTCTTGCCCACCGGCTCCCTGCCTAGCCTCAGCTTATTGTCGGCGTGCTTGTTGCCATCCTTGCCGCCGATGTACGTCTCATCCACATATCACAACTGAATCAGTCATATCAAAAGTGGTAGTATGAGCGGAAGTGTCACGCACTAGAATTGACATTGACGCTCCCAGTGGGAGACAATGAGAAGGCGGTGATGATTGCTCAAGGAGCGGTGGCACTACAGCGTCGCCGTCCTGGTCGTGGCGGCGCTGATAATCTGGACGCTGACGATAGTGTACGAGACGGCATCGGTAGATAACGACTCTGCACTATCCACAATCATTGCCATAGCAAGGTGGGCGAGCACAGCGTTGGCCCTGGGGACGTTTATCTCGGCGGCGTGGGAGGCGATAAACATGGTGCTGGCAAAGATGCTTATAGACCGGTACAGGCAAGAGGGCGAACAACGTCTTATCGAGCGTCTGCCGGAGCATCTGCGGAAACAGGTAGAACAATATCGAGACAAGGACAAGACATCCAGGAGAGATTGACCGACGACCAAGAGCGGTAACGGACCAAGGCTATACAGATAATATGTGCTGCAATCGGTGGACCCAACGATCTAACTGGCAGGAGAACTCCAGAGAGCGCTCCAATTTAAGCAGGCCCCCATCGTCTTGTTGGGGGCCTCTTGAATTTTCGGCGACGCGCTTACCCCAGCCCGTCCAGGCATTCCCTCAGGGGCTTGTGGATAGCGGTAAAGATGGGGGTGTCTCGCTCGGTGTAGGGGCGGGCTTCGGTCTCCCGGAGTTCCATCACCAGGTCCAGGAAGTCGGACGGGCTGTCGGTCTCGAAGCCCAGGACGAATTCCTGGTCGTCCAGGCCGAAGGAATAGCTGGTGCTTATCTTCACCGAGGGGTACTTGTGGCCCACCCGGAAGTGCTGGGTCATCATCCTCTGCCTCTCCTCTGCGGGCAGCTGGTACCAGTCGTTGGTCTTCACAAAGGGGTACACGAAGAAATATTGACGGCCAATGGCCCTCATCCCCTCGCTGGTCCCCTCCTGCCCCGCCCTGTGGTGATCAATGTGGTGGCGGTCAACGTAGGGGGAGCGCCGGGTCATGGCGAGGTAGGAGTGGGGGGTGTGCAGGTATTTGCCCAACTCTGTCCGGTTAAGCTGGGATGCAAGCCCGTCCAGAAGCTCCAGGGTAGGGCTTATCTCCCACAGCATGAAGTCCACGTCCCCCCGGGTCCCCAGCAAGCTGTAGCTGTTGACGGTTATCTGTGGGGAGAACTCATCCACCACAGCGGCAAACTCCGCTTTACTCCTCTCCCTATCCGCCTGGGGCAGCCTGCGCCATTCCAGGGCTGTCTTGAAAAAGCTGTACTTGATGAACCACTTATTTGATTCCTGGGCCATGAGCGCCGTACCTCCTGAACAGGTTGGCAAGTCGTGTACATTATACATAATCATACATAATCGTATATACTCAGGGCCATTAGGCCCTTCTCCATTCCCTCTACTCGTCATTATTATGAAAATAGCCAACCTCCAACGCCGTCATTCCCGCGAAAGCGGGAATCCAGAGTCCTGCGACGTAGGCAGTCGTTGCGAGTCACCCACCCCCCACCCCTGGATTCCGGCCTACGCCGGAATGACGGTGGAGAGGCCATAACATTTTCATCCTCGTATGTGGCCCGCAGGGGCATGGGTAATTATTATGAAAATAGCCGGCAACCAGCACCGTCTTTGTCATTCCGAGCGAGCGGAGCGAGTCGAGGAATCTAAAGTCCTGGACTTCGGCATTGTGGGGGAGTCCCTCACACCCCCGCCCCTGGATTCCCGCTTTCGCGGGAATGACGGGTTGAGTCATCGAGGACCGAAAGACTTTGAGGACGCAGGGCCTTTTCATTGTTACCCTGAACGTTTCCTGTCATCCCGACCAGCGGGAGGAATCTTAGATTCCTCGCTTCCCTCGGAATGACAACCAAAATACCCTCCTTTGGGCCGAGGGTATTTGATTCGAGGTTTCAAGTTTGGTATCCTTTAGGTAAGTATATGTTTGCACTAGCTTTTTAGCTCTAAAAGGTGAGTTAGGTATGAAGGAAGTAATACAGGAAGCTGTAAAACTGCTGGAAGACAACCAGCCATGCGTTCTGGCTACAGTGGTGAGGACCAAAGGCTCTACCCCCCAGAAACCCGGCGCCAAGCTGTTGGTGAGGCAGGACGGCAGCGGCGTGGGCACCCTGGGCGGCGGGTGTGTGGAGGGGGACATCTGGTTTGCCGCCAAGGAAATCCTGCGGCGCAAGGGCGGCCCGGAGTTCCGGGACTACCTGCTCAATGAGGACATCGCGGCCAGGGACGGCCTGGTGTGCGGCGGCACCATGTACTTCTTCCTGGAGCCCCTCTGGGAGCCTGACGATTTCTTGCCCTACGGCAATGAGATAATGGACTCTTATGGAGGCGGCAACCCCATTGGCGTAGCTACGGTGGTCAGGGCGGACTCAGGGCGCGGGGTAATGGGGGCAAAGCTCCTGCTGCGGGAGGACGGCTCTACCTATGGCGCACTGGGAGACCCTGAGTTGGACAGGATGGCCCTGGAAGCGGCCCAAAGGGTTGCCGACCTGGGCAGGAACGAGCAGGTAATGACCCGGGACGGCACCGAGCTATTTGTGGAGGGTTTCACCACTCCCGCTACCCTGGTGCTGATGGGCGGCGGCCACGTGTCCAAGGCTACCTATGAGCTTGCCCACATGCTGGGCTACCGGATCTACATAGTGGACGACAGGCCCCAGTTCGCCAACAAAGAGCGCTTCCCCAACGCGGAGGATACCATAGTGGTGCCCGACTACACCCAGGGCCTTGACCAGGTGCCCATAAACGCCAACACCGCCATCGTGATAGCTACCCGGGGGCACTGGTTCGACGACCTGGCCTTGGAAGCGGCAGTGCGTACCCCCGCCAAGTACGTGGGACTGCTGGGGAGCAGGCGCAAGACCATTCTCATATACCAGCGTTTGACGAACCTGGGGGTGCCTGTGGAGCGTTTGAAGCAGGTACATGCTCCCATCGGCCTGGACATAGGCGCTCTCACCCCCGAGGAGTTGGCGGTCAGCATAATGTCGGAGATCATTATGTGGCGGCACACCGGCTCAGGAGGCCCCATGACCATGGATGAGAGGTACATAGACAGGGCCGTGGACAAGGCCCTGGCGTCCGCCGACGCCCTTGCGGACACCGAGGTCGTTTCAGAAACGGTGTCGGACTAGGCGGGGTCATTTTATGACAAGCCAATCTGGGCCAAGCCGATGTGGGACAGGCCGGCATGGGCATGACGCCGATGACACCCATGATCAAGGCGGGGGCATCGCCGCTCTCCTGCTGGCGGCTGGGGAGTCAACCCGCATGGGGCAGCTCAAGGCCCTTCTGCCGTGGCAGGGGACAACCCTTATAGAGCACCAGATAACCGCCCTCGCTTCCGCGGGGGTGTCCCGCACCATTGTAGTCCTGGGGCATCAAAGGGAGAGGTTGGAGTCCCTTCTTGAAGGCTACAACCAGGTCCAATGCGTCTATAATCCCGACTACAAGCAGGGCAAGACCACCTCTATTAAGGCGGGGGTCGGGGCCTTTCACAGGTCTCAGGACAGCGCCTCCCCCGATGGGGCCATCCTCATCTTGAACGTGGACCAGCCCCGCTCCGCCGATACCATTCGCCGCATAATGGCCCTGCACTCCCAGGGCGGGGGTGGCCCGGAGGGTCTCCCCCGCCTGATTACCATCCCCACCTATGGAGGCAAGGGGGGCCACCCGGTGGTCTTGTCCGGGATATTGGCGCCGGAGCTTATGGACATCTCCGAGGAGACCCTGGGCCTCAAAGCCGTCACCGTCAGGCATGAAAAAGCTACCCGGAGGGTGGAAATAGATGCCCCCGAAATCCTTCTCGACCTGAACACGCCGGAGGACTACCGCAAGGCCCTGGGGCAGGTCCGGTGACGTTCCCCGGGCTGGCTGACCGTCCGCCGGCATTTGAGCTAAAGAGGGGGTGGGAAGTGATAGATGTACAAGGGTTCGCCGCTGTTGGGGGCGTGTTTCTGGCGATGATGACCCTGTTCGGTGTTCTGTTCCTTTGGCTCTTGAGGGATATGAAGCAGGACATCCGCGAACTGAGGACAGACATGCGGGACTTGAATAACAAGGTGGACCGCATCCACAGCGACCTTCTGGATAGGATGGACCGGAATCACCGGGAGATGTTGAATCTGTTGCAGGGGCATACTCACACGACCGAGGGGCAGGCTGTGGTGTTCCGGCTTCAGCATGAAGAGCAAGGCTTATAAGGGATTATGCTTGAGCTTTTGTACAGGGTTAGTCGGGAACTCTGAAAAATAGCCTGTCAATTTCCTTGACAGACAGTCTATTTTGTGTATAATTAAAGGTTACACCCATCCTTAGGATGGGGAGTCTTGTTGTTCCCCATCTGCGTTATTCAGGCCACCCGGATACCTATTCCTCTTCCCCTCCCGCCCAAGGAGAACCAACTTTTTCTTCTCTGAGGAGAGTATAAGCATGGCAATATCCCTATCCCAAGCCGACCAGCCGTCCCTCGCAGAAGCCAGGTCATATTCTAAAATCGCTCAAGTGCTGGACATCCCCAACCTGATACAGAGCCAGATACAGTCCTTTGAGTGGTTCATAACAGAGGGCCTGACGGAAGTCTTCAAGGAGATTAATCCCATTCGGGACTACACGGGCAACAAGTACGACCTCTCCTTCATGGAGCATGAATTTCGCGACCCCAAGTACACCGCGGAAGAGTGCAAGGAGAAGGAGATTACCTTTTCTGCGCCCCTCTATGTCAGGACCCAATTGTTGACGAAGGAAACAGGGGAGGTAAAACAGCAAGCAATATTCATGGGAGACCTGCCCATGATGACGCCCAACGGCACCTTCATAGTAAACGGCGCCGAGAGGGTAGTGGTGAGCCAACTTGTGCGCTCCCCCGGTGCCTACTTTGTCCTGGAGAAGGACATGCCCAGCGATAGAGACCTTTGCTTCGCCAAGATGATACCTTCTCGGGGGGCCTGGCTGGAATTCGAGACCAGTTCCAAGGATGTCCTGTCGGTGAAGGTTGACCGGAAGAGGAAGGTATCGGCCACCACTTTTCTGAGGGCCCTTGGCATAGCCACCGATGAGGAGATACTGGCCCTTTTTGAGGAAGTGGATACCGACGAGACCCACCGTTATATAAGGTCCACCATGGACCGGGACCCCCTCAGTGAGGAGCGAGACGTCAGCTTCAGGGATGATGACCTGAGGAGGATATGGGAACACCTCCGGGCCGGACGGGAGTATAACCGCGCGGATGCCAGGAGGATAGCCAGCGCTCAGATAGAGTTCTACCGCCGGCTCAGGCCCGGCGAGCCTCCCAGCCTGGAGAACTCCTGGACTCTCATCAAAGACCTATTCTTCGAGCCGCGCCGCTATGACTTGGGCAAGGTGGGCCGCTACAAGCTCAATAGCCGGCTGGAGTTGGCCGATGCCCCCACCTCCCGGACCCTCACTATAGAGGACATCGTCGAGATGTTCCGCACCATGATAAGGGTGAACAATGGCGTGGGCTCCACCGACGATATTGACCACCTGGGCAACCGGAGGGTTAGGCCGGTGGGTGAGTTGGTGCAGAACCAGATGAGGGTCGGCCTGCTGCGAATGGAGAGGATGGTAAGGGAGCGAATGACCCTCATTGATCCGGAGAGCGCTACGCCCCAAGCCCTGGTCAATATACGCCCGGTGGTGGCATCGGTGAGGGAGTTCTTTGGAGGCTCCCAGCTGTCCCAGTTCATGGACCAGACCAACCCCCTGGCGGAACTGACCCACAAGCGACGCCTGTCTGCCCTGGGGCCGGGTGGACTGTCCAGGGAGCGGGCCGGGTTCGACGTGCGAGACGTGCACTTCTCCCACTATGGCCGGATATGCCCCATCGAGACCCCGGAAGGCCCCAACATCGGCCTCCTCAGTTCTATGGCCACCTATGCCAGGGTGAACGAACTGGGATTCATCGAGTCTCCATACAGGCCGGTATTCAAGGAGTTGGACAGTTCCGATCCTAACCTGGAAGGCCGGACCCTCACCTCCGACGTGGTGGACGCGCAAGGCCGGGTTATTGCCGGCAGCGGAGACGTGATTACACGAGAGGCCCTTAATAAGATAGCCGGTATACGCGGCAGGACCATACAGGTCAAGCCCTTCGTATCCACCAAGGGTGAGGACATAGACTACCTCTCGGCGGACAAAGAGGAGAAATTCATCATCGCCCAGGCCAACGTGGCCTTGGACGATAAAAACCAGTTCGTGCATGACAGGGTAGAAGTGAGGATTGGCGAACAATACTCCGAGGAGTCGCCTGATGCGGTGCACTACATGGACGTATCTCCCATGCAGATTATGAGCGTATCCGCCTCCCTCATTCCCTTCCTTGAGCACGATGACGCAAACAGGGCCCTGATGGGGTCCAACATGCAGCGCCAGTCGGTGCCCTTGCTGAGACCCGAGGCTCCTCTGGTAGGCACCGGCATCGAGGGGCGGGTTGCCCGTGACAGCGGCCAGGTGGTCCTGACCAAAGTGGCCGGAGTGGTGGTATCCGTCACCGGAAACCACATAGTTGTCAGGGACTGGAACGGCGGGGAACATTCCCATAAGCTGGGAAAGTTCGCCCGCACCAACCAAGGCACTTGTTTCAACCAGAGGCCCACAGTCCGCAAGGGCGACATCGTTGAGGCTGGGGACGTGCTGGCTGATAGCTCCTCTACCGACCAGGGCGAGTTGGCCCTGGGGCAGAACGTGTTGGTAGCCTTTATGAGCTGGGAGGGCTACAACTACGAAGACGCGGTGATTATCAGCGAGAACCTGGTCAAACAGGACTATTTCACCTCTGTTCATATCGAAAAGTATGAGATGGAGGCCAGGGAGACCAAGCTGGGTCCCGAGGAGATAAGCCGGGACATACCCAACGTGGGTGAAGAAAGCCTCCGGGACCTGGACGAGAGGGGGATTATCCGAGTCGGCGCTGAAGTGGGGCCCGGTGACATCCTTGTAGGGAAAGTGACACCCAAGGGTGAGACCGAGCTTACGGCAGAGGAGAAGCTGCTGCGAGCCATATTCGGTGAGAAGTCCAGGGATGTCAAGGATACCTCCCTCAAGGTGCCTCATGGGGAGCGAGGCAAAGTAATTGATGTCAAGGTCCTGAGCAGACGGGACAAGGATGAGCTTCCTCCGGGAGTCAATGATGCCGTAAGGGTGTGGATAGCCCAGACCCGCAAAATATCCGTTGGCGACAAGATGGCCGGAAGACATGGGAACAAAGGCGTCATAGCCCGTATCCTGCCCGTAGAGGATATGCCCTTCCTGCCCGACGGCACTCCGGTTGACATAATTCTCAATCCCCTGGGCGTGCCCTCCAGGATGAACCTGGGGCAGGTGCTGGAGACCCACCTGGGATGGGCTGCCAGGCTCCTCAACTTCCGAGCGGTAACTCCCATATTCGATGGCGCTACCGACAAGTCCATCGAGGATGCCCTGGCAAGGGCCTGGTTTGCCCAGAAAGCAGGGGGGATTAACCCCGACCCATCATCCGCCTCGCCGGGTATAGACATGGAGGCGGTGGGAAAGTGGCTGTCAGAGAGGGGGTACGACGCCCACCGGCTCTTCGACGAGGCCATTTCCGGCGAAGCCGGTGATGCTTGTACCAAGATATGGCTCAAGGAGGATGCAACATCGGGGCCGGTGGATGAGGAAGAGGTCAATGCCCGGTCTCAAGCCATAGAAAATATGAGCTTGGACGATATGAGAAATGAGGCATTGAGGGTGCACAGGGAACAAAGACTGGCCCCCCCGGTCTTCGGGAAAGTCCCTCTCTATGATGGGAGGACGGGGCAGCCCTTCGACCAGCCGGTAACGGTTGGTTGCATATACATGCTGAAGCTCATCCATCTGGTGGAAGACAAGATACACGCACGTTCTACCGGCCCTTACTCCCTTATCACCCAGCAGCCCCTGGGAGGCAAAGCCCAGTTCGGTGGGCAGAGATTCGGGGAGATGGAGGTATGGGCGTTGGAAGCCTATGGCGCAGCGTATAACCTGCAAGAAGTCCTGACCGTCAAGTCCGACGACGTGACCGGTCGGGTCAAGACCTACGAGGCCATTGTGAAGGGCGATGACATAGACCAGCCGGGTGTCCCCGAGTCCTTCAACGTGCTGTTGAAGGAACTCCAGAGCCTGGGGCTGGCAGTGGAACTCCTGAATGAGGAGGAACAGGTCCCCCTCTCCGGCGACCTGATGGAGACCCTGCAAATAGAAGACGGCCTGTAGAATAATAAGGAGAAGGTGAGCATGCCTGACAGGACTGAGGTACAGGCTACAAATTTCAATGCCATAAAGATTTCCATAGCTTCTCCTGAGCAAATCCGTAGTTGGTCCCACGGGGAAGTCACCAAGCCGGAGACGATCAACTACCGCACCTTGAGGCCCGAAAAGGATGGGCTTTTCTGTGAGCGCATCTTTGGGCCTACCAAGGACTGGGAATGTTTCTGCGGCAAGTACAAGCGCATACGCTACAGGGGTGTGGTGTGCGACCGGTGCGGGGTGGAAGTTACCCGCTCCAAGGTGCGCAGGGAGCGAATGGGCAATATCGCTCTGGCAGCCCCCGTCGCCCACATCTGGTTCAGCAAGGGTATCCCCAGCCGCCTGGGACTGCTCCTGGACTTGTCTCCCCGGAACCTGGAGAGGGTGCTCTACTTCGCCCAGCACGTGGTCACATACGTGGACGAAGAAGCCCGCAAGAAGGCCCTTGAGGACGAGAAGGCCAAGAATGAGCGGGAAATAGGGCAGTGTCGAGAGAATACCGAAGCTGCCATCAACGAGATAAGACAGAGGTTTGAGACGGCCACAGGCGGAGCAGTGGATGGCGACGGGGAGGCCACGCCCTGGTCAGCCTCCCATTCTTCTAACCTGCCAGGGGCAGACCTGGATGATGAGGAGGAACTGAAGAGGGAGAGAGAGCTCCTGGCAGCAGAGGTAGAGATAGGGGCCCTCAGAGACAAGCAGCTGGAGGAAGAGGGGAAGCTGCACCATGAGATGCGGAGCAGGATAGACGAACTGGAAGACCTGCGGGTGTGCAAGCTCATCGCCGAGAGCCGCTACCGGGGGCTAAGGGAGCACCACGACCAGGTATTCAGAGCGGCAATGGGAGCGGAGGGAATCCTGGATATACTGCGCCAAGTGGACCTGGAAGCCCTCCGGGAGCAGCTTCTTCAGGAGATGCGGTCCACCTCGGGCCAGAGGCGCAAGAAGGCCATAAAGCGGCTGAGGGTGGTCGAAGCCTTCCGCAAGAGCGGCAACAAGGTGGAGTGGATGGTGCTAACCGTGCTGCCGGTGCTGCCGCCCGGCCTGCGCCCAATGGTGCAGCTTGATGGCGGTAGGTTTGCTACCAGCGACCTGAACGACCTGTACCGGAGGGTGATCAACAGGAACAACCGGCTGAGGAGACTCATGGAGTTGGGCGCCCCTGAGATTATAGTGCGCAACGAGAAACGTATGCTCCAGGAGGCGGTGGATGCCCTCATAGACAACGGCAGGCGCGGCCGGCCCATACAGGGAAGCCACAATCACAAACTCAAGTCCCTCTCCGATTTGCTCAGGGGTAAGCAAGGGCGCTTCCGGCAGAACCTCCTTGGGAAGCGGGTTGACTACAGCGGACGCTCGGTGATCGTGGTTGGGGCGGAACTGGAACTGCACCAGTGCGGCCTGCCCAAGCGCATGGCCTTGGAGTTGTTCAAGCCCTTTGTGATGCACCGGCTGGTAGTCCTGGGCATAGCCCCCAATATCAAGAGCGCTAAGAGGATGGTGGAGAGGGCCCGGACGGAAGTATGGGACATCCTGGAAGAGGTCATCAAGGAGCGTCCCGTCCTCCTCAACCGAGCGCCAACCCTTCACCGCCTGGGCATTCAGGCCTTCTCCCCCGTGCTCATCGAGGGCAGCGCCATCCAGATACATCCCTTGGTGTGTTCCGCTTTCAACGCCGACTTCGACGGCGACCAGATGGCCGTTCATGTACCCCTCTCACATATGGCTATAGCAGAAGCCCAAGAGACAATGCTCAGCATCCACAACATGCTCTCTCCGGCTTCGGGGGAGCCGCTGGTGGCCCCCACCCTGGACATGGTGCTGGGCTGCTACTATCTGACAGACGTGGACGAGTTTGCCAAGGGCAAAGGGAAACGGTTCATTGACTTTGATGAGGCCCGATTGGCCTATGACTCGGAGGAACTGGGGCTGCGGGCGAAGATAGAGGTCCTGCGGACCCCCTTTGGCCCTCCCTCTGAGGCGGAGGATGTGGGAGAGTCTGACAAGTGGACCCAGACAACCCTGGGCAGGATGATATTCAACGAGGTACTGCCCCCTGAGATCGGCTTCAAGAATAAGCTGATGGACAAGCCGTCCCTCAAAGACCTGACCGCCGAGTGCTACAGGAAGCTGGGTAATAAAGAAGCTGCCGTCGTTCTGGATAGAATAAAGGAACTGGGCTTCCACTATGCCACTACTTCCGGCATAACCATCGCCATCAATGACATCCAGGTGTCACCGAAGAAGGAGCAGATTATCGGTGAGGCGACGCGTCAGGTTGAGGAGTACGAGGAACAGTATATGCAGGGCCTTGTGACCGAGGACGAGCGGTACAGGCGGACCGTGGATACCTGGACCCGCGCCGGTGACCAGATGGAAGAGATAGTGAAAGAGGACATGGCTATGTACGGGGGTGTGGCCCTGATGGCTGAGTCCGGGGCCAAAGGCAACATAGCCCAGATCAAGCAGATGGCCGGGATGCGGGGCCTTATGAGCGACCCCAAAGGCCACATCATAGCCCTGCCCATCAAGTCCAGTTTCCGAGAGGGCCTGACTGCCCTGGAGTATTTCATCTCTACCCACGGGGCAAGAAAGGGTCTGGCAGACACTGCGCTCAGGACCGCCGACAGTGGATACCTTACCCGAAGGCTCATTGACGTTTCCCAGGAAGTCATCATACTGGAAGAAGACTGCGGCACAACCGATGGTATATGGCTAAAGACCACCACTGACCCACTGATTTCCCCCCTGGAGGACAGCATGTTGGGCAGGATAGCCGTGGCGCCCATAGCCCACAAACAGACTGGGGAAATCCTGGCGGACCGAGACGATGAAATAAACGAGGACAAGGTCCGGGGGATTACGGCCTCTGGTATTACTGAAGTGTATGTTCGCTCTCCCCTCATCTGTGAAGCCCGTCGGGGGATATGCCGGCTATGCTATGGCCGAATACCTGCCACCGGCCGGCTGGTGAATATGGGAGAGGCCGTGGGTATTGTCGCTGCTCAGAGCATAGGAGAGCCGGGGACCCAGTTGACCATGAGGACCTTCCACACAGGAGGCGTTGCCGGTCTGGACATCACAACGGGTCTGCCCAGGGTAGAGGAGTTGTTCGAGGCCAGGGTGCCCAAGGGCTTTGCTCTGCTGTCCGACATAGACGGTGTGGTCTTCATTGAGGATGACCCCGAGGGCCGGAGACTGACAGTGGTGAGCCGTGAAGAGTACCGGGAAGACTACACCCTTCCGGAGGGATATCAGCTTTTGGTGGACCACGGGCAATATGTAGATATAGGAGTCTCCCTGGCCCGTGCCCTTCCCGATCCCGATCCTGACATACAAGAAGAAGACCTTAAGCAAGACCGGGAAGAGGTTGTGGCTAACATAAGCGGCAGGGTGGAAGTTAGTCAGGAGAGCTTCTCGATTGTGTGGGAAGACATAGAGGAGCGGGAGCAAATAATACCTGGGTCTGCCAACCTCCTGGTGGAGAACGGGGGCACAGTCAGGGCGGGGGATGCCCTCACGGCGGGACCATTGAACCCCCATGATATACTGAGGATACGAGGAAAAGAGGAGTTGCAGCGCTACCTGATAGGAGAAGTGCAGAAGGTGTACCGCTCCCAGGGTGTGAGTATTCACGACAAGCATGTTGAGGTAATCCTCAGACAGATGCTCCGCCGGGTACAGGTAGATACCACAGGTGACGCAGAGTTCATACCGGGCCAGATTGTGGACAGATTTGAGTTCCAGGAAAAGAACGCCAGGGTGCTGGCTGAAGGAGGGGAGGCTGCCACCGCCAAATCGGTGCTCCTTGGCGTCACCAGGGCATCCTTGCTCACCGATAGCTTCCTGGCGGCGGCCTCATTCCAGGAGACCACCCGTGTGCTGACAGAGGCAGCCGTGACCGGCGCACAGGATAGGCTGCTTGGCCTGAAGGAGAACGTGATAATCGGGAGGCTCATCCCTGCCAGGCCCACCCTGGAATTGGAGAAAGCGAGTAAGATTCCGGAACTCAAGGAAGATAGTGAGGTATTCCTCCCGTCGTGGCTGGAGACACCTCAAGAAATGGGGCCTGCCAACGGCCACGATAATGGGCACGAGGTTGATGTTGAAGTCGAAGTTAACGGCAATCGGTCCGATGATGGTGATTTCAGCAATGAATAGATTGGCATGAGCATGTAAGTGGGGCAGCAGGGGCGAAAAATCTTCGCCCCTGCTGCCTTACAACGACGTGGGCCGGCCGGACTGACTGCCTCCTACCCGGCGGATATGTGCAAAGGTGTTTTTACCGAGACCGGAAGGGTACAACCGGCTTGACGGCATGGTCCATTGCTGTTAAACTCCCTCACACAGCGGAGTGATACACACCATGGTATAAGTCCCACCTTGTCCTTGGTCCAGGCGCAATGCCAGGGTAAGGATGGGCGGTTAGCTCAGATGGTTAGAGTGCCGCCTTGACATGGCGGAGGTCAGTGGTTCGAGTCCACTACCGCCCACCACATCGGAGTCCCCTAGCTCCACCCCATTACGATCAATTGTAAGTTCTACGGTCGACCAACCAGCGGTTACGGGCGGGGCTAGCCTAGGAGTTTGCTGGGGCCGAGACGGCGATGATGACTAGGTCGCCCTCCGACACCCCTTCCAACACGGACCTGATGGCCGTTGGGGCCTCGAAGGTGATATAGCCCGAGCCGGAGTTCCGTATGTTGTCCTTTGCCAGGAACGACACCGCCTCCGTCTGGGTCTGAATCCAGACCGTCAGCTCGCGGTTGACGCCCCCTGCGGAGAAAGACTCTCCGATGTGGATGTCGTCGGCCTCGTTGAACCTGAAAGAACCTGTTTCCGAGAAATAGACCACCCGGTTCAGCGTCATGCCGTTCCACGCGAGCGACCCGTCCCGCAGTTCGCCGGAGGCGTGCCAGGCAGAGGTCTCCGATGCGTACCAGGCGCAGTCCTGGGTCTCGTTGTTCTTCCGTCCCCGGTCGCCCACCCGGATCAGTGCGCTGGCGAGAACAGCCTGGTCGTCGCCGGCGTCGAAATCGTCCAGGCTGAAGCCCGTGACGACCAGCGTCACCTCGGCTGACAGCATCCTGCCGTCCTCGGTGCAAATGGCCCCCTGGCCAGCGCAGTCCTGCGTGACTGGGAGCACAACGGTCACATCACCGTTGCCGTCCGGCGTCACGGTGATCTCCCAGCGGACGTTGCCGGGAGGATCCAGCCGCCGGGCGTTCCTAACCTCGCCTCCGGTCACGGTGAAGGCGTGGTCGCGTAGTGTCGCGTAACTGAAGGACGAAACGGGCTCTTCGCTCAAGCGCAGCTCGAAGGTGAAGACCGTTTGCCCACCGTGAGACGAAGGGGTGTCCAAGAACTCCGCAGATAACGCTGCGGAAGAGGCTGCAGCCACCACAGCCGTCGCCACGCTGGTCAGCGATTCCTCATTCCCCGCGTCGTCGGTGAAAGACACCGTGACCTTGATGGCTTTGCCTTCTTCGGAGTCCGTGAGCTTGTACCTCGAGCTGGTGGCCCCTGAGATGTCGACGTCGTCGGCCAGCCACTGGTAGCTGTAGGTCGCGTTGTCAAGCCCGTCCGCGTCGGCGACGCCGTCCGTGTCCGCCGCCAGTGTCTGGCCCACCCGGGCCGTGCCCGCGATGGTGACGCTGTCCTGGACCGGGCTGTTGGCCGCCTGTTGCTCCTGTTGTTGCAAGGTCTGGGCGGGAACAGTGAAGGTGTACAGCCTCTTGGTGCCCTCATCGACCACCCAGAGGTTCTCGCCGTCGGACCACATGCCGACGGGGTTCTTGATGTCGGCGTGCAGGGTGATGTCGCGGCTGGCGGCGCGTTCGCCCGACAGCAGGTTGAAGGCCAACAGCCGGCCCGCTTTGCGCCGGTCTGTGAAGTAGTCCACCGCGATCCACAGCCAGCGGCCGTCGGAGTACGCTCCCACCGGTGAGTCGAAGTTCTTATCGACGAGAGCATCCCGCAGCGCCGTTTCGTTCGTGCATGTCGCTGAGGGCATCACGTCGCTCGCTCGGGGCTTTTCGGGGATGTAGCAGTTGTCGAAGGCGCTGGGCACGAAGAGATCTTGTGGATCGGGACGCCAGTACTCGTTCTCGAGGTTCACCGCATAGATCAGTTGATCGATCATGGAGTCGACCACCCACACGGTCTTGCCGTCGGACCACACGGCCGCGGGCGCCAAGAAGCTGTGCCCCACTCGTGAATTGAAGGGGGCCATGATTAACCGCTGGTCGCGAAGGAACTTGCCGTCAGAGAGCCGGTACGGGAGGAGCATTCCCAGGTCTCGCTCCGCAACCCACAGGACCTCGCCGTCGGACCACAAGGTCCAAGGGCTGTACATCGGATCCTTGACCCCGACCCCCTCCGGGGGGTACAGCTCGTCCATCGTCAGCGACGTGTCGAGATTGTGGGTCAGCGTGCCGTCCGAGCCAATGTCGAAGGCATGCACCCATTTGCTGCATGGGTCCGCAATCCACGCCGTGTTGTCGGTGGTGTCCACATACACGCCGCCCAGACTGGGGCACATCAGGTTGGGGTCTTCTTTGATGTCGATCTTCTTCCCCGCGGTCCCGCCATCGGCATAGGTCAGCGACAGGCTCAGAGCAGACGACTGCGTCATCGTGTCCAGCCTCGACGGGGTGGCCGACTCGTGCCAGCCGACCGCCCAGGGACCCCAGACCCCCCGGTCCTCATAGGCGACGCCGCCCAAGTGGCCGCGCACCGCGACGGTCCTGAGGTTGGCGGGCGCCAATTCGATGACCGCTTCGAGATCGGTGGTGCTGCTATGGTCGATGTACTGGAATTGCCCCACGTAGATGTCCCAATAGGCGATCTGGTAGCTCGTGGGCGCGTAGCCCTTCGCCGGCGCCGTCCATGACACCTTGGTTCCCTCGCTGTCCTCGTCAGGGGTGACGGTGATCGAGGCGGGCGCCTCAGGCGGGTTCATCGGCGGGTGATAGGCGCTGTCGCTTCCGGCCCATGCAACCGGCCCGTAGCCACCGTCGTTCCGGGCAGCCACATTGAGCAGGCAGGTCGTGCTCCTGTCGATTCCCCCGATCTTGAACGAGCGGGAGTTGGGACCGAGCCGGGCTGTCTCGGTTTCGCCACCGCAGTTGTATCGCACGCGATAGCCCCGCACGGCTGCCTCCGGATCGTTGTCGACCGGGGCCGCTGTCCAGCTCAACGTGATCTCGCCGATGTCCGGGCCCGGCGTCGCGGTGACGCCTTGAGGCTGGCCCGGCCGATCGGGCCCATCCGTAGAAACCGGAATCGTCACCTCAGTTCTATTGGACAGCGGCACACTGTCGGATGTGCAGACCGCGGACTGGACGATGCACGAGGTGGTGGGCGGAAGCACGACGGTGATTGGCCCCGCCGGGTTCTCGTCGGAGTCGAGGTCGGGCACGACCCTGATGGCCCATTCCTCATCGCCGTCCTTTGTGCGATAGGCCTTGGTGATGGTACCGCCGACTACCGAAAAGGCATGGGCGCGAAAGGTGGCATAGCTGAGGCTGGGCTCAGGCGTGAACGTCACATTGAACGTCAACTCCGAACCGTCATGGGACGCGGGCACATTGCTGAACACGGCAATCAACTGCTCGTCGGTGCCGGTGCCGTTGAGCTGCTGCTGGCCACCCCGATGATCGACGGGCCCCACCGCCTGACTGGTGAGTGTCTCCGCGTGGTCGGCGTCGTCGCTGAACGATACCCGCACTTTGATGGTCTTGGTGAGGTTGGCCAGGACCAGCGTGTAGCTGGATTCGGTGGCGCCGTCGATGTCGGCGTCGTCGGCCAGCCACTGGTAGCTGTAGGTCGCACCGCTCAGCCCGTCAGCGTCTGCGATGGCCGTAGTGTCCGCCGCGAGAGATTGGCCGACCTGGGCCGTACCGCTTATGGTCGGTTTGCCTGTCGCCTCGTTGTTGGCCGGGGGGTCTTGCGCCTCCGTCAAGCCGCCCTGATATAGGAGCAAAACAAGGGTGCTCAGGACGGCTAATACCATCCCCACCACAGCTGGATTAATGGCACGCTGCTTGAACAGTTTGAAGATCATGGGTCCTCCTACAGACTTGAATGGCAAAAAGCGAGGCGACGAGCCGAGTAGATGGACATGAAGCAGTGGTTGCCGCCAAAAGCACGATTGCACTCGGCGGTGCGGCACAGGCCGGTTCGAGCCTTCGTTTATCGGATGCCAACAGGGCACCTCCAAAAGAACCGGCTCGCAGGACTCCACACATTCCACACCCTAAGCCATATGGTGTGTGGAACAGTCAACCCCATTCCCCGTCGAATCTCTGTACAATCCTTCACACAGAAGGCAAGATTGCGCGCAGACGGCCCGACGAGCCCTCGGTCCACGCAGGGCGGGTGTTGACCCACGACCAACTTCTGCAATGGGTCTGGGGTCCGGAGAAAACGGGCCAACCCTGGCTGGTCCGCGAAGTGGTGTAGAAGCTCCGCCGCAAGCTGGGTGACGCCGCCGACAACCCGGCCTACATCTTCACAGAACCCCGAGTTGGCTACCGGATGGCGAGGGGGGAGATGCAGGAGCAGGCGGATGCGTGACAGGCATCCGGGTGACCAGCGGACAGTCTTTCCAGTGGAGGACAGCATTACCAAAAGGCCCCTGCTGTGTCAACAGGAGCCTTCTGTTTCGCGGGTAGGCTTGCCGCGAATTGCCGAAAGTCAACCTCTTTGGTGAGAGGCTCAACCTCTCCGGTCTTCTGCGTGAAAGGTACACGCTTTGGCTGACGTCCGTCCTTACTCCCTTCCAATCAGGTATTTGTAGGCATCTACGAGCCAGTTCCCCAAATGAGTGGGCAGTGTTCTATTATCCGGCTTAGCGCACAGCGTTATCGTAATGGTTCCAAAATGTTTCCCTGATTAGGTCGTCGCTGGTCTGGAGGCGGACGACAGAACCAGTCATTTTTTCCTTCAGCACCAAATATTTTGGATGTGCTTGCTGAAGTTCAAACTCAAGGTCGTTCTCAAAAATTCGTTTGAGCAACTTGACCACTTCGTCGGGCGAAGTTGCGACCATAGCACCGTTCGCCACTCCGGTCTGGAAGTTTATCAATCTGGACAGAGGATGAACCTCTTTGAAGAATCGACTCCTAAATTCCTCATCAGCGTGGATGATGACTGGTTTGCCTAAGCTAAGGGCCATTGCGGCTTCCGCGTCTTTTCCGAAGCTATCCCTAGAGCCGGCATACAGCACGAGAGCTTTTGCGCGCTTCACCATCAAGCACTCGATAAGCCCTTTGTCCTCGTGGTGCGAGGCAGCACTGAGCGTAGGGTCAAAGTACCTTAGACTAAAATCGCTCAGAGAAGGATCAGAAAATATGCGTTCACAAAATTCGGCCATTTTCAAAAAATCTGAACGCTCCCGCATCGACGTCGCTACGTACGCATCGAGATCGCTGACCATAGAAAGATAAGTCTCTGTGTTTTTCAAGGCGATCTTCCTAGCACTCTCGTAAGCCCGATGGACCCTCTCAATTTTTTCCAGCAAGTCCGCCTCGTCGTTTATTGGGTCATCAAGAAAATCGGCCGCAGACAAGTAAAGCCGCTGCTGCTGTTCCTGGTAAGCTCCTCGTCGCTGGGCACCTCTCAATAGTTGACCAGCGGTGACTTGGTTACTTCGATGCTGTTGATAAAGTTTGATGGCAGATTGGCGTACTAGGTCGATCTGCCGTAGCAGGTCAACCTGGTCGCTTATTGTTAAATTAAGAGAATTGTCCCCTTCCAGCAGTTGTGCTACGGTAATCGTGTCCTCACTCCGTTGGCGATAGAGTTCGATCAGGGTGCGCGCCAGTTCGGAATCAACAAAGGTGCCCGCCTCCAGCGATTTGCAGGCCATTTCTGAGATCAGGTAGCGATCGTCCTTTTCGATATGGTCCGGTCCTACCGGATCGCCGCGCCTTTTCATATCAGTAGTGTTGAAACGGTGGCTTTGGAAAAAGTCCTTCAAATTTTCGTCTGACAACGATCGCAACTGCTGGAACGCGGTCCTGACATTCCCGAAGAAGAGGAGGGCATCCACGTAAAAGCGATAAAGACCCCAATATAGCTGGTCAGACGACGCAACAGCATCTAGGTTCTGATTGCAGAAAACCGGGGCAAAGCACGGGATTTTCTTGACGGCATAGGGATGCGAATCTGGAGCCGTTAGCCAGTAATAACGGAAAAACGCTTCAGATATGGGAGCTTCATGGGAAAGCGTAAGCAACTGATTAAGCCGCGAACGGGTCAAGGGTTGGTTTTCCAGGTCAGACAACGCCTCAAACACAGATTCCGGCGTCGTCTCGCCGAGCCAGCTGTCGAGGCCACCCGTTCCACCTTGGAAAAGTTTGAATTGTTCCAGAATATTGCTACGATTTACCACCATTTCTTTACTGATATCTCCTTTTGGCCCGCTGCCATATATAGGCTTTTTGTGAAACGAGGAGGAGCTCTGACGTGGGGGAATCCCCAACATCCATCGGCTGGGGAATTCGGTATCGCCATTTGTTCCTCACAAGTCTTTCCCTTCGCCAGTGTACACTTACCCCTCACAAATTTCAATAATGCTACGTGTTGATTTTTATTTGTAAGTCAGCTAAATTACAAAGATGCCTTGCATTACCAAGATAGCCCACGTATTTCAGGGCCTAGCCCGCGCCGGGCGTGGGGCGGGAATGCGGCGCGGTCAGTGGAATTTGCGGATAGCCGAAAGTAGCGACATTCAAGAGGACGGCTGGCTGAACCTCTGTGGCCTTCGGGAAATCGACCTAGTTCATACCCGGAGGACGGAGCGCCACCTGCTCCGACCATTCGACGTACTCATCACGGCCCGCACCGGGTCTGTCCAGTTAGCTTTGGTGCCGCCACAGGTCTCCCGGACAGTGGCGGGAGTTACGCTGTTAGTGGTTCGAGCAAAAGCACCAGAATCGGGTATGGGGCACTATCTGTGGTACTTTCTGACTTCGGCCTATGGCCGCAGGCAACTGGTCAAGCGGCTGACAGTGAACGCGACCATCACATCACTGTCGGCCAGCGCCCTCGGTGAAGTTGAGTTGCCGCTGCCATCTCCGCGCCAACTAGACCTGGTGGTCCGGTTGGTGGAGGCCTCGGAGGAAGCCTACACTTCTGCTGTACAAGCCGCCAGGTTGCGCCGGGAGACGATACGAGACTCGGTGATTCATGGGATTGCCTCTGAGGGTATGCACCAGCAAATTTAGGGAGAGACCAATGCCGCTAACCAAACAAGAACTGGAATCCAAGCTGTGGCAGGCCGCCGACATTCTGCGGGGGCAGATTGATTCGGCAGACTACAAGAACTACATCTTCTCCGTCCTATTTTTGAAGCGGCTTTCCGACCGGTTCGACGAGGAAATTCAGAACGCAGTAGCATCGGGCGTGCCCAGGGAGACGGCGTTGTCGGACCGGGACGAGCATGAGTTCTTCGTCCCGGAATCGGCCCGTTGGGAGGCCATTTCCGCCGCTTCCATGAACTTGGGAGAAACCTTGAACATCGCCAGCCACGCCATCGAGGAGGCCAACACCCGCAGGCTCGATGGCGTGTTGGTGGGCACCAACTGGAACGACGAAACAAAGTTGGGCAGTCCAGCCAACCGGGAGCGCATCATCCGCAGCCTGGTCAACCACTTTAGCGACTTGGACTTACGGGATGCCAACCTGCGCGATGACGGCGGAACCGGCAACGTGCTGGGCGACGCCTACGAGTACCTCATCTACCAGTTCGCCGACGATGCTGGCAAGAAGGGCGGCGAGTTCTACACGCCCCGGGAGGTCGTCCGCCTCATTGTAGAGTTGCTGGAACCGCAGGAGGGGATGCGCATCTGCGATCCCGCCGCAGGTTCCGCCGGAATGTTGATTTACACCGCCCAGTACGTGCGGGAACGGGGCGGCGATGCCCGCAACCTGGTGCTGCACGGCCAGGAGCGCAACCTGGGGACCCTGGCCATCGGCAAGCTGAACCTGCTGCTCCACGACCTACGCTCAGCCCGGATGGAGGCCGGCGACGTCATCGCCGAGCCGGGCCTGATGGACCCCTTGGGGCGGCTGCTCGCCTACGACCGGGTAATCGCCAATCCTCCCTTCAGCCTGAAGAACTGGGGGCACGACTTCGCGCCCAACGACCCCCACCACCGCTTCGACCGCTACGGGGCGGTCCCGCCCAAGACCCGGGGCGACTTCGCCTTCCTGCTGCACATGCTGGGGGTGACCAACGCCCAGGGCATGGTGGGCGTGGTGATGCCCCACGGCATCCTGTTCCGGGGCGGCGCCGAGGGGAAGATTCGCCGCGGCATCGCGGAGGCCGACCTGTTCGAGGCGGTCATCGGCCTGGCCCCCAACCTCTTTTTTGGCGCCAGCATCCCCGTTGCAATCTGTGTGCTGAACAAGGCCAAGCCCGCCAACCGCCGGGGCAGGGTGATGTTCGTTGATGCGGCCCAGGAAGGCTACTTCCGGCCCGGCAAGGCCCAGAACTACATAGACCCGGAGCACATCGAGAAGATAGTCCAGGCGTACCGGGCCTTTGAGGACGTGGACCGCTTTGCTCACGTGGCTGACCTGGAGGAGATTCGGGGCAACGACTTCAACCTCAACATCAGCCGCTACGTGGACACCACTGAGCCGGTGGAGGTGATGCCGGTGGAGGATGCCCTGGCCCAACTGCGGGAGGCCGAGCGGCGGCGGGACGAGGCGGTAGCCCGCATGGACCAACTGCTGGTGGAGATGGGGTATGGGCGATAGAATGGTACTACTATGCCCATGCTGTTGAGAGAATGTCCTTACCGCTTCTACATTGTGTCGTGGGATAGGAACGAGCCTCCTCACGTCCATGTTCGGCGGGATGCGAGTTTCGCCAAGTTTTGGCTGGACCCGGTAGAATTACAGGAAAGCGGCAACTTTGGTGGCGTGGAAATCCTGCGTATTCAGAGAATCGTTGAGCAACATGAAACTTATTTGTTGGAGGCTTGGCATGGCTATTTCAACCGTTAGCTTTGAAGTGCCCGGGGCTATGACACTTGAAGTTACCGAGGACACGTTGACCGCTGAGTTATGCGACGGACGGACAATATCCGTGCCCTTGGCGTGGTACCCCCGGCTGGTCCACGCTACGCCGGAGGAACGCAACAACTGGGAAATTCATGCGGCGGGACAACACCTGCACTGGCCCGACTTGGACGAAGACCTCAGCGTAGAAATGTTGCTGACGGGCCAAAAGTCGGGCGAAAGCCAGAGGTCTTTCAAGCGGTGGTTGGAGGCCAAGCGGGCGGGGCGCAGCGTGGCCTATTACGACCTCATGGCTGCCAAGAAAGGGGAGGAACAGGATGGCTGATGCCGGTGGAGGACGCCTTGGCCCAACTGCGGGAAGCGGAGCGGCGGCGGGACGAGGCGGTGGCCCGCATGGACCAACTGCTGGCGGAGATGGGGTATGGGCGATAGAGTCCGTCCCTAGCCGTGGCTATGCTAGAATACCACTAGACTAACGGGAAGGGGGTGTCAACATGGCAGCCGCTATGGACCAACCCGACGGCCCCCGGACCATCGAGGTGTCGGAGTTCGAGGCCAACTGCCTGAAGCTCATGGACGAGGTGGCAGAAAATGGCGAGGAGATTATCATCACCAAGAAGGGCAAGCCGGTGGCCAAGCTGTCGCCCTACCGGGAAAGGCCCAAGACCCTCTTTGGCATAGACCGGGGCAAACTGGAAATTCTTGGCGACATTATCTCCCCGATAGATGTTGAGTGGGAAGCCGAGTCAAGTCCTGACCGGGCGCTCAACCCATGATTCTTCTGGACACCCATGTGATGCTATGGCTGCGATTGGATGAGCCGCGATTGGGAGCGCGCACCCGGCTGGAGATAGACCAGGCATGGCAGTCAGGTTGAACGATGCCGGTAGTATTGAGAGAGGGTCCATTCCGGTTCTTCTTCTACTCAGGCGACCGGGGGGAGCCTCCCCACGTGCACGTTGAGCGTGACAACCGGGTCGCCAAGTTCTGGCTGGACCCGGTTAGGCTCCAGCGCACAGGCGGATTGACCCGCCAAGAGATACGCCGGATTGAGAGGATAATTGAAGAGAATCAAGCGCTGCTTATGGAGGAGTGGAATGTACGTTTCAACCCTTGAGGTGAGTGTTCCAGAGGCGGAAGATGTGATAGTCACCGAGGACACCCTGACCGCCGAGCTTTCCGACGGCCGCACCATATCTGTCCCGCTGTCCTGGTATCCCAGGCTGGTCCATGCCACGCCGGAGGAGCGCAACAACTGGCGGCTGATTGGCACAGGCCAGGGCATACACTGGCCCGACTTAGACGAGGACATCAGTGTGGAAGGGCTGCTGGCCGGCTGGCCCTCCCGCGAGAGCCAAAAGTCCCTGAAGCAATGGATCGAAGCGAAAAAGGAGGGGCGCGGCCTGACGCTATACGAGCTCCGGGCATACGAAAAGGAACGGCAACGGGCGACTGATGGCTAGTAAGACGCAAATACCCAAAGGCTGGCGGTTGGTGCACCTGGGGGACGTGGCACGCGAAAGAAACCAACGCGCAAATTCTGTTACCGAGGCGGACGTTTTCTCAGTAACCAAGCACGATGGATTCGTCCGATCACTAGATTACTTTGGTCGCCAAATCTTTTCACACGACACAAGTAACTACAAAGTAGTGCGCCGCGGGGAACTCGCCTACGCGACCATTCATCTTGATGAGGGATCGCTAGGCATTCTTCGAGGTGCTAAGACCGGCATCATCAGCCCAATGTACACCGTGTTTGAGGCTGACATAACACAGGTTGACCCGGAGTTCCTATTTTCGTTAATGAAACTACCTGAAATGGTAGCCAAGTACCAGCGCATTGGCGAAGGTACGGTTCATAGAAGGAAGTCAATAGGCTTTGAACGCCTCAGTCGTATAAGCATTGCCCTGCCGTCCCTGAGAGAGCAGCGGGCCATCGCCGACGTGCTGGACTCCATAGACGACGCCATTGAGGGCGCCGAGGCGGTCATCGCCGCCACCGGACAACTCCGCGACTCCCTTCTCCACCAACTGCTCACCCGCGGCGTCCCCGGCTGGCACACCCAATGGAAGGAAGCCCCCGGCCTGGGCACGATACCGGCGGAGTGGGAGGTGGTGAGGTTAGGGGATGTGGCAGAGGTAGCCTCGGGACAGGTAAACCCTAGAGACAAACAATTCCAGAACGACATGTTTGTAGCCCCGGATGACATAGAGTCCAGAACGGGAAGACTAATCAACAAGAGGACAGTTGCCGTTTCGGGAGCTATCAGTGGGAAATATCAGTTTAGTGAGGGGGATGTTCTTTACTCGAAGATACGGCCTTACTTAATGAAGGTGTATGTTCCAAAAGAATCGGGCCTGTGCAGTGCAGACATTTATCCAATCAGACCATTCCCGACCCTTAAACCAAATTTTCTTGCGTCAGTCTTTCTTTCCAAAAAATTTACAGATTATATTCGTACTTGCTCAGACAGGACAGGAATTCCCAAGGTCAATCGAGAAGATTTGTTTAAGTACCTCTTTCCGATGCCACCTCGCCCTGAGCAAGAAGCCATGGCTGTAATGCTGGACGGGGTAGATGAGGTTATAAGGGATTCCAGAAAAGAAACTGATATGCTAAACTTGTTGAAAGCATCCATCGCCGACGCGCTGCTGACGGGGCGGGTGCGGGTGCCTCATTGAGAAAGGTTGGTGTGATATGCCGTACTATCATGTTCGAATTGTCCTCAATTCATCCGATACATCCAAACAAATCCTTAGGGAAACCAAGTTGGACCTCACCCGCGAAGAACTAGAGCAGCGTTTTCTTGCACCGCGTCATCAGGGAAAGCCAGTAGCCATCAATGGAAAAACAATTACTTGGGATAGTGTAGACCGCATTCTTATAAATCAAACTGAGCAGAGTTCAAAACACCTTCGTCCAATCGTAAAAAATGAGCAGGAAAAAGAACGAGGCAGTTCTCCTACGGGTGGATTATTCCAGTCACCAGTATCATGGGATATTGCTCGTAAAGGCAAGAATGTTACAGATGAATTCATCACAGGCCCTCCAGGTTCTGCACTAGAAGCCAATCCGCGAGCTGACCAAGAACTTCGGCCTGCTACAGACGCCAGGGAGGTTTTTGTTGTTCACGGAAGAAACTTGGCCGCACGCGACGCGCTCTTTGACTTCCTTAGAGCAATTGACCTCCACCCTTTAGAGTGGTCCGAAGCTGTTCAGGCTACTGGCAAGGCATCACCGTATATAGGCGAAATCCTGGATGCCGCGTTTTCGCGTGCGCACGCAATAGTAGTTCTCTTCAGTCCAGACGATGAAGCAAGGCTAAGAGAGGCATTCCGAGTTGCCAGTGATCCTCCGCATGAGACTCAACTGACCGGGCAGGCAAGACCAAACGTTCTGTTCGAAGCAGGGATGGCGATGGGTAGAAACCAAGACCGGACTATTCTTGTGGAGCTTGGCAACCTGCGACCGTTCAGCGATGTTGGCGGAAGAAATACCATTAGGCTCGACAACTCTTCGCAACGGCGTCAGGACTTGGCTCAGCGTTTGCGGTCTGCCGGATGCCCCGTGAACTTGGATGGGACTCACTGGCATAATGCTGGAGACTTCACAATAGTTCAATAGCGAATTCCAGATTATGACCACCCCCGCCAAGCCCAACGAGTCCAACCACGCCGAGGACCCGGCCATGAAGGGAGGATGCACACCACCATGACCACCCCCAACGAGACCAACGAATAAGGTTCTAACCAGGATGCTTTGAACTGTGAGCTAATTCAGAGAATGCTCGTTCCCCTAACATCAATAACCGAACAGTAAGCCATCGCCGAAGTGCTGGACGGGATAGATGAGGCTATAGAACAAAACAAGTCGGCACTTGATAAAATGATGATAACGAAAGCATCCACCGCCTACGCGCTGCTGACGGGGCGGGTGCGGGTAAAGGAGTCGCCAATATGACGGAACAAGGTACCACAGAGCAAAAGGGACCTAGCGTCAACGATAACTCACCGGAACAGTCTATCGCTAAATCGCCCGTCGAAACTACGCCGCCTATCGTGGAAGCAGCAAAAGTTGCCGCAGAACTCAGACGCCCGGCCCTGCACATAGATATTCAGGTCCATATAGACCCAAACTCAAGCGCAGAACTGATTGACCAAATTTTCGCGAGCATGGCCAAGCATCTGTACAGGTATGAGTCATAGTGGACGAGTTTTCAAGTGGCCGCGATATAGCGTCGGCAATGGGCGACTTACTGCGTTCCTTCAGTGACGCGGGGTATGAACTCAGGCGAGTGGGGCCGCCGGGTGGGGTCCCAGAGGCGCGCGATTGCCTTGAAGAGTTGGTTACCGATGAACAAATCCGGCAGGCCAGTGGCCCGCTCTTTCGCGACCGCTACTACGCCCGCGCTGTCGAAGAGGCTTTTAAGTGTCTGAACAATGCTGTCAAGGACAAGTCTGGGCTGACTAATGGGGACGGTGCAGGTTTAATGCAAACGGTTTTTAGTGCTCAATCCCCAATTCTTATGCTTAATGCTTTTCAGTCGCGGTCGGACAGAGATGAACAACTCGGTTATATGCAGATTTTCGCCGGCTCAATGACGGGCATAAGAAATCCCCGCGCCCATGACCATGAACTGACCGACGCGCCGGATGCCGCCCTTGAATTGCTAGTGTTGGCGAATCACCTTATGCGAAAACTGAATGCCGCCACCAAAAGCGGACCCCAATCATCAGAAACATGACCACCCCCGCTAAGCTCCAACGAGTCCAACCATGCCGGGGGGCCCGGCCCCGCAGTGGCTGGGTTAGGTCACGACCCGTAAACGGGAGGAGGGCGCGATGAAAGACGTTACGTCGGTCCGTTGGATGGTAACCTTCTACCACTCGGAAGGAGGGTCGCGCGACGAACCCGATTTCCCCAAGGTTGACTTCTGGCATCCCAACAAGAAAGCCTCGATGGAGGCAGGGGCCCGCGTCCTCCAAGAATTGAAGGACCGCGGCGACAATCGCGACTGGAAAGCGGCGGGGCATCCTGATCCCTTCGCAGTCGGCTCCGGTCAACACCCCGGCGGTCAATGGATACTGCCCCTTCCGCCGCCAAAGATTTTCGACCCGGCTAAAGTGCCTCCAATGGACCTTAGTGATGAGGAGTGGGATGCTTTTGACCGCGCTCTCCGGGAAAGCCGTGGGAGGCGCGAATCGTGATTTCGCCCGTCTCAATGGTGGTTGCAGACAGCAATATAGTGTCTTACATCGCCAGGAGGTCGCCCATTGCAGAGTATTATCTGCCTCACTTGGAGCACCGCCAGGTTGTAATATCTTTCCAAACGTGGGAGGAAGCCTTGTTCGGGGCTTACCTCGCTGGCTGGGGTGAGCGACGCGTGAATGATCTGAAGCAGCAGATGGGCCAATACCAGGTGCATTGGCCCGACCCTGAAATGGTTGATTTGTGTGCCCGGTTGCGGGCCGAACGCCGTGCTGCTGGACGGGAGATCGAACTAGCCGACGCTTGGGTTGCGGCAACCGCGCTATACTTGGGCTGCCCGCTTGCGTCCCACGACGGCGACTTTGATGGTATTCCCAACCTGGAACTGATAAGGGCGCCGACGCCATGACCATCCCTGCCAAGCTCAACGAGTTCAACCACGCCGGGGAAGCGATGAACAGAGATGAAGTCCTCAATATGCTCAGAGCGCACAAGCCGACTCTTGCTGCACGCTTCGGCGTAACCGAGTTGGCCCTGTTCGGCTCCTTTGCCAGGGACCAGGCTACCGACAGGAGCGACGTGGACCATCCTGGTCCGGTTTGATGCGCTACCAAACTGGCAACGCTACTTCGGCGCTCAATTCTACCTGGAGGACTTGTTGGGCCGACCAGTGGACTTGGCGACCGACAAGGAGTTACGGGCCGAGATACGTCCGTATGTGGAGCGAGATGTGATGAATGTCTGACTTGCACATCAGTAACAGCGTTATCTGGTCTATAATCCAGGATGCTATTCCAGACCTGTTGCCCCAATTGCGAAAGATGCTGGAAGACGCCGGAGGAGAGGGACAATGACCACCCCCACCAAGCTCAACGAGTTCAACCACGCCGAAGACCCGGCCCGGCGGTTGCTGGAGCGGTTGGGGTGGGCTTACGTGCCCCGGGATGCGCTGGCGGCGGAGCGGAGCGCCGAGGGGGAGGTGTTGCTCAAGGGGCGGCTGCGGGCCGCCCTGCTGCGTCTCAACCAGTGGCTCACCGAGGCCCAGGCAGACAGGGTTATCTTCGAGTTGGAAAACGTCAACGCCACCGGCATGGCCCGCAACCAGGCGGTCCACGAGTACCTGACCTACGGGATGACCCTGACGGTGGACGGGCCGCGAGGCCGGGACTCCCGCACCGCCCGCTTCTTCGACTTCGACCATCCCGAAAACGCCCTCAACGAGTTCGTCGTCACGACCCAATTCCGGGTGCGCCGGGGTCACCCTTCGACCGGCTCAGGGCGAGCGGATGAGGTAGAGGACGACGAGCGGCTGGTCATCCCCGACCTGGTGTTGTTCGTCAACGGCATTCCCTTAGTGGTGATGGAGGCCAAGTCCCCGTCGCTGCTGGACGTGTGGAAGTCCCAGGCGGTGCGCCAGTTGCGCCGCTACCAGGAGGCCGGCCCGGAGTGGCAGGGCCAAGGCGCGCCCGAGCTTTTCCACTACAACCTGCTGTGCGTGGCCCACTGCGGCGCGGCCGCAGCCTACTCAACCCTGGGCGCCCCGGAAAACGCCTACTTCGAATGGAAGTGGTTGGGGCAGTATTCGGAAGACGATGTGCGGCAGAAGTTTGGGGTGGAACCCCAGGGCCAGGCCCAGCTTATCGTCGGACTGCTGTCCCCCGCGACGCTGCTGGACATCCTGCGGGACTACGTGGTGTACGAGCCGGAGCGGGGGCGGCTGGTCAAGAAACTGCCCCGCTACCAACAGTACCGGGCGGTGAAGGCAGCCATGGCCCGCATCCTCACCGGCAGCAAGCCCACCGAGCGCGGCGGTGTAGTGTGGCACACCCAGGGTTCGGGCAAGTCCCTGACCATGTTGTGGCTGGCCACCAAGGTGCGCCGGGAGCCGAGGCTGTCTAACGCGACCATCGTGGTGGTCACCGACCGCACCCAGCTTGACCGCCAGATCGCAGGGACCTTCGAACGCTGCGGCTTTCCCGGACCGGAGCGGATGGACCGGTCGCGTCCTGAGCCGCCCGAACGCCGGGCACGCCGACGAAGGGAAAGGCCGGGCCAACCGGACCCCCTCGATCTTCAGACTGTCGTGAAGCAGGGCGGCAGCCGCACGGTGATGACCACCATCCAGAAGTTCGAGGAGGCCCTGACCACGACCGAAGGGCCTTTGGACCTGCTGAATCCCTCTGACAACGTAATCATCATGGTGGACGAGGCCCACCGCTCCCAGTACGGCGACCTGGGCGCACTCATGTCCAAGGCGCTGCCCAACGCCACGCTAATCGGGTTCACCGGCACACCGATAGACAAGGGGTTCGGGCGCAGCACCACGCGGCGTTTTGGGCACTTGATTGACGCCTACACCATCCCCCAGTCGGTGGCCGACGGGGCGACGGTGCCCATCCTCTACGAAGCTCGATTGCCCGAACTCGCCATTGAAGGGCCGCAGACCCTGGACCGGCTGTTCGACGCCATGTTCGTTGAGCAGCCGGAGAAGGTGCGGGAGCGGATACGCCGGAGGTACGCCAACAAGGAAACGGTGGCCGGGGCGGAACGGCGCATCGAGATGATCGCCCTGGACATTTCCGAACACTTCAGGGAAAGGGTGCGTCCCAACGGGTTCAAGGCCCAAGTGGTGGCGCCCAGCCGCGCGGCCGCCCTGCGCTACGCCGAGAACCTGAACAGTTTTGGCGTCAAAGCCTACCCCATCATAACCACCACGCCCAACGACGGAGCGGAATTCAACGCGGCACGGCAACTACACCATGAAACTGTGACTAACGATTTCGTTAACCCCGAGGGCGAGCCGGAGGTCCTGGTTGTGGTGGATATGCTCCTGACCGGCTTCGACGCCCCGGTGGAGCAGGTACTCTACCTGGACAAGCCTTTACGGGACCAAGGTCTGCTTCAAGCCATTGCCCGGGTCAACCGGCGCTTTTCCCACCGGCGGGACGGGGTGGAAACGGAGAAGACCTACGGGCTGGTGGTGGACTACCACGGCGTGTCCCACGACTTGGAGGAAGCCCTATCCGACTTTGATTGGCCCGATGTTCAGGACAGTATGCACGAACTGGAGGAGGACCCGGGGCCGATGATGGAAGCCGCCGCGGTACAGGCGGAGGCTCATTTCAAAGGCCGCGACCTGCGCGACACTTGGGCCTGCGTCGCCGTCTTCGCCCCGGACGCCACGACAGAGGGAAACTACAAGGCCGACCTGTTCGAGCGGTTTAACGCCGACTACCGATGGTTTTCCCGCCTGATGGACCGCTTCTTGCCCGACCCTCGCGCCCTGGCCTACGCGGACCGGCTGGCTCGCCTCACCGAGATCCGGGCTTATGCCCGGGCCCAGTTCCTGCGAGAAGACGCGGAGGTGGACTGGACCGAGATCGGGGCGAAGGTCAAGAAGCTGGTGGACGAGCGCATCAGCGCCCAGGTGCGGGAGATGATGAAACCGCTGTCCATCCTGGACCAGGACTTCGAGCAGAAGATTGCCACTCTGCCCCATGATGAGGCCCGGGCCTCGGTAATGGAGCACGCCATACGCGCCCAGATTCACGAGCGCCTGGCCGAAAACCCGGTTTTCTACGAGCGGCTGTCAGAGCGGCTGGCGCGCATTATCGACGACCTGCGCAACCGGCTTATCGAGACCACCGAAGCGTGCCGCCGTATGGCGGCCCTGCGGCACCAGGTCCAAAGCGTGGCCGACATCGCCGCCCGATTTGGTATGAATACGGTGTCCTTCGCCATCTACCAGTTGTTGGACAACTTACCGGCAGAGCAATCGCTTAAGTCCGCTGTGGAAGAAAGCCGGAGGGAATACCGGACTGAGATCAATGAGGAGACCAAGAGGGTTTCCGAGGAAGTCGAGAAGGTCATTGCTCAACACAAAGATGTGATTGACTGGCAGTCGAACCTGGACGTGCAGCGTGAGATGCGCCGGGATATAAAGCGGGAGCTGCGGCCAACGGGGGATTACACCGAGGAACAGTTGGACGAACTGGCCAACCGCATTGTGGAACTGGCGCGCCGGGGTGGTCACGGTGGCTAGCCGGGGCTTGGTCCGCTTCGGCGGCGCCATCATTGAGTACGAGGTACGCCGGAGCGAACGCCGCAAGAAGACCGTCCAGATTACTGTGGACGGAAGTGGCGTTCAGGTGGCAGCACCCACAGCTACGCCGGACAGTGAGTTGCAGGCCATCGTTCGCAAGCGAGCGGCCTGGATTCTCAACCACGCCAACGAGGGAGCGTTGAAAACACCTCCCAGGCGCTTCGTTAGTGGTGAAACCCTCCCATACCTGGGACGCAATGTCCGGCTGATTGTCGAGTCTGAGGGCGTGCACATGCCGGAGGTCCGCTTTGACCATTGGCGCTTCCGGGTTTCGATACCCGAAGGGTTGGAAGGAGAAGAGCGTTATCAGGGCATCCGCCGGGCGGTTGTGGGCTGGTACCGTGCCCGGGCCGCCGAGCGGTTGCGGACCGGGGTTCGACATTGGTGGCCCCGTCTGGGCAATGGCCGCGAACCCCATATCCTCATTCGGGACCAGCGCCAACGCTGGGGCAGCTGCGCACCAGACGGTACGTTGCGGTTCAACTGGCGGGTGATGATGCTGGAAGCATCCCTAGTCGAGTACGTCATCGTACATGAACTGGTCCACCTGAACGTCAAGAACCACTCCGACGATTTCTGGCGAATGTTAGCCAGTGTGCTGCCGGATATGGAACAACGCCGCCAGCGACTGCGGGAAGCAGGAAAGTCGCTCCCGTTGTAAAATATATTCTTGGAGTCTGCTGGGGCATTGGCCTGCGAGTTAGTGCCCGGTTCAATCTCCCACTGCTATTGTGGGCGGTCCCGAATACCGGTTCGTCCCCAACCCATCACCTCACCTTGGACGGCTACTTCCACCACATACCCAGGGTGAGCGCCCGCCTCAGCAGGCGCGCCCGCTCCGCCCGGTTCAGTTCCCGCCGCGCCTCCGCCAAAGCGTCCTGCCGCCACCGCAGGTGGTCTGCCCTGCCCGCTTCGTCCAAAGGCTCCGTCTCCGGGGGTAGCGTTAGGTGGAAGCCCCGGAGCAACTCCGTTTCCAGCTCCCACCGGCGAACCCCAGCCTTGGCGCGGTCAAACCGGCTGCCCGCCGTCTCGCCCACGACTCGCAGCTCCCGCCACTCGGCCACCAGCGGTGCTGCCGGCCCGAAGGCGTGTCCCTCGTCGAGCTGCTGTTCCAGCGTGACCACCCCGGCGTCGGGCATCCCGTGGCCCCGTCGTGGAGGACGCCATGCTGACTGTTGCTCATCAACACCAACCGTTTCAGCATCGCCCCCCTGCTGCGCCCGCTCCTCCAACCGGGTTACCCGGCGCCCCAACTCCTCCAGTTGTCCCGCATGGGCTTCGGCAGTCTCCCGTAACTCCCGGTTTTCAGCCTCCAACGCTGCCACCCGCTCCCCCACAGATTCGGCGTCCCCACCCGCCTCGCCGTCGCCGTCGACAACCTCCGGTTCGCCATCACCAGCTTCCGCGTCCCGGAACTCCTGCAACACCTGGCGCATCCGGCGGGACACGCGCCGGGACTCGTAGCAGTTGACCAGGGTGCGGTAGTTCACCCCCAGGGCCTCGGACGCGGCGACACGGCCCCGGTTATTCACTAGGGAGTCCAGCAGGTCCAATAGGGATTGGTCCGACAGGGGGGTGTCCCGCCCGTCGCCGGGGTCGCCGTCGCCCTCCACAGTCCGCCCATTGGCGCTCATATTCACAACCTCCCTGCGTCAGAAAGTACAATTACTACAATACAATAACTGCAATAACCTTGACACAGAGCATAAACTTAACCGCTTACTCCAACCGCCCTCACACCCACGGACTCCCTTCTGAATCAGCTTCAATTTGCCCCTGATTGCATTATGCAATGCAGTTGAATTCTCTGTACAGGGCAAAGTGGATAAAAAGGGGTCCCGGCCTGATTGTACTTTGCCGACGCCTGCCCCGGAGACGGCGGACCAAGAACCGGGTGGCCCAACCCCCCGGCACCACGGGAGGGGTGGCCAGCCGGGGCCGTAGAGCCGCCTTCCAGACCTCCAAAAACGTCAACAACTGGCCGCTGACCCTTGCCTTTTCCTCAGGGTCTTTCCCGACCGGGACCGCACCGCCGACTCGGTGGTGCGGGTGGCGAAGGGATTGTGGGACCAGTGGGGCCGCGGATTCAGTCCGTTCTGGAACACACCGTCAAGAGCCTCCACGAGTACAACAGCCACCCCGACACCAGTGAGGACCGGCAGTGCACCATCCTGGACGGGCTGAGGCTGCTGTCGGACCTGGAGTTCCGAAGGCAGGTGCTCCGGCGGGTGGCCGACTCCTACATCGTGGGCTGGTGGGAGCGGGACTTCGTGCGCTGGAGCCGTACCCTCCAGGCCGACGCCATTGCCCCGGTGCAGACCCGCCTGGCCTACTACCTGCTACCCGCCGCGCTCAAACCCGCCGACAAGAGGATAGGACACATAGAAGCGCCGGTTCACTGGATGCCCCTGATGAACCTCGATAATTTGCCTTATGGCATCCCGAATTGATCTCCGCTCCAACGCGGGACTTTCACGTTCTTGGGCGAGAGGATGAGAGTTGAAAGTCAGCAGCCTGCGTTCCCCGTAAGCCAGCATGGTCGCGACGATGTTGGCGTCGTGAATCTGCCGCCCGCCCACGGGGACCTGGCGGCACAGCGACACCAGCCAGTCAGTTACTACGGGGCCGTCCTTCAAGACCTCGTAGGCGGCGGCCAACCGACCCACGTCGTCAAGGGCGTCCTCACGGGCAATGGCCACCGGCCAGGTCTGCGGGCGGGTGACCACTGCCAGGTCCTCACGCAGGACTTGGCGGCTGATGCGAAGCGGCTCAGGCTCCTCAAAGGCCCGTTCCAGGCTGGCCCTGGCTATCTCGTGGTCCGGGGCTTCCAGGATACGGGCCTTCACCAGCACGTTGGTGTCTACAAACATTGGTCGGGCTAAATCCTCTCCTCGTAGATGTCCTCGCGCCTGAGACTGAGACCCTCCGGCCAGGCTCCGGCGGAATGCACGGGCCACGCTTCATCGGGGGTCAACCTGCGGACGGCCTCGGTGGGTTTGCGCCGGAGCAGCAGCGTCTCGGCGTCCATATCCACCTCAGCCGTCTCCCATCCGGCGGCGCTCCAGGCAAGGGCTTGGCTGTGGCCGTTGCCGCCAGTCTGGTTGGACCACCAGGGCCGGTGAAGGCGGGCCGAGGCGGGCAACTCGAAGCCGACGATGGACTCGATCTCGCTGAAGCTGGTTCTCCACTCCTGCGTTGTAAGTCCGCACAGATGGGTGTACAGCCGATGGTACTTGCTGCGGGCCGCCATTTGCCGGTACTTCTGCTCTCGGTTCATCGCTATGCCAAGCCTCCGTGTCAACGCTAGGTGCCGGATACCAATTTGCTTTTACTATTATAGTTAGGTAGTAACCTCAATGCAGCCCCCTGGGTGCAACGGATGGTCCAGCCCACGAGGTAGGACCCCCGACTCGGCCTTGTCCAGGTCTGCCGCGTCGTGGCTTTTCCAAGATACAAGGGATTGAAGGGTGTGGCGGGACACGCCGAAGGTCCTGGTCGCTGGCCCCAAGCCGTGCAATGCCACGTAGGTCCGCACGTAGCCTCGGATGGCATTGGCGAGGTCGCCGTCCGCCAACGCCGCCTTGCTCAAAGTCGGCGTCCTGCGCTTCCTCGTTGTCATTCTTCATCCCCCGTTGACAATGGCCTAACACTTCATTATCCAGGGGAAAGCAGTTGAACGTAATGCCTTGCAAGACATTGTTTTGCAGGTAGTTTTGTGGTATGGGCCGGTGGCGGCGGGGACTTGCAGACCTCCCCTTTGCAGGGCGGAAGTTTCGGAGGAAGGGCTTTGATGTGGGGGAGGGCGACGGGAATTTTATCGTGTCGGTGATGCGTCAACCCGGAGCAAATCGTAGCTGGATCATGGGTCAAATTCCCGTGGCTGCTTCATTTCAGCAAGCACTTGGATTCCAGGGTCTGCCTCAAAGGTCAGCAAGGATGCCAGGGTGTACACTGTGGGGCAACGCTGGGAGAGGAACCGAGAAGGTGCCGCTTCCAGATGTGGACCGAGAGCAGATGTGGCTGTTGCCACCTTCTCTTGACCAGTTGCTGCCGTTGGACCATCCGGCACGGTTTGTCGCGGAGTTCATGGATAGTTTAGACCGAGACAGCTGGGCCGAGCTTGGCGTAGAGAGGGAAGCGGTGGGTGGAAGGAGTGAACGAGGGTAGCGATTCGGGGAACCACGCGGCCCGGTGAGTCTCTACAAGGAAAGTCTGAGCCGTGTCTGCAAGTAATTTGGTGAAAGGGCCGGTCCCACGTTGCCTTACGCTAACTTCTATTTCAGGGTTGACTGACTACTAGCTGACTGTTGGCAAGATTAGTTAGTGTCTGCCGCAGAAGTTTCCGTTGTTAGTCGTGTCAATTCTCAGGAAGGTAGAACCACTTGATAGCACACGACTCCCAAGTCGTCCTCAGTGATGGGTTCGGGAGCTTGTGGGGCTTGGACCGGGCGCAGACCGAACTTCGCAACGACTTCAATTATTCGACGGGCGCAGTCCCCCACACTTATCCCGCCATCTTCATACTCCCGGCGGAGTTCCGATAGCTCACGTCGCACTAAGTTGTTCCTTCCAGCGGATAGCGCTTGGTCTCCATCGTCGTATTCCGCTCCGGCGGGAGCGTCCGGTGAGCGCAGCACGTCCAGCGCCCAACGCTGACTGGCTGGCAGGGAGGCAAACCTCGTTTCAGGGTCGAGCAGGGCGTTGTGAGACGTGCAGATGTCATCGGCAGCCACCGCAAACAGCCGCTCCAAATCAAGCCCGTCAGGAATGGGACACCCAGGCTGCTCCTGGGGGTCTATCAGCCGTAGCATCGGTAGGTCTTCCCTATACAGGATTTCTCCTGACTGGGACACCATGCGCCAGTAGCGCTCATCCCTGCGTGTTCGACAGGTGAAGAACACCGCAGGCTCCGCCAGTGCCGGCGACCATTGCACGAAAGCGGCGCCGATTCCCCAAGGCAGGCCTCGAAGCCTGCTCACCTCACCTTCCTCTGCGGCCCGCCTGAGGTGGGAGCGGAAGACCTCACCAGCGAACGCCGAGCCAATCTCCTGCTGGTCCAGCACGGTGGCGTCTCCGCCGGAGAGACGCTCCACAAACGTGCTCAGGTCCGCGTACACCTGGGATTCCATCTCCACGTCGGCCAACGCAGGGGTCTCCATGCCCACCGAGGCATTCGCGGCCATGATCTTCGCCTGGAGCTTGGCTTCCAGCTTCAGCAGCCTGTCCAGTTCACCCTGCTTGGGCAGTAGCGTGTAGAGGTATGCCGTGTCGTGGGGGCTACCCAGCCGTATGATGCGGCCATTGCGCTGCACCACTCGCTGGGGGTTCCAGGGCATATCGAAGGAGAGCACCGCCTGGGCCTGTTGTAAGTTCTGCCCCTCGGAGAGGATGTCGGTGCTGATGATCACGTCCACCTCGCCGCCGTCCGGTCGAAATCCCGGCTCGTCCCTCACCGACTCCGGGCAAAACCGCTCAAGCTCCCTGGTACGGGCGTCGGCGCTGGTTTCCGAGCCAATGACCACCGTCCATTCGCGGTCGCCCAGCAGGTCCGGTTGGCTTTCGACCCGCTCCTTCAGATACGCTGCCGTGTCCTGGAATGCCGTGAAGACTGCGACCTTCTGAGACGGCGTTATTGCCATGACCTCCTTAAGGGTATCCAGCTTGGGGTCTGGGCGGTCCTTCAGGCTTTCCAATCGTGCTGACATCGCTGCCAAGCTATCCCGGTCTTTCTGCAAGTCGGCCAAGAACTGGTCGTTGAACTTGTCGGCGGGAATCCCGCCTTCTGAACCGGCCAGCGCCTCGTCTATCAAGTCGGCGCTGAGGAAGGTGTCGTCCTCGGCGGAATCGCCAACCAGGTCTCTGATGACTTCCGGCGGTGGCGCTAATCCCCGCTCGGCGATGACACGGAGCATCACATCGTTGCCATCCCGCATCCTGTTTACAGTTTGCAGAGCAGCGTACCAGGATGACTCGAAGCGTTTCAGTAGCTGAGACTGTATAAGACCAGCCAGGGCCTCCTCCGACGCCGATTCACCTTGGCTATCGGTCCGGTATGAGGGCGAGGAAAGACGGTAGCGGGCCATCTTGAGGGCATTAATTCCCTTCTCCATTGCCTGCACGATTCCAGGGTGTGCGCTGTCCAGATCGTAGCGGCGCTCTTGCAGTTCCGGCTCTGGAAACTTCACCGGCGTCCCGTCGGCGAACCGCTCGTTGACGGTCTGAGGGTCGCTCTCCAGGGAGGGTGGACGCAGCAGTTCCAGCAGTTCTTCACGAAAGTCCTGGGCATCGTTCCAGAGGCGCCGGTGCCAGCCCAGCGCCATGCCAACGACATTGGGCTGGTAATGCACCATGCCCAGCTCGAGGTTGGCGACAAGGCCGCCCTGTGTGAGGTTGGCCGAGGACACCAGGGCCGCCCCTGGCCCCATCGGAGACCCCGCTTCGTTCAGTTCACCGATGACGTAGGCCTTGCCGTGCAGGAAGCGACGGATGTAACGACGCACCTCAACGCTGTTGGACTCGAAGAAGCGGGTGACTCGCTCAAGGACGGCCCGCCGGGCGGCGGGAAAGGCCGAGAAGTCCCTCTGACGGCGCAGGGCCGACACCGATTGCTGGAAACGGTCGGCTACGGTCTCCCCCGGCGGGCCGGCCAACGCCTCCGGAGCTGCGCCTATCAACAGGCGGGTGGGCTGCTCCCGTTCCGCAGCTATCTTGGCTAACTCGTCCAGCCCCTCCAGGCCAATAAAGCCCGTGGCCACGTTCAGCCGCCTTGGGTAGTGCTCTGCCAGCCATATCAATGCCTGCTGGTGGCTGCCGTAGTCAACGTTGTCCACCAGTTCATAGGAGCCGTGTTGCGGCATGGGGTTGTTGCTGCGAGGGCTGGTCATATCACCAGTATCTCAGTATGTGATTCGCAATACGCATTGCGGGCCTCGCGCCAACAGGGTTGCTGGCCGCGAAGAAAAGCTCGAACAGCGGGGCGTTCTTCGAGTTTCTCAACGTGCGCCGGGCTGCAGCGACACTATGGAACACCGTTCGCAGACGCTCCCTGTATCTTTCTGAAACGCTCCCTTGTGTGCGCTCCCGTCTGGGTTCCTCGTCCAGGAACGACGACTGGCGTGAGTCCTGGTAGCTATCCAACCAGTGTTCGCGCCCTCCGAATATACGGTCCAGTTGATTCGACGTGGCTTCATTTGGCTCTCTTTCGGTTGGCATCATGCGAGCGACGGCCATGAGCGGAAAGAGTATCCAGCAGTCAATCTTTCTGGTGGCTGCGACTGACTCCACTGTGGCCCACGAGACCTGAGTAGCGTACGGGTCCAGGAATACAACCGCACGATCTGATTCGTTCATACCGTTGCAGAAATTAGGAATTTCCAAGTTTGCATCACCTTCCACGATACGGATGCTGCGCCCAGGATGCCCTTGCGCCAACTCTTGGAGTGACTGTATTCGTTCTGGATCACTCTCGACGAATAAGAAACGGTCAAACGGTTTGTCGTCTATATCCAGAGCAATTTGAGCCGAGCCCCGATGTAACTCGTGAAACTCTTCGTATTCATCGGAAGCGTCTGTGTAAGACCCCGCTCCGGCAAAGGCGTCGACATAGGTAAGCATGAACGGTTGATTCTTTAGAGCAGTGGTGTAGGCATCCAGGTATCGTCGGAGAATCTCCAGCTTCTGTTGCGTCCACGGCCCGCCAAAGCTTGGGACGTTCATGTTATCTCGGTCCTCCACTGGGCATTTGTCTCCATGTTTCCCCATCTATGACGGCGGCGTCTCCCCCCCGCTTGCCTCGCCTTCCCCCTAGCTGCTTGAGAAAGAACGCAACACCGGCCTCGACTGATTGGTCCCGCAAGTCCCGAACCCAGTCCAGGTCCATCGGCCTGGCGGAGCGCCCACTTTCTCCTCCGGCAATGACCCATTGGACGTCTCCCCGGAGTAGCCATTCTCTGAGGTCGACGCGGCCTAGCAACGGCTCAGCTGAGACGAATCGCACCGCCGCAGGCAGCCGCGCCAGCACCGTAATGCGCGGCGCGTACTTCTGGTTCTCAACCGATGTGCCGATCCATACACCAGCGGGCCACACTCCCTCATAACGGTCCTGGTTGCGGTCCCACCAAGCTACGGCTCGCCCTGGCCGTTTCGTTAGGACCTGGAATACGTGCCCGCGCTGGGCCGAAGCCTCTCGCATGACCTCAAAGATGCGTGTCACAAACTCGAATGGCACGCGCGGATGAAACACGTCGGACATGCTGTTGACAAAGACCCGGCGGGGTCTTCCCCAGTTCAGCGGGACCTCCAACCGCTCCGGCAGCAACCGCACCTCGCCCGGGTTGCCCTCATATCCTGGCACACCCATTGCCGTTAACCGCGGGTACAGAGCGAACATATAGCAGTGATCGCAGCCGGGAGACACCCTAGTGCAACCTGTAACCGGGTTCCACGTCTCGTCCGTCCATTCAATAGTTGATGGCATGGCGCGATGCCTCTCATAAATTACGAGAATTACGAGCGTATGTTCGCACCAAAAGCCGCTTTTGTCAATCTCCTGCCATTGCTTACCCTACAGGCCCTCGAACTTCTCCAGCACTTGCTTGCGGTAGGCGGGGCTGACGGCGTTTTCGGTGAAGTCGGTGAAAATGGACCGCAGTTCGTCTTCTGTCAGCCCGTAGGCGTGGGCTACCAGTGCGTCTATCTCCGCTCGCATCTCGCTGCGCTGGGCGCCGGTCAATGGCCCCCATTCCACTCCAGCCTCCGCCGCAAATTCGGCAAACCGCTCGTCCACGCAGGACAGCCGGGCTGCCAGCCTGCGGATGCGCTCCCAGGGCGTGTTGTCTGGAGGCGGGAAGGTGAGCATATCGAGGATGAAGTAGTTTAAGTTCGTCTCAACATATCTGCGAGATGTCCAGTCAAAGGGAAAGCTGTTCATTATTCCCAAGACATTGGCCTGGACGAAAGCACTCCACTCTGCAAATATCAGGTTGGGAAAAAGGGCGCGCTGCTGCGTCTCATGCAATTCCGTATAGGGAGCTACCGGAACACCAGGTTCAGGGCCGCCTCCTCAATCCGCCGCAGCTGCTCCCGGTCGCCAAGGTCGGCGCCCTGGGACTCAAGGTACTCGCCCAGGCCCCCGGCGATGTTGGGCAGCGCATCCTTGATAAGCCGCTCCTCCAAACCCTTGCGCAACTCTTCCCCGAAGTCTTTCGCTTCCTCAACCCATCCGGTCAGCCAGCCGCCTTCTTTCAGCGACTCCGGCGCAAGAAGGCCGAGATAGAGGCGGTCCTTTCGCTCCAACTCACCGGAATCAATCTCCAGGTGCTGCCCGGTGGCCGGCCCCACTGGAGGCCGCCGTTGAAACAGCCGGTAGCGGCCCTCTGCCGCCAGGACGCCCCATTGCGCTCCGTGCTGCCCACAGTCGGCCAATACCATACCCTCAGGCAGTTCCCCCTTGTCTGTGAGACGGCTGAACTCGGATACGTCGCGGTGAGGATGCACCACGGCAACCGGCGCGTTGTCGTACCGCAGGAGGTAGCCGCGCTGGGGAAGCTGCTCCACCCGGTAGCCCATGCTCTGAAACAGGGACCGCCAAGCCATACTGCCTGGATTCCCCATACCTTCGACAGCGCCGGACAAGCGCTGCTCGTTGACAGGCCGGCGCAGACGTTCCCGCAGGAAATGAGGAGTGAGGAGGTCCTTGACCCGCAGGCCGGGGACCACCGCCTCCTCAAGACGGCTGAACTCCCGGGCCAAGAGCGATGCTGCTTCACGGGCTGCCAGACCTCGGCTGGCTTCCAGCAGGTCGAGGACCCGGCCTGCCGGCAACTCCCGGACGGGCCGGGCTTCCTGCGGCCCTGCGACCTGAACTTTGGATTCATCCTGTGCCGGAGCCAGCAATACGACGGGATAGGCTTGGCGGCCCTTCCTGGCCTCCCACAACTTGCGCATCTCGGATTCGCTGGCTGATTCATCGGACCACAGAAGATGGTAGGCAGGGGTCTCCCAGACCGTTGCTGAAGGACCTGCCTGCGGAGTCCACTTTCGGCCCACGCCGAAGGTAGCTTCGAGGCGCGAGGATGTTTGAAAGGCGGTAAATGATGTCATAGTTGATGCTCTTTATTGGATAATTGCTATTCTAACTGACGGCGCTTGACTGCTTCAACTTCGTCCAGGTGGCATTTTTTGTACTTCAAGCCACTGTCACAAGGGCAGGGCCGGTTTCTGCTTCTGAATTTCGCGTTGCAAAATCCGTAACTGCTGCTGACGTTCGCGAATCTGGGCAGCATCGTTATGCGTGACGGATGGATGTCCCAGGTCCAGGTACATCAGCAGTTTGTTGAAGGAAAAGAACCCCAGCACTATACGGTCAGGTTCCACAGTCCAGCGGCTAGGTGCAGACTGATTAACGGTGTCCCCAACATGCGCTATGTAACCGCCAGCGACCCATGACATCCATGCTCTACAACGTGCCGGTGGTGTACGCGCCGCCCTTGGGCGATGGTCGCCGGGAGATTCATTTGCGACAGTGTGCCGACGGTCGCTTGATGATCGGCGAAGGCGACCAGGAGAGCCTGGCCGAAGACGACACCCAGGCCCACGCCGACGACCTGCTGGCCCGGGCCCGCCGCTATCTGTCGGGACTCACCGGCGCGCAGGCCGTTCCCGTGCCGGTGGGCTGGCGTCCCATGCCCCTGGACGGCTATCCGGTGATGGGGTTTGCGTCCGAGGCGCCCAACCTGTACGTGGCCCTCACCCACAGCGGCGTTACCCTGGCTCCGGCGTTGAGCCAGGGTAACGCCCAGGAAATCTACGATGGGACGCCGGCAGACGCGGTGTTGGGGCCCTATCGCCCGCAACGGTTCGCCGGTCTGACGCCCGAGGAAGTGGCGGCCACCCACCCCCGCACCTCCAAAATCCGCTAACCCACGAAATAACACTGCCCCCACAGGTCACGGTTGCCTTAACACCCACCTCTACACCGACGTCTGCGTAACTACCCCCGGAGCTACCTTGCGGGAGAGCCATCGCCCGTCACCGGCGTTGCCGTGGAGCCGGCCGTCGCGGACTATCACCTTGCCGCGTAGCAGCGTCATTATCGGGTAGCCTTCGCACTGGAAGCCGTCCCAGATAGAGTAGTCGGAATTGGCGTGCAGATCGTCCACCGTTATCGTCTTCTTGAGATTCGGGTCGAAGATAACGATGTCGGCGTCGCTGCCCACGGCAATGGCGCCCTTCTGGGGGTACATTCCGAGGATTTTAGCGGCGTTGGTGGAGGTGATAGCGGCGAACCGCTCCAGGCTTATGCGCCCGGTGGACACCAGCTTGGTGTATGTGACCGGCATACGAGTTTCGATGCCGTTGTGTCCGCCGCAGAGGGTACGGATGGTGTCGCCGGCCAGCTTGACGTTCTTGTAGGTGGTCCATTCGTCCGTGGCCGTGGTGCAGATGGGCCCGTCCACCAGCCCCTGTTGCAGCGCGTCGCGATCGTTGGAGAACTTGATGGCCGGGTAGGTGTGTATGGCAAGGCCGTCGGGCTTCAGGTAATCGTCACAGGTAAACTCCAGGTAGTTGTGCAGGGCCTCGCCGTAGACTGGCAGTTGCGCGGCGCGGGCCTCAGCAATGGCGGCTACGCCCTCTTTGGCTGTGGTGTGGACGAAGTAGATGCCGGTCTCGGTGCTTTGGGCCAGCCGCACGACCTTGCGGAAGGAAATGTCCTCGGAAATGTTATTGTGGGCTAGGTGCAGGTTGGAGGCGTGATCGCGTCCCTCTCGCTCCAGCTTGTCCTCCATATAGGTTACGATGTCGTCCTCTTCGGCGTGCACTGCCATGATGCCGCCGTGCTTGCCTACCTCCTGGAAAATCTCCCACAGATGCCCCATAGGGACCCGGGCGTGGAAGGTGGTGAAAATCTTGAAGCTGGCGACGCCCGACTGAATCGCTTCGCCAATCTCGCCAATGGTGTTGGGCGGGACGGCCCCGGCGATGATGTAGTGGAAGGTGTAGTCGGTGTAGGAATGTCCCCGGAAAGTATCCCGCCGCGTCTCAATCTGGCCCATTATAGGGTCGGCGGGCGGGACCGCACCGGGCGTCAGGGGCAGAGCGCCGGCGAAGTCCACGTAGGTGGTGACGCCACCGAAGGCGGCGGCCCGGCTGGCGGCTTCGGGCGGTTGAGTGAAGACGTCAGCATCGCCGCCGGCCCAGTAATCGGGGACCGGCACATTGATGTGAGCGTGGGGTTCGATGCCGCCGGGCAGGACAATCATCCCGGTGGCGTCAATGGTCTCCCCCGCTTCCAGGTCGTCCAAGGTGCCGGGAGAGGCCAACACCGCGATTTGCTCTCCCTGAATACCCACGTCCATAAGGCCAGTGGCTGCGGGCGTGACCACAGTCCCGCCCTTGATAATCAAGTCCAACATGATTGCCTCCCGAATTGACGTTTTGGTCTCATTGTCTCAATAACAACGTTGCAAAAACGTGCGTGATAAAAGCGCACAGCGTGCTGATTTTCAATCCCAGCTGAATGCGTGATGATGCAATTATCGCACGTTTGGCTCACCCCCGCCACCGATGCGCTCCGCCGAAGGCCGTTGGCCGGTATAACCTGCCTCTGGGCGCTGCTGGCGCCGCCATACCCACGGCCTACCGAGCGACGATTGTCGTCAACAAGGATTGTAGCTCGGCTAGGACGTCCTGACATGCTGGCGGGGCGAAGTGGGAGACTACCTGGACCGACGCACACGGGGCTACCGTTGGTCCGCAAAAACCCAACCATTGCCCGTGTAAAAGGTGGCGTCCACGCAAAGCCAAGGCCCCCGCCGTCCCAGCGAGGGCCTTGGTGATTTAACCCCTGACCGGCGGCGCTACGCCGCCTAACAGCGCAAGGTGGGTGCCTTGGCTTACATCTCCAGAACGAACTTGATCACGAAGGTCCTTGGTTTTGTCCAGTTGGGTGGGCTAGAATGTCCTGCTCTGCGAACTTTCCGGTGGGAGATCCAGATATAGGGAAGGGGTCTGCTTGCCCGGATAAGCCCATCACGAGCCCTCCGGCCCACCGGATTGGAGGCTCCTCACGCCCTTGGGGGATGGCCCAGACAGCCAGAGGACGTTCGTAGAGTCCAACTCGCATTCCTGCCGTTGAGTCTCCCCAAAGACAGAAATGGTTGCTGCCTCACTCTTCAAGCATGGAATTGTTCTACGGGCGGCTGGAGACATAAGAAAATTTCCCTTAACCGCTATTCTCGCTTTCGCAGTATAGAATCTGACTTCTACGCGAACAAGAAATGGCGAGAGGATGCGAATAGATGCCGCAAGATACGAAAACGCTCGGACCCAGACTGGCATGGGCCGCAATTGCCGCACTGCTAGTGGCGATAGCTGGCCTGCTCACGTTCTACGACTCGCCCAAGGTCTTTGGCCAGGACAACAGCGCCTCCTCAGACGCTGCTCTCAGCGCTCTCACCCTCAGCGGCATCGACTTCGGCACGTTCGGCTCCGAGACCCTCCAGTACACGGCACAGGTTGCCAGCAGCGTCACACAGACAACCGTAACGCCTACGCTCAACCACTCGGGTGCGAGCTACGTTATCAAGCTCGGTGGAGTAACCGACGAGGACGGGGAAATCTCGCTCAGCGTGGGAAGCAACGTCATCACAGTTGAAGTGATCGCCGAAGATGGAGAGACCGCACAGACATATACCGTAACCGTTACTCGCCAGGAGCCATTGGTGAACATCTGCGACCGCACGGCTCAGGTCGGGGCCACGATACTGGCATCCTCTGCAACCACCGTCACCGATTGCGCCCTTGTTCCTGCCAGCCAGCTGGCGGCGATTACGACTTTGGACCTGGAAGAGCAGTCCATCAAAATCCTAGAGGACGGGGACTTCGTCGGCCTTACCGGCCTGAGGACGCTCTTGCTCGAGGATAACGAGTTGAAGAAACTCCCGAAAGGCGTGCTCGACCCACTTACCAGCCTGACGAGCCTGGACATATGCGGCAATCCGTGGAAATCGTTGCGGGGGAAAGTGTTCAGAGAGCTGTCCAATCTGGAAAGGTTGCATCTTTACGGAAATAATTTGAGGGCTTTTCCTGTGGGGATATTCGACCAACTCACCAGCCTACGGCAACTACTCATTTACAACAGTTATTCCTTGGAGTATCTGCGACAGGGGGTGTTCGACGACCTCACCAGCCTGGAGGAGTTGCAGGTGTCAGGCAATGTACTGGGGACAGTGCCGGCGGGAGTGTTCGACCAGCTCACCAACCTGCAATCCTTGCGACTAGCCAGCCCTAAGATGACGGCGCTGCCAACAGGCGTATTCGACCGACTCACCAGCCTTCGCACGCTGGACTTGGCCGGCAGTGGCCTGAGGGCGCTGCGTGCAGGCGTATTCGACGAGCTTGGAAGCCTGACAACGCTTGACCTCACAGGTAACCCATATCTCTCCTACTCGCCCTATCTGTTGAGTCCTCTGACTGGATTGACGACGTTTAACGGGGAGGCCTACACTCGTCCGGCCGAACCCGGAGCTCCCACCGGTCTTTCCGCGACCTTCACGGCGGGACGCATCGAGCTCAGTTGGAGCGCTCCCGAATCTGGAGGCGCTGCCACCAGCTACCGCATCCTGCGTACAGTAGGCGACGCCGATCAGGAGGTGTATGTCGCGGACACCTACGACCCGAACGGTGTGGCCCTTACCTACACCGATACCCAAGTGACCCCGGGAGAGACGTACCAGTACCACGTCAAGGCGCTGAATGCAGGTGGGTCCAGCCCGGAATCCAACCCGGCTGACGTGGACACGGCAACATCTTCTACGGACGCCACTTCTACGGACGCCACACTGAGCGGCCTGAGGCTCAGCGGCATTGACTTCGGCACGTTCGCATCCGGCACCACTTCCTACACGGCACCGGTAGCCAACAGCGTGTCGCAGACCACGGTCAGTCCGACTGTGAACCACTCCGGTGCAAGCTATGTCATCAAGCTCGACGGCGTTGAAGACGCCGACGGTGTGGTCTCGCTGAGTGTGGGAAGCAACGTCATCACCGTCGAGGTTACCGCAGAGGACGACAGCACCACACAGACATACACCGTAACGGTTACACGCGCGGCGCCTCCCCCGACGGACGCCACACTGAGCGGCCTGAGGCTCAGCGGCATTGACTTCGGCACGTTCGCATCCGGCACCACTTCCTACACGGCCCAGGTAGCCAACAGCGTATCCCAGACAACCGTTACGCCGACCGTGAACGACTCGGGGGCAAGCTATGTCATCAAGCTCGGCGGTGTGACAGACACGGACGGTGTGGTCTCGCTGATTGTGGGAAGCAACGCCATCACCGTCGAGGTTACCGCAGAGGACGACAGTACCACGCAGACATACACCGTAACGGTCACCCGCGCGGCGCCTCCCCCGACGGACGCCACACTGAGCGGCCTGAGGCTCAGCGGCATTGACTTCGGCACGTTCGCATCCGGCACGATTTCGTACACAGCGGAGGTTGCCAACAGCGTGTCGCAAACTACGGTTAGTCCGACCCCGAATCACTCCGGGGCAAGTTACATCATCAAGCTCGGCGGCGTTGAAGACGCCGACGGCGTGATCTCCCTCAGCGTGGGAAGCAACGTCATCACCGTCGAGGTTACCGCAGAGGACGACAGCACCACACAGACATACACCGTAACGGTTACACGCGCGGCGCCTCCCCCGACGGACGCCACACTGAGCGGCCTGAGGCTCAGCGGCATTGACTTCGGCACGTTCGCATCCGGCACCACTTCCTACACGGCCCAGGTAGCCAACAGCGTATCCCAGACAACCGTTACGCCGACCGTGAACGACTCGGGGGCAAGCTATGTCATCAAGCTCGGCGGTGTGACAGACACGGACGGTGTGGTCTCGCTGATTGTGGGAAGCAACGCCATCACCGTCGAGGTTACCGCAGAGGACGACAGTACCACGCAGACATACACCGTAACGGTCACCCGCGCGGCGCCTCCCCCGACGGACGCCACACTGAGCGGCCTGAGGCTCAGCGGCATTGACTTCGGCACGTTCGCATCCGGCACGATTTCGTACACAGCGGAGGTTGCCAACAGCGTGTCGCAAACTACGGTTAGTCCGACCCCGAATCACTCCGGGGCAAGTTACATCATCAAGCTCGGCGGCGTTGAAGACGCCGACGGCGTGATCTCCCTCAGCGTGGGAAGCAACGTCATCACCGTCGAGGTTACCGCAGAGGACGACAGCACCACACAGACATACACCGTAACGGTTACACGCGCGGCGCCTCCCCCGACGGACGCCACACTGAGCGGCCTGAGGCTCAGCGGCATTGACTTCGGCACGTTCGCATCCGGCACCACTTCCTACACGGCCCAGGTAGCCAACAGCGTATCCCAGACAACCGTTACGCCGACCGTGAACGACTCGGGGGCAAGCTATGTCATCAAGCTCGGCGGTGTGACAGACACGGACGGTGTGGTCTCGCTGATTGTGGGAAGCAACGCCATCACCGTCGAGGTTACCGCAGAGGACGACAGTACCACGCAGACATACACCGTAACGGTCACCCGCGCGGCGCCTCCCCCGACGGACGCCACACTGAGCGGCCTGAGGCTCAGCGGCATTGACTTCGGCACGTTCGCATCCGGCACGATTTCGTACACAGCGGAGGTTGCCAACAGCGTGTCGCAAACTACGGTTAGTCCGACCCCGAATCACTCCGGGGCAAGTTACATCATCAAGCTCGGCGGCGTTGAAGACGCCGACGGCGTGATCTCCCTCAGCGTGGGAAGCAACGTCATCACCGTCGAGGTTACCGCAGAGGACGACAGCACCACACAGACATACACCGTAACGGTTACACGCGCGGCGCCTCCCCCGACGGACGCCACACTGAGCGGCCTGAGGCTCAGCGGCATTGACTTCGGCACGTTCGCATCCGGCACCACTTCCTACACGGCCCAGGTAGCCAACAGCGTATCCCAGACAACCGTTACGCCGACCGTGAACGACTCGGGGGCAAGCTATGTCATCAAGCTCGGCGGTGTGACAGACACGGACGGTGTGGTCTCGCTGATTGTGGGAAGCAACGCCATCACCGTCGAGGTTACCGCAGAGGACGACAGTACCACGCAGACATACACCGTAACGGTCACCCGCGCGGCGGGCCGTGTTGTCACCAGAAGAGGTGGTGGTGGTGGCAGTGGCGGTGGCGGTGGCGGTGGAGGCGCCCCGGCCAACCGCCCTCCACGAATAAGGGGTGAGGACCGGCCCCAATATGCCGAGAACGGCACAGGGCCCGTGGTCACATATACCGTCGCAGACCCCGATAGGGACGACGAAATCACGTGGTCGCTGGAGGGCCGGGACAGCCGGCACATGGAACTGTCCCAAGCCGGAGTGCTGAGCTTCAAAGAACCGCCGGACTACGAGAAGCCTGTCGACTCGCGCTTCGACAACACCTATGAGATCACCCTCCGAGCCACCGACGATGGCTCTCCTTCACAGGATGACATCCATCGGGTCCGGGTCACCATCACCAACGTGAACGAGCCTCCTCTGATATCCGGCCCCGACGTCGTGGAGTACGAGGAGAACGGGGAAGATGCGGTCGGCACGTATACGGCCGCCGACCCGGAGGGTGTGGAGGTCGCGGCATGGGAACGGGCGGGCGATGATGCTGGGCTGTTCTCCATCAGCGACACCGGCGAGTTGGCGTTCAGTGATCCCCCCGACTATGAGGCGCCCCTGGACGCCGACGAGGACAACGTCTACTCCGTGACCATCCAAGCCACCGATGCCAGTGACGTCACAGGAACGCTGGCTGTCGCCATAACGGTCACCGACGCGTACGACGGGGGAATCGTCGGCAAGTACGACATGGACGGGAACGGCATCATCGACAGGAGCGAGGCCGTGTCCGCGGTGTCGGACTACTTCGCCGACCTCATCACCAAGGCCGAGGCCGTAGAGGTAATCACCCTCTATTTCATCGGTTGATGGTGGACCGTCACGAGATGGGGCCATAGGCAAGGAGGAACTGGTGCTCACGGTACAACGGACTTCAACACTGGTGCTTCTGCTATGCCTCATACCGGGCCTCGAGGCGTCGCTGCATACCACATCCATAGGGGCAACCGGACATGGGGCGACACGCCACTTCTCCGATGTGTGGATTTCTCCCGGCGCCGACCTCGTCGTTACCATCACCGCCACCGGTTACGGCAGGTTCGGTCAGATAGTGGAGATACTTCCGGAAGGGTTCAATTACAAGGAGACCAGTCTTGAGGTCGGGCCCAAAGAAGAGGGCCAGACCCTTTTCTTCACCCTCCTCGGCAACGATACCTTCACCTACACCGTGATGGTACCCGACGAGGAGGGGGTGTACAGATTCTCCGGGGTGTTGAAGGACTCGGACAGGGACGAACGTCCGGTGGGAGGTTTAGCCGAGGTCACCATAAGTTCCACCCCCCCACCAACTCCGGCACCCACACCGGTGCCGACGCCCACACCTACCCCTGTGCCCACGCCTACCCCTGTGCCCACGCCAGTCCCCACTCCTAGGCCAACGGTGACCGCGACGCCTACCCCTGAGCATCCGCCGACTGCTGTTGCTACGCCAACCCTGTCTCCGACGCCCACTTCCACACCTATGCCCTCTCCAAGCCCTGTTGTCTCGATGACACCGACCACGCCTTTTCCCACCCCAAGCCCCTCTCCTGCCTTGTCGCCTCCAAGCGCGCCAACTCCGACCCCCGAGAGTGCCCCAATTCCGACTATGGAGCTATCCGAGGCCAGTCCAGTCGGGACGCCAAATTCTACAGTTGGTGCCATTCCCCAAGATACAGTGACGGAGCAACTCGTGGTCGAGGGAGCGGCTGACCGAGACGGTATACCGTGGTGGCTGATTGCCCTCATCATTGTTGGCGCAGCAGTACTAGTCGCTGGAGTCGGCGCCTACGCCCTTCGCCGACGGTAGTAATCCTGCGTGTGATCACCTTGTCGCTCAAATTGTTTCCGGGGGTGTCGTCGTCTTCGATGGGTGAACGGGAACCTTGGCGTCGCAATGAGCCATCATAGTGTGAGACTGAACGCGAGCGTGAAGGTTCTTGATTTTATCCAGAGTGGTGGGCCTGCACGTACCGAATTGCGAACTTTTCGGTGGGAGGTTCCAATATAAGAGGATTCGGTCAACTCACCTCTCATAAGCCTCCACGAGCCTTCGGCCCTTCTAGTCGGAGTCTCTTCCATTTGGTCGGGCCAGTCACACCGCACCAAACAGACATGAGAGGAATCCAGAACCCATTATCCGAGATGTGCCTCCGTAAAGACAAGACCGACAATGGTGAAGTGGCGGACGTTCTTCGCAACGAGAACTCGAATAGGCACACGGATGCCTGTCACGCATCCGCCTGCTCCTGCATCTCCCCCCTCGCCATCCGGTAGCCAACTCGGGGTTCTGTGAAGATGTAGGCCGGGTTGTCGGCGGCGTCACCCAGCTTGCGGCGGAGCCTCTACACCACCTCGCGGACCAGCCAGGGTTGGCCCGTTTTCTCCGGACCCCAGACCCATTGCAGAAGTTGGTCGTGGGTCAACACCCGCCCTGCGTGGACCGAGGCGTCAAATCCGTTTCGTGCATTGGAATATGACGGTCAACACCCGCCCTGCGTGGACCGAGGGCTCGTCGGGCCGTCTGCGCGCAATCTTGCCTTCTGTGTGAAGGATTGTACAGAGATTCGACGGGGAATGGGGTTGACTGTTCCACACACCATATGGCTTAGGGTGTGGAATGTGTGGAGTCCTGCGAGCCGGTTCTTTTGGAGGCGCCCTGTTGGCATCCGATAAACGAAGGCTCGAACCGGCCTGTGCCGCACCGCCGAGTGCAATCGTGCTTTTGGCGGCAACCACTGTTTCATGTCCATCTACTCGGCTCGTCGCCTGTAGTAGCTGACCGTCAGACATCGTATGAATCACTTTGCGTTGAGAACCCGGATATATCTCAAGGCTGTCCGATATACCTTTGACGAACTACGACTACTCAAGGCTGCGTGACATCAGTGAGGGAGGACACAAGGTCAATGAATATTCGCCCAACGTCTAACTGGACCCTTACACGGTCGGGACTCACCGGCTTAGTGGCTGTAGCAGGGATTGTGCTTTTCCTTGCCACGATTGCGGGCGCATACGCCCAAAGTGGCGGGACGGAGGCTGTCCCGGCCACGCCGGAACAGCCCACGGGGACAGCGATCTGGATGGGGATGATGGACGTTGAGTGGAATGAGGCGCCAGGGGCGGAGACGTATGAGGTCCAGTACTTCAACATGCGGGGCTGGGTAGACTTGCCGGGCGACGGCATAACAATCGCGTTCTACGGAGCTGGCGCGGTCGTCAGCGGACTGAAACCCAGCAGTTCCTATACTTTCCGGGTGCGGGCTGTGAACTCCCACGGAGAATCCGACTGGTCGGACTTTGGCTGGGTCCCCCAGACGGACAGGCTTGAGGCGTGGAGAGATACACCGGAACCAACGAACGTTGCGGCGACAGGTGTCCCGACGATCAGCGGAACGGTGGAGACGGGAGAGACGCTGACGGCTGACGTGTCCGGCATCTCGGACGACAACGGTCTGGACCGCGTCAGGTTTCACTACCAGTGGATAAGAAGCGACGGAACTACGGATACGGATATAGCTGGCGCCACCAACTCCAGTTACACGCTCACGGGCAGCGATGCCGGCAACGCCATGAAGGTTAGGGTGTCGTTCACCGACAGGCAGGGGTTTGCCGAGACGTTGACCAGCGCCGCGACCGCTGCTGTCCCCGAACCGACTCCCCAAAATTCTCTGGCCTCAGGACAGCCCACCATCTCAGGCATGGCACAAGTGGGCGAGACGCTGACAGGCAACACGTCGGGCATAGCCGACGAGGATGGCCTCGACAACGTTTCCTTCAGCTACCAGTGGATGGCTGACGACGCCGACATAGCCGGCGCCACCGGCGCCAGCTACACCCTCACCGACTCCGATCAGGGCAAGACCCTCAAGGTGCGGGTATCATTCACCGACGACGCCGAGAACGAAGAGTCTCTGACCAGCGCCGCCACGGCGGCGGTGTCGGCGGCGGTTCCAAGCGCTCCTCGAACCGTAGAAGTCGAACAAGGTGGTACTGGAGAGCTTGACGTCTCCTGGGTGGAACCTGCCTCCAACGCCGGTTCATCGATCACTGGCTACAAGGTGCAGTGGAAGGAGGTCTCGGGCAGTTGGGACACGGCCGCGGACGTATCCGATGCAACCACAACGGACACCTCCTACACAATAACGGGCTTGCGTCTCCAAGTGGAGTACACAGTGCGTGTCGTCGCGACCAACTCCGCTGGCGATGGTCCGGCATCCGGTGAGGTGAAGGAGACGGCGGATGCGCAAGTCTCGCAGCAGAGGGGGGCCTCGGAGAATACCCCGGCCACCGGAGCGCCCACGATTATCGGGACTCTTGTGGTCGGGCAGACCCTCTCGGTGAACACATCGGCCATCGCGGACGGGGATGGGATGACCAATGCCACGTTCGCTTATCAGTGGATCTCCAACTACGGATCGACCGATACTGACATCACCGGCGCGACAGACTCAACTCACGTGATCAAGGCTTGGGATCTGGGTAACCACATTAAGGTACGGGTGAGCTTCACCGACGATGCGGGAAATAGCGAAACATTAACCAGCACCGCTACCGCTGCGGTTTCGGCCGCCCCCATCAAAAGGGCACCTTTTCCCCCTAGCAGCCTCCGAGCGACCGCCTCACATGATTCGGTGGTGCTCACCTGGCGCAAAGCCGATGCCTTATTTTCCTGGCGCCAAAACGTAACAGGCTACGTGATACTGCGTTGGGATATTGACAAGCAGGGTTCTGACGGGTTCACCACGGTCGAAGAGGATACGGGAACGGACGAGACGACCTATACCGATGAAAGCGTGGAACCAGATTCCCGCTACATCTACAGGGTGCGGGCCATTAATTCACATGGGACCAGTCTGGGATCGGACTTGGAGAACGTTTTGACGCCAGCCAATCCAGCACCCGATCCGACCCAGGAACCCACGCAGGAACCGCTCGAAGCCGACTCGGAACCGTGGATCGGGATCGACATTTCACCTGCATCCATCAAGCAGTGGACGGAAGGGGATGTGGTGGTGGCGATAACAGGGTTGGATGGCCTCTACGGTTTTCGCTTCCGCGTGGTTGAGAAGGTCGCCGAGGACGTGAATGAAGGTTCGCGACTCCAAGTTGATATCGATGGCAACGACTCGGATGACGAACAAAGCTGCGAACTCAGAGGGTTAGGGATTGGCAATGACGACCCTGCCATTCTTCACGCCTTTGACAGAACGACTTCCCCCGAGTGTAAAGTCGGCGCGTATTCGCTAACAGTGGTTTGGTCCAAATACAGTGAGAGCGATGGAGAGTATCAGTACGGCGGTGAGGTGACCAAGGACTTTGAGGTGATTGTCAGTGATGATCCGCCGCCCCTGGATGAGAGTCATCTCGTCGAGCGGGTGGACTACATCACGCCGCTGTATCCAGAACCGCCCGCGATACACACTCCTCTTTTATTCATGAGCGTTGTATCACCGGGATTCATACAGGGACGGACTGCGAACGTTGGCATCGGTGTAGGCGGCCTGCACGCCGATTCTGATCCCGCAACTACCGATTATGTCGTAAGTCTCCGGGTTGTCAATCAGGACAATGAACCCGTAGCGGAGTGCAACAAAGGAGTTGTGGGAGGCAGCTACCTCCTCAAGACCGTGCAACGTCGAGAGGGCGGTTTAGGTAGATGGGGTTTTGATAATCTCAGGATTTCAGGAAGTTGCACTGGCGGAGCGGGATCGGCGACGTTAGTGTATGAACTGCTGAACGGTTCATATCAGTATCTTGCTCGGCATTTCCGGGTGATCAGGGGGCCCGCACCGAATTGGCCCTATTCTCGCGCTACCGGATTTCCGACCATCACCGGCACAGCCCGGGTGGGAGAGACGCTGAGGGCCGACACGTCCGGCATTCTGGACGATGACGGGCTTGACAATGTGACCTTCTCATACCAATGGATCAGGAACGACGGCACTACCGATACCGACATCGCCGGGGCGACAAGCGCATCCTACGTGGTCACGGCCGATGACGTGGGCAAGACCCTCAAGGTGCGGGTGTCATTCACCGACGACGCCGAGTACGAAGAGTCTATGACCAGCGTCGCCACGGCGGCCGTTTCGGCGGCAGTTCCGGGCGTGCCCCGTACCCTAGCGGTCGAACGGGGAGGGACGGGCGAGCTTGACGTTTCATGGGAGGAGCCCTCCTCCAACGGCGGTTCAGCCGTCACCGGCTACACCGTGCAGTGGAAGGAGGCCTCCGGCAGTTGGGACACGGCCGCGGACGTTTCCGAGGCAACCGTAACGGACACCTCGTACACCATCACGGGCCTGCGTATCCAGGTGGAGTACGCCGTGCGGGTCATAGCGACCAACTCTGCTGGCGACGGCCCGGCATCGGGGGAGGTGAAGGAGACGGCGGATGCGCAAGCCTCGCAGCAGAAGGAGGCCTCGGAGAATACCCCGGCCACCGGAGCGCCGGCAATCAGTGGAATCCTTGAGCCAGGCCAGTCGTTGAATGCGGACACCTCGTCCATCGGCGATGCCGACGGCTTGACCAACCCCGCATTCGTCTACCAGTGGCTGTCCGACGACACCGACATTACCGGCGCCACCAGCACAAGCTACACCCTAACCGACTCCGATCAGGGCAAGACCATCAAGGTGCGGGCGTCCTTCACCGACGACGCGGGCAACGAGGAGACGTTGACCAGCGAGGCGCTTGTCGTCCCGGTCCGGCCCCATGGACTGACGGCCGCAGTCTCGGACGGTGCGGTGGTCCTGACCTGGAATCCGCCTGTGGGCTTCCAGTACCTGTACGACTACCAGGTCCTGCGCAACCGCCCCGAGCTTGGCGAGACTGAGCCCATTGTGTATGTCGACACTGGGACCGCGGAGACCACCTATACCGATACGGACGTAGACCCTGGAGCGCTGTACGTGTACAGGGTGAAGGCGGCGAATTACTTCAACCGTCTGAGTCAGGCGTCGGAGCCTGTCGAGATTCGGACCCCGCAATTCGTGCCGACCGCGAACAGCCCGGCCACCGGAGCGCCCACCATCTCAGGCACGGCACAAGTGGGCGAGACGCTGACAGCCAACACGTCGGGCATAGCCGACGGCGATGGCCTGACCAACCCCACATTCGTCTACCAGTGGCTGGCTGACGACACCGACATATCGGGGGCTACGGGATCGGCCTACATCCTGACTGACTCCGACCAGGGCAAAGCCATCAAGGTGCGGGCGTCCTTCACCGACGACGCGGGCAACGAGGAGTCAGTGACCAGCGCCGCGACCGATGCGGTGGTGTCCCCGCCGACCACTCTGACCGCCAGCATTCACGACGCGCCGGAGAGCCACGACGGGGAGAATTCCTTCACCTTCGAGCTGAGGTTCAGCGAGACGCCAGTCTCCAACTTCAGCTACGAAACGCTGCGGGACCAAGCCTTTACTGCATCCGGCGGTACGGTGACCAACGCCCGGCGACTCGACCCTCCCGGCAACGTCCGGTGGGAAATTACGGTGCAGCCATCGTCGGACACTGACGTGACCATCGTCCTTCCTGAAACGGCGGACTGCGACGATCAGGGGGCCATCTGCACCGAGGACGGCAGGATGCTGTCCGCCGAGGCGGCGCTGACCGTCGTGGGGCCGGTAGAAGAGGAAGAGCAGACGCCCCCGCAGAACAACCCGGCCACCGGCGCGCGCGGTATATACGGCACGATGGCAGTGGGCGGGTGGCTGGGTATCTTTCACACTATCGAGGACGCCGACGGCCTGGAGAACGCAACCTTTGAATACCAATGGATCAGGAACGACGGCAATACGGACCAGGACATTACGGGAGCGACCGGCGTGCGCTACAAGGCGGGATCGGAAGATGAAGGTAAGACCTTCAAGGTGCGAGTGTCCTTCACCGACGACGCGGGCAATCCGGAGGAATTGACCAGCGAGCCCACGCCGGCGATAGGCCCCAACAACCCGGCCACTGGCTCGCCGATTATCAACGGGACCCCTCGGGTGGGCGAGACGCTGACCGCCGATATATCCAGCATTGCCGATGCGGACGGCATGGAAGGTGTTTTTACCACCTCCAGCGACGGCGAGATACGGCTTCTATGGGCCATGAGTTGGTTCGGCGATTACGATTACGGTTGGTTACACGATTACGAATACGAGGGGGGCGTGGTCACGCCATTAAGTACAAGCCCGACAACCACATTTGACATCAGACCGGATCATGTCGGCAAGGTCATCACTGCAGGGTGGGGCTTCGTTGACGATCTTGGCACGTTCGAGTTCTTCCTAAGCGCGCCGACCGTCAAGGTGGCGGCAACGGTGCCGGATCCTCCCCAGAACCTGGAAGTCTCCACTGGCGGCGAGAGTGCCTTGGACCTGACTTGGGAAGAACCAACCTGGGATGCCGACAGTTTCCTTGAACATGGGGCGCTCGGAGACGGTGGCTCACCCATCACGGGATACAAGGTGCAGTGGAAGGCGGCTGCCAGTAGCTGGGATACGCCAACGGACGTTTCCGAGGAAGCGGTCGCCGGGACGACCCATACCATCACCGGATTGACCGACGGAGCGGAGTACACGGTCAGGGTCATATCAACCAACGGCGTGGGCGACGGTCCGCCCTCCGCAGAGGCCACCGGAACCCCGCGCGAAACCGTCCCGCCGGAGCTTGCCACGGCGACGGTGGACGGAACGACGCTGACCCTGACCTACAACGAGGCCCTGGACGAGGCATCGGGACCGGCGGTGGACACCTTCTCGGTGACCCTCGCTGGCGTGGAGCGCGCGGTTGACGGGGTGTCGGTGGCGGGGGACACGGTTACCCTGACCCTGGCCTCAGCGGTGACGGCGGAGGACACGGTGACGGTGAGCTACGCCGCGCCCACGGACGCCGCCGCTGCCCGCATTCTGGACGAGGCGGGCAACGCTGCGGCCTCCTTCAGCGGTCAGGCGGTTACCAACAATACGGAAGATACGGCGGACCCGTTGACAGCCAGCTTGGAGGGCGCGCCGGAGACCCACAACGGAGCGGACGCCTTCACCTTCGAGATACGGTTCAGCGAAGAGCCCGACCCCGACTTCAGCTACAAGACCCTCAGGGACCATGCCTTCACGGTGACTGGTGGTTCTGTGAAGACGGCGCAGCGCCTGCAAAAGGATCCCATAAGCAACATCGGCTGGCTGATCACGGTGGAACCGGGCGGGAACGGGGATGTGACTATCGTCCTCCCTGTAACCACGGACTGCGACGCTGCCGGGGCCGTCTGTACTGAGGACGGAAGAAAATTGTCCAACTCGCTGAACTTCACCGTCAGCGGGCCGGGCCAGTAGAACAGAGCGACAGCGCACCCGCCGGAGGCGTCTGACGCTCCTGGCGGGTCGCGCCTCCGGTTCCGAGTCTTTCAGCGAGGTAAGCGGGCAACAAAAAGGGCCGGACATACGGACATGCAGAGGCGGCTTCCGCCGCCCTGAGCCGACGAGGCTCTCCCTGGCCGCGTTCTCGCCGGAGGCGCTCCTGGCGCTCAACCAACACATCCGGCAGCGCCCGCCGGGGGAGGAAGCAGGCGAGATGAGCGACTTCCTCAAGACCAGCGAGCTGACCGAGACCAAAGCCTTCGTCGGCTCCTTCGTCAAGGAGGTCGTGGTCAAGCCCGGCAGGGCCGCCATCGTCTACTCCATACCCACGCCGGAGGACTCTCCCATAGGGGGAGCGGACGCCGCAGAGATAGCCCTGAACGGGCGAGTTATGAATTCGGTACGTCATGGTGGGCCCGCCAGGAATCGAACTAGGCCCCGCCGGTTATGAGCCGGTTGCGCCCTCGGAGATGCCCTGACTTACCGTGCCGCGGTCGGCATCGCGGCCGTCATCGGGTCCCGTGTTGTCCGTGCACCCGATGAGTAGCGCCGCGGAGAGCATGGCTCCCAAGACCGGTCCGAACAGGAACATCTTCGTCATCAGCTTCTTGCAAATCATCCTTCCATCCCTTTCGTGAAGTATCTGTGGTGCTACTCACGATAGCGATGAAATGTCGCAGAAATATGTCGTCCGGCAGCCGGGACTGCCCAAGGTGTCAAGCTACACGAGAGTGGATTGCTGGAGTCGCCGACGGTAGGTGCCGAATCGCTCCGCAACAGCGGCGGGGACGCCATGACAGAACGCCTCAGCCCGAAAGGTATGCCCGATTTCCGTCGTTTTTCCAGTATGGCAAAATGCCAGTCCCGCCACTCCCAGGACGATGGCATCTCCCGAATCCTGGGTGTGCCGGACCTGGGCAACCTTCGCAGCCTCCTGGACTACGAGCACGGAAGAATACCTACTCCGTCACTGTGACAGCCACCGGCCCAAAGGTAAAGAGCCCCCGGGCTTGAAAGCGACTTACAGGGAAAGGGGTCAGGGGGACTGCACCGAGGCCTATCTGACCCCTCTCCGAATTCCCTTGTGGCTCATCTTAGAAGATGCCTATTGTGATGTATACGCCTACTGCGACCAGCGATACCCCTACCACCAGCATGGCCAGTGAGACCAACCTTGCCGGGGTCTTTTCACCCCCCCGGGGGGCTGGCGCGCTGGGGGATGGGGCGCCTATATGCGCGGGCCTCGCGCCTTCCCTTTCCGCCGGCACCTGAATATCTGCCGGCTTGGGGAGACTGGGCAGGGGATGATAGGGCAAGCCCTGCAGGCGTGCCCGGCGTCGAGGCATGTCCTGGTATAGGGTGATGTATATGCCTGCTCCCATCAGTAATGCTCCTAACGCCATCATGCTCACTGCGATCAGCCGCGCCCAGAACATCCCGCCGCGTGTATTGTCCGCGCGGGGACTCACTGTGGCATCGGAGTCCAGCTGCGGCGCGCTGAAGGTCAGTTCTCCCATAGTGTTGACGGGAAAGACGCCGGTGCTAACGGGAAAGACTCCAAGGCCGCCTCCCGGTGGGGAGGTAATTGGTTCTCCCTCCGGGCTGAGGGGCGACATCCCTGGGCCATTCGTGATCAAATCCGTCGCGACGGTGCCCAACACCACCGGAGCTTCGGCCTCGTCGGTGACGGTGATGGTTACCGTGATGGTGTCCGAGGCGTTGGATGGGTCGGCGGCGGTTACCGTCACCGTATAGGCGGACTGGTCCTCGTAGTCCAGGGGGGCTTTGGTCCGCAACTGGCCCGAGGATGCAGCAATGTCAAAGGACTCGGCATCATCGCCGCCCAGGGAGTAGGTCAGCACGTCGTTGTCGGCATCGGCGGCCGTGACCGGACCGCCCACGTCTTCACCCGCGGGGGTGTTTTCGGCGATGGAGCGGGTATCCGTATCCGTGGCGAACTCCGGCGCGCTGTTGGTTGCAGGCTCTGCCCGCACCGGGTTGGCTGTTGCCACCTGGACCGTCTTGGCGGCCCCGTTTCCGTCGGTGTATGTCGCTGTGACCCGCAAATAGCTGCCCACCTCATCGGCACCCGGCTCGTAGAAGGCCGAGGTTGCGCCTTGAATGGTGGTCCAAGTGACCCCGTCTGAAGACTTCTCCCACAGCCAGGTGACGTCGGAAATTCCGCCTTCGGGGTCGGACAAGGCAACGGTTAGCGGGGTGTTAGCTTGAGGCTGCACCGACGACACGGCTATCTTCCCTGCTTCGTCCACGTTGGTGACGTTGATAGTCACCGTGATGGTATCGTCTGCCCTCATGTCGGCATTGCCGGCGACGTTCTTGCTGTCGCTCACCGACACGGTTACGAAGTAGCTGGACTTGACCTCGTAGTCCAGGGGGGCTTTGGCCTGCAACTGGCCGGTAGATGCGACGATGGTGAAGGACCCGGCATCAAACCCGCCCAGGGTATAGGTCAGGGTGTCTTCATCGGCATCCTCCGCCGTGACGGGCTGGCCGATGTTGGCTCCCGCCGCCGCGTCTTCCGCCACCGAACGCTCAGCCTGTGCACCCTCAGTGAAGGCCGGCGCCCGGTTGACCTCCAATGTGGGAGAGCCGTCGCTCCCGCTTCCATCTCCTCGAGTGCCAACACCGCCGCCATCCCCAGGGCCGCCGTTGCCGTTCGGGGTATCAGACCCCCCCACCTCTTCGTCCACGTCGGTTACGGTTACTGTGACGGCCAGCGCGCCGGTCTTGGTCCCATCGGCGGCCTGCACCGTTACGACGTATTGGTTGTCCTCGTTGTCATCCGTCGGGGCCTCGTGGTCCGGTGAAGCCTTGAAGGTGAGGGCGCCGGTATTGCTAATAGAGAAGTCGTTGCCGTCGTCTCCCGACAGAGACCAGGTGATTTGGCCGTTCTCCGGGTCGGTAGCGGTGTAGGTTGCCACATTCCCGGTGCCGTTCTCTGCGTAATCTACGCTGGACTTCCCGGTTACCACCGGCGCTTCGTCCACGTTGGTTACGGTTACGGTGACCGCCAGCGCCCCGGTCTTGGTCCCATCAGTGGCCTGCACCGTTACGAGGTATTCGTTGTCCTCGTTGGCGTCCGCCGGGGCCTCATGGTCTGGTGATGCCCGGAAGGTGAGGACGCCGGAATTGCTGCCGGTATTGCTGATAGAGAAGTCGCCGGCGTCGTCTCCCGCCAGGGACCAGGTAACGTCGCCTCCCGCCGGGTTGGTTGTAGCGGCGTAGGTTGCCACTGTCCCGGAGCCGTTCTCCTCGTAATCCACGCTGGACTGCCCGGTCACCACCGGCGCGATGCCGTCCTCCGTTGTGGCGTCGCCCGACGACGCCGGACCGTCGTCCACGTCGGTGACGTTGATAGTCACCACAATGGTGTCGTCTATCGTCTCGTCGAGTAGGTCCTTTTTGTTCTTGCTGTCGCTGACCGATACGGTCATCGTGTAGATGTTCTTGGTCTCGTAGTCCAGGGGTGCCTTGGTCTGCAACTGGCCGGAGGACGCAACTATGTCGAAGGACTCGCGGTCAGTCCCGCCCAGGGAGTAGATAAGCGGGTCTCCATCGCGGTCCCTGGCCTTGAATGGCTGACCGATGTTGGTCCCCGCTGCCGTGTTCTCCGCCACCGAACGGTCATAGTCTATGGTTGATGGGAACGCCGGCTCCCGGTTGTTACGTGATGAAGACGAGCCGCTGCCGCCACCACCACCACCACCGCCGGAGTTACCGCCGCCATTCCCGCCAGGGTTGTTGTTGCCGCCATCCGGGGGCCGCTTCACCCCTCTGTTCACGCCGTTGACGGTGAGCGTCACTTCCACCTCATCAGAAGAGTTGGTCCCGTCGGAAGCCTTCACCGTCACTGTGTAGCTGTTCTTGGCCTCATAGTCCTGGCCGGCCTTGGTCAGCAACTGTCCCGTCGTCGTGGCGATGTCGAAGGACCCGGCATCGGCCCCGCCCAGGGTATAGGTGAGGTCCTGGCCCTCGGGGTCGTCGGCTGTTATCGGGTCGCCGAGGTCTTCACCCCCAGCTGGGTTTTCGGGAATGGCGCGGGTGTAGGACTCGTAGGGGAACGTGGGCGCCTCGTTTATGTCGGTGACCTGGACATTCACATCTATCTTGGCATCTCTCGCGGAGTGACTCACTCCACTTTCACCGCAGCCCGATTGTGGCTCGTCGTTGTCGTCCTTGCAGTCGCTTACCCACACTTCCAGGGAGTATGTGAAGTCTTGGGCCAACGCCTCGTAGTCCAGTGGGGCCAATGTCCAGAGCCTGCCCGTTGTGATGTGGATGGTGAAGAGGTCTTTGTGAGTGCCATCCAACGCGTAATAAAGAGCTGAGTTATCTTCTGGGTCTGTGGCCTTCACGGGGTCGCCGATGTCATTCTCGGCGTCGGTGTTTTCGGGCACGCTCCGTTGGCCGGTCTCGGTGTCTGGGAACTCCGGCTTCTCGTTGACGTTGGTGACAGTCACCCTCACGCCCAGATCGCCGGTGTTGATGTTGTCGAAGGCTTCAATAGTCAGCTCATAAACATTGTTCGTGTCAGCGTCCGCCGGGGACTCGAAGTCCGGCGGCGTAATGAAGGTGAGTTCTCCGCCAGTGCTGATGGAGAAGTATGCCCTGTCATCTCCCCCCAGGGACCACGTGATTTCGTCGTTCTCCGGGTCGTTGGCTTTGTAGGTAGCCACCGGCCCCGTGCCGTTCTCCGCGTATGGTATGACTTGCCCCACTACCTTCGGCGTTTCTTCCACGTTGGTGACGTTGATGGTCACAGTGATAGTCTCAGAGGCGTTGGATGGGTCGGTGGCGGTTACAGTCACCGTGTAGCTGTCCTTGGTCTCGTGGTCCAAGGGCGCTTTGGTCTGCAACTGGCCGGAGGATGGGACAATGGCGAAGGACGCGGCATCGGCGCCGCCCAGGGTGTAGGTGAGGGTATCGCCCTCGGGGTCTGTGGCCTCTATGGGGGCGCCGATGTTCTGGACTGCCCCCGTGTTTTCCTCGACGGTGCGGGTATCTGTCTCTGTGGCGAACTCCGGCGCTTCGTTCACGTTAGTGACTGTGATGGTGACCTGCGCATCGCCAGTGGTGACGCCATCGAAGGCTTGCACCATTACGACATATTCGTTGTTGGTCTCGTAGTTGGGCGGCGACTTGAAGGTGAGTTCGCCGGTGGTGCTGATGGAGAAGTCGTCGCTGTCATCTCCTCCCAGGGACCACTCGATTTGGTTATTCTCCGGGTCAGTGGCGGTGTAGGTAGCCACTGTCCCGGTGCCGTTCTCGGCGTAATCTACGCTGGACTCCCCGGTTACCACCGGCGTTTCGTTCACGTCGGTTACTGTGATGGAGACGCTCAGCGTGTCGGTGCGGGTCCCATCGGAGGCTTCAATGTTCAGGTCATAAACGTTGTCCCGGTTGGTATCCGCCCGTTCTTCGTAGTTGGGCGGCGACTTGAAGGTTAGCTCGCCGTTATCGCTGATGGAGAATTTGTCGCTGTCGTATCTTTTCAGGGACCAGGTAATCGTTTTTCCTTCGGGGTCGGCGGCGGTGTAGGTAGCGACTGGCCCAGCGCCGTTCTCAGCGTATTCCCGTGTGGCGTCACCCGTGATTATCGGCGCCTCGTCCACGTTGGTGACGGTGACGGTGATTTCCACCTCGCCGGTATTGTCGTCGTCGTCGGAGGCTTCGATGGTCAGCTCATAAGCATTGTTTCTGTCGGCGTCCGCCGGGGCCTCGAAGTCGGGCGGCGAGTCGAAGGCTATCTCACCGCCATTGATGGAGAAGACGCCGCTGTCAATTCCTGACAACTCCCAGGTGATTTCGTGGCCCTCCGGGTCGGTGGCGGCGTAGGTGGCCACCGGCCCTGTGCCGTTCTCGTTGTATCCTATAACTTGCCCTACTACCACTGGCGCTTCGTTCACGTCGGTGACGTTGATGGTTACTGTGATAGTATCTGATTCGTTGGATGAGTCGGTGGCGGTTACGGTCACTGTGTAGCTGGTCCTGCCGGTCTCGTAGTCCAAGGGGGCTTTCGTTTGCAACTGGCCCAACGACGGAACAATGCCGAAAGAATCAGCGTCGGCGCCGCCCAGGGTGTAGGTGAGGGTATCGCCGGTGTCCACATCGGTGGCCTCGACCGAGTCTCCAATGTTCTCTCCTGGCCCCGTGTTTTCGTCCACGTCCCGAGTGCCAGTCTCGGTAGACGGGAACTCCGGCGCGCTGTTGGTTATCGGCGCTGCCTTCACCGGGCTGTCTGATTCCGCCTGCGCGGACTTGCCGGAGTCTTCCCCGTCGGTGTAGGACGCCGTGACCCGCAGGTAGTTGTTCACGTCGCCGGCCACCGGCGTGTAAGTGCCTGACGTGGCCCCGCTGATGGCGGCCCAGGCGCTCCTGTCTGAAGAACTCTCCCATTTCCAGGAGACGATGGAGACGCCGCCGTCGGGGTCGGTCACGGTAGCGGTTAGCGGGGTGTCAACCTGGGGTTGTAGCGACGACAGGGCTACCGCCCCATCTTCGTCCACGTTGGTGATGGTGACGGTTACGGAGATGGTATTATCCGTCATCGCGTCAACATTGCCGTCAGCGTCTTTATTGTCTCGCACCGACACGGTGACGGAGTAGCTGTCCTTGGTCTCGTAGTCCAAGTCGTCTTTGGTCCGCAACCAGCCGGAACGTTCATCAATGTCGAAGGACGCAGCATCGTCGCCGTCCAGGGTGTAGATGAGGGGGTAGTCGCTGTCGGGATCGGTGGCCTCGAACCGGTCGCCGATGGTCTGACCTGCCCGCGTGTTTTCGGCGACGGTGCGGGTATCCGTCTCTGTGTCGAACTCCGGCGCTTCGTTCACGTCGGTGACGTCTATATACACTGTGATGGTGTCGTCCGCAGCCGTGTCGTCATCGCCGTTGTCATCCCTGCCGTCGCTCACCGAAACAGTCACTATATAGCTGGAATTGGACTCGTAGTCCAGGTCCTCTTTGGTCCGCAGCTGGCCGGAGGATGGGTCAATGTCGAAGGACTCTGCATCGTCGCCGCTCAGGGTGTAGATGAGGGTGTCGCGGGTGTCCGGGTCAGTAGCCTCGAAGGGGGCGCCGATGTCCTCGCCTGACCGAGTGTTTTCGGCCACGCTCCGGTCGCGGGTCTCAGGGGATGGGAACTCCGGCATTTCGTTCACGTCGGTGACGGTGATGGTGACGTCCATCGTACTGGTCTTGGTCCCATCGGAGGCCCGCACCGTTACCACATATACGTTGTCGGCGTTGTGGTCCGCCGCAGCCTCGTAGTTGGGCGTCGTGTTGAAGTTGAGCGCGCCGCTACTGCTAATGTAGAAGTCGTCGCTGTCCTCTCCCCGCAGAGACCAGGTGATTTGGTTGTTCTCCGGGTCGTCGGCGTCGTAGGTTGCTACTGTCCCGCTGCCGTTCTCCGGGTAATTTACGCTGGAATCCCCGGTTGCCACCGGCGCTTCGTTCACGTCGGTGACGTCGATGTACACCGTGATTGTATCGTCCGCAGTCGTATCGGCATCGCCGTTGGCATCCCTGCCATCGCTCACCAACACGGTGAAGTGGTAGCTGGACTTGGACTCGTAGTCCAAGTCGTCCTTGGTACGCAGCTGGCCGGAGGACTGGTCAATGTCGAAGGACGCGGAATCATCGCCGGTCATGGTATAGGTGAGTGTGGCGCCGGCGTCGGGGTCGGTGGCCGCAATGGGCGCGCCGATGTCCTGGCCCGCCTGCGTCTTTTCATCCACGCTCCGCTCGCCGTTCTCGGTGTTGGGGAACTCCGGCTCTTCGTTCACGTCGGTGACGGTGACGGTGACGCTCAGCGTACCGGTCTTGGTGCCGTCGGAGGCTTGCACCGTTACGACGTATTCGTTGTCCTCGCTGTCGTCCGCCGGGGCCTCGTAGTTGGGCGGCGTCTGGAAGGTGAGCACACCGGTATCTCTGCCGATAGAGAAGTCGCCGGCGTCGTCTCCACCCAGGGACCAGGTGACGGTGGCTTCCTCGGGGTCCTCGGCGGTGTAGGTTGCCACGGGCCCGCTGCCGTTCTCCGGGTAATTTATGCTGGAATCCCCGGTTACCACGGAATCCACGGCTGTTATCACCGGCGCTTCGTTCACGTCGGTGACGGTGATAGTTGCCGTGATGGTGTCATCCGCCGTAGTGTCGTCATTGCCATTGGCATCCAGGCCGTCGCTCACCGATACTGTTACGGTGTACGTGAATCTGTCCTCACGGTCCAGGGGGGCTTTGGTCTGCAACTCGCCGGAGGTTTCGACAATGTTGAAGGAGTCGGCATCGTCGCCGCTCAGGGTGTAGGTGAGGACATAGCCGGCGTCGGGGTCGGTAGCCGTGACCTTATCGCCGATGCTCCGGTTCGGAGGCGTGTTTTCGGCGACACTGCGGGTGACGGACCGGGTGGGGAAGGTTGGAGGCTCGTTCACGTTGGTGACATTGATGGTGACGGCCCACGTACCGGTCTCATTCCCGTCAGAGGCTTGCACTATTACCCTGTATTCGTTGTTCCTGTCGGCATCCGCCGGTTCCTCGAAGTTGGGCGGCGTGTTGAAAATGAGCACGCCGGTATTGCTTATGAAGAAGTCTGCGCTGTCATCTCCCGCCAGGGACCAGGTGAATCCGTCGTTTTCCGGGTCGGCGGCGGTGTAGGTCGCCACCGTACTGGTGCCGTTCTCCGGGTAATTTACGCTGGTATCCCCCGTTACCACCGGCGCTTCGTTCACGTCGGTGACGGTGACGGCTACGTCCAGCGAATTAGTCAACTCCCCGTCGGAAGCCTCTATAGTCACGTGGTACACGTTGTCCCCGTCATCGTCCGCCGGGGCCTCGTGGTCCGGCGACGTTCTGAAGCTGAGGACACCGTTGTTCCAGGAGAAGTCGCCTCTGTCGTCTCCACTCAGGGACACAGTGACATTGGTGCCCTCCGGGGCGGTGACGGTGTAGTGGCCCACTGGCCTGTCGCTGTTCTCGGGGTAATCAACGGCGGACGGCCCCGAAACCAACGCATCATCTACGTCGGTGACGATAACTGTCACTGAAAAGTAAGCCTGGCCGGGTCTTTGTCCATTGGGAGGATTGGTGTCATAGGCCATAATTGAGAAAGAATACCTGTTGTTCCCGCCGGTGTCCTTCGGGGACTCGTAGTCCGGGGGCGTTTCGAAGGTAAGCACGCCGTTGTTATCTATGTCGAAAAAGTCGCCGTCGCCGCCGCCGGGCTCCACGCCGATTAACCAGCCTGTGGTGGGGCCCATCGAGTTGGTAGCAGTGTAGGTGGCCACCTGCCAGGTGCCGTTCTCGGGGTATCTAATCTCTTTGGGACCCTTTACAGCAGGGTTTTTTTGGAACCTGTCATATTGATGGTTATTGTGACGGTATCGCTGTCGCCGGACGGGTCTGAGACCCTCAAGGTCACACTATACTTGTTTTTATCAACATCGCGCAGTAACGTCTTTGTCAGCAGCTTACCGGTGTATGGCACAACGCCGAAGGACGCGACATCGGCCCCTTCCAGCGAGTAGCGCATATCGTCGCCGTCGGGGTCAGAGGCATATGCCGGATGGTAGATTTCGGCGCCAACTAGGGTATTCCAACTGACTGATAGGCAAAAATCCGAATCAGTACCCTCCGGGCATTGATAAGAATTAGTATTCTCGTTAAAGGCCGGCGCGCTGTTGTCTGACGGCGCCGCCCGCACCAACCTTTGGGATACCGCCCTCGCGGTCTTGCTGCCACCCTCCCCATCGGTGTAGGAGGCCGTGGCCCGCAGGTATTTTCTCACGTCGCCGGCGTCCGGCGTGTAGGTTGCTGACGTGGCCCCGCTGATGGCGGTCCAGTTTGACGACCCATTCGAGGACTTCTCCCACTGCCAAGTCGTGCCGGAAATGTCGCCGTCGGGGTCGGTGAGGGTGGCTTGCAGGGCGATGTCAACCTGGGGCTGTCTCCAGTACAGGGACACCTTTCCCGACTCATTCACGTTGTTGACGTTGATGGTCACCGTGATTTTGTCGGTGCCGCCGGACGGGTCGGAGACCTTTACTGTCACCGTGTAGCTGGACCTGGTCTCGTAGTCCAGGGGGGACCCGGTCAGCAACTGGCCGGTGGACCTGACTATGGCGAAGTGGGATGTGCCGGCGTTTTCCAGGGAGTAGGTCAGCTTGTCGTTGTCGGCGTCGGTGGCCGTCACCCGGGCGCCGATGTTCTGGTACGACGGCGTGTTCTCGTCCACGGCACGGACGCCGGTCTCGCTGGCGGGGAACTCCGGCGCGCTGTTCGCCCTCGACACGGAGTTCGCCGGACCAAAGGCGACAGACGGGTTTATCTGGGCGTAAGCCCAGCCATGCAGAGAAAGGGTTGGCGAGAACGCCGTGAATATGAAAAAGACAGTGAAAGCCAGGACTGCAATTATGGCAAAGAACGCTCTATGATTCATGGGATGTTACTTCACTCCTTCCTACGCCGCTCGACGTCCGATGAATCAGTTATTCAGCAAATGCCTCAGTCTACCAGCTACCAAGATACCGCTTCCTGACTTTTCCTGCTTTGTGAAATCCCTACCATTTTTAGGCATTTCCTAGAGCGGTGGGCCGCACCGAGGGGCTTATTACGAAAGAGGATTCAGGTCCCTCCGCTACACAGCTAAAGTGAGCGAGGGAGGATGGAGGGGGCGTGAAGGGAGCATCACAGCTAAAGTGAGCGAGGGAGGATGGAGGGGGCGTGAAGGGAGCATCACAGCTAAAGTGAGCGAGGGAGGATGGGAGGGGGCGTGAAGGGAGCATCACAGCTAAAGTGAGCGAGGGAGGGCGGTAGATAGATGGGCAGTATTGCGCAGGACTAAATGTCCTCTCGCATCGTGTATAATAGAATCCAGGTTTGTCGAGGGGACTTATGATAAACGGCAAGTTTCTAATGATAGTAATGCTCTGGACATGGGCAGTTGCGCTCTTGGTGGCTGCGGCGTGTGATGGAGCGCCGGGCGAGGGCGGTCCTGCCGGGGATTCCGATAAGGATTCCAAAGGTGGGTCGGTGGCTGCCCCGGCTGCTGCCGTTGCTCCCACCGCAACCGCCACACCCACAGCTACGGATACGCCGACGCCCAGCCCTGTACTGCGCGAGTCTCCTACGGCGACGGCCCAGCCAACCCCCACTTCAACTGCTGTGCCCACGGCAACGGCGACCCCGGCCCCACCCGTCGGGGAGACCCCCGTCGTCGTGAACATTGGCCCCAACGTTGGAGACCTGGCGCCCGGGTTTACCCTCCCCGCCGCCTCAGGGCCTGAACAGTCGCTGGAGTCCTACAGGGGCAAAAGCAACCTGCTGGTGGTCTTCTACCGGGCCTTCTGGTGAACCTACTGCCGGGCGCAGCTCGTCGAGCTGACAAGCCTATACCAGGAGATCAGGGACCTGGACGCGGAGGTGCTGGCGATTAGCGTGGACGACCTCAGCGGAGCGGAGACGGTGGTGGAGAGAGTGGGTATCCCGTTCCCCGTGCTATATGACCCGTCGAAGGAAGTGCCTCGTTCCTACATGGTCTATGACCTCCTCGGCGACGGGCTCGCCACCCCATCCGCCTTCATCGTGGACCGGGACGGTGTGGTCCGGTGGAAATACGTCGCCGGGGCCATCGGCGACCGCCCTCCTACTTCCCAGATTCTTGACCAACTGGCCCTGCTTGCAAAGTAAGCCCTCTTCCAAGGACTCTGGCGGAATAAGTAAGTATTGTGTATTTGTCTTTGACAATAGCAATTCTTGACTTTTGCAGTATCAGCAGTAATATATATTTGTATCTGATATATTCAGATACAAATGTTTGTTGCCAGGTTAGTGGGTTCTCGAACATGCACATGAGTTAACGGAGGAGGGATTACAAATGGCGCTACGATTGTTGCTATACCCCAGGTTTCTGATGTCTGTTCCTATAATATTGCTGCTGGTGATAGCCGTAGCCTGTGGTGGAGACGCCGAGGAAGAAGCAACCCCGACCGCGATAGGCCCTCAAGGGGCAACGGCAGCCACACCAACGCCGACGCCCACACCGCTAACTATCACCGGAATAGCTGCGCCGGCCACGCCCACCCCCACCGCCCAGCCCGGCGATCCTACGCAGCCGACTCCCACTTCCGTTCCTCAGCCCACCCCCACGTCGCCGCCTGTGGCCAATATCATCTACGGCGGTCACATCCCCATGCAGGCATACGCCAACGGAAGCCCGCGCCAGGTGCACGAGTGGGGGTATCCCACCACTCATATGACGGCCCCCCTGGCCAACAACCTGGTCCACTACGACCCCGCGTCGGCGGACCCCAACGAGGTAGTCTGTGACCTTTGCACAAGCTGGGAGCAGAGCGAGGACGGCAAGAGCTTCATATTCCACATTCACCCCCAGGCCAACTGGTGGGATGGAATGCCCGTCACCGCTGCGGATATAGAATTCAACTTCCAGAGCATGGTGGACCCGGACCAGTTTGAGATTCTAACGGGCCGGGTGACATCCTCCACTGTGCAGATTGGCAACTACTTTGAAAGCGCCCGGGTGATAGATGAAAAGACCGTCGAGATAAACCTCAAGTTCCCCTCTGGGGCCTTCCTGCCGGCCCTTGCCATAGACACCTGCATGATGCAGCCTAGGCATACCGTGCTGGATGAAGGCAAGCTCCAGACCTTTGCGGAGCCGGACGATTACAATCTCTCAGGTCCCTTCATGCCTGAAAAAGTCCAGCGGGACGTCCTAACCGAATACGTGAAGAACCCCAACTATTTCAAGGAAGGCAAACCCTACATTGACGGTATGACCCATTTCATCATCGTAGACTCGGGTACAGTTATAGCCGCCTACAAGACCGGAGAGATATTGATGACCAACGGCGCAGTCACCAACCTCACCGCCAAGCAAGCCGTGCAGCTTGGGCAAGACCTGGCGGGTAAGTACAAGGTGCATTTTGTAGGCCCCGAAGGTTCTACCGGCGTGATAATCAACACCAGGCAGAAGCCCTTCGATGATCCAAGGGTCAGGAAGGCCATACAGTTGGCCCTGCATCGCCAACCGGTTATTCAGACCTTGAGCGGCGGTGTGAACGTCCTGGGTAGCCCTCTGCCGCCGAATATGTGGTTTAGCCTGTCCCTGGATGAGGTGGAGCAGATACCCGGACTGAGGGAGCTTGACGGCGAAAAGCACCCGGATGACATAGCGGCTGCCCGGGCCCTCCTGGCGGAGGCCGGGGTTGCAGAAGGCGTTTCGGTGACCCTCTCGGCCAGAAACTGTTGTGAATACCCTGATATAGCGGCCATTGTGGCAGAGCAGTTGCGACAGAACCTGGGCTGGGACATCACCATAAAGACGATGGAAAGCGCAGCCGGCTACCAGGCATACGACCGGGGTGAGTTCCAGTTCATGGTCCAATCTGTGGGCATGATGTTCGCCGACCCAGACCCGGCCATCATCAACCACGTCCAGGCGGGGAACACGGTGCCAAGATGGACACAGTGGAAGTCCGACGAGCTTGAGGACCTCTATCTGCGTCAACAGGTGGAGTTGGACCCGGAAAAGCGGAGGGCCTTGGCCCTGGAGATGCAGGACTACCTCCTGAATGTGGACAGCGCCATGAAGGAGCTATACTGGACCATGAGACACTGGATAGTGAGCGACTCAATCCAGAATTTCTACCCCGCCGCTCCGTCCAATGGCCACAAGCAGCACGAGGTTATCTGGTGCGACCCGTCTTGCGGCTAGCCGGTCTCTTGTGTTGAGAAGAAAGGGGCCAGGTCTTGAGTCTAAGGCGCACGGCCTGGCCCTTCTGTATTAGGAGGATGAGGTTACATGACGCTTCCTGTAGAAGAGAGGGTATCACGTCTCGAAGGCGCAATAGAGCAAATAAATGAGCGCTTCGGGAACCTGGAACGAGGGCAGGACACTCTCAAGGCGGAACTTAGGGCTGAGATGGCACAACTCAGGGCGGAACTTAGGGCTGAGATGGTACAACTCAGCCCTGAACTCAGGGCGGAACTTAGAGCCGAGATGTCAGAACTCAGGGCGGACATGAGGGCCAACTTCCGTATGACCATGTGGGTTACTTTAGCACTGTTTACGCCGGTAATGGTTACGGCGGTAGGGGCTTTGTTCAAGCTGGTCTTTATTGCATGAGGCGATTGGAGGACCTTAGTTAGCGACGGGGAAGAGAAATGCAATCCTACATAGTAAAAAGGCTCATACTGTTTATTCCCACGTTGGTACTGGTCACTGTCATCATTTTCCTGGTGCTGCGAATAGTCCCGGGGGACCCTGCCCTCATGATCGTCGCCGGGGAAAACGAGGATTATTCCGAGGAGCAGCTTGAGAAGACCCGGAAGGACCTGGGCCTGGACAAACCCATCCACGTCCAGTACGGAGTCTGGGTCTGGGGAATGCTCCGGGGAGACTTTGGCACATCCTTCTTCTGGAGGAGTTCCGTATCCGACGACCTTAAGGAGAGGCTGCCAATCACCCTTGAGCTAACCATTCTGGCCCTGCTTATAGCTATGATAGTTGCCGTGCCTTTGGGGGTGTTGTCCGCAATAAAGCAGGATACCATCGGCGACTACATAGGCAGGGTTATCACCATCGCAGGGATAGCCCTCCCCAACTTCTGGGTGGGTATCATGATGATATTCTTCCTGGTGCTCTGGTTCGAATGGATACCGCCTCTGGGTTACGTGAACCTGTGGGAGGAGCCTGGGAAAAACGTTCAGCAGATAGTCTTCCCGGCCCTTGCCCTGAGCTTTTCCAACATGGCTTTCATCGCCAGGATAACCCGCTCCGCCATGCTGGAGGTCTTCCGGGAGGACTACATACGCACGGCCCGGTCCAAGGGACTGACGGAGAGCGTGGTAATTTCACGCCACGCCCTCAGGAATGCCCTGCTGCCGGTGGTGACCGTTTCCGGCTACGAGTTCGGGCGGCTCCTTGCCGGCACAGTAATCATCGAGACCATATTTCTGGTGCCCGGGATGGGTAGGCTCCTGGTTGATTCGGTGCTTCAACGGGACTATGCCGTGATCCAGGCTGTGGTGGTGATCGTGTCAATTATGGTGCTGGTCTTGAACATGGTGCTGGACGTGCTTTACGCCTGGCTGAATCCGAGAATCCGATATAGCTAAATTCCGAATAGACTTGACTTGATGGGGTAAGTGATGAGTCGAGAGCAGGGAAACCTGGGAGTCCTTACGGGAGAGCAGGCGGTCCGTGGGCTGAGACCCAAGCGTACTGCCCTTCAGAGTTTGGGCAGCTTCATCAGACGGAAACCCTTGGGGGCCTTTGGAGGACTGGTAGCCGTCATTCTTATAGTGGTAGCCATCTTTGCTTCCTTCATTGCGACCCACAATCCCTATGAGACTAACACTGAGGAGGTCCTGTCCAAGCCCAGCGGAGGCCACTGGCTGGGGGGAGACCGGCTGGGTCGTGACGTGTACAGCAGGATCATTTACGGGGCGAGGATTTCCTTGTACGTGGGCATCCTTAGCTCGTTCGTTGGCTGCGCCATTGGCATGATAGTGGGTGTTGCAAGTGTCCATTTCGGAGGAAGGACCGACCTCATTGTCCAGAGACTTGTGGACTCGATGATGGCCTTCCCCGCCCTTGTTCTCGCCATCGCAATTATGGCTGCCCTTGGGTCGTCCATAAACAACGTGGTTATCGCCCTGGCGATTATTTATATACCCAGCACTGCCCGAATTCTCCGCTCACAGGCGTTGTCCATAAAGGAGATGGACTACGTACTGGCTGCCAGAGCCGTGGGAGCGGGGGACTGGCGTATCATGCTCAGGCACATGATTCCCAATTGTATGGCTGTGCTCATCGTAATTGTGACCTTCCACCTGGCGGGGGCTATCATAGCTGAGGCATCCCTTAGCTTCCTGGGGGTGGGAGTCCCTCCCGATGAGCCGTCGTGGGGCGGGATGCTGACCGGGGCGGCCCAGAGAATAAACCAGGCGTGGTGGGTAGGGGTATTCCCAGGGCTGGCTATAGCCGTCGTAGTCTTTGCATGGAACCTGCTGGGGGACTCCCTCAGGGACGTTCTGGACCCCCGTATGCGAGGAACGGACTAGCCGGCACACAAACCGTCATTCCCGCGAAAGCGGGAATCCAGGGTCCCGCAACTTGGAGAGTCGTTGCCAAGTCACCCACAACGCCGCCTCCGGATTCCGGCCTACAACCGAATGACGAAGTCAGGTTAGCAGGGGTGAAACACAGATGGGCTATCCCAGTTTTTCCAGGTGGGCGTAGCTCAGCAGCAGGCGCTTCACGCCGGCCCCGCCGGTAAAGGCTACCGTGACCTCGTAGTCCTGCCCCGAGGGGATGCAGCTGACCACCATTCCCTCGCCAAAGGTGGCATGGCGCACCTTGTCCCCGGCCTTCAGGGAAGGAAGGGCGGGCACGGCTTCCGCGTCGGTAATGACCGATGGCCCCCATATTCCCCAACCCACGTCCTGAACCGTCTTGACCGGGGGCTTTGAGGGAGATACCACATTGGATACCACTTGGGCAGGGGATGCTATCAGCTCCCTGGGTATCTCATAGAGGAACCTGGAAGGCCCTGTGGGGCCGCCGCCGCCCATGAAGCCTCTGCGAAAAGCCCTCAGCAGGTACAGGCGCTGCTGAGACCGGGTAATGCCCACGTAACACAGCCTGCGCTCCTCCTCCAGTTGCTCCTCGCTTTCCAGGGAGCGAAAGTGGGGCAGCAGGCCGTCCTCCATGCCCACCATGAACACCACCGGGAACTCCAGCCCTTTGGCCTGGTGCAGGGTTATGAGGGTGAGGGAATCGTCGCCCTCCTCGTAGCTGTCCACGTCGGCCACCAGGGCGAGGCGCTCCAGCAGGTCGGCAAGGCCGTCGGGGGGGTCTATCAGCCGGAACTCCTGGGCGGTGTTCCGCAGTTCCATGATATTCTCCCAACGCTCCTGCGCGCCCTCCACCTTGTTGAAGAGGTATTCACGGTAGCCGGTGCGCTCCAGCACCTGGTCAATGAGGTCAACTACGTCGAGGCGACTGCTGTCCTCTATCAGGCCATTAAGAAGCCGGTAGAAGGTTGACATGGGCCTGGCTGCCCTGGGAGCCAGGGGATGACTCTTTGCGCCGCGCTGGTCCACTTCCTGAGATATTCGTTCAAGGGCGGTGAGCAGGGGGATGTCCTCGCTCCTAGCCCACCGGGTAAGCTCCCCCACCGAGCGCTGCCCGATGCCCCTGAGGGGTACGTTGATCGCCCTTGCCAGGCTCACCCCGTCGTTGGGGTTGTTGATGAGGCGAAGGTAAGCTATCACGTCCTTCACCTCTCTGCGCTGGTAAAAGCGCACGCCGCCCACCAGCCTGTATTTCGTTCCGTAACGAACACAGGCTTCCTCCAGGGCGCGGGACTGGGCGTTTACCCGGTACATCACGGCACAGTCTCCGGGCCGGAAACCGTCCTCCCTGGCAAGCCTCTCCACCTCTTTTATGACGAACTGGGCTTCCTCCTCAGCGTCGTGGGCCTCATGGACAACCACCCTCTCGCCATCATCTTTCCGGGTCCACAGGTCTTTGTCCATGCGCATATTGTTGTTGCCGATGAGATGCTTTGCCACCTGGAGGATGGTGCCGGTGGAGCGGTAGTTCTCCTCCAGGCTGATAGTCTTGGCCTCCGGGTAGTCCTTCTGGAAGCTGAGGATGTTGCGTATGTCGGCGTGACGCCAGGAGTATATAGACTGGTCGGCGTCTCCCACCACGCAGATATTCCTGTATTCACCGGCAACCAGCTTGGCTAGAGCGTACTGGGCCACGTTGGTGTCCTGGAACTCGTCCACCAGGACATGAAGGAAGCGGCGCTGATACCTGCTGAGCACCTCCGGCTGGCTGCGAAAGAGTTGGACAGCCCTTAGCAGAAGGTCGTCAAAGTCAACGCCGTTGTTCCTCTGAAGAAGCTCCTCGTACCTATGGAAGACCTTGGCCGCCTGCTCCTCGAAGTAGTTCTGATAGCTGAGGGACAGGCCGTGGGCGTCCATAAGGAGACACTTGGCCCTAGAGATGACGCCGTGGACGGCCCGGGGGTTGTAGCGTTTGGGGTCCACCTCTGCCTGCTCCATAGCCTGCTTGAGCAGGTTCATCTGGTCTTCGTCGTCGTATATGCTGAAGCTGGAGTCCAGCCCTATATGCTTCCCCTCCCGGCGCAGCAGGGAGGCGCAGAAGGCGTGGAAGGTGCCCATGGTAAGCTGGTCGGCCCTGGTGCCCACCAATCGCTGGAGGCGGTCCTTCATCTCCCTGGCGGCTTTGTTGGTGAAGGTTACACCCAGGATGCGGTAGGGGCTGACGCCGCACACCCGCACCAGGTACGCCACCCGGTGGGTGATGACCCGGGTCTTGCCGCTGCCCGGCCCGGCCACGATGAGCAGGGGGCCGTCTATAGTCTCCACGGCCTTCCGTTGGGCGGGATTCAGCCCTTCAAGTATTTCAGTGCCTATAGTCATAACCCGGCTATTATATCATGCAGGCGGCCTGGGCACCCAAGTATGTTAGAATAGGATAAATCACCCAATTTGCGGATGAGGTACGTCATGGACGGGCAGGTGAACCTGAAGCTCTCGGTACAGAACTTCGGCCCCATTAAAGAGGGAGAGTTTGAGCTAAAGCCCCTGACCATATTCATAGGCCCCAACAACAGTGGCAAGTCCTACATGGCGACCTTGCTCTACGCTCTGTGCCAGGTCTTGGTGGGCAAGTGGACTCCAAACCTTGCCGCCTTATTCTCCCATGCCCGTTTGCAAGAGTACGATGATTCCTCTCAAGAAGAGTTCTTAGAATGGCTGCGCCTTTTGTTCAAACAAGGGACCATAGGAGAGAGGGACATATTGTGGCAAGATTTACCGGCAAGTCTCCAACGGGTGTTCGGTGAGGCGGTAGAAGGAGAATTTGCCGATCTGGAAATGGAACTTGATGGAGGGATCAAGGATTATTTCGGATGTGAGGAAATTGGAGAGCTAGTACGACATACATCGGGCTCCGAACAACCTCTAATGGTTCGTATGAACCGATTTGGGGTCCAATCCCCAGTGCTAGCTCTCAGTCTGGGTTCTAGAAATGGGAAGAGCAACCTGACCTGGGCTATGCCTGACATAAGTTCCATACCAATTTCTCCCTTCTACCCCGATGACATGGACGAGGACTGGGTTCTTGCCCGGATGGTGTCCCTCCCGGGAACTGTGCACAGGCGCATTATGGCTGCAAACGGACTCCCTGAGGGTAACACGTATTACCTGCCGGGGGCCCGGTCTGGCATTCTCCAGGGGTGGCAACTCTTTGCCTCTCTGGCCTTACGATCAATGCGCCGGAGCATAGGCATACGCAGGATGGAGACACCCGCTTTTACAGGAGTGGCTGCTGACTTCCTTCAGGTTCTTCTGGAAAGACAGTTTCAACGTCGGAGACGTAGAGAACTTGAACCTATTGCCCCTGCCCTGCAAGTCCTTGAAGGTCAGGTGCTCCAGGGGAGGGTATCCATTCGGGATAGAGGGGATGGGCCTCCCTTGGTCATCTACCAGTCCGGCAATTTCCAACTGCCAATACAGAGGGCGTCCTCAATGATAGGAGAGCTTGCTCCCTTGGACCTCTGGATCAGGAACCTCTTGGAACCTGGAGACCTGCTAATCATAGACGAGCCGGAGGCCCACCAGCACCCGGAGAACCAGAGGAAGATAGCCCAGGTGATGGTCCGGCTGGTGCGGGCAGGGGTGAAGGTATTGTGCACCACCCATAGCCCCATGATCCTCCACCAGACCAGCAATCACCTGCTGGCTGCTGAAGCCAGGGCCAAGGGACAGGAAGTGTCAGGCTTCACCGACGACGATCTTATAAGCCCCGAGGAGGTTGGCGTGTACCTCTTTGATGACAGTGGCGGTGACGGCACCGTGATAAGCTCCGTCCCCATAGAGCCGGGCTTCGGCATATCCGAGGAGGAGTTCGTCCGGGTATCCGAGGCGATAGGAGATGAGACCTTCCGCCTCTCAATGGCGCTGCCCGATGTTGAAGGGGAACCTTGCTAGGAGGACCCAATGGACTCTCTTGAGGAGTTACGGGACTTGCATAATCGGTGCAGCCCCTCTTGCATCACGACCAGATGCAGGGCGGAGGGCGTCACTTTGACGCTGCCTGGGCAAGGGGCCGTATGTATCAGTTGCGATGCTTGTACGTGCTTCCCAAAAGGCCAGGGTGATAGAAGGCCGGACTTCGTAGTGCTCCATTGCCCACGTGAGGCTCCAAGACCACGCTGGTTCATTATCGAGATGAAGAAGAAGGTTTCTGATACAGACCGTATCGTCAGCCAGATACAGGCCGGAGTTGATGTGGTACAGAACAGTCCATGCTTCAAGGTGACGGATCGGCCCGGCAAATTGGTCCTCATTATTGTCCATGGTAGAGGTGTGAAGGACTCAGAATTGCTGCGAAAGAGGATCAACTTACTTGGCAAGCGCTATGAGGTATTCTTCAAGCGCTCAGGAAGCGACCTGGTATAGCTAACCGGTTGCCAACCGCTTCCGCCGGTAAAGGTCCTCTTTCTACGGAACTTGAATCTCGTTAAGTGGTATGATAGGAAGCAGCGGGAGACTTCAGGGTAACGTAGGCGACCATTTCGCCAGGTTGGAGGGGAATATCATCTATGGGGCTTGGAGGTGGGATGGACTTGCCCTCCTCTTCCAGAATGCCGACGAAGTCGGCCAAAACGTCTTCAGCGTTGGCCAGGGCCTCATCTACAGTGTCTCCCATGGCGCAGCAGGCCCCAGGTATGTCAGGGACTACTACACCGTATGCTCCCCTGGACCCGTCTATCACCGCAGGATACTTCATGGTTCTCTATCCTCCGTCCATCCGGCTATCTTGGCAATTAAGCGGGCCACTCCGGTGGAAACAACCCTGTGGCGGGGAAGGTTGATTAGCCCTTCAATATCAGAGTGACGGTAGATGTCGTGGTTCCGGCCATGACGGTGCACCAACCAACCTTCTCGCTTGAGCCTCCGCTCTATCCGGTCCCTGTTAGTTTCCATACGTCAATACCAACATAGATGCGGAAAAGTGTCAAGCATTTTACCCACGTTCAGGCGCACATGTTAATGGCAACCCCTTCTCCGTCTGAGTGAGGCATTTACAACCCAGCCCCCCTTGTGTTAAAAAATCGTCAGTGAAACTATTTTGCCCCGGCCGGTGGGCAGGTCTGATAGTCGTGGGCGCCTCGCCTTGACCCTTCCCCGGACCGCGGGCAGAAGCCATGGGATACGTGATACGGAGGTGGCAGCTATGGTTGAGAACCTGGGCAATATTGAGGCTCTTCTACAGGAAGACAGGAGGTTTCCTCCCCCCGAGGAGTTCGCAAAGCAGGCCAACATAAACGACCCCGGCGTTTACGATGAGGCTAACCGGGACTTCGAGGCTTTCTGGGCCAAGTTCGCCGAGGAACTGGACTGGTTCCAGAAGTGGGACAAGGTGCTGGACTGGGACCCTCCCCATGCCAAGTGGTTCGAGGGCGGGAAGATAAACGTTTCCTACAACTGCCTCGACAGGCATCTGAAGGGCCCCCGGCGCAATAAGGCGGCCATCGTTTGGGAGGGAGAACCCGGCGACTGGGCGGTCTACACCTACTGGGACCTGTACCGGGAGGTGTGCAAGTTCGCCAATGCCCTCAAGAGCATGGGGGTCAAGAAGGGCGATAGGATCACTATCTATCTGCCTATGGTGCCGGAGCTTCCCATAGCCATGCTTGCCTGCGCCCGCATCGGCGCCCCCCACAGCATTGTGTTCGGCGGGTTCAGCGCCGAGTCCCTGAGGGACCGCATCAACGACTGCGAGGCCAAGGTGCTCATCACCTCCGACGGCGGATACCGCCGGGGTAACGTCATCCCCCTGAAGCGCAACGCCGACGAGGCTCTGGAGGGGACTCCCACAGTGGAGAATGTGGTGGTGGTGCGTCGCACCGGCACCGCCGACGACCAGATGAAGCCGGGCCGGGACGTGTGGTGGCACGACGTTATCCAGGGCCAGCCCCAGATATGCGAGCCTGAGCAGATGGACAGCGAGGACATCCTCTATCTCCTTTACACCAGCGGCACCACCGGCAAGCCGAAGGGCATTGTCCACACCACGGCGGGCTACCTGCTGGGCACCTACGCCACCACCAAGTGGGTGTTCGACCTCAAGGAGGACGACGTTTACTGGTGCACCGCCGACATAGGCTGGGTCACGGGGCACAGCTATATCGTCTATGGCCCCCTGGCCAACGGCGCAACCTCGGTGATGTACGAGGGCTCCCCCGACTACCCGGACCGCGACCGCTTCTGGGCCATCGTAGAGAAGTACGGGGCCACCATCCTGTACACCGCGCCCACGGCCATCCGCAGCTTCATGCGCTGGGGGGAGGACTACCCCAAGATGCACGACCTCTCATCCCTCCGGCTGCTGGGCAGCGTCGGCGAGCCCATCAATCCCGAGGCGTGGGTGTGGTACTGGGAGAACATCGGAGGCGGAAACTGCCCGGTGGTGGATACCTGGTGGCAGACGGAGACGGGGATGATATTGATAACCCCCCTGCCGGGCATAACCACCCTCAAGCCCGGCTCCGCCACGAGGCCCTTCCCCGGCATAGAGGCCGAGGTGGTGGACGAGGCGGGGAGTCCCGTGGGCGCCGGACAGGGCGGCTACTTAGTCCTCAAGAAACCCTGGCCTTCCATGCTCCGCACCATCTATGGCGACGATGAGCGGTTCTTCCAGCAGTATTGGTCCCGTTACCCCGACATCTACTTCACCGCCGACGGCTCCAAGAGGGATGAGGACGGCTACTTCTGGCTGTTGGGCCGGGTGGATGACGTGATTAACGTATCGGCCCACCGCATATCCACAATGGAGGTGGAAAGCGCCCTGGTGGACCACTCTTCCGTTGCTGAGGCGGCATCCATAGGCAAGAACCATGAGGTGAAGGGGCAGGCGGTGGTAGCCTTTGTCACCCTGAAAGAGAGCGTGGAACCCTCTGAAGCGCTCATGGGAGAGCTTAAACAGCACGTAGCCACCAAGATAGGCTCCATAGCGCGCCCGGACGACATCTTCTTCACCGCCGAATTGCCCAAGACCCGCAGCGGCAAAATCATGCGGCGGCTCCTTCGGGACGTGGCAGAGGGCCGCGCCCTGGGAGACACCACCACCCTGGCAGACCCCGCAGTGGTGGAATCCCTGAAGGCCCAGTACGAAGAAGACGAGGGCTGAAGACAGTATTATGAAAATCCAGCCTCCTCCCCTGACGGGGTTATGTAAAACCGAGCCTGTGCCAATGTGTCATTCCGAACGCAGCGAAGCGGAGTGAGGAATCTAAAGTCGTCGCTTTGCTTGAAGGCGTGGATTTTAGATCCCTCGTCGCTCCGCTCCTCGGAATGACATAGCGAGCAGATTGTTGAGTTAAAAGGCTGCCTTATTTCAGTTGTCTGACAATTTACATACCCCTGTCAGCCCCTTTGCGGGGGAGGATTGAGGTGGGGGGTATCACCACCGCACGCTGAAGGGTGCGGCATACCCCAACACCGTCATTCCGGCGTAGGCCGGAATCCAGGGGTGGGGTGGGTAACTCGCAATGACTGTCTACGTCGCGGGACCCTGGATTCCCGCTTTCGCGGGAATGACGGCGTTGGGGCTGGCTATTTTCATAATAATTGCCCATGCCCCTAACGGACCACATACCGAGGATGAAAATGGGACGGCTTCCTCGCCGTCACTCCCGCGAAAGTGGGAGTCCACCCCCCACCCCTGGATTCCGGCCTTCGCCGGAATGACGGTGGGGAGGGGATGCCGCACCCTGAAGATGCCTATCTTCATGGCAATGATAGGCTTTCTATGTAACAGGCGCGGTGGAGATAGTCTGATAATTTAGGGAGGGAGGCTGCACTATGCAACGGGAAGAACTGACCGGATTCTGGGATAGCACCATCGAGGAATTGGCCCGGACTCCCATCAACCCCTACATTGAAGATGCGCCTGAGCAGAGCGCTCGAGAATACGTCACCTATCTGGTAGCCCTGGACAGCTTCCAGGGTCGCAGGCTCCGAGCCTGGTACTCGGTGCCCAAAGACCTGCCTCCGGTGGGGAAGCTCCCGGCTGTGCTGGCGGTGCCCGGCTATGGCGGGGATAAGCAGATTCCCGCCCACCTGGTGATAAACGGCTTCGCCGTGCTGACCCTATATCCCCGGGGCCAGGGAGAAAGCCGCCAGGAATGGGAGTTGGAATACGGCACCAAGCTGACTTATAACGTCACCGACAAAGAGAAATACTACTACCGGGGCGGCTACATGGACTGTCTGCGGGGGCTGGACTTTCTGTGCTCCAGGGCGGAAATTGACACGGAGCGCCTGGGCATGTGGAGCCGCAGCCAGGGCGGGGGCTTTACCCTGGCTACGGCGGCCCTGGACCGGCGCCTGCGGGTGGCGGTGGCAGAGGAGCCTTTCCTTTGCAACTATCCCGTAGCGATAGACGTGACCACCCGGCCATACGTGGAGCTATATGAGTATGCCCAGCAGCACCCGGAAGAACGCCGGGCGATGCTGGACACCCTCGCCTACTTCGACCCGTTGAACCTGGGGGCGCTAATCCAATGCCCTACCCTGGTAAACATCGGGATGAAGGACGAGGTGGTCCCCTACAAGACGGTGATGCCTGTATTCGAGAGGATTACCAGCCCCAAGGCTATCCATATCTACCCCGACCTGGACCACAACCCATGCAGCGACTTCAACGCCCACGCTATGAGCTGGCTGCGCCGCTACCTGGGGGCGTGAGGCAGGTGACGTAGAACTAGGAAGGCTAGAATAGCGTTGGGCGTACCCTGCTTGTCAGCAACAATCAGACTGACTTAATATTACGGTGTGATATACGCTAATCTTTCCCACACTTAGGAGAGATATTTGACTATCTGTTTAGCCCTAATATGTGATGACCTAAAGAAGATTGTTGCTGTAGCTGATCGTATGGTAAGTGTAGAATTCCTTTCTCTTCAGTTCGAGCAACGGACACGGAAAATGGACCGTATCGGTAAACAATTTGTAGCTTTGACGGCTGGTGATGCGCTGGGGCATACAGAAATAATCAGAGAGGCATCACAGGAGATAGCTCATCTCAGCCAGCCAACCGTGTCCGATGTTGCATCCCAAGTTGAGACTTGCTTTACCCAGAGCCGTCAGAGTCTGGCAGAAAAGACCACATTGCGGCGTGTAGGACTAGACTACACCACCTTTCTTGAACAACAGCGTAACCTATCTGCTGAATTGGTATCTGCCATAATGAGCGAGTATCAGGATGTAGAATTGAGTATTGAGCTAATAATAGCCGGGGTTGACAGAACGGGAGCACATTTATACGTAATATCTGACCCAGGAATCACCAACTGTTTTGATTCTATAGGATATGCCGCAATTGGAAGTGGCTTGCCACATGCAGAGAGCTTTTTAGCTGAAGCTGACTATTCTCCTGGTATACCCTTGAACCGCGCGATATGGCTTTGCTATGTGGCCAAGCGTCGTAGTGAAAGAGCACCTGGAGTAGGCAGCATGTATACTGATGTCCTGATAATCGAAGAAGAGGAGGGCGTGAGATTCCTGGATGCTCCGACCTTGAATAAGCTAGATTCCCTCTACGATGAATACACACGTAGGCTCAGAGAGGTGAGTCACGATATTGAAGAGTCGGTTGCTGGTATAGAATCGAGTTTCCAGGAGTAGGCAACAACCATGAGCACAAAGAGAAGACACGCAAATATCACCCCTCTCAAACTGGATGTAGTGGAAATGAGGAAGAAGCTAACCTTGTTGAAGCTGGGTAAGTTGATAACGTCAGATAAAAGAGGCAAGAAGCGTTAGACCTGACAGCCTTCCCGGATTTATCGGCCCGGACTCATCGGCATGGTCATCAATCTTATCAGCACGTAGTAGGCTGGGAGGGCCGCCATGATCGCTCTTGTGACGGGTTCCACAGGGTTCCTAGGGAGGGAAGTAGTCAAGGCTCTTCTCTCTCAAGATATAGAGGCCCAAGACGTGGAGGTGCGCTGCCTTGTGCGTACTCACGGCAGGGAGGAAATCTTTGGAGGCCGCCAGGTGGACATCCGCTACGGGGGCATCGGAGACCCCGCCACCCTGCGGGCAGCCTGCCGCGACGTGGACGCGCTGGTCCACCTGGTAGCCATCATCAGAGAGAAGGGCGACGAAACCACCTTTGACAGGGTGAACCACATGGGCACCCGGAACGTCGTGGAGGCGGCCAGGGAGGAAGGGGTAAAGCGCTTCATCCACGTGAGCGCTATCGGGGCAAGGGACGACCCCGCCTATCCCTATTTATACAGCAAATGGCAGGGAGAGCAGGCTGTTATAAACGGTGGGATACCCTATACTATCATCAGGCCCTCCCTGCTGTTCGGCGATGGGGACGAGTTCATAAATTCCCTGGCCGGCCTTGTCCGGGCTTTTCCCATTGTTCCGGTGGCCGGGTCGGGTAGAAACAGGTTCCAGCCCATAGCGGTGGATGAGGTAGCCCGATGCGTGGCGGAGTCCATCGGCAGGGAAGACCTGGTGGACAGGACCGTCGAAGTCGGTGGGCCGGAGCACCTGTCTTATAACGATATGATTGATATTATCTGCCGCACCTACCGGGTGCGCAGGCTGAGGCTGCACATCCCCCTGCCTGTGATGCGCATGATGGTAAGGCTCATGGAGGTGTTGCTGCCCAAGCCTCCCGCCACCACGGAGCAGCTTCGTATGGTGTCCTTGCCCAATGTTACGGAGCCGGACGCGGTTGAGAAGGTGTATGGCTTCAAGCCCAGGCCGCTAGAGGGTAATATTGATTTTATCAAGAAGATAGGTTTCTGGGACGGGATAAACATATCCATAGGACTGATGCCCCCCAACATACGCGACCACTAGAGCGTGCTTGCAAACTTGGCGCGGCGCCCAACCCGTCATTCCGATGAAAATAGACGCCCACCGTCATTCCGGCGTAGGCCGGAATCCAGGGGTGGGGTGGTGGACCCCTGCGAAAGCGGGAGTGACAGATGAAGTGAGCAAGGAGACTTTATTGGACTACAATAGCGCCTTGGAACGTCTTCTGGGGCTTCTGGATACTGAAAGAGCGCCTGCTCCCGCCAGTGGCAGGGAGAGGAAGCGCAGGTACGACCTTCGCAGGATGGAGGCCCTGCTGCACCGGCTGGGAGACCCCCAGGTGGGCACCAACACCGTCCACATAGCCGGCACTAAGGGCAAGGGCAGCACCGCCGCCATGTGCGCCGGCGTGCTGTCCCGGCAGGGTTATCCCACCGGCTTGTATACCTCTCCCCACATGCACACCTTCCGGGAGAGGATACAGCTTGACGGCGCACCCGTCACCGGGGAGGAGTTCGCCGGCCTGGTGGAAGAGATATGGACGGACCTGGAGTGGGTGAGTGGCAACGGCGAGTATGGCGAAGTCACCATGTTCGAGGCCCTGACCGCTATGGCCTTCTCCCACTTCAGAAGAATGGCTGGCTTCCAGGTGTTGGAGGTGGGACTGGGGGGAAGGCTGGATACTACCAACGTGGTGCGCCCGCCGGACTTGAAGGTGTGCGCCATTACTTCCCTGAGCCTGGACCACACGGGGATCCTTGGCGATACCCTGGAGAAGATCGCGGGAGAGAAGGCGGGCATAATAAAGCCGGGGGTGAAGGTGGTGTCCGCTCCACAGAAACCCGAAGCTATGGCCGTGCTGGAGTCGGTGTGCCATGAGAGGGGCGCCGACCTGATAAAGGTGGGGCAAGACCTGACGTGGCGCAAGGGGCCCGCCGGGCTGGAGGGCCAGGGCCTTGAGGTGCATGGCAGGCTGGGCTCCTATAACCTGTGGACTCCCCTGCTTGGGGAATATCAGTTGGAGAACGTCACGGTGGCAGTGGGGGTATTGGAGGTCCTGAAGGAGCAGGGGTTTGACTTGTCAGGCCAGGCGCTATACGACGGCATCAGCCAGGTGCGTTGGCCCTGCCGGATGGAGGTGCTCAAGACATCTCCCCTGGTGGTGTGCGATGGCGCTCACAACCCCTACTCGGCGGCCAGGCTGAGGGAGACCCTCCCCGGCTACTTCAAGTACAACCGGATTATTCTCATCGCCGGCGTCAACCGCGACCACAGCCTGGAGGGCATAGTCCAAGAGCTAGTCCCGCTGGGCCTTCGGGTAATCGCCACCCGTTCCAGGCACCCCAAGGCAGCGCGCACCGACACCGTCGCCGGGGCCTTCCGCTCCCAGGGGCCGTCGTCCCTGGTGATAGATGAGGTGGAAAACGTGGGCGATGCAGTGTCAAAAGCCCTGGAAGAGGCCGGGGAGGGCGACCTTGTCCTCGCCACAGGCTCCCTCTTCGTAGCAGCCGAAGTGCGAGAAGCCATCATGGGAATAGAGCCTGAGCTATACCCCGACCTGAAGAGAAGGACGTAGAAACCCTCGCCGTCATTCCTATGAAAATAGGCATCCCCCAAGCTAGAATCCCAGCCCCCAACCCCTGGATTCCCGCTTTCGCGGGAATGACGGTGGGGATGCCGTACCATTTTCATCTTCGTATGTGGCCCGCAAGGCCATGGGGAATTATTATGAAAATAGGGTTTTCATCCTCGTGTGTGGCCCGCAGGGGCATGGGCAATTACCATGAAAATAGGCAGCCGCCTAGCACCGTCATTCCCGCGAAAGCGGGAATCCAAGACTTCGCAAGGTCGGAACCTCTGCGAAGTCACCCACCCCCTGCCCCTGGGTTCCGGCCTGCGCCGGAATGACGGTTAGGGTGTCAGCCGTCTTTTCATCCCCTTACGTGTCCCGCAGGGTCATGGGCAATTCCTGAGTAGGCCGGAATCCGGGGGCATCTCAGCGCGGGCCGTAGAGGTCAATTCCGTAGAAGGAAGGTAGGACAATGGGAACTTTCAGCATTCCAGTCCAGGTAGGAGACCTTTATGGGCGTCAGTTCGTCGAGGTCGAGGCAATGGTGGACACCGGGGCCAGCGATACGATGGTCCCCCGGAGCATATTAACCCAGCTTGGCATTGAAGCTATGGAACGGTACGAATTCCAGTTGGCTGATAGCACGGTGGTTGAGTACGACGTGGGCGAAACGAGGCTGAGAATTGATGGGAGGGAAAGGACAGTCCCGGTGATATTCGGGCCGGAGGGGACTCCTCCCTTGCTTGGGGCCACCACCCTGGAGGTATTCCGTCTGGGGGTGGACCCGGTAGGGCAGAGGCTTATTCCCGTGCGAGGCCGGCTAAATGGCAATGGCTTCCGTCCGGCCTGACACCTGGGCCTTGGGTATCAATGGGCGGGGGACAGGGAATTGGTCCCACAGCGCAGCAACTTCGGAGGCCAAAGGTGATGATTCATGGATAGACGTAGAGTAGTGGTGACGGGCATGGGCGTGATGACCCCATTGGGGATGACCGTCGAGGAATACTGGGGCAATCTGCTGGCGGGAAAGTCGGGGGTAGGGCCTATCACCCTCTGCGACACCACCGACTTCCCCTCGCGGATTGCGGGAGAGGTCAAGGGGTTCGACCCCGCCAGGTTTGCCAGCGCGAAAGAGGCCCGGCGCATGGCCCGCTTCTCCCAGCTTGGGGTTGCGGCAGGACTCAACGCCCTGGAAGACTCCGGGGTGGACATTTCCCGCGAAGACCCCTACCGGGTGGGCGTCCTCCTGGGCACGGGGTGCGGGGGCTTTCCCACAGTGGAAGAGGGCTGCCGCACCGTGATCTCCAGGGGCGGCATGAGGCTGTCCCCCTTCTTCTTCCCCATGATGCTGCCCAATATAGCCGCCGCCAACCTGAGCCGCGCAATAGGCGCTAAGGGCTATATGTCCACCGTGGTGGCAGCCTGCGCCGCCTCCAACCAGGCCATAGGTGAGTCGGTGGAGACGATACGCCGGGGTATGGCCGACGTGATGCTTACGGGAGGCACCGAGGCGGGTATCAGTCCCCTTGGCCTGGGAGGATTCTGCGCCATGGGCGCCCTCAGCGCCAGGAACGGGGAGCCGGAAAAGGCCAGCAGGCCCTTTGATGCCCAGCGCGACGGCTTCGTTCCGGCGGAAGGGGCGGCGGTGCTGGTTATAGAGGTGCTGGAACACGCTCTGGGCCGGGGCGCCAACATACTTTGCGAGATAGTGGGCTTCGGGTGCTCCTCGGACACCGGCCACCTGGTCCAGCCCGACGAGACCGGCGACAGCGGCGTCATGGCAATGCGGTGGGCGCTGGAGGACGCGGGGGTAGGGATTGAACAGGTGGACTACATAAACGCTCATGGCACCTCTGCCCCGTTGAACGACGTTGCGGAGACCAGGGCGATAAAGGGTCTGTTCGGGGACTACGCCTATAAAATTCCCATAAGCTCCACCAAGTCCATGATAGGCCATACCCTGGGGGCGGCGGGCGCGCTGGATGCGGTGCCTTGTATCCAGTCCATAAACGTGGGAATGATACACCCCACCATAAACTACGAGTTCCCAGACCCGGAATGTGACCTGGACTACGTGCCCAATGAGGCCCGCAGGAAAGACGTGAGGGTGGCCCTATCCAATGCCTTCGGGCTTGGGGGACAGAACGCCTGCCTGGTCTTCAAGAAATATAAGGACTAGAGGAAGCGCCTCCTTCCGTACTTCCCCGACCTTTAGGGGCTACTATATACCTACTGCCCCGCAGGGGCCAACCCACCTCCCTTTCTTACGCGGCCCGGGAAATGAGGTTGACAGTTAGAAACCCGTAAGTCTACAATTAACCTCGATAGTAGCTATGCCTAACATTCCCAAGGAGCGGGAAGTCTATTTTCTGGTTCTGCTCTCTAGCTTGTTGGTTGCGGGAAGCGTAGCTCTCGTGCTTACGACAAAGCTCAGTTGGCAGAATGTGGAGGCGTTGGTAGTTATCTCAACGGCCGTAAGCATCATCGTGGTGGAAGGAGGCGCAATGCTTGCTGAAAGGTATCTAAAGAGGCGTTACAGGGAAGGCCGTGAGGAAGAACGTGCAGCGTGGGTAGCGTGGAATGAACGACGTATAGCTTTTGAAGCTGCCCATCCAAACGAGACGTTTCCCGAACCTCCTCCACCGGAAATGGCGGCGAATAGGTAGGTATGGATAGGGTACTTTAGTTGGGGCCAGGCATAAACTTGCCTGGCCCCAACTTTTATGTGTATGCGGGTAGGTGGGTCGCATACACATTCCCAATTTTTTAGTCGCCGGGTAAATATGTATATAGTAACCCTTCAGGGTGCAGTAGGTGACCTGAAACAGAGATTTTCATAATGTTGGCGGTTTGAGCCATTGAGGACCGGAAGACCCTGCCGCACCGGGCTATCGCGGCTTGACACCATACGGCCACGTTGATAGCATGGGCGGCACAGCCGTTTTCAAGGGATAATTGCCGGATAAAATGGCAAGGCCAAGGGTGGGAAGGTGTAAATATGAGAGCAGCCGTCCTGGAAGAGTTTGGCAGTCCCCTGAAGGTGAAGGAAGTAGAGGTGCCGGGTATCGGGCCTTATGAGGCCCTGGTACGGGTTAGGAACTGCGGTGTCTGCGGCACAGACCTGAAGATAAAGGCGGGCAAGTCCGGGCCGGCCCCCTTGCCGATGATAATGGGCCACGAGGCGGCGGGCGAGGTGGTGGAGGTGGGCTCGGCGGTGGCAGACTTCCAGCCCGGCGACCGGGTAGTCGTCAACTTCTACATCACCTGCGGGCGGTGCGGCTACTGTCGCAAGGGCAGGGACACCCTCTGCGAGCATGTGCGCCAGCATGGTTTCAACACCGATGGCGGCTATGCGGAGTATATGAAGACCCCCGCGGCCAACCTGTGCAAAGTGCCGGACCATGTATCCCTGGAAGAGGCTTGCATCCTGGCTGATGCCGTGTCCACCTCCTACCATGCCGTCACCAAAAGGGCGAACATTCATCCCGGCATGACGGTGGCCCTGATAGGCACGGGAGGAGTTGGACTGCACGCCGTGCAGATGTCCAAGCTGGCCGGCGGATGGACTATTGCGGTAGATGTCAACGAGGACAGGCTTGCCCTGGCCCAGAAGCTGGGGGCGGATGCGGTGGTGGACGCCAGGGAAGGGGATTTCCACCAGCAGGTGCGCCGTCTCACCGATGGCGAGGGTGTGGACGTGCTCATGGAGTTTGTAGCCAACGATGACACCCTGGAGTCCAGCTACAGGAGCCTCAAGAGGGGTGGCAGGCTGGTGTTCGTGGGCTACGTCCCCGGCCTGCCCATGCAGATAATGCCCCATGAAGTGGTGCGAAACGAACTGGAGGTGGTAGGCTCCCGGGCCAACACCACCCAGGAGCTAAAGGAGACCATGGCGCTGGTGGCCCAGGGCCGCATCCGTCCCATCGTTGACCGGAGCTTCCCCCTGGAGGATGTGGAGCTTGCCCATGAGCTTCTCAGCCAGGGAGCATTTCTGGGACGGGCCGTCCTGAGCATCTAAGTCCATCCACATCTGAAGAAGTCCCCGATAAGGCCACAAAAAGGAAGGACACCATGACCGAAGGAAACAGGGTCTTTACCGAGGCCCAGGAGAGCTTGCTGAAGGACGTGATAAACCGGATAGTGCCCGTCGAGGGTGAGTTCCCCGGCGCGGGAGACCTGGGTGTTACCGCCTATATTGATAGAGTGGTGGGACGGTCGGCAGCCCTCAAGAGGCTGTTCCCCGCTGGGCTGGCGCATATAGAGATAGCGGCGTCGAAGGCCCTGGGCAGGGATTTCTCAGAGCTATCCGATGGTGAGAGGGATATGGTCCTCAGGCAGGTGGAGGAGGAAGACCCAGTTTTCTTCGACGCCCTGGTCCAGCAGACCTATAACGGGTACTATACCAACCCCGCCATCTTCCCGTTGATTGGATACCAGCATCCTCCTCCCCAAGACTATCCTATGAAACCCTTCGACCCAAGCCTTTTGGACAAGGTGCGGCAACGCGGCCCCGTGTACAGGCAGGTGTAGCCGGGAGCATAGCAATAGCAAGGACGGCAGGGCATTCCCCGGCAACACGTAGTTTACTCAGCCATTGGAGTCAAGGGTAGGTGGCGGCTCGTTGAACTCCCCGTCTCCGGCTTCTATCCGTCTCCGGTTCCAGTCCTCCCACTTCTTCTGGAGTTCAGCCATACCCTCTGCCCTTCCTGCTGCCATTGCCTCAGCCCTCATCCTCTCCCGGCGTGGGCGGTAGAATCTCTGGTCAATAATTCCTGCAAGGACCACGATAACCTCCATTACATTAAAGGTAACTATAGCAGACCCTACACCAATTTGCGCCGCTCCTATGAGAATGGAAATGAACGTTTGAACAGCGCTTTTATTTTCCTGGGTAATTTCATACCATGAAAGGGCGGTTATTCCCGCAAGGGAAAGCAGGGTGAACAGGGCAAGATAGTAGGGTAGCCAACTAAGAGGTACGCTCCAGATTGATTCTCTTTGTTGTATATCTTGGAACCTCGGTGTCGACTCGCTGCTCCAATTCTAAAAAGATTTGATAAGCGTTGTCAATGGATACTCGCCGTAACGGATGGACAAGGCCCCTTGGGATGAACGCCCTTTTCCCACTTTCAGCCAAGGCTGTAAATGATGAACAGGCCCCCTATGTATGTAAGCGCCATAATTACCAGGGTAGGCGTCACCGGGAGATAACGGCTGCTTCCCCTGCTCAAGATTTGGGACAGGCCCAGGCACATCAGGAAGACTGCTATCAGGCCGGCGATGGCGTGGGCATCTATCAGGGTCTCAACCAGGACACCTTGGCGGTAGAAGGGGTCTGCAACGGCTAGCACGGCGATATTGAAGGCGCAGCTTCCATAGAGATTTCCCACCGCCAGGTCTGCGGCGCCAAGCCGCATGGCAGCGATGGTTGTCGTAGCCTCGGGCATGGTTGTCACCAGAGCAACCACCACCACCCCCAGAAAGCCGGTGGACAGTCCGGTGATGTCGGCGATGCGCTCCGTGCTGTACGCCAGGGTGGTTGCGGCCAATATCACCCCAAGGGACGCCAGCCCAAAGAATATCCACGCCCTTCTCAGGGTTGTGACCCCCTCCGGGTTATCGTCCTCTCCCGTCGCTGCCTCCTCCCCGGGGCGTTTTAAGTAGACCAAGCGCATTCCGGCGACGTACACCGCCATAATCAGGACAGACGCCAGGCCCACCTCGAGGAAGGATATGCCGATAGGAAACGCTCCCAGAAGCGCCGCCAGGCCGGTGAGGGCGATGGCTGCCAGGACCAGGTATGCCTGCTGTTGGGAGACACGTCGAAAGAAAAGCGCCCTGCCAAAAATCAGGGCCACCATAGCAAAGGTGAACATATTGATCATGTTCGCCCCGAATATGCCGCCTCCGGCCAGCTCAGGCTGGTCGCGGCTTACGGCGGTGATGTTAGACACCAGTTCGGGCAGCGAAGTGGCCCCTGCCACCAGCATGGTGCCGACCCACAGCCGTCCCCAGCCCATCAGGTCTGCCAGGGCATCGCCATACTTGGCTAGAAATATTCCACTAATGACCACCACAACGGCGCTGGCAGCCAGAATAAGGGCCGCAGGTAGTAACTCACCACTCATAGGTCTCTCACATAGCTATTTGTTCAACATCCCAGACCAGGTGCAGCAATTAACCTCAACCATTATAAACCCATTGAAAGCGCGACAATAATTGCCCTTGGGGTGGCTTTTTGCTAGACTAGCCGTGACACACGAGGCAGGAAGCGTGCAGTCGTGTTTCTCATACACAACACCAAAGTGAGGAGGGGTCATGCTTCACGAAATGCGTACCTACACCTTGAGACCCGGCATGGTGTCGGAGTTCGAGTCCCGGTTTGCCGAGAGGCACCCTTACCGGGAGAAATACTCAAAGCTCGGCGCTTTCTGGCACACCGAGTTTGGTCCCCTGAACCAGGTTATCCATGTCTGGCTCTATGACGACCTGAACCAGCGTCAGGAGGCGCGGGCAGCTGCCAACAATGACCCGGACTTGCAAAGAATACAGGGGGGCCGCGACCTGGTAGCCGCCCAGGAAGCGGAGATTTTGACCCCTGCCCCCTTCATGCGTCCGATGGGCGAGAAGCAGGAGTTGGGTGAAATCTACGAGATGCGTATTTATACCTATCAGATAGGCGCTATGCCGGAGGTCCTCAAGGCGTGGGCTGAGGCCATACCCTACCGCGAGGAGTATTCGCCCTTGGCGGCCTGCTGGTACACCGAATTGGGAGGGCTGAACAAGTTCATCCACGTGTGGCCCTACAAGGACCTGATGGAAAGAGACCGCATCCGTGCCCAGGCCAGGGCGGGCGGGCATTGGCCTCCCAGGGGGCCGCAGGGGGCGCTGCTGAAACAGGATGTCAAGATTCTAGCGCCCGCCGAGTTCTCTCCGATGCACTAACCAACCCGTATGCTGTCGTCCAGTAGATACCAGGCCAGTAGATACCCCATAGATACCAGGGAGGTAACGGTGAAGATTGGGCTTCTGATATTCCCTTCGGACCATGACTCAAGCGCATCGGCGGATATAGCGGTGCTGGCCCAGAGGGCCGAGGAACTGGGGTACGATTCCATCTGGGCCCCGGAGCACCCCATCATACCGGTCCACACGACTACGCCCTCGCCCTACGTCCCGGGGGGAGCTATACCCGATTTCTACAACAGGATCAACGACCCTTTCGTAGCCCTGGCCAGGGCCTCCGCCGTGACCACCACCATCAAGCTGGGCACCGCCATATGCCTCATCCCTGAGCGCAATCCCCTTGTGCTGGCCAAGGAGGTCGCCACCCTGGACTACTTTTCCGGCGGGCGGTTTATGTTCGGCATCGGCGCAGGCTGGCTCAGGGAGGAGACGGAGATTATGGGGGGCAACTTCCCCCAGAAGTGGGGCCAGACCAGGGAAGCGGTGAGGGCTATGAAGGAGCTTTGGACCAAGGATGAGGCCGAGTTTCACGGCAGGCACTACGACTTCCCCTTGGTCCGGTCATTCCCCAAGCCGGTACAGAAGCCCCATCCTCCCATATTCATGGGGGGCAATGCCATCAACGCCTTCAAACGGACGGTAGAGTGGGGCGATGGGTGGATTCCAACCCGGTTGAGCGCGGAGCAGGTAAAGCGCGGACGGGAAACCCTGAACGAGTTGGCTACCAAAGCGGGCCGGGACCCCAGGTCAATCCAGGTAGTGGCCGTTGGAGCGCCCCCCGACCCGGAGGCGCTGAAGGCTTACGAAGAGGCCGGGGCGGATGCGGCAGTAATGATGCTGCCCTCTATGCCTCAGAATGACCCATTGGCCGATCTGGAGCAGATTGCCCGGAAGGTCCTGGCCTAATGGAAAGAAGCCCTTCATCCTCGCCTCCCGTCATTCCGGCGCAGGCCGGAATCCAGGGGGGTATGGGGTGAGTGGGGACACGGATGTTTACTCACGCCCGCGCCTCCCGTCATTCCGGCGTAGTCCGGAATCCAGGGGGGTATGGAGTGAGTAGGGACCTGGATGTTTACTCACATATCGGTAATTGCTGATGAAGGAGGAGGCAACTTTGAAAATCGGTCTTTTGATATTCCCCACGGAGCGCCCGGTGGATATAGCCGTCACAGCCAGGCGGGCCGAGGCGCTGGGGTATGATTCCCTATGGGTTGGGGAGCATCCCATCATGCCGGTGGAGTCCGAGTCTGCCTTCCCCAGCGGCGGCCCGATTCCCCCGACCTACAGCTGGTTCCTCGACCCCTTCGTCACCCTGGGACGGGCCTCGGGAGTCACGTCCACGTTGAAGCTGGGTACAGGGATTATCCTGGTCCCGGAGCGCAATCCTCTGCTTCTGGCCAAGGAGATAGCGACCCTGGACCAACTCTCCCAGGGCCGGTTCCAGTTTGGCATAGGCGCCGGCTGGAACCGGGAGGAAACGGAGATACTGGGAGGCGACTTCGACCATCGCTGGACCCAGACCCGGGAGGCCATCTACGCCCTGAAGGAAATCTGGGCCAGTGATGAGGCGGAACATCATGGACAATACTACGACTTCCCTCTCATCCGGTCCTTCCCCAAGCCCGTCCAGAAGCCCCACCCTCCCATATTCCTTGGGGGAGCGGCCATGAACGTGTACAGGAGGACTGTGGAGTACGGCGACGGTTGGATACCCACCAGAAATTCCCCTGAGCAGATAAAGGAGGGCCGGGACGCTCTGACCGAGATGGCGACCAGGGCGGGACGAGACCCGAAGTCCATTGAGGTGGTGGCTTATGGCGTGTCCCCCGATGTAGACCGGGAGACCTTGAAGGCTTACGAAGAAGCCGGGGCGGACTCGGTGGTGGTCAGGTTCACGGCAGAGCCGGAGGACGCGGCGGTAGCCGAGCTGGAGCGCATCGCCCATCGGCTGATTGACTAAGGACCTATCCGATAACCAGGCATGACAGTTCCCGTCATTCCCGCGAAAGCGGGAATCCACTACCCGGTACACTAGACTCCCGCGAAAGCGGGAGTGACCATGGGGTGTTGTCGGATAGGCTCTAAGCCGCCGGCGAGGGAGCAACATCTAAAGTGAGCGATGGGGGAGGAGCAGGGAGTGAAGGGAGCATCACATAATATTTTACCCAAAGGAGGAATCACGATATGGCAACTGTGGTAGGCACCGACAAGTACACATACGAGATAAACGAGGACTGGGCCAGGGTCCCCGAGGGATGGGAGATGCCTGCGGCTGCGGTGTATGGCGACTCTCAGGACAGGGTCTTCTGCTTCAACAGAGACCCAGACCATCCCGTCGTTGTATTCGACCGCGAGGGCAACTATCTGTACCACTGGGGGGGCGGGCTCATTTCCTTTGCCCATTCTATCCTGATAGACGAGGAGAGCAATGTGTGGCTGGTGGACCGGAACCACGGCCAGGTAATGAAGTTCACCGACACCGGGCAGCTTCTTATGACCATAGGCACCAAGGGATACCGCTCGGACACAGGGGTTGCCCCCGACGACTTCAGCTCAAATGCCTACCAGAGCGTAGTCCGAGGGGCTGGGCCATTCAACCTTCCCGCAGGGATAACCCTGAACAAAGCCGGGGAAATCTATATCGCCGACGGATATGGCAACGCCAGGGTCCACAAATTCTCTCCCCAGGGCGAGCACCTGTTCTCATGGGGTGAGCCGGGGGAGAAGTCCGGCGAGTTCAAACTCCCTCACGGCATCTGGATTGACCGCAATGACCGGGTGCTGGTGGCGGACAGGGAAAACGACCGGGTCCAGGTCTTCACCCAGGAAGGTGAGCACATGGACACCTGGAAGACCAAGCTCATCGGCCCTGCCCTGTTCTACGTGGACAACGAGGACACGGTCTATATCCCGGAGCACAACGGGGGCGACATAAGCATCCTGACCCTGGATGGAGAGCGCCTTGTCCATTGGGGCGACCCCATCCACCGCTCCTGTCACGGGATATGGGTGGACTCCCACAAGGACATATACGTGGTACAGCCTGGGAACTGGACTCCTCGGAGCCGCCGGGTAGTGAAGTTCATCAGGAAGGGGTAACATCCCTCTGGGAGTTGAATCAGAGCCTCTCCCCGTCCTTCTGATTAGTAGGCCAGGGAGGAGTTTATCGCAGATATGAGACAGACTCCTCCCTGACCTGGCAACTGCTGGTGATTCTTCCCAAGGAGTTAGGTACGGATGGATCGCTATGGCAAACGAAACTAAGCAGATATTTCTTCAAGAGTTGGCTAAGCGATACGGCAAGCTGAGCAAATTGGACCGGAGCCAGTCCCTATTTGACATAGGAGATGGCGCAGCCCGAATCTACATTCGTTATTCGCGGGTTCATTCTAGGAACAGAACATTCTATGGTTTAAGAGAGAAAGACTTGCAGCAACTGGTCGGGCATCCTTCTGTTATTTGCTTCCTGTGGGATGACCAGGGTGAGCCCCTGTTAATGCCATTCTCGGAATACGAAGATGTATTTCAATCTGCATCTCCGGCGGGAGATGGTCAATATAAGGCACAAATCTTCTTGCGTAATGATGGCGTTGAGCTTTACATCGCACAAGCCGGTCGTTTCAATGTGGAGGGACACTTTGGTTGGGATGTACTAGAGGCAATAATAGATTCAAGCAGATTCGGTACTGCACCTGAACTATCACACTCGCAGGTACAAACTCTCCTTGGAGCGATTGGTGATGCTAAGAGCTATGATATATGGATTCCATCAAGCGACCGCAGCAGACTTGATTGGTCTATAGCAACCCCATTTGAATGCCGCGACTTTCTCCCATATGGGTTTGAGCGTGTTAAGGATACTTTGCAAGAAGTAGATGTGATTTGGATTCAGAGAGGTTCAAGCGAACTAAGAGCCTTGTTTGAGGTGGAGCACTCAACGCCCATTTACTCCGGCCTTTTGAGGTTCAATGACATCCATCTGGTATCTCCGGGTCTCCATCCAAGTTTCAGCATTGTTGCCAATGATGCTAGACGGTCCCTATTTGTACGACAGTTGCACAGGCCAACATTCCGGACGAGCGGACTAAGTGAACTCTGCAATTTCCTTGAGTACGCCAATGTGTATGGTTGGTTTAATCGAGTCAAAGCAGAGTAATGGGACGATTAGGATGCAAATCATCACTTCCTATTCACATAATGATGGCCTCGAGGTCATCAGACTGCGTTGGTCGAGGGAGTGGGATGAAGTGCATGAGTCAATTCAGGCCGTTGATTTAACTCAGATGAGAACGAAAATCAGCCGAGAAATAACTATGCCAGGAAGGAATCTGTACAGCCCCAGAGCTATAAATTCGGCGTTCAGAGAGCAATTCGAGCAACATGGTTGGAGCAAGCAGCGCATAGAAATGGTCACTCAGGTTGACTTATCCGGTGTACCGCTCGAAGTCTCACAATATTATTGGCCTCAGCATAGAGGTTATAGGGAGATGGACTTCGTGAAGCAAAGCCTGGGCGTTGAGGTCCAGTTTGGCAAGTATGCCTTCATGGTCTACAATGGCTTGGCAAAGATGACTATTTTCAATAAGCGAGGGGTAATAGATGCCGGGATTGAGATTGTGCCCATGCATCGCTTGGCCTCGGAGATGTCTACCGGAGTCTCCTATTTTGAACAGATGAAGGCAGACCTGGAAGCCAGGGGCGTGTCAGACCTGGATATACCGGTCGTTGTGCTTGGTATTGATGGCTAACCATCTCCGGCATAGACTGTAGAGATGGATGCAAATATTTGATTCGAGGTGGAGGGAGAGCTATGGATGTCGCCCGTTTGAGGGAGCAGATTCCCGTATGTCAGAGGATGGTCTATGTGAACTCCGGCTGGTCGGGGCCATCACCCGTCTCGGTGGTGGAGGCTATCAAGCAGCGCCTGGACTATGAGATGGAGCAAGGCCCCACCACTCCCGAGGTCAGCGAGAGCGGACGGGAGGTCCAGGAGGCGGCGCGGGAGTCGGTGGCGAAGCTCATCAACGCCTCCACCGAGGAGATAGTCCTCACCCAGAACACCACCGACGGGCTTAACATCGCCATCAACGGCATCTCCTGGAGAGAGGGGGATGAGATTATCACCTTCAGCCTGGAGCATAGCTCCGTCCTCATCCCCGGCTACTATAAGCAGCGACGGCATGGGGCGGTGGTCAGGGTGCTGGACATAGCCCCCGACGAGACGCCGGGCGGTATCATGGGCAAGCTGGAGGAGGCTATCACCGACCGCACCCGCCTGGTCTTTATGAGCCACATCCAATACGCCTGCGGCCTGCGGATGCCGGTGGATGAGATACGCAGGCTGACCAGGGACCGGGGCGTCCTGCTTCTCCTGGATGGCGCTCAGACGGCGGGCCATATCGCCCTGGACATGAAGGCCATGCAGCCCGATTTCTACTCCATCCCTGGGCAGAAGTGGCTGCTGGGGGCAGAGGGAACGGGGGCGCTGTACATACGCAAGGAGCTAATTCCCGATCTGGAGCCGACCAACGTGGCAGGCAGGTCGGTGGTCTCCATGAACGACCCCTATGTCTTCGATCCCAATATCAGTTCCATTGACAAGTTCCGTCCCTCATCCACCAGCGCCGCCCTGCGGGCCGGAATGGTGGAGTCCATCAGGTTCATCCAGGAGGCGGGAGTGGGGGAGATAGAGGAGCGCAACCTGGACCTGGCGACATATATGAAGCAAGCTCTACAGGAGACACCTGGCGTCCAGGTCCGCTCTCCTATGGACAGGGGTAGCTCATCGGGCCTGGTATCCTTCGAGGTTGAGGGAGTGGAGCCGGCGGGGGCCGTGTCCCACATGTGGGAGCAGCACCGGATAGTATGCCGACAGGTGGGTTCTTTGTCCTGCATCCGTGTCTCCCTGCACTTCTTCAATACGGAGGAGGAGATTGACAGGATAGTAGGAGCGGTCCGGGACCTGGTGGGTAAATAAGCGGTGCCCAGTGCCGTCATTCCCTCGAAAATCCAACCTCCTCCCACCTTTGCGGGGGAGGATTGAGGTGGGGGGTGTCACTCCTGTAGTGGGCGGAGTCGTCACCCGCAGTGGGCAGTAGGCGATGGTATCACCCCCATTCCTGAATCAAGTTCAGGACAGGCTCTAACCTTCCCCCGTCGAGGGGGAAGGGACTACCCGGGTCGGCCCAGCACCGTCATTCCCGCGAAAGCGGGAATCCAGGGTCCCGCAACTTGGAGGGTCGCTACGAAGCCACCACAACTCCTCCCCTGGATTCCGGCCTACGCCGGAATGACGAATTGAGATGTCGGCTATCTGCTCGTTATCTGAGGGACCTGGGCAGGTTGGTAGCGCCCATCAGGTACTTGTCAATGTGGTGGGCGGCTTCGCGGCCCTCGGCGATAGCCCACACCACCAGGGACTGGCCCCGGGCAGCATCCCCGGCGGCGAAAACCCCCGGAATGCTGCTCATCCTGCTCTGGTCGGTTTTCACGTTGCCCCGGCCATCCAGTTCTACTCCCAGGTCGGTAAGCATCCCCTCATGCTCCGGGTGGAGGAATCCCATAGCCAGCAGCACCAGGTCCGTCTCTACCTCGGACTCGCTTCCGGGTATCTCCTTCATAATTGGGCGTCCGTTGGCGTCCTTTTCGCTCCAGTCCAGCCGGGTGTAATGGAGCTTTTCCACGCTCCCGTTGCTGCCGGAGAACCCCTTGGTCAGGATGCCGTAGTCCCGGATGCCTCCCTCGTCATGGGCTGCCGATGACCTGAGAATTATAGGCCACTGGGGCCAAGGGTTGCCGGGCAGCCTTTCCGTAGGAGGCTCATCCAGAAGCTCAAACTGATAGACGACCTCGGCCCCCTGGCGGTGGGCAGTACCCAGGCAGTCGGCGCCGGTGTCGCCGCCGCCCAGGATGACCACGCGTTTTCCTTCAGCAGTAATCATTTTGTCAGGGGATATGTGCTCGCCGGCGATTAGCTTGTTCTGCAAGGGCAGATAGTCCATGGCGAGGTGGATGCCTTCAAGCTCCCGGCCCGGCACTTCCAAGCCCCTGGCCTTGGTGGAGCCAATAGCCAGGCAGATGGCGTCGAAGTCGTTGAGCAGGTCTTCAACGGGAACGTTCACCCCGATGTTGGCTCCTGTCTTGAACTCGACTCCCTCTTCCGACATCAGGTCAACCCGCCGCTGGACCAGGGCTTTGTCCAGCTTGAAGTCGGGGATGCCCAGGCGGAGCAGGCCGCCTATGTAGTCGTCCCTCTCGAACACGGTGACCCAATGCCCTGCCCTGTTTAGCTGCTGGGCGGAGGCCATTCCCGCCGGACCGGAACCTATTACGGCCACCCGCTTGCCGGTACGCCTTGCGGGCGGCTCCGGCACTATCCATCCCTCCTTGAAGCCCCGGTCTGCGATGGCCTTCTCAATGTACTCGATGGTTACAGGGTCATCGTTGATGGAGAGGGTGCAGGAAGCCTCGCAGGGCGCAGGGCAAATCCTGCCGGTGAACTCCGGGAAGTTGTTGGTAGCGTGGAGCTCAGCCAGGGCCTTCTGCCAACGGCCCCGATAGACCAGATCGTTCCAGTCGGGGATGATGTTACCCAGGGGGCAACCCGTGTGGCAGAAGGGGACGGCGCAGTTCATGCAGCGAGCGCCTTGGTCCCTGATCTCCTGCTCGGGCCACTCCACGTAGAACTCTTTGAAGTCTTTTATTCGCTCCTGGACGGAACGCCTTTTAGGGGTGTCACGCTCGAATTCCTTGAATCCAGTAGGTTTTCCCATTAGTCACTCACTAGCTCTAGCTCTGTCTCTTTTCGTTCTTGCCGCTCTTTCAGGACTCTGCGGTAGTCCCGGGGGAAAATCTTTATGAACCTGGGAACCGACCGGCGCCAGTCTCCAAGTATCTGCTCCGCCTTTGCGCTGCCGGTGCGCTCGTAGTGCTCCTGGATGAGTCCATGCAGGGCCTCCAGGTCCTCTTCCTCTGCCACCGGCTCCAGGTCAACCATTTCCTGGTTGCAGCGATTGTGGAAGTCCCCGTCCTCGTCGAAGATGTAGGCAATCCCACCGCTCATACCTGCTGCAAAGTTGCGCCCTGTCCTTCCCAGCACCACAACTACACCGCCTGTCATGTATTCGCAGCCGTGGTCTCCCACGCCTTCCACTACTGTGTGAGCGCCGCTGTTGCGGACCGCGAACCGCTCCCCGGCAATCCCCCTGATGAATATCCTGCCGCCCGTGGCCCCGTAGAGGACTACGTTTCCGACTATGATATTCTCCTCGGGGGTGAAGGTGGAGACCTCCGGGGGATAGACTACTATCCGCCCGCCGGAGACGCCCTTGCCGAAGTAGTCGTTGGAGTCTCCTTCCAGGGTCAGGGATACGCCTTTTGCCAGGAAGGCGCCGAAGCTCTGGCCCGCCGATCCTTTGAAGTATATCTGGATGGTATCTTCGGGCAGGCCGTCCTCGCCGTAGCGCTTGGAGACCTCCCCGCTCAGCATGGCCGCAACGGTGCGGTCGGAGTTGTGGATGGGGAGGGCGATGTTGACGGGAGTCCGGTCGTCCAGGGCCGGCCTGGACAATTCTATGAGCTTGCGGTCAATAACATCGTCCAGCCCGTGGTCCTGTTCCTGGCAATGATAGGTAGCCACCCAATCTGGCATCTCGGGCCTGTGGAGGAGGTTGGTGAGGTCAATGCCCTGGGCCTTCCAGTGCTCGATGGCCTTGCTGGTCTCCAGCATGTCCACACGCCCCACCATCTCATTCACGGTGCGAAAGCCCAGTTGGGCCATAATTTCACGCAGGTGCTCCGCCACAAAGAAGAAGTAGTTTATGACGTGCTCCGGCTGGCCCACGAACTTCTTGCGAAGCTCCGGGTCCTGGGTGGCGATGCCCACGGAGCAAGCGTTGAGGTGGCACTTGCGGAGCATGATGCAGCCTACGGAGATAAGGGGCGCGGTGGAGAACCCGAACTCCTCGGCCCCCAGCAGGCAGGCGATGGCAACGTCTCTGCCGGTCTTTATCTGGCCGTCGGTCTGGACGACGATGCGTCCCCTCAGGTCGTTCATAACCAGCACTTGCTGGGTCTCGGCGACGCCCAGTTCCCAGGGAAGCCCCGCGTGCTTGATGGAGGACTCGGGCGATGCTCCCGTTCCGCCGCTATCCCCGCTTATGAGCACCACGTCGCCATGTCCTTTGGACACCCCTGCGGCGATGGTCCCGACTCCAACCTCGGCTACCAGCTTGACGTGTACCCGGGCCTGGGGGTTGGTATATTTCAGGTCGTGGATAAGCTGGGCCAGGTCCTCGATGGAATAGATGTCGTGATGAGGAGGCGGAGAGATTAGCTCAACCCCCGGCATAGTGTGCCGGACCCAGCCGATGTACTCGCTTACCTTGTGCCCCGGCAACTGCCCGCCCTCACCGGGCTTGGAGCCCTGGGCCATCTTTATCTGAAGGTCTGTGGCGTGGACCAGGTAGTTGTTAGTAACCCCGAAGCGCCCGGATGCCACCTGTTTCATGGCGCTGTTGCGGGAGTCTCCGTTGGGGTCGGGAGTGAACCTGTGGTAGTCCTCGCCGCCCTCACCTGTGTTGCTCCTGGCGCCCATCCGGTTCATGGCGATGGCCAGGGTCTCGTGGGCCTCTCTGCTGATGGACCCCAGGGATATGGCCCCCGTCGCAAAGCGCTTCACTATCTCCTTGGCGGGTTCCACCTCATCAAGGGGGATGGGTTCATCCATGGCCTTGAACTCCAAGAGACCCCGAAGGGTAGCCAGTCTCTTGCTCTGGCCGTCAATCATCTCTGCGAATTCTTTGTAGTTGTCATAGCTCTCGGAGCGTACCGCGTGCTGGAGCCGGGCGATGGAGTCGGGGTTGTACATGTGGTACTCCCCGTCCCGCCGCCACTGGTACACCCCGCCAACTTCCAGGTCAAGGTTTGCGGCAACGCCCCTATCGGGATATGCCTGGCTGTGCCGCCTCCGGGCCTCTTCCTCTATGACATCCAGGTCTATCCCTCCCACGCGGGAGGGGGTCCAGGTGAAGTAGCGGTCCACCAGCCCTTGGGACAGGCCCACGGCCTCAAATATCTGGGCGCCCCGGTAGCTCTGTATGGTGGAGATGCCCATCTTGGACATCACCTTTACCACGCCCTTGTGGACGGCCTTGACATAATTTTTCTCGGCGGTCTTGTGGTCTATATGGGCGGGGAGGATATTCTCTCGAATCATGTCATCCAGGGTCTCGAAGGCAAGATAGGGGTTGACGGCACCCGCGCCGTAGCCTATAAGCAGGGCGAAGTGGGCCACCTCCCTGGGCTCTCCCGACTCTATGACCAGCCCTACCTTGGTCCGCGTACCCTCTTTGATCAGGTGGTGGTGTACGGCGGAGGTGAACAGGAGGCTGGGGATGGGCGCATTGTTGGCGTCCGCGCCCCGGTCCGAGAGGATGATGATAGAGGACCCGTCCTCGATGGCCTTGGACACCTTGCGGCAAAGCTCCTCCAGGGACCTTTCCATTGCCCCGAGACCTTCATCAACGGGGAACAGGGCCGGCAGGGTAATAGACCTGATGCTGCCCTCATTTATGTTGCGAATCTTCTCCAACTCGTAGTTGGTGACGATTGGCTCCTTCAGCTTCAACTGGTGGCTGTGCTCAGGGGTCTCCTCGAACAGGTTGCCCTCGGAGCCGATAAAGCTCTCGGTGGAGGTCACCAGTTCCTCGCGGATGGCATCCAAGGGCGGGTTGCTGACCTGGGCGAAGAGCTGCTTGAAGTAGCTGAACACAAGCTGGGGCCTGTCCGACAGCACTGCCAGGGGAGCGTCGTTGCCCATAGACCCCACAGGCTCAGAGCCGTTCTCGGACATGGGCTCCATTATCATGCGCAGGTCCTCCAGGGTATATCCGAAGACCTGCTGCCGTTCCAGGAGGGTATCGAAGTCCACGCCGGGGACTTTTTCCGGTTCCGGCAGTTGCTCCAGGGTCACTCTATTCTCTTCCAGCCATTTCCCATAGGGCCTGCTTTCGGAGAGTTCCTTCTTTATCTCCTCGTCGCCTATGATGCGGCCCTGGGTCGGGTCCACGAAGAACATCCTTCCGGGTTGCAGCCTGGACTTGAACAGGATGTCCTCGGGGGGAATGTCCAGCACCCCCACCTCCGAGGCCATTACCAGCATGTCGTCGGTGGTGACAAGGTACCGGAATGGCCTCAGGCCGTTCCGGTCCAAAATAGCGCCGACCCTCACCCCGTCGGTGAAGGCCAGAAGCGCTGGGCCGTCCCAGGGTTCCATCAAGCAGGAATGGTACTCGTAGAAGGACTCCTTGGCATGGTCCATTTCGATATGGTCGCCCCAGGCTTCCGGCACCAGCATCATCATGCAGTGGGGCAGAGACCTGCCGGTAGACAGCAGCAATTCCAGGGCGTTATCTATGGAAGCGGTATCGCTCTGCCGGGGGTCGGCTATTATAGGGAACAGCTTTTGCATATCGTCGCCGAACAGGGGCGAGGAGAACATGGCCTCCCGGGCCGCCATCCAGTTGATGTTGCCCCGCAGGGTGTTTATCTCACCGTTATGGAGCAGGAATCGGTACGGGTGGGCCAGCTTCCAGAAGCCAAGGGTATTGGTGCTGAACCGGGAGTGGACCATGGCGAAGTATGTCACCATGTCCGGGTCCTGCAAGTCGAGGTAGAAGCTGGAAATCTGGTCGGCCATAAGCAGGCCCTTGTAAACTATGCGGTTGGTGAATAGGCTGGGAATATAAAAATCCTCCGAATCTTCGATACCGGAGTCATTGACGGCCTTCTCCACCCGCCTGCGGATGACGTAGAGCTTGCGGCCCAGGTGGGCCTCGTCGGTGATGTCGGGGCCGGCCCCTACGAATATCTGCCGGATGTAGGGCTGCATATCCCTGGAGTGGATGCCGATGTCGGTGTCGTCAACGGGGGTATCCCTCCATCCCAGAAATCGCTGGCCCTCCTCCTCTATGATGCCCTCGAAAATCCTCTCACATTCCGCCCTTTGGGAGGGGTCTTGGGGAAGGAATACCATTCCCACCCCATACTCGCCGGGGGGAGGAAGGTCAATCCCCAGTTTTGTGCACTCTTTTTCAAAGAACTCGTGGGGCATCTGGATGAGGATGCCTGCCCCGTCTCCCGTCTTGGGGTCGGCGCCGCACGCGCCCCGGTGTCCCAGGTTGATGAGGACCTGAAGGCCCTTCTCGATCATGTCGTGAGATTTCACGCCCTTGATGTTGGCGACCACGCCAACCCCACAGCTATCATGCTCGAACTTGGGGTCGTAAAGACCTTGCTTAACCAGTCGTGGTAATCTTATACTGTCCACCGTGGTCCTCGCCCTTCCCTTCTTTGCAACGTATCCGAGCAACCGCGAGCCTTTTCATGTCGTAGCCTGGGTCAGGCAGCAGTTGCTTATAAAAAACATTGCCCGATTATATTGTTAATTATATCACAATCCAGTTTGAAAGTCATTATACTCGTGAAGTGGTCTGTTGGGTAGTCCTAGCCAGGGTTTCCCTCGAGATTGGTGCGATTGGCGCCATTGGCCCCTTGACATTGGCCCTTTGAATGAGTTGTCGGGGGAGAGCTAGAGGACGGGCAGGTATCGCTTTGTCTCGTAGTCAGTGACCGAGGATCGGTACTCTTCCCACTCGATCTTCTTGTTTCGGATAAAACTATTGAATATGTGGTCGCCCAGGGCCTGATTCAACAGGTCGCTGTTCTCTGCCAGGGTGATAGCCTCTCCGAGGCTGCCGGGCAGGGTCTTGATACCCCTGGCCTGGCGCTCATCCTGGGACATGGCGAATACGTTGCCCTCGACGGGGTCGGGAATGGGGTATTCCTCTTCTATGCCCTTGATTCCGGCGACCAGCATTGCGCTGAAGGCCAGGTAGGGATTGCAGGCCGGGTCGGGCGCTCTGTACTCTATCCGCACCGAGCTTTCGTAGCCAGGCTTGTAACCGGGCACCCGTACCAGGTCGGAGCGGTTTACATGCGCCCAGGATATGAATACGGGGGCCTCAAAGCCGGGCACCAGGCGCTTGTAGGAGTTGATCCACTGGTTGGTCACGAGGGCGATCTCCGGCGCATGACGGAGCAGTCCGGCGATGAAGTGCTTGCCGGTTAGGGAGAGGTGGTACTCGTCTTCCGGGTCGTAGAAAGCGTTGTGGTTGCCTCGGAACAGGGACTGGTGCACGTGCATCCCGGAGCCGTTGACTCCTGACATGGGCTTTGGCATGAAGGAAGCATAGGCCCCTCTAAGCTGCGCCAGTTCCTTGACCACCAGCTTGGCGGTAATCACGCTATCCGCCATAGTCAGGGCGTCGGTGTATTGCAGGTCTATCTCGTGCTGGCTGGGGGCCGCCTCATGGTGGGAATATTTGACCGGGATGCCCATATCCGATAGATTCAACACTGTTTCTCTGCGCAGGTCGCTGGCCGGACTGCTGGATACCTGGTCAAAGTACCCCAGGTTGTCCAGGGGTTCCGGAGTGTTGGCGTCCTTCAGGTAGAAGAACTCAAGCTCAATCCCCACGTAATATGTAAAGCCCAACCGGGCTACCCGTTCCAGGTTGCGCTTTAGCACATACCTGGGGTCTCCCGTGAAAGGCTCGCCGAAGGGCCGCCGGACGTTGCAGAACATCCGCGCGACCGCGTTCTGCCTGGGACGCCAGGGCAGCAATGTGAAGGCGTTGGGGTCGGGGAAGGCCCGCATATCGCTCTCGTCTATTCGGGCGAATCCTTCGATGACCGAACCGTCGAAGCCCACACCCTCATCTATGGCGTCTTCCAGGTCATCCACATTGATGGCGAAACCTTTCAGGTTGCCCAGAATGTCGGAGAACCATAGCCGCACGAATTTTACATCGTTCTCTCTTGCGCTCCGGAGTACAAACTCCTTAGCCTCGGCCTGCCCATCCACCATAGTAGGTCCTCCAAAGTTCAGGGGGAAATGCCCCTACTTGAGGTCCCGAGGGACCTGACCGGACTCTTCAACGAAACGAGGAATATGAAACGGGGTCGGATGATGGGGGTATTCTATTAGGTTGTATAGCTGGTGTCAAATAGAGTGGCCCTGCTATCTGTCATTCCGGCGTAGGCCGGAATCCAGAGGGGTGGGTGTGGGTGCTATCCCTTCCCCCTCGGACGGGGGAAGGTTAGGATGGGGGTGATAAGCCTGCTGACAGCGACCGTCGCACAGGACTCGCGTCGTCCCCCTCACCCTAGCCCTCTCCCATAGGGAGAGGGGACTTCTGGGATATGCTCCGTGTGGTTGCCCTAAGCATTGAGAATCTAAGGCAATGAGGGACCGGAATGGCATCCATCCGGTCCCTCGTCACGCTACCCTATGCTAGGCGTCGAAATACAGGTGGAACTCATAGGGGTGGGGCCTGAGCCTTACGGGGTCGGCCTCCCTGGTGCGCTTGTAGTCCAGCCAGGTGTCAATGAGGTCCTGGGTGAACACGTCGCCCTTCAGCAAGAATTCGTAGTCTTCCTCCAGGGCGTCCAGCACCGCCTCCAGGCTTCCGGGCACCTGCTTTATGTTGGCCGCCTCTGCGGGAGGGAGGGAGTAGAGGTCCACGTCCATGGGGTCGCCCGGGTCTATCTTGTTGGCGATGCCGTCCAGTCCGGCCATCATCATAGCCGCAAAGGCCAGGTAGGGGTTGCAGGTGGGGTCCGGGACCCGGTACTCAAGACGCCGGGAGGCCGGGCTGGAGGAGTAGGTGGGGATGCGGATGCAAGCGCTGCGGTTCCGCACCGAGTACACCAGGTTCACGGGAGCCTCGTAGCCGGGCACCAGCCGTCGGTAGGAGTTGGTGGTGGGGGCGATGAAAGCCAGCAGGGCCGGGGTATGCTTCAGCAGGCCGCCGATGTAGTGGAGGCACATCTCGCTGAGGAGGGCGTATCCCTCGGAGTTGTAGAAGAGGTTGGTGCCGTCTTTCCACAGGCTCTGGTGGGTGTGCATCCCGGACCCGTTGTCCTGGAAGATGGGCTTGGGCATGAAGGTAGCCACCTTGCCGTGGGCCTTGGCTACGTTTTTCACGATGTACTTCTGGATCATCACGGCGTCGGCCATGCGGGTCAGGGTGTCATACCGCACGTCAATCTCCGCCTGGCCTGCGGTAGCCACCTCATGGTGATGTTTCTCCACGTAGATGCCGAAGTCTTGCAGCTTGAGGGTTATCTCGGAGCGGAAGTCCTGGAAGGTATCGAAAGGAGGCGTCGGGAAGTAGCCTTCCTTATAGCGGGGCCTGTAGGCCAGGTTGGGGCCTCCACTCAAGCTGGTTGGATTGCCCGAGTTCCATACGCCTTCTTCCGAGTCTATGTAGTAGTAGGCGCTGTGCTGGTTCTGGTCGAAGCGGGCGGAGTCGAATATGAAGTGTTCAATCTCAGGCCCCCAGAAGCTGGTATCGGCAAGCCCCGTCTCTCTCAGGTGCACTTCGGCCTTCTGGGCTATCCACCGGGGGTCGCGGGAGAAGTAGTCCCTGGTGAGGGGGTCCAGCACATTGCACATCATGGTAAGGGTGGGTATCTGGAAGAAGGGGTCCACATACGCCGTGTTGGGGTCGGGGATCAGGAGCATGTCGCTCTCTTCGATGGCTTTGAAGCCTCGTATGCTGGAGCCGTCAAAGCCATAACCTTCCTCCATGTTCCCTTCGGTCAGCTCTGCCAGGGGAATGGATATGTGCTGCAAGGTGCCGGGGACATCCGTGAACTTCAGGTCTATTATCGCGATTCCCTTGTCGTGGCAGAAGCGGACGGCTTCTTCCGGAGTCATTGTTCCTCCTCCTTCGATTCCTGATTTGTAATATCGGCTTCAGTTCTTGGAGACTATTCTTGGGCAGGTCCCTCTTCCGAACCGCCGGCTACCTGCGCGCGGCCTTCCATCCCCGAGCTGTAGGCTTCCTCGCCATGCTGGGAAACGTCCAAGCCAACCCGTTCCTCGTCCTCCTTCACTCGCACGCCGATGGTGAATTTTATCGCCAGCATGATGATGGCGGTGGTCACAAAGGCCCAGCCCCAGGATGCGCCTATACCTATCAACTGGTACAAGACTTGCTCACCCCGGCTTACGTCGGAAAAGTCGGCCAGGCTTCCGAAGCCTATCCCAACGAATATGCCGGTAGCCAATGCGCCCCACGTCCCCCCGATGCCATGCACCCCCCATACGGCCAGGGCGTCATCAACCCTGAACTTGAGCAGGAGTTGCACTGCTCCATAGCAGAGCGCGCCTGCTCCCAAGCCGATAATTATGGCGGGCATGGCGCCCACGAATCCGGCGGCGGGGGTAATCGCTACCAGCCCGGCTACGGCGCCGGAGGCAGCGCCCACCACGCTGGGCTTCTTGCCGAAGGCCCAGGACATGGCGACCCAGGCTACAACACCCATAGCAGTGGCGACGTTAGTAACCACGAAGGCATTGACGGCGGTCCCGTTGGCTGCCAGGGCGCTGCCCGCATTGAAGCCAAACCAGCCGAACCATAGCAGCCCGGCTCCCAGCACCACCATCGGGACGTTGTGGGGGATCATGGGCTCGGACCCGAAGCCCAAACGCCTGCCGCATATAATGGCCGCTGCCAGGGCGGCTACGCCCGCGTTTATGTGGACTACCGTGCCGCCGGCGAAGTCCAGGGCGGCCCCGTCGAAAAGATTGCCCAGCCATCCTCCGCCCCACACCCAGTGGGCCAGGGGAGCATAGACTATCGTTACCCACAGGACGATGAAAATAACGAAGGCGCTGAACTTCATCCTTTCAGCGAAGGCGCCTGTCACCAGCGCCGGGGTGATGATGGCGAACATGCCCTGAAAGACCATGAACGCCTGGTGGGGTATGTTGTCCGCGTATGGGCCCGGCTCCGTTGCGCTGACGTTGTACAGGCCGAACCATTGCAGGTCGCCGATGAACTTCCATTTATCGGGGCCAAAGGCCAGGCTGTAGCCCCACAATACCCATACTACCCCCACAATGCCCATGGTCATCAGGCTGTGCATTATGGTGGCGGAGGCGTTCTTCCTGCGGGCCAGGCCCGCATAAAAGAAGGCGACCCCCGGAGTCATAAGCAGCACCAGGGCCGATGAAGTCAGAATCCAAGCAGTATCTCCTGTATCCATAAGCCTCTCTATCCTAACGCCCCAACAAGGTCTTAGCTATTAGTACCTATCCGATAACCAGGTAGGACAGTTCCCGTCATTCCCGCGAAAGCGTGAATCCACTACCTGGTACACTGGACTCTTGCGAAAGCAGGAGTGACGATGAGGTGTTTTCGGATAGGCCCTTAGTCCATCGTTTTGGGGTCTTGTAGTATGGGTGCTTGAACGAAAACTAGAGCCGAACAGCCCATACCCCTCCCAGCGCCATGATCACCTGTTTGGGTATGGACTGACGTGATGAATAATGCGACCTGGCTGGTTTAATCCGGGGACTGTTTGCGCATGAACTTCCTGGGTACGATAACCCACAAGCTGAATAGGACTACGAAAGCTATGCCGGCGAGAATTGGCTCGATCACTGGACCACCCTCCTCAACTATCCTACGAATCATCCCAACGCAATTGGCTGTTGGCTGACGTGTTTGCTTAATTCGCTTGAGAATATTCTCTCTGGGATGTGTTACGGGGAATTTTCAAATGTGTTAAATGTTTGTTACATCCCAGTCTTCATAATCTACCCATAAGACCCGGCCCGGCATAAAAACTCGGCACCCTGAAGGGCCTTGTGGGAGGCCGCCCTTCAGGGTGCCGGAGTCGGAGAGGGTATGAAGATGGGTCTTATTTCAGTAGGTTGTTAGTCGGAGCCTCCGGGCACCGGAGGTGCCGCCGGGTAGGTCTCTATTCCGTGCTCCCCAATGTCCAGGCCCTGGAGCTCCTCCTCTTGGGAAGCGCGCATCCCCATAGTCATCTTGATGAGGAAGAACAAGCCAAAGCCGGTGACTAGCGCCCAGGCCAGCACGACACCCATGCTGATGAGCTGGCTCACGATCTGCAAGCCTTCTCCGCCCACCAGTCCGGTGACGCCGCCGTTCCCGTTGGCGAAGATGCCCACCGCCAGGATGCCCCACAGCCCGGTGACGCCGTGGACGGATATAGCGCCCACCGGATCGTCAATCTTGAATATCTTCTCCATGACGCTCACCGAGGCCATCATTATGGGCGCTGCGATGGCCCCAATGACCACGGCGGCCCAGGGGTCCACAAAGGCGACGGGGGCCGTTATGCCCACCAGTCCCGCCAGCGCGCCGTTGCAGGCCATGAGGATGTCGGCCTTGCTGGTGCGGACTATTTGGATGTACAGGGCAACCACCGCGCCGGTGGCCCCGGCCAGCAGGGTGTTCATGGCGTTGAGGCCGATGGAGTCGCCCGTGTTGATGTTGAACCCGAACCAGCCAAAGAACAGGATGAAGGTGCCTACTATCACAAAGGGGACGTTGTGGCCGGGGATAAGGTTGGCGGAGCCGTCGGCGTTGAACTTGCCGAGACGCGGGCCAACTACGACGGCGGCGGTCAGGGCGAGGAAGCCTCCGACGGCGTGGACCACCCCGGAGCCGGCGTAGTCCGCCGCGGCGGGCAGTCCGATCACTTCCATCCCACTGCTCAGCCAGCCGCCGCCCCATACCCAATGGCCGTAGAGGGGATAGATAACGGCGCCGATGATGAAGCTGTAGGCCAGATATGCCTGCACCTTGGTCCGCTCGGCGATGGCCCCGGCCACTATGGTGGCAGCGGTGCCCGCGAACACCATCTGGAACACCCAGTCAACGTAATTCTGCCCGCCGGCCCCGTCGGTGACGAAGAAGAGGGATGTGGTTGTGCCAACGATGCCCACCGCAGAGGTGCCCCACATGAGGGCGAAACCGAAGGCCCAGAAGGACAGAGACGCGATGGCGAAGTCCATGAAGCTCTTTGCCATGTAGTTAGTGGTGTTCTTGGCGCGGATGAGGCCGGCCCCCAGAAAGGCGAACCCTGCTTGCATGAAGAACACCAGGAAGGCCCCTATCATCCAGGTCAGGTTGTCGGTCGAGGTGGCGACTTGGTCCAGTCCCTCTTGCAGCTCTTCGAGGGTGATTTCCTCCTCGTCTTCAGAGTCCTGTGCAAATACCGCCGTATATCCTCCCACCAGAGAGACGGCGATGAGTCCCGCAATGACCATCAAAAGAACTCGGCGTAACACTGATACCCTCCTAAATATGAATATCAGCATAATGTATATAATATGCGTGTTACAGGGGTGTTAACTTCATATAAAAAGATTGTTGCTTCTTTGTTAAATATCTGTTAACCGCAAATCCCCCACTTCTCCCAGTCCTAAACCTTTGCTTTTTTCCTCAAACTGCCTTAATATATAGGAAACGGTCCTCACTCCTTATAGATAGGCGGCTTGGGCCCGAGTGAGCCTCAGAAGTTAAAGATGGGAATAGTAAGTGGATGAGGAATAGCTTTATATACCTGGTAATAATCGTTGCGGTAGTCGTCATTATTTACAGCTTGATGAGGGGTGGTTTTGGTGGTAGTCAAGAAGTGTCCATCGCTCAGGTACTGACTTGGGCCGAAGATGGACAGGTGGAATCCATCGAGGTATCCGGTGAGAGGCTGACGGTGGTCCAGGGCGGCCAGGAATTTACCAGCCGGGTCGGAAGCAACACTGACATCATACAGACCCTACAAGATAGGGGAATTACGACAGGCCCCGGCGGCGTGGACGTGGAGTTCAAAGGCAACAGCGGATGGGGCAGCTTCCTGAGAATCTTGGGCTTCCTCCTGCCATTCATCTTCATAGCGGGCATCTTCATCTTTATGATGCGCCAGGCCCAGGGGGGCAACAACCAGACCCTGAGCTTTGGCAGAAGCCGCGCCCGCCTCTTTATGGTCAACAGGCCCACGGTTGCTTTCAGCGATGTTGCAGGGGTGGAGGAGGCCAAGTCGGAGCTTCAAGAGGTAGTTGAGTTCCTTAAATACCCGGAGCAGTTCCTGGCCCTGGGAGCGCGAATCCCCAAGGGAATCCTGCTGGTAGGGCCGCCGGGCACGGGCAAGACGCTCTTGGCCCGGGCAGTGGCAGGAGAAGCAGGGGTGCCCTTCTTCTCCATCAGCGGCAGCGAGTTCGTGGAGATGTTTGTAGGAGTTGGCGCTGCCAGGGTACGGGACTTGTTTGACCAGGCCAAGCGCAACGCCCCCTGTATAGTATTCGTGGACGAGATTGATGCTGTAGGGCGACACCGGGGAGCGGGCCTGGGTGGAGGACATGACGAGCGGGAGCAGACCCTCAACCAGATTCTGGTAGAGATGGACGGCTTCGACACCAACACCAACATCATCGTCATCGCAGCCACCAACCGCCCGGATATTCTGGACCCGGCGCTCCTTCGCCCGGGCCGTTTCGACCGCCGGGTGGTCTTGGACCTTCCCGACATAAACGGGCGGGCTGCCATCCTCAGAGTTCATGCCGGCGGCAAACCCCTGGCCCAGGAAGTCAACCTGGAGACCATCGCCAAGCAGACTCCGGGCTTCAGCGGCGCAGACCTGGCGAACCTGGTCAACGAGTCCGCCCTCTTGGCAGCCCGAAGGAACAAGAAGCTCATCGGGATGCCGGAGTTTGAGGAGGCCATAGACCGGGTTGTTGCCGGGCCGGAGCGCAGGAGCAGGGTTATCAGTCCCAAGGAAAAGGAGATGACGGCTTACCACGAGGCTGGCCACGCCCTGGTAGCCTGGAAGCTGCCCCACGCCGATGTGGTACACAAGATTTCCATAGTGGCGCGGGGCGGAATGGGAGGGTACACCCGGCTTCTTCCCGAGGAGGACAGATACCTCTGGACCAAGAACCAGTTTGGGGACATGCTGGCTACGGCCCTGGGTGGCCGAATATCCGAGCAGTTGGTGTTTGAGGAGATAACTACGGGGGCCAGCAATGACCTTGAGACGGCCACCAGGATAGCCCTCCGCATGATCAAGCAGTATGGGATGAGCAACAATCTTGGCCCCCGGACCTTTGGGCGGCGGGAGGAGTTGGTCTTCCTGGGCAGGGAGATTCACGAGGAGCGGGACTACAGCGACAAGGTTGCCCAGGAGATAGACCACGAGGTAGAGGTCCTGATCCAGCAGGCTTATAATCGTGCCCAGGATGTGCTCACCAGTAATAGGGAGAAGCTGAGTGAGGTGGCCCAGTACCTGATACAGCACGAATCAGTAGAAGGGGATGCTCTGGTGAGGCTGTTCGACGGCCCGTCACCCCACGAGGACGCGGTTGTGCCGGACCTGAAGCCCTCTCCCTCAATGCCGCCGGCAGGCATGGGTATGCCCAGGCCTCAGCCTACCATGCCCAGCCAGCAAGAGGCCAACCCAACCGACGGGGGCTAAGGAACTACCTCAAATCGTGTGAGGAATGAGGGATTAGAAAAAGGGCTGATCGTTTCAGCCCTTTTTCTATTTTACCGTCATTCCGGCCTGCGCCGGAATCTAGGGGCGGGGGGTGGACTCCCGCGAAAGTGGGAATGACAGAATGGGGGTGGGAATGACGGCCTGGGCGCTGCCTATTTTCATAATAATTACCCATGCCCCTCCGGGCCACATAAGTGGATGAAAATGACGGCTGCCTCCCCACCGTCATTCCGGCGTAGGCCGGAATCTAGGGGCGGGGAGTGAGTGACTTCCCCGCAATGTCGGAGTCCAAGGCATTAGATTCCTCGACTCGCTCCGCTCGCTCGGAATGACATTGTGATAGGCCGCTCGCTCGGAATGACATTGACGGCGATGGTTGCTGCCTATTTTCATAATAATTGCCCATGCCCCTGTGGGCCACATACGAATATGAAGATGGTACAGCCTCTCCACCGTCACTCCCGCGAAAGCGGGAGTCCACACCCCGCCCCTGGATTCGGCCTTCGCCGGAATGACAGATGAAGTGAGCGTGGGGGATGGGAAGGATGTGAAGGGAGCATCACGGTGGGTGGGGGATGCCGCACCCTTCAGGGTGCAGTGGTGGAACCTGGCGTTGCCTATTTTCATAATAATGACAAGTTGGGGGCGCAAGTATGACGGGGCTTCATACCACCTGAATTGCAACGCTACCTGGGGGGGCTCATTCCCTCGACGCTTCATCCTCCAGGGGAAGCTGGCGAAAGTATATGCCCCACCTCTGCATAAGCTCCTCAACCCTGGGGTCGTTAAGGGCTACCAGTTCACCCCAGAAGCCTGCCAGGGCATGGGCTGGCATAAGCTCCGGGGAGCAGACCCAGCTTTTCTCTCCGGGCACCATGTAGAGCAGGCCGCTCTGATGGGCGCAGCTAATCTGGACGCGGGTCACGCCCTCTCCGGGTTTAATCATCAGACCGTGTTCATCCATTAGAAGACCTCCCTTAACCGTACCGCCAGTCATCTTAATTATACCCAGGCATTATACCCCAGGACCGACTCCGCAGCCCCATCTACTTGGACCAAATTCGGGGCTGTACGGCGAATCTCTCTTAATGCTGCCCGTCACTTGTATTTAATCTGCTGATTTCATGGTAAAATCTGGTGTGTGCCAAGAGCATGGACTAATGCGGGCTGAAAAGCGGCCTGGTCACGACACGCTAATCATGCCACAAGGTAGTTAGAATGTTTCAGCAGCCCAACAGGAGAGAACCGGAAATAGACTTCGAGCAGATCATCAGCAGGATACGCAACGCTTTCGGGGGATTTGGCGGAAGGCTCGGCGGGGGCAGCATATTTACTTACCTGGTCCTCGGGATCCTGCTGGTAGCTTTCATAATCTGGATGGCAACAGGTGTTTACCAGGTCAGCCCTGGAGAGCAGGCAGCTATAAGGACCTTTGGGAAGTGTTGCAAGATTGAGGGCGAAGGGCTTCACTGGTATTGGCCTGCCCCCATCGGCACCAGGAACGTGGTATCCACCGAGGAGATACGGGCAATGGAACTGGGCTTCAACACCGTCGGAGAAGGGGAGAGAGAGGTGCTGGAAGAGGCCCAGATGATAGCTGGCGACCTGAACATTGTTGACGTCCCGTTGGTAATCCAGTACCGGATCAAGGACCTGGAAGCCTTCCTATTCAGGGTATCTGACCCTGGAGAAGGTCTTCCCAATCGAAGGGTCGAAATTGCGCCTGGCAGGCCCGATGGTCGCACCTTGAAGGATGCTACCGAGGCGGCCCTGCGCCTTGTGGTGGGTCAGAGGCCCATTGACGATGTCTTGACCGATAACAAGACCCAAGTACAGCTGGACACCCAGGTCTTGCTCCAGGAGATTCTCGACAGCTACGGGGCCGGAATAGAAATAACGGCAGTGCTGCTTCAGACTACGAAAGCGCCGCAGCAGGTCCGGGACGCCTTTCAGGACGTGACCCGCGCACGCCAGGAAAAAGAGGCCCTGGAGAACGAGGCCCTGGCTTTGCAAGAGGACATCCTTCCCAGGGCTCGTGGTAACGCTGCCAAGATCACCGAGGCCGCAGAAGCATTCAAGCAAGCGCAGATAGCCAGGGCTACGGGTCAAGCAGAGCGATTCAAGGCCATTCTCAGCGAGTACGAAAAGGCTGAGGATGTAACCCGCCAGAGGCTTTACCTGGAGGCCATGGAGGAAATCCTTCCGGGCGTTACCAAGTTCATAGTCTCCCCCCAGGCAGGAGGCAATCTGTTGCAGTTCCTACCCCTGGAGCCGGACGCACAATTCCCGCCCACCATTACCACTGCGCCCCCTGCGCCAACCATACCCCCTCCCACCCCCTCGCCCGGAGGGTAAGGTTACTATGCATCTGAAAGGGCCAATATGAGAACTGCGATAACCATCATAGTGATAGTGATTCTTCTGGTCATCTTTGGGCCTCAGATATTGTATACAGTGGACGAGACCCAATTGGCTGTCGTCACCCAGTTCGGAGAAGTTAGAGCTATACACACCACGCCGGGGTTAAAGGTCAAGACCCCATTCATACAATCGGTAAACAGGTTTGACAGGCGCGTCCTCAGGATAGATATGCCGCCCCAGGAGCTCAACGACGTTGATAAATTCATCCTGGTCATTGATGCCTATACCCGCTATCGTATAACCGATGTCAGAAAGTTCTTTGAAAAGCTGAGGAACCAGGGGACAGCCGATGGGCGGATAGGCAGTATAATAGCGTCTAACCTCAAGGAAGAGGTCGCCCAGAGGAATAGGGAAGAGATTATCGGCGCGCAAAACGTGGAGACAGAGGATGGGTCCAGGATAACTATTGCCACCAATACCAGGCAGGAGATTCTCGAAAGGGTGCGCGCCGCCGCCAACCGAGAGGTGGGGCCTGCCCAGAAGTATCTTCCCGTTGAGTCTGCGGAGAGCATTGGCATTGAGGTGCCCGAAGACCGGATAGTCGAGACAGAGGGAAAACGCCTGATCCTGATTGACGCGGATCTGGCTGCCGAGGTGGAAGGTAGGGTTGCAGTTGAGACAATAGGTGAGGACCTGGGAGTTGAGATAATAGACGTAAGGATGAAACGGGCCGATTTCTCCACCGACATACAAGAGAACATTTTCAGGAGGATGCGCACAGAGAGGGAAAGAATCTCCAATCAGCTGAAGGCTGAGGGAGCCGAGGCGGCGGCCGAAATCGTCGCTGGAGCGGAACGAGATAGGACTATCATCCTCGCCGAGGCGGAAAGAGACGCTGAGATCACAAGGGGTGAGGGCGAAGCCCAGGCCGTCGCAATCTTCGCCTCGGCGCTGGAACTGGACCCGGAGTTTTACGCTTTCCAGAGGAGCCTGGAAGCCTACAAGAAGTTCCTTACCTCTAACGCTACGGTGGTCCTGTCGTCGGAGGCGGACCTGTTCCGGTTCCTCCAGGACCCGGATGGCCTACCCGGCCCCGAAGAATCGCCCTAAGTCCCTATCCGATAACCAGGTAGGACAGGTCCCGTCGTTATAATGAAAATCCAGCCTCCTCCCCCCTTTGCGGGGGAGGATTGAGGTGGGGGGTGTTCCCTTCGCCAGCGCCATCACCCCCATCCTAACCTTCCCCCTCGACGGGGGAAGGAACTACTTGGGCTGACCCTGCCCGCCATTACCATGAAAATAGGCAGTTCTCAGGTCGGAAACCCAGCCCCCCGCCCCTGGATTCCGGCCTGCAACCGAATGACGGTTAGGCAAACTTCTGGAAGAAGGGCGATGGGCAGGCAACCGCGCCTGCCCATCGCAAAAAGACCGGACTCCAATCTTGGATTCTATCCCCGGTTTCTAACCTTTAATTACCCCCAAGGGCCTCATCCGGGCCACCTTCCTGCATAGCCCGGCGTTGTTGCACACGTCCACCACATCCGCCACGTCTTTATACGCTATTGGGGCCTCCTCTGCCAGGGCCTTCCAACCGCCGTGAGCCTTGACTATGATACCCTGCTCACGGAGCTCCTGCTGTATGTCCCTGCCCTCCAGGAGACGCCTTGCCCCTGAGCGGCTTTCAGCGCGCCCGGCGCCGTGACAGGTGGAGCCCAGGGAGCCTTCCATGGCCGGCCCGGAACCCACCGCCAGGAAGGAGTACCTGCCCATATCCCCCGGTATCATCACCGGCTGGCCCATCTCCCGATACTTTGCCGGAATGTCGCTGCTGCCAGGCGGGAAAGACCGGGTAGCGCCCTTCCGGTGGATACATAGCTCCGTCTCCTCGCCGTCAATGGTGTGGCGCTCTATCTTGGCTATGTTGTGGGCCACGTCGTACACCTGGTTGATGCCCATCTCCTCCCAGCTTTTGTCAAACACCCTCTGGAAGGACTCCCTGGTCCAGTGGGTGATACACTGGCGGTTTGCCCAGGCGAAGTTGGCGGCGCAGCGCATGGCTGCCAGATAGCTTTGTCCCTCGGGGGAGGTTACGGGCACGGAGGCCAGCTGTCTGTCCGGCAGAAATATCTCGTATTCCTTGCCTGCCGCCTCGACCACCTTTATGTAGTCGGTGCATACCTGGTGCCCCAGGCCTCGGGAGCCGCAGTGCATCAATACGGTTATCTGGCCCACAGTGTCTATCCCCATAAGGCCGGCTGCCCAGGGGTCGAAAATCTCATCCACCACCTCCACTTCCAGGAAATGATTCCCGGAGCCCAGGGTGCCCAGCTGGGACAGGCCGCGCTTCCGTGCCTTTTGGCTTACAGTCTCAGGGTTGGCCCCGGAGATTACCCCGCCTTCCTCGGAAGAGATGGCATCGTCGGGGACGCCGAAGCCGTTCTCCACAGCCCACAATGCGCCTCTCGTCATCACTTCATCCAGTTCCCCATCCCTTCCGACGGGCACCTTGCCCTTGGAACCTACGCCGGTGGGGATATTGCGGTACAGGGTTTGCACCAGTTTCTCAATTTGGGGCCTAACTTCTTCTTCCGTAAGGCCGGTACGCAGGAACCTTACCCCGCAGTTAATGTCAAAGCCCACCCCGCCGGGAGATACCACGCCGCCGTCAACCCTGGTGGCAGCCACCCCGCCCACCGGGAACCCATACCCCCAGTGGATGTCGGGCATCCCCAGGGATGCGTAAACGATCCCCGGCAGGAAGGCCACGTTGGCTACCTGGTCCAGGGCCTGGTCTTCTATGATGTGCTTGATCATGTTGTCGTCGGCATAGACGATGCCGGGCACCCTCATCCCCTCCTTGTAGTCCGGGGGAATCTGCCACCTGTTATCGTCCAGCCGGATTAATACTTCTTCCCAGTTCGATGCCACCTCCACACCTCCTTGATAAAATAGTGATAGAATAATTTGCTCTTGATTCACTGCTTGCGGGGACCACCCTCTCCGCCAAATGGGAAAGGGACTTGGGATGGGGACTTCGCCACAGGAAAGCCGGAAGAAACGGTTATTCGAGGGCAGGGTATCCGAAATTACGGCTTGGTCTCGATGGTGAGGGACATCGTGCTCATATATCCAGGATTACCCTAGCGTGCCACATGCCCCCCTGGGCAGACCGGGAAGTCTCCGGCTCTTCCCTGACCTCCAGCAGATGGTAGGTAGCTGCCTTGGGCGCTATATCGAAACGGTGTCTATCCTCGTCCAGGCTCTCTCCATAGCACAGGGCCTTCAGCCGGGTGTCGCTCATTTCCTGTATTCGGAAGGTCTTGAAGACCCATCCTTCCACGTCGAAGAGGTATATAAGCTCATTGAGCCAGGCCACCAGCAAGGCGTCAATATCCGGGCCGTCGGCCTCAACCTCCCGCTCCGCCGTCTCCGCCACAGTATCCAGTTCTACCATGAAAGAAAACATGCCCCTGGCCGTCTGGCAAAAGACTTCAGCAGGAGTCTCACCATGTGCGAGGATACCAATCTCGCCAGTATGTTCAAGAATCTCGAAAGAGCCCATATTTCTTAAGTCCTATATAATCAGTATAACAGGATTTTGCGCCTACTCAAGGCTTGGGTGGGGAGTGGCGGCAAGGTCTTTCCTTCCTCAATGACTGTGGCAACTCAAGGGCAACCACAAGGGTTGCCCCTACAACACCACGCGCGCTGTCGGGTATGGATGACACACCCTCCAGGGGGAGGAACCTGGGCGCTGGCTATCTTCATAATAATTGTGGACTCCCTACCGTCACTCCGGCGAAGGCCGGAGTCCAGGGGTGGGGGTGCGGGGGACTTCCCCGCAATGCCGAAGTCCAGCACCTTAGATTCCTCGACTCGCTCCGCTCGCTCGGAATGACATCGTGATAGGCTATTCCCTCGGAATTACCCATGCCCCCTTGCGGGCCACATACGAGGATGGAAATTACGGGCAGCGCCAGCCCAAGTAGTCCCTTCCCCCTTTGATGGGGGAAGGTTAGAGCCTGCCCTGAACTTGATTCAGGGATGGGGGTGATACCATCGCTTACTGCCCACTACAGGGGTGATACCCCCCACCTCAATCCTCACCCGCAAGGGGTGAGGAGGTCGGATTTTCATGGTAGTCACCCGTGCCCCTGCGCGGGCTACATACGAGGATGAAAATCGTATGGCTTCCCCACCGTCACTCCCGCGAAAGCGGGAGTCCACCACCCTACCCCTGGATTCCGGCCTGCGCCGGAATGACGGTGGGCATCTATTTTCACAATAATGGCGGAATGTAGTATGCCACATCCCATCCTTCAGGGTGTGGCATGGCGGGAGCTTTGGGGGAACGGGGACTTTGGAGGCGAAATCTTAAATATTATGGCCCGTTCAGGTACTCATCGTTGCGCTTGATGTTGGTGAAGGAGGTGGTTGAGCCGGTGAGGAGGCTCTCCACCGCCGCCCTGGCGGTATCCAGAGAGGTGAAGCAGGGGATGCGCTTCTCCACGGCAGCCCTGCGTATGTAGAAGCCGTCCCTCAGGGCTGTGGACACCCCCGTGATAGTATTCACCACCCCGTTTACCAAGCCGTCGTTGATTACATCCACCACGTTGGGGTGCCCTTCTCTCAGCTTCTTGGTAATCATGGTCACCGGCTCGCCCATAGCCTGGATCATGGCCGCCGTGCCCTCGGTGGCGTAGAGCTTGACCCTGGCCTCCAGCAGTTCCCGTATCAGGGTCACGGACTCGGCCTTGTCTTTATCGGCGATGCTCAGCAGGATGCCGCCGCCGGGCTTCAGGGTGAGGTCTGAGGCTGCCAGGGCCTTGGCAAGGGCCGATGAGAAGTCATAGTCCACTCCCATCACCTCTCCGGTGGACTTCATCTCGGGCCCCAGGTACCAGTCAACGCCCGTCAGCTTGGACATGGAGAATACGGGAGCCTTGATGGCCACCACTTTCTGCCTTTTCCACAGCCCGCCCTGATACCCCATTTCTTTCAACGTCCTGCCTAGCATGATCCTGGTGGCGAGGTTCACCACGGGCACGCTGGTTACTTTGGATATAAAGGGTATGGTGCGGCTGGCCCTTGGGTTAACCTCCAGGACATACACTGAAGTATCCCCGGACTCGTCCCTGGGCATAATGGGGCTTCTGTAAGGCGGTCCCCCCAGGATGACGAACTGCACGTTTATCAGCCCTCTGACCCCCAGCGCCAGGCCGATGCGGGTGGTGTAGGCCACGATGGTGTCCACTTCTTCCTCGGTGAGGTTCAGCCCCGGATAGATCGCCATAGAGTCACCGCTGTGGACGCCAGCCCGCTCTATGTGCTCCATGATGCCGGGGATAAGCACCTCCTGGCCGTCGCAGATGGCATCTACCTCACACTCTTTCCCCTCCATGTACTTGTCAATAAGGACAGCCCTTCCCTGGCCTGCTTCCGAGGCTATATTCAGGTAGCTTATAAGCTCGGTGGCGCTCTGCACGATCTCCATGGCTCTGCCCCCCAGGACGTAGCTGGGACGCACCACCACCGGATAGCCTATATCCTGGGCCACCCGCATTGCATCTTCAACGGACAGGACCGCAGCGCCGGGGGGCTGGGGTATCCCCAGGCGAGCCATGAACTCCTCGAATTTGTGGCGGTCCGAGGCGATGTCAATGGCTTCCGCCCTAGACCCCAGCAGGGGCAGGCCGGCCCGGTCAAGGCTCTGGGAGAGGTTGATGGCCGTCTGCCCGCCGAATTGGACCACTGAAGGAGGAGGCTGGTCCTGGTAGGTCTCGTTCTCTATGATGTCCCGCAGGCTCTCTTCGTCCAAAGGCTCGAAGTAGAGGCGCTGGCTGGTATCGAAGTCGGTGGACACGGTTTCCGGGTTGGAGTTGACCATTATCCCCCGCACTCCCTCTTCTTGAAGGGCCCATGCGGCGTGTACGCTGCAATAGTCGAACTCGATGCCCTGGCCTATCCTGATGGGGCCACTGCCCACCACGATGGCTTTGGCCCCTTCCAGTGGGGGGGCCTCGTTCTCCTGTTCATAGGTGCTGTAGTAGTAGGGGGTTACGGCCTCGAACTCGGCGGCGCAGGTATCTACCATCTTGTACACGGGCCGGATATTCCAGGTGTGCCTTAGCTCCCGCACCTGCTCCGGCAGCACGTCGGCAAGGGTGCCTACCTGTTCATCGGAAAAGCCGAGGCGCTTGGCGACGCGCAGCAAGTCAGGGGTGAGGGCCTCTCCCAGCAGCTTGGCCTCCATCTCCACGATCCGCTTGAGGGCATGGGTAAACCAGGGGTCTATCAGCGTGCGGGTTGAAAGCTCCTGGGGAGACATTCCCCGGCGCAGGGAGTACATCATGGTCCACAGCCTCTGGTCGTTGGGTCCAAAGGCATCGGGCTGGTCCAGGAAACCGGCGTCCCGCCTCCAGTTAGGCTCTTCCCACAGCAGGGAGCGTCCTCCCATCTCCAGGGAGCGGACGGCCTTCTGCAGGGCAGCCTCAAAACACCGGTCAATGGTCATTACCTCGCCGGTGGCTTTCATCTGGGTGGTTATAGACCTGTCCCCTCCGGGGAACTTGTCAAAGGGCCACCTTGGTATCTTCACTACGCAGTAGTCGAGGGAAGGCTCGAAGGCGGCCATGGTCTTCTCAGTAACCGCGTTGGCTATCTCGTCCAGCCTCTTGCCCACGGCTATCTTGGCGGCCACCCGGGCGATGGGGTAGCCGGTGGCCTTGCTGGCCAGGGCTGAGCTGCGGCTGACCCTGGGGTTTACTTCGATGACGTAGTAGGGAGCGTCAGGCTCCCAGTTGGACCCGGTGGCGTTGCCGACCACCGGGTGAGGAGGCAGGGCAAACTGGACGTTGCATCCCCCCTCAATGCCCAGGGCGCGGATTATTCGCAGGGCGGCGGAACGCAGCATCTGATACTCTTTATTGGTGAGGGTCTGGCTGGGGGCTACCACGATGCTGTCCCCTGTGTGCACCCCCATAGGGTCCATGTTCTCCATATTGCACACGGTGATGCAGTTGTCCTCGCCGTCCCGCATCACCTCATACTCGATCTCCTTCCAGCCGGCCAAGGAGCGCTCCAGGAGCACCTGGTGAATAGGGCTGGCGGCAAGCCCGCCGCTGACTATGGCCTCGAACTCCTCCTTGGTGCGGACAAAGCCTCCCCCGGTGCCACCCAGGGTATAGGCCGGCCTCACCACCAGGGGCAACCCCAACTCTGCGGCTACCCTCCGGGCATCCTCCATGGAGGACACGGTGACGCTGGGGGGTTGGGGTTCTCCTATGCCGGAGAGCAGCCGCCGGAAAAGCTCCCGGTCCTCGGCGTTTCGGATGGTCTCAAGGCGGGTGCCCAGGAGCCGGATGTCGTACTTCTCCAGCAGCCCTGCGTCTGCCATGTCCACGGCCAGGTTCAAGCCGGTCTGTCCGCCCAGGGTGGGAAGGATGCCGTCAGGCTGCTCGCGGGCAATTATCCTGTCCATTACCTCCACCGTCAGAGGCTCGATATACACCATGTCCGCTATGCCCTGGTCGGTCATAATGGTGGCGGGATTGGAGTTCACCAGCACTGTGGTTACTCCCTCCTCCCGGAGGGCCTTGCACGCCTGGGTGCCGGCGTAGTCGAACTCCGCTGCTTGGCCGATGACAATGGGACCCGATCCGATAACCAGGACCTTACCGGGCTTGGCTGACATATCTTTCCCCTCTATACCTGCCGGGCAGCATACCCCCTCACGGCGCAGCGCCTATGGGCTTGTGTCCATAGAATGCGCAAGGCAAGCACAGGCGGGTCTCAGACCTGCCTGCGTTAACGTATGGGTAGCTCCCTGGGCAAATCTATGTACCCCTTACGCTGAAAAGCGTTGAGAATCTGAAAGATGAAGCCGGCGAAGACATTTCCATCTGGGTCGAAGGTCCTTGCCTCTTCATCGCCCCACTGGTCTCTGGGGGGTATCTTGAAGCTGGTGGCGCCATCGGGCAGCCTGTCCACCTCTATGGTGCCCACGGTAGGGGTCAACTCGATGTTGTTTTCCAAGTCGCGAGGCTTTATGTTGAGTCTCCACAGGGCCCCCAGAACACCCTTCAGCGGGACTACTCTGTAGCCATAAGAATCATGGGTGAAGCTGGGCACTTCGTTATCCAGTAGGGCGATAATTTCGTCCATGCCTGCCATAAGCTCTACGTCCAGACCTTCTTCCAGAAGAAAATATCCGAGGGACATGAGAACCTCCTAACATTGCTCAGATATGCCATGCAGCATACCGATAGGTATATAGGCATATTCTTGTCCCTATATGAATATACATTCAAGGGTATAGGTGTCACTTTTCTACGGGTTTCCCGTCTCCCACCATCTCAAGGAACCTGTCGAAGAGGTATTCGTTGTCCCTAGGGCCTGGGGAGGCCTCCGAGTGGTACTGGATGGTGAGCAGGGGCATCTCCCGGTGGCGGATGCCTTCGACGGTGCCGTCGTTGAGGCTTATGTGGGTCACTTCCAGCCCGGGAGGCAGGGTGTCCCCATCCACCGAGTACCCGTGATTCTGGGCGGTTATATAGACCCTGCCCGTGGAAATATCCTTCACCGGGTGATTGGCCCCCCGGTGTCCGAACTTCAGCTTGAAGGTGTCAGCGCCCAAGGCCCTGGCCGCTATCTGGTGTCCCAGGCATATTCCCATGATGGGGACCCGGCCTATCAGCTTCCGGGCGGTGTCCACCATGTATCCCAGCATGGCCGGGTCTCCGGGTCCCGGAGAAAGGACGATGCCCGAGGGTTGCATAGCCATCATGTCTTCGGCGGTGGCAGTGGCCGGGACTGCGACTACCTCGTAACCCCTGTCCCTCAGCAGGCGCAGGATATTGAACTTGAGGCCAAAGTCTGCAACCAGGATGCGCCCCTTGGATGGGAGGACGTGGGAGGGGTCATCGCCACAATAAGGCCAGCGATAAGGCTCGCCCGTGGTGACGCCCTTGACATAATCGGTGTCGCCGTATTGGGGCATATCCCTCAGCATAGACAGGGCGCTCTCGTGGGCCACTTCACCGGCGCCGGATAATTGGGACAGTGTTGGGGCAGGGTCTCCGGGAGGCTGTTCGTGGTAGATGAGGCCCATCATAACTCCCTGGCTGCGCAGGCGGCGGGTAATGGCCCTGGTATCCACCCCCTTGATGCCGGGAATCCCCTGGGAGTCCAGGAACTCGTGGAGGGTGGAGTTGCTGAGGCCGTGGCTGGGGGTCTCGCAATGCTCCCGCACCACAAGCCCCGCTACCTGGATGCGCCGGGACTCGAAGTCCTGGGGGTTGATGCCGTAGTTCCCCACCAGGGGGTAGGTGAGTACCACCACCTGCCCTGCGTAGGACGGGTCGGTGAGAATCTCCTGGTAGCCGGTCATGCTGGTGTTGAAGACTACCTCACCGTGGCCCGATGCCCGTGCCCCGAAAGCCTCCCCCGTATAGGCCGAGCCGTCCTCCAGCACCAAGTACGCATTAGCCATAAGCCGCTCCCTAGTTGATTGCCCTAGTTGATTAGATGTTGACTATTATTGCCCTGCACCCTTTCCCCTGAGTCTCCGGGCTGTTTCGAGCCGGTGAAGCCGCCGGCTTCGGCGGCAGCTTCGTCTGGGAAGAAGGTGTACCCGGACGGGTCCACAGGCCCAGGGGGGAACGTGGCGGATGAATGGTAGTGCCGCCCCCCTGGGGGTGCGTAAAAGGCCGGAGAGGTCTCCTGCTCGCAGTAGAGGCATACGAAACGCACCGGAGGACTGTGAGATGGAGACGTGTGGCAGGGAGAATTATGGGAGATAAACTCCGCCTTCACGCTCTGGGGTTCCCTTTGGGTTACACACTCCTGGTTCATGCACCTGACGCCGGGGGGAGTTGAGACTCTTGTTCCGGTTGCAGCAGTGGGGAGCTGCCCCCCTTCCTCCAGGCCGTTTCTCCAGGGCCGCAGCCCCAGCATTAGAGCTATTAGCGCCATCCTGACGGGGACGCCGTTGTGGGCCTGCTCGAAGTATTTGCTCCGGGGGTCCGAGTCCATCGCAGGGGGAAGCTCGTCCACCCGGGGCAGGGGGTGCAGTATGATGGCCCCGGAAAAGTCGGGGCTTTCCAGGACGCGAGCGCCCATTTTCGGATATTTTGCAGATGCCCCACCGCCGGACTCCCGCTCGGTCTGCCTTCGGGTTATGTAGAAGGCGAAGGAGCGATGTCCGTTGGGGGCGGGAGTGGACGCGTTTCCAGGGGCGTTGAGTTGCCGGCTGGGTATCATATATACGGCATCAGCCAACGCCCCGGCATCGTCTTCCCCATCGCCGTACAGGGCTTTCAGGCCGGGATGGGGGGCCACCTCAATCTTGGCGTTGTACTCGGTGGTGATTTTGTGCAAAACGTGGGCCGGCGGCTCCAGCCCTTCACCGGGAGCGAAACGTATGACGGCGCCGAAGCGCAGGAGAGCATAAATCAGCGAGTGGACAGTCCTGCCGTGTTTCAGGTCGCCGCACAGGACTATCTCCAGCCCGTTTATCCTTCCCAGTTCCTTTCGCATGGTGTAGAGGTCCAGCAGGGTCTGGGTGGGGTGCTCGTGGCTCCCGTCCCCGGCGTTGATGACGGGGACGTCGCTGTACTCGGCGGCGAGGCGGGCCGCTCCGTCCCAGGGATGCCGCAGTACGATCAGGTCGGAGTACCCGCTCCATATCCTGATGGTGTCGGCCAGGGACTCGCCCTTTTCCATGGATGACGACTTGGCATCGGCGGTGGTGATGGTGTCCCCTCCCAGGCGCTTCATGGCGGCCTCGAAGGAGCCCCTGGTCCTGGTGCTGGGTTCCAGGAACAGGCTCGCCATGATAAGCTGGGAGGCGAGGCCATAAAAAGCCTTCCGGTCTTCCTGTATCTCCTGAGCAAGGTCAAGGATGTCATCAATCTGCCCGTTGGAAAGGTCCTCTATGGTAATTAGGCTGCCTCTATACATCTGATGCTCCGCGTATCCGGGTTGGAAATTTCCAATAATTATCCACCCGCACCCTTCCGGTTGGTCAAGGCTTTGGGTCCAAGTCCAGCACCACTTCGTCCTTCCCGTCTATCTCGGTGAGCCTCACCTGCACCCGCTCCGTGAAGGCGGTGGGTATATTCTTGCCCACGTAGTCTGGACGTATGGGAAGCTCCCGATGCCCCCGGTCCACCAGCACCACCAGTTGCACTTGCTGGGGCCTGCCCAGGTCGGTGAGGGCGTCCAGGGCTGCCCTGGCGGTGCGGCCGGTGAACAGCACATCGTCCACCAGCAAGACCTTGCTGCCGTTGATGTCCACGGGGAATTTGTCCGGGGCCTTCACCTCCGCCCTGGGCCTCTGGGGCGCGTCGTCCCTGTAGGGCCGCACGTCCAGAGACCCCACCGCCACCCGGGTCTCCTCGAACTCCTCTATCCTTTTGGCGATGCGATGGGCCAAAGGGATTCCCCTGGTCCGGACTCCCACAAGCACCAAGCCATCCACCCCCCTGTGCCTCTCGAGGATTTCGTGGGATATGCGAGTGAGCGCCCGCCTTATGTCGTCGCCGCTCAGGACTTGTCTTTCCTTCATAATTCCTGCGCTGTAGTCTCGGAGCTTGGCTTGATGGGCATAAAAAAGACCTTTGCCATAGGCTGGCAAAGGTTTTCTTCATGGCTGTGCTGTGGAGCATCAGCCCAAAGCAGGGCTTGTAAACCAAGAGGGGGACCCAACCTTGCCAGCCTCACGGGACTGTCTTAAAAGTCCACTCCTTCGGTCTATCCCCGCGTGTGTGGGGGAACCCTGGGGAACCGATGAGGAGCAGCCCTTTCCGCCCTTGGCGTAGTCTATTAAATTGTGCCTATTATGCTACCAGAAAACGGGCAGGGGTTCAAGGGAAATGGCCCGGGAGTTGAAGGTCTTTCGATTATCCGCCCAGTACAGCCACAGGGGCTGCCCCTACAAGGAAACACACCGACGGGTGTTGTAGGGGCAACCCTCGTGGTTGCCCTTTGGTTTGCTATGAAGCGCGAAAGGCAGCGTTTACCAAGGATAGCGTTTGGAGCAAACCCGGTCCGTTCAATCAGGACCCGTCTAACTGCTGAATATGTCTTGCAGGGAACTTCCACATTTTTTCTGGTCCACAAGGTACTTCTTGCCACGGAAAATGACTCGAGAACTTTTGAGGACCTTTAGCTCTTGAGAACTTATCCCGCCGCCATGTAAAAACAGTGGTAGGAATTGCTTTACAGGCTTTGCTCCAATGATTTCATCCGCGATCTTTATACTGCTCCTGATTTGGTCAATGGCGTTTCTTACGTGGTCTGGAGCGCCGGACTTCATCTCGACAACGGCTACCCTGTAATCGTCGGTGCAGCACAATACAATGTAATCGCAAATTCTCTCATCAGAGCTAAAGCGAGCCTTGTACTCGTCGCAGTCTATTATTACGCGGTTGTCCTTGGGTATGCCTGCCATGTCTAGGGTGCAACCCGGCTTCTGACAACGGTCAGAGATGCAGCCCTTGAATTTATCAGGAATAGAATCTTGAAGGACCATCTTCTTTTAGGGTGAAATCCTCTGGTCGAGGTATACGGTCTCATCGTATAGCTCTGCAATTACCCTGCTGAACTCATCTTCGGGAATGCCTTCTTCCAGGGTCACAGGCAATTCTTCGATAAAACTGCCGTCCTGGTTATCATCAAGCCGGAACAAGTATGCTCCTACCTCTTCCGGCATCAGGTAGTCTTCTTCGTGATACCCCCTTTGGATGCGCTCTTTGCCCGATAGCCGGCCCAGCCGTATCAAATTGCTAAGCTGCCCAAGGAAGTTTTCGCTGTGGGTGGTAATCAGGACTTTCACGTTAGACCTAACTAGCTTTGCTATGGCTCTGGCCAGCCTGCGCTGGCTTGCCACGTGGAGATGGGACTCGGGCTCTTCCAGGACCAGCATATCCCCTGGGCCAATCAGATACTTGAGGAAGAGGATTATGGGCGCCAGCTCGGATACCATGGAGGAGGTCTTGTGGAGGGGGAACCGGCCCGCCTTGTTCCTGTAGTAAATCTCCGGGTACTCCAGCTTGCCGGACTCGAAGGAGATATTTCCCCTCAACACCTCGCCCTCAAGAAAAGCTGCCACCTGGGATAGTGAAGTTTCATCATATTTTTCGAGTTGAATGAGTGTACGTATGAAGTCCACTGTGATACCGGTCAGCCTCGGTATGTCTATTGGTGGTCCAATGCCAACTAGAGGAGAGAAGCTCAGCAGAAAGCTGGCCAACGCTTTGTGGCTCTGTAATAAACCCGTTCGGGCTGCGGGGAAATAGTATGTGGATAGGGGGAATCGCCGATAGAACGTGTCTAAGATTCCTTCATAAGTCATCTGTAGAAGAAAGAACAAGTCAGTGTCATCTATCGCTGGCCTACTCCTTAGGAGTTGGGTATGTGAACGTCTGAATGAAATAGTTTCCCTGGATAGGTCGTAATCAGATTTGGTCTGTTGGATTTTATTATTGGCAGAAGTCATCTCTATATGCCAGGGAGGACCACCCTGCTGTAGTCGAACCTTGAAGCCCTCAACGTCTGCGGTCATCCGGGTCATGTCTGCAATTTCTCCGCCGTAGCAGCGCTGGACTTCTTGATTAAAGGTTGCGGCAAAGGTATCAACAGACTCATTGATACGCTCATCAAGAAGTGACCTGATTGCTTCAGGAAATTCTCCAAATAGTATGCTTACCACACCATCTGAAGTTCTATGAGAGTTGTCCAAGAACTGTTGCAGGTCAGCCACAATGTTATCGTCATCGGGATAATACTCTCCTGGTATACTTAGAAAAGGCCGAGAGAGGAGTGGAGGATAAGTACGAATCATTCCCCTACGAAAGAGACGAGGAAGCCCCCATGAAGCACTCTCAGGCGTGTATGACCGCAGGAGCGAGTAGAGCAGCATCGCCATGTAGGACTTGCCAGAGTTGTTGGGGCCAACGAAGATAGTGAGGGGCTTCAGGTCAACAGCCCCTTCTATTATCGGCCCAAAGTCCTTAACTTGAATGTTGAACATGACGGCCATTCCTCAGCAAGCAGGGGGCCTCCCTTCACTTGCTCCTAATCATAGCACATCTCCGATACCTAAAATACCTCCTCCATGTAGCTTCCTATCTCGTTGACGTGGAAGTCTGCAACTGCCATCTCCGGCGCCCAAGTCACCTGGTCCGAAGCCCAGCGCACTGTGCCCCTGGGCTGGGCGCCTATCCCCAGGATGTTGTTGAGCACGTTGTGTACGTTTTCGTTCATGCGGATGGTGTTGGGCTTTATCGGCGCCGCAATCCGGCCATCTCTGATTATGTAGGAGTCGCCCACCACTGTGCCGCTGAAGTCCCCCGCGCCTATGCCGTTGATGGGGTAGGTGTACCAGATACGGCCTATGTATATGCCGTCGCCCACCAGACGCAGCAGGTCCTCGTGGCTGTATTTGTCCCTCCCTTCGATTATCAGATTGGTGGGGGTGACGGAGGGTGGAGCATCGAAGTTTCTCCCTCCGCCCCGGCCTGTGCGGAAGCCGTTCCTGGGGGCGATTGCCTGGGCAACCTGCCTGGGGTCTGCCCCCAGCTTCTCCCGGCCCTTGGGGTCGGCAAGCATCCTCTGGTGTTCATAGTAGTTAGCCAGCAGGCCCACCAGGGCGCCGTCCTTTATCAGTTCGGTCCTCTCTGTGGGCAGTCCCTCATCGGTTATGGACTTGCTTGCCGCCAGGCCCTGGACCGAGGCGTCGTCGTAGATGTAAAGCTGGTCCGAGGCTACCTGCTGTCCCAGTTTTCCCAGGAAGGTGGAGGCCCCGGCGTAGAACAGGTCCAGGTAGAGGCTGGGCATGAGGATCCACTCGAGGATTTCCGTGAGGGTCTGAGGTCCCAGGATGACCCGGTAGGCCCCGTCGGTCACTCGCTCGCCATTCATGGAGCGGATGGCGTTCCGGGCAGCCTCAGCCCCGGACTCCCCTGTCAGGTCGGATAGATGGCTCCCTACGGTCCAACCGCTCCCCTTGGCGTGCTGGTCCTCCAGCATGGCGGTGGTGAAGGCCATGACCAGGGTGGACTCGTCGGTCTGCACTGTGGGGAAATGGTAGGAGCCGATGGCCATGCGCTCCTGGAGCATCACCACGTCTCCCCCCAGGATCAGGCCCAGGTCCCTTATACCCTCGGGGGAGCCTGCCGCGTTGAGCAGGTCCTCCGAGGTGCTGAACACCTCCAGGGCGCTCTCCACCGTATCCCATCCCGCCTGGACCATCCGGCCATTGCTCACCTGCATGATGGCCGGGTCGTGGTATTGGCTGATGGTCGGCGCCCTGCCTGTGGGCTTGGGAAGGGACACGTACTCGGTGTCCAGGACAGCGCCCCTCCGGGCCTTCTCCAGGGCGCGGCGCACCCCTTCCGTGGATAGGTCTGTTGGCTCGCTGCCAAAGCCCGTTTTCAAGCCTTCGGGGGTGTTGAAGGCCACCCTGATGCCCAGGCCGTAGGACTCCAGGGACTTGGGTTCTTCCACGGCGTTGCTGGGGATGCGGGAGGTGTAGTTGAGCCGGACGGTGAGGTTGCCGTTGGCCGAGGCAAAGACCTCTGCCTCGGCGATGTCGGGCTGGGCCTTCAGATAGGCCAGGGCCTCGGTGACGGAGCGCTCCAGTTGGCTTATGGGTGTTAGCGGCATATCACTATCTCCTGAAAGGGTTGTTATAGACCTAACCAACCATTACCAACCGCATCATGCAGGACAATGTCCGCTATCGCGGTCTTCCCTGATCAAAATATGTGAGGGAGTCTGAGGAAGGCCATTGGTCTGCCTTCGCAGACTCTTGGACAAGGCCCGGAATGCCCTGGCCTTTTCCGCATAGACAGTTGCCATAGAGCACCCCAAAATACTAGCTAACAATATGATAGCACACCGGAATATTGGTCAGACACCGCTAGGGCGTGGTTGCAAACTCGGCGCGGCACCCAATCGGTCACTCCCGCGAAAGCGAGAGTCCACGCCCAACCCCTGGATTCCGGCCTGCGCCGGAATGACGGTGGGTGGGGGATGCTACACCCTAATTTTGGTGTTCCTTTTTAGCCTAGCCGACCGGCCCCGTCAGGCGGGCGATGCCCCTCATGGTAGGCCCGCCGTTGCTCATGCGCTTTGCCTGCATGGGCTGTCCCTTGCCGCAGTTGGGGATAGGGTTCATGCGGAAGTCGTTGCCAACGGCGTCAATACTCATAAAGTAGTCCCTGGAGTCGGAGGTTATCCCCCCGTCCCGGTAGAGTTGGCCCAACTGCCCGTTCTTGATCTCGTACACCTTCACCGCAGTGATGCGAAAGTTCTCCCTGGCCTCGGACACTGAGGGCACCCGGTGGCCGGAGATGTAGTAGCCGTCCTCCACTTCACCCATTATCTCCTGGGGGTCCCTGTCTCCCGGCGCGAAGACGGTGTTGGTCATGCGGATAAGGGGGATAAGGCTGGACTCGGTGGCCCTGGCGGAGCCGTTGGGTTCCACCCCAAGGATGGCCGCCGTCTGGCGGTTGTTCAGGAACTCCTCCATGACACCGTTTCGTATGTGGTAGGCCCGCCTGGCGGGGGTGCCGTCGTGGTCGTACTTGAAGGAGCCGAAGCCCTCTATGGTAGGGTCGGAGAAGGCTGTTACAAGGGGCGAGGCTATGGGCTTTCCCATCTGGTTGTCACCCATATCTCTGAAGAACCAGCTCCTTCCGGCGTAGGAGGTCTCGTACTTCAGGGCGCGGTCCAATTCCGATGGATGGCCCACTACCTCGTGCACCAGGAGGGTATTGAAGTGGGGGTCTGTGACCACTACCACGTCCTTGTCGGGAGGACGCAGGGGAGGAGCGTTAGCCACCTCCAGGGCGTCGGCGCCCAGCTTCTTGCAGAAGTTGGCGAAATCGGGGAGGATGATAGCGCCGTTGTCGTACCCATCGGTGAGGATTTCCCAGCCCCGCTGGTGGCCGGTGAAGTCGTATATCTCCAGGCTGCCGTGCTCGCTGCTGCATATTGCTATAACGAAACCCTCGGTCTGGGCAAAGGTCTGGTCTATATCTGCGCCCTCGGAGCTACAGAAGAGTTCCCGCATGAGGAAGGTGCTGGCCGATGCGGCGGCATATACCACTTGGCTGCCCGCCCCCTGGGTGGCCTTGCAGCCGTCCACCGACATCTTTACCACCTCCTCCAGGGGCACGGAGCGTGGGTCAACGCTGTAGGTGGCCGGCACCGTGTCCCGGACGATGGGCACGGGCGCGAGGACCGCATCGGAAAGGCTTTCGGCAAGGACCCCGAACCGGCTGCGGGCCCTGGCCTTGCCCTGGGCGCTGGCGGTAGCCCGCTCGTGGGCCTGGCGTATGCCCTCCATGACCACCTCGCCGATGCGGTCCGTGTCCGATAATCCCAGGACTTTGCCGTAGTAGCCGGGGGACGTTGCCACGTCTCCTGAAATTACCCGGACCCCGAAGTCGAAGGCGTAGTCCTCGCCGCTGGCTTTCTCGTTGCCGTTCTCCGCAACGGCCCCCTTCTCTTCCCTAACCTGCATCCGCACGTCGCAGTAGCGGAGACCCCGGAGCCGCCTGGCGTCTTCGTTGACCAGGGTGTTTATCTGGGGCCGGACTCTCTCCAGAAAGTCCACTTCTACTCGTTCAGGCATAGGAACGCTCCTATCAGTAAAGTTAAATCGTTTGGTCCCTAAGCATTAACAATAGTCTCCGGAGCTATATTAGGCTGGCGGAGCAAATGGCCCAGTCCCTCCTCGCTGTGACCAAAGTTGAAAGAATTCATCTCTGGATAGAGGACATTCAACCAGGTCTGACAACTCATTTGTCCTCAGTCGTAACTGCCTTGCTATTAGACCGAGAAGGTTGGAGTCTATTTGTCCCCTGGTGCTATGGGATAGCTTCGTTGCTCGATATTCTTTCCCATCAAGCTCGAAATAGAAGAAAATATGGTCCCGTTTGCGGTCTTCAATGGCTTGTAGCTTACTCAACAAGCATCTGCGAAGGTCTCTGAAGTCCATATGGCCTACCCATTTCTCTCGATAAGCTGATGTAATCTGTCCAAGTCGAGCAACGCCGGCTCGCCCAACCTTTCCTGTCGGTCTTCCAAGGACTCCATGTATTCAACCAATGAAGACAGCAAGTCCTTCATTGCTTCACCCTCGGTGTTCCCCCAGCCGTACTCTTCCGTTGTCTCCAGATGGGTAGTGGCAAGGATACCGCTTGCCGATATTTTTAACTGGACGGGCAACGTTGAGGCCAGCCTATAGCCCGGGACAAACTCCCATCCTCCCGGCAGGGCTGTCAGGCCAAGAGCCTCGGATTCCCACACGACTTTGCTATCGGTATAAACGTCAAAAGGCTCGGCCATCAACACCCTCCTTCGGATCAGACGTGGATATTATATACCCCCTGTTATTTCCGGGCCAAAAGCAGGCAACACCAGGTATTGTTTCCATGCTTAGCCCGCAAGAAAGCCCCCCATCCCCCGGAGGAACTCCCGGACATGGTCAAGCCCTGCCTCAACAGACTCCCGGTCCATCCAGTCCTCGTAAAAATTGTAATGGAGGCTGTTAGCTGCATGGAAGCCCACATGGAGGCTGTGGTCGCCTGTTTCCCGTGCCAGACGAGACACTACTGTGAACAAGGAGGCGTGGCTCTGATGCTGCCAATCCCTTCGTGCAGCTACAGCCTTGGCTATTTGGGCAGATGCGCCCCAACCCTTCTCCGAAGCCTGACGCAGGTCTCCCTGGGCCAGGGCTTCGCGGGCCTTTTCCAGGAGCTCCCCGGCAGCGATGATATACCTATCCTGCTCTTCGATCATGTTCGACCTCCATTTGGAGACTACCCCCATCCGGCCCCCGGAAACTGTCTCAAAGGGCCGTTTGCTGGTGGGGTGTCCTCTGGCAAGACCGGGCGACAAGCTCAGGGCGAAGGGACTATCCCCTCGGGGTGAGCTTGCCGGACCTGCCTTTCGAGCCGGGCCGTCTTTTGAAATAAGCGCTCAGCCTGTCACTGCGCCCTCGGACGCCGAGGATACCAGCTTGGCGTATTTTGCCAGCACCCCCGTGGTGTACTCCGGGGCGGGAGGCTGCCACCCCTGCTTGCGCCGCTGCATTTCCTCCTCGGAGACATTCACCTCCAGCTTGCGGCCTGGGATGTCCAGGGTTATCACGTCCCCGTCCCTGACGAAGGCAATGGGGCCTCCTGCGATGGCTTCGGGCGCTACGTGGCCCACCATCAGCCCGCGAGTGGCCCCTGAGAACCTGCCGTCAGTGACCAGGGCCACGTGGGGACCCAGGCCCTGGCCTACCAGGGCGGCGGTAACGGACAGCATCTCCCTCATGCCAGGGCCGCCCTTGGGGCCTTCATACCTGATAACCACCACGTCCCCGGCCTGTATCTGCCTGTTTCGGATCGCCTCGAAGGTGTCCTCTTCTCGCTCGAAGACCCTGGCCGGGCCTTCATGGGTGACGTGCTGGCTGGCCGCTACCTTCACCACAGCCCCTTCAGGGGCCAGGTTGCCCTTCAGGATCACCAGCCCGCCTGTAGGAGCCAGGGGAGCGTCCACCGTATGGACCACCCTCCGGTCGCCAGGGTCGTCCACGTTCTCCAGGTTCTCTCTTACAGTTTTGCCTGTGACGGTAATAGGGTCTCCGTGGAGCAGGCCCGCATCCAGCAGGCGCTTCATCACCAGGGGCACCCCTCCAACCCTGTCCAGGTCGGCCATGACGTATCTCCCGCCGGGGCGCATGTCTGCTATGTAGGGGGTGCGGGTGCTGATGGTATCGAAGTCGTCAATGTTCAGGGGAACATTGGCTTCGTGGGCGATAGCCAGGAGGTGAAGCACGGCGTTGGTAGAGCCTCCCATAGCCGAAACAACGGTAATTGCGTTCTCGAAGGCTTCACGGGTCATTATGTCCCTGGGCCTTATCCCGCGCTCCAGCAGGTTTATCACCGCCTCCCCTGCCTGGCGGGAGGTGCTGAGCCTGCGGTGGTCCACGGCGGGAACGGAAGCGGCGCCGGGGAGGGACATGCCCAGGGCCTCGATGGCGGCAGCCATGGTGTTGGCGGTGAACATGCCGGCGCAGGAACCCTCTCCGGGGCAGGCGCATCCCTCCAGTTCGGTAAGCTCGTCCAGGGGCATAGTCCCTCCATAATGGGCGCCCACAGCCTCGAACACGTCCTGTATGTTCACGTCATTCTGCTGGAAATTCCCGGGCAGGATGGAGCCTCCATAGACAAAGACGGCAGGGAGGTTTAGCCTGGTGGACGCCATGAGGGTCCCGGGCAGGTTTTTGTCACAGCCTGCGATGGTCACGACCCCGTCAAATCGCTGGCCGAAGATCACCGTTTCAATAGAGTCTGCTATGACCTCCCGGCTGACGAGGGAAGCCTTCATGCCCTGGGTGCCCATAGATATGCCGTCGCTGATGGTGATGGTCCCGAACTCAAAGGCAACTCCCCCCGTTGCCCTCACCCCTTCTTTGATGCTGGGGACCAGCTTGCCCAGATGAACGTTGCACGGGGTAAGGTCGCTGGCAAGATTGGCGACCCCGATGAAGGGCTTATTGAGGTCTTCCGGGGTAAGTCCTACGGCCAGCAGCATCGCCCTGGCCGGGGCCTTCTCCGGCCCTTCCGTGATCTCCCGGCTTCTGTGCTTTAGCCTGTTTCCGGTGGTTGTGCTTGCCATATCAAGTACCTCCTAAAGCCTCCGGCTCTTGCAGGATGGCTTCATATCGTGTTGTGTGGTGGTCATGTCTCCTATTGGGGGTTACTGGGAGCGCCCCGGCACTGGGCCAAGGGGCAACCCCCATTATAAGAGCGGCATCACCGGTGTACAACAGCCCCTTCGGTTATGGCCAGGGTCATTCGACCCTTAATGACTTAAATCGTCATTCCTATGAAAATAGGCATCCCCCAAGCCGGAAACCAACCCCACCCCCCTGGATTCCGGCCTACGCCGGAATGACGGTTGGGAGGCCGACCATTTTCATTTTCGTATGTGCCCGCAAGGGCATGGGGAATTATTATGAAAATAGGCAGTTCTCAGGCCGGAAACCCAGCCCCCTACCCCTGGATTCCTGCTTCCGCAGGAATGACGGTGGGGAGGCTGCCGTCATTTTCATCCCTCTTGATGTGGCCCGCAGGGGCCATGGGCAATTACCATGAAAATAGATACCACACCGTCATTCCAGCGCAGGCTGGAATCCAGGGGAGTGGTGGGGGTGACTCACAACGACTGCCTACGTCGCGGGACTCTGGATTCCCGCTTTCGCGGGAATGACGGTGGGGTGTGGGAACCTAGCACCGGCTATTTTCATGGGAATTACCAATGCCCCTGCGGGCCACATACGAGGGTGAAAATGGTAGGGTTTCCCAACCGTCATTCCGGCGCAGGCCGGAATCCAGGGGTGGGGGGTGGGTGACTTCCCCGCAATGTCGAAGTCCAGGGCTTTAGGGAAGGTCTGAACAAGTCCGCTTATTCCTTCTCGGCAGATACAACCTCAACGCGATTTGCCGACTTATTCAGAGTATCCTTAGATTCCTCGACTCGCTCTGCTCGCTCGGAATGACAATGACGGGGATGGTTGCTGGCTATTTTTATAATAATTCCCCATGTCCCTTGCGGGCCACGTAAGGGGATGAAGATGGCGGTTGGCCTCCCCACCGTGATGCTCCCTTCACGCCCTTCCCACCCCCCACGCTCACTTTATCTGTCACTCCCGCGAAAGCGGGAGTCCACCGCCCCGCCCCTGGATTCCGGCCTGCGCCGGAATGACGGTGGAGAGGCTGGGTTTCCAGCCTGAGAACCGCCTATTTCCATGGTAATGGGAGGCACTCTGCAAGCTGCTTTGGTGGGGACGGGGCATAACATAGATGGATGCCTGGCTAGGCAAGCAAGCGGTAGAATAGCTCGAAGAACTTGGCGGTATCTACCTCTGATGCCACCTGCACGTTGCCTGCCCCCGGCTGGAACACCGTCTCCCCCATACGTTCGGGAGAAGTCGCCTCTACCGTCAGTCGTCCCCTCCGGGTGGTCACAATATCCGGCCCCATAGCTACTGCCATAGCCAGCGGGTCGTACAGGTAGTACCTTTCCCGGTCCGGGTCCTGATTGAACCAGTTGGATAATATCCGGCCCGCCAGTTGGCCTCTTTTTCCGCTCTCCAGCAACGGCTCCACCTGGCGGCGGGTGACGTGTGCCTGACGACATGCACCCAGGTCTATCAGGGTTACACTTATCCCTGAGGAGAGAACTTCCTTGGCGGCGAGGGGATCGCTGAAGATGTTGAACTCTGCGTGGGGAGTGACGTTTCCGGGTACTCCCACCGCTCCTCCCATGACCACCAGGCTATCTATCCGTGGGGCAACGTCCGGGCGCTCTCTGAGCAGCCTGGCGATGTTGGTAAGGGGTCCCAGGGCGATTATGGTGGCCGCCTCCGGGGTTGCCGCAAGTCTATCCCTCAAGAACTGGACGGCGTCTTCCCGGACCGGCCCTGTCCGGGGTGGTGGGAGGTCCACGGATAATCCTTCCGGCCCATGAACGTGGTAGGCATAGGGGAAGTTCCCTCCCAGGGGCATGGCCGCGCCCTTTGCGACGGGGATGTCTGTACGGCCAATGTACTCCAGGACTGCAAGGGCGTTGCGGGTCGTGTGGTCCAAAGAGGCGTTGCCGCCAACTGTGGTGATTCCCACCACGTCCAGCCCTGTCCCCGGCGGCCCTGCCCTCTGCCCTGGCAGACGTGGCTCTTCCAGGGCCATGAGCAGAGCTATGGCGTCATCGGTCCCCGGGTCTGTGTCTATGATGACTTTGCTGCTATTCGCCATTGACGTTTACCAACCTGACATATCGCTCAACCAGCGCCGTTATTGCCATTCCGAGCGAGCGGAGCGAGTCGAGGAATCTAAGGTCCTGGACTTCAGCATTGCGGGGAAGTCCCCCACACCCCGCCCCTGGATTCCGGCCTGCGCCGGAATGACGGTGGGTGGGGGATGCCGCACCCTTCAGGGTGCGGTGGGGGAATCTGGTGCTGGCTATTTTCATGGCAATGACGCGCTCGGAGAGCCGGAATGACGCACTAGGTCTGATCATTTGCGTCGCCCGGCGTCATTGGGTGATGTTGGGCACATAGTCCATCAGGGCCTCCTCGGACGTGTAGAGAAAGCTGAACCCCGTCTCCTTTTTGACCTTGTCGGTGCTCAGGACAATGGGGTATCGGATGAAGTCAAGCCCGGAGGAGGGCGCGCTTTTCTGGATGCCCAGCATCCAGGCTATCTGGGTCAGGGGGTATGCCAGCGCTGATGGTAGGAAAATGAGCTTTGACCGGCAGATACGGGCCGCCCTGGTATATTCGACAACCCCATCCCCGGCTACGTTAAATGTTCCGGGGTGGGGCTGTTTGATGAGGAGGTGGAGGAGCTTGGCAAGGTCGTCCTCGTGCACAAACTGCAAGGGAGGGTCATATCCCATCACTCCCACCAGCACCGGCCTGAAAAATGCGCGGGTTACATAGTTGTCGGCTCCCGGCCCCGTAACTATGCAGGAACGCAGCACCGTTACGTCGGTATTGGGGTTCTCCATGGCGAACTCCTGGACTATTTCCTCGCACAGGGACTTGTCGTAGGAGTATTGAAAGCTCGGCGGCGGGGCGAGGGGAGCGTCTTCCATAATCGGTATGGGGTTGTCCTTGTGCGCTCCGTAAACGGTATGGGAGCTCAGGTAGATGAAATTGCAGACCTTGGCCGCATGGCAAGCCTTCAGGACACTGCGAATCCCCTGCACGTTGGCCCGGCGGACCCTTTCTTCCCCCTTCCTGCCGTGGCCCGGCTTGAGGGTGAAGGCGAGATGCACCACTGTGTTGATATGACGGACCCGGAACAGGTGGTCGAGAGACTCGGTAACATCCAGCCTCTCGGAGGTGACGTTGTGGAAGGGCAGAGGAAGGGGCCTGGTATCTAAAGCCAGGACTCTTGCGATGCTCTCATCGGTCTCCAACTCCTGAAGGAGCCGGGACCCCAGATAGCCGGAAGCGCCGGTAATTGCCACTACAGGTGGCCGGTTGGGTTGACTAGCCATCGGATGGCACGTCCGTAAAATCGAATTCCAGGTTGCCCAACCCCGCTACCTGGAAGGACATGGCAATGGTGTGGGGCTCTTTGGTCAGGGTTGTGTTCTTTACGGTTATAACGGTGGTCTTGTTCAGGTCCAGGGTGAATGGCCTTTCGTTGGACACGTCAGAGAAAGAGAACTGGTTTCCTTCTATGGAAAAGGAGCAATGCTCCAGGGGCACCTCCTGCCCATCCATAACCAAGGGAAAAATCCTCCGGGCATATCCGGCCCCCAGCTTGTTCAGCAGGTGAAACCGGACTCCCTGGTCGGTATTGCATAGGCTCCCCCTGACGTACAGCTTACGCAGCAGGAAGCTGGGGATTGTCACCATACTTAATCTACCTCTGTTATGAAAATCCATGTGTTGGGTCACTTACCACACCCTGTTATTCGCCCTGGCATCCCGTGAAAATAGGCGCCCGGCACCATAATGTCATTGCTATGAAAATAGGCATCTTTAGGGTGCCCCCACCGCACCCTGAAGGGTGCGGCATCCCGCCCTACCGTCATTCCCGCGAAAGCGGGAATCCATGCTCCGCAACATCAGAGTCGCTGCGAAGCCACCCACCCCCCGCCCCTGGATTCCGGCCTACGCCGGAATGACGGTTAGGAGGCTGTACCGTTTTCATCCCCGTATGTGACCCGCAAGGGCCATGGGCAATTCCTGCGAAAGCAGGAATCCAGGGTCAGGGCGTGGACTCCCGCTTTCGCGGGAGTGACGGTAGGGAGGCCGTGCCATTTTCATCCTCGTATGTGGCCCGCAAGGGCTATGGGGAGTTGCTATGATGGCCGCCGGCGTGCAGGCTCGCAGCCCGCTGCATCATGAACATCTCCTGCTCCCTTTCCACGATGTCGGGCGGCAGTGGGATGGCCCTGCCCATGAGGGATGCGTAGGTGAAAATCTGTGCTACCCGTTCAACAAGCTGGCACACCCCAAAGGCTTCCCAGAGGGTCCTGCCCATTCCTACCATCCCGTGATTGCGCAGCAGCGCGGCGTTCCGGTCTCCCAGGGCCAGGCAAGATTTCCTGGCCAGGTCTTCGGTAGAAGGGAAGCCGTACTCGGCTACTCTCACGCTCCCACCCACACTTACCACCATCTCATCTATCAGGGGCGGTATCTCAAGGCCGGCTACCGCCGCCACCGAGGCAAATAGTGAATGGGTGTGTATTACCGCGCCCGCGTCTTCCCTCTCTTTGTATATTGCCAGGTGCAGGGCTGTCTCTGAGGAAGGGAGGAGGTGGCCCTCTATATGCTCCCCATCCAGGTCTATCACCACCAGGTCATCGGTGCCTAGCTGCCGGTAGGGTAGGCCGGTGGGGGTTATGAGGACAAGCCCCTGGTCCCTGTTGCCGGCCCGGTCGCCGGGCAGCTTCAGGCTGGCGTTGCCGCTGGAGCCTGCTACCAGCCCCGCCTTCGCCATCTCCTGGGTTACTTCCCACAGAAGTTGTCTTTCAGAGTCCCACTTTCCCATATATCCTCCTCCGCTACACCACACCTGAAGGGTATGGCATCCTGCACTTACCGTTGTTCCGACTCTATTCTGTTATTCCTGCAAAAGCGGGAATCCACCCCCCACCCCTGGATTCCGGCCTACGACCGGAATGACGGTAGGAGGATGCCGCACCCTGAAGGGTGCAGTGGGGACCTGGTGCCGGCTATTCTCAAATTAAATGATGACGAGTCGGGGCCGGAATTAGCCCTCAAGTCTGAAGATTACTTACCCCCCAGGCGCTTGTACATATTCAACCATTGATGGTAGGACTCCTGGTATTGGGCTATACGGCTGGGCGTGCCCGGCCCTATTTCTTCATAGCTGCCCGATGCCAACTCGGCGGCTTGGCCCAGGGTGAAGGAGCTATCTCTGTACATGGCTGCCGCCAGGGCTGCGCCTCTGGCGCTGACGTTATGGTCGAGGCTGCGCCTTACCGGGTATCCCAATATGGCGGCTAAGGTGCAGGGAAACGCCCGGCTCCGGGACATGCCTCCACCCAGGGATAGCCCATCCATCTTCAGGCCGGTCACTTCCCTCAGGGTGTCCAGGCCGGCCTTGGCGCTGTAGGCGATGTTCTCCAGCGCAGCCAGGAACAATTGTCCGGGGCTTGTCTCCTGGAAGCCTAAAGGCGTGGGAAACAGAAGTCCTCCCATTCTCAGTCCTGACCTGAAGGGGCTTACGGGACCCGGCCCCAGGAATGACATCACTTGCTCAGGGTCCGGTGAAGCCTGCCGGGCCATCCGGTCTGCCTCATCGAAGGAGGCATCCCTTCCCAGGAGGGTATCCTTGAGCCACCGGTAGGCGTTGCCCGCGTCTCCCAGGCTGCTCTCCGCCACCCAGGGGCTGCTACCCTCATTGCATCCTGGGCACCCTGAATGATGCGGCATAGAGGCGCTCTCCGCTGCCTGTGTATCGTAGCCTATGCCCCACCCTTCAGGGTGGGGTAAAGGGCCGCTCTCCGCCGCCTGGAGGCTGCCTGTCTGCTTACCCCCGGCGCAGCCGAAGGGATAGCGCCCTGCCCAGGTGCGGGCCCCTTCATCCAAGCCCTTATCTAGGCCCTCATCCAGGCCCATGTCCAGACAAGGTGTGGAGGTGAGTACCTGCAAGGCCCCGCTCCATCCGACGATGGCCCCTGTACGGCCTTCTTTCACCAGGCCCATACCCAACATCCCGCATTGAGTGTCGGGGCCTGCCACCACCACGGGTATCCCCTCCTTGAAGCCCCACAGGTCTGCCATGCCACGGCTGAGGGGGGCGGCGCACGGCTGCTTCCCATTCGGCAGGGGTGGCAGGAGGGACTGGGACACTCCCAGCTTGCTCAGGAGCCCGGGGCATCTGCGCCCGGTGTTTATATCCAGGAGGCCCGCCTCTCCCTCCAGGGACGGCTCAGACATCAATGAGTCCGTCAGCCTGTAGGCCAGCCACCCAGGGATGGTGAGGATTGCGCGGGTCTTGTGGTAAATCTCGGGGCGGTTTTCACGGGACCACCGCAGGCGGGCAGGGGCCATGAGCATGGATGGGGTATGTCCGGTGGTATGATATACCTCCCTGCCCATCTCCTCGTCTATAGCGGCGCCCTCGAAGATAGCCCGCAGGTCTATGTTGGGGCCGCAGTATAGCTCCTTGCCGGCGCCGTCGAGAAATACCACGCCCTGGCGCTGCCCGGTAATGCCGATGGCGGAGATGCTGCCCGGTCTCAGCCCTTCCCGTCGCAGCAAAGACCCAACCAGCCTGCCCAGGGCGCTCAATACCTCCTCTGGATTGAATTCTCTGGCGGTTGTGGGGCAGCCTTCCGGGGTGAAGTAGCGCAGGGGCGCGCTATTTGAAGCAATAGGACTCCCAAGAGGGTCTGTCAGAAGGCAGTGGAGGCTGCTGGTGCCCACGTCCAGGGCCAGGATGCAGCCATCGGTGGGACTACCCCCCGTTGTCTTAGCCATGCTCCCTCCAGACCCGGTGATTGACCAGGTGTATTGGTCTTTGGCCCCGGAGGAAGCGTTGAATGTCCTCTGCCATCATACGGGACTGGCGCTCTATGGTGCCGTCGGTAGCGCCGCCGACGTGGGGGGTGAGGATGACATTCTCCAGCTTCAGCAGGGGGCTGGAGGGGGGTATGGGATGGGTCCGGTGGACATCCAGAGCAGCCCCGGCGATATGCCCCGACTGTAGGCGGTCCACCAAGGCCGCCTCGTCTATAACGTGATAAGCTGCCGTGTTGATAATGTAAGAGCCCCTTTTCATCAGGCTGAGGCGCTGGCTGCCCAGCAGTCCTTCGGTCTCAGGGTTTCCGGGGGTGTGGAGCGAGAGAAAGTCGGCCTGCTCCAGGACCCTCTCCAGGGTATCCAGCCGGGCCTCCGCTTTTTTCGCGCCGGGCGCACCGGCGTAGGGGTCATAGGCCAAGACCCTCATCCCGAAGGCCGTCCCAAGCCGGGCTACCCTCCGGCCAATGGCCCCCAGCCCGATTAACCCCAGGGTTTTCCCCTCAAGCTCTACCCCCCGCATGGATATGTATGGCTCTACGGGACTTTCCCACGCTCCATCTTTTATATGCTTGTTTAGGTGGGGCACCCCCCTGGCGAGAGAAAGCATGAGGCTTATGGTAAGCTCGGCCACGGCTTGAGTGTTCCGGCCCGGGGCGTTTACGACAGCCACCCCTTGCTGGGTAGCCGCCTCCACGTCGACGTGGTCCAGGCTGTTTCTACAGACCCCCAGAAGTTTTAGCGGGCTGGAATCATGGAATACTTCGGAGAACACGAAGTCGGCCTCTATTACCAATATGCTAATGTTTTCCGAATCTATGCGCTCAGAAAGCTCCTCAGGGGCGTAGAGTTTGCGGGTATCGGTCCAACTTTCATAGGCAACGGGCAGAGTACGGCGGAGGGTATTGAGGGTATCGCAGGAAAAGGGCGCCAGAATGAGGGCTGTGTTACTCACCCCGCCCCCTTGATAAAGCCATCGGCCCACGTTTCTCCTAACACATTTCTCCTACCAGGAGGCCAACGCCGTGGGGAGCATACTTCTCATCCATGTCTGCGCCGTAATCCTGTACTTTTCCCGTGAACTCAGGCTGACCCTTCCTGCGAACACGTCGAAATCCCTGGCTTCAATCTTGTCGAGGACGTGGCTGTATATCTGCCCCAGGACTGCCGGGCAAGCTCTGGAGCGGGGTGAGAGGTAGGGAAGCAGCTTGAAGCCGCTATCGAAGTATTCCCTGGCCCTCTGGGCATGGAACCTCATAAGCTCGCGGAAGGGCCCATTCACTACGCTTGCTTGGAGTTCCTCCAGGGAGTACCCGAAATCCTTTATTTCGTCCAGGGGTAGATAGACCCGGTCCAGTTCCAAGTCCTCCTTTACGTCCCGCATGATGTTGGTCAACTGCATTGCCATGCCCAAGTCAATGGCATAGTCCTTTGCCCGGCTGTCCGAATAGCCGAATATCTGTATGCAGATTAGTCCTACCACGGAGGCCACCCGGTAGCAGTAATCGCGAAGCTCCGCGAAGTCCTGAAATCGGTTTTTGGTAAGATCGGTCTCCACTCCGGCGACTACCTCTCGCAGGTACTCCTCGGGTATGTCGTAGGTGCTGGCGGTGTGAGCGAGAGCGGTGAAGACCGGGCCTTCCTCAAGCAGGTCAGGGTGGCCCGAGTAGGACATGGAGAGCTTCCCGCGCAACTCCTCCAGGAGTCTTAGCTTTTCGTCGGTGGGGATGTCTTCATCCGCCGCGTCGTCGGCAAGACGGCAGAAGGAATAGGCCGCATAGATGGCATTCCGCTTCTTTGGGGGAAGGGTTATGAAGGCGTAATAGAAGTTCTTCGCCTCCTTCTTGGTGATAAGTCGGCACTCTTCATAAGCCTGCTCAAGCTGTGGAGAGGTGACAACCATGACACACCTCCGTGCTCATTTAAGTGTCCTGATTAGCGTTCTAATCCCTGACGTTCTAATCAATGATGGCCCCTGCGCTCACTCGCCGAGTACCTGCACCACCACTTCCCTGGGGCGGGCGTGGTCCAGCTCTATCAGGAATATGCTCTGCCACTGGCCAAACTGCATTATCCCTTCCACTATGGGTATGGTCTCGCTGGTGCCCAGCAGCAAGTGCTGGCAGTGGGCATGACCGTTGGGGCATTCGTCCTCGGTCATGTTCACGGTGCGGACGCTAAAGTCGTTGTGCCGGTAGTCGTTGTCCCTGGGCGACATCCTCTCCAGGAAACATTCCATGTCCTGGAGAAGGAGGGGTTCATTCTCGTTTATCTTTATGGCTGCGGTGGTGTGCTTGGAATAGACCACCACGAACCCGCTGCTTACAGAGGCCTCGGATACGCACTCCCTCACCCTTTCGGTAATATCTATAAACTCCGGCGCCTTCTTGCTCTCCATCTTCAGGCAGTATACTTGGCTCTTCATATCTCCCCTCTTAATGCCTTGGATTTGCTATCCAGTCCCGACCTGCGCTTCCGGATTCCGGCCTCCCTGCCTCATATCCGGCCCGGTCAGGGACTAACTGACATCAGCCTCCTGTATCTCCCCAGGGCCATTAGCGGCCAGTAGTTGCGGTACATGTGGTAGTTAATCATAAATCCCGCGGGCATATCCAATCCCTGGTATCCTGCATCTCCGGGCTTCGGAAGTTGCTTTGGCCGCTGGCCCACACCGTAGCCGGGGAAGCCGGTCCCGGTGAAATAAGGCTCGTCCCAGGAGCCGTCCTCTTGCTGGGTGCCGGCCAGGTATCTTATGCCCGACTCTATGGCAGGCCAAATCCTGACATCGTCATTCTGGTCTCTTATGCAGGCCAGCAGCGCCATCAATGCCCAGGCCGTTTGTGACGCCGTGCTGGGGCCGACTCCTCTCAGGGAATGGTCCACATATGAGCCGCAGCTTTCGCCCCAGCCGCCATCGGGGTTCTGGTGGGCCAGAATCCAACCCACGGCGTCCCGTATGAAGGGCCGGCCCATGTCCTCTCCGATGGTCTCCAGAGCAGGGAGTACGGCACCGGTGCCATAGATATAGTTGACTCCCCATCTTCCGAACCAGGGGCCGTCGGGCTCCTGCTCGCTCCTGATGTAGTCATAAGCGCGTCTCACAAGAGGGGAGTCTTTATTGTATCCCAGCTTTCCCATCATCTCCAGCACATGGGCGGTGACATCCACGCTGGGGGGGTCAAGGGTCTCGCCGAAGTCGGAGAAGGGAATCTTTGCAATATAGCTTATGTCGTTGTCCTTGTCGAAGGCCGCCCAGCCCCCGTTGTGGGACTGCATAGCCAAGACCCACTGGACCCCCCGGCCAATGGCCTCGGATTTGCGCTTCTCGTCCTCGCCATCCAGTCGTCCCATGCTCAGGGCCATTATGACCTCGGCGGCATCGTCTATGTCCGGGTATATGTCATTGGCGAACTCGAATGCCCAGCCCCCGGGAGGCGCGGTCTTGACCTTTACCTGCCAGTCGCCGCCGTTGAGAATCTGCTGCTTGACCAGCCATTGGACAGCCTTCTGGATAGCGGGGTGGCCGGGGGCCATGCCGGAGTCCAGAAGGCCAATGACGGCCAGGCAGGTGTCCCATACGGGAGAGATACACGCCTGTACCCGCCAGGTGTCTCCCTCTTCTATGGCAAACCCCTCGAATCCTTCGATGCCCTTCTTCACAACCGGGTGGTCTGTGGGGTATCCCAGGTGGTTCAGGGCTATGAGGGAATATACCCAGGGAGGTTGTATGCCGCCCCAGGAGCCGTCGGCTTCCTGGTGGGAGACTATCCATTCAATAGCTTTTTGAGTAGCTATCTTGCGGCCAGGCTTTACGGGCATCTTCTGGTAGAGACCCAGGAGCTTGTCTGCAACGTGGAAGAGCCTGTTCCAGCTGAAGAGTTCCTGGGGCCTTGGCAGGGAGTAGTCGGTGAGTTCCCTTGGCATGGGGTAAAGCTCGTCAATTCCGGCCCAGTCGGGTATGGGGCGTACCGGCCTCTCGGTAAGGATAATCAGCATGGGCACGATGGTGGCCCTGGCCCAGCTTGAGAATTCGTATATGTTGATGGGAGACCAGTTGGGGAGGAGCATGAGCTCCGGAGGCATGATGGGTGTCCCTTCCCACTCCCACTGGCCGAACATGGACAGCCATATCTTGGTGAATATTCGCACCTTGGGCACGCCGCCCCTGGAAAGAATGAACTCTCTGGCCTTCCGCATCTCCGGCTTGTCCGAGGGAACCCCGGCCAGTTTCAGGGCCAAGTAGCACTCTACGGAGGTGCTCAGGTCGCCGGGAGCGCCATAATATTGCCCCCAGGAGCCGTCGTCCCGCTGTTTGTTGAGAAGGTAGTTGGTCAGCTTCCGCCATCGCTCCTTGTCCACCACGTCCAGGAAGTAGGTGAGCAGCAGGTACTCGGCTTCCATAGACGGATTGGACTCCAGTTCCGCCCACCAGTAGCCGTCCTGGTACTGGACGGAAAGAAAATACTGGTGGGAACGCTGGATGGTCCTATCCACCGCTTCCAAGCCCTCGTGTCTCACCGCGTCTCGCGCCTCAGTCATGCCATACTCTCTCCTGATAACTACCTTAAAGCATCAAGGGCGGAGCGTTGCCGCCCCTTCGATGAGGTGATACCTCCCACCTCAATCCTCCCCCACAAAGGGCTGACAGGGGTATGTATTTCACAGACTTTCTCCATCTGTCATTCCGAAGGTCGCGAAGCGCAGTGAGGAATCTAAAGTCGTAGCTTTGCTTAAAGGCATGGATTTTAGATTCCTCGTCGCTCCGCTCCTCGGAATGACATAGTAAACAGTTTGTTGAGTTAAAAAGCTGCCTTATTTTAGTTGCCTGATAATTTACATACCCCTGTCAGCCCACAAATGGGGGAGGCCGGACTTTCGTTTTGAGATAGACTCTAGGTGTATCCGTAGTCTCGGAACCACCTGACCGCTTTCTCCATTGCGCCCTCGACAGGACTCTGGGGCAGCCCCAGTCCCGTTATGGCCTTCTCGCAACTCACGTACATAGGCTTTCGGGAAATCTTCAGGCCCTCCAGAGGTATTAATGGCTCCCTGCCCATAAGGGTGCCTTCAATAAAAGTATCCGCGTACCCGGCCCCTATCACCATCCACAGGGGCAGCCTGATGGTTGGGGCCTTCTTTCCCGACACTCCCTCCAGCATCTTGAACATCTCGCCCAGGGTCATGTTGGTATTTCCCAGGAGATACCGTTCTCCCGGCTGGCCCTTTTCCAGGGCCAGGGCATGTCCCACGGCTACATCCTCAACGTCCACCAAGTTCATGCCCGTGTTGACGTAGGCCGGTATCCGGCCCCTGAGGAGGTCCAGGACCATCTTGCCGGTGGGTGTGGGCTTCACGTCCCAGGGGCCTATCGGGGCCGTGGGATTCACCACCACTACGGGAAGCCCCCTGCCGGCCATCTCCAGGGCCGCTTTCTCCGCCATGTACTTGGACTTCTTATAGTGTCCTACCAGCTCTTTGAGGGAAGGCTCTGTGGCCTCAGTGCCCACTCCCCCCGGAGGGAAACCCACGGTGGACACGGTGCTGGTGTACACACATGCCCGGACCCCGGCCTTCAGGCCCTCCTCGAGGACAACCCTGGTGCCCTCTACGTTGACTTCATATACAAGGCCGGGGTTGCTGGTCCAGAAGGTGTACATTGCGGCGCAGTGGACCAGCGCCTGGCAGTCTATCAGGGCTTGTGCAACCGACTGCCTATCCCTCACGTCCCCCTGCACAGTCTCTATACCGGTGCCTTCTAAAGTTAACGTGCTGCTGCCCGGCCTCACCAGGGCCCTTACTTCATATCCCCTGGCTTGAAGGGTACGGGCTACGTTGCCGCCTATGAACCCCGTCGCTCCTGTGACCAAGACCTTCATTTCTATGAGAATTCAGCCTCCACCCCTCTTTGTGAGACCTTTGCATAACCGTCATTCCCATGAAAATCTACCTCCTCCCCCCGTTGCGGGGGAGGATTGAGGTGGGGGGCGTTTCCCTCGCCGGGGGTATCGCCCCCATCCCTGAATCAAGTTCAGAGCTTGCCCCGTACTTGATACGGGGGCAGGCTCTAATCTTCCCCCATCAAGGGGGAAGGGATTACTTGGGCTGGTGCCGCCTTTTTTATCTCATTATTTGGCCTGCAATGGTCATGGGCAATTACCATCAAAGTAGCCAGTGACCATCCCGTCATTCCTGCGGAAGCAGGAATCCACCCCTCGGCAGCCCTGGACTCCCGCTTTCGTAGGAGTGGCGAGTTCTGCCTGCCGCCGCTATACCGTTTAGAAAGGATATACCAAGGGACGCCAGGCTTTCTTGGGCCGTCTTGGCCTGTTTTCCCAGGTTTGCGACCCTCAGTATGTCCTGGGGCCTGGCTATTCCATGGGCCAGCGCCCGGAAGGCTTGCACCGGGAGGCTCTTGTCTCCAATATCCGCCGTGAAGGGCGGGACATCCTGGGCGGCGGTGTCCAGCACGGCCCTAACGCTCAGGAAGGGGATACCTTCCCGGCGGGCTGCCTGCCCTATCCAGTAGTCTTCCATGTTGACCGCCCATGCGCGGGTGGAGGCGGCCATCATACCCTTCTCCGAGGCCGTGCATACCATCCGGGGCGATGTCAGGGTATCTGCGACGAAATGCCTCGCCCCCCGTCTCGACAAGTGGGCCTCGGCCAGCGCTTCCTGGGCCGCCTGGAGAAGCCTGGGGTCGGCCTCAATGAAGGCGCTTTCTCCGGTGGCGTAAAGCCGTCTCGATAGAACCAGGTCTCCCGTAGCCAGAGGGCTGTGCAGACCACCCGCGAAGCCCAGGGAGAGGATGGCGTCGGGCTTCTCCGGGCCGTCCATCAGCGCCTTCACCCCCGCCATAGCCCTTTCCTTGCCCACCCCCGTTATGTGGAAGGTGAATGGCGGCGGGCCTAAGTTGTGGTCATGGAGGCCCTTGGCCTGTCCCCCGCATAATCTGACAAGTCCGGCCACTTCCCTTTCCATAGATGCCATGATAGCTAACAAAGCCCCATCCAATTTAGCAGGCCCGTTCATCCGGTTAGCTTGCCGTTATGCCGCTCTTGCCAACGGCGCCCGATTTGATGAGGGTAACCCAGTCCCTGGGACTGGAAACGGCCTGGAATATGGTCGCCGACTCGAACCCGCAGTGCATCATGCACCCGGCGCACCGAGGGTCTTTCCCCACTCCGTATTTTTCCCACAGGGCCTCGTCGAAAAGCTCGTCCACCTTCTCAACGTGTTCGTCGGCCAGGGGGTAGCAGGGTTTTCTCCAACCCATGACCGTATAGGTGGGATTGGACCAGGCAGTGCACTGGTACTCCCGCTCACCCCGCAGGAAGTTCAGGTAGAGAGGGTTGTTGTACATCTTCAGTTCTTTGATCTTCTCGCCGTCGAGGATTTCCTTGAAGGCCTCGTTGGACTCCTGGCGGGTGAGGAAGATGTCGTGGTCGGGGGCGTGGGTGTAGTCGTAGCCGGGGGAGACCATGCAGCCCTCCACGCCCATATCCGTCATGGTGCGGAACAGGGAATGGAGGTCGTCCACGTTGCACCCGCGGAAGATGGTGGTGTTGGTGCAGACCCTGTACCCGCCGTCCAGGGCTGCCTCAATGGACTTTATGGCCCTCTGGTAAATCCCCTTCCGGGCCACCGCTTTGTCGTGCTCCTCTTCGGTGCCGTCCATGTGGACCACCCAGGAGAGATACTTGGATGGAGGCACCTTCTTCATCACCCTCTCAAGGAGGATGCCGTTGGTGCAGCAGTAAACAAAGTATTTGCGCCGCACCAACTCATTGATAATCTGGTCTATCTTGGGGTGGATGGTCGGCTCCCCGCCCGCTATGGAAACGATGGGCGCTCCCGACTCCTCTACCGCTGCGACGGCTTCCTCCACGGGCATCATCTTGTCCATCACCGATTTATACTCGTGGATGCGCCCGCAGCCTACACAGGCCAGGTTGCACATCTCCAGGGGTTCCAACATTGTCACCAAAGGGAAACGTTTTCTGCCCATGCTCCGCTTCTTCAATATGTAAAAGGCCAACCTGATGGGTAGCTCTATAGGCCGCTTCGCTCGCTTGATTTTCTCCTCCTGATTCATCCCTGGGCCAACCCTATTTCGTCATTCCGGCGCAGGCCGGAATCCAGGCTCCTTGGGAAACCGACATGACGCCCGTTCTGGATTCCCGCTTTCGCGGGAATGACGGGGAAATGTCAACAGAGCCTAGTATTCTCGTGCGGTGAGAAATCCCACCAACTCCTCTATCTCCCGGCGTGCCCAGGAAGGCAAGTGAATATCATTGACCTCTCTGATTGCCAACCTTGCGTTCTCCGTAGTCATCTTCTGCGCGTGCCTGACAACGTCAAGCTCCTCCAGCACTGTTAATACGTCTTCCACATCCCGGCTGTCAAGCTCTTCCTTGCTGTAAGCCTCCACCAGCTTCTGCCTGGCGGCGTCCTCAGCCATCTCCAGGGCGTACACTATGGGAAAGGACTTCTTCTTGCGAAGGATGTCATTCCCCACCGCCTTGCCGGTTGTTGCTTCTTCCCCCCATATCCCCAGCACGTCGTCCTGTATTTGGAAGACCCGGCCGAGGTATCTGCTGCAATTGGCAAAGGCCCGCACCACCCTCTCGTCATCGGAGGCTACCACGGCGCCCATCTCCATGCTGCACCGTATCAGCGCGCCGGTCTTGCCCGCAATCATGGTGAGGTAGTCCTCGATCTTTATGTCCAGGCTCTCCTCGAAGGCCAGGTCGAGGGACTGGCCGTATATCATGTCCAGGTAGGCCCTGGTGAGAAGGGAGGATGCCCGCAGCGCCCTTATCTCGCTTACCCCCCGCTCGCTGAGCCTCCAGGCGGTGGTGTCGGCGATGCACCGCATGGTATTGCCCGCTACAAGGGCTTGGGGCTGCCCCCATATTGACCACACGGTGGGCCGGTGACGACGCTCCAGGTCCTGGTCTTGAATGTCGTCGTGGATGAGGGAGAAGTTATGGATAAGCTCCAGGGCGGCGGCGGCGGGAAGGGCTTTATTCCAGTCCTCCCTCAGGGCTTCACAGGTGAACAAGCACAGGGTGGGGCGAAAGGCTTTACCCTGGGAGACCGGCAAGGCCAAGAGTTTGCCCATCTCATTGGCCCATCCGAGGTGGTACTGGAGCATACGATAAAGAGGCACTAGCAGGGGCTCCGGGCCCTGTCCGTGCTCCCCGTGCTCCCATTGCTCAATGCGGTCCTGCTCTACCTCTCTAGCTTCCCTTGCAGGTGAAGGGAGATAAAGGGCAGACCGCAACTCCACGTCCAGGCTGTCCTTATAGCGGGTGAACATATCCGGGAAGGGAGACACGGCGGCTTTCTTCTCACCAGCGCTGATGTTATCTTCCTCAGGGCGTCGGGCAAGGCCCCGCATATATCCAATTCTTATGCCATTCCGAGAGGGGAGGTATCCGGGATGGGACTATCCCCTGATGGGAAGACACTGTTGGATTGTTCCCTCCGCTTGACGACGAGGGAATTCGGTCTTGCCGGGCGCAATTAGTAATCTTTCGGATGCCGGACCTGGTAGATGCCATAAAATGGCAGGTCCCATACATCGTATGACGATGCTTCCAATCCTAGCAAAGGGTACGGAGCGCTGTCAAGGACTTGTGAGCCTTTATATTATGAAGGGTGGGAATTCTGCAACTACATTGCGCCGCCATACCGTCATTCCGGCCCTCCATGATTCGGCGCTGCTACGAAATGACACCTTTACATAACCGTCAACAATCATGAAAATAGGCAGCCCCCAGAACCGTCATTCCTGCGGAAGCAGGAATCCAGAGTCCCGCGACGTAGGTGGTCGTTGCGAGTCACCCACCCCCCACCCCTGGATTCCGGCCTACGCCGGAATGACGGTGGGTAGGCTGCCCGCCATTTTCATCCTTGTATGTGACCCACAGGGGCATAGGCAATTCCTATGAAAATAGGCATGACCCAAGCCGGAAACCAACCCCACCCCCCTGGATTCCGGCCTGCGCCGGAATGACGGTTGGGAGGCCGACCATTTTCATTTTCGTATGTGCCCGCAAGGGCATGGGGAATTATTATGAAAATAGCCAGCTCCAAGTTCCCCGACCGTACCCTTCAGGGTGCGGCAGCCCCCAGAACCGTCATTCCCGCGAAAGCGGGAATCCAGGGCCCCGCGACCTAGGCGGTCGTTGCGAGTCACCCACGCCCTACCCCTGGATTCCGGCCTGCGCCGGAATGACGGTGGGGAGGCCACCACCCACTGCCCACTTCAGTCGTGATACCCCCACCTCAATCCTCCCCCGCAGGGGTGGAGGGGGTTGGATTTTCATAATAATGGCGGGGCCGGAGGGCCGGATATCGGAAACAGGGCTACGGCTGCCCGATGGTCCCTTGCAGATTGTGCGTCTCGACCAACTCGGAAATCTGCCGCCAGGTCTCATCCTCTATGTAGATGCCCTCCCGCAACCTCTGCTGCTCGGTGCGCCATTCTATCTCGCCTGGATAGAATACCTCGTTGAAGCCCCTGGCCGGCGGCGTGTCTTTGATGAACCTGGAGAACTCGGAGACCTCTTTTTTGAACTCCTCCAGGGGCCGGAAGGCTTCCACATTGAATACGGAGATGAAGCAGCCGTCATTGTGACGGGCCTGGGGGTCTATGCCAAAGCCCAGGCCGGTGAGGATGCCGGAGAACATCTCTACCATGAAGGATAGCCCAAACCCCTTGTGTCCCTGGTCGGCGCCTACAGGGAGGATGGCGCCGCCCCGGTAGTAATCTTCGGGGTCTGTGGTGGAGTTGCCGTCCTTGTCAATCACCCAGCTACTAGGCATCTGCTCCTTGCGGTTTCGCGCTAGGCTCACCTTGCCGGCCGCCACCGCGCTGGTAGCCATGTCCAAAAGCACCGTGCCATCCAGGTTGCTGGGCACGCCGATACATATAGGATTGGTCCCCAGGCGCCGCTCCCGTCCGCCGAAGGGAGCCACGGCCTTGGGTCCCGCGCCTGAGTCGGCGGTGATGAGGCCGATCATACCCTCCGCTGCGGCCATGGTGGGGTAGTCGCCCAGCCTGCCTATGTGGCTCTGGTAGAAAACGGTTATCGCCCCCACGTTATGGGTCTTTGCCTTCTCGATAGCCATGCGCATGGCCTTTTCCGTTACTACAAATCCGAATCCCCAGTTACCGTTTATGCGGGCGGTGGTGGGGGATTCCTGCACTACCTCAAAGGGCGCTCCGGGAACGATGTGCCCACGATGGATACGCTCCACATACTCGGGAATGTGGATGACGCCGTGAGAATCATGTCCCGCCAGGTTGGCCTTGACCTGGTGCTGGGCTACAATCTTGGCCTCTTCCTCCGGTACGCCTTCAGCCCTATAAATATGAAAGGTCACTCTGCGAAGATATTCATCCGAGAACACTGGCATAACCCATTACCTCCTCTTCGGTTCCTTCCCGTGCCTGGGTATTCCGGCCCGGTAGGCATCGTATCTCTTGGGACAGTCCGGCTCTACCGGATGGCTCATTCACCGGAATCAGGCCCCGGAATCAAGCTAAAGCCCCATTGCTAATCACCCGGTGGTCTCCCCCAAAGTCTATAACCTGCCCTGTCATTTGTCCATTGGATAACCGGCTAGGGTTTTTCTATTCTCCCTCTCCCTGGAGGGAGAGGGCCGGGGTGAGGGGGCGCTCCGGGGTCAAACATGATTGTAAGGGAAAGATGTCCCTCACCCCCAACCCCTCTCCCCACAGGAGAGGGGAGATCTTTCCGGGAATAGAAAGACCCTAATAGCCGGCCCATCTCTTTGACGAGGGAGCAGCAGACTGATAAGATGGAAGTAGGCAACACTATCGCGTATGGTCCTATGAAGACCGTCGCCTCCGGGACCCGTTAGTGGGACGGGTCCCCAGCACACGCGGGGATAGACCTGAAGGGGGACACTGTTAGATGCGGTTGATACTGGTACGGCACGGAGAGACTCCCTGGAACAAGGAGGGCAGATTCCAGGGGCAAAGCCCCGTGTCCTTGAGCCAACACGGGACCAAGCAAGCACAGCAGGTATCTAAGGCCCTCGCATCCATGAAGCCGACAGCCCTGTACTCCAGCCCTTTGTCCAGGACCATTATGACCGCCCAGGAAATATCCAAGGAACTGTCTATTCCTGTGATTCCCCTGGATGGGATTAAAGAGATCAATCTGGGAGACCTGGAGGGCATAACGGGCCAGCAGATGCGCGCCCAGTATGCCGACATTTACGCCGCCTGGAGGGAAGACCCTTCGGGGGTGGCCTTCCCGGGTGGCGAGTCCATGCAGCAGCTTGAAGCCAGGGCATGGGGCGCCGTGGAAGACTTGGAGAAGGTCCACCCGGAAGATGTCGTAGTCGCAGTCTCCCATAACTTTGCCATTCGCACCATCCTGTGCCGGTTCCTTGGACTGCCTCTTGCGCGGTTTCACCTGCTGAGGGTGGACCTGGCGTCCATATCTATTATCCAGTCCAACTCCAGGTTTCGGCAGATACTCACCATCAATGAAAGATGCCACCTCTCCCACGAAGGGCTTCAGGAGGGGTAGTCCTCTCTGCCCAGGGCAGCTACAAGAGCTGCCCCTACGCCATGCGTAGGGGGACCCGGTAGGGGCAACCCTCGGAGCCTGTCTCAGAAGTTCCTTCCCCCTTGGACGGGGGAAGGTTAGGATGGGGGTGATGGCGTGAACAGCAAAAGTTTGAGTTCTGTGCGACGATTCCAGTTAGCAGACCCATCACTCCCACCTCAATCCTCCCCGTCAATGGGGAGGAGGCAACTGCGCAAGGAATGTGAGACAAGCTCCTTGTGGTTGCCCTATACATTCTGCTGTCCGTATTAAGGACCGAAAGACCCTGCCGGGTGATAGCGCCCGCCAATTGCGAAGATGTTACAAAAACTGGGGCCTGTCGAGGCTAAAGTGAGGGCTGCCCTGGAACGGGCCGGCTATGCCGGCGCTGACGCCCTTTTGGTGGTGGCCGTCTCCGGGGGGCCCGATTCCATGTCACTGCTCCATGCCCTGCTGAGGCTGAAAGAGAGGGCTGGCCTGCGGCTCCACGTGGCCCACCTTGACCACGACTTTCGTGGGGAGGAGGCCAAGGATGACGCCAGGTTCGTCGCCCGGGCAGCCGGAGACCTTGGCCTTCCCGCGACGGTGGAGGAGGCCGACCCCGTCGCCTACCAGAGGAGGATGGGGCTTTCCTCCTTTGAAGAGGCGGCCAGGGAGGTGCGCTACAACTTCCTGGCGAGACTGTGCGGCGACGTGGGCGCTTCCGCCGTAGCTTTGGGCCACACCGCCGACGACCTGGCGGAAACAGTCCTCATGCACATTATCCGGGGCAGTGGAGTCCACGGCCTGCGGGGTATGTCGGAGGTCTCCTCGTGGCAGGGGAGGTCGGGCAGCCCGAGGGCAGTCCTTTTCCGTCCCCTCCTTGAGGCAACCAAGCAGGAGACCGCAGCCTATTGCCATGAGCGGGGCATATCATTCCGGGAGGATAGCGGCAACAGCCTCCCCCGGTTCACCCGCAACCGGGTGCGCCATGACCTGATGCCTGCCCTGGCCGGCTACAACCCCAGAATCCGGGACGCCCTTGTGCGTTTGTCCCGCTCCGCCGCCCTTGAGGTGGACTACCTGGAAACGCAGGTAGCCGGGATGTGGGATGCCATCGCCAGGCAGGAGGGTGAGTCCCTGGTCATGGACTCGGCTGCCCTGGCGTCTCTTCACCCGCTCATGAAGCGGATGGTGATGCGAAGGGCATACGGGGAGCTTGCGGGCAGCCCCCGCAGGCTTGAAGAAAGCCACCTGAAGGCTATGGAGGCCCTCATCTTGGGGCCATCGGGCAGGGCGCTGGAACTGCCCGGAGGACTGCGGCTCCACTCTACCTACGGACGACTGGTCCTGTCTCCTGGACTGGAGATGCCGTGTCCCTTCCCGCCGATGGAGGGGGAGCAGCCGGTCCTTCTGCCTGCACCGGCGGGCGCAGTCGCCGTCCCTCCGGGGAATGAAGCCACCACCCATATACCCGGATGGCGGGTTGACGTCCGCTGTATGCCCGCAACCGAAGCCACGTCGGTTACAGACGATGACCCTTTCACTGCCTATTTCGACCCGGAGGCCATAGGCGGCGATATATGGGTGCGTGCCAGAGCGCCCGGAGACCGCTTCCACCCCCTGGGGATGCGGCGGGGCAAGAAGCTGCAAGACTTCTATACAGACCGGAAGGTGCCCAGGGCATGGCGGGACAGGGTCCCCCTGGTGCTGGCAGGGAGGGGCATAGCGTGGGTGGTGGGATACCGCATAGCAGAGTGGGCAAAGGTAAAGGAGGACAGCCGGCGTGTCTGCCGGGTCCGGTTCAGCCCTGAGCCTTAGCAGGCCCGGTGGGAAGCCCCGAATAGGCCCCTACTATATTTTCCTCTAAGCAAGGGCATAGCATATCATTTTAAGGTAGATTCTAAAGCTGTTGTCAGTCATGGGATAGCTTCTTATAATGTCACATGTCCGTTCTCAAATGCTGAAGAATGTAGAGGTCTCCCATGATTATGCGGCATTTCCCAGCTTTGCCATCTACTCTGCTCCGTGTGGCATCCTGGGGGCTGGTCTGCTTGCTGGCCGCTGCTTTGTTGGCGACGGCCTGCGGTGGGGGAGAGTCTTCCACACCGACCCCCACAGCGACCCCGGAAGCAGAGCAGGCCGCCGCGCCGACACAGACTCGGGCGCCGACGCCAACCCACACGCCAACGCCGACATCGGAGCCTACTCCCACCCCCACCCATACCCCAACCCCGTCACCCACGCCTACTCCTACCCCGACGCCTACCCCTACTCCCACGCCCACACCTACACCGACTCCCACACCGATTCCGGCCACCTACCGGATCGAAAGTGTTGATGTTGAGATTACGGGCGGGGGTGATGGCCTTGTCTATGCAGAATTCTCGGTGTTGGTGAGTAACCTGGGCCAGGTGACCGGCGCCGCGTCCGTGCCTGTGGAAGTGGTGGTGGACGACGGGGAGCCTGAGGTGGTCCACATCATCCAGCGTCTGGCCGGAGGAGAGGACGCTTCATTGGTCTTTACCCGGAGACTTCCTTCAGGAGGGGACCGCAGGGTAGTGGTCAGGGTCGCAGGTTCGGATGCTCAGTTGGATGTAAACGCGAGGGCTGCCGACATCACCATAGAGGCCCTGGGATACGAAATCACAGGCAACGGTTTCATCGCTCTCCAGGTGAGGGTGACTAATCAAGGGGACCTCGCATCCGGTCCGGTCGTCATATCCGCCGATTGGGCGCCGGACCCGGACGACGATGCCGGAGGGACCGCCGGCCAGGATGAAAGCGCTGGATCAGTAGATGGGCTGGGTCCCGGCGAGAACGCCGTTGTCTCCCTGCCTTTCGGGGTTGAGACCGGCTCCTACACCTTCTTATTCATCGCCGAGACGGAGACCGTCGAGTCGCATATAGATAACAACACCGTTGAGACGACGGTGGAGGTGGAATATGTGCAACTGGCGGTCACCATAGACGGCGTGCGCCATCTGGGTTACGAGCGGGACGGCGACGGCATGGTTGAGATTGATGTCCTGGTGGCGAATGAGGGTGTGGCGGCCAGCGGTCAGATGAAGGTTGGGGTTGTGTGCGATGAAGAATACGCAGAGAGGTGCTCTGATACCCTGGACATGGACCCGGTCCCTGTTGGGGGCAGCGCCAGCGGTGCGATTCCCGTGACCCTGCCCCAGGGTGAGTTTGACGTGCTGGTCTTCGCCGGCGCTCTCGACGACGGCTATCGTTGGGGAGAATCCAACGTCACTGGACTCACCATCGAGGTGCCGGAGCATCCCCCTGTAAGGCTGGCGCTGGATACCGAAACATCAGTGAGGGGCTACTGGTCTGACGGCACAGCCGACGTTGATTTAACCCCAGCCCTGCGCAACGAGGGCTATCGTGAGTTTGAGGATGCCAAACGGGTGGCCGTCACCTGCCTAAAGGGCGGTAAGGCTATAAAGGACTGCGGCGGAGAGTCCAGTGTCTCGCTGACCGATGGGTTCAGGCCGGCGGCGGCTGAGACCCTCACCATGAGGGTGCCGGCGGGCGCGGTGTCATTCCGCATAGACTACGGCGGCGACCAGCCTGCTATTGTGGAGATGGATGTCCCCCAACGCATCCTGGGCGTTGACCGGGATGTCTGGGCGTGCTTCAGCGACAGGCCTGGCATCTACGCGGATGAAGAAGGCTGCGGAGGGTGGTACCCAGAGACCATCGTCAAGTGGGACCAGGACACCGTCAAGGTATGGGCGACCGGGATCAAAGACTACATAGAAGTCCTGGAAGATGTTCTTGATGAACTCTCCCCGTTGCTGAATCTCGAATTCGAGTGGGTGGAATCCAAGGAGGAAGCCGATCTTGAAGCGCATGTAGGCGTTACTATAGCCGAGGCTATAGCTGTCGACGTGTATTGTGAGCACTCGGGGGGCTGCGCAAATTCTCAGCACCACCTGGGCGTTGTGACAAGTGCATGGATAGGGGTGTGGACTTACGAGAGTGAAGGGTGGAGCGATCTTGGACTGCTGGACAAAGTGATCAGGGACACGATCATGCACGAGGCGCTACACGCCCTAGCCCTTATGAATCATCGAACACACCTGAGCAGTATCATGGCCCGTGGTCTGAATCTGGCGATGTTAAGCCCCATGGACGAGGCGTTGGTCCGGTTGAATTCTCATCCCCTGGTGAAGCCGGGCATGACTATGGCGGAGGTAGAAGAACTGATATTGTTCGGCGACGAGCTGCTGGACCCGCAACAATCCAAAAAGCCCAGCGCCTATGAGATGGTCCATAGCGCCTATGTCGCCCTGCAAGAGGCAGGCTCGGCTAGGTTCAGAATGAGGGGTTCGTGGCGCGGCAGCGGCTGCGACTCCAAGTTCGGGTGGGCTGACTACGAGATAGCCCGCTTTCGGCAGTCCTATGCGGACCTGGTGCACTTTGATGATGGGGCCGACCATTTCTACATCATTAATACCGTAGATGATGCTGGAAGTAATGAATACTGGAGCGAGTTATCTCGACGATGGAGGCAAATTGAAAGCGACGAGTTTTTTGACAATACTCACTGGCGGAATGGACTTTCCAGCCCCCACAGGATGCTCGCCAGCATCCTCTTCTTCGCAGATAGGGGCGACATTGAGGTCTTGCAATCTTCCAAGGGAGAGGTAAAGCTGAGGGTTGAATTGGATGATGCTTACATATCCCTGACCTGGTCTCGGAGCGAGAGGCTAATCGCTACCCTGGTCCTGGATGAGGAGACTTTCGAGATACGAGAATACGAAATGATGTGGCGCTTCAGACCCTATGGCAGTTCGTGCCCCAGGTATGATATGGAAGCTACCGACGGCGAGTACGGCATCGAGATAGGGTTTCCCGATGCCATACTGGAAGGCTCAGAGAATATCTCACAGGGGGATGACGAATCATAGAGGTCTCTCAATCTCCTGGGCCATCGAAAGGAGTACAGGTGCCAACCCATATCAAGGCGAGATATGACTGGTGGGTACGAGCTGTGCTGGCAGCGTCATTTGTCTTGTTCGTGGTGATGGCCCTGATCATGTTTGCCGCCGGGCATATTCTTGAGGGGGCGATCATGCTGGGGGTTATCCTGTTTGATGCCCTGCTCCTCTGGTCCTTCCTGCCCCAGTCCTACGAGATTCGTCCTGAGGGTCTTCGCATAGTTCTGGGGTGGCCCTGGAGATTTAACATTCCCTTCGACACCATTGCGGAGATTCACGCTGGACGGGGGTTTCAGGCCCTGGCCTATGGGGGGTTGAGGTTCTCACCTTCGGTCAAGACCCCGGTGGTGGTCAGAAGGAGCAGGGGTATCAGCGTGGTAATCAGCCCCCAGGACAGGCAGGAGTTCATAGATGCCGTAAATGAGGCCCTGTCCCGCTATCGGGAGAGGGGTCAGCATCCGGGCTGACGTATATTCAAGACGGCGTTGGTCCGACGGTCTTGGCGCCGGCGTGGTGAGGAAGGGAGGATAGTCTTTGGCGTCAAGGGCAGCGATGTTGATAGAATTTCAATCTGTCGCCTCTTGCCGGATGTCCTGAAGCTGAATGACGTTGCCTTTAAGCAGACCACTTATCGTGACAACCGAGTCCCACATCGGGCGCACGATGTCCCTCATCATTCCCTCGGGCACCTCTACGGTATGCGATCTTCCACCATCATCAATAATCTTGATTCTGTCACCGTCGCTGCGGGTGGCGTCTGCGTAACGGAGTGTCCCTCGTATTTCGACGGGTTTCCATTGCGATTCATCTTCTTCCAAAGCAATACCTTTGAGATCAAGGTGCCTTTGGAAATTCACTTGTTCCATAAGGTCGCGGAGCTCTTCTGCGATCTCCTCCGGGGGGTCATTAGCAAGAGCTTTGGAGGCTATCTTCTCAGCCAGGCGGACCTGGTTACAGTGCAGCGCCATGGTCCCGGCGCTGCGATGAAGAATGGAGAATGTCGGCTCCACAGGTCCGTCCAGTTCTTCGATTGCGGCAAGTTCTAAGTCCAACGCTTGTTTGAAGAGGGCGGACGCCCCTTCCATATTCCCCCGCAATCGTTCTATGAGAGCGAGTTCTGCCAAGTTCATGGCCTGGTTGTGGAAATCGTTGACTGCACTCATCTCTTCTGGACCTCGGTGAGCGGCATCCCGAACTCGACCACGATTACATAAGCCGGCAGTAGGCGGTTGGAAGGACCGGTTTGCCGTAACTTCTGCCTTACCCTTGCTGTGACCGCCCTTCTGACAGTGCTGTCATTACCCTGTACCTTGAGAATGCCGGATATTTCCAACCTTGCCTTGCTCTGGAAGGGTGGCCCGTCGGACTCATCGCCCATCCAGTAATCAATGCCTGTACCTTTCATTGACCGCTCGATTACCGTAAAACCTATTTCCTTCTTCGCCAGCAAGACGGCGATGGCTGTGGCCCCATACTCGGTAGCTTCCTGAGGGTTGTTCCATGTCCGAAGGGCCTGGTCGGTGATAGTTGTCCAGGTCAATGTATAACTGTTGTTTGTACAACCTATTACGCAAAGACGGACTCCCTGGACATGGCCTTGGGATTCCAGGCATACACCGGCTATTTCAGCCAGTGTCTTGCCCCAGACCGGCGTGATGGCGGGAAGGCCATTTCCCACTTCATCTAAATCAAGCAATTGTCAATTCCATTTAATTCCATCCGGCGGGATACATGATAACACATTGCCAGACCTGACATGAAGAGACGCCTGAGTATAAGTATATGGCCGGGGTTGTACATCGGCGATAGGTTGTAGTATCTTGTCTTCTAGGAGACCAGTCCTACCGGAGAGGTGGCCGAGTGGTTGAAGGCGCCGCTCTCGAAAAGCGGTATACCCCTGTGGTATCGTGGGTTCGAATCCCACCCTCTCCGCCAGTGTGTTTAGATGGTATGCCGCACCCTTCAGGGTGCGGTGTGTGACCCCATGACAGGTAAATGTCAGCGAGGACCCACTACAGGAGGCGGAAATGTTCTTTGAACTCAGGCAGTATCGTACACATCAGGGGCAGCGGGAGAATTGGGTCAAGTTCATGGAAGATGAGATTATCCCCTTCCAGGTATCCCAAGGCATGGTGATAATGGGGAGCTTTGTGGGGGAGACGGAGGACGACCTCTACGTCTGGATACGCCGGTTCGACAGCGAGGAGGAGCGGGAGAGACAGTACAAGGCAGTCTATGAGAGCGACCATTGGAAGCAGAACATCGCCCCCAGGATACCTGAGATGCTGGACCCCGGCAAGATCGTTGTTTCCCGTCTTGAAGCCACGGCCAAATCAATGGTCCACTAGCCGGGCGGATGAAGGCTCCCCACCGTCATTCCGGCGCAGGCCGGAATCCAGGGGTGGTGGGGGTGGCTTCGCAACCACTCCCCAGGTTGCGGGACCTTAGATTCCTCGACTCGCTCCGCTCGCTCGGAATGACAATGATGGCGTTGGGTGTTGCCTATTTTCATGGTAATTGCCCATGCGGGCCACATACGAGGATGAAAATGGTACGGCCTCTTCACCGTCACTCCCGCGAAAGCGGGAGTCCACGCCCCACCCCTGGATTCCGGCCTTCGCCGGAATGACAGTGGGTGAGGGACGCCGCACCCTTCAGGGTGCGGTGGGGGAACATGGCGCTGGCTATTTTCATAATGATGACGCGCCGGGGGCGAGGCATGGAGTAATGACCACGCCCACAGGCGTTACTGGTTGTCAGCCAGGAACTTCCTGGCCCCCTCAAGTATCAGTGAAGGGGCGTTGACGGCTGTCAGGATGTCCGACGACAGCTTGCGCCCGGCTGCGCTGATGCGTTCTGCCGCCCTTTGTTGGGCTTCGAGGACCCGGGGGTGATTGGGCTGCCCCGGAAGCCCCATAGCCTGAGCCAAGTCGTTGGCCCCCCAAGCGAAGGCGTCAATTCCTTCCACCGCCAGGATTTGGTCCAGGTTTTCAAAGGATTTGGTGGTCTCCAACTGGGCCATAACCAGCATTTCCTTGTTGGTCATAGCCATGAATTCGGTGTTCTGGCCGGGAGGCACATCGAGGGCGCCGCTGTCGTTGTAGTAGGTCCCCCGGCCTCCGCCCCAACTCCTCTTGCCGTCGGGGGTGTAGCGGCAGGCGTCGGCAAGGGCTTGGGCCTGCTCCCCGGTCTCTATATGCGGCCCAAGGATACCCATTACGCCCCGGTCCAGATAGCTATTGATGGTGTCGCTGTCAATGTTGGGCACCCTGGCGATTACCGTGAGTCCAAATCCGTCGGCGACTCGGCACATGGCATCAACGGAGTCGGGGGAGAAAAGCCCGTGCTCCCCGTCGAGGTTGATATAGTCGAAGCCCCCTGCCATTCCGATCAACTCGATTGTCTCGGCGCTGGGGAACACAAGGCCGCAGCCGAGGCCCCTCTTGCCCTGCCGGTTCTTCTCGATGATGTTGTTCTTTCTTATCCGTGCCATTGCTACCCGTACCTTTCTGCTGCCCCACACTGCCACCGGCGGCGTTGGGCGCAAAGCGCGCTGTGCTGAGATGGTCCCTTCTATGATGTAATTGCCTGTATCTCCTTGATCTTGTCCCTCAGACGCTCTTCGTCTCCCGGCCCGCGAAGGGGCATGGAAAAGCCTATCTGGGTGGCGTAGCCCGAGTACCGCGCCCTAATCTTGTCCACTATCTGGTCGTGGGTGCCGATGGTGGAAAAGGTCTCCACCATCTCGTCGGTGATTATGGAGGGCATGGCGTCCCACTGGCCGGCGGCCTGCATCCGGTTCAGCTCCAGGCACACATCTCCCCAGCCGTGAACGTCCATCACCGGCTTGTAGGTGCGGGTGGAGCCGTAGAAGGCTATGCGGCCCCGGACCTCCTCAAAGGCCCTGCCCACCTCCTCCTCGTTCTCCCCCGTCACCATGAATCCCCCGGCCCCGATTTCTATGTCCTTCAGCGTGCGGCCCGACCCCTTGAGGCCCTTCTCCAGGTTGGGCAGGGCCACCTCATCCATGTACTTGGGGGTCATAAACCCGTGAGGCAGCACGCCGTCGCACACCTCACCCGCCAGGCGGAACATATAGGGGCCGACGGCTGAGATGAGTATTTTGGGAGGTGGGGTGTCTAGGGGTCCCGGATTGAAGTGGGGGGTCATCAGGCTGAAATTGTAGTGCTCCCCTTCAAATCGCAGGGGAACGCCGTTCTGGAAGCTGTCCCAGATGGCCCGCAGGGACAGCACATATTCCTTCATGCGTGGGCCGGGCGGCGTCCAGGACGTGCTGAACCTTCGCTCTATGTGACCCTTGACCTGGCTGCCCATACCCAACTGGAACCGGCCTCCCGAAAACTTGTGAAGCTCCCAGGCCATGTATGCCGTCGTCATGGGGCTTATGGGGAACACTATGGCGACAGAGGTGCCCAGAAGCGCCCGCGAGGTGTGCTCGGCGGCCAGGGTGAGGGCCATGAAGGGGCTGGAGAAGTTCTCGTTGGTATTTATCCCGTCATACCCCAGCTCCTCTACCCTGCGGGCCGCCTCGGGTATCTTGCTTATGTCGTCCCTGGGGATGCTGCCAAACACCTTCATTGTTCCTTCGCCCCTTTCATTCCAACGGTCAATATTGCGCCGCCATGCCGTCGTTCCCGCCTCGATCCTCTCTGGCCCCGTTATTCGTCATTGGTATGAAAATAGCCAGAGCGACCAGCACCGTCATTCCTGCGGAAGCAGGAATCCAGGGTCCCACAGCCTGGGGAGTCGCTGCGAAGTCCCGCACACCCCCACCCCTGGATTCCGGCCTGCGCCGGAATGACGAAGTGGAAGGATGCCACACCCTTCAGGGTGATGCTCCCTTCACTCCCCACTCACGTCCCACGCTCACTTTAGTTGTGATGCTCCCTTCACTCCCTGCCCCCCCTCGCTCACTTTAGTTGTGTGGTGAGTGCCCAGTTTGCTCTATGCGCCCTGGGGCACGGGAACCCCTGCAACCTTGAGTTGTATTCGGAATACTGAGTCAAAGGTGGTGATGAACATGGTCTTCCAGTCGTCGCCGCCCCAGCCTACGTTGGTGGTCTGCGCTCCCGTCACGATGGTGCCCAGGTGCCTGCCCGATGGGTCTATTACCCATACTCCGCCAGGCCCGGTGCTATACACGTTCCCCTCCACGTCCACCTTCATGCCGTCGGGCCCATCGGGGCCTGCCGGCCATGGCTCACGCAAACGGCAGAAGAGGCGGTCCGTGGCCAGGGCCAGGGTCCCATTGGGTTGCAGGTCGAAGGCCCTTATATGACCTCCCCGGTAGTCGGCTATGTACAGGATGTTCTCATCGGGAGAGAGGGTCAAGCCGTTGGGAAAGGCCAGGTCCCGTACCAGCAGGGTGATAGCGCCTAGGTCCGGGGATACCATGTACACCCCGGAGTAGTCCAGTTCCAGCGCCGGGTCCGGCGCGCCGGGGTCGGTGAAGTAGATGCTCCCATCGGACTTGACCACCACGTCGTTGGGCCGGTTCAGGCGCTTGCCCCGGTAGCTGTTTGCCACCACGGTGATGCTCCCGTCGTGCTCCATGCGGGTCACCCGGCCCGCTCCCCCTTCGCACATGATCATCCTGCCCTGGGGGTCGCGGGTAAGCCCGTTGGCGCTATTGGTAGGCTCCCGGAGGAGGGTTACGCTCTCGCCGGGCGCCCATCTGTTCCTGCGGTTGCCCCGGACCTCGCTGAAGAGGAGATATCCCCCCTCCTTCCACCACAGAGGCCCTTCGGCGACACCGTAGCCCCTGCCTATCTCCTCGATGTCCTGGTCGGTTGACACGATACGTTCTAGCTCTGGCAGCAGTTGTTGGATAGGCATTACGACCTCTTTCTATATATCAGTTTTCTCCGGTACGTCTTATCCCTTTTTAGGTCGGTGGTCTCTATAGCCAACATCGCTGGCTATGGGGGCATTATATCCCCAGCCCTACGGTGCGACAAGGCCCGGTGTGTGGGCCTTGGCATAACCGTCATTCCGGCGTAGGCCGGAATCCAGGGGTGCGGGGGGCGGACTCCCGCTTTCGTGGGAGTGACGATTGGGTGGCAGGCCACCCATTTTCATCCCCTTATGTGGCCCATAAGGGGCATGGGCAATTATTATTATGAAAATAGCCAGCGCCCAGGCCGGAACCCCAGCCCCCGCCCCTGGATTCCGGCCTACGCCGGAATGACGGAATGGGGCTATTCTCATCTCAGTGACGGTTTGAGTCATTAAGGACTGAAAGACCCTAGCCATCTCCATGCCGTATATTGACGCAGGGAACCCCATACATATATCATCCTCAAGGGGAAAACCCTCCATACCCTGTATATCAGTCGCTAAATACCGACGTAAGGAGGTACATACATTGAAGTACGACGCCATTGTTGTTGGTGCCGGCTCTGCCGGTTCTATCGTGGCAACCCGGCTCACCGAAGACCCGGACCGCTCGGTGCTTCTGCTGGAGGCGGGACCCGATTACCCGGACTTCGAGCGTCTTCCCGAAGAGGTGAAGTTCGGCTATGCCACCGCCACGGACATAATGACCAGCGACCACAACTGGCAGTTCACAGGCCGGGCCACGGACAAAGCCCCGCCGATGATGGTCCCCCGGGGCAAGGTCACCGGCGGCTCCAGCGCCATCAACGGCCAGATGTTCCTCCGGGGGGTGCCCGAGGACTATGACACCTGGGCATCCTTTGGCAATGACCAGTGGAGCTTCCAGAACCTTCTGCCCTACTTCCGCAAGTTGGAGACCGACACGGACTTTCATGACGACTTCCACGGCTCCGACGGTCCAATCATTGCCCGGCGGTTCAAGCCCGAGGAGTGGATGCCTGCCCAGAGGGCCTTCTACAACTCTTGCAGGGCCTACGGCTTCGCCGACAGCCCGGACCACAACAGCCCTGATGCGTCGGGCGTGGGGCCTACCCCCTATAACAACCCCAACGGCATCCGATGGAGCACCGCCCTGGGCTACCTGGACCCGGCCAGGCACCGGCTCAACCTGACCATCAGGCCCAACTGCACCGTCCGCCGGGTTATCTTCGAGGGCAACCGGGCAGTGGGGCTTGAAGTGGAGAGCGGTGGGGAGGTGTTCACCGTTGAGGCGGACCAGATAGTCCTCAGCGGCGGGGCTATTGCGTCGCCCCATCTGCTGATGCTGTCAGGGGTCGGGCCAGCCGACCACCTGCGGAGCCTGGGCATCCCGGTGGTCCACAACCTGCCCGGCGTTGGGCAGAACATGAGGGACCATCCCATAGTGCCCATAACCTGGAGGACCAAGCCGAGTTTTAACCTGGACGGCTTTGCGCCCAGGGGCCAGTTCTGCCTGCGCTACACCGCCGAGGGGTCCCACCTGCGGAATGACATGATCGTCATAATGACATCCTACGCCACCGAGCGGATCAACCGGGGCGGGGACCGCATGGAGCCCCTGGGCATCCGTATGTCGGTGTCCATATACCTGGCTGTTGGGTCCGGTGAGCTGCGGCTTACGTCCACAGACCCCCACGAGCAGCCCTTCCTGGACTACAACTACCTGCAAGAACCCTTCGACATCCAGAGGCTTCGGGAAGGGGTCCGTATGTGTGTGGAGCTTGGCAGACATGCGGACTTCAGTGACATCATTGAGGAACTTGTTGAGCCTACCGCTGCTGACCTGGAGTCCGAAGAAGCCCTGGATGATTGGATGATGCGGGAGGTATCCACCGCCCAGCACATCTCCTGCACCTGCAAGATGGGGCCGTCGTCGGACCCCATGGCGGTGGTGGACCAGTACGGTAGGGTTTACGGACTGGAGGGCCTGCGGGTGGCGGACGCTTCCGTCATGCCCGACTGCGTCCGGGCCAACACCAACGTCACCACCATGATGATTGGCGAACGCATCTCCGACTTCATCCGCCAGGGCTAACCAAGCCTGACAAGTGAGGCGAGACATGACGATGGGGCCTGCGCATATAAGCCGGCCCCATGCTATTGAGCCGTCACCGCCTTAGTATTTCCAGCAAGGATGAACAATTTGGGACTCACAACCAACTGGCGCACACGTGGCGAGAAAGTCATGGGCTATGAGACAAGAAGATTGTAACAGGAGGTAGGTACTGATGAAACTCGCAATGGTGGCCCTGGTTGGCATCTTCGCAATCATGTCACTGGCAGGCTGTGGGGGTGGGGGTGATAGTATTGAGACGCGGGCGAATTCGTTTGCCGATGCTCTAAGCGACTTGGATGCTAAAAGGATATGGGACCACTGCATTCCTGAATGGCGGGACGACAACAGTTGGGATGAGTTCAAAGAAGATGTGGCAGAATCTAGGGAGGAAGCCGAGGACTTGAAGGTCTCGATTGTAGACATTGAGGTTGATAGTGGCGGTGAGTTCGCCAAGGTGACTTACAAAGCCGAAATCGCCGACGTCTCAGGGGAGGAGAACTCATTTGACTGGGTGAAATTGGAAGGCAAGTGGTACGTTGACTGTCCGAGTCTGTGATGATCGCTCCCCCGGACACCGAATTTCGTCTCCTCATTTTTGACCAAAGGGGCTGTGGGGCCGCCCCCCTGTGGAGCGGTGGCGTCATCCTGAAACCCCTGGTCCTCTCCCGGCCCAAGGACTGCCCCTGCATCTTGGGGACCGGCGTAGGCCAGCTCCCGATTCCGTTATTCGGGCGGAAGCGAGGCCCCAGAGGGCTTGGGAAGCGGATGTCGCCCCCCACCGTCACTCCCGCGAAAGCGGGAGTCCACCGCCCCACCCCTGGATCCCGGCCTGCGCCGGAATGACGGTGGGCATCTATTTTCATGGTAATGACGAATGATGGTGCTGGAATGACGGGGGAATATCACCAGGGCCTAAGCGCCGGTGGCCCAGGCCCTAATCAGGTGGTGGGCGATGGCTATGGGTCCCGGGACCGCCAGGCTGTCACTCCTCCCTTCCAGGGCCAGCAGCACCTCATCCCGCTGGAACCAGCGCACGTCGGCCATCTCCTCGGTATCCATTGCTATGTCGGTGGTCGCCGCGTCGGCGTGGCACCCGATCATAAGGGACGATGGGAAGGGCCAGGGCTGAGAAGAGTGGTAGCGGATATTTTCGATCTTGATTCCCGCCTCCTCCATTATCTCTCTGGTCACGGCTTCTTCAATGGACTCCCCCTGGTCCATAAATCCGGCCAGGGCGGAATACATGGCGCTGCGGGAAAGCCGGCCATGAGACTGGCCCAGCAGGCACCGGTCCCCGTCGGATACCACCGTGATGACCACCGGGTCGGTGCGGGGGAAGTGGTCGCTGTTGCATTGAGAGCAATGGCGGACCTGACCGCCGCGTCCCATATCCGTCTTGTGCCCGCACTTGGAGCAAAAGCCGTGGGTGTTGTGCCAGTTGACCTGCGCCCTGGCTTGGGAAACTATCCCTGACTCCTGCCCACTGAGGAATTCCGTGACACTCCGGGCATCCTGGAATCTCAGGCTCCCGCTCTCGCGCAGTTCCTGGACGGCCCTTTCGTTCTCTGAAATGTCAATGACAAAATGGCTCCGCCCGTCCAGCAGGCCCAGAAACACCGCCGTCGAGTCCACGCGCAGCCGGTCCAGGTCATCCCTGCCCAGCCAACCCAGGCCGTCTTGTGGGCCTTCGGATACCAGAACATTCAGGTCCCACATAGGCAGGAACTTGCTCATGGAGGACCTGGCCTCATCGCTGATCCACTGCTCGTCACGGCGCTCCCGGTCGCCCCTGTCCAGGGGATTGCCGGCGTAGATATGGGAGATAATTGACCTCTTGGTGCTCATAGCCCCATCCTTTTAGAGACATGCCTTCAAGCCGTGTCTCCAGTTTTGGTCTGAACGGTTTTCGTTGCCTGTTTTTCAGGGTCTTTCGGTCCTCAGTGACTCAAACTGTCATTCCCGCGAAAGCGGGAATCCAGAGCCTCTTTGCTGCATAGGACTCTGGATTCCGGCCTACAACCGAATGACCAATTGGGTAATCGAGGAAAACCGAAAGACCCTCGACTGTTTGTCATGGACACTATGGTTGGTGCGCCCGCCTCCGGGGGTTATAATAAAAAGGCCATAATAAATGGATGCCCCTATTTTACGCTGTCTGAGGCCGTAGAGTATACCCCCATTCCGTTGGCGCCCAGGGTGTTTTGGGTCTTGCTCAGGGTAGCCACTCAGGCAGGGTAGCCACGAGGGCTACCCCTACGGGGTAACACGCCGCTGGGTGTTGTAGGGGCAACCCTTGTGGTTGCCTTTTGGGATGCCATAGGCATTAAGAATCGAAAGACGCTGGGCTGGCGCCGGGGTTAATGTTGGCGTGCCACCAACACACCAACAGTCTTGAGCCAGTCCAGACAGATAGGAGATGTGGCAGATGAGTTCACCTGTGAAGGTTGCTATAGTTACGGGAGCGGGGACGGGTATTGGCAAGCGGGCGGCGTTGGCCCTTCTGGATGAGGGGTATTCCGTTGCCCTGGCCGGACGCCGCGCGGAGTTACTGGAGGCTACCGCCTCGGAGGCGGGGGAGTCCGGCTCGCGAACGCTGGTTGTGCCCACCGACGTGAGCGACCCCGGTTCTGTAGGGGCTTTGTTCGCCAGCACGAAAGAGACCTTTGGCAGGCTGGACGTGTTGTTTAACAATGCAGGGACCGGCTCGCCGCCCGTAAACCTGGAGGACCTGACCTATGAGCAATGGAAGGCTGTAGTGGATGTCAATCTGACCGGGGCTTTTCTCTGTACCCAGGAAGCCTTCAGGATAATGAAAAGCCAGCAGCCCATGGGCGGGCGCATCATCAATAACGGCTCCATATCCGCCCAGGTGCCACGCCCCAACTCAGCGCCCTACACGTCCACCAAGCACGGGATGACGGGCCTCACCAAGTCCACTTCGCTGGATGGACGCAAGTACAATATTGCCTGCGGCCAGATAGACATTGGCAATGCTGAGACGGAGATGACATCCAGGATGAAGACGGGTATCCTCCAGCCCAACGGGTCGGTGGTGCCTGAGGCGATGATGGATGTTGACAACGTGGCAAGGGCGGTAGTGTACATGGCAAGTCTGCCCCTGGACGCTAACGTGCAGTTTATGACCGTTATGGCGACCACGATGCCCTATATTGGGCGAGGGTGATGCCCTAATCCAGGCTTCCCATATACCCAGGAGGGTGGTAGAATACGGGACATGAATAAGTCCCAAGGGAGGAAGTCTTATGCTGAAAGTAGGCCATTCGGTAACTCGTCCCGGCAGGAGATTTTTCGACGAACCGGTGACAATCAATGTGCCTGAGGAACTGGAAACTGTCCCTGGGGTTGTGCAAGACCCTGTAGATGTTGATTACTACAGCAGGGAATACCCGCTGGAGACTATTTTCATTGCCAATAACGCCGAGCGGGAATGGGCCTGGAGCATCTACGACAAAGAGACCATAGAAGACCTGAAGATGAATAACCGGCTGAGCAGGCCCATAGTTGAGGCCTCCAAGGACACCGGCGATATAGAGCCCACAGAGGAGCCGGTGGAGGGCACGGATATATCCGAGGCCATCAAGCAAAGGGCCAGGGAACTGGGCTTTGGTGAGGTAGGCATCACCAAGTTTGACATGCGGTACGTGTACCAGTCCAAGAGGGACTGGGTCAAGTTCCCCCATGCCATCTGCCTGGCTTATGAGCAGGACTACGAGCCCACCCAGACCATACCCAGCAAGGAAGCGGAAGGCCCCCACTTCGGCACTTACAGGATCATGGGCGCCGTGGCCCTCGACTTGGCCGACTACATCCGCAGCTTTGGCTATCACGCCCAGGTGCACAGCCCCCTGGACAACAGCGGCGCCTATATCCCCATGTTCGTTGAGGCGGGGCTGGGCCAGCTGGGAGCCAACGGCCAGTTGCTGTCGCCCCATTTCGGCTCCCGCGCCAGGATTATGCTCATCACCACCGATGCCGAGGTCACCTATGACCAGCCCATAGACTATGGCATCCACGCCTTCTGTGAGATATGCCAGGTGTGCGTGAACCGGTGCCCCGGCCGCGCTCTGATGAGGGACAAGGTCTGGTGGAGGGGAATCCAGAAGCACAAGCTGAACTACAAGCGCTGCCGCCCGGTGATGACCCGCTACGATGGCTGCGGGGTCTGCATGAAGGTGTGCCCCGTCCAGCGGTACGGGATGCCAGCAGTGATGGACCACTACATCGAGACCGGGCAGGTCCTGGGCAAGGGGTCCCACCTTCTGGAAGGTTACACCGTCACTGGCATGGGCTACTTCGGCCCCGGCGAGTTGCCCCGGTTCGACAACGAGTTCTTCAATATACCTCACGGTATGCTTGAGGACATCCTCTTCGAGGAGTTCAAGAAGAAGTTGGAGTCCGGGGAAATCCCGGAGGGGGCCGAAGGGGATGCCGCTATGCGTGACTTCAGGGGCCGGGTAACGGAGTTCCTCAAGGGGCCTGTTGACCATCTGGGGCAGGTCTCTCCCGAGGACCTTCAGTCCACCGAGGTCTTCCGCGCTTAATATCCGATCCGGTGGCGGCAAAATAGGAACTGTATCATGGGGCCGGCAGTCTCATCGCCAAGATGGGCCGCCGGCCCTGGGTCTTTTATTAAATTTTCCCCGGAGCAACTGTCACTTCACCGTCATCACTATGAAAATAGCCGTCGCCGGGTTCCCCCATCGCACCCTGAAGGGTGCGGCATCCCCCAACCACGGTCATTCCGGCGCAGGCCGGAATCCAGGGGTGGGGTGGTGGACTCCCGCTTTCGCGGGAGTGACAGATAAAGTGAGCGTGGGGGATGGGAAGGGTGTGAAGGGAGCATCACGGTGAGGGAGCCGTACCATTTTCATCCTCGTATGTGGCCCGCAGGGGCATGGGCAATTACCATGAAAATAGGCAGCCGTCTAGCACCGTCATTCCCGCGAAAGCGGGAATCCAAGACTTCGCAAGGTCGGAACCTCTGCGAAGTCACCCACCCCCTGCCCCTGGATTCCTGCCCCGTATCGGGGTACGGGGCAGGCTCTGCGCCGGAATGACGGTTAGGGTGTCAGCCGTCTTTTCATCCCCTTACGTGTCCCGCAGGGTGATGGGCAATTCCGGCTTTCGCCGGAATCCAGGGGTGGGGGTGGATTCCCGCTTTCGCGGGAATGACAAGTTGGAAGGGGAATGACGAACTGGGGCCGGAATGAGCCTCCAAGTCTGAACTGTTATCCCCCGGATGCCCGTGTTGTGGTAGTATTATCCTGGATGGAGCAATGTCCGGGCACGGTATCCCTGGCACATTACCGATGGGCTATATTACCGATGAGGAGGTAAAGGGGAAATGACGACAGTAGGCACCGGGAAATACACCTACCGGGTTATCCAGGACTGGGCCAAATTGCCGCCGGGCGTGGATTTCGGCACCGTCAGCGCCGTGGCAACCGACTCACAGGACCGGGTGTACGTCTTCCACCGGGCGGAACCGCCCGTGCTGGTCTTCGACCCGGAGGGCAATTTCCTCAGTTCTTGGGGGAATGGGGTGTTCAGCAGCCCCCACGGCATATTTATCGAGAACGACATCGTCTATGTCACCGACCGGGATGACTCGGTGGCCCTGAAGTTTACCCTTGATGGCAGGCCGATTCAGATATTGGGGCAGAGGGGTGTCCATTCGGATACCGGGTGTGAGAGGCCCGGCGACCTGGTGCCCAGGGCTGCCGGCCCCTTCAACTATCCGACGGAGATAGTCCCATCCCCATCGGGAGACCTTTACGTCACCGACGGCTACCGCAACGCCAGGGTACACCGGTTTGCCGGCGACGGCCATCTCATTTCATCGTGGGGAGAGCCGGGCAAGGAGGGGCCAAACCACTTCCACCTGCCCCATAGCCTGCTAATCCGCGATGGCCGGATATACGTGTGCGACCGGGAGAACAGCCGGGTCCAGGTATTCTCCATGGAAGGGGAATATATCTCCATGTGGACCGACATCCACCGCCCCAACGACATATCCATTGACGGGGATGGCATGTTCTATACCTGCGAGCGGGCGGGAGAGGACGGCGCGCCTCCCCAGGTAAGCGTGCTGGACAAGGACGGCAACGTTCAGGCTCGGTTCCATTCCAGGGGCGCACATGGCATGTGGGTGGACTCCCGGGGGAACATCTACCTGGCTTTGACCGGCGATAAGAGTGTGGACAAGTTTGTGAGGGAGGGATAAAAATGCCTAAAGCGAAATCCAACGGCGCAGAGATTTACTATGAGGAGGCTGGCAGTGGGCCGCCCATCATCCTGTCGGCTGGGGGGCTTCAGGGAGTCCTGGACAGCTACCAGCCGGTTATAGAGGGGCTGTCCCACGAGTACCGGGTCATAACCTACGACCGGCGCTTCGGCGGCAAGTCCGTAAGCCCGATGGTGGTGCAGACCTGGGACATGGTGTGCGATGATGCAATCGGGCTGATGGATGCCCTGGGCATAGGCCAGGCTTACCTGGGCGGCGGCTCCTTCGGCGCGGCCATTTCCATGGGCACCGCCTACCGCTACCCGGACCGGATGCGGGCCATATTCCCATCCAACATCGCCGGCGGCGTGATATGCGACTCCTACCTGACCATGAAGCTCTATCAGAGCGCGGACCTGGCCCTCAGCCAGGGCATGAAGGCGGTGGTGGAAGCCCTTGACAAGGACAACCGCTTCGCTCCCTTCGTCACCGAGCGGGTCCTCCACGACCCTGAGTTCAAGAGCGCCCTGGAAGAGATGGACCCCGAGGACTATGCCCAGGTGATGCGGGACACCATAACAGCCTTCTTCGACGGCCCTTACCCTACCCTGGGCATGAGAGAGGAGATGCTCAAGAGTATCCGGGTGCCCACCATGATCATGCCGGGCAACAACGACATACACCCCCGAAGGGTGGCAGAGATGGTGCATCGCCTCATCCCCAACTCCCAATGGGCGGAGGTGCCGCCCCACTCTGAGGCCCCGGAGAAGTACGTCAACAAGGTCCTAGGCTTCCTCAAGGAAGTCGAAGCCAAGGCAGGCTGACCCTAGACTGGAGGATGCCTGGCGTTCGTTTGTGGTGAGCCGGTCGAAGGATCGAGCATGGCAAGCCTGGCCTGCCTGAGCTTGTCGAGGTGGCTCACCACAACCGGGCCTCTATACGGAGAAAGGAGGTTTAGAAATGCCTTGGTCGAAAGGCTGGAGGGCTGGACAAGGTCGTAGAACTGTTGTACTATAGGGCTTGACGATGCTAATGCCAGCCGAACCCAAGATTTACCACATCGTCCACATTGACCGGCTGCCTTCGATTATTGCGGATGGCCGCCTGTGGTGCGATGCGGAGGTGGCGCAGCGCGGCGGCGCGCCCGGCACCACCATCGGCATGGACAGCATCAAACAACGGCGGCTTACGAAGTCGCTGAACAGCCACCCAGACTTGAGAGTGGGCGACTGCGTACCCTTCTACTTCTGCCCGCGCTCCGTCATGCTCTACAATATCTATAAATCTATAAGCCGGACCGTACCGGGTTGGAATATCGCGGAGGCCAAGACCCCATCGTCCACTTGGAGGCGGACTTGCATCAGACAGTTGCCTGGGCCGGTGACCACAAGCGTCGTTGGGCCTTCACAACTTCAAACGCAGGCTCCCGTTACTTTGATGACTACTCGGACCTAGCGCAGTTGGACAAGGTTGACTGGGACGCGGTGCAGGCTAGCGGCCCTCGTTACCGGAGACAGCACAAGGATGGTAAGCAGTCGGAATTTCTGGTAGAGGGATCATTTCCGTGGGAATTGGTGTCGCGCATAGGTGTCCGCCCAAAAGCGCTCTGTGCTAAAGTGCTAGACGCTTTACATGCGGCCACACATCGGCCAACGGTGGAGTGGAAGCCTGAGTGGTATCATCAGTAGGAGGTTGGGCACGCTGACATGCTGGAATTTAAGAGGGGTGACATATTCACTGAGAATGTTGAAGCTCTTGTCAATAGTGTCAACTGCGTAGGCATCATGGGGCGCGGCATTGCATTGCAGTTCAAGAATACCTTCCCGGATAATTTCAAAGCCTATGCCGACGCCTGCCAGCGTAAAGAGGTCCAGCCCGGGCGCATGTTCGTCTTCGAGACCGGCCTACTGGACCATCCCCGCTACATATTTAATTTTCCTACCAAGCGCCACTGGCGTGGCAAAAGCCGCATGGAGGACATCGAGTCGGGACTCAAGGCCCTTGCCCAGGAAATCAAGGAACGGGACATCCGCTCAATAGCCATACCTCCCCTGGGCAGCGATCTGGGTGGACTTGAATGGGCAGAGGTTCGCCCGCGGATTGAAGAGGCCCTGGGGGCGCTCAGCGACCTCAAGATTGTCATACTCGAGCCGGGCAGCGGGCCGCCGGCAGACAGGCGGGCCAACCGCTCCAGCAACGTGCCCCCAATGACGGCAGGGCGAGCGGCGCTGGTGGGCCTGATTCACCGCTATCTGGGCGGCCTGCTGGACCCATCCATGACCCTGCCGGAGGTGCACAAGCTCATGTACTTCATGCAGGAAGCGGGTGAGTCGCTGAAGCTGAAGTACGAGAAAGGGCCCTATGGTCCTTATGCCAAAGACCTTCGGCGCGTCCTGCGAAAGATAGAGGGACATCTCATATCCGGCTACACTGATAAAGGGGATGCCCGGGATAAAGAGCTTGAACTGGTGCCGGGGGCGCTCAGGGATGCGGAGGCGTTCCTTGAAGGCCACCCTGAAACCCGGTCACGCTTTGACCGGGTGGCCGGACTGGTGGAAGGGTTTGAGTCGTCCTTCGGGCTGGAACTGCTGGCAACGGTGCATTGGGTGGCCTCCCATGACCAAGCCTCGACAGAGGATGAAATCATTGCCGGTGTATATGAGTGGGGCGAAAGGAAGAGGCAGTTCTCGGAGCGTCAAATTAGACTGGCGCTTCGAGACCTCCGGGAGAAGGGCTGGCTGTCGGGAAGCTCGCCACCATTGCCGGAGGAACTCAAGTTACTGAGAAGGGAACTTGGCAAGATGGGGGACCATCAGTCCGGGGGCGGCAAGGGTTATCCCATGGAAGCGGTATTGAGCCTGGCAGTGTTGGGTTGGATGTGCGGTCAGCGTTCCATCAAGGACATATACAGGTTCGGAGACGCGAACCCTCAATTGTTAAGCCTGCTGGGCTTGTCGAGAAGCCCCTCGGCTGGCACACTGTCCAAGCGGTTGCGAGGGGTGCCGGTAGCCGAAGTCCGCCAGGCTTTGTTGAGCTTCATCACAGAACTCAGAAGGCTGCCGGGAGAGGACCAACAAGGGGTACCGTTTGACGGCAAGACATATCGCGGGATGTGTGAGGAAGGCGAACAGTTGAAGATGTTGGATGAGGAAGTCCCCTGCGCCAATGAGGAATGGCTTGACGTGTATGAGGAATGTGAGCAGTTGAAACAGTTGCACCTGTTCAGCCAGGAGGGTGCATTGGTATTGGAGCAACTGGATATGGCCCATGCCCCGGATGGACCCGATGCGGCCCTGCAATGGATACAGAAGGTATCAGAGCGTTTTGAGGGTCTGGCAGTATTGACTGGGGACTCGTGGATCAAGACAGGTAGGAGGTGAGTCGTGTCACGGCTCGGTATGGTCCTTTATCATGGCATAGATAGCGGGCCGGAACTGAAGGAGTATGGCCTCATAGCCCAGGAGTCGGGCTTCGATTCCCTGTGGGTGACGGAGAGGTATTTCCATGAAGAGACCTTCTCCATGCTGGGCTTCCTGGCTGCGGCTACAGAAGACATCGGGCTGGGGGTGGGGGTTGCCAATCCCTACACCAGGAATCCCGCCCTTCTGGCTATGGCAAGCGCTACACTGGACCGCATCTCCGGGGGCCGTTTCCTGCTGGGCCTTGGCAGAAGCGACAGGTCGGTGATTCAGGGCAGAATGGGGATGCCGTATCGCAGCCCTCTCGCTACCCTGGAGGAAGCTGCCACCATAATCAGGGACCTCCTGGCCGGAGAAAGGGTCACGTCCACCGAGGGGAGGTTCAGGCTAAGAAACGCTCACCTAGAGACGAGGCCCGTCCAGCAGAGGCCCCCCATCTATCTGGCGGCCATCGGCCCAAAGGCCCTGCGCCTGGCCGGGGCCGTCGCCGATGGCGTCCTGCTCAACACATATACCCCTACGGCCTATGTAAAGTATGCGGTGGAAGAGGTGCGGAAGTCTGCCAGGGAAGCGGGCCGAGAACCCGATTCTGTTGACATAGCCTGTATGCTGACTGTCCGGCTGACCGACGACCCAGAGGGTATCCGGCCCGGCCTGAAGCAGCGTATTGTACGGCTCCTGGAAGAGCCGGAGGTGGGGGAGATACTGCTGGACAAGGGCGGCTTCGACCCATCCATCCTGGGGCCTATCCGGGAGTCGGTAGAGAGGGATGGGGGCAAAGACGCCGTCGGCCTCATTAGCGATGACATGGTGGAGTCATTCTACGTGGTAGGCCCGGCGTCCCGGTGCAAGGAGCGCATCGCCGAATACCGGGAAGCGGGGGTTGACTTGCCCCTGCTTCTGCCCAGGCTGGAGGACTACCGCCGGGTCGCGGAATCTCTCAGGGATTCGGGTGGCGATTAGAATATCGGGAGGTCTGAGTTGGCTACCTTTGTCCTGGTGCATGGGGCCTGGCATGGCGGTTGGTGTTGGAAAAAGGTTGCGCCGCTGCTGCGCCGGGCCGGGTCCGAGGTCTACACTCCTACCCTCACTGGCATGGGAGAGCGGTCCCACCTGGCGAAGCTCCTGGACCCGGCCTGCATCAACCTGGACCTTCACATAAGAGATATTGTTCACCTGCTTGAGTACGAAGACCTGAAGGAGGTAGTCATGGTAGGCCATGCCTATGCCGGAATGGTCATCACCGGAGCAGCCGAGCTATGCTCGCAACGGCTGGGCCATCTGGTGTATGTTAATGGGGTAACCCCGGAAGACGGCGAGGCAATGGTGGACCAGCTAGAGGCGGTGCGCGGCCCCCAGTTCGCCGCCTGGGTGCGAGACCACATCGAGAGGAAAGAGGGGTTCCTGCCGCCGCCCGCTACCCCGGAGGATTTGGGACGGCGCTGGGGGATTCACGACCCCGCAGACCTGGAATGGGTCATGGCCCGGGCCACACCCCAGCCAGTAGCGGCCTTTGCCCAGCCGGTCAAGACCGGGCGTCCCGAAGCCCAGGCAGTACCCAGGAGCTTCGTCGGCACCAGCGAGTCGGGTTTCGACGTGGTGGCCGAAAGGGCCCGGAAAGCCGGATGGACGGTGTTCCACATTGACACAGGCCACGACCCCATGATTACCAAGCCGGAAGAACTGGCTGAGGTCCTGCTAAGGGTCGCAGGGGGGAGTTAGGCGGGGGTAACCGTCACTATGGCGTAGGTCGAAATTCGGGCGGCCCTCCAATTCGTCATTCCGGCGTAGGCCGGAATCCAGGGGTGGGGTTGGGTGACTTCGCGGTGAATCCCCAGGTTGCAGGTCCCTGGCTTCTTGCGGCACAAGGAATTGAGTATGGCTTGCTGAGGCCACATATGGGGTATGAAAATGATGGTTGGCTTCCCTACCGTCACTCCCGCGAAAGCGGGAGTCCACCGCCCCGCCCCTGGATTCCGGCCTGCGCCGGAATGACAGTTACGTGGATGCCGCACCCTGAAGGGTGCGGTGAGGGGACCCAGCCCTGCTTATTTTCATGGGGATTCCAAGCTAAAAGAAGGGAGAACAGAGCATGGCGGTTGCAGATGAGGTCAAGGCCCTGACATTTGACGTTTTCGGTACTGTGGTGGACTGGCGCAGCAGCGTTGCCAGGGATGGGGAGAAACTTGCCAAGGCAAAGGGCATTACCCACGTGGACTGGGCAAAGTTTGCGGATGCCTGGAGGGGTAAATACGGGCCGTCCATGAACAAGGTGCGCCAGGGTGAGATGCCCTGGACCAGGCTGGATGACCTGCATCGCATGTCCCTTGAGGAGTGCCTTGAAGAGTACAAGGTCACGGGCCTCACCGAGGAGGAGAAGGCCGACTTTAACCTGGCATGGCATCGCCTCGACCCGTGGCCCGATTCCCCGCGGGGACTGACACGCTTGAAGAAGCGGTATATCATCGCCACCCTTTCCAACGGCAACGTGGCCCTGCTGACCAACATGGCTAAATTCGGCGGGCTGCCCTGGGACTGCATCCTGTCTGCGGAGCTTGCCAAGCACTACAAGCCCGACCCGGAGACCTATCAGACGGCGGCCTATCTGCTGGGTCTGAGGACTGACCAAGTAATGATGGTGGCGGCCCACCAGGGGGACCTGCTGGCAGCCCAGAAGGTGGGTCTCAGGAGCGCTTTCGTGCCACGCCCCCTGGAGCGCGGCACGGAGAACCCACCGGACCCGACGCCCGACCCTTCCTTTGACGTTGTGGCCAAGGACTTTGTGGAGCTGGCGGAGAAGCTGGGGACCTGATGATGATTGACAACTAGGTCGGCTATTCTGTGGAAATCAAGCGCCGCCAGGTGGTATTATAAAAACCAATTCATCGGCGGCGTTATGTGAGTAGCCGGGTATTCTCAGCGGGCGTTGGTAATGGAGACTTGAATCTTCGGCGTATATTTAATAATTACCAATGGCCTTGCCCAGGCCACGTATCAGGGATGGAAGTGGCAGGCTACACACAAGTAGCCCCTTCCCCCTTCGATGGGGGAAGGTTAGGATGGGGGTGCCGCCCCCCACCTCAATCCTCCCCCGCGAAGGGGGGAGGAGGTAGATTTTCATAAGAATCCCAATAGCCGGGATGGAGAGGTGCTGGAGTGGTCGAACAGGCGCGCCTGGAAAGCGCGTAGGGGTCTCAAGCCTCTCGTGGGTTCGAATCCCACCCTCTCCGCCATGTGTGTTGACATAACCGTCGCGCAGACCCGGGCACTCCGGCTGTTGCCATTGGAAATCGTGCATCGGAGATGCCTCCCGGTGTTCTTGGTCAGGGTGCTCTTGTAGAATCTAGCTCATGCTAGAATTGGAAAACTATGAGCGATATTAAGTATTGGCTCGCCTTCAGCCGTATTCCCAACCTGGGAACAGTCAAGTTCCGTCTGTTGGAGGGGTACTTTGGCTCCCTTGAGCAGGCATGGACATCGGACTTGAGAGAGCTAAGGGCTGCCGGTATTGATAATAAAACGGCCCAGGCTGTTGTAACCCACCGCTCTAATATCTCCCCTGAGGGGGAGATGGAAAAGGTGGAGCAGGCGGGAGTTAAGGTTATCAACTGGGCCGACCCCATGTACCCGCCCAGGCTCAAGGAGATCAGCGATCCACCCCCGGTCCTATACTTCAGGGGTGACATCCTGCCCGAGGATGAGCGGTCGGTGGCAGTAGTGGGCACTCGCAAGGCCACCGCCTACGGGCGGGAAGCGGCCCTCGCTCTGTCAACTGACCTGGCCCGGAATGGGATAACCATCGTCAGCGGCCTGGCCAGCGGCATAGATGCCATAGCCCACAATGCCGCCCTTGAGGCAGGAGGCCGCACTATAGCGGTCTTCGGGTGTGGACTGGATATAATCTACCCATCGGGTCACGGGAAACTTGCCGGTGAAATACAGAAGTCCGGCGCCCTTGTGAGCGAGTATCCCCTGGGGACCAGGCCAAAAGCCGGCCACTTTCCCATGCGAAACCGGATTATAAGCGGGATTACTCTGGGCACCCTGGTGATAGAGGCGCCCAAACATAGCGGGGCCTTGTGGACGGTGTACCATGCCCTTGAGCAGAACAGGGATGTCCTCTGCGTTCCGGGGAGCATCTTCTCACCTGCCAGCCAGGGCACCAATGCCCTCATCCGGGACGGGGCAAAGCTGGTACTGAATTATGAAGACGTTCTGGAGGAATTGAACCTCAAGATAGTGTCCCATCAGATTGAGATGCGGACGATTCTCCAACCCCAGGATGACAATGAGATGCTGCTCCTTGACTACATCACCCACGAGCCCATACACATAGACGACATCCGCCGGCAGTCCCAGATGCCCATTACCTCGGTCAGCAGCACCCTGTCCGTGATGGAGTTGAAGGGCCTGGTGAAGCAGGTAGGGAGTATGCACTACATACGTGTTCGGGAGGCACTAGCAGAGTATGGCAGCCAAGTCCAGAGATAAGAAGGATACAGACAACGTAGCCGTCCAGGACCCTCCTGACAAGCCACCGGCCAAGGCCAACGGCAGAAAGTCAAAGAAGGCCCCGGCCACATCTGGGCCCACCGGCAAGTCCCGGGGGAGCAGGGCCGGGGGTAAGAGGCCGTCGGGGGTGGACCTGGTGATAGTCGAGTCCCCCGCCAAGGCCAGGACCATAGAGAGGATTCTGGGGGACCGGTTCGTCGTGAGGGCGTCCCAGGGCCATGTGCGAGACCTGCCCAAGGGCAAGCTGGGCGTCAACGTAGAAGAGGGGTTCGAGCCGTCCTATTCGGTGCTCAAGGACAAGCAGCCTGTTGTCCAGGAGATTAAGAAGCTGGGAGAAAGCGCCCCCTCCATCTACCTGGCTACTGACCCGGACCGGGAGGGCGAGGCTATATCCTGGCACCTGGTCAATGCGGCGGCGTGGGACAAGGGCGACGCCCAACTGCGCCGGGTGGTGTTCCACGAGATTACCCCCGAGGCCGTCAAGGAGGCTTTCGACCATCCCAGGGATATAGACATGGAACTGGTCAACGCCCAGCAGGCCCGACGCATCCTGGACAGGCTGGTGGGATACCAGATTAGCCCCCTCCTGTGGCGCAGGGTGCAGCGGGGCCTCTCGGCGGGAAGGGTCCAGTCGGTGGCCCTGAAGATGGTGGTGGAGCGGGAGAGAGAGGTCGAGGCCTTTGTCCCCAGGGAATACTGGACTATAGACGCTCAGCTACAGAAACAGGCCGGCACAAAGAAGGACAGAGGCAAGCCCTTCACCGCTACCCTCCACTCTCTTAAGGGTACGAGGGGCAAGCTCGATATACCCGATGAGCCTTCAGCCAAGGGGATAGAGGGCGAACTGGCAGGGGCGGAGTACAAGGTGGCCCAGGTCAAGAAGCGGGAGGTAAAGCAGTCCCCATCTCCTCCATTTATAACCAGCACCCTCCAGCAGGAAGCGGGGAGGAAGCTCCGCTTCACGGCCAAGAGGACTATGATGGCAGCCCAGCAGCTATACGAGGGCCTGTCCATAGGCAGCGAAGGCTCTGTGGGCCTCATCACCTACATGCGTACCGACTCCACCAACGTGGCGGCTTCCGCCCTCCAGGAGACCCGGGAGTACATCCTCGAGAAGTTCAGTAAAGAGCACCTGCCCGCCAAGGCCAGGGTATTCAGAAAGAAGTCCAAGGGCGCTCAGGAGGCCCACGAGGCGATCCGGCCCACCTCCATACGCCGGGAACCCCAGAGCCTGAAAGCCCATCTCACCCCCGACCAGTTCAAGATATATGACCTTATCTGGCGCAGGATGCTTGCCAGCCAGATGGCGGAGGCCCGTTCCGACGCCACAACCATAGATACTGAAGCCGCCTGTAATATCGTGCCCAAGGTGTACATATTCAGGGCAACCGGCTCCGTGCTCAAGTTCCCCGGCTTCCGCACCATCTACATGGAGAGCAAAGACGACGGGGACGACGAGGACGGCAAGGGGCCTCTGCCGGAGCTTTCCGAGGGAGAGATACTTAGCTGCCTCGGTCTCGACCCCAAGCAGCATTTCACCCAGCCGCCCCCTAGATATACCGAGGCCAGTCTCATCAAGGCGCTGGAGGAGAATGGAATTGGCAGGCCCAGCACCTATGCCCCCACAATCTCCACCATAATGGACCGCCACTACGTGCAGAAAGATGCGGGAAAGCTGAAGCCAACAGTCCTGGGCTGCACGGTATGCGACCTGCTGACCGAGTTCTTTACCGACATAATGAATACCGGGTTCACCGCCAAGATGGAGGAGGAACTGGACGAGGTGGCCCGGGGTGAGCGTGAGTGGGTGCCTATGTTGGAAGGTTTCTACGGCCCCTTTCATAATTCCCTGGAGGTAGCTACCGAGGCTATGCCAAGGGTTAAGGTGGAGGAGCAGACGGATGAGGTGTGCGAGAAGTGTGAAAGCCCTATGGTGATAAAGATGGGGCGCTTTGGCAGGTTTATGGCCTGCTCCAACTTCCCTGAGTGCAAGAACACCAGGCCGGTAGATGGGGGGCCTGCGGAGGACGCGGCGATTAATGAAGATTGTGAGAAGTGCGGCAGCCCCATGGTGGCAAAGTCCGGGCGCTTTGGCAGGTTTTTGGCCTGCTCCAACTATCCTGATTGTAAGAGCACCAAGGCTATAGTGAATAAAATCGGGGTGCAGTGTCCCAAGTGCGGCGGCGACCTGATAGAGCGCAAGAGGAAGGGACGCGGCAATGTCTTCTATGGCTGCTCCAAGTACCCCGACTGCGACTTCATAGCAAACCAGCGCCCCCTGCCGGAGCCGTGCCCGGAGTGCGGGGGCCTCATGGTCTCCGCCGGCCAGGATGGAGGGAGATGCACCGCCTGCGCCTGGAAAGGGGATGTCCCGGAGAGGCAGGCCGTAGCCGCGGAGGCATAGGACATGCTCTTGAGCAATGCGAAGGCCACATAAGGGGATGAAAATGACGGCTGGCCTACCCACCGTCATTCCGGCGTAGGCCGGAATCCAGGGGGGCGGGGGTGGCTTCGCAGCGACTCCCCAGGTTACGAGGCTCTGGATTCCCGCTTTCGCGGGAATGACGGGCTGGGCGGCCCTATTTTCACCGGATGCCGCACCCTGAAGGGTGCGGTGGGCGGGCTTGGCGCTGGCTATTTTCATAGGAATTGTTCATGGCCCTGCGGGCCACATAAGGAGATGAAAATGGTACAGCCTCTCCACCGTCACTCTCGCGAAAACGGGAGTCCACCCCCCGCCCCTGGATTCTGGCCTACGCCGGAATGACGGTGTATCGGGATGCCGCACCCTTCAGGGTGCGGTGGGGGCCGGAACACCGGGCTTACATTACAGGATTCCCGGTACGCACTTCTCATGCTACATAGAGATGGAGGTACATTGACCACCGAAAATAAGGTTAACCAGGCTGATGAACTGGTCCAACGGTTTGCGGAGGCTTTGAGGGGTCAGATGGGACGTTCAGAGAATACTGTGCGAGTATATACCACCGACCTGAGACCCTACCTGGCCTTCCTGGAGCAGGAAGACCAGGACGTGCGAGGCCTGGACCGCCGCCATCTCAGGCGATACCTGGCCTGGCTGTCCACCTCGGCCAGGGGCAAGGAAGGCGGATATGCCAGGGTCAGCGTGGCCCGTAAGCTCGTGGCCTTGCGGGCTTTCTACCGCTTCCTGACCCAGGAAGGCGTTGTGCCCAAGAACCCCATACCCAAGGGGCGCACATTCAACATAAAGGTGGAAAAGCGGCTGCCCGTCTTCCTGGGCAGGGAAGAAGCGGAGAGGCTGGTGGAGAACCCCGATGTATCCCAGCCCCTTGGAATGAGAGACAGGGCCATCCTGGAACTGCTTTACTCCTCGGGTATCCGCCTGTCGGAGTTGCACGACATGGATATAAACGACCTCAATATGACAACTTCCGAGGCGCGGGTAATCGGGAAGGGTTCCAAGGAGCGGGTGGTTCTGCTGGGGAAGCCTGCTGTCGAGTCCATAGCCCTATACATACGCTCGGCCAGGCCATACCTGGCCGGGGATGACACCGATGATGCCCTTTTCCTCAACCGCTACGGCGGGCGGCTTTCCCGCCGGAGCATAGAGACCATAGTGAGCCGCTATGCGGCTTTGGCGGCCACCCGACCGGATGTTCATCCTCACACCCTGCGGCATACCTTCGCTACCCACATGGTGGAGGGTGGCGCAGACCTGCGGGTGGTGCAGGACCTTATGGGCCACTCCAGCCCGGCTACCACCCAGATATATACCCACGTGACGATGAATGAGGCCCGGGCCGAGTACATGACCACCCATCCGAGGGCGGGCCTGAAGGTCCCCGACGTTAGCCTCCCGGATATTGATGCCCACAACGGGGACAGCGCAGAGGAAGACGATGGCTAGGTTCCTGGTTATCAATGGCCCAAACCTGAACATCCTGGGCCGACGCAGCCAGGACTTCTACGGCTCCAAGACCTTGGAGGACATAGAGGGAGAAATATCCCAAAAGGCCAAGGCGCTGGAGGTAGAAGTGGACTACTTCCAGGCCAACGGCGAGGGACCTATCATAGATTATATTCAGAGCAATTCTGACAGTGCCCAGGGTATAATTATCAATCCGGGGGCACTCACCCACTACGGCTATTCTCTAAGGGATGCCCTGGTGGACACCCGCCTGCCGGTGGTAGAGGTCCATCTGAGCAACATCCACGCCAGGGAGGAATGGCGTCGGCGCTCGGTAATATCTGATATAGCCAGGGGGCAGATTGCCGGCCTCGGATGGAGGGGTTACGTGGCCGCCCTTGAGATTCTGGCGGCCCTGGTTGAAGGGGATGAATGAGCTATGGGCCGTCGGATAGAAAACCTTCGTGAAAAGCTGGATGAGAAGGGGCTGGATGCTATACTTATTTCCACCCCGCAGAACCGGCGCTACATTTCAGGGTTCACAGGCTCTGCCGGCTACCTGGTAGCGTCCCGTGAAGAGGCCATCCTGGCTACGGACTTCCGCTATACCGAGCAGGCGGGAGGCCAAGCGCCGGGCTTTGAGTTGGTCAAGGCCGGCAGGGACTGGTCATGGTTCCTCGATTTGTTGAAGGAACGCAGTTTCAAAAAGGTGGGCTTTGAGAGCCAGCAGATGACAATTGCCTCTTACAGCCAGCTTACCGGCGTACTTAAAGACCTTCCCGACAGGCCGTCCCTCGTGGCCGTGACGGGCATGGTCGAGAGCCTCAGGACCATCAAGGACGAGGAGGAGATTGCCCTGCTCCAGAGAGCCGTTGACATAGCGGACGCCGCCATGGAAGCCGTCTCCAGGGCAATAGAGCCCGGCGAGACCGAGAGAGAAGTAGCCTGGCGAATGGAGAAGGCCATGCGGGAGCTTGGCGCCGACTCCCTCAGCTTCGGCACCATCGTCGCTGCCGGCCCCAATGGCGCTATGCCCCATCACCGGCCCACCGACAGACCTATCCGGGCAGGTGAGCCCATAGTGATAGACATGGGGGCGAAGGTTGGCGGCTATTGCAGCGACCTTACCCGCACCGTGTGTATTGGCGAGCCTGACGATATGTTCAGGAAGATATACGACATCGTCCTTGGCGCCCAGCTTACGGCTATAGAGAATGTGGGTGTGGGTATGACCGGCCACGACGCCGACGGCCTGGCGAGGACGGTTATATCCGAAGCAGGCTATGGAGAGACCTTTGGCCATAGCCTGGGCCACGGGGTAGGGTTGTTTATCCACGAGGGACCTGTTCTAGGACCCGATTCTCAGAACGTCCTGGAAGAGGGTATGGTGTTTGCGGTGGAGCCGGGAATCTACATATCAGGGTGGGGAGGCGTCAGGACCGAGGATGTGGTACAGTTGGGGAAGGACGGGGCCAAAGTCCTCGGCAAGGCGGCGAAATAAGATGGCAAGGGAGCGAGGATATGACCACTATTAACTTTGGAGACCTGCGCAGAGGTGTGGCCATCGAGGTGGACGGGCAGCCTTATGAGGTTGTTGACTACGAGCGGCACAAGATGCAGCAGCGGGCGCCTGTCACACGGTTGAGGCTCAGGCACCTGCGTGATGGGAAGGTGATTGAGCGCACCTTCCAGAGCTATACCACAGAGTTTTCTCTGGCCCGTGTGGAGGACAAACCCGCGCAATACCTGTACACCGATGGGACATTTTACATCTTCATGGACATGGAGACCTACGACCAGTACCAGCTAAGCAGGGAGCAGCTGGGAGATACCGTTGATTATCTGAAGGAAGAGATAGTGCTGGACGTAATCTTCCACAACGACAATATCATCAACGTGCGTCTGCCTACCTTCGTAGACTTGGTGGTGGCGGAAACACCTCCCGGATTCAAGGGGGACACGGCCCAGGGCGGAACTAAACCCGCTACCCTGGAGACGGGCCTCGTTGTGCAGGTGCCCCTTTTCGTGAATACCGGCGAAAAGATCAAGATAGACACCCGAAGCGGCGAGTACATCGAGCGGGCCGGCTAAACCCTCTTTTATTATGCCCAGGGTATTTCTATTATCGGCGGTCTCCACGGTAGTCTGCTTATCATATGGCTGTCGAAGGATGCGCTGATGGCCCTTCGACAAGCCCGGGGCGAACTAGAAAATTGGTCTAGCCGGAGAATAGAAAGAACCTGGGGTGCGGGGGAATTTGATAGGACCCGTGTATCGCGATAAAATCATGTTTCCATGAAATGCTTGACAAACCCGAGATTTGGGTGCCAGTCCTTGCAGCTACCCTTACAGCCATCCTTGCATGGCTGTTGAGCCATTTCAACCTTTCGCGTCTCTTGGGCCTGCCCTTAGCGTCAGGCCGATTGCGTGGGCAAAATCGAAATGGCGGCGTCAACGGGCGAGGCGCATCCCGCTACGGGCATATCTAGCAACCCAGTAGGATGACGGTATGCGGCGTTTCTCAAAAAAGAAAGTCAATGCTTTAGATAGCAAAGGGAAGTCCATCTCTGGCACCATCAAGCCTGTTCACACAGATTTTTGGTTGGACCTGCCCGAAGAGGAAAGGGAAGGCAAGCTGCATCTGTTCGCTTTGGCTCGCCGGGGCCAGGCGCTGGAGCAGGCCAAAACCCTTCGCCTGGTAGTGGAGCCGTCAACTGCGGACCGGAGGACTAGCACCGTTCGGGTTAATGTCTTGTACGCTCACACTTTCGGCTTGGAGGACGTGTCCAACGGAGACTATTGGGATGATGTGCCGGAATCCTTGAGGTTCGATATACAAGATATGTTGGTGGATGCGTTGATGGACCGGGCGAAACCTGAGAACATGGGTCTCTTTAACCCACTTTATTGGGAACGTGAACGCTTTCCTTATCGGGGCGTGGTATTCGCTGTTTCTGGGTTGGAGGGTCTGGAGGCGCTGTTTCAGGAAGAAAGAGGCTAAGCCATATTGGATACGGACATCGTTATTACGCCTATTTACCTGGCCCATTTACCTGGCAATGGAGTTGGCTGACCTGTTATCCTGGTAGAAAACCGGAGATGATTGCGAAGGATGCCTATCTACACGGTAAGCCAGATTACCGAATACCTGAAGGAAACCCTGGAGCATGATCCCATGCTGGCCGAACTGTGGATAAGCGGCGAAATTTCCAACCTCAGGACTGCTGCCTCCGGTCATAACTACTTCACCCTCAAGGATTCTCAGAGCCAGCTCCGCTCGGTGATGTTCAAGGGTGGAAGGGGCGCAGACCTCCTCCATGAGGGCAGCTTGGTCACGGCCCACGGCCGCATCTCCTTCTACGAGACCAGGGGCGACGTGCAGATCATCGCCGACCTGGTAATGCCCGAGGGCACCGGCCCCTTGTTCCTAGAGCTGGAGAAGCTGAAGATGCGCCTGGAAGAGGAGGGCCTCTTCCAGCCTTCCCGCAAAAGGCCCCTGCCCAGGTTTCCCAGGGTGATTGGCGTAGTGACCTCTCCCTCGGGGGCAGTCCTCCACGACATCTGTAACGTCATCACCCGGCGCTATCGCCTCGTGGAAATCCTGCTGGCACCCACCCAGGTCCAGGGCGATGAGGCGGCCCCCCAGATCGTCTCCGCTATCCAGGCCCTCAACCAGGAGGAGCGCTCCGACGTGATAATCCTCGCCAGGGGCGGAGGCTCCCTGGAGGAACTGTGGCCCTTTAACGAAGAGATGGTAGCCAGGGCAATATATGCCAGCCGCATCCCCGTAGTCAGCGCTGTGGGGCACGAAAGGGACTACACTATATCCGATTTCGTGGCCGACGTAAGGGCGCCCACCCCCTCTGCGGCGGCGGAATTGGTGGTGCCAGATGGGGCGGTTTTGATGCAGGATGTGAGTGGATACTCTGAGAAGATGGTGAGAGCCATGTCTTACCAGCTATCCACCCGCAGACGGGAGGTGGACGGCATGGCCCGGTACGTGAAAGGCCATGCGCCCGATATAGCGACCATGCGTCGCCGGGTGGACGACCTGGCAAGGGCAGCCTCCACGGCCCTGGCAAACCGCCACTCCCTCTGGCAGGAGCGCATCAAGGGCCACCAGCACCGCCTTCAGGCCCTCAACCCCAACGCCATTCTGGTGCGGGGGTATGCCATCGTGCAGAAACAGCCTGCGGGGGCTTTGGACTCCAATGGGCACGTGGTGTACAGGAAAGAACAGGTGAAGTCGGGAGAGGAGCTAAACGTGACCGTCAGCGACGGCTCCTTTGCCGTTACCGTCGGCGATACCCCCAAGAAAACCCGCTCCACCCGTACCAAGAAGGCCCAGGCCAATGCGGGGGCCAGGCTTTTCTAGCCCAGGTTTCTTTAGCCGGGCTTCTGTAGGAGGATACCGGATAGTATGGCAGCCATTGGAGACTCGGAAAAGGCCCAATCGCAGGATAATTCCCAGGGTGCGGGGGAGACCTCCTTCGAGGAGGCATTCAACCGTTTGGCCGAGACGGTGCAAGCCCTGGAGTCGGGGGGGCTGACCCTCGAAGAGGCCACCGGCCTGTATGAGGAGGGGATGCGGTTGGTACAGCTATGCAACCGGCTTCTTTCCATGGCGGAGCTAAGAGTTACCCAACTGAAGGACACCTATGATACGGACGGCAGCGATGACTTGGCCCCCGACGATCTCCCGTTTTAATACCTGCTCTGATGGTCAGGACCGCAGACCTACCCTTGCGCCTCCTTTGGGGAATTACCCTCGGACTTGCCAACGCCACATACGAGGATGAAAATGATGGGCAGCCTCCCTACCGTCACTCCCGCGAAAGCGGGAGTCCACCGCCCCACCCCTGGATTCCGGCCTACGCCGGAATGACGGTGGGCATCTATTTCCATGGTAATTGCCCATGCCCCTGCGGGCCACATACGAAGATGAAAATGGTACGGCATCCCCACCGTCATTCCCGCGAAAGCGGGAATCCAGGGGTTGGGGGCTGGGATTCTAGCTTGGGGGATGCCTATTTTCATAGGAATGATATGGATGAATATGAGCGGGATGCTTAAGGTTGACCTGCACATGCACACCCATTTCTCCCACGACTCGGGCGCGCCGTCAGAGTCCATCGTTAAGCGGTGCCTCAAGACCGGCCTCAACTACATCGCAGTCACCGACCACAACACCATCCGGGGCGCGCTGGAAGTCCGAGGCCTTGCCCCATTCCCCGTTATCGTTGGGGAGGAAGTGAAGAGTACCGGCGGGGACATAATTGGCCTGTTCCTGGATGAGGAGATTCCCAGGGGGCTTTCACCCTTGGACACCGTGAGGGCCATAAGGGAGCAGGGGGGGCTGGTGATGGTGCCTCATCCCTTCGACCGGGTGCGGCCCTCGGCCATCAAGTACGAAGCATTGAGGGAAATTCTTCCCTACGTGGACATCATGGAGTCTTACAACTGCCACAACCTGTTCCGGCGCGACAACGAGAAGGCGGCAGCCTTTGCCAGTGAGCGCCGCATCATACCCGCCGCCGTCAGCGACTCCCATACCCCCCTGGAATTGGGACGCACGTATATGGAGGTCCCGGAGTTCGACGGGACTCCCGAAGGCTTCAAGGATGCTCTATCCCGGGCTACCCTGGTGTCTCGAAAGGCCCACCACATCCTGCGCCTGACCTCGATTTACGCCAAGGCCAAGAATAGGCTGTTTGGGTGAAGGTATGCTTACTGTAGGATGGTTCTCTACCGGCAGAGGCGAGGGTTCCCTGGGTCTTCTGAGGTTTATCCAGGAGCGGATTTCCCTGGGAGACATAGACGCCCGTATCCAGTTCGTCTTCAGCAACCGGGAGCCGGGGGAAGCCGAGGGCAGCGACCGCTTCTTTCAGCAAGTGCGGGACTACAATATACCCTTGGTCAACTTCTCCTCCCAGAGGTTCCGCAGGAAAAAAGGGGGCAAATTCTCAGACCACCGCCCGGAGTATGACCGGGAAGTGATGGCCCGGCTGGGGGAGTCCAACCCCGACGTGTGCGTACTGGCGGGCTACATGCTAATTGTGGGGTCTGAGATGTGCAGGAGATATACTATGCTGAACCTCCATCCTGCCCTGCCCACCGGCCCCGCAGGGACCTGGCAGGAGGTTATATGGGAGTTGATAGAGTCCGGGGCTGACAGGACGGGCGCTATGGTCCACCTGGCTACAGAGGAACTGGACAACGGCCCTGTTATAGCCTACTTCACCTTCCCCATCGTGGGGGGGCCGTTCGATGAAGGCTGGAGGCAGGTTGAAGGGAAGCCCATCTCCCGGTTAAAGTCCGAATATGGCGAGGAGTTGCCCCTGTTCCGGCTTATAAGGCAGGAAGGTTACAGGAGGGAGCCATACCTGCTGGCGGCATCGCTGAAGGCCCTGGCAAAGGGCGACGTGCGGGTCATTGGAGGGCGAGTGGTGGGGGCCGGTGGCAGTCCTATTCAGGGCCTCTGCCTGGACGGGGAGATAGAGGCGGCTTTGGCCTCGGGCTAGGCGGAGCGTTTAAGCCGGGTTGGCAACTTTACGGCCTGGCCGTAGTCGGTTAGAAGAAGGGGAGAAGCCTGGCCCGATATGCTGTCCGCATCCACGATGCACCTCTCCGCTCCTTTGAGGGAAGGAAGCTCATACATCACGTCCAGCAGGGTCCCCTCTATGATGCTGCGCAGCCCCCGCGCTCCGGTCTTGTGCTTTATGGCCTCGGACGCTGCCGCTTCCAGAGCTTCGGGAGTGAATATCAACTCCACGTTGTCCATGCTGAAGAGTTGCTGGTACTGCTTGACGATGGCGTTCTTGGGCTCAGTGAGCACCCTTACGAGGTCTGACTCATCCAGGGAGTCCAGGGGAGCCGCTACCGGCAGCCGGCCTATCAGTTCCGGTATGAAGCCGTATTCCAGAAGGTCGTTGGGTATCATCTGTTCAAATATTGTGGCGGCCCTGTCCCCGTTTTCCCGGCTGGTCTCCGAGGGGCCGGAGTCATTTCGGAAACTGGCCGGGGACTTGAAACCCAGGCGGGAGCTGCCCCTTGTAATGCGCCTCTCAATGATGTTCTCCAGGCCCTCGAAGGCCCCGCCGCAGAGAAAGAGAATGTCGTGGGTCCTTATCTGGATGAACTCCTGGTGAGGGTGCTTCCTGCCGCCCTGGGGGGGTACGTTGGCGGTGCACCCCTCCACTATCTTTAGTAGCTCCTGCTGTACGCCCTCCCCAGATACGTCACGGGTTATGGAGCGGTTGACCCCTTCCTTCCGGGCTATCTTGTCAATCTCGTCTATGTAGATAATCCCATGTTCGGCCTTGCCTGTGTCCCAATTGGCCGCCTGGATGAGCCTGAGGAGGATGTTCTCCACATCCTCACCCACATAGCCCGACTCGGTAAGAGAGGTGGCGTCGGAGATGGCGAAGGGAACATCCAGGACTTTTGCCATAGTCTCCGCCAGGAGGGTCTTGCCGCTTCCGGTGGGACCCATCAGCAGGATGTTGGCTTTCTGTATCTCCACGTCGGACTGCTGCCGCCCATTCCAGACCCGTTTGTAGTGGTTATACACCGCAACACTTAGAGTCTTCTTGGCTAGTTCCTGGCCCACCACGTAGTTGTCCAGGGCCTCATTTATCTCTTTGGGTACAGGGGGCTTCCGATGGGTGGGACTCACCTGTTTGGGAGCATCGGATGGGGAATTCTGCTCTATGACCTGCATACAGGCGCTGACGCATTTGTAACATATAAAGACCCTGCCGGGACCGGCTACGAGACGGTTCGACGGGGTCTCACTATTCTTACAGAAGGAGCATTGATAGAGCACGGAATTACCCTTGCTGTTGGGCACGGCCTGTCTCCCTCAAGGTCTGGCTGGGCCGGGGTTTCTATCCTCCGTCGGTAGGCGGGGGAGGGGTGGCGCCGTCCTGCCCGGCCAGCACCTCGTCAATGATCCCATACTCAAGGGCCTGTTCTGCTGCTAGGTAGTAGTCCCTATCCGTGTCTCTGGCTATCTTGTCATAGGTCTGGCTGGTATGGGTGGAGAGTATCGTCCTGATCTTGTCCTGCATCCTGATGATCTCTCGTGCGGCAATCTCTATATCCGAGGCCTGCCCCTGGGCGCCGCCCATCGGCTGGTGCATGTGGATAGTCGAGTTGGGAAGGGCATATCTCTTCCCTGCGTGGCCGCCGCTCAAGAGGACGGTAGCCATGCTGGCTGCCATGCCCATGCAGATGGTAGATACGTTGGGCCGGATTAGCTGCATGGTGTCGTAAATCGCAAGACCCGCGCTGATTACCCCGCCGGGGCTGTTGATATACAGGTTGATGTCTCTTTCCGGGTCTTCCCGCTCCAGATAGAGGAGCTGGGCTACGATGGAATTAGCTACCTGGTCCACTATAGGAGTCCCCAGGATGACGATCCGCTCCCTCAGCAAGAGGGAATATATGTCAAAAGCCCGCTCCCCCCTGGGGCTGGTCTCTATGACCATTGGTATGATGTTGTAGGGACTAATTGCCATTGGAGTTACCTCCTTTTTCCTACCGGGACCGGCTTCCTACTGGGGCCGGCCCGCCTCATTCTGCTGGTCCGGCTGCTGGTCCGCCGGTTGTTCTACCTCTTGGCTTGCCTGTTCTTCTGCCTCTTGTTCTGATATTCCGGCGGACTCGTCGTCGGCGGAGACCTCCGCCTCCATAGTTTCCTCCAAAGTGTCCGTGGGAGTCTCCTGTTCTCCGGCGTCTGCCTGGACTATCTCAGCGAGGCGATCGAGCACTTTTCGGTTCAGTAGGGTACTGCTGATGGAACCCCTGGCCGCCCCTGAGGAGAACGCTCGCCTCAGGGCCTCCCCGCCGGAGTCTCCACCCATGGATACCATGTTGTCTATCTCCTGGTCCACCTCTTCGTCGGAGACCTCCAGCCCTTCCTCTCGCGCTAGTTTCCTGAGCACCAGGAACCGGGCCAGCCTCTCCTCGGCGGTGGGGCGCAACTCCTGTTGCAGTTCTTCAAGGGACTTGCCGGCAGTCTGGATGTAGGTCTCCATATCCACCCGGCCCGACTGGATGGCCTGGGCCTGTTCTTCCAGGAGATGGTCCACCTCCCGGTTGGCGGTGAGGTCGGCTATCTCTATTGATGCGCCTTTTATCACCTCTTCCAGGCTCCTCTCCCGGAGGGCGGACTGGGTCGCCCTTTCAGCCTGGGTGGTCAGGTTCTCCATGATGTTAACCCTCAGGGCTTCCAGGCTCTCGAACCCATCTCCGATACCCTTGGCGAACTCGTCGTCTATCTCTGGCAGGGCCTTCTCTTTCACCTCCCGGATATTCACGGTGAAGCGGCACTCTTTACCGGCGATAGTGGTGTCGTGGAAGTCTTCCGGGACGGGGAGAGTAAAGTCTTTGGTATTGTCCTTGTTCATACCCTCCAGGTGTATGGAGAAACCGGGCAGCGGCAGAGGATTGTCTTGGGCCGGGATAAAGTCAACCCCTTGTTCGTCAGCCGCTCTTTCGCCGTCTATCCAGCCGTCCATGTCCAGGGTAACAAGGTCTCCGAACTTTATCGGACTCTCCGACGGCTGCCAGGGGGCCTGTTCATATTGCAGGCTCTCCAGGACCTCCTCCACATTCTCGTCGGTGATTTCAATGGGATCGGGCTCCAGACGAAGGCTGCGGAAGTCCCCCAGTTCCACCCTGGGTTCCAGGGGTACAACGGCCTTGAACGAAACGGGGTCTATGCCAATCAGGTCAACGTCGGGGTCTCCGAAGGCTTCCAACTCCTCTTCGTCTATAACCTTGCCCAGAGACTCCTGCAACATGGCGTCTATGTTCTCCCGCACCAGGGCCTCCCGGCCCACGTAGTTCTCCACCATGTACCTGGGGGCCTTGCCGCGGCGAAATCCCGGCACCTGTATCCTGTTTGCGATACTTCTGTATGACCGGTCAATAAAGGGCTCCATATCGGCTGTTTCAAGCTCGACGTTTAGAGTGACCTCAAGGTTGGCAGTGTCTTCTTTGGTGATTTTCAATTGACATCTCTCTCAGAGGAATCGGACAATCGGATTATACCACAACCCCTATATTGTGAAAAGTTTTACAATAGTGGGACTTTGAAGAGGCTCCCGGTCTATGCCCGCTCATCCAGGAGCTTCAGGTGCAGGTCCCGGAGCTGCTCTTCTTTGACGGGGGAGGGCGCTCCGAAGAGGAGGTCTGAGCCGCTTTGGGTCTTGGGGAATGCGATAACGTCCCGGATGTTCGAGGCTCCCGTCAGGATGGCGATGAGCCTGTCAATCCCCGGCGCTATTCCCCCATGAGGCGGCGCCCCGTACTCGAAGGCTTCCAGCAAATGGCCGAAGCGCTCCTCCACCTCCTGGTCGCCGTAGCCCAAGATGTTGAAAATCCTGTTCTGGATGTCCCGGCGGTGCATCCTTATGCTTCCGCTGCCCAGTTCCCATCCGTTGCATACCAGGTCATAGGCCTTTGACTTGATGTTTCCCAGTTCCTCGGGCTTGTCCAGCAGGGGCAGGTCGTAATCTTTGGCGGCGGTGAAGGGGTGATGAGAGGAGTCCCATCGCCCCATCTCCTGGCTCCACTCGAACAATGGGAAGTCCACCACGAAGGCCAGGGCCAGGGTGTCCGGGTCGGTAAGCCCAAGCCTGCCGCCTACCGCGTTTCTCAGGGCGCTCAGGGGAGGGTTTATCTCCCTGGGAGGCCCTGCCAGCAGCAGGATGAGGTCCCCCGGAGCCGCATTCATGCGGCCGGCCATCTCCCCGGCGACAGAGGGGGTCATTCGCAAGCCCTGGGAGAATTGCAGGTCTTCCTCAGTGAGTTGGTCGAGGGGACGTTCCGGGCTGATGCGGATGTAGCTCATCCCCTTCGCGCCCCGCTGGCGGGCAAACTGCTCCAGTTCGCCCGTGATCCTGCGCACCGACTGGTCTGACAGAAGCTCACCCTGGGCTGCAAACCCCTTGATGATGCCTCCCTGGCCTGCCACTGTGTGAAAGACCCTGAAGTCCGTCTGTAGGGCCAGGTCCGTCACGTCGGCCATCTCCATCCCGAAGCGGAGGTCGGGCTTGTCGGTGGCGTACTTGGACATGGCCTCGTCGTAGGTGAGGCGGGGGAAGGGTTTGCTGAGCTTCTTGCCGGGGGTAATGGCCTCTATCATTGAGGTGTAAAGCTCTTCAGTGAGCCCCAGAATATCGTCCTCATCCACGAAGCTCATCTCCAAGTCCAACTGGGTGAACTCAGGCTGGCGGTCTGCCCGCATGTCCTCATCCCGGAAGCACCGGGCTATCTGGAAATAACGCTCCAGACCCGACACCATCAGCAGCTGTTTCAACTGCTGTGGAGATTGAGGGAGGGCGTAGAAGCTGCCGGCTTGCAGGCGGCTGGGCACCAGGAAGTCCCTGGCCCCCTCGGGCGTGCTCTTGATGAGCATGGGCGTTTCTATTTCCAGGAACCCCCGCTCATCCAGAAAGTCCCGCATGAACTTCACAACCCGGTGCCGTAGTATCAGGTTCTCCTGCATCCGGGGCCTGCGCAGGTCCAGGTATCGGTATCTCAGCCGGAGGCTCTCTTCTACCTCCGAGTCCTCGCTGATGTAGAAGGGTGGCGTGGATGCCGGATTCAGTATCTCGGCCTCCTGGGCTATTACCTCCACCCGGCCTGTGGGGAGATTGGGGTTCTCCGACTCCGCCGGCCTCCGGGTGACTTCCCCAGACACCTTCACCACCCACTCCGGCCTTACCTGGTCGGCTGTGCCGTAGGTGTCGGGGGATAGCTCCGGGTTAAAGACCACCTGGACCAGCCCCGACCTGTCCCTCAAGTCTATAAAGATAATTCCGCCGTGGTCCCTGCGGCGGTTTACCCAACCCGCCAGAGTTACCCGCTCGCCTACGTTCTTCTCCCGAAGCTCTCCACATCCTGTGCTCTTGAGCACGCAAGTCCTCCGATGATTGATCGGGCCAGCTGGGGCCTGCGCCTTTGAGCGCCCAAGCCCTATCGCTGTCCCACGTCCAGTATATTCTGCCTATCGTTGGCCCAAGTCTAGTATATTCTGAAAGATGCCGCCGCCCATGCCCTGGGTGCGAGACTCCAGGAACTCGGTTACTGTGCTATGAAGGGCGTAGGGGTCGCTGACCGGCGGCAGGCAGACGGTCTCCAGGCACACGTATGCCTGGGCCTCCTGGCCGGCCCAGTAGCCCGTTGCGGCAAGCCGGTCTTCGTCGCTGCTGTCTATGAACTTGATGGCCGTATGGGGATATGGAATGGTGGCCGCCGCCGTGAGTATGGCCTTGGCGCTGGGGCTGCCCGCTTCGCCCACCACGCTGACCTCTACGGGCTGGTTCAGCAGCCTGTGGACCGCCAGGGCATAGCCGGCTGCGGCCTCGTTGTAGTCCTGGTACACGGACACAAAGGTCCTCAGGGCCTTTTGGGCTGCATCCCTATACCCGTCTTTGAAGGTGAGGTTGAAAATCTTTATCATGGCCTCGATGGCGGGCACATTGTCGGACATGGGCTTGTCCCGGACGCTCAATATGCCCTGTGCGTGCGGGTCTGCGGGAACGTCGAAAAAGCCCGCACATTTCGAGTCTCCCAAGGGGGAGTCTCCAAATATATCCATCATCTCCCCGGCGAAGCTCTGGGCTTTGTCCAGGTAACGGGGTGAGGATGTCAGGTCGTAAGCGTCCACCAGGGCTATGACCAGGTTGGCGTAGTCTATCAGCAGAGCGGGGATGCCGGCCTCGCCGTCAACCGAGTAGCTGTGGCGCAGGTGCCCCTCCGCGCTCTTTTCCAGAAGGTACTCCAGGGTTTTCATGCCTGTATCCCGCAAGTCCGGCCTGTTGAGGTCCCAGGAAGCCCACAGGTAGGCCGAAGCCAGCGCAGCGTTCATGTGGGAGTAGAATACCCGGTCAACCTCCGGCGCACTCTGCTCCCGGCGCTGTTCCAGAGAGAGGGCGTAATACTCCTCGTCGGCGTCCTGGCTGCCGTAGAAGGCCCCCGCTGCGCCATCGTACAGGTAGCTGTCCAGGTACTCCACTATCCGGGATGCTACGCCTGCGTACTCCTCCCTGCCTGTGACCAGGTGGCCCAGCAGGTAGAGCCTGAGGAGGCCCACGTTGTCCTCCAGCATCTTCTCGAAGTGGGGGATTGACCAGTCCCTGGTGGTGGAGTAGCGGAAGAAGCCCTCTTCCTGGTGGTCGTACATCCCTCCCGTCATCATGCTGTCCAGGGTCTTCTCGGCCATCAGGCGGTACTGGTGACTGCCGGTGTATTGGTACGTATGGAGGAGAAGCTCCACCGCCGAGGACATGGGGAACTTGGGCTGGCTCCCGAAGCCGCCGTACTCCTCATCGTAGGCGTCAACGACAATCTGCAACACCTTGTCCACAATGGACTCTTCAATATCCTGGTCCGAAGCCTGGGGGGATGATGCTAAGTCGGCCTTCTCCTGCCTTTTGGCCCTGAGTTCCTCGCCCCGCCGGAGGAGGGTCTCCCTCTGCTGCTTGTAGGTGTCGGACACCTGCTCCAAGGCCGGGCCAAGCTGCTGGGGAGGCAGATAGGTCGCCCCGGCTATCACGTCGCCGTAGGGGGTGAGGAAGGCGGTGGTAGGCCAGCCGCCCATGTTGTAGCGGGAGTTTATGTCCGGCCTCTGGTCGTTGTCCACCCTTATGGGCATGAAGCGTTGGTTGATAAGCCGGATAACCTCCGGGTCCGAATAGGAGGTCTCATCCATGACGTGGCACCAGTGGCACCACACCGCCGATATGGAAAGCAGGATGGGCTTGTCCTGTTCCTGGGCCTGCTCAAAGGCAGCCTCCCCCCACTCCTGCCAGTTTATCTCGTGGGCCCTGTTGGGTCTGGGAGAAAAGCGGATGTTGCTCATTCCTCACCTCACCCCATGATTCTGGTGCAGTTGACTATCTTCCTAAACCTTGCTGTCTGAACACTATCGCAGGTTAGCACATAGCAGGGCCTTTTTCAAGGAGCCTTCCCACCCACCGTCATTCCGGCGCAGGCCGGAATCCAGGGGTGGGGGGGTGGACTCCCGCTTTCGCGGGAGTGACGGTAGGAAAGCCGCCGCCATTTTCATCCCCTTATGTGACCTGCTAGGACACGGAAAGTCTCCATGCCGCACCCTGAAAGGTGCGGTGGCCAGGCACCCATTATTATGAAAATAGGCAGTCCTCAACGCCGTCATTCCCGCGAAAGCGGGAATCCATGCCTCCGCGACGTAGGCAGTCGTTGCGAAGCCACACCCCGCCCCTGGATTCCGGCCTACGCCGGAATGACGGTGGGGTGCCGGAATGACGGTGGGGAGGCCGCGCGCTTCAGGGCGTGGTGAATGAAAGAATGCCGCACCCTGAAGGGTGCGACATATCATTCATACCCGGTCCCATGCGTGTCTGCATCAGTTATTGGGGGCCATGTCCTGGCAAGGGCTCAGACGGGCGAGTGAGCCAAAACGGTCGTATAAAGGTCCCGGTAGGCACCCACTGAAGCTGTTGCCGTTGAGGTCCAGGTATGTCAGGTTGACCAGGTTGCCCAACTCGGGGGGTATTTCACCACTCAAGTCGTTGCCCCTGAGGTACAGCGTTTCCAGACTGGATAGGTTGCCCAACTCCGGCGGTATCTCCCCGGTCAGCTGGTTGCCATTGAGGTCCAGCGCTTCCAGACTGGATAGGTTGCCCAACTCCGGCGGTATCTCCCCGGTCAGCTGGTTGCCATTGAGGTCCAGCGCTTCCAGACTGGATAGGTTGCCCAACTCCGGCGGTATCTCCCCGGTCAGCTGGTTGCCCCTGAGGTACAGCGTTTCCAGACTGGATAGGTTGCCCAACTCCGGCGGTATCTCCCCGGTCAGCTGGTTGCCATTGAGGTCCAGCACTTCCAGACTGGATAGGTTGCCCAACTCCGGCGGTATCTCCCCGGTCAGCTGGTTGCCAGTGAGGTACAGCGCTTCCAGACTGGATAGGTTGCCCAACTCCGGCGGTATCTCACCCCGTAAATTTCCGTAGGAGAATTTGGTGATTCGTCCCCGGTCGTTTATAAGTACATGGAAATCCCATAGACCTGTTAACACTGCTGTCGCTGTCGATTCCGTAATGGAGGCCAGCGCATCTATATCCTCAAAAGGAGGGTCTTCGTTGAGGGTTACCGTTCCGGCGCCTTCGCTATTGTCAATGGTCCCGCCGTCATTCACGCCCACCAACTCCCCGCGATATGCGACGCCGGACACATCGCCGCTGGCGTTACTGCCCGTAATGGAGGACTCGGTGCCGTTGTATCCAACCAGGCCGCCGACATTATCTCCGCCGGTTACGTCACCCTCGGCGAGGCTGTCTCTGATACTGGCCGGGGCGTTACCACTACCATGCCCGACCAGGCCGCCGACATCATACACGCCGTTCACGTCGCCTATGGCTTTGCTTTCGCCGATGTCGCCCCTGCTGTTTAGTCCTACCAACCCTCCAACAAAAACGCCGCCGGAAACCGCGCCCCTGGCCTCGCTGCCGCCGATGTCTCCTTTGTTTTCTCCTACCAACCCGCCAACAAGTTTCCTGCCGGACACATTTCCGCTGGCCGTGCTGTCTCTGATGACCGCCCCGCTGCCTGGTGAATTATAGTACTTCGTGTAGTTGTTGAGACCAACCAGGCCGCCTACATATATACTGCCCGACACCTCTCCGATGGCTATTCCTCCCCTGATGGTCCCAATGTCATTCGAATCGCCTCCGGTATCGTTGCTCCCGGCCAGACCACCGACATACTGGTAGCCGGACACATCGCCGCTGGCTTTGCTGTCTCTGATGTGGCCTTCCCGGCCGTTAGCTCCCACCAGGCCACCCACATTTACCTTGCCGTTCACGTCGCCGCTGGCCGTGCATTCGATAATGGCCAGGTTGCTGAGGGTCTTCCACCCAGATGGGTTTAGGCCGGAACCATTTCTCCCTACCACGCCTCCAACATTGTCGTCGCCAGACACTGTGCTGCTAGATGTGCTGCCCTAGACAGTGTGGAGGTTAATCCCTACCAAGCCACCGACATCATCCTTACCGGATACTGTGCCGGCCGAGGCGCTGTTGCTGATGCTGATGCCGAAGACCTCGTCACGGTTAACCCCCACCAAACCGCCAACACTCTGGATGCCAGACACGTCGCCGCTGACCGAGGAGTTGCTGATTGTTCCGATGTTGACCCCGACCAACCCACCGGTTCCGTCGGATCCACCTGTCACGTCAGCTCCGGCCAATATGATGTTTTGAAGAGTGCCATAGTTACTCGAGAACAGCCCGACAACGTCCACTCGTCTGATGAACAGGTTGGAGATGGTATAGCCGTTGCCATCGAAGGTAACGCCTTCAGCGTTAGACAACGGCTCCCAGCCGGCCCCGTCGTTCCAGTAGTCGTCGCCGGCGTCGGCCTCGCCGTTGCCGTTGGTGTCGAAGTCCAGGTGGGCGGCCAGTTCGTAACCTGTGCAACTCTGGTCAGGGCAGCCTGAAGAGCCTGCGGTGCCGGGAAACGCCGCGAAATAATCGTCGCGGCCTTCTTGCACAAAGCCGGTCCCCTCCGGGTCAAGCCGCATGGCGTGCAGTTGCGCCAGGGTGCGGACCTCAAGCAGCCCGTCGTCGTCGTAGTCATAGTCCCCGTCCACCGCTTCGGCGGGAAACTCGGGCAAGGGAGTGGGGGTCTGCCCAGGTGTGTCAGCATCCCCAGCCGGCGGGGTAGCCGTTGTTCCGGGTATTACCTGCTGGGGAGTCTGCCCAGGGGTGGTCCCGGGAGCGGTGGTGCTACCTGGGCCGGCCTCCGTCCGAGGCTCCCCGTCCGACGGCCCAGGCCCAGTTTCTCCGGGACCGCCGCATGCGGCGGCAATCAAGACAGCCAGTATTGCAATGGCGAAGGCGAATGCTGCTTGCTTCATTTTTCCTCCCCTTGTTTGTTGGTTTCCCCGGGTCATCTATGTCTATCCTGAGCAGTGGCCCATCAACCGCCCTTGCATAATACCTCATCTCCAAAGTCAAGGGCCAATTTGCCTTCAATTCTACACTATAGATTACCCTATTGGTGTAACATTTACTTTACACGTGAATGCGTTTTTCTAGCCTTTCGCAACGACCTTTCCTGAGGATTTTATGAGGATTACCCCACATGGTTATAATTGGAGCCGACGGGCTTGCTAAGCCCAGTCCGGTTGAGTTTTTGCCCCTCCATTGGTACAATGGAGTTACGTTGAATGGGACTGCATTGAACGACCCTGGATAATGACTTCGGATAATCACCTCGTACGGTCCTCCGTACTTTATTGCCCTCTCCGGGGCCTCCGTTGTGACCTGAATCCAGCTACAGGGAGGATGATATGCTCCCAACAGTTAAGCTATCCAAGGTTGGCAGGGAAGATGTGGAGCGCATGGCCGAATGGCTACGGGACGAGGATGTCAGCGCTTCGTGGTATGGGACCGATAGTCATGGAGAACCTTTGCATATCGGCTACCTTCCCAATCGGATGTTGGAGGCCGATCTGGGAGAGTGGGCGCGGGTCTTCGCCAATCCGGACCGGGAGATATTCGCCGTATCTACCGCAGATGGCCAGCACATCGGTGAGGTGCAGATGGTCATCGAAGCGACCCTTCTTGAGGCCCAGATTTTCATCCTGATTGGCCGTAAGGACCTGTGGTATCAGGGATATGGCACAGCCGCCTTGGTCCATCTCCTGGACATCGCCTTCGACACCTACGGCCTCCATCGCGCGTGGGTGGATATACCCGAGTATAATCGGCCGGCCATCCACATGTGCGAGCGGGCCGGGTTCGTGATGGAGGGCAGGCTCAGGGGCACCCATCCCAAGGGTGGGCAATGGTATGACTCTCTGGCTATGGGCCTTCTATCCCAGGAATACGCCCGCCGTCGCGCCAGGCTGATGGAACAAACAGGTTAGTCGTGACCCCCATTTTCGGCTACTACCAGAGAAGACGGCAGCCCATTGTCAACTACGCCCTCATTGCCGTCAATGTCTTGGTGTTTATCTACCAGCTTTCCCTGGGAGGCATTAACGAGGACATTTTCATCTGGAAGTTCGGACTGATCCCGGCGGAGTTGACCCGTGGCGTGGAGTTTACCCTCGGCCCCTTCGGAGCTAATATAGATTCCCCCATACCCACGTGGGGGACCGTGTTCAGTTCCATGTTCATCCACGGCAGCATCCTGCATATCCTGACCAACATGCTCTTCCTGTGGGGGTTTGGGGACAGGCTGGAGGACAAGCTGGGCCATGTCCTTTACCTGCTTTTCTACCTGGGGGCGGGCGTGGCCGCCGCCTGGGCCCAGGTGGCGATGGACCCGGACTCCGTTTCGGTGCTTATTGGGGCCAGCGGCGCCATCTTCGGCGTGGTGGGGGCCTACCTGCTGGCCTTCCCCTACAGGAACACCATCCCCCTGGTAATCGTCTTCTTCCTTCTACCCCTTGTGTTCGGGAACCTCAGTCCTTCACTGGTGGGCGGAAGGATAGCCTACATGGCCCACGTGGGGGGATTTGTCACAGGCATCCTGTTCATGGCAGGGTACAAGTTCCTGGCGAGGGAGCCCATCCTGCCCAGGGGTCCCAGGCTCCCAGGTCTGTAGGCCACCTGAGCCCCGAGAAGACTCCATATCTGAGACTTCTGGATTCCCGTTTTCGGAAACCTTTGCATAACCGTCATTCTGGCGCAGGCGGGAATCTAGGGGTCTCCCACTTCGTCATTCCGGCGCAGGCCGGAATCCAGGGGACGGGGGTGGGCATGTAAGTAGTCCCTTCCCCCTTCGACGGGGGAAGGTTAGGATGGGGGTGATACCATCGCCTACTGCCCACTGCGGGTGACGATTCCACCCACTACAGGGGTGATGCCCTCCACCTCAATCCTCCCCCGCAACACGCATGATGCACATTGTCATTCCGAGGAGCGGAGCGACGAGGAATCTAAAGTCTATGCCTTCAAGTAGAGCTGCGGCTTTAGATTCCTCACTCCGCTTCGCTACGTTCGGAATGACATAAACCCGAAATCTCAACTGAGCCAAGCTAAGAATGATGGATAAAGGGCTAATTTGCATCAAGCGTGCAACGGGGGGAGGAGGTTGGATTTTCAGAATAGTCACGAGAAGCTATGCAATCCAAGTCCGCTTGCCCCGGCACCATTATCCTGACGTTCTCTCTGGCAGGCGTAAGGGGCTTATGTCACCGACCTGTGCCAGTCCAGAATCTCGCTGCCCGTCATAAACATCACGCCGTCGAACTGGCGGATATAGTCGAAGATCATATCGAAATACTTGATACGGTGGGGGACGCCTGTAATGTAGGGATGGGTTGAAATAGCCATAAACCGGGCGCTCTCAGCCCCTTCCCGGTAGAGGGTGTCGAACTGGTCGCGGGCGCGCTCGAATATCTCCGGCGACCGGTGATGTTGGACGGCATATATTGGGATGTCGTTTAGCTCCAGGGTATAGGGGATGGATGTGAGATGCCCGCTCTTTACCTTCATGGGGTAGGGCTGGTCGTCATTGCACCAGTCGCAAAGGTACTCGATGCCCTCCTCCGCCAGGATGTCGGGGGTCTCCAGAGTCTCAGCCAACCCGGGACCCATCCAACCACGAGGAGCCGAGCCGGAGAACTCCTGAATCGTGCTGATTGACCGGCGGATAACCTCTCGCTGGTCCGCTTCTGTGTTGAGCGCCCGCTGCTGGAACCCGTGCCCCAACAGTTCCCAACCCGACTTGACACACTCTTCGACCAGGTGCGGGTAGGTGTGGCACACGGCGGCGTTGAGGCTGACCGTCGCCGGTATCCCGTGGCGGTCCAGCACTCGCTTGAGCCGCCAGAAGCCCACCCGCATACCATAGTCGTACCAGGCGTAGTTGGGGATGTCCGGCGTCACGCTGCGGCCCTGGGGTGGGGGGAGAATTGTGCGGGCCATCGGCTCGTTGATGTCCCATTCTTCCACGTTGATAATTACCCACACGGCGATCCGGGCGTTGTTGGGCAGCTCCAGTCGGGGGCGCTCGAAGATGTTCGAGTAATCCGACCTCGGGTTGGGCATGATGTCTCCTTTGGGGGCGCCGCTACTCCAGACCCAATGTCTATAGCCCAAACCGGGCCGGGTCTTCGTCCTCCTGGGCGCTCAGCCCACTCGAGTATACACCGCCGGCGCGGCCCTGGGCCACCCTCTATACCTGGATTTTGTCCCAAGGCCCTACCGACGGAAACCCACCTATGTTAAAATCTCCTTGTATATATCATCCTGGGCAATCTAACTAAGTTGTGTTGGCATTTCCCGTCATTCCAGCGAAAGCGGGAATCCAGAACGGGCGTCATGTTGGTTTCCCAAGGAGCCTGGACTCCGGCTTTTCGCCGGAGTGACGGTGAGAAGGTCCAGCCGATATAGATTGTCAACAGAACCTAATCAAAACTAACTGGAGCGGTAGCTATGGCTAATAGTCAGCATATGGCGCTTGCAAGACAAGGGACCTTGATGATCGCGCGGTGGCGGGAGCAGCATCCGGGAGAGCAGTTGGACTTCAGCGGGGCCAGCCTCACCGCCCATAACCTCAATAGGGCAGACCTCAGCGAGGCAGACCTCACCGGCGCGGACCTGGTGGGCGCACGCTTCAACCAGGCGGACCTTCACAAGGCGATCATGCGGGATGCCGTCCCTATGATGGGGCAGTTCAACGGCGCCAATCTACGGGAGGCCGATCTCACCAACGCCATTTTGAGGAGGGCGGAGATGAGCGGCGCAGACCTCACGGGGGCAGACCTCACGGGGGCTACCCTGATTAACGCCAACCTCAGCGGGGCCAACCTTGAGGGGACCATCCTGGTGGGTGCCAACTTCAGCGACGCCAACCTCAACGAGGCAAACCTGGGCAAGGCGGACCTGAATGGCGCCAACATGAATTCCGCAAACCTTAGCGGTGTTAATCTGAGGGGGGCCAACCTGGGAAAGGTGGCCTTTTACAGGACGGCGCTGGAGGGGGCCGTGTTTCGGGCGGCGGTCCTGTTCCGCACGGTTTTCGGGGACTGCGACCTGAGCAAGGCCGTTGACCTCGAGAGGGCAAGCCACGCGGGGCCCAGCGCAGTGGGCCTTGACACCATCTCCCGCTCGGCGGGCCGGGTGCCCGAGGCTTTTCTCAGGGGCGTGGGCGCTCCCGAGGAGCTATTGGACTTCCAGCGTACCGTAGCGGCATCCTCCATGCAGTATTACACTTGCTACATCTCCTTCGGCACCAAAGACGAGAGCTTCGCCACCAAGCTCTACGCAGACCTTCAGGCCAAGGGGGTACGCTGCTGGCACTTCCCCGCCGACGTCAGGGGAGGCTACTGGATTCCCGAGGAGTCATCCCTGGACGATCTGGGCATCTGGATCAATGACGACGTGGACAGGGGCATTCGCTACTACGACAAGCTGATAGTGGTGTGCTCCGGGGAATCCCTGGACGTGGAGCTACTGAGGGAGGAGATCACCCGGGGTGTGCAGAAGCAGGAGGCAACGGGCCGGCGGGTGCTCTTCCTCCTTGCCATCTCTGATGCGCCCTATGACCGCCGCAACAGGAACGTCCGCAACCTGCAACTGGGCCAGTACCAGCTATTCGACTTCCGGGGCCTGGAAGACCCCCAAGTATATGATGCTGCCCTGGACAACCTGGTACAACACCTCAACCAGGACCAGGAAGCGTCAGAGGGCATGGCACAGGCGGGGTAGGCAGGCCCTTGCCGCTCGCCGGGGCCGGCCTTTCACTGGGAATTAGGGGGTATTGAGCAGCACGTTAGCCACTACCCCCTAATCTCCACCACCGGCGCGGGGGGTGGACGCGGTGGGCCAGGAATTGTTCCAGCACGTCGCGTTTCAGCACAATCTGGTCGGATACGCTGGCGGTGTCGTCCAGAATCCAGTCGGGAATGTCCGCTTTAGTACGCTGGGAATTCATTGGGTCAATGGCAATCACCACCGATTCGCCGGAGATGGTCCAACTGCCCAACGGGGGGCGCCGCTCCCCGGTATATTTGTCCCGGTGGAGCAGATTTTCCAGCACCAGCTTGGGCCGCTCGAAGGCCCGGCTCTGGTACTGTTCCAGGCTCATGGGTTCGCACCAGGCGGGCAGTTTCGCCCCGTTGGGCAGGTTTTGCCGGAATAAACGGCATAGCGTGGCTGAGGACAGTCCCAGAACATCCAGGCCGTCGTAGTCTGCCGGTGTCAGGGCATCCATTTCCTCCATGACCTGCCGCAGGTACTCCCGGTACAGTCCGGTGGTCAGCCTATCCCGGATATTCGCCACCGAGCGCTGGAGACTGCGGCGGGAGGCCGGGTTGTCGCCGGGCAGGGAAGTGCGGGTGTATATCATCAGGCAGCGTTTTACAATTTCCGCCGGGAAATTGCGGGCCTCGGCGTTCATGGACAGGGCGAAGCAGGGATATTCCGCGTAGGGAATGGACTCGTCCTTGATGATTTCCGGCGCGTGCCGGTTAAAGCGGTCCCGGGTAACATCGTCAAACACCACCGGGAAGCGCCGGTAGGCTTGTTGCAGGCCCCGCAGGTTGCTGCGGGTGAAATGCTGGGTTTCCACAATGCGGGGGTAGCCGAACATGGATGTCATCAGGGTTTCAATCAGGCTGCTTTTCCCGCAGTTGCTCTGGCCGTACAGCACGGCAAACATGGGTTGGTCGAAGCTGTAAATGCCCTGGCGAATCGCCTTGTTCCGCAGGCCGCACAGCAGCGGGGAAAAGTAGAACCAGCACATAAAAGTAAAGTAGTCCCGTTGCAGGCGGGGAACATCGCCGACGAACCCGTTCTCGTAGTTGGTGAAGAACTCCAGCAGAGCCTCCACGTCGCCGCGCACCTCCGCCGGGTCGGTCTTCAGGCTCAGTTCCTTGCCCGACAGGTTGAACTGCCTGTCGGAGTAGGATAAGTAAGTTTGAGGGCCGGTATCTTCCTGGTCCTGGCGGGCGGTTACAATTTTAGTCATCTGCTTGACGATGCGGGAGTCCAGGTGCAGGTTGCCGTCCCGGTTGGGTTTCTGGTCGGCCAGGGCTTTGGTATAGACCGGTTTAATCCTTTCCACCTGGGTCAGTATGCGGGGGAGAGTGTAGTCGGCCTCTTCTTCTTTGGGAGCCGGCACGTACACCGTTATCCCCTTGGGGTTGGCTTCGGCTTCCCGGAGGGTCGGGGTTTCCTCGATGGGTATCAGTTCCGCCGGAATTGGCTTTTCCCGGAGGGGCAGGTGGCTGCTGGCGATTTCGCGGACGGAACAGTATTGATTGTTGTAGTGGTCCCAGGCCGTTTCGTCGTCGTCAAAGACGATGAGGGTTTCCGCTTGGCGACCGGAGAAAGCCGTCTCAGAGAGATTGGCCGAGCCGACGATTACCCGCCGCCGTCCGGCCCCTTCCAGCAGGTAAATCTTGGCGTGGGCGATGGCGTCCTTGACTACGTAAAACCGGGCGGTGTTGGCTGCTGCCCGGTCGTAGATGACCCGCCGCCGCTCCTCGGACAGGCCCTTGATAGCTACGAACCCGCTGCTCAGGCTCCCATCCACCACCTTCTGAAAGGCCAGGATTTCCGCAGCGTCCCGGGACAGTACCCCGTTGTGGCCGAAGATACACTCAAAGTCTTCGTAGTCGAAGTCCCGCAGCAAGCCCAGAATCATAGGGACGCTGGAGGTATAGGTCAGGGCTCGCAGAGATGAGAAGCCGTCAAAGAGAGTCATGTCGAAAGGCTCCACCCGGTCGGCCCTGGCATACACCACCTCCAGGCTCGGGCTGCGGGTGCGGGAGTCGGGGTCGTCAAAAGCGAAACTGGTCTGTTGACGCATTCTCTCCCCTCCTGGTTTAGTCCGGTATATAATTCCCTTTCCTTTTTAATACAGACAGCCCTTCATCGCCTGCCCGATCATCTGGCCGGGTCTGTGTTTATGACGGCGCGGCGGTGGGTGCCCTCACCTATCTTCTTGTCCCCGTCGTAGGCCTCCACAGTGAAGCTGAGCCGGTTTCTCTGTATCTCCGTAAGCTCGGCGCGGGCAACAATCCTTGCGCCCATGTCTGCCGGCGCCATGTGGCGTATGTTTACCTCGTAGCCTACGGTGGTCTGGTTGGGGTCCAGCAAGTGTTGGACGGCCTGCATGGACGCCTGCTCCATAAGCCCGATCATAGCCGGGGTGCTGAACTTGCCCACGTGTCCGGCTGCATTATGCTCACACACTATGGTCTCCTTCTGCCCCTTCAGTCCCGGCAGTATCTTCTCGTTGACCATGTTCGCCTCCCTTGAAAATAGCTCCCCGTCATTCCCGCGAAAGCGGGAATCCACCCCTGAGCACCTTGGACTCCCGCTTTTGCGGGAGTGACGATGGAGAAGTGCCAGGGTTTAGTTCGCTGCCCGCGCATCAGTAACAGCGTTCTCTTGCCCAAGTATGCCCAGGCGAGATATGGATTTTGCCCACCCATTCTATTCCCATGCAGGCTATAAATCCAGGGCTTCCGGGGCCGCCTGCTGCGTAGAACGCTGCTGTAACTGTTCAGACTTGAGGTCTCATTTTGGACCCGATTCGTCGTTACTATGAAAATAGCCAGCAGCCAGCACCGTCATTCCCGCGAAAGCGGGAATCCAGGGTCCCGCAACCTGTGGAGTCGCTACGAAGTCGCCCACAACACCGCCCCTGGATTCCGGCCTACGCCGGAATGACGGTGAAGAGGGCCGGAATGACGGTGGGGAGGGTCGGAATGATGGGACCGGAGGGCCGGGCTGGGGCGTAGAGGGCTGCCGTACCCCTTGAAGCAACAGGCAATTTGAGATATGATTCTGGCCTATGGGAGGTAGTATGCAAGGGAAAGACTTACTTTCAATTCTGGACCTGAGTTCCCAGGAAATACGGGGTGTCGTCCAAAGGGCGCACCAGATGGTTGCCGAGGCACCGGGGAATGTGCTTCAGGGGAAAACCGTTGCCCTCTTGTTCGAGAAGCCGTCCCTGCGGACCAAGGCCAGCTTTCATGTGGCAGTACACCAGCTTGGGGGCTACTCCTTCTACATGGGCCCCGATGAGGTTGGCCTGGGGAAGCGAGAGGCCATCTCCGACGTGGCCCGGGTCCTGTCCAGTTACGTGGACTGTATTGTTGCCAGGGTGTTTTCCCACGCCGGCCTGGAAGAGTTGGGGGAATACGCCTCCGTGCCCATCATAAACGCCCTGTCCGACTGGGAGCACCCATGCCAGACTCTTGCCGACCTCCAGACCATATATGAGAAAAAGGGCGCCCTGGAGGGCCTTAAAATCGTTTACGTGGGCGACGGGAACAACGTGGCCCGCAGCCTGGGCCTGGGCGCGGCCTCGGTGGGCGCCGGGTTCGCCATCGCGTCGCCTCCTGGTTACAGGCTGGATGAGGAGACCCTTGAGCAGGCGCGCCGGAGGGCGTCGGCGTGGAATTCCGAGTTGACCTCCCTGGTAAGCCCCCAGGAGGCCGTAGCAGATGCCGACGTTGTCTATACCGATGTCTGGACGAGTATGGGCCAGGAGGCCGAGTCGGAAGTGCGTCTCAGAGACTTTGCAGGCTACACTGTGGATGAGGCCCTTCTGTCTTATGCCAAGAAGGACGCCATACTGATGCACCCCATGCCTGCCCACTATGGCGAGGAAGTGCCGCCGGGGATGCTGGAGCACCCTCAGTCGGCAGCCTACGACCAGGCAGAAAACCGGCTCCATGCCCAGAAGGCCCTTCTTGAACACCTGATGAATGGGAGTTAACATAAAGTATGGCCACCCCCCTGGTAGCTATTGTTGGGCGGCCCAACGTGGGCAAGTCCACCCTTTTCAACCGGCTCACGGAGAGCAGGGATGCTATCGTCAGCGATATTCCCGGCACCACCCGCGACCGGCTTCTGCGTGATGTTTTCTGGGATGACTACCGGTTCACCCTGGTAGATACCGGCGGGCTGGAACCCCGGCCCCAGGACCCCATCCGGGAAAAGGTGAAGGCCCAGGTGGAGGTTGCGGTCTCTGAGGCGGACCTGATAATCTTCCTGCTGGACGTGGCAGACGGCCTGACGCCGATGGATGAGGAGGTGGCCGACTGGCTCCGGCGTTCCAAGAGGCCGATGGTGGCGGTGGTAAACAAGGTGGACAACGAAAAGCGGGAGATCTCCGCAGCCGAGTTTTATGAGCTTGGCATGGATGAGCCTGTGGCCATAAGCGCATACCACAACCTGGGAATCTACGACCTCATGGACAGGGTTATACCCCTCCTCCCTCCTCTTGACACCGAGGAGACCGAGGAAGGGGTGCTGAAGCTGGCTATCGTTGGCAGGACCAACGTAGGCAAGTCAATGCTTATGAATTCCATCCTGGGCCAGGAGCGGTCAATTGTCAGCGAAATCCCCGGGACTACCAGGGATGCCCTGGACACCCGGTTTACCTATGGAGACCGGCCTGTGGTGCTGATAGACACTGCGGGAATCCGGCGTCCCGGCAGGGTGGAAAAGGGCATCGAGTATTACAGCGTCCTCCGCACCGAGAGGGCTATACAGAGGTGTGACATCGCTTTGATGGTGATGGACGCCAGCGAGCTTGCCACTGCCCAGGACGCCCACCTGTCCGGCAATGCCTGGGATAGCTACAAGGGAATGATTGCCGTAGCCAACAAGTGGGACCTGGTGCCCAAAGAGGACGGCACCGAGCAAGAGTTCGCCATCCAGACCATAAGGCAGCGGCTCCACTTCATGCCCTATGCGCCTATAAACTTCACATCCGCTCTCATGGGCGAGGGTATTGAGGACCTGATGGACATGGCCGTGGACCTCTATGACGAGCGGATGAGATGGGTCCATCACAGAGACCTTAATCATGTCCTGATGGGAGCGCTGGCAGGGCACATGCCCCCATCAAGGCACCGCAAGCCCTTGAGGATTGACGAGGTAAGACAGGCTGACGTTAATCCTCCCACCTTTGTCTTCACGGTAAATAACCCCAACCTGGTGCACTTCTCTTACCACCGATACCTGGAGAACCAGCTGAGGGTGGCATTCGGGTTTACCCATACCCATCTCAGATTGGTATTCAGGAGAAGGAGGTGAGGGGATGGCTACGATTGCCTTGGCGCTTCTCATACCTCCCGTCCTGGCTGTGTATGCCATAGTAGTGCTCCTGGTGATGGACCTGGACAGCGCCTATACCCATTATGCCCTCATCGTGCCCGTTGCCTACATCCTTGGCTCCATACCCTGGGGGTTTATGATAACGCGAATAACTCAGGGCATGGACCTGCGGGAGTATGGCAGCGGCAAGACGGGCATGACCAATGTGATGAGGACGGCGGGGCCGCGACTGGCCGCCTTGGTGCTCATCCTGGACGTTAGCAAGGGCGTGCTGGCGGTCTTCCTGGCCAAGGCGATTGCCGATGCTCCCACTGCCGATGTCGTCGCCGGCCTGTCGGCCCTGGCAGGGCACAACTGGTCCATCTTCCTTGGCTTCAAAGGTGGCAGAGGTATTGCTACAGGGTTGGGTGGCCTCTTGGTCATGGAGCCGATAGCCGGCGCTCTGGCGGTTGCCAGCTTCCTACCCGTCGCAGCCATCAGCCGGTACGTCTCCCTGGGGTCCATAACGTCCTTGTTCGGAGGATTCTTCACTACCCTGGCATTGGTCCTGCTGGGCCACTCCACCGCCACGTACCTGCTCTATCCCGGCATAGGCGGGGCCGTGATAATCTTCCAGCACAGGGACAATATCCACCGCATCCTTCAGGGAACGGAGCGCCGGCTGGGCCAGCGTGTGGAGAGGACCGGCGAGGCGGAGGCGTCCACCCCCGGCTAGGGCGCGTTTGCAAACTCGGCGCGGCACCTGACCGGCCATTATTATGAAAATAGAGGTGTCAGGTCACTCCACCGCACGGCTAAAGTGAGCGTAGGGGGTGGGAAGGGCGTGAAGGGAGCATCACCCTGAAGGGTGCGGCATCCCCACCAGCCGTCATTCCGGCCTACGCCGGAATTGCCCATGCCCTGTGGGCGACCTAAGGGTATGAAAATAACGGTGCGGGGTAGGGGGCTGTTCCTTCCCCCTCGACGGGGGAAGGTTAGGATGGGGGTGATACTCCCGGCCTGAGAGACGCCCCCCACCTCAATCCTCCCCCGCGAAGGGGGGAGGAGGCTAGATTTCCATGGCAATGACTGGTTGGGTTCACATGACGGTGGGGAGGCTGCCAGTCATTTTGGGACTAAGGGTGGAAAGGGAGTTGGAGAAGGTTACGGTAATAGGGGCTACCACCTGGGGGACCACCCTGGGCATAATCATTGCCCGCAAGGGTATCCCCGTAACCATCTTAGCCCGCTCCCGGGAGGAGGCCGGCGTCCTGGAGGCCGAAAGGCAGAACTCCCGCTTCTTGGCGGGGGTGGAGTTCCCCGAAGCCCTGGGGGTCTCTCACTGCCCCGAGGTCGCTATGGGTGGCGCCGGAATGGTAGTCTTGGCTGTGCCCTCCAACAGCTTCCGGGATAACGTCAGGCGGGTCCGAAGCGTCATCCGGGCCGGGCCCATATTCCTGAGCGCATCCAAGGGGCTGGAGGTGGATACGGGAAAGCGCATGAGCCAGGTCCTTGAGGATGAGCTTTCCCCGGAATGCCGCTCAAGGACTTGCGTCCTCTCTGGGCCCAACCTGGCGATAGAGATAGCCGAGGGAAGGCTGGCGTCATCAGTGGTTGCATCCAGGGAGGCGGGAGTCGCCGCAGAGGCTCAGGAAGTCCTGATGTCCGCTTCCTTCAGGGTGTACACCAACGAAGACATTATCGGTGTGGAACTGGGTGGAGCGCTGAAGAACATCATCGCCATGGGCGCAGGTATATGTGACGGCTTGAGCTCCGGGGAAAATGGCAAGGCGGCCTTTATCACGCGGGGCCTGGCGGAGATAGCCCGCCTGGGAGTAGCTGCGGGCGCCAACCCCATAACTTTCGCGGGGCTGGCGGGGTTGGGCGACCTGATGGCTACCTGCGCCAGCCGTCTCAGCCGCAACCATTTCGTGGGAGAGCAGCTTGCCGCCGGCAGGCCGTTGAAAGAGATTCTGGCATCTATGAAGAACGTGGCGGAGGGGGTGCCTACCACCGTCGCCGCCCTGAGGATGGCCGAGGAGCTTGGTGTGGAGATGCCCATTGCCCAGGCCACCTACCAGGTGCTCTTTGAGGGTGTCGCCCCCAAGCAGGCGGTGGCAGCGCTTATGGGCAGACCACCCAGGTCTGAGTGGGGGGGTATATCCTAGTAGACCAACAGCTTTGAATTGATGACACCAAGGGTATATATCTTAATGGGGAGCAACATTATTCAAGGGTTGCCTGGCAATCACGCCAATCTCATCTGCTCCTCATTTCAATAATGTTGGACTACTAGCCTCTGGGACCAAACCAGTGTCCCAGCAGCGCGCTTATGATAAGAGTCGCGGCATTGGTATATAATTCCCATTCCCTACTACTGCCCAAGCCCCCCTGCTGCATACATCACCGCGGCCACAGTTGCTATGGCGGCGGTCTCCGACCTCAAGATGCGCTGCCCCAGGCTCACAGGGACGACCCCACAGGAGGAGGCATGGGCAACTTCCCAGTCCTCCAGACCCCCTTCCGGGCCTATGAATATGTTGACGTGAGACGGCCCCACGCCCTCCAGTACCATGTCCTCCAGGCCCACGCCCTCCAGAAGGTTACGCAGCCCGACGGCCCTCTCCTGCTCCCAGGGGACTATGGATAGTCCAGGGCCTTTCACCTCTGTGCGGGCATCTTTGCAGGCGTCCTTGAACGTCATCGGCGGGGCCAGCCGGGGCAGCCTGCTCCTTCCCGACTGCTCAGCAGCCTCGGTGATAATCCTCTGCCATCGGGGATAACGGGTCTTCTGCCAGCCGGCGTAGTCCTGGGCTATGGAACGATGACAGAGGACAGGCGCGAAGGCGCTCACCCCCATCTCCGTCCCCTTCTGCAACACCCACTGAAATTTTTCGCCCTTCAGCATCCCCTGGTAGAGGGTTATTTTCAGGGCGGGTTCACCCCTGCCTTCTTTAGTGGAGACTATCTCCCCCTGCACGCTGCCCCTGTTGAAGCCCGTCAGGAGCAGAGTGTACTCCATGCCCGAGTCGTCCAGCAAGACTACCTCGTCGCCGGGCGACATGCGCAGGACCCGGCTTACTTGATGGGCAACTTCACCCTCCAGACGCGCCCGATCGCCCTCTATCCAGGTGGGGGGTACAAAGAACCGGTGCATTGTTCCAGCCATATTCCCAATGCCACTTCCACTTGAATATGATAAACCTGGCTGCCATCCGCCCGCCTGTGAAAGGAGACCTATGCGCCACCGTCATTCCGGCCCCATCATTCGTCATTCCGGCGAAGGCCGGAATCCAGGGGGGTGGTGTGGGTAACTCGCAACGACTGCCTACGTCGCGGGACCTTGGATTCGCGCTTTCGCGGGGCCTGCCCCTGGAAAAGCATGGGAATGAAGGCGTCGGGGGCTGCCTATTTACATAATGATGGGTGCCTGGTCGCCGCACCCTTCAGGGTGCGGCATGGCGATTTTCATGTCCTTGCGGACTACGTAAAGAGATGAAAATGACGGTTGGCCTCTCCATCGTCACTCCCAAGAAGGCGGGAGTCCACCCCTCACCCCTGGATTCCGGCCTACGCCGGAATGACGGTTGGGGCTAGATGCCGCACCCTTCAGGGCGCGGTAGGTGCCCCAACACCAGGATTCTCATGGTAATGGTGGGATGGACTGATTAAGATATTTACTCACGCATCAGTAATCTAAAAAGCGTCCGAGTGAGTTGCTCATTGGGGTTTATTTAGCAGAAGCGCTACCCAGTCGTCCACTTGGTGGGTCTTTGTGGGCGAGAACCCCGCGCCTATCAGGGCATCCTCCAGGCTTTGCTGCTGGTCTTGAATAATGCCTGATGCTATAAGCGTCCCACCGGGTTTGAGGGCTTGGAAGAGGTCAGTGGCCTTGTCCTGGATTATCTTGGCGCTTATGTTAGCAACTGCCAGGTCAAACCGGCCTTGCCCGGCCAGGCGGTGGGGCAGGGTGCCTGTGGCTAGACGGACCTTGTCTGATGCGCCGGTAGCCCTGAAGTTCTTTCTGGCTGCTCTCACGGCTGTGGGGTCCACGTCAATCGCCAGGACTGATGCGGCGCCCAGGGCGGTGGCTGCAATGGACAGGATGCCAGATCCGGTGCCCAGGTCCAGGACATCCATACCTGGGCGGACCAGTTCCTCCAGGGCCTCCAGGCACATCCGGGTAGTGGGGTGATACCCGGTGCCAAAAGCCAGGCCAGGATCAAGCTCGATTACTATATCGTCGTCCTTGGCCCGGTATTCGATCCAGGAGGGCTTTATGACCAGCCGCTTGCCCAGCTTCAGCAATGAGAAGTGGGCCTTCCATGCGGTCTCCCAGTCGGCGTCTTCCAGCTCCTTGATGACCAGGTCTCCCATGGGTTGAAGCAGACTTATGAGATTTATACCCACCTCTATCCTCGCCAGCCTTCTCTCGGAAATGTCGGTATCGAGGTAGGTCCGCAGCAGCACCTGGCCGTCGCCGGCATTTTCCCCGGCGGTTTCCATGGACAGCCCGTGCCCATACTTGCCGAATAGGTAGGAGACCGGCTCTGCATACTCCCAGGGCACCTTGATACTAAGCTCTTGCCAGACCATATATCCCCACATAAAACCCCCGGCCCTCTATCTTGTTATGGCGCTGGGTGTGAGGGTCGGGGGGAATTCCTGGACCGGACGCTGCCCTGAGGGGTTCGAGGACTAATCAAAAACGTCCTTGATCTTGTCAAACCAACCTCTGGGATGTTCATAGGAGTCGTCGCCGTTGGTGTCCAGGGTTTTGGATAGCTCCTCAAGGAGATGTCGCTGGTGGGAGTCCAGGGAAGAGGGCACCCGCAGCTTCACGGGGACTACCAAGTCGCCTCGCCTGTTATTATTGAGGTGGGGTATGCCCTTGCCCTTGATGCGAAAAACCGATTCGGGCTGGGTGCCTGGGGGTATCTTCAGGCGCTCGCTGCCGTTCAACGTCGGGACTTCTACCTCATCCCCCAGCGCAGCTTGTACGAAGTTTATGGGAAGCTCGTAAATGAGGTCATCCCCTTCTCGGCGGAATAGCTCGTGCTCCTGTACGAAGATATGGATGTACAAATTACCGGGTGGGCCTCCGTTGCTCCCCGTGTCCCCCTCACCGGTGAGGCGTAACTGCATCCCGTCTTCCACACCGGCGGGTATCTTTACCACTATCTTGCGATTGTGACGCTCTGTGCCGCTACTTTGACAGTTGGTGCAGGGATTGGTTATTGTCGAGCCTTTGCCCTTGCAGGTGGGGCAGGTGGTGACCTGGCTGAATTGCCCGAAGGCGCTCCTCTGGGTGCGGCGCACCTGGCCGATTCCTTTGCAGGTGTTGCACGTGGCAGGGCTGCTGCCCGGCTCGCTGCCCGACCCGGTACAGTGGTGGCACCGCTCTACCCTATTTACTTCAATCTCTTTCTCTGTGCCAAATGCGGACTCCTCGAAGGGTATGGTGACACTATACTGTATGTCACTGCCGCGCTGGGCCGTGCGCTGGGTCCGGGCGCCTGAGAGGTCTCCGAAGAACGAGTCGAATATGTCTCCAAAGCCGCCAAATACGTCGAACCCGTCAAAGTCCCTGGTGAAGCCGCCCCTGCCGGCGCCTACCCCTCCGGCGTGCCCGAATCGGTCGTATTGGGCCCTCTGCTGAGGGTCTATCAGCACGTGATAGGCTTCGTTCACCTCTTTGAACTTCTCCTCAGCGTCAGGGCCCTTGTTTCTGTCGGGATGGTACTCCAGGGCCTTCTTCCTGAATGCCTTCCTGACCTCTTCCTCCGATGCCCCCTTGGGGACACTCAGGACTTCGTAGTAATCCCTCTTTGCCATGAATCTCCACCCACTATACGCCACGTATCTATACGGCTTTATTATAAATCAAAGCGTCTGAGGCCCTCAAGCTGACAAGCTGTCCCACAGCACAACAGCCCCGGGGATATTCACCTGGTATGCCCACTGCCGGGGTGTGCGGGTATTACATGGGCGTGGCTGCCGTTGGGCTAGGGCCTGCCGTGGACGCCCATGGTCAGTTCGCTCATAAAGGAGGACAGGAACCTGACCCCGCCTATCACGTTGGGGTACTCCATGCGGGTAGGCCCGATGACCCCTATGGTCCCCGACGCCTCCTGGGGGATACCATACCGGCTCAGGATCACCCCGAAGGGCCTCAAGGCTTCCTCCCGGTTCTCCTCGCCTATGTACACCCCCATGTTCCCCTCTCCCGGCGCTTCGGACAGGATGCTTCTCAGCAGCACCCGCTCCTCCAGAATCCCCACTATCTCCTTTGCCCTCCTGGTCTCCACGAACTCGGGCTGACCCAGGAGCAGGCGCAGGCCGTCCACCCAGTGGTCCAGTTCCGCCTCGGTGTCCGCCTCCTTCAGGATCGCGCTGGTGTCGGCCCTCACCATCTCCTCGAAGGGCGTTAGCTCCATCTGCTTTGCCTGCACCTCCGAGTAGGTCAGCCCCGCCAGGGTGTCGTTGAGCTTGTTGGCTATCTGGCTAAGCTCGTCCTGGGACGTGGGGTCCCTCAGGGGCAGCAGTTGTTGCCTGAGCCTGGCCTCTTGGAATACTATGATTAGCAGCGCCAGGAACTCCTGCAAATATACGATCTGGATGTGCTTCAGCCTCGCCGACGAGGAGCGGGGAAAGGTGACGATTGCCATGTTGTCTGCCATCCGGGAGAGCACCGTGGCTGCCAGGTGTATCCACACCTCCATGTCCCGCTGGACCTTGCCGAACTGGTCCCTGATATGCCGCTGCACCGGCTTCGGAGGCTCGGGGGTATCCTCCAGGGACTCCACGTAGAACCTGTAGCCCCTGTCCGAGGGTATTCCCCCAGAGGAGATATGGCGCCGGATGATGTACCCCTCCTCCTCCAGTTCCGCCATCTCGTTCCTTATGGTGGCCGGGCTTACCCTGATGGCCGAGCGCCGGGCAATATCCTCCGACGCCACCGGCGCCGCCGTGCTGATGTGCTCGTCCACCAGGATTTTCAGGACGGTGCCCGTCCTCATTTTCAGGGGCTTGCCCGAAGGGATGCTGTTAGGTTTCATTGCTTTCCATTGCCCCAAGGTTTTAGCCGAATCTAGCACGATGCCCAGTCCATGTCAAGGGCTGCCCACTCTGGGCCAGGGTGTCTCACTTGCGGGGAGTCCTGGGTGGGAACGCCCTCACCCCCATCCTAACCTTCCCCCGTCAAGGGGGAAGGGACTCTCCCAGGCCACTAACCACTGACCACTAGCCACTATCCACCGCCCCCCACCGCCCCCGTGCATTGACCCTGCATCGGCATTAATATTATACTCCCTTATTCTGACTGAGAGGTAGTCCTTTGGAGATAACCTGGCTTGGACACTCATGCTTCCGGCTCCGCAGTGATGACGTGGTGGTTGTCACCGACCCGTTCCCCGATTCCCTGGGCCTCCGCTTTGGGGAGACCCGGGCCCTGGCCGTCACCGTGAGCCACCAGCACCCCAATCATAGCCACTGGCAGGCTGTGCAGGGAGACCCCAAGGTGTTGCGCACCCCCGGCGAGTATGAGCTTTCGGGGATTTACATCATGGGGGCCATGACCCCCAGGGGCGAGGGCGACCCGCCGGAGAAGCGCAATACCGCCTATCTCATCGAGATGGAGTCCCTGCGCCTGTGCCACCTGGGGGATATTAGCGGCCCCCTGTCCACCCAGCAGGTGGAGGAGCTAAAGCCTGTGGACGTGCTCTTTCTGCCGGTGGGGGGTGTCTGCACTGTGGGCATCCCCCAGGCCCGGGAGATGGTGCAGACCCTGGAGCCAAGGGTGGTCATTCCCATGCACTACGGGCTTCCCGGCCTGGGGGTGGAGCTTGGGGGGATTGACCTGTTCCTGCGGGAGATGGGCCTGGGGGATATAGAAACCCAAGGCAGGCTCAACGTCTCTGCGTCGAGCCTGCCCTCGGATATGCGGGTGGTGGTCCTGGAACCCCAGGGCCTGAGGCGCCGGGCTTAGGGGCCGTCCCCCCTACAAGGCGTTGCGGCGGCGCGCCAGGAACACGGCGATGGCCCCGGCTGCCAGCGCTCCTATCCCTATGAACACCGCCAGGCGGGACATCTGGGGCACCGACGGGTCTCCGGGGATGGGCGGCACCGTCGTGGCCGTGGGGGTCGGCGCCATGGTGGCCGTAGGCTGAGGTGTGGGCGTATTGACCGGCGCCGTTGTGGGCGTGGGTTGGGGCGTCGGGGTGTCCTCGGGCGCCATGGGCACCGGGTCCGTGAAGGTCAGGTCCACGGTTTGGGTGAGATTGTCGATGTTTGGGCTGAACTTGATGGTCTCGTCGGCCTGTATCCTGCCGACTTCATTGCCCATGTCGTCGCTGGTGACTATCCAGAAGGTGAGTTCCTTGCCCACGAAGGAGTTGTCCGGCGGCCCTGCCACCAGTTTCCTGTACTTGCCCCCCGCTTGGGTGACGGCAGCCACGCTCTCGTAGTCCTTGCAGTCAACGATACAGGCCACCAGGGACAGCCCCTCGGGGGCCGGACTCCCCTGGACCGTCACCGTACCCTTGAAGGTGACTGGGAAGGGTGGAGGCGACCCCTGCTGGGATGAAGCTCCCACCAGGACCAGGCCGGCGATGATGGACGATATTGCCATTGCCAGGGTAAGGGTGACGTGACGGTGACGCATGTTAGAAGCCTCCTTTTTATTACCGGGACATGCAGACTTGTTGCCGGGGCGGTTATGATTGACTGGCCTGCCCGATATTATACCCCGATTCCCCCATTGCTCTAAAGGCAATTTCCCTGGGGTTTTGGGGCTAATTCCTTACCGTCATTCCGGCGAAGGCCGGGATCCAGGGGTGGGGGGCAGTCCCTTCCCCCTTGCTCCCAAACCGTCATTCCGGCGAAGGCCGGAATCCAGGGGTGGGGGTATCTCCCCTGGAGTGGTCAGTTGCCAGTAGTCAGTGGCCGAGGGCCTGTCACCCCCATCCTAACCTTCCCCCGTCAAGGGGGAAGGGACTGCCGCCCCTGGATTCCGGCCTGCGCCGGAATGACGGTGGGGGAAAGCCGGAGGCCCCGCCTGGCTGGCGGGGCCTCCTCTGTTTGCCTTGTGGTATGGCTGGTTGGGTAGGCTACGGGAGGATGGTGTGGTCGAAATCGTAGAACACCCAGTAGCCCATGCCAAACTCGGCTCCTGTGGATGCATCGACGTCGTTACTGTAAACTTCGGGACCCTTCTTTGCATCCTCATCATCCTCATCCACAACAGGTTTGCCCGTGCTTACGCTGACAGTCCGTCCGTCATCCACTGTGAATATCCTTAGCCCGGAGCCGAAGTATTCGTCGGCGTCTAGCTCGTCACCGGCCTGGATCTCGCCCTTGTTTGTTCCAATGGGCAGGATGCTGATGACCGGGATGAGGTTCCACTGGCCGCCCTTGGCGGATACGCTGGGGATGTCTCGCAAGATGCCCGTTGCGGGTATGTCCACCTCCACAGTCACCGGGGCGGTGGTCCGTATATAGTAGGCGTGCTTGGCGTCAATGGTGGTGAGGTCCGTGGCCGTGCCCGTGGCCTCGAACATGCCGGTGTCCTCGTCCCTGGTGGCCGTCAGCCACACGCCCCCGGACAGGGTGATTACCAGGTCTATGTCTTCGTACTCACCCAGGACGGCGTTGATGTCGGTGTCCGTCGGGGTGTTGGGTATGGACACCAGGTTCATGCCGGGGTTCAGCGCCAACTCGAACTTGGGCTGCGCTACCACCTCGAAGTTGAGGGTCTTGTCATCATCGAGGGTGTTGCCCTGGCTGTCCATCGCGTTGTAGATCAGGGTGTGTTTGCCTATCCCTATGTCCGGGATGGTTATGGTGAACTTGATGTCGTTCCTGGTGCTGGACAGGTCTTCGCCCTCCAGGGTCCGCTCGTTGCTCCTGCCGCTGTCCAGAGTGATGGCCTCGGCCAGCAGGTTCCGCTCATCCTCGCTGTCGTCGGACAGGGTGGACTCCAGCACCGCCTTGGTGAGGGTCACGGTCTTCTGGGAGTCTTTGGGGTACTCGGACCCCTCATCCTTCCAGGTTATCGTGATGTAGAAGGGCTCTCTCTCGGAGACTTTCGCACCTTCTTCGGGTTCCACCGCGGTGGGCTCGTCCATGTTCTTGTCTATCTCGAAGGTGATGGCGCCTTTGCCGTCGGGGTCCTTGACGCCCTTCGTTCCCTTGTTGCCTGACCGGTCGTCGGCGTCGGTCACCACCACGCTGTACCTCTGGCTGTCATCGTCGTCAAAGCGCGGGGTGAATACCCACTCGTTGGCCCTGCCCACCCGGTTGGCCGTGCCCACTCGCCCGGTCCACAATACCGCAGGCTTCGGGTCACCCTTTTTGAGGTTAAGGTCCTTATTGTCTGTTTCAAGTTTTGCTCGTGTGCCGTCTCCGGTAGAGGGCGCTATGTAGAGGTTCAGGCGCGGGGCGCCGCGGCTGATGTCCTCGTCGGTGATAACGGTAATAGTGAAGCCGTCGCCGCTGCTCACGTCGTGGGATACCTCTACGGTGATGCCCGGGGCGATGCCATCCGCGACGGTGACGTTATCCTTGGATACGGACCTTCCCGCCTTGTCCGACACGGGGCCCGCCAGGGTCACCTTGGGGGTGTCGTCGGAGTCCAGGTCCGTGGACAGCACCAGGAAGACGCTCCTGGCTATGTCGTTGCTGCCCTTGTGCTCCGGGGGAGTCTTGGCCACGGCTTCGTAGTGGAGGGCATCTACCACCGTCAGGTTGTCGGTGCCCATGGAGACCGTGAAGTCGCTGGGCGCAACGCTGGTCCCATCTATGGCCTCGTCGAATACCACCCGAATGCTGTCCCTCTTGTTGTTCTTGATTACCCCAAGGTATTGTTTATCGTCGCCGGTGGCGGCGTCGGGGTCCCAATAGTCGCCGGTGCGGCTGCCTTCCTCCGCCAGCTGCGGGGACTTCAGGTCTATCCTTACCATGTAGGGCTGGGTCCCCTCGGTCTCCTTCTTATCTTTATCATTGGCCACGGCGTCGGAAACGCCCTTGTTGCCGCTCTTGTCCTCAGCCTGGACCCACCACCAGACATAGTTCTCCTCACCGCCTACTACTCTGTCCAGGACCAGGTTCCTATGCCTTAGCAGGTCTTCCAGGTTGGCGGTGATAACGTGGCCGCTGGCGTCAGAGCTCGTCTCTATGTCGTTGTCCGTAAAGGGTATTGCAATGGTGTTGGATGGTCTATCCTCGTAGGCCAAATCACTGGCGCTGGGAGCCTCATCGCGATCGGTGTTGGTCCGCACGAACAGCCGGACCGTGCTGGTGTCCACCTCTCCGGCTTCATCGCTTATTTGTATGGTAATGTCGAAGTCCTCGTCGGATACCACTGTGCCCCGGGCCGGGCTGGCCTCGTCGAAGACTGGATGCTCTCCATCTACGCTGATGGTCTCCCGGACTGTGCTGCTGGGCGATTCGTCCCTATAGGTGACGGTGACGCTGCCCCCGGCGCTGGCCTCAACGATAGGGCAGTTCTTAGGGGCATCTAAATCCCCAACGGGGATTGTTTCGGTGGAGCAGTCTCCGGTGCTCAGAGAGCCTTGGGGATTGTACCCCTTTGGCGCGGGGATGTTCCAAGTTCCCCATTCATCAGTGTCAGCATTAGTATCGTACACGACGTAGACGTCATCGACCTTCTTCAGGTCTGTGCCTTCTTGGGAGGACAGAGTAAGCGTAACCTTGGTGACTTCGCCGGCGTCTCCGGTCTCGATGATAGGATCTATATCAATTCTTACTCTTACGCGTATGTCTGATTGTGTGGAGCCGTCCCCTGTTATGGGGTATATCACTCTAAAGTCGGCCGCATCAGCGTCTGAGGGGATACCGCCCACTTCAGCCAAGACCGCTGTGGTAGTGGCGACACCGATGAGTTGCGGCTCATCATTTGTGCCATCCCCACTGCCAATGAGCTTGTCATCTAGCTTAGCCTTTGTGGAACCCCTGTAGTCCACGCCTATGTAAGAGCCTTCGCCGGTATCCCGCCTCACTGCGAGCGTGAGGTCCCCGCTGACGGGATCAAAGCTGATGGCCTTATAGAGCCGACTCGCAGGCACCGGACCGGGCGCCGCCACAAAGACTAGGGTATCATTGATCGCATTATCGTCATCTGGGGTGTCCGTGTCGTTAGCTAGGACGACCCTACCAGTATCACCACCGTCGATATCAAGGCGGTCATTGATAGTCTGGGTGAAGTCAGGATTGGCGACAAGCGCGGTGGTGGTATATACGCCCTGGACTACGGCGTGATCGAGGGTGACGGTAAACGTATCGCCGGCGTAGTAGGTGACGGTAACAGGAGTATCGGTGTCAGGAACACCTGTACCTGATATTGGGACCACACCAGTCTCAGCGTTGACTTCACCGATTGTCATATTGGCGATGGTAGGGCTAATCGTTATGTTACCAGGTGCTACTGGCGGTGTCGCTTCAGCATCCCCGGGGATTAACGGTACGTTGGAGAGGGTAAATGAGGAAGCGTTCGCTGCGATTGTAACCTGCTCGGTGTATTTTTTATTCGCCTTCAGGCGGCGGGGCACGGGCTGCTGCTCCTGGCGAATGTCGTTGAGGTCAATGGTAACCTTATCCCGGACGATGAACTGCCCTGTGTACTCGCCCTCTTTGCTGCCAGGGGCTTCGGGCAGGTCCAACTGCATGGCGCTGCCCTCGCCGGCCACCGACGCCAGCACTGTGACATCCGAGGCGGGGGTCCGGTACTTGAGCATAAAGGTGTCACCGGTAGTCAGGGTCTCATTCGCGGAGAATCGTATTATGCCATCTTTGGCGTTAACAACGCGCTCAAACATGGCTTTATCTTTATTGTTGCTGATTATGGCAACATCGCCAACAATTGGCAGGATGTCATCGACAAGCGTGCCAGAAGGTTCCACGGCTACGGCTGTATCGTCAAAGCTTGCCCTGATGGTAATGGTGAAGGGATCACCAGCCGTAACGCCAGCTCTCGGGGACACATTCACTTGGAAGTCGACGTCATCGGTGTCCTCGTCATATTCGCCGACATTCTTGATAAAGTCATCGTCCTTGACGGTGACGGTGACGATCCTGTCAGCCGTGGCTACGGCCGTGTCGGGGCTGATGATGGTTATGGGATCGCCCCCTTGGGTGAGTTCCAGGGTGCCTCTGACCCTGGAAGACGGGGCGGCCAGGGCAGACATGGTGAGGATTATGCCCAGCACAATGGCAATGGCCACGCTAAGGCCCCCTGCCAGGAAAAACCGCCGTTTGTTGCTTGTCATTGTATACCCCCTTTTGTTGATACCTGATTGAGTACGGAGTCGCCGGGTGTGAAGGGACCGGTCTGAGGGGGTCCCTCCGATGGGTACCGCGCCCTGGGAATTACCGATGGATTGAACTCCAGTCTAGGATAGATAAAATAGTGCATGGCCCAACCTTTCACGACAATAATTGCCCCATATTCATAGCATTTTATGGTTTTCAATGTCAAGGTTATGGAGGCAGTTTTTCCAATCTTAATAGCCCCCCGGGGGGATATGGCCCTTCACAAGGCAGTCAATACAACCGCCAAGATGCTAATAATGCCGCCCAAGAGCGCTACCAGCACCACCAAGAGCGCCCCCATCATCCACCGGAAGTGGAGGTCCATCTTATCCTCCAGCCGCCTAAAGCCTGAGTTCATGTCGTCCCTGAGCTTGTCGTCGCCTGAGTTCATGTCGTCCCTGAGCTTGTCGAAGCCTGCGTTCATATCGGCTCTGAGCCTTTCCTGGCCGTGTTCCAGGTTGCCCAGGCGCTCACTCACCTGCTCCGTGACGCCTTCGATGCGGGACACTCTTTCTCCAACCGGCTGTGTCATGTCGCTGCGCTCCTTATCCCCGGCGCGGGTCGTCATAATGTCGTCATAATACAGTTGCCAGGAGACCGATGACGCTGCCCAAGAGCGCTACCAGCGTAAACAGGAGCGCCCCCATCATCCACCGGAAGTGGAGGTCCATCCTCCTATTGCTTGCGTTGATCTCATCTCTTAGCTTGTCGAAGCCTGCGTTCATGTCTGCCCTGAGCTTGTCGAAGCCTGCGTTCATGTCGGCCCTGAGAGTATTCTGGCCGTGTTCCAGGTTTCCCAGGCGCTCACTCACCTGCTCCGTGACGCCTTCAATGCGGGATACTCTTTCTCCAACCGGCTGTGTCATAGGATGCTGTACTCCTTCCTCATAACAAATGCCCGGCTTAGGCCGATTCTCCCGCCAAGGCCTTGGCGTCGCTGATATAGTCCAACGTCTCCCGGATGTCCTGGGCCAGAAGCTCCTCCGGCTCACAGATTCCATCATAGAAACAAGTCCCGTGCAGGACATGGGCGTTTTCACTATAGCGCCTTGCCAAATCTCTCAGTGCCGGGTCCTGGTCCTGCCGTACCAGAGCGCGTATCCCGCGAGTGGTCTGGCCCGTGCTCCGGGGTTCCCGGCCGGTGCGCGCCAGTACCAGGGCATCGGTGGCGCGCTTGGTGGCCCCCCAAGCCTTCTCCGCGGCGTTTCGGAGTTTGCCCCTGTCCAGTTCCTCCAAGGCGTCGGCATAGAGGACCTGGGCATCGGCGAATATGGCGCTGGCTCTTTCAGTCTCTAACATCCATCCTCACAACAAATGCCCGGCTCAGGCCGATTCTCCCGCAAGGTCCTGGGCGTCGCTGATATAGTCCAACGTCTCCCGGATGTCGGCGATCAGGTCCTCCTCCGGCTCGCATATCCCATCGTAAAAGCACAGCCCGTGCAGGGTGCTTAGCCGAGCAACGAAGCGGAGCCTGAGATTCTCAAGGGTAGGGTCCTGCCTGCGCAAGGCCCGTATCCCGCGAATGGTCTGGCCGGATGTCCGGGGTTCCTGTCCAGTGCGCGCCAAGAGCAACGCGTCGGTGGCGCGCTTGGTGGCCCCCCAAGCCTTCTCCGCGGAATTGCGGAGGTTGCCCCTGTCCAGTTCCTCCAGGGCGTCGGCGTAGAGGACATGGGCATCGGCAAATATGGCGTCGGCTCTTTCAGTCTCTAACATCCATCCTCATAACAAATGCCTCCAAGTTGTTGCAGTTGGAGGCAAGGCTGCGTACCGGAGACCAACACATCCCCGCTCGCTCCTAGTTAATCTCGCCGAACTATACTAAGGAAAGCCAGCCTTGTCAATAGGTATGATGTTAACGATGCCCGTGGGGGTGCATAGTTGGCCCTCTGCCATTGGCGGGAGGGGTGACAACTATGTCTCCCTGGAGAGGTTTGTCAGGAACTCCCGGTTGTCGCGGCTCTTGGACAGCCGCTCCAGGACCCTCTCGGTGGCGTCGGCGCTGTTCATCTGGTCAGTGGCGACAAGGGAAAACATGCGTCTGAGGAGCACCACCTGTTTGTAGGTGGTCTCGTCAAAGAAGAGGTCTTCCCTGCGGGTGCCGCTGCGCTGGATGTCAATGGCGGGGAAGAACCGCCGCTCCGCCAGCCTGCGGTCCAGGTGAAGCTCCATGTTGCCGGTGCCCTTGAACTCCTCGTAAATGACCTCGTCCATGCGGCTGCCGGTGTCAACGATGCAGTTGGCGATGATGGTGAGGCTGCCGCCGTGCTCCACGTTCCTGGCAGCGCCAAAGAACTTCTTGGGGGGATAGAGGGCCACGGGGTCTATGCCGCCGGAGAGGGTGCGGCCGCTGGTGGGCACGGCCAGGTTGTAGGCCCTGGTGAAGCGGGTGATGCTGTCCAGAAGGATGAGCACGTCCTTGCGGCTCTCAACCAGGCGCTTGGCCCGCTCGAGGGCTAATTCCCCCACGCGGCACTGGTCTTCAACGGACTCATCGAAGGTGGAGCTAAAGACCTCTCCCCTGATGGAGCGCCTCATGTCCGTAACCTCTTCAGGCCGCTCTCCGATGAGCACCACCATGATGTCCACGTCGGGAGAGTTGATGGCGACGCCATTGGCGATGTGCTTGAGCACGGTGGTCTTGCCCGCCTTGGGCGGCGAAACGATCATGCCCCGCTGGCCCATACCGATGGGCGAGAAGAGGTCTATCATCCTGGTGGTGAGATTGCCGGACTCGGTCTCCAGCAGCATCTGCTGGTCGGGGAATATGGGGGTGAGTTGGTCGAAGGATGCTCTTGAGCGGGAGCTTTCGGGGTCAAGGCCGTTGACCTTCTCAACCCTGACCAAGCCAAAGTACCTCTCGCCGTCCTTGGGTGGTCTCACCTGGCCGGTGATGGTGTCGCCGGTCCTGAGGGCAAAGCGCCTGATTTGGGACTGGGATACATACACGTCCCCGGCAGCGGGTCGAAGGCCGTTCTGTCGCAGGAAGCCGTATCCCTCATTCATAAGCTCCAGGACTCCACTGGCTACCAGGCCCTGGTGCTCCGAAGATACCTGGAAGATGCGCTGGAGGACGTCTTCCCGGCGCAGGTTCGGAGGAAGGCTGCTGTTGTCCAGGCCCATGTCTTGGGCGACGGCTATCAACTCCTCTCTGGTTTTCCCTTCCAACTCAGTAATATTAACTACCCGCTGTTCTGTAACCATAGTTATCTCCTCATACCATAAGGTATTCGTCCGATGGGTTAATGGGTGGGGCTGTCCTCAATAAATATAATATTGCGCGGGGCAAAGCAGACGAGGAAGGGTACATCCAACCCTTCTACCCATCCGTGGTGCGGGATGCAAAGCGGGTCTTCCTCCCCACTTGGTCTGTAATAAAGAGCCTTTCGTGGGTATAAACCGGGCGGTGGTGTAATATAGAAGGGGTAGGTCTAGTCCTATACACATCCCTACCCCACCTGTACTTTCGTAATTAGCGTGACTTGTTCGTCGAGGGAGGTATGGTCCTCCCTGCCATGCATGAAGGCCGGGATGAGGGACGCCTTCACATGCGCCCATCCTGATGAATGGTCCCCTGATAGATGGACCTATGCAGGGGCGGCTTACCCACCGGCCTTTAGCGGGCTCACGACGAGGCCCTTTGCCAGTCCTGTATAAACCGGGACTGCCCGGCGTCAGTGAGAGGATGCTTCATCATCTGCATGATTACCGGGAAAGGCACCGTAGATATATCTGCGCCCGCTTTAGCTGCCATGACACAGTGCAACGCGTGCCGGATGCTGGCAGCCATCACCTTTGTCTTGATGTTATAGTTCCTGAAGATTGATACTATATCCGCCACCAGGTCCATACCCTGGTGGCCTATATCGTCCAGCCGGCCTACGAAGGGACTTACTACGGTGGCCCCGGCCTGCGCTCCCAGCAGGGCCTGGTTCACCGAGAAGCAAAGGGTCTGGTTGACCTTGATATTGTCTCTGGTAATGACCGCCATAGCTTCGAGGCCCTCGGGGGTGCTGGGGAGTTTGACCCAGGGGTTGGGAATCCATTCGGCTATATCCCGGGCCTCGGTGATCATGCCCTCCACGTCGGAGCTTATAACCTCTACGGATATAGGGCCATCTATAATGCGGGCTATCTCCTGTACCGCGGTCTTGTAATCCTGGGGCCTTCCGATACCCTCTTTAGCTGCCAGGGATGGATTGGTAGTGACGCCGCTTATCACGCCGAGGCGTGCTCCCTGCCGGATTTCGTCTATGTTTGCGGTATCGAGAAATAGCTCCATTATGGCTCCTTACCCTTCGAAGTGATAGTCCCACCGGTGCTGGGACGCTCTGATGAGAGGTCCATATTTAGGAGGTATAGTGTTGATGGCCGCCGGATGACAGTCCTTCAATCTGACGTTTCAAGGGGAAGGGGTGGCTGTGCGCCTTCCCTTAGAGTATCCTTTGCAACGGCAATGAACTCCCTGAAAAGGGGGTGGGGCCGGTTTGGCCTGGAAAGGAACTCAGGATGGAACTGTACCCCCAGCATGAAGGGGTGTCCCTCCACCTCGGAGATTTCCACCAGCTTGCCGTCGGGTGAGAGTCCGCCGGCTATGAGGCCCTTGTTTTCCAGGGATTCCCGGTATGTGTTGTTAAGCTCAAAGCGGTGTCTGTGCCGTTCATGGACCAGGGTTTTCGTGTAGGCCCTCCGGGCTATGGTGCCCTCCAACAACCGGCAGGGATAGATGCCCAGTCGCATGGTCCCGCCTTTGTCGGTGATGAAACGCTGTTCGGGCATGATGTCTATTACGGGGTCTGGGGTGTCGGGGTCCATCTCCGAGGAGTTGGCGCCCTTGAGTCCCAGGAGGTTTCGAGCACATTCGACAACCATAGCCTGAAGCCCCAGGCATAGCCCCAGATAGGGTATTTTCTTCTGGCGGGCATAGCCGGCCGCTTCTATCATTCCGTCGAACCCGCGTGCGCCGAACCCTCCGGCAACAACTATGCCACAGGCCGTCTTGAGGAGGGAGTCCGCCCCCTGTCTCTCAATGTCTTCCGCGTGTATCCACTGGATTTCTATATCCCTGTCGTGGTGCAGTCCCGCATGTTTAAGAGCTTCACTCACCGATATGTAAGAATCGGGAAGCTCGACATATTTGCCCACCAGGGCAATGGGCACACTGGTCTTGGGCTGGTTCATCCGTTCCACCATAGAAGCCCATTCCTGCATATCCCGGCCATTGCCCTGCAAGCCCAGTGAACTCACCAGCAGGTTGCCCAGTCCGCATTCCTCTAATATCAAGGGCACGTCGTACACATTGGGGACTGTGGGGAGGGAGACCACCGCTTCTTTGGGCACGTCACAGAACAGGGAAATCTTCTCTTTGGTGGACTCAGATACGGGAGCGTCGCTGCGGCAGATGACGGCGTCGGGCTGGATGCCTATGCTCCTTAACTCCTTGACACTGTGCTGGGTGGGCTTGGTCTTCAGTTCTCCGGTAGCCGTCATATAAGGAAGTAGGGTTACATGGATGTAGAAGGCGTTATTCCTGCCCACCTCGTTGCGCATCTGGCGGATGGCTTCCAGGAAGGGCAGGCCCTCAATATCTCCGACTGTGCCGCCAACCTCCACCACAACCACCTCGGCCCCCGACTCCTCGGCGAGGTCTATAATCTTTCCCTTTATCTCGTTGGTAACGTGGGGCACGGCTTGGATGGTGCCGCCTAGAAAGTCCCCGCGGCGCTCTTTGCCGAGGATAGAGATATACACCTGGCCCGCAGTGAGATTGGATGACTTGGTGAGTTCGAGGTCTATGAACCTCTCGTAGTGGCCCAGGTCCATATCCGTCTCCCCGCCATCCTTGGTAACAAACACCTCTCCATGCTGGTAGGGAGACATGGTGCCTGGGTCCACGTTGAGGTAGGGGTCTAGCTTCATAACTGAGACAGTGATGCCACTGCTCTTGAGGATGCGTCCAATGGAGGCGACGCTAATCCCCTTGCCTACGGAACTGACTACTCCCCCGGTAACGAAAATAAATTTAGTGCTCATATATAAACAAGCATACCTTAACTAAGGTGAATGGCTTTTTGTGTTGGGAAAGAAGGAGGGTACTGATAGGACCGGAGAAGTACAGCGAAACTACCTTGTACTCACTGTCTGCCTTGATTGTATTCTCTTTTTAGAGGATTTTCAACAAGTTTCCGGGCAAATTTCTCAGCAGATTTCCGGGCGTCTTGTTATGAAAATAGCCAGTGCCAGGTTCCCCTACCACACCCACCGTCATTCCTGCGAAAGCAGGAATCCAGGAGTGGGGCGGTGGACTCCCGCTTTCGCGGGAGTGACGGTGGGGAAGCTGCCGTCATTTTCATCCCCTTATGTGGCCTGTAAGGGGCATGGACAATTACCATGAAAATCCAGGTAGCAGGCCACCTACCGCACCCTGAAGGGTGTGACATCCCGACCCACCGCCATTCCCGCGAGAGCGGGAATCGAGAGTCTCGGAACTTGGGGAGTAGATGCGAAGCCCCTCCCGCCCTTCTGGATTCCGGCCTACGCCGGAATCACCCATGGCCCTTGCGGGCCACGTAAGGGGATGAAAAGACGGCTGACACCCTAACCGTCATTCCGGCGCAGGCCGGAATCCAGGGGCAGGGGGACTTCGCAGAGGTTCCGACCTTGCGAAGTCTTGGATTCCCGCTTTCGCGGGAATGACGGTGCTAGGCGGCTGCCTATTTTCATGGTAATTGCCCATGCCCCTGCGGGCCACATACGAGGATGAAAACCCTATTTTCATAATAATTCCCCATGGCCTTGCGAAAGGCCACATACGAAGATGAAAATGGGACGGCATCCCAACCGTCATTCCCGCGAAAGCGGGAATCCAGGGATGGGGGGCTGGGATTCCAGCTTGGGGGATGCCTATTTTCATAGGAATGACGGTTGGGAGGCTGCCCGTCACTTTCACTCTTATATGTGGCCTTGGCCAAGGCCATACGCAATCGGATCCCTTTACGTAACTCTGATACATGTCATTCCGAACGCAGCGAAGCGGAGGGAGGAATCTAAAATCAACGTTCGCTAAGACCGGCTTGTAGCTGACCGGCCCTGATGACCCCGGCACAAGACCCTTAGATTCCTCCCTCCGGTCGGAATGACATAGGAGTTACGCATTTGAGGGCAATTTCGTATCTGGACCGGCCCGTTATCCAATGAAATTTCATAGCCAACTGCGTAAGTCCTATGACATATTGGGCGACGAGTTATGCAAAGATCCCCGAAAGCGGGAATCCAGAGCCTCCTTGCTGCATAGGACTCTGGGTTCCGGCCTACAGCCGAATGACCAATGGGGGTAACCGAGGAAACCGAAAGACCTCCCTCTCATTTGGCAGGGCATGTGCGAAGTAAGTACAAATGGCGTAAGAGGACGTTTCAGAAGTCCCTTCCACCTCGACGGGGAAGGTTAGGATGGGCGTGACGGCCTCGTAGAGAGACTTTGCACATGCCCTGCCCCATCCGGGCCGCAACTTGCACCGGCAGCATATTCGGTGTTAATCTTGGGGGGTAATTCTGTCCCAACGTGGTCGTAGCTGAATGGGGTCTTAGCTAGATGATATTTGACATCCTGCAAAGGGCCAGCCACCGTCCGACCATCTTCTATGGATGGGTGGTGGTTGGTATCGCCTTCTTCATGGCCTTCGTGATGGCCGGCTCCGGCAGCGCCTTCGGCCTCTTTGTCATACCCATGAGCGAGGAATTCGACTGGAACATCTCCACCATCTCCCTCGCCTTCTTCTTCTCCACCCTGGGCAGCGGGGTGTGCCAGCCCTTCCTGGGCCATCTCTACGACAGGTTCGGCGGGCGGAAGATTATTCTGATAAGCCTTACCCTCATGGGCTTGTGCACCATCCTGCTTAGCCTGACCTTCCACATCGTCTTCCTAATCCTGCTGTACGGGGTTGTGATGTCCATCTTCAGGAGCGGCGGCTCTCTGGGCTCCACAAGCTGGATCATCCCCAGGTGGTTCCGGCGCCAGCGCACCACCGCCCTTGGCCTGGCTATGGCCGGGTCCTCCGTGGGGACCCTGGCGCTGATGCCCATTGCCGGCTACCTGATGGACCTGATTGACTGGCGGCTTACCTGGGTGTTCCTGGGGGGCATGGTCCTCTTTGTGGCCCTGCCCGTGTCCTTCTTCCTGAGAGACGACCCCAAAGACAAGGGGCTGTTGCCCGACGGTGACCCGGAACCCGTGAGGGCTGAAGCTCCCGGCATCGTAGCCAGGGCTATTCAAGGCCCCCTGGAAACGGAACGTTGGAAGGACTCTTTCCGGTCTCCTCCGATGTGGCAGTTCTCAAGCGCTTACTGGGCCTGCGGCTTTATCACCGCTATGGTATTCATGCACTTCATCCCCTATGCCCAGGCAGAAGCAGGATTTCCCAGGATGACGGCGGCCATCGCATTCGGCGTTATGAGCGGGCTGAACTTCGTGGGGCTTCTGGCTACCGGCATCATCTCCGACAGGTTTGGGCGGAAGAACGTTCTGGCGACCATCTATGCCGTGAGGGTAGTGGGGTTTGCGCTGCTCCTGTTGGTGCCCGGTCCCCTGGGCCTCTGGGGGTTCGCCGTGATAATGGGCTTCTCCTGGTACTCCTCGGCAACCCTGACCACATCCCTCACGGCGGACATATACGGGCTTAAAAACCTGGGGGTCCTCAACGGGATAACCTTCCTTGCTCACCAGACAGGGGGCGCCCTCAGCGTCCTGATGGCGGGGATCATCTACGATGTCACCGGCTCTTATCAGATTCCCTTCGCCATTGGCGGAATACTCATGGTATGGTCCAGCGTGGCCGCTTTCTCCGTCAACGAAAAGAAGTATTCCGTTAAATTCCAGACCCTTGCCGCATCCGCTTCATAGTAATTTCTCAGGGCCTTGTGATGCCACATAATGAAGAGGCAACCTCCCCACCGTCATTCCGGCGTAGGCCGGAATCCAAGGGCTGGGGGCTGGGATTCTGGTCTGGAAACTGCCTATTTTCATGGTAATTACCCATGCCCCTGCGGGCCACATACGAGGATGAAAATCGTACGGCTTCCTCACCGTCACTCCCGCGAAAGCGGGAGTCCACGCCCCTGCATTCCGGCCTGCGCCGGAATGACGGTCCATGGGGGATGCCGCACCCTTCAGGGTGCGGTGGGGGAACCGGCACTACTATTTTCATAATGACAATGACGGAATGGGCGCTGGCTATTTTCATGGCAAGGATAGAAGGTCTATACGATTATCACTTGCCGCACCCTTCAGGGTGCGGCATAGTCCACTTGAGCTAAAGTGAGTGATGGGAGAGGGGTAGGGAGTGAAGGGAACATCAATCACGACCAGGTCAACGCAGGCTAAAACTCCATGTCTGTCCCGATGCCCTTCTCCAGGGCCAGGTCGTAGGCCAGCTTGGCGGCAGCCACGTCGGCGATTCCGGTGCCCATGAGCTTGGCGTAGATATTTTCGTCCTCGTTGTGCCTGCCCTTGACTATACCTGCCACCACGTGGCGCAACTCCAAGAGTTGGCTCCACTGGATGAGGCCCCTGTCCACTGCGCTTGCCAACTCCCCTGCCTCAATGGGGGCCTGGTCCATCGAGTCCACAACTATCTTGGAAGCCCGCCGTATGGAGGCGTCGTCCACCTCTCTGGCCCGCCAGGTGGTGGGGCCTGCGCCCACCAGCAATGCGCCCGGAGCGAGCCACTCCCCGTCCAGGACAGGCTCCAGGGCGTTGGTGATGCAGATTACCACGTCGCACCCCTCCACCGCCTCCCGGTTGCTCCCAACTGGGACCACGTCTATGCCAAGGCTGCGTGAGACCTCCTGGGAGAAGGTCTCACGTCTTTCGGTTGTTCTGCTGAAGGCTTTGACCTTGCCGACTTTTCGCACGCCGGACACGGCTTCAATCTGGGTGGGGGCCTGGTAGCCGGTGCCAAGGATGCCCACCACCGACGCGCCCTCCCTGGACAGGTGCTTAACAGCTACGCCGGTGGTGGCGCCGGTCCGCAACTGCCCCAGACGGTTGGCCTGTAGGAAGGCCAGGAGCCGGCCCGTGGCGGTATCGTAGAGGGTTATATGAAAGGAGTACCTTCCACTGATGACGGTGTAGGTCTTGACGCCGAATACGCCCTTGTAGTACAGACCACCGCCCATCACCGACAGCAGGCCGGTGTCGGCTATGATTTTCCTCCGTCCCAGGTTGTAGGCGTCTCCCAGGCCGTACTGTCGCTGCATATCCTCGATGGCAGCCAGCATATCCTCCACGCTGACTGCCGCCCTTATGTCTTCGTCTCTCAAGAAAAGCGCCACTATAATACCCCTCCGCCTGTTTCCACAATGTCTTATGTGGTCGCCTTCGCCTTGGCTGGCTCATCCTTGCGGAAAGCGGGGAGAACGTGTTTGCCGAACATCTCTATGGACTTCATCACCTTCTCATGGGGGACCGTCTCGGTCTGCATGACCAGGATTATCTGGTCCAGGCCGATGTCTTCGTACATCTTGACGCCTTTGATACAGTCCTCCGGGTTACCCCCGATTATGACGCCGCGGTCGCACAGGGTGTCCGGGTCCAGCTGGTTGACGGCGGACATGGCCGCAGCCCGCCCACCTTCCAGGGACAGGACCTCATCGCTCTGGCCATCCCCATCCTGGGGAGAATTGTCCGACTCCTTCAGGAAGCGGGAGAAGGTGGACCTCAGGTGGTCGGGGACACCGCCCCAGGCTTCCAGAAGCTCTTCGTAGATTTGCTGGCGGTCCTGGGTGTAGGGCTTATCGGGGCCGTAGAAGGCCTTTATGGACTGAGCGCAGAGCTCCCTGGCTTCCTTCCTGTCATCCAGGCAGACGGCGAACACGTTGTTGGCCCACTGCGCGTTGACGAAGGCGCCCACGGGACTGGCGTTGCGTATGTTCTCGTGGTAGTTCTTGATGTGCTCCGCCAGGATGGAGGTGGCATAGGAGGCGGAGGACAGGACGCCTATCCCCTTGCTGGCAGCCAACTCATAGGAGGAGGACTGGAGGCAGGCCAGCCACATGGCGGGATGGGGTTTCTGGTAGGGCTGGGGAAGGACCCGCCTGGGCGGCACATTCCAGTAACGCCCTTCCCAGGAGAACTCCCCCTCTGTCTGCCACATCTGGGAGATCATGGTAATGGACTCATCCCACATATCCCGGGTCTCCCTGGGGTCAATGCCCAGGCCCGTCTGCTCGTAGGGGTTGGACCGCCCGGTGCCGAACTCCACCCGCCCGTCGGTAAGCTGGTCCACCATCGCCACCCGCTCAGCCACCCGGATAGGATGGTGGTAGGGCAGGATGGAGACGCCGAAGCCGATCCTGATGTTCTTGGTGCGCTGGCTGAGGGCGCCGAAGAACACCTCAGGGCATGGGGAGGCCGAGAACCCGGTGAGGAAGTGGTGCTCCACAAACCACAGGTTATCGAAGCCCATCTCATCGGCAAGCTGGCACTGCTCCAGGGTCTCCTTGTAAAGCAGGTTCTCGTCCACCTTGCCGTCCTTCATCTCCCGCTGAATCTCATATAGCATCCCGAATTTCATCTTCTCTCCTCTCTCCAATCTTTTTTCATTATCACATGGGCCTGATTCGCTCCCATCCCCCGGATCTTAGCCCGAGGAGCGGGGGCATCTGCAATTGTCCCCATTGTACCAGATTGTGCCAGAAGTGGTCACTGGCAAGGCCCGGTTGGTCCAACGACAATAGGTATATGATGATAGAATGGCGGTTGCACAGCCTAATGATTATATTATCAGGTATATACCAAATTGCCCTGTGGGGCAACGGCCTTCAAGGGTTTCTTTATGACCATCCCGCCGCAAAGTTTAAGGCCGTCCTCATTACAAGACGGCCCGCTAATGGAACTCCACCAAACCTACCTACCTCGGTTTAACCTTGCTCTTTGGTATCTGATACCACTCCACCGTCCCAGCGTGTATCAATTGGTCAACGCTCTTAGTTTTCTTGACACCCGATACAATAGCGTAAGCAGGTTCCTTGGTGAACCTGGTCAGAAATTCAGCGTTGCGGATGGCCCTGCGTGTATCAGATTTGTCAACAGTGTAAGAGGCTTCAATGGCGATATAGCACGACGTACCGGAAGCCTCAAACGCCTTAATGATGATGTCCGCCCTCTTGAAACTGTCTAGGTCTCTTTCTTCGATACCAGTGGTATCGGATGACTGAACTAACTTGCCAAGTTCATTCGAGGTCAAATATTGCGCTACCTTAAAGCCAAGGATGCTTCCGTGTGATTGCATCTTCTGTAAGGTTAGAGTCATTATCTGAAAGCCTTTCAACTCCCCGACATTGTTATCTAACCTCTTAATATCACTGCGAGCCTCTTTGGCTTCCTTCCATAAGTCATCCTGGCCTGCCTCTAATCGATTCTGGCCATCCTGCATCTCCTTCCGGAGACTGTTAATGGCTTCTAGGATAGCATCGTTGGTAGTCATGCCCGACCCCTCATGGGTGTCCTTTATGGTACCAGAATATACTAACCTAGTATAGGGGTTTGTGCAACATTGTGCACGGGTAATCCCAAAAAGGCATCGAAAAATCCATCAGAGGACTTGTTGACGATTCGGAGAAAAGGTGCTAAAGAATGGGCTAGGCAGGTATAGCAGCTACTTGCCTAGCCTATAACCTTTGACCTGGGGGTTGGGTAAAATTCCCCATCTTTACATTTGGCCTTGCACCAAAAGTCGCACTTGGACCAAAAGTTGGGCTGGGGTCGTCCTACCCACCTCCCTCAGTAGTACGTAGCCCTGAAATTGTCATAATAGACATCATGCCCCAAGGAAAACGTCAAGTCATGACGTCCCTCATATGCCGTCACTACTCCAACATTTCCGGTGGAGGGCCAATCGCTGATGTCGTAATATTGGTTTTTAGGATAGGACTCGCCTTTAGGACTCGAAGGTGGTGTCCAGCCTGGCCGAAACGTCGAAGAAGTGCTGGAGGCTCTGGTTGTAGCGGAAGAACATATCCGCCAGGTACTGGTCCTCTATTGCGTTCTTGGAGATGCCCGACTCTTTCATCAAGTCCAGGGTGTTGAGGCTATGGTTCAAGTCCGCCCCGTTGTTGTCCTTGATATTCCGGAGCATCTCCGCCCAGTCCTCCGTGCTCATCTCCAGGTAGAACTCCACCTCCAGCAGGTCAACATCGGTGGCCTGCCTCACCTGGGTGCACCGGAACGCCTCAAAGGTGAGGATGAATACCTTGGTCCCCACCTTTATGCCTGCGCTGACGTCAATAGTGCCGATGCGTCGAAATTCGGGGTCGTCATTGACTATTTGCTGCACTGCCTGGAACCATTCCACCGAGGGGAAGACCAGGGTGCCACCTGTCGTAGAACTCATCGGATGCCTCCTGATTGCCGGGTGTTGCCGGGCTATTATGCTATGTATAAGGTAAGGGCGCACGGCCGTGCGCCCTTACCTTATGATTATGATTTCCTATTACACATTCATACCGGGGTTAGTCCTTGAAGTAGGACTCCCCCGTCTCCTTGGCCGCGCTGAAAGGCACCATCTTGTCTAGGTGGTAGTTGGGGTCGGAGTCATTGGGGGACCCGGCGATGGCCTGGTCCACCATCTTGTAGTATTTGGAGTCCAGCTGCTCCATCTTGTCTATCTCGGACTTGTGGTAGGCGAAGGTGGAGAAAATCCTCTTCAGTTCCTTGCCGCTACAGTACCGGCAGCCCGATGGCGGCGTCGCATCGAAGGTGCGGTAGTACACGCTGTTGGTAGCGCCACAACCCTGGCATCGGAACTCATAGATAGGCATAGTCTAGCCTCCGGTCCGGGCTGGTTCTTCCATACGGAGATAGGGGAGCAGTTCTTGGTTCAGGTTCTCTTCGGTCTTGGCTAGTCCGATATAGGCAATCCGGGCCATGTACTGCCGGAGGTACTGCTGCTGGAGCTTCCTCACCAACTCCATGCCCGCCCTCATGTTTCGGATACCGCCGCCAAAGATGATAGCCAAGGCCTCCCACAGCACCGGGTCTTTCATCTCCCATGCAAGCTCCTGCTCCGGGCCGATCATGCGACGCTCCAGGCTTGTGGCGAAGTCCCGGCCCTTTTGGCTGATGGTGTATTTGAGGTGGGTCATACCGTAAGCCAGGTGGCGGGCCTTGTCCTGGATACACCGGCGGAAGATCATCTTCTCTGCCGGATTATGGGCAAAGGCTTCTCCATACCTGTAGAGGAGCATGGTTAGAGACCCACGCAGGATATACAGCAGGATGGAGGTCTCCGGCCAGCCGGCTCTGCTTTCGAGTATGCGCCGGTTTACTATCCCGGGACTTTCCAGCCCGATATTGCCGCCCATAGCCAGGGCCCTGAGGCGGAACACCTCGAAGTGCCGGGCGGAGTCGAAAGCCTGGGTAGCCAGGAAGTTTTTGACCTCGTGGTAGGCGTAGGTCATTTTGAATATCCACTGGCCCAACACCTCTGCTTCAATGGAGGCCTGCTGGCTCAACTCGGTGCAGAACTGGCACATAGCTATTTCCACGTCTTCGGGCAGGGGGGTAAGGGTATCCCAGGGTATATCCGTCCGGGCGGCCCAGCGTCTTTGTATAGCCTCCTCGTAAAGGTCCGGGGCTATATCCGTCCAGAGTTCTTCCTTCTTGGTAATAGAAAAGATGTCCACGCGAGGGGTCCCGGGCACGGGATATGCGCCACGGGGCATCCGGCTCATTTCCGTGGTCTCATCGGGAACTTCGCCATAGATGCCGATATTCAAGGCCCTCATTGTAAGCCCGTGGTCCGTCGGCTGAGCTTTTACCCCCCATTGAAGGGTATCCTTCATCCAGTCCAGGGGCCTCCGTTGGGCAACGGGAGGCCCCTGGGCTTCTTGAGGCCGGTCCGATTCTTGCTCTTGAGCAGCCGCCTCCGTCTCTTGTCGCTCTTCGCCAGGGGCCATAATCCCACCTTCCTCTAACAAACGCAATAAGACCTCCCAAGCTATGCAGGGGAGGTCTTGATAAGCAGTTTTATGAAGCTGCCTGGTATGCCTGCAAAAGTTCGGGCCTGACCCGACCGGAGGTCACGCGGTCATCGAAGCCTGCGGACTTGAGCCTCTGGAAATACTCTTTTATCTGCCTCTGGCGGACGGCGGTGAGGATTTTCACTCCCTCGTCTATCTTGTCTTTGCCGCCGCCCAGGAGGAGGGCCAGGGCCTCTCCGGTAAGCGCCTGGCTGCCGGCCGGGTTGGCCCCGCCGGCGCCGGTGGCCTGGCGAAACTCGCCTTCGTCCAGGTAGGTGTGAATCTCTTCCCGCTTGCTGGCGTCACATACATCGTTCATGTAGCGCAGGTGCAGAACACCAAAGGCCACGTGCCGGGCCTCGTCCTGGGCCGCCCGGCGATAGATCATCTTTTCGGCCTCGCTGTAGCCCATGAGCTCTCCGAGACGGAAGAGGGTCAGGACGGCCCCTTCCCCGGTCACGTGCAAGCGGGACGATAGCTCGGTAAACTCGCGGGCATCGTCAATGGTGCCGCCTACCGTGTTGCTTATGGTGTCTATGCGGCGCATGAGGCCGCCGCCATTGGCCAGAGCACGCTTGCGGAACACGTCCAAGTGCCGGGACTCGTCCATCACCTGGCTCAGGAGGAACAGGCGGACCTCTTGGTAGTCGGGGGACATGGTTGAGATGTACCTGGCAGGCACGTCGGTGGCTATGAACTCAACCTCGGTGAAGAAGGTTGCCAACTGGCACTCGGCTGCCTCGATGTCATCGGGTAGGGGCTTCAGGGTCTCCCAGGGGATGTCGGTAGCCGAACTCCACTGGCGAGCTACGGCTTCCTCGTAGAGCTTCACCAGGTTGTAGCCCCATATCTCCCCCTTGGTGCGGAAGGGGTAGGCCCCTATCTGAGGAACACCAAAACGGGGGATGGAGCCACGAATGCGGCCCGTGAGGTTTTCGGAATACTCACTGATTCCCTGTTCGTTCAGATGGGCTATATCGCCCAGACCCAGGGTGCCGTTGTTCTCCACAATTGCGCCGGGCATCCGCTCGGCCAGTTGCTCCAGCCAACCCAGGCTGAAACCATCCTGCTGGGCAATCTGCTTATCATCCATCACAGTGGTCATACCGCCTACCTCCGCAAACTCACATAATTCTGGCTAATAGAAATATCACGGGCAGTTGATATAATTGTATATCTTATGCAGGCTGGTTTGTCAATACTTTGTGAAATTTTTATCAATATAGAAACTTGACAAACTCACTCGACAATACTACCATAATACAAGAGCCGGGCATGACTCTCTGCGAGAGTCGTCTCTGGCTCTCTGGTTTTTAGGATCGCCTCACCAAATGTACCACGTTTGCCTCAGGCCGCTTCTACAATTCCCCCGATGGCATTATGTAGAACCCTCGTCTGCTATGTCCATCGGGGCTCGTCAAGTCATCTCTTGTTTTCTGCTCCAGGATTCGGTAGTAGCGTCTTATAGCCAGTAGGTACTGGTCGCCAGGAGGCGGTGGGGTCCGGTATAATTCCGCTTCCTGGTATTGCCGTAAGACCGATGCAGCCATATCAGCAATCTGTATGCCTGTTGAGGTTTGTGAGTCAACGAATGAAGGGGCATCGGTTATGTGCGTATAGGCCCTGCCTTCATCAGACCTATACAAGAAGCCGTTAAATTGCCAGCATATCCCTCCAAACAGACCACCATGACCATCAAACATCAATGTTGCCATTTCGTCTGTGTCTTCGGCGAGGAGTTCAATACGCTGGATAAGGTATCTAAACCTGTTTGGAAGTCTTGTTTCATCTGTAGGGATAACTATAGACAAACGGCTACTACTACAGGACGGGTCGAACTATCGTGAGGATGAGGGTGCCCACTCTCATCTATGAATCCTAACAACGGTCCTCCGTTCTACCACGAAGTGAGGCATGGGGGCGTATGAGGATGGGCAACGCCTGTTGCTACAACCCCAGCAGCCGTGAGGGGTTGTCCTTTACCATCATTCCGACCTCCACCTCCTCAAGCCCGGCCTGGATGAGGGTGGCGATGCCCATGCGCAGGCCCTCCGCTGGCATGGGATGAAAGGCTTGGCCGAAGTCGGTGCTGATGATGCACCGCTCCGGCCCAATGGCCCGCATGGTGTCCGCCAACTCCTGGGGACTCATTTTGAAGGTTAGAGGCATCATCACGTGGATACAGTGCTCTATAAAAGCCCCCTTGCCTGCCAGGGTCTTCATGTCTTCCACCGTCATCCCCGTCCAGAAGGACATAGTGGAGCCGTGGGTGACCACGATGCGGTTGATGCCCAGGTTCCGGGCCTCGTCCACCAGCGCCATGTCTTCCTCGGTGGACAGGTGGCCCGTAGCCAGTACCATATCGTACTGCTTTACGATGTCGAGGACTGAGTAAACCTCGGGGACCAGGCGGCCCCTCTCGTCCAGGATGTATATGCCGCCGTCCAGCCCCTTGGAGCGCCGGTCCGCCCTTGCGGAGAAGGTGGGCATCCACACCACCCGGCCACCCATCTTGGCTGACGCCTCTACAGCCATGGGGTTTAGCCCGCCCACTTCTACGTCCAGGCTGATGCCGCCTATCAAGGAGATGCCCGGGACTACCTTGCTCACGGTGTAGGCTACGGGGTGGGTAGGGTATTCGTGGCTCTTGAATACCACTCCCCTCATGCCCATCTCCTTGGCGGCCCGGGCCGCGTCTATGGCGTCGCTTCGGCGTTCTACCCTGGGGTCGGGAGCGAAGTGGACGTGGATGTCTACCGCGTCTTCCATCAACCTGTCTAAAGCTGCCACCGCATCTCCTTCTGGTCCCCTGGTGTGGATACGTCCTTAGTATGGGGCTATCTTGCCGCCCTACCTTACCTCGAGGCCCTTCATCGTGCGTATAAGCTGGGCCATCTCTATAGCTCCTACGGCGGCGCTGTGGCCCAGGTTGCCGGACTTCCCCCCGGCCCGGTTGATGGCCTGCTCCATGTTCTCGGTGGTGAGCACGCCAAACATCACGGGGATGCCTGTCTCCGTTGCAACCCTGGCAATGCCGCTGGCAGCCTGGCCGGCGACCATATCATAGTGGGATGTTTCTCCCCGGATAACGGTGCCCAGGCATACTACCGCGTCATATACCCCGCTCTGGGCCAGGGTCCTGGCTGCCACGGGCAACTCAAAGGAGCCGGGCACCCAGGCTACCAGTATGTCATCCTCGCGGACCCCGTGGCTTGTGAGCGCCTCCTGCGCCCCTTCCAGAAGCCTCTGGCCGACAAACTGGTTGAAGCGGGCTACCACGATGGCTACACGGAGGCCATACCCCTGGAGGTCACCCCTAAGCTCTCTTACCAAGATTACTTCCTGCCTTTCGGTTTTTTGGCCCTTCAGGGCTTGGAGCTTGGAACCCCCTCTTCTCTTGCCTCCCATGCTGAAAGAGGAGGGGACTTTACCTGGTCCGCGCCGGACTAATTAAGGAGAAGCGCCGGCAGTCCCGGCTTCTTTTATGCCGACTTCCAGCACCTTCTCTACAAACTCCTGCTCCGGGACGGCACCTACAAACTGCACTCCGGGAATTCCCCCGGCAATCTGGCTCTGGGATACGGGGGTTATAACCGTCTTGGGGACGCCTCTTACCGCGTACGTCTGGGAAAGGGCCGGGAATTCGCTGGCCTCGACTATATCGGCGGTAATCAGGGGGCTCTCAATGGCAAAGGCGTGGGCCAACCTGGCCACACTGGGGCAGAACCCTCAAGAGGGTGTCACGAACACCCGTATGTGCACCGCCTGATTTACCTTTCGCAGCTTCTTCCTGGAGTCCATGGTGAGGGGGCTTACGCCCCTGGATAGGGTCTTGATATTCTCCAGGATAACGGGGAACTCGTATCCCATAGGTATGCCGTAAAACTTGATCCTGGCGTTGTCGTCGTCACCCATGACGATGGCGGGTATCTGCTCTACGCCATATTTGTCCCTCTCCTCGTGCTGGCTGTGGAAGTCGTAGATTTCCAGGTGCAGCTTTGGCGAAAGGCCGGTAAGCTCCTCCATAAGCTCCTGGGTCTGAGAGCAATACTGGCAGTTTCCCCTACCTGGGACGGTTAGTGCCGAGGAACCCTGGGTGAAAAGCCTTATGGTCACGTCTTTCTTCAGGTCTTTGCGGAACTCCCTCTTCAGGTCGTCTCTTTCACGATCGGGTATGATAGCCATCACACCTCCTCCTCGGGCCATAGTGAGGATAGTTTACAACGTATCGCCCCGCTTATCTACCCCCCGCACGAGTGGGGCAGGGTCTTTCGGTCCTCCGACCAAGGCAGCCACAAGGACTGCCCCTACACCCGATGGTGCGTTGCCTGGTAGGGGCAACCCTTGGAGCCTGTCTCACAATCCCTGCGCAGCTGCCTCCTCACCCTTGATGGGAGGGGATTGAGGTGAGGGTGATAGGTATGTTAACCGGACTCGTCGCGCAGAACTCGATTCGTTGTGGTTCACGCCATCACCCCCATCCCTGAATCAAGTTCAGGGCAAGCTCTAACCTTCCCCCGTCGAAGGGGGAAGGAACTTTTGAGACAGGCTCCTTGTGGTTGCCCCATACATTCAGCTACCAGAATTGCCATGGAAATAGACAGCCCCCAAGCCAGAACCCCGCGCCCCGCCCCTGGATTCCGGCCTGCATCCGAATGACGGTGCCGGGCGGCTTTACCTTCATGGGATGCCGCACCCTTCAGGGTGATGCTCCCTTCACTCCCGTCCCCTCCCCCTTCGCTCACTTTAGCTGTGCGGTGGGGGAATCTGGCGCTGCCTATTTTCATAATAATTGCCCATGCCCCTGCGGGCCACATACGCGAATGAAAATGATATGGCCTCCTCACCGTCACTCCCGCGAAAGCGGGAGTCCACCCCCCGCCCCTAGATTCCGGCCTGCGCCGGAATCACCCATATGGCCCTTGCGGGCCACATAAGAGGATGAAAATAGCCCATTTTCATGGTAATGACGAAGTGATGGTAATCGAGGAAAACCGAGAGGTCCTGCAAGTGGGGGTATCTACTCCGGTGCGAATCGGGGCCGGGGACTTTTACTGATACGTGGGTAAGCCTGTGGCCTATTCCACTGGCTCCATGAGGAGCTTGCGGATATGGAAGAGACGCTGTAACAAAGTAAAAAAGGATACGGCGGCGATGATTATCAGCACTACCTCCAATGCCCGCAGGCCGATGATAAGCCCAAGGGAGAGGAGCACCACCCGTTCCGGGCGGGTCATCAGGCCGGTCCTGGTGTCTATGCCCAGGCTCTCGCCCCTGGCCCGTAGGTAGCTGACCGTTTGAGAGGTTATCAGGGCCAGGATGAGGACTGTTATAAAGAAAAGCAGCCTTCCATCGCTCAGGTCGGCCCGCAGCCCATATATAGCCATGCCAAGGAAGAGGGCCGCTTCTCCCAGCCTGTCCATCACCGAGTCCAGGAGGGCGCCGAACTTTGTGACCTTGCCAGTGAGCCGGGCCAGAGCGCCGTCCATCAGGTCCATGACGCTGCCCAGCAGGAAAACAATGCCGCCTACGAGGAGGAAGCCCGAACCTACCACGGCGGCTGCGGCCAGGGATACGGCAAATCCCAGAACGGTTATTGAGTTGGGGGTGAAGCCGACGGCATGGAGCGCACTGGCCCCCGGCACCTCGACATACCGCAATACTATAGCCCTAAACTGCTCTCTGCCCGGCAAAGCCATTAACCGAATCCCCATTAACCGATTCTATGGTGTCAAGGTAGAAGTCCATAATCCGTTGAGATATTTCTTCCCACCGGTATTGGTCCACTGCCTGCCTCCCCTTCTCTGCCATCTCATGGCGCAGGTCCGGGTCTCTTAGCAGGGTGGCGATGGCGTCGGCCAGAGCGACGCTGTCTTTGGGAGGCACCATCAGGCCCTGCTGGTGGTGGCCCAGCACCGCCGAGTATCCATCAATCCGTGAGGCTACTACAGGCTTGCCGGCTGCCATAGCCTCCAGCAGCACTATACCGAAGCTCTCTCTGCCGGTGGCAGGAGCGCAGCAGACGTGGGCGCTCTGGTAATACCGGGGTAGATCATTGTAGGGCACCCTGCCCGCGAAGACCACGTCCTCTATCCCCCGCTCGCTCAGGATACGGTAGCAGTCCTTGTCCAGGCTGCCCGGCCCTACCACCACCAGGCGGATGTTGTGGAAGTCCCACTTGAGCTTGCTGTATGCCTCAAGCAGATACCGGAAGCCCTTGCGCTTCTCCATCCGGCCTACAAAGAGGATATTGAGTTTCCCGTCGTCCAGCCCTTGGATGGGCGGTTTCTTCACTGCGAAGTGGTCTACGTCTATTCCGTTGGGGATGATGTGATAGTCCCCGGGGAAGAAGCGGTTTACGTATTGGAGGGCTGAGGGAGACACCGCTATCAGGCCGTTCAGGTGCTTGAACCAGTATTTTTTGAGGATGCGATGGGACCACCCATAGTTCCTGAACCGGCCATAGACTGCATGAAAGGTCCCAACGTTGGGGGCGTTGGAGTATTGCAGCACCATCAGGGGAAGCACCGGCATCATGGGTTCGTGTATGTGAACTATGTCGAAGTTTTCTCTGCTGAGGGTGTCCCTGACTTTGTGGCTGAGCCATACGGAGAATGTGAGCCTGGCTATGGACCCCCCGGTGGGTATGGGCACGGACCTCCCCAGAGGCAGCACGTCGTCTTCTTCGGGTATCTTCCTCGATGGAGTATGGGGGGCCAGAATCTTCACGTCGTGGCCCATGCGGACATACTGGTGGGCGAGTTGGGAGATGTGGGCTGCAACCCCACCGGGCCAGGTAAAATCGTAGGGGGAGACCAAGGCTATTTTCATAAGCTGAGGCTCACGGCAGATCCCCTAATCTTCCCTGCCTTCAATAAAGGCTTCTACCATCTGACGGGCCGCGTCATCAGTGTACTGCACCGGGGGAGACTTCATAAAGTAGGCGGACGGCCCTGCAATGGCTCCACTCATCCCGCGGTCCATGGCCAGCTTGCAGCACCGGATGGCATCCACCACCACCCCCGCCGAGTTGGGGCTGTCCCATACCTCCAGCTTCAACTCCAGGTTGATAGGCGCTCCGCCAAATATCTCCCCTTCCATCCTTATATAGCACCACTTCCGGTCGTCCAGCCAGGGGATGTGGTCGCTGGGACCTATATGGATATTCCTGTCGGCAATTTCCTCGTCCAACTGAGAGGTGACGGAGGTGGTCTTGGAAATCTTCTTGGACACCAGCCTGTCTCTCTCCAGCATATTGAGGAAGTCGGTGTTGCCGCCGAAGTTGAGCTGATAGGTGCGGTGCACCTTCACCCCCCGGTCCTCGAACAGCCGGGTGAGGACTCGATGGGTAATCGTTGCCCCTACCTGGGACTTGATGTCGTCCCCAATTACCGGCAGGCCCCTGTCTTTGAAGCGCTTCTGCCAGTAGGTCTCTTTGGCGATGAAGACCGGGATGCAGTTTATGAAGCCGCATCCGGCGGAAAGGATTTGCTCTACATACCATTTGGTTGCCATCTCGCTGCCTACGGGTAGATAGCTTATCACCACGTCGCACTGGCGCTCCTTCAGGATACCTACTATGTCGGAGGTGGCGCCCGGGCTTTTCTGGACCAGGTGGGATACATACTGGCCGATACCGTCGTGGGTCATGCCCCGGTCCACCTGCACTCCGATATGGGGCACCTCTGCGAACTTTATGGTGTTATTGGGAGGGCTGAAAATCGCCTCCGAGAGGTCTTTGCCCACCTTGTTTACGTCTATGTCGAAGGCGGCCACGAATTCTATATCGTCAATACTGTATCCCCCCACGTCGGGGTGCATGAGCCCGGGTATATCGCCATCCGTGGGTACTTCCCGGTACTTCTGCACACCCTGTACCAGGGAGGAGGCACAATTCCCTACCCCTATGATGGCGGTCCTTATCTTGCCCACTCCTGTCTCCTTTCCAGACCATTCCCATTTAGCAACCCTTGACTGTCGCTTTGCCCATTGTTGCTCAGGTGGGACCGAAAAGCCTGGCGCGAGGCTAAATGCCCTGACCTTCTTCCTTGTCCCACATTCCGAAAGTCCCACAGAATTGCAGATGACTTGGGGAATTAGCCTGGGCGCCAACCTGACATAACCTGAGAAACGTTTGAATCTTACCAGTTTTGGCGTCTCAGGACAAGGATTATAGGAGCTAAATTCGGAGGGTTCGGCCCCGGCGGTCCTTGTCACGGCGCTCCAAAGGGTGTCAGGATATAGTATAGCGGGTATGATAGTATATATAAATGAGGGCTGCCTCCCCACCAGGGTCTTTTAGTTGTCATTCCGAGCGGAGCGAGGAATCTAAAATTCCTGCGTCTAGCTAACTTTGGTAACAGCAAGAATCTTAGATTCTTCCCGTTGATCGGAATGACAGAAACGTTCAGGGTGACAATCAACAGGCCCTGGCCTCCCCACCGTTACTCCCGCGAAAGCGGGAGTCCAGGGGTGGGGGCTGGAGTCCCGGCTTGGGCGATGCCCACTTTCATAGTGATTGCCCATGCCCCTGCGAGCCACATACGAAGATGAAAATGGTAGCTGGGATCCAAGTAGTTCCTTCCCCCTTTGACGGGGGAAGGTTAGAGCCTGCCCCCATATCAAGTACGGGGCAAGCTCTGAACTTGATTCAGGGATGGGGGTGATACTCCTGGCCCGGAGAGACGCCCATTACGCATGACCGCTACCGCCTGCTGGATTAGGTGATACTCCTGGCCCGGAGAGACGCCCCCCACCTCAGTCCTCCCCCGCAAAGGGGGGAGGAAGTTATATTTTCATTATCAAATAAGGACCGGCTATGTCTCGCTTCATCCGTGAACTTCTCGAGGCCCTTGTCCTGGCTGGACTGGTATTCTTAATGATCAACATCAGCATCCGCAACTTCCAGGTCCAGGGCCAGAGTATGGAACCGACCTTGAACGGGGGCGAGTATTTGATAGTGAACAAAATATCCTACTTCAGGATAGACTTGCAGAGGCTCGCCAGGCTTGTGCCCTTCTGGGACGTGGATACCCGAGAGGAGAGATACCTTCCCTTCACCCATCCCCCGGAGCGCGGGGACGTGATCGTCTTCCATGCCCCCAGGAGGGCGGGGATGGACAGGGACTTTGTGAAAAGGGTGATAGGGCTGCCGGGGGAGAGGGTAGAGATACGGGATGGGAAGGTCTATATAAACGATGAAGAATTTAGCGATCCCTACCTGAAGGGGTCTGACCTCTCCGGGGACATGGATTGCGTCCTTTCTACCGGGCTCAACGACTGCCTGCTGGGAGAGGACGAGTACTTCGTCCTTGGGGACAACCGGGACAGGAGCAGCGATTCCAGAAGCTGGGGGCCGGTCCCGTTGAGTAATGTGATAGGCAAGGTGTGGTTTATTTACTGGCCCCCGTCCAAGCTGCCCTTCATTGAGACCCGGGTGTCGGACTAGGTTGTAATGATGGGTACAGTCCCGCTAGACCCTCCAGGAACGACCGAGGGCGACCAGCTGGCAAGGGCATGAACCCCCCGCTCTACTGAGTCGCCCAATATAACGCAAGGTGACGCCTGTGCAGGTTATGAGACGGGAGCTTCTTCCAGGATAAGCTCCGCGTTCTTCCGGCTGGTATCCCGCATCATCGCCAGGCCCTCTTCTTCGGTCTCGCACTTGTCGTAATAGAACTCTATCTTGTTGCCATCGGGGTCGAAGAAGTACACGCTGGCGGTCATGCCGTGGTCCACCGTATGGTCAATCCTGGCCCCATGCGACTTCAGGCCCTGGTAAAGCTCCTTCAACTCATCCATGTCCCCTATCTGCACGGCAAAGTGGTTCATGCCCAGCTGGCCCTCGGCAACAGGCGCTGCGTCCTCGGGGGCCTTGAACAGGGCCAGATCGTGATGGATTTGCCCGCAGGTCAGGAAGGTGCCCATAGGCCGCTCGATGGCTATCTCGAAGCCCAGCACCTCGGTGTAGAACTTGGTAGATGCCTCTACGTCTCGGACGTTCAGTACCAGGTGTCCCACTCTCTTGGGTTTTACCATTGCCACCCTCCTTATCTCATCTCAGGCCATTATCCCAAGGTGAAATCCAGCCTACCTCGGACGTTGGCCTGAGCCACTGTTTGAATTTAATATAATAGCACGTTAAAGAAATAGCAATACCTTATAGCAGCAGCCTTGGTGAGGGAATCAGCCGCTCGTTGGGCGGGTCCACGGCCAGTACCAGACCTTGCAGGGAGTAAGCGCCAAGCAAAGGCTCAACATTTTCGTCGCCGAACACCACCAGGGTGATGACCGACCGGTCGCCGATGCGTATCCAGGTCTGCCCCACGTCCCGCCGGATTTGCCGCCCGTCGGCCATGGTGAAGGTGAACCGGTCGTGGGGCGTTACCCCCAGGCTGTATAAGAAGGGGCCGGGCAGAGTGGTAAAGCTGGCCCCGGTATCCACCAGGGCGCTGATGGTCTCAAACCGGGAACCCGACGGATTGCCAATTTCTATGGCGGTGTTGAATATGCCCATGATTGCTCCTCAAAACCTACAGGCGGGCCGAATAAACAAGCCCGCCTGTAGGACCGGTGCCTCAATTGTCAGGGGTGTTTTACTGGACCTTGGAGGCCCGTATGTCCAGAGCCCTGGGCGCCACCTCTTCGTTTACCTTGGAAAGCACCAGGTTGGTGTCCAACTCGGCGACCACGCCGGGGTATCCGGCCCGCTGGATCATGTTGGGCAGGTTCCCTGCCTTGAACTGGTCCAGGGTCCACTGAAGGGTGTCGGGGGCCAGGGTCTTGTCCCAGTAGATCCGGACATCCTTGTTGCGTGGGCCGTAATGGTAGTGGGGAGCCCTCTCGAAGCAGTCGAAGGCGAGGAGCTCGATCTCCTGACCGGCCACGTCACTGTAAACGTGGATAGCCATGCCCCTGTCGTTGACGGTGGGAAGCTCGCGGAACTCCAGGCCAAACCGGATGTTCCCCGCCTCGATGATCTCGCAACCGGGTATTTCCCGCAGCTTGGCGGTGCTGTTGTGGGTCACAGTCCTTCTCTGATTGGAAGCCAAGTCACGGGCGCACGCCTCGACCTCGTTCAGCTTGGTGGCTACCACGGCGGCGGTCTGGTAGTTGTCAAGCTGGTCCGCGATCTCCTCGTATCCCGACCGGCGAATCATCTCGGGGAGACTGGTGCGGAACTGCTTCATAGCCCACCCGATGGGATTGCCTGCCGTGGTCTTGTCCAGGTGAATCCGCTCGTTCTTCTTTTCCGTCCCATAGTGGTAGTGGGGGTCCTGGTCGAAGCAGTCGAACCGGAGAATCTCCTCATCCCTGCCATCCACAGCAATGGCGACCTGGATGCAGACTCCCTGGTCGTCCATAATCTCTTTCCGGTACTGGAGGGCAAACTTCAGTGGCCCAGCTTCGATCACGTTGTCACCTAGCTTCATTTCCTCCTCCTTCCTAACTTGCCAGCATTCAGAACCGGGGAAGGGCCTAACCTCGATTCAGGCCGTCTCCCCAGAGTCCTTGGGGGTAATTATAACGCAGTTATCAGATATGGTAAATAGTGTAGCGAAATTGGCAAGTATTCAGACTTGATGGGACGAACTTGATTCATGGCGGCTGTTCCGTATGTGGAGCGGTGGCCTCGGACAGGTCGGAGAGGCTCCAAGCCCCATCAAGGGTGAACAGTTGCGGGGCAATTCGTCTGGTTGGCTTGGGGCGAATGTATGATACGATATGATATGGCGCGTCTCACGGCCCTCCCAGGCCGCTCGGTGGGTGGAGGATACGCCAGAAGCGGGGGTAAGAATTGAAGTGGCATTTCGTAGTCGGTGTCCTGGTCCTAGCTGTAACAGCTATCGTGGCCTGTAACGGCCCTGTGCCCACTCCAACCGTTACTCCGACGCCGGCTCAAACACTCCTTCCTACAGCCGCTCCTATGGCGACGACCGAGCCGGAGCCTACTCCGGGAGGCGAGCAGATAGACTGGTCCCCGTGCGGGACCCGGCTCGAGTGCGGGTCCATAGAAGTGCCCGCAGACTACCGGGACCCTGGGGCAGGCAGCATCCTAATATTGGTCAACGTGCACCGGGCCACGTCTCAGCACAAGAGGATAGGCTACCTATTCGTTAATCCCGGAGGCCCGGGCGAGAGCGGAGTAGAGCTTGTCCGGGCCATTCGAGACGGAGCATTCCCCGATGACGTCGTCGCACACTTCGACATCGTTGGGTTCGACCCCCGCGGAGTCGGGGAATCTGAGCCATTCTTCGCCTGTGGCGGCCCCGGTGAGCAGCTCGCGCTGCTTGCCACAATTGACGGGCCTATAGACACCCCCGATGAGATAGCTGCCGGCGAAGCGGCCGCCAACCTGTGCATCCAGTCAATGGGTCCGGTGGGCGGCCTGCTGCACAGCGAATATGTTGCCAACGACATGGATGAAATACGCAAGGCCCTGGGCGCCGATCAGATCTCTTACCTGGGATTCTCCTATGGATCGGCGTTGGGGGTCTGGTATGCTACGCTCTTCCCCAAGTCGGTTAGGGCAATGGTTGTTGACGGCGCCGACAACCCGGTTGACAAAGCCGCCACCCAACAGGAACGCGTAGACGAGGCAATAGAGGAAGTCTCACCGATCGCCGCCTTGCTCGAACAAGCGCTGACAGCGTGCGCCGGTCCGCGATGCCCGATATACAACGACGGAGACCCGGTTGGCTACTTCAATCAGGCTGTTACGAAACTGGACCTCGTTATCCGTGCAGCAGATAATCATCCCCTGGCGGGCTTGTTTGGGGTGGTCTCTACCCTGTACAGTGAAGGAACATGGCCTGGCCTGTGGACTGGTCTGTTCGAACTCAATGAGAACGACGACCCGTCCACTCTGCTTGAGTTCGCCAGGATACAGCTGGGCGATGAACCCACCGCTGCGAGCTTCACTTCCCACGTCAATTGCCTGGATGGCTGGGTCCTGTACCCGGAGTTAGACCGCGCCACTCTGATGGATGACTCCATAATCATTGATGCCGCCATCGAGGAAATGTTCCCCTTGTTGGCGTCAATAGACCCGGAGTTCCCCAGCGCCTGCGTCTTCTACGACCAGTTCGCCCCCGAGCCTCTTGAGGGACCCCTCGACGGCGGGGGCGCGCCGATACTGGTAATCGGCAACCACTCCGATCCATTTACTTCCTTCGGTGAGTCTGAAGAGCTTGCAACCGAGACCCTCAGCAATGGCTATCTGCTGGAAGTCTCTCACTTCTCGCACACTGTTTACCCTAACAACGAGTGCGTTAACAACCACGTTCACAGAGTGCTGATTGACGGAGTGTACCCAAGCGAGCGGCGGCTCTCCTGTGACCGGGAAGACTGAGGCCGGTGTGCAGGGAATAGCCGGGGGTTAGCTTACGGTGAGGGGAACCCCACCAGCCCGCCGGCGGCCCTGGGGAGGGTGTCCACCGAGATTTCGGCCAACCTCAGCAGGGGACCGGGTATGATGCCCACTACCACTATTCCCAGGGTGGAGAGGCCAAGGGCCACGCGAAAGACATTGGTGGAAGGCACCCGTTCTTCCGAGGGAGCGGGCTGGAGGTACATCACCCGAACTATCCGCAGATAGTAGTAGGCGGAGACCACGCTGTTTATCACCCCCACTATCGCCAGCCAGAGAAGGTCGCTGTTTATGGCGGCGCTGAATATGTACAGCTTCGCCATGAATATCCCGGTGGGCGGCACGCCTATCAGAGCGATGAGGGCCAGGGCCAGGGCAAAGGCCAGGAAGGGCGCTCGGCGGGCCATTCCGCTGAAGTCCTCTATTTGCTCGCTGCCAATCTTGTTTGAGATTGCAATGATGGCGAAGAAGGCTGCCAGGTTGGTGACGGCATAGGCCCCCAGGTAGAACAGGATGCTGGTTGGGCCGAGGGTCTCCTGGACCTGGGCGGTGGTGGCAATGGCCGCCAGCCCCACCAGCATGTATCCCGCATGGGCGATGGTGCTGTACCCCAGGAGGCGCTTGATGTTGCTCTGGGATATGGCTACCAGGTTTCCTATGGTCATGGAGGCGGCGGCCAGGGACGCAAAGAGAATTCCCCAGTCTAGGTCGAAGGCGTTGAAGCCGGTGTAGAAGATTCGCAGCAGTATGGCAAACCCCGCCGCTTTGCTGGCGACGGACAGGTACGCGGTCACGGGGGTGGGAGCGCCCTCGTACACGTCGGGCACCCACATCTGGAAGGGCACCGAGGATATTTTGAACCCGAATCCCGCCACGATAAGGACTATGCCCAGGAGGAAGGCGAAGTTGTCCCCGAATGCGCCATCAATGTCGGCCAACCGGCGGGCCTGTTCCGCAATGTCTGGCAGATAGGTGCTGCCGGTAAATCCGAATATCAGGGCCATCCCATAGAGCAGCAGGGCCGAGCTTATGGCGCTGAGGATTAGGAACTTCATCCCGGCTTCGCTTGAGCGGTCGGTCATCAGGAAGGCGGCCAGGGCTGCCAGGGGCAGGGACGTAAGCTCTAGGGCCACGTATATGGAGATAAGCTCTCCCGTAGCTGCCAGCAACATCATGCCAGTGGCCGAAAGCAGGATAAGGCCGTAATACTCGCCCTGGTAGCGCTGCATCCTGCTCGTGTAGTCAACGGAGGCCATTATGATGAGGCCCACCACGCCTATCACCAGGAACTTGAAGAAAAGGGCGAAGTGGTCCACCTCCAGGGTCCCGAAGATGTGGAAGAATTCCTGGGTGGACGCGGCGTTCAGCGCGATTAGCTCATTTATATTGTTTACTTCCGTCCACAGCCAGATGCTCAGGCCCAGGGGGACGAGGAGGCCCAGGACCGCCACCAGCGCGAGGAACCCCTTCCTCTGCACTACCAGGTCCAGCCCAATGACCAGCAGCGCCACTCCAACCATGGCGATCTCAGGCGATAGCCATTTTATATCATCGGTGCTCACAGGTTAGCTCCTGCCCTTTGCCAGGGCTAAGGTATCAGCCCTCTCACGCCTACGTCGAATACGTCGGTCACGAACGCCGGATAGAAACCTATCACCACTATGCTTATGACCAGCAGGGACAAGGGAATGGCCTCTATGACCCCTGCATCGGATAGGTGGGCGAACCGTTCTCTGGATGGACCGAAGAGCACCCGCTCTATCATCCAGAGGATGTAGCCCGCAGCCAGGACAATCCCGAAGGCGGCCAGGACCGTGGGCCAGGGGAAGGACTCGAAGGCTCCAAGGAAGGTTATTATCTCGGCGACGAACCCACTCAGGCCGGGCAGTCCCAGGGAGGCCAGCCCCGCAATCAGGAAGGTTGCCGAGATGAAGGGCATCCGGGTGGCGAGGCCGCCCAGGTCGGGTATGTACCGGGTATGGGCTTTGTCATACACCAAGCCCACCGCAAGGAAGAGGAGGCCCGTTATGGTGCCGTGGGCGAACATCTGCATACTGGCCCCGGTGAGGGCCTGGGTTGCGTCGGAGGAGCCTTTTATCGCCACCGCCACCCCCAGCATCACCAGCCCCATGTGGCTGACGCTGCTGTAGGCGATGAGCCTCTTCAAGTCCGTCTGCCTGATGGTGACGATTGCCCCGTACAGGACGCTAATCACCGCCAGAACCACCAGCGCCCACCCGTATGTGTTGGCCCCTTCGATACCTGGGAACAGGCCGACGCAGATTCTTATCAGGCCGTAGCCCCCCATTTTCAGAAGGACCCCCGCCAGCATAACGCTTACCGCAGTGGGGGCGTCGGTATGGGCGTCGGGGAGCCACGTGTGCACCGGCCACAGGGGTAGCTTGATGATGAAGGCGATGATGAAGAACCAGAAGAGGATGCCAACGGGAATAACCGCGCCGGCAGCCAGGGAGCCCATCTGGGATAGCTCTACGATATTGAAGGTCCCCAGGCTGACGAACGTCGCCACGATGGACACCAGCATGAATGCGCTGCCCAGGATGGTGAAGATGAGGAACTTCATGGCCGAATACTCTTTGCGGCCCGACCCCCAAATGGATATGAGCAGGTACATGGGAAGCAGTTCCAGTTCCCAGAACAGGAAGAAAAGGAGGAGGTCCAGGGAAGTGAACACTCCCATTACCGCAGTCTGCAACACCAGAAGCCAGATGAAGTATTCCTTCACCCTCAGTTCTATGTGCCAGGAAGCGACAATGGCGCAGAAGCCCAGGAGTCCGGTGAGCAGTACCAGGGGGGCGCTGATGCCGTCCACCCCCAGGTGGTAGCTGGCGGTAAAGGTCTCGTTGTTAAAGGGCGACCCAGCGCCTATCCAGTTGACCTTGTCAATCAGGTGGAACCCCCCGGAGTCCATGCGGTCGTAGAAGACCGAGAACACGACGATGGCCAGGACCAAGTCGGCCAGGGCTACCGCCGCGGCGAAAATACGAATCCTCTGGTCGCCCCTGATTATGGTGGCGATAGCCAGCGCCCCCACCAGGGGCAAGAAGACCGTAGCTGTCAGCAGGCCGTTAAATTGTTCTTCCACTGTATTCTATGAACCCCATATCAGATAAGCGGCTATAATCAGGGCTACTCCTACGGATATTCCCACCGCATAGCCCTGGACCTGGCCCGTCTGGGAGATGCTGATGGCCCTGCCTATGTTGCGGGAGAACCAGCCGGAGAATTCGGCCACGTTGTCCACAATCCGGCGATCGAACCAGTCCAGGGAACCCCCCACAGCCCGGTAGAAAACCCTGTACACTATCTGGCCTTCGTAGAGATGGTCCATGTAGTACCTTTGAGACAGTAACACATAAACCCTCTGGAATGGGCGCCCCACTCCTTCCAGGGACACCCTGGGGCGCAGGTAGATGGCGGTGGATATGCCCATCCCCACCAGTGCGACCACCACCGATATGACCGCCAACGGCAGAAGGAATCCCGGCCCTTTGTGTTCAGGACCCGGGGGCACGAGGAACTTGGCGAACCAATGGGACTTTATGCCGGCGAAACCCTCGCTGAACCCCAGGGGATTTGCCAGATAGCCAGCGACAAGGGCGCCCACCGCAAGGGCCAGCATGGGCATCACCATGACCCAGGGCGACTCCGCTAGGTGTACCCTGTGCTCCCCCTGGGCATCCCCATGTTCGCCCTGGTCTTCCATCTCCTTGTCTATCCCGCCCCTGAACTCTCCGTGAAAGGTCATGTAGATCATGCGGAAGGTGTACACCGCCGTGAGGAAAACGCTGACCATCAGCAGCCAGAACACCACCCCGGACACCATGCCGTGCCCTCCCCAGGCGTGGAGCAGGATTTCGTCCTTGCTCCAGAAGCCTGCAAAGGGGAATATCCCCACCAGGCTCAGGGAGCCTATCAGCATGGTCAGATAGGTCAGGGGCATGACCTTTCTCAGCCCGCCCATGTACCGCATGTTGAAGGTGCCGGTGGCATGATTGACGCTGCCGGACCCCATGAACAGCAGGGCTTTGAAGAAGGCGTGGGTGAATAGATGGAATATGGCTGCCCCATAAGCGCCTACCCCCAGGGCCGCCATCATATACCCCAGTTGGCTCAGGGTGGAATAGGCAAGGACCCTCTTTATGTCGTTCATCACCAGGCCCATAGTGGCGGCGAAGAAGGCGGTGAAAGCCCCCACTATGGCAACGGCGCTCATGGCGTCGGTGGATGCCTCGAACAGGGGGAAGAAGCGGGCCACCAGGAAAATCCCCGCTGCCACCATCGTGGCGGCGTGAATCAGGGCGCTGACCGGGGTTGGGCCTTCCATAGCGTCGGGGAGCCACACGTGCAGGGGAAACTGGCCGGACTTGCCCGCAGCCCCTGCGAAGATGCCCACCGCCAGCCAGGTGACGACCCCGCTGGCAAGGACTCCGCCCAGGGCAGCCGCTTGAATGGAGCGGATGTCCAGGGCGTTCACTCCGGCTATGTCAAACCCGGCGGAGGAGGCTGCGCTTGCAATGGCGGCTGCGTTCTCGGTGAAGGCGGCCCCATTGAAGAAGAAGTAGAGGATTGCTATCAGCAGGCCGAAGTCGCCGATGCGGGTGACGATGAAGGCTTTCTTGGCGGCGGCGGCAGCGGTGGGCCGGTTGTACCAGAACCCTATGAGCAGGTAGGAGCATACGCCCACCAGTTCCCAGAAGACGTAAAGCTGGACTATGTTGCTGGCTATCACCAGCCCCACCATCGAGGCGGTGAACAGGCACATAATGGCGAAGTAGCGGGAGAACCCGGCGTCTCCCCGCATGTAGCCTAGGGAGTATATCTGGACCATCAGGCTGACGCTGGTAACAACCACCAGCATTATCGCCGTGAGTTCGTCCAGGATTATGCCCAAGCCGATTTCAAGGGACCCTACGGCCATCCACTGGTGGGGGCCAAAGTCCTCCGGCCCCCGGAATATCACCGACTGCAAGGCCCAGCATGAAAGGACCAGCGAGGCCCCGATAGCGAGGATGGCAATCAGGCCGCTCTGGAAGGAGAACCTATTGAAGAATGGCCTGACAATGAGGGCAATCACGAGAAATGCGGCCAGTGGTATAAAGAAGATTGCCCATATGGCTGCTTCTGGGATCATCTGCTCACCTTATACAGGCCCACCTGTGTTTTCATGGCTTGCTCTCCCTACAAAGGTCTAAACCAGTCCCGCCCGTCATTCCTATCATAATCCAGCCTCCTCCCCCCTTCGCGGGGGAGGATTGAGGTGGGGGGGGCGTCGCTCTGGCCGGGACTATCACCCCCATCCTAACCTTCCCCCGTCGAGGGGGAAGGAATAGCCCCCTAAATAAACCTGGCCCTACAGCTTCCTCAGAATCTCCTCGGCCACGTGCTCCCTGCCCTTGGGGACCATAATCAGGAAGGGCACCCGCTCTCCCCAGTCCAAGATGTCCCCGTCGGGGAGAATCCGGGTAGGCAGTCCCTCACCCTCCAGGACCTCTTTCCACATCTGGGCGGTTATCAGGCTTGATACTCGTTTGAACTCTGTCCACATACTATCTATATCTGTCCAAGTTGTGTTGACCGATGAGGTACACGGAAGTCCAAGCAAATCCAATTTCGGCCCTGTCTAATTTCGTCATTCCGGCGTAGGCCGGAATCCAGGGGCGGTGTTGTGGGTGGCTTCCCATCGACTCCCCAAGTTGCGGGACCCTGGATTCCTGCTTTTGCGGGAATGACGGTGCTGGTTCCGGTTATTTTCATAGTAATTGCCCATGCCCCTTGTGGGCTACATAAGGGGATGAAAACGACGGTCGGCCTCCCTACCGTCACTCCCGCGAAAGAGGGAGTCCACCGCCCCGCCCCTGGATTCCGGCCTACGCCGGAATGACGGTGGGCTTCTGTTTTCATGGTAATAACGGCGGGCTGGGTGCTGCCTATCTTCATACTGCTCGGTTGCCGACCTATCTCCTCATTATATTGGCGTCGCTCAAGTCCACTGTCTCCCGGCTGCGGTACAGGGCGATTACTATGCCCAGGCCCAGGGCTATCTCTGCTGCGGCTACGGTGATTATAAATATGGCGAACACCTGGCCCGTCAGCATACGTCCAAGCTGCTCGGCCACCCCCAAGGGCACCACGAACTTGGAGAAGGCCACCAGGGTTATGTTGATGGCATTGAACATCAACTCTATGGACATGAGCACGGTGATGACGTTGCGCCGTGCCAGCGCGCCGTATAATCCTATGCTAAACAGAATGCCCGATAGTATCAGAAAATGTTCCAGGCCCATACCCTATCTCTCCCGCATCAGGCCTATGCTGAACAGGATGCCCGATAATATCGGAAAATGCTCAAGGCCCATATCCCTATCTCTCCCGCACCAGGACTAATGCTCCGATGATGGAGGCAAGGAGTAGCACGGCGGCAGCCTCGAAGGGCAGAACGAAGTCGTTTATCAGGAGTTCCCCGATGCTGGAGCGGTGGGCTTCATCGTCCAACCCCAGCCTTGCCTGCTCCTCCACGGGTATGCCCCCTATGGAGTTGGTCTGCACTGCCTCAATTTGTTCCTGCAACGCCGCCGGTTGGTCTTCCAGCAACTCCCAATCGGTGTCTATAGCCACGAATATCACAGCGGCCAGCAAGAGGGCGGGGAAGAACACCGCCGCCGCCTGGAGGCGGTTGGGCAGGTTGCCCTGCTGCACCTCGCGGGTAAGCATTATGGCGAATATAATCAGGACGGCGATGGCGCCTGCGTATATGAGCACCTGCACCACCGCCAGGAACTCGGCGTTCATCATTACGAAGAACCCGGCTACTGCCAGGAACACCAGCACCAGCAGAAGGGCTGCCCGGAAGATGTCCCTTATCAGCACTACCCCCAGGGCGGCCAGCACACTGGCCACCGCCAGGACCCAGAATATTATATCCTGGAAGATAGTGGTTTCCATCTATTGGCTCTCCTCCGAGTCGTCCGCCTGGGTCGGGCCTTCTCTGGTCAGGAAAGCCCGGTTGATGGGCCGGGGCGTTCCCTGGGGCTGGGCGTCGGGCTGGAACTTGGCCCCCGCCTTCTCGCTCTCGTGCCATTGCCAGTTCTCGCGGCCTGCCTCGCGCCAGGGGAGGGGCTTGCCCTCGTGGGGGTTATACCCCGCCTGCTCAAGCTGGGGGCGGAACCAGGTGCTGGGCCGCTTCTCCGCCTGCCTCAGTTCGTCTATGGTTATTACCAGGTCGTTCCGGCGGAACCTGCCCCGCTCGAACCCGCTGCCCATGAACAAGGCGTCATAGGGGCAGGCTTCCACGCACAGCCCGCAGAACATGCACCGGCCTATGTCAATGTCGAAGACCTCGATCTTGTACTTGTCCCCCTCCTGCATGGCGGACCCGCTGGGGTCGGTCACGATCTTTATAATCCCCAGGGGGCAGTATTTGGCGCAGGAGGCGCACCCGGTGCATCTCTCCTCATACCAGGCGAACTCCTCCCCCCGGAAGCGGGGATGTTGGGGTATCCGCTCCTCGGGGTACTGGATGGTGAAGGGCTTCCTACGCAGGTTCTTCAGAGTGACCAGCATACCCTTGATGAGACCTAGACCGTACATTTTAGTCAGCCTCCCCGGTTTGATTGCCGGTTGTACTAGGCGTGGGGGCGGTTGTAGCCGGACCAAAGGGCGTCCTTGGAGCTACCACCTCTGCCGTCCTCGCCGGCGGCCTTACCCTCTCTTTTATGAACTCACCGAACAGGCCAATGGCGGCTATTGCCAGCACTATGTTTATTCCCGTAATGATTCCCAACTCCGCACGGGTTATTTCCTCGCCGCCGGGGGAGCCCTCCCGGGTGAACCCGTACACCTCGATGGCGGTAGCAAAGAGGTTTATCAGCGCCAGGGGGAACAGGAACTTCCAAGCAAAGGCCATAATCTGGTCTATGCGCAGGCGGGGGAAAGTGGCCCGCACCCAGATGAACATGAACACGAAGAACCCCACCTTGAGCAGGAACCACAGGGCGCCAAGCTGCCCGGAGAGGAAGGGGCCTGACCAGCCTCCCAGGAATATGGTCGCCGCCACGCCTGACGCGGCGATAACGCCCCCGAACTCGGCGGCCTGCATCAGGAGGAACTTGGTCCCGCTGTACTCGGTGTGATACCCGGCGGTAAGCTCCGACTCGGCCTCCACCACGTCGAAGGGGGTGCGGTTAAGCTCCGCCGAGATGCCCAAGAGGAAGACGAATATTCCCAGGGGCTGCACCAGGAAGAAGGGGATGGTCTGGGCGTTTACCACGTCGGTCATCCTCATGGAGCCGGCCAGGAGCACCACCCCCACTAGGGACAATACCGTGGGTATCTCGTAGCTTATGAGCATGGCCACGCCCCGCATGGCCCCAAACATGGCGTACCGGTTGCCGGAAGACCACCCGGCCATGAAAATTCCTATGGTGGTGACGGAACTCACCGCGATGATGTACAGGATGCCTATGCTCAGGTCCGCCAGGTAGGTGTTCCTGGCAATTGGGATAACCGCCACCATCAGGATCAGGGGCATCACCATGACTATGGGCACCAGCATAAACGCCAGCTTGTCGGCCTGCCTGGGAACCAGGTCCTCCTTGGTCAGCAGCTTCACAAGGTCGGCGATGGGCTGGAGCAGGCCAAAGGGGCCCCACCGGTTGGGTCCCACCCGGTTCTGGAACCTGCCCAGCACCCGCCTCTCGGCCCAGATGAAGATGGCGGCCCCCAAGAGGATGGCGTTGACCAGGATGAACATTATTATGAAGCCGGATATGAAGTAGTCCAGCGCGCATAGCTCGTTGGGGAAGACCTTTCCTATTCCGTTGTATATGATGCGGAAGAAGACGCTGTCGTAGAGAGCGCTGCTGGGACCCAGCTCACATCCGCTCATCGGTCAACCTCTCCCATGTTGATGTCAACACTGCCCAGGGAGACGATCATATCCGCCAGTTTCCATCCTACCAGCAGGTCACGGGTCACTGTGAGGTTGAGGAGGGAGGGGGAGCGAATTTTGAGGCGATAGGGTGAGATGCTGCCGTCGCTCACCAGGTAGAAACCCAACTCACCCTTGGGCGCCTCTATCCTGCCGTAGGCTTCTGCGCCCACCGGGGGCCTGAGGACCAGGGGCAGTTCCGCCCGGACGGGGCCGTCGGGTATCTGCTCCACGCACTGGTCTATAATCCGGAGGCTCTGGCGTATCTCCTGGAGCCGGACCCAGAACCTGTCCAGATTGTCCCCGTTGCTTCCTACCGGCACGTCGAATTCCACCCGGTCATAAACGTCATAAGGGTCGGCTTTGCGCCAGTCCCATCGGAGGCCGCTGCCCCTCAGCACCGGCCCACTTGTGCAGCAGGCTATGGCCCTCTCCAGGGGCAGGATGCCCACGTTCTTGACACGCATCAGGATAATCTCATTCTCAATGAGAAGCTGCTCCAGTTCGTCCACGTATCCCGGCATGTCCCGGAGGAAGGTCCTGAGTTGAGGCCAGAAGTCATCCGGGGCGTCAAAGTACACCCCTCCGGGGCGCATGTAGCTGACGGTTATGCGGGCGCCGCACAGCATCTCGAAAAGGTCCAGTATCCGCTCCCGCTCCCGGAAGCAGTACATAAGGGGGGTGCCCAGAGCGCCCAAGTCCTGGAGGAAGAACCCGGTGGCGACCAGATGGCTGGCGATGCGCTGAAGCTCCGCAGCTATAACCCGGAGATACTTGCCCCTGTCCGGTGCCTCTATCCCCATCAGCTTCTCCGTGGCTACGCAGTAGGCTTGGTTGTTGGTCATGGGGGCCACGTAGTCCAGCCGGTCGGTCAGGGTTATTATCTGGACGTAGTTCCGCTCTTCGGCCAGCTTCTCGGTGCCCCGGTGCAGATAACCGAAGATGGGTTCCACATCCACGATCATCTCCCCGTCGAAGGTGACCCGCAGCCTGAAGACCCCGTGAGTGCTGGGGTGCTGGGGGCCTATGTTCACTGTCATTGGCTCGGTTCTGATGGGCATTCGCTGGCCTTTACTCCGTTCGACCCCTCTATTTTTCCTGGGCGGGGAGGCTGGAGATGATGCTCGTAGGGGAAGTAATTATTCCCCCCTGCCTAATACTCCACAGTATCCTTGAAGTCCCTGCGCTGGGGGTGGCCCTCAAAGCCCTCCCAGAGCATAATCCGCTTGAGGTTTGGGTGCCCGGGAAAGCTGACCCCCATCAGGTCCCAGATTTCCCGCTCTTGGAAGTCCGCTCCGGGCCATACTCCAACTATAGAGGGTATAGAAGGCTCCTCCCTTCCGTACACCCTGGCCTTTATCACTGCGCTGTGGTTGTGCTGGAAGGAGGTGAGGTAGTACACCATCTCAAAATACTCGACGAAGTCCACCGCCGTGACATGGTTGAGGTAGTTAAAGTCAAGCCCCGGCTCTCCCTTGAGGAATGTCACCACATCCAGGATGCTCTCCGGGGAGACCCATACCTCTATAGCGCCCCGCTCTATTACCACGTCGGGATAGCGCTCCTGGAGGCGGGCTGCCAACTCTTGGCCTGTGAATGTCCTGGTCATTATGCCCCCGCCACCTTGCCCCGGAGGCTATACCGCTTTATCTTCTCGTGCAGCTGCATGATGCCGTAGAGGAGGGCATCGGGACGGGGAGGGCAGCCGGGCACGTATACGTCCACGGGCACAATGTGATTGACCCCCGGCACGACGCTGTAGCAGGAGTAGTAAGGCCCGCCGGCGGTGGCGCAGACTCCCATAGAGATTACCCACTTGGGTTCTCCCATCTGGTCATAGATGCGCCGGATGGCCGGGGCCATCTTCCAAGTAACGGTGCCGGCCACGATCATCAGGTCCGCCTGCCTGGGGGTGGCCCGGAAGGCTTCCATGCCAAACCGGGCTATATCGAACCGGCCCATTGCGGTAGCCATCATCTCGAAGGCGCAGCAGGCCAACCCGAAGGCTACGGGCCACACCGCCGACTTGCGGGACCAGTTGAGGAGGGCGTCCACGGAGGTTACCGCCAAGTTGCGTTCCAGGTCATCGGGGACCTCAATAACCGGCTCATGGAGGGAGCGGGTATGGGTGTGGCGAAGCTCCCCAACCGTCCGACCCTCTTCCTTGTCCAACTCCCACGTGCGGGTATAAAGGGGGCCTTCCCCTCCTATAATTTCGGCAGCCATGTCTAGCTTACCTCCACTCCAAGTCCTGCTTCCTCCAGGCATATACCCACCCTAGCAGGAGGATGAGCACGAACACCATCATCTCAATTAGGGCAAACAGCCCCAGCTTTTTGAAGCGTACAGCCCAGGGGAAGATGAAAATCACCTGGACATCGAATATGACAAAGAGAAGAGCGTACATGTAATAGCGGAAGTTGAACTGCCCCCATCTGCTGCCGCCGATGGCCTGCATCCCGCATTCGTAGATGTCTTCTTTGATGGGGTCGGGCTTCTTGGGGCGGATGCGCACCCTGGAGGCTAGGAAGGAGACCAGCAACATGCTGGAGGGCACTATGAAGGCTACGACGGCGAATATTGCTATGAGGCCATACTGTCGGAAATAATCGTCCAGCATAATCAGCCTGCCTGCTCCCCTAGTTTTTTCCGTAGGGAATATACCACAGGCATAGTCTGAGCGCAAGTGAAAACAGGCGGTGTAGCGGTGTAAATGTTAAGACTTGATGCGTCGTCCCAGCCCCCACAATCGGTCCTCTGATTTCTCGGGGGCAGGCCAAGAATCCTTGCGTAACCGCCGTTATTATGAAAATGGACAGTGCCCAGCACCTTCCCACTATCATCCCCAGGCCACCATCATCCCCAGGAAGGTAAAGAACGCTGTCTCACCTATTATTGTCTCCTCTAGTAGTCCAACATTATTGAAATGAGGAGCAGATGAGATTGGCGTGATTGCCAGGCAACCCTTAAATAATGTTGCTCCCCATTAAGATATATACCCTTGGTGTCATCAATTCAAAGCTGTTGGTCTACTAGTCCTCTGACTCTTCTGTTTGGGATCGGAACACAATGGCCTGGCCCTCGGATGTATGGGTATGCCTATGGAGCAATTCAAGGTTGCGGTCCATCTTGTCGCTCAGTTCCCTGTAGTGGCGGTCCAGCTTACCATTCAGTTCCCGGAAGTTTCCCACCATGTCCCGCTTAATATCGGTCAACTGCCAGAGGAATATCGTAACGATGATGGTCATAAACCCCACCATCACCCCCAGGAAGGTAAAGAACGCAGTCTCACCTATCATCTCATTGCCCCCCTCCAGCAAGCAGCTTTGGGCAAACTCCGCCCCTGGGATTGCCCAAATAATATACTCTCATACCCCCAAGCAGGCAAGGCTTTCCTTTATCCATTCCCTCCCTTGCCCCGCCGTCACTCCCTCGAAAGCGGGAATCCTCGCCCTACCCCTGGATTCCGGCCTGCGCCGGAATTGCCCATGCCCCTGTGGGCCACACACATACGAGGATGAAAATGGCGGTCAAGCCCCCTACCGTCACTCCCGCGAAAGCGGGAGTCCAGGGATGGGGGGCTGGGATTCCAGCTTGGGGGATGCCTATTTTCATAGGAATGACGGTGCTGGTTGCCGGCTATTTTCATAGTTGACCCCATCAAACGACTCCAGGGTTTCTCAGGTGGCATATCAAGACTGGCATATAAAGAAATGAAAGGGCACGGCTTTGCAAAAAGCCGCGCCCAAGGTTGTCGCCTCGCTATATTATTCTCCCTCCCGGTTATTGGTGGTGACTAGCTCCGTAAGGGATTCATCTGGTACTGGTAATGGGAATACACCCCATCCCGACCGCCACGTCGTGAGCTATAGAAACTTCCCTCTCCCGCCTCACCTTGTCGGTGGTGCCAGGACCACTGAGCTGCTGGTAAAGATTTCCTATGTGGCTGCCGACTCTGGCCCACACGCCGGCCCTTTGTGTAAGTCCCGTCGCAGGCGCCTGCCTTCCAGCGCCGTTGGCGGCCTCCTCACCTATCCCAGCAGGCTCTATCCCAACAGCTTCGACCTGGGCCCGGACCAGAGGGCTGACTTCGGTCCCCTCAGCCGGCCCACTTCTCTGTTCAACTACTATGTTTGCCATGTTCCCCCTCCTTCGGTCTCTTTGGTATCATTATGCGCCTTGCAAAATACCGGGGCATCGGCCGTCGGGCTGATTTGTATCAGGTAGAAAGGATGACCGCCGTATCATCCTTTCTACTGATGCCACCCCCCATCAATAGTATTAGCATAGCCTTGACTGAGTTGGGCGCTGTGAATCGGTTGACCCTAATCCGGCATGAAGCTAAACTTTAGCTATATTCATGCGTTGGAATACCCTGGACCATCATTAACCCGGAAGGCTGTGGAGGCCGAAATGTCAGACTATTCTCTGATGACGAGAGAACAGCTTATACAGGAATTGAAGGAGTTGCGTCAGCGGGTCAATGACCTGGAGGCTTCAGATAATGGGAAGAGACCTGCTGATGCCCCTGTAGGAAATGAGCAGCAGCTTAGAAGTATGCGGGATATGATAGAGCATACGGCTGATGCATTCTTCATTGTTGATTCTGATGGCACCCTGGTTGACACAAACCGGAGCGCCTGCGATAGCCTGGGATATAGCCGCGAGGAGATTCTGGCTCTGTCCATAACGGACATCTGTAACGATTTTAACGGTCCGGCGATGAGCGAGGTGTATGAAGGGTTGGTTTCCGGCGGCGGTCCGGTTATCCTGGAAAAGGCAGTCCATCGCAAGGACGGGACCGACATTCCCGTCGAGGTCAGGTGAGGGCTTGTGGAGTTGGCTGGACGCCAGCGTATGCTATTCCTTGTTCGCGACATCTCCCCGTGGAAGCGTGCTGAAGAGGCTGCCCATGAAGCTGAGAAGAGGTATCGCAGTATCTTTGAAAACGCGGTGGAGGGCATCTTTCAGAGCACCCCGGACGGCAGATTCGTATCTGCAAACCCGGCTATGGCGCATATCTACGGATATGAGACCCCCGAGGAGATGATGGGAAGCATCACCGATATTGAGAACCAGATTTATGTAGAACCCGGACGCCGCGCAGATTTCATGGGGCTGATGGGCGCCCAGGGGGCTGTGTACGCATTTGAGTACCAGGCTTACCGTAAAGACGGGACCACGATATGGGTCTCGGAGAATGTCAGGTCTGTGCTGGATGATAGCGGCGCACTGCTTTACTACGAGGGCACAGTCGAAGACGTAACCGAGCACAAGCGGGCGGAGGAGGCGGTGAGAGAGAGTGAGGAGCGGTTACGCCGCGCCCAGCAGGCCGGCCGGTTGGGTATCTGGGACTGGGACGTTCACGCCAACCGCCTAGTCTGGGACGGGGTTGAGCCAATCCACGGTCTGGAGCCGGGAGCTTTCGGTGATTCCCTGGACGATTATATCCGGGATATTCACCCGGAAGACAGGGACACTGTCATGGAGACAATCACCCATGCAGCCCGGGAAGGCTCCGAGTTGAATGTGGAGTACCGCATTATCTGGCCCGACGGCAGCGTACACTGGGTCCTGGGCAAGGGAAGGGCGTTCCCAGACGAGAATGGCCGGACAGTACGCATGGCCGGGACTTGCCAGGACATCACCGACCGCAAGCGTGCGGAGGAGGTCTTCAGGACCCTGACCGAGAGCTCACCCATCGGCATGTTCCTTCTGGAGGATGGCAAGGTCACATTCATCAACCCTCGATTCCGGGAGGATACCGGGTACACGTTGGAAGACCTGGCGGGCCGGGAATCCGCCACCCTTGTCCACCCCGATGACCGGGAGATGGCTACGGAGGCTGGGAGAGAGATGCTCAGGGGTGAGCGTTCCTCTCCAATTGAGTACAGGGGTATTAAAAAAGACGGCCAAGTCGGTTGGGTCTTGCTTAACCTTGGCTCGGTGGACCTGGAAGGCCGCAGGGTAGTTGTAGGCACCTACATGGACATCTCCGAGGTCAAGAAAGCCGAGGGGGAGTTGTTTCAGCAAGAGCGGGAGTTGGCAGTCCTGGGAGAGCGAAACCGTATGGCCAGGGAGATCCACGATACCCTGGCCCAGGGGTTCACGGGCATAGTGCTCCAGCTTGAGGCTGCGGAGCAGGCGCTGGAAGATAGCCCCGCTGAGGTTGTGGACCACCTGTCCAGGGCAAAGGGCCTCGCCAGGGACAGCCTCCAGGAAGCAAGGCGTTCCGTGTGGAACCTGCTGCCCCAAGCCCTTGAGCAGCGTTCCCTGGAAACGGCCCTGCGGGAAGAGGTTGGCCGGTTCGCTGCCACGGGACAGGAGAGGGCCTCCTTTGGCCTCTCGGGAGACAGGCGGGAATTGTCTCCTAATGTCCAGGCGGCGCTCCTCCGTATCTGCCAGGAATCTCTTACCAACGTGATGAAACACTCGAAGGCAACGGAGGTAAACGTAAACCTTAGCTTCTATCCGGAAGCGGTTTATCTCGCCATCCAGGATGACGGCGTGGGCTTCGACCCTACCGATCACACCAAAGAGAAGGGACAGGGCGGATTTGGCCTGATGAGCATGGAGCAGCGCATAAAGCTGCTGGGAGGAACATTTAACGTGAGCAGCGCGATGGGTGAGGGAGCTATGGTGGAGGTGAGAATACCAACCACATAGCAAGGGCAATTCAGCGCAGGGGCAATTCAACTGGAAGGGGGAGGCTTATATGGAAATCATAAAGGTGCTTATCGTGGATGACCATACGGTGGTCAGGGATGGGCTTTCCTCTATTTTTATGAGGGAAGAGGACTTCAACGTAGTTGGAGAAGCTGCAAACGGCCGTGAAGCCATAGAACGGGCCTCCGAGCTACACCCCAACATCGTGCTGATGGACCTTAGGATGCCGGAGATGGACGGCGTTGAGGCTATGCGCCGCATAAGCTCCAGCGATCCCCAGGTAAACTTCATCGTCCTGACCACCTACGACACCGACGAGTACATCTTCGACGCCATAGAAGCCGGGGCCAAGGGTTACTTGCTGAAAGACGCCTCCAGGGAGGAGCTTTTCAATGCGGTAAGGTCCGTCCACCGGGGGGAGTCCCTCATCCACCCCAGCGTGGCTGCCAGGGTCCTGGAAAGATTTGCCCAACTCTCCCGCCAGGCAGGCCAGCCAGCCGCCGGCGCCCTGATCTCCGAGAGGGAATTGGAAGTCCTCCAGTTGATGTCCAAAGGCGCCGCAAACAAAGAGATAGCCGCATCCCTTTCTATTAGCGAGAGTACGGTCAAGACCCACGTAGCCAACATCTTCCAGAAGCTGGATGTGACAGACCGCACCCAGGCGGTAACCCAGGCTATGCAAAAGGGGATTATAAGGCTTTGATGACCTCTCCATCGGCTATATACGGGCTATATACAATTGACCCGTATTATTGCATTTAACAAGGTTGGACAGCCAACTAAATTTGTATTATAATACTGGCGGCTAAGTCCCATATCAAATGTCATGCTATGGAGCCGATTTTCTTACGTTTGGTCGTGTGTAGATGGATATACTGCTAAGAATCACTGATATGGCCTGGCACTACCGATGGCGTACCATCCTGGCATACCTTGGTTTTGTCTTTGCCATTCTTTTCTCCATGGTTGTACCCTTGCTCTTTGGAGAGGCGATTGACACCGCGGTCTCTGCCTTAGACCAAGAAGTGGTTGACACCGAGGAGTCGAGCATAGACCAGGAAATAGACGCACGGAACCCTTTCCGGTCTCTCGTCAGTAGTGGCGTGGATAAGGTGACGGGAGTCTTCGACGAAGATTCATCAGCTACCACCATACTCTGGATGTTAGCCGGCGGGCTGCTGATTGTAAACATTCTGAGGGGCCTTTCCGACTTTGCCCGCACCTATACCACGGACTCCCTTTCTCAGAAAGTGGCCTACGACATCCGTAATCAGATGTATGACAAGCTCCAGCACCTCAGTTTCGGCTTCCATGATAAGGAGCATACCGGCAACCTCATGTCCAAGGTTACATCGGACATAGAGGCGGTCCGGCGATTTATCATGATGGGCCTGATCCGCTCCTTTGAGGTTGTCGTCAGGGTGGTCCTTATAACTGTTATACTGGCCTACACCAGTTGGGAACTGACCTTGATAAGCCTTGTATTTGTTCCCTTCCTGGTGGCCCGGTCCACAATGGTGATGAACAAGCTGAGGGTCATGTGGCTGGAAGTCCAGCAGATTATGGGCCAACTGACTACCATACTTCAGGAAAACCTCACAGGTATCCACGTGGTCAAGGCTTTTGCGGCAGAGGAACATGAGAAGAAGAAGTTCTCCATAAAGGCCCATGAGCTGCGGCAGAATTACTACAGGAATGAGCGAATGCAGGGCACCAATAGCGCTTGGATGACCCTCTTCTTCACCCTGGCCTTGGGCCTGATCCTGTGGTATGGGGGGAGGCAGGTTATTCAAGGAGACCTGACCCCCGGTGATCTGGCGATATTCATCCTATTCATGAACCAGCTCACATTCCCCGTTCGGATGTCCGCCTTTGTCATTGCCACCTTCTCCCGCGCCATCTCTTCGGGAAGGCGACTCTTCGACGTAATTGACGCCCAGTCCCCCGTGGAGGAGAGGGCCGGCGCCAGGGATATGGGCCATGCGGAAGGATATGTACAGTTTAAGAATGTCTCCTTCTCCTACGACTCGGATGCCCCGGCCCTGAAAGATATTGATATATCGGTGCCTCCCAAGTCCGTGGTAGCGCTCATCGGCGCTCCGGGCAGTGGCAAGAGCACCATAGTGAACCTGCTCCCCCGCTTCTACGACGCCACCGACGGACAGATTACTATAGACGGGGAGGACATCCGGGAGTTCACCCTAGCCTCCCTGAGAAGAAACGTGGGGATTGTCCAGCAGGATGTCTATCTCTTCAACGCCACGATAAGGGATAACATAGCCTACGGGTCAAAAGACGCCAACTTTGATGACGTGGTCCAGGCCGCCAAGGTAGCCCAACTCCATGACCACATCATCGGCCTCCCGGCCGGGTATGATACCATCGTCGGAGAGCGCGGAGTCACCCTCTCCGGAGGCCAGAGACAACGCCTCTCCATAGCCCGCACCGTCCTAATTGACCCACCGGTACTTGTCCTCGACGACTCCACCTCCAGCGTTGACGTGGAGACGGAGCGTCTGATCCACCGGGCCATGATCGAGGTGATGAAGGGGCGCTCCACCTTTGTCATCGCCCACCGGCTCAGCACAGTACGGGAAGCAGACCTCATCCTAGTGATGAAGGATGGAGAGATAGTGGAGCAGGGCACCCACCAGGAACTATCCACCCAGGGAGGGATTTACCAGGAGATATACGAGTTGCAGCTGCGGCCCCAAGAGGAGGTCATGTTGGACGCCACCCTGGCTGCAAGCGACGGAGGTGACAGCTAATGCGAGGAGGATTCGGCGGCGGAGGCGGGTTCGGCGGCATGATGGGCGGAATGCGCGGCCTTCATGCAGGCGGCATGAACTCGCCCAACATGGATAACCTGACTGATGAAGGTGTGGTAGGCTCGGCCTACGACCACAAGGTAGTTACCCGGCTGGCCGGTTACATCAAGCCTCATAAGAGGGATGCCCTTATCACCATTGTTTCAGTCCTGATCTATACCGCAGGTAGCGTGGGCATCCCCATATTGCTGATGTATGGTATTAACAACTTCATCAGCAAGGGAGACCAGTCTGGCCTTAACATGCTTGCCATTGGCTTCCTGGCTGTGGTTGTCATTCACTTCATCTCCAACTACCTACAATTTATCTTCATGCCCAGGATAGGTCAGGCTATCCTGTACACCCTGCGCACCGAGATGTTCAACAAGCTCCAGTCTCTTTCTCCTGCCTTCTTCCACCGGACCCCGGTGGGAAGGATAATGTCCCGCAGCCAAAGCGATGTCCTTCAGCTCCAGGAGACCTTCGAGCTATTCGTGCAGAGCGCTGCCGATATGCTGAGTCTAGTCGGCATCGTGGGAGCCATGCTGTATTATGATTGGCAGTTGGCCCTTATCAGCATGAGCATTATCCCCGTGCTCTTTTTCATCCTGGGCTACTGGCAGCGGTTCGCCAAACGCTCCTTTATGCGTATCAGGCGGGCCATCGCCATAGTCGCGGGTGAATACAACCAGAATATTACCGGCATCCGGGTGGTGGAGAGCCTCAACCGGCAGGATGAGAACCTGAAGCACTTCGAGACCCTGAATTATGAACACCTGGACGCCAACCTGCAAGCCAGCCGTTTCTCCGGCGGCCTGCAACCCATGGTGGAGACCCTGACTGGTTTCTCTATGGGGGCTGTGGTAATTGTGGGCGGCGCTATGATATTGGATGGCAACTTGGAGTGGGGGGTGTTGTTGGCCTTCGCCATGTGGATCCAACGCTTCTTCGAGCCTATCCGCAACCTCACCATGCAGTACAGCCAACTTCAGCGGGCTATGGCTTCCGGCCTGCGCATCTTCGAGGTTATTGACCTCAACCCGGAAGTGAAGGATGCCCCGGATGCTCCTGATATGCCCACCATCAAGGGGGAGATCCGGTACGAGGACGTTAATTTCCACTATGTGCCGGGCATTGATGTCCTCAAGGATGTAAACCTGCACATAACCCCCGGCGAGACCGTTGCCCTGGTGGGAGCGACCGGCGCGGGCAAGAGCACCTTCGTTACCCTCCTGAGCCGCTTTGCCGATGTCACAGGAGGGAAGATTAAGGTAGACGGCTATGACATCAAGGATGTGAAACGCGCCTCTCTGGTGGGGCAGATGAGCATGGTGCTTCAAGAGCCGTACCTGTTCACGGGGACAGTCAGGGAAAACATCCGCTACAGCCACGAAGAGGCCACGGATGAGGAGGTGGTAGCCGCCGCCAAAGCAGTGGGCGCCCACGACTTCATCGCCACTATGGAAAACGGGTATGACACGGTGCTGGCAGAGCGGGGCGTCAACCTGAGCGTGGGCCAGCGTCAGCTTGTCAGCTTCGCCAGGGCCATTGTCGGCAACCCCCGCATCCTCATCCTGGACGAGGCCACCGCCAACATTGATACCCATACGGAGATTCTGATACAGAACGCCCTGCGGCGGGTCCTCGAAGGGCGCACTTCCCTGGTGATTGCCCACCGGCTGTCCACCATCCGCAATGCGGACAAGATAGTGGTCCTTCACAGGGGAGAGATGGTGGAAGTGGGCAACCATGAGGAGCTTCTGGCGAAGAACGGCATCTATGCCCGCCTCTACGCCATAAACTACTACGGCCTGGAATCCGTGACAGCCGGTAGTGATGTGGATGGCGCGCCCGCCTTTGCAACCGATGATTAGAGAAAAGATTTTAGGTTGAAATCATTGCCAGAGTCCCTCAAGAGGACCCCTCTATACCAGACCCATGTTTCCCTCAAGGCGAGGATAGTCCCTTTCGCGGGATGGGAGATGCCCGTCCAGTACAGCGGCATCCTCGCCGAGGCCCGGGCTATACGCTCCAACGCAGGGCTTTTTGACGTGTCCCACATGGGCCGGCTATATATCTCCGGCCCCCAGGCCGCCGACCTCATGGACTGGACAGTGACGGCCAATGCTGCCGGCCTGAGAAAAGGCAGGGCCCGTTACGGCTTCATCTGCAACCATGAGGGCGGCATTATAGACGACGTGGTCTTCTACCGCCTGGATGAGGAGCAATATCTCCTGGTATGCAACGCCGCAAATCATCAACACGTCCTCCCCTGGATGCAGCGCTGGGCCGAGGACAGGTCTCTTTCAGTCTCCATTGAGGACAGGACAGAGGCCACAGCCATGATCGCCTTTCAGGGGCCATCCGCTTCAGAGTTGCTGGACCGTATCTGCGATTCAACTCCGTCTTCCATGCGTCCATTCTCATCCATCTCGGCCAACGTGGCCTCCAGCCCCGCATTTATAGGCAGGACGGGTTACACCGGAGAGGACGGCTTTGAGATAATAACGGCGTCGGAGGATGCGCCCCACGTCTGGCAGGCCCTCATGTCCCAAGCCCCCATCTTATCCCGGGACATCCTCCCCTGCGGCCTGGGCGCCAGGGACGTGTTGCGTCTTGAGGCGGGGCTGCCTCTGCACGGCAACGATATAGATTCTGCTACCAGCCCCCTTGAGGCGGGACTGGAGCGGTTCGTCCGCTTGGACAAGGAGTTTGTGGGGGTAGATGCGCTGCGCCGTCAGAAGGAAGCCGGCCTGAAGAGGCTCCTGGTAGGTCTTCTGGTACAGCCGGGAAGCATCGCCAGGCCGGGCTGTTCTATTCTATCCTCAGGCCTCTCCCCCGGTGCATCAGAGAACGCCCAAGTCGGGCATGTGACCAGCGGCACCTATTCTCCCACCCTTGACACCAACATCGCCATGGGCTATGTTGAAAGAGAGGCCGCCTCCCCGGGGCAGAAGCTCCACGTTGACATACGAGGCAGACTTGTCGAGGCGGAGGTAGCGCCTCTACCCTTCTATTCCAGACAAAGGTAACGGTCCAGGCATCGGTAACGGCTGAACTGAGGGGGGACCACCCGGATGAATCCTGCTGACAGAAAATACTCCAAAGAGCACGAATGGGTAAAGCTGGAAGAAGGCCCAACGTGCCTGGTGGGTATCACCCATTTCGCGCAAGAGCAGTTGGGAGATGTGGTGTACCTGGACATCCCCAAAGCAGGCTCCCAGGTGGAACAGTTCGCAAAGCTGGGGGAGATCGAATCGGTTAAAGCCGTTTCTGACCTCTACTCTCCCATCACAGGTGAGGTCCTGGAAGCCAACCAGGAGGCCATTGATAGTCCTGAATTGGTCAACGAGGACTCCTATGGCAAGGGGTGGCTCTTACGCATCCGGTATGAGGACATCTCCGAACTGAATGCCCTCCTCACTTCCGACCAGTACGAGGCATTCCTGAGCGAGACTCCATGATGCAGGACTCGGATAAATCCGGGAGCCACGCATTCCACTATACCCCTAACACCGATGCGGACCGCTCCGAGATGCTTCGCGCCCTGGGCATAGGACGGGTGGAGGAGCTTTTTACCGACATCCCGGAGGAGTTCCGAGACCCGGTCCTCGACCTTCCCGCCCCCCTGTCAGAACTGGGGCTGCAACGGGAGCTTGAAGCCCTGGCCTCGGAAAACCGCAGCCTGAGGCAGTGGCCTTCTTTCCTTGGGGCAGGGGCTTACAACCACTTCATCCCCAGCGTAGTCCGCTCCATCATCAGCCGGGGCGAGTTCCTCACCGCTTACACCCCCTACCAGCCCGAGGTCAGCCAGGGAACCCTTCAGGCCACCTACGATTTCCAGACGATGATTTGCAACCTGCTGGGCATGGAAGTGGCCGACGCCGGAATGTATGACGGCGCATCCAGCCTGGCCGAGGCAGCCCTCATGGCCTGCCGTATCACCGGCAGAGGCAGGGTTGCTATCCTGGACACCGTCTCTGCCACCTATCGCCAGGTGATGGAGACCTATACCAGTCCCCAGGGCATTGAGACGTACCCCGTAGAGTCCGGGTCTCCTCAGGTACCCGGCGACGTGGCATGTATAATCGCCCAGTCCCCCAACTTCTTCGGCTATCTGGAGGACCTGGAATTGCTGGAGCAGGCCGCCCACGACAAGGGCGCCCTGCTGGTAGTCTCCACAAATCCTACTGCTATGGGCCTATTCAAGCCGCCGGGGGACTACGACGCAGATATTGTCACTGGAGAGGCCCAGCCCCTTGGCATATCCCTCAGCTTTGGAGGGCCTTACCTGGGCCTCTTTGCCAGCAAGATGGAATATGTCCGCCAGATGCCGGGTAGGATAGCGGGAAAGACGTTGGACTCCGAGGGCAGGACCGGGTACGTGCTGACCCTGAGCACCAGGGAGCAGCACATCCGCAGGGAGAGGGCCACCAGCAATATCTGCACCAACCAGGCTCTGATGACCTTGGCATCAACGGTGTACATGGCCGCTCTGGGCAAACGCGGCCTCAGGCACGTGGCCGAGCTTTGCTACCATAAGGCCCACTACGCCGCGTCCCTCATCGGCGGCATCCCCGGCTTTTCCCTCCCCTACGATGATTGGAGGGGGCACCGGGGGACTTTCTTCCATGAGTTTACCGTGCAGTGCCCCGTCCCACCCGGAGGGATAAACCGCAGGCTGCTGGAAAGGAATATAATCGGTGGCCTGGATATTAGCAGTCTGACACCCAACGGGCTGTTGCTGTGTGTCACTGAGATGAATACCAGGGAGGATATAGAGTCCCTGGCATCGGCGCTTTCAGAGTTTTCTACTTGAAGAGGATGAAAATGGCACGGCCTCCCCACCGTCATTCCGGCCCCCTCATTCGTCATTCCGGCGTAGGCCGGAATCCAGGGGCGGGGGTGGGTGAATCGCAACGACTCCCTACGCTGCGGGGGGTGGATTCCCGCTTTCGCGGGAATGACGGTGTTGGTTGCAGGGTATTTTCATATTAATGACTGTGAGGCGGCGGTCACTACTCATCAGGTCTGAACAGTTACGAAGAGGACCAGAGAATGGATAGGCGAATAGACAGGCGCACCCTTATGGAGCGAAGCGTTCTGGGCAGGATGGGAGCCAACCTTCCGGGCCTGGACGTGCCTCCCCAGGCGCTTCCCCAGGACGGCCTGCTGCGAGAGGGAGTGGGACTCCCAGAACTGGCCGAGCCGGAGGTGGTCCGCTACTTCACCGCCCTCAGCCAGCTTAATTTCTCCATAGATACCAACTTCTACCCCTTGGGAAGCTGCACCATGAAATACAATCCCAAGGTGCATGATGAGATGGCTTCCCTACCCGGGTTCGCAGCCATCCACCCCCGCCAGCCCCAGGAAACTACCCAGGGCGCTTTGAAGCTGTTGCACCGGCTCCAGGAGTACCTGGCAGAGATAACGGGAATGGATGGCACCAGCCTGGCGCCCCTGGCGGGTGCTCAAGGGGAGTTGTGCGGGATGCTGATGGTCCGCGCATACCACATGGAAAGGGGCGAGACTCAACGCACAAGGGTTGCCATACCTGACAGCGCTCACGGCACCAACCCGGCTTCAGCGGCTATGGCGGGTTTTCAGGTTGTGACGGTAGCCTCGGACTCCCAAGGGAATATGGACCTGGAAGCCCTGAAGAACGTGTCCGACTCGGATCTGGCGGGGGTGATGATTACCCAGCCCAACACCCTGGGACTGTTCGATACCAACATCCTGGAGCTTTGCGACACCGTGCACCGGGCCGGGGGCTTGGTGTACGGCGACGGGGCCAACATGAATGCCCTGCTGGGAAGGGTGAAACTGGCCGACCTGGGGTTCGACGTGGTCCACCTGAACCTTCACAAGACCTTTACGACCCCTCACGGCGGAGGCGGCCCCGGCGCAGGCCCCATCTGTGTCAAAGGCAGTCTCATGCCTTATCTGCCTTCTCCGGCGGTGGCGCGCCTGGAGGGGGATGACGGGGAGACTTTCTCGATGGTCTCTCCTGAAAAGAGCATCGGCAAGGCAAATGGGTTCTATGGCAATTTTGGGGTGCTGGTGCGCGCCTACTGCTATATCCGCACTCTGGGTAGTCCCGGCCTGTCCCAGGTAAGCTCCAACGCTGTCCTGAATGCCAATTACCTGCTGGACTCTCTCCGAGATACCTACCACCTCCCCTATGACCGCCGATGTATGCACGAAGTAATCCTCTCGGCCAGAGACCAGAAGACCCGGAACGTCCGCGGCTTGGACATAGCCAAACGGCTCCTGGACTATGGCTATCATGCGCCCACCATGTATTTCCCCTTAATCGTGGATGAAGCCCTTATGATCGAGCCTACGGAGACGGAGAGCAAGGAGACCCTGGACGCCTTTGTGGAAGCGATGAAAGCGATAGACCGGGAGGTGTCCACGGATGCTTCGTTGGTGAAGGATGCGCCCCACACTACCCCTGCATCCCGGCTTGACGAGACAAGGGCTGCAAGGCACCCGGACCTGCGGGGATAGGGGCCGGACCCGTCTGTCTTCCACCGGCAGCGTTGCAGTTTAGGTGGTCTAGGCTTCCGAGTCGTTTCGCGGCGCGTAGGGGCGGGTTTCAAACCCGCCCCTACGTGAAGGCAAACCACCTAAAACGGAACGCTACCGTTTTCTACCGTTTCTCTTCCAAAAGAAGGAGACTATCTTTATACTGTCTCTATGCAGCGCCCTTCAGGGCGCGGGGTGTGACACAGGAATCGGTTATCTCACATTATATTGCACGGGAGGTGGGCTATGGCTGATAAGGTTAGGCTGAACAAGGTGATAGACCTGCTGGAGCAAGACAAGGTGGTATTCAGCAGTGGCACCATAATGAATGGCAACCTGGATGACGTAATGTTTGTGGCCGACTCCGACTACGATTTCATCATCATCGAAACGGAGCACGAAGGTTTCAACTTTAACAACCTGCGCGCTTCTCTTCAGTTCATTCTCAACAGGAAGCGCATCGCCGAGAAGGGGAACCTACAGCCCGACGTGGTGCCATTTGTGCGTATCCCTCCCAACGCCCGTGAAGCCGGAGTGAACCAATGGGTCATCAAGCAGACTTTGGATACCGGGGTCTTTGGGCTGGTGCTCCCCCACCTGAACACGGTGGAAGAGGCCAGGACAGCCGTAGTGGCAGCCCGCTACCCCCAGGTGCCTGGGGTCCCGGACTTCGAGCCTCAAGGGCAGAGGGGTTGGTGGACCCGGCTGGCCGCTCGGTACTGGGGCCTGACCGCCCAGGAGTATTACGACGTGGCGGACCTGTGGCCCCTTGACCCCGACGGCGAAATCCTGCTTATGGCCATCGTAGAAGAGGCCGAGGGAGTGCGCAACATCAGGGACATCCTGCGGGAGGTGAAGGGGATTGGGGCAGTGTGGGCAGGCCCCGGAGATATGTCCGTCTCCATGGGCAAGCGGGGAAATGCGGCGGACCCGGAGGTCCAAGACGCCCTGCTGCGCATCCTGGATGCTTGCAAAGAGTTCAACGTACCCTGCGCTACCGGGGCCAGCGCCGCCGACGTTGAGCAGCGAATAGAGCAGGGCTTCCGCATCATTATGGCGGGCCCAACCCGTTCCACCCCCGCCCTGGAAGCAGGACGAAGGGCGGCGAGCCGGTAAAGCCCGGTGACTGTTCAGACTTGAGGTCCCATTCCGGCCCCAACTCATCATTATTATGAAAATAGGGTTTTCATCCTCGTATGTGGCCCGCAGGGGCATGGGCAATTCCCAGGAAAATCGGGGTGTCAGGCCACTCACCACACCCTGAAGGGTGTGGCATCCCCCACCCACCTTCATTCGGTTGTAGGGCGGAATCCAGGGGCAGGGCGGTGGACTCCCACTTTCGCGGGAGTGACGGTAGAGAAGCCGACTCCCATCTGCATGCCCCTACGTGGCCTGCAAGGACACGGAAAATTACCATGCTGCACCCTTCAGGGTGCGGTGACAAGGCACCCATTACTTTGAAAATAGGCAGCCCACAAGCCGGAACCCCAGCCCCCACCCCTGGATTCCGGCCTACGCCGGAATGACGGATGATGGGGAGCCGGAACGACGGTGAGGCGGCGGGCCGGTAGAGCCCGGGCTTTATTGATGGTATTTGTTGGAGGTTGGACTATGCCCCGGATGACTATTGACAGCGATTTTCAGCTTTTCTACTACGATGACGATTTCACCGACCCGTGGAAAGACAGCCCCGTCGCGCTGCTCCAACACGGCTTCTCCCGCAACGGGAAATTCTGGTACTCCTGGGTGCCCAGGCTGGCCCAGGACTACCGGGTGCTCCGACCGGACATGCGGGGCTTGGGGCTATCCTCTGCCAGTGAGGACAAATATGAGCCCTCGCTGGATACCTTTGCCGGAGACCTGGTAAAGCTGTTGGACAACCTGGGCATAGACAAAGTGGTCTACGTGGGAGAGTCCTTCGGGGGGATAATCGGCCTCAAGTTCGCCCATGCTTACCCGGAGCGCACCCGCGCCCTGGTACTGTGCAACACCCCCTGCCGGCTGCCTCACGGCGAATTGCGCCAGCGTTTCTCCGCAGGCGGTGACTGGGAAGCTACTATGAGCCGGGGCGTGGGCGCCTGGTCGAGGGAGACAATAGATATGCGGCTGGACACCCGGCTGGCCCCCGAGGGGCTCAAGGAGTGGTACATCGCCGAGATGGATAAGACCCCATATCAAATCGGCCTGAAGCTGCAATCTTACCTGGATACCCTGGACTTCCGGGGACAGCTGAAGGAGATTCAGGTGCCCACTTTGCTGCTGGTGGGTGAGCTTACGCCCACCTCCCCACTCTCACAGCAGGAGTTTATGCACGAGCAGATGCCCAACTCGAAGCTGGTGGTGTTCCCAGGGGTGGGCCACGGCATCAACGCTATCTATCCCGACCGGTGTGTTGAGGAGATGCACAAGTTTGTGAATGACATACCCTGATGTTATCCCCATCGTGCCATCTCTCGATGTCACCCTGAGCTAACTGTGATTAACCAGTATTTTGTTCAGGCAGAGATGTGCAAGAACTGGGGATTCGAGCGGCTTTACAAAAAGTTCCACTCCAGCAGCATCTCCGAGATGCAGGATGCCCAGCAGATCATCAGGCATATCCTGTACCTTGAGGGCATACCCAATTTGCAGAGGCTGAGCCAGGTCTTGGTCGGGGTGTCTCCCAGGGAAGACCTGGAGTTGGACCTCCAATCGGAACAGGCCGCCGTAGATGCCCTGACCGAAGCCATAACCCACTGCAACAGTGTGGCCGATTATACCACTCGAAGCCTCCTTGAGGAGATGGTCAGGTCTGAAGAAGAGCATATTGACTGGCTGGAAACACAGTTGGAGACCATCAACCAGGTCGGGCTGGAGCTCTACCTGAGCCAGCAGATCACCGACGAAGATTAGCCGCTATCTCGGCTCCTCTTGCTGCAATCAATGGGTTCTAGCGCAGGGGGCCGGGCAGGTCTGCCGGCGGTTCGTCGGCGATTACCCGGTCCCCGTAAAGCTCTTGCAGCTTGTCCTCGGGCAGGCCCAGCAGTCCCCGGAATACCTCCGTATTGTGCTCGCCAAAGCAGGGGGCTGCCATCCTCACCTGTCCGGGGGTCTCGGAGAGCTTCCAGGGCATACCCGGGTAGGGGAAAACGCCCATCTGCTTGTGCTTCACCGGCACGTAAAACTCCCGCTCGTGGACGTGGATGTTGCTGAGCATCTCCCAGTTGACAAGGACGGGCGCTGCCGGGATGCCTGCCCCTTGCAGAATCTCCGACGCCTCGTTGTGATCGTACCTGCTTGTCCAGGAAGCTATCAGGCCGTCTAGCTCGTCGTGATGGGCGCGGCGGCCCTCCTCGGTGGCGTACTCCCGGACACTGGCCCATTCCGGGTGTCCCGTAACGGCGCAGAAGCGGCGCCACTCCTCGTCGGAGCGGATGCACAGGACCATCCACATATCTTCACCCACACAAGGGTAGCACCCATGGGGCGCGTATCTCCGGTGCCGGTTGCCCAGCCTTTGGGGGAGCCGCCCCGCTATGGTATATTCGAGGACCGACTCGGGGAAGAAGCTGATCCCGTTCTCATCCAGGGACATCTCTATATACTGGCCCACGCCCGTCCGCTCCCGGTGGCGCAGGGCAGCCAGTATCGCTACAGCCGAGTGGCAGGCAGCCACCGGGTCTGCGTAGAAAAGGGTAGTGCGGTAGGGGGTGTCCTCGTCAGCGTAGCCTGTGACCGATGCCAAGCCGCAGGATGCCTCTATGTTAGCGCCGTAGGCGATGTAGTTCTGCTGCGGCCCGGTCTGGCCGAAGCCTGAGATGGAGACCATGATGATAGCCGGGTTTGCTTCCCTGAGGACCGGGTACTGGAGGTTGAAGTTTCGCATCACCCTCGGGCTGTTGTTCTCAATCAGCACGTCGGACTTCTTCACCAGCTGGAGGAATACTTCACGGCCCCTGGGATCGTTCAGGTTGAGGGTGATTCCCTGCTTGTTGCGGTTCATCTTGTTGAAGTAGCCGGAGCGGTTGTAGTGCCGGCGGAAGGGCTGCCCCCCTGCATAGCGGGAGGCGCGGGTCATGGGCCTGTCCGGCCCTTCTATCTTGATTACCTCTGCTCCCAGGTCTGCCAAGTGTCTTCCGGCCAGGGGCCCGGCCCAGTTAGCGGTAATCTCCAGGATGCGAACGCCTTTCAGAGGAAGGAAAGGGCCGCCTTCTTCTTCATAGCCTGAAATTCTCCGGGGGGATGCCGGAGGCGCGGCTTCGTGGGTGCTCTGCGCGGCCTTCAGTGCCGCATCCGTGTCCTGGCCCAGCAGGGGAGCAGGCCGCCTCAGGGTCGCCGGAGTTTCCGAGAGCTTGTATGGGAATCCCGGAAGGGTAGCGCTGCCCGCCACCGGATGGACTGACTCCAGAAACCATTCCCGCTCCCTGAGTTGGGAAGAGCCAAGCAGGTCTTTCACGTTGTTCACCGGGGTCACGGACAGCATCAATTCCTGGCCGCCGTGAAAAATCTCCTCCTTGGTGTGCTGGGCGCACCATTCCGTCAGCATTTCGCCAAGGGCCTGGGAATTGTCCCGCCATGATTGCCGGTCTGAGAACCGGGGATCGTCTATCATCTCGGGCCTGTCCATCAGCAGGAACAGGTTGGGGTCCCACCGTCCCCGCATCGGGAACACCCACCCATCTTTGCAGGGGATGCAGTCGGGTTCCACCCGCCGCATCACCACGCCCTCATGGGACCAGGAGGTCGAGGTCCAGGCGTGGGCGGAAAGCATGGCCTCCATGTGGGACACGTCTATATGCTGGCCCTTGCCCGTGGCCCGCACCCAGGAGAGGGCTGCCAGGGAGGATAGGGCGGCCTGCGCCCCGGCGTGCAACTCAGCCTGGTGGTTGGGGACCATGAGGGGATGGCGTCCAGGGCTGCCGCAGAAGTACATATACCCACCCAGGGCGTAGTCCACTATTTCCTCGCTCTGCCAGTGGCGGTATGGCCCGGTCTGGCCAAAGGGAGTGACGGAGGCCATCACCAGCCCAGAGTTGCGGTCCCTCAACACCGGGTAGTCAAGTCCGAGATGGGACAGATAGCCCGGCGGGAAGCTCTCCACCACCAGGTCCGCGCGGCCAGCCAACTCCAGCAGCCGGTCTCTCTGCTCCTGCTGCTCTGCGTCCAAGCCGACACTGCGCTTGTTGGCGCAGAAATACAGGAAGGTGCCGCTCTTGTCGGGATGGGGTGAGTCATCGGGAAATGGCCCAAGGCGTCTGAGGGGATGCCCGTCGCCGGGGGCCTCGGCCAGAAGAACGTCGGCCCCCAAGTCTGCCAGCAGCTTGGTGCAGTAAGCGCCGGCGATACTCCGGCTCAGGTCCAGGACGGTTATCCCCTGTAGCGCTTCCTTGGCCATGTATCCTCTAGCGACGCAGCTTTAGGTGAATTGTACCAGATACCAGCTAATGGGTACACGGGATTGTGGGATAGGTACAAGGCTATCACATTTGGGATGCGAAGGTCCCAGGTAATGTCATTCCCACCGCCTACCGTCATTCCGGCGTAGGCCGGAATCCAGAAATCCCTGGAATATCCTGACTTTCCTTTGGCAAGACTGCCTGGATTCCCGCTTTCGCGGGAATGACGGTGAGTGGTAGATGCCGCACCCTTCAGGGTGCGGTGGGGGACCCGGCACTCGCTATTTTCGTGGTGATGACGGTGTTGCCGCAACCGAAATAAATGTTATTATTGGTACAGTGAAGCCGCCAAATTTTGAGAGGAACTTCCGATGGAAGACATGCCATGGTATCAAGCTCCCGCCGCCGTCCTATACGCTTTAGTGATGGTCTCACCGATACCTGTCGGCCTCATGGCGGGTGGGTACGCGGCTTGGAGAAGAGGGAAATCTATCCCCGTCTCCCTTGGCATTGGCCTCTTTGCGGCGGGGGTAGCGTTCGGGGTTACTGTCGTGATATTCGTAATATCCACCCATCTGGTGCACTATGAGGCTACGCCCATTGAGATTACGCCAGTGGAGGTTACGCCCGACGGCACCCATGAGATGACCCCGGGACCCCAGCCCTAGCTGATTGCCTATAAGGACCGACAGAAGGAAGCCCTTCGACAGTTATTCGTCGGAGGGCTTCTTGGGTCAGACCTTTCTCCGCCCCGCCCCCACTTACCTCAGTAGGCCATAGACCCGGTCCGGCCTCACCAGCACTACCACAGCCTGCTGGTCGTGCATTACCTGGTCGTACTCTTCCCAATCGGGGTGCTCATGGTCCCCGCAGGCCCGGTACACCTCCCTGAGCAGGTTTCTTAGCTCCTCGGCTTCGGTGTTGGTGTGGTCTTTCAGGGTAGCCTGGCCTTCCACCACCACGAAGCTGCGCCACTCCGGGACCACTGTGGTGATGGTGCAGTGGGGGTTGCGGCGCAGGTTGCGGACCTTAATGGCCCTGCCTCTTATGGATACAAAGGCGGCGTGGCCCTGGTAGGCGCCGGCGACGATGAGGCTGGACTGGGCTGCCCCGTCGGGACGGATGGTGTTGACCACCGCCCGGTGATTGGACTCCAGAAATGGACGCGCTTCTTCAAACTCCATATACTTCTTATACTCCTTACTTCTTTCAACCAGGCTTCAACATTTCCCTGGCATTGGCGAGATTCCAAAGCCCCACCCCTGGATTCCGGCCTACGCCGGAATGACGGTGGGAACCTATTTTCACAATAATGACGGGTTGGGTGCCGCGCCAATTTTGCAAACAGGCCCTACCTCGTCACCTGGTACTTCTCTACGAAGTCCCGGTCTATGCTGATTCCCAAGCCGGGGCCTTCCGGTGGGCTAATCATGCCCCCCCTTGCCTGGGGGTGTCCCTGGAACATGTAGTGCCACACCGGGTCTCTGTCGGGGTCCGGGAAAAGCTCGGCGCAAAAGCTGTGGGGGATGCTGGATAGTAGGTGGATGGCTACCTGGGGTTCCTCGTGGTGCACCATCCACACCCCGGAGAAGTGGGCCGCCGCGGCGATCCGCCGCCACTCGGTGACTCCCCCGGCGATGGATGCGTCCACGTTCAGGAAGTCCACCGCTCCCCCATTGACCAGGTCCATGCACCCGAAGCCGCTAATCTCGCTCTGGCCGGCGGTGACGGGGATCGTGGTGGACTCCCGCACCCGCCTCATGCCCGCCACCTCGTTGTGCCAGCGCACAGGCTCCTCCAGCCAGGCAATGTCATACCCCTCTGCGCCCCTGGCGAACCGGATGGCCTCCTCGGGGGTCCAGGCCCTGTTGGCATCGCAGGCCAGGATGAACTCGTCCCCCACTGCCTTCCTGATGGCATCCACCCGCTTCAGGTCGTCCTCCACCGAGGTGCCGCCCACTTTGAGCTTGGTCCCGGCGTAGCCCGTCTCCTTTTGCTGTACCATGATGTCGGCTATGGCTTCCAGGTCCTGGCCCTCCTCATAGTAGCCATAGCCTATGATGGGCAGTTCATCCTTGTGCCCGCCTATCAGCTTGTAGAGGGGCGAATTAAGGGCCTTGCCAATCACGTCCCACAGGGCCAGGTCAACGGCTGACAATGCCCTCATAGCAACGGTCTTGTTGCCTACGTGGGGGGTGATTTCAAAAAGCCGCTCCCAGATGCGCTCTATGGCAAAGGGGTCCTCTCCCACCAGGACGTTCTTGTAGGGGCCAAGGATGAGGTCCCGGATTTCTCGGTAGGTCGTGCGCTCATCGCCTGAGTAGGTCTCGCCGGTGACGCCCTCGTCGGTCTCGACGTTCACTATTATGGTGCACCGCTTGTCTATCTGGTAAGTGCTGCCCCTGAATATCCTGGTCAGCGGCACCTCTACCATTGTGACCGTTACATCTCGGATTTTCATAATGCTCCATCCACATCTGATGCTTCTGCATTCCCGCTTTCGCGGGAATTGCCCATGGCCTTGCCAAGGCCAAGTAAGGGAATGAAAATGACGGCAGCCTCTCCCCCGTCATTCCGGCGTAGGCCGGAATCCAGGGGCTAGGGGATGGGTTTCCAGCCTCAGAGCTGCCTATTTTCATAGTAATGACGGGTTGGGGTCAGAATGATCCCTCAAGCCTGAACAGTCCTTATTGGAAGGTGGGCAGCACCCCTTGGGCCAGCATCTCCATAGACGCCAGGGTATGGTCCGGGTCGCCGGTGGTGTCTGAGACAACTATCTCATCAACGCCAAGGCTTTCAAAGGCCCTCATATTATGAACAATCTCCTCGGGATCACCGCCGAGGGTGTAGCGGCTGGCGTTTGCCGTGGACTCGGGCCGGGTGCTGGCAGCCCTGGGCTGGCCCACGTCCAGGCGGATGGAGACGAGTATCTCCGAGGCGTCTCTCCCCGCGGCCTGGGCGCGCTCCTTGAGGTAGCCCATACCCTGGCCCAGTTCTTCCGGCGAGAGGGGGGTGGGATGCCAGCCGTTGCCCATGCGAGCAGCCCTGCGAATGGCGGCGCGGCTGGTGCCGCCTATCACGATGGGGATGTGGGGTTTCTGCAAGGGCTTGGGCGAGAACTTCATGCCGGAGAACCTGCTGTACCTGCCGTCAAAGCTGGGGTCTTCCTGGGTCCATAGCTCTTTCATAACGGCGATGGCCTCGTCGGTTATAGCGCCACGCTCGGAGAAGGCGCTGCCCATGGCCTCTAGCTCCTGCTCTATCACCCCAACCCCTACGCCCAGCCTCAGCCTGCCGCCGGACATCACGTCCAGGGTTGCCGCCACCTTGGCAAGCCTGATGGGATTGTGGTATGGGAGGACCAGGACGGACGTCCCCAGGCCCACCCTCTCAGTCCTGGCTGCGATGTAGCTGAGGATGGTCAGAGGCTCGTAGTAGGGCCGATTCCCGATGCGGTTGTACACGTAGCTCACGTTGAAGACGTGCTCGGCAACCCACACCGAGTCAAACCCCAACGCTTCAGCCCTGTCAGCCAGCTTGAAGATAGCCTGCACGTCCTCCACCCCCCAGTTGTTGGGCAGGCTAACGCTGATTTTCATCGCCTAACCTCCTCAATGATTACTGGATTCCTGCGGAAGCCGGAATGATGGGAGATGCGGACCTGATACCCACCTGCCCCTGCCATTACCCCAACGGCCCGGATGACTCCAAGCTGGAGAGATATGTAAGCATACTCGTAGCATCCCCGATAACGTAGCTGTCAGGGCCAAGGATGGCGAAATACACATAACGGTCCGAATCATCCCCGGACAGCGCATAACGTCGGATAATCCGGTCCATAATTTGGTTCACCACCTCCGGTGGAGCGAGGAACCGCAGGACCTCCCAACCGTCATTGCTCCCCAAGGACATGTACCTGAAATAATAAGAGTTGACTCCAGATGAATCAGAACTCATGTTACGCAACAGGCTGAAAACCACCGTCATCCTCTCCGGGCTTACGCCCTCGAAGACGTGGACCCCATCCCTGGAGACCACCGTTTCCTTGTCTGGGCAGTCTTGGGATGTATCGTCCATTTCGTCGGATGCTTGGGCGGAAGCCTCCAGCATTGGGGCTTCGCCGTCCTGGTCCTGGGCGGCCTCTGTGGTCCCGATACCCGGCTGGGATACGTCCCCGGCCCCGTCGTCCTGGTCCTGGGCGGCCTCTATGGTCCCGATACCCGGCTGGGGTACGTCTCCTGCCCGGTCATCATTGCCCCGGTTCACGAATAGGCCATATACCAGCGCGGCCACCAACAGCCCTGCGGCGAAACATACCACGCCTACCCAGATGGTCCTCCCGCTCATTCCCGCCTCCTCTGCAACCTACAATACTGCGACAGGGTTGACGGGGGAGCCGGTGCCGCCTACTACCTTCAACGGAGTAACTATGAGCATGAACTCATACCGTCCCTCTTCAGCGCAAGCCTCGGCCAGGGGATGAAGGAGGGCGTTGTCCAGGATGGCTACCCCGTAGGCGTGAATCACGCCGTGGACCGTCCAGGGAACGTCGTAACCGGTGGGACTGGAGTCCAGCATATCCCACACCAGCACCGCCACGTCGTTGTCGCGGATGAAGGGGAGGCAGGAGGCGTGGAGGCCGGGCCTTGAGGGTCGGGGGACACCCCAGGGACTGTCGGGGTGAGCGTCCTGCCAGGCGTCCCGGCCACTGTACACCACCAGGGCGTCGCCCGGCTCCAGGGTAACGCCCTCGGCCCTGGCGACCTCTTCCAGTTCCCAGCCGTGGACTGGGCGCTCTTCAGTCACGAAAGGCTCGCCCCGGTGCTTGGGTATATCCAGGAGGACGCCGCGAGTGATAATCCCTTCGCTCCACTTGTCCACAGAGCCGAAGGTAGCGCCGTCGAAGGTTATCTCCCCGGACGGGTCTCGCCCGTTCCACATGCCCCGCTCATCCCATACATGGCACAGGGCGTCCAGGTGGGTCGCTGCGGTGCCATGATAGAAGATGCCGTACCAGTCCTGGCTGGCGCCGCCGGTGCCCCGCTCCAGGGTGTACATCCAATGCTGCGCGGGACGGTTGTTGCCGGGACCCGGAGTCTTGGGGAAGTCCCTGGTCAGGGATACCCTTCTGCCGCTGCGGACCAGCCGGGTGGCGGCTATGAGCTTTTCAGGGGTGATAAGGTTTATGGCCCCCAACTCATCATCGGCGCCCCACCGGCCCCAGTTGCTGCGGTCCCTCAGGTAAGACTCGACCTCTTCCTGGCTGGGCAGTTCTCTTTCCGTCATGGTATTTCTCCCTCCCGCCTGGCTTAGGTAAATCCAGATGTTTCTAACAAGGGCCTACACTTATGCTATGGGATTCCTATGAAAATAGGCATCCCCCAAGCTAGAATCCCAGCCCCCAACCCCTGGATTCCCGCTTTCGCGGGAATGACGGTGGGGATGCCGTACCATTTTCATCTTCGTATGTGGCCCGCAAGGCCATGGGGAATTATTATGAAAATAGCGGTGTTGGGCCACTCTACCGCACCCTTCAGGGTGCGGCATCCCGTCCCACCGTCATTTCCGCCCCTCATTCTGTCATTCCTGCGGAAGCAGGAATCCAGACTCCCGAGGCGTAGGCAGTCGTTGAAAGTTATCCCACGCCCCCACTCCCCTGGATTCCGGCCTACGCCGGAATGACGGTGGGGAGCCAGCTATCGTTTGTTAATCACCTACTGGGCGATTACCCCGCCGTCAATTACCAACTCGCTGCCTGTGACGAAGGAAGACTCGTCGGAGGCCAGGTACAATACGCCATAGGCTACGTCCTCCGGGGTCCCGACCCTGCCCAGGGGCACCCGCCGGAGCCGCTGCGCCTGGCTGTCCGGGTCGGCGCTTAATGCCTGGGTCATGGGGGTGTCAATGGGTCCGGGATGGACGGAGTTGCACCTTATTTTGTCCTGGGCGTGTTGAACGGCGGTCACTTTGGTAAAGAGACGGACGGCCCCCTTGGTAGCGGTGTAAGCAGCGCCGCCGTTGGGGTTCCCCACGTGGCCCGCGATGGAGGAGATGTTTACGATTGAGCCGCCTCCCGCCTCCCGCATGACTGGGATGGCGCGTTTGGTGCCCAGAAACACCCCCTTGGCGTTGATGTCCATGATGCGGTCCCATTCATCCTCGGTAGTATCCTCTATACCCTTCCGAATGAAGATGGCGGCGTTGTTGACCAAGATGTCCAGCTTGCCATACTTGCTGACGGTGGTCTCTAAGGCCGCTCTCCAGTCCGAGTCACTGGTCACGTCCAGGTGGAGATAGGCGGCATCACCGCCCTGCTCTGCTATCTCCGCTTCCACTCTTCGCCCTTCCTCATCCAGCACGTCGCCGAATACCACTTTAGCGCCCTCTTGGGCAAACAGCCTGGCCTCTGCTGCGCCTTGGCCCCTGGCCCCACCTGTGATTATGGCTACCTTCCCATCCAAGCGTCCCATGCTTACACCTCCCTAGTGGGTAAACGATACCCAAGATAAAAGCGTGTTGTGTGTGCTGCCTCTGACAAGGTGAAGCATAATCGCCGCCTCAAGCCCTGTCAACCTCGGCCCATAAGGGTCCTCTCTTGTAGGGAGGGAGCTGCCGGAGGAAAAAGAAAACGGAGGGACCGGAATCCCTCCGTTGCCCGTAGATACTCGGTTCTCCACAGGGTGGCTATATGAACAACATGATTACATCATGGCTTGCCACTTGTCAAGTTCTACAAAAACCCGTAACTGTTCAGACGCGATGAGTCGTGGCCGCCGCCTCACCGTGATGCTCCCTTCACACCCATCCCACATCCCACGCTCACTTTAGCTGTCATTCCTGCGAAAGCAGGAATCCAGGGTCCCGCGACGTGGGCAGTCGTTGCGAGTCACCCGCCCCCACCCCTGGATTCCGGCCTGCGCCGGAATGACGGTGGGGAGACTTCGTCAGCAGTCCCCTCTCCCCCAGCTGACAGGGGTATGTAAAACAGGAGATGTATCTATGTGTCATTCCGAACGCAGCGAAGCGCAGTGAGGAATCTAAAGTCGTGGCTTTGCTTGAAGGCATGGACTTTAGATTCCTCGTCGCTCCGCTCCTCGGAATGACATGGTGAGCGGCTTGTTGAGTTAAAAAGTTGCCTTATTTTAGTTGCCTGATAATTTACATACCCTTGTCAGCCTGCAGAGGAGGGAGGGGGTTGGATTTTCATGCCAATGATCAGAAGGAGCCTATATCCGATACCTTTGCAGAAGCTGGCGGGCTATCACGAGGCGCTGTATCTCGTTGGTGCCCTCTCCGATTATCATAAGGGGTGCGTCCCGGTAGTAGCGCTCTATCGGGTAATCCTTTATATAGCCGTAGCCCCCGTGGATGCGCATGGCCTCCATAGTCACCTCGGCGCAGGTCTCGCTGGCGAAGAGCTTTGCCATCCCCGCCTCCAGGTCAACCCGCTCGCCCCGGTCCTTCTTTCCCGCAGCTTGGTAGGTGAGGAGACGGGCCGCCTCTATCTTCGTCGCCATGTCGGCCAGTTTAAGCTGGATAGCCTGGTGCTGGGATATGGGGGTGCCGAAGGTCTCCCTCTGCTGGCTGTACTTTATGGCGGCCTCGAAGGCGGCAGTCGCCACGCCGACGGCCCTGGCCGCTATGTTGATGCGCCCCGTCTCCAGGCCGCCCATGACCTGCTGGAAGCCTCGCCCCTCCTGGCCTCCCACCAAGTTCTCCATCGGCACCCGGAAGTCCTGAAAGATTAGCTCGCAGGTGTCCAGGCCCCGGTATCCCAGCTTGTCCAGGTCCCGGCCCACGTCGAAGCCGGGGCCTCCCTTCTCTACGATGAAGCAACTCATGCCCCTGTAGGGGGGGTCTGTGTTGGGGTCCGTTTTCGACAGGAGGGCAAAGGTGTTGCCGTACCTGCCGTTGGTGATGAACATCTTGGTGCCGTTGAGGACGTACTCTTCGCCGTCGCGGACCGCCGAAAGCTCCAGGGACTGGACATCGCTGCCGGCCTCGGGCTCGGTCAGGGCAAGGCCGCCCCGCTTCTCGCCCCTGGCCATAGCGGGCAGGAACCTATCCTTCTGCTCCTGGGTCCCGAAGTTGTTGACTATGTAGGTCATTATGTGGTGGGTGCCTATGACCCCGCTTATACTCATCCAGCTTTTGCATAGCTCCTCGAAGATCATGGCGAAGGTGGTATAGTCCAGGCCCATGCCGCCGTATTCCTCGGGAATGTTTATGCCGAAAAGCCCCATCTCCTTCATCTTCTCAATGACATCAAGGGGGACTATATCGTCTCTCTCATACTCTCTTACGATAGGCTCTATCTCACGCTGGGTAAACTCGCGTACCATATTCACGATCTGGTTCCGGGCTTCTTCGGGGGTGTGGGTAGTCACAAGTCACTCCTTTATATTAGGTCTAGCAGTGGGTTGCAGGGGCGGGGCTGAGTATCATCGTCCCTATTCGCGGGCCCTGGGAGGCCCTTCAAATGCTATCTCCTTGCTTATCTTGCCGTCCCGCATCTCGAAGATGTGGGTAAGTCTCATCTCTCCCTTGGTGCCCAATGGCAGGGGCATAAAGCCTTCTTTTACAACCTCGAAGGTGATGATGCTGTCATCCGTAACCCTGTCCTCAGTGGCGAAGCGGTCCAGGCAGTGGAACTCCACATCCTTCATTACGGAGAACATCTCCCGGTAGTTGGAAGCCACAGCCTCCTTGCCCATGAGCACCAGGTCCCGATTGGCGGCTTCCCAAACGATGTCGTCGGTGTACAGGTCTATGGCTGCATCCACCCGGCCCGCCGCCTCGTTGCCGAAGTGGGCCTCAACCGCAGCCAGGTTCGAGGCAATTTTGCTCTGGTCCATCCAACGCCCTCCTGTTTGCGCATTACTCATAAGTACCGGCATTATTGGGACATCAATACAGGGGCGAAATCCGCCCCTGCTTGCCAGTCTCAAGGGATTGACAGACATGATGAGGTGTCTGTGATGAGCTTATTGTACTAGGGAGCATCGGGGCTTTCAACTCGGTTGCAGCAGGGCTATTTACCATCGTCCCAGCTTCGACCGAGGCTGGACCAAGGCTAGGGGCCGGAAAGAGAAAAGGCCCCTGAGATTGCCCGCCCATAGATTGCCCACGAGGAAGCCATGCCGTATAATTGTGCTTACTAGCCTGGCCTGAGCCTACCGATGCCTGCCGATAAGGAGGCTGCCCCATGCTCCTGGCGATAGACATAGGCAATACCAACATAACCCTGGGAGTCTTCGAGGGACAAGACCTTAAAGCTACCTGGCGGTTAGCCACCGACCAGCGCAAGATGCCCGACGAGTACAGCCTGATGGTATCAGGCATCCTCACCATCAAGGGAATCAGTCCGGGGGACGTGACCGGGGTCTGCATGTGCAGCGGCGTCCCCCCCCTTACCGCAACCTTTCAGGCGATGTGCCAGAGCTACTTCAACGTCACTCCCCTGATCGTGTCCGCCGGGGTAAAGACCGGGGTGCACATCCTCTACGACAGCCCCAGAGACGTGGGGGCGGACCGGATCGTGGACGCCGTGGCCGCCTTTCAGCTATATGGAGGCCCGGTCATAATCGTTGACTTTGGCACGGCCACCGTGTTCGATGCCGTAACCAGGGAGGGCGACTACCTGGGAGGGGCCATAGCTCCGGGCATCAACGTCGCGGCAGAGGGCCTGTTCCTCAGCGCCTCCATGCTGAGAAGGGTAGAGCTGACGCCTCCCAAGTCTGCCATCGGACGGAACACCGTGGCCGCCTTGCAGTCTGGCTTATTGCTCGGGCAGGTGGGCCTGGTGGAAGGGATGGTGGCAAGATTCAAGGATGAGCTTGGGCAGGACTCCAGGGTAGTGGGCACGGGGGGCCTGGTAGAGGTTATAGCAAAGGAGACCAAGGTATTTGACGCTATAAATCAAGACCTGACCCTGGTGGGCCTGCAAATGGTCTATGAGATGAACAGGGGCGCTGCCCAGGACCCGGATGTTGATTGAAAAATCTAACCTCCTCCCCCCTTGCGGGGGAGGATTGAGGTGGGGGGTATCCACCCCCTCCAGGTAGTTGGTGGGCGAGGGTATCACCCCCATCCTAACCTTCCCCCGTCGAAGGGGGAAGGGACTACTCGGCTCCCGGCCACCATTTTCATCCTCGTATGTGGCCCGGAGGGCCAAGGGTAATTCCCGCTTTCGCGGGAATCCAGAAGTGAGGGAGGTTGATGCCATGCCCGGAGCGCTGGAAAGAAAGAATGTAGTCTTGGGGGTAACGGGCAGCATAGCCTGTTACAAGGCTTTGGACCTGGCGAGCAAGCTCACTCAGGCCGGCGCCTTGGTGGACACAATTATGAGCTACGGCGCTGCACAATTCGTTACCCCTCTGGCCTTCCGCAGCATCACCCACAGGCCGGTGGTGACGGATACCTTCGACCCGGACTCGGAGCTAAGCGTTGAGCACGTGGCCCTGGCTGAACAGGCCGATATAGTCGTGGTTGCCCCGGCCACCGCCCATTTCCTGGCCAAGATGGCGGCGGGCCTGGCCGACGACCCATTGACTACCACCATCCTCGCAACCCAGGCCCCGGTAATGGTGGCGCCCGCTATGGACGCTCACATGTATGAGAACCCGGCCACCCAGGATAATCTGTCCAGGCTGAGGAGCAGGGGGGTCCACGTGGCAGGGCCGGCCAGGGGGAGGCTGGCGTCGGGCCTGATGGGTATGGGTAGGCTGGTGGAGACTCCGGAGCTTATGGGAAACATCAGCGCCATCTTGGGTCAGAAGGGCGATTTGGTGGGACGCGCCGTGGTGGTCAGCGCCGGAGGGACCCAGGAACCCATAGACCCGGTCCGGGTTATCACCAACCGCTCCTCGGGAAAGATGGGCTATGCGATAGCTGAAGCGGCCAGGGATAGGGGGGCCAAGGTGGTGCTGGTCACTGCGCCCACCAGCCTGCCCGACCCGGTAGTTGTTCGGGTCGTCAAGGTATCCACCGCCCTGGACATGCGGGATGCAGTGCAGAAGGCCGTGGCCGATTCGGATGTCCTCATTATGGCGGCAGCCGTCGCCGATTATATGCCCGTCTCAGCAGCGGACCAGAAGATAAAGAAGAGCGCCGCAAGCCTGTCCATTGAATTGGACAAGACCCCCGACATCCTCCAGGAGACCAACGGCAGCTTTATAAAGGTGGGGTTTGCCGCCGAGAGCGAGGACCTGTTGGAGAATGCCAAGGACAAGGTGGTGAGGAAGTCCCTGGACCTGATTGTAGCCAACGACATAACCCAGGAGGGGAGCGGCTTCGGCACCGACACCAATAAGGTCTTCATAGTGGACAAGAAGGGGGACGTGGAAGACCTGCCCCTGATGTCCAAGTATGAGGTGTCCAACTGTATCCTGGACCGGGTCAGGGAGTTGCTGGCGGCAAGACCTCCTGCGGGTTAGCTGAGAGGGTGTCCAATAACTCGCCCGTGCGCAGCCCCTGAGCCTCCAGATGAGCGTTGATTTCCGTAAACAGCCCCTGACCCAGTGGCTGCTCCATCAGGCGCTCCCTCCTCCGGCATCAACTCTTCCAGACCCAGTATGCCACAAGCCGGCTGGGTTGTTCAGGGGTTCCTTAGATTCCTCCCATTGGTCGGAATGGCAGGAAACATTCAGGGTGACAATTAAAAGGCCCTTCCCACACCCCCTTGACCCCGTGTTTGTGTGAAAGTAAAATGCCAAAGTACCCTCTAACTAATGCCTATTCTCACCTTCAGCCATAGTGGGCTGGAACTCGGAGGACCTGATGTCAGAGGAGGATGGACTCGACCGGACCAAGGGTTACACGAGGAGGAGCTTCCTGGGCAAAGTCTCCCTGGGACTGGCTGCCCTGGCGGGAAGCGGTCTCCTACTCAGGAATTTTTTCTCTTCGGGGAATGAGGCCACCACAAATGAGGAGCTCCCCGGAGAAGACTCTATCTTCCATCCCAGGGAGGATGTGGTGGAGCGGCATAGGGATAGCCAGGTTTAGCCGCCCAAAATTTGGTTGCCAACAGGCCCAGGCAGGACGTGCTGGAGCGGCACAGGAATAGCCAGGTTTAGCAGGAGGGCTACCTTCGTCCAAACTCCCGCTCCAGGTGGTGGGAGCTCAGGTGGACCATAGTAGGCCGCCCGTGGGGGCAGGTGTGAGGGCTATTGCACACCTCAAGCTGCCTCACCATAGCATCCATCTCCTGAGGGCTGAGGGCCTTGCCGGCCCGCACGGCGCTATGGCAGGCTATAGATGCTGCCAGGGCTTCTTCCTGCTCCTTTACGAGACCCTCATAGGCCATCATGTCCAGGACCTCCAGCAGGGCTTTCCCCGGGTCGGAGTCCCTGGTTACGGAAGGCAGGGACCGCAGCAGATAGGTCCTCTCACCAAAAGGCTCCAGGATAAACCCGTACCGCTCCAGAAGACCCATGTTGACCCGGACCAGCTCCTCCTGGCTGGGGGATAGCTCCACAGCCACCGGCTCCAGCAGGGCTTGCGCCTGGGGGGTCCTGTCCGCCACCTCACCGCACACCTTCTCGAACAACACCCGCTCATGGGCCGCGTGCTGGTCTATCAGGTACATGCCATCCTGCCCTTCAGCCACCAGGTAGGTATTTCTCACCTGTCCCAGTATCCGCAGGGAGGGCATGGCCTCTACCGGAGTAGGCGATGTCCTGTCCCTCGGTGGAAACAAGGGCAGGTCTCCCTCCTGCCGGCCTATGGGGGAGCCTGTCCCGAACAGGCCCACGCCCGCCGACGGCCTTGCCTCAGTCCTCATCTCGAAGGCGGGAGCATTGGGCAGCCGCATCTCCGGCACCGGAGAGGTAGCCACCAGGGCGCTCCTCACGCTCCGTTGGAGCGCCGAGAAAACCCTGTCCTCGTAGCGGAAACGCACCTCTCTCTTGGCCGGATGCACGTTCACGTCCACCTCGGCCAGGGGGACCGCCAGGTTCAGAACGGCTATGGGGTGCCGCCTCTCGGGCAGGAACCCCTGGTAGCATTCGGACAGGGCATAGGATAGGAGGGGGCTTTGTATCCACCGGCGGTTTACCAGGAGGGTAATATAGCTCCGGTTGGCGCGATGCAGGGATGGAGCGCTTATAAACCCTCTTACTCCGTACCCATTGCCCGTGTCCTCCCCATCGTCCCAAGATGCCTCCAGCATCCCACGAGACGTTTCAGCGCCGTAAACGGATACCAGGGCGTCGGCCAGGCTGCTGTTGCCGGGAGACGTGAGAGAGTTCCTGCCATCCACGAGCAGTTGGAAGCGTATCTCCGGGAAAGCCAGGGCATAGCGGGAGACCAGATCGCTGATTCGGGCCGTCTCTGCCGAGGGGGACTTGAGGAATTTGCGGCGCGCGGGCAGGTCCTCAAAGAGGCCCTGGACAGTCACGGAAGTGCCGGGGGGGCAGCCTTTTGCGCCGCTCCTGACCACCTCTCCTTGCCTAAGCTCAACCTCTCGCCCGGCTGGGGAGTCGTGGGGGCGTGTGAGAAGGGACATGCGGGCCACGGACGCGATGCTGGGCAGGGCCTCGCCCCGGAAGCCCAGGGTGGCTATGGAGTCTAGGTCCGGTATGCCGGAAATCTTGCTGGTGGCGTGGCGGCCAAAGGCCAACTCCGCTTCATCGGCGGGTATTCCGCACCCGTTGTCAGTGACCCTTATAAGCTGGGTCCCTCCGCCTCTAACCTCGATGATAACCTGAGTAGAGCTTGCATCGAGGGAGTTTTCCACCAACTCCTTCACCACTGACGAGGGACGCTCAATGGTCTCGCCGGCAGCGATTTTGGCCGCCACGTCGGGGGGCAGGACATTTATTGCCATATTACCCCACTAGAAGAAGGGGACTTGCGTACCTTTGGCCCGGTACTGCCTATCCTCGGAGTGCCCTTCTTCCACAAAGTCGGTGATTATCTTGTATATCCGCTCCATCTGACGGTCCTCGGTCCTTCTGAAGAAGTAGGGCGGGACCCAGACTCCACCAAAGGCGGACACTATCTCAGGGTAGTCGTCAATGACGAAATCGGGGGTTAGAGGCACGCCCAACTCCGGCAGACGTTCCTCGTAGTGGTGCACGGGCTTCTCGTAGACCCCGCTAATGAAAGGCTCCAGTTCGTGCTTGCGAATCACTTCCCAACGCTCGCCCAGGCCGGACCAGATATGTATCCGGTGCCCGTCATCCAGCAGCTTCTGAAAGGTCTCCTTGGTGCCGGGGCGCAGGCTGTCATCCAGGCCCAGGATCGTGTAGTCCACGTCGAAGAAGATGTTCATCCAAAGCTCCTAAAAGGCGCCCTTTTCAAAGCGTGGTCCCACAAGGCGATAACCTGGGGCCATTATACTTAGCCGGGGCCGTTTTTTGCAATGACGCCGGTGTGTGACTCAGGGGCTTTCACTTCGTCATTCCGGCGTAGGCCGGAATCCAGGGGTGGGGGTGTGGTGGCTTCGCAACGACTCCCCAGGTTGGGGGACCCTGGATTCCCGCTTTCGCGGGAATGGCGGTGGGGTGGGATGCCACACCCTTCAGGTTGCGGTAAGTGACCCGAAACCTGGATTTTCATAATAATAACGGTGGGGTGGCGCGAGGACTGTGTGTGCCTTACGCCGTCTTATGCCCCCTGGGGGCGTAGGCGGCGGCGTTGGCATCGCCGGGGAGGAAGCGTCCACGGCCTGAACGGGCCATAATCTGGCCGTTCTCCATGACTATGTCGCCCCGCTGCATGGTCAGTTCGGGCATCCCCAGAAGCTCGAAGCCCTCAAAGCTGGAGAAGTCGGTGTTGCCGTGCTGGCGGTCCACCACGTGCACCCTGGCCGGGTCCCAGACCACCAAGTCCGCGTCGGAGCCGGGGCGGAGGACCCCCTTCTTGGGGTAAAGGCCGAATATCTTGGCAGGGTTCTCGCAGAACACCTGCACCAGCCGGGGCAGGGTGATACGGCCCCTGTTGACGCCATGGCTCCATACCACAGGCACCATAAACTCCACGGTGTTGAGGCCGAAACGGGCTTCAAAGATGTTCTCCCCAACTTCCAACGGACGATTCACACGGGTATCACCCACCGAGCCGGTAGTCATTCCCCCGGTGAGCTTCTGGGCCTTGGTGAAGCCGCCGGAGTCGCTGGCTATTACGTCCAGGGCGCCGTCGGCCACCCCCTGCCACAGGGCCTCGATGTCCTCCTGCTGGCGCAGAGGAGGCCCCACCTTCGCCACCGCGCCCTTCTTCAGAATCTCATCATTGGTGAGGGTGAGATAGTGGGGGCAAGTCTCGGTGAAGATGGGCAGGCCCTGCTCCCTGAAGCGCCGCACCAGGGGCATGGCTTCGTGGGTGCTCAGGTGCACCGGGTACAGGGGAGCGCCTACAATTTGGGAGAACACGGCGGCCCGGTTCAAGCCCTCGGCTTCCAGGATGTTGGGCTGCGCGGGGAGAAACCATTCCGAGGAGGTCTTTCCCTCGGCGGTAAACTTGTCAATCAGGTAGTCAATGCAGCAGCCGTTCTCGGCGTGTACCATAGGCAGGCCGCCGTCCCTGGCTGCCAGGTCCATCACCTTGATAAGGCCCTCTTCAGAGATCATCATCCCCCGCCGGCTATAGGCCAGAAACACCTTGAATGAGATAACCCCCATACGTATCAGTTCCGGCACCGAGCGCGCCAGGGTATCCTCATCGGCTGCCACGTATGTGCCGTGGACAGAGAAGTCCAGGTAGGAGAGCCGTTCCCCTTCCTCGATGAACTCTTTGATAACGTCGGTGGTGTAGCCGCTGAAGCCCCAGGAGGTAACGTTTCCGACAAATGCGATGACGGTGGTTATGCCCCCGTAGGCGGCGCAGATGGAATACTCGTCCATCTTGTCGGAGTACACCGGATGGCTGTGGGAGTCTATAGCCCCAGGCAGCACGTACTTCCCGGAGGCATCTATGACCCGCGACGCCTCTCTGAGGGAAAGGTCGCTGCCCAACTCTTGCACCAGCCCGTCTCTGATGAGCACGTCCTGCCGGGATATGCCGCTCCCAGTGACCAGCAGCCCGCTTTTGACCAGCACGTCGGCCTTCTGACCTGTAGTCATAGCTCCTCTTTCATCATTGGTGATGTTCCCCTTGGAATACGGAATGCGCTTTCCATCCAGTGTTTCGTCTTGTCAGTGAAGTTGGGGGCCAGCGTGAACCCCATTAACGTCAATTAATGTTACCACACATTTGACACACTAACCAATCATTGGTAGCATTTATTCATCACTCCCAGGGATGGAGATTATCATGGTGCTGGCCCAGATGTATAAGGAGAAACGCGACAGGGAACGGCGAGCAAAGATTCATGCTGAGTGGGAGGAATGGGTAAGGGTGCGGGATGAAGCCAGGGAGAATAACCAACCCTTCAATACCCCCAGCCCATCGGAGAGAGATAGTAATATCAAAGCAAACAGATAGGGGTGGCAATTCTACCGGGGTCACGGATAGGGAGACGAATGCGGCGCGCGGTTACTGGGCAGGCGCCGAGTAACCTTCCATAGTGGCAACCCGGGCCAGCGCCACGTCCCCTAATGGACTTTTCTCATCGCTCAGGAGCCATGCAGCAGCAACCGAGGCGTCCACGACAAGCCCGCTCATAAGCAGTGGCCCTCATGTCGAGCAGCGAGTATCTCATCCGTTGACATACCGGTGTGTCCCCATCGGGCGCGGAGCTGTCGAAAGCGCTCTACAGCCTCACGGCGGTCGGCGCGGTCTTGGGCATGGGCTGGAGTCAGAAGCGCAATCGCTTTGCCGTGGCGAGTGATGGCTATGGTCTCGCCACGTTCTACGTTACGAAGAAGCTCGACTAGGCGTGCCTTGGCTTCGGTGGCTTGGATTTGCCGCATAACTTCACTTCCAACCTGTCATTTCAACCATACCACATTACTATGGACCCACCCCTCCGGTCAATGAGCCATGCTTCGGGTATTCTTTAAGTGTGTTGGTGGTAATGCCACATAGCCGGCCCTGTCATAGTAACCAGGGCCGGCTATCAAGATATGTACCCATATCACCCGGCTGGCATGAGCAGCATTCAAGAGGACGGTAGGCTACTCTTCCATCCTCACGGGGTTGGAGAGGACGCCTATGCCGTCAATCTCTATATCCACCATGTCCCCGGGGTTGATGTTGACAGGGGTGCCGTGGGTGCCCGTGAAGATCAGGTCGCCGGCCTCCAGGGTCTGGCGGCGGGAAATCCACTCTATGGCAGTGCGCACGTCAAAGACCATGCTGGAGGTGCTTTCGGCCCTTACCTCGTTGCCATTGACCCTTATACGCAGCATCGCGTCGTCCGGGTTAATCTCATCGGAGATGACGGGCCCGACGGGGGAAAAGGTGTCGGCGGACTTGGCACGCCACCACTGGCCGTCGCCGCGCTGCCACTCTCTGGCGCTCACGTCGTTGCCGCAGCTATAGCCCAGAACGTAGTCCAGGGCATCCGCCTTGGAGACGTTCCTGCACCGCTTGCCTATGACAATGACCAGTTCCCCCTCTTCTTGCAGGGTCTCCACGTCCCTGGGCTTGACGATGGTATCTCCGGTGCCGATGAGAGAGGAAGGGGTCTTGAGAAATATCAGAGGCTCCGTAGGCGCCGGCCGGTCATGCAAATGGCTGACGTAGTTCAGGCCCACCGCGAACATCTTGGATGGGGAGGTTGGCGGCAGCAGCTTAACTTCCGAGAGGCCGTGGGTGTGGTCGGTGACCTGGTAGTCCTCAAAGGGCGTGGTGGTAATCTCCTTGACAGAGTCCCCATCCACCACGCCATAGCTGACCTGTCCATGAGCTAGATACCTTGCAAACTTCATCGGGATTCCTCCTTTTCATATAAGCCTTCAGCTTTTGAGTCCCAGTTGTCTTCTGATTATCTCACAGAGGTACTCTTTAATCTCCGACTCACACACCTATCTGTATCTCCCTGGTGAAGGTCTCACGATAGGGCAAGACGACTTCTTCCATCATCATGCGATAAGCGTCCCTGATGTTCTCCTCTAGCTCAGGAAGAGTCTCCCCCTGGCTGAACACACCGGGTACTTCCCTCAGCCTGCCCACATACCATCCATCATCTATCCAGTATTCAAGGGTGAAACGTCTTGACATAAGCTCTTCCCTACAGTCTTTAGACCCTGGCCCCATGCTCAGGCTTTACCATGAAAACCCAACCTCCTCCCCACTTGCGGGGGAGGATTGAGGTGGGGGGTATCCACCCTCTCCATGTGGTCAGTGGGGGAGGGTATCACCCCCATCCTAACCTTCCCCCGTCGGAGGGGGAAGGGACTTCTTGGACCCTAATGGGTAATTATTAAGGAGCTACCAACACCAGCTTGCCGAAGAAATTCCGGTCTTCCATCATCTTGTGGGCTTCTATGGCCTCCTCCAGGGGGAAGGTATTGCCTACCACCCCTCGAATACCCCCGTTGTTGATGACTTTCATCATATCGGCAAAGCTGCGGCGGCTGCGGCCTCCACTGCCCATGAGGGTGAGGGGCTTGCCCTGAAGGGTGGACAGGTTCATGGCGTACTGGCTGCCAGAGGTGGTCCCCGTGATGACCAGCCTGCCGCCGGGCTTCAGGCTCTGCAAGCTCTCATCCCACACCGCCGCTCCCACCACATCGAAAACCATGTCCACTCCCTTGCCATCGGTAAGCTCCCTGACCCTCTGGCTGAAGTTGGGGGTGGTGTTGTAGTTGATGCCCTCGTCCGCTCCCAACTCCCTGGCCTTTTCCAGCTTCCAGTCGCTGCCCGCGGTAACGATGGCCCTGGCGCCTATGTGTTTGGCTATCATCAGGCCGGTACTGCCCACTCCACTGCCCGCCGCGTGGATGAGAATATCCTCCCAGGACTGGAGTTGTCCCCTGACCACCAGGCAGTGCCAGGCGGTATGGGCCGCTATAGGCAGGGATGCGGCCTCCTCGAAGCCCATCCAATCGGGTATCCTGTGAACGTTGACGGCAGGGACCTTGCAGAACTGGGCGTGCCCGCCGTCCAGGTCGGACCCCAGCCGCATCTGGTTGACACAGTATTCGTCAGTGCCAAGGACGCAATACTCGCAGGCGCCGCACTTGGTCCTGTTATCTACCAGCACCCGGTCGCCCTCTCTAACCCCAGACACCGTCGGGCTTACCTGGGCCACCTCCCCGGCAATGTCCAGCCCCAGGATGCGGGGGAGGCCGCGGGTGTTGGTGCGGCCTGCAATGATGCTCAGGTCGGCGTGGTTGAGGGCCGAACCCCTGACCCTGAGGACTACTTCCCCAGGCCCCGCTTCGGGGTCGGGTTGTTCGCCGTAGGTCAATCGGTCCAGCTCACCCGGCTGCTCTATGAAGACTGCCTTCATGCCGATACCTCCTAAGGATGGGGCCGGATTACTCCGAGTCCCTGGCTAAATCCCTGGCCGAGTCTCCTGCCGGCAGAAGACCCTTCATGTCCTCTCTCAGCTTCCAATCGGGTACGGGGGTCTCCTCCGACTCTCTGGGAACGAATTTGGACCGCTCGATAAGCTGGTACTTATGGACGTATCGCGGGCAGTTCCCGTAGACTTCGGTCAGCTTCACCCGCACCACAAACTGCGCCCCCACGTACTCGGACACCAGTTCGTCATCGTCAAGTATTGTAGCTACCCCTTGCAGCCGCAGCCTTCTCTGGTTCTCAAAGTCAACGAAAAGCATACCCACGTTGGGGGTCTTCAGCAGATTGCCCATAGACTGGTACTTGCCGTTGCCATCGTAATTGGGAAATGCAATCCACTGGTCGTCCAGCACCCGGACGAATCCGGGGTCTCCACCCTTGTAGGAAACCGTAGGAAGCCCTCTATCGTCACAGGTAGCCAGGAAGAACATGTCCGCACGCTCTATCATGTCTCTTTCGGAATCGCCAAGTTGGGCCTTGGAGTTTTCGGCGAGGCGGTCGGCAAGACGGCGGGTGTCAAACCGGTCTTGAAAGTAGCGGTTGCCCTCGTGGTAGTCATGGACTTTCTCTGACATGCTGGCTCCTTCCCGACGGGACATGATACACGTATCTTACCCCAACAGAGACGCCTCGTCAAAGGGGGTAACTGTTCAGACTTGAAGGCTCATTCCGGCCCCAACTCGTCACTCCCGCGAAAGGGGACCTTTGTGTAACCGTCATTCCGGCGCAGGCCGGAATCCAGGGGCGGGGTGTGGACTCCCACGAAAGCGGGAGTGACGGTGAGGAAGCCATGCGATTTTCATCCTCGTATGTGGCCCGTAGGGACATGAGTAATTTCGGGGGAGCAGCCTATCACAATCTCATTCCGAGGGAGCGGAGCGAGTCGAGGAATCTAAGGTACTGGACTTCGGCATTGCTGGGGCATCCCTCACATCCCTACCCCTGGATTCCGGCCTACGCCGGAATGACGGTGGGGAGGCCGACCCCTATTTTCATCCTCGTATGCGGCCCGCAAGGGCATGGACAATTCCGGTTTACCCTGGAATGACGGTGGGCGGGCAGGGTCTTTCTATTCTTGATGTCATGGCAACCCGAAGGGCAACCACAAGGGGTTGCCCCTACCGGGAGACACACCTCCGGGTGTTGTAAGGGCAGTCACAAGGACTGCCCTGGATGGAGAATCGAAAGACCCCGGGCGGTCAGATTGACGGCGCTTGTTGGCTGAATTACACTTCTTTTACTCAATAGCCCAACACGGCCAGTTACAAATAATAAGTCGGAGGAAACCATGAGCCTTCCAGAATTTGACATTACCGGCAAGAAGGTGCTTTGCGTGGGCGCAGGCCGGGGCATCGGCAAGGGAATCGCCCTGGCCTTTGCCGAGGCGGGCTGCGACGTAGCTGTCACCGGGCTTACATCCACCTACGCAGCCAGGGTAGCCGAGGAGGTGCGAAGCCTGGGCCGCCAGGGCCTAGCCTTCGCAGGAGACGCGACCAAGGCCGCTGACATGGACGACCTGGCCCAAGAGGTGCTTCAACAGTTCGGACATCTGGACGTGCTGGTGAACTGCGTGGGAGACGCCATCAGCAAGCCGGTGGCTAACATGCCGGGGGGCGGCGCTTCCGGGATGACGGAGGAGGAGTGGCACCACATTATTGACGTGAACCTGACGGAAGCCTTCCAGGGATGCCGGGCCTTTGGCACCCATCTACTTGAGCGGGAGCAGGGCAGCGTAATCAACATCTCCGGCTGGGCTTCCTTCCGGGCGCGGGCCAACCGCTCAGCCTACGATGCGGCCAAGGCCGGCCTCATGCGGTTCACCGAGGCGCTGGCCCAGGAATGGGCGCCCTATGGAGTGCGTGTAAACGCCATCGCCCCCGGCATGTTCCCCGACCCGGACCAGATGGCCCCTGAGACCTACCAGTCCCGCCAAGAGGCCTCAAAGGGGAGCGTGCCCCTGGGCAGGCTGGGCCAACTGAAGGAGGTGGGCTACCTGGCCGTGTACCTGGCATCCCCGGCAGCCGGGTACGTGACAGGCCAGACCTGGGCAATTGACGGCGGGGTGAGCATAATGTCTTCGTAAGAGGGCAATCAGGTAGGGTATATATGTCTACATTTCAGGTCACAATTCACGTAGGGGACCTTAAGGGGCAAAATTACGAGCCATTGGAAGCCCTGGTGGATACCGGCTCCAGCCACCTGGCGGTGCCTGGACCTGTCCTGGAGAGGTTAGGCGTCACTGTTGAGGAGCGCCTGCCCTTCGAGTTGGCTGATAATCGCATGATGGAGTATGGAATAGGACAGGTGAGGGTGCGTATAGACGACAGGGAGCGTTTCACTACGGTGGTCTTCAGCGACCCGGGTACAGACCCTCTGCTGGGATCAAGCACCCTGGAGCTGTTCAACCTGGGCGTGGACCCGGTGGGACAGAGGCTCATCCCGGTGAACGGCCTTATGAAGTGATGCAAACACGGTAGCCCGTGTCCTGGGAAGGTCTCCGCTTTGGAGATTTGACGGCGGCTACTGGGTGTCTGATTGCCTCTCCTCTTCCTGGAGACGCAGCAACTGCCCCCGCAGTCGTTGGGCTTCAGTCTCAGCGTCGGCAGCGCGGCGCTCGGCATCGGCAGCGCGGCGCTCGGCAGCCTGGCGCACTGCTCGCTCCACATCCCTCTCTTCCGTGACCTCCGCCATGCTTGGGAGATACTCCCCCGTTGCCGGGTCATAGAAACGCAGCCGGCCACTCTCCCAGCACAGGTCAAGACCCAGGACCGGGCTGTGTCCCCAAATTACCCCGTCAGCCTCGTAATTGAGTCCAATGGGCTGATACCTTCCATCCACCAGCAGGTCTCCGGCTATGGGTTGGTCGTGGTACTGGCCGCCGGTGTGGTCGAACCGCCAGTATTCGCCCACACCGTAGCCTGCATAGATGCCCCGCTTGCGAGTGTAGTCCTCCCGCCCAGTGGTCTCCGAGGCGATTTCCAGGACGAATTCGGGGGGCTTGCCTACCTCGCTAATCACGTAGCCGTTGCGGTCCACGACGGCCTCAGGGTCAACGCCGAAAGCGACGATGCAGTCGGGGACCAGCCAGTTGGCGCGCCTGCGGGTGTCATAGCAGAGATAGCCGTCGCCGCTGACCAGTACGTCGGGGCGATGGGCGAAGTATTGCCTGAGGATGGCGTCGGCTTGGAGGACGTGGGTGCGTTGCTTCATGTCCATCTTTTTGGGCGGGTCCGGCAGCATCCTTGGGGGCGCATAGTCGCCGGTCAATTGGGTCCTTGCGGCGGGTTCGGAAGTCAAATCGGACCTCCCCTCCATCAAGACTATTCAGAGGCCGGGGCTGCAATCAGCATGAAATCTTTGAAATGATGGCTGTTCGAGGTTGGCATGACGGCTCGGCGATACTAGGGAGCGGCGCTCGCCGACCAAACTACAACCCCTTTACCCATCAATCTAAAGACGTTCGGCTGCTAGTCCAGGTTGGGGGGCGTCAGGCTCACTCCCAGGGTGGACTCGCACCAACGTGCCACCGCCAAAAGACGGGCCTCACCGAAGCGGGGACCCGCCAGCTGTACCCCCATAGGGAGGCCCGACTGGCTCAGACCCGAGGGGATGGTAACTGTAGGCAGGCCGGCGGAGGTCCATGGACTCTGGAACAACGGGTCTCCGGTGTTGCTGAGGTCTCTGGGCGCAGGCGTCGGGGTGGAGGGCATGAGCAAGGCATCAAACCCGCCTGCCAGAGCGTTCATCTCCCGGGAAAGGCTGCGGCGCATCCTCTGGGCTTGAAGGTAGCGGACGGCAGGGGTAATCATCCCCGCTTCTATACTGCTCCTGAGCCGGGAGCTATAGTCGTCGGCGTGCTCCCTGAAAAGCTCTTCGTGGAAGGCTGCGCACTCGGTATTCATAATTATCCGTTGAACGGCGTGGCAGGTGGCAAAGCTCTCGGGCAACCCTACCTCTTCTATAGTGGCCCCGGCCTGGGCCAGGCTCTGGGCCGCATCTTCAGTCTGCTTCCGCATTTCTTCATCGCACTGCTCCAGGAAGAACTCCCGTAACAGGCCGATCCTCGGAGGGCCTTGCAAGCTGTCCAGCGCGCCCCGGTAGTCGGGAACGGCTTCTGCTGACGAGCCAGGGTCGTTTGGGTCGTGGCCCGCCATTGCTCCCAGCAGGATCGCGGCGTCCTCCACTGTGCGGACCAGGATTCCCACCGTATCCAGGGACCAACTCACTGGAATCACTCCATATCGGCTGATTCTGCCATAGCTGGGCTTGAGGCCCACAATCCCGTTGTAGGCTGCCGGCCTGCAAGTAGAGCCTCCCGTCTGGGAGCCAAGGGCAGCCGGACACATGCGGGCGGCTACTGCCACTGATGAGCCGCTGCTGGAGCCGCCGGGGGTGTGGGCATGGTCCCAGGGGTTGATGCTGGGAGAGGGATCGCCGGTGGCAAACTCGGTGGTGACAGCCTTGCCCAAAACTATTGCCCCGGCATCTTTCAGCCGGGCTACCGAGGTAGCGTCGTAGGTGGGCACAAAGTCGGCGTACACCTTGGAACCCGCCGTAGTCTTCATTCCGGCGGTGTAGAAGATGTCCTTCAGCCCTATGGGAATCCCGTGCAGTGGGCCGGCGGGCCTCCCCGCCTCAAGCTCCTGGTCCTTTTGCAGGGCCGCGCTCAGGACATCCTCCCGGTCAACGGTGACCCAAGCCTTGAGGGTGGGGTCAAGCCGCTGGATCCGGTCAAGGAGGGCCTCGGCCATCGCAACGGAAGAGATTTCCCGGCTGAGTATCCGCTCCTCGGCCTCTGCCACTGTCAGGTCGAAAGGCTCCGCCATCGCAAACTCCTCACTAAACCGAATTACTCCACCACCACGTCCACCCACTGGACCATGTTGTTGCCCATACCCTGGAAGTTCCAGGGCTGGGGGACAGGCTGGACATTGCCGGTGGTATCAGTGGCCCGGACACACAGGGAATACCTGCCGGGACGGGCCTCCCACCGGTATGACCATTCCCGCCACGCATAAGGAGAGACGGCATCTCCCAACTGGGCATCGTGCCAGGTTGGGCCACCATCGCCCACTTCAGCCGATGAATGAGAGGTAGGGACAGCGCTTACTTCCACCCTCGACACACCCAGGCGTCCGGCCCATGCCCTGCCCGTCAACTGGATGGGGCCGGACTTGGCCACGCGAGTACGGGTCATAAAGTCGGGAATGCCGGGAGGAATCATCAGCGCCCGCACCCTGATCAGGTCTACAGCCTCCCCCGGGTCATCCCTGGACTGGGCATAACGATAGGTGTGGGCCATCTGGTAGCCCTCGAAAGGCTCGGCGATCGCCTCTATACGATTCAGCCACTTGACGCTGGTCATGCCGTACCAGCCGGGCACCAGGAGCCTCAAGGGGTAGCCGTGCTGGGGCTGGAGCGCCTCTCCGTTCATGCCATAGGCCAGAAGCACCTCTTCCCGTGTAGCGTCGGCGATGCTCAGGCTGCGCTGGTAGTATTGCACCTCTCCCCCCTGCACCCCCTGGTCCAGGCCGGTGAAGAGGACTTCCACGGCGTTGTCGTCAAGCCCCGCTTCCTCCAAAACCCCCCGCAAGGGCGTGCCTGTCCACTCGGCGGTGCCGATGGCTTCAACCAGCCAGGGCTGGCTGAGGGGGCGCGGCTCCATGAGGGCGCGGCCATTGCCGGCGCACTCCATAGTCACCGCGATGGTGGTAGATGGCCGCCTTTTAATGTCATCCAGGGTCAGGGTTAATGGGTTGGAGACCAGCCCGCCCACCTGAAGCTGGTACTTGTCCGCCTCCACCTCGGGTATATCGAAGTGAATGAGGAGGTAGTGCATCCCCGTAGGCGTTATGGGATAGCGCAGACCTTCCAGGGGCATCCCCCGGTTGCGCAGGGCAAGCTGCAACTCCTCCCTGTAGAAGGTCTCCGAAGAGGCGAGGCCCGTTCCCTCGCCCACCGGGGAGAAATAATGTCTGATGTTCTGCTGGGCCATGTCTTACCCCAAGCTACAAAAGATGTTCTTGTTTCACAGGAAGAAGGCCGGCTCCTCCTCCCGGTCGGGCAGGTTGTGGGCTATCGTCGAAAGGTTCTCTGCCGTCTGTTCCAGGGTCGAGCGTATGGCGTCGGCCCGCTCCTGCCCCCACAACACCACGGCTGCATCTATAAGCTCCTGGGCAATTTCCTGGGGGGAAATCCTGTAATTCACCCCAACCATAGCCTACCTCCAGCCGCCGGTCGCGGCCCCTGAAGCGCCTCACCCCGAAGGGCGTGGCGTATATCTCCCACTAGCCGCCGGCCTCGGTCTCCCGTATCTCTATGCTCTCAATTACCACAGGCTCCACGGGCTTGTCCCTGGCATCGGCGCGCACCTTAGAGATGGCGTCCGCTACATCCTGCCCCTCTGTCACCCGGCCAAATATGGTGTGGTTCCCGTTCAGATGGGGAGTCGGCACCACCGTAATGAAGAACTGGCTGCCATTGGTGCCGGTCCCTCCTCCGCGGTTGGCCATAGCCAGCAGCCCGGCGCTGTCGAATTTGAGAGAGTCAACGATCTCGTCCTCAAACTGGTAACCTGGACCGCCCGATCCTGTTCCGGCGGGGTCTCCACCCTGGACCATGAATTGCGGTATGACCCTATGGAAAATAACGCCATTATAGAAACCCTCCCTGGACAGGAAGACAAAACTGTTCACCGTCTTGGGCGCATCCTTGGGGAACAGATCAATAACGATGCTCCCCTGATTGGTGTTCAAGACGGCGGTGTACCGGTTCTCCGTATTTATGCTCATTGCCGGGGGCGCCGAATACTGAGTGATTTTGGTGCCTCCTTCCGTTGTTGGAGTGGCTGTCGCTCCAGGGCCTTCTTCTGTCTTTGTTGGTGTGGCCGTCGCTCCGGTGCCTTCTTCTGCCATTGTTGGCGTGGCCGTCGCTGGTGGTGAAGTCGCCGTTGCTGTGGGGGTAGGCGTGGGTATGGGGGTAGAAGTGGGCGTAGGCCCGGCCCCTCCGCAGGCTGCCAGCATAAACATCCCAACTATTATCAGCAACGCTCTCATCACCCGCATATTATACGACACGGGGGCCATATAAGCCACTTTCGGAGTTGCCAAGCCCACCGGGATGCAAGTATAATTTGCAGGGCTTGAAAGCACCTCTCCCACAAGCAGGAGGTCTTCGTTTGCCCAATCTCATCAGCTTTGACATAGACGGCACCCTGGAGGTAGGCGACCCCCCGGGCTGCATCACCATGAACATGGTCAGGAAAGCCAAGTCTGCGGGCTGCCTCATAGGCAGCTGCTCAGACCGCCCAATCAGCAACCAGCGCCGAATCTGGGCAGACCATAACATTATCGTGGACTTTGTGGTCCTCAAGCACCAGTTGGACGACGTGAAGGCCCGCTTCCAGGCGGAGGAGTATTACCACATCGGCGACACGGACATGGACCAGTATTTCGCTCACAAGGCCGGGTTCCACTTTGTCCAGTCCGACGTGCCACCCCACCATCTCTGGAATGCAGGCCCGCCGGCTCAGTAATTCCTCATAAAGCTGGAATCCGGCGTCTTAGCCCCACATATGCCATCGGATTCTGTTACAGTGTTGGCTTGGCCGGGTAAGATGACTTAAGGGGAAGTAGATTAGATTTCTAGTCCAGATGGCCTTTTATGCCCAGCGCGTTCATACCCATCGTCCAACGCGAGATTTGGCTGATGGGCCGCCTGTACTGCCAACTGATCGCATCGTTCGTTCTCAGCATTGCCAGCATGTCCCCGGACCCATTTGAACTCGACGTGGTGGCGTTGGCAGAGGGCAAGCAGTTCTTCCCACAGGTCGGGGTTTACCGCCCTTTCTTTCTTGTTGCGCATCCAGTCATTGGCCTGCCAACGTTTCGCCCAACCTTTAGAAATGGCGTCGACAAGGTACTGGGAGTCGCTATACAGGGTGACGTCACATTCCTGGCTCAGGGCCTTGAGTCCGGCGATAGCCGCCATAATTTCCATGCGGTTGTTGGTGGTACTCTGAAACCCTCCGCTCAACTCCCTGCGATGTTCGCCGTACAGCAGTACGGCGCCATAACCCCCAGGTCCCGGGTTTCCAATGCAAGCGCCGTCGGTGTAAATGGTAACTGTCTTCCGTCCGTTCATTATCTTCCAATAGGCCAATAGACCCAGCCGATGGCGGTCAGGTCCGCGCCTGTTTCGTGGTTAGTCACCATTGAGCAGGACTTCCTTTCAGATGGGAAGTGGCCCGGTAACTCCACCACCTGAAAGGAAGTCCTATTTTCCCAATTGTCCCATCAAGACGCTACCGGGGATAGTACATCTCGTAGAACTCTATGTATGTCTCCTCTTGCATTTCGGCCAGCTGAGCGCCGAGGGTCCCGACAGCTTCAGGTATCCTATTCCCCTCCCGCATGGGGGAGAGGATGGACTCGGCCTCCCATTCCATGTAGATGGTGTTGGCCGGCCCCGGAACAGTGCCTCCGCTGGTGTAGACCCTGAATGGAGGCCGCTGCCCGGCATCCTGGTAGGCCCTCCCAATCTGGGTGAGCACCTCCGCCGCCCTGCGTGATGTCCCCGGTTTGACCTTGTAAACTCGCCTGATAACGTACATCAATCTCCTTCTTTATGTGATATAACTATTCCAGGTCCCGCCAGCCTTCCCACCGTCACTCCCGCGAAAGCGGGAGTCCATGCCCCACCCCTGGATTCCGGCCTCCACCGGAATGACGGTGGGTGGGGGATGCCACACCCTTCAGGGTGCGGTGGAGCGGGACCCTTCCACACATCCTGTTAGACTACCCCGCCCTCGGCCAGGACGCTTAGCTCCTGCTTGCTCAGCCTCAGTTCTCCGCACAGAATATCCTGGTTGTGCTCGCCGATGAGGGGCGCCCGGTGGGAGATGCGCCATGGGGAGCCGTTGTAAATAGCAACCGGGCCGGGGTAGGTAAAGTTCTTCCCCAACTCCGGGTGTTCCACCTCTATGAAGAAACCCCTGTCCCGCAAGTGCTCGTCTTCTACCACTTCGTCCATAGTGCGGATTGCCCCCCAGGGGTAGTCCCGCTCCTGGCCGCCGCGCCATACCTCATCCTGAGGCATATTGGCGAAGAAGTTGGTCATTACTTCGGTGATATGGGGAGCATTCCCCTGGACCACAGTCGGGTCCTCGTATTTCTCATCCAGCAGGTCCTGGGCCAGGCCGTGCTCGTCCATCCACTCCGCCAGTGCCCGGAGGCGTCGCGGGGTCAGGTTGCTGCCGGACCTGGTCAGGTTCACCCATCCGCCGTCTATAGTACCCAGCTGTATCCTGTCCGATGGGCCCGGGGAGTGGTGCCTGCCCGTGTGCCGGAGTACTACCGAGTTGGAGTACAGGTAGATGGATACGGCGGCCTCGGTGGTAAGGGCGCAGGCTTCGTGGACGGAAGCGTCTATATATTGGCCCTCGCCGATCATATCCCTGTAGTAGAGGGCCGCCATGGTAGAGATGTAGGCGTAATGGCCGCCCATGTGCCAGGCATTGCCTCCGCCGGGAGCTATGGGAGGCGCGTCGGGTATGTCCTCGGCGTCGTAGCCGCAGGAGGCCATCTGTCCCCCCGCCGCCAGGTGGAGCAGGTCGGCAGTCTTGTAGTCCCTCCACGGCCCCGTCTGGCCGAAGGGGGTGATGGAGCACATGATAAGCCTGGGGTTCATGGGGGCCAGGTCTTCATACCCCAGGCCCAGGGATGGCAGGTATCCGGGGGGATAGCTCTCCACGATTATGTCGGCGGTGGCGGCAAGCCGCCTGAAGATGCCCCTGCCGTCGCTGGTTCCCAGGTTCAGGGTGATGCCCCGCTTGGAGGTGTTGTAATGCCAGAAATACAGGCTGCGCTCCCTGTGGGGGATGTCATTGAGAAACGGGCCTACCGAGCGGGTGTTTTGCCCACCGGGCGGCTCGATTTTGATAACGTCCGCGCCCAGGTCGGCCATCAGCTTGCCGCAGAACTGGCCCTTCTCATCGGTCAGTTCCAATACCCTCAGGCCGTGCAGAGGCCCATGCTGTCCGTCGCTGGTCATCTCAGTGCCTCCTGAATTTCCTTAACGTAGGGATAGGGGTCCTTGGACATGGTGAGGGGCCAGAAGGTTCCGTCCTCATAGCCCTCGAGAATCTCTCCGCGGCTGACCCCCAGAAGTTCCTCCAGGATTTCAACGTTGTGCTCGCCGATAAGGGGTGGGGCCTTGTACACCTCTGCCGGGGACTTGGAGAGCTTGAATGGAGCGTTCTGGTATTTGTTGCGGCCAAGGATAGGGTGGTCCATTTCCGTGTACATGCCCCGCGACCGAAGCTGTGAGTCGTTGTCCACCCGGTCCTCGGAGCTTTGCACCGGCATGGCCCGCACCCCGGCCTCCTGGCACCTCTCCATTAACTCGTACTTGTCCATGGCCATGGTCCACTTCTCGATGCCCAGGTCAATCTCCTCCTGGCGCTCTATGCGGCCCTTCACCGTGTTCAGCTTGGGGTCATCGGCCCATCCGGGGCTGCCCATGAGCTTTACGAGGCTCTTCCACTCCTGGTCCGACATACATACTATGACGCACCAGTCGTTGTATCCCCCGCCCTTGGTGCGGTAGGAGTTGTGGGGCGCGACGGTGGGACCCCGGTAGTTGTTCACCAGGGGCGCGCCGGGCCACACGGACCGGTTCCCCGGCGGGTAGCCCTCGCGCCTTGACGGGCGGTTGTTCACCGTCCTGTCCAGGAAGGCGGCCCCGGTCATGGGGACTCCCATAATCATCTGGGACAGGTCCACGTGTTGTCCCTCGCCGGTGGCGTTGCGATGATGGAGGGCGGTGAGGGAGCACATGGCCCCGTACATCCCCCCCGTATCGTCCAGGTAGGACCAACCCCAGCCCGCCGGGGGCTTCCCCGGCAAGCCCGATAGGTATGTCAGGCCGGAGAGGGCCTGGGCGGACGGTCCCATAGTGCCGTAATGGTGGTAACGTCCCACGTGGCCGAAGCCGGCCATTGACACATATACTATGTCCGGCTTGAGCTTTTTCATGTCCTCGTAGCCAATACCCCAGCGTTGCATGATGCGGGAGCTGAAGTTCTCTATAACCACGTCGGATATTGAGATTAGCTTCTTTATCAACTCCAGCCCCTTGGGACTGCGGACATTGATGGTGAGACTTCTCTTGTTGGCGTTGGTATCGGCGAACTGCCCTGTGGCGTTGAGGCTGGGTTCCACTCCGTCGGGGATGGTAAACCGGTTGCCCCGCAGGATGTCCGGGTTCTCCGGCCACTCCACCTTGATTACCTCGGCGCCAAGTGACCCAAGCCATCGGGTGGCCCAGGGCCCGGCCCTGACCCAGGTGAAATCTACCACTCGGACGCCTTCCAGCGGACGGGGTTGACTCATTTCCATCGCCTCCTGCTCAGTATTCCTATGTATGAAAATAGAGGTGTCCGGTCACCTCACCACACCCTGAAGGGTGTGGCATCCCGCACCTACCGTCATTCCGGCGTAGGCCGGAATCCAGGGGCGGGGCGGTGGACTCCCTGCTTTGGTGGGAGTGTCGGTAGGGAGGTTGTGTCAGAAGTCCTCTCTCCCTGTGGGGAGGGCTAGGGTGAGGGGTAGTCCATCTACACGACGGTCCCGGTTAACGGGCCTATCACCCCCATCCTAACCTTCCCCCATCAAGGGGGAAGGGATAGTCCCCAATCCCTCCCCTGGATTCCGGCCTGCGCCGGAATGACGGTAGGGAGGCCATACTATTTTCATCCCCTTACGTGGCCCCCAAGGGCCATGACCAATTCCCCGATATTAGATATTTTAATATCATAGCGTGTCGCCATTCTCCCCTTAGTCCGGCTGAGGCGGCAGGCCCGCCAGCCAGCCGAGGATTGCCGCCATTGCCTCATTCTTGCGGTTGACCAGGGCGTGATTGCCGCCTTCGATGATTACATATTCGGCCTGGGGGCTGTTGACCGCCGCCTGGACCATGTCCCGGGGCAGGTCACGCAGCCGGGTATGGGTCTCCAGTTCTCCGCCCACCACGAGCATGGGGACTTTGATGCCTGGGGCCAGCGTGACCAGGTTGTAACGCTCCGCCGGGCCGTGCTTGTCAAGATAGGCCGCAGCGCTGAAATAGCTGGAGATGGGGAAATTGACCTCCAATAGCTCGTTGGGCTTCCCCTGGGCCACCAACTCATTTGCCCGCCCGATGATACCCTGGAACTCCTCGGTATCCTTGGAAGCCATATAGTAGGAGTAGGACAGGCGCACGGGGGATATGGGGATAAGGGCCGCCACCCGATCGTCTCCCTCGGCAGCGGCGTAGTAGGCCACCTTCACAGCGCCCATGCTGCTGCCCAGAATCCCAATGCGGCGGTAGCCTCGCTCCCACAGGCAGTCTATTCCCGCCCTCAAGTCCAGGCGGTTGTCATCCAGGATGTCGAAGGCGTTGCCGTAGTATTTGCCCTCGCCTGAGGGTGATGTGTTGCGCCAGACAATATCGTGGCCCCTGGTATTCAGCGCCAGGCAGGGGTAGCCGTTATCCCTCAAGTCCTGGACAAAGAGGGCTATGTGCTGGGCGTAGAAGTTGGTGATGGAGCCATGAATCGCCAGGATAGCATCCACAGGCCCCTGCCGGGACGTTCCCTCCTCAGGGGCCAGGAACATTCCGTCCAGGCTGATTCCATCGCCGGTGGTGGTACTTATTAGCTCTACCAGCATAGTCATTCACCTACAGATGCGTGAGTACATATCTAAACCCTCACCACCCCACACCCATCCTGGATTCCCACTTTCGCAAGAATGACGGTTTCTTCCGACGCCGTCTTGCCCTTGGAATATATCTCCCCAGTTCCCACTCCACCACACCCTGAAGGGTGTGGCATGGCCTGAGTATCCGCCTCTCTAGGCGTCGAAGATGTCCCTCACGGCGCAGGTGAAGCCGGGAAGCACGTCCATGCCGTCTAGGGTGTCGTTCTCAGTGAGGGTCAACACCCGGTGGCCCTCACTGTGCACTTCCACTGTGCGCGTGTTGGGATGTACCACCAACACCAAGCGCACCCCATACCGGAGCCACATCAGCGCCTTGTCGTTGACCTCTTGGCGGCTGTTGCTGGGGGACACCACCTCCACCACCAGGTCCGGGGCCACCTGGGCATAGCCCGTAACCCTCGCATCCAGGGGAATTTTCTCCGCGGAGAAGTAAGCTATGTCAGGCTCCCGCACGGTGTCCGGGTCCCGCTCCAGCCAGACCCCCGAGTCCGAGCCTATCAATGTCCCCAGCTTCCGGGGCTTGATGAAAATCCTCAACTCGGCGCTCAGGTTCATCACTATCTTGCCGTGTTCAAGTCCTGTCGGCATAGTCTCGCACAGCACCCCTCGGATTAACTCGCCCCGGACTCCCTGGGCGTCCAGTCGCAGCAGGTCCTCCGCAGTCAGCAGTTTCGTATTTGTGGTTGTCACGTTCAACTCCGCCTAACTATCTCTCCAAGGGGGGCTTTGAGTTTAAGCCTTTATTCATGCATCATTAAGTTCTGGGCCGGAGGCGGCCTACCGGGAGCCGGTTGGCTACAGGCGGCTCATCAGGTACTCGTAGATCAGGGTTGCGGCCAGCAGGGACGTAATCTCGGCGTGGTCGTAGACGGGGGCCACCTCCATCACGTCGAAGCACACCGCCGGAATCCCCTTCAATCCCCGCACCAGCGCCAGGATTTCCTGGCTAGTGAACCCGCCCACCTCCGGCACTCCCGTCGCCGGAGCGTAGGCCGGGTCTATGCAGTCTATGTCCAGGGTGACGTACAGAGGCGCCGTCACTACCTCGCTGATACGGTTCAACACTGCCTCTATACCCATCTGCCGGGCCTCGTCCAGGGTAATCACGGTGATGTCCTGGGCCAATACCCTGTCTATTATGGAGAGGGAGTTGGGGCCTCGGATTCCCACCTGGATGCAACGCTTTGGGTCCACCACTCCCTCCTCAACGGCTATGCGAAGCCAGGAGCCGTGGGTATAGGGCCGCTCAGGGGGGGTGTTCCAATATTCGGGGTGGGCATCCAGCAACAGCAAGGAAATTGGGCCGTATTTCCGGGCGCAGGCCCTAGCCAGGGCAAGGCTCAACGAGTGGTCCCCACCCATGCAAACGGGGTGCACCCCGGCATCGAGGATTTCGCCAATGGCCCTCTGGGTGCGGTCCAGGGTCTCCTCAACATAGACGGCGTCAATGTGGACATCGCCGTAGTCCACCACCCGCAGCCGGGAGTAGGGAGGCTGCTTCTCGCCGGGATCGTCGGAGTACCGCAGTAGCACGCCGGAGGCGTACCGGATACCCCTGGGTCCGAACCTTGCGCCGGGCCGGTAATTGGTAGCCCCGTCAAAGGGCAGGCCCACCACGGCCACGTCCGCCACGCTCAGGTCCCGGGTGGCAGGGATACCCATGAATGAGTAGGGGCTCCCGAAGTGGGGTCCCTTCTGCCAGTCGGCGCGTTCCGGCCAATTCTTGGCTTGCAAGTATCCCTCCCGTAGCTTGGCTTATCTCTGCCGTCCCGTGTCCCCGCCGTTTTCCCGTATCAGCCCCATGATAGACTGTTTGAGGCCGGGAGGGGCCTGCACCGGCGACAGGTTAGTGAGCATCCCCAACATAGAAGCGAGGCTATCCACGAAGGCCCGGCAAAGGGCGCAGTCCGCAAGGTGGGCGCGGACCCTCTGCAACCGAGAAGGGGGAAGGCCGCCTTCCAAGTAAGCGGAAGACAGCTTCCGTACCTCGACGCAGTCCATCTCTCCTCTCCCGAGGAGCCGGAATAATCTTTCTAAGCCAAACACTTCCTTTTCTCCTTGGGATATTCTAAACTAACTATGTGAGGGTAGCAACATCCCCGGCATCGGATATATCCATCCGGCCCCAACTCGCCATTATTATGAAAATAGGCAGCCCCCAAGCTGGGACCCCAACGCCCCACCCTTCAGGGTGAGGTGGAGGACTTGGGACCGGCTATTTCTATGATAATGACGGTGGGGCGTCGGTCGCGGCTCATCGTGTTTGAACAGTCACGGGTATGGAACATCAGAGTGCAGGTATGGAGAATCGCTCAGAGCAGGACTTTGAGAGCATAGTAGAGCAGTATGCCGACATGGTATATAACGTCGCATACCGGGTGCTGGGCAATCAGGCCGACGCAGAGGACGCTGCCCAGGAAGCCTTCATATCAGCCTACAAGAATTTCCACAAGTTCCGCGGAGACTCGGCTGTAAGCACCTGGCTCTATCGAATAGCTATGAACGCCAGCCTGATGAAACTGAGGAAGGACCGCAATAAGAATTATCTCACCCAGACGGGGTACGACGACTCTCAGCTTGTCAGCTGGACCGAGGGGCCGGAGGACGCAGCCCTCAACTCGGAACTCAGGGAGCAATTGCAGGAGGGCCTGGCCCTATTGTCTCCGAATCTCCGGGCGGCAGTGGTGTTGAGAGATGTACAGGGACTATCTAATGAAGAGGCTGCCGAGGTCCTGGAGACCAGCCTATCCTCCCTGAAGTCAAGGCTGCACAGGGGAAGGGTGCTGTTGAGGAAGCATCTGGAGCAGTACATCCGCCAGAGGCAATAGCCTGCCGGAAAATCATCAATAAGAGGGCTAGAAGGGATGGCATCTCCATTATGGACGCCATCCCTTTCCATACATTATATTTACAAGCCGGTGCCGGACGTCTGTAAATAGAGGGCCGGGCCGCCCGGACGAGACCTGGGAGCGGCCCTGAAACTGTCCTTGGAATTGGCCCCTAGAATTGGAACGAGTCCATCAGCTGTTGGGCGCTCTTGGGCGCTACCTTCTCATGGATTTGCTCCAGCCTGCTGTCCAGGGACGACCGGCTGGTGTCTCGGTACACAATCCCGACGGGCAGACCGCCTTCCTGAATTATGTCGTAGGCCGACCTGCGGTCCGAGGGGTCATGGTCTTCGGGTATGTCCCACAGGGTAGGATCAATGCCCTTCCTGGCATTGCCCTTGATGGCCTCAAAAGTGTCATTATAGGTGGTGCAAGGCGACTGCACGTGTATGATGGAGAAACCGGGGTGGTCCATGCCCTCGTTTATCAGCTTGCCCAGCACACGAGGCTGGCCTGAGAACCCTGATGCTATGAAAGAGACGCCCAGGGTCAGGTAAAGCTCCAAGGGGTTCACCGAGTCCTCGATCTTGCCGTAGGGGGTGGAACTGGTTATGACCCCAAGGTCCGTAGTTGGAGAACTCTGGCCCTTGGTCAGCCCATAAACGCCGTTGTCCATGATGACGGCGCAGATATTCAGGTTTCTGGCAGCCTGGGGGCCTATATGCTCGGCGCCGATGCTCAGGAAGTCCCCGTCGCCGGCCACCACGACCACGTTCAACTCTGGCCGGGCCATCTTGACCCCCATAGCGATGGGCAGCGACCTGCCATGTATGCCGTGGAAGCCGTAGGGCTGCGGCCCTTCCAGCAGGTGGACCAGGTTGCCGGAGCAGCCGATTCCCGCTACCACCACGTTGTTTTCCATGGGCAAGTCGGTCTTTTCCAGGTGTTGCGCCATAGCAACCTCCAGCGCGCGGCGCACTCCGAAGTCACCGCAGCCGGGGCACCATTTGAAGTCGTACTCAGGATTCTTCGCACTCATGCCTCTACCATCCCTTTCTTGTGGGATTTTGCTATCTCCTTAATCTCTGTGACCAACTCCCTGACCTTGAAGGGCAGGCCCGTGTATTGGGTAATGGACGCCGTGCGCACGCCCTGGGACCGCAGGATACTGGCAAATTGCCCCTGGTAGTTAAGCTCCGGCACTATCACCAGTTCCTTCTGCTGCAACTCCTTCAGCAATTCGGGAGGCAGGGGATGGAGGTACATGGTGAAGTACCAGGCCAGCTTCTCTCCCTCCTCCATTAGCTGGTTGTAGGCTTCCCAAGCCGGCCCTTTGGAGCCTCCCCAGGACATGACGGCGATGGGGTTCTCCGGGTTTACACTCTCGTACTCACCATCCTCAAGGAGCTTCAGCTTGCCAAATCGGCGCTGGGTCATCTGGATATGGCGGCTAGCCAGGTGGGTGGTGTCTCCCAGGGCGTCGTGCTCACTGCCGTTGGCGACATAAGAGCCGGGAGAGCCTGGGAGGGGCATGGGCGACAACTCGTAGCCCTCATAGCGCTGGTATCCGTTGCTCCCTTCGTAGACCTTCCGGCTTTCCGTCACCAGTTCGGACAGAACGGGCTTCCGAATATTCTGCGCCCTCTCCGCCATGGACATCTCGCTCATCAGAATCACCGGGCCTTGATACCGCTCTGCCCAGTTCAGGGCCATGGCCGCCGCGTAGAAGCACTCCTCCACGCTGCCGGGAGCAATCACCGGGAGGACCACGTCGCCGTGGGCCGGGTGCAGGCAGGCCAGCAGGTCCGATTGCTCCGTCTTTGTGGGCAGCCCGGTGGCCGGCCCGCCCCGCTGCACGTCTACGACTACAACGGGTATCTCCGCCATCCACCCCAAGCCCAGGCCCTCGCCCATCAGGGAGAACCCCGGTCCGGCGGTGGCGGTCATCGCCTTTTTCCCCGCGAATCCCGCCCCCAGAATGGCAGTAATGGACTCAATCTCAGAGCTCACTTGATAAGCGAACTTGCCGGGGCCTACCAGGTTCCGCTCCATGAAGACGAGGATGGTGGTGGCGGGGGAGATGGGATAGCCCACGTAGAAGTCGAGGCCGGCGGCTATAGACCCCAGGGATATGGCCTCGTTGCCCTTGAGTAACAGTTGCTCGTAATCGGGCTTGCTGGGGGTGCCCAGTTCGCCAATCTGCATCTCGCTGGAGGCGGCATGGTCACGGCCCAAGCCCAGGGCCTTGACATTGGATTCTATAACGGCGTCCCGCCCACTGAACCTCTGCCGGACAAAGTTGTCGAAATATTCCAGGGGCATATTCACCAGGTGGGAAAGAGCGCCAATCATCACCATGTTGGCGGAACGGGCTTCGCCGGCTTGCCGGGCCAGGTCATCGAAGGGGACGCCAATAGCGCGGGCGTCCGACTCGATGTCGAAGGCCGAATCGTGCAGCACTACGCCACCGTCGCGGACTTCTTCCTGGTGGGTTTCATAGGCTTCCAGGTTCAAGGCAACCAGCACATCCAGGTCATCGCCGGCGCTCAGGACGGGCGTAGTGGAAATGCGGGTCTGAGTCCAAGTGGGGCCTCCCATAATCTGAGAGGGAAAGGTTGAAAAGGTCTGAACGTGATAACCTACAGAGGCGGCTGCGCGGGCTAACATCTCGGCTGCGGTAACTACTCCTTGACCACCTTCTCCCGCAAACCGGACCACGAAATCCTGGGTCTGCATTTGGTTCCTCCTAATAGGCCAAAAATGCGCCGGGCGTTTCCGTGCCGTATTTCACCCTTCATCCTCGATGGGACTGGCTTGAGGCAGTGAAGGGCGCCGTCGGCACGCTGCACCCCGCGTTTGGGGGATTGACCTAGCAAGGCCAAGGGGCTGAGGCCGGGTCCTGGCTTGTACCCCCATAGCCTTGGGTACTGTAGCCATCTCCTTTCCGCCTGTAGTCCTCCCTGCCAATAACATAAGGAGGGCCAACTGGGGAAAGCATCCGGTGAGACTTGCCCGTTCAATATAGCATCGGCTAAATATTTTGTCAACGCAAACTCAATTGCTGTAAGTGTTCAGACATGATGAGTGGTGGCCGCTGCCTCACCGTCATTCCGGCGCAGGCCGGAATGACGGTCTTGGAGGCCGGAATGACGGGTTCGGGGCGGAGGCCGGAATGACCAATGGTGGATAATCGAGGAAAACCGAAAGACCCTCCACGCAGGCGCTGGCAAGATTGACAGCCCAGGATTACTACCTTACTATACTATCCATACGAATTGGGCATAGGTGGCTATGCCAACAAAAGTAGGATGATAGGAGGTGACTTGTGGCCCGATACGTACTGATAGAGTCCCGAGACCCATTCGAGTATGGGGACTCTCTATATATCTACGATCTGGCTGGCGACCTCGCAGGGAAGGGAAATGACGTAACCCTGTTTCTGGTCCAGAACGGCGTCCTCACAACCCGTCGGGGTGTGAAGAACAACCCGCTGGCAGCCCTCCGGCAAAGGGCGCCTTCGGTCAGTGTGTCCGTGGATGATTTCTCCCTTCGTGAACGAGGCATATCCCAGTCCACAATAGTGGAGGGGGTGTCAGTCTCCAACATAGATGACCTGGTTGACCTGCTGGTACAGGATGGCTCCAAAATCGTATGGCATTAGTCCTGAATTTGTCTCCGGCCTGAATTTGTCTCCGGGAGGTATCATGGCAACCTTGACTATAGCGCTAATGGACGCTCCTTATGAATCGGAGACCACCACGACGGCCCTGCGCATCATAGACGCCGCCGTTCGCAAGGGTCACAAGGTGAACGTCTTTGCCTATGAGGGAGCGGTAAACCTTACTATGGCCGAGCAGAAGGCCCACCCCAATCCGGTCCACGGCACGACGGCTGAGGAAGAGCAGCATCCTACCACCGCCAACTTTGTATCTGCCCTGTTCAAGACCGAGCTGGTGGACTGGATAAACTGCGGCCTGTGCGTGGACGAGCGGGGATCCGGCGGCTGGATCGAAGGACCGCGCCGGGGTTCTCCGGCTGATTTCCTACAGTGGACCGCCGAAAGCAACAACACCCTGGTCATGGCTACGAAGTAGGAGGAGTTGTGCCAAAGATTCTCTCAATCGCTGAACGGGCCTATCATGGCACTATCGAGGAGCAGGACGATACCATCATCTGGATGACCCATATCCTCAAGAATTCGGGCGCGGATATTTCCCTGCTGCTCCGGGGCAACGCGGTGAACTATGCCGTCACGGGCCAGGATGCCAGCGGCTTGAGCTTCGGCGGGATAACGATGGAAGTGGGGCCGAAAATAGACAGGGACGTGTCGGAGATTGTGAAGGCCGGGGTGCCTACCTACGTGGTAGCGGAAGACCTGGAAGACCGGGGCATCGGCCGCCAGGAGATTGCCCAGGGCATCAACCTGATAAGCCGGGGCGACCTGGCCGGCCTCTTCGATTCCCACGATTCCATCTGGCACTGGTAGCCGAGGGGCCGGCGACGATTATGGACCGGACACAGGCGCGTACCAGGAGATACAGGGAGCAGAGCAGCCGCTACCGAGAAAGCGCTACATCGGAGATGCGCGCGGGTCACTGGGACAGGGTAGAGGAGTTTCTCTGGGGCAGCCTCGTTGGCGCGGTCAAGGCGGTCGCCGCCAGCCGGGGGGATGACCCGAAGACTGACGAGGAGACCCGCCGCTACGCGGCGGCCCTGGCCAGAGAGTCCAGGGATAGGAGGCTGGGGGATGCCTTTGACCAGGTGTCCGGCTTTGCCAATACCTACCTCAGGGTTCTCGACTCTCGGCTGGGCCCGGAGCGGCTGTACCTGGTCGTGGAGCGGGTGGGCCGCGCGGTGGAAACCCTGTGGGGTATGCTTCCTCCTGAGGAAGAGATAGATTAGAGACCTACCATAAACTCACCGCGGAGTAAGCCGAGTACCCAGAGCGCTGGCGCCATTAGGGCCAGTCTCTCTGCGCCCCCGGCTCCCTCCGCGGTTTTGGCGTGTGCTTATGCCATACTCGAATAACACCGATATGGGACCTCAGCCGGAGGATGGCAATGCAGCCGTCCGAGGCACTGTGGCTATACAGACCCAGGGCTGCAAGCTGAACCAGGCTGACAGCGAAACCCTGGCCAGCCGGTTTATCCAGGCCGGGTACAGGGTCGTGGACCCGACCTGGCCTGCGGACGTGTATATCCTCAACACCTGCACCGTCACCCACGTGGCCGACGGCAAGGCCCGCCAGGCCCTTCGCGGGGCGCACAAGAGAGACCCTTCGTCTCTTGTAGTAGCCACAGGCTGTTATGCCCAGCGAGCGCCGCAAGAGCTTTCGGACCTTCTGGGGGTGGACCTGGTGGTGGGCAACTCCGGGAAAGACCGCATCCTGGACATGGTGTTGGCGGCAAGGGGGGAACAACCCGCGCCCCGCGCCGGGGAAGTAGTCCGGTCAACTCCCCTTGTGGGGCACGGGGCCAGCCTCGGACGCACCAGGGCGATGGTAAAGATACAGGAAGGGTGCAACCAGGTATGCGCTTACTGTATCGTCCCCAAGGTGAGGGGCCGGGAGCGGAGCATCCCCCCCGAGGCGCTGCTGGAGCAAATAGGGCAGCGAATATCCGAGGGATACAAAGAGGTGGTGCTCACAGGCACCCAGCTTGGCTCCTATGGTTTTGACCTGGCTGGGGCCGACCTGAAGTACCTGGTGGGACTTATCCTGAAGGGGACGGGCATAGACAGGCTGCGTATCTCCTCCCTCCAGCCCCAGGAGATTACGCCGGACCTGCTGGAGTTGTGGGAGGACAGGCGTCTGTGCCCCCACTTCCACATACCACTACAGAGCGGCAGCGACTACATCCTGAACAGGATGCGCCGCCGCTATACCACAGCCCAGTATGCCGAGGCGGTGGATAGGGTGCGCGCCAGGGTGCCTGACGTGTCCATTACTGCCGACGTGATTGTGGGCTTCCCCGGAGAGGATGACAGGCACCACCAGGAGAGCCTCTTATTTGCCCAGGAGATGGGCCTGGCGGCAATGCACGTGTTCCCCTACTCCATACGGCCCGGCACCAGCGCCGCATATATGGGTCCCCAGGTTGATGACAGGGCAAAGAGCAGCCGCATGGTAGAGATGCTGGCCCTGGCGAAAGAGCAGGCGGCCTTCTTCAGGAGCGGACTTATTGGGACTACAAGGCTGGTGCTATGGGAGAGGTCGGACATCCGGCGGGGAAAGCCCGTATATCTGGGCCTTACGGACAACTACCTGAAGGTGCATACCGAGGAGAGCGCGGTTGTCAGCAACCAGATAACCTTTGCCCGGCTGTTGTCGGAGGATGGGGGAAGCCTTCTGGCCCAGGTTGTCTGATTATTCCGGGGTTAAATAATGCGTTAGCGGCAGCCCTCACGTAAGAATGAGTGGCTGCCGCTTTTCGGTTCCCAACGATGGGACGAGTATTACTACTAGATATTATTCCGCTCCTACAGTTCCACGGCTCGCAGGGCCGGCTGGTTGTTTCTCCGCTCGAGATAACCTGCCTTCTGGTCGTTCCCATGAGCAAATATGAGCAGCCACCCATCCCTCTCAGCCTTGTCCAGGAACTCCCGCTTCATCTGGAAGGTTTCCTCGGGGACCTGGTCAAAGGCTGAAATGGCATTCAAGTCTATGTGATGGTGGGTGGGCACAAGGTCTCCGAGAAAAGCGATCCTTTCACCTCCGTGATGCACAGTAACTATCTGATGACCCTTTGCATGGCCGTCGGTAACTTTGCCCCATAGACCGGGGAATATCTCCGTATCTCCATCCAGAAGTTCCAATTGCCCTTTGGCCATGATGGGATGGAAATCTTCCGAACGGTGCATGTGCTGGCACCGTTCGTTGGGGGTGTTGGCTTCATCCCAGCAGGCGCTCTGGACGAAATACTTGGCCCTTGGGAAGGTAGGGACCAGGTTCCCGGCCCGGTCCAGCCTTGTGCAGCCTCCACTATGATCGAAATGCAGGTGGGTGAGTATGACTGCGTCTATTTCCTTGGGGGAGATTCCCTGGTTCCTGAGACCCTTCATCAGCTTGCTGGGAACCAAGCCGTAGGTCTCCTTTTCGTTGGACATCTCCTTGGCCCCAACCCCTGCGTCAACCAGAACATTCTTGTCATCCACCTGAATAAGAAGACAATTAAGGCCGAGGGTGATACGGTTCTTCCGGTCTGTAGTAGTCCTGGTTTCCCAGTCAACCTTGGGCAACTGCCCAAACATGGTCCCACCATCAAATTTGATGACTCCGTCGCTTATTACCCTAACTGACCGTATCGTCATCTCCGCTCTCTTCACCTCCTCATTTAGAGCTGCCACCTAAAAATCAGGTAAGAAATGGTCTCCCCGGATCTCCCGGTCTTCATCCCGGAGAACAAGAGCGAGTTCCACCTCCTTTCCCAAACCAGGGCGTGGCGGGGGAAGGTCCGCCACAAATTTCCGGCCGGCTGAAGTGCGGAAGTAACATACACGATAATAACAGCCTGGGAGCATCCCCATCCGGGGCCTGATGGTCCTTCCCAACCAAGTCAAGTTGAATCAGGCCGGTTTGAAGACTGCCGTACTATCATAAGGGCACAAACTTTGGCCTTGTCAAGGTAGAGATTGATGATTTTTTTATGAACTTTCTTAGACAATTTTTAGAAACTGCCAATCCACCCAGACCGGGACCCCTGCGCCCCTTCCCACACCCCCAATCTCCGTAGTAATTGCCATGAAAATAGCTCCCCACCTCGGTCTTCTCACAAAGGAGGAGGAGGTAGATATGTATAACAGGGACCTAAGGAGGACTTGTGGAAGATGCAAGCGGTCGTCAAATTCTCCGGGGCCACAGCGTTGAAGCGGGGCGCACAAACAAGGGCCTCAGGGAATCGAAATAGCGCGGCCCATCCAATCTCATACGGCCCCTAAGACGATTCCCGAGGCCCATAGCCTCGTCCCCCTGTGCCTTTCTACGGGGAGCGCGGGGGCAGCCGGCTTATCCTCCCGGCCGGCCTACCCCGCTTGTTCTGGGGTCTTCTATAGTCTCCGCCAGTGAAGCCCCCAGGGGCACCATTGGGTAAACATTTTCCTGCTGCTCCAGGACAAATTCTATGAGGAAGGGGCCGGGGTGCCTCTGGGCCTGGGTCAGGGCATCTATCACCTCATCCCTCCTGGTCACTCTGAGGGCGGGAATCCCGAAGGCCTCGGCCAGCTTTACATAATCGGGCCCCGGTATGGGGACAGACTTGTAGTGCTGTTCGTAGAACATCTCCTGCCACTGGCGCACCATTCCCAGATGGCCGTTGTTAAAGAGGGCTATCTTGACGGGAAGTTCCTCGTGGACAATGGTAGCCAACTCATGGAGGGTCATTTGGAAGCCGCCGTCGCCGGCGATGCTCCACACGGTGGCACCCGGCCTGCCCAGCTGGGCGCCCATAGCAGCCGGTATCTCGTAACCCATAGCTCCCAGGCCGCCGGAAGAGATGAAGGAGTTGGCCTGGTCAAATTGGAGGTACTGGGCAGCCCACATTTGATGCTGGCCCACCCCGGTGACGGCTATCACGTCATCCGCTTCACCGCCTTCCCGGATGAGCAGGTTCAGGTCATAGAGCACGTGCTGGGCCAGAAGTCCTTGGCTTTCAGGTATCTCCAGGGAAGGGTGGTCCCTCTTGAGGGTTGCTATTTGCGTCATCCAGGGTTCTCTGTTCACGCCTTGCACCAGGGGTATCAGAGCTTTGAGGACGGTTTTCACGTCTCCAACCAGGCCGACTTCCACTGGCACGTTGCGCCCGATTTGAGATTCGTCTATATCAACGTGGACCACCCGGGCATTGGGGGCAAAGGTGCCGGGCCTGCCGGTTATGCGGTCATCAAAGCGCATACCAAGGCCGATGATCAGGTCTGCGTCCTCAACAGCCATGTTGTTCCAGTACATGCCGTGCATCCCCAGCATACCCAGGCTGAGGGGATGGCTTCGAGGGAGAGAACTCAGTCCCAATAGGGTATTTATGACGGGTATCCCCGTTTTCTCCGACAGGTCTCTGAGTTCCTCCCCTGCGCATGAGGCGAGGACTCCATGCCCTGCTATGATGAGGGGCCTCTCCGCACTGTTTATAAGCTCGGCAGCGCTGGGCAGCCTGTCCCTGGTGCCAGGCAAGAGTTGGGGAAGGCTCCTCTCGGGCACTTCCATATAGTTGAACTCCGCCAACTCTTGCTGAACGTCCCTGGGAACGTCCACCAGGGTTGGCCCTGGCCGGCCTTCCTGGGCTACCCGGAAGGCCTCGTATATGGTTGGGGCCAGGTCCTCTGCGGACATGACCAGGTAGTTCTTCTTTGTGCAAGGGGCGGTGATTCCACAGGTGTCGCACTCCTGGAAAGCCTCGGTGCCCATGGCTGCCCTGGCGACCTGGCCGGTGATGGCTACTATGGGCACCGAGTCTGCCTTGGCCCCCATGATGCCTGTCACCAGGTTTGTAGCGCCCGGGCCGGAGGTGGCTACGCAAACTCCCACCTTGCCCGTTGCGCGGGCGTACCCGTCGGCTGCATGGGCTGCGCCTTGCTCATGGCGCACCAGGACGTGACGCAGCTGGCTGTACTTGTAGAAGGCATCGTAGAGGGGCAAGACAGCCCCGCCGGGATGCCCAAAGATGACCTCGACGCCCTCGCGGAGGAGGGCCTCACAGATGATTTCCGCACCTTTAAGTTTCATTTCGGCTTCCCTCTACCAGATTAGGACTAGGTTTGTGTGGCTGTCCCGGAATCTCCCGCGCTGCCCGGCGGTCCGATGTCCGGGGCGCTACGGCTATACGGTAAGGCCGGTCTATATACATCAAAAAAACAAGTCCCATCCCTCTAAGGGACGGGACGTTGTTCTTCCCGCGTTACCACCCTCATTGCCCACAGTCACCCCGGTCTTTTGGGGCGGCTATGGGCCTCTCAAGCAGGGCACCATCATGCCCCATGGTTGGTAACGGGCCATGATCCCGGCCAGGCTTACTGCCCCACCCGGCCCATCTGCGAGGGGCTACGGGGCCTGGGGGTTCAGCCGGCAACTCCGGAGGGATTTTCGGCCAGGTCCGGCGTATCTGCTTCCACCATTCCAGACTCGCTGGACGCCTGCGCCTGCCTACTCGTCTCCATCACAGTCTTTGTGTCTCGGGTATCTATTCTATTATCTGTCTCAATTGAAGGTATCATGTCACCAATATGGTGTCAATCCCTGTATATGCGCATGACAGGGTATTTCGGTTCTCAATGCCTATGGCAACCCAAAGGGCAACCACGAGGAGCCTGTCTCAGAAGTTCCTTCCCCCTTGGACGGGGGAAGGTTAGGATGGGGGTGATGGCGTGAACAGCAAAAGTTTGAGTTCTGTGCGACGATTCCAGTTAGCAGACCCATCACCCCCACCTCAATCCTCCCCCGTCAAGGGGGAGGAGGCAACTGCGCAAGAATTGTGAGACAAGCTCCGAGGCTTGCCCCTACAACACCCGGCACCGCCGTCATTCCTGCGGAAGCAGGAATCCAGAGTCCCGCGACGTAGGCGGCCATTGCGAGTCACCCACCCCCTACCCCTGGATTCCGGCCTACGCCGGAATGACGGTAGGTGTAGCCCCTGGATTCCGGCCTGCGCCGGAATGACGGTGGAGAGGCTGCCCATCATTTTCACCCTCGTATGTGGCCCACAGGGGTATGGGTAATTATTGTGAAAATATAGGTGCCAAGTCACCTACAGCATCCTGAAGGGTGGGGCATAGGGACTGGCTTCAGGCCAACTCAACTACGGTGACGCTGTCCCTGGCAATGCTCTCATCCTTGGTTGCAGACCTCACCTGAGGGTGGTGGCTGAGGTGTTCCCGGACGGCGTTGCGCAGAGCGCCGGTGCCGACGCCGTGGGTGATGCGTACAGAGGTGAGGCCCGCCAGGGTAGCGTCGCTGAGAAAGCTCTCCAGCCGTTCCAGGGCTTCTTCGACCCTGGTCCCCTGGAGGTTTAGCTCGCTATGGACCTGCCGGGCGGGTGGACGGGTGTAGTAGATGCCGTCGCGGGTAGGGGTGGTGTGAGACCCGGCCAGGCTGTCCAGCTGGTAGGCCGGCAGGCGCGCCCGCATGGTGCCAAGAAGGACCTCGACGGTGCCCCCCTCGCCGGGAGGGGTTATCACCTCGACAGGCTGGGGGATACCTCGCAGGTACACCCTGTCCCCCGTTTGAAGCCGCTCAAGCCAATCGTTCCGCCTGCTGGGCGCAGGCTGCCAGCCTGGGGCAGCCAACTCCCGTCGTGCCCTGGCAACCTCCTTGTGGGCCTCACCGAGGGATGGACCGGGGCCGGGCTGCCGGGACTGCTCCACTACTCGCTCTGCCCCACGCAGGCGCTTGTTGACTTCATCAACCCTCTGCTGGAGCTGGTGCTTGGCCTCCTCCAGCATCTCCGTCTTCTTGTCCTGAAAGCCGGCTAACTGTTCTTCCAACTCGGCCCTGGCGCTCTCCGCCTGGGCCAAGGCCTCTTCCGCCTCCTTGCGCTTCCCTTCGGCCAGGTGCCGCTCCTCCTGGAGTTCGCGGAGAAGGCTTTCCGCCTGCTGGTGGGCAGGCGACAGGAGAGACCTGGCAGTATTTACAACATCCTCCTCCATCCCCAAACGAGATGCAATGGTCAGGGCATAGCTCCTGCCAGGCAGCCCCATAGTCAGCCTGTAGGTGGGGGCCAGGGTCCGGTGGTCAAGCTCGACGCTGGCGTTCATCATTCCCGGCTCTTCCTGGACAAAAGCGGCCACGTCGCGCTGGTGGGTAGTAGCCACCAGGGTAATGCCCCGCCGGAACAGGTGCCGTAGAATGGCCTTGGCAAGAGCGGTGCCCTCCTCGGGGTCGGTGCTGGTGCCAAGCTCGTCAATAAGGGCCAGCGACTTGTTGGTGGCCTGTTCCATGATGGCCCGCAGGTTCTGGACGTGGGAGCTAAAGGTGGACAGGGAACGCTGGATGCTCTGCTGGTCGCCGATGTCGGCATACACGCCGTCGAACATGCTGATGGTCCCTTCACCGGCCGGTACATGGAGTCCGGCCTGGGCCATCAGGATAATCAGGCCAATAGTCTTCAAAGCCACCGTCTTACCGCCTGCGTTTGGTCCCGTGATTAGCAGGAGAGACCACTGGTCCCCTATCCTCACGGTTATTGGCACCACGTTTCCTTCCAGCAAAGGGTGACGGGCGTCTATCAGCCGGATGTACTGTCCCTCGCCCTCGATGCCGCCGCTTTCGATAACAGTGGGGGCGGTGGACTTGGTGGCGATGGAATATCTGGCCTTGGCCATAGCCAGGTCCAGCCGTGCCAGCAGGTCCAGCCCCAGCAGGAGGTCGTCGCTATGGTCCCCCACCCTTGCCGAGAGGGCGCGGAGCACCCTTTCTTCCTCCCGCTCCTCCGACAGGCGCAACTCTCGCCACCTGTTGCCCAGGCCGATGGCCGCCATAGGCTCCACAAAGAGGGTTGCCCCACTATCGGAGACATCATGGACGATACCGGGGAGACGCTGCCTCATCTCGGTCTTGACCAGGAGGACCATCCGGCCGTTCCTCTGGGTGATGATAGGCTCCTGGAGGATGTTATTGCGCTGCATCCGCCTCATGGTGCGGTCCAGGCTGTCCGCCAGGCGCTGGTAGGCGGCCCGGGTCTCCGCTCGCAGTTCCCTCAAGGCGGGGCTGGCGCTGTCCAGCACCTCGCCGGACCTGCCTATGGACCTGGCAAGCTCCTGCTCCATATCCATTATGACAGGCAGGTCTCTGGCAATGCGGCTCAGGATGGGCATCTCTGCATGGTGGAGGACGGCGGCCCTGGCCTCGCGGGTGACCCTGAGGGTGTCGTACACCCCCCTTAGCTCCTCTCCGGTAAGGGTGCCTCCCAGTTGGGCCCTGCGGAGGGCCATGCCCAGGTCTCTGGCATCGGAGATGTTGAGGGATGCCCCTCTTTCCAGGAAGCGGCGGGCCTCGCCCGTCTCCTCCTGGCGGCGCACCACCTCGTCGCGTTCATAGGAGGGCAGCAGGTCGAGGGCCATATCTCCGGCCAGGGGAAAGGTGGTGTAACCCGCCAGCTTCTCCCTCACCAGGGGAAACTCCATCAAATGGAGAGAAGCCTCCCGCAGGTCTGCCTGGGGGTCTGCCTGAGAGTCTGATGGACGGCGGTTGCCCGGTGATGTGTCCTGGTCTGTTGCCTGGTATTGGTACTGTCTCAGTTTGAGTCCTCCAACCGGTTTGAATACCGAGAAGCGAATGGCCCGGCCACCCCACCGTCACTCCCGCGAAAGCGGGAGTCCAAACCCCGCCCCTGGATTCCGGCCTACGCCGGAATGACGGTGCCGGACGGCTTTACTTTCATGGGATGCCACACCCTTCAGGGTGTGGTAAGTAGCGTGCTACTCCTATTTTCATAGCAACGCAGGCAGGATAGAGCGAATGAGGGCCAGAGCGCTCACCCTGACCCACTACCATTCCAGCTTAACGAACGGTGAATTCTAGCCTACCATTCACCGGATCGTATTCCATATACCGATGGTTAATAACATTCAGACCTAGCAAGGACGGAAGACCCTCGTTGGCCCCATTAGGCTTGGCGATGCGCAAATTTACCTGTCGGGCTTCCCGTTCTCCGTCATTATCGAAAATAAGGGCCGCTTCCTCCAAGAAATATTGAGACGTTCCGCCTACACCTCTGCTCTGAACAGGGTTTTCCAGCCGCTCGAAGGGAATCTCTAGCGGCTCTCCGTCTCCCGGATGTAGGTAAGTGGAATCGGCTCCCGTATCTACCCGGAACGTTACATCCCCTACAACTCCAAGTCGAGGAATGAAGACCAGACACCTGACGTAAGAGCGCCCCCTGGTGTCGAACGCACCGACGATCACAGAATCAGGTCCGGCGGGTCCGGGTCCAGATACCTGACCACGTAGTCCGGGTTTTTCAGACCGCGAGATTTGACGGCCACAACCACCGCCTCCAGGGTGTCGCCGACTTCCAAAAGCCCGTCCTTTCCCACGGCCACCCATTTGTAGGGGTACTTCCGGGTAAGTTCGTCTTCATCGCTATGCATACGTGAGATAACCTTCTCGAACTCGGCAAACTCTTTACGAATGACCTCCATGCCGCCCATCTCCTCGATGGCGCGTTCCACATCGTACCAGTCCGTTACCAGCGAACCATCCGGCATTTTGTAGCCTCCTCTTCGGCTGCAATGTTCTCTGACAAGATAGCTATATTCGTGTCTCTAATATACAACATCACGGGGGAGTGAGGGAATGATATGTTGCGTAGCGTTCCTGTGTCAAACGGTTGCGGTCCGTTTTAGGTGGTGGTGTTCTCCGTCATTCGGTTGCAGGCCGGAATCCAGGGGTGGAGGCCGACTCTGGCCTAGCACGGAGTGACGGGAACCTCCCAGGCCCCGCGCCCTCTTCCAGGGCCGCCCAGCACGGGAGGCACCCAAAGAACAGGAAACTCAGGCCGTACCCTGCCTCCCAGAGGGGGTCTACGCCACCTCCGATGTAGTCGAGGGCTACGAAGCAGAGGATGGGGAATCCCTGGACGAGGGCGCAGCTTCCCAGGGCGGCCAAATACCGGCTGTCGGTACGGTGGAAGAGCAGGAATAGGGACAGGAGCAGCGCGATTATCCCTGTGGCGACGGGTATGAACACCGGGGCTATGTCCCACGCCGGTTTCAGGCTGTCCAGTTTGCCGGCAGTGTGCAGTGGGGCGAACCCCTCCGGGTCATAGAGATAGAAGGGCAGGGTGATGGCAGCCAGGGCGCCAACGGCGATGGCGGAATATATGGCGGCCTGCCTCCAGCCGGATGCTTGGACCAGGGTTGAGAACACGATGGGCAGGATGAAGAAGTAATTGGCCCGGGAAGATAGGGCTATCCCCAAGAACAGGGCAGACGCTATTTTCATGGGAACGGGAGCGCTCTGCTGCCCGACGGCTTTCATCAGCCATAGCATCGCCACCAGGACATAGATGCCGTTGGAAAGGCGGTCTATCCCCGTTACCACCGAGTGCCATACGATTGCGCTCAGCGCCAGTATCATCAGGACCATGCCCAATGCCGAGCGGCGGTCTCCAAGATACGACCAAGTTACTATGAACAGGACGGCCAGCCAGAAGAGGTTCTGATAGGCGCTGTATCCCAAGGCAACGAAGGGCAGGGCGAGGAGTATGGCGCCGGGCATTGGGATGGGGGGATTGTCCAGATATGTCCGCGCGTAGTAGGGATAGTTCCCATTCATCAACTCCCGGGCGGTGATGTCCAGCGCATCGTCGTTATCACCGCCGCCACCGAATGTCTCGGGGTCGTTGGCTATGGGATATATGACCGCAAAGACAGCGATGGTTATCGCAAGGACCACGAGGGCGGCCCCAATCACCTGCTTTTTGCCAAGTCTCGGCAATACTTTGGGAAGGATGTATGCACGGGCTGCCAGGAAAAGGCCGAAGGCCGCGATGAGGTAGGCGATGACTACGGCAAGGTTGGTGTACTTTATCACTTCGCCGGCGGAGGGCAGGGCAACGCACAGGACAAACCCCAGGGACAGGGCCAGGCTTCGGCCATAGGACAGGCTTGGCAACTCAGGCCCTCCATATCATAACCGTCATTCCGGCCCCTTATTCTGTCATTCCGGCGAAAGTCAGAATCCAGGAGTGGGGGTGGCTTTTCCTTCCCCCTTCGACGGGGGAAGGTTAGGATGGGGGTGATAGGCATGTCAACAGGGACCGTCGCGCAGAGGGGACTGCCCCCTCACCCCAGCCCTCTCCCCCAGGGAGAGGGGACTTCTGACTCAGGGCACCCGCACCACCCGGCTCTCCCATATCGTCCCGATTACCTTTACCAGTTCTTCCTGCCTTGGCTCTCTTACGTTCAGCGTCCTGCCCATGGTCTTGTGGGACAGCCTTTGCAGGTAGGGGCACCTCTTGAGGAAGCCCTGGAGGGTAAACCTCTCGCCGCCGAGGAATATGTAGTCTATCCTGTCCTCGTAGGGAGTGAACCTTTCCCTGACCACCGAGCAGGTCTTGTCGAAAATCTCCTGCACCTGCTTGTCTCTTATGCGCTCGAACCGCTTCTGGGACTGGCCCCCTGCGCTGTGCCTGCCCTTGACGTACCGGGTGTCGGTCTTGGAGGACAGCAGCTTCCGGCCCTGGAACACGCCAACCGCGTATCTTCCCAGGCGCAGCAACACCACCCCTACCACGTATTCCCTGGCAAGGATATTCCTCAGGTGGGACGGGTCCCAGCCCTCAACCAGGCCGTCCTGCTCGACGGGGAAGGGGGGCAGAACGGCCAACTTGCTGCCCTCGCTCCAGAACACCATGCCCCCGGTCTCTGAGCCTTCCACCTGGGGCGCAAGCCCGGCTAATTCCTCCAGCGCGCCGGCCCATGTAGAGGGCCGGAGGCTGGAATGGAGTTCGTGAAAGTGCCCCGGCCTGAAGTACAGGGTAGCGCCCTTGGCGTCGTTGTCCGCCTCCAGCCTGTTTAGGAGATTGCCTAGGCCGGCGCTGCTAACCCGTCGTTCTTCCATTTATTCCCTTCCGGCGCTCTTGGCCGATGTCGGGTACATCCATATCCCCCTCCGGTGGAAACCTTTGCGTAACCGTGATTGTTATGAAAATAAGCACCAACCAGCGCCGTCATTCCCGCGAAAGCGGGAATCCATGACTCCGCAACGTTAGAGCCTTGGCGAAGTCACCCACACCCCCTGGATTCCGGCCTGCGCCGGAATGACGGTGGAGAGGCTGCCCATTATTTTCATGCCCTTATGTGGCCTGACAAGGGGCCTTGGGAGTGTCTGCATGTCAGGAGTGAACACAGCCTAGCTTATGGCCTTGTATGGGCAGTGTCAAGTAAGGACGCTTGGCGGGGATACCGGAAACCAAATGGTTCATCCTCTCATCAAAGACATCGCCTGTGTTATACTCGTGGGTGAAACAAATGCTTCGGCAGGTAGCTGTAATGCGCAATCCCCAACCTGATGATGGCAGACTCTTCCGGCTGGCCCTGGCCCAGATTAACCCCACTGTGGGAGACCTGGAGGGCAACGCCGGTAAGATTATCCGCTTTATGGAGGAGGCCCGGTCACTGGGCGCGGACCTGGTGGCCTTCCCGGAGATGGCCATCCCCGGATACCCTGCGGAAGACCTCCTGTACAAGACATCTTTCATCCAGGACAACATCAACGCAATGCGAAGGGTTGTGGAGGCGTCCGGGGACATCGCGGTGGTGGTGGGTTTCGTGGATGCCGATTCCGACATATACAACGCTTCCGCCCTGGCCTACCGGGGAGAGCTTGCGGGGGTGTACCACAAGATGTACCTCCCGACATACGGCGTCTTCGATGAGGACCGCTACTTCAAGCGGGGAGAGGTCTGTCCAGTATTCATTATCAATGGGGTAGGGGTTGGAATTAACATCTGCGAGGACATCTGGTATCCGGTGGGACCCATCGCCATCCAGAGGGACGCCGGAGCCCAGGTTATAGTGAATATCAACGCATCGCCCTATCATGCCGGGAAGCGCCTGTACAGGGAGAGGATGGTGGCTACCAGGGCCGCCGATAACGGGGTCTATGTGGCATATCTCAACACCGTCGGGGGACAGGATGAGCTGGTCTTTGATGGCGGGAGCCTGATTTTCGACCAGGAGGGCGAGCTGGTGGCCCGGGGCAAGGAGTTCCAGGAAGACCTTATCCTGGCCGACCTGGACGTTGAAGCCGTATTCCGGTCCCGTCTCCACGGCCCCAGGCCCCGAAAGGAGGACTCGTCTATCCTCAGGGAGATGGGCAAGCCCCAGGTGGTCCCCATATCCCAATACCGGTCTGTGGAGAGGCCACCCCTGGACTCAAGGGACGGCCCCCGGCTTCTAGGCCCCATAGCCGAGGTGTACCATGCCCTGGTATTGGGCACCGGCGACTATCTTAGAAAGAGTGGGTTCAAGAAGGTGATAGTCGGTCTGTCGGGTGGTATAGACTCCTCACTGACCGCCTGCGTAGCCGTGGACGCCCTGGGCAAGGAGAACGTGCTGGGAGTGGCGATGCCCTCCAGGTACTCCAGCGAGGGCAGCATCGCCGATGCCAGGCTTCTGGCGGATAACCTGGGCATAGACATGTGGGTGGTGCCCATAGAGCCGGCCCACGATGCCTTTCTGGACATGCTGGGGCCCTATTTCCGGGACACCGAGGCCAATATCGCCGAGGAGAATGTTCAGGCCCGTATCAGGGGCAACGTGCTTATGACCATATCCAACAAGTTCGGGTGGATGGTCCTCACCACCGGGAATAAGAGTGAGCTGGCTATGGGCTATGCCACCCTTTACGGAGACATGGCCGGAGGCTTCGCCGTAATCAAGGACGTTCCCAAGACCCTGGTGTATGACCTGTCCAGGTGGCGCAACGAGAACGGCCATCCGAGGGGGGTGATACCCCAGGCGGTCTTGGATAAGCCCCCCAGCGCCGAGCTAAAGCCCGACCAGACGGACCAGGACACCCTTCCGCCCTATGAGGTCCTGGATGGAATTGCAAGGGCCTATGTGGAAGAGGACCGCAGCTACCATGAGATGGTGGCGATGGGGTTCGATCCCCAGGTGGTAAAGCAGGTTATCGCCGCAGTGGACAGGAACGAGTACAAGCGCAGGCAGGCCGCCCCCGGCGTGAAGATAACGCCAAGGGCCTTCGGCAAGGACAGACGGCTGCCCATCATCAACAGGTACAGGCAGTTCTAGTCGCCCCATTGTGAAAGCAGAGGATTCAGGTCACGCCACCACACCCAACCGTCATTCCGGCGTAGGCCGGAATCACCCATGGCCCTTGCGGGCCACATAAGAGGATGGAAATGGGCTATTTTCATGGTAACAATGACGGGATGGCCCCTTGAAAACCGAAAGACTCTGAATGACTGACACCCGCTCCTTGTTACTCCAGGGGAGGTATGCTATATTCGAGTCAGAGAGAGTACACGGGCCGGAGGGAGCATGACTACTGAGAAGGAAAATTCCCTTGATATAGCCATCACGCAGATTGAGCGCCGTTATGGCAAGGGTTCCATAGTGCGGCTAGGTCAGGTGGACCAGAAGTTGATGACTGAGGTAATACCCACGGGTTCCCTAGCTCTGGACATCGCCCTGGGCGTGGGAGGAATCCCCAAGGGGAGGGTCACGGAAATATATGGGACCGAGGCAGCAGGCAAGTCAACCCTTGCTATCCACGTCATGGCTGAAACCCAAAAAGGCGGCGGCACGGCGGCATATATTGACGTAGAACATGCTCTTGATCCCGTGTATGCCGGCAACTGCGGCGTCAATGTGGACGAACTTCTGGTGTCCCAGCCCGACAGCGCCGAGCAGGCCCTGGAGATCGCGGAATATCTAGTCCGCAGCGGAGCAGTGGACACTATTGTGATAGACAGCGTTGCCGCCCTCGTGCCCAAGTCTGAGCTTGAGGGTGACATGGGTGACACCCACGTGGGGCTACAGGCGAGGCTCATGTCCCAGGCCCTGAGAAAACTTACCGCCGCCATTCATCACTCCGGGACGGCGGTGGTTTTCATCAACCAGATACGGGAAAAGGTGGGGGTTATGTTCGGCAGTCCTGAAGTGACCCCCGGCGGTCGCGCCCTGAAGTTCTACAGCTCTGTACGCATAGACTTGAGACGTATAGACTCCATAAAGCAGGGGTCTAATTTCATAGGGAACCGGGTGAGGGCGCGGGTAGTGAAGAATAAGGTGGCGGCTCCCTTCCGGGTCGCCGAGTTCGACATCATGTTCAGTAGGGGAATAAACAAGATGGGGGACCTCCTGGACTTGGGGGTGGCCGACGACATAATCAGAAAGTCCGGCTCGTTTTACTCATACGGCGATATTCGTTTGGGACAGGGCCGGGAGAATGCCAAGGAGTACCTGGACCAACACCTCGATTTGGCCCAGGACATTGAGGACCGCGTCCGTAACGGCCACGTCGCTATGACACCGGGCGCGCCCATGCCAGCATCGGATGAAGTCGAAGACGACCCGGAGATTGACCTCGAAGAGTAAAAACGGAAACGCCCTATGTCAGACCCAACCGAATCACCCCACTCGATAAGCCGGGTACTCGACGCCGCTCTTCGGCTCTTGGCTCACAGACCCAGGAGCGAGGCCGAAGTGCGGCGTCGGCTTTCCAGGCGCTTCTCTTCTCATCAGGTAGAAGAGGCCATTGCCAGTCTCAGGAAGCAGGGGCTGCTGGACGATGCGGCGTTTGCCGACTTCTGGATGCGCTCCCGGGAAGACCACAGGCCAAGGAGCGCTTCGGCCATAAGGTGGGAGTTGCTGCGCCTGGGCGTGGACGGGGAGGTAGTCGAGGAAACCCTGGAGGGGATGGACGAGGAGGAGAGCGCTTTCAGGGCCGGCAGTAAGCTCCTCGGCAGACTGGGCGGCCCGGACTACGATACCTTCAGGAAAAGGATGATTGCTTACCTCAACAGGCGGGGATTCCCCTATGGAATTGCTCACAGGGTCACGGAAAGGCTATGGGCGGACGCGTCTCATAGCCATGTACACGGCGATGCCGGCGATGAGTAGATGCAGGACTATAAGGGGTGGATAGCTGCTGCTGGTCAGGAAACCGCTCCCCAATACGGCGGTAAGCACGCTGATACCGGCTACGATGGAAAGAATTGGGGTACGTTTACGGTTAGATGCAATGCTGACAACCTCTCCAACAACGTAGCCGGTGGCGATGGCCAGGATAGCAGATATAATAAGGCCGGATATGACCATCGAGACCGCCCACCAGACAAGGGCCGCCGCTACTCCTGTGGTCAGGCCCGCCAGGATTGCCCTGACGTAGTGGGTTGGCCGCGCATCGTAGGTAGGGGGTCTCGACATCCTGGCGCAATCGCGGCACCGCGCCCCAACAGGGGTCTGGACCATGCACCGGGGGCATATATAGTTGCCGCACCTGCCGCAGGACAGGCCCGTTTCCACGTCCGGGTGGAAGGAGCATCTGTGAATCCCGTATTCTTGCTCGCCCTGGGAGTCAAAGGATTGCTGGCCCTCTGTCTGCTCCACCATGCTAGCTCATACTCCCATCTTTTTCCCCTGGACCCCGGTCGATCCACTCATCCCGTTGGGCTACGTCCCTATCCCTGAAGAGGCGGTTGAAGAGCACCTCGCCCTTGGGCATCCCCGCAGGAAAAGGGTCCCAGTTGGAGAGGATGCGTTTCACGGTGACCATCGCCAGCGCTCCCACACAGAACCAGGTTATTGCCAGGGGTTCTCCGAACAGCAAGGACCAAAAGGGCAGCAACAGCAAGGATATATAGACCCAGACCCCTGCGCTTCTGAAGATAGCCCATCCTGCGAGGGCTACAACAGAGAAGACGATTAGCTCCTTCCAGGCCAGGGCGAAGAGGATACCGAGGATCACGGCTATCCCTCTCCCCCCGGTGAATTTCAGGAACACAGACCAGTTATTTCCGGCGACGGTGAGAAGGGGGGCTGCCATCAGGACGTAGGACGACCGGTCCATATCCAGGGCGTACATGCCTATCCATATTGGAGACCCGCCTTTGGCGAAAAGCTCGAAGAGGCCCAGGGGCACTACCCACAACTTCCCCACACTGTAGAATACGTTGCTCCCGCCTACGTTGCCGCTGCCACGCTGCCGTATATCAATCCCTTTGACCAGCCGGCCAATTATGTAGGCCGTGGGCACCGAGCCTACCAGGTAGGCGTAGATGTAAAGGCCGGCCAAGTCCATAGGAGTCCTATCTCACTGTTTATATGCCGGGGAGTTGGCTGCCAAGGGGCACGGCCTATATAGCGCCCAGGGACCTCTTGGCTGCAACCTCTCTCAACCTTTCCACCGTGTCCAGGGGAGGCCCCATAGTGCCGGGCAGAGGCTCGCCCGTATTGCCCGATGCGTGATAGTCGCTGCCGCCGCAGGGTATCATTCCGTGCCGGGCGGCTATTTCGGCAAGCTCTTGTATCCTCTCGTAGGAGTACCGGGAGTAATAGACTTCCATTCCCGACAACCCCGCATCCTTCAGGTCTTCAAGGGTGTCGTCCAGGTTGGCGATTTCCGAGGGGTGGGCCAGCACTGCCGCCCCGCCCCAGTCCACGATAAGGCTTACGGCTTCCCCGGGCGTCAGCTTTTCCCGTTCGACGTAAGCAGGCCCGTTCCGGTTTATGTAGAGGTCGAAGGCCTCCCAGGGTTCCCGTATATAGCCCTTCTCAACCATTGCCTGGGCGATATGGGGCCTGCCGACGGAAGCGTCTCCCGCTATCTCCCGGACCCGCTCCCATTCGATCTCCACCCCCAACTCTCCCAGCTTTTCCACCATCTTCATGGCGCGCCCCAGCCTGCCCGCGCGAAACCTTTGGAGCACTTCCTGGACCTGGGCATCCTCATAACGGAAAAAGTAGGCCAGGACGTGAATCTCGTCGCCGGGAATATCGGTGCTCAGCTCTGCGCCGGGAATCACGGAAAGCCGGGGGAAAGCCCTGGCGGCCTCGAATGCCTCCTTCAGGCCCTCCGTGGAGTCGTGGTCCGTCACCGCGATGGTCTTCAGGCCCTTTTCCGCCGCGAGGCTAATCAACCGGGCCGGCGTAAGACGACCATCGGAAGCCGTGGTGTGCAGGTGGAGGTCAACAACGGCCATATTAGTCCACCATCCTGTCTATACGTTGAATATCTGTAGCCCTGCCACGCTCTTCGTCAATGTCCACCAGTACCGAGTTCAGTATGGCAGGGCCTCTGGCTACCTCCAGACGCTGGGGCATCTGGGTGAGGAAACCATCTATGACTGCCCTGGCATCGCTCCCAATCACCGAGTTATAGGGGCCGGTCATGCCCACGTCTGTGACGAATGCGGTGCCATTGCGGAGGATACGAGCGTCGGCGGTGGCGACGTGGGTATGTGTCCCCACGACGGCGCTTACCCGTCCATCCAGATACCATCCCATAGCCTGCTTCTCGGAGGTGGCCTCCGCGTGGAAGTCCACAATTATGACCTTGGGAGGACTCCCCCTGGCTGCCTCCTCAAGGACCCGGTCTGCGGTCCTGAAGGGACAGTCCAGGGGACTCATGAAGACCCTGCCCATCAGGTTGATCACCATGGCCCCGCCTAGCTGGACATACCCCTTCCCCGGAGCGGCGGGGGGGTAGTTGGCCGGCCTGATAAGGGGCCACTCCTCGTTGATATGGGGGATAATCTCTTTCTGCTTCCAGATGTGGTTGCCGGAGGTGATCACATCCACCCCACTGGTCAGAAGCTCGTCCGCCGTATCCGGCGTTATCCCAAACCCACCGGCCACGTTCTCACCATTGGCGACCACCAAGTCCAGGCGGTATTCTTTCCGCAATTGGGGCACCAGGGCCTGGATTGCTCTCCTGCCGGGCTTTCCGATCACATCGCCTATCATCAGGACACGCAAGGGTTCTACTCCTAACTTCCCTCCGAAGGTCGGGGCCTCCATCGTTCTATTATGCTTGTTTATCACCCTTGGCTGAGGGGGCCAAGGGCTATCGAAATGAACACTTGAGCCAGGCCAAGGGTCCATCTACTCTCTTGGGCCTGGCTCTTGTTTGCGAATAGTGGTCTCGCCCAGGCGGCGCATACATAATAGATAGTATGGCGCCGCCGTCAAGAGATACGGAAACTACCTCGCATACTCCACGGACCGGGTCTCCCTTATGACTGTGACCTTGATTTGACCGGGAAACACCAGGTCTTCCTCGATCTTCTTGGCAACGTCCCTGGCTAGAGTGGAGGCAGATATATCGTCTATGTTGTCAGGCTTGACCATGATGCGGACCTCGCGGCCTGCCTGAATGGCGAAGGCCTTTTCGATACCGGGGAAGCTGGTAGCAACCCCCTCCAAGGCCTCAAGCCGCTTCACGTAGTGTTCCATGGTCTCTTTCCTAGCGCCCGGCCGGGCGGCGCTCATGGCATCGGCAGCGGACACCAGAAATGCCTCCACAGAGCCTCGATCCTCGTCGTGGTGCTCCATTATGGCCCTGTGGACCTCCGGGTGGATTCCATACCTCCGGGCTATCTCTGCGCCGATCTCGGCATGGGGCCCCTGCACCTCGTGGGTGAGGGCCTTGCCTATGTCGTGCAGCAGGCCGCCTGCCTGGGCCACTTCGATATTGGCGCCAATCTCCGAGGCGAGCATACCCGCCATCAGGGATACCTCCACCGAGTGACGTAGGACATTTTCGCCGTAGCTGTACCGGTATTTCAATCTACCCAAGAGCTTCATCAGCTCGGGATTGAGACCGGATACTCCAGAGTCTAGGGTAGCTTTCTCTCCCTCTCGCTGGATGGTCTCCTCAATCTCTCTCTGGGCCCTGTCTACCATCTCCTCAATGCGGGCGGGCTGTATCCTGCCATCTTTTACCAGGTTCTCAAGGGCCAGCCGCGCCATCTCCCGGCGTACCGGGTCGAAGCAGGATACGGTGACCACCTCCGGGGTATCGTCTATGATGACATCCACCCCTGTGAGGCTCTCCAAGACTTTTATGTTCCTCCCCTCACGCCCTATCAACCGCCCCTTCATTTCGTCATTGGGCAAGGCCACAATTGACGTGGTGTGCTCTGAGACCACGTCAGTGGCCAGCCGGTGTATCGCAAGTGTGACGACCTTGCGGGCTCTCTGGTCCGCTTCTTCCTTCATCTGTTGCTCGATCTCCCAGTAACGGCGGGCCAATTCGTGCCTTGATTCATCTTCCGCCTTTTTGAGCAGAAGGTCCTTGGCATCCGTCAATGTGAGTCGGGCCACTTCTTCCAGTTGCCTTAGCTGCTTTCCCTTGATGTCTTCCAGGTCTTCTCTGACCTGTTCTAACTCATTCTCCTTTAGGACAAGGCCCTCCTCTTGCTTTTCCAGGTTCTGGACCTTGCGCTCTAACCCTTCCTCCCTCTGATTAAATTTGCGCTCCATGCGTTGCAGTTCCCTGCGCCTCTCCTTGACCTCACTGTCCACGGAAGAGCGCGCTTTCAGGGCTTCCTCCCTGGCTTCGAGGAGGATTTTCCGTTTTCCCTCCTCAGCTTCATCTAGGGTCTTTCTAGCTTCCTCTTTAGCAGCTTTTAGGCGTCCAGCACCCGTCAGGTCGGCAAGGAGTCTCAGGATACTCAAACTACTTCCCCCTTTTCCGCCTGTACATATTTGCTTGGGGAACCTCTTGCAGTCCCCAACGACTCAATAATACTGTTGAAGGCAAAGGGTGTCAAGGATGGTTATAAGGGCGCTTGACTCTATGTGGCGCCATTGGCGCATCCCTCGGGCGCAATCTTTTGCGTAACCGTCATTTCTGCGCAGGCCGGAATCCGGGGGATGGACCCGGACTCCAGCTAGGAAAACAATGCCTTCCCTCCGGGATGTCGGCCCACGTGGGAGTTATTCAGGGGAGGTATTCAAGGGTCTTCCGTTGCCGGGGAACATGGCTGACTTGAGACTATTCTCCTTGAAATTGGGGGGGCCGCTTCTCCACGAAGGCGGTTACTCCCTCCTGAAAGTCCCTGGTGAGGGCTATTTCGCCGATGTTCGCTGTCTCTGCGTCAAGTTGGGATGCCAGGTCCGAGTCCCAGGTCCGGTACATCAACTCCTTCACCCGGCCATAGGCTTCCGTTGGGCCGGAGGCCATTCGGCGGGCCAACTCCAGGGTGTGCTTCTCCAGTTGGTCGGTGGGCGTCACCAGGTTCACCAAGCCCATCTCAAGGGCCCTCTGGGCGCTTATGGGCTGGTTCATCAGGTATATCTCCATGGCGCGGCCCTGGCCCAGCAGCCGTGGAAGATAGTAGGTGGAGCCGCCGTCCGCCGTGGCCCCGATGTTGGCGTAGGCCATTACCAGCCGGACATCCTGGGAGACTATCCGCAGGTCGCAGGCCAAGGCAAGGCTGAACCCGGCTCCCGCCGCCACGCCGTTGACGCTGGCTATGACGGGTTTGGGGAGATGCCTTATCTTCATCACCACATCGTCGTGGATATGGCCCGCCAGGCTTCTCAAGTGGGCAGACAGTTCCTCCTTGCCCCGCTTCAGCATTTGGCTAAACTCCCGCACGTCGGCGCCGGAGCAGAAGGCAGGGCCGCTGCCGGTAATCACCACTGCCCGCACGTCCTTGCCGGCACACTCATCCAGCCTTGCGGATATGTCCGCTACCATGTCGAGGGAGAGGGCGTTGCGGGCCTCCGGGCGGTTGATGGTTATGGTGGCGACGCCGCCGTCTTTCTCAAAGCTCACTTTACTCTGGTCCAACTGGTCCCTCCTTTCGGTTTGCGCTTACCGCAATATACTATCACAGACACCTTAGACACATGCACAAGCCTACCGTCACTCCCGCGAAAGCGGGAGTCCACCGCCCCACCCCTGGATTCCGGCCTGCGCCGGAATGACGGTGGGCATCTATTTTCACGGGAATTGCCCATGCCCTTACAAAGGCTAAGTTAAGTAAGGAGATGAAAACCTTATTTTCATAATAATTCCCCATGGCCCTCCGGGCCACATACGAAGATGAAAATGGTACGGCATCCCAACCGTCATTCCCGCGAAAGCGGGAATCCAGGGATGGGGGGCTGGGATTCCAGCTTGGGGGATGCCTATTTTCATAGGAATGACGGTCTGAGTCGTTGAGAACTGAAAGACCTTGATCACAGGTTGCCCAAAGTGGGATGGAGCGCGTGATTCTGGTACAATTGCCCTGTTGTACCCTTGGGAGTGCGACGCGTAGTAATTACTCATGGCCCTTGCGGGCCACATACGAAGATGAAAATGGGTGGCCGGCCTCCCTACTGTCACTCCCACGAAAGCGGGAGTCCACCCCCTACCCCTGGATTCCGGCCTACGCCGGAATGACGGTGGGCGTCTATTTTTGGATTCCGGTCTACAATCGAATGATGGTGGGCATCTATTTTCGTAATGAGGTGTAAAATGAGCCAGGACCACCCGGATGCGGAGGCAGTCACCCAGGCCAACTTGAAGTTCTACGAGGCTTTTGGCACCCTGGACATCAATGAGATGGATAAGATATGGGAGCACTCGGACCGCGTTCTGTGCATTCATCCCGGCTGGCCTGTCCTGGTGGGCTGGGAGCGGGTCCGCAGGAGTTGGGAGGGCATCTTCCTCAACACCAGCCTGATGCACTTCAATATCACCGGCGCCCAGGTCGTGGTCCAGGGTGACTCCGCCTGGATCTCCTGTATAGAGAATATCACCAGCGTGGTTGATGGGCGGGCGACCAACTTCGCAGTCCAGGCTACCAATATATTTGCCCGGGGAGAAGACGGCTGGCGGGTGGTGCATCACCACGGCTCAGGTTAATGGCCCCAGCAGCTTTGATAATATGTGAATATGTGGGAGGTAAACTATGCCAGAGAGCAGGATTACTGTGGGAAACGTGGAGATAATGGTCCTGACCGACAGCGCGTCGGCCCTGCCCCTGAGTCAAACATTCCCCGATGTTCCGGCAGAGTCCTGGACGCCATACCGCCAGCGTTATCCCGGAGCCTTCGTCGGCGATGACAGCCTGAGCGTCCACTTCGACAGCCATCTGATTCGCTCCCAGGGACGCACCATTCTGGTGGATACGGGCCTGGGCAGCGCCGCCACCAATCCGGGCGGGGTTGACGCCTTCGGTGGGGGAGCGGACGGGCGACTGGTGGCGGAGTTGCAGGCTGTCGGGTTGCGCCCGGAAGACATAGACATCGTGTTCCTCACCCACCTGCACCCCGACCACGTGGGCTGGAATATCAGCCAGGGCCGCACCAACCCCGCCCCGACCTTCCCCAGGGCGAGGTATATAGCTCACCAGGCTGATTGGGACGCCTTCAAGAACCCGGAGGTGAGCGGTGTATTCCCCTTCAGCTTTTGGGAAGAGACCCTTGGCCCCCTGGAGAGGCTGGGCGTCCTTGACCTGCTGCCCGGAGAGCGGGCCATTACCGATGAGATAACGGCTATACATACCCCGGGGCACACCCCCGGTTCCATGAGCCTTTCGATAGTCTCAGGGGGCGAAAGGGCGCTCCTGATGGGAGACGTGTTCCACGGGCCTACCCAGGTGCATGAGACGGACTGGGTGTTCAGCTTCGACATGGAGCCGGAGGTAGCCATCCAGACCAGAAGACGGATGATAGACAGGGCCGAGGCTGAGGATGCCATCGTCGCCGTGTGCCATTACCACGCTTTCGGTCGAATAGTCCGGGCCGAGGGCCGCCGCTACTGGCAGGGAGTATGAAACGAAAACGAGGTAACTGTTGAGACACGATAGGTCTTGGCAGCCGCCTCACCGTCATTCCGGCGTAGGCCGGAATCCAGGGGCGTGGAGTGAGGGCGCAGTCCGGTCCGCTCGACGGTTCCGGTTAACGGGCCTGTCATCCCGATCCTAACTTTCCCCCGTCGGGGGAAGGAACTACCTGGATTCCAGCCGCCGTTCCCATCCTCGTGTGTGGCCGGGAGGGGCATAGGTGATTCCCACAGAGGCAGTGGAATGGCCTTCATTTGATAACCCCCGCGTCCTTGAGCCGGGCCACGTCTTTCTCCGTGTAGCCTGCTTGTAAGAGGACTTCCTCGGAATGCTCTCCCAGGTCGGGGGCGCGGCTGTGAATGCGCCCAGGGGTCAGGGAGAGCTTTACCGGGATGCCTATGTTCTTCAGGGTCCCCAGGTCGGGGTCTTCTATCTCCACCAGCATCTCCCTGGCCCGGACGTGGGGGTCCGAATAGACCTGGTCCAGGTCCATAATGGGGCCGCTGGGCACTCCTCCCGCCTCCAGCAGGTCCAGCCAGCGCCGGGTAGTCTCCTGCCTGAAAGTCTCCTCGAGGATGGATGCCAACTCCCTCTCATGGCCCTTCCTGTCGGCGTTGGTTGCAAACCTGGGGTCGGACAGCAGGTCCTCCCGCCCGATGGCGCGGCACAGGGCCTCCCAGGTGGACTGGTTGGCCGAGCCGATGTTTATATAGCCGTCCCTGGTGCGAAAAGCCTGATAGGGAGCAGACATCCTGTGGGCCGAACCCAAGGGCCCCGGCACCTCTCCGGTGGAGAAGTACACCGACGATTCCCAGAAGGTGTAGGCAAGGCCAGCCTCCAGAAGGGACGTGTCCACTAGCTGGCCCTGTCCCGTGCGCAGCCGGTGGATGTACGCGTTCAAAATACCGTATGCGCCATACATGCCGGCGGTGAGGTCGGTAATGGGCACCCCCACCTTTACTGGCGTCCCGTCGGGCGTCCCTGTCACGCTCATAATGCCGCTCATGCCCTGGGCTACCAGGTCGAAGCCGCCCCTCTGACTGTAGGGGCCGGTCTGTCCGAACCCCGATATGGAGCAGTATATGAGGGATGGGCTGGCCTCTCTAAGCTGCTGATAGCCCAGACCAAGCCTCTCCATAGCGCCGGGGCGGAAGTTCTCCACCAGCACGTCCGCCTTCTCAACCAAACGCATGAAGACCTTCTGCCCCTCCTGGGCCCGCAGGTCCAACACCAGGCTGCGCTTGTTCCGGTTGACCGCCAGGAAAGCCGCCGACCGGCCATTGATGAAGGGAGGCCCCATCCTGCGGTTGTCGTCGCCCCCGTTGGGCTTCTCCACCTTTATCACGTCAGCGCCCATATCGGCCAGCAGCAGGGTACAGAAGGGCCCCGCCATTATCTGGGTACAGTCGAGGACAACCACTCCTTCTAGTGGTTGGGCCGGGGGTTGGGCGGGCATTGAAGTCATATCTGCATCTCCTACGGGTCCGAGTTGCTTTATTATACCAGCATCTCTCCAGCCGGGTTGCATCTCCGGGAGATTTGCCCATCTCGTAGGTTGTGCTATGCTGTGATTGTCCTTATGCTCCATATCCTATATCTATTGTGCAAGGTGAAGCGATGCCCATAAAGGTAGAGGTTGTCCCCCATAATCCCCAATGGCCCGTTCTGTTTGAGGCGGAGGCCGCGGAGATAGCCTCCCTTTTGGGACAGGGGGTTGTAGCCGTCCACCATATAGGCAGCACCGCCATACCCGGAATTAAGGCCAAGCCTATCATTGACATCCTGGTGGAAGTGAAGGACATCCAGAGGATTGATGGTTACAACGATGGTATGACCAGGCTGGGCTATGAACCCAGGGGGGAGTATGGGATCCCAGGACGGCGGTATTTCCCCAAGGGCGGCAGCTTCAACCGGACCTACCAAGTCCATATATTCCAGGCCGACAGCCCCGAAGTCCAACGCCACCTGGACTTTAGAGACTACATGATAGCCCACCCCCAAGAGGCGCAAGCCTATAGCCTGCTGAAAGAGGGTCTGGCGCGAAAGTTCCCGGAGGATATAGAAGGGTATATGGATGGGAAAGACGGGTTCATAAAGGACGTGGAGAAAAAGGCCGCAGCTTGGCGAGATGGCTTGAAGTACTATGTAAATCCGGCCTCCTCCCCCACCGTACAGCTAAAGTGAGCGTGGGGGAGGGGTCCGGAGTGGAGGGAGCATCACTCTGAAGGGTGTTGCATCCTGCTCCACCGTCATTCCCGCGAAAGCGGGAATCCAGGGTCCCCCAACCCAGGGAGTCGTTGCGAGTTACCTACACCACCCCCCTGGATTCCGGCCTACGCCGGAATGACGGCTGGGAGGCCCGTCCGTAACTTTTATCCTCGCATGTGGCCCACAGGGACATGGGGAACTACCATGAAAATGGATAACACACTACCCGTCATACTGTGGGTATTGTTCTGGCCGCAATCGGCGTCTTCCCATTTTTCAGAGAGGAGGTTTTAGGCATGGTGCGTTTCGGCGCTCAATGGATGAAAGAGAAGCGTGACGCCCAACGAGAAAGGTATCGTGAGGAGGGGAGAGAAGAGGGGAGAATTGAGGTCCTCAATCGCCTTCCGGAGGACCAAAGGCGTCAATTGGAGGCCGAGTTGAAGTCCGGCAAGGGGAACGACGAGAAATCTCAATAGTCTTATCCCTCTGGTTAGGCTGATTAGGGGGCTGTGTAATCAGGCATATAATTCCCTCAGTAACCCCCGGTATTATATGGGGCTTCCGTTCCGGCGGGGCGGCTATTCCTGGGGTGAGATGCCCCGCCGGACCTTCGGCTAGAACTCGGCGTTCTTGGGCGTTCTGGGGAAGGCTATTACGTCCCGGATGTTCTGCATCCCCGTCGCGAACTGGACGGTCCTCTCGAAGCCTAGGCCAAAGCCCGAATGGGGGACTGTCCCATACCTGCGCAGGTCCTGATACCACCAGTAGCTTTTTTCGTCCAAGCCCTGCTGTCTCAGGCGCGACAGCAGCTCGTCCTGACGCTCCTCCCTCTGGCTGCCGCCTATGATCTCGCCAATCCTCGGGACCAGGACATCCATCGCCCGGACAGTCTTCTCATCGTCGTTGAGGCGCATATAGAAGGCTTTTATGTCCCTGGGATAATCGGTTACTATTACGGGCTTGCCCAGCTTCCTCTCGGTGATATACCGCTCGTGCTCCGACTGGAGGTCATTCCCCCACTCCACGGGGAACTCGAAACCCTCCCCGGACTTCTTCAAAATGTCCACGGCCTCGGTGTAAGTGATACGCTCGAAGCTGGAGTTGATGATGCTCTCCAGGGTGGAGATGGTGTCCTTCTCATACCACCGGTTGAAGAAGTCCATGTCCTCCTGGCAGTTTTCCAGAAGGTAGGCGAAGATGTACTTCAGAAAGTCCTCCGAAAGCTCAGCCAGGCCGTCCAGGTCACAGAAGGCCACCTCGGGCTCCACCATCCAGAACTCCGCAAGGTGCCTAGGGGTATTGGAATTTTCAGCGCGGAAGGTGGGCCCGAAGGTGTACACGTCGGAAAGGGCCAGGGCGAATATTTCCGCCTCAAGCTGCCCGCTTACCGTCAGAAAGGCCGGCTTGCCGAAGAAGTCCTCTTCGTCGCTCACCCTGCCCCCTGACATGGGCAGGTCGTTCAGGTCCAGGGTGGTGACGCGGAACATGGCCCCTGCGCCCTCGGCGTCGCTGGCGGTTATCATGGGGGTCTGCACGTAGATGAAGCCCCTGCCCTGGAAGAAGCTGTGAATGGCGAAGGCCATCGCGTTTCTCACCCGCGCCATGGCGCTGAAGGTGTTGGTGCGGGGCCTCAGATGGGCGGTCTCCCGCAGGAACTCCAGGGTATGCCGCTTTTTCTGAAGGGGGTATCCCTCGGGGTCGGCGTGGCCCAGGACCTCCACCGACTTGGCCCGGACCTCGTACCTTTGCCCCTTGCCCGGGGATTCAACCAGATCGCCCACGACGCTCACACTGCACCCGGTGGTGATGGAGTCCACCAGCCCGTAGTCGGGCATGTTCTCTTCCATCACCACCTGGAGGTCTTTCAGGGTTGAGCCGTCGCTTATCTGCATGAAAGCCACGTTCTTTGATGAGCGCCGGGTCTTGACCCATCCCTGGACCAGGACTTCGCCCCCGGCCTCTTCTCGTTGCAGGATGTCTTTGACCTTTACCCTACGCTGAGTCATCCGCTCTCCTCCTTCATCCTTGCCCCCATTCTAGCACCGGCGGAATACCAAGCCAAGCATCTTGCTTCCATGAGCCAGGGGCTTTTACTTCAGTAAAATGAAAGCCGGTTCACTGGGACGCCGGGTCTTGATTCGGCGCGCCTGGCGTGGGGCTGCTGACGGTCTGAAAGTCGCCGGTGCCGTCGGGGATGCGGGCGAAGCTCAGGCCCTCGCCGGCCTGTCCCTCGGCCCAATCAACCGAATCTACCAGGAGGCCGTCGGAGGTCCAGATACCCAACTCCTCGTCGCCGCCCAGAGAAAAGCCGGGCCAGCCGTCCTTGTCCAACTCAATCTGTAGATACCCGCCTGGTTGGATTACCATGTCTGCTGGAAAGGGGACACGCTTACCCGCGTCCTTCAGGTCGTCGGCCAGCACAAAGCCCGCCAACTCTATGGGGGACTCCGAGCCGTTGTAGAGTTCAAGCCAATCGAGGGCTTCGCCTTTGGCGGCTACTTCATTGATGACCAGGCCGGTGGCGGCTCCGGTGTCTGGCTGCGCAGCAGGGCCGCTGCCGCCAGGGGCTTTCCCCCCTGTGCTGCCGTAGAAACGGCCGGTGATGGGCGCGCCCGGTGTGGCGCCGGCCGTGTCCAACTCCAGCCGGCCCTCGGTGAAGGGGGAGAACCGGTCGGGAGCTGATGTCCCGGCGGGGATGGACCAACGCCCAACGCCCACCTCGCCGGCGCCGATGTCCAGGGTGGCTCCGCCGGACAGCCAGTCCGGGAGCATCACCAGGGTGAATCCCTCAATAGAACCGTCCGGCTTAATGGTGAGGATGGCGATGGACGCCGCCTCGGCAACGTCCAGGAGGCCGGCTTCCTCCAGGCTGGCGTCGCCTGCGATGGCGCCCCAGCCGGCGACGGGCTGCTCGGTCCCATCGAGGAGGTAATGAGTGACCCTCCCCACCTCAAAGGGATTGGCGCCTTCCTTCGTTCCCCAGGCCGTTTCAAAGTGCAACTCAATGGTGAAGGGTTCAAACTCGGCCATTAACCCGCCGATGCCGGCCTCGCAGGGATTCGGGGCTAGGGGCCAGGGCCAGTCCGGCGGCCCCGGCGTAAGGTCGGCCAGGATTTCCCCTCGCCGTTTCAGGATAAACTGGCGCACCCGGTCGGTGTCCTTGGCAGCCTCCGCCCGGGTCTTGGGCAGCGCATACTTTTGGACGATAGCCGCCATCTCACCAGCCCTTTGGAGCAACTCTTCCTCCTTCCAGACCGTTTCCAGAAGTTTCAGCAGGCGGCTGACATAGGCAGCGCGCCGGTCGTCGTCCTGGTACAAACGGTGGGCAATGGCCCCGTGGGCCAGCACCGAAGGCGGCGGTTCGGTGATTTCATCAAAGGGATTAGGGTCTTTGTCCAACTTGAAAACGCCATCCACCCCCGAGGGGATGAACACAAATTGGCCGCCGGGTTCCCGGTAGAAGCGGTAGTTGTTGCGGTTGCCGGCATAGCCGTCCCAATGGCCGACCAGCACTTCGGTGGCCCAGAAAGTGAGAAAACTGTCCAAGTCAACGGCGTCGGCCAGGGCGTCCCAGCCGGCCTCGGAGGGGTCTTGCAGGGCGGAGACTACGGCGTCTATGTCCGACCAGTCGGCAGCGTCCTCGTTGGTCTTCTTTTCAAAGGTGCCGCGCCATTCCGGGCGGAAATCGCTTACCGTTCCCTCGTACAGGTTGCCCTGGGCGTTGGCGAAGGTGCGTTCCAACATGGAGGTCTTGAAGTCCTCCACGTGGACGTACAGGCCGAGGTTTTCGCCGTTGACCGCTATGGTGGCGAAATTGCACCGGGGGGCCGGCAGCCCGGCGGCGGCAAAGACCTGGTAGGCCATACAGGTGCTAATCAGCGATGGGTCTTGGATGCTGTTGTTCAAGGTCATCCGCTCCATGACGCCGCCCAGCAGCCGGCCGTCGTCGTATCTGTCGAAGCGGAGCTTGAGGGAGGGTTTATCGGAGCTCTGGGAGCCGATAAACCCCTTCTTGCGGATGCCGACCTTGGCATGGGTCTCGCCGTCCACGGTAACTTGGGCCGGGAACCAGGAGTAGATGTGTGTAAAGGGCTTGGAGAGGCAGTCAGTCCCGATCTCCTCTATCAGGTCCTCGAAGGTCCGGGTCTGGTGGCGTAGGGTGTCCCAGTCCCCGGGGGCTATCTCAATGTCAACGTCCAGCACGCGTCCCAGGGCGAAGTAAGGGTCAGTGGGGTGGGGGCCTTGGCCGGAGGGCGCCGACGTCGGTATGGGCGTTGGGTCCAGGGTTGGCATCGGCGTGGGCGCCGACGTGGGCGTCGGTATGGGCGTTAGGACCAGGGTGGGTGTCGGGATCAAGGTGGGCGTCGGAGCGGCCGTGGACGTGGGTGTAGGAGCCTGCGTGGACGTAGGTGTGGGTGTTTCATCCTGCTGGCACCCGGCGGCCAGGATGGCTACGACCATCAGCACAGCCGCTGCCCATATTTTAATGCTGATATTCAAATTCCTTATCTACCTCCTGATTCCTATCATAATGCCCGGATGATGGCAGAACAAGGGCTACTGCCAATCGGGCGGGAGTTAACGGGACCTTGATGGTTAGGTGGTTTGCTCAACATTGCCCCTATATTGTACAATGCCTCCATCATGGAAAAGCGGATGGGACCCAATAGAGTTGATCTCTGTGATTTGTGTGGCGGAGAACTGAAAACCGGCACAACTACGCTGGAAGTCTGGCGCGACGCACAGTTGGTGGTTTTTCGAGATGTGCCGGCTGATGTATGCCAACAGTGCAAGGAGGCCTATCTGTCCGCCGACGTTTCCGAGAGGCTTGACCGCTTCATTGACGAGATCCAGCATCATCAGCCGGAGCAGTATCTAACTGTACCGCAATATTCCGCGGCCCAGGTTATGCGGGGCGACTAGAGCTCCGGCCTGTACTTGTGCCACCCGGCGGCCTGCTCGTAGGCGTAGGCAATGCGCAGCAGGGTCGCCTCGGAAAGATATGGGCCTATTAGCTGCATCCCCACCGGAAGACCCTGGGCAAACCCGCAGGGCAGGGAGATGGCCGGCAGGCCGGCCACGTTGACTGGGACGGTATAAACGTCGCTCAGGTACATCTGCACCGGGTCGTCGGTCTTCTCTCCCAGGCGGAAGGCTGCCGAGGGAGAGGTGGGTGTAACCAGCGCGTCCAGCCTGCCGAAGGCCTCCTGGAACTCCCGGCGGATAAGGGTGCGCACCTTCTGGGCCTTCAGGTAGTAGGCGTCATAATAGCCCGCCGATAGGCTGTAGGCGCCCAGCATGATCCGCCGCTTCACCTCCGCGCCGAAGCCGTACTGCCTGGTCTTTTCCATAGCCTCCCACATGCTATCGGTATCCTGGTATGAGTACCCATACTTCACCCCGTCGTAACGGGCCAGGTTGGCGGAGCACTCGGACAGGGCGAGGATGTAGTAGCAGGCCAGGGCATGGGGGGTGGTGGGCAGGGATACCTCTTCCAGGGAAGCTCCCAGGCTTTCCAGCACCGAAATGGCTTCCGTCAGGGTGTCCTTCACCCCGGCGTCTATGCCCTCGACAAAGTATTCCCTGGGGATGCCGATGGAAAGCCCCCGCATATCTCCCGTAAGGCTATCAGTGTAGTCCGGGACATCGTAGTCTTTTATCGAGGTGGAATCCCTGGGGTCGTGGCCCGCAATGGCATTGAGTACCAGGGCGCAGTCTTCAACGTCCCTGGTAATGGGGCCTATCTGGTCCAGGGAAGAGGCGTAGGCTATTAGCCCGAAGCGGCTTACCAGGCCGTAGGTGGGCTTTATGCCTACCACCCCGCAAAAGGAAGCGGGCTGCCTGATGCTGCCCCCCGTGTCGGACCCCAGGGCATACAGCGCTTCCCCCGCCGCTACCGCCGCCGCGCCGCCGCCGCTGCTGCCGCCGGGCACCCTCTCCAGGTCCCAGGGGTTCCGGCTGGGGAAAAAGGCGGAGTTCTCTGTGGAGGAACCCATAGCGAACTCGTCCATGTTCCCCTTGCCCACCAGCACGGCGCCCCGGTCGTAAAGCCTTTCCACCACGTTGGCGTCGTATGTGGGCACGAAGTTCTCCAGCATACGGGAGGAACAGGTTGTGGGTATGCCCCTGGTGCATATCACGTCCTTTATCTGCATGGGCACGCCGGCAAGGGGGGGCCTGGGGCCTTCGGAAAAAGGCTGCTCATCGGCGCTGCGGGCCTGCTCCAGGGCCGTCTCTCCGGCGACGGTGACGAAAGCCTTCACCCTGTCCTCTACCTGGCCGACCCGGTCAAGGCAGGACTGAGTTAGCTCGGTGGAGGTTATCTCTCGCCTTTTCAAGAGTTCGTGGGCCTCGTGGACCGTTAGCCGGTACAAGTCTGTCAATGGGTACTCCTCTGTGTCTGTCTGATAACTCGCGAGGCAGCATTCTCCGTCATCCCGGCGCAGGCCGGGACCCAGGGGCAGGGCGTGGACTCCCGCATTTCCGGGAGCGACGGGGAAATGTCAATACAGCTTAATATCCTGGAGGCTACTCCTCCAGGACCACCCTTACGCGGAAGAAGTCGTCTTCTCGTTTGGGGGCGTTGGCAAGGACATCCTCCATGGGAAAGGATGGTTGCGCCTCGTCTGCCCTCATAACCGTCTCCAGAGATGCCGAGTGGCCCGTGGGTGGGACATCCTCGGTATCAAGCTCTTGAAGGGCCTGGAAAAGCTCAAGGATTTGAGACATCTGCTCGGACATCTGCTCCAGGTCTTCCTCGGTGACACCTATACGGCACAGGGTGGCTATATGCTGTACCTCATCAAAGGTGATAGCCATCGGGGTATTACCTCCAACGTCTATTGGCAAAATTTATTTGCAAAGTCCACTGGGCCAGTGTAGCAAAAAGGAAATGGTATCTCAAGCAAGGCCCCGGCTCGTAACTGTTCAGACACGATGAGCCGTGACCGTCGCCTCACCGTCATCATTTGGGAATAGATGCCCACCGCCTACCCCTGGATTCCGGCCTACGCCGGAATGACGGTGGGCATCTATTTTATAATAATGACAGGGTTGGGCACCTATGAATTTATAATACGATATAGGTTGATTGTGAAATCTATAACAATCCTTTGTGAATTTATTCCCAAATTAAAAGCTATTGACACGGATGATTATGGTATGATACATTACGAATGTAGAGCACAGCCATGAGGTGGTCAACCCTGACGACCACAGAGTCCCCGGAGACGGGAGTGAATACTGGGAGGCCAAGTCTGGGGATGGTTGTGATCAACCGGGATGATGAAATCTCCTTACCATATGTCAGTCAAGGTGAAGGGAGGTAGCCATGATTCGGAGGTTCATGTGGAATCATGTATGGAAGTTTCCTGATAGGGCCTCCGGTGGCCGAGACGTGGGTGGGGATGATGTCACGGCGGCCACCGGAGGCGAGCAGGGGAGGCCGGCAGCGCCGGGCGATTCACAGAGTGATTCAAAGGGGCGCTGCCGGATATATAACCCCAGGTAACCGAGGGGCTTGCCCGGAAGGGTAGGCCGGCAGCCTACACAGGCAGGGATGAGGGCCTGTCCAGTGGTAGGGGCCAGGTTGGAGCCAAGGAAGTTGCCTGGGGTGTTTCTCTCCCCATAGGGCGTAAAGGGGACTATCAGGTAAATTGCCCTGTTACCTTTAGCCTGGAGGTGTCGCTATGCTGCAAGTGCTGGATATGGATGTGGTAAGGGAGGCAGCCGAACTGGACTCCAACGTGATCCTTGAGCTGACGGACATCCTGGAAGCGGCTGAGTGGAGTCCGAGCACCCGCAGTTCTGCGGAGGTAAGCTGGTTCTATTGGGTGCCTGCCCCGGGCGTCCGCTATTACTCCTACCACCAGAAGCCCGCCCCGGTAGAAAGGCCAAGGTATCTGACAAGGAGTCCGTGCTAGGCCCAGGGCGGCCATCTTCACCGCAAGTGAAGATGTGAGGTAAGCCAAGGGGACCCTTCTACCCGATGGCTACCAGCCGGTCCCAATGCTGATGCAAGAAGGGAAAGCGCCCGGAAGCTATTCTTTAGACGATGGCTTCCGGGCATTATTTTTAGGTACTACCTCTTTGAACATTTACCCTTTGCTGGATGATGTTGGCGGACAGTCACCTTTGTGTTATCGTATATCCACACCTAGAGAAGCACGAAAAGCATTGGGAAGGAGGGGCCATGGTTAGCTCCGAAGAGCGCTTTCAGAGGGGACTGGAGATGAGAGAACGCATCGCCGGAGGCCAGGGAAGGGTCTTCAGGGGGTCTGTACCCGCCGCATACGAGCTCGCCCCTGATATGTACCGTATAACCACGGAGAGTCTTTACGGGTCCATCTGGAGCCGCCCAGGTCTGGATGTCAAATACCGTATCATGGCTACTATCACGGCAGCCACAATACAGCTTGCAGGGCCTCAGACGCGGGCTGCCATCCGTAATGCCCTGAATCTGGGCCTGACGGCGGAGGAGATCGTCGAGGTCCTGATTATGAACTCCTTTTATGGAGGCATCCCCGCCGGTTACAACGGACTGGCTATGGCCAAGGAGGTCTTTGAAGAAAGAGGGATTAGTTTCACCCCTGCTGAGATTTTCGACCCACCTACAGACCCGGATGCCCTTTACAATGAGGGGATAGCCAAACACCGGGAGGTGATGCCCGATGTATTTGGCTACTACACGGTGGAACCTACCGACGCGGAGCACGAACTGGATGTGATGATGCAGGAGTATCTCTGGGGCGCCATCTGGACGAGGCCGGGGCTGGACATGCACAGCCGCATCATCTGCACCCTGGTGGCTATGGTTGCCCAGGGCCACTATGACCAGTTCCTTCGCCGGATGATCGAGGGTGCGCTGCGGCACGGCGTAACCAGGACGGAGATAATGGAGCTTTTCATGCACCTGGCTTTCTATATTGGAGTGCTGCCGGCGAGGTCTGCCATGTTCATAGCCAATACGGTCTTCAGGTCGCCGGAGTTCTCTGCGTCAGGAAGCCCTGGCCTGTAGCCGAGAGGACTGCAAGGCCGGCTCCAATCGTGGAGTCCGCCTGTAGGGGCGTCTCTTGTGGACGCCCCATCCATGGAGATAGGGGACAGGGCAACCACGAGGGTTGCCCCTACAATTGGTACGTCAAGTGCTCCCCAGGTCTGAACACCTACGGCTGGGGCCGTGTGCCCAAAGGTGTAACTGGCTTTCTGTTCCCTATTCCGCCCTAGTGGGGGCCTCGGTGAATGCCCTCTGGGGCAGGGCCGGGGACCGGGCAAAGAAAATCAGCACCGCAGACAGCAGGTACAAGCCTATCATGGCCGTGACCACCCCGCTGTATGTGCCCGTTGCGTCCCGGACCAGAGCGCCCAGGCTGGGACCAAGACCCAGGGCAATCATCTGCAACGGCCCCAGCGTGCCGGTGATGGTGCCGTAGGAGGCCCTTCCGTAATACTGGGCCATCACCATGCCCTCCAGCACCCCAATAGACCCGTTGAAGACCCCCCACAGGACGCCGAAGATGTATGCGGTAGGTAGAGAGCTTACTGTAAGCAGGTATAGGATTACCGCCGCATTGGAAATGAGGGTTACCACCAGGCACCACCTGGGAGTAATCCTGTCTGCCAGGTAGCTCCAGACCAGATTGGCTATGGCCAGAAAAGAGCTGAGGCTCAAAGCTCCGGCAGCTTGGGCAGTGGAGATTTGGGCCTCCTCACGCAGATAGGGCACCATCATAAATCCGATGGTGGAAGACCCCAGGACTCCCATAGCCATAGTCACAGCCACCAACCAGAATGTCTTGGTGCGGAAGGCCTCTCCAGCCGTCCAATCAAACTCGGTATCCCTCCCCGCCGACCGCCTGGCCCTGGCTTGACCATCCCCGCCGGGTCCGGGCGTTCCACCAGGTGATGTACGGAGTGATGACGGCGCTGGTGCCTCAGACCTTGCGCCGTCGGGCAGCAGGCCGATGTCTTCCGGGCGGCGGCGCATAATCAGGGCCAGGGGTATAGCCAGCAGGAAGCTCAGGACTCCCAGGTAGAGGTAGCCGGTGCGCCAGCCGTAGCCCGCCGATATGCTGGAGATTATCACGATGTTGATGGAACCGCCTACGGGCCGGAACATACCACTGAGTGCCAGGGCCATGTTACGCCTGCGCCGGAAGAAGTTGACTGCCGCCGTGCGAGGCACCACCCCGATGAGGATGGGGTTGCTGACGGCGCGCCCGAGGATGTAGGCGAAGTAGAATTGCCAGACGGAGTAGCTGGATGACAGGACAAAGAAAGAGGTCCCCGCTATGATTATCCCGATGGGCATAAGCCAGCGGGGGCCGTAGCGGTCGGTCACCCGGCCCACCACGGGACTCACCAGCCCAGATGTCCAGGTGCCGGCGGTGGCGGCCAGAGCTATGGTGCTTTTCTCCCATTTCAGGTCCTGGACTATGAAGTCCTGGATTCCCCCCAGCACCACCTGGGACACGCCGGTGGCCGCAAAGGCCGCAAAGGCGGACATGGCTAGGATAAGCCAGCCATAATAGAAGGGTGGGCTGGGCCGCCAGCCTAGAACTGCCGCAAGTGTAGCCATTGGGTAGCAGCCACGTCTATCTTCAGGATGAAGGGCCTACCAGGATGTCGTCACCCTCTATTCGGACCTGATAGACATCCAGGTCTTCGCTGCACGGAGGGGACAGCACCTTGCCGGACTTGATGTCGAACGTGCTCCCATGCAACGGACACTCTATCTCACCTCCGTAGCGGTCGCCTTCCGACAGGGCAGCGCCCGAATGAGGGCACAACTCCTCCACTGCATAGTAGTTCCCCTCCAGATTGACCAGCAATATCCGCTCGTACCTGCCAATCTGCACCAGCATCATCTCTCCGGGAGACAGCTGGTCGGTTGTAGCCACCTTCGTGAATTCTTCGGGCATAGTTTTCTCCCTGATTACTATGGAGATCCTACTTACTCCCCCCTTCGTGGGGGAGGATTGAAGTGGGGGGCATCTCCCTGGCCGGAAGTATCACCCCCATCCCGGAGCCAAGTTCAGAGCTTGCCCCGTACTTGATACGGGGGCAGGCTCTAACCTTCCCCTGTCAAAGGGGGAAGGGACTACTCAACTCATAAGCCGTCACATCCTTCAGGGTGTGGCATCCGAACCGTCATTCCGGCGAAGGCCGGAATCCAGGGGTGATGGGCATGGGTCCCGGCCTCTACCCTGGGGAAGGCCCCACCAGGATGTCTTCACCATCTACCTTGACGGCATAGACCGGGAGGTCTTCGTTGGCCGGCTGGGACAGCACCTCCCCGGTCTTGACGCTGAAGGCGGCCCCGTGAAGGGGACACTCGATCTCATCCCCGGCAAGATGGCCGTAGGACAAGTAGGCGAAGGCGTGGGGGCACTCGCCGCCAACGGCGTAGTAACTGCCCCTGACGTTGACCAGCAGAATTGGCTCGTCTCCTACGTGTATCAGCTTCTTGTCCCCCGGCTGCACGTCATTGGTGTTGGCAATCTTAACAAAGTCCTTTGGCATATCCTCTCCATCCTTGCTGCTAAACGTCCAGGCTCACCAGAACGGCGGCGTTGGCTATTACGGTGGCGTCGGTGCCATCCTCGTTGGGAATTTCCATCCCCCCTTTGACCACCTTGATAGTCTTGTGCCCATAGGGGAGTACGCTGAGGACGGCTTCTCCGTTCACGCTGTCGGGCTCAGGCACGGCGATGGTGACTTCGACGTGCATAGAATTGGGCCCGGACCCGAAGGCGCGGGTGAAGTAGAGGCTGTTATGCCAAAGGGCATTTGTCACCGCTCGCTGGGCGGCGGTAGTGTAGTTCTTGCCGTGGAGGTCCACACCCATCCCCATTTCCAGCAGGCATTTCGTCAGCGCCATAATTACTCCACCTCCGTCATCCATACTAACTGTATTGTATTGAGCCTCATTAGACTACACACAACCAACATCGTCAAGTGGGGGTAACTGTTCAGACACGATGAGTCGTGGCCGCCGCCTCACCGCCATTCCGGCCCCTTCATTCGTCATTCCGGCGCAGGCCGGAATCCAGGGGTGGGGATGTGGGTGACTTCACAGCGACTCCGATGTTGCGGGACCCTGGATTCCCGCTTTCGCGGGAATGACAGATGAAGTGAGCGTGGGGGATGGGAAGGGTGTGAAGGGAGCATCACGGTGCTGGTTGCCGGCTATTTTCATGGGAATTGCCCATGGCCTTGCAAAGGCCAAGTAAGGGGATGAAAATGATGGCAGCCTCTCCACCGTCATTCCGGCGTAGGCCGGAATCCAGGGGCGGGGGGTGGGGGGTGGCTTCACAACGACTCCGACATTGCGGGACCTTAGATTCCTCGACTCGCTCCGCTCGCTCGGAATGACATTACGACAGGCCACTCCCTTGGAATGACAATGATGGCGCTGGGCGCTGCCTATTTTCATGGTAATTAGCCACGCCCCTGCGGACCACATACGAGGATGAAAATGATATGGCCTCTCCACCGTCAATCCCGCGAAAGCGGGAGTCGGCAGCCCCACCCCTGGATTCCGGCCTACGCCGGAATGACAGGTGAAGTGAGCGTGGGGGATGGGAAGGGTGAGAAGGGAGCATCACGGTGGGTCGGGATGCCACACTCTGAAGGCTGTGGTAGAGAAGGAGCTTCGCAAATACCATCTATGAGGCCCTATAAGGAATTGCGTACCATTGGTGCCCAAAGCTAGAATATAGCAATATGGGTCAGTGGTTATCCGACTACACTGCCGGCAGGGCCACACCCTATCTTGGATTCAGCCTTAGAGAGTGTGTGAAAAGCAGGTCGGAAATTTCCCGTCATTCCCGCGAAAGCGGGAATCCACCACCCGGCACCCTAGACTTCTGCTTTAGTAGGAGTGACGGTGGGTAATTTTCACACACCCACTTATATAGATTGTCCGTAGGATATTGAGCGTGACCGGATACAGGAACAACGTGCTGATAGTCCAGTCGGGCGGGTGCACCGCCGTGATGAACAAGAGCCTGGTGGGGGCTGTGCAGGGCATCTTTGAGGAGGGCGAAAAGTTCGGCCAGGTGTATGGCGCCGTTCGTGGGCTGGGCGGAATCCTGGAAGAGGACTTCTTCGACCTTCGCAGGCAGTCCCCGGAGGTCTGGGGCAGGGTAGCCAACACCCCCGGGGCCGTGCTGGGTTCCAGCCGCCGGAGGCTCAGGGCTGATGACACAGACTCGGTGATGAAGGTCCTGGCCAGGCACAACATAGGCTATCTCTTTGCCATCGGAGGCAATGACACGGCGGAAACGGCCCTTCGAGTCTCAGAGGAATCCAGGGCGATGGGTAAAGACGTGGTAGTCGTCCACATTCCCAAGACCATAGACAACGACCTGGCGGCTACCGACCATACCCCCGGCTATGGCAGCGCCGCCCGCTTCCTTGCCCTGGCGACTATGGGAGCGGGTAGAGACGCAGAGGCTATGGGTGAGGCATCTCCCGTAACCGTTATCGAGGTCATGGGAAGGGATGCGGGATGGCTGGCGGCCTCTGCTATTCTGGGCAAAAGGGATGAAATGGATGCGCCCCATTACATCTGCATACCGGAGGTACAGGTTGATGAGGGACACTTCCTCCACGTCATGGAGGAAGCCTTTAGAAAATGGGGGTATGCCGTCGCCGTCACTGCCGAAAATGCCCGGGGGGCGTCGGGGCCGATGGGGAGGCAGCAGGGGCCCTTTTACGTGGACGACTTCGGACATGAGTATTATGAAGGGCCGGGCCGCTATCTTGCCCAACTGCTTAGCCGCCATCTAAAGGCCAGGGCCAGGTTCGAGAAGCCGGGGACAATTCAAAGGTCCCTCATGGCTTGTGTGTCCCGGACCGACGCCCGGGAAGCTATGTTAGTAGGACGGGATGCGGTAGAATATGCTCTCCGGGGACACACCGATTCAATGGTCACGCTGGAGCGTCAACCCGGCAAAAAGTACCAATGCAGCACGGGGCTGGCCCCCCTCCGGGAGGTTGCGGGCAGGGTTAAAGCGATGCCCCTGGACTACTTTGACCCGTCGGTGGGCCTGCCAACCCCGGCTTTCCTGGGTTATGCACGTCCTCTGATTGGGGGACCGCTCCCCAGGTATGGCAGGCTGTCCCGTGCCTCGCGGGTAGCAAAGGACCCGTGATTATTATGAGAATAGATGCCCCACCGTCATTCCGGCGTAGGCCGGAATCCAGGGGTGGGGCGGTGGACTCCCGCTTTCGCGGGAGTGACGGTGGGGAGGCCATGCCGTTTTCATCCGCGTATGTGGCCCGTAAGGGGCATGGGCAATTATTATGAAAATAGCGAGCAACCAGCACCGTCATTCCTGCGGAAGCAGGAATCCAGGGTTCCACAGCCTGCGGAGTCGCTGCGAAGCCCTCCACACCCTACCCCTGGATTCCGGCCTGCGCCGGAATGACGGTGGGGAGGCCATGCCGTTTTCATCCGCGTATGTGGCCCGTAAGGGGCATGGGCAATTGTTATGAAAATAGCGAGCAACCAGCACCGTCATTCCTGCGGAAGCAGGAATCCAGGGGTTCCACAGCCTGCGGAGTCGCTGCGAAGCCCTCCACACCCTACCCCTGGATTCCGGCCTGCGCCGGAATGACGGTGGGGAGGCCATGCCGTTTTCATCCGCGTATGTGGCCCGTAAGGGGCGTGGGCAATTATTATGAAAATAGGCGCCCCACCGTCATTCCTGCGGAAGCAGGAATCCACAAATGGGGATGCTACCGGGCTGTTAATAGACGGCTGAACTCACGGCGCAGTAATATGTGATAACCTTAGCTCTAAGGAGACTGGTTAATATGGTAGAAACACCTAAAAGGGTCCTGGTGGTGATTCCTCACCCCGATGACGGGGAGGGCGGATGCGGGGGCACCGTCTCCCGGTGGATTAAAGAGGGGGCCGAGGTGGTGTACGTGATGTGCACCAACGGAGACAAGGGCGCCAGAGACTACGAAATGACTTCCGAGAGGCTGGCCGCCATACGGGAGCAGGAGCAGCTAGACGCTGCCAGGGTCTTTGGGGTCAAGGAGGTGGTGTTCCTCCGGCATCCCGATGGCGGGCTGGAAGACAGCCGGGAGTTTCGGGGGCAGGTGGTGAGGGAGATACGCAGGCACAGGCCCGAGGTGATAATGTGTTTAGACCCCTTCAGGACTAGGGGCCACTCCCACAGGGACCATCGGGTCAGCGGCCAGGTGGCTATAGATGCCGCGTGTACCTACGCGTGGCGGCCCCATTACTTTCCAGAGCACGGCCAGAAGGCCGGCCTTCAACCCCATGCCGTGAAGGAAATCTATCTGTGGGGCACATCGGAGCCGGATACCTTTGTTGACATAAGCGATACTCTGGAGTTGAAGATAGAGAGCCTGACCAAGCACGCCAGCCAGATGGGCGACCCCAGCAGGGCCAGGGAGTGGATACCCTTTGGGGCACAGCGCACCGGCGAACAGGCCGGCCTCCCCTATGCCGAGGGTTTCAGAGTAATGCGCTTCTCTCCCGATCCTATGCTGGACGGATAGGACTTGCCCTGTCATTTCTGCCCTTTATTCTGTAATTACCATGAAAATAGATGCCCACCGTCATTCTGGCGCAGGCCGGAATCCAGGGGCGGGGCGTGGACTCACGATTTCGCGGGAGTGACGGTGGGGAGGCCAACCGCCATCTTCATCCTCTTACGTGGCCCGCAGGGGCATGGGCAATTACCATGAAAATAGATGCCCACCGTCATTCTGGCGCAGGCCGGAATCCAGGAGTGGGGCGTGGACTCACGATTTCGCGGGAGCGACTGTGAGGAAGCCCTACCATTTTCATCCTCGTATGTGGCACACAGGGGCATGGGGAATTGCTATGAAAATAGCCGACGACCCGCGCAGTCATTGTCATTCCGAGCGAGCGGAGCGAGTCGAGGAATCTGAGGTGCTGGACTTCGGCATTGCGGGGGAATCCCCCACACCCCCGCCCCTGGACTCCGGCCTTCGCCGGAGTGACGGTGGGGAGGCCGTACCATTTTCATCCTCGTATGTGGCCCGCAAGGGGCATGGAGAATTCTTACTTTATCGCCGGGAGGAGGATATGAAAAGTATCGAGTTGGACTACACTAAGCGGTGCGCTGACGAGCCTGCCAAGGGCCATAACCGCTGGCACCCCGACATACCTCCCGCCGTAGAGGTGGAGGAGGGGGAAGAGGTAGTGCTCCAGACCAGAAACGCCCTGGACGGGGAGGTAACTCCAGACTCCCGACCGGATGACCTCCGTAGCGTGAACCTGGGCCTGGTCCATCCCCTGACAGGCCCCGTCTATGTCCGGGGCGCCGAGCCCGGAGACCTGCTGGAAGTGAATATCCTCAACATTGAGTCCGCCGGTTGGGGATTCACAACCATCATTCCCGGCTTCGGGTTCCTCCGAGACCTGTTTCTGGAGCCATACATCGTCCACTGGAACATCCGGGACGGCTACGCTGAGTCACCGGACCTCCCCGGTGTGCGTGTCCCCGGAGCGCCCTTCATGGGCACCATCGGGGTGGCCCCCTCTCGAAGGCTGCGCCAGGAGATTCTGCTGAGGGAGGAAGAGCTGCGCCTGCGCGGCGGCGCGGTGAACGGGCCGGACCCCAACGGCGCCGTGCCTTCTTCAGACCCCGTAGCCTCGGAGGGGCTGCGCACCATTCCCCCCAGGGAGAACGGGGGCAACCTGGACATCAAACAGCTTAGCGCGGGAACCAGGCTGATGCTGCCGGTGTTTACCGAGGGGGCTTTGTTCTCGGCGGGGGACGCCCACTTTGCCCAAGGGGACTCGGAGTGCTGCGGCACCGCTATAGAGATGGACTGCACCCTCCACGCCAGCTTCCGGGTGCGAAAGGGTGAGGCGGCCCGCCGCAACATAGGCTTTCCAATCTTCGAGCGGGATGACTACTTCATCAGCCCGGAGATGGCTGCGCCCCGGCGCTTCATAGCGGCCACCGGCATGTGCATAGCCGATGGGGTGAACCAGTCGGAGAACGCTACCCTGGCAGCCCGCCACGCCCTGCTGAACATGATCCAGCTTCTGATGGAGCGGGGCTGGTCCAGGGAGCAGGCATACTGCATCTGTAGTGTGGCCGTTGACCTGAAACTCAGCGAGATAGTGGACGTGCCCAACTTCGTGGTATCGGCCTTCCTGCCCCTGGATATATTCACGGCGTAGGGGATGTGGGAAGGCCAAAAATCACGGCTATGGGCCGGGGAAATGGGCCTTTTGTGGAGGAATCATGTGCAATGTTACCGAGGGCTGGTCCGCCAGTCCTCGGTTCTCACTTTGAATCTTCTGCCCTTGGAGGTAGGTTGCTAGGGTCATATCCCTGTTGTTCTAACCAAGTTAATATCCTAATATATTCATCCTCACGGCCTTGGTCTTTCAGTTTCTTTATCGTTGCAGGGATTAGCAATATCATACGACCTACCCCTTCTATTATCATTATGATTGATATAGATACACCTACTGATGTGCCAAAGATGGCAGACAACACATAGATGAGATTGTCCCATTGCATATCATTCTAGTGCCGCCATATGGAGAGTCCTACACAAATAAAATAGACGAGATAGTAGGCTCCCCAGTAATACTCAAACGCCTTTCTTATCAAAGCCACTGATTGTTCTCATACAACTTGTCTTGGCTGATTGCAGCAGTTTGTAATGAAGCAGGCAGGAGGTTTATGGTCTCACGAAAGTACATACTGCACATCACGCTCATATCTTTCTGAGAGACAGTCGGCTGAGTATCCAAGGTGTCTTTAAGCGCTTCCATTCTAACACGGTTCACCGCCCTTGTACAAAATCGCCTAAATACCTTTTACCAAGCAAGTCTGGTTACTATTGCACCTAACTCCCGTTCATAGGCCCGCAGCGCACATCATCCCCCCGATGCGGAGCGCTCGAGGGCAGCCCGGCGAGGCCGGCGCACCAGGGCCACCACCAGGACGGCCGGCACAACCGATGCCGCATATCCAGCGAAGACCAATGTGTAGGTCCCCGTAGCGTCGTGCACCAGCCCGGCCACCACAGGCCCCACTACGTTTGCCGCCGTGAACCCGGAGAACAGCACACCCTGAATCTTGCCGAAGTGGGACCTGCCAAAATATTCGGCCAGCAATGAGGTCACCATAGGGGAGGATATGCGCGCTCCCAGGGCAAACAGGACTGCAAAGGGCACTAGGTGCCACCACTGGGTAGCAAAGGCAAAGACGGCGATACTTCCCCCCTGAATAAGGTACGAGGCCATGATGAGACTGCGCCGGTCGAGAATATCCGATACCCACCCGGCTATCAGGGTGGTCCCCACTCCTATGCCTCCCACCGCGGTGAATGTCCAGGCTGCCGTCTCCGGCGAGAACCCCTGGTCAACAAGATGGGGAATAAAGAGCAGGTTCAAAGCGCCACCGCCGAGGCCCACAATCACATACCCCGAAATGATGAGCCACAGCGCCGAGGTCTTCATGGCCTCGGTCACCGTGAAGTCAGGGTCTTGAGCAGTCCCCTCCCGGGGCGCGGGGTCCCTCCGAGGCCCTTCTATACCATCCACTACATCATCCAGGGGAGGGTCTCCGTCGGGCCTCAGTCCATGCTTCTCCGGCCTATGCCGCAGGACCAGCGAGCCGGGGATACCCACGATCATAAGCCCCACTATGAGGATGAGCAGGGCGGTACGCCATTCCCATTCCCCCTCCAGCCACACCACGGCCCTGACCAGCAGACCCCCAAAGCCGCTGCCTGCCAGCACAATGCCGATGGCCTTGCCCCTCTGACGCACGAACCAGTTGGCTGCCACCGCAGGCCCGGTCCCGGCGATGAAAATGGCGAAGCCCACGGAGGAAATGCTGAAGGAGACGAATAGCAGGAAGAGTGAATCGGAAAAGACCAGCAGCAATAGGCCCCCGCCTGCGAGGAAGGTAGCTGCCAGCACCAACATGCGGGGGCCGTGACGGTCGAAGATGTAGCCAACAATGGGAGAGCCGACCACCGCCATCCCATGCCTCATGGAAATGGCAGCCGTGGCAAGGGCAGCCGAAAGCTCGAAAGACTCGCGCATGGGGTTGAACAGGGCGGAGAACCCCGACATGAGGGCGCCGCCCCAATACAGGTTCATAAAGAAGTAGGACCAGACGATGTACCAGCCGTAGTAAATCCGGGGCCTGGGCAGCATCTCATCTCCTGGGTGCAGGACTCAGCGCCCCGGGGTCTTCTACCCCTATCCTGGCATTTCCCCCATCAACACCGGTGACATAAGAGGGGAGGAGAATTTCTCTCCTCCCTTGGTAAAAGGACACACCGCATTCAATCCCAACCCTCCGGGGCAACCCTCTGAGTGGGTGTGTGACACCCACCGTCACTCCCGCGAAAGCGGGAGTCCAGTGTGCGGGATAGTGGATTCCCGCTTTCCCTGGAATTACCCATGTCCCTGCGGGCCACGTAAGGGGATGAAAATGACGGCATCCTCCCCACCGTCATTCCGGCCTGCGCCGGAATCCAGGGGTGGGGGCTGGGGTTCCGGCTTGGAGGCTGCCTATTTTCATGATGATGACGGGAAATGTCCAACCCGGTTTTCACACACCCTCTGAAACACGGGCATCTACTGGATAAACCTGAGATGTGTGGGAGCATCGGGGGCCACCTTGAGGACAACGTCGCCAATGCCGCGCTGGCCCAGCATGAGGCGGATGCTGTCGGCGCCGCCTATATACTCCACCGAATCATCCGGGCCCAAGCGGAAGGGGCGGTCGTGGCCGGGATAGAACACCCTGGATGCACTCAGCAGCTTCTTGATGCTCTCCGTTGCCTCGTCGGGGTCCCAGAAGACGACCATCGGTTGGTGGGTAATTACCGAGGTGGCCCAGGGCAAGGCGTCACCGGAGATTGCCATAGGCCCCTGGGGGGTGTCCACCAAGACGCTGATGTGGCCCCTGGTATGCCCGGGAGTCTCCAGAATCTTGACCCCCGGCTCTAGCTCCGTACCCTCGACGGCCTGGTGCACGTCCCTGTCCTGCAGAGAGGCCAGGAAGTACCTGGCGGTAGCGAAGTCCGCCCTCTTGGGCGAGGCGGCGTACTCCAACTCCTTGGGGTGGATGACTATCCTGGCATTGGGGAACATGTCAATGTTCTGGCAGTGGTCCCAGTGGGCGTGGGTGAGGACCACCATGTTAATGTCTTCCAACCCGACTCCTGCCTGGACCAGGGAGTCATGGAGAAGGTTGGCGCGGCCCTTGTGCCCCACGTCCACCAGGATATTGTTCTGGCCGCGAATCAGGGTCACGGTGCAAAAGGCGAAGCTCCCCTGGTCGCAGTTCACATGGAAGCCTGTCAGAAGGTGCTCAATCTCAGGCATACAACCCCCTTTCTAAGAGCGCATAACAAGACAGGAAGGCCGGGGTCACTAGCCGGTAGGCAACGGCACTGCCAGGGACACTCGCGGGTCTGTCCCCACGCCCCTGGCAATGTGGCCGTGACCCGTGAGGTCCTCTGCCACCAGCACATCTCCGGCGACCATCTGCCGCTTGGTCCCATCGGCTACCTCAAACTCGGCTACCCCCGACAGTATCGTCACGTACTGGCGGCGGGGTGCGTTGTGGTAGTCCGAAAAGGACTGGGGTGGGCCTTGGTTCAGCCTTATATCCCCTTCGCCAATCTGTGCGATCAGCCCAGCCAGTTGCTCAACCGTCAGGTCCTCAAAGTGGGACTCATTGTCGCTGCCAGTATAGACACGTATTATCTGCAAGGTATCCCTCCTTAGTTACAGGTTATAGTATGTCTGGGGAGTCGGCTGCTCTAGCCGTCCATCGCCTCCTTGAACTGGCGGATGGCGTCAATATGCCCCTGGGGAGAGGTCAGGCCGGCGCCCATAGTATTCACCGAGAAATGGGTCGCGCCCATGTCTTCCCAGGTCTTTGCCTGGGTGACCCACAGTTCGGCATTGCCATTGGCAAAGTTGGCCCGGCCCTCAACCCCTATGGTGGACGGGTCGCGCCCTGCCTCCCGCGCGTAGTTGCGCATACGCTCCAGGGTAGCCTTCCCATCGTCGTCGGCCGTGAACTGGGGGAACCACCCGTCGGCTATTTGGCCCACCCGCTTGATGACGGCCTCGGCCCTTCCACCCAGCCAGATGGGGATGGACTGGTTGACCGGCCGGGGCTTTATGCCTGCGTGGGTTACTTTGTGCCAGCGTCCATCGAAGTTGACTACCTCATCGGACCACAAAGCCCGCATCAGAGCAATCTGCTCCTCGCTTCTCCGGCCCCGGTTATGGAAGTTCTCGCCCAACGCCTCGTACTCGATGGGGTTCCATCCGGTGCCTATGCCCAGCCGCAGCCTTCCACCGCTGAGGACGTCCACCTCGGCGGCCTGCTTGGCGACCAGGGCCGTCTGGCGCTGCCCCAGGATTATGACAGCCGTCACCATCTCAATGCGCTTGGTGAGGGCGGCCATATAGCCGAACAGCACGAATGGCTCATGGAAGGTGTGCTCAGACCTGTAGGGCCTCTCCTGTAGCCATTGATGGTGCCGAACATCACCCCCCAGGACGTGGTCGTACACTATAAGGTGGTCATATCCCAGGTCTTCCGATGCCTGGACATAGTCTCGTATAGCGCCGGGGTCTGACCCAATTTCCGTCTGGGGGAAGACTACACCGACTCGCATAACTCCTCCTTCTCCTGTTAGCTTATGCTCTGCTTTCAGTAATCAAGAAACCCGGAATTCGCAGGTAGCCATATCCAAGGTAAGCCTGGCGGCGTTCTCCGTCATTCGGTTGTAGGCCGGAATCCAGTGCCTCCGGCCCCCGTTTTCGCGGGAGTGACGAATTGAGGGCGCAGGTATAATGGGGCTTCATACCGCCTGAATTGCAACCCTACCGCCAAGCCTAGGCTTCAACATGGGAAGATTATAGCACGACAACAGCCCTCTGGCGATGAGTACCGAAGAGGGCAACTATTCAGACACGATGAGTCGTGACCGCCGCCTCACCGTCACTATTATGAAAATAGCCAGTATGAAAATAGCCAGCGCCAGATTCCCCCGCCGCACCCTGAAGGGTGCGGCATCCCCCACCCACCGTCATTCCGGCGCAGGCCGGAATCCAGGGGTGGGGGGTGGCTTCGCAACGACTCCCCAGGTTGTGGGACCTTAGATTCCTCGACTCGCTCCGCTCGCTCGGAATGACATTGTGATAGGCGCCTCCTTCGGAATCACCCATGGCCCTTGCGGGCCACATAAGAGGATGAAAATGGGCTATTTTCATGGTAATTGCCCATGCCCCTGCGGGCCACATACGAGGATGAAAACCCTATTTTCATAATAATTCCCCATGCCCTTGCGGGCACATACGAAAATGAAAATGGTCGGCCTCCCAACCGTCATTCCGGCGTAGGCCGGAATCCAGGGGGGTGGGGTTGGTTTCCGGCTTGGGGCATGCCTATTTTCATAGGAATGACAGAATAAGGGGCGGGAATGACGAGTTAGGGCCGGAATGAGTCCTCAAGTCTGAACAGTTACCGGAGAGGCAGCGGGTTGGGAATGGGACAGCTATTATCTTGACTCCCAGAAGCCTGCTCCATATACTGGAGAATCAGGAGATGGGTTACACACCCATCTTTACCTGTCGCAACTAACTTAGCCAAGTTGTCTCTGAGACACCCCTCAATCCTTCAGCTTGCCCCAGTGGCGCAATGGTAGCGCAACCGATTTGTAATCGGTAGGTTAGCGGGTTCGAATCCCCTCTGGGGCTTTCTACATGCCTGGCCTTCCCTTGCAGGTTGTCTATACCCACCGGCCCTGAGCGTGCTACAATCTAGTCCTAATCGGTGTCCATAAGCCGACGTCGGGCAAAATCGTGCCCAGCAAAGCTGTATCCCGGAGGGGTGGCCGAGCGGTCTATGGCGGCGGTCTTGAAAACCGCTAACCCCTTGCGGGTTCGTGGGTTCGAATCCCACCCCCTCCGCCAGGACTGGCTGCAAAGGGAGTATCTCTAAAGCTCCCCACCCACCGCACCCTGAAGGGTGCGGCATCATCCCTCGCCCATTGTCAACCCGACTCCAATTCTGTCATTCCCCCGCCCCACCCGTGGATTCCCGCTTTCGCGGGAATGACGGTGCTGGTTGCTCGCTATTTTTATAATGATCACCCATGCCACTCAGGTCCACATACGCGGATGAAAATGGTAGGGCCTCCCAACCGTCATTCCGGCGCAGGCCGGAATCCAGGGGGGTGGGTGGGGGCGACTTCGCAACGACTTCCCAGGTCGCGGGACCCTGGATTCCCGCTTTCGCGGGAATGACAGTTTGAGTCACTGAGAACAGAAAGACCCTGGCAGCGCGTCTTCGGAGGTTGACATACCTGAGGAATTATGCTAAAGATTCGGTTAAAGTAAGCAGGCGTATCGCGTGGCGCTGTAGCACCCTTGTGCTCGCCGGTAGAGATATTCATCGAGCGCCACCCACCGATATGCCCTTTCAGTAGGTTTTATGCAAGAAGATGGTAAAACCAGAATAAGTGTTAATGGGCTTTGGAAGGTCTTTGGCCCCGATCCCCAGCGGGTTACAACCCCTGAGTGGAGGGATAAGTCCAGGGCGGAAATCCAAGAGGAAGTCGGCTGTGTGGTCGCCCTGAGGGACGTGAGCTTCGACGTGGCCGAGGGGGAAACCTTCGTTGTCATGGGCCTTTCGGGGAGCGGCAAGTCAACCCTGGTCCGCTGCCTCATACGCCTGATAGAACCCACCCAGGGCCAGGTGCTCATAGATGACGAGGATATAGTCCCCTTCAGCGATACCCAGCTCATGCAGGTCAGGCGCCAGAAGGTAGCTATGGTCTTTCAACGCTTCGGCCTTTTCCCACACAGGCGGGTTATAGATAACGTGGTGTGGGGGCTGGAAATCCAGGGGGTGGGCAAGTCGGAACGCATCCGGCTTGCCCAGGATGTCCTGGATATGGTGGGGCTGAAGGACTGGGAGACCAACTACCCCAGGGAGCTTAGCGGGGGGATGCAGCAGAGGGTGGGGTTGGCCCGTGCCCTGGCTGTGGACCCGGAGATCATGCTCTTGGATGAGCCTTTCAGCGCCCTGGACCCCTTGATACGGCGGACTATGCAGGACGAGTTGATCAAGCTACAGTCCCAGCTTCACAAGACTATGGTGTTCATCACCCACGACCTGGACGAGGCGTTGAAGCTGGGAGACCGCATAGCCATCATGCGGGACGGAGAGTTCGTCCAGATGGGCACCCCGGAAGACATAGTCCTGACGCCCGAGGACGATTACGTAAGAGAATTCATCCGTGACGTGCGCAAGGAAGCGGTGCTAAAGGCCCGGAGTATTATGAAGGGGCCAGGCGCCGTGGTGCTGGACCACCAGACCCCCCAGGCGGCTGTCCAGGCCATGCGCACCAGCGAGAGGGAGGTGGCCTTTGTAGTAAACTCTGACGGGATGTTCCGGGACACCATCACCTATGAGCAGGCTGCTCGATCAGGCACGTCCGAGGTGCGATTCCTTCAGGACTACCTCAACACCGGGAACCCATCCTGTAATATCGAGACCTCGGTAGAGGAGCTAATCCCCATACTGATGGCGTTCCAAGACCCCATACCGGTACTGGACCACGAGAACAAGCTCGTTGGAGAAGTCCACCGGGCCGATGTTATATTGTCAATGACCCCGGCAGGGGCAAAAGCGTGAAGTCTGATTCGATTTAGGGAGGAGACACCAAATGATCAAGCCCGGTAGAAAACCCTATCTCATTCCAATAGTGGGCATATTTCTTGCAATGGCAATGGTCTTGGTAATTTCGGCCTGCGGGGGTGGTGCTGATGGTGATGCGCTAACCGCTGAGGATGTTCAGAAGGCGGTGCAGGACGCTATGGCGGCCAGCGCGCCACAGGACTCCTTGACTGCCGAGGAGGTCCAGAAGATTGTCCAGGAAGCCCAGGATGCAATGATGGCCAGCGCAGAGGCGCAGGAATCCCTGACCGCTGAAGAGGTCCAGCAGATTGTCCAGTCTGCAATGGAGGCCGGCGCAATGTCAGAGGAAACCCTGACTGCCGAGGACGTTCAAAAGATCGTCCAGGATGCGATGATGGCCAGCGCAATGACAGAGGATGCCCTGACGCCTGAGGAGATCGAGAAGATCGTCCAGGACGCGATGATGGCCGGCGTAATGATGATGGAAGGCCCCAAGGAGGTCATCGTGTTCGCCGACCTGAACTGGGACAGCGCCCAGATACAGAACGCCATAGCGCGTTACATCGTCGAGAACGGCTACGGATACCCCACGGACGCCAAATTTGGCGGGAGCATACCCCTGTGGCAGGGCCTACTTGGTGGGGATGTAGACGTGTTCATGGAAGCGTGGCTGCCCAACATTCAAGACCTGTGGGACGCTGCTCTGGCCGATGGATCAATCATTCCGGTAGGTAAGAGCCTGGACGACAACTGGCAGAGCGCCTTTGTAGTCCCGACCTATCTGGTGGAGCAGAACCCCACCCTGGTGACGGTACAGGACCTCGAAGCCCATAAGGACCTGTTCGAACAAGAGGGTGGCAAGATAGTCCATTGGACCTGCCTATCCAACTGGGGGTGCTCCAAGGTGAACGCAGGCCAAGTGGAAGCCTATGGCCTCGGTGACCTCCTGGAGATAAAGGACCCCGGCTCTCAGGCCGGTCTGTTCGCCTCCCTTGAGGGCGCTTATGCAAAGGGCGAAGCCTGGCTGGGGTACTTGTGGGGTCCCTCCAAACCCGCGGCAGAGTTGGACCTGACCCTGCTTGAAGAGCCCGCCTGCGGTGTGGGGCAAGAGCCCATAGCCGGGTGCGCTTATGGTATTGCTTCCATCAGGATAGCAGTCCATCCAACCCTGGTGCGCGCCCCTGAGATAATTGAGTTCCTGCGAAGGTGGGACTTCAGCGCCGAGGTGGATGTAGCTGCCAACTCCTACAAGGCAGAGGCCGAGGCCACCTTCGAGGAGACAGCCATCTGGTTCCTCAAGAACCATGAAGGTTCCTGGACCAAGTGGGTGCCCTCCGACGTAGCCGCGAATGTAAAGGCTGCGTTGCCTGAGTAGCAATGGGGAGCACAGAATACCAACAATAAAGGGGTCCCCGGTCTGATCGGGGACCCCTTCTTTGTCTCCCTACCTGTCGGCGCCGTCATTCCCGCCCTTTATTCTGTCATTCCCGCGAAGGCGGGAATCCAAGACTTCGCAACGTCGGAACCTCTGCGAAGTCACCCACACCCCCCTCTGGATTCCGGCCTACGCCGGAATGACGGGTTGGGCGCTGCTATTTTCATAGTAGTGACGGGCCTTGGGATGTTTCATGTAACCGGTCCTGTTACTCCTGGGTAGTCCTCTCTCGTGCTCTGGTGAAACCCTGGGTAATCCGGTCAATGATAATAGCCAGGACTACTATGCTCATTCCGGCGAGAAATGCATCTCCCACCCTCAGACCCCCGATGGCCCTCATCACGTCTTCGCCCAGACCTCCGGCAGCCACCAGGGCAGCCACCACCACCATTGACAGGGCCAACATGGTGGTCTGGTTAATGCCGGCCATAATTGTGGGCAGGGACAGGGGTATCTGCACCTTCGTAAGCAGCTGCAAAGGGGTTGCCCCGAAGGCCCTGGCCGCCTCTATAGTCTCGGGGGATACCTGCCGGATACCCAGGTTGGTCAGCCTGATGGCCGGCGGCAGGGCATAGATAATGGTAGCCATCACGCCAGGCACATTGCCCAGGCCGAATAAGAATACGGCTGGCACCAGGTACACGAAGCTGGGCATGGTCTGCATTACGTCAAGGATTGGACGTATCAGGGCATCCACCTTGTCGCTGCGGGCTGCCAGGACGCCTATAGGTATCGCCAAAGCCACAGAAATCAGTACCGCAGTCAGCATCAAAGCCAGAGTTTCCATGGCGCTTTCCCACAGGCCCACAAAGCCGATGGCCAACAGGCCAAGGGCGCTGAAAAGGGCCACCATAACACCGGCCATGCGCCACGCAAGGAAGGCTATTCCAAGGATGAGCGCCGGCCAGGGGACCCATAGCAGAGCGTTCTCTATCCAAAGCAGCACATTTTTGATTACGTAGGTGATTATGTCGAAGACGAAGTCCCCGGCCGTTGTTACCCATTCGGTAGCATGGTCAATCGCGTCAGCCATGGGTTTCCCGACATATACCTTCTTCTTTATTACCTCTCCATCTACAACGTTAACCTGCTCAATCACCTTTGGGAAGGACATATTGTCTCCCCATACCTGCAACGATATTACCCCCAAGATGATTACAATCAGCAGGCTAACCAGCGCGATATGCCAACCTTGCACCCTGAAAGGCTCACTTCTCCCGATGCCAAAGGGCCTGGGGACCTCCATATCCTCATTCTCCTTCCCTCAAGAATGGCTCCAGTCTATCCCCTATGTAACACAAGTGCAACGGGTGTGTGCTCACAGGCAGCGTCCCGTTTTAGGATGCTGGACACCGCCGCGAAAAGCCCCTAAGATGGTAATAGAGTGACCTGTCTGTGAGGAGGTAATGGGTGAAACGAGTCCTGAGAAGGGTATTCAGGTATATATTCATACGCAAGTTCCTGGTCAGCGAGTGGCTGGAGACAAGGGTTGCTTTCAACCCCATCGCAGGAAAGATGCACAAAGACCCCTACCCCACTTATCGCAGGCTGCGGGAGAAGGACCCGGTGCATCGAAGCAAGCTGATTGGCGGCTGGGTGGTCTCAAGGTATTCCGACGTTGACGCCGTTCTCCGGGACCACAAGCGCTTCGGGAAAAACGACGTGGACGACGAGGGCCGCCCGGTAGCGCCGCCCGACGGGGAGGTCCGCAGTATGCTCTACCTGGACCCGCCGGACCATACCCGGCTCCGCTCCCTGGTCAGCAAGGCGTTCACCCCCCGGTCCATCGAGGCTATGCGGACGCACATCGAGCAGACGGTAGATGAATTGCTGGACGAGGTTGGGGATGCTGAGAGCTTCGAGGTTATCGAGGCGCTGGCCCACCCCCTGCCGGTAATCGTCATCGCCGAAATGCTGGGAGTCCCAACCGAAGACCGGGAAAAGTTCAAGGCGTGGTCTGATGACATCGCCCTCACCGTGGAGATTGGCAGGACCGAACAAGAGCGGATGCGGGTGCTGAAGTCCAGGGATGAGTTGTGGGAATACTTCGGCGCTATCATAGAGGAGCGCCGGAGAGAGCCAAAGAACGACCTGATTAGTGCTCTGAACGCCGCCGAGGATGAGGGCGACAAGCTCTCCCGGGAGGAGATGCTGGCTACCCTGGTCTTGCTGCTGGTTGCCGGAAACGAGACCACCAGGAACCTGATAGGCAACGGCCTCCTCGCCCTGCTCCGCCATCCCGGCCAGATGGAGCGGCTGCGGGCCAACCCCGACCTGATAGGTGCGGCGGTGGAGGAACTGCTGCGCTTCGACAGCCCCGTGCAGATGGACAGCCGCAAGGCGCTGGAGGACATGGCCTTTGGCGGCAAGCAGCTAAGCAAGGGCGACACCCTTCTCCTCCTGATTGGCGCCGCCAATAGGGACCCGGACGCCTTCCCGGACCCGGACAGGGTGGTCCTGGACCGCGACGGCACGAGCCACATCTCCTTCGGGCGAGGCATTCATCATTGCCTGGGCGCTCCCCTGGCAAGGGCAGAAGGGCAGATAGTCCTCCGCAAGCTGCTGGAGCGGTATTCCGACATCAAGCCCGTCGGGAAGCCCAGGTTCAGGGACTTTGTGGTACTCCGGGGGCTGACCTCCCTCAGGGTGAAGGTCAAGAAGGCAGCCCGGGACCGGGGAGCGTCAGAGGCCCGCGCCGGCGTTCCCACTGCTTCCTAGTATGGCCGGAGCGTCCTTGCAGACTTGGCGCGGCGCCCAACCCGTAATTATCGTGAAAATAGGCAGCGTCAGGTTCCCCCACCGCACCCTGAAGGGTGCGGCATACTCCACCCACCGTCATTCCGGCGCAGGCCGGAATCCAGGGGCGGGGCGGTGGACTCCCGCTTTCGCGGGAGTGACGGTGGGGGAGGTCGCCCCACATTTTCATCCCCATACGTGGCCCGCAAGGGGCATGGGTAATCACCATGAAAATAGCCAGCAACCAACACCGTAAAGACAGGCAACATCCATTCTGTCATTCCCGCGAAAGCTGGAATCCAGGGTCCCGCAATGTCGGAGTCGCTGCGAAGTCACCCACACCCCCGCCCCTGGATTCCGGCCTACGCCGGAATGACGAACCTGTAGTGGGCGGAGTCGTCACCCGCAGCAGGCAGTATGCGATGGTATCACCCCCATCCTAACCTTCCGCTGTCGAAGGGGGAAAGGACTACTTACATGCCCAGCCTCCCCAACTGGATTCCGGCCTGCAACCGAATGACGGTTTTACTCAGATGTGGCATTGATGGATATGGCGCCGGCCACCTCCCGTGCCCGTTTCGCTCCCTGCTCGGCAAACTCGCCGCACATGCCGGCATACTCGCCGGGGTCCAGCAGCTTCTCCACCTGCTCAGGGGTGAGGCGGGTATTCATTTCTTGGGACTCCGCCAGCATATCCCGGAAGGGGCGGTCCTGGATCACAGACCCCTGGGCGGCATCGTACACCACCTCGTGGGCTTCCTGGCGGCCAATGTGCCGGCCTAGGTCCAGCATGAGATTTTCGGCCATGATGAGTCCGCCGGAAAGGTCCAGGTTCTGCCGCATCCGCTCTGGGAACACCCTCATCCCCGTGAACACCACGATCAGCCTCTGGAGGATGTCGCCTATGAGGATGCTGGCGTCGGACACCGCCCGCTCCATCATTATGCTGGTGGTACGGTCGGCCTCGTGCTCCGTCTGCATAGCCTCGAGGGCCAGGGGCGCCAGGGCGCGCACCTGGGCGGCCCCGGCCACAATATCCTGGCTCAGCTTCGGGTTACGCTTCTGGGGCATGGTGCTGCTGCCCACAGTGCCCTCCGGGACCGGCTCTTCCACCTCCCCAAACTCCTGCTTCATCAGGGTATAGACCTCACGTCCCATCTTGCTGCACGTAGCCGCCAACATTCCCAGCAGAAGGACATACTCAGCCAGGTGGTCGCCGATGGTGCGGGCCGGCACACTCATGGACCCCATGCCCAGCAGTTCCGCCATCTTGTCCTGGGTAGCCAGCCCCGTCCCATTTCCGGTCCTACTAAGAGAGGCGACGGTGCCCGCCGCGCCTCCCAGCATAGCTACGAAGACCCTATCTTCACAGCCCCGCAGCCGCTCCACGTGGCGGCATAGCTCATCTATCCACACGGCCACCTTGAAGCCAAAGGTAGCGGGAACGGCGTGCTGGCCGTGAGTCCTTCCTGCAATAAGGTATCCCTTGGTCTCGTCGGCCAGATTCGCCAGGGCATTCAGGAGAGAAGCCATCTGATTGAGGAATATCCGGTGGACCCGGCGAAGGACAAGCAGCCGGCCCGTTTGGGTGATGTTCTGGGTTGTGGCCCCCCAGTGGACATACCCTCCGGCGTCTCCTTCGCATACCCGGGAAAGCTCCCAGATGACAGGCACCAGGGGATGGCCGGTCCGGGCCAGTCCTTCAGTGATGGCTGCCATATCCAGGTAGGAGAGCTTGGCCTTGCGGGTAATCTCATCTGCTGCGCTCTGGGGGACTATCCTCAGCTGGGCTTGGGCCTGGGCCAGTGCCGCCTCCACGTCCAGCCACGACTGGAAGCGGGATGCCTGGGTGAAGAGGTCCCGCACTCCCGGGTCCTCTACTCTCAAAGCAGTGGGCTCGTTCTGCATCTTTGCATCCTCCCTTTCTCCCTTTGGATAGCCATAGGGCAGGGTTTCCTTTTTAGGACTGTACCATAGATATGGGTGACCCAACCTTGTCCGTAAGGAGGAAATCCGATTATAATTCATCCTAGTTTGTTGTGAAAGAAGCCCACTGTAAATACTGGTCAATCCACTTCCATCTCTGAGAACTCAGATCCCTTTTTTAGGTAGAGTTCTAGCTTCATACAGTTGGCGCCAAGCATCCGGTTGAATTGACCTTAACAACCGTTCCAATGAGTGAGCAAGTATATGACCGCAGGACGACATAATACATCGTTTCTAAGTCAGCACTGGGGTACTCCCAGGAAATACGTTGACGCTATTCGCCATTTCTTTGGAGGGACTATTGCCCTAGACCCGTGCTCCAGCGAGCATTCAATCGTTGGAGCGACTACGGAATTCAGGTTACCTGAAACCGATGGACTAGCCGCTTCATGGAACTATGCGACGATATTTGTTAACCCACCATACGGCGCAGACCGAGTACGGGGTACAACTATTCGTGACTGGCTCCGCAAGTGTGCCGAAGCTCATTCAGAGCGCGGAGCGCAAGTCCTGGCCTTAGTCCCTGTTGCAACAAACACCAAGCATTGGAAGCTGTATGTGTGGGGGGCAGCCACAGGGATAGCGTTCTTATATGATACTCGACTCAAATTCCTGGTAGATGGCAAGAGTGGTGGCAAGGGCGCTCCAATGTCGTGCGCAATTGTGTATTGGGGACCGCAATATGAGCGATTCAAAAGAATCTTTACTAAGTTCGGCGCAGTGGTGGATGTAAGACGCTCACATAATAATAATCCCGAAACATCTATTAAACGACTGGGCTTGAGTTTGCGAATACCTTAATTGCTTACAACAGATGATAGGTGGGTCCGTTGAAGCAGAACAGGCTGTATGATGAGTTGGCCCATCTGTGGCCCCTGGTCAGTCCCCCGGAGGACTACGCCGAGGAAGCCCGGTACTGGCGCAGGGCGCTCAGGGCAAAGCTGGTACCCGGTCGGCACAGGATTCTTGAACTGGGGGTTGGCGGAGGGCACAACCTGTCCCACTTGACCGGGGACTTCGACGCTACGGCTGTGGACATCTCGGAGAAGATGCTGTCCCTCTCGAGGAAGCTGAACCCCGGAGTTAAGCACCACCTGGGGGATATGCGCAGCATCCGCCTGGGGCAGACCTTCAAGGCCGTGCTCATCCACGACGCCATCTCTTACATGCTCACCGAGGGCGACCTCGGGGATGCCTTTGGCACAGCCCGGGCCCACCTGGAGCCGGGCGGAATGCTCATTGTCGCCCCGGACTGGTTTGCTGAGTCCTTCAAGGGGCCTTCGGTGCTGCACTGGACCAGGAGCAGGGACGATATGGAGCTTACAATGATCGAATATATAAGCGACCCCGACCCTGCTGATACCACTATCGAGTCCATATTCTTCTATATCCTGCGGGAGAGGGGCAGCTTGCTGGTGGAGCAGGACCTCCATATAACCGGGCTGTTTCCCCTGGAAACGTGGCTAAGACTGATGTGGGATGCGGGCTTCCAAGTGGAGCAGGTCAACTACCCTGTCCACGATGGGGGGTATGGGGGGCGTCTTCTGGTGGGAACCCTTTCAGATGGGCACCGCCGGCCCAAGTAGTGCTTCCCCCTTGGATGGAGACCTTTGCATAACCGTCATTCCGGCGTAGGCCGGAATCCAGGGGTGGGGGTGTGGATTCCCCGCAATGTCGGAGTCCAGGACCTTAGATTCCTCGACTCGCTCCGCTCGCTCGGAATGACATTGCGACAGGCCGCTCCCTCGGAATGACAATGACGGCGGGGTGGATGTCACACCCTGAAGGGTGTGGTTAGCGACCTGAAACCCCTATTTTCAGAGTAACGACGGGTTGGGCGCTGCCTATTTTCATGTTAATATAGGCCAAGAAAACACAGGAGGGATACCTGATGCGCGATGGTATCTTCATCTTCGATGGGCACACCCACGTGTGGGATGCCAGCAAGGAAAACGTGAGAAACCGGTGGGGCGACACCTGGATCGAATGTTTCTACGGCTATCACCAGGTACTCACCCCGAACGAGAAGTGGAAGATGGACTACGAGTCCACCTTCCGCAAGATAGACGTGGACTGGTACATAGATAACCTGTTCATCAAAAGCGATGCCGACATGGCCTTGCTCAACACCACGGTGCTCAAGGAGTTCTTCATCAACGGGTTCCATACCGCAGACCGCCATGCAGAGGTGAGGGACAAGTATCCCAATCGCCTCATAGCCCTGGGAGCCGTTGACCCAAGGGACGGGCCTTCTGCCTTGGAGGAGATGGAGCGCCAGGTCAAAGAGTTGGACGTAAGAGGGTTCAAGTGGTACACGGCGGAGTGGAAGGGAGCCTCCAAGGGCTGGAAGGCCAACGACCCCACAGTCTATCCCTTCTTTGAGAAGGCTATAGCCCTGGGTGTGAAGAACATGCACTTTCACAAGGGGCCTGGCGTGCAGCCCCTCTCCATGGACGGCTTCGATGTGCGAGACGTGGACGAGCCGGCAGCCCTGTACCCGGAGCTTAATTTTATCGTTGACCATGTTGGCCTTCCCCGCCTGGAGGACTTCTGCTGGATCGCTGGGAAGGCCCCCAACGTTTACGCTTCTATGGCGGTGGCCCTGGCCTTTGTGGGCAAGCGTCCCCGCTACTTCGCTGAGATTATGGCGAACCTGCTATTCTGGGCCGGTGAGGACCGCATACTCTATTCCACCGACTTCCCCATCTGGTATCCCCAGTGGCAGCTGGACGGCCTATGGGACTTCCAGATGCCCGAAGACCTGAAGGCCGAATACGGGGTGGACTTCACCCCCGAGGCCAGGCGGAAGATTCTGGGGGAGAACCTGGCGAAGCTGTATGATATAGACGTGGCAGCCAAGGTCAAAGAGCTTGAGGGTGATCCGTTATCCATGCGGAAAGCAGCCGTTGTCTAGGCTCGGTTGACGTTTCCCCGTCATTATTATGAAAATAGCCGGCAACCAGCACCGTCATTCCCGCGAAAGCGGGAATCCAGGGTCCCACGACGTAGGCGGTCGTTGCGAGTCACCCACCCCCGCCCCTGGATTCCGGCCTACGCCGGAATGACGGTGGGGAGGCTGCCCGTCAAGTCGGTTTCCCAAGGAGCCTGGATTCCGGCCTGGGCCACAATGACGAAATAGGATTGTGGGACCGCTTTATATCTCAAATGTCGATACGACCTAGGCAACTTCAGATGACGTTAGGAGCAGACTGACATGGACCAGCGCCAAGTCCCCACCCGCGAGGCCCCTACACATGAGGACGTGATGGCAGCCTTGGAGCGCGTCAAAGACCCGGAAGTGCGCGTGTCCATCCTCGCCCTGAACATGCTGGACGAGATAGACATCGCCGGTGGGCATGTCACGGTGCGGTTCCATCTGACCACGCCCTTTTGTCCCGCAGAGTTCGCCACCGCAATTGCCGAGGACATCAAGAGCGAGGTTGCCCGACTCCCCGGCGTGGAAGGGGTGGAGGTGGACTTGCTTAGGCACTACTCTTCGGGGCTAATCAACCACCGGGTGAATGGAGTGGGCGCGTCCTCGTCCCTCAACTCGGAGAAGGCCGTCAACCTGCCTGGGCAGGGGGAGTACGAGGTGGCTTCCCTGGACTCGCCCCTCTCATATCAGGTATCGAGTAGAGTGAGCGGTGGGCCAGGGGTGGGGAGTGAAGGGAGCATCACTCTGGGAGACCCGGAGGGGTCGGCCTCGGAGGACTGCGCATCGGTGAGAAGGCTGGCCCGGCGGTTGGATATGGCGACCCAGGTTATTGGATATGAGGGCCGGCAGTTCCGAATTCGCTGGGCCGTCCAGGGCCTCCAGAGGTTCCTAGACACAATGGGCATCCCAGACCCCGACGGGCACATAATCGCGTATAAAATGGGCCGGGCAGACCCGGAAGACCAGCTTGCCCGGTTCTGGGACTTGCTGCGCCGGAAGGGCTATACCCCCGCAGCCACTGCCGGGATATGCCTGGGGCCGAAGCTGTGGCTGCGGGCTAACGGGGTGAGCGTGGACCATAGGCCCCTACAAGTGGGCATGGCCGAAAAGATGGCCGAGAATATGGAATGGGATACAACCCCCCTCAGGTTCTCACAGATGGCCCCCCATGTACGCTTCAGCCTGCTGGCCCTCCTTTCCACCAACCTGGACATTTCCGAGCTGGTGGCCTTGAGGTCGTCGGACTTCGGCCATTGGGACGGGAAGAGAGGTATTTTGCCGGGACCCGATTTCACGGCGGACCCCCTGGCTGTGAGAGTAAGGGCCGAGGCAGCTGCCGACGGGCGTCAGCGTATAACCTTTCTGTCCTACGATGCCCAGCGCGCCCTCTTGCTATACCTGGAAGAGGCGTCAAGGAATCACACCCCGGTTCTGGCAGATGCCCTTGATGAGTCAGGGGAAGGGGGCCTTTTGTCCCAGGGCGAGATGGACCGCATCCGACGTATCTTCTCAAAGCTGATAGAAACGGCCAACGAAGCAAACGTGTTCCTGTGCAGGGCTACTGCCGAGGTGATGGCGAGGCCGAGGTAGCTTATAGGGAGTATTCAGAAATAAAGTGAGCGATGTGGGTGGTGTGGGGAGTGAAGGGAGCGTCACGGAGGCTGCGCGACATGGCCCTTTCATCGAGAACGGAACTTCCCAGGGTTAGAATCATCGCAACCGGCGGGAGCATTGCAGGGGTGGGACCCCACCGCCTGGACTACATCCTGTACCCTGAGCTTGGCGACCATCTTACCATCCAGGAATCCCTGGCCCGCATCCCGGAGGCCGAGGACATCGCCCAGGTCCAGGGGGAAGACTTGACCAGCGTGGGCAGCACGGCGATAGGCCCCCCGGACTGGCTGAACATGGCCCGGCGCATAAACCAAATCTTCAGCGAAGACGCCGGCGTGTCCGGCGTGGTGGTGACTCACGGAACGGCTACCCTGGAGGAGACGGCCTACTTCCTTCATCTCACTGTCAAGTCCTCAAAGCCTGTGGTAGTTACCGGGGCTATGCGCCCTCCCACAGCACTGGGCACCGATGCTGACGTTAACCTCCTAGACGCGGTGCGTATCGCTGCCTGCCCTGATGCCGGCGGCAAGGGAGTCCTCACGGTATTGAACAACGAGATTCACAGCGCAAGGGACGTTTCTAAGGCCAATACCTTCCGAGTGGAGACCTTCAGGCCCAACGAACTGGGATTTCTTGGGTACTCCGACTCCGATGGAAGGGTGGTGTTCTATCGCGCCCCAACCCGTAAGCACACAGAGGATACCCCCTTCGACGTGGCCGGGGTAGATGCCCTGCCCCGCGTGGACATAGTCTATGCTTATGCGGGAGCGGACGGCCTGCTGGTGGATGCGGTGAGGCAAAACCGCTCCGACGGGCTGGTGCTGGCAGGGTTTGGGGGCGGCACCTTCCCCCCGGCGGTCATGGAAGCTGGCGCGCGGGCTGTGGGAGACGGCATCCCAGTGGTGCTGGCTTCCCGGTCAACGGCGGGGCGGGTGGTCAGCACCCCGCGCAAGGAGGAGTTGGGCTTCATGGTCTGCGACAATCTCCTGCCCCAGAAGGCGCGTATCCTTTTGATGCTGGCCCTTACCGTCACCCAAGACCGGGACAAGATTCAGCAGATGTTCCACGAGTATTAGGCTAAAAGGAGAACCGACATGACCACATCTCAGTGGCGCTTGAAGGGAGACTACTTCGAGAACTGCAATTGCGACTACCTGTGCCCTTGCGTGATAGGCGGGGCATCCGCCGCTCCAACCCAGGGCCACTGCGACGTGGGCTTCGCTTTTCATATCCAGGAGGGCGAATTCAACGGGGTTGCTCTCCCAGGGCTTAACTTCGTGGTGGTGGCTTATACCCCTGGGGTAATGAGCGAGGGCAACTGGACTGTAGCCGCCTACGTTGACGAGAGGGCGGACGCTCAGCAGAGGGAAGCCCTGGCCCGTATCCTATCCGGTGAAGTGGGAGGTCCCGCCGAGCGGTGGATGGCTCTTACCAGCAACTTCCTGGGAATCAGCTACGTCCCCATCGCGTACAGCGCGGAAGGGCGCTCCCGCAGCGTGTCTATAACCGGAATAATGGACTTCAACATAGAGGGGGTCACTGCCAGCAGGAGGCAGACGGAGCCTATCCGCCTGGAGAATACCGCCCACCCCGTCAACACGTCCCTTGCCCTGGCCAAGGGTACACACAGTACATATAACGACCACGGCATGGTGTGGGACAACTCCGGGAAGAACGGCCACTACGCCCCCTTCGAGTGGCGATGGCCGTAGGCTGCGCTGCCGGGCGGCTACCCTCGCAAGGGCCTCACCGGGCCTCCAGCTTGTCCAGCCGGTCTCTTAGCTTGCGGTTCTCCTCTTGCATCTTCTCCAACTCATCCCTGAGCTTCTTCACGTCGTCGCTCCGGTCTTTGCCCCGCCCGATGGCGGATATGGCTTCACGGCAGCGCCGTACCACCCTGCCGTCCAGTTCTCTGGAGACTTGCAGTGAGAGGGCGGGGATGGCCTTTTCGTCCTTGATTTCCTGGAGGGCGCTGACGGCGCTGGTCCTTGCCCTCAGCCAGGGGTCGTCAAGGTAGCCGATAAGAGTCTCTACGATATAGCTCTTGCCCTCCCCCAGCTTGCCCAGGCATTGCAGGGCGGCTTCCCTGGCCCTGGAAGGCTTGCCATAGGCCGCCCACTCTTCGGCCAGGGGAATGGCCCGTTCGTCATTCAGCTCTCCCAGCCCGTTGAGCGCCATGACGGTGATTATTTCGTTGTGGGATGGCCTGCCCAACGCTCCTGCGACATTCTCAAAGGCGCCTTCCTGCTTTGTCCGCGCGATGGCCCTGGCAGCCTCCGCCTCCACGTAATAGCTTTCGTCGTGCTCCAGGAAGGGAAGGAGGGCATTGAAGGCGGCCGGTTCCTTGAACTCTCCCAGAGCCGCCACTACGGCGCGCCTGGCCTTGGGACTGGCAACCCCGGCGCACTGGACCAGGGCGTTCATGGCTGCTTCCGACTTGATAGCGCCCAGCGCCCTGGCCGCCTCTGCCTGGACTCCCCAGAAGGGGTCGTTGAGGACCGCATCCTTCAGGGCCTCGATGCAGTCGGGGCTGCCCAGCTTGGCCAGCCCTTGGGCTGCGTTTATGCGGCCAAGGACATCATCATCGTGCTTTAGCTGGTAAAGCATCATCTCCTTGGGCCGGGTGAAGTCCAGGGTCTTGAGGCACTGGAAGCCTGGGTCAAACTGCACCATCAGGGGCTTTTCCCCCAGGGGGAAGTGGAAGGCCTGGTCCTTCTGGGCCACGTTTATCTTGACGGCCTGCCTACCCTCGGAGGTGACGAAGCCCACGTGAATAGGCATTCGGAAGAGGGGGGTAAGCTCGTCCGTGGCCTGGGTCTGGGATATGGACAGCTGGGCTGTCTTGGCGTCTTCGTCCCAGCTATACGTTGCCTTGAAATCGGGGTGGCCCCCGCTATAGACCCACTGCTGGAAGAACCAGTCCAGGTTCCTCCCGGTGGACTCCTCAATGGCCCGCTGAAGGTCCTGGGTTATGACGTTCTGCCCCTGATGCTTCACGCAGTAGTGGCGTAGGGCCTTCCAGAAGAGGTCGTCACCCAGCAGGCACCGGAGCATGTGGAGGACAAGAGCGCCCTTCTCATAAAGGTGCCTGTCGAAAAGGTCCGCCGGCTCGTTATAAACGTTGTGGACTATGGGACGGCGGTAGCGCCCGGAGTCCTCTTGAAGGTAGGAGTTGGCGTCCTGGTAGATACCGTACCGGAACTCTTCAACTCCTAGGTCGTGCTCCTTGAAGAGCAGGTCCGAGTAGGTGGCGAAACCCTCGTTCAGCCACCCGTGAGACCAGTCCCGGCAGGTCAGCAGGTCTCCCCACCACTGGTGGGCCAACTCGTGGGCGACAATCCCGTCTGCCGAGTAGTCCAGGTGCGCCCGTTCATCATGGAGCAGGGAGTCGGTCATGGTGGTAGCTGTGGTGTTCTCCATGCCGCCAAAGATGAAGTCTCCCACCGTTACCTGGGAATACTTGTTCCAGGGGTAGGGGACGCCAATCTTCTCCTGGAAGAACTGCACCATCTTGGGAGTCTTGCCGAAGGCGCGGCGGGTGTCCTCCTCACGTCCAGGGGGCGAGTAATACAGGATAGGAATACCGTTCCAATCATCGCGGACCTCGGTGTACTCCCCGGCGACCAGGGACATCAGATATGTGGGGTGAGGCTTGTCCAGGGACCAGTGATAGGTCTTTGCCAAGCCCTTCTCTGTCACGGATACCAGGGCGCCGTTGGACACGGTGTTCCACTCCCTGGGGACGGTCACGATAATCTCACTGGTGAAGCGCTGGTTGGGGTAGTCGTAGCAGGGAAACCAGTGGCGAGCGTCCTCGTCCTGGCTCTGGGTCCATACCTGACTCAGCTTGTCGGGGTAGGCGTCGTCTGGGGTGTTGAAGTAGAGGCCCCGGCGGGGTGTGGCCCCGTACTCGATGACGATGGTGGTCTCTTCCGCCGGGCTGAGGGGTGAGGCCAGCCCTATGCGAAGTTTGCCGTCTTCGTGGCTGTAATTGAGGGACTTGCCGTCTCCGTTCTTGACCGACTTTATCAGAAGCTCCGCAGCGTCGAACTCTATAGAGGTAAGGCCGTCGTTAATGGGGGTGAGGGTGTGGGTGGCGGTGCCGGAGATGCTTTTGGTCTCTATATCAAGGTCAAGGTCGAGCTTTATATGTTTGACATCGCATACCCGGTCCCTGGGCCAGTGGGCCTCGTCCCCGGGCAGTGCAAAAGGGCTTCTCTCCTGCGCCAGCGACAAGCCATAAGTTCTTCCGCAGGAAAGCTCTGTCAACTCCTCGAAACCGTCCCTGCTATCCAAGTCCCGCCTCCTAATGCCCTGGTCCGGGCTTTTATCAGGGTCTTCAGATTCTAGGCAGATTCTAGCAGGACGGGGAAGATTAGGGTAGGGCCTGGCTTCCGGTGCTCACCGTCATCCGGTTGCAGGCCGGAATCCAGAGGGGTGGTGGGGGTTAGGTATGTCAGTAGTCCCTTCCCCCTTCGATGGGGGAAGGTTAGGATGGGGGTGATACCATTGCCTACTGCCCACTGCGGGTGACGACTCCACCCACTACAGGTGTGATACCCCCCACCTCAATCCTCCCCCGCAAGGGGGGAGGAGGTAGATTTTCATCGTAATAACAGTGAGTACGGAGTGAGTACGGAGAAGGAATTGCCAGCGAGGGCTTGCGAGTGTATAATCTTCCCATCAAGGCCCGTAGAGGCATTGGATTTGGAAAAGGAGGGTTATAATGACCAGCCAGCAGACCAGTCCCCACTACATGGACCTGCTCAACGAGATCGTTTCCGGTGAGAGGCGAGCAGGAGTTGTCCTGAAGGCTTGGGCCGACAAGACCCAGGACTCCAGCCTGAAAGCCTGCCTCGATTTTGTTGCCAAGCGTGAGACCAGCCACTACGATATCTTCAGGCGCCGCGTTGAGGAGCTGAATTGCACCTGGGAGGACAACGACGACCCCGGCTACCACGAGCGCCTGCTGGTCAACTGCTCCGACATCCCCGACATCGAGAAGCTGAAGTACAGCCAGGCCAGGCAGAAGCGGCAGCGCGCGGCGGCGCAGGGCCCAAGCAGGGGCCAGAAGATTGACGCGGCCATCGCCGATGAGAGCGTGGACCAGCTGACCCGCTCCCTGTTGAAGTGGTTTGCCGAGGTAGAGGCTGACTCCGGCGTCTTGCTGGGGAAGGAATACGCCCGACTCGAAGCTGAGAACGGCGTATAAGCAGGGTTTTGCGCCCCTGCCCATCGGCTGGGGCTGCGAATAGCTTGGTGTAAACAATACTTGAGGCTCCGGCCGTTATCGGTCCGGGGCCTCATTGATTCTCACGCCGGGGGTCTCATAACGGGGGGCTTAGAGCCTATCCGAAAACACCCCATCGTCACTCCCCTGCTTTCGCAGGGGCAGGCTCTGCGAAAGCAGGAGTCCAGTGTATCGGATAGTGGATTCCCGCTTTCGCGGGAATGACGGGAACTGTCCTACCTGCTTATCGGATAGGCTCTTATTACCGGGGTCTCATGACCGCCCTTAGAAACTCCAACTCCAGCCTGAGCATAGGCGCCATTTTGGGGGATTCCAGCCTGTTTAGCAGGTTAAAATGTGACCCCATCTTGTCCAGCAGGTCCCCCTTTGCCAACTCGGGGGTCTTGGAAAACCCACTCAGCTTGTTAAGCACCCGCTCTATAGCCCAGTAAGCATCCAGGCTGTCCATCACGATAATTGGGACATTCATCGCCATGGTCCACTTGGAGTCGGGGAGGGAATCCTCGGCTCCAAGCACATCCACGTGTACCGGGGTCACTTCGGTATGGGATATGTGCTCTATAGCTCGGCGGGGCCTGCTGGCGTCAAGCCTGTTCCAAGCCCATCCCTCGGGAGAAGCGGACGTAACCAGTGGCTCCATCTCTCTTTCGGATGTCATAATTTTTCATCCCCAATTTCCCAGGCATCCAGCACCTGCCGGGGCAATGCTATAGGCCCTACGGAATTTTCATACTCGCGGACGTGCTTTCTCGCCAGAAGACAGAGGGCCTTTAGCATCTGCGGGCTGACCTTGATCTTTGCCCTCAGAATAGGCTCCCTGTCCTCTTGAAGCTCGCCGAAGAAAAGGACGCTGCTGTACAAGCCACTGAAGACATGCAGCGAGTCAGCATAAAAGTTGACTGAGCCCTCCTGGGATGTCTCTTCGTAAAACTCCTCAGGCTTGTACTCATCCGGCGGTTGAAGAGGGGGGAATTGTGTAGCCATATCACCTCCGCGCAGCCTGTCTCGTTGCCACAAATTCCGATGCACCTATTGTACACCATAGCTTGAAAGAATAGGAAGGGACATACCGGGGTCTATTTGTAGTCCGGGTCCCATGCAGCCAGGCGGCCCCTTTGAAGCTGCTCGGCGATAGGGTCGGGAATCACAGGCTCGCCCTCCGTGGGGACCGTCCCGATCATGCCCGTTGATTCCATCTCCAGGTACTCCTTCTCATCCACGCCCAGGAGGTCTTTGAGGACGCTCTCATTGTGCTGCCCCAGCGCCGGGGCCGGCCCTTGAATCTTCAGGGGTGTCTTGGAGAATTTGTAGGGTCTTCCTATAAACCGTCTGGTGCCTATGCCCCTCTCCTGGGGGTATTCAACATATTCGAGGAATCCCCTGGCCTTGAAGTGGGGGTCTGTGTGGGTGTCCCTGTTGGTGAAGACCGGCCCTGCCGGGATGCCGGCTGACTGGAGGATGTCCATAAGCCCGTACTTGTCATATTTCTCGGTCCACTGGTTGATTATGGCGTCCAGCCGGTCGTGGTTCTTCATGCGTGACAGGGTGTCCGCGAACCGGGGGTCATGGGCCAGGTGGGGCTGCCCCATAAGGCTGCAAAGAGCCTGCCACTGCTCATCGGAGCCTACGGATATGGCAATCCACTGGTCCACTCCCTCAGCTCTATAGCAGCCCTGGGGCGCTCTGAAGGGGTGCCGGTTTCCCTTTCTCCCACCCAACCGGCCATTGGCCATGTAGTCCATGAGGTACTCGGAGATGAGCATGGCCCCCGTCTGGTACATAGCCAGGTCTATCCACTGGCCTTGCCCGGTGCGGTTCCGGTGTCGCAGGGCCATACCGACGGCGAAGAGGGCAGCCCACGCCGATGGAAAGTCCACGAAGGCCATGCCCGCTCTTGAGGGAGGGCCGTCGGGGTAGCCGGTTATCCAGCAGTGGCCGTGGGTCGCTTCTTGGGTGGTAGCCTGGGCCGGGTAGCCGGAGTAGGGGCCGCCGCCGTGCCCGTACCCGGTGTTTGAGACCATGACAATGTCGGGCTTGACCTTGACGAGGGCCTGGTAGTCCAGTCCCCAACCCTTCATTACCCTTGGGGTATAGCTCTCCATCACCACGTCACTGACCCGCACCAGGTCTCGAAAGATGTCCCTGGCCCTGGGGTTGGTCAGGTCCAGGGTGATGGAGGACTTGCCCCGGTTGAGCAAGTTATATGTAGATGATCGGTCCCACCAGTCCCCGGCGACTTCATTTTCCGGGAAGGAAGCGGAGAATCCCCCATTGCGTGTGTCGTCCGTCCACCCTGGGCCTTCCACCTTGATCACCTCTGCCCCCATGTCCGCCATGAGGCCGCCGGCGTAGGGCAATGCGAACACGTAGCCGGAGTCCAGAATGCGGATGCCTTCAAGGGGGAGCTTCTTCATCGGTGAGAGCCTTCCATACAGCTAAGTTAGGACATTATATACCTGTGTACCAAAGGGTCTCGTTCTCACATGGGCCTATGGAGTGATTATGGACTACTGTCACAGCAGCCAACCATATATGCCGATAAGTGGACATAAAACCCCCTATCAGTAGAGTTTTACGGCAATTATGGCTTAACAGATTACTACTATGCCATATAGAATATAAAGGTGTATCAGATAGGTGTCAAGAAGGTGACAGTAGTATTGGCCCTATGATAGTATGGTCTCGTCCCGCCATCACAGATTGAAGTAGTGGGCTATGGCATAAGGGAAAAAGCTCAGGGGCCGCCCGACCAGGTATCCAATGCCCCTTAAGATAGACGCTGACCCGGAAATCGTTGCAGATTTGCGCTACTGGCAAAGCCGAAACAGGTCTGGAATATGAGCAAGAAACGGGCCGGAATATGAGGAAGGACTCCGATGACGTTAACCTCAGACCCTAAGAGCATCTTTCAGGATGCCCATAGTATGTACCAGCAGGCCCTAAACAGGTTGGGCGCTGGGGACATCCGAGATGCGGCTGAGAAGGGTTGGTGCGCTACTGTGCTGGCTACCAACGCCTTGGCCCTAGCACGCACGGGGGAAATACCGGAAAAGACTAGGGATACAAGTAAGGCCATACATGACTTGGTAGTACAGGATAGACGCATTGAACCGTTAATAGGACGCTATCATACAAGGGCGAACCGCCTACATGGAGACTGTTTTTACTGGGGTCTATGTGACCCGGTGGAAGACGTAGAACGGCGCATCCGGGAGACAATTGATTACATACGAGATGCTGAAGAGTTAGCGAGACCGCAAAACTAACGTGCCTGGGCGTAGTCATATCCAAGGCCGGCGAGGTCCCCACCCATCTCGCCGGCCTTGGGCTTTTGGTACACAAATATATAATTCCCCTAAATCACGTCCAGTTGGCGGAGCCTCACCAGGTCTTCTCCCGTGTACCCCAGGCGGTCGCCGTATATTTGGACGTTGTGCTGGCCCAGCAGGGGAGCGGGCATCCTTAGCTGATAGGGAGTCATGCTGAGGTTGAAAAGCGCGGCGGGGACCCTGAGACGGCCCATAACCGGGTGTTCCACCTCGCGATAGAACCCCCTTGCCTCCAGTTGGGGACATTGGGCCAGGTCTTCCGGCGTCTGGACCACTCCAAAGAGTATCCGTGACTCCGATGCCTCTCTGAAAAGCTCCCACTTGCTCCTGTCCTTGATGGCGTCCAGGATGACGGCGTCAAGCTCCCGGCTGTATTCTCCCCTGCGCACCTGGTCAACAAACCCGGTCTCCATTAGCTCTGGCTTACCATAAAATTGGGCTATATCATCCCAGCCGGCGCTCCCCCCGGTCTGGGTTATGACCCAGCCGTCACCGCAGGGCATGGGATGCCCAAAGAGGCTGTCCTCCGGCTCTCTGCGGGCCGGCGTTGCGCTGGTGAAGGCGTAGAGGGTCTGGTTGGCAATCATGGTGGAGCTGACACATTCGGTGACGGATATATCCAGGCGCTGGCCCCCTCCGGTGGTTTCTTGGAAGAGGAGGGCCATAGAGGTTGCGGCGGCGGCGTTCAGCCCGGCCTGGTACTGGGCCTGGAAACCCCCGTGCTTCAGAGGCTCCCTGTCCCGGGTGCCGCTGATACCCATTACGGCCCCCATAGCGTAGCTGACAATCTCCTCGCCCTCGTACCGGCTGTAGGGGCCCGTTTGTCCGAAGGGGGTTATGGAGGTAATTATAAGGCGGGAGTTAAGCCCTTCCAGGCTGCCGTAGCCCAACCCCAGGGATGCCATGTACCCCGGCTTGAAGGTCTCCACTATCACGTCGGCTTCCAGGGCCAGCCGGCGAAGGATATTCCTTCCCCCTTCCGACTCTATGTTGAGGGTTACGCCCAGCTTGTTCAGGTTGAGGAGAAAGAAGAAGAGGCTCTTTTCCCGGTGGGGGTCGTCTCCGTGAAAGGGGCCTGTCCTGCGGAGGGCATTGCCGCCGGGAGGCTCCAGCTTTATCACCTCAGCGCCGTAATCGGCCAGCAGGCGGGCGCAGAAGGAGCCTGCTATATCCTGGCTCAGGTCCAAGACTCGGACTCCCTCTAGCGCGCCTTCATACATCATCGTTGAGTGAGTATACACCTCCGGGGGAGACGGTTCTAGCTCGGCAAGGTGCCTGCCAGGGCCTTTCCATTGTCCAGAAAACCGCAAATCGTCATTCCCGCGAAAGCGGGAATCCAGGTGGGGTGTGGGGTATGCCCTCCCAGAAGCAAGCCAACTTTGGAAAGGCCCTGGGTGCCTGCTCGGACCTTGCCGGTGCCACAGAGTGCGCTCAGGCGCTTTGATGGTCGCGATGCAGCCTGTCACGGCCCGCGCCGGTTAGCGCTAACTGGCTGGTTATGTACGCAGCGTCCGGTTCAGCGCCTTCTGTAGGTTGGCGAGATACTCGGCGAAGGCGCGGCGTCCCGTCGGCGTCGCCTGTACCCATGTGCGCGGCTTGGAATCCAGGAACTCTTTCTCGATGACCAGATAATCGGCGTCTTCGAGCTTTCTCAGATGGGTGGTCAGGTTGCCGCCAGTGAGTCCGAGGGTCTTCTGAATAAACCCGTAGGCGAGCCGGTCCGTTTCGGGCATAGAGACCAGCAGGGTCATTATTTGCAGCCGGGTGGACTGGTGGATGGTCTCGTTGAGGACAATAGCCTCGTCGGTCATAGCACGCCGCTCTTGCGTATCCACGCCGCGCCCAGCACGGCGACCATCAGCATTGCCGCCCCCGACACCGCCGGCGCGGCATCACCCGCGAGGTAGCCGGGGACGTAGAACGCCGCCGCGAACCCTGCGCCCACCGCCGCAATCGCCGGACGGTGCATTATGCCGAAGAGGATGTGTCCCAGGGCCACTATGCCCACGGCGACGCCTGCTATGTTGGCCCCGGCGTCGTCCGCGGTCCACATTCCCGCTGCCGCCGGGACGAGGAACGCCGCTGCTACGACCGCGAGCCAGAAGAGGAACACCCTGATGCCGGAGCTGCTAATGGTGTCGCCGGCTGCGTTTTCCCTGCCCGCCCGGTGTCCTATGATGGCGCTGCCCACCATCCCCGCCGCCGCCAGGACTCCCCACATCGGCCCGCTAATCCACGGGCTGCCCGCCGCGAACTCGGGCGCCAGCGTCTCGATGGCGTACTGGGAGAGGAATCCCAGCGAGGCTATCACGCCCCAAAGGAGCAGGATCGTCGTCGTTCCGGCGACGTACATGGAGTTCCGAGTCCTGTCCATAGTCGCGTGGATGGCGCGCCAACTCTCTTCGGGTGTGAGCGCCTTCGCTTCGCCGTCCGATTCTTGCATTGCGCACCTCCTCGTCGTCATTGGGACCGTGGGGCGGCCTCTTGGTTTTCCTGCGCTCGTAGGATGCAATTGTACCACAAATTAGTTTGTGATACAAATATAACCGTCATTCCGGCGTAGGCCGGAATCCAGGGGCGGTGTTGTGGGTGACTTCGCAGCGACTCCTCAAGTTACGGGACCCTGGATTCCCGCTTTCGCGGGAATGACGAATTGGGGCCGGAATGATCCCTCAAGCCTGAACAGTTACGCAGCACGAAGGTCCTTGATTTTGTATAGCTTGGTGGTCGTATTCGTCATCATACGTCTATCCCATTCCTTTACATATATGGGGCGAATTGATAACCTCTTGTGTAAGCCGAGAAATCTTGAAGGAACGGGATGGCATCGGGGTCGCTGAAAAGGCTGTATAATTGGTATCAGTAGTCAAAGGAAGGAGAAAAAACGGTGGTAAGCTCTCTTGAAAAGGTCACCATGGATAAGATTCTCTCCCTCTCCAAGCGGAGGGGGTTCATGTTCCAGAGCAGCGAAATCTATGGCGGCCTTAATGCCACCTGGGACTACGGCCCCCTGGGTGTGGAATTGAAGCGCAACGTGAAAGAGGCCTGGAGACGCTCGACGGTCCAGGGTCGTGATGACATGGTGGGGCTGGACGCGGCTATTCTAATGCACCCCCAGGTGTGGGTGACCAGCGGGCACGTGGAGAGCTTTGCCGACCCGTTGGTGGAGTGCAGGGAATGTCATCAAAGGTTCCGTGCAGACCAGCTTGACGACACGGCCCGGTGTCCCGAATGTGGGGGTGAGCTAACTGACCCCCGCCAGTTTAACCTGATGTTCAAGACCTTCATGGGGCCTGTGGAGGACTCAGCCCATGAGGTGTATATGCGCCCCGAAACGGCCCAGGGTATCTTTGTCAACTTCGCCAACGTGCTGGTGGCCTCCCGTCGGAAGCTGCCCTTTGGCATTGCCCAGATAGGCAAAGCCTTTCGCAACGAGATAACCCCTGGCAATGCCACCTTCCGCACCCGCGAGTTCGAGCAGATGGAAATCGAATACTTCGTCAAGCCGGGCACCGATGATGAGTGGCTCAACTCCTGGGTGGAGGAGCGGTTCAATTGGTACGTCCGGCACGGCGTCCGGCGGGAGAACCTTCGCCTGCGGAGACACGGCGGGGACGAGTTGGCCCACTATGCCAAGGACTGCTACGACATCGAGTACCGCTTCCCCTGGGGCTGGGCAGAGCTAGAGGGAATCGCCAACCGCACCGACTACGACCTGAAGCATCACGGCGAGGCCAGCGGCGAAGACCTGACCTACTTCGATGACGAGAGCAGGGAGCGGTACTACCCCTATGTCATCGAGCCCTCGGGTGGTGTGGACAGGGCGGCGCTGGTCTTCCTCATAGATGGCTACGATGAGGAGGTGGACGCATCCTCGGGCAAAGAGGACACCCGGTCGGTGCTGCGGTTCCACCGTCACATAGCCCCCATAAAGGCGGCCATCCTGCCCCTGAGCCGCAACGAAAGGCTGGTGCCCACTGCAAGGGAAGTACACGCCCTTGTCCGGCAGCACTTCACCACCCAGTACGACGATGCCCAGAGCATAGGGCGTCGCTACAGAAGGCAGGATGAGATAGGCACCCCCTATTGTGTCACGGTGGACTTCCAGACCCTGGAGGACAAGAGGGTGACTATACGCGACCGGGACACCATGCAGCAGCTAAGGGTCCCCGTCGCGGACCTGGTGAATATCCTCAAGGACAAGCTGGAGCATGGGTGGTAATTCCACAGGCCCTTGTGGGGGCCGCGTAGGAGGATGGAAATGGCGGCTGGCGTCCATACCGTCATTCCGGCGAAGGCCGGAATCCAGGGGTGGGGGTGTGGGGGACTTCCCGGGAATGCGTAAGTCCAGGCCCTTAGATTCCTCGACTCGCTCCGCTCGCTCGGAATGACATTGTGGTAGGCTGCTCACTCGGAATTACAATGACGGATTTGCCTGCTGGCTATTCACATAATGACAGCGGGCCTAATCCGAATTTCCCGAAAGGAGGTAAAGCATGGGGCGGGTATATGATTCTATAGAAGTGGACGACGTTCCCGTTCATACCATATTCGATTCGGGGTCCCGGCGGAGTTACATAACCCAGCCGGCTGCCAGGGGCGCGGGCCTGGAAGTAAGGCCGCTGAGGTCCACTTTTCGAGTGGGACTGGGAGGGGAAAGCCGTTCTCTAAGGGAATACTGCAACGTAGAGGGCAAGCTGGGCGGCTTTGAAATAAACTTTCTCGCATACCTGGTGGACTCCCTGGGGAATGATGAGAAGGGGAACCCTATTGACGCCCTCTTCGGGGCTAACGAGATGCAATTATGGAGCATAGGCATAGACATGGAGAGGGAAATCCTGGACCTTTCCCATTTTACCAGGGACTTCATCGAGTTCTGAAGGTACATAACGGAGTATATGATATTGATATACCCCTGGGAACAAGGCTATAATCCTAAGAGGTTACACCAATAATTATGGAGATTTGTTCAGGAGGATGACATGCAGCAGTTTGTGTTTTTCTGTCCTCATCATCACGCGGATGAGGTGCTTGAAGTAGCGGATGACCTCCAGTACTGGGAGGGTGAGATGAATTGCACACCGGCTCCCGGTGAGACCGGCCAACCTCTCAAGGTCCGGGTCGTGCGGGGGCTTCTGATTGATGCAGAGGCGCCCAAGGGCTTCCAGGCTTAGCATCGGTAAGCGCTAAGCAACTACCTCAAACCCTAGTTAGGACCCATTGAAGCCCTGCCCTTGGACTCCGGCGACGGCCAGAGTCCAAGGGAATCCCCGTGTCTCTGCGCGGGCCGGAGTCGTCAATTCAGCCTTTCGAGATAGTACCTATGGGGTTGGCGTATCAATAACCCACGAATAACTCGTCTCGTTGCTGTTCCGGGGCGCCCGGGGCCGAGGCGGGTACTGCGGCCAGGTATAGTTGGAACTCCCGGTAGCTTCCAAAGCCGGCCATGATTCGTATGAAGTTGCCCACTGAATCGGTAGCGTTTCGCAGCCGTTCTACCTCGGCGCCTATGGGGCTGACCGAGGCAGGGCTTGCGGCGTATGTCCCATAAAAGGCGAAATATGCCTGGTTGAGCTTGCGGATGTAGAAGCCGTTGTCCAGGAACACCAGCCGGCGCTCTTCCATATAAGCCTCTGCGTCTTCTACCCTGCCTTGGGCCAGCAGGCTATCCACCTCTAGCCGGGTCTTACGCATCTCCTCCCGGAAATCGAAAGCTGCCTCTTCGTCAATTACATCGGGAGGAGGGGAGGCAGGTTGAGGAGGTCTTATCTTCTCTCCCGTTATGGCCTCGTAAACCCGAATGCCCAGTTCCCGTCCCGCCAACGCCGCCGCCGTCTCGCTGAGGGTGTTCATCTCCGGGCTGTCAAACATATTCCAGCCCAGGGGCCGGAAGAACCAGTAAGCATGTAGCCACTCGTGGACCGCAAGCTCAGCAGCGCGGCGCATGGATGAGTCGTCTCTGACCACCGTGGGGTAGGTAGCCACCCCCCCTATGTCTACCACCAGGGCTGCCAGGTCCTGCTCCTGGAGGACCCTGTCCTCCAGGGCCTCCATCTCCTCCAACGCCATATCGGGCTTGAGAAGCGCCGTCTCCAGCCTATGAATCCTGTCCCTGGGGGAGACTACCAGCACCTTTGGAGGGCTGGCAAGGGCAACGTCCACAGGGGGAAAGATTAGCCCAATCCTTGAGGAGAAGCCTTCCTCAGTCAGGACAGCGCTGACCTCCGATTCCAGGGTCTCTTCCACCCCGGCCTTCATCCCCGACCGCCTGCCCCGGAGGTCACCAAGCCGCTGGGAAAGAGTCTCTATCTCATTGGCCAGGGCCGCTGATTCAGGAGAGGGCCAGCCATCAGGCTGGTGGGAGGACCGAGTATACAGGTCCTCCAGGTCTCTCTCAAAGGCGCGGATGTCTATCCCCAATCGGAAATACTTCCGCAGGTCTCCCAGCTTTTCTTCCCGGGTAGCGGAGTTCCATGAGAAAAGGCCCTTTAGTTTGTGTACCCACTTATCGGGGAAATGGGCAATCTCCCACCCCACCAGGTCATAGCGATAGGGCGCTGTCGCCAGGTCAAGGGGTGAAAAGTGCAGCCCCCCGCTCACCCCAAAGAGGACTGCCAGGGAGAACAGTATTATGGATGATATTCTTCTCAGACGGCGCATACGCTAATATCAGCATATCACACGCCCGTCGGATTAGGAGAAGATGCAGGTCTCGCAATCAGGACAGTCGCATTGGAGAGCATACCTTCGCCTCCTCGGTTGTAGGGACAGGTTTCAAACCTGCCCTACCTCGCGGGAATTGTCCATGCCCCTTGCGGGCCGCGTAAGGGGCATGAAGATGACGGGCAGCTTTCCACTTCGTCACTCCCGCATCTCGTCATTCGTCACTCCCGCGAAAGCGGGAGTCCAGAGGCTGGGCCATAGTGGACTTCGCAGAGGTGGCGACATTCCAAGACCCTGGATTCCGGCGTAGGCCGGAATGATGGGCTGGGCGCTGCCTATCTTTATGCGGTCCAATCCAAATGAGATTGCCCTGCTTGTGTAAAGCCCGTTGCGTTATCAGGCCCTTTTTAGCTAAAATAGAGCAGTAGATTATGGTGGAGTAAGGATAAAGGCGGGGATGGAGACCTGTCCCATTCCTTGCGTCTTGTCCTGTGCATTATCCGAAGGGAGTGATGATTCGTATGGTTGAGGTTGACAAGCTAAGGAATATAGCAGTCCTCGCACATGGCGGAGCAGGGAAGACATCCCTATCCGAAGCCTTCCTGTTCAACACCAAGGCGACAACCCGGCTGGGCAAGGTCGAAGACGGCAACACGGTGTCGGACTATGAGCCTGAAGAGATAAAGAGAGCAGGCAGCATCCAGACTGCGCTATTGCCATGCTCGTTAAATGGACATAAGCTCAACTTCCTGGATACCCCCGGCTATGACGACTTCGTTGGTGAGGTCATATCCGCCATGAAGGTGGTGGAGGGGGCCATCATCGTGGTGGCCGCCACCTCCGGGGTGGAAGTAGGCACCGAGCGCAGTTGGGCCAGGTGTGAGGAAGAGGGGATACCCCGTATATTGTTTGTCAACAAGATGGACCGGGAAAACGCCGACTTCTACCGCTCGCTGGAAAACATTCAGTCCTCCTTTGGCCGGAAGTGCGTGCCCTTCCAGGTCCCCATAGGCTCAGAGCATAGTTTCAAAGGCGTAGTAAACCTGCTCCAGCCCCCTGACCAAATTCCCGCCGAGGTAGCCGATCAGGTAAGCGACGCCAGGGAACGGCTCATAGAAGCGGTGGCGGAAACCGATGACGACCTGGCTACCAAGTATCTGGAGGGAGAGGAACTCACCCAGGAGGAGATTACCCAGGGAGTCAGGAGAGCCATCCTGTCCGGCGATGTGGTGCCTGTTATGACCGGTTCCGCAGCAGCCAACATGGGGGTCGAGGAACTGCTGGACGCTGTTGTCGAGTATATGCCCTCCCCCGTCGAGGGAAAGAAGGTAGAGGCTGCCAACACCGCCGATGAGTTGGCGCCTGACCAGGAAGGGCCTCTGGCCAGCTTCGTATTCAAGACCACTGCCGACCCCTTTGTGGGCAAGCTCTCGGTATTCCGGGTGTACAGAGGCACCCTCCGAGCCAACTCCGAGGTCTGGAACCCGGCAAGGAACCAGACTGAGCGCATCGGCCAGGTGTACGTTCTCAGGGGGAAGACCCAGGAGCAGGTCCAGGAGATTGGCGCCGGAGACATCGGGGCCGTATCCAAGCTGGCTGCTACGTTGACCAGCGATTCTCTGTGCCAGAGAGACAATCCCGTGACCTTTGACCCCATCGAGTTCCCGGTGGGCTACTACACCATGTCGGTCTCGCCCAAGACCAAGGCCGACGTGGACAAGATGTCCACAGCCCTAAGCCGCATTGTAGAAGAGGACCCCAGCCTGCGGGTATCCAGAGAGATGGACACCTCCGAGACCCTGATTTCGGGCTTCGGCGATACCCACATAGAGGTGACTACGGAACGGATACATAGGAAATTCGGCACCGAGTTGGAGATTCAAGTCCCCAAGGTGCCTTACAAGGAGACCATCACCGCCGTCACCCGGGCTGAGTACAAGCATAAAAAGCAGACGGGTGGTCACGGCCAGTACGGTCACGTACTCCTCCGCCTGGAGCCCCTGGAAAGAGGAGAGGGCTTCCAGTTCGGAGAGGAGGTGGTCGGAGGCTCAGTACCCAGAGAGTATATCCCCGCGGTTGAGAAGGGCGTGGTCAAGAGCCTGGCTGAGGGGGCGCTTGCGGGGTATCCGGTGGTGGACATGAAGGCGGTGCTCTATGACGGCAGCTTCCATGACGTGGACTCCTCGGGCATCTCTTTTGAGATAGCGGGTTCCTTCGCTGCCCGAAAGGGTTTCTCGGAGGCCCAGCCGCGACTTCTGGAACCCATAATGAAGCTCACCATCACGGTGCCCGACGCCTTCAATGGAGACGTGATGGGCGACCTCAACGGCAAGCGAGGCCGGATTATGGGGATGATCCCCGAGGACGGGGAGACGGTCATCGAAGCTGAGGTGCCCCAGTCTGAGACCCTGCGTTATGCCACCGACCTGCGTTCTTTGACCCAGGGACGCGGCAGCTACGCCGTAGAGTTCAGCCACTACGAAGAGGTCCCCCAGCACATCGCCCAGAGGGTGATGGCGGAAGCCAAGAAGAGCTAGGCTGCATTGACGTCTGATATGCAGACACTCCCAAGGCCCGCTCTGTCATTCCGGCCTGGGCCGGAATCCGGGACCCTAGTGGGCGGGCATGGCGTTGAAGAAGGCAACCGGACTCCGGCGAAAGCCGGACCGGATGGTGTCGCAAAAGTCTTTTACCCGTCCTCTCTCTTAGTGGGGGAGGACGGGTTTATTATGGGTATTGATGATAACCGGGGAAACTACCGTTATCTGGGTTCTTGTGCCCACCTCCCTTACAAGAATATAATTAGGCAACGCACCTGCCGGACCGGGGCCATTTAGTTGTCATTTAGCGTGACATCTTTATGTAATCCTTCTAAAAGAAGTCAAAAAAACCCTGCCTGCTGGGTTGACACGCCAGAGTGTGAAGGTAATATATTACAACATGCTTTTGGCGCTCCGGTGTCGGCACCCGTGTCGGCAGAAGGGTTCTTGCCTGGTATGCTGCGGTGCATGTCCCATGAGGGTGCCCACCCTTCTCAGAGTTGGTGGGTTTGCCGGACAAGGAAGGAGATACAATTATGCCTGCGAAAACTAGACCCAAGACCATTGGAGAACTGCGGGAGAGCCGGTACAAAGTCCTTCCTGTGCGCGAGGAGTTACGCAAAAACCTGATAGGAAAGCTGAAAAAGGGTGAGGCCCTGTTTCCCAGCATAATAGGATTTGAGGAAACCGTCATCCCCCAGTTGGAGAACGCAATCCTGGCGGGCCAGGATATTGTTCTCCTGGGAGAGCGGGGCCAGGCCAAGTCCCGGCTGATTCGCCAGTTGGTGGGCCTGCTGGACGACGAGGTGCCCAGGATAACCGGCTGTGAGATTAACGACAACCCCTACGATCCTATCTGTAAAGCCTGCAAGGACAGGATCGAGCAGCATGGGGATGACGTGGAGATAGACTGGCTAGCCAGGGAAGACAGATACTCGGAGAAGCTGGCTACGCCCGACATCTCCATCGCCGACCTCATAGGCGAGGTTGATCCTATCAAAGTCGCCGAGGGCCGCTACCTCTCGGATGAGCTTACTATCCACTATGGCCTCATCCCCCGCACCAACAGGGGCATCTTTTCCATCAACGAGTTGCCGGACCTGGCAGAGCGGATACAGGTGGGCATGTTCAACCTGATGGAAGAGAGGGACGTACAGATAAAGGGCTATCGCATACGGATGCCCTTGGACGTGTACGTGGTCTCAACGGCCAACCCGGAGGACTATACCAACCGGGGCCGTATCATCACTCCCCTCAAAGACCGCTACGGCGCCCAGATACGCACCCACTACCCCAGGAGCGTCGACGACGAGATAGCCATAATGGAGCAGGAACGCTCCCGGTTCCCCAATGAGAAAGACATAACCGCCCCCGATTATATGCGGGAGATAATAGCAGAGATAACATTCCTGGCCCGCCGCAGCTCCGACATTAACCAGCGTTCCGGCGTCAGCGTCAGGGTCACCATCGCCAATTACGAGACGGTGGTCAGCAACGCCTTTCGCAGGGCCATATTGCAAGGAGAAGAAGGCATAAGCCCCAGAATCAGCGACCTCCCATTTATCATAGCTTCCTTCTCCGGGAAGATAGAACTAGAGACCTTTGAGGAAGGCCGTGAGTCCCGGATCATGGAAGACCTGACAAAGAGGGCCGTCCTCAACACCTTCGGCAGATATTTCAACGTAAGAGACCTGGAGACCGTAACTCAGCAATTCGACGAGGGTGTATCGGCAGAGACCAGCAGCGATAAGTCATCCGCCGACTACCTGGAGTTTCTGGAGCGGATCGAGGGACTTTCCGAGGCGGTGGACCATCTCACACAGGACAGGAAGCCGGAGATAGTTGCCTCCGCTATCGAGTTTATCCTGGAAGGGCTTCACCTGAACCGTAAGCTGAACCGTGACCAAGTAGAGAGGGGATTCCGCTACAGGAGCTAGATATGCCCAATTTTCGGTATTCCCAGTGGGATGGCACCCAGCAAGTCTTTCCCATCCACGAAGAGGACTTGATGGACCATCTCGCGGAGCAGATGGTCTGCTATGGGGATATTTCCAAGGCTCTGCACTCCCTGACCCAGAAGGGACTCCAAAACAAGTACGGTCAGAGCATCTCAGGCATCCAGGATATGCTCAAGAGTCTTGCCAATAGAAAGCAAAAGGCGCTGAACAAGCACAGCCTGGAGCATGTTCTCGACAGGATAAAAGAGCAACTTCAGGGCATTGTTGACGTGGAAAGGGCCGGAATAGGGAAGCGCCTCGACCATGCCCGCAACCGCCTCCTCTCCCATCCAGGCCGGAGGGAGTCCACCCCATCCGTTCCGCCCAACACTTCCTCGCCCACCCGCCAGGAGATGGAAAGACTCCTGGAGCATCTGGAGGAAATGGGCCGGAGGAACTTGGAATTGCTGGACAACCTCCCCCAGGACCCTTCCCGCATTATCCGCCGGCTGCAAGAATATGAGTTCATGGATGACAAGGCCAGGGCCAAGTTCAACAAGCTCCTCAATTCTTTGCGGCAGCAGGTCTTGGACTCGGCTTTCCGCAACCTGGCCCGGGACCTTACATCTGTGGGCCAGGGCCGGCTCGAATCTCTCAAGGATATGCTCCGAGACCTCAACCGGCTTATGGAGGAGCATCTTGAGGGGGGCGATGGGGCCGGCAGGCCCTCCTTCGACGCATTTATGCAGAAATATGGACACCTCTTCGGCTCCGGCCCTCCCGCCAGCGTGCCCACAAGTATAGATGAGTTGGCCCGCCGGCTTCACCAACAGGCTGCCCTGATGGAGGCCCTCTTGAAAAGCCTCTCCCCGGAGTCGCGAAGGGACTTGGAGGATGTTCTAAGCTCCATATTCTCCGACCCGGAGTTGCAGGAGGAGATGGCGCGATTTGCCACCAACCTGGCCTCCCTGGGGTCTGACGGGGATACTGACGGCTACCCGGCCCACGAGTTCCCCTTCCAGGGCAGCAAGCCCCTGGGCCTTCAGGAGGCCCTGGAGGTTATGGAGCAACTTCAGAGAATAGAGGAGTTGGAGCGCCAGCTAAAGAGGGCACAGCAGGACAATAGCCTGGACCACATAGACCCAGACCTGGTGAGGGACATCCTGGGCGAGGAGAGCTGCCAGGACTTGGAGCTATTTAGGCGCATGGCCGAGATTCTGGAGAATGCGGGGTATATCCAGAGGGTTGGCAGCGGCTTCGAGCTTACCCCCAAAGGTATCCACAGGATAGGCCACAAAGCCCTACAGGAGATTTTCGCCTGTACAAAGCAGGACCGCCTCGGCCACCACAGCACCAGCGCCGAGGGCGGCGGCGGTGACCTGCTGGAGGATACCAAGAGGTACGAGTATGGCGACCCCTTCCATCTGGACCTCCAACGCAGCATGATGAACGCCGTGCTCCGCAGCCCCGGCACTCCCGTCAGGATGCGGCCCGGCGACTTCGAGGTGAACCATACGGAGATGGCGTCCCAGGCTGCCACCGTGCTGATGGTGGACTTGAGCCTGTCTATGGCTATGAGAGGCAATTTCCAGTCGGCCAAGAGGGTTGCCCTGGCCTTGGACAACCTGATTCGGATGAAGTTTCCCAAAGACTCCCTGTACATCGTGGGTTTCTCCACCTATGCGAGAGAGGTAAAAGCCGACAAGTTGCCCTACCTTTCATGGGATGAGGCCGACCCATATACCAACATCCAGCATGGCCTGGCCCTGGCCCGCAGGCTCCTGGGCAAGTCTCACGCACCCACCAGACAAATAATCATGATCTCCGACGGCGAACCCACAGCCCACATAGACGATGGACAACTGTTCCTTCAATATCCTCCCACCCCTCGCACCATCAAGGAGACCCTGAAGGAGGTGCAGCGCTGTACCCGCCAGGACATCAGGATCAACACCTTCATGCTGGAGCGCAGCCCTTACCTGGTGGAGTTTGTAGGCAAGATGACGGGGATAAACCGGGGCCGGGTGTTCTACACCAACCCTGACAAGCTGGGTGAGTACATCCTGGCGGACTACCTCACCAGCCGCCGCAGGCAGTTGGCCTAGACAGAGGTCTCCCATGACCCCTCCGTATGGGGCCGGGTGACCTCGCTGTATATATGATGTAGATACGAGGTGATATATGCTTGAGCATCTTGAAAGCCTGACTGTACGCCAAGAAGTTGAGATGATACAGGCCTTCACCGGCTTGGAGACCAGGAACCGCTACAGAATCCTCGACTCTCATGGAAACGACTTCCTTTATGCTTACGAGGAGTCCGGGTTCTTTGGCCGCCAGTTCCTGGGTGGGCACAGGCCCCTTACCATAAAGGTTATCAACAAAGCAGGGGAGGACCTCCTTGTCGCCCGGCGAAAATTCTTCTGGTTCTTCTCCCACCTGGAGATGTCCTTGCCCGACGGACGCCTGCTGGGCCGGTTGGACCGCAGGTTCAAACTCACCAGCCGCAGGTTCGAGCTATTCGAGGGGGCTGGCTCTGCGGGTTTTGTCAATGGGCCGCTGCTCCGCCCAAACACCTTCTGGTTCCAACAGAATGGGAGCCAGGCCGTCAAGATTGCCAAGAGGTGGAGCGGGTTCACGCGGGAGATGCTTACCGCCGCGGACACATTTCAGGTGGAATTCATTACCCCCAGACTTTCCGAGTCCACCCGGTGGCTGATGCTGGGCGCAGCCCTGGCTATTGACCTGGACTTCTTTGAAAACCGGCAAAGCTGAGTCAACGTGGGCCCCAGCAGATGCCAATACAACACTGGGGCATGTACGGAGTGAGTACAAACGGGTTAAGAGGATGTTTCAGAAATCCCTTCCCCCTTCGACGGGGGAAGGTTAGGATGGGGGTGATACCCTGGCGATGGAAACGCCCCCCTACCTCAGTCCTCCCCCGCAAAGGGGCTGACAGGGGTATGTAAAACAGGAGATGTATCTATGTGTCATTCCGAACGCAGCGAAGCGCAGTGAGGAATCTAAAGTCGTGGCTTTGCTTGAAGGCATAGACTTTAGATTCCTCGTCGCTCCGCTCCTCGGAATGACATGGTGAGCGGCTTGTTGAGTTAAAAAGTTGCCTTATTTTAGTTGCCTGATAATTTACATACCCCTGTCAGCCGCAAAGGGGGGAGGAGTTTAGATTCTCATAATAATTCACCATGACCTTGCAGGCCACGTAAGGGAATGACAATGGCGGCAGCCTCCCTACTGTCACTCCCGCGAAAGCGGGAGTCCACCGCCCCACCCCTGGATTCCGGCCTGCGCCGGAATGACGGTTGCGCAAAGGTCTCCTTTCGCGGGAATAACGGTTTGAGCCATTGAGGACCGGAAGACCCTGGTGCCTATACGACACCCCCTTGCATTTCACCAGAAAATGCTATAATAAAAGCGCATCAAACATTGACGGTATTCTCAACAGGCGTTAGTATACATACCCGGCATTACCAGCACACATTGAGAATACCGCATTGACCGAGAAATAGCGGAGGACAGAAGGGTATCTTGCGATGAACACAATCAAGACATTTATACTAATGCTGGCCCTGAGCGGTCTGCTGCTTCTTGCGGGCTTCTTGATCGGCGGCATACTGGGGATTATCATAGCGCTGGTCATATCCCTGGGCCTCAACTTCTTCACCTACTGGTTCAGCGACAAGATGGCCCTGAGCATGGCCCATGCGCATGAGGTGTCGCAGGAGGAGGACCCGGACCTCCACAGCATTGTGGATGAGCAGGTGCAGGCTGCGGGTATCCCAAAGCCCAAGGTCTATGTCATCAACAACGATTCCCCCAATGCCTTTGCCACGGGCCGGAACCCCAGGAATGCGACCATAGCCGTTACCACCGGGATCAGGAGGCTCCTTAACCGCGATGAGCTTGGCGGGGTAATTGCTCACGAGCTGGCCCACGTGGGCAATCGGGACACCCTTATTATGACTATGGTAGCGACTATAGCGATGGCAATAGGTCTGCTGGCTACCTTCGCCCAGTGGGCTGCCATCTTTGGCGCTCTGTTTGGCGGCGGGAGACATGACGACGACGAGGGAGCCGGCGGCTACATTGGGATTTTAATGCTCCTCGTCATGGCTATTGTCTTCCCCATAATCGCCACCATCATCCGTCTTGCCATCTCCAGGGCCAGGGAGTACCAGGCCGACGCCACCGGCGCCCACACCTCTCACAACCCCCTAGCCCTGGCCAGCGCATTGGAGAAGCTGGAGATGGGGGCCCATCGCCGTCCCATGAAGGTAAACGAGGCCACTGCTCATCTCTACATCGTCAGCCCTCTAAGGGGTAACTCCCCCAACGAGGAAAGACAGCGCTCCAGCGCCATGAGAGGTAGCGCCTTCTCCGGCCTGTTCTCCACCCACCCGCCAATACAAGAGCGGGTGAGGCGGCTCCGAAATATGAACGTGTAGCGTCCGGCGAAGACTTATGACTTCCAGGACTATTTTAGTTACAGGCGGAGCGGGTTTCATAGGCTCCCATCTGGTTGACAGGCTCATTGCTCTCGGGAATAGGGTCGTGGTAGTTGACGACCTGAGCACCGGCAGGCTGCATAACCTGAACAAGGATGCTACCTTCTACCACACCAGCATCACCAGCCCGTCTATTGAGGAAATCTTTGAACGAGAGCAGCCATCCTTTGTCAACCACCACGCAGCCCAGACCAGCGTGGCCCAGTCAATAAAAGACCCGGTTAAAGACTGTGAGACCAACATCCAGGGGACCCTGCGCCTGGTGGAGCTATCCCGACAGCATGGAGTTGACAAGTTCATCCTTGCCTCATCAGGATGCACCATATATGGGGAACCTCAATACCCCGCCTGCGACGAGAAACACCCAATCAGTCCCCGCACTCCCTACGCGTTATCCAAGCGCGTAGCCGAAGAATACCTTGAGCTATACCATCACATCTACAGGCTCGACTATGTCACCTTGCGGTACGGCAATGTCTATGGGCCTCGGCAAAACTCCCACGGTGAGGCCGGAGTTATATCAGCCCTTGCCATGGCCATGATGGAGGGGAAACAGCCCCGGATTTACGGCACCGGCGATCAGGAGCGAGACTTCATCTACGTTGACGACGTGATTGAAGCCAATATCCTGGCTATGCACAAGGGACATGGCATATACAACGTCGGTACAGGTCAGGGGACCTCCATCAACAAAATCTTCGAGAACCTGAAAGACACCCTGAAGTACAAATGGAGTCCCGTGTATGGTCCGGCCACGCCCGGAGAAGTGTTTAGCATAAGCCTGGACAGGTCCAAGTTCGAGAAAGAGTTCCAATGTACCCCACAGGTGTCACTGGAAGACGGCTTGGCTCGGACGGTGGACTACTTCCGTAAAGACTCCAGGGCTGCAATTGGATTGGGAAGTGGCGGCCCTGGGAACGGCGACCTGGGAAATGGGAGGTAATTAATGGAGCAGACGGACTACGATGTCATCATTCTTGGTGGTGGAGCAGCCGGCCTGAGCGCCGCCCTCTACGCCTGTCGAGCTATGCTCAAGACCCTGGTGCTGGAGCAGCTGGGTTGTGGAGGCCAGATACTGGTCACGGATATGATAGAAAACTATCCCGGCTTTCCCGAAGGCATCCGGGGGCCAGAGCTTTCCGAGCTTATGTGTGAGCAGACTCTAAAGTTTGGGGCCGAGATCAGGTACGAGGAGGTCACGTCGGTTGTGGGCCTGGACAAGTCGTCCAAGACCGTCCATACCGACAATGGCTCCTATACCACCAAGACTATTATTATCGCTACCGGCGGCTCCCACAACAAGCTGGAAGTGGTGGGAGAGGACGAATACTCGGGCAGGGGGGTGTCCTACTGCGCGGTATGCGACGGAAATTTCTTCAAGGGTCAGGACGTGGTGGTGGTCGGCGGGGGCGACGCCGCTATGGACGAGGGGGAGTACCTCACCGGGCTTGTAAACCGGGTCACCGTGGTCCACCGCCGGGACCAGCTAAGGGCCAGTCCCATATTGCAAGAGCGGGCCCTCAATAACCCCAAGATGGAATTCCTCTGGAGCCACCTGGTGGAGGAGATAGTGGGAAACGAGGTGGTCAATGCCGTCCGGGTCAAGGACCTCAAGAGCGGTGAAGTGTATGATTATCCTGCCTCCGCCGTTTTCATCTACATAGGGTTCCACTCCAACAGTGATTTTCTGAAGGGTGTGCTGCCTATGGACGACACCGGCCATATTCACACGGACATCAATATGGCAACTGGCATCCCGGGTATTTATGCCGCCGGCGATATAAGGGTTGGCTCCTTCCGTCAGCTGGGCTCCGCAGTAGGCGATGGGATAACCGCCGCCCTTTCCGCCTACAGGTACATTACCGAGGGATAGGCGCATATTCTTTACCCGAAGGCTTTACCTAATGGCTTCCCTCAAAGGCATGTCCGAGAAGAACTAGAGTCCCATCCTTCAAGATGGGACTTCTATCTTTTCAGCGCAACGCGTACGCCGGGCGATTATGATAACCTTCCCACCGCCTCCCTTCCCAGAAGGGTGAGGCTGGACAGGACAATCACAGCTAGAATAACGTAGCGCAGGGCCCTTTCGTTAATACCTTTGAACAACACCGATGCCAGAAGGGAACCCAGCAGAACGGCGGGGACAAGGGAGAGGACCATCCATACCATGTCGGGTGTAAAAAGCCCCGTCGCTGCGTAAACGACTACGGCCCCAATGGCTACGACGAGGTAATAAAAGCCTATGGTGATTCGCACTGCCCAGCCGGACCATCCCTGGTTGACCAGGTACAGTGCAACCACGGGGATACCAACACCCAGGCCGGTAACCAGCATGGCCCCGAGGAAACCGACGATAGGTCCCATCACTCCGGTCATTGGTAAGGGCCGCTGTATGTGAAAGAGGCTGGGGATAGCCAGCGCCAGAATTACTATAGCTATAGTAATCCGCAGCACGTCCGGGCTGGCAGAGCTAAGGACCAGAGCTCCTACCGGTACACCCACCAGCCCGGCGACAGCCAAAGGCGCCCCATTCCGCACGGGGGTCAGGTCTCTCCTCTCCCGAAAAATCAAGAGGGCCTGCACCGGGATTGACAAGCTGTTGATGGTCATCACCACCGATTGGGGGTCTGCCATCAGAAGCAACACCGGCGAAATAACCATGCCAATTCCAAAGCCGGCAAGGCTCATTATGGTGGAGCCTACCAGAACTATTGCCAATGCCAGGGCTAACTCAGGCCCGGAAAGCAAATATGCACCCTCTGATATAGAGTGGCCTACGGAGACCCGATACCCAGGTCCTCCCCAAAATACAGCGCCGGATAGGGATACCTATTGCCCTTATCCGGCGCTGTTGTGGTCACACGCTTATTGAATGATGGTCAGTACAGGTCCACGCCACCGTCCAAGCCTACAGGTTGAACTGGGCATCTATCCAGCCCTGCTCCTTGACGTAAACCTGCATCCGGTTGCGCTGCTGGTCGAGGACCAATATCCTGCCCTCGTCATCTATGTTGACCGCCACCGGCCTCCTGAAGTATTTCTCCTGGGTCAGGTCAACCCTGCGGCGGGCTTTCACATAGTCGGGGTTGGCAGCTACCTGCATCCGGCCTGTGGGCGGCAGACTGTCTGCATCCCCAATGAAGGCGGTGATGAAATCGCCGAACTCGTCGTACACGTTCACCCGGTCATTGTCGTAGTCGGTGACGTACACGTCTCCCTCGTTGTCTATGGCTACGCTGGTAGGACGCTTGAGCTCACCATCGCCGTCCCCGGACCTGCCAAAGGTCATCAGGTACTGGCCCTCGGCGGTGAACTTCTGTACCCGGTCGTTTCTCCAGTCGGCCACGTATATGGCGCCATCTTTGTCTATGGCGATGCCAAAGGGCATATTGAACTGTCCATCGCCACTGCCGAGGCTCCCCCACTTGGCCAGGAGCTTGCCGTCTCTGGTGAACTTCTGGACGCGGTGGTTCATGGTATCTACGATGTAGAGGTTGTCGTCCTTATCCACCTCAATACCCGAAGGGCTGTCGAACTCTCCGTCACCGGACCCCCTGGTCCCCCAGCTGTCCAGGTAGTTCCCGTCCTTGTCATATACGAGGACCAGGCTTGCATTCTCGTCGGTGAAGTACACCTTCTCCTGGCTGTCGAGGGCGATACAGGTGGGCCACAGGGACTTGCCATCGGCGAAGCCGATTCCTCTATCGTTCCAGATGTTGTTCTGACCTGTCTGCTCGATGTCAATGGTGCACTTGGTCATCCCGTAACTAGGGGTAAACTCATTACCCCTGCTCACGAAATATACGGTCTTGTTCGGGCCCAGGGCGAAATCGGTGCCGTTTCCAAAAGCGCCGCCGCCCTGGCCTCCGGTAAAGCAGAAGTCGTAGTTATAGATACGGCCAGCGACCTTCCGAGTTAGCATTGCCATATTCAGCCTCCTACAGTTATAGAGTTTAGGCATTGGGTCTTAAAATTAGGGGAACTGGGGAACACTCCCCCCAGTTCCCCTATCTTCTGTGGCTGGTTAAAGCAACAGACCCTTTCGTGGATACCCCGGGTTACCGGTTACTTCTTTATGAAGTCCAGCTTCTCGAAGTTCCCACCCACGATGGAGTTGGCATCCAGGTCCATCCAGTCTTCCAAGATGGTGGTGTAGAAGCCCCGGAAGTCGTGGTTGGGTACCAGGTCGCCAAACTCCAAGTCTTCGGCGTTGGTGGACGGGTACATCCCATAATGTCCGCCAGCCACCGGCTTGCCTATGGCGAAGGCCACGCCGGCTGCGCCGTGGTCGGTGCCGGAGCCGTTGTCATGGACCCGCCGACCGAACTCGGAGTACATGATCACTACCACGTTGTCGGCAGCGTCGTGCTCTTCCAGGTCCTGGAAGAAGTCGTACACAGCCCCGGAGACATCCTTCCACAGGGCGGCGTGAGAGGGGACCTCGTTGGCATGGGTGTCAAAGCTCGCATGGGCGGTGAAGAGAACTCTGCTCCCAAAGCCTGCCAGGTGTACCTGGGCAACATCCTTCATCTTCCTGGCTATTGGGTTGTTGCCGTACTCAACGGTGGAGGAGTACATATCGGGGGCGGTCCTGAGGATGTCGGCGCCCTTCAGGGCGTCCAAGCCGGTCATGCTCAGGTAGTCCATCACAGCGCCGGTGCCCACTGCCGGGGCATACATGTTGGCAAACCTATCCAGGGCCGTGAGCCTCTGGTCGCCTTCCAGGCTGGTGAGGATGCCATAGGAGGCCAAGTCGGACACGGAGGCTACGGAGACGCCTGGCAGAACCAGGGCCCTGGGAAGCCCGTTGCCGAAGTTGACCGAGGTCAGTACATTGTCCTTGGTGGGGTCCAGGTCGCGGGTGGCCCGTCCCAGCCAGCCCTCGGTGCCTACCTTGTTGGGCTCGCAGGTGTGCCAGATGTCCATAGAGCGGAAGTGGGAGCGCGGGGAGTTGGCATAGCCCACACCATGAACGAGGGCTACCATACCCTTGTCCCAAAGCTCCTTGATGGGACCCATCTCAGGATGGAAGGCGAGCTTATCGTCAATGTGGATTAGCTGGTCTTCCCCGTGCTTGATCATTGGGCGGTTGTCCCAGTAGTTAGAGTCGTTGTAGGGGACAATGGTGTTGAAGTAGTCGTTGCCGCCCGTCAACTGTAAGATTACCAGGGTTGGCTCCTTCTTGGCAGATGTCATTGATCCTCTCCTTTCTCTATGATAAAGCCTAGCAGAATTGGTACTCTCTGGTTGCGCCTATCAATTGCAGCATCTCTGCTACCCTTCGGGTTGAGGTATCCGACTCTTGGTCGGTACCCCACCGCACCTCTCCGCCTAGCCGTGCGTGGGTCTTCAGCTGCTCCTGCGTCCCCGCACCAATCTCAATGGAGCCAAGCATATCCAGGCAGCTTTGCACTAGCTGGTCCGGCAAGATAGTCCCCTGTTCACGGACCCGGCTGACGATGTCCCGCACGCCAGGCATGTTAAGGTTGCCCACCCGGTCGGCTACGAAGTTAATCCGCCTGACCAGAGAGCCGCTGTCTATCCACTCTGCCCCGGTGTGCCATCCCTCAACGCTGGGCGGGTTGGCAAGTTCCTGTCCCATGTATCCGGGCTCCTCACCGATGGGCTGTAGGCCGGGCCTGGGGAACTGGAAGTCTTTTACCAGCCTCATAGTGCCTGCAACCACCTCGGCAGGGCTCTTGACTTTGGCCCAGCGCACTGCTTCATCTTTGAAGAATTCGGAGTTGAACAAGGTGCGCAGGGTAGCGCGTATGTCATATCCGGAGTTTGTGAAAGCAGCGCCTATCTGGTTGATTGCCACAGGGTCTCTTGGAGCAACGTCCTGCCATGCCGGGACCTGGACCTCATCGGCTACGAAGAAGTTATACAGGTGCCTGGCGATGAACCTGGATGTAGCAGGCTGCTGCACGACGATGTCAATGATGTCCTCGCCGTTGAAGTTCCCCTTCTGGCCCAAGAACAACTTCTCACCATCGTCATGGTCGTCGGGGTCATACCTATAGGACCACAGGAAACGTCCCAGTGGGAGGCGAGGAATCTTGGGGCCTATGGTCCAGCCTGTGAATGCCCGGGAGCACTCGAACACGTCCTGCTCCGTGTAGTTGCCCTGGCCCATGGAGAAGAGCTCCAGTAGCTCACGTCCCCAGTTCTCGTTGGGCATGTCCTTGTGGTTCTCGTTATTGTCCAGCCAGAAAATCATGGCCGGGTCCCTGGACAACTCTACCAGCAGCTCGCGGTAATTCCCCAGGGCATTAGCACGGAACATGCGTATCTGGCGGTCCAGCTCGGTAGGATTGTCAACCTTGGAGTTGCCGGTGGCGAATAGATGGTGCCAGAAGAGGGTCATTTTCTCTTCCAGCGGCCGGGGGGTGTTTATCATGTAGTAGATCATGTTAGACCTACCATTGGGCGGAGCCTGAGGCGCCTCCAGGGACGGATAGTAACGGAAGAAGATGTCCGTATCCATCTCCGGGACACCATTATTGTCAGGGTCCAGCAATTCTTCCACGGTCTGCTCGTAGCCTTTAGCTACTCGGGCCTCTATTTCTTCTCGGGTTGCCCCGAAGCCGGCCCGGCGCATCAGATGGGCCATTAAGGCTATATCCTTCTCAGACACTCAGCTACCCTCCTTTCAAAAATATATCGGAATCCGCACAGGTTGAGCTTCAGACAAAAAGCTAGGATTATTGTAGTATATGCCCTTCCCTTTGTCAACAGAGCAGCGAAGTGGCACCCACTGAGACCTTTTATCCCTCAGCATATCCACCATACTGAACTAATGCGAATATATGCCTCCTTCCCCTGGCAATGACCTGATTTGGAACCAGTATTATCTGGCAACCAAGTATTATGTTGAAACAATTGTAGTACGCCAGTCCTTTGGCTGTCAACAACCATATTTGCGTCTTCCCTATCCCGGCCTTGCGTGTTATTCTACTGACGGGCATTCCGGGCCCCAATACCGGCCTTCCCGGGCCGGAGACTTGGATTCAGACTAGGAGGCATCGAAGATGCTTAGCCTTACCCACATTCACCTGCGAGTCCACGACCCTGAAGAAGCAGCCCACTGGTATGAGGAGATGCTGGGCGCCAGGATTCTGGAGAGGTACGAGACATCGGCAGGGGGCCCTTCCGTAGCGATTGACATCGGCGGGACCCGTATCAACATCATGGGCAACCCTCCGGGTGAGCAACTACCTCCGGCCTCCGCCGGGCCACAGATGGGCCTGGAACACTTCGGGTTGCGCACCGACGACCTGAATGGCCTGGTAGCCAGACTTCAGGAGCGCGGGGTAGAGGTGCTGGAGGCCGTCCGGCAGGGCCGCAACGGAGTCCTGTGCTACATCAAGGGCCCCGACAATGTACGGATCGAACTTCAACAGTACGACCGAGAACCCTAGCAATCTCTATGGGCATCCATCACACGCGTCATGGGAATCGGAGGGTGTGCCATGTCATTGAGGGACCAGGGCTTCACCAGGCGGGGAATACGCGGAGGCGCGGGTGCCGGTGAGAGCGTTGCCAGTGAGCACTTCCACGAGATGGTGGGCAGCAGCGAGCTTTTTATCTACCGGCACCCCAACAGGAAGATCAAGGGCTATGAGGCATTGAAGCTAGTGCTTGAGGCCGAGGGGTGCGAGGTCATCCATCTCACCGATGCGCCGTCGCCTGTGGGCCAGAGGTTCGAGACCATAAGGATCACCAATAAGGGCAGGGAAATACCCGTGCCCCTTCTACGGCGCTCCCACAACTGGGCGCACCAGAGGAACCTGCTCCACATGTTCTACAAGAAGGGGTAAGCACTAATACTTGGATACGTTAATCTCCTCCATCTTTCCCGTCACCAGGTAGACCACCCGCTCGGCGATGTTGGTGGCCCTGTCGGCGATGCGCTCCAGGTCGTGGGCAACCCACAGAAGATATGTGGCCCTCTGGATGGTCTTGGGGTCCTGAATCATGTACAGCAGAAGCTCCCGGTACACCTGGTCGTAGAGGTTGTCCACTTCGTCATCGTCATTGCAGACCTGGAGGGCGGTCACGGTATCCCGGTTGACCAGGGACTCCAGGCTCCGCCTGAGCATCCCGGTTGCCTTCTCTGCCATCCGCGGCACGTCTATCAGGGGTTTCAGCAGGGGCTCATCGCCCATAAGCAGGTTGATGCGGGCAATGCCCTCGGCATAGTCCCCCATACGCTCCAACTCCACAGTGATGTGAAGCATACTGACCAAAATACGCAGGTCTCGCGCCATAGGCTGCTGGGTGGCGATGAGGTCTATACACAACTCCTCTATCTCAAACCGCTTGCTGTCAATATAGTCATCTTCCTTGATGACCTGCTCCGCAGCTTCCATGTCGCGCCGGGTGAGAGCATCCAGGGCCCTGGCGATAGACTTCTCCACCATGCCACCCATAACCAGCACTTCGTCCTGTAGCATCCTCAATTGACGGTCCAAGCCCGATCTCACTCGCATGATGCCTCCTCTTTATCATCACTGTCCTTTTACCCAAACCGGCCAGTGATGTAAGCCTCAGTGCGCTCATCCTTGGGGTTGGTGAAAAGCTGGCGGGTATTGCCATGCTCCACCAGATACCCTGCTGCGTCGGACCCCGCAGTCAGGAACACCGTCTCGTCCGATACTCGTGCGGCCTGCTGCATATTATGAGTCACTATTATAATGGTATATTCATCAGAAAGCGAATGGATCAGGTCTTCTATCGCCAGGGTAGCTATGGGGTCCAGGGAAGAGCAAGGCTCGTCCATAAGGACCACCTCGGGCTTGACCGCCAGCGCCCTGGCTATGCACAACCTCTGCTGCTGGCCGCCGGAAAGGGTAAGGGCGCTCTTTTTCAGCCTGTCCTTTACTTCGTCCCACAGTGCAGCCTGCTCCAGGGACTGCCGCACCATCTCGTCCATGTTGCCCTTGAAGCCGTTGATACGCAGCCCAAAGGCCACGTTATCATAAATGGACTTGGGGAAGGGATTGGGTCGCTGAAATACCATCCCGATACGATACCGTATCTCCGTGGCATCCACATCCGGGGCATAGAGGTCAACTCCGTTGAACAACACCTCGCCTTCCACCCGCGCGTCGGAAATAAGGTCGTTCATACGGTTGAAGCAGCGCAGCAAGGTGCTTTTGCCGCAGCCCGAGGGCCCTATGATGGCAGTCACCTTATTGGCGGGTATGGGAAGATTGATGTCCTTCAATGCCAGGCTCGACCCGTATTTCACGTTCAGTCCAATGGTGCGGAGCTTCACGTTTGACTGCTGGGCTTCAACCCCGAGGGCAGGCTGCCGGGGGGATTCCTCAGGACCCACTGCTATCTTGACGGAGGTGTCCAATTCTTTACCTCATCTCCATTTCTCCATGAACTTCCGGCACATGATTATATCACGGGCAAGACGCCGTCGGCGCAAGGAACACGTATGCCAAGAATGTTATAATCGGGTTGAAAGATTCGCCGGGCAAATAAATATCGAATATACGGACGGCAACTTGCGCCGGAGCACAGAAAGACGCTCTTGCTTATGGTTATGATGAAGTGTAAGCGTCTATCGCGAAACGGAGAATCAGGATGACCGAGACCAGGGAAATAAGGTGGCAATACAGGTTCAGGAACTTCTCCCGCGCCTTTTCCCTATTGCGGGACGCCCTGGAAGAAAACCCCGAAGCCCTGAACGAATTAGAGCTTGAAGGTGTCATACAGCGTTTTGAGTACACCTTCGAGCTGGCATGGAACACGTTAAAAGACCGCCGGGAGTACGACGGAATTGTTCTGGCAACTGTGACGCCACGGAATGTCATCCGAGAAGCCTTTCAAGCCAAGTTGATCGAGGATGGCGAAGCGTGGACCGATATGCTCACCGACCGCAACCAGATGTCTCACAACTATGATTTTGCCAGATTTGAGGCAGTCATCAGGAATATAAGGACTCGTTATCTCTCCATTCTCGATGCCATGTACCAGAGGTTGATGCTGGAGATGCTGCAATGATGGGAGCGCCCGACCTGTCCCCTGATACCCTGGAAAAGCTGGCCCGGATTTTCGCTGGCTATCCCGAGTTGACGGAGGTCAGGCTCTTCGGCTCACGGGCGATGGGCAAGGCAACCGCCCGTTCGGACATTGACCTGGCAACCCTGGGAATCTCCGACGACTACCGCCTGGGTCGGCTGGACCTCGACCTTGAGGACAGCGACATCCCCCAGAAATGCGACCTGAAAGCCTACGAAAGCATTAACTATCCCACGATAAAACGCCATATAGACACCTACGGCATCACCATATACAGAAAGACCACTTCAGCCGGCGACGGAGCGCAAAAAAGCCCCCTCGGTGATGACGCAAAGAGGAGCAGGTGACTACCTTCTTGAACACATACATTTGGGCTGCTTTCAAATTGCTAATCGGACATTCATCCGATAAAATTAGGGCAAACGTGGAAGAATCCCGCACCCTGGCTGCCCTGCGAGATACGCTGTTGATGGGGCTGGTGTCTGGGGAGGTGCATGTTGACCACTTTGAAGGGTTTGTATAGAGTGTGTCCTGGTTATGACGGAGCAGGAACTTCGAATAATTCTCGAAGATACCACCAAACGGATTGAAGGTGACCTCTCCTGGGGAGACGATGCGAACAGGTCGCCGGCTAGAGAGTTTCGGGTGGAGGTCCTCTCGGACGCCGATTATCCGATTACCGTAATAGGCCGGTACGATAGCCGGGCGGGCAAGTTGTCTTTTTCGTTCATCCATCGTGGTACAGGGCGTATTTACGGTCTTGACCTCGGCGTTGAGCACCATAACCCAACGTGCCAGATGGTAGGCGACCCGCACAAACACTATTGGACTGATGAATACCGTGACAAAATGGCCTATGCCGCTGAAGACATAACGGAACCTTGGGACCATCCTGTAGAAGTGTGGCGTCAGTTCTGCGCCGAAGCTGGGATCCAACATCAGGGCAGACTTCATCCACCTATTATGCGAAGGGACTTTTTCCTATGACGCCTGATGATTTATGCGTTTCGCTTCGTAACAGTTTATCGCTTCTTTTCGAGTGTTCACCCGCTCCGACAGAAGGGTCGCGAGTACGGACACCTTTCATGTATCCTGACGGCGACATTGTGGATATATTCGTCATCGAGCGTGACGGAAGCTATATCTTTACTGACTATGGTGAGGCATTGGGCTGGTTGGGGATGCAATCTGATCGGGGGAGGCTCTCTGATAATCAACGACGATTGGTAGATGATGTGTGCCTCACCCTGGGTGTCGAGCTACACCGTGGCCAGTTGGTCCTGCGCTGCGAAAAGCCTGAGAACTTTGGGGAGACAGTGCATCGCATGGGGCAAGCTGTGGTGCGTGTCTCTGACTTGTGGTTCACGCTACGCAATCAGGCAGTAGTAACAGTAGCTGATGAAGTAAACAGATGGCTCCGTGAGAAGCAAATATCTTTTGGGCGTAAGGTAGCGCAACGCGGCAGGTCGGGAAAAAGTTGGACAATTGACTATCGTACCATTACCCCCAACCGGACATCTATGGTTTTCCTGCTTAGCACTGCTTCCCGTGGAGCTACCCGGCGGATTTCGGAACGTGTCCTGGCTGGGTGCGTTGACCTCAGCCATCTAAAAGCAAGACAGCCCGGCTTGGCATTTGTGTCACTCTTCAATGATACGGAAAGCGTATGGCGACCAGAGGATTTTCGTTTGATGGAAGAGCACTCAGAAGTTGCCCGGTGGTCGCGCCCGGATGAGTTTGAACGGATACTGATGGCGAGGTGACCACCCCTTCCGGGTGTGACTGAAAGTGGTTGGGATTTAAGGGAGTTTGCAAAGGAGACAGCTATGGCTGGTAGCAGGCTGTCTGGACTTTCTCAACCACTTCTAGTCACACCCACCCCTTCCCCCGGCTTGTCATCCTCCGGCTCCGGGGGTAGAATAGGAAACACCCTCCGCTTTTCTTAATCCCAAGGAGAGCGCCCCTACACCCGACTATCAATCATCAATCATTTGTGAACAGGAGGCACCATGATTTACGAAATGCGCACCTATCTTCTGAAGCCCGGCTCCGTCGCCCAGTTTGAGGAGAGATTCGCCGAAGCCTTGCCCCACAGGGAGAAATACTCCAAGCTGGGAGCGTTCTGGCATACCGAGTTCGGGCCGCTGAACCATGTTATCCACGTCTGGCCTTACGAGGACCTGAACCAGCGGGCCAGCATAAGGGCCGAGGCTGCTAAGGACCCCAACTGGCCTCCCCAGACCTCGGACCTGGTCCTGAACATGGAGTCGGAGATTATGATACCCGCTCCCTTTATGCGGCCCCTGGGCCATCAGCATCTGGGCAACATCTACGAGATGCGGATATATACCTACCAGTCGGGGGCTATACCCGAGGTGCTCAGGCGCTGGTCCGAGGCTGTCCCTCACCGGGAGAAGTATTCGCCCCTGGGAGCCTGCTGGTACAGCGAGCTTGGAGGCCTGAACAAGTTCTACCACATCTGGCCGTATAAGGACATCGCCGAGCGCAACAGAATCCGCGCCGAGGCTTCCAAGGACCCCCACTGGCCCGCGCCAACCAGGGAGTTCATGGTGAGCCAGGAAAATCAACTCCTGGTCCCGGCGGCCTTCTCACCCATGCATTAGAGCATGGGCGTTCCGTTGCATAGTGGGCATTTCCCTATGTTGGGCCGGACCGAGAGAAAATCTTTCTACTGTGAAGGGAGATGACTATGAAAATAGGTGTTTCAGTCCCCAGTGTGGTAGGCGCTCCTGTGGACGTGGCTGTCCTGGCCCAGAAGGCCGAGGAACTGGGGTTTGAGTCCATCTTTGTGCCTGAGCATCCCATCATGCCCGTGAATGTTTCATCCCCGTTCCCCCAGGGCGGCCCTATCCCAGAGTCCTACTCCCACATGATGGACCCTTTCATAGCGCTGTCCAGGGCCTCGGCGGTAACAAGCAAGATCATGCTGGGGACGGGAGTGTGCCTGATTCCTGAACGCAACCCCCTGGTCTTGGCGAAGGTCGTAGCTTCCCTGGACCACTTCTCCAACGGCCGTGTCCTCCTGGGCATTGGGGCCGGCTGGGCCAAAGAAGAGACGGAGCTAATGGGCGGCGACTTCACCCACCGCTGGACCCAGACCAGGGAGGCGGTGCTGGCTATGAAGGAGCTATGGACCAAAGACGAGGCCGAGTTTCACGGGAAATACTACGACTTCCCGCCTGTCCTGTCCTATCCCAAGCCGGTCCAGAAGCCCAATCCTCCGGTCATCCTGGGCGGGATGGCAAGGAACGTTCTCAGGCGGGTTGCCGAGTATGGCGATGGCTGGATACCCAACCGCGTCACCCCGGAGGAGATCAAGGCCGGCAGGGCCACCCTGGACGAACTGGCTGCCACAGCCGGAAGGGACCCCAAGTCCATCGAGATTACCGTCTTCGGTCGAGGCCCCGACAGGGATGAGATCAAGGGCTTTGAGGATGCGGGCGTGGACCGCGCGGTGGTCAGGCTGGCCGGCACGTCAACCGAGGACGCAGCAGCCCAGCTGGAAGAGATGGCCCAGGCAGTGCTGGGCTAAGGCATATAAGATCCACAGGAGGATGTTTTCGGTTTAATTCCGAAGGGGGTGGACCGAAGCTGATTATCGCAAGAGGTCCCGGGGACCCTTCCCCGGGACCTCTTGCGATTACAAGGGTGTCTCACCCTCAACGGGGCCAATCACTTCCTCCGGCGTATATCGTAAAACAAGAACTGCCCGGCATAACCGGCATAGGGGCCAAAGCGTTCCTGACCCCTCCTTTGGAGTTTGCGAAGTTCGCCATCTCGCAGGTCGGGAAAGCAATGCCTAACCAGGGCACGGCCAATGTGCCTATCAACGGGAAACGCCTCGAGTTTATCGAGAGAGAACAACGCAATCGGCAATCTTGTCGCCGATGCCGTTGGCAGCCTTTCGACTGCTGCTTTCCCGTCCCATCAACCGATTTCTGGCCTCCTGGTAGGGCATTTGATTCAAGGCATCGAAATCCAAATCACCCCCCAACCTCCGCCGAGCCGCCCAGTGTATGTTCATCGCGCGGCTCAACCCTAGTCTCAAGTCCTCCAGTTCCCCTACACCTGCCTCAATTATCCGGTCGGGCGGCGGGAAGGAGTGGCGTGTTTCATCCCCCAGCCTGATTCGGTCGCCGAATTTCTCTGACAGTTTCTCCATCAACCGGCTGATTTGGGCGACGCTGTTATTGCCGGAGCAAATATAGGACACCAGGCACTCCCACGGCTCCTGCCGCAAAATCCGCAGCCCCCTGTATTTCCGCACCAACTCGGCGATTTTCCGGTCCCGTTTACTGATGTCCGTGTAGATGGCCTCAATGTCCTCGTCCAACCGCAAATAGCTTCTGAGCAACTCCGCTATGCAGGCATCGGGGGCAGGGCCACCTTGGACTTCCAATACTCCGTCCGAAATCCGGCGGACATTGATGAAGTTGCCTTGCACTACGCCGGAGAACCATTCCCCTTCCCGACGCCATCGGAATGCTTGGCCCATCATCAGGGAGATGTTCAAGTCCAAGGGTTGTTGTTGGTCAAATCTCAGTTCCATGACTATTCCCATTCAGCGCCGTTCTACCAGGACGGCATCCCCGATATTGGCCTGCAAGCTCTGGGCAGCGTTCCCGTTCTTCACGGCCACCTCCAGGGTGCCGTAGCTCCCGATGATAGCCAGGAGCCCTTCTCCTTCGGTATAGGCCTCGGCATAGGATGGACTCATACCCTGGACCCGGCGCCCTTTGACCTCTATGAATATGGAGTCCTGCCGGGGCAGCAAATCAGCCGGAATATCGGTTATCAGGTTGCCAAAATGGTCTATGTGGACTATGCGGCCCGCCAGCATATCCCCGTCCCACTGGGGAGGACCGATGGGGAGGAAGGTGACTTGCCGGACTTCCCGGCCCAGCCGGTGGGGAGGGACCCCTAGGGACAGGTGAGCGGCAACGGGGGAGAATATGTCCCTCCCGTGAAAGGTGGAGCTTACCGGGTGGAGCCAGAACTCCGGGTTGGTGAGGCGGTATGCCCTGTAGCCCTGGGGCAGGGATACTCGCCGGCCTGCGGTTGTATCCCCCTCCGGCAAGTCTGGCCTGCCATTCTCTTCTTGGATGCCCTCTTTGAGGACATGGCTCAGGACTCCGTTGTCGGGCGCGAGAAACCTGGCTGAGGGAGTGACCAGAAGCAGGGCATTGCGAGAGGTGCCGACACCGGGGTCCACCACAACCACGTGAATCGTCCCGTCGGGGAAGTAGCGATAGCTGCCGCCGATGATGAAAGAGGCTTCCAGTATGGCCTGTGGCCCCACGTGGTGGCTGATGTCCACGATGGATGCACGGGGGCTGATGCCCAGGATTACCCCCTTCATCAGTCCCACGTAGGGGTCCTGGACGCCAAAGTCTGTGGTGAGGGTTATGAGGCTCGTACCCATATCTTAGCTATGAAGTCTTATCGTATGGTAATTACCTATGCCCCATGCGGGCCATGCACGGGGATGAAAACGGTACGGACTCGCCACCGTACTACCGTCATTCCGGCGTAGGCCGGAATCCAGGGGGGTGGAGGGGGCTTTGCCCGCAATGCCGAAGTCCAGCACCTTAGATTCCTCGACTCGCTCCGCTCGCTCGGAATGACATTGACGACGCAGGTTGCTCGCTATTTTCATGTTAATTGCCCATGCCCCTGCGGCCTACATACTCGGATGAAAATGGTACGGCCTCCCCACCGTCACTCCCGCAAAAGCGGGAGTCCACACCCCGCCCCTGGATTCCGGCCTACGCCGGAATGACGGTGGGTGGGGGATGCCGCACCCTTCAGGGACGGTAAGTGACCTGCGACCTAGATTTTCATAACAGTGCGGCCCTAGATGAACCTTACGCTTAGGATTGACAATATAATGAACAGGACTGACATGCCTATAGTGAACTGGAAAAGGGTCTTTTCCAGCCCGCGCCGGGTGCGAAAGCTGGCCTGAGAGCTGCCGAACAGCCCGGTGCCCGTCTCCCGAACCTGCATGAGGATGATCAGCACCAGGACTATGGACACGAATATGACAAGCAAGTTGAGTATAGTACCCAATTAGTCCCACTCCTGACTATGAGGTCTTGATGGCCTCCAGCTTTTCGTTGACAAGTTGGTTTACCAGGTCCGGTTTGGCCTTGCCCCTGGTTATCTTCATCACCTGCCCCACCAGGAACTTGGCTGCGGTCTCCTTGCCCTTCAGGTAATCCGAGACGGCTTGGGGGCTGGCGTTTATGGCCTCTTCCACCGCCGATTCCACTACCGAGGTGTCGCTTATCTGTACGTAGCCCTTCTCCTTGACGATCTCCCCCGGTGAACTGCCCGAATTGAAAGACTCCTCCAACACCGTCTTGGCGAGGGTGCTGCTCAGGGTGCCCGAGTCTATAAGGCCGACCAACTCCACCAGGTGGGCCGGAGTGACCTTGGCCTCGGTTATATCCGTCCCGCTGAGGTTGAGGAGACGGCCCATCTCCACCAACACCCAGTTGCTCAGCACCTTGGCCCTGGACTCCATGACGGCAGCCCCGGCCATCTTGTCTCCGTTACCGGATGGTGAGGAGTCTGGCGCGGACAAGGCCAGGCATCCCTCAAAGTAATCGGCAGTGGCCTTGGAGGCGGTCAACTGGGCGGCGTCATTCATCGGCAGCCTATACTGGGCCAGGAACCGGGCGCGCCTCTGGGCGGGCATTTCAGGCAAACTTTCCCGCACATCCTCTACCCACGCGGGGTCAATCGCCAGGGGAGGCAAGTCCGGCTCCGGGAAGTAACGGTAGTCGTGGGCGTATTCCTTGCTCCTCTGAGAGACCGTTGCGCTTCGCTCCTCCACCCATCCCCGGGTCTCCTGGGCCACCCTGCCGCCATCCTCCACCATCCGGGTCTGACGTTCAACCTCGTAATTGAGAGAGTTGTACACAGCCCGGAAGCTGTTCATATTCTTCACTTCTACTTTGGACATGTACTCGGCGCTGCCCAGGGGCCTTATGCTCACGTTGGCGTCGCATCGGAAGCTGCCATCCTGCATGTTGCCGGTGGACACCTCCAGGTACTGAAGGATGGAATGTAGACCGGTAAGGTACTGGTATGCCTCCTCCGGGGAGCGCATATCCGGCTCGCTCACTATCTCCATCAAAGGAACGCCGGAGCGGTTTACGTCCACCAGGCTGTAAGTCTCCCCGGACGGCTCCCTGACGTGCTGGAGCTTTGCGACATCCTCTTCCAGATGCACCCTGGTTATCCCAACATTGGTGGTATGGCCGGCGGTCTCTACCTGGAGGCAGCCGCCCAAGGCGATGGGAGTGTCATACTGGGAAATCTGGTAGCCTTTCATCAGGTCCGGGTAGGGGTAGTTCTTCCGGTCGAACTTGGTGTACGGGGAGATGTGGCAGTCGAGGGCCAGGCCCGTCATAACCGTGAGTTCCAGGGCCCTTTTGTTAATCACGGGAAGGACCCCGGGCATTCCGAGGCAGACAGGACACACCCGGGTGTTGGGAGAAGCCGCCTGATAGTCTGCGCGGCATGAGCAGAACATCTTGCTCTGGGTGAGAAGCTGTACGTGGACCTCAAGGCCGATTATCGTTTCATATTCCATGACTAACACCTGCATAGCCGTGAAGATACTTGTCCACCGTCATTCCGGCGAAGGCCGGAATCCAGGGGTGGGGCGTGTGCAAAGTCCCCTCTACCACAGGGTGAGGGCTAGAGCCTGCCCCCGGCCACGACCGAGGGGTGAGGGGCAGTCCCATCTGCGCGACGGCCCCGGTTAAAGGGCCTATCACCCCCATCCTAACCTTCCCCCGTCGGAGGGGGAAGGGACTGCTTACCCCGAAGATAGGCGGTTTTCATCCCTTTGCTTCGCCTGCAAAGACATGGGTATCTATATAATGTTTTTAGAGCCTGGCGCTTCCGTATTCAGTATAGCAAGGCTGCGCCTGGGGTAGCAATGGGGCAGCCATCAAAGCTCATCCAAATTGTCCGGCCCCTCTCTGAAGTTCTCGGGCCAGGCGTCCCGGCCTATGAGGGGTACGAAGCGGCAGGGGCCTAGCATCTGCACAACGTGGCCTTCCCCTGTCCTGACGACTTTGGTCAGCTCCTGCTCATTCAGCGTCCCTATAGGTATTACCAGGGACCCCCCTACGGCCATCTGCTCCAGCAAGACCGGTGGCAAATTGGGAGAGGCGGCGGTGACGATGATGGCATCGAAGGGGGACTCTTCAGGACAGCCCAGGGTATCCCCTGCCATTCTTACCTCAGCGTTGTCACAGCCCAGGGAGCGAAGCAGCCTCTCGGCTGTTCTTGCAAGGCTTGGAATCCGCTCCAGGGTCAAGACCCTCCCCTGGGGCACCAGCCGGGACAAGATGGCTGCCTGATAGCCGCTGCCGGTGCCCAACTCCAAGACCCTCTCTCGACCACCCAGTCCCAGGGCGCTGGTCATCAGGGCCACGATGAAGGGTTGGGATATTGTCTGGCCTTCTCCAATGGGGAGGGCTATATCTTTATAAGCCAGGTGACGGGCTTCCGGGGGCACGAAAAGCTCCCTGGGGACCTGCTGCATGACCCCCAGGACTTTTTCATCCCGTATTTCCCTACGAAGACTGCTTAAAAGCTCCCGCTTCTCCCGCTCCCGCGCCGTATCCAATTCCACCACCCCCTAGCCTTCACGCTCCCCATCACTATATCACTACCAGATAGCGGTTGTCTAACAACTTGGTTCTTGCGCAGGGGTATTTCGGTATTTCTCGATTTCCCCGATTCGTCATTCCGGCGTAGGCCGGAATCCAGGGGTGCGGGGGGTGAACCTGTCGTTGCACTTCTGCTGCTTGCAGCAGTCACCGGAATCCAGGGGTGCGGGGGGTGAACCCTTGACGACAAATACGAGGTATCCAAGGAGGGCCGGAATCCAGGGGTGCGAGGGGTGGACTCCCGCTTTTGCGGGGGTGACGAAGTGGAGGGCTGGGCTGCCCATCATTTTCATCCTCGTATGTGGCCCATACGGGCCATGAGTAATTACCATGAAAATAGGCAGTTCTCAGGCTGGAAACCCAACCCCTAGCCCCTGGATTCCGGCCTACGCCGGAATGACGGTGGAGAGGCTGCCGTCATTTTCATCCCCTTACTTGGCCTTTGCAAGGCCATGGGTGATTTCGGCGAACGGAGACCTTTACATAACTCGTCGCCCAACATCTCATTCCGGCCCCTTATTCTGTCATTCCGACCGGAGGGAGGAATCTAAGGGTCTTGTGCAGGGATCATCCGGCTGGTCCAGCTACGGAGCGGGTCTTGGCGGACGTAGATTTTAGATTCCTCACTCCGCTTCGCTACGTTCGGAATGACATGTATCAGAGTTATGCAAAGGTCTCCGAATGGGTTGATAGGTCGTCAGGCTATTCTTGAAGGTATAACCGGCCTGTGCTATGATTGCCGTACATGGTGGTGAGAGATATATGCCCGGCATACCTAAGCGAAAAGTAGAAATCAGCATCCAGGGACCGTATAAAGGCCGGCTGTCCAGGCAATGGACCAGGAAGGTGGCCTATCGTGCTCTGGATGTTGCCCTGCCGGGGGAGACCTGCCAGCTAAGCCTGATGATAGCGGATGACGACACGGTGAAGTACCTCAACAGGGAATATCGGGGCTTGGATGAGGTGACGGATGTGCTTTCTTTCTCCTCTTACCACCAGGGGCACTGGGAGGGAGAGGGAACGCCCCCCGATGGGACCGGCGATGATGTTCCCTTCGTGCTGCCACCCGGGGAGCCGAAGCACTTGGGGGAAATCGTTATATCCTATCCCCAGGTGGAGCGTCAGGCGGTTGCGGGGAGTTCGAGCATGGAAAGAGAGATGGCCCTGATCATCGTCCACGGCATCCTGCACCTCATAGGGTTCGACCACGTGGAGCCTCTGGAAGAGGCTGACATGCAGGCGAAAGAACGCAAGATATTGTCCTCTATTATTTAAGTTGAGGGATACATGACCTCCCAGGTGTTTTACCGTAAGTGGCGTCCTCAGCGTTTCCGTGAACTGGCCGGACAGGAGCATGTGTCCACCACCCTGTGCAATGCGGTGGACCAGGGTAGGGTTGCCCATTCCTATTTGTTCTGCGGCCCCAGGGGTACTGGCAAGACCAGCACCGCCAGGGTTATGGCCAAGGCTATCAACTGCCTCAGCCCACAAGCCGGAGACCCCTGCAACGAGTGCAGCCGGTGCCAGGCTATCAATGATGGCAGGTTCATGGACCTGATAGAACTGGATGCCGCCAGCAACAGAGGCATAGACGAGATTCGCAATATCAGGGACAAGGTAAACCTTGCGCCCGTAGAGGGAGGCCGCAAAGTTTACATAATAGACGAGGCCCACATGCTCACGGAGCACGCCTCTAATGCCTTCCTGAAAACCCTTGAAGAGCCTCCGCCTCATGCCGTCTTCGTCCTTTGCACCACTGAGCCTCATAAGATTCTGCTTACCATCATCTCCCGCTGCCAGCGATTCGACTTCCGGCGTCTAACGTCAGAGACCATATCCGAGCGGCTCAGGATCATTTGCACGGAAGAGGGGGTTGACGCCGACGGGGAGGCCCTGGCGGCCCTGTCCCACGCCGCCGGGGGCAGCCTCCGGGACGCGGAGAACCTGCTGGAGCAGCTTGTGGTGTATTATGGCGGTCGGGCGGGCAAAGACGAGGTCCATGAGATGCTTGGCCTGGGCCAGGGGACAAGGGCCTTGGACCTTACCCGATATATCCTCATGGGCAATGTTTCATCGGCCCTGTCGGATATTAACAGGGCTGCGTGGGATGGAGCAGACCTGCGGCAGCTTCATAGGCAGACGATAGACCTGATACGAGGGGTGCTGATGCTCCAATGGGGATCGAGGGACTCCCTTGACATGCCCCAGGAGGTCATACAAGAGTTGGAGGACCTGGCCCCCAGGACCTCCAGGGCCAGGGTTATGAAGGCCCTGAAGCTGATAGGCGAAATAAACATGCGCTACGACTCCGCCTCGACCCTGCCGATGGAGCTCGCGGTGGTAGAAGCCTGCATGGAAGAGGCAACCGGGCAGGGGCCGTCATTCCCGCCCGATGTATCCGCGCCTCGCCCTGCACCCCCTCCACCCAGGCCGGCTGCGGATAGGGCTGCCCCCAGGGAGTCTGACGGTCCGGCGGGGTCCGGTCCTTCCCCTACCTCAAACTCAAGGGGCGACGGCAATGGGACAAGGCGAGAGGCGCAGCAGCCTGCACCCCCTCCCAGGGAGGCTGGACCTGCCAATACACAGGCCGGCGCACAAGACAACATGCGTCCCCCGTCATCATCCCAACCGCCCCGCCCTGCCCCACAAAGAGAAGCCTACGCCCCTGATGGGGCGTCCAGCTACGGCCCCGGAGACCCGTCGGGGGCATTGCAGGACCAGTGGGTATCGCTGGTCAGGGCTTTAAGCCGGTACAAGGGCAACCGCTTCAATATCGGCGCCCTCCTTCGCGATTGTAAAGGCCAGCATATCGAAGGGGACACCCTTGTCCTGGACTTTGCCCACCGCTCCCACATGGAGAGGATGCAAGAGGAACTGGACGATCCCCAGGGTATGAGGACTATCAATGAGGCCATCAAAAAGTCCTTGGGGAACTCCTATGAGCTAAAGCTGAAAGTTATCGGCGACAATGGGACCAGCAGAGTTCCGGTTACTTCCCAGAGTCCCCTGGTAAGGGCGGCCCTCAACATGGGTGCAAGAATCATGGAGGAACGGGAACAATGATGAACCGACAGATGCGGCGACAGGCCCGTCGTCAGCAGGGAAAGCAGCAGACCCATCAGGCCCAGATGCAGCAGCCCATGGAGATGCTTCAGAAGGTGCAGGACGAGTTGGAAACCCTCACCTGCGAGGGAAGCGCCGGAGGGGGGGTGGTGAAAGTGATTATAACGGGCAGGCAGACGGTGGAGTCGGTGGAGATTGCGCCCGAGGCCCTGGAGGACGTGGAGATGCTCCAGGACCTGGTTACGGCGGCGGTGAATGACGCCCTGAACAAGTCCCAGGAGATGGCGACCGAGAAGCTCAACGCCATCACCGGCGGCATGAATATTCCGGGGCTGACGTAGGGCTTTTGTGAGGGCATCAGCATGAGCACAGAACGCATTCCGGCCGCGTCGCCCTCGGTGGCCCGGTTGATACAGGAATTGAACAAGCTGCCGGGGATTGGCCCCAAGAGCGCCCAGCGGCTGGCTTACTACGTTATACGGCTTCCCCTGGAGGAGGCCCATGAACTGGCCGATGCTATCCGGGCGGTCAAGGAGAAGATAGTCTTCTGCTCGGTGTGCCAAAACCTGACCGACACGGACCCCTGCTCCCTTTGCGCCGACCCGCGCAGAGACACCAGCCAGATATGTGTGGTGGAAGAGCCCCTGGACGTGCTGGCCCTTGAGCGCACCCATTGCTACAGGGGGCTGTACCATGTGCTCCACGGCGTATTGTCTCCCATAAACGGCGTTGGCCCGGAGGACCTGAGGCTGAAGGAGCTGCACCCCCGCCTGGAGAATGGCCTGGTCAATGAGGTCATCATCGCCACCAACCCTACCCTGGAAGGCGAGGCTACCGCTATGTACATCAGCAGGTACATAGCTCCCCTGGGAGTAAAGACAACCCACCTGGCCCGGGGCTTGCCTGTGGGAGGAGACCTGGAGTATGCCGATGAGCGGACCCTCAGCCGGGCATTCCAGGGTAGGCAGGAGCTTTAGGATATGGCGCGCCCCAGAGCATACCGCAGCGAGGCCCTGGTGCTCAAGACCAGTCCTATGGGCGAGGCCGGGCTTATCGTTACCCTCTATTCCAGGGACGTGGGTAAGCTCAGGGCAGCCGCCCACGGGATACGCAAGCCTACCAGCAAGATGGTAGGCCACCTGGAACCCCTCAACAGGGTAGAGTTGTCACTGGTCCGCTCCGGGTCCGGTGACGGGTTGGACAACATAACCCAAGCCCAGGTAGTGGAGAGCTTCCCAGGGCTGAAAGCCAACCTCGAGTCCATCGCAAAGGGTGTGTACATGGCAGAGCTGGTGGACGGCTTCGGCATAGAGGGCGGCGGGAACCCGGAGACCTACGCTCTCTTGGTGGATACCCTCCGGTTTCTCGACAATTACCCGGAATCGAGCCTTACTTTACGCTACTTCGAGGTCCAATTACTCAAGTTCTCAGGCTTTATGCCTGAACTCTACCGGTGTGTGGAGTGCAGGCAAGAGATTTCTCCTGGGCAGCACGTTTTCAGCCCGGACGTGGGAGGAACCCTCTGCCGCAGGTGCACCCCCGGCGGCCCTCGAATTATGGGCCTCTCGATAAATGCCCTCAAGGTGCTGAGATTCCTTGACAGGACCCCGGTCATGGAACTCTCCAACCTTCGCACCAATAAGGGCTTGGAAGATGAGATTAAGGGCCTGCTCTCGGCAACCTTGATTTATTGGCTGGACAAGGAAATTCGCTCTAAAAGGTTTATGGAACACCTACAAATCCCCCAGAAAACTGGAGTATATATAAATGGCGTCAATTATTGACGCCATTTATGATATGTAGTGACCATCGGTTGCAGTTACCATAACCTTGACACGTCCCGATTGTATTTTGGGACAAGAAATATAGTGTCCGTTGATGCGGCGTCTGGTTGTCACTGGATTCTGGAAGTGGAGTTGTTCTGCGTTGTTTGAAAAGATACTAATAGCTAACCGGGGCGAGATAGCTTGCCGTGTTATCCGCACCTGCCGACAAATGGGCATCGAGACCGTCGCCGTGTACTCGGAAGCGGACCGCAATAGCCTCCACGTGAGGATGGCCGACGAGTCCTATTTCCTGGGGGCATCCCCACCCCAGGAAAGCTATCTCAACATGACCAAAATCATATCCATAGCCCGGATGTCGGGCGCTGAGGCTATCCATCCTGGGTACGGGTTCCTTTCCCAAAACCCTGATTTTGTAAAGGCTTGCCAGGAAGCGGGAATACGCTTTATAGGCCCTACGCCCATGGTCATGGAGAAGATGGGAGACAAACTCATGGCCCGGAAACTGGCCCGGAAGGTAGGACTGCCTATCTTGCCCGCCACCGATGGCGCCGTGGACGATGCCCAGGCCCCTGCTGCTGCACGGGAGTTGGGGTTCCCTTTGATGGTGAAAGCCACCAATGGCGGTGGGGGCATCGGGATACATATCGTGGAGTCCATGGAACAGCTTGAGTCGGTAGTCCGGCGGGAACGCGCCCTGGCAAGCAACGCCTTCGGGTGCCCCAATCTCTACTTTGAGCGATACCTGCCCGACGCTTCCCATATAGAAGTCCAGATAATGGGGGACGAGCACGGCAATATAGTCCACCTCCTGGAGAGGGACTGCTCGCTCCAGAGGCGGAACCAGAAGGTTATCGAAGAGAGCCCCTGTATAAAACTTACGTTGGAGCAGGAAGAACGGTTGTGGGGATATGCCCTTAAACTTGCGCAGCATATAGGCTATACCAATGCCGGGACCGTTGAGTTCCTGGCGTCTCCCCAGGGGGAAGTGTACTTCCTGGAGATGAACACCCGCCTGCAAGTGGAGCATGGCGTTACCGAAATGATAACCGGCCTGGACATGGTGGAGCTACAGTTGCGGGTGGCCGCCGGTGAACCTTTGCCAATCTCCCAGAGCGACATTCATGCCAGGGGGCACGCAATAGAAGCCCGGATCTATCCCGAAGACCCGGAGACATTTATCCCGTCGCCCGGGGTCATCGAGAGCTTGCATGAGCCTTCAGGGGAGCATATACGGGTTGATAGCGCCCTATTCCCCGGCTACGAGGTAACTACTTACTACGAGCCTCTGATGGCGAAGCTAATGTGTTGGGGAGAAACTCGGGAAGAGGCCAGGGACCGCCTGGACCAAGCGCTGGCCCAGTTCTACATAGAAGGAATTAAATACAACATCCCGGCCCTCAGGAAGGCAGTAGCTTATCCCAGCTTTGTAGATGGCAGCTATCACACCGGACTTTTGTCGGCTATGGCAGAGTCTTCCAGACAAAATAAAGGAGTTGGGGCATATTCGATGAGTGAGAATGGCACGAATGGGAAGAAAGATAAGGATAAAGAGCTGGCCGCAGCCATCGGAGTAGCCTTGCTTCTGAGCGCTAATGGCGGTTCGGACCGCGGAAATGGCTCTCAGGGTAAAGCCCCCAGCACCTGGAAGCTCTATGGCCGCAGGGAGCAAATGCTCTCCCGGACGATGGGGAGTAGGGGTTGGCGGTAAATAGTATTAGAGTCAGGGTGGGAGAGCGGTGGTACACCGTGGAGGTAGAGGACCTTTCCGCCTCTCCCGTCAGGGTCACGGTAGAAGGGGAGACCTTTGAAGTGGAGGTGGAAGGTCTTCCTGAAGCGAGGCCGTCACCCCGGCGAGGGACTCAGCCAAGGCCCCCCAGGACGGGGCCGATTCCCCCAGCCAGGACGGGTGTCGCCAGGGGCGCAGGCTCAGAGAAGGTTATAACATCCCCAATGCCGGGGAGGGTGGTAGCGGTGAATGTGAGACCGGGGGATACTGTGTCTCCCGGCCAGGAGGTGTGCGTGGTGGAGGCGATGAAAATGGAGCAGAGCATCCTCGCCTCCGCAGATGGTGTCATAAAAGCGGTGCATATCCGTCCATTCCAGCAGGTCGGCGCAGATGAACCCCTGATAGAGCTTGAGTAGATTGACCGGATTCCTCTGCCTTGCCTGACAGCCCCCGGTGTATTGGCGCCAAGTCCGGCCTATTCCGCCCCAAAGCTGCGGGGTTCCATTTGGTGCCAGATTACCTCGCCGGACTGGGTGAGGCCGACAACTCGGTCGTCTATGTGCACCCCGGATACGACGGCGTAGGCGGGGTCGCCGGTGAACCGGGCCAGGTACTCGGCGTTGCGCATTGCCCTGTGGGTATCGCGTCCGTTGATGGTGAATGAGGCTTCAATCGTTACGTAGCAAGGGTTATCGAAGGAGTCAGTTGCTTCGGCAATGATGTCGGCCCGGATGAAACTGCTCAGTTCGTTGGGAGGGATGCCCGTAGTATCGGAGGACCGGACCAGAGATGCGAGCTCATCCAAGGTCAGGAGCTTAGTAATCGTGAAGCCAAGATTATGGGCGAGTAAGCCCATTTCTCGGAGGGTTACGGTCCTGGCGTGTTCGCCCCTTAGTGTGCCGATGTCGTTACGAATCCTTTCCATCCCCGACTCCAACCTAGCCTGGCCTTCCCAAAGCCTAGCCTGTCCCTCCTCAAGCCTGGCCTGGCCTTCCTCCAGCCTGGCCTGTCCCTCCTTGAGGGCATCCACGTCCTCCTCCAGCCTGGCCTGGCCTTCCTTGAGGGTGTCCACGTCCTGCCGGAGGGCAGTCAGGGCTTGGGTGGTTGTCTCGACGAATTTGGCAAGGTCTCCGGTAGTTCCATGAGTTGACGGGTGAGCAGCCGGGCGCGCAGGGCCTCGGCCCACTCGGGATTTTCGTCCAGCAGGCGAATCAGGTCTTCAATAGTATTGATGGTAGTCATAAGCATGACCTCCAACCAGGATACATTATATCAAAATCCGCCCCCTTCGGGAACGGGCGGAATTTCGATAGGACTATCCCCAATTCAATCTCCACATTGACCCATTATTGATAAGGCGTTATGATTGCAGTACCCCTTTCTCTGGACTCATGGTACAGTGAGAGGAACAATGTCGCCGGGAACTTTCCGGCATCATAGCGTTGGGACGGACGCTAAAGCTGGCTCTGGGTGGCAAGAAGGAGACGGAACATGTGTCTGAGTTGCGGATGCGGCGAACCCCATGACAACCACGGCGACCCCAGGCATATAACCCAGGAGATGTTGGATGCAGCGGCTGAGGCGGCTGAGATCAGCGCGGATGATGCTGTCCACAACATCGTCGAGGCTACCCACTCTCACGGATCACATTAGTACAAAGGCTGGACACCGGAATACATGAGCCCTAACAGGGCAGTTGGGGAGATGTGTAAACATGAGTATCAAAGACGTCTTACAAGGAAAACCATTAGGCCACCCAAGCCACCCCATGTTTATCCACTTCCCAACTGCCCTTTTCCCAACCGCCGTCCTCTTCGATATTCTCTCCTGGGCCCTCTCCGAGCCTGAGCTGGTAAGAGCAGCTTTCTATAATACGGCTGTGGGACTGGCCGGGGCTTCTCTCGCTATACTCACCGGGTTTGTGGACTACTTCGGCATGGTGTCCGGCTCCAAGAAGCATAAGGTGACTACCTGGCATATGATGGCGAACCTGCCTGTCGTCCTTATCTTCGCCATCGGCCTGGGCCTGAGAGCAATGGAGTTCGACGCCACCAGAACGCCCATCTATATCATGGCCCTCTCCTTCGTCGGTCTGCCGTTGCTGGTGCTGGGCAACTATTTCGGGGGGGAGTTGGTGTACAGGATGGGGATGCGGGTGAATACAGGCAGGATGCCCCAGCAGCCGCTACCTCACCGGGTGGTGGACTTCTTGAAGCGGCGGATGATCAAGGAGCCTGAGCGGGTATAGCTGAGGTACAGATTCTGGATATACACAGACGTAGCAAGAGGGCCAACAGTTGAGATAATTCCTGCCTTTGAATGGTGAGGAGGTTCCCCCATGGTTGACCTCAGACGCGCAGCAGCTATCGTAGGCATACATGAGCACCCTGCCAGATTCGCCCCTGACAAGAGTGAGCTTCAGATCCAGGGGGAAAGCGCCATCAAGGCCCTGGAGGATGCGGGCCTTTCCAAAAATGATGTTGATGCCCTGTTCACGTCTTCCACCTCCGCCCGTCTGAGCGGCCTCACCCTGGCGGACTACCTGGACATGTACCCTAGATATGTTGATAACACCTCGGTGGGAGGCTCTTCCTTCGAGTTTCATCTGTCTCATGCTCTGACTGCCATCGCTGCCGGGCGGATTAACTGTGCCCTGATAACCTATAGCAGCCTGGCCAGGTCCGGCCAGGTGTCTATAGGCACCGGAGGGGTCGGTCGGTTCGGCCATCCGGTCCTTGAGCCATCCCCAGACAGCTTCGAGGAACTATATGGGTTCACCACTGTGGGCCTCTACGCTATGGTGGCCCGGAGGCACATGCACCTCTACGGCACCAGGCCGGAGCAGCTTGCGGAGATTTCGGTGGCTGTTCGCAAGCACGCCTCCATGAATCCCCACGCACTATTCCGCAATCCCATAACCATTGAGGATGTGGTCACGTCCCGCATGATTTCGTCCCCTCTTCACCTGCTGGAGTGCTGTGTAATCACCGATGGCGGCGGAGCGGTTGTAGTGGCATCGTCCGAGGTGGCTAGGAACTGCAAGCAAAGGCCGGTGTGGGCCCTGGGTGTGGGGGAGAGTGTGGCCCACCAGGGCGCGGGCAAGCGGGACCTGGTCTATATAGCTGCAAAGCAGAGTCACGAGCCCGCCTTTGCAATGGCCGGGGTGACTCACCAGGACATTGACATGTGCATGATATACGACTCATTCACCATTACCGTCCTGACTACCCTGGAGGACCTGGGCTTCTGCGAGAAGGGCGAGGGCGGGGACTTCGTTTCGGGGGGCCGCCTCCAGGTCGGAGGAGGGTTGCCTATCAACACCGACGGCGGCGGCTTGTCCTCGAACCATCCGGGGATGCGGGGCATATTTCTGCTGCTGGAGGCAACCAGGCAGCTTCGCCACGAGTTTGACGGCACGCCCCGACAGGTGCCGGACTGCAAGATAGCCCTGTGCCACGGCACGGGCGGGGCCTTGGGGTCGCGCCACAGCGGGGGCACTGTGATTCTTGGGAGGGACTAGCTATGCCTGAATGGAACAAGCCGTTGCCAACAATTTCCGGGGAGACCCGGCCCTTCTGGGATGCCTGCCGGCGTGGAGAGTTGCTTATACAGAAATGCGATAGCTGCGGGGAGTACCAGTTCTATCCCCGGGGCATCTGCTCCAACTGCTGGACCACCGACATCGCCTGGGTCAGGGCCACCGGCAGGGGCACGGTCTGGAGCTTCACGGTGACCTACCAGAACCGCACTATGGGCTTTGCCGAGGACGTGCCCTACGTGCTGGCCCTGGTGGAACTGGAAGAGGGCGTAAAGATGTTCACCAACGTCATCCAGTGCGACCCCAGGGAGGTGAGCATCGGAATGCCCGTAGAGGTTACTTTCGTGCAGGCCACCGACCGGATAAGCGTCCCCTACTTCAAGCCGGCGTAAACCCTTCGCCCATGACTCTCTCTCATGCCAGGGCAATCGCATTCTGTCATTCTGAGGAGCGTAGCGACGAAGAATCTAAAATCTCAGCCGGCCAAGACGATACCTGGCAACAATACTTTTACGCCGAGGCGGCGCCGGTCAGAGGAAACGTAAAGGTGGCAAGGATTTTAGACCCTTCACGACCTTCAGGGTGACGGGGAGAGAAGGCAGGGTTGCAGAACGCAATTGTTCCCTCCCTCATACCCGGTTGATACCTGATCGGCTCTCAAGGATTTTCAAGAATATGTCGTAAAGCTCCCAAGGCGCATCTTTCCGTTTAGAGTGGCGCTTTTGTATCCAGACATCCACCATGTCGGAAGGATTGGAGACCCCTATCTCCAGGCAATAGTCAACGAATTCAGCGTGTTCTTCCTCTTTCTTCTTTTTCGACCGGAAGTGAAAGGGCAGCCAAATCGGTAGTATCAGAAGCCGGAACAGGCCCCAGAATATTTTGGCCCAGGCAGCGAAGAAAGACCCTCCCAGCATGAATCCTGCCCCGGGGTCGCCATTCCTCCGGTAGGGTGTGCTCCAGACCTGTCTATCTCTCTCTCCGGTGGGGTCGTGCATAGATGCCTCCATCTGATGGAACACAAGAAAGAGGGGGATAACGCTATACCCCCCTCGGGTTCATAGCCTGCACCGTCATTCCGGCCTACGCCGGAATACAGGGGTGAGGCGTGGACTCCCGCTTTTGCGGGAATGACGGTGGAGAGGCTGTCTCATTTTCATCCTAAAGCCCATACAGGCGGGCGCAGTTGTCCCACAGGTACTTGCGCTTGGTCTCATCCTTCATGTCCATACTGAGGAAGGCGTCCACCGCGTTGGGGTACTTGGAGTCGGGATGAGGATAGTCGGTGGAGAAGACTACTGTATGGCCGTAGCCCGCGTCATCCACGTACTTGGAAGGCCACTCGTCGCACTCCACCGAGGCAAAGCACTGGCGCTTGAAATACTCGCTGGGAAACATGGTAAGCTCCGGGTGCTCGTAGCCCTTCCATTCGTAGTGCTCATCCATGCGCCACAGCAGCCAGGGCACCCATGAGCAGTTGCCCTCCAGGAAGGCGGCCTTGAGCTCAGGGAATCGCTCCAGGATTCCGCCGCCGGCAAAGCTGCCCGCCGCCAGCATCATGCCGACAGAGTGGGAGTACACGTGCTGGAGCATCCCGCTGGAGAACTGGTTGCCCACCTGGTTTATATGGGGTGGCCGGCCACCCTCGTGGAAGGTCACGGGGATGCCCAGCCTCTGGCACTCTGCCCAAAGGGGGTCGTAGTATGGGTCGTGCCAGTTGCGTCCGTTGATGATGTTGGGACGTAGGAAGATGGCCTTGAAGCCCAACTCCTCCACACACCGGTGGGTCTCGGATACGGCTGACTCCACGTCGTGGGGCGCAATGTGGCCCGCGCCATACAACCGGTCAGGGCTCTCCTTGCAGAAGTCGAACATCCAATCGTTATAGGCCCTTCCGATGGCCGCGGCCAGCTCCGGGTCCATGCCGTCCACCGCCAGGGTGAATAGGGCGCGGCTGGGGAACAGGACTGCTACGTCAATCCCTTCTATGTCCATAGCCCGCGCCTGGGATGCCGCATCCCAGGCGTTCCCGTCGCCATCCCTGTATTTGGGGTCTTGCTCTTCCCTCTCCTTTGCCGCTCCGGCCTGGGCCAGGGGGTTGGGAGGCGCAGATACGGACATCTCCTCCCCTCGGAATGTCACACCAAGGTCCCTGTTATGCCTGGTCTGTCCAATAGGAGCGCGGTCCCTGAAGTCCGGGTCAATGTACCGTTGCCACAGGTCGGGCGGCTCGATTATGTGCATATCCGAGTCCATCACCTTGAATCCGTTTTTCATTAAATTCCCCTCCTTCAGCCCGATTATATTGCTGCATTGCGCCGGAAAGGTCTCATACGAGTGTAGTAGGTTGGTATGGGGATGTCAACGTGACTTGCCGGGGCCTTTGCATAACTCATGCCCCGTACCCTTCAGGGCGGCCCGACACCGTCATTCCTGCGAAGGCCGGAATCCAGGGGTGGCGAGGGCCGGACGATGGCTACAACCCCGTTTTACATACCCCTGTGAGCTTCGGGGTAGGGTATAAGATGGGCGTTCGCTCTTTCAAGGATATTATTTCTAAGGTATAATCTCAGTCAATACAGCGCACGGAAGGGGGCTGTTTAGGGGCGTCTGCCCCACCCCATGCCCCTCTGGATTCCGGCCTACGCCGGAATGACGGTAGGTGAAGGGCAAGCCTTGTCTCCAAGCCTGTATTCACGCGTGAGCAGCTTATTCGGACTAAACTAAGGAGGTAATTCTATGAAGGGACGGCAGGTAGTAATTACCGAATACAGGAAACCCTTCGAGATTCGGGAGTTCGACGTTCCTGACCCGGAGCCTGGAGACACCGTTGTGAAGATCACCCAGGCGGGCATCTGCGGCTCCGACCTTCATACCTGGCGGGGTGACACCGAGCAGAACCCGATACCACCCCAGGGGAGGGCAATGGGGCACGAGGGCACCGGCGTTGTTTACAAGCTGGGCGAGGGAGTCACTGCTGATGCTCTGGGCAACCCCCTCAAAGAAGGGGACAGGGTAATCCACACCGCCATCATGCCCTGCAACCACTGTCCCCAATGCCTTCGGGGCGACCATAACCTGTGTGTCAGCCGGACGCCGCGCATGGTTGACGATTGGCCCTACTTTATCGGCACCTACGCAGACTACTACTATGTGACCCGCAACCAACCTCTGTTCAAAGTGCCCGATGAGCTATCCGATGACCTTCTCAGCCCCGTCAACTGTGCTATGGGCACAGTGACCCAGGGGCTGACAGTGGCCGGAGTGCACGAGGGCCAGGCAGTGGTCATTCAGGGAGCCGGCGGCCTGGGCCTCACTGCGATTGCTATGGCCAAGGACATGGGGGCGGACCGGGTGATTGTCCTTGACAGGCTGGAAAATCGCCTGGAGTTGGCTGAGGAGTTCGGCGCGGACCACACCATCAACATCGAGGAGTACAATACCCCTGAGACCCGTGTCGCCCGGGTAAGGGAACTGACCAGGGGCCGGGGCGCCGATATAGTGGTGGAGCTGGTGGGATATGCTCCCCTGCTGACCGAGGGCCTGGAGATGCTCACCAACGGGGGTACCTTCCTTGAAATTGGCCTCTTCTTCAGGGGCCAGACCATCGAGTTCGACCCTTCGGCTGTGGTCCTGACGGGCAAGAGGATAGTGGGGTCGGTTATGTACAGGCCCACCCTGATGTCCACCATCCTGGACTTTCTGGTGCGCAACCGGAGCAAGCTGCCCTTCGACAAGATGGTGTCCCACAAGTTCCCCCTGGCGGACGTGAACGATGCCTTCGAGCAGTCCGAGTGGGCCCAGAGGCAGACCGCCATCAGCCGCGCGGTGCTGGTCCCATAGGGGAATCAGGGATGCACCAGTGAGCGAATAAACAGACCTTTCGGAAGCAAAAACGGGGGCGCGCGGCTACGTGCCCTCGTAGGTAACTGCTCAGACACGATGAGCCTTGACCGCCCCCGCACCGTCATTCCGGCCTCCCTACCGTCATTCCGGCCCCTCTACCGTCATTCCGGCGTAGGCCGGAATCCAGGGATGGGGGGGTAGGCATGTAAGTAGTCCCTTCCCCCTTCGATGGGGGAAGGTTAGAGCCTGCCCCCATATCAAGTACGGGGCAAGCTCTGAACTTGATTCAGGGATGAGGGTGATACCCCCTGCGAGGGAAACGCCCCCCACCTCAATCCTCCTCCTCGAAGGGGGGAGGAGGTTGGATTTTCATGGTAATTGCCCATGCCCCTGCGGGCCACATACTAGGATGAAAATGATATGGCCTCCTCACCGTCACTCCCGCGAAAGCGGGAGTCCACCCCCGCCCCTGGATTCCGGCCTGCAACCGAATGACGGTGGGCATCTATTTTCATAATAATTCCCCATGGCCTTGCGGGCCACATACGAAGATGAAAATGGTACGGCATCCCCACCGTCATTCCCGCGAAAGCGGGAATCCAGGGGTTGGGGGCTGGGATTCTAGCTTGGGGGATGCCTATTTTCATAGGAATGACGGTGTTGATTGTTGGCTATTATCAAAATAATGATGTGCTGATACCCTCTTCCAACTGGCATAAATCAAGAGATATTCGTGTATGAGCTTCACCGACGTACTCCTTCTTATTATACGGTGGCTTCATGCGCTGGCGGCGGCGGCATGGGTCGGAGGGGGTATCTTCTATCTCTTGGTGCTGCGCCCCAGCCTGGCCTCTTCTGATAATAGGGCCGGCGATGGTGACTACAGAACGGCCAGGCGGAGGGTGGGCGAGCAGTTCAGGCACTTAGTGAATACCGCTATGGCCGTCCTGCTGGTGACGGGCATTATTCTCACGGTGAGCAGGTTGACCTCGGAGTATGTTGGCATCCCCTACGTTGCGGTGCTGGCCCTGAAGGTCGTATTGGCCCTTTACATGTTCTACCTGGTGCGGTTCCTCAGGTCGCGCACCTACCCGGGCGAGGCCGAGGCTGAGAGCGGGCGGCTCCACCGTTTCACGGCCCTGTTCACCAACGCCACCACGGTGCTGGTGCTGGGGGTGATAGTCCTTCTTCTGGCCGACATACTCAGCGCCCTGGTAGAGATGGGAATCAGGGGATAGTGGTTAGTGGAGAGTGTAGAGTAGAGAGAGCGCTAACCACTATTCACTCGCCACTAACCACTGATATGTCACGGGAGGAACTGTGAGAAAGCAGTTGATGGACATTCTCGCCTGCCCGGTATGCAAGGGAGGTCTGGAGCTAGAGATAGACGAGGAGGAAGGGGAAGATGTCATAAGGGGCGTCCTCCTATGTGGAGGCTGCGACGAAAAATATCCGATAGAGGACTCTATCCCGAACCTGCTGCCTCCCGGCCTGCGGAGGTAGGTTGCGATGCAAGACTCAATACCACCATGTGGGACCCGTAGGGGCGAATAACACCATAACCGGGCTGGTCAGATACAATACATACGTCTGTAGGCAGCAGTGAGCGCCTTGAACAATGGCGCTGCTAGGCATAGAATATGGGCAAGAGTCGGCTTGCCCATATTCCTTATTCCTTGCTCTTTCTCCGTGCTTCCATGGATTGAGCTTAAAGGGGGACAATTGCCATGACAGAGCATTCAGTGTTGGGTAAAAGCTATCCCAGGGTGGATGCCCTGGACAAAGTAACCGGCAGTTCTCAGTACGCCGATGATGTCCGTCTGCCGGGGATGCTGTACTGCAAGGTGCTCAAGAGCGCCAGGAGTCATGCCCGGATCGTGAGGCTTGACACCTCCAGGGCTGAGGCGCTGGCGGGTGTGCGTGGGGTGATAACCGCCGGGGACTTCCCCGATGTCCAATTTGGCTCCGGGGCCCTCAAGGACAAGCGGATCATGGGCCTGGATAAGGTGCACTACGTGGGTGAACCCATAGCAGCCGTGGCTGCCGTGGACGCGGTGACCGCCCAGGAAGCCCTGGAGCTTATAGAGGTGGAGTATGAAGACCTTCCCGGCGTGGTTGACTCCCTGGAAGCCGTCAAGCCAACGGCGCCGGTAGTCCATGAGGACATGCCTGATTTCGAGGGCTACACCTTTGCGCTGGAGGGCAATGTCTGCACCCTCTTGGACAGCGATAGAGGGGACGTGGACGAAGGCTTCCAAAATGCGGACTACATCTTCGAGGACACATTCCGGTCCCAGGGCATCAACCAGGGCTTTCTGGAGCCTATGGCCTGCGTAGTCAGCGTGGACCCCTCGGGCAGGATTCACGTGTGGACCTCCACCCAGGGGCCTTATCAAATCCGCTCCCAGTTGGCCGAGGTGCTGGATGTGCCCATCTCCCGCATCCGTATCATTCCTATGGAGCTGGGGGGCGGCTTCGGGGCCAAGCTGCGGCTGTGTATCGAGGCATTTCCCGCGATGCTGTCCCTCAAGACCAACAGGCCGGTGAAGATGACTGCCACCCGGGAAGAGGTGTTCACCCTCTCAGGGCCGCGCCTGCCTACCACCATCTACCTGAAAACGGGGGTAATGCAGGACGGCACCATAACGGCCAGGGAAGCGGTGAGCATCTTCGACATGGGGGCATACCTGGGGGCCGGCCCTGCCTCGGGCATCAGCCATGCAGTGGGCGCCTACCATGTCCCCAACTTCCGTCTGCGCTCATACGCCGTTTACACCAACAAAATCTGGGTGGGTTCCTACCGGGCTTCAGGTGTGGCCGACATGACCTTCGCCATAGAGTCGCACATGGACATTGTGGCGAGAAAGATTGGCATAGACCCCCTGGAGTTCCGACTGAACAATGCCCTGGAGGAGGGAGACGCAAACGTCAACGGCGCGCGCGTCCCAGTCAACGGCCTCAAGGAGACCATCCGGGCCGTCGGTGAGCGTATGGGCAAGGTGGACTCCGGGGGCGATGGAACCATAGCTACCGGGATAGGCATCGCGACATGCGAGTGGCGCAGTGGCAGCGGGCCGTCCACCGCGTCGGTCAGCCTCAACGAGGACGGCACCATCAGCATCCTCACAGGCTCCGTGGACATATCAGGCACCGACACGGTGCTGGCCCAGATTGGGGCAGAGACCCTGGGAATCGAAATGGAGCAGGTCATTATCGCCAAGCGGGACACGGACCTGGCCCCTTACACCCAGCCCAGCGGGGGCAGCCGCATCATATACAGCCAGGGAAAGGCGGTGCAGATGGCTGCCCAGGATGCCAGGGAGAAGGTCCTAGCCCTGGCCGCCGAGCGGCTTCAGGTCAGCCCTGATGCCCTGGAGTGTGACGGCGGGAGGGTATATGTGCAGGACAACCCGCCCCAGGGCTATTCCCTGGCCCAGGTTGCCCGTATGAGCCTTTCGTCCAGGAGCGGGCCAATCATGGGCACAGGCTCCCTCTCCTCCATGCCCTACGCTCCGGTGTTCAACACCCAGGGGGTGGAGGTAAAGGTGGACAAGGAGACGGGACAGATAAGGGTGACTCGCCTGGTCCAGGCCCAGGACGTTGGGACTACCATCAATCCCATGTCGGTGGAGGGGCAGATCGAGGGTGGGGCAGTCCAGGGTATCGGGCGCGCCCTGACAGAGGACGTTGTGATAGACAGGAATGACGGCCACCTGCTGAACCCGTCTTTTACGACCTACCTCATGCCCCTGGCTGCCGATATGCCTCAGATAGAAAATATCCTCATTGAGGTGCCCACGGAGGATGGGCCTTTCGGGGCCAGGGCGGTGGCCGAGCCCCCCGGCTTTGGGCCTCCCGCCGCCATTGCCAACGCGGTGTACGATGCCATTGGGGTAAGGATTAAGGACCTGCCCATCACCCCAGAAAAGATTCTGGCCGCCCTGGGAGGCGAGCCTCCCCAGGAGCCGGAGTTGGATGTGGCGTCCTTGTTAGAATAACAGGGGATAGACCAGCAGGGCGGCGGGAGCCCCCAGGGTCCCGGCTTTGGGTAGTCCACCCGGTATGCCAATGTGAAGGACTGCATTTGGATCGGACCCGCCCTTGTCATTCCCGCGAAAGGAGACCTTTGCGCAACCGTCATTCGGTTGTAGGCCGGAATCCAGGGGCAGGGGTAGGGGCGACTGTCCCTTCCCCCTTCGACGGGGGAAGGTTAGGATGGGGGTGATACCATCGGCTACTGCCAACTGCGGGTGCCGACTCCACCCACTACAGGGGTGATACCCCCCACCTCAATCCTCCCCCGCAAGTGGGGAGGAGGTTGGATTTTCATAGTAATGTCAACAGAGGCTAAATCAGGCAAGCTATCAGGAGGGGTCATGGTAGAAAGAAGGCTGCCAACTCGAGAGGAAGTCCTGGGTTATCTGAAAGACCTGCGCAATTGGGGCCGGTGGGGCCCTGACGACGACGTAGGGGCTGTGAACCTCATCACCCCTGAGAAGAGGGTTGCTGCCGCCGGGCTTGTGCAGACGGGGCGAAGCGTATCCCTCAGCAGGTTCTTCCCCAAGACGCCCGGCCCCGGCAATGCCAACCCGGCCCAGCACTGGATGCGCAAAAACGCCCGCGGGAGCGGCGGCTCGGCGGTGGACTACTACGGCATCTCTTACCACGGCGTTACCACGACCCACATAGACGCCCTGTGCCACGTATGGAACGAGGAAGGTATGTGGAACGGCCATAACCCCGATGAGGAGATTACCTTCGACGGGGCCAAGTTCGGGTCTATAGAAAAGTGGAGCAACGGGATTATCACCCGGGGCGTGCTCCTGGACGTGCCTAAGTTCCGGGGTGAGCCCTATGTCACCCAAGAGAGTCCGGTCCACGGCTGGGAGTTGGAGGACGTGGCCGCGTCTCAGGGATTGAGCCTCCAGCCGGGGGATGCCCTGGTGGTGTACAGCGGCAGGGAGAAGTGGCAGGAGGCCCATCCCGATATTATCTGGGGGGCCTCCATACCTGACAGGCCGGGGCTTCATGCCTCGTGCCTGCCCTTCATCCGCGACAACGACGTGTCGGTGCTGGTGTGGGACATGATGGACTTCCAACCCAACGGCTATGACATCCCCTGGTCGGTCCACGGCGTCATCTTCGCCTACGGGGTGGGACTGCTGGACAATGCGCTGCTGCAACCCCTGGCCGAGGCGTGCGCCGAGGAGGGCAGGTACGAGTTCATGCTGACCATCGCTCCCCTGAAGGTCCAGGGCGGCACAGGGTCTCCCGTGAACCCCATCGCCCTGTTCTAGGCTGTGTTTACAAACTTGGCGAGGCGCCCAACGGGCCATTATTATGAAAATAGATGCCCACCGTCATTCCGGCGTAGGCCGGAATCCAGGGGCGGGGCGTGGACTCCCGCTTTCGCGGGAGTGACGGTGAGGGATCCCTCCCATTTTCATCCTCGTATGTGGCCCGCAGGGGCATGGGTATTTGCTATGAAAATAGGTAATCCCCAGAACCGTCATTCCTGCGGAAGCAGGAATCCAAGGTCCTGCGACGTAAGCGGTCGTTGCGAGTCACTCGCCCCCGACCCCTGGATTCCGGCCTGCGCCGGAATGACGGTGGGGAGGTTGCCCGTCATTCTCATCCTCGTATGTGCCCGCAGGGGCATGGGTATTTACCATGAAAATAGGCAGCGCCCATTCCGTCATTCCCGCGAAAGCGGGAATCCAGGGTCCCGCGACATAGGCAGTCGTTGCGAGTTACCCGCCCTACCCACCTGGATTCCGGCCTGCGCCGGAATGACGGTGGGGTGCGGGAATCCGAGTAAATATCAGGGCTGGTGAGTATGGAGCAAGTCCAGTTAGATAGATTCAAGCTGGAAGGGGAGTTGGGGTCCGGGGCCGACTACGAGGCCCACGCTGCAATAGACACCCAAACGGGCCGGCAAGTGGTTATCAAGAGGCCCAACCCGGACTACATCTCCCGGAATATACACCGGAGCGTCGAGCAGCTATCGGAGCAGCTGATAGAGGTGCACAGGACGGTGGGAGCCTCGGCCCCCCACCTGGCCCACATGATAGGCTACACCGAGCCGGCCCAGCACGATGCCTACTTTGGTGATAGCCTGAAAGAGAGCTATCGGGTCCTGGTTGAGGAGCGGGCGAAGGGACTGCCCCTGCTGTCCGACGTCAGAGACCGGTTCAAAGGCCTACCCATAGGGCTGCCCCAGAACCTCTTTGCCCTTCACCCCTTGGTGTCTCCCGCCGGAAGAGGCGCGTTTACTATCCATCGGCAGCTGCTGGACGTGGAAGAGGCGTTTCACAACCGGGGGCACCTCCTCTTGGACATGCGCCCTGAGAATGTTTACTTCGACCCGATGGAAGGCGAGATAACTGTTATAGACATTGGCGCTACTCCCACCCAGGGGCCCGCTGCCCAGGGCAGGATTAACAGGGGGAACCAGCCACCGGATATGCACAACTTCTTTAGTGAAGTCTTCAGCTTCTACGCAACCCCAGACCTGCCTCCCCCGGATGTAAATGGGTACAGGAATCCCCCCGGCATGAGGGTCATCCCGGACTTCAACCAGCAGATTAACAACATGCTCCAGAGCTTCTCAGGTATAAAAGACTTGAGGGTGAAAGAAGCCGCCGTTACGACCCTTCAAAAGGTCCGGGACCGGGGCTATTCATCTTTTGGAGGGTTCCGCAGTGACCTGGATGAGTACCTCGCATTGCTGGAGGAGAGAAACGCGGGCCTTCCAGACCTGGACAACCTGGTTGGGGTATGGGGCCAAGCCGTCGGATTGCTCACCGAGGGGTACTGGCAGAAGTTTCTCTTTGGCCCATCAGACCTGGCAGCTTACATAACAACATAAGATTACGGTGATATTGACGATGAACAACGGGACTGTAGCTTCCTTTTTGGATAACTCGGCCCACGGAGAGGACGCGTTTGTGGTCCGAGAACTGAGCGACATTGCGTGTCTGGATGTGGTGCTGGATGGCGTCACCCAATGCGAAGGGGCCTATGCCAGCAACTTTACATCCGAGTACCTGACGGGCTCTCCAATCGAAAGCCTGAGCGACCTGCTGTCCATCCTTGAGCAGGTGAACGCCACCCTCTTTCAAGCCGGCGGGGGCCGTAATCTGCTTACCACCGTCTCCGCCGCTCTGAAGAAAGGGGATGTCCTGCACATCATCAACGTGGGAGACAGCCCGGCCTACCTGCTCCGTGACGGGGAGGTGCAAGAGCTTACCACAATAGTAAAGTCCGGCTTGCTCATCGGCAGCCTGTCGGGCAGCGCGGTGGGCCGCAGAGAGAGGCTTGCCTACGAGTACAAGGAGATAGCCCTCCGGCCCAAGGACAGACTCATCCTGGTGACTGACGGCCTGATGAACAACCTGTTCCCTGAAGAGGTGGGCGAGATTATCCAGAAGAACTCGTCGGCTTCTGAGGCTGTAGAGGCCCTGCGTGAGCTTGTGAACGACAGGCGCAGCCGGCACCAAGGACGGCATGACACCTACGGCACCTTCCGGGAAGACGACCAGACAGCTATATTCCGCTATTTCGACTAAAGGGCTGTTTCATGTTTGGCTAATGCAGAGGGGGCGCACATCCTGCGCCCCTTCTGCATGTTAGGGAGGATGGCGCCGGCAAGGCTCCAGTCATACTAAAGTAGTACCCGTCCTTCGGTAAGAAGGATGATTGAGGAATCATTCTTTCCGCCTTCCGAAAATCGGTCATACGACCGATGACCACGAGAGACTATTAACCATATTATTGTGTTAATAGATTTTGGAAAGGGGAGGTAGCATGATGTTTAGGTTCAGGGCTTGCTCAAGGTGCCAGGGGGACCTGTACACTGAGCGCAACGAGTTTGGGGAGGATGAGATATTCTGCGTTCAGTGTGGACTGCGGAGGTTCTCCGCCCCCGAGCTCCTTATCGAGATAAAGCAGGATGAAGTGGAGAATGAGCCGGTAACTGCCCAGGCAGCCTAGCAGGCGCGTAGGAGTTACAGATGGATGATGTGACGGCCCGGAAAAAGACCAGGGTGCTCATCGCAGACGATTGCCCTAAAGCCTCTGATGGGCTGCAAAGCATCCTGCGCGCCTGTGGAGACTTAGAGGTGGTGGGAGAGGCAGCCGATGGCCTGGAAGCTGTATCGAAGACTGAAGAGTTGGGGCCTCATATCATCCTGATGGATGCTCAGATGCCGGGGATGGATGGTATAGAAGCTACCCGCTCCATCAAAGAGAAGTCGCCCAAAGTCAAGGTGCTGCTTCTGACGGTGCATACTTGTTATATACAAGCGGCCCTAGAGGCGGGCGCCGACAGCTATCTAATGAAAGACTGCGGTCGGCAGGAATTGCTGAAAGGGATCAGGGAATTGGCATCCAGTCAACATTCTGGGCACGGAAGCTGAGAAGCCATCCTTGGACTGTTTCATCATCTCCTCTTCCATCAAGGAGGAGGAGATGATTATTGTGAAGTTACCCACAACACCGCCCCTGGATTCCGGCCTGCGCCGGAATGACGGTTGTGGGTGCCCCTGGATTCCGGCCTGCGCCGGAATGACAGATGAAGTGAGCGTGGAGGATGGGAAGGGTGTGAAGGGAGCATCACGGTGGGCGGGGGATGCCGCACCCTGAAGGGTGCGGTGGGAGAACCTGGCGCTGGCTATTTTCATAATTTAGTAGACTTTGCCGTCCCTGGGGTCCAGCACCAGGCAGCGGTCGGCCTCTTTCAGCCCCAAGCTGTCTCTTACCCGAATCATGGCCGACAAGGTGTGGTCCGGGGTCTGATAGCCTTCTCCCTCCATAATCTCGGTCAATTCCCGCCCCTTGTCGGCTATGTCGGGGCATCGGCCATCGTACACCACCTCCAGACGCAGCCACCAGTCCCTCGGCAGAAGGAACCTTAGCTCGCAGAACCGCAAGGCCCACGTGATCCACCAGGGCGTTCCGGCTTCGGGCACAGGGCTTGTCTCCAGTCCCTGGCGGGCGGTCTCAAACAGGTGCCTCTGAATATGGCTCCTGTCAAAGGGGATGGGCTTCAATACCTCCTCCAGGGCGTGGTGGCTGACCATTTCCTCCAGATCGCCGCCCACTCGCGCTTCCAGGGAGGCATCGGGGTACTGAGCGCCCCGGATGCTCCTTGGATAACCCCTCTCCCTCAGTATCATGTGGGTCAACTCGTGGGCGACGTGGTAGCTCAAAGCGTAGTCGGGCAGTTCCAACCACCTTGGAAGATGCAGAGGAAGGTCTCCGGTCCCCTCTCTGTAGCTCTCCGAGCCAAAAACGTCCCTGTGCCCCTTCTCTATATAGTCCACGGGCACGGGGACCTCGGAGGCAAACCGCTCCCAGAAATCGTCGAAGGGAGGGGCCAGGTGTCTATCAAGGACTTTCATGGCTACAACTTGTACAGGCTTGCAGCATTGCCCCACAGAATCTTGTCCCGGTCGGCTTGAGGGATTCCCTGGAAGCTCTTGGCGATGGAGTCCCGGCTGTTGGGCCAGGTGGAGGTGGACATGGGAAAGTTGGTCTCCCACATGATATTGTCCACCCCTATGTACCGCCGGGCCTCTATCGGCGCCCTGTCATACCAGCCGGTAAGATAGCACTGCCTGCGGAACATCTCCGAAGGCTTCATGTCGTAGCCCTCGAGGTTGAGGCGCTGCCGCTCAAACTGGTGGTCGGCGGTCTCCATCTCGTATGCGCCCCATCCCAGGGAGCTTTCGGCAAACACGACCTTCAGGTCCGGGTGGCGGATCAGGATGCGAGAGAAGAGGAAGTTGGCTATGACTATAACGGTGCTCACCGGACGGGTAAGCGCTCCCAGGGCAGAGGCCAGGCCCGGGGACAACCCGTCGTAGGCGGGGAACTGTATCTGGGGGCTGGACCCGGAATGAAAGCATACGGGCACCTGGAGCTCTGAGCAGGTCTCCCAGAGGGGGTCATAATCGGGCTCGTTGATGTGGGGAACGTCGCGCAGGTGCATCGGGATGGCAGGAAACACAACTCCCCTGTGCCCCTTTGCTACGGCCCGTCTTACCTCGGCGATAGTGGCGTCTATCGGCGAGATTGGGACAATGCACTGGGGAATAAACCGATGGCTGGCACCGGCCCACTCCTCGATAATCCAGTCGTTATACGCCTGGACGCAGGCCAACTCGAGCTCCTCATCTTTAAGCCGCCCGAAGGTCTCCCCGGCGTATCCTGCAACCGTTGGATACAGCACTGAGTAGTCCACGCCGTCGGTGTCCATCGCCCTCAGGCGCTCCGACGGCACATAAGCAGCCCTGGGCACCTCCTCCCATCTCTGGGGTTCCAGGGCGCGGTCGGGCATGGCGGCGCCGGCTGAGGCTACCCCTCCCATAGGTATCTTTTCCCCGTCAACCACCCAGCTTTCGGTGCCGTCGGGTTGGCTTTCTATATGGGGGATACGGTCTCCCCACCTGGCCCTGGAGAGCCGCTGGGTCCAGACCTCCGGGTGCTCCTGGACATGGTCGTCCACGCTTATCAAGCCATGCTTCAGTTCCAACGTGGCCCCTCCATTATAATCGTGCCTGCTCTCATGCCGCACCAATACACAGCCGAATCTTTCAATGGTCCTGATCAGGTCAACCCGCTTCAGGATATAACTAGTTCGTCCACCTTGCGGATGCCGGGTATATCGCCCCTGGTCAGGTCGTGATACAGGTCTCGCAGATGGTCTTTGAGGTCCTCCAGGTTATCACCCTCAGTCCAATAGTCGGGGTAGTCCTGGAGATAGCCGATCCAGCCCCCGTCTTCTTCCCAGTAAACAAACTTGACGGTTTGCATCGTTGTGACCGCCTACTCACCGTCATTCCGGCCTACACCGGAATGACGGTGGATGAGGGATGCCGCACCCTGGAGGGTGAGGTGGGTGAACCTGGCGCTGCCTATTTTCATGGCGAGGACCGGTTGGCCCCGCTTCTACAGCTTGTATATCCTCATGGCGTTGCTGTAGAGGAGCTTGTTCTTCTCGTCTTCGGGCACGCCGGCGAGAGTCCGGTCAACAAACTCCCAGGAATCTGGGTAGGTAGAGGTGGAGTGGGGATAGTCCGACTCCCACATGATGTTGTCCATCCCTATAAGGTGTCGCTGCTGCACCCCGGCTTCCTCATACCAGAAGTCCACATAGACTTGCCGTCGGAAGGTCTCGCTGGGGCGGGTGGTGATGCCCTCGGTCCACAGATGGCGTTTCTCCCACTCGTGGTCGCAGCCCTCCAGTATGTAGTTCACCCAGCCCAAGCCGGTCTCGGCGCATACCCACTTGGTCCCAGGGTAACGCTCCAGGACGCCGGAGAAGATAAGGTTGGGGATGAACTGGGCCTGCACAGAGAAGCTGCCCGCAGGGCCCATTGCCTGGGTCTGGTTCCGGGTGTAGCCATTCCAGGAGGGCATGGACAGCCGGATACCCGCTCCTGCGTGCCAATGTATAGGAGCGTCCAAGTCCTGGCAGATGGCCCATAGAGGGTCCCAATACCTGTCGTTGAAGTGGGGAAGGCCGTCCAGGTTCCGGCTCGGCTCTGCCAGCATGACGATACCCCTGTGGCCCAGCTTCACCGCCCTCTCCACCTCGGCCACCGTTGTCTCAATGCCGCCCATGTAGGGTATCAGGGCCAGGGGCACGTAGCGGTCGCTGAACTGCCGCCATCCTGCCAGCCAATCATTATAGGCCCGTACACAGTCAAGCTCGAACTCGGCGTCGCCCTGGAAAAAGGTGCCGCCCTGGACCGGGTCGTTGGGGAAGAGGACCTCGGCATCTACCCTGTCGTTGTCCAGAGCCCAGAGCCGCGCCTTGGGGTCGTACACATAATTGGGAACATCCTCCCAGCGCTGGGGGAAGGTCTTTCGCATTGGGTCATCCATGACGGTAGGGCAGTTGCAAACACCCCTGTCACCCACAATCTGCCCGTTGATAGACCACCTCTCCACAGAACCTTCCTGGGCCACCCGCATGTGGGCCTTATCATCGGTCTCTGCAATATGGGGGACTGCGTCTCCCCACTTCTTGGGCATCCGCTTCAGAAAGGCGTCTGCATCCGGCTGAGCGTGAGAGTCGCAGCTAATCAGGCCGTACTTGATTTCCATAGCGTCCTCCTGGCTTTGTTTCGCTCCTTGCTCCAAAGAGCCCCAAATCATCTGGCTCATATAATAGCACATCAACCAGCATGGGCAAAGGGTTAGGGCCTTTCCAAAGTTGGCTTGCTTCAGGGAGCGCATACCCCACGCCCCACCTGGATTCCCGCTTTCGCGGGAATGACGATATGCCGTTTTCGGGACAATGGAAAGGCCCTGGCAAAGGGTAAGATGGGCTTGTTGCAGAATTCTTGGCCCACAATTCCCCGCCATTGTTGAGGCGGCCCCTGGGACAATCAGGGCATGTGCAAAGTCCCCTCGCCCCTCGCGGGAGAGGGTGAGGGGGCAGTCCCCTCTGCGAGGCCGTCACCCCCATCCTAACCTTCCCCCGTCAAGGGTGAAGGGACTTCTGAAACATCTTCTTACGCCGTTTGTACTCACTTTGCACATGCCCTGCCTGGGCAATAGGCTCAATTGACGCCTCCATATCCCTGTGCTAACTTTGTGGCAATCTATAGGGGTTTCGGAGTGATGCCTAAGGTCAACCACGATATACTCCTCTGGGCCCGGGAGACCGCCGGCCTTACCCGTGAGGAGGCCGTCGAGAAACTGGGCATCCGCGCCGCACGAGGGATGGCGGCAGTGGACCGGCTGGCTGCGCTCGAAACCGGAGGGGCGGAGCCGACGCGGCCCATGCTTGTCAAAATGGCGAAGCAGTACCGCCGCCCGCTTCTCACCTTCTATATGTCAGAGCTACCACGAAAGGGGGACCGAGGCGCAGACTTTCGTACCCTGCCGGCTGATGAACATTCCGTTGCTGAGGATGCCCTCCTTGACGCGCTGGTCCGAGACGTGCAGGCACGACAGAGCATGGTCCGGGCTGTTTTGGAGGATGAAGATGAGGCGGAGCCTCTCCATTTCATCGGCTCCAGGAAGGTATCGGATGGCCGGCCGGCAGTCCTCGCAGCGCTGCAAGCGCTGCTTGACGTGGACCTGGAGGAATACCGCGCCCAGCCTAATGCCGACGCTGCCTTTGACCTGCTTAGGACAGGCGCTGAAAGGGCCGGGGTGTTTGTCCTTCTAAAGGGCGACCTGGGCAGCTATCACACCGCCATAGGCACAGAAACCTTCCGCGGCTTTGCCATTGCCGATGATGTAGCGCCTTTTGTGATAATCAATGACCGGGATGCCAGGCCGGCGTGGTCGTTCACCCTGCTGCACGAGTCGGTGCACCTGATTCTTGGGCAGACGGGCGTTGGCGGCGCGCGGGTAGAAAGTGAAATTGAGAGGTTCTGCGACGATGTCGCTGGGGAATTTCTGCTGCCCGGGGGCGAAATCAAAGACCTCGGCCTTCACCATGACATGCAGCTTGACACAGCAGTGGGACTGATTAGCAAATTCGCAGGTGAGCATAACCTGAGCCGCACCATGGTCGCCTGCAAGTCCTACAGGTCTGATGTGATAGAGAGAGGATACTTCGACCAACTTTATGCCCATTTTCGCCAGGAGTGGCTCCGAGAACGGGACAACCGCCGCGATCGTGAGCGCGCTCAGGGAGGCGGCCCTAATTATTATGTGGTGCGCCGGCATCGTATCGGAAAGGGACTTACGGAAGTGGTCCGGCGGATGATGGGCGCGGGCGCGTTGACGACATCCAGGGCTGCCAGGATTCTGGGGGTCAAACCGCATCAGGTCCAGGCCCTGCTCGACGCAGCCGTACCATCATAGGGTGTGGCTTTGCTGTATCTCCTCTTAAAAAAGTCCTCCCAAAACCCCTTGCCAGCCGGCGAAAAATGTTGCATACTATACGGGCATAGAAGTCCTTTGGTGGTTGTAGCGGGGTGGCCCCACCCGTTCCCATCCCGAACACGGTAGTGAAACGCCCCAGCTCTGACGATACTGCTCTGGCAACGGAGTGGGAAAATAGGTCACTGCCAAAGGGCTTCTTGGCTTTTCAGCAAGCCCAATAAGTAAGTCCGCATGGAAATTGTAACCTCATCGTAACTTTTGACCCACTTTCCTTTTTCACCCAGGTGTGGTACAGTATCTGGCGTCGGGAGGGTTTGTTAAATAATTCACATAATCTACCGGCCAGATACAGACCACTCAAAACCCAGAGGTTCGTACCTTTACAATCTCGAAAGCCGGGGCCTAGAATGGGAGCATGAGGCCAAGTCCCCGGACGTTGCTTCAAGACGCGACCGGAAAAGTTGTAAGGGGCTTGCCGAAGAGTGTCCAGACCCCAGTAATGATAGCCGATTGAGGGGGTGCCAGAGATGGGTAGCAGATTTGAGAAGTTCTCAGAGAGGGCACGGAGGGTATTATCTCTAGCCCAGGAGGAAGCCCAGCGGTTCAACCACAACTATATCGGGACTGAGCACATTCTGCTGGGCTTGGTAAGGGAGACCGAAGGCGTAGCAGCCCGAGTGCTGGCGAATCTCGGCGTGGACCTGAATAAAGTGCGTTCTGCGGTAGAGTTCATTATCGGGCGAGGTGAGAAGCCTGCTCAAGGGGAGATCGGCCTGACACCTCGAGCAAAGAAGGTGGTGGAGTTGGCGGTGGATGAGGCCCGCCGCATGAACCACACCTACATAGGCACCGAGCACCTGCTCATTGGACTGTTGCGAGAGGGAGAAGGTGTAGCTGCCGGTGTTCTGGAGAGCCTGGGGGTCAACCTGGATAAGGTGCGCTCGGAGACCCATCGAATCCTGAGCCAGAGCGCTCCGACTACTCAGGGGTCCAGCAGTGGGGCACGCACCAGCACCCGCACGCCAACCCTTGATCAACTTGGTATAGACCTGACGGCGGCTGCCAAGACCGACAAACTGGACCCGGTTATAGGCCGTAACAGCGAAATTGAACGGGTTGTACAGATTCTCAGCCGCCGGACCAAGAACAACCCCGTGCTGATGGGTGAGCCCGGTGTAGGCAAGACGGCCATTGTGGAAGCCCTGGCCCAGCGAATCGCGGTCGGGGATATACCGGAGACCCTTCAGGGCAAGCGGTTGGTCACTCTGGACATGGGCGCTCTCGTAGCAGGCACCAAGTACCGGGGCGAGTTCGAGGAGCGGCTGAAGAAGGTTGTTGAAGAGATTAAAAGCTCCGGCAATTGCGTGTTGTTCATAGACGAGATGCACACTATCGTAGGCGCCGGCGCTGCCGAGGGAGCGGTAGATGCGGCTAACATCCTCAAGCCCTCGTTGGCGAGGGGTGAGTTGCAGTGCATAGGCGCTACCACTATGGATGACTACCGGAAGCACGTGGAGCGGGACCCCGCTCTGGAACGGCGCTTTCAGCCCGTCATAGTCAATGAGCCTACCGTTGACGAGACGACGGAAATTCTCATGGGCATTAAAGAGAAGTATGAGGAGCACCACCGGCTGGAGATAAGCGAGGATGCGGTTAAGACCGCCGCCAATCTCTCGGCCCGCTTCATCGCCGACCGGTTCCTGCCGGACAAGGCTATAGACCTGATGGACGAGGCAGCCTCCAGGGTCCGTCTCAGGAACGCTTCTACACCCCTTTCAGTCCAAGAGACAACGAAGGTGCTTGAGAACGTTCGGAAAGAGAAGGATGAGGCCATAGCTTCCCAGCAGTATGAGTACGCTGCGGAGTTGCGGGACAGGGAACTGCGGCTGATGGAAAAGATGGAAGCCATGGAGAAGGAGTGGCAACAGGAAGAGCATGATAAACGCCACACCGTGGTTACCAGCGAGGACATTGCCGAGGTAGTCAGCATGTGGACCGGTATCCCGGTAACGCGGTTGGCTTTGGAAGAGACCGAGCGCCTCCTGCGCATGGAGCAAGAGATACATAAGCGCATCATCGGCCAGGAAGAGGCTATTTCCGGCATATCCAAGGCTGTGCGCCGGGCGCGGGCCGGGCTGAAAGACACCCGGCGTCCCATAGGGGTGTTCCTGTTCCTTGGACCTACAGGAGTGGGTAAGACTGAGTTAGTAAGAGCCCTGTCCGAGTTTATGTTCGGCAGCGAAGAGAACATGATACGCCTGGATATGTCCGAGTTTCAGGAAAGGCACACCGTTGCCAGGCTCATCGGAGCGCCTCCGGGCTACATAGGCTACGAAGAGGGTGGACAGCTTACCGAAGCGGTGCGGCGCAAGTCCTATTGTGCCATCCTGCTGGATGAAATCGAGAAGGCCAACCCGGAGGTATTCAACATTCTGTTGCAGATATTCGACGACGGCCACCTCAGCGATGCCAAAGGCCGCAGGGTGGACTTCCGCAACTGCATCATCGTAATGACCAGCAACCTGGGGTCGGACCTCATCAGGCGGGAGACGGCGCTGGGCTTCTCCATCAAGACCGACCAAGCCCAGACGGAACAGCAAGCCTATGAGCGTATGAAGGACAAGGTGCTCAACGAGGTCAAAAGGTTCTTCCGTCCTGAGTTCTTGAACCGCATAGATGCGACGGTGGTGTTCCATGCCCTGGCCAGAGAACATATCATCTCCATCGTGGACCTGATGATGGAGCAGGTACAGAATGAGTTGGCAGAGAAGGAAATCAAGCTGGAGGCCACCCAAGCCGCCAAGGAGTACCTGGCCGAAAAGGGTTATGACCCCAACTTTGGCGCTAGGCCACTTCGGAGGCTGATACAGAACGAGGTGGAGGACAAGCTCTCTGAAGAACTCCTGGGTGGAAATATAAAGAGCGGCGACACTGCCATCCTGGATATTGAGGCAGAACAGACGGTTATAAGGGTGAAAGAAGCGGCGGCGCTGCCCTCTGTCTAAAGCTAGAGTAAGCCCAGGTATTGCTGAGGAGGCTCCCACGTTAACCGGGGCCTCCTCAGTAGTTATGTAGCGGGTGTTGCGCGGTGCATGGCTTGGAGCCTCCCGGCCTTATTTCCGATGGGGAGGAGGAGGCAAGCGTATTATCCTTTGTCTTTATCATTATCCTTCGGACTGACGAGGTATTAGTCCATTGCCTAGAGAGAGAACGAAGACCCTATTTTTCTGCCAGGGCTGCGGCCACGAGAGCCCCAAGTGGATGGGGTTCTGCCCTTCCTGCGGGGAGCATAACCCCCTGGTAGAAAAGCCTTCTACCCCCGGCACACCCCACAGAGGATGGACTTCCTCTACCCTGGTACAGCCCCAGGAGCTTTCCGAGGTCTCCCATGATGAGAAAGGCCGTATCACGCTGGCCTTTGAAGAGATGAACAGGGTCATGGGTGGCGGGGTGGTGCCCGGTTCCCTGGTGCTGATGGCCGGTGAACCGGGAGTGGGCAAGTCAACCCTCCTCCTTCAAGTCGTTGGGTCTCTGGCGTCGGAAGGCAACAAGGTGTTGTATATCACCGGCGAGGAGTCGGCCCAGCAAATCAAGCTGCGCTCCGAGAGGCTGGGACTTTCCGGGCATGGAATCTATTTACTACCGGAGACGGATGTTGACCAGGTGGTTGAGCAGATGGACAAGTTCCGGCCTGCCATCGCGGTGGTGGACTCCATCCAGACCATGTATGCCCGGGATATATCATCGGGCCCGGGCAGCGTGGCCCAGGTCAGGGAGTCTGCGCTGAGGCTGATGCGATGGGCCAAGGACAAGGCGGTGCCGGTAATAATCGCAGGACACGTGACCAAGGAGGGTGGGCTGGCCGGTCCTAGGGTGCTGGAGCACATGGTGGACGTGGTCCTCCACATGGAAGGTGAGAGCCTGAGCGCCTACCGAGTCCTGAGGGGCAGCAAAAACAGGTTCGGCTCTATCAATGAGGTGGGCATCTTTCAGATGGGCAGCAAGGGGTTGGAGGAGGTGCCCGACCCGTCCCGGGTGCTGCTGTCCCAGCACAGGGAAGGGGCTATAGGCTCCGTCATAACGCCCGTCCTGGAGGGCACAAGGCCGCTTCTGGTAGAGGTACAGTCCCTGACTTCCCCAACGGTCCTGCCGGTGCCCAGGCGGGTTGCCAATGGCGCAGACCATAATCGCCTTCTTATGCTGTCGGCGGTCTTGAGCAGGCGGGTGGGGCTAAACCTGTCGAACCAGGATATTATCGTGAATGTGGTGGGTGGGCTGAAAGTGCGGGAGCCTGCTACCGATTTGGCAGTGGCCCTGGCTATTTCGTCCAGTCTCCGAAACACCCCCATCAGTCCGGGGATGGTGGCGCTGGGGGAAGTGGGCTTGAGCGGGGAGTTGAGGACTGTGCCCCAGTTGCAGAGAAGGTTGAATGAGGCTGCCAGGTTGGGGTTCAGGCGGTGTGTCCTGCCGGCTTCCGCCGAGGACGACATGGCAGAGGTGGAGGGCATAGAGCCGGTGTTTGCGGCTACCCTGGCCGAAGCCCTGCGCCACAGTTTACCGGCTAAAAAGCCTGCCACAAGTACCTGGCCCGAAGCCCCCGTTGGCCCTTCATTGGAACTCGATGAATAGACGAATAGGCTGTCCATGTTGACGACTCTGTGAAGTTGCCATAGAATACAGCATTGACAGGGGTTGTGCATGACCACCCTCATTGTCCCAAAGGCATTGTCCCCAAAGGTTTAATTCAGACCGGATATTAGAGAGGAGGGATGTATGGCAAGTTTTGATAAGCCTAAGCTGGACGGGTTTTTCGGTGACCTGCGAGAGCGTTTCGGGAATGAGCCGGAGTGGGAGGACATACTCAGGGATGCTCATATAGGTGTCGCCCGAAACGACGCGGGGGTAGCCCTGGGAGAGCTGGACCAGAGGGTGCTTGACGCCATTACGAGACACGCCGGATAACCGGGGAACGGACCGGAGGGGAACCCTTGGTGTGTCCCTTATCAGTTTCCCACTATCCGGTCCAACAAGCGGAGGGACACCTTCGCCGGCCTCCAAGCCGTGTGACCCTAGGTAGAGTGGGAAAGATTGATGCGCTGCTTGCCGAGGGATGCCTATCAGCGTTGCAGCCGGAGCTCTTCGTGACCGGCTATATGTACCCAGGCCGGATACAGTATTAAGGGTCTGTGACGCGGTGTTCATCCGGCGATGGCGAGGCCCCGACGTTACGGCTTTTTCCCTTGACAAATAACCTGAAAAAAGGTATAAGGGTCACGGACGAATCTTTTTAACCCGGCCTTTGATAACTAAGAAAGGAGTGATCATGTTAAAGATCGGGCACACAGTTACTATTCCTCCGTCTTTGCGGGGTCCCGACCCCAAGCCTGAGGATGACGTTATTCCCATTCCTGAGGAGTTGGAGGTAGTCCCCGGGATTCCTACCGACGACGATACTGTAAACTACTACAGTATGCAGTACCCCATCGAGAGCCACAACGTGGAGAACTTCATGTATCGCGGCTGGTCCAGGTCTATCAGCGATATTAAGGAGACCAGGGACGAGCACGAGAGGCTCTTCAGGCCCATTCTCAGGCAGACCAGGGTATCGGGAGACGTGGAGCCTACGGCGGAGCCCGCCGACAGGGACGTCACCGAGGACATCAAGCAGAAGGCCCTCGAGTTGGGCTTTGCTATGGTGGGAATGACCCATTACGACAACCGCTATACCTACAGGAGCAAGAGGGAGTGGATCAAACCCTTCCCCCATGCTGTCTGTCTGGCTATGGAGCAGCCTTACGAGGAGACCCAGGACATCCCCAGCGAGCCTGCTGAGGCAGCCGTGTTTGCCACCTATCGCCGCATGAACGGCGTGTCCCTGGAGCTGGCGGACTACATTCGCTCCCTTGGGTATCATGCCCAGATTCATAGCACAGGCGACTCCGCCGGCGCGGTCCACCCCATGTTTGTGAACGCGGGTATGGGCCAGATGGGGGCTATGGGCTATCTGTTGTCGCCCCACTTCGGCTCCCGCCACAGGCTGATGCTCATCACCACCGATGCCCCGGTGACCTATGACCAGCCGGTGGACTATGGCATCCATGCCTTTTGCACCATCTGCCAGGTATGTGTGAACCGGTGCCCCGGTCGGGCGCTGATGAGGGAGCAGGTATGGTGGCGCGGCGTCCAGAAGTTCAAGATCATCGCCAAGCGCTGCCGCCCGGTGATGGCCCGCTACGCCGCTTGTGGCGTGTGCATGAAGGTATGCCCCATCCAGAGGTATGGCTTGAAGGCCGTGATGGAGCACTATGCCGAGACCGGCCAGGTGTTGGGCAAGGGCACCCACAACCTCGAAGGTTACGATATGCACGACATAGGCTACTTCGGCCCCGGCGAGCTGCCCAGGTTTGACAGGGACTTCTTCCACATCCCCGAGGGATATGCGGACCAGTACGCCCTTGACAGCCTCAAGGAGAGGCTGCAAGCGGGCGATACCGGAGATGATGTCTGGCGGGAGTTCAGAGCACAGATGGAAGAGGTCATATCCGGTCCCCAGGACGCCATGGCTGCCGAATGGGAGAAGGAAGACCAGGACGAGTTTTAGGAAACACCCCAACCATCATCCCCCCTTTGCGGAGGAGGATTTCGGTGGGGGATGATGCCAAGCCCAATTTCTGCACAGTAGGAAGCAAATCAGGGGCACCGAAGACGGTGCCCCTGATTCTTTCCCTGGAATCACCATGAAAATAGATGCCCACCGTCATTCCGGCGCAGGCCGGAATCCAGGGGTGGGGCGGTGGACTCCCGCGAAAGCGGGAGTGGCGGTGAGGAGTCGCCTCTTCATTTTCATCCTCGTATGTGGCCCGCAGGGGCATGGGCAATTGTTATGAAAATGGGCAGTTCTCAAGCTGGAAACCCAGCCCCTAGCCCCTGGATTCCGACCTACGCCGGAATGACGGTGGAGAGGCTGCCGTCATTTTCGTCCCATTACTTGGCCCGCGAGGGGCATGGGGAATTATTATGAAAATAGGCAACCCTCAGCACCGTCATTCCCGCGAAAGCGGGAATCCAGGGTCCCGCGACGTAGAGAGTCGTTGCGAAGGCACCCCTATCCCCCCCCGGATTCCGGCCTACGCTGGAATGACGGGTTGGGCGCTGGCTATTTTCATGGTAATTGGCGGTACGCTTAACCCTTGACGCATAGATTTATGAGGGCGGTCATGCTGGCATCTTCTTCGAGATGCGCCACTGCCTGCACTATGCCCTCAAGCCTGTCTCTGGGCCAGGCCAGTCCGCCGAATAGCTCGCTGATGCGGCGGGTCTCCGTCGCCATGTCCCACTCCAGTTCGTCCCCTCTAAACTCCCCCTGGTAGGTGGTCCCATCCCTCATGCTCACTGTGATGCGGGGGGCAAATGGGGGCCTGTCCTTGTGGCCCACCACCTCCACTTTGCCCAGTAGTTCCATTACCTCCTGCTCGCCTCCCGAGGTCTGTTCCCCCGGGTCTATCCTTGCCCTGAGGGGAGGATAACTCCCGTGGACGCACGTATAGGCGGCGAAATAATGGGTGCTCCCCACTCCCGGAGCGCTGCGGGACGGGTCGGGGAAGGCGGGAGAGGGGTAGAGGGTCTCCAGCCAGTTCATGTCCACAGTGATGCCCTGAATTTCGGCTACCTCTATCGGGTGGTGTCCCCGTAGCTGGGTCATCAGCTCTATGACCGGGCAGTTGTAGCCCGCAGTGGGGTAAATCTTGGGGGTTACGTGCATCAGCTCCCAGCGAGAACCCAGTCCGGCCACCACGTCGGACAGGCTGGCCTGGTAAGGCTCCCGGAAGGCATAGGATAGCTTGCCCGTGTTGTTGCCCGTAAATGCGTTGTAGAACCCGGCGTCTCCTTCCAGGGCAGTCTCGGAGCCGCGCACGTTCTCTCTCGCCAGCAGAGCGGACATAATCCCGTTGCGGGTGGCAATGGGTTCATGGAACATCATCTCCCGCCCGCCGGAGCGGGGACCTTCCGTAGTACCGCCGGTGAAGGTGCAGGCGAGAGCTATTGCCGTCACCAGTTGGTCTTCATTCAGGCCAAGGAGCTTGCCGGTGGTAACTGCTGCGCCCAGGGTGCCGTAGATTGGGCTGGACCTGAACCCCCGGGCCTGGGTGGAAGGGAGGAAATCTCCGGCAATGCGCGCCTCCACCTCGTACCCGGCAGCCAGGGACGTGAGGAGGTCACGCCCGCTGAGACCTCCTAGCTCTGCCGTAGCCAGTCCCGCCGGAATGATGCAGGGACCGGGGTGTACCAGCATGTGGTAAGAGTCGGACTGGTTTGTGGCGTGAATCAGCTTGCTGTTGGCGAAAGCCGCGCCGGTACGGGTGGCCCGGCTGCCGTCAACCAGGATGGTAGCGCCGTCGGACTTGCCCTCCTCCTCTTTGACAAGCTCGATGGACGCCTTGCCATGACTGGTCTCCGAGCCAACTATGGAGATTATCAGGGCATGGAGAAGGGACGCCTTGATTTTGTCCACCACCTCGGGCGGCAGGGCATCGTAGTCCAGGGAGGCGACGTGGCGGGCAAAGGTGCGGCTCAGGGATTCCACCATTGTTATACCTCCATTACGGGAATATTAGACATACTTACTATGTGCTATCATTGGGGCATATTTGCAGGACTATTCTACGGGCATGACATGATTTTATCACCGGACAGCCCTCCGGGGTACATGCCAGGTTGGATATGCGCGGATATATGTCAGGAAAGACCTGGTAGAAACATTTTTTTAACAGGTGGGAAATACAGTTGAAATACTTTGGGAATACCATTGGGCCGGAGTCTGGTCCAGGGTCCGGGTAGGAGGGTAAGCGATGCTTTTGACGCCAAGGGAGCAGGAGAAACTCCTGATTTTCACTGCTGCCGAAGTAGCGCGCCGCAGGCAGGCCCGTGGCCTCAAGCTGAACTACCCCGAGGCGATGGCATTGATAACCGCCGAAATCCTGGAGGGAATAAGGGACGGACGGACGGTCTCAGAGCTAATGGCCTATGGCTCAACTATCCTTGGCCGGGAAGATGTCATGGAGGGAGTCCCGGAAATGATTGATGAAGTCCAGGTTGAGGGAACATTCCCCGATGGCACAAAGCTGGTGACTGTGCATAATCCAATCAGATAGGCCAATGTCCGCCCTCAGCCCTACTATCAAAATAGCCGGTGCCCAGACCCGTCATTCGGTTGTAGGCCGGGGGCTGGGCATGTAAGTAGTCCCTTCCCCCTTCGACGGGGGAAGGTTAGGATGGGGGTGACGCCATCGCCTACTACCCATTGCGGGTGACGACCCCGCTCACTACAGGGGTGATACCCCCCACCTCAATCCTCCCCCGCAAAGGGGGGAGGAGGTTGGATTTTCATAATAAGGACGATGAAAGGATGCCCGTCATCTTCATCCCCTTACGTGGCCTTGGCAAGGGTCATGGGGAATCCCGGTGGAAGATTTGGCAGGGGGCTTTGGAGACATCCTCCAAGACGGAAGGGGGCCTATGATTCCCGGAGAGTATATCCTGGCCGACCAGGACGTGATTGCCAACGATGGGCGGCGGACTGTCGATATAATAGTCGCCAATACCGGAGACCGGCCAATTCAGGTGGGCTCCCACTTCCATTTTTTTGAGGCGAACAAGGCCCTCCGGTTCGACAGAGCCCTTGCTTTTGGCATGAGGCTCAATATTCCTGCCGGGACGGCGGTGCGCTTCGAGCCAGGGGATGAGAAGAGGGTTACGCTGGTGGAACTTGGCGGCGCCCGTAGGGTCTATGGGCTGAACGGCCTTACCAACGGACCTACAATGGAAGACGGGGCGGGACCGCCCAGGGAATTGGCTATCAAGTTGGCACAGGAGCGGGGATTCCCTCTGTTTATCCGGGAGGGCAGCCATGAGCCTTAGAATACCACGCAGGCAGTACGCAGACCTTTATGGCCCGACGGTAGGTGACCGTATCCGCTTGGCGGATACCGACCTGTTTATCCGGGTGGAGCAGGACCTCACGGTCCCAGGAGAGGAAGCAAAGTTCGGCGGAGGCAAGGTCATCCGGGACGGGATGGGGCAGTCCTCCGGGGCATCCAGGGCTGAAGGTGTCCTGGACGTGGTGATTACCAATGGGGTTATCCTCGACCACTGGGGCATCGTGAAGGCGGACATCGGAATCAGGGACGGGCGCATCGCCGGCATAGGCAAGGCGGGTAATCCCGACATTATGGATGGGGTAACGCCGGGGATGGTTGTGGGCGCTGGCACTGAGGTAGTGGCGGGAGAAGGGCTGATTGTGACCCCCGGAGGAATAGACCCTCACGTCCACTTCGTCTGCCCTCAGCTTGCTTGGGAGGCCCTGTCCTCGGGTATTACCACTTTCATCGGGGGTGGCACCGGCCCGACCACCGGAACAAAGGCTACCACCTGCACCCCCGGCGCATGGAACATCTACCGTATGCTGGAGGCGGCTGACGGCCTGCCCATCAACATAGGGTTCCTGGGGAAGGGCAATTCCTCCCATCCCGGACCTCTCAGGGAGCAAGTCGAGGCAGGGGCTATGGGCCTGAAGCTCCACGAGGACTGGGGAAGCACCCCCGCTGCCATAGACTGTGCCCTCTCGGTAGCGGAAGAGCACGACATCTCCGTTGCCATTCACACCGACACCCTGAACGAGGCCGGCTTTGTGGAGGAGTCCATCCGGGCTTTCCGGGGGAGGACCATCCATACTTATCACACGGAGGGCGCGGGGGGCGGCCATGCCCCGGACATCATCAGGGTGTGTGGAGAACCCAATTGCCTGCCCTCTTCAACCAATCCCACCATGCCTTTCACTGTGAACACTATGGACGAGCACCTGGATATGCTCATGGTCTGCCACCACCTCAGCCCCAGCGTGCCCGAAGACCTGGCCTTCGCGGAATCCAGGATTCGGGCCGAGACTATAGCGGCGGAGGACATCCTGCATGACCTGGGAGCCATCAGCATGATGTCTTCCGACTCCCAGGCTATGGGGCGGGTGGGAGAGGTAATCATTCGCACCTGGCAGACCGCCGACAAGATGAAGCGCCAGAGGGGACCCCTTCCGGGTGAGGAGCAGGGGAGTGATAACCTGCGGGCCAGGCGCTACATAGCCAAATATACCATCAATCCCGCCATCGCCAATGGGTTGTCTCACGAGGTTGGGGCCATCCGGGTTGGGAAGCTGGCTGACCTGGTCCTTTGGAAAACGCCTTTCTTTGGAGTGAAGCCTCAGTTGGTGCTGAAGGGCGGACTCATCGTGGGGGCTGAGATGGGTGATCCCAACGCCTCAATCCCAACACCTCAGCCTGTCCTATTCCGGCCTATGTTTGGGGCCTATGGCCGTGCCCTGTCCTCCACCTCACTTACCTTTGTCTCCAGGGCAGCTTTGGAGGCTGCCATCCCCCGGAGGTTGGGTCTTCAGAAAAGGGTTGTGGCAGTGGACCACTGCCGGGGCCTGACCAAGCGGGATATGGTCAATAATGACGCCCTTCCTCATATAGGAGTGGACTCCGATACCTACGATGTCCGGGCCGATGGAGAACTGCTCAAATGCGAGCCCGCCCAGACCCTCCCCATGGCCCAACGCTATTTCCTGTTCTAGGGCCTTCAAGCTGATGAGTCCTGAAACCGCCATAAGCCTGCTCCAGTTTGCCGATGGCCTCTTCCCCGCCGGCGGCTATGCTCACTCCTTCGGGCTTGAGCACTACGTCCAGACCGGGATGGTGCAGGACGTGGGTGGCGTTGAGGCGTTCCTGTCCGCCAGCCTCGAAGGGGTACTGGGGCCGTGTGATGCCGTCGCGGTGGCCTCGGCTATGGCCTTTGGCAGAGAGGGAGACCTCACCGCCTGCATGGACCTTGACCACACCCTGGAGGCTATGAAGCACGTTGGCGAGTCCAGGGAGGCAAGCCGGCAGATGGGCCACCAGACCCTCCGAGTAGCGGTTGCTCTGACGGGTGATTCCCTGGTTGGAGACTTCTTGAAGGCTGTTGAAGCAGGCCGGACGCCGGGCCACCATCCGGTGGTCTTCGGGCTGATTGGCAGCGTCCTCCGGTGGAACCCTGAGACCGGGGCGGCTGCATACCTCTACTCGGCATCGGCCCTTCTGGTGGGGGCGGCCCTCCGCCTGCTGCCCCTGGGGCAGGTGGACGGCCAGCAGTTGCTATGGAGGGCCGGACCTCTCATCACCCGGCTCGCCGGGGAGGCTGCTGGAAAGGACCCCTCCCGGATGTGGAGCTTTGCCCCCGGGATAGAGGTGGCGGGAATGCGCCATGCTATGTTGAAGTCCAGGCTGTTCAGGTCATAAGACCAGTGGCTAGTGGCTAGTCACTGACCACTCTTTACTATTTTGCAGATGGGGGTAGAATATGGCCTCAAAGCCACTCTCAAGGCCATTCAGGATAGGGATCGGCGGCCCCGTAGGTTCGGGTAAGACCGCGCTGGCGGAAGCCCTGTGCCTGCGAATGAGAGACCAGTACGACCTGGCCGTCATCACCAACGACATATACACCAGGGAAGACGCCGAATTTCTGGTGCGTCGTGGTGTGCTCCCCTCGGATAGAGTCATGGGGGTGGAAACGGGCGCCTGTCCCCATACCGCAATACGAGAGGACGCGTCGGTGAACCTGGAGGCAATCAGGGTCCTGTGCAGCCGCTTCCCCATGCTGGACATTATTTTCCTGGAGAGCGGCGGCGATAACCTGGCTGCCACCTTCAGCCCTGAGCTGGTGGAGGCCGCCATCTATGTTATTGACGTAGCCGAAGGGGAGAAAATCCCTCGCAAGGGGGGACCCGGAATCACCCGCTCGGACCTCCTGGTCATAAACAAGATTGACCTGGCTCCCTACGTGGGGGCGGACCTGGATGTCATGGAGTCGGATACCCGGCGCATGAGGGGAGATGGTCCCTTTATCTTCACCAACCTCCGGGAGGGAACAGGCGCCGATGATGTTGCCGAATGGGTGAGGCAGAGATTGATTTAGATGGTTACTCATGGCTCGGTAAGACCTGACCGGGTTGGGCGCGACGGCTTTCTGAGTCTCTCCTTTGAGCGGCGCGGCGGGGCTGCGTCTAAAGTGAGCGAGGGGGTTGGGGTGGGGTGTGAAAGGAGCGTCACGTCTAAAGTGAGCGGGGGTGCGGGGGTGGGGTGTGAAAGGAGCGTCACGGTCCTGGGCGGGCAGCGCTTCACCCTGCCCCTTCAGGTAACGGGGCCTACGAGATTGGACGGAAGCGGCTCCCTCTGCATGATGCTCCTCAACCCCACCGGAGGAGTGGCCGGTGGCGACCGGCTGAAGACTGAGATAATGCTGGGTCCCGGCGCCCACGTTGTGTTGACCACTCCGTCTGCCACCAGGATATACAGGTCCCAAGGAGAGCCGGCTATCCATGATACAAACATCCACATCTCCCGGGACGCGGTCCTTGAGTATTTGCCCGACCATGTTATTCCCCACCCCGGGTCTGTGTTTCATCAGTCCTTGACCCTGGACATGGAGCCGGGCAGCCTTGCCTTTCTAGTGGATAGCCTCGCCGTCGGGCGGTTAGCCAGGGGCGAACGGTGGATGTTCAAGGAGATGGTGAGCCGGACTACTATATCTCTGGAAGGACGGCCCTTCTTCATGGACCGTACCAGCCTCAACCAGGACAATCGGACGCTGGCCGGCTTGGGAGGGATGGAGGACTTCGGTTACATGGCTACCCTTGTGATGTGTGGTGATGGGTATGAGCGCTGGCAGAATTTAGCCGGTACTGTGTCCTACTGGCTGAATGACAGACCTTCGGTCCTGGGAGGCATCAGCCCCCTCTCCAGGAACGGGTACATGGTGCGCCTCCTCACAACCGCCGGCTATGAACTCACAGAAGCCATCCAGAGCCTCTGGGCCATAGCTCGCAGGATACTCCTGGGCCTTCCGGCGCTTGATCTGCGAAAGCGGTGATTCCCCCAAACCGTCAACCCGCGCAAAAGTTGACCAAAGCTCGGAGTGGTGCTACACTATCATCACCTATTCTGACCGTCTAATTAGCGGCGTAGGAGGGAGAAGGATATATGGCACACTATGACATCATCTTGAAGGGCGGCACCATCGTTGATGGGACTCTAACCCCCCGGTACGTGAGCGATGTGGCTATCAAAGACGGCAAAGTTGCCAAGATTGGCGGCATCAAAGACGCCACGGCTGCTAAAGTGCTGGACGCCAAGGGCCTGATTGTAGCCCCCGGGTTTGTTGACCTGCATACCCATTATGACGCCCAGATTCAGTGGGACCCTTATTGCACCCTATCCGGCTGGCATGGCGTGACCTCCGTGACCATTGGTAACTGTGGTTTCGGTTTCGCCCCATGTGAGCCTGAAGACCGGGAACGGGCTATGCTGGCGCTTACCCGCACAGAGGCCATTCCCTTCAAGTCGATGCAGGAGGGAATGCTGTGGGACTGGGTAACATTCCCTGAGTTTCTGGACTCCCTGGACCGTATCCCCAAGGGCGTGAACGTGAATACCCTTGTTCCTCTTACCCCCTTCTATGGCTGGGTTATGGGATGGCAGGAAGCCAAGACCCGGCGTCCCACCCAGGAGGAAATGGAGAAGATGTGCAAGCTGGTCCTTGAGGGGATAGATGCCGGCGCCTGCGGCTGGTCTGCCCAGGTCAGCGGCCCCAACTCGGTGCAGCGGGACTACGACGGCACGCCTATGATCACCGACCTGATGACCGACGAGGAGATTCTCACTTTCGCCAAGCTGATGCAGGAGCGGGACGACGGTTTCATAGAGTTGACCTATGGGGCGGAGCGGGACGAGAAGGGCATAATCAAGGAAGAGCCAAGGATGAGGCTCTTTGAGAAGGTGGCGGAAGCAGCCGGACGCCCCGTGCTCTACCAGGTGGTGACTCCCAACTCGGTGAATCCCGACATCCACCGCAACAGGCTCAAGTGGCTGGCCGAGTGCGCCGAGAGAGGGGTCAAGGTCTACGGCCAGGGCGCTACCACAAAGACCTCCTTCGAGTTCACCTTTGAGGACTGGAACCTGTTCGACTCCTCTCCCACCTGGCGGGAAGTAACCCTAGGGACTCCTGCCGAGCGCTTGGACAAAATGAGGGACCCGGCGATGCGACAGATGCTCCGGGAGGAGACCGACAAGGGCGTCAACACCGGCGTGGGCAACGTGGAGGGCCTCATTGTAGAGGAAGTGGCCCATCCCCAGTTTGAGGAGTACGAGGGGATGACCATAAAGGAGATCGCCGCGAAGGAAGGGAAGCACGTCATTGACGCCCTGCTGGACCTGGTGGTGGCGGACGAACTGGCGACGGAGTTCATCTCCACGACCATCGGCGGAGACAGTGCCGAATACACGGCAGAGATACTGAAGTCTCCCTACGTGATTCCCGGAGTGTCCGACGGCGGCGCTCACGTAAAGTTCCTTACGGCCGGGAACTTCCCAACGGAGATGCTAATGTGGATGGTCCGCGATGAGCAGCTTATAAGCCTTGAGGAGGCCCACTACAAGCTCAGCTACCTCCCGGCCTTCATGGGCGGCTTCAAGGATAGGGGCTTCCTCCGGGAGGGCGCCCCCGCAGATATAGTGGTGTACAACCTGGACAAGCTGAGTTTGCTGCCCACCGAGGTTGCCAACGACCTTCCCGGCGACGAGTGGAGGCGGATACAGAAGCCCGAAGGCTACCGGTGGATTATGGTCAACGGCGAGATGACCTTTGAGGACGGCGAGCCAACGGGAGCGTTGCCTGGCAAGTTCCTGCGGCACGGCAGGGGCTAGGCACACCCTTCTTTGCCCATGACCCGAGTGCCCATGACCCAATGGAGTCCCAGGGAAGGAGCCTCCTGCCTAGACAGGAGGCTCCTTCCAGTTTTACTATTCTATATTCCGGCCTTGTTCTGAATGGAGAGGAATTGGAAGCAAGGACCATAATAGAAGCAGGGAATCTTACCAAGAAGTACGGCGACCTGACCGCCGTGGACAGCATTAGCTTTGGAATCCGGGAGAGGGAATGTTTCGGATTTCTGGGGCCCAATGGCGCGGGGAAGACCACTACCATGAAGATGATCACCTGCATTTCCCCAGTGACCGGCGGAGAGCTTTGGATAGATGGGAAGGACGTGCGCAGAGACCGGCGGGCCATCAAGTCGGTGCTGGGGGTGGTCTCCCAGGCGGATAGCCTGGACCCAGACCTGACTGTTATGCAGAACCTGATTTCCTATTGCCGGTTTTTCAATTTACCAAGGGAGACTGCTATCCTGCGGTCCCGGCAGGCCCTGGAGCTTTTCCAGCTATCGGACAGGGCTTCCCGGAAGCCCGACGAGTTATCGGGCGGGATGAGGCGCAGGCTCCTGATTGCAAGGGCCTTGCTCCATGAACCCAAGGTCCTAGTGCTGGACGAGCCCACCACCGGCCTGGACCCCCAGACCCGCCTCCTGGTGTGGGAGAAGCTGCAATCTCTGAAAGCCGAGGGCATTACCATCCTTCTAACAACCCACTACATGGATGAGGCGTCCTACCTGTGCGACCGGCTGGTGGTTATGGACGAAGGCCGGATCCTGGTGGAAGGCCCTCCCAAAGACCTGATTCGGCAGTTGGTAGGAGACCAGGTGTTTGAAGTCCAGGTTGGCATGGGAGACAAGGCCCGGCTGATGGATAGGCTGCACCAGCAGGAAGTGGATTTTGACGACAGGGGTTACTCGGTCTTCCTCTTTGGCGGGATTGGAAGGCGTCCCCCTGACGTGGAGGACCTGGACATCAATGGCCATCAGATTATCCGGCGGCCTGGCAACCTGGAAGATGTTTTTCTCAAGTTGACCGGAAGGGGCCTTAGAGAAGAATGAGCAGTATCCTTAGATTGTCCAGGGTGCCCCTGCAAAACACCGTCCTTTGGGGCGGGCTTCGAGTCTGGCAGCGGAACCGGGATGCCTTCCTACGCACTTGGCATGTGGAGATTGGGGGCATGGCCCTGGAGCCTTTTGTCCTGCTGCTGGGGGTGGGTTTCGGCCTGGGGTCCTACATACACGACATCGAGGGCATGAGTTACGCCCAGTTTCTAGCCCCGGGTGTCATTGCCAGCTATGCCTTGTTCCACGGCAGTTTCGACAGCACCTATGGTGCCTATCTGCGCATGGAGACCCACCACATCTATGAGGCTATCATCTTTACTCCCCTGGGGCCTGATGACATCGTTGTGGGCGAGGTTATGTGGGCGGCTACCCGTGCCATGCTATCTGGCACCGCCATTCTGATAGTGGCGGCCATATTCGGGTTAGTGGACTCTCCCCTGGCAGTGCTGGCCATCCCGGTCGCATATCTCATCGGGCTTATGATCGCGTCCATTGCCATGATACTGACTGCCACCGCTACCAGTATAGGCGTTATGAACAACTTCTTTTCCCTTCTGGTCCTGCCCATGTTCTGGCTGAGCGGGGTCTTCTTCCCCCTGGACCGGCTGCCCGAGGGTATCCAGGTGTTCGCGTGGATACTCCCCCTGACTCCCTCGGCCTTTATCACCAGGAACCTGGTGGCCGGCGAACTGTCCTGGACTATGGCGGTGTGGACCCTGGAGTTGGTGGGAATCACCATCGTTGCCCTGGGAGTGGCGATATTCTTTATGAGGCGGCGATTGATAAAGTAGGCCCCCCATCCAGGGCGTGTGCAAAGTGAGCACAAATGGCGTAAGAGGATGTTTCAGAAGTCCCTTCCACCTTGATGGAGGAAGGTCAGGATGGGGGTGACGGACTCCCAGAGGTGACTGCCCCCTCACCCCGGCCCTCTCCCTAGAGGGAGAATGTGGGTTATAGAGTCCAATATCTCCCTGGGAATTTTTGATAAGGGAATTTTGATAAAGGGAGGAGCCATCCATGCCGCTAACCTCATCCACAGTCAAGTACGAGAAGCGAGACCGGGTCGCCTGGGTGACCATCAGCCGCCCGGAGGTTATGAACGCCCTTGACCGGGAGACGCGCACCGCCATCGGCGAGGCTTTCTTGGAGGCCACCGAGGACGATGATGTCCTGGTTATCATAATGATAGGCGAAGGAGGAAGGGCCTTCTCCGCCGGCATGGACCTGAAGGAGAGGGCGCAGCAGGACGCCGCCGGCGACAACGGCGCGCCTCCCCGGGGGGTGCCGAGCCTGGAGCAGCTATTCGAGTGCCCCAAGCCGGTCATCGCCGCCATAGACGGCTACTGCCTGGCCCTTGGCCTGGAGGTGGCCCTGGGATGCGACATCCGCATCGCTACGGAGAAGTCCCGGTTTGGCCTCCCTGAAGCCCGCCGGAGCATCCTCCCCGGCTATGGAGTCCATAACATTGCCCGAATGATTCCCCTGGGGGAGGCCATGTGGATTATCCTGACCGGCTCTCACATGACGGCCCATCGGGCCTATGACATGGGCCTCATCCAGGAAGTGGTCCCTGACAGAGATGCCCTCATCGCTGAGGCGGAGCGGCTGGCCGGTGAGATAAAGCTGGGCGCCCCCCTGGCTATACAGGCCATCAAGCGCATCGTCAAAGTGGGGAGCAATGTGCCTGTGGAGTACTCGAGAAAGTTTGCGGAGCCCGTCCTGGACTTCATCAACAAGACCGAGGACCGGCTGGAGGGGCCAAAAGCCTTCTCTGAGAAGCGGGACCCCGTCTGGAAGATGCGGTAGGGATATACCTGCCTGGGGACTTGCCGGCCAGGGGGCGCCGGCCTCCCAATCGTCATTATTGTGAGAATAGATACCCACCGTCATTCCCGCGAAAGCGGGAATCCAGGGTCCCGCAATGTCGCAGTCGCTGCAAAGCCACCCACCCCCGCCCCTGGATTCCGGCCTACGCCGGAATGACGGTGGAGAGGCTGCCCTCCATTTTCATCCGCGTATGTGGCCCGCAGGGGCATGGGCAATTACCATGAAAATAGGCAGCACCGTCATTCCCGCGAAAGCGGGAATCCAGGGTCCCGCAATGTCGCAGTCGCTGCAAAGCCACCCACCCCCGCTCTGGATTCCGGCCTACGCCGGAATGACGGTGGAGAGGCTGCCCTCCATTTTCATCCGCGTATGTGGCCCGCAAGGGGCATGGGTTATTCGCGGCGGAAGCGGCTTTGGAGACGAATCGCCGTGTGTGGCCCGCAGAGGGGTGGGTTATTCCGGCCTGCAACCTAATGACAGGATAGGGGACCGGAATGACGGGGGCGCAGAGGTGTCCTTTCCCGGGGGTGACGAATGACGGAGGCCCGGAGTCGTCAATTCAGGCTTTCGAGATAGTTTCTGAGTTACTATTACGGCCTAGCTGCTTATAAAGGGGATACGGAACAGGCGCACCAGGAAGGACAGCGCCAGTAGCACAACGCCTATCACCAGGACCACTATGGAAGGCGTTATTACCCCGCTGGCTACGTCGGACGCCATCAAGATGAATACGTCGCTGCCAATGTTTACTATACTCGGTGGGATGAGCGCCTCAGGGTCCGTAGTGACCACCAGGCCATCAAACCTGCCGGGCAATATGGACCTGAACACCAGGCCGATTATCAGGAACACCAGGCCGGTTACCAGCAGGGTGACCCCAGGCCACCGCAGGCTGGAGGCCAGGCGAGGGAGAAAGACCAGACCCATAAGGATGGCAGCGATTATGATTACGGCGATAGCAATCCCCCGGCCTACGGGCGATGCGTTAAGGGCCTCCCGGACAGGTTCGAGGTCTTCCAGGAACTCCTCCACTGTCTGACCGTTCTCCTCGGCGGCAAGCTTCACCAGGTCCAGGCGATCCTCCCCGTCCAACTCCGCTCTTATCTCATCTATCCCAGAGTCTATAAGAGGGCCTGCCAGGGCATGAGCGCCCAGCTTCAGACCCTCTTTGATCTTTCCCGCCGTCAGCAGACCTTTAATATCCTCTTCAACCTCTTCCAGTCCCTGCCTGGCCTCTTGGGGGATGGATGGGTCGTTGACAATGGTGTCAATGGCCCCATCCAGGAACTCATCAATGGCGAGGGTTGTCAGGGGTTGAGAGGCGATTTTCAGGGCGCTTTTTGTGTCACCCACCGCCAACTGAGACTTGATGTCGGCTTCCTGCTCGTCCAAATTTGCAGTGATTTCTTCCGGGACGGAGGGGTCTTGGCGAATTTCCTGGACTGCCTGGTCATAAGCCAGTCCCCTAAGGTGAACGGGGATGGCATCTATCGAGGGGATGGTGGCGGGTATCTCTCCTGCGATTAGCTGCCTGTAAGCTTGATCCATATATTCGGTGAACTCTTCCGGGGTGGTGATTGGAACCTCTTGCAGGTTATCTATCTCCTGGTCTATGAACGCGTCCACGATGGCCCTTGGGTCCTCTACGGAGGGTACTTGGGAGGGTATCTGCCCCATCTCCAGGGTGCGGAAAAGGCTTTCCACCTCCCTATCCAGTTCCTCCAGGGTGGTGATGGGCACCTCGTCCATCTCGTCAATGCGCCGGTCTATGTACTTGAGGATGGCCGGCTTCACGTTATCCAGGGGGGTGGACAGGTCTATGAACACCTGGGGGGTGTCCGTGTCCTTCTTCAAGTAGTCAGTGATGTCTTCTACGGCCCCCTCTACCTGGCTCTGAAGATATTCGGGGGGAAGGATGTCCTTGGTTACCTCAACAACGTCCTCCCTGGGGATATCCACATTGCCCAGCAGTTCGCGGGTTGTATCCTGAATATCCGGGTCCTCCAGAAGGACTTGATTGTAGAACCTGGTGTACACGTTGTTCTCCGCCAGGTGCTTGTCGTAAAATTCGTCGTTGAGGAACTTGCCGTGAAGAGTGCTTAGCGATAGGAGTCCCAGAAATGCAAAGAAGACCACAACCCCCAGGACAAGGGACGCTATTGCGCGTAATATTCCAAATGGAGACACTGTATTAGCTGCCCTCCCGTCAGTCCTCTTCCAGGGGTTCCCCTACCGGTATATACGGAAGCGGGCCGCAGACAGGCGTGGCTCTCTTCCAGTTTGCCCAGCTTAACATAAGCGTTTATCAACAAACAAGGCTGTAATATAGGCGGATTCTATAACAATTCCCCTCCTTTGGATGCAACACAAGGGGATGAAGACGGTACGGCGTCCCAACCGTCATTCCGGCGCAGGCCGGAATCCAGGAGTGGGGGGTGGGTGACTCGCATCGGCTCTTACGTTGTGGATTTCTGGACTCCCGCGAAAGCGGGAGTGACAGATAAAGTGCGCGTGGAGGATGGGAAGGGCATGAAGGGAGCATCACGGTGGGGGAGCCGTACCATTTTCATCTTCGTATGTGCCCGGAGGGGCATCGGTAATTCCGGCCTACAACCGAATGAAGGGTGGGCGTTGGGGACCTGGCACCTGGTGAGTCCCACGGGCCTGGCGGCCCTTTTACCACCACGCCCCGTAGGGGCTGTATTCCCTACGGGGCGCTATGGTCCGCCGGTGCTTTCCTACAAGAGGGATGGGCTAGTGGGTTTCTCCTCTTGGCATTGGCCTGGCTATGCGACTCCGGTGATGTTGTACTGTAGGGCCGTGTGGGTGGCAGTGGAGCGGGACCCCGTTCGCTCTGCGAAGGCGATGCGCAGGCTCACCACCATGATATTCTGCCTCTTCTGGATGTCCCGGTCCGTTTCTATCACCAGCTCCCGGCGGAACCCTACCCTCCACTGAGACCGGTTGACTATGAGCAGGCGACCCCTCTCAGCGTTGTTCCCCGCCTTAGTCACTTTTCCATCGGCGTCGGCCAGTTGCATCTGCTCCGACACTATTACCGGGATGCCCTCCACCGCTCCCAGTTGGCCCCGGAGAAGGGTGGCGTTGGGGCCCAGCTTGTCCAGAGTCCTGAAATTGTCTATGCTCAGGGAGCGGATGTAAGTGTTCACATCCATCATGTAAGCCAGTTCCGAGGGCCGCACTCCATACTTCACCAGCTTGCCGCGTATCTCATTGAACATGTCGTCGGATACGGCGGCGTTGTGGTTGTTGGCCTGGCCGGTGTTGTCTATCAGGGGCAGGTGCAGCAGGCCGTCGAAGCCCAACAACCAATGAGCGCTGCCCGCGTCGGTCTTGGAGATAGTGCCGCCGTCGGCGTTGATATTGTTTACGGTGGTTGAGTCTCCATTCAGCAGCACGTCGTCAATAACTTCTGCCGCATTCCGTACCAGGGAACTGCGCGCCTCCTCGGCCATTGCGATAACCGAGTCCTCTTCCAGGGTAAGAGACCAGGGGACCTGGCCCACCAGTTCGTAAGCTGTCAGGGTCTGTTTGGCCGTGGTCAACGCCGTGCCGGTAACAGCCAGGTTCTCAGTCCCCGGATACCAGTTCACGCCCCCCAACTGCAAGGGAATCTCAAAGGGGTCCGAGGGCATCTCCACCCTGGAAAACAGGGGGGCCACCAGGGTTTCCAGGTTTACATCCATCCAAAGGGCCGATGCCTCCTGGGTGGGCACCAACTCACTCCCGCTCCCGGAGGTGGTGCTGTCCATGGCGGCTTTCAGATTGGCCTGCCAGTCCTCCAGCATCCGGGGGTTCAGACCCAGGGGCTGGCGAAGCTGGGCGTTGAGCAGGCTTCTCATATATGCCAGGTCCAGCAAGTCCAGCCCTTCATATTTGCCGTAGGCCACCCTTGGCCTGTCCAGCCCGCCATACTTGGACAAGATGGCCTGTTTCTCTCCCTCCCGCCACATATCCTGTATGCGCCTGACCTGGGCGGTGACCCGGCCTAACTCCTCTCTTATAGGTACTATCTCCGAGTCCATCCGGGCGTTATAGAAGTCCCGGATATTCCCTACCTCCTTCTTGATAAGCTCCAGGTCTTGTGCTCCGATAGTCATAATGTCCTCCATATCCTTTATTTGTTCTCCGTCCCCACCCAGACCCGTCATTCCCGCGAAAGCAGACCTTTGCGTAACCGTCATTCCGGCGTAGGCCGGAATCCAGGGGTGGGGGGTGGACTCCCGCTTTCGCGGGAGTGACGGTAGGGAGACTGCTCGCCATTTTCATCCGGGTATGTGGCTCCAGAAGCCTCAGTTGGGGAGCGGGCGCCTACTGCCTTGCACTCCTCAAAATCTCCAGAAGCTCCTCGATGGCCGGCTCCCCCCGGTGGTAGCCCATGTGCCAGTCGTAGCCCCTATGATCGTAGTAGCCCCGCAGCAGGGGCGCATCATCCAGGGCCTTCCTCAGCGCGCTCCCGTTGGCGGGCACGGGGGCAGCGCTGATTTCCAGGAGCTCCTGCTTGATGAAATGAATCCCCACCACCTCCCCCGTCACCATATCCCGGCGCATCTCATAGTCCAGCGGCCTGAACCCCACCGACACCCCCCGCTGGTATCCCCTCCGGTACAGGTCCGCCACCTGCCGGGCGAAGTCGGTGGGACCAAACTCTATCCTTGCTATCAGGCTGTGTTCCTCCCTCCAGACCTCTGCGGCCCTGCCAATGGCGGGCCGGGTGTAATCATGTGCCCAGAGGAACACAGGGTTTCTCCTGTAGGCGTCAAGGACCCACCCCTTCACCGAGACCACGTCCCCATGCCTGTCCACGTCGTCGGTGGAGGCAACGAACTCCATCCCGGGACCATCGGCTACCCCATCATCCGCTCTCGCCCCCCTCTCGATGCCTAAACCTGTGGTGGTGCTGCCCCCTCCGGTGATGCTCCGTTCACTCCCTGCCCGCCCCCCATCGCTCACTTTAGATGCTCGACGACCAGGCATTCTATCCCCCACCTCTGACCAGCCTTCCAACGCCGATGCCGGTAATCGAGAAGGGGCTGCGGGCTGGGGCAATAGCAGGCCGCTGCCCCACTTCCTGAGATAAGGCGCATCGCTGAGGCCCCTTTCATAGGCATCCAGGGCCTCCAGCAGAAGCTCCCGTTCCCATTTCTCCGCGTCCATCACCATACTTCTCCTCCTATCCTTTCCTTTCTTTGCCCACCCTCTTTATTATTATCAAAACAGGGTTTTCATCCCCTTACGTGGCCTGCAAGGCCATGGGGAATCCCAGGGAATAAAAAAGGACAGACCCTCCGCATTGGGGTCTGTCCCACTCGCGATTCTTCCTGGTATATGTTTCTCTACCGATAAGCCTAGAGAATCACCCCCTAAACTGTCAATGAGGATATGTCAGTGGTATATGGTTCGGTCTTCTCCCAGGGTGGCAATGAGGGCTGCCCCTGCGGGGCGATACACCGCCGGGTGTTGTAGGGGCAACCCTCGTGGTTGCCCTTTGGGTGCCATTTGTGTACACTTCCGTTGGAACTTGAGGGGAAGCAATAGGTCCGGCAGCCCGCAGGCTCACGTAAAGGGACTGCTAAGCTGCTTCTCCGGCAGGGTTTGATGGCGTGATGATCAACACGGCGCCCGCTACCGCTTCACAGGAAGCATTCCTGCTTTCCCTCCGCAGCGGAGGAAAGCTCGACTACAAGCGCTATCTCGGGTCTCCCCTGAGATATGCAGGCGGCAAAAGCCTGGCCGTCGGCTATGTTCTGGAACGGCTGCCCCCTGGCCTCGACCGGTTGGTCTCGCCCTTCATGGGTGGAGGCTCGGTTGAGATTGCTTGTGCGCGGGAACTGGGGATGGAGGTTGTGGCCTATGATGTGTTCGACATTCTCGTCAACTACTGGCAGGTGCAGTTGTCGTGTTCCGATGCACTCTACCGGCGGCTGAGCCGGTTCTCTCCGACGCGGGCGACCTTTCAGCAGGTGAAAGAGCGGCTTGATGCCCATTGGCGCGGGGCAGAGCGCCTGGACCGCTATGACCTTGCAGCCCACTATTACTTCAACTCCAACACCTCCTACGGCCCCCACTTCCTCGGATGGCCCTCGGACGTGTACCTCGATGGGTCGCGCTACGCCAAGATGCTCAAGAGGGTGCGCTCATTCCGCGCCCGGACCCTCTCGGTCCGGTGTGCCAGCTTTGAGGACTCGATCCCCCAGCACCCCACCGATTTCCTCTACTGCGACCCACCCTACTACCTGGAGGAAGGCAAGACTTTCGTTGGGATGTACCCCCACCGCAACTTCCCTGTTCACCACCGGGGGTTCAACCACGAGCTTCTTCGTGATTTGCTCCTCGCCCATGATGGAGGGTTTGTCCTCTCCTACAACGACTGTGCGACGGTCCGGGAGTGGTACGCCGGCTGCGAGATGTTCACTCCCCGGTGGCAATACACCTTTGGCCAGGGAGACACCCGGATTGGCGAGAACCGGGCGCAGCGCAATGGAGGCTCCCACGTCAAGCAGTCCCACGAACTGATGATTTGGCGCGGCCCACGCTGAGATGACATGATGTCGGCGCCGGCTTTAGCGGTAGGCAAAAGCCGAGCGGCCAGCCTCCCCCTAAGGGGAGCGGGGCCGCTGAAGGAGCGTCCCACTGCCGGTCGCTGCACCCCTAATAATAGCTTGTGGGATTACAGGCGTCAACTACTGACCCGCCCCGAATTTACTCCTGGATGGGCTTGTCTCCCCAGGGCACGTCGGGCAGATTGCGCTCCCTTCTCACCTCGTTGATAGTCAACACTCCCCTATCCAGGAGCTTTGTTTCCCTTGTGACCCGGTCGTTCTCGTTCTCTCGCAGGGCCTCTATCACCCCCAGGTCAAACTCTATCCTCAGTTCCGGGTATCCCAGGCGAGGCAATAGCTTCTCGTTCATCTGCTCTTCCAGGAACTTCATCTCAGGAATCATAGTGTTGCGCCAGAATATCTGCTCGGCTGTCCTGATGTTGGTGAAGGTTGCCCGCTCCAGGTCGGACATCAGTGGCATTGGGACACCGTACACCCGGCTCACGTCCTCCAGGCCCCACTTCAACCCCTGGATAAACTCCATTTCCCGGTGGCTGAACCCCAGGGGCTTGATGTCTTTAATGAAGCTGGCAATAGCCGGGCGATGGGCGTTCTCCGTCCCTTTGTACCGCTTCTCCCACCGGAGGTAGAAGTCCTCCACCTCATCCTCGGTCATCACCTCGTCGGTGGTGAAGATGTAATCGGGCTGGGCGGAGTTCCTGAAGAAGTTGCGGTTAAACCTCATGGCGTCCATCCCCATATCCGCCGACAGCCTCAACGGCGCCATGGGCGACAACCCGGCGTATTCCTCCAACGGATTAAAATACTTCAGCCAGACCACCTCCTCAGGGGTGTATGCAACCGGCCCGGTAAGGCCCATATAGACGTACCCTCTTATGTAGGTCTGCCTGTCGGGCAGGATACGCACTCTGTCCGGTCTGAGGGGCCATATCTCCCAGTTTCCCAGTCCGTCTCGTTCCAGCGCCCAGAAAGCCGACCCCCACAGGTTCAGGTAAATCTCGGTAGCCTGCCAGAGCTCGCCCCGGCTGTACCACCCGTTCACCCTGTCCAATAGCTGCTGCGCCGGGTGGCCCGCCCCTACAGGCAGGGCGCTTCCGCCCTGGGGACCCGGCCTCAGCACCGTTGTCGGGACTCGCGACAGGGCGTCGCTCCGTATCTTGATAGCCGCGTACACGGGCACTGAAGACGCGTAATACTCCCCGTAGGCCGTCCTTGCCCATCCCTGCCCCTGCCCCGCCAACTCCATGTAACGGTCCACGTCCACCCTCGCAGCCCGGTTACTCTTCTTTCTGTAGTCCCCCGATGCGGCATACCTGAAAGGTCTCAGGAACGACTCTGCCAGTCTCCGCGCCATCCCCCTATTTCCCTTGCCCATGCCTCTTCCGATTATTGCCACGTCCTTCCTCCTCGGTTATTCCCTCTCTGTTATTGCCCGATGGTTACCCCCAGAACCTCACCCTGCGTTTCTTGTTGGGCAAAAAGGCCAGCATGAGAGCGTCGGCCTTGTCCGGCGATGGCACTCCCCGACGCCTCATGTCCTCCTTGCCCTCTATCACCACCTGCCCCTGGCTGTTGAAGCTATACCTGATGGCAGCCAGTTGTCCCACCATCTCGTTGTCCTGGGGTATCCTTATGTTCCCTTCCAGGAATAGCTGCCTGAGATTCCAGTACCCCTCGGCCCGCAGGTTGGCATAATGCCTGCTGTCCTGGGCGGGCCTGCCCACGTTGATACCCTGCACCTCATAGCCCTGCTCCCTCAGTCGGTCCACCACCCCTGCCCCGATCCCAATCTCGTCAATGACTATCTCAGGCGCTGCCTCCGGGGCCTCCTCTCTCCGAGGCCGGTTGCCGGTGCCCGTGCCTCCCCTGGGTTGGCAGCTCTCCGAGGGCTGATGGGATGAAGCGTGGGATGGGAGCATGGCAGTATTGATAGCATCCACCACGTGGCCCACCAGCTTCATGGTGTCCAGCCCGTAGAACGCCCGCACGTCCACCACCGCCATCCCCCTCCTCAACGCTATCACGCTCTTGTCCGACCCAAACCTCGCCACGTCCACCGCCAGCACCACAGGGTAGTCCTGGTCCTCGTCCGAATAGACCATCCCTGCCGTCTCAGGAGGGGCCGGGGATAGGTCGGGACTGGGGGATGCTGCGGCCCTCTCCACCGCCCACAGGGGGACCAGGGTGTCCTCCGCCTGGTCCGGGAACTCTCCCAGCACCCTGGCCCGGTAGATTGGGTTCTCCTCGCCCCACACCTTCTTCCGCTCTTCCACCCACCGTCTTGTGGCAAGTCCGGGGATAATCAGGTCTCCTTGTTCCCCATTGGCTTCCCCGTTGGCCTCCCCATTGGATATTACGTTGGGGCTGTCCAGGGCGGAGATGGTAATGGGGTGGTACAACTCCCTGTCCTGGTAGAAGGCCCGCCGGAAGGCGCCGGTCACGGTGGTGGGGTTTCCGATGAGCAGCAGCTTGCAGTTGGCCGAGGTCAGGACCCCCTCTATAGCCTCGTAAATCTCTTCCGACACCCCCTCGGCCTCGTCCACTACGATGAGCATGTTGGGGCTGTGAAACCCCTGGAACTGGTCGCCGCCATCGGCGGAAAGCCCCAGGGCAAACCGCTCGCCCCCATCTGCTGAAGCAGTGGACTTTGACCCCTTCGCCGGAGTCACCGGAGCGCTTTCGCCCCTTGCCTTGCTGCGGTCCGGTGCCGTAAGGGACGGCATCTCCAGGCGGGTATCCAGCAGCTTGCCCCCCAGGGGGACCCTGGCCCTGTGGTAGAGCCTGTGCACCTCCCGCCAGAGGACGTGCCTCACCTGGCGGAAGGTGGGCGCTGTGCTCAGCACCACGGCCGGGTCGTGGCAGTACAGGAACCACAGGATGGCAACGGCGGCTGAGAATCCCTTCCCCAGCCCGTTCCCCGACTTGACCGCCACCCTGCGGTGGACCCTCAGTGCCTCCAGCACCTCTTCCTGTTTGCTCCACAGTGCCACCCCCAGCACCTCCCGTGCGAACTCTACCGGGGACGCGCAGTCCTCTTTCCGAGGCCCCTCCCTTGGCGTACTCATTTGTCTGTCTTTCCTCTCACCTCGCGCGCTTCCAGGGGGCTGAATATGAAACCACAGTCTTCGCACCGGAATACGTCGTTGTCTTCTGCCAGCTTCTTTGCCAACTTCACCAGGCGGCTGCCGTTACATCGTCTGCAAAGCAAGTCATATACTCCTTTCCGGCCTTTCCGGTCATCTATGAAAAAGGACGGACCCGTTACTCCTTTGTTTCCATCACCTCGGGCCAGTCTATGGAAGACCACCCCGCTGCTCAGGCCAACAAAGGAGGGTTCGGGTCCGTCCCTAACAGTTTTCAGACTACCCCCTGACCCTTGAGTGGGTCAATGCGCCGGTGTCACAGGCCGGGGTCTTTCCGTTCTCAATGACTCAATCCATTATTACTATGAAAACAGCTAACCCACCGTCATTCCGGCGCAGGCCGGAATCCAGGGTCCCGCAACCTGGGGAGTCGTTGCGAAGTCACCCCCCCACCCCTGGACTCCAGCCTACAACCGAATGACGGGTTGGGCGCTGCCCATCTTCGTGGTGATGACAGGGGGCCAAGAAACACGTCCTGCGCTCTCAGAAATTGCCTTGAAGGGATAGGCTTGGACTGTGCTAAGATATTTCCCGTTCATTGCCCGGAATCGTATCCCTCTATGTACTATGGGAGCGGAAAGATTTCCCTTCTCTTTCGGGTGATGAGATGAGAAGAAGGAGAGAAGCGATGAAGCGAATAGTCCTCGGCTTAATGGCTATGCTGCTGGTTGCCGCAGCAGTCGCCGCCTGCACGTCGGAAACAGGCCCACCAGCAGGGTCCCCGGCCATGCCTACTCCTACGCCTACAGCCACTCCGACTCCCACACCCACACCTACACCGGAAAGCGCCGGGGCAGCGATTCAGGCATTGACCCAGCAAGTAGGAAACCTGGCGAAGCAGGTAGAGGCTCTGGCTGCCTCCAACGAGATGCTGGCGGGCCAGCTTGGAGCAACCCCCGCGTCGCCAACGTCGCCCCCTGCGGCAAGCGCCCCTGCTCCGACGGGCAGTGGGATTTGTGGCCGAAGCCCGGCAACCCAGCGTGCCATCCTAGAGACTCTGGGTCTGCGGTCATGCCAGTTTATCACGAATGACGAGTTGTACCGGATAACGCTTTGGGGGAACTCAACCAGTAGCAGTTATGGAGACCGGTGGAGAAGTAGGCCGCCTTATGCTGGCGATTTTGCTGGTCTAGTCAACCTTGAGTACCACGTGATAAGGGGAGATTACAAACTACTCGCTGGAACATTCTCGGGATTGACCGGCTTGAAAGCCCTGGAAATCTCCGTATCCGGCCTGGAGGAGGGAGCATTTCAAGGGCTGACTGGGTTGGAATATTTGGATATTACCTTGAGGTACAGCTACAACTCGGAGAACTTCCCGGTTGTCCTACGGCTTCCTGTGTTTGACGAGATGCCCAATCTCAAGAGCCTTATAATAGATTCTGATGGCAACTATGCCCCGACCCTTGAGATAACACCCGGCCTATTTGACAACTTGCCCAACCTGGAAGCTCTCGAGATCGAATGGCGTCAGAGAGGGGATGATACCAGACGAACGTTTCGCCTGCCTGCCAACCTTTTCCAGCACAATCCTAATCTCAAGGATGTGGAAATACGCATACATGGTGGATACCTGGATATTACAGCTCCCGTTGACCTCTTCGCCGGCCTTGACCACCTGGAGGAATTGAGGATTTACGCCAGCAATTCGTCCAGCACCTTATCCCTGGCCCTTTCCACCAAGTCGCCCCTGTTCAATGCCTTGATAAACGGGGAGAGGAGCAGGGAGGGCTATGAGATAGTTTGGCCTGAGTAGGCGCGGGGTTTGCGCCTCAACATCCACAAGCAAAGGGGGACAACCGCCCTAAAAGAAGATGGGGGCGCTTACATATCCTCCATCAGGGTGCGGCGCAGCAGGTCGAGGGCGTTTATGGATATGCGGGTGCGGTCCGGGAGGCCCCGTCCGCCGTAGTTGTAGGTGCGGTTGCGCTCCACCCCTGGCCCGACTACTGATATGTAGGTCCTGCCCTGCCCCAGGTTCTGGGCCTGCTCCGCAGCCTGCTGGCGCTCCTGGGGCGCCACGTGCACCGCCATGCCCAGGTGGGTCTGGCAGCGCACCCGCATGGCCCTGGCAAGGCCGTTGGTGAGGGATAGGGGGTCTTGCAGCAGCTTGTCTATATAGTCCGGGTCTTCGCCCAGGGAGTTGAGCACCCGGACAACGGAGATGGGAGAGTTGGCGATGGCGCCCTCCACGAAGTTCTCCCGGCTGGCCTGCTGGAGCCGCTCGGCTGCCATCCCACCGGAGAGGTCTTCAAAGACGGATATGGTCAGGCCCCTCTCCCGCAGCAAGTCTCCCACCACATCCTCCATAGTCCGGTCGTCGGTGGCGAATATGTTGTTGCCCAGAAGCCCCTGCACCTCATCCTCTACGGGCGCGATGAGGGTCATTGCGGCATCGCGGCTGGCGGCCTTGGCGGCGATGCGCACGTCCACCTGGCCGGGATGGGCCAGCACCCCCACAGTGGGGTTGGTCAGGTTGGCGATGAGGTGTCCGATCTGGTGGTCAACGCTGCTCTCGCCCATGTCGCCAACCTTGAGCACCCGGTAGGTGATGGTCTCCGACAGGCTGAACTTCTTTTGCAGATATGGCTCTACCTCGTTCTCGAACAGCCATTTCATCTCAAAGGGCACCCCCGGCAGGCTAATGACCACGCCTCGAGGGTCTTCTACGATGAAGGATGGGGCTGTGCCGTTGGGGTTCTCCACGGGAATGGCCCCCAAGGGGATATATGCCTGCTTCTCGTTGTTGGGAGTGAGGGTGATGCCCCGGCGCTGGAAGCGGCTCCTTAGCTGTTCCAGCAGGCCCTCATCCAGAACCAACTCCCTGCCGGTAATCTCGGCCACTATCTCCCGGGTGAGGTCGTCCTGGGTGGGGCCGATGCCTCCACTGGTGATGACCACGTCGGACCTCTCCAGGCCGTTGGTCAGAATCTCCCGCATACGGCCTGGGTTGTCCCCCACTATGGTCTTGTAGAACAGGTTTACTCCCAGGTCGGCCAGTCGCTGGGCCATCCATGCCGAATTGGTGTCCACTATCTGGCCCAGCAGCAACTCAGACCCAATGGCTACAATCTCTGCGTTCATGCCCTGTCTCCCATCCTGGATATACGGCCCTACGGCGTAACTACTCAGACACGATGGGCCGTGGCCGCTGCCTCACCGTCATTCCGGTCTCCCAAATGTCTTTCCGGGCTCCCTACCGTCATTCCGGCGTAGGCCGGAATCCAGGGGTGGGGGGTGGATTCCCGCTTTCGCGGGAATGACGGTGGGCGGGGGATGCCGCACCCTTCAGGGTGCGGCGGGGGAACCTGACCCCGGCTATTTTTCAAAATAGTGACGAATTGGGGCCGGAATGACGTATCAAGTCTGGACTGTTACCCTACGGCTCCAGCATTGCGCGGGTCACGGCTGTCTGCCGCTGGCTCCATTCCGCCTGGGGGAAGGCCTCGTTGATGTCCGCCAGCTTGAACCTGTGGGACACTATGCTATGGAAGGGCACCCGGTCAACGTTCTTCACCATGTACTCCAGGATTGTAGCCAGGGTGCTGGGCCTGTACATGGAGGAGCCTATGATTTTCTTGCCCCGCAGCAGCTTGGAGGGGTCAATGGACACCTCCCGGCCAGGCACGATGTCCCCGATCTCTACGAAGGTGCCGCCGTTGCTGAGCATATCTATGCCCTCGGCAAGAAGCTCGGCCCTGCCTACCAACTCCATGACCACGTCGGCGCCCCGGCCTTTGGTGAGTTCACGTACTCTCTGCACACGGGTCTCAGGGGTGTTGTACTCCTCTATGTTGATGGTGTAGTCGGCCCCGAACTCCTCTGCCAGTTGCAGGCGATTCTCCAGCCTGTCCAGGGCGATGACTCTATCCGCCCCCATATCCTTTGCCATAGCAATGGCGTTGAGGCCCAGTCCGCCCGCCCCCTGGATAACCACGTACTGGCCTTCATGGGCGCCGGCGCTCAGCAGGCCCTGGGTGACTGTGCCCATAGCGCAGTTGACATAACCGATGATGTCGTCGGGAAGCTCATCGGGCACCTTGAAGGCAGGGTGTCGCGGGGGCAGGTACAAGAAGTCGGCATAGGTGCCTGTGAAGTAAGGCCATACATCGCCGGTGGGGTACTGCCGGTTAGCGCACAGGTTGGTATCCCCCCTGTTGCACATGTGGCACCGGTAGCAGGGGAAAACGTGCACGTGCATCAGCCGGTCCCCCTCTTGGATGGGCGTTCCCAGGCTGTCGGTAGTTACCCCCGCTCCCATCTTGTGTACCACTCCCGTACCCTCGTGGCCCATGACCCGGCCTGTGGGCGGAATGGGATTGTTGACCTGGTCTCCCCGCCAAGTATGTAGGTCTGAGCCGCAGATGCCCGCCTGGGTCATCTTGAGGATAACGGCGCCCGGCTCAGGGTCGGGGAGGTCATACTCTCGTATCTCGAAGGGCTTGCCGTGTTCAGTGTGGATTACTACTCGTCCTGTCTCTGCCAAGACACACCTCCATTTGTATTAGAAACGGCGCAATTTTAACACACCCGTGCGTGTTGAGAATATCCAGTCCTCGATTACCCCACTGGTCATTCGGTTGTCCCTGTCAGCTCGCGGATGCGGGCGATGATGGCCTCTACCGTCTCGGTTACCGCGAAGAACAACTCGAATCGGTCATCCATTTCGACCTGCGCCCCCTGATAGCGGTAGGTTACGGCGTATTCCGTCAGCCACGCCAGGCGTTCTCCGGTGTGGCTGACGGTCTCTTCGGGGTGCCTCCGCACTATTGCCGCCAGGTTTGCCAGGTCGTGGGTGTTCCGGTAATCGTCATCCAGGGCGGAAATCCACCCCTTCAGCGCGTTTTCAATGGCCTGCTGCGCGTGGAACCCGATTGCTTCCTGGGAAGAACGGGGGGTCTCGATGAGGGCCTCCAGGTCGCCTAATTCCCGCTCTGCATTGATAATGCGCTGTCGTATATCGGGCCAGTTAGTAGGCTCCGGGTTGTCATAGGCCACTTTCTCTCCGCTCACGTCAAAGCCGTCCCGGACGGCCTGGCCCGCCACGTGGTTTCTGGCCCGGCGGCAGTAGTGGAACTCCTTCTCTGTCAGATGCACGAGGTCAACGCCTACAGAGTGGCCGTAGACCTCCCTGGCTTTCTGGTGGGCCGCCGCGCTGTTCCGCTGGTACTCCCCCTTGTCCGGCCCGCCGGGGCCTGTGATGATAAGCAGGTCTATGTCCGAGTCCTGGGTAAAGTCTCCCCTGGCCCGGGAGCCGAAGAGGATAACGGTATCGGGATAGGCCACATCACCCACTGCCCTGGCTACGGCGCAGGCCTTGAGGTCGGGGAGCAGACCGGTTGCGACACCCGGCATAATGTTAACCTCTGACCTCCGACATTTCCCCTATCCGGGAATTGGTTTCAGGAGATGGCACATGGCGCCATTAGGGCTCCAGCATAGCCCGGCTGATGGTGGTCTGCCTCTGGTTCCACTCCGCCTGTGGGAAAGCCTCGTTGATGTCCGCCAGCTTGAACCTGTGGGACACTATCTTCTGGAAGGGCAGCCGGTCCACGTTTTTCACCATGTAGTCCAGAATGGCGGCGAGGGTGCTGGGGCGGTACATCAGTGACCCCATGATTTTCTTGCCCCGCAGCAGCTTGGAGGGGTCAATGGACACCTCTCTGCCAGTCACAATGTCCCCAATCTCCACAAAGGTGCCGCCGTTGCTGAGCATATCTATGCCCTCGGCCAGTAGCTCGGCCCTGCCTACCAACTCCATGACCACGTCGGCGCCCCGGCCCTTGGTGAGTTCATGGACCCTCTGCACGCGGGTCTCAGGGGTATTGTACTCCTCGATGTTGATAGTGTAGTCGGCCCCGAACTCTTCTGCCAGTTGCAGGCGGTTCTCCAGCCTGTCTAGGACTATAACCCGGTCGGCCCCCATGTCCTTTGCCATAGCGGTGGCGTTAAGGCCCAGGCCGCCCGCCCCCTGGATAACCACGTACTGGCCCTCGTGGGCGCCGGCGTTCAGCAGGCCCTGGGTGACTGTGCCCATAGCGCAGTTGACGTAACCGATGATGTCGTCGGGAAGCTCGTCGGGGACACGGAAGGCGGGATGACGCGGGGGCAGGTACAGGAAGTCGGCGTAGGTGCCCGTGAAGTAGGGGTAGGTCCCGGCGGCCGCGTAGGCCCGGTTGACGCACCAGTTGGTATCGCCGCGGTTGCACATGTGGCACCGGTAGCAGGGGAAGACCGCCACGTGCATCAGCCGGTCGCCCTCCTGGATGGGAGTGCCGAGGGCGTCGGTGGTCACCCCCGCTCCCAGCTTATAGACTACTCCCGTGCCCTCATGGCCCATCACCCGGCCCGTAGGCGGCAGGGGCTGGTTGACCTGGTCTCCCCTCCACACGTGGAGGTCCGATCCGCAGATGCCCGCCTGGGTCATCTTGAGGATAACTGCGCCCGGCTCAGGGTCGGGAAGGTCAAACTCCTGTATCTCGAAGGGCTTCTGGTACTCTGTGACAACTACAACTCGCCCCTTTTCAGCCATGTTCTCCTCCTTCACTAGTCGTTCAGCCATTATCCATTCAGGTCCCGCAGGCCCCACCGGACTGTGACGACGGGGGCTTCCATCCTGCTGTCCGGTCAGAAGCCTGCAATGCCAAATGCTGAGCAATCGCGCAAGTCCTCGCTACCCCGCCGCCTAAAATTTAAGGAAAGGCTGTTGTTTACGCCGACATTATACTCTAAGGGGCTACCTGTTAAAAGGGCGGATATGCTGCATAGCGCCCTCAGGTGCGGGCCACGTTTTCCGGTCAGGTTAGCCCACGAGTTGCAGAATTGGTGACATTTTCATCTTCCCATCCCTAATATTTTGTGGTATACTATGAGATGCCCAAAACTACCTTAATTGAAAGGACAAATCTGGGAGTAGGATATTGCCGCTACCCCATCGGCCCGGTAGTTAGGAGTTTCAGTGTCGCCATTTATAGTCTTTAGGCCACTAACCAAAACTCTGAATAGGCTCAACCAGATTCCCGCTGCGACCCTCATACCATCCGCCGTCGGTCTGGTAGTTGGGCTGGTGATAGCTGCGCTCATCTCTATTCCACTCTTCAAGCTGGGCGGCTGGTTTGCTTGGGGCATACCACTTATCATCACCCTCACCTTCGGGGCCTTGGGGCTGTGGGTAGGGGCCCATCGGTCAACCGAGGTGAGCAGGATTTTGCCCCCGGATGTAGCGGGGTCTTCCAACGGTCTGCACCCCAATGGCCGGATAGTCGTGGACACCAGCGCAATAATAGACGGCCGTATCGCCGAACTGGGGCAGACGGGCTTCCTGCAAGGCACCCTGCTCATCCCAGGCTTCGTCTTGGACGAACTGAGGCACATAGCCGACTCCAGCGACTCCATGAGGAGGACCCGAGGCCGCAGAGGGCTCGAGGTGCTGGGCAAGCTGCGCAAGGACGAGCGGGTGCCCATCCAGGTGCTGGACATTGATATTAGCAACGGCGCAGAGGTAGATGGGCAGCTGGTGAAGCTGGCCCGGGAGATGAAAGCGTCAATTCTCACCACCGACTTCAACCTGAACCGGGTCGCCGAGGTCCAGGGCATAAAGGTGCTGAACGTCAACGAATTGGCTAATGCCATAAAGCCCGTGGTCCTGCCTGGGGAGGAGCTTACGGTGAACATAGTCCAGGAGGGGAAAGAGGTGGGCCAGGGGGTAGCCTTCATGGATGATGGCACCATGGTGGTGGTGGAGGGTGGGAGAAGACACCTGAACAAGTTCATTCATGTATCCGTAACCCGGGTCCTCCAGACCACCGCAGGGCGCATCATCTTTGCCCAGCCGACTTCTGTGTAGGGCATGGCATGGCGGACCGCTCCCAACCTGACAAGTCGCCCGTCGCCGGCCATCCTACCCTACAGTTCCACCATGCCCACGAGAGGGTAGGCGTGGTGATTGTGGCGGCGGGAGAGAGCCGTCGAATGGCGGGCATAGACAAAATATTCACCCCCCTCTTGGGCCTGCCCCTGATAGCCCACACCGTAGAGGTCTTCAATTCCTGCCCCATTGTCCACGAGATAGCCTTGGTCCTTTCCTCCCGCAGCCTTGGACTGGGCCGGGCATTGGCGAAAGAGCGGGGCTGGGACAAGGTAACGTCGGTGTGCCAGGGGGGAGAACGCCGCCAGGACTCGGTGCGGCTGGGACTGGAGGCCCTCCGAAGCGGAGACATCTCCTGGGTCGCTGTCCACGATGGCGCTCGGCCCTGCCTTGACCACGACCTGATCATGCGGGGCCTGGAGGCGGCCCGGGAGACGGGCGCATCGGTGGCCGCAGTGCCCGCCAAGGACACCATCAAGATAGTATCCGGCGACGGCCTGGTGGAGGCCACCCCTCCCAGGGAATCCCTCTGGATGGCCCAGACCCCTCAGTTCTTCAGGTACGATCTTCTTCTTCAAGCCCATCGCTCCTGCCGTGAAACAGTCACCGACGATGCGACTATGGTGGAGGGCCTCGGCCACAGGGTAAAGGTGTTCATGGGCGCTTACCAAAACATAAAAGTCACCACCCCTGAAGACCTGGCTATTGCCCAGGTCTTTCTAACGGAGCGGCGGGCATCTCTGTCCCTTGAAACTCCTCCCGTTAATCCGGCAAGTAAAAATAGGCTGGGCTAAGAGATTGGCGCTCCGGGTTGGCATAGGATTCGACGCCCATCCCCTGGTAGACGGCCGTCTCCTGGTATTGGGAGGTGTGGAGGTGCCCTTCTCCAAGGGTCTGTCAGGGCACAGCGACGGTGATGTGCTGGTGCACGCCATTATGGATGCCCTTTTGGGAGCAGCCAATCTGGGGGACAAGGGGATTCACTTCCCTTCCAGCGACCCCCAATACAGGGGAATATCCAGCCTTGTACTGCTGTCAAGAGTTGCCGAGCTTGTGGCTCAAGATGGTTGGCGCATATCCAACATTGATGCTACAATGTTGGCGCAAAGGCCCGTCTTGGAGCCTTTCATCGGCGATATGAAAGACAAGATAGGCAACGCCCTCTCCATCCACCTGCGTTGCGTGAGCGTAAAGGCCACCACCACCGACCATCTGGGGTTCGTTGGCAGGGAGGAGGGCATAGCCGCCTATGCCGTGGCCCTATTGATTGAAAAAGGGGAGGAAACATGAGGCTGTACAGCACCCTCACCGGACGGGAAGAGGAGTTCTCTCCCGCCGGAGACACGGTGAAGATGTACGTGTGCGGCATCACCCCCTATGCCCCCTGCCACATGGGACATGCTATGAGCTATGTAATCTTCGATGTCCTGCGCCGTTATTTGGAGTACATCGGGTATGAGGTCCAGCATGTGCAGAACTTCACCGATATTGACGACAAGATAATCCAGCGGGCACAGGAGCAGAACGTCGGACATCAGGAGTTGGCGGAAAAGTATATCGAAGAGTTCATGGAAAACATGGAGGCCCTCAACGTAAAGAGCGCGAATCTCTACCCAAGGGCCACCAGGGAGATTCCTCAAATCCTGGAGGTAATCGGCTCCCTCATAGAAAAGGGGTATGCTTACGCCTCGGATGGCGACGTGTACTTCCGTGTCACCAAGTCCTCGGACTATGGCAAGCTGAGCCACCGCACCCTGGAGGGCATGATAGCCGGGGCCAGGGTAGAGGTGGAGGCAGGCAAGGAACACCCCATGGACTTTGCCCTGTGGAAGGCGGCCAAGGCGGGGGAGCCGGCCTGGGACAGCCCTTGGGGTCCAGGGCGGCCTGGCTGGCACATAGAATGTACCGCCATGTCCATGTCCTACCTGGGAGATGCCCTGGATATTCACGGGGGAGGCCAAGACCTGGTCTTTCCCCATCACGAAAACGAGACGGCCCAGAGCGAAGCATACAGTGGGACAGTCCCCTTCGCCCGCTACTGGGTTCACAATGGCCTTCTTCACATGGGCGAAGACAAAATGAGCAAGTCCCTGGGCAACCTGGTGTCCCTTGAGGAAGTCCTGAAGACCCACTCCCCCGATGCCCTGCGCATCTTCTTTCTCAGTTCCCACTACAGGAGTCCCCTGAACTATAGCGAAGACAGTCATGTCTCCACGGAAAGGGCCGCCGAGCGCCTGCGAAACGCCCTGCGCGAAGGCCCTGCAAACGATACGGATACCCTCGGCCCGGAGCCATACAAACAGGCCTTCATCCAGGCTATGGACTCAGACCTGAACACGCCCCAAGCCCTGGGCGCCCTCTTCGACCTTGCCAGGGAGATAAACCGGGCCAAGGAGTCGGGCAGAGGAGTAGCCCAGGCCCAGGGTACCCTCAGGGAGTTGGGAGGAGTGCTGGGATTGACCTTCAGCCAGCCGGGAGAGGCCCGGGGGGAGTCCGCCACACCCTTTATTGACCTATTGGTGGATACCAGGACAGAGCTCAGGGTGGCCCGCCAGTATGCCCTGGCCGACCAGATACGTGATCGGCTTGCGGGGCTGGGAGTAGTGCTGGAGGATACCCCCCAGGGCACTTCGTGGAGGTACGGCAGCTAGCGAATTGGGAACGGGAATGGAGACCGGGACTCACGGCCCCTGCCCCTTCGCCGTGTGTTGTGAATAGAGCGGCCGGACTCGTGGCTTGCCCCTTACATTAATCGCCACCTCCCGCAATTATTACGAAAATCCGGCCTACTCCCCCTTTGTGGAAGTGGTAGGTCACTCACCGCACCTTTAAGGGTGTGCATCGTCCACAGGTCCAGCCGACATAGATTGTCAGCAGGGCATAATATTCCGAAAATCAGGCAGGTGATATGTCTATAAAGGATGGGAAAGTCTCCCGCCGCGACTTCCTGAAACTATCCGGGGTATCCGCTGCCGCCGTTGGAATCTTCGCCTTTTCACCCGGACTTACCGAGACCATTGAAGCAATGTCGCCCGGGACGGCAAGAATCATCCGCACCTACTCCCGGCTGAAGGTAGCCCGTCTGACAGACCTGACCGAAGGCGAGCCAACCGACTTTGACTATCCCCTGGAGGAACACAAGAACTTTCTGGTAAAGCTGGGCGCCCCTGCCCAGGGCGGCATTGGCCCTGGGCAGGATGTAGTTGCCTTCAACTACCTGTGCTCCCACCTGGGATGTCCCCTCAACGGAACATACAGGCACGAGTTTACCATGCTGGGCCCCTGCCCCTGCCACTATACCAGGTTCGACCTCTCAAAGCGGGGTATCATGGTCCTGGGACAGGCCACCCAGAGCCTGCCGCAAATCATGCTGGAGACTCAGGGTGATGACATATATGCCATCGGTGTAACCGGCCTGGTTTACGGGTTCATTGACAATCTGGAAGGCGGCTCACCAATAAACCCATAAGACCAACGCAAATAATTAGGGGAAAGCAGTGGAAAGGGAGAATTACTCCAATGGAGACGCCCATCTACCGGATGGCGAAGAACATAATCTCTGGGAACATGCCAAAGCGGCGGGCATCTCGCGAAGGATGTTCCTCGCCCTCCTGGCCGCAGGAGGCGCGATGGCAGTCCTCGCTGCCTGTGGTAATGGTGAAAGTGGGGAGGTAACGCCTACCCCGACTTCCACCCCCACTGCGCCTGCGCCCACTCCAACATCTCCGCCCGCAATACCGACGGCCCGCGTCCCCCTGCCTCCACCCGACGCAAGGATAGCGCCTACGGGCTGTGACTACTGCGTGGTAGGCTGTGGGTACAAGGTGTACTCCTGGCCGGTGGGCAGAGAGGGCGGCCCCGCTTCCTCGGAGAACGCCCTGGGGGTGGACTTCCCCGTGCCCGTCCTCAGCGGTATGTGGGTCTCTCCCAACATGCACAACATAGTCCAGATAGACGGCTCCCCCCATCATGTCCTGGTTGTCCCCGACGGGAATACCGATGTAGTAAACGTGGGAGGCGACCACAGCGTGCGGGGAGGCACCCTTGCCCAAAAGCTCTACAACCCCGAGACTCCCACCCGGGACCGCCTCCAGCATCCCCAGCTAAGAGTAGGCGGTGACTTGGTGCCTATCTCATGGGACGATGCCCTGGAACTGGTGGCCGACATCTCAAACTACGTGCTGGAAAATTATAGCGAGATGGCTTGGGGCATGAAGATGTACTCCTATAACTACTATGAGAACACCTACGCCCTGACCAAGCTGGCCCTGGGAAGCATCAACACCCCCTGCTGGTCTCCCCACGACAAGCCCTCCGCCGGCCCGGACACCCCGGGACTTAGCGACGCCGGCATCAACGCCTTCAGCGCCGCATACCAGGACTGGAAGCAGGCAGAGGTTATTTATATATCAGGGGTCTCCCTCTACGAGACCAAGTCCATCCTGTTCCAGCAATGGGTATCCAAGGGAGGACCAAAGCTGATAGTAGTCAATCCCCGCAAGGACTTCACCGCCGCCTATGCCGAGAAGTGGGGCGGCCTGCACCTGCAACTTGTCCCCGGAACAGACACGGTGTTGAACAACGCTATAGCCAGGGTGGTCCTGGAGAATGGATGGGAAGACGCAGAGTTTATAGGCGAGCGCACCGCCGACGCTGCTGACCTGGCCCAGGAGACACCCTGGCGTCGCCGGATGTTCGGGGCAACCTTCCAGGACTATAGAGACTTCATCCTTGGAGATGATACATATACGCCGGAAAGGGCCCAGCAGATTACCGGAGTGCCTGCCGAGAAGATTCGCCAGGCGGCGCAGATCATGGCCAGACCCGGCGAAGATGGGGCCAGGCCCCTCACCTCCCTGATGCTGGAGAAGGGCAACTACTGGGGGCATAACTATCAAAACACGGCCTCTCTGGCCAGCCTGGGCCTCCTTGTGGGCGCCGGAGGCCGGCCAGGGCGCGTCATATCCCGCGCCGGAGGACACCAGAGGGGGATGATCTCGGCGGCGGGCTACCCCAAGGACAAGTCCCCGGACACCTATATGGGGAACAAAATCGAGCTGAACCTGGACCGGTGGGCCATAGAGGGAAACCTGCGGTTCATCTGGGTTATCGGCACCACCTGGCTGGCCGCCATGGGAGCTTCCCAATACCTGGGTGGGGTGGTGGGCAGGCTTACCAGGGAGACCGGCCCCCAGGTGGGCCTCACCGACGCCTTTACCGACGGCAACCCAGGGCAAGAAACCCTGAATTTGTCGAGGGTGAAAGAGGTGCTCAAGGCCAAAGTTGATGCCGGCGGCATGGTGCTGGTCCAAAATGAGATTTACGCCAATGTCCTTACCCAGTTCGCAGACCTTCTCCTCCCCGCAGCGCCCTGGGGCGAGGACGACTACGCCAGGATGCAGGGTGAGCGCCGCCTCAAGATGTACTCGAAGATTATGGGGCCGCCGGGAGAGGCCAAGCCCGACTGGTGGATCATCGCCCAGGCAGCCAGGCGTATGGGGTTCGACGGCTTTGACTGGCGGGACTCTAATGACGTATTTGAAGAGGCGGCAGAACGCTCCCGGGGTACAGTCCACGACTACTCTGCCTTGGTGGAGATGGCCCGCGCCCAGGGCAAGCGGGGCCATGAGTTCCTGCGCGAGATGGGCACCACCGGCATCCAATGCCCCATCCGCCTTGAAGGCGGCAATCTGTTGGGGACCGTTCGTCTGCACACCGACAGCTTTGGGACCTCCAGTGGGAAAGCCGTCTTCGTCAAAGGCGACTGGAACGAAGTAAGACCTTTTCAGGAGCAGTTCGCCCCCCAGGGTGACGAGCTATGGGTGACAAATATGCGGGTAAACGAGCACTGGCAGTCCCAGTTCGACGATATGCGAATCCCCTACCGGTGGGAGCGGTTCCCGGTGAATATCCTGGAGGTCAACCCTGAAGATGCCAACCCCAGGGGTATTGAGAGTGGAGACTGGGTAGCAGTCGAGAACGACAATGTCCTCACTCAGACAGGAGAGACTTACGCGGCGCGGTTCAGTGCGGTGGCCTATGTAAGCGACCAGGTCCCGCCGGGAGTCACTTGCAGCTACTTCCTCTTTGGGCAAGGTCAACTGGACATGGCAGTCAACAGTGTTTCTCCCGGAATAGCCGACCCCATCAACAACCGTTACCGTTTTAAGCTGGGCAAGGGGCGGCTCAGGAAAACCGGAGAGTCCGAGTTCAAGAACACCCTGAGCTTCGTGCCCCGAAACCTGGCATGAGGACTACTTTGTTCTTGTCATTATTATGAAAATAGCCAGCGCGAGGTTCCCCCACCGCACCCTGAAGGGTGCGGCATCCCCCACCACCGTCATTCCGGCGCAGGCCGGAATCCAGGGGCGGGGCGTGGACTCCCGCTTTCGCGGGAGTGACGGTGAGGAGGCCATATCATTTTCATCCTCGTATGTGGCCCGCAAGGGCCATGGGTGATTCCGGCGGAAGGCCGGAATCCACTATCCGGCATCGTAGTAGGAAGCCTGAAATAAGTCCCTAACCAACCGATGGACTCCAGCCTACAACTGAGAGACGCCCGCGTCATTTCTAATGCGATAGCCCCAGGCATTAAGGAGAGAGATGCTTGACACGGCCCTTGCCGATTCGCTGGCCCAAGCCGTAGGCAGCGACAACCTGTTCACCCAGGAAGATGTGATAGACCGGTACTCAGCCGACGCGCTGAACCCCGCCCGGGCTTTCCGGGCTGCCGCCAGGCTTGAGCGGACGGCGGATATGGTGGTGGTCCCTCATTCGGTACAGCAGGTTGCAGAGGTGGTCAAGCTGGCCTCTGCTTATGGGGTCCCAGTCATCCCCTATGGAGGCGGTACGGGGGTGATGGGCGCCGCCCTTCCCGTCGAGGGCGGCGTGGTGATAGACTTGAAGGGCCTCAACAAGATACTGGACATAAATGCCACCGACAGGACGGCCCTGGTGGAGGCGGGGGTAGTCCTGGAAGACCTGGACAAGTCCCTGGAGGAGCGCGGCCTGATGCTGGGCCACGATCCCTGGAGCCGGCCCATAGCCACCGTTGCAGGGGCCATCTCCACCAACAGCGTGGGCTACCGGGCTGCCAGCTACGGCCCTATGGGTGAGCAGGTGATGGGCCTGGAGGTGGTGCTGCCCAACGGGGAAGTCCTTAGTACCCGCGCTGTACCCAAATACTCCGCTGGCCCCAATCTCAACCACCTGTTCATAGGGAGTGAAGGGGCTTTTGGCATAATAACCAAGGCAACGATACGGGTGTTCCGCCAGCCTGAGAAGCGGGCCTTCTCCACTGTGGCTTTTAATACCTTCGACCAGGGATTCAACGCCGTGTCGGAGCTTTTTGAATTGGGCCTGCGCCCAACCCTGCTGGACCTCACCGAAGAGGATGAGGATGTCCACCTGTATATGATGCACGAGGGGTACAGAGAGGGGGTTGATGCCCAGCACCGCCGTTCACTGGCGGTCTGCGCCGGCTTTCGCGGCAGAAACATGGGCAAGGGCGAGACCATGAACCACTGGAAGGACCGCCACAGCAGCGGCCATAGATACCGCCGGGAGATGCTAAACCAGCCACGCAGCGTCCGGTGGGACCGTTGGGGGCGGAGAGGGTTCGATTATCTGCACATGGCTCTGCCGGTATCCCAGGTCCTGGAGTACCGGCGTCGCTGCGATGAGTTCCTTTCCAGGCAGGGGGTGAGGGTGGTAGAATACGCCATCTGGACCCAGCCCGAGCTTTTCTCCATGATGCTGGTGCCCGACGAAAGGCCGGACCATCGAAATAACAGCAGGCGGGGCAATAACAATCGGGATAACAGCGGGGCTATAGACAACATGGGCGACATAGTGGACCAGGTGCTCACCCTGTCCCAGGACATGGGCGGCACCATGGAATACTGTCACGGTGTGGGGGTAAAGCTCTCTCACCTGCTGCCCAGGGAAATGGGGGTGGGCTACGACGTGGCAAAGGCCATAAAGCAGGCCCTGGACCCCCAGAACATTATGAACCCTGGGAAGCTGTATTACTGAGGAGGAGATTAGATAATCCCCTCCTCCTTGAGCCGGGCTAACTCTGCATTGTCCAAGCCGAGAAGGGAGGTATAGACCATCTCGTTGTCGTAGCCCAGGGGCACGGACCCCCTCCATACCTCCCCCGGCGTCTCGGAGAACTTGGGGACAATGCCAATGCCCTTGACCTTCCTGCCAAGGTTTATGTCCTCCCACTCGATATGCACGTTTCTTGCCCGGTAGTGGGGGTCCTCAGCCGTATCTCTCGGGGTCATTATAGCAGAGCATCCCACCTCGGCGGCGTTTAGAGTATCCACCACCTCCTTGATGGTACGCTCCTCCACCCATCCCCTCAGGATGGCGTCGAATTCTATTCCCTCCATTGACTCCACTTCAAACTGGGCCTTTTGCCACTTATCCTCCGAAGAGTCCAGCCCCAGGACGCCGCAAATACGGTTGAAGACCGTGCCCAGGGCGGCGATATTCACCCAGCCGTCGCTGGCCTGGTAGGTGTCATAAGGCTGAAAGAGACCGGCTTGATTGCCCGATCGCTCCCTCTCCAGCCCCATTTCATAATAGGCTACCATTGTGCCCGCCAGGGTGTGGTGAATTGCCTCGTACTGGGCCAAATCAATGACCTGGCCCTGGCCTGTGCGCTGGGCGTTGATATATCCTGCCAGAGACGACCAGAGGCAGAATAGGGCGGTAATGTAGTCCCCCGTCCAAGGTACTGCCCTTACCGGAGGCTCAGGGTGAGGGAAGCCCGTCAAGTGCATCATCCCGCCAAAACCCTGGCCTATGAAGTCGTAAGAGGCCCTGCCCAAATAGTCGGGATGTCCGTCCTGGCCGTAGCCCGATACGTGAGTTATGACAATACGAGGGTTGGCCTTGAGGACGGTTTCATCGTCCAGGCCCCAGTCCCTGTACGTCCCCGGTATAGAGCTTTCCATCCATATATCGCAGTGGGGGATAAGGTCCAGGAACATCTCCTTGCCCTTGGGAGAAGCCAGGTTAAGGGTGGTGTGTAATGTGTTGCGCCGGTCCTGTACCCAGCCGGCTGCGATGGCTGCGCCGTTCTCCCCTTGCATGGGAAACTCCAGGTTCCTCCATACCGCATCGCCTACTCCGGGGCGCTCGACTTGTATCACCTCTGCTCCCATCTCGGCGGCCATCGCCCCCGCAAAGGGCTGGGCGATGATGGTGCCGGTAGAGAGAATACGGACTCCCTGGAGGGGACCGAACTGCTTGGGTAGAAGTGAAGGTGGCCTTTGCGTCATACAATTCCTCCTGCCTATACCTTTACCTCGACTTTGCTGATTAGTATATCCTTTGGCCCTCGAAAACAGAAGGTGTAACTGTTCAGACACGATGAGTCGTGACCGCCGCCACACCGTGATTATTATGAAAATAGGCAGCGTCAGGTTCCCCCACCGCACCCTTCAGGGGGCGGCATCATGCGCCCGCCGTCATTCCCGCCCCCTATTCTGTCATTCCCGCGAAAGCGGGAATCCAGGGTCCCGCGTCGTAGGAGTCGTTGCGAGTCACCCACCCCCGCCCCTGGATTCCGGCCTACGCCGGAATGACGGTGGGGGTAGGTCTAGTTATCAATCCCGAAGAGCTTTATGATGCTATCCACACTGTAAGCGCAGGCATAGCTCACTATCAGGAATTTCATAAAAGTCCCCACCCACACAAGCCCCAAGAACCGCCAGATGGGATAGTGAAGGACGCCCGCCGATATGCCGGCCAAGTCGAATACCGGGTTGGGGAGGACCGACAGCAGGAATAGGACCAGCCATCCCCTCCGCCTCATCCAGTCTTCCATCCGCATGTAGAACCTGCCCCTGTTCACCACTCCCCGTCCGCTGAAGCCAAGAGCGTACCCGGTAAGCTCCCCCACAGTCCCGGTACTGCCGGCCACCAGGGCCACCAGCCAGGGGTTCAGAAGCCACCCCCCGGCGCATACGGCGGCCATGCCCGGCACGGGCACAACCAGGCCGGCGCTGGCGAATAGGGAGAGCAGGGCAATGGCGGGATAGCCAACGTCGGTCAGGTCCAAATGGTCCCTGAGAAAATAGACCAGCAGCACTATTACCAGAACGAATCCCAGGGCTATAAGGGCCAAGACCCCCTGTTTGCTCAGCCCTTTTCTGGGAGTGGGAAAGGCCCGGTAGGTGGCATCTATCCTGCCCCGTGCCCAGGTATAGACCCTCATATAGCCCTTTTCTCTTGGTGCGAGGCAGCGTTCAGGAAGTCCAGAGCCGCGTGGTTGAACTGGCGGGGCTTTTCCAACTGGGGCCAGTGGCCGCATCGGGGAATGATGTGTAGGTTGGAGTGGGGCAGGGCCTTGGCAGCCTGGTAGGCATGGGAAACGGGTATGACGGTGTCTTCCTGGCCCCATACTATCAGCATGGGCTTCATAAAGTCCTTGAGCCTGGGAAGCATCATCATCTTCTTCTTCAAGCCCCACAAATTGACGCCCGACCTTATGGACTCCAGGGCCGCCCTCTTGGCGTCCCCAAGGTTGCGGACGTGCATTAGCTCCTGCATCAGGTCCTCACTCACGGACCGGGGTTCGTGGAAGATGCCCTTCATCAGATGCCTGGTGCTGCCCACGTTGTGGAGGTGCAGGAACTCCCCCAATCCTGGGAGGGAAGCCAGCCTGATGAACCAGGCGATGGACCGCCCCAGTCCTGCCGAGCTCACCAGCGCCAGCTTTTCCACCCGGTGGGGGTAGGTGACTGCTGCAATGGCAGACATGAGGCCGCCCGCAGAGTTGCCGATCAGGGTGGCGCTCCTTATGCCCAGGGTATCCATAAACCAGACTATGAAGTAACCCCCGGCAATGGCATTATAGGCCAGGTCCTTTGACTTGTCCGACATGCCGTAACCCGGCATGTCCAGGGCATAGACCCTATGGTTTTTCGCCAGGGACCTTATATTATCTCCCCAGATGGCGAGGGAGGCTCCCAGGCCGTGGACCATCACCACTGCCGGCCCCTCTCCCTCCACCACGTACCGGACCCGCACCGTCCGGCTGGTAAATCCTCCATCCTGCCCAATCGCCGACTGACCATTGGAATTGACGGGATTGAAAGCTACCGGTACGCCCACCTCTTGGAACCTTTGCAGGGGCCAAGGGACTGGGACGTGTACATACTTTTCCTCCATATCCTCCCTATTTTACCTAACAAAATGGTGCGATTATAGTCCCCCGCCCCGGCCATCGGGGTATTTCTGCTGTCATGTGGTCGTAGTTCCCATGAAAATAGGCGGCGCCAAGCTCCTCCACCGCGCTGTCATTACCATGAAAATAGGCAGCGTCCAGCACCGTCATTCCCGCGAAAGCGGGAATCCAGGGTCTCGCGACGTAGGCGGCCATTGCGAGTCACCTACCCCTCACCCCTGGATTCCGGCCTACGCCGGAATGACGGTGGAGGGGCTGCCGTCATTTTCATCCCCTTACTTGGCCTTGGCAAGACCATGGGCAATTCCCATGAAAGTAGAGGTTTCAGGTCACTTACCACATCCTGAAGGGTGTGGCATCCCATGAAAATAAAGTCGCTCAACCCGTCATTCCTGCGGAAGCAGGAATCCAGGGTACAGCAGCATGGGAGCTGATGGGAAGTCCCCGCGCTACCGCTCCTGGATTCCGGCCTACAACTGAATGACGAAGTGGAAGGCACCTAGCCGGCGACTCTGGAAGCCACCTCAAGCGCCGCCGGGGCCTTTCTGAAGGCAAGCCCATCGGGGCCGGTGTCCACCAGGATGTGGTCTCCGGGCTGGAACTCCCCGCCCAGGACGGCCTTTGACATGGGGTTCTCCAGATACCTCTGGACCGCCCTGCGCAGGGGTCTGGCGCCAAAGGCGGGGTCGTACCCCTCTTGAGCAAGCCAATGCCGGGCATCCGATGTCAGCTCAAAGGTAATCTGACGCTCTGCCAGCCGCTCCTGTACCTGGGCAGCCATAAGCCCCACTATCTCCTCAATCTGCTCCTGGGTCAGGGGGTCAAAGACTATGGTCTCGTCTATGCGGTTCAGAAACTCGGGGCGGAAGGCCTGCTTGAGGGCGTCCTGAATCGAGTCCCTCATCCTCTGCTCGTCTATGACATCGCCGCCCCTGCGAAAGCCGAAGGGCTGCCGGCCCAGGCTGCCCGTGCCCAGGTTGCTGGTCATTATAATCACCGTATTGCGGAAATCAACGGTCCTGCCGTGGCCGTCGGTAAGGCGTCCATCCTCCAGAATCTGTAGCAGGGCGTTGAACACGTCGGGATGGGCCTTCTCGATCTCGTCGAAGAGGACCACCCGGAAGGGGTGCCTGCGTACAGCCTCCGTTAGCTGCCCGCCCTCGTCAAACCCCACGTAACCCGGCGGGGCGCCAATGAGACGTGACACGGCGTGCTTCTCCATGTACTCGGACATGTCTATCTGTATCATGTTTTCCTCATCATCGAAGAGGAACTCGGACAGGGCCCTTGCCAACTCTGTCTTGCCCACGCCGGTGGGTCCCAGGAAGATAAAGCTGCCTATGGGCCTTCTGGGGTCGCTCAGGCCCGAGCGGGCGCGCCTGATTGATTCGGAGATGGCGGCCACCGCCTCAGCCTGGCCCACCACCCGGTGATGTAGGCTCTCCTCCATGTGCAGGAGCCTTTCGGCCTCTCCCTTCAGAAGACGGGAAACGGGGATGCCCGTCCACCTGGAGATTAGCTCCGCTATATCCTCCTCGTCCACAATCATGTCTATCTTCTTGTCCCGCATCCAGGTGTCTTTGTCCTGGTCATACTCCCCCTCCAGGCGCAGGCGCTCCGTCTTTAGCTGGGCTGCCTTCTCGTAGTCCGAGCGTTGGGCTGCTGCCTCCTCCTCGTTTCCAAGTTCCTGGACCCGCCTCTCCCTGCCCTTGAGGTCGCTGGGCAGGCTGTCCGCGTCTATACGCAGCTTGCTGGCCGCTTCGTCTATCAGGTCCACCGCCTTGTCGGGCAGATTGCGGTCTGAGATATAGCGGTGGCTGAAGCGGGCCGAGGCCGACAGAGCGGCGTCCTCTATCTTTACCTTGTGGTGGGCCTCGTACCGGGGCCTCAAGGCCCGCAGGATTTCTATAGTCTCCTCAACGCTGGGCTCCTCCAGGAATATGGGCTGGAACCGGCGCTCCAGGGCGGCGTCCTTCTCGATATACTTCCGGTACTCGTCTATAGTGGTAGCCCCTATGCACTGCATCTCGCCCCGCTGCAAAGCCGGCTTGAGCAGGTTGCCGGCATCAATGGCGCCCTCGGCCCCGCCTGCGCCCACGACGGTATGAATCTCATCTATGAACAGGATTACCTCCACCTCGGCGCTCTTGACCTCGTCCATGACTGCCTTGAGCCGCTCCTCGAACTCGCCCCGGAACTTGCTCCCCGCCACGAGAGCGCCCATATCCAGGGCCATCACCCGGCGGTCCTTCAGCGCTCCCGGCACGTCCCCCGAGACTATGCGCTGGGCCAGCCCCTCGGCTATAGCCGTTTTGCCAACCCCGGCCTCACCGATTATGACAGGGTTGTTCTTCCTGCGGCGGGTCAAGGTCTGGATCACCCGGCGCACCTCTTCGTCCCGGCCCACTACCGGGTCCAGCTTGCCCTGCTGGGCCAGGTCCGTGAGGTCAACGCTGTACCTCTCCAGGGAGCGGTACTTGCTCTCGGCCCTGGGGTCGGTGACTCTGTGGGCGCCCCTTACCTGCATCAGCGCCCGGTACACCTTCTCCTGGTCCACGCCATACTCCTTCAGGATGCGGGCGCTGTCTCCCTCTCGCTCCATAGTCGCGCTGATAAGAAGGTGCTCGGTGCCGATAAACTCATCCTTCAGACGCTCAGACTCAGCCCTGGCGTTGTCCAGCAGACGGGCGGCCCTGGGCGTGCTGTATATCTGGTCCGATTCGTAGGCCATCTTGGGAGCCATATCGAGGGCGTCTTCCAACCTCCTCTTCATGGCGTCAGAAGACACGCCCAGGTTGTTGAGTATATCCTGGGGCAGCCCATGCTCCAGTTCCAGGAGGGCCAACAGAAGATGCTCCACGTCCCACTGATTATGCCTGTAGCGGCGTACTATCTCCTGGGAGTTCACCATGACCTGCTGGGCTTGCTCCGTAAATCTTTCGGGTCTCAATACCATGACGTTCACCTCCTAGTGGGCTATGGGCCGGTGGGCTGTGGGCCGGCTATGCTACCTGTGCTCTATTGGGACTATCGGGCCTGTCATGCGGCCTATTATGCGGAAGGCCGTTGCCTCAACCGCGTCACCTCATCGGTGAGATGACTAATCTCTGTCTCCATCTGGTACATTCTATCCAGGAGCTTCAGGACCACGTTCACCCCCGCCAGGTTTACCCCCATATCGTCGGTCAGGGCCTTTATCCTCTTGAGCTTCTCGATGTCCCTGGGGGAGTAAAGGCGTCTCTTGCCTTCAGACCTGGAAGGTAAGACCAGTCCCACCCTCTCGTAGTAGCGCAGGGTCTGAGCATGGACACCCACCATGCGGGCAGCTATGCTGATTACATAACAGGGGTCGTCTTCAAAAGGGTGCCGATTTGCCAAACCTATCACCTCCTGGTCTGTCACCGCATCTATCATCTCCGGGCGGTGCGAAGCTCTTTAAGCTCCCGGAAGAGTTCCCGTTCCTCTTCGCTCAGGCCCCTGGGCAGCACGACCTTCACCTCGACGTAAAGGTCGCCTCTGGCACGGTCGCCCCTAGAATTGAATGTGTCGAGTCCGTTGGGTGATTCCAGCCGGGGCATCCCCTGGCCGGCAAGACGGATGGTCTGCCCATTCTGGGTCTCCGGCGGTATGGTCAGCATTACCTGGCCCTTGAGGGTCTTCACGGCTGCCTCGCCTCCCAGGACTGCATCAGTGAGGGGAACATCCACGTGGGTATGCAGGTCGGCCCCTTTGCGTCGGAACCTGGTATGATTCCTCACAGTAACCTGGAGATAGATGTCCTGGCCCCCTCCGTTCCCCGCAGCAATATGCACCCTGGAACCGGTGTCCACTCCCGGCGGGATTTTCACCTCCAACCTGCGGGGGGACTCGCCAAAGCCGTTGGGTATTTCCAGGTAGCGGGTCGTCCCGCTGAGGGCTTCTTCCAGGCTTATCTCCACAGGGTACTGCATGGGGCGCTGCCCGCCGGAGTGACGGGACCCGTTCATGCCCCCGACCGAGAAAATGTCCTCAAAGAAGTCATCCATAGAGATGCCGCCGGAGTCCCATCGCTCACCCGCAGGGCCTCCCGCCCCGCCTTCGGAGAACCGGGATGAGAACCCCCTTCCCCGAGACCCGTAAGGGTGCCCGTGGTAGGATGCCCGGCCTGCCTCTATCTCGTCGGCATGTTTCCAGTTCTCCCCATACTTGTCGTACTTCTTGCGCTTTTCCGGGTCTGAGAGGACCTCGTGGGCCTCGTTTATGCGCTTGAACTTCTCCTCGGAGACCTTGTCCCCAGGATTAACATCGGGGTGATACTGCCGGGCCAGTCTGCGATAGGCCTGCTTAATCTCCTTTTCGGAAGCAGTCCTGGAGACCCCCAGGAGCACATAATAGTCCTCCATCTCAATCACCTCCTGTATCTCCCACACATTGATTTTAGCTTTCCGGGAATATCTATGTCAAGATATATGGTGGATAGCAGTGATACAATTTCTTAAATTTATTACATTATACTTGATAAACTACACTCAAGTTATTGTGAGTGGCCTTACCATGAAAGTAGATGTTTCAGGTCACTCACCACACCCTGAAGGGTGTGGCATCCCAGGAAAATAAAAGCGCACAGCACCGTCATTGCTATGAAAATAGGCATCTTTAGGGTGCCCCCACCACACCCTGAAGGGTGCGGCATCCCCTCCCCACCGTCATTCCGGCGAAGGCCGGAATCCAGGGGCGGGACGTGGACTCCCGTTTTCGCGGGAGTGACGGTGGGGAGGCCGACCGCCATTTTCATCTCCTTACGTGGCATCCCAAGGCCATCCGCAGTTAGACTATGCCACACCCTTCAGAGTGTGGTGGAAGGGGGGCAATAAAAAGGCCTTGCACAGCCCACAGGGCCTTTTCATTGTCGGGAAAATCCCCTCTCCCTCTGGGAGAGGGTTAGGGTGAGGGCGTTCCCACCCAGGAAACCTCTGCTGATGCGAAGGATTCCCCCTCACCCCGGCCCTCTCCCTCCAGGGAGAGGGTGAATTAAAAGACCTGGCTTAGCCCAGTATCTCCATTGACGGGGTTGGTTTGCCCCTATACAATGGGGGAGTTTGAAAATTAGATTCCCTGCCCCAGACCAATCTAATGAGGGGTTTATGGCACGCCTTTTTGACATGCACGTCCACACCACCAAGGGCAGCAGCGATAGCAATCTTTCCCCGGAGGATATGGTCCGGGAGGCGGAGCGGTTGGGCTTCTTCGGCTTGTGCATCACGGAGCACAGCGGCCCCTGGGACCAGCACGAGTTCCGGAGCTTCGCCGCCCAGCACAACCAGGTGCTCATAAGGGCTATGGAGGTGGATACCGACATGGGCCACATCCTGGCCTTTGGCCTCAACAGCTATCTGCCCGGAATAGACAAGGTACAGGAGTTGCGGCGGGCGGTGACTGAGGCAGGGGGATTCATCGTGAGCGCCCACCCCTTTCGAGGGCTGTATAGTCCCCGCCCCGCCAACAAGCCTCTGATTTACAAGGATATGCCTTCTCTGCCTTCCACTGTGGAGGAGGCTTCAGGGCACCCGGTGTTCAGCCTGGTGGATGCGGTAGAGGTAGCCAACGGGGGCACCTCCGAGCAGGAAAACAGCTTCGCATTGCAGGTGGCACATCACCTGGACATCAAAGTTACTGGCGGGAGCGATGCCCACTCCCAGCATGGCCTGGGACGGTACGTCACCGTTTTTGATGGCGAGATAAGCAGCCAGGAAGAGTTTATGAACGCCTTGCGCACCCGTCAATTCTATCCCGCCGTCTTGAACCCCAATAACCGGAGCGCCCAGGGTACTTGGGTGCCGACCCCGGAACCCTTCACCGGCAACGGCGCCGGCTCCCGATAACCGGAGTATAAGCCGGTCCTTGCCCCCTTATTTGACCAGGGAAGGGGATGAAAATGGCGGCAGCCTTTCATCGTCACTCCGGCCCTCATCATTCGTCACTCCCGCGAAAGCGCGAGTCCAGAGGCGGAGCCATAGTGGACTCCGCAGCGATTCCGACGTTGTGGGACCCTGGATTCCCGCTTTCGCGGGAATGACGGCGCTGGTCGCTTAACAAGCCAGGCAACAAGCTAATTAACAAGCCAGGAGAGGAACTGAATCGAAATATGGAGAGAAGGGACTCTAAGCATTTGTCCTCTACGTCAGGCCCCGGTGAGAAGAGGTCTTATGTGGCCCTGGACCTGGAGACTACGGGCCTGAACCCGGACCAGGATACGATAATCGAGATAGGGGCAGTCAAGTTTCAGGGAAGCGAGGTCATAGACACCTTCCAGACCCTGGTCAACCCCTACCGAGACCTCCCCGATGTCATACAAAGGCTCACGGGGATAGCCCAGAGAAACGTGGACAGGGCGCCCCCCTTTGCAGCGGTGGCCGGAGAGCTTCAGGACTTCGTGGGAAACCTCCCTGTGGTGGGACATAACATATCCTTCGACCTGAATTTCCTATCCCAGCACGGCCTCCCGATAAATAATGAGACCTACGATACCTGGGACTTGGCTTCCATCCTTTTGCCCTACTCTACGGACTATTCCCTTGGCGGGCTGGTTGGGCAACTGGGAGCGCAGCACCCCCGGCCCCACAGGGCCCTGCCAGATGCCCAGGCTACCCACCAGGTCTTTGTAAACCTGTTGAGCATGGCGGGAGCCATTGACCCGGCGATAGCGGCCTATATTCAGGCCCTGTCATCCAGGGCGCAATGGCCCGTCGGTCTGCTCTTCGGAGGGCCGCCGTCCCTGGACCGGCCCCAGACCTCTCGCCTGGGGCCCAACGGCCTGGACATGGAGTCCCTGGGCAATCGCCTGGGGCGCTCGGAGAGGGCCATCAGATCGCTGGAAAGCATGGCAGAGGTGGGCGAGGACCAGATGGCCTCCTACCTGGCCCCCGGGGGCCTGTTCGCCAGGGCCTTCCCAGGCTTCGAGCACAGGCCGCAGCAGGTTGACATGATGCGCGCCGTAGCCGGGGCCATCAGCCGGGGAGAACGGCTGATGGTCGAGGGAGGGACGGGCGTGGGCAAGTCCCTGGCCTATCTGCTCCCCGCCGTCATACATTCCCTCGCTCATGGGACCCGCGTGGTGGTATCCACCAACACCATCAACCTCCAGGAGCAGCTTCTCCAGAAGGACATCCCCGCCCTGGTCAAGGCCCTTGAGGATGAGGGAGTCATACCCAGGGACCAGTTTAGGGCGGTGCCTCTCAAGGGCCGGGCTAATTATCTGTGCTTCCGGCGCTGGGGCCACCTGGCAAGGGGGGAAGACCTGTCGGGCAACGAGGTCCGGCTTCTGGGCAAGACCATGATGTGGCTCCAGGATACCGGCACCGGAGACCGGGGCGAGATCAACCTTTCGGGGAGAGATGCCGCCACCTGGGGCCGGGTCTCCGCCGACGAGAAGGCCCAGTGTCCGGGGATGCGCGGAGAGGGGTACTGCTTCCTCCGCACTGCCAGAGACAGGACCGAGGGCGCCCATATTATCGTGGTGAACCATTCCCTGCTCATGTCTGACATGGCTATGGGAGGAGGCATCCTACCCGAATACCATCACTTGATTGTAGACGAGGCCCACCACCTCGAAGAGGAGGCGACCCGGCAGTTGGGTGTCCAGGTCTCCCAGAACCGCCTCAACGACGTTCTGGATACCCTGGCAAGGCTGCTGGGAGAGGTCCGGGTGTTTGCCCGGCCGCGCCCTTCTCTGGTAGAAGCCGGGGGAGAAACCTCCCAGTCCATATCCGGCCTCCAGGCCCAGAGGGCAGAGGAACTGACATCGGAGATGGACAGCCGGTGGCCTAAAAGGATGAAAGACTCCTGGGACCGGTTGTGGAGCATGATCGAGAGGGTCCTGAACAATCCCCGGGAGAAGGGCGGCGACCAGTCCCAGCTGCGTATAACCCCCGGCGTCAGGGCACAGCCCGGCTGGTCCGACGTGGAGATAGCCTGGGAGAACGTGGACGCGGGGCTTGCCGAGGGAACGAGGCAGATTGAGGCCCTCCACCGTTTCCTGGATACCCTTCCCTCCAGCGGCCTGGCCGACATGGAGACCCTGATGTCTGAGATGTCCATCTGGCGGGACGATATAGATGGGCTGCGGGAGATGCTCAGGGACATCCTGGTTGCCCCCGCCGATGAGCGACGGATAGACTGGGTGGACAGGTTTGAACACAATCGAAACGACCAGTCCCGCGCCTCAAACGTCGTCCTTCACTCGGCGCCCCTCAACGTAGCTGAAGCCCTGGAGGAGGGCCTGTTCTCTAAGAAAAGCTCGGTAATCCTGACCAGCGCCACCCTGAGCACCCAGGGGAACTTTGATTACATCCGTGAGCGGGTGGGCCTGGGAGAAAGCCGGGACATGCTGGTGGGGTCTCCCTTCAACTACAACCGGGCGGCCCTCCTCCTTATGCCGGAGGACATAGCGATGCCCGATGCCTGGGGCTATCAGCAGGCTATGGAAAAGGTGCTGGTGGAACTGGGCCAGGCCCTTGAGGGCCATACCCTGGTCCTGTTCACGTCTCACGCAGCCCTCAGGGGGACTGCCCGCGCCGTCCGCGGCCCCCTGGAAGCCGAGGGCATCCGGGTGCTGGCCCAGGGGATAGACGGCTCGCCAAGGCAGATACTGAGGAGCTTCGATGGAAACCCCAAGGGGGTGATCCTGGGCACCAGCAGCTTCTGGGAAGGGGTGGACCTGTCGGAAGGGGCCTTGCACGCCTTGGTGCTGGCCCGGCTACCCTTCCACGTTCCCAGCGATCCCATATTCTCCGCCAGGTCTGCCCAGTACACCGACTCCTTCAACCAGTACGCCCTGCCCCAGGCTGTGCTGCGCTTCCGCCAGGGCATCGGCAGGCTAATCCGCAGGAGCCAGGACAAGGGCACCATCGTGGTGCTGGACAAGCGCATCGCTGCCCGGCCCTACGGGAAGGCTTTCCGAGATTCCATCCCCCAGTGTACAGTCAAGCTGGGGACTCTGAGCAACGTCGCAGCCTACGCCGCCGAGTGGATAGGCAAAGGCAAGAGGGCTTGAACTATTGGGCCGTGAATTGCCCTGACAGGCCCGACATGCGCGGTGATGGTCGCTCATACCGGACATGCTGAAGTTCGGTAGCATCCGCTCCCATCGTTACCATGAAAGAAAATAGGGGCGCCGGGTCACCTCACCACATCCCTTCGATGTGATGGCAATCTACGCCTTGTATCAGACCTATCAGGAGGTGGAGTGATGAGGAAGTGGAGAGTGGTCCAATTGATTGAGGTGTGGCTTCTGGTATTGCTGTTGCTGATATTTGCTCTAGGCACATCCAGTTGCCGGCAGACGTCGGACAGCGAACCTGGGGTAACTCGTGCAGTCACCTCCACCCTGGAAGGCGAGTCCAGTGTACCTACCCCCATTTCAAGGAACAAAGCCAGCACGCCGACCGTAGATAGTCCTCCGACACCGGACTCCACCCCATTTACACCTTCCCCCACGCGAGGCTCGGTCAGTCCCACCCCATCACCCACGACAGAACCGGTCGGCCCGGCTCCAACCCCAACACCATTACCCACGGCAGAATCAGTCAGCCCGGCTCCAACCCCAACACCATCACCCACGGCAGAATCAGTCAGCCCGGCTCCAATCCCTACCCCATCACCCACGACAGAACCGGTCGGGCCGGCTCCAACCCCGGCGCCGTCATCGTCGCCGGACTCAGTCAACTATCTCCGATCCTTCTGGTGGCAGATCCAGGCCTCTCTTCAATTGGAGCCTGCATTCCCGTGCGGGGAGTCGATTTTTGTCTTTAATGGCGACCTCCACGAGCACTTCCTCGATTGGACTCCCGACGGCTCGCAGATAATCTTCGGCCACGGCAAGACCATACACTCAATTGGTGCCGATGGTTCCCACCTGCAATTCATCGTTGACGTGAATCCCGTGCATGACCTCCGGTATTACTTTCACGCGGATGTGTCACCGGTCAGTTCCCGGATTGTCTATACCACTTGCCGGTTCCCCACCGACCCCCCAACCTGGTGGTGGCCCGCCGCCCAGGGTGCGGATGACCCATTGCATCGGGAATATGACCGCATCAGGCACCACTATGAGATAGCAACGGTGAAAATCAACGGCTCAGACACGAGGCGGCTGACGGAGAACATTCATCTCGATCACTACCCGGCCTGGTCCCCCGATGGGAAGCGAATCGCCTTTATATCCAATTCTCAGGAATGGCTGGGAGAGAGCGGACAACTGTACACGATGGCCGCGGATGGATCAGACCCACGACTTCTCACCCCTTCCTTCGACACAATCGGCCTGTACCCTCCGGTCTGGTCACCTGATGGTCAGCGCATAGCGGTAATCGGTCTTGAAGGAAAAAGTCGTCCGTTTCAAAGGGTGATTTACACCGTTGGCGCAGACGGGTCTGACCTGACAAGAATCTTGGAGACCCTCAGTGTGCCCTCGTGGTCGCCGGAAAGCTCAGAGCTTGTTTTCGCGAGGGCTGGCGAAGAGGCAGGCATATACGCAGTACGCCCCGATGGGACCGATCTGCGGCTCATCACCCCTGCCAAGGCCTCGCGAGTGTCATGGTCACCCGATGGAGACCAGGTCCTCTTCATAGCCGGCGCTGTGTACCTCGTCGGAGCAGACGGCAATGGCCTCCGCGAGATTGGAGGACCCCAATATATCAATGCCGTGTGGTCCCCCGACGGCTCACGGATAGCGATGCTGGGTTTCGAGTATTCTATACCCCAATGGAGGTGGGGAGAATACAATTCCACGGGCAGGATAGTCACAGTAGCGCGTGACGGGACGGACCTGCGCGTCCTGGCGCGATGGGAGCCAAGGGACGGCCGCTATGACCAAGTTGACTTGGTAGCCGGGACTCCGGACTCTGTCGGCACCCCCGATGATTCCGCGCCGTGTGAGGCGGGCGTCGTTGTTCCGAGTCCTGATTCTAACCCCGGCCTTGTTAAAGACTGCGAAGTCCTCCTTGCACTCATGGATAAGGTTGCAGCCCGCGTCTTTCTGGACTGGTCCACCGACAGACCCCTCGCCCAGTGGGAGGGGGTTACCATTGGTGGCTCGCCGGTGCGGATACGAGAGTTGGCGCTCCAGGAATACGGCTTGTCGGGCACCATACCACCGGAATTGGGAGACCTCACCGCTCTGGAGCGTTTGAATCTCAGATGGAATTCTCTCAGCGGCAATATCCCGAAGGAGATAGTCAAGCTGACAGAGCTACGGACCTTGCGTTTGGACGGCAACCGATTATCAGGCCCGATACCCAAGGAATTGAGCTTACTCACGAATCTGGAGGTGCTGAACCTCTCTCGGAATTCCCTGACGGGCGCCATACCCCTGGAACTGGGTTGCCTCGCCAATCTGGAGCGCTTGAGCCTGAGTGCCAATCAACTGACGGGGGCTATCCCCCCGGAGTTGGGTCTCCTGGTCAATTTGCAGATGTTGTACCTAGCGGGCAATGACCTTACCGGGAGTATTCCCCCGGAACTCGGCCGGCTCGCGAATCTGCGGAGGCTGAGTTTATGGGTCAACCACCTAACCGGGAACATTCCTCCGGAGTTGGGGGACCTCTCCAACCTAAAGGTGTTGAAACTAGCTGCCAATGAACTGACCGGAAGCATCCCTCCGGAGTTGGGCAACCTCTCCAACCTACAGGTGTTGAACCTATCTAACAATGAACTGACCGGAAGCATCCCTCCGGAGTTGGGCAACCTCTCCAACCTGGAGACGTTGAGCCTTAGTGTGAACAGACTGAGCGGGAGCATACCTCCCGAACTGAGCGGCTTGCAGAAACTGGGTTACGTAGGGGTCTTCCTGAACGACCTGAGCGGTTGTTTACCGGCTGGATTGTCATCTATGTGGGACGGAACAGCTGGATTGGAGCGCTGCGAGCCGGAGGAACGGTGAGGCCTTGAGTGTCGGTGACATAAAAAGGGCACAAATCAACCCATGCGGGCCGTGAGATGTTAGATATTGACCCTTTCTGACTCCAGACACACAGGCGAAAAATTGCTCGCCCTGCTATAATCCATTCCCAATCTGTTTCCCCGATGGCTGGACTATGCAGCAGCTATATAATCTATATGTTAGCCAACCTTTTGACCTGGTCCCCAGCCTGCTCAGCGGGCAGTCCCACCGGTGGCGCAAAGATAAATGCTCCTGGGTGGGCGAGGGCCAGTCGCCCCCTCACCCTGAGTTTGATGAAGAATGGCTCTGGGGAGTCATCTCCGGGCACCTCTTCAAGATTAGGCAGGCCGACAGTAAGCCGGCGGGAGGGGATGGCCCTTCGACCATGCCCGCCGGCGGCTCACTGGTGGAGTATTCGGCCTCGCCGGAAGCCGACCCCGCCTACCTGGAGTCCCTTTTGCGGGACTACCTTCGCCTGAACGACGACATAGAAGCCATCTACGAGGACATAACCAGGGACCCCCGTGTGGAGGTGATGGTAAGAAGGTATTGGGGGCTGCGGCTTCTGCGCATCGAGCCTTGGGAATGTCTCATATCCTTTATCTGCTCCGCAAACTCCAACCTGGCCCGGATTCACGCCAATATGGAGGCTATGGCGGAGAACTTCGGAGCGCCCCTGGCCCTGGACTGCGCCTGCGGAAACAGGCATGTCAGCCACAGCTTCCCCCCGCCGGAGCTATTGGCAGAGGCGGGCGAGGCGGCCCTGCGCGCCCTGGGCCTGGGATTCAGAGCGCCTTACGTGGCGAAAACGGCTGTCATCGTAGCTGATGGGGGGCTGGACCTGGAGGCCCTCAGGCTCATGCCTTACCCCGAGGCCAAAGAGCGCCTTATGGAGCTTCCGGGCGTGGGCCCCAAGATAGCCGACTGCGTGCTCCTCCACTCCCTGGACAAGCTGGAGTCTTTCCCTATAGACGTTTGGGTACGAAGGGCGCTGCGGGATTGGTACTTCTCCCCTACAGAGGAGGGGCAGAAACCGCCTCCTGACAGGGCAATGCTGGAATGGGCGCTTCAGCACTTTGGCCCATACGCCGGGTACGCGGAGCTATACCTGTTCCACGGACGCAGGCTGGGCAAGGGAGACAAGGAGGAATAGAGGGCGGTTGGGCGGCCTGTGAATGGTGTAGAATAAGGGCAGCCTACCCCAATCCGGCCAATGCGGCCGGTATATGGTATCTATCTAAGGAGTTGTAGCATGGACCTGGGAATAAAAGACCGAGTGGCTATAGTGACGGGCGGGAGTCGAGGCCTGGGGCAAAGGTGCGCCCTGTCTCTGGCCAGAGAAGGCGTGCACGTGGCAATATGCGGCAGGACCCAGAGCACCCTGGACAAGGCCGTTGACGAGCTAAAGGGCATGGGGGTGAAGTCCATAGGAGTCGTTGCCGATATGGTGGAATCATCGGCGGCGGAGCAGGTGTATAACGACACCGAGGCCCGGCTAGGCCCCGTGGACATCGTGGTGAACAACGTGGGCGGGCGCAGGGGCACCAACATCATGGAGACCACCGAAGACCAGTTCAAGGCAGGCTTTGAGTTCAATCTGTTCGCAGCTTTGAGGCTGATGCGGCTGGCCATCCCCGGCATGAGGGAGCGGCAGTGGGGCCGGATTATAAACATCTCCTCCATCTACGGCAGGGAGTATGGAGGCTCGGCAGACTACATGGCTGCCAAGGCGGCCCTCATCGCCGCTACAAAACATGCAGCCCTTGACCTGATTAAAGAGAATGTCCTGGTAAACACCGTAGCCCCCGGCTCCATCCTGCACCCGGGAGGCACCTGGGAGCGCTTCAGCAACGAGCAGCCCCCGGAGGTAGTCCGGGAGTTCATCGCCAGGAACTTGCCCGCCGGGAGATTTGGCTGGCCGGAGCCTGTGGGAGACCTGGTCGCTTTTCTGGCATCCGAGCGGGCAAGCCTCATCACCGGCGCTTCCATCAATGTAGACGGCGGGCAGAGCAGGTCCCTGATATAGGCGTGGGATGCTTATGTACCTCACCTAAAGAGTGAGGCATCTGTTGCGGCCTGCTCCCGGCGGAGCAGGCCGATGGGCTGGCGCCTATTGACTGCATATTAACAAATGGGAAGTCTGATGGGTATCATTCTCCTTGTGGGAGTAGGGGGCTTTCTCGGCTCTGTTTGCCGCTATCTCGCCAACCGGGAAGTCCAGCACTTGGTGGGCGCTCCGGGCTTTCCCTATGGCACCTTGGCCGTCAACGTCGTCGGCTGCCTGCTTATCGGGCTATTGAATGGAGTAGCCGAGTCCAGGGGGATATTCAACCCTGACAGCCAGACCCGCGCCCTTGTCCTCATCGGGTTCCTTGGAGGATTCACCACGTTTTCGGCCTTCGGTTATGAGACCTTCGCCCTGGCCCGGGAGGGCGAGATACTCAGGGCCTTCGGCAACATAGCCCTACAGATATCCCTGGGCCTTGGGGCCGTATGGGTGGGGCACAAGCTGTCCTCCGTCTTTGCGTGACGTAATGACAGCTATTCCACTTCCAGGTCTTCCGGCCCCAGCTGGTACCAGAACACCTCTTCCGACTCAATGATGCCCTGGATGCGGTCATCCCTGTACAGGCCGGCAATTGCTGCATAGGCCGACTTGCCTGTGAACCTCTTCAAGAACCCGGCATTGCGGATAGCCCTTGTGGTATCCCGCCCGTTGGCGGTGAAGGAGATTTCCACGGCTATGTAACAGGGCTTTTTGTCCTGGTCGGTGGCCTCCATAATCAGGTCAGCCCTGCGGAAGCTCCTCAGTTCGTTGGCAGGGATGCCTACGGTATCGTTGGAATCTGTCATGTCCCAGAGGTCGTCCCGGGTGAGGGTCTTGGTCCGGCGGAGGCCCATTTCCCTGGCGATAGAGGGAGCGTTTTCGACGGCGGCGTTTCTGGCGTGGGCGCCTTTTAGTATGCCTACATCATCGCGGAGAGACTTGATTTCGGACTCGAACCTGTCCATGCGCTGGTCCATTTTATCAAAGCGCTGATTGACCTCTTCAAAGCGTTGATTGACCTCTTCAAAGCGCCGGCTGAATTCTTCAAAGCGCCGGCTTGTCTCCTCGGCGAACCTTGCGAACTTTTCAGGCAGGTCAATTAGCTCGCGGGTCAGCAGGCGGGCCCGCAGGGCTTCGACCCACTGGGGATTTTCGTCCAGCAGCTTGAGCAGGTCTTCTATGGTATTGATGGTGGTCATAATTCACCGCACCGGACTTGATACTGTTGCGGTTATTATAGCAGAGATGTTGCCCCGGTAGTCACTTCCAGGACACCGGGGCCTTTCGATTTTTGCCGGGCGAACCTTTTACCCACTCCCTCCGGCCCTGAGGATTGGAAGGCCCTGGATACAGCTTTTTGACATTAGCCTGGAGTCTTGCTATAGTATTCCATGACAAATATGCAGTGAAGGTGCAAGTTTGAGCTGGGCTGAAACCCTGGTACAGTGTCTCAAGGACGCAAATATATCGTTGATTGCTTATGTCCCTGACATAAGCATCCACCAGGCCACCCGGCTGATGGAGGATGACCCATTCTTCCACGTGGTATCCGCCAGCCGGGAAGAGGAAGCCATAGGCATTGCGGTGGGTTCCTACGCCGCGGGCCGCAACTCGGCGGTGTTTATGCAGTCCAGCGGCTTTGGCAACTGTATCAACGCCGTCGGCAGCCTGTGTATCCCATTTCGCACGCCCATCCCCTTTTTCATCAACCTGCGAGGAGAGTTGGGGGAGTTCAATATCGCTCAGGTGGCTATGGGTCGGGCTACCAGGCCCATCCTGGACACTCTTGGCCTCCCCTACTACACCCTGACGAAAGAAGAGGACCTGGACCGGACAGTTACGGGCGCCATCCAGCTATGCTACTCCAGCAGGCAGCCGGTGGCCCTCTGTCTCACACCCATGCTTCACGGAGGAAAGATTGCATAGGCTGGATGCTACCCGTCTTGTACTCAAGCACATCGGGACAGGCGCTATTGTCAGCAACTTGGGCCCCACCACCGATGAATTGTGGCACGCGGGCCACCGCTCCCGGAACTTCTATACCTACGGAGCGATGGGGTTGTGCTCCTCCATAGCCCTGGGTATCGCTGTCTCTGCCGATGAGAAGGTGGTATCCCTGGACGGCGATGGCTCCCTGCTGATGAACATGGGCACCATCGCCACCATAGGCAGGGAGAAGCCGACTAACCTCGTTGTCATAGTGTGGGACAACGAGGCGTGGGGCCAGACGGGGAACCAGCCCAGCCACACCGCTATGGGCACCGACCTCGAGCAGGTGGCCCGGGCCTGCGGCATCTCCAAAACGGCCACCGTCCGAAACGAGGAGGACCTGGAGGCCGCTATCGAGAGCGCCCTGGGGTCTGACGGCCCCTGGTTTATTGTCGCCAAGATTGAAGAGGTGGGCTATCTTCCGGTGGCCCCCATAGAGCCGGAAATGACCCTCTATCGGTTCCGCGAGACCTTTGTAGGCCCGGCAAGACCTCAAGGACATTAGGCCCGGTCCGGTCCTTAGCGGTCGTACCCAACCATCTCCACAAAGCCCCTGCCGGAGACAGCTTGTCCATCCCTTTCCCCTGAGACGGTAACCGCCCCTTCCCAGTACATGGGAGTGCCTATCCTGCCGGCACTGAACTCCGCGTCCAGGTGGTCAGGCTCAAGGATCAGGTCCATTGACAGGGGCAACACCCGTATCTCCCATCCCATAGGATAGGTCGTACCCGTGTTGGGACTAGTCCAGGAACCCAGGGGCGTCACTTCTATGTCGTCCCATTGCAGGTCCTGGGCGCTGCCGTCGGCGAGGATGTAAGTGCCCGCCACCCGGAACATCTCCCTGGGGCTGGTGCCCGCGCCCCAGAGGAGAAAGGCCATAAGCTCCGTGTTATCGTCCATCTGGATGCTAAACCAGTCCCACCCCACCTGCGCCGTGGAGAAGTCCCCCCACTGCTGGTCCATCCACCCCTCTCCCCACACCTCTCGCGTCGCGCCGTCTATAGTAAGAACGCCCTCGGCTTTCAAGCGGGTGCGGGAATAGTAAAAGGACTCCCCGGCAGGTCCCATGTCCAGCAGGCCGGTCCCTCGGTGCAGCACCGGCTTTTTGGTATCCTCCAGTTCAAGGCTGAAGCCATACCCGCCCTCTGCGGCATCCAGGGAATAGTGTTGGTTGGCTCCCCGGATGCTCCAGTCATCCACAGAAATGGCGAAGCCCTGGGGAGGCTTTCCCTGGATGCCCAGGGCCAACCTCTCCGACTTCACTGCCACGCCTTCATCCGGGGTTGCCAGGGTCAGGTGCATAAACCTGGCTTTAACATCGCTGGACTGGCCGACAAGTTCGATCCCCACTACCTTGAAACCCACAAAGTGGAAGCTGTAACTGGCGCCGTCCGCATCTGTCAGGTGTCCGTTAAAATACCACCACTCGACCGGCACGTCGTGAGGAGCTTCATCCATAGGAAGGAAGACCAGCGGGACAACGCCGGTGGCATCCTCCAGGTTATCCCCGGGGACGGTAGTTGGTATGGGGATGGTTGGCGTGGGAGAAGGCGTAGCCCCGGCGATGGCCAAGGTCGCAGTGGGGGTTGAGGCCAGACCCGACGTAGCCGTCGGTGTGTGGGCTGCCCCGGTGGTAGTGAGGGGAGTCTGAGACGGTGCGGACGTAGCCGCCGGGGGTTGGGCGGCCCTGCCGGTAGTCGTGGGCGTTGGGGATGGGGTAGGGCTTGGCCCGGAGCCGTTGCAGCTAATGAAAATCGCCGGGACAAGCATGAGGAAAATGGGAATCCACCTCAGGAACATAACCAGCCCTCACAAATGAAAACCGTGGAAACCGGTGGGTATGGGGCGCTTCCAGCTCCGTGAGATGAAATCCGCGCCCCATGAGCGTGGACATAAATGATAATGTCCGATTCACATAAAACTTGACATTCCTACTAAACAGTAGGAATATAATATGGCCGTGAACTTGGGGGATACCACCATTGGTAGGAGCAAATTTGACAAGATGCGAGGTCGGCGGCAGTGAGGGAAGACCTACCGGACTATTATAGCATCTTGGGGGTGCTCCCTTATACCAACTCTGAAGGCATACGCCGGGCGTATATCTTCAGGGCTAGGCAGTATCACCCAGACCTCAACCCCGATGACCCCGACGCCCACCTGAAGATGACCATCATAAACGAGGCATATAAGACCCTATCCCACCCCGATAGGCGGGTTGAATACGATACCCGCCGCACCAGAGTGTATATCCAGGCTCCCCCACAGCAGCCCGCTGCGTCTAATATTTCCTGGGCACGTGATCCCGGCCCACGCCGGAACCCGGAGCCTGTACGCAAGGCGGGGGGACGCCCTCGTTCGAGAAAGGGGTCTAGCGTTCTTGGCACGACCCTGGTGACGTGCGTGAAGGCGTTGCGAGAGGTATTTACCTAAATGCCGCACCAACCCCTAACACCGCAAGGTTTTAATAACTGGCAAAGCCCTCACTTCACTTTGAGCGCCACCCGACTCCAACCTGACAGGGGTATGTATTTTGCAATTGGCCCGCACCGTCATTCCGGCGAAAGCCGGAATCCAGGGGTGGGCGTGGGTAGGACCATAGCTACAATCCAGTTTTACGTACCACTGTCACCCTCCTCATGTGGAGTGACGGCCGACAGGCCCCAATCTTCTAGGTGAGACGGATTCAAGTCCGGTCTGCGGGCCTATTTCACCGCTTCCCTCAGCACCTCCACCAGGTGCTTGGCTTTTCTGCCTGTGCCGTGCTCTATCTGCTGGCGGCAGGATATGCCCATCACCGCCACCTGCCAGTCCGCATCCTTCGACTCCACCGCCGGGAAGAGGACCTGCCTGCCGATGTCCATAGATATGTCGTAGTGTTCTTTCTCGTAGCCGAAGGAGCCGGCCATTCCACAGCAGCCCGAGTTCACCTCCTCCACCTGGTAGCCCGCCAGCCTCAGCGCCGACATGGACTGCCGGGTGCCCACCAGGGACTTCTGGTGGCAGTGGCCGTGGAAGAGGACCTTCTGCCCGGAAACATCGTTAAACTCCAGGGCCAGGTCCCCATTGTCCTGGAGCATGGCGATTAGCTCATCTATCATGTAGCTGTTTTGGGCGACGACTTTGGACTTGTCGTCTCTGAGAAGGTCCGGGTACTCGTCCCGCAGGGTGAGGAGGCAGCTGGGTTCGCACCCCACGATGGGGATGCCCTGCTGGGCGTAGGAGTAGAGGAGGTCCACGTTGTGCCTGGCGTTGGCCCTTGCTTTGTCCAACATCCCCTTGGAGACCATAGGCCGGCCACAGCACATCGGGTTAGCTGGGACAACCCTGTACCCTGCCCTCTCCAGAAGCTCCACCGCAGCTATGCCCACGTTGGGATAGTTGTAGTTCATAAAGGTGTCGTTGAAGAGGACTACCGTGCCCAGCTTGCCCTCTCGAGACCCCCTTGAATCCGACGAAGACCTTCTCCCTTTGAACCAGCCCGGGAAGGTCTGTCCGGCAAAGGCCGGCAGCGTCCGTTGGGGGGCGACCCCCAGGAACTTCTGTAGGACCCACTTGCTCAGAGGACTCGCATTTGCCCAATTGGACAGGGGAGCAAGTCGGGAACCGATGCGGCTCAGGGTGTTGATGTTGGCGAAAATCCGGGAGCGCAGGGGGGCGCCATGGGCCTTATTGTACTGGTCCAGGAACTCGTACTTCAGCTTTGCCATGTCAACCCCGGTCTGGCAGTCGGCTTTGCAGCCCTTGCATTCCAGGCACAGGTCCAGGGCCTCGTGGAGCCTTGGGCTGGCCAGGGTCTCCCCCGGAATTGAGCCCGAGAGGACGGCCCGCAGCAGGTTGGCCCGGCCCCGGGTGGAGTGCTCCTCTTCCCGGGTGACCATGTACGATGGACACATGGTGCCCGTCATCTTGCGGCAAGCCCCCATCCCGTTGCACATCTCCACCGCGCCGGTGTAGCCCAGGTCGGCGGAGAAGTCCAGCTTGGTGTCCAGGGACATGGGACTGTAATCGGCGCCGAATCGCAGGTTCTCCGTCATGGGGGGACAGTCTATTATCTTGTTGGGGTTCATAATGCCCTGGGGGTCGAAGGCCCGCTTGACATCATGGAAGGCCTGGTAGATTTGACTGCCGAACATCTTCTCGTTCCATACCCCTCTGACGATGCCGTCGCCGTGCTCGCCGCTCAGAGAGCCGCCGAACTCCAGCACCAGGTCGCTGATGGCGGAGGACAGGGACACCATCTTGTCAATGCCCTCGCTGCTCTTCAGGTTGACCAGGGGGCGGATGTGGAGGCAGCCCACGCTGGCATGGCCGTAGTAGCCGGCGGTGGTGCCGTGAGCCTTTACTATCTCATCGAAGCGCCGGACGTACTCACCCAATTTCTGGGGGTCCACCGCAGTGTCTTCCACGTAGGGCAGGGGTTTGGAGTCGCCCCTGATGCTCATCAGCAGGCCCAGCCCGGCGCTCCTCAGCGCCCACACGTTAGCCTGGGCCGCCGGCTCCAGAATGGTCACGCAGGCATAGCCCAGGCCCTTCCGCTCCATGTCCCCCTTCAGGGCATCCAGCTTTGCCGATAGCTCGGCTTCCGTGTCCCCGCTGAACTCTACCACTAGGAGAGCGTCAGGCTCCCCTTCCACAAAGCTGAGCAGGCGGGCGAACCCCAGGGACTCCCGGCAGCGGTCAATGATCATCCTGCCTATCATCTCCACGGCTGCGGGCTTGTGCTGGAGTATCTCCCAGGTGGCCTCGCAAGCCTCGGGGGTGTCCTTGAAGTGGAGCACGGCCAGGGCCTTCCGGGCCGGCACGGGCACCAGGTTCACCTTTGCCTCGGTGACCACGCAGAGGGTCCCCTCGGAACCCACCACCATGCGGGCCATGTTCATGGGGCCGTCGTCAATGAAGTCGTCCAGATTGTAGCCGCTGACCCGTCGCATGATGTTGGGGTAGCGGGCCAGGACCTCATCCCGGTTCTCCTGGGCGATGCGCCTCACCTGCCGGTATATCTCCGACTCCAGGCCGGTGCCGGCCAGCTTGGACTCCAGCGCCGGTCCCTCCAGGGGGCGGAAATGCGCCCGGCTGCCATCGGAGAGGATGGCCTCGACCTCCATTATGTGGTCAATGGTCTTCCCGTAAATGACCGAGTGGGAGCCGCAGGTGTTGTTGCCTATGCCCCCGCCTACGCAGGCGCGGTTGGAGGTGGTGGGGTCCGGGGCATACTGTAGGCCCACTCCCAGGCCCTGAGGCCCCAGGTGCCGGTTAAGCTCGTCCAGCACAATCCCCGGCTCTACCCTGGCCCAGCGCTCCTCCTGGTTCACCTCCAGGACCCGGTGCATGTACTTGCTGAAGTCCATGACGATGGCATGGTTCACAGTCTGGCCTGCCAGGCTGGTGCCGCCGCCCCGGGGCAGGACGGGGATGCCGTTTTTGGCGGCCAGGTCCATCACCGCCAGCACGTCCTCCCCGGTGCGGGGTATCACCACCCCCACAGGCTCCATCTGGTAGATGCTGGCGTCGGTGCTGTACAGGACGCGGGAGTAGGGATCGAAGCGCACCTCGCCCGACACTTGCTTCCGTAGCTCATTCGCCAGCTCCCGCCCCTCACTGATTTTGGCCCTGGTCCCTGCTGCTGTGGCCATGGCAAGCCTCCGATGCTAGAGAGTTTGAGTCCATGTTTTATTAAAGGTTACTTTATATGAAAAGGGGCACAGGTTCAACCGGAGCGATGGCTATGCCAAGTTGCAAGTTTCATGGCGTCCATCTTGGTGGTACATCGGCGGCACAGGATATAGAATATAGCCCATAGACGAGGAATAGCGGGTGAAATGAAGGCAGTATTCTGCACCGGAAATACCTCACTGTATTTGGGAGACTGCATAGAGTGGCTGCGTGAGCGAGATGACAACTCCATTCACGGGGTTGTCACTGACCCGCCTTATGGGATGCTTGAATATACCGAGGAACAACTAGCCAAACGCAAAGCCGGAAAGGGTGGTGTCTGGAGGATACCGCCATCCTTTGGGGGAAGTGTTCGCTCCCCGCTTCCCAGGTTCACCGTTCTGGACCGGAAGGACCTGGAAGGAATTCATCAATTTTTTGTTGAATTGGGCAGCCATCTGCACCGGGTCCTGACGCCCGGCGCCCATGTACTGATAGCCTCTAACCCACTGGTGTCCGACGTTGTTTCTATGGGTATGAGACAGGCCGGTCTTGAGAAGCGGGGAGAAATAGTCCGTCTTGTGCGTACCCTTAGGGGTGGTGACCGTCCCAAGGGAGCGGAAGAGGAATTTCCCTGGGTAAGCGCCATGCCGCGCTCCTGCTGGGAACCCTGGATATTGTTGAGAAAGCCGTTGGATGGGATACTCGCGAATAATCTAAGAAAGTGGGCAACCGGGGCACTCAGGAGGCCGAGTCAGGACGGGCCATTCCTGGACGTAATCTCCAGCCAGAGAACACCTAGAGAAGAGAGAGATGTCGCGCCCCATCCATCCCTGAAGCCCCAGGCGTTTCTCAGGCAAGTGGTGTGGGCCATGCTGCCTTTGGGTACAGGCACCCTCTTGGACCCATTCGCGGGCAGTGGCTCTACCCTGGCTGCTGCGGAGGCCCTGGGGTATCGGTGCATAGGCATTGAAAAGCGTGAGGAATATTGTACCCTGGCAATGCAAGCGGTCCCCCGCCTGGCACAAATGCCAGTGAGGTTACAGGGAACGCTAGACGGCTTCAGTGAAGTGAACGAACAGCATTAGTAGCTTGGGTCAATATATATTGGGTTGGATACCAACTTCTCCAGCCCCGACCTGCGAATGGATGCCGTTATCGTGCGGCGTGATTGACCGCTCCTTCCACTGAAGCTCCAGTCTTCATCTTCTAGTTGTGCAGCCATTACCCTTTGCAAGACTGTCGGACCTCTTTGTTCAATTGGCATAGTTTGTATATCTATGCCATATTGGACTATCATAAACCATCCGCGCTCGACATTATGCCCTTGCCAGCCGCTTCTGTTCCTTGACGCTTTGATTTCTATTCCTTCGTCGCCCATTTGCACCGAATCGCCTGGGTACATTCCTCTGGGCACAAGGTCTGGATACCCATTGTGATAGCTGTTTCTTATGACAGCGCTGCTTGACCTGGACAGACCTTGAATGAATAGTTCACTGATTATCGTGCTAAATGTGGCAGGGGCAAGTATCTCCTCTAGCCGTCCGAATCCCTGTTGGACTAAAACTGTATTCACACTGTGCAGAAAGACGTATAGACCTTCAAGGGCAGCCTCGATTTCGCTGACGGCAAGACCGTATGGCAGGGCCGCCCGACTGTGGAACCCAGCCGGAGAAAGCGATGGAAGCCCAATGTATCTAGCGCTAGCGGATGACACTGTACCAGGATACTACACAGGCCAACAATAATCACCAGGTTACGCTACAATACCTTTCTCCCATTCTTCCCCGGCCCAAGAGTCATTTCCTCCGCATGTCACCTCTATGCTATCATACGGCTATGCTTCAGCCTGCTGCTATAGCCGTCTTGGGCGGCATAAACATAGACCTGGTGGCCTTTACGACCCGCTTCCCTGAAGATGGCGAGTCGGTGGTGGGCAGCCGGTTCCTCACCTATCCCGGCGGCAAGGGGGCAAACCAGGCTGTGGCCGCCGCCAGGCTTGCCCAGGGAGCGACAGACGCCGGTGGTATGAGCATCCGCGTCGGGATGATTGGCCGGGTAGGGGGCGACGACTTCGGGCGGCAACTGCTGGACTCCCTCAGCAGCAACGGCGTGGATGTGTCCGGCATTGGGGTTGACCCGGAAAGCGCTTCAGGGACCGCCGTAATTATCCTGGACGCCTCGGCCCAGAACCGCATAGTCCAGATACCCGGCGCCAACCACACCTGCGGCGATGCGGAGGTGGGGAGGGTGAAGGATGCCCTGGGGGATGCCTCTTTGCTGATGCTCCAGCTTGAGGTCCCTATGGAAGTCAATCTGGCGGTGGCAAGGGAGGCCGCGTCAACCAGCAAGACGGTCATCCTGGACCCCGGCCCCGCCATGCCGTTGCCCCCGGAGCTTTATAGCTGCTGCTCCTACATCACCCCCAACGAGACCGAGGCCCAAGCCTTGGTGGACTTTCCCGTTACGGGTCCCGACTCTGCCAGGACGGCGGCAGAGGAGCTTCTACGCCGGGGCGCCGGCTGCGCGGTTATCAAGATGGGCGCTCAGGGGGCTTATTATGCTACAGCCGAGGTCAGTCAGTACCTCCCTGCCTTCCGGGTGCAGGCTGTGGACACGGTGGCAGCCGGGGACGCCTTCAATGGCGCGCTGGCCGTCGCCCTCGCAGAGGGTCGCGGCATAGATGAGGCCATGCGCCGGGCTATGGCCGCAGGCGCTCTCGCTGTCACCCGTACAGGCGCTCAGGACTCCATGCCCAGCCGGGAAGAACTGGACGCCTTTCTGTCCGGTCGCTAGGGCAACCCCTGACCCGGCTGATTTCACTCCTCCGGTTTTATGCACCTGTGGGCCATATCATGGTATCCTTATAGGGCTATGTTTGGAGACGACAGATTCTGTCCACGATGCGCTTCACCCCTGGAGGCAAAGGATGTACAGGGACAGCAGAGGCCCGTCTGCCCCCAATGCGGGAGGATAATCTTCTACGACCCCAAGGTGACGGCTGCATCGGTGGTGGAGCAGGACGGGAAGGTGCTGATGGTGCGCCGGGGCATAGAGCCGGGCCTGGGCCTGTGGAGCCTGCCCGGTGGGTACGTTGACCGGGGCGAGGTGGTGGAGCGGGCGGCGGAAAGGGAGGTAGTGGAGGAGACGGGGCTGGTGGTGAGGGCCGTAAGCCTGATTGGGGTGTTTTCCGAGCCGGGCCATCCCGTAATCCTGGTGACCTATGACTCGCAGATAGTGGAGGGCGTGGCTGAGCCGGGGCCGGAGGTGTTGGAGCTAGGCTTCTTCTCCCTGGACCAGCTGCCGCCCCTGGCTTTTCCAAGAGACCAACAGGTGCTGGATGCCTGGAAGCAAAAGAGGGATGGCAATATATGAGGGGGCATTGCCCGATACCTACAGCTAAGAATTATTGAAGGACCCTGAATCGTCGTCCCTGCGAAAATAGGCAACCCCAACTCCGTCATTCCCGCGAAAGCGGGAATCCAGGGTCCCGCAACCGGGGAGTCGTCGCGAAGTCACACCCCACCCCTGGATTCCGGCCTACGCCGGAATGACGGTTGGGAGGCCGTACCATTTTCATATTCGTATGTGGCCCGCAGGGCCATGGGGAACTCCTATGGAGGATATTATGGGACTTACAGTATTGGAATTAGAGGTAGGAAACCCCGCTAACCCCGAAGTGACGGAGAGGCTTGAGTTCCTGATTGATTCGGGCGCTGCCTACTCCATAGTGCCCACGCCTTTGCTGGAGAGGTTAGGCATCGCTCCCCTGGTCGAGCAGCGATTTCGTCTAGCCAATGGCGAGAGGATCACTCGGAGAAAAGGGATTGCGATGTTCAAATATGGCGAAAGGGTCGGAGGGGCGGACGTTATTTTGGGCGAGGAGGGAGACTCCATCCTCCTGGGAGCGCTGACTTTAGAGTCCCTGGGCCTCTCCCTGGACCCCTTGCGGCGGGAGCTAAGGGAGATTCCCCTCCTGCTCCCAACCGTATTATTTGCAACACCTGAATAACCGGGGCAAGTGTAAAGTAGTGAACAACCCTTGACAGAGGGACGCTGCGGAAACATAATCAAGGCGCATGAAGGGCAGCCCCGGATACTGGGATACGGGATACTGGGATATAGGAGGAATACTTACTGATGAGTCCTCAGATTGGTTTTGTTGGGCTGGGCATCATGGGGAAGCCCATGGCGAAGAACCTGCTCAAGGCAGGCTACTCCCTGACGGTCTATGACGTGAGAGCGGAGCCTGTGGAGGAGTTGGTTACAGATGGAGCAAGTATGGCCTCATCCAGCCGGGAAGTGTCCCAAGTAACCGATACTATTATCACCATGCTCCCGGACTCGGCGGACTCTGAGAGGGCCATCCTGGGGGAGAATGGAGTGCTTGAGGGCGCTAAAGCGGGGTCCATTATAATAGACATGAGCTCCATCGCCCCCCTGGTATCCCAGAAGATAGCCGCCGAGGCAGCCGGCAAGAGCGTGGAGATGCTGGACGCCCCCGTAAGCGGCGGCGAGCCTGGGGCCATAGCGGGCACCCTGGCTATTATGGTGGGAGGCAAGCAAGATATATTTGACCAGTGCCTGCCCATCCTGAACTCGGTGGGCAGGAGCGTGGTCAGGGTCGGAGACGTGGGAGCGGGGAACTTCGTGAAACTGGCGAACCAGATTATCGTAGCTGCCAACATTGAAGCCGTAGGAGAGGCCTTCGCCTTGGCCCAGAAGGCGGGAATAGACCCGGAGTTGGTCTTTCAGGCCATACGCGGTGGCCTGGCGGGAAGCGCCGTCATGGAAGCCAAGGCCCCGATGATCATGGACCGCAACTTCAACCCGGGCTTCCGCATCAGGCTGCACCAGAAGGACCTGCATAACGCCCTGCTCACCGGCAAGGACCTGGGCGTGCCCCTGCCTGTTACCGGCTTGGTCCAGCAAATGCTGGGCGCTCTGATGAACCAGGGTAAGGGAGACAACGACCACTCGGCCATCGTCAACTTCATCGAAGAAATGGCCGGCGTGGAGATAAAGAAAGGCTAGGGGCTTGTCGTCTCCCTGGTCAGAGGAGGGGGTATGAAGGTCCACGAGTATCAGGCCAAGGCCATCTTCGCCCGGCGCGGTATCCCGATACCCAAAGGAGGCGTAGCCTCGACCCCGGAGGAGGCTGCGGAGATAGCCGAAAGCCTTGGCGGTCGGGCAGTCCTAAAGGCCCAGGTGCACGCCGGGGGCCGGGGCAAGGGCGGTGGAATCAAGCTGGCCGGGACCCCGGAGGAAGCGAGAGAAGTCGCTGCATCTCTGCTGGGCAAAAGCCTCGTGACGCCCCAGACCGGGCCCGAGGGCGTCCCTGTGGAGAAGCTGCTGGTGGAAGAGGTGGCGGACATAGCAAAGGAGTTGTACCTCGGGCTGACTATGGACAGGACCCTTCAATGCCCTGTGGTGATAGCCAGCGAGTCGGGGGGCATGGATATAGAGGAGGTCGCGGACCGGGAGCCGGAGAAGATACATAGAGAGGCTGCCGACGCCATGATAGGATTCCAGCCCTTCCAGGGCCGCCGGCTGTCCCAGGCATTGGGCTTGGAGCCTGGACTGGTAAGGTACGCCTCCCAGATAATGGTCTCCCTCTATGAAATCTTCGTTGAGAACGATTGCTCCCTCGCGGAGATAAACCCCCTAGTCATAACCCGGGATAATCGCCTCATCGCCCTGGATGCCAAGCTCAACTTCGAGGACGATGCCCTCTTCCGTCATGCTGAGCTTGGAGCGCTTCGAGACCCGGACCAGGAAGACCCCTTCGAGGCCCAGGCCAGGGAGCACGACATATCCTACGTGAAGCTGGATGGGAATGTGGGGTGCCTGGTCAATGGAGCAGGGCTGGCTATGGCGACCATGGACGTTATCAAGAGCGCCGGGGCCAACCCCGCCAACTTCCTGGACGTGGGCGGCGGGGCCAGCGAGGAAAAGGTAGCCAGGGCCTTCACGATCATCCTCTCAGACCCCCAGGTACAGAGGGTGCTGGTCAACATTTTCGGCGGCATCCTGCGCTGCGATATAGCCGCGAGCGGCATTGTGAGGGCCTGCAAGGAGAGGGGAGCAGACCTGCCCATCCTGGTGAGGATGCTGGGGACCAACGTGGAGGATGGGAAGCACATCCTTGAGCAGTCGGGGCTGGACGTGACCTTCGCCGACTCCCTGGCAGAAGTAGCGGAGATTATGAAGACCGCGGCTGCCTAATGCCTGATAACCCTGATGAGATGAGTAAGTCCAATCTACTACTGAGGTGTGAATAACAAACTAAACTCTGGAGCTTCTCGATTGTCACTCCTGGGAAAGCAGGAATCACCGATGGCCTTGTGAAGGCAACGTAAGGGATTTTGAAAATGACGGGCAGCCTTCCCATCCGTCATTCCCGCGAAAGCGGGAATCCAGGGTCCTCCAATGTCGGAGTCGCTGCGAAGTCACCCACAACACCGCCCCTGGATTCCGGCCTACGCCGGAATGACGGTGCTGGGCACCTCCACTTTCATGGCAATGACAAGAGGGGCTGATTTAGATATTCACTCACGCATCAGTAACGGGAGACCCAGCTTGAGCATCCTGGTTAATGAAAACACAAGGGTGGTGGTCCAGGGGATTACCGGCAACGAAGGCAGCTTTCACGCCAGGCAGTGCATAGCCTACGGGACCAACGTCGTCGCCGGGGTGACCCCTGGCCGGGGCGGGCAGCTTTTCGACGACAAGGTGCCCATATTTGATTCTATGGACCAGGCGGTGCGGGAAAGGGGCGCGGATACCTCCCTCATCTTCGTGCCTGCTGTCTTTGCCACCGATGCCATCATCGAGGCTGCCGATTCGGGCATCAGCCTTGTGGTATGTATTACCGAGGGGATACCGGTGATGGATATGGTGAGGGTTATCCCATACCTGAAGAGCAGGTCGGTGCGTCTTATCGGCCCCAACTGCCCCGGACTCATAACCCCGGGGGCCTGCTGCAAGATAGGGATAATGCCCGGCGGGATTCATATACCCGGCAGGGCGGCGGTGCTCTCTCGCAGCGGCACCCTGACCTACGAGGCGGTGGCCCAGCTTACCGCGCTGGGAATAGGCCAGTCCACCTGCGTGGGCATCGGGGGAGACCCCCTGGTGGGCAGCAGCTTCGTGGACATATTGGGCCTTTTCAAAGAGGACTCGGAGACCGACCTGGTGGTGCTCATCGGGGAGATTGGCGGACTGATGGAGCAGGAAGCGGCGGAGTACATCAAAGAGGAGTTCAACAAACCCGTGGCAGCCCTGATAGCCGGGGCCACCGCCCCCCAGGGCAAGCGTATGGGCCATGCCGGCGCGATAATCACCGGGGCCAATGCGACTGCGGAGGCGAAGACGGAGGCTCTGAGGAAGGCCGGCGCTCACATCATACCCTCACCGGCGGAGATAGGGATAACCGCCAGCAAGGCTTTGCAGGACTAGAGAAAGCATGTATCGGCGGCCTGTTTGATGCAAATGGAGCCGGACGTGAATAGGGCCGCAGGACTGAGGCTAGTTACCCTCTGTCGCTGCGCCTTCTGGCTTCCGCAAAGCGCTCAATGAGATAGTCTATGATTGGAATCTCGCCGGCTATATACTTGCCGATAATCCAACCGGCAATGGCGAACAGTGCAACAATGAAGGCTTCCAGTGGCCCTTGCCATACTCCCACTACCCCTATCACGAGGCCAAAGATTGCTCCCATAACCTTCAGATTGAACATATTTCTCCTAAGAGCCTACAAGCCTTCTTCCATCATCTCGGTTGTATCTAACCCTCACCACATTTACCTGTAAGACCGTCAGGCCGGTCAACTGCTCCACCGATGCCTTGATTCTGGTCTGGAGGTCGTCCCTGATCTCCTGGACGTTACTCCCCATGGCTACTATCGGATAGCAAAAGATGACGACGCTGGCCGGCCCCCCGGCAACGGGTCTCCTCCGCACTCTTACACGGCATTTTATGGAGTTTACACTCCGATTGCTCTGAGCCGCCCGTTCCGCCAGGAGCTCCACGCTGCTCCCCTCTATTGTTGCTGTTCCTTCTCCGGTTATGCTTATTCGCACGACCGTCTGCCTCCTCACAACGGTCACGACCTCTAGGGACATGAAACCCGCCATAAGGATGGCGGCTACTACAGAGACCGCTATAGCGACAGCCTGGCCGCCTCCGCCAAGGTCGGCGACCAGATAAAGCTGCTCATAAAACCAGCCTGCTCCACTGGGCCTGCCGGCGAGGAAGCCGGCATCTATGGCTTCCGTAGCTACCAGCAGCGTGACTATGGCCGCAACAAATACAACCAGGGCGACCAGTGAAATTGCTATTCTGTTCACCAGGTCCATAGCACCTCGCTGCTCATAGAGCGCACTTTACATACTTCATTCAGTAAGAGGAGAGCAACTGCTCTGGATTTTTGTAAACCCGATAATTACCCATGGCCCTGCGGGCCACGTAAGGGGATGAAAATGACAGGCGGTCTCTCACTTCGTCACCCGAGGCCCCATCATTCGTCATTATTATGAAAATAGGGTTTTCATCCTCGTATGTGGCCCGCAGGGGCATGGGCAATTACCATGAAAATAGGCAGCACCGTCATTCCCGCGAAAGCGGGAATCCAGGGTCCCGCAATGTCGCAGTCGCTGCAAAGCCACCCACCCCCACCCCTGGATTCCGGCCTACGCCGGAATGACCGTGGAGAGGCTGCCGTCATTTTCATCCCCTTACTTGGCCTTGGCAAGGCCATGGGCAATTCCCGCGAAAGCGGGAATGACGGAATGGGTGTTGCCTGTCTTTACGGTGCTGGTTGCTGGCTATTTTCATAATGACATTATTAGGATGAAGGAAGCATCTCCATCATATATGGAGATGCTTCTTTTGTTTGAGACCAAGATAAATGACAGGGACCATAATTAGGGGGTTGAGTCGCAGCGGCCTGCTACTCGACCCGGCTTGGAGTCCTATCAAGGAACTCTATACCTATGACATTGATGTTGATCTCCTTGGTCACTAGGCCGGCCATTTCCAGTACCCGGCGGGCAACGTTCTGGCGTACTTGGACCACTATTTCCGGGATGCTATAGCCATAGATCACCCGCAGGTCAACGTCCAGGATGGCCTCTCTTCTCCCTGCCTCAACGGCTACGCCTCTGGCCCTCTGCTCTGCGCTGCCGAGGCGCTCTGAGATGCTCCGGCGGATGGAACTGGTGCCCAGAGAAGACACACCTTCTATCTCACGGCAGGCTATTCCTGCGATGGCCCCTATTACCTCGTCATTTATGTCGGTCTCCCCTCCCACTTCGATCACCTGGAGTTGTTCGACTTGGGCCATGCTGGTTTCTGTCTCTTCTACCATGATTAGTTTCGCCTCCTTTCTGTTGGTCCCGATGTATCTCGCTATTATTTACTGGACTCGACGGGGCGCTCTTTCAGAGAACTCAAGTCCAATTACCCTTATGTTGACTTCTTTCGCTATCAGGCCGCACAGCGTCATCATTCGCTCGGCCACGTTCTGACGGATTTGGGCAGCAATTCTCGGAATATTGTACCCGTAGATAGTCCTAACATTGATGTCCAGGATCACTTCTCTGCTTCCCGCCTCCACCTGTATACCTCTGGTGCGGCTTTCAGAAATGCCTATTCGGTCACTGATAGTCCGCCGCAAGGAAGGGGTCCCCAGGGCCGCGACGCCCTGAACGGCCTGGGTAGTCGCTCCCGCAATGGCCGCAATAACCTCGGGCGCTATGCGTGTTGACCCACTCACCTGTATATCCGTAAGCTTGCTCAGTTCTTCCATCCTGGGCGTCATCTCCAGTTCCCTGATGGTTAGTCCGCCCATTATGGAAGCCTCCCTGGAGGCCGGCTGTGCCGCCTGTGAGGCTTCCATCACTGTGGCAGTCTCTCCCTCCACAGGCGTTGGTCCTTCCTGTGGAAGCTCGTCGGTAATTCTCGAACGTCCCAGCCTCCCGGTAGCCGGTGGCTGTTCCGTCACGGCATTTTCAGATTCCAGTCCTCCGCCCACTGCCCAGATGCTCTCGGTACTCTTCCTAGTCTCCTGCATACCTGCACCCCCACCCGTAAAAGTCACAACCTATGATTATGACAAGGGACAATTATTGGTGACCGGCACGACGTGGACTTTCCAGCGTATAATGAGTGAACGCTTACTCATTTCTATACTAGCATGACCCCAAACCCATTTCAAGGCTTGAAATTCGACTTTGACACGCCTCCGCGCCGGCCATGGCCTAATGAGCCATCGCCCCGTTAGACATCCCAGTTAGCCATCAAAGACGTGACGGCATCCCCCGCTCTCGGCTAGCTCAGCTTTACAAACTCAAACTGGGACTGATTGAGGTTCAGGGTCCTGTTTAGCCGGTCCCACTTGACCCTCAGCCAGTGGGTGTTGCGGACCATGCGCCTGTCGGTTACTTCTCCCGTGTCTCCCGCCTGAATCGGATAAGACATGGGTGGCACGGGCGCTGCCAGGGTTTCCTGGACCTCAAAGCCGCTTATGGCTTCAATCTTTGCTCCAACCTCGTATGCGTCACAGCCCATTTCGGACCTCCAAAAGCAAACAGTTTCCCATTAAGTTAAGCTCAAGTCCGGGAACTTCCCATTCCCGCGAACGCCCTCGGGTCGCCATTGGTAATGTTGATACCAGTGTAATCTTGGCGCTGATTAGCTGTCAACGGCCTCATTGACGGTCAGCGTCCTCCGTCATTCCGGCCTCCCCACCGTCACTCCGGCGAAGGCCGGAGTCCAGGGGTGGGGGTGTGGGGGACTTCGCGACGACTCCCACGTTTCGGAATCCTGGATTCCCGATTTCGCGGGAATGACGGAATGGGCGCTGCCTGTCTTTACGGTGCTGGCTGCAGGCTATTTTCATAATAATTCCCCATGGCCCTCCGGGCCACATACGAAGATGAAAATGGGACGGCATCCCAACCGTCATTCCCGCGAAAGCGGGAATCCAGGGATGGGGGGCTGGGATTCCAGCTTGGGGGATGCCTATTTTCATAGGAATTACCCATGCCCCTACGCGCCAGACGCGAGGATGAAAATGGTAGGGCTTCCCCACCGTGATGCTCCCTTCACGCCCTTCCCATCCCCCACGCACACTTTATCTGTCACTCCCGCGAAAGCGGGAGGCTACCTCCCCACCCCTGGATTCCGGCCTTCGCCGGAATGACGGTGGGCAGCTATTTTCATAACAATGGCGAATTGGGGGCGCAGGTATGGCGAGGCTTCATACCACCCGGACCGCAACGCTGCCTTATTGACATGGGCTATTGACATGAATAGTCCTCGATGGTAGCGTGAGCGGCAGCACAGCACCGGCTGATATGGGCGGAAGGCGCTTTCATTTTGCCTTTTGTCATTTTAATCTCCGGCCTGGCAAGGCCGTCTTTTAAGGCCGGTATGATAATGGACAAGGAAGGAGGGTTACGGCTATGCCAAGGATGGTAGGGAAAAAGGCCCTTGTGGAAATGCTGCTGGCCGAGGGTGTGGAGCACATCTTCGGCAACCCGGGCACCAGTGAGACCCCGTTTATGGATGTCCTCCAAGACTATCCGCAGGTCAAGTACATCACTTCTCTGCAAGAGGCTTCCGCAGTGGGTATGGCGGACGGCTATGCCAGAGCCACCGGCAGGCCCTCCTTCGCCAACTTGCACATCGCCGGCGGCCTGGCCAACGGCATCAGTATGCTTTACGACGCCTATAAGGGCGGCACTCCCCTGGTGCTCACCGCTGGGAACTCGGACACCCGGATGCTCCTGACCGACCCGGTGCTTTCCGGCGACCTGGTGGAGATGACCCGCCAGTACACCAAGTGGAGCGCGGAGATAAACCATCCCTCGGACATACCGATGGTGGTGCGCCGGGCTTTCAAAGAGGCCAAGACCCCTCCCACAGGCCCGGTATTCGTGGCCTTCCCCTGGAACACCCTGGACGACGAGGCCGACGTAGAGATAGTCCCCTCCTCCCCGGGCTATTTCCGCATCCGTCCCGACGCCGACGCCGTTGCAAGGGCTTCCGCCCTGCTGTCGGGGGCGGAGAGTCCCATCATGGTGGTGGGCGACCGGGTTGCCCAATCGGGGGCGGCAAGAGAGGCGGTGGAGGTTGCTGAGCTTACCGGGGCCAGGGTTTACGCTGCCAGCTATACCGAGATGAACTTCCCCACCAGCCATCCCCAGTTCATGGGCGCCCTCAACCTGAGCAACCCTGCCACCAGGGACCGCCTGGCCGGGGCCGACGTGCTCCTGGCGGTAGGCACCAGCGTGTTCTCTTCCTTCCTGTACGTCCCGGACCCCTTCCTGAGCAACAATACCAAGCTGGTCCATCTGGACAGCAGCCCCTGGGAGGTGGAGAAGATTTATCCCACCGAGGTGGGGATGATGGCAGACCCCAAGGCTGCCCTGGCGGACATGGCCGACGCCCTCCAGCAGGATATGTCCGGCTCTTCCAGGGAGGCGGCCAGGACCAGGGCGGCAGCCATAGGCGACGACACCCGCCGGAGGAGGGAAGCCGTCCAGGCCAGGGTGAGGCAGAGGTGGGACAACAGCCCAATGTCCGTAGAGAGGATGATGACCGAGCTTGCCCAGGCCCTGCCCTCCAACGCCATCATCGCGAACGAGGCCATTACCTCCGGGGGCGCTCTCATGGATGCTATGGACTTCGATGAGCCGGGCAGCATATACGGCATCAGGGGCGGCGCTCTCGGATGGGGGATGCCAGGCTCCGTTGGCATACAGATTGCCCAGCCCGACAGGCCGGTAGTGGCGGTGGTGGGAGACGGCGCCTCCCTATATAGCATTCAGGCCCTGTGGACCGCGGCCCGCTATGGTGTCCCGGTAACGTGGGTCATCTGCAACAACCGCACCTACCGCATCCTCAAGGTGAACATGGACATCTACCTGAGGGATATGCTCAAGGACTCTGAACGCCAGAGCGACTACGTGGGCATGAACTTCGACCTGCCCCTGAACGTGGCGGGGATAGCCGAAGGATTCGGCATCAGTGGCCGGAGGGTAGAAGACCCCGCCCAACTTCGGCCTGCCATCGAGGAGGCTATCGCCTCGGGCAAGCCCGCCGTGGTGGACGTATCTATAGATGGCTCCCTCTAGGCAGCAACGGGTAGATTTGGGATAGATTTGGTGTAGTGCCAACGCCCCGGGTGGGAAGATGACCTTCTACCCGGGGTGTTGATTTCCCTTGGGCAAGTAGCTCTTTTAGTAGCCTGGGGTATCCACAAGGGATACCCTACCAGGGTCTTTTAATTCTCCCTCTCCCTGGAGGGAGAGGGCCGGGGTGAGGGGGGAATCCTTCGCATCAGCAGAGGTTTCCTGGGCTGGAACACCCTCACCCTAACCCTCTCCCTCCGGGAGAGGGGATTTCCCCAGACAATTGAAAGACCCTGATACCCCTACGAGGCAACGGCGATGCCCACCCCTTCATCTTACAAGGGCATGTAAAACCGGGCCTGTTCCCACGTGTCATTCCGAACGGAGCGAAGCGCAGTGAGGAATCTAAAGTCGTGGCTTTGCTTGAAGGCATGAATTTTAGATTCCTCGTCGCTCCGCTCCTCGGAATGACATGTTGGGTTAAAAAGCTGCCTTGTTTCAGGTGACTGACAATTTGCATACCTCGGTCAGACACCCTTTTGTGGTGTGGTGGGTGATGAAACACCATACCCTAAAGGCTGGAGTGGGTGGACGGAATGCCGCACTCTTCAGGGTGCGGCATCCCTATCCGAGGGTGTGCCGGATGTTGTGGTGGCTACCCTCGTGGCTGCCCCAGGCATTAAGGGCTGAAAGGCCATATCAACCGGCCGTTGGCACCCTTACCCCCGGCGACTTCACCCTTATGCTGTTGAGGGAGGTGCTGGAGGTGAGGAACAAGGTCTGGCGGTCCGAGCCTCCGAAGGCGCAGTTGGCCGTCACCTCCGGGGTGCGGAGGATGCCCAGGTGATTGCCGCCCTTGTCGAAAATCCACACTCCGCCGGGGCCGGTGCAGAACACATTCCCCTCGGAGTCCACCTTCATCCCGTCGGGCACCCCCTCCTCTCCCGAGGACATATCGGCGAAAAGACGGTTGTTGCTCAGAGAGCCGTCGGCGGCCACGTCGAAGGCCAGAATCCTCTGGTGGGGGCACACTCCGCCCCCCTCCTTCTCCTGGAAGCACTCCTGGTCCTGGCGGGTAATGGCTACGTACAGGGTGGCCTCATCGGGGGAGAGGGCCAGCCCGTTGGGGTAGGGGCACTCGTCGGTAGCCAGCCTCATCTGGCTGTCGGGGGTGATGAGGTACACGCCGGAAAAGCCCTGCTCCCTTTCCTCCTGGGGAAGACGGCCCTGGGGGTCGGTGAAGAAGATGGTCCCGTCGGTGCGGCCTATAACGTCATTGGGCCTGTTAAGTCGTTTGCCGTTCCAGTTGTCAGCCACCACCGATATAGACCCGTCCCGGTCCGTCCGAGTGACCCGTCGGTTGTCGCCCTCACACATCAGCATACGTCCCTGAAGGTCGAAGGTCATGCCATTGGCCCCTCCGCTATTTTCCCGGAAGGTATCGGCCTGCTGGCCGGGGACCCATTTCAGAATAAGGCTCCTTCGGATGTCCACAAAGTAGAGGAAACCGTCGGGGTGCCACAGGGGGCCTTCGGTAAAGACAAATCCTCCGGCTACCCGTTCGATCTCTCCGTCCAGGATATTGGACAAGTCATCAGCCATAACGCTGCCCTCCAACTAAAGTAATACCCGTCATTGTACTGCACTATACAACCGCCTGAAAGTCCATCGCCACACCGTCATTCCGGCGGAGGCCGGAATCCAGGGGTTGGGGGGCGTTCCGACTTGAGGTATCCCTATACTTATGATGATGACGAATTCGGGCCGCCATAAGACCGCAAGCCTGAACAGTTACTTGGGGTCCCCTTCGCCCCGGATGCTCCGCTTGCTATAATTATGCTATTGGAATACTATGGGCCAAAGCCTGGCATCCCATCATCGCCTGGCATCCCATCGTAGAAGGAGGTCCGAATCAGTGGACGAGGCAGTGAGCAAAGCCCTTGAGACCGACCTGGTGATTGACATAATCACCAAGGGCAAGAAGACGGGGACGCCCCGAATCAAGGAGATATGGTTTCACAACATAGAAGGCGGGATATACATCACCGGCACCCCCGGACCGCGGGACTGGTATGCCAACATGGTAGCCAACCCCGACTTCACCCTCCACCTGAAGGACAGTATCGAGGCCGACCTCTCCGCCAAGGCTACCCCCGTCACAGACCAGGCCCAGCGCCGGGAGGTATTCCAGAGAATCTTTCAGAATATCGAGAAGAAGACCGGACGAGGAAGCGGGAGAAACCTGGATGAGTGGGTCGGCAAAAGCCCCTTGGTCCAGGTGGAACTCCTTGATACGTAGGGACACCTTAGCCCCTATATTCCGGTCGGCAGAGGGCGATGGCAGCCAAAGGACCGCAGCTTGACCCCACTAGGGGCCGCAAGTACAATGTCCCCACCCCGGAGAGTCCTGGAAAGTCCGGGGCAGTCAGGGTATTTACACATAGCCGTATCCTCTATTATTACTCACCCGGAGGGATGAGATGACAACTGAGGCATCCGTGAAGCTCAAGGTAGTGGAAATGGACCACATAGTGCTGAGGGTCAAGGACGTGGAGCGGGCCATAGAGTTTTACACCCAGGTCCTGGGGCTGGAGCCCTACAGAGTGGAGGAGTACCGGGCGGGGAAGGTGCCTTTTCCCTGTGCCAGGGTCAACAATGACACCATAATAGACCTGTTCCCCACCCCCGACCAGGAACCGGTAGGCGACGGCCCGCGCAACCTGGACCATTACTGCCTGGTAATCGAGCCCACAGACATGGTACAGCTTGCGGAGCACCTGCGTAGTCATGGGGTGAATGTAACCAGCGACGGCCCTGCCCAGCGCTCCGGCGCCCGCGGCACCGGCAGTTCCATCTACATCACCGACTGGGAGGGAAACCGCATCGAGCTAAGGCATTACTAGGGCGCGCTTGCAAACCCGGCGGGGCGCCTGACACCTCATTCCCGCTATAGGCTTTCTATACATACGGAGGCATGGCGATTATCCTCGCAGCCGGAGGCCTGTGGAAGATAATTGCCTGTGCCCTCGCGCGGTGGCTGGTGGGGCTGGCATCATACCCAAAGGACGGAAGAATATGACGACTACCTTGGACGAGGACAGGGATATTTAGAGGCAATCCCATCGGAGGAGGAGGACAATGAGGCAGGGGTGCCAATACACAGGATACTTTCTTACCCTGCCGACTACACCCTAAAGGGTCTCTACGATAAATTAAGAGAAGGAGAGATAAGTATTCAACCCTTCCAACGGGGGTGGGTATGGAGCCATGCAAAGGCCAGCAAACTCATCGAGTCATTCCTTGTAGGGCTTCCCGTACCCGGCATCTTCCTTTACAAGGAGCCTTCCCAGAAGCAGCTAGTCATAGATGGCCAACAGAGGCTGCGTACCATCTGCGCTTTCTTTGAAGGCAAACTGCCGGACGGGAGCAACTTCCACTTGAAGGATGTAAGTCCACAGTGGCAAGGGAAATACTACGAGGACTTGGACGAGCCTGATAAAATACGTCTGAGAGATTCTGTGCTCCGGTCGGTAATAGTTGAACAACTCTACCCCGAGGACAATTCGAGCATTTACCACATTTTTGAACGTCTCAATACGGGTGGTGTCGGGCTGACTCCTCAAGAAGTCCGAAACTGTATCTATCATGGCCCTTTGAACGATCTTGTAGTCGAATTGAATAAGAATCCTACCTGGCGCGCTATCTTTGGGACGGACAGGCCTGACCAGCGGATGCGCGACGTTGAGTTGGTTGTCAGGTTCTTCGCCTTGTGGGAGGACTCCGGGTCATATAGCAAGCCCATGAAGGGTTTCTTGAACTCCTTCATGGGAAGGTACCAAGGTGAGAGTGACGTAGAGCCATATCGAAAAATCTTTGTAAATACCGTGGAAAATGTGGCAAAAAGCCTTGGGGACAAGCCGTTCCACCGAACACGCGGGATTAACGCTGCTATACTCGACTCTGTGATGGTGGCCTTTGCAAGATCAAGCTACATCCCTGACGACGTCAGGGACAGATTTCAAAAGCTAATCGAGAATCCCAGCTATTCTGAGGCCATAACCCCAGGCACAACTGCTGTTGACACTGTGAAAAGGCGCATCAGCTTGGCACAGGAAGTCCTTTTTAGTTGATGCCCAATAGCCCTTATGTGTCTGATAAATGCGCTGAGATAGAGCGCCTGCTGACGGACTCAACCTGCCAAGCGAAGCCCAATCTTGACATGCTTCCGATGCCCCATTTACAATTCGGGGTGTAGGCACATCATTGTCACGTTTGATTGATTCCCAAGATTCCCATCCTTCCTATTTATAAGGAGGCTACATGGCTGACAAAGACATCGGGATGATAGCCCACTTGATGCGCCGGGCAGGTTTCGGCGCAACGGGGGACGAGCTTCTGGCTCTTTCCGCCAAGGGGTACGATGCAGTGGTAGAGGAGTTGCTCAACCCTGCTAACCCCTACAGTATGCCCGACGACCTTATCCGGCGCTACCATCACGAGCAGTCGGGTATGATGGGACAGCAGAACCCGGGGGCATACTGGCTTTACCGCATGATTACCACCAATGACCCCCTGCGAGAGAAGATGACCCTGTTCTGGCACGGGGTGTTCGCCACGGCTTACTCCAAGCTGACCCAGGGCAAGGTGCTGATGAGCCAGATAAACATGCTCCGGCGCAACAGCATGGGCAGCTTCCGCACCGTCCTGGTGGAGCTTTCCAAGGACCCCGCCATGGTCTTCTGGCTGGACAACCACGACAACCACAAAGAGGCCATAAACGAGAACTATGGCAGGGAGCTTCTTGAACTTTTCTCTATGGGTGTGGGCAACTACACCGAGCAGGACATCAAGGAGTGCGCCCGCGCCTTCACCGGCTGGACCATCGCCAACACTGAGTACATGGAGCTTAGGGCGCGCCGGGACTCCATCTGGCCCTATGGCCGCCTCAACTGGCACTTCGAGTACCGGGCCGAGGACCATGACGACGGGGAGAAGGAGTTCCTTGGGCACAGGGGACGCTTCAATGGCGAGGACATAATAGACATCATTTGCCAGCAGCCGGCCACCGCCAGGTTCCTTGCCAGGCACCTGTACAACTCCTTCGTGGCCGATGAGCCCCCCGTACCCCAGTGGCCCTATAACGGTCCCAGGGACCCCGAGGCCATAGAGGTACTGTCCAAAGCCTACTTCGACAGCAACTACGACATCTCTGCCATGCTGAGGGTGCTGTTCACATCCGACTTCTTCAAGTCCGAGAGCGTCTGGTACGAGAAGGTCAAGAGTCCGGCGGAACTGGTGGCCGGGGTGCTCCGGTTGACCGGCGAGTTCGAGAAGCCCCGCAGGGACATCCTCGACAGGGCTAACCAGATGACTTTCATGGGGCAGCAGCTAATAAACCCGCCCACCGTCGAGGGCTGGCACCAGGGCACCGAGTGGATAGACACCGGGACCCTGGCGGAAAGAATAAACTTCGTCACCCAGCAGTTGGGCGACCTGAACAAGCCCGGCACCAGGGCTATCGTCGAGAACATCATATCCCAGAGTCGGGACGACGTATCGCCGGAGGGCTTGGTAAACACCTGCCTTGAGCAGCTGGGGACCTTCTCGGTGTCCCAGGATACTCGCAACGCTCTGGTGAGGTTCGCATCCCAGGGCGGCGGGTTGGACCTGAGCGACAGCGATGAAGACCGGACGAAGGTGGCCCAGATTCTCCAGCTGACCGCAGCCGCCCCCGAATTCCAGCGCTCATAGGTAGAGGTGCAGGAGAGGAAATGAGTACCAGCCAAGCAAGTCGCCAAGCCAATTTCCTGGAATATAGCCATACCATCGGCCTCTCTACCATGTTAGGCCGAGGGTTCTACTACCCCAACGACGCCCATATAGGCCAAGATGGCCGTATATACGTGGTGAACCGCAGCCTCGAAGGGGACACCAGGGGCGTCAGGGTCGTGATATGCAACCTGGAAAGCCAATACTTCGGCAGCATAGGCTCCTTTGGGGCCGGTGACGGCGAGTTCATCTGGCCCACCTCCGTAAACATGGACAGCCAGGGCCGGGTCTATGTCAGCGACGAGCAGAACCACCGGATTACAGTTTATGACTCCTCCGGCGGCTTTCTGGCGAAGTGGGGGGTCAGGGGCTCCGGCCCCGGCGAGCTTGACGGGCCTTCGGGTATGGCCCTCGACAGCGAAGACAATCTATACGTCGTGGACCAGCACAACAACCGGGTGCAGAAGTTCACCTGGGACGGGCGGTTCCTCTTGGGGTTCGGCTCCGAGGGCGCTGGCGATGGACAGTTCAACCTCCCCTGGGGGATTGCCCTGGATGCCCAGGGGGACGTGTACGTGGCCGACTGGCGGAACGACCGCATCCAGAAGTTCTCCCCCGACGGGAAGTTCCTGGCTAAGTATGGCTCCTCCGGGCGCGGTGATGGAGAGTTCCACCGGCCCGCCAGCGTCGCGGTGGACGCAGAGGGCTATATGTACGTGGCCGACTGGGGAAATGAGAGAGTCCAGGTGCTCGACCCCGAAGGCGGGTTCGTCCTGAAGCTCAGGGGCGAGGCCACCGACTCCAAGTGGGCGGAGGAGTTCCTGAGCATCAACCTGGAGGAGGCCGGGGCGCGGGCCAACGCGGACCTGGGACCGGTCCCGGGCGTGGTTGATGAAGACCCTTATGAAGAGTCGTCCCATGTCGAGAGGTATTTCTGGGCGCCCGTCTCGGTGAAGCTGGACGACGAAGGCAGGCTTTACGTTACCGAGAGCAACCGCCACAGGATTCAAATCTACAAGCGGCGCTCTTGAAAGAAAGTAGGGGCAGGTTTCAAACCTGCCCCTGCACAGGACGACAATCGAGGAGTCCTATAGGCAAAAACGCTCTCAAAGGAAGGAGATTGCAATGGCATCGGACAGCAAGAAACGGTCCCTGGTAGTGTTGCAGCTTAGCGGCGGGAATGATGCCCTCAACACCGTCATACCCTACAGCAACGGCCTTTACTACGATTTCCGCCCCAGCATAGGGATACCCCAGGAAGAAGTCCTCAAGATTAACAACGAACTGGGCTTTAACCCCAGTATGGGTCCCGTCAAACAGTTATGGGACGAGGGCAAGGTAGCCGTAATAACCGGCGTGGGCTATCCCAACCCCAACAGGTCCCATTTCCGCTCCATGGACGTGTGGCACACCGCTCAGCCCGACAAGGTCGGCGCGGCGGGATGGCTGGGCAGCGCAATAAAGGCCCTTGACCCCAACAGCGAAAACGTGCTGACGGGCGTGAGCTTTGGCCGCGGCCTCCCCAGGGCTATGGCGTGCAAGGGGGTCCCGGTGGCCTCGGTGGGCAACCTGGAGACCTACGGCCTGTTCCCGGACATGCAGGACGAGTACATGAGGCAATACGCTCTGGAAGCCTTCTCCCTCATGTATGGAGTAAGCGAGGGTAAGGACGCCATGGCCCAGGTCCTGGGACAGACGGGCGCCAACGTCCTCAAGGGCGCCGACATTCTCAGGACTGCCCCTGAGACCTACTCCTCCGGGGTGGAGTATGGCGACAGCCCCATAGCCCAAAGCCTGAAGGGCGTGGCCCAGGTGATGTTCGCCGACTTGGGAACGAGGATTTTCTACACCCAGCACGGCAGCTTCGACACCCACGGCGGAGAGTTGCTCTCCCACGCCAAGCTCTGGCAGGATGTCTCCTCGGCCATCGGTGACTTCATGGATGACGTGAAGGAGCATGGCCGGGAGGAGGAGCCTATCATCCTGGTATTCACCGAGTTTGGCCGGCGAATCCGGGACAACGGCTCCGGCACCGACCACGGCTCCGGCGGGGTGGCCTTCGTGATAGGCAGCGGCATAAAGGGCGGCGTCTATGGCGAGTTCCCCTCCCTGGAGGAAAAGGACCAGTCGGAAGGCGACCTCCACTTCACCAACGACTTCCGCTCCAGCTACACGCCTATCCTTGAGCAGTGGCTGAGCGTGGAGGCGGCCCCCATCGTCAACGGCCAGTTCGAGCAGTTCGACATCATTAGGAAGTAGCCAACCCCAACCCTGGCAACGGATGGCTGTGGCTGAACGGCACCGCCGGCCCGACGGTGCCGTTCAGTAATTTTGGTGGGCTCTTAGAAAGGCCATCTGCCTATCCAGTCCATTCAGCCCGTCGTTAATATTAAAATAGCCTGCGCGGGTTTCCCCACCGCACCCTCAAGGTTGCGGCATCCTCCACCATCATTCCAGCACAGACCGGATTCCAGGGGTCTCCCCATCCGTCATTCCGGCGAAAGCCGGAATTGCCCATGACCTTGTGAAGGTCATGTAAGGGCATGAAAATGGCCTGTTTTCATGGTAATTGCCCATGCCCCTGCGGGCCACATACGAGGATGAAAACCCTATTTTCATAATAATTCCCCATGGCCTTGCGGGCCACATACGAAGATGAAAATGGTACGGCATCCCCACCGTCATTCCCGCGAAAGCGGGAATCCAGGGATGGGGGGCTGGGATTCCAGCTTGGGGGATGCCTATTTTTATAGGAATGACGGTGCGGTGGCTGCCCTTCATCCCCATCCCCTTATGTGACCTTGGAATTTATTGTCAACTATCATCAAGGAGGTATCCAGGGATGGCCTTTGGCGTGGACCGCATGATTGCAAACGGGTCTGTCCTGGTGGGCGATAGGCTGGTTGATGCCGCCGTCGGCATCTCCGACGGGCGTATTGTCGGCCTTGGCTCCCCTCTATCCTTCTCCCCCAGGGAGACCGTTGACGCTGGGGGCCTTCTGGTCCTGCCCGGAGTAGTGGACCCCCACGTACACCTCGCCTCCGTCTTCTCCGAGGACGACTTCGACACCGGCTCCCAGGCGGCGGCCTTCGGCGGAGTCACCACCATGATTGACTTCACCTTCCAGGAGCCGGAAAAGCTGCCCTCGGATGCTTTTCGTGAGAAGACCGAAGCGGCCCGGAAGCAGTCCTACGTGGACTTTACCTTCCACTGCGCCGTCACCCAGGAGAACTTAGAGACCATCGAGGATATTAGAAGGCTGTGCCGGGAGGGACTCACCAACTCCTTCAAATTTTTCATGGCCTATGACTTTGGGGTCTCCAACGGCTTCATCTACGAGAGCTTGAAGGCCCTGGGGGAGGTCGGCGGTACGGGGCTCATCCATGCGGAAGACCCCTCAGCCATCAACTACTACCTCAAAGACTTCAAAGAGCGTGGCTGTACCCATCCCAGGTTTTTCCCCCAGGCCCACCCCCACTATAGCGAGGAGACGGCCATCGCCACAGCCCTTATCCTCGCCCGGGAAGCCCGGGCCCGGCTCTACTTTGTCCACGTCACCACCGGCGCAGGCGCCGACCTCATCAGAAAAGCCAGGGGCATGGGTATCCGGGCCCTTGGTGAGACCTGCCCCCACTACCTTACCCTCACCGATGAGGAGTATGAGAGGACCCATGCCCAGGGGATTATGTGCCCTCCCCTCCGCCGCAGAGACGACAACGAGGCCCTGTGGGGCGCTGTCACCGATGGCACCCTCCAGGCCATAGGCACCGACCACGCCGCCTTCCGCAGCTCCACCAAGGCCCCCGGCAACGACCAGTTCTGGCTTTCCCCCTTCGGAGCAGCCGGGCTGGAGACCATGCTGTCGGTGCTCTACAGCGAGGGTGTTGCCAAGGGGCGTGTGTCCCTGGGGCACCTTATGCGCCTCCTTGCCAGCGCCCCGGCGAGGCTCTTCTCTTGCCCCACCAAGGGAGAGATTGCCGTAGGGAAGGATGCGGACCTGGTGCTCTTCGACCCCTTCAGGACAGTCACCATCACCGCCGGGGACCAGCATTCCATCTCCGATTACACCCTCTACGAAGGCTGGCAGACCCGGGGGCAGCCCGTTTCTACCCTGGTCAGAGGGGAGTTTGTGGTGCGAGAGGGAGAGTTGACAGGGGCGGGGGGATACGGGCGACCGGCGCCCCGGCGCTGAGTTTCCCATATAAAAGATTTTTGCGACGGAGGCGATATGCTTCTCCCGGATGATGTGACCCTGAACAACGAGGTGCTGGATGCAGGCTCCTCTCCCCGGTCACTGTACCGTCCGATGATGGACGTGTTGGAGGGGTTGGGAGAGGAGGAGCTCCTGGCCCGGTGGGAACGGGCCAAGGGGAAGGTCGCCCTCGACGGATTCACCTTCATGGTGGACCCATACCAGTTTCGGCCCACTCCCACAGACTGGCTGCCAAGGCTCATACCCTGGGAACATTGGCAAATGGTCTCCGCCGGGGTCGAACAGAGGCTCAGCGCCTTGAATACTTTCCTGGCGGAGCTATACAACGGACAGCAGGAGGTAATCCCTTCCGACGTGGTCAACACAGCCAGGTATTACCATCCAGACCTCCACGGGGTGCACCCCAGTAAAGACGCTTACATACATATCTACGGGGTGGACCTGGTGCACCTTGGAGATGGCGAGCATGTGGTGTTGGAAGACAACCTCCGGGTCCCTTCCGGTATCGCCTACCAGATGAAATGCCTTGAGATTGTCGCTGATGCGCTGCCGGAGTTGGTGCAGGCTTATAGAATATCCCCCTACGAGGTCGGTTCGACCTATCTGGAGCTATTCGCCTCTCTGTGCGACACGGACACCCCCGCCTGCGTGCTTCTCACCGACAGCAAATATGGCTCGGCATTTTTCGAGCACAGGTATCTGTCCGAATTGATGAATATTCCCCTTGTGGAAGTCTCGGACCTCTACGTGGGACCCAACGGCCGGGTGTGGGGCCGTATCATGGACCAGGACTTTGAGGTGGACGTGATTTACCGGCGGGTGGAGGACATGGAGCTATTCGTTCCGGGCCTGACGGATGCCTACCGCCAGGGCAAGGTGGCGCTGGTCAATGCCCTGGGGACCGGGGCCGCCGATGACAAGCTGGTCTTTCTCTGGGTGCCGGATATGATTAGGGCTTATCTGGGAGAGGACCCCATCCTTCTCCAGGCAAAGAGCTACGACGTGCGCAGCGCCTCCAATAGGAGAATGGTCGTCCAACGGATTAATGAACTGGTGCTGAAGACCCGGGACGGCTATGGCGGACTGGGCACCTTCATAATCCCCGATATGGACCCTGCCTACCATACCCGGCTGACCCAGCAGCTGGTGGAGCAGCCCGACGCCTTCATCGCCCAGGAGACCCTGGACTTCTCAAAGCACCTGGTTATGGACGAAGAGCGCAGAAGTTTCAGGGAAGCCTACGTTGATCTGAGGGTTTACGCCGTCCGAGACGGAAATGGTAAAATCACAGTGTTCCCCGGAGGGCTGACCCGCGTGGCCCTGCCGGGGAGCAGGATTACAAATAACTCGTCTGGTGGGTTATGCAAGCCAACCTGGGCAGTGATGTAGCTAACGGACCAATACCCATAGACTACCTGTACGTGACCAAGTACGAGTACTCCGACCTGGTGCTGGAAAACGACAACTACCTTCAGATTACCCCTTTCTCTGAGCCTCATCAGATGCTCAGGGGCTATCAGCTTGCCTCCAGGCCCGAGGGGAGCCGGGTAGAGTTCCAGGACCGGTTTGGGAATATGGTCAACAGGGTGCGCATTGTCGCGCCCCACCGGGAGATGGTCATTGCCACCGTGGGCCAGGTGGACCTGACCCCCTGGGCCGGCCCCGTGCAGGACGGGTATGTCGACGAACTGGACATAAACGAAGAGATGGAGGAGTTCCTGGACCTCTCCCCCCTGGTCAATCCCTATTCCTTCGTGGAGCTTGCCGGCAGCATTACCGGCGCCAGTACCCGAATCCTCGACATCGCCATGAACATCGTGCTCTGGGTCTATGAAAAGATTGAATATGTTCCGGGGGTAACGTCAACCGCCACCACGGCCGACGACGTGCTGGCCCTGGGCAAAGGCGTATGCCAGGACAAGACCCACATAGCGCTGGCCCTGCTCAGGGCGTCCCAGGTTCCCTGCCGATACGTTAGCGGCTTCCTCACCAGGCAATACGGGGATACCCACGCATGGATTGAGTTCGCCCATCCCTCCCTCGGCTGGCTCCCCGCCGACCCCACAAAAGGGCGGATAGTGGACCTGGGGACGGACTACTTGAAAATAGCCGTGGGCAGGGACTATACCGACGTTTCTCCCGTAAAAGGCTCTTTCGTCTCCGGTGGGTCGGGACGACTGGCCCTTATCCATGCCCAGGTCGAATTTGGCAACCACGACATTTCAATAGGGGATGCTCTGGCAATCACCGGGGTAAGTCCCGACGAGGAGTAAGAGGGTGAAAGACCCCAGGTCTCTTCCTCTTGACGGGAAGCATTGGTTCACAGACTCAAGGACATACAACCTTATCTGGCTGGGGCGTTGGCTGGAAAGGGCGGAAAACATTGCCAGGGCGGTGGACGCGGCGGCCATAGCGGGAATCCATCACGGAAACGATCAAGATGTGATGACACACTCTCTGGATGCCACGGCGGCGGCATGGGGGATTAGCTTGGACCAAGGCCCCCGGGTCCTCTCCGACTTGATTCGAGACCACAATCCTTCGTCGGTGTATTACTGCCTCACCAAGGCCAGGGACAACGCCACCCAGGTCTGCCCCTTGGAGCTAATCAGGGCTATCTCCGAAATCGTGCTGGGAATGGAACGGAGAGACAACCTTCCCCACTCCCCGGAAGAGACCCACCGGCTTATGTCCTCGATACTCGAAAGCATCAAGGTGTTTAATGACGCCATTGATGAGCAATGGTTCAGGCGAGAACCCCTGTCTGAAGATGAGATGTACCGCAGGTTCATGCAGCAGCAACAGCAGCAGCAATGAGGCCACAGCCCGCCCCACCGTCACCATAATGCAAAAAGATGCCCACCGTCATTCCGGCGCAGGCCGGAATCCAGGGGTGAGGGGTGGGTGACTCGCAATGGCCGCCTACGTCGCGAGACCCTGGATTCCCGCGAAAGCGGGAATGACGGTGCTGGTGGGTGCCTATTTTCATGGTAATGACGGGGCTAAGCGCCGATTATTTTCACATCAATGACGGGGCGTGGGTTATCCATTTTCTTGGCAAAACCGTCGTATAATAATAGCAGGGAATCCAGGGAGTCCTTAGATGTGTCTGTGGTGGTATAGTGGGGTTATCACGTTACACATTTTGGGTGAAGATTCATGTTGAAGAGGGACTACTACGAAGTCCTGGAGATTGCCAGGAGAGCGTCGGGTGAAGAGATCAGAAGGGCCTTCCTGAAAAAAGCCATGGCATACCATCCCGATAGAAACAGAGGCCCGGACGCTGAAGAAAAGTTCAAAGAGGCAAATGAAGCCTATCATGTACTGATAGACCCTATGAAGCGGGCCCGGTACGACCTCGGCTTCAGCTATACCGGGGTTGGCAGCAACGGCGGCTTTACAGGAGACTTTGAGAGCGCTGAAGATTTCCGGGAAAGAGTACGCCAAGAACGCCGTCGAGGGTTCCGCCGGGATGTTAGGACCATTGTGTGGAGCGTTGTGGTCTCTATCATTGGCTGCACCTTAGGATTAGTGGGACTAACGATAACGATTTTGGACAACACAGGACTGGGACCGGTTGAAGTAATCAGACCTATCCTGGGCATACCCTTGATGTTCTGGGGGACATATAATATATCCCGTGTCCTGATGAGGAAGGCCATGCTTTCCAGAAGCAGGGCCAGGTCTATCTGGTGGATTCTATTATCTGCCACCCTGGGGTTGATAATAGGCGTTGCTTCCTGGGGGATAGCAACCCTCCTTTGGTAGTAGGGTAGCTGTATCCAAGGCTGGGGTGTCTAGTGTCTCCCCAACGTGCCCCAACCCCGGTGGGCTGGACTAAATGTAGTTACGACCTCCGTGACGGTCTCTAGGTTTCATCGCTATCATTGAGCTTTGGCGGGGGGTCGTCAAAGGGTTCTCCTTTGGCTTCCGCCTCCATGCGGCGCCGGTTCCAGGCTTCCCACATTTCCTGGACTTGGGCACGGCCTTCGGTACGCCCTTCAGAGCGTAATCTCTCCCTCTGGGGTTTAACGAGTCTGTCTTCCAGGTATCTTACAGTGACCATGATGTATTGTATCACCTCCATTATGGCAATGGTATTTGCGGCTGATCCTACACCAATTTGGGCCGCGCCCGCAATGATGGACAAGAAGTTCTGGATAGCATTGTTATCACTCAGGGTGACTTCATACCATGATAGCAGACCTACTCCGGTTAGGGTCTGGATGCTGAACAGGAAAAAGTAGGCCGCTCTCCAGCTATGAGGTATGCTCCAGACGGACTCTCTCGGCCTTATTGGCGTATAGTTATCATCGTGCAATTTGCTTGAATAGCTTTCAGAGCAGAAGAAGACTGGATGTGATTGTGACCCGTCCACTATATCGAATGGTAACAATTCTGACAAGGGCGCTGATAACAAAAGCGCTTGGTGAAGAAGGCGCTCCCCATCCCGTCGGTCGGAGTGCCCTGCTTCACAAGACTCTTATTTGCCGCCCTCCTTTATCCACAGCCTTTTGCCATCGGTGATGAACTCTATGTCCCCCTGCTCTGCGGTGAGATATACCATCTCCTCTCCCAACGTGGCCTTGAGCCTGCCCATTACTTCGGGATGGGGATGGCCGTAGGGGTTGTCAGCGCCGGCGGATACGACGGCGGCCCTTGGGCTTACCGCCGCCAGGAACTGTGGGGTTGTGGAAGACCTGCTGCCGTGATGGGATACCTTGAGGACGGTGCTTTCAAGGGCGTAGCCTTCCCGGACCAGGCGCTCCTCCACCTCCGCCTCAATATCGGCAGTCAGCAGGAAGCTCACTTCATCATATACCAGCCGCAAGACCACCCCGTTATTGTTGGAGTCGGACCCGACGCCCCGGATAGGACGCGCCGGCGGATTTAGCACCTCCAGCCGCGTGGAGCCATCCAGGGCTATAGTCTGACCCATGACGGCCACAATACGCTGAGGCTGCCTATCCTCCAGGACCTTCCGCCATCCCTGGTACAAAGGGCTCGTGGAAACCGTGCTGCTCTCCAGCACCGCATCCACTCTATACCTGTCCAACACCTCTATCAGCCCCCGAAAGTGGTCCTCATCGGGGTGGGTAGCCACAACCATATCCAGGTCTCTGTCCATGAAGGGCAGCCTGCTGCCCACAGCCCCCACAGCCTCAATCTCCCCTGGCCCTCCATCCACCAACACCTGCCTTCCCTCGGGAGTGACGATCAGTATGCTGTCACCCTGGCCCACGTCCAGGAAGTGCACGTGGAGCTTCCCGTCTGGGCCGGCGGCTATATAGGACCAGAGGAGGCCGGTGAAAACCGCCAGGCCCACACCGGCAACCAGATATGTCCCCTTTACCGGCAGCCTCCCGCCATCCTGAGTCCTATTCCCCAGGGCAATATCATCGCTCTCACTGGCCTGCTCCCCGGCCCGGCTGCCTGCTGCCAGACCCCTAACCAGTTGCCGGAGCTTGCCGGGGCCACCGGGCACCAGGACCAGCAGGGCGAAGGCTGTATAGTAGGCCCACACCAGGATGCTGTTGAAGGAGGGGACGGATACGGCGCTTCCCGGCACCTGGGCGAAGAGGCGGACTATCTGGAGGATATACTCCAGGAACACCCAGGCAGACCAGCCAACTGCCTGTCCCACCTGAGGATGGACCATGTCAAATATGGCTGATATGGCAGAGGTAATGAGAAGAAAGGGCAACGCGGGCAGCGCCATGACCGTAGCTGGGATTCCCAGAGTAGGGATGCGGTGGAAGTTAAATGCTATCAGGGGCAGGGTAGCCAGGGTAGCCGCCACAGAAACAGCCACCACTAGCAGCAAGGCCCTCAAAAGACCCTTTCGCCATCCACCGCCGTCTGAGGTAAAGAGAGGAAAACCTTCCCACCAGGCCGGGCTGCCCGTAGTAACCCCCGTATTGACCCGATGCGTAAGCAGGGCTATGCCCGCGACGGCGGTGAAACTAAGCTGAAAGGATACCTGCCTGAGAATCTGAGGCTCTATGGCTGCCATTACTGCCGCCGCCAGTCCCAGGGCAGGAAGGATACTCCTGGGCCTGCCAATAGCCAGGGCTAGAAGGTAAATGCTGCCCATGATGGCCGCCCTCTCCACCGACGGGGATAGCCCGCTGACCAGGGCATAGAGCCAGATGGCACCCAGGGGCAGCGCAAGGTATAGCTGCCTCCTCCGTCCCACCAACCAGACGCTTGCCCCCAGGCTCACGGCCAGCAGGACTCCTACGTGGAGACCTGAGATTGCCAGCAGATGAGACGTTCCCGTTGACCTGAAGTCCTCGGTAATCTCCTGGGGCATCCGGCCCCTCAGCCCAAGGAGAAGGGCCTGGGCCAGGGACGCATGGGGTTCGGGGAGGGCGCTGTCAATGCTTTCGGATACCCTGCGCCTCAGCCCGTAGATGAGGCCCCGGAGGGCGCTGCCTCCACCCTCATCTACCAGATAGACCTCTGCGGGAAACGGCATGGTATGGTGAATACCCTGGGCCGCCAGATAAGCTGGGTAATCGAAATCTCCCAGGAATGGCGGCTCCTCCAGCCTGCCTGTAAGCTCCAGGGTATCGCCATAGCGGAAATATGGCTCTTCCCTGGCCTCGACCATCTCCCAGGTGGGTCTGGCAAATACCAAGACCCTGCCTTTGTCTGAGAGCCATCCCTCGCCCACGTCCACGGCATCAACGGATAAGACGAACTCCACGCCGGGGCCGGACACCTCCGGGTCGCTGGTGATGAGTCCGCGCACTTTGACAGGCTGGAAGCTATCCAGCGGACTCAGTCCCGCCTGCTCACCCACAGCTTCTACCCTGAGAAGTCCCGCAAGGGCTGCCAGCGCCAGGACGGGCGCTAATGCAGGGAGCCTGCGGAGCCGGAACAGGCAAGCCAGAAGCAGGGCTGCCAGGGATAGGGCAACCAGGGCCGGAAGATAAACGTCCATCTCCAGCCCCATCTCCAGTCCAATGAGGAGTCCGGCAATCCAGGCGGCGGCAAGGACGACTAGAGTCACGCTGCGTTCCTCACCCCGATACCCAGGTTAAGGAGCCTCAAGCTCAATCAATGGAGCGCCTCTGGCTACCTCATCCCCCAGGCGGGGGTGTATGCGCCCAACCACCGCCCCGTAAGGCGCCGCTACCAGGTGCTCCATCTTCATGGCTTCCAGCACCACAAGGGTCTGATGTGCTGATACCCTGTCCCCCCTTCTTACCCTCACCTCCACCACCTTGCCCGGTATTGGGGCAGTGATGGTGCCGGACCCCTGGGCAGCCTCCTGAGAGTCTCCATAGCCTTGAGACCCCGCTGCACGGGCCCGGCGCTCCTCCAGCAGGTAGTCCCTGCTTTTCCAAAAGAGGTGGATGACCCCCTCATGGGACCGGGCCTCGGCATAGTCTGTGATGCTCCCTTCACTCCCGACCCCTCCCCCATCGCTCACTTTATCTGTAACATCGCCTTGGCGTATGGCTATCTTGCCATCCCGCTCCCGGTTGATGTCAACCAGGAACAACTCATCCCCCGCGCTGATTTCCCAAAGACTCGTACCGGACCTGCGGGTTGCCGTTGCTTGAAAAACCTGCCCGTGGGACTGATAGGAAAATTCTATACTCCACTTCCCCAGTCGCCATCTGCCGCCGCCTCTCCAGGGGTCATAACCGCCTTCCGATAGTGTGGCGGATGATAGTATATCGGACTCGCGGTCCAAGAGGCCCTGCATTTCCAATTGGCAGGCGGCGGCAGCCATCACTGCGTCGGCGGGAATCTCAGGGGTGGCGGCCAGGCCGGGCTCCAAGTTCTCCGCGATAAACTGGGTTGTGGTGCGCCCTGCCCGGAACCGGTCATCCTGGGCGATAGCCTTCAGCAGGTCCAGGTTGGTCTTCACCCCCATGACCACGTAGTCGTTCAGGGCGAGCCTGAGCCGGTCCACGGCCGCGTCTCTATCCTGGCCGTAGACGATGAGCTTGGCGAGCATGGGGTCGTAGTAGGGTGAGACCTGGGCGCCTTCGTACACGCCCACGTCGTTTCGGACTCCGGGGGCTGCCGGAGGACCGAAGCGTATCAGGCTGCCCGTCTGGGGCAGATAGCCCTGGGCCGGGTCTTCTGCGTACAGCCGGGCCTCTACGGCATGACCCCTCAGGGTCACGTCGTCCTGGGCAATGGGCAGCGGCTGCCCGTCGGCCACTATAAGCTGTAGCCTCACCAGGTCCAGCCCTGTAACCATCTCGGTTACAGGGTGCTCCACCTGAAGGCGGGTATTCATCTCCAGGAAATAGAAATTGCCGTCTTCATCCAGAAGGAACTCCACTGTGCCTGCGTTGGTGTACCCGCCGGCTCTCGCCAGGGCTACTGCCGCCTCTCCCATCCTCCGGCGAAGCCCGGCATCCACACCGGGGGCCGGGGCCTCTTCCACCACCTTCTGGTTTCGTCTTTGCAGGGAACATTCCCTCTCGCCCAGGTATATGACATGTCCCATAGAGTCGCCGATGACCTGGACCTCCACGTGCCTGGCCCTCTCCACGTACCTCTCCAGGAAGAGGGTGTCATCGCCAAAGGCGGCCCTCACCTCCCGCCGGGACGCTGCCAGGGCCTCCATAAGTCCCGACTCCTGTTGTACCAGCCTCATTCCCCGGCCTCCCCCTCCGGCAGCGGCTTTGATGATGAGGGGGTAGCCCAGGCTGTCGGCTTGACGGAGGGTGGCCGCCTCATCTTCCCCAGGCTCGTCGCCGAGGTAGTAACCGGGTATGACAGGCACATTCACAGCCTCCGCAAGCTGCTTGGCAAGGACCTTGTTGCCAAGGCGTCTTATGGCATCGGGGCCGGGCCCAATGAACCTCAGCCCGGCTTGCAGGCAGGCATCGGCAAAGCCGGGATTCTCGGCCAGGAAGCCGTAGCCGGGGTGTACAGCCTGGGCGCCTGAAATCAGGGCCGCCCTGACCAGGTTGTCAATGCTCAGATAGCTCTCGGCGGCGGGCGACGGGCCAATGTAGTGGGCCTCATCCGCCAGCCGGACGTGGAGGGCGTCCCGGTCGGCGTCGGAGTACACCGCCACAGCGGTAATCCCCAATTCCCGGCAGGTCCGCATTACCCTGACTGCGATCTCACCCCGGTTGGCTATCAGTATCTTGGTGAACATGAGACCTCCCACTGGCCGTTATCCCTTCGCCATTCACGTAACTGTCCAGACTTGAGGGCTTATTCCGGCCCCAACCCGTCAGTATTATGAAAATAGCCAGCCTCCAACCCGTCATTATTATGAAAATCAACCTCCTCCCCCCTTGCGGGGGAGGATTGAGGTGGGGGGGCGTTTCCCTCGCCGGGGGCATCACCCCCATCCTAACCTTCCCCCGTCGAAGGGGGAAGGGACTACTTGGTCTGGTGCTGCCCGCCATTTTCATCCGCGTATGTGGCCTTGGCAAGGCCATGGGTAATTACCATGAAAATAGGCAGCACCATCATTACTTGGCCTTGGCGAGGCCATGGGCAATTCCCGCGAAAGCGGGAATCCAGGGTCCCGCAATGTCGCAGTCGCTGCAAAAGCCACCCACCCCCACCCCTGGATTCCGGCCTACGCCGGAATGACGGTAGAGAGGCTGCCGTCATTTTCATCCTCTTACTTGGCCTTGGCAAGGCCATGAGCAATTCCCGCGAAAGCGACAATCCAGGGTCCAGCAATGTCGAAGCCGCTGCGAAGTCCCCCACCCCCTGCCCCTGGATTCCGGCCTTCGCCGGAATGACGTAGGAGTTACGCACTTGAAGGCAATTTCGTATCTGGACCGACCCATTGTCCAATGAGATTTCATAGCTAACTGCGTAAGTCCTATGACGGTGAGTCGGCGCTCACGACTCATCGTGTCTGAACAATTACTCATTCACATCCTGAATACCCCGAAGCGGGTCTCTGGTATGGGGGCGTTTAGCGATGCGGATATTCCCAGGGCCAGGACCATGCGGGTGTCCGCCGGGTCTATGATGCCATCGTCCCATAGCCGGGCAGTGCTGTAATAGGGATTGCCCTCCTCCTCGTAGCCCTGGACGATTGGCCCGGTGAACTGCTCCTGCTCCTCGGGGGCCATATCCTGTCCCCGCCGTCGCAGATTGTCCAGCCGCACGGTGAGGAGCACGTTTGCCGCCTCTCGCCCACCCATTACCGAGATCCGGCTGTTGGGCCACATCCATAGCTGCCTGGGAGCGTAGGCCCTCCCACACATTCCGTAGTTTCCGGCCCCAAAGGAGCCGCCGACTATTACGGTAAACTTGGGCACCTGGGCGGTGGATACGGCAGTCACCAGCTTGGCGCCGTCTTTGGCGAGGCCCCTGTTCTCGTACTCCTTGCCCACCATGAAGCCGGTGATGTTCTGGAGGAATACCAGGGGTATCCGCCTCTGGCAGCATAGCTCTATGAAGTGGGCGCCCTTCAGGGCAGACTCGGAGAAGAGGATTCCATTGTTTGCAAGGATGCCCACAGGGTAGCCCATGATTCGAGAGAACCCGCATACCAGGGTCTCGCCATAGAGGGCTTTGAACTCGTGAAACTCGGAGCCGTCCACTATCCTGGCGATTATCTCCCTGGCATCTATGGGCCGCCGCAGGTCTGAGGGGACCAGGCCGTATATCTCTTCCGGGTCGTACAGGGGCGGCCTCGGTGGGGTTATGTCCCAGGGAGGGTCCTTCCGGCGATGGAGATTGGCGGCGATGTCCCTGGCTATGGACAAGGCGTCCTCGTCGTTGAGGGCGTAGTGGTCGGCGACCCCGGACATCCGGGTGTGGACATCGGCGCCCCCCAATTCCTCGGCAGTCACCTCCTCGCCTGTGGCGGCCTTGACCAGGGGAGGGCCGCCTATGAAAATGGTGCCTGTCCCCTTCACTATCACCGTCTCGTCGGACATGGCGGGCACGTAGGCACCGCCGGCGGTGCAGGACCCCATCACCACCGCTATCTGAGGGATTCCCAGAGATGACATAACCGCCTGGTTGTAGAAAATCCGCCCGAAATGCTCTTTGTCGGGAAAAACCTCGCTCTGGAGGGGAAGAAAAGCGCCCCCCGAGTCCACCAGGTATATGCAGGGCAGCCGGTTTTCCTGGGCTATTTCCTGGGCGCGCAGGTGCTTCTTGACCGTCATGGGATAGTAGGTGCCCGCCTTCACCGTGGCGTCGTTGGCGACAATGACACATTCCTGGCCGCGGATGGAGCCGATGCCCGTCGCCATTCCCGCCGAGGGAGCGTCATTGTCGTACATGCCCCAGGCTGCCAGGGGGCTTAGCTCCAGGAAGGGAGTATCAGGGTCTATGAGGTAGTGGATGCGCTCCCTGGCAGTTAGCTTTCCCCGGGACTTGTGCCTTTCAATGTCCCGCTCAGAGCCTCCCCGTTGCGCCGCATCCATATTCTCCCTAAGCTCTGCCAGAAGACGCAACATAGACTCCCGGTTCTCTACGAACTCCGGGCCGGTGGTATCCGCGTGGCTCTCTATCACCCGCCCGCCGAGTCCTGATAAATGTGTCCTGGCAAAATCGGCTATAGCCATGACTCCCTCCCGGTCCATTAGTCCGGGCCGGCGGCCTCAATAGATATTGGCAAGAACCTGCCGGCCATCCCATTGGTGCTGTACCCACATTTATTATATCCCCTATTCCGGCTTACAAGTACCTCTAAGCCGCGCCCTTAACCTGTTCAGACTTGGGGACTCATTCCCGCCCCAACTCGGCATGTCCATAAAAATGGAGGATTCAGGCCCTTCACCACACCCCGTTTTTCGCCCTGGCATCCCCCCGCCCACCGTCATTCCGGCGCAGGCCGGAATCCAGGGGTTGGGTGTGGACTCCAGCTTTCGCGGGAGTGACGGTGGAGAGGCTGTACGATTTTCATCGTCGTATGTGGTCCGCAAGGGGCATGGGCAATTATTATGAAAATAGCCAGCAACCAGCACCGTAAAGACAGGCGACGCCCATTCCGTCATTCCCGCGAAAGCGGGAATCCAGGGTCCCGCAATGTCGGAGTTACTGCGAAGTCACCCCCAACCCTGCCCCCGGATTCCGGCCTGCGCCGGAATGACGGTTATGCCCCGGATTTTGCGCCAAAGTTGTGCTAATCTAAAGAGGCAACAAGTTTGTCCCTATGTAGATGAGCTACTAAGGACTTTCGCACGGTATGTGAGGACAGATGATTGCAGGCATAATTGCCGGTTCCATAGCAGCAATTGTAGCGGCCCTGGTATCCCTCCCGCTGCGTTCTCCCGACGATATACTGCTCAACAGCGCCACGGTAGTTGTCGGCTCCCTGCTTGCGGGAATAGCTGCGGGTGTCGTCTGGCGAATCTTCGCCCGCCATCGAGAACCCATCCTTAGGTTCAGCCTAATTTGGTCTATAGGCTTCACTCTGGCTGCCCTCGTTGCAGTGGGCGGCGAGACCCAGCTGGACAACTTCACCACCTTCGTGCTTCCTCTGGCGGCAATCGTCTTTTTCCTGACCGGTCTGCTCACCGTCCTGCTGGCGCGCACTTCCCTGGTGCGGCTGAGGTGGCTGCCGGCGGCGGCTGTCGTGGTTGCCCTTGCCATAGGTATCGGCCTGGCAGGACAGGGCGATGAAGAAAGCGGCAGGCTGGAGCTTCCACCCAGGGCCGGCATCTCCATACCATCTCCATACCGTCGGATGCCCTAACCCTTGGGCAGACCTCGGATATTTCGGATATTGAATAGGCAGGGTACTTGAACATCCCGGAGGACTGGACGTAAGGTTAAGCTAATACATCAGGGGGTGCTGTTATGGGAAAAGCCGCGCATATAAGTCCGCGCTGGGCTTTGTGGGTACTGGGCCTGGCCGCTCTGTCCATCCTGCTGCTGGTGGGGTGCGAGTCGGCGGATAGCCCGGAACCAACCTCTACCACCGCCGCGCCGGAGCCGACGGCTACTGCAACGCCCATCTCCGCCGCGCCGGAGCCAACCGCCGCCGCAACATCTACCGCTATGCCGGAGTCAGAGCCTGTCTCGACATCTACCGCCATGCCAGAGTCAGTGCCTGCTGCGACGTCTACCGCCGCCATGCCGGAGCCGACGGCCACCGCTATGACTGCATCCCCCGGGCCGAGGGAGATTGGGCAGGTCGAGGGTGTCACCTTCGTCGTTGGCGAAGGCTCGGAAGCCACGTTCACAGTGGAAGAGAAACTCGCACGGCTTCCCCTCCCCAACGACGCGGTGGTGCGGACCAACGCCCTATCAGGCGAGGTGCACCTGGACGGACGGCCTTCGGTGATCGAAATAGACCTGCATCAATTGGCGAGCGACCAGTCCCGGCGGGACAACTACATCCGCACCCGGATGTTCCCCGGCCATCCTACAGCGACCTTCACCCTCGACGACGCCCTGCCCTTGCCGGCGGGGTTCAGCGACGGGGAGGAGGCCACAACTCAAATCACAGGACAGCTTGAGATCCGGGGCATTCAAGCGCCCGTTACCTTTACCGTCGAGGCACGAGATGACGGCGATGTCATCTTCATCCTGGGCCGCACCAGCTTTGTCTGGGGAGACTTCCAGATGACAGCGCCGAACATCTCCGGGTTTGTCCAGGTGACGGAAGAGGTCAGCGTGGAGATTCTCCTCTCCGTGAGGCCCGCCGCCTGAACCTAGCTTACCGCTACCCCTTTCAGGTGTTTGGAGAAGAACTCCAGTGTCCTGGGCCAGGATGTATCGGCTGCTTCTTTATGATGCCGGGGGCCGGTGAAGTCCATGAAGGCGTGGTCTGCTCCCGGGTAGGTATGGAATTGGTGCTCTTTGCCCAGCCGGGTCAGTTCCGCGTCGAACTTGGCCATGTCTTCCTGGGATGGGTTCTGGTCTATTTCGCCGAAGTGGAACAGGATGGGACAGTTAATCCCGCTGCTTAGCTCGAATGGGGTCTTGTCCGCATTGCCCCAAGTCACCATGATGTTGCCCCCATAGTAGGGCACAGCCGCTTTGAAATGGGGGATGCTGACTGCCGCCAGGTAAGTCACCCTGCCCCCCATGCAGAAGCCTGTGACACCTATGCTGTCACCGTTGATGGCCCGGTTGCTACGCAGGAAGTCCACCGTGGCATTTACATCGGCAACGATGTCCGGGTCGCTCAGGTGCTGGATACGCCGGGAACCATCGGCTAACATCTCCTCGCTTATCCGATGGAACAGGTCCGGCGCAACGGCGGCATAGCCCTCTTCGGCCAGCCTGTCGCACATGGTCCGGGTAAACTCGTCCACTCCCGCGCCGTGATGGATAACCACGACGGCGGGGAAGGGACCAGACCCGCCGGGTACGCTGGCATACAGTGCCATGTCCTGTCCGCTTACCTTGATACTCTCATTGAAAGACGGCATATCTTCTTACCTCCCTCCTGAAATCAGCCCCAATTTCCCGCACAAGGCCGGTGCCGTAACATATACCAACCCCGGCCGGCGCTGCCTTTGGCACTGATAGAATACCCTTACGACGCTGCTCTTTCAAGACCGGAATAAGCATGAGCCGGCTAGGTTGACATGCCCTGACCCTCGGCGCACAATGGATAAGGCGGGATGAGTCATAAGTTAAGAGGCGCAGAATGGCTGCTCAGGTTGTCAGGCGACTGTTCACGGTGGAGGAATACTACAAGATGGCTAAGGCCGGCATCCTTCACGAGGATGACCGGGTGGAATTGATAGAGGGGGAGATAGTAGAGGTGTCAGCTATCGGCAGCCGTCACGCGGGATGTGTGAACCGGCTCATTGGAACTTTCTCGGTGAGGCTTAGAGGATGGGTAGTCGTAAGCGCTCAGAACCCGGTCAGGCTGGGGGGGCGTACCGAGCCGGAGCCGGACATCCTCCTCCTAACCCCCCGGCCCGACTACTACTCCAACGCCCATCCAGTGCCCGAGGAGGTGTTGTTGCTGATAGAGGTCGCGGATACTTCCCAAGACTACGACAGGGACACAAAAGCGCCCCTCTACGCCCGGTATGGCATTGCCGAGTACTGGATAATTGACTTGGAGGAGGACCGTATCGAGGTGTACCGCAGCCCATCCCCTGGCGGCTACCTGGAAGTGGCGATGGTGGAGCGTGGGGAGAGCCTGCATATGCAAGCCTTCCCGGACGTGGTATTGACGGTGGATGAGATTCTTGGCTATGACGTCATGGGCTAAGGAGTGCATAATGGCTGCTCAGGTTGTCAGGCGATTGTTCACGGTGGAGGAATACTACAAGATGGCTAAGGCTGGCATCCTTCACGAGGATGACCGGGTGGAATTGATAGAAGGGGAGATAGTAGAGGTGTCAGCTATTGGCAGCCGTCACGCGGGATGCGTGAAACGTCTCAACGGGACATTCTCGGTGAGGCTCGGAAGACGGGTGGTAGTAGGCGTTCAGGACCCAGTCAGGCTGGGAGGGCGTACCGAGCCGGAGCCGGACATCACCCTCCTCCGCCCTCGGCCCGACTATTATTCCAACGCCCATCCCGTGCCCGGAGATGTGTTGTTGCTGATAGAGGTCGCGGATACTTCCCAGGACTACGACAGGGACACAAAAGCGCCCCTCTACGCTCGGTACGGGATAGCTGAGTACTGGCTGATAGACTTGGAGGAGGAGCGCATCGAGGTGTACCGCAGCCCATCCCCTGACGGCTACCGGGAGGTGGCGATGGTGGAGCGTGGGGAGAGCCTGCACATGCAAGCCTTCCCCGACGTGGCGCTAACTGTGGATGAGATACTGGGCAATGACGTTATGGATATGGATAATGGGGTCATAGGCTGATGGAACGCGAAATTCTTTCCGGCGGTCCGACATGCTCACCATCAATTGAACGGGTATGGAAGGGGGTCCAGGAGCTATGACGCAAGAGTATCAACAGGCCGGGCCGGTCAAGGGCCTGAAAGTCCTGGACCTGTCCACCATCGTGGCCGGAGGCACCGCCACCAGCCTGCTGGCGGATTTCGGGGCCGAGGTCATCAAGGTTGAGCGGACGGGTGGGGGCGACCCCCTCCGCAATTGGGGACCCTTTGTTGAAGGGGTATCCCTCTGGTGGAAAGTCCACTCGCGAAACAAGAAGTCCATTACCCTCGACCTCCGGCTCCCCCAGGGCCAGCAGGTCCTGAAGGAGTTGGCGTCCAGGGCGGACCTGCTTGTGGAAGGCTTCCGCCCCGGCACCATGGAGCGCTGGGGCCTGGGTCCCGACGACCTCACCCAGGTAAATCCCCGGCTCATCATGGTCCGTTTCTCCGGCTTCGGCCAGACCGGGCCTTACAAGGACCGGCCGGGTTTCGGCACCATTGCCGAGTGTATGAGCGGCTTGGTGGGTATGACCGGCTTCCAGGACACGTCTCCCCTGCTCCCTGCCGTGCCTATGGCCGACGAGGTGGCGGGCACCTTCGGGGCCATGTCTGCTATGATGGCCCTCTACCACAGGGACGTTCTGGGTGGGGGCGTGGGGCAGGTGGTGGACGTGAGCCTCCTGGAGCCGCTGTTCCGTATGTGCATCCCCAATATCACTATCTACGACCTGCTGAAGATTGTGCGGGAAAGGGTGGGCAACGACTTCACCGATGCGGCCCCCAGAAGCCTGTACAGGACCGGGGATGGGCGCTGGCTTGGCCTGTCCGCCACTTCCCAGAACACCTGGGAGGACCTGGCCAAGGCCGTTGGAATGCCGGAACTGCTGGACGACCCGCGGTTCAAGGACAACTTATCCAGGATGGAGTACCGGCAAGAGCTTAACCGGGTGCTCCAGGAGTGGATAGGCAGCCGCACCCTCGATGAAGTAATGGACACCCTGATTCCCGCCGGCGGCGTGGTTGGCCCGGTATATGATGTCTCCCAGATTGTGGAAGACCCCCACTTTCAAGCACGGGAGGACATCCTTGAGATTGACGACCCGGAACTGGGGAGGACCAGGATGGTAGGCGTCGTGCCCAAGTTCAGCAGCACTCCGGGGGCCGTATCCCATGCCGGTCCGCGCCTGGGAGAGCACAACCAGGAGATATACGGCTCCTGGCTGGGGTACGATGATGAGATGCTGAAGCACCTGGCCGAAGAGAAGGTTATATAGGGTAAGCAAAGTGCCTAACCGTCATTCCGGCGCAGGCCGGAATCCAGGGGTGGGGCGGTGGACTCCCGCTTTCGCGGGAGTGACGGTAGGGGGCCAGCCGCCATTTCCACCCCTTACATGGCCTCCCAGGGCCGTGTAAGATTATCGGGGGCGATCTGATATGGCCGAGAAACAGGTAAGTATATGGTATGACAAAGCGGGAGACTTCCTGGAGGTGGTCTGGGAGGTCAAGCCTGGGGATTTCACGGAGACCCGGGATGACCGGGTGATGGTCAAGATAGACGACGAGGGCAACATCTTGGGTTTCCATGTCCTAGCCGTCAGCACCATGACAAAGCCGGTATCCCTTATCCTGAATGATACCCCGTTGCCCATTGAGGATATAATGGGCTGTGAATAGAGGGGTAAACCTGTCAGTAAAATGGCAAGGCCCTGCAACGAGAGCGGGCAATATCAGCGAGCAATATCAAGGAGGAGTCTATGGCAAAGGCTGGGTTCCGCATCCTGGACAGCGACCTTCACCTCATGGAGCCTCCAGACCTCTACGACAGGTACATGGATGGGAGATTCCAGGGCCGGGCGCCCGTCGCCACCGCCCAGGGAGCAGGCCACTACGCCGGCTGGGTGGTGGACGGCCTGCCCGTGCCCCCCTGGACTGTGGACCAGGAGGTCCTCAGGGCCAACCAACGGCTTGATACCCGCTCCCAGGGGGTGATGAGCGAGGGATGGGCCACCCAGTTCGACCCCGCCTCCTCTTTGCGGGCTATGGATATTGAGGGCATTGACGTTTCGGTGATGTTCAGGACCAGCGCCAGCATGTTGGTGTCCATAGACTCCCTTGAGCCTGAATACTCCCTGGCCCTCTGCCAAGCCTTCAACGATTGGGTGGCCGACTACTGCAACGAGGCCCCCGACCGCCTCAAGGCCACCGCCATCGTTCCCCAGCACGACCCCAACCTGGCCGCCCAGGAGGCCAATCGGGCAGTGACCCATCTGGGAGCCGTGGGCGTTGTCCTGCTGCCCATGCCCATCGCAGGCAAGCACGTCCACGACCCGGACTTCGATGTCCTGTGGGCGGAGATACAGAGGCTGGGAGTCCCCGCCTGCTTCCACGGAACCTCCGGGGCCGCCTCCAAGGACTACGTGGGAGCAAGGTTCCCAGGGCATCCCGGCTACCGCACCCTGCTCCACGCCTCGGTATTCTCCCTGGAGCTTATGATGACTATGGGCAGCATGGTGATTGGGGGGGTGCTGGACCGGTTTCCCCACATGAAGGTCGCCTTTCTGGAGGGCAATTGCAGCTGGCTCCCCTGGTGGCTGTACCGGCTGGACGACCAGTGGGAGAAGTTCGGGGCCGGGGAGTCGGTACAGCTATCGGAGAGGCCCTCCACCTACTTCCATCGCCAATGCTTCATCTCTGTGGATGCGGATGAACACCTGGCAGAGGATATGGTGGACCGGCTAGGCGACGGCAACATTGTCTTCTCCACCGACTATCCCCATCCCGACTCGGCCTATCCCCACGCCACCGACGAATTCCTGGCTATAGAGGGGCTGAGCAGCAAGACCAAGGGCAAGATACTGTGGGACAATTGCGCCCGCCTATATGGGCTATAATTCTCCCCGCTCTTTGCATTTCTTCTGCTGAGGGGTAAGATGATGGCGGACCTGGTATTTGTAGATTCCAGCATGATTCGAGCGGTGGGCTATGACCCGGAGACTCATACGCTGGAGGTCCTTTTCAATATCGGCCGGACATACCTCTATGGGGAGGTGCCGCCCGAGGTGCATGAAGAGCTGATGGCCGCTGAGTCAAAAGGGCAATACATGCGATGGCCGATTATTGACATGTATCCCACCCGTCAGGTTTCAAGACGCAGGCGAAAGTAAATATAAGCGGATGTACCCACGTAAATTGATTTCAGGAGGCTTCCTATGAACATAGGCTTTATCGGAGTAGGGAACATGGGTTTCGGCATGGCTAACAACCTGATTAAGGCCGGGCACTCCCTCACCGTCCACGATCTGGTCCGCGAGCGGGCCACCCCATTGCTGGAGCAGGGCGCCCAGTGGGCGGACTCTCCCAGGCAGGCGGCGGAGCAGAGTGAGATTACCTTCACCTCGGTCCCCGGCCCCATAGAGATGGAGGCGGTGACCCTGGGCGACGATGGAGTCCTTGAGGGGTCCAAGCCGGGGACGGTCTATATAGACCTTACCAGCAACTCCCCTACCCTGGTGCGAAGGGTTTACGAGGTCTTCAAGGAAAAGGGGGTCCAGATGCTGGATGCTCCGGTAAGCGGTGGGGTGATAGGAGCGCGCAGCGGCAGGCTGGCGGTGATGACCAGCGGAGATGAGGATGTTTACCAGAGGGTCAAGCCGGTGCTGGATGCCATAGGGGACAACGTGGTCTACTGCGGCGCCATCGGGGCCGGCTCTGTGTGCAAGCTGGTGCACAACTGCATATCCGCCGTCACCAGCCAGGCCATATCCGAGTTGTTCACCCTTGGGGTAAAGGCCGGGGTGGAGCTTCAGCCGCTGTGGGAGACGGTGCGTCGCGGCGCTTACGGGCGCGGTGGCGGTGGTGTTCACGGTCTGCCTGAGTCCTGGTTCAAGGGCGACTTCGATCCCGACTGGGAGAAGGGCTTCTTCGCCATCCGCCTTATGCGGAAGGACGTGGGACTGGCAACCCAGCTTGCCAGAGAGATAAACGTGCCCATGAATCTGGCGAACATCACGGAGCAGGAGCTTGTGGAGGCGGTGAACCGGGGCTGGGGGGACGACCCCACCACCAAGGCGAGGCTCATCCAGGAAGAGCGGGCCGGTGTGGAAGTGCGAGGTGATTTCCCCTACAACAGGACCCGCATCGAAATAGAGGACTAGCGCCCTGCCAACGTAAAATTGAGGAGACCGGGGTTGAGGGACCTGTCCTTGTTCTATGAAGAGGATGGGTCCTTCTCTCCTCTCAAGAGGGTGGCGGCAAGTTTCTAGTCGCCAAAAGCATTGACACTCAGGATGATAGGAATATAATTCTTTATAAGACTCATTATAACCTGAGAAAAGCTGGCTATATCTATTACCTTGGAAACCTGGGTAAAGCTGGCCGCCTCATGCCTGTGTCTAAGATAAGAGTAAGGAGGTGTGACTGAGGGAATAAATGAGCAGCCTACCGACTTTCTTAAAGGGCTCATGCCGCACCCTTCAGAGTGTGGCGGGTGACGATCAGATATATATGGGACTAGACCGGAAGGAATTACTGTAAGGAGGACAAAGCATGGCACACAAAGACGATATGGCTTTGATGGCCCACCTGATGCGCCGGGCCGGGTTTGGCGCGGCGAATGAGGAGTTGGAAGCCAGGGTTGCCAAGGGATACGAGGCTACGGTAGAGGAACTGCTGCATCCCGAAGCGCAGCCGGGCATGCAGCGAGACATAATGCTCAGGTATCAGACCCAATGGGTGTCTGCGGGTGGCCTGGAGGGGCAGCAGGAGGAGTGGGCATACCGCATGATTAACACCAAACGCCCCCTGGAGGAGAAGGTAGCGCTCTTCTGGCATGGCATCCTGTGCACCGGCCACGCCAAATGCGAGTACCCCAGGCAGCAGCAGATAGAGCTTGATATGTTCCGCACCACCGGCATGGGGAATTTCCGGGACCTCCTGCTGGAGATTTCCCGAGACCCCGCCATGGTCTTCTATCTGGACAACTGTATGAGCCACAAGGGAGCCATCAACGAGAACTATGGCCGTGAGTTGCTGGAGCTGTTCGCTATGGGTGTGGGTATGGATGGGGACTTCAACTACTCCGAGGACGACGTGAAGGAGTGTGCCCGGGCTTTTACCGGCTGGACCGTTACCAACTCCATCCCCCGGTATCCCTATGGCAAGTACGAGGCATTCTTCATCTACGACCCCGCCGACCATGACGACGGCGAAAAGACCTTCCTGGGCGAGACCGGGAACTTCAACGGCGAGGATATTTGTGAAATCATCGCCAAGCAGTCCTCCGCCGCCAGGTTTATCGCGCGTCACCTCTACAACTTCTTTGTAGCCGACGACGTTCAGGTGCCCGCGTGGAAGGACACGCCTCCCCAGGACATGGCGACCATCAAGATACTGGAGGATGAGTATTTCCGCTCCAATTACAACATCCGCTCCATGTTGCGAGTCCTGTTCAACTCTGACGCCTTCAAGAATTCCCGCTTCACCAAGGTGAAGAGTCCTACCGAGACAGTAGTAGGCACCATGCGCCTGGTCCAGGACTTCGACATCCCCAAGCCTGGGCTCAACGCTCTGGCCCTGGAGATGCGGTATATGGGGCAGGACCTGCTGAACCCGCCCACTGTGGAGGGATGGCATACTGGTAAGGAGTGGATAGACAGCGGCACCCTGGTCGAGCGGATTAACTTCACAGCCGACCACGTGGGCGACGTAACCCTCCCCGGCATCCGGGCCATTGTCAATAAGCTGAGCTCAGAAGGGCCGACCATGTCCCCCGAGCGCCTGGTGGACGGCTGCCTGGAGATGCTTGGGTATTACCAGTTGGGCGAGGATACCTACAGCAAGCTGGCGGCCCACGCTCAGAAGGACGGCGAGCTATCCACTGGCACCGAGGAGTTTGCCGAGAAGGTCGGGCAGATGCTCCAGCTGATAGTGGCTACCCAGGAGTACATATTCGCCTAGCCTGAGTGTTCCTTCGGCAATCAGCCCTCAAGCCCGTTCTCTGACAAGGACGCACTATCAGTGACTGGCCGGTGGCTGACCAGCTATTCGTGAGGAGGAGAAACCATGACATCTAGCAAGAAAGACCCGATACTGGTGATACTACAGTTGTCCGGTGGGAATGATGGCCTCAATACTATCATCCCCTACTCCGATCCCCTTTACCTGGACAACAGGCCCAACGTGAGGATAGACCCGGAGCAGGTCTTGGCCATCAACGACAAGATCGGGTTCAACCCTGCGATGCGGCCCATGAAGGAGTTGTACGACCAGGGGAAGGTAGCAGTTATTCAGGGTATAGGCTATCCCAACCCCAGCCGGTCTCACTTCCGCTCAATGGACATCTGGCACACCTGCGAGCCCGACAAAATAGGGGATGAGGGCTGGATCGGTCAGGCCATCCGCACCCTGGACCCCGGCAAAGAGAATGTGCTGACGGGCGTGAACTTTGGGCGGGGCCTTCCCAGGGCTATGGCCTCTGCCGGAGTGCCCGTGGCCTCCGTGGGCAACCTGGAGACCTACGGCGTCCTGACGGGCATCGAGGCCCCAGACCAGAGGACGGAAGCCCTTGACGTGTTCTCCAATATCTACTCGCCCATGATAGGGAGAAGCCTGGTGATGGACTATCTGTCCCAGACAGGCTCCGACGCCTTGAGAGGGGCGGACATCCTGAGCACGGCTCCGGCCCAGTACTCCTCGACCATCGAGTACGGCAACAACGACGTGGCCCAGTACATGAGGAATATCGCCCAGGTGTACCTGGCAAACCTGGGGACTAGGATTCTGTACACCACCGCCCCCTACAACAGCTTCGATACCCACGCCGGAGAGCTGGGCAACCACACCCGGCTGTGGAACGAAGTATCCAACGCCGTAAGTGACTTCTACCATGACCTGAAGGAGCACAACGCGGGGGAGAACGTGGTCCTGCTGCTGTTTACCGAGTTTGGCAGGCGGGTCCACGACAACGGCTCCGGCACGGACCACGGCTCCGGCGGCGTGGCATTCGTGGTAGGCGACGCCGTGAAGGGCGGGCTGTATGGTGAGTACCCGTCCCTGGAGGCGGACAAGCTGCTGGACGGCGACCTGCATTTCAACAACGACTTCCGGGGTACATACTCCACCCTGCTGGAGAAGTGGATGAATATCGAGGCCGCGCCCATAGTAGGCAGCAACTTCGAGCAGCTTGACTTCGTGTAGAAGCCCGGAAGACCCCGCACGGCTTTAATTAAGATGGGCCAAGCCCTCTTCCCTGTAGGGAGGAGGGCTGCCCAGGAGCACCCAAAGCCCACACTATGTGAGGTAAAAATGACTACTTTCGTATCGCAACATGTGAACCTACAGTACAGCCACACCATTGGCCGAGGCGAGCAGTTCGGGCCCGGGTTTTCAGGCCCCGTGTTCATAGGCCGGGGTGAGGGAGACCGGATGTACGTGATAAACCGCGCCTCCGAGTACCGCCCGGAAGGTGTGCGTGTTACCATCTGCACCGTGGATGAAGACCTGATTACCCACTTTGCCCGGGGAGTCGCCAGCCAGGGGCCCCATGAGTACTCATACGACGATGGCGCTCTGGTATGGCCCACCTCCCTGGCCTTCGATAAGGACTGGAATGTCTATGTGGCCGATGAGTGGCTCAATCGAATCTCCATATTCGACAAGGATGGAGACTGGATAGCCAAGTGGGACGAGAGGACAGGGGATGGCGACGGCGAGATCAACCGTCCCTCCGGGATGGCCTTTGACAAGGACGATAATCTGTACCTAGTGGACAGCCAAAACAACCGGGTCCAGGTGTTTACCAAGGACGGTAAGTTCCTGTTCAAGTTTGGCAGCGCAGGCAGCGGCGACGGCCAGTTTGACCTGCCTTGGGGCATAGCTATTGACAAGGCGGGCGACGTTTACGTGGCTGACTGGCGCAACGACCGTATCCAGAAGTTTACCCCTGACGGCAAGTTCCTGATGAAGTTCGGCTCCTCCGGGACCGGAGAGGGTGAGCTAAACCGTCCCACGGGCATAGCCGTTGACAAGGACGGGATCATATACGTGGCCGACTGGCTCAACGACCGGCTCCAGGTGTTCGACCAGGAGGGCCAATTCGCCACACTGAAGACCGGCGACGCCACTGTCTCCAAGTGGGGGAAGGACAAGTTGGACGCAAACTCGGAGATGTGGGGAGAGAGGGAGCGATCCCAGGGCCTGGACCGCGAAAAGCTGTTCTGGGGGCCCACAGGGGTTGCGGTTGACAACGATAACCGGGTATTTGTGGTCGAGTCTGCACGTAACCGCGTCCAGGTTTACCGCAAGCAGTCTCCCACCTTCATGGGACCACGCCTGTAGATAACTCGACGGCCTGGAGTTCATTACCCTCACCTCGACCTGCGGCCCCCTGGGTCCAAGGCAAGGGCCTCTTCCTCAAGGGGGCCGGGCCGGGGGTGAGGGCTGCCACACCCACCTTAGACGCATCATGGGATGTACAAGGGGAGATTCCATCGTGCTCGACAGGGAACTCCATGCTATTCTTCCATATCAGGAGACATAGTTGTGACTCAAGAGAAACTAGCGGACAAACTCAAGCGCTGGGGTATAAGGCTGACACCCCAGAGGCTGGCTATTGCACAGGTGGTCATCGAATCTACCGACCATCCTTCAGTGCAGCAAATCCATGAGCGGGTTAGTGAAAGATTTCCATATATCACCCTGGCTACCGTGTACTCCACCCTGGCAATGTTGCAGAGGAACGGCCTGGTGCAGGAGTTGCCTTTCCAGAAGCTGTCCCGGTACGATGCCAACCTGTCGCCCCACGCCAATCTGGTGTGCGTGTCCTGTGGGAAAGTAGTTGATACAGAGATAGGGAATGACAAGATTTCCACCCTGAGAGAGGAACTGGACAATAACGCCGGCTTTGAGATTGCTTCCCAGAGGGTGGATTTCTACGGCTGGTGTTCCGAGTGCGCTCCCCAAAAGGCCCCGGAAGAGGTTGGCGCCCACGGCCCTTCTTGAAGGCTGACTCCAAGACATAGGGTTGGATAACATGTTGAGAGGGGCGGGTCTCAGACCTGCCCCTCTTGCATGGATTGCGGAGCGTGTGCAAAGTGGGCAAAGGTGGGGTAAGAGAATGTTCACAAGTTCCTTCCCCCTTGACGGGGGAAGGTTAGGATGGGGGTGATAAGTCCGTTAACCCGCACCGTCGCACAGAAGGGACTGCCCCCTCACCCCCCAGTCGTGGCCGGGGGCAGGCTCTAACCCTCTCCCGCCAGGGGAGAGGGGACTTTGCACTTGCCCTGTATGAAGAGATAAGCAGGATTGACGGCCTCCTGAGGCACCACTACAATTGCCTCAACCGATGCCTCAAACAAGGCATTCCGCCTTCTGCAAGAAGCGGTAGGTCCACAGAATTGAGAGGAGGGAGCACATGACCGGTCTTCCTGATACCTGCAAGGCAGCCGCTTTGGTAGCTGTCGGCCAGCCTATGGAAATCATTGACGTGAAGATACCCGATAGGCTTGAGCACGGCGCCATCCTGGTCAAGACTACTATGGCCTCCATCTGTGCCAGCGACGTGCACGCCTGGCAGGGGGAGTCGGGGGGCGGCGCTGCCGGCAACTTCCCCCGCATCCTTGGACACGAGATGACGGGGCGGGTTGCCCAGCTTGGCGAGGGAGTAACCCACGACTCGGTGGGGCAGCCCTTGGCGGAGGGCGACCGCATCATCTGGACCCACGGCTTCTGCGGCCAATGCTACTACTGCGCCATAGAGCACGAGCCTACCCTGTGCGTCAACCGCCGGGGGTATATGACCAACCTCTGCACCGAGTACCCTTATCTCACAGGGGGATTTGCCGAATACTGCTACGTGTACCCCATCTCAGGCCGGGTAAAGGTGCCCGACGAAATCCCCGATGAGATTGCCTCGGCGGCGGCCTGCGCATTGCGCACGGTAGTACACGGCTTTGACCGCCTGGGCAGAATTGAGGACAGGCAGACGGTGGCAATTCAAGGGACCGGCCCTCTGGGCCTGTTCTCTGTGGCCTTGGCGGTGCGGGCAGGCGCTGCTAAAGTCATAGCTATAGGAGGCCCTCCCCACAGGCTTGAAGTGGCCCGGCGCTGGGGGGCGGCCCACACCCTGGACGTGGGAGCAGTCCCCGATGCTTCAGAGAGGCAGAGGCAAATACTGGACTGGACCGAGGGCCAGGGACCGGACATAGTGATAGAGGTATCGGGCGCGCCCACCGCATTCCCCGAGGGCCTGGCTATGCTGCGCAGGGGCGGGCGCTACGTGGTAATAGGGCAGATAGGCGAGCATGAGGTAACATTCAAGCCCGCCGACCTGATGCGCAAGCATATCCGCCTCATCGGCACCTCCTCTGCCAGCCTGGAGCACTACTACAAGGGCCTCCAGTTCCTCAAGAATAACTGGGACAGGTTCTCCTTTATGGACATGATCTCCAGCCACTACCCCCTCCATCGCATCAATGAGGCCATGGACCGGATGCGCACCTGGCAAGAGGTGAAGCCTGCCCTGACCTTTACCGACTAGAAGCGAAGGGCAGGTGGGTCTCGTTCCAGTCCTGCCTGCCCTGTATCGCCAATCATCAATAGGGCGTAAAATCTATCTATGGTGAATGTAGTAACGGTGCTGCTAGAGAACTGAGGGCATAGATATACCCCAGGAAAGGCAGATTGCGAAGTCATCATAAGGGCGTTCCTTGTTCTATCAATACATTGTGGAGGCGATAAATGAGACTCTATATGTCCCTTTGCGGGCAGGGGCCGCATAAGTATAGGAACATTCTGTCAATCGTGGCCGTGGGCCTGATTGCAGTTGTTATTTTCATGGGATGCGCGGGGGAGCCAACTCCGACACCCACCCCGACACCGACTCCGACACCTACAGCTACTCCAACCCCTACCCCTGCCCCGACTCCGACTCCGACACCTGCGCTCTTGGAATCCCTCCGGGGTCAGCTCATGGATGCACTGGACAATGTCTCCTTGGGTGGGGCTCTGGAAATTGAGGATGCCGTTGGCGACTACCTGTGCCGGGTCGTAGCCGGAGAGTTTGCGCCCACGCTGACCCTTGAGGACTTCACCGATGATGCTTTGAAGAGACTTGCTGCCCTGGGTTACTGCGAGTTACGAGAGTAACACCGGGCATATGTGGGGCCATTCCTGCCTATATTGGGCTTTTGAGTTAAGCGGCCCTGTGATGCGCACCTGGCAGGAGGTGAAGCCGGCCCTGACCTTTACCGACTAGAAGCGAGGGGCAGGCAGGTCGGGAATGAGACCTGCCTCCCCCTCTTCCATTTATCATCAAGAATGTGTAGAATATATGTACCGTTACCGCTGAGCTTGTTTAAGGTGTAGCGCAATGGCAGACCCAAACTTCTACAACCGAACTCTCTATCACGGCGACAACCTGGACTTTCTCCGGGGGATGAACTCCGGTACAGTCCACCTCATCGCCACAGACCCGCCCTTCAACAAGAGCAAGGACTTCCACGCCACGCCCGACTCCCTGGCTGCTGGGGCGAGTTTCCAGGATAGGTGGTCATGGCGTGACGACATTCACGACGACTGGCTTATGCAGATACAGCGCAACGAACCCGAAGTGTGGAGCGTGATTACCACAGCCAAGAACGTCTATGGTGATGACATGGCCGCGTTCCTCTGTTGGCTTGGGGTACGGCTGCTGGAGATGCACCGGATACTCAGGGAGGACGGAAGCATCTACCTGCACATAGACCACACTGCCCACGCTTGGGGTAAGTGCCTAATGGACGCCATCTTTGGGCGGAGGAATTTCAGGAATGAAATAGTGTGGCAGCGCACTAACGCCCACGGCGATACAACACAGGGCGCAACACACTTTGGACGAGTTCACGACCTCATACTACGATACTCAAAGGGGCCATCGGTAACGTGGAATACCCAATACATAGACTATGACCCTGACTATGCCAAGAATTTCTACCGTATGGTAGAGTCGGAAACAGGGCGACGGTTTCAGGCAGTTGACCTGACAGCACAAAAGCCTGGAGGGGATACGTCATACGAGTGGAAAGGCGTCAGACCCTATACCGGGCGTTTCTGGGCGTATAGCAAAGCGAAAATGGAAGAGTTTGACAGACAAGGCCGACTCTACTACACCCGAACGGGAAGGCCGCGTCTCAAATACTACCTTGATGAGATGCCGGGTAAACCGGTACAAGATATTTGGGACGATATTTCCCACGCCTTAGGTGCTCAACGCACCGGCTACCCCACCCAGAAACCCTTAGCCCTATATGAGCGCATCATCGCAGCCAGCAGCAACCCCGGCGATTGGGTCCTCGACCCCTTCTGTGGGTGCGCCACTACCCCAGTAGCCGCCGAGAAGCTGGGCCGCCAGTGGGTAGGGATGGACATCTGGGACGGTGCGCACACGATAGTCTTGCAGCGCATGGAGGACAACCGCCAACTCCTGGCCGAACCCGACCCCCAGATTTACTACAAGACCACCCCACCAGTGCGCACCGACACGGGCGAGGAGGCCGTCCTGTACCTCCGCACCCCGACGGGGAGAGCACCTAGATACCCCGCGCCCAGGACTCAGCACTACAAGCTCCTGACGGACATCGGCGCGTACTGCCAGGGTTGCGGGCGAGACTACAGCTTTGACCCCCGTGTCCTGGAGGTTGACCACATCCGCCCCAAATCCGACGGCGGGAGCGATGCCTACGACAACCTTACCCTGCTATGCCCGCCATGCAACAAGGAGAAGCGTGACCACATGACGCTGACAGGATTACAGGCTGAGAATCGCAAGAACGGCCACCTACTGGAAGCAAACGAGAAGAACCTTCGGCACGGGCGGGCGCAGGCACCCGGCAGACGGCAGAGGGTGCGGCGCTGAGCGAAAATGACATATAAAAAGGGGGAGAAGATGTCAGACCCAGAGTATTTTGTGAACGAATTTACCAAGAAGGTAGATGAATGGCAAGAATGGTATGGGACATGGAAATCCTACGCCAAGCAAGGTTCGGGCGTACCCGGAGAAACATGCTTTAGGGCGTTGGATGAGTGGACCGTGCGAAGGTTTGACGATATGGAACAACTATTGAAAACGCAGAACCAGGTCAACATTATGATGCTGGCTGTCATCGATGACCTAAAGATACGATTGAGTAAGCAAGAGGCCAAATGAAAGGCTCTCTCCGACAGCGAAGCCCCGTCTCCTGGGAGCTGGGCCGTGATGCCTTGGGCCTGCGCCGGCGCAAGTACCTCACCGGGTGCGGCGCCAATGCCCAAGCACAACGCAAGCTCTGGGAACTGCTTACTCCTCTGGACAAGGGCTTGGGCATCCCCACCGAGAAGGTACGCCTCGGTGACTGGCAGGTTTGTAACCAGACCGGCCTGCCCAAACCACCTAAAACGGAACGCTGCCCGATGTCCCGCAACTATTGACTTACTATGCCTGTTTACTATATTCCGCCCCGCCAAACTATGATTACGGGGGAAGATTTTACATGGTAAGTTGGATACCTACCATATTGGAGATTGGCGCCCAAGTGAAAGGGATGGTTGACCGAATATCCGGCCAGAATGCCCGGCTGGCGGAGATGTCCAACCGGATTACAGAGATGTCCGGCCAAGTGAAAGGGATGGTTGACCGAACATCCGGCCAGGATGCCCGGTTGGAGGAGATGTCCAAACGGATTACGGAGATGTCCGCTCAGATTACCGGCTTGGAGACCCGCATGACCATCATAGGGGTCTCCATTATGCTGGTGGTCGTCGCAGGGATAATCACCCTAGTCGTGGCTGGGTAGCGGGCGACGGCCCCTCCACTCCTGTCCTATCCGGCAAGTCACCCGCCCACCAGCGACGGCTGGCAGGCCCTCATGGTGTTTAGCGCCGACTCTATGGAGCCGGGCCTGGCCGACACCACCCGCACTATGGCGATGTCCAAACCCTGGGAGAGGTGGGCCAGGGCTTTGCCCGCTCCCTCGGCTGGGCCGTAGTAGCCCACCCGCTTCAGGAGGTCCGGCGGGAAGGCGTCGGCCATTTCATCCTGGCTGGCCCTGGCTTCTCTCATCTCGTCCAACTCGGCCAGCACCTCGGTATAGCCCATCCGCTCGAAGTGTGCCCGGTAACCCATGCCCCGGACCCTCTCCGTAGCTCCCCGAGGTCCCAGGGCGTACCCCATAGTAGACTTGGCGAACTGCCGCCGGGCCAGGTCCTCGTCCTCATCCACGCACACCCGGATATACTCAGCCATCTTTACCTCGGCTGGGTCGCGGCCCACCGAGTTGGCCCCCGCGTCTATCTGCTCGCGGCTCCAGGCGATCTGCTCCGGGGTGCACCAGTTCAGAGCGGCGCCGTCGGCCAACTCCCCGCTCATTTGGAGCATTTTGGGTCCCAGAGCGCCCAGGTAGATGGGAGTGCGCGGCGGAGGGCTGATGCCCAGCCTTACCCCGCGCAGCTTGACGGTAGGGCTGTCGTAGGTGACTTCCTCACCTGCCAGCAGGGACCGCACGGCGGTGAGATAATCGCGGGTCATCTCCAGGGCGGAAGTGCGGGGGATGCCGAAGGGTCGGCGGCCCTGGGGCCGGTACACTCCCCCGGAGCCGATACCCATGATGAACCGCCCTCCCGTGAGAACGCTCATGGTGCCGCCGCTCATGGCGAAGCCGATGGGGGTACGCAGGGCGATGGGTGAGACGGATATTCCGGTGGTCAGCCCATCGGGGACTACGGCGCGGCTGGCTTCCCAACGGTAGAGGCAAAGCTGAAAGGAGTCATAGCCCGGCCCCTCGTTCATCCAGATACTGGTATAGCCTAGCCTGGCAGCCTCGGCTGAAAGCAGGGCCTCCTCCTCAAAGGAGAGATCGAGGGTCCTGTCCAGGCCAACTCCGATGTCCATAATAGCTACGCTCCTTTCCAATCTAGTCCCTTCCCTCTACTGCAAACAGGGTGGGAGTATCCTTGCAAGAACGAGTGTAGTGGGACGCTGCTAGGCTGTCAATCCTCCCATCCATCCCTCATCCGTTGACTTCTATACTCTATCAGAATATGCTACAGACAGGTTAGCAAAGGAGTAGAAGGGGACTACCGCGATGACCTCCAACGATGCAATACTGGATGCCCTTAAAGGGCTAGAGGATGGTCAGAAGAGCCTGCGTGAAGAGATGACTAGACGGCTAGAGGATGGTCGGAAGAGCCTGCTCGAAGAGATGACTAGACGGCTAGAGGATAGTCAGAAGAGCCTGCTCGAAGAGATGACTAGACGGCTAGAGGATGGTCAGGAGAGCCTGCGCGAAGAGATGATCAGAGGGTTTCAGAGAGTCCATTCCGACCTGTCAGTTTTGAAGGGTGACTACGCCTGGGTTGCGACGGGCCGCCAGATGCACTTGCTTGCAGCCAGTGTTGACTGTGAAGCGGAGCGTTTTCTAACCCGGAATGAAATTGATGCCTTATCCCGTCGGCTTAATATGGACATCCCCAGGAGTGAGCAAGATAGCTTTGGCGAGGCGGACTATATTGTCCGGGCCGTTAATAATAGTGGGCGTCTATGTTATCTGGTTATTGAGGTATCCTTCACCGTTGATGCGGAGGATATACGACGGGCGGTCCGCAATGCCCGTTACATAACCGGTCTTACGAGGACGCCTGGGTATCCGGTGGTAGCAGGGCTACGGAAAGATAATAATGCCGATACCGGGGATTGGCCGGAAAAGGCACGTTGGTATCAGTTGCGTCAGGATGCCTAGAATCAAGCTCCTTATCAAGCTACGATGTCAGCCGGCGGCGCGAAGCCCCGGCTCTCTTATGCCCCCGGACGTGCCCAACTCCCCGCGTCCGGGGGGTTGGGTAAAATACCCTATAATTCCCTTTCATAATAATTCCCCATGCCCCTGCGGGCCAAGTAAGGGGATGAAAATGGTGCGGCATCCTCACCGTCACTCCCGCGAAAGCGGGAGTCCACACCCCGCCCCTGGATTCCGGCCTTCTCTGGAATGACGGTGGGCAGCTGTTTTCATAGGAATGACGGGTTCGGAGGCCAGAATGGTCCCTCAAGTCTGAACAGCTACAATTAAAGCAGTCCCTTGACAACCCATCCAGTTGTGAATAGGATGGGGGTGTTCTGAATCAACATCCAGTTTTGCTAGGAAGGATGGAGGACGCGATGGAACGTCTGAGGTTTATTGACAGCGATGCTCACGTGTTCGAGCCGGAAGACCTGTGGGAAAATTACCTGGAATCCAAGTACCTGCCCCTTATCAACTCCTACGTCAACTACAAGAGGGAGACCCCCGAATCGGACCTGGCCTTTGGGATCAAGGTCCAGGTTGGCGAGAACATAATGCCCTTCAGCCGGCGGGACTCGGTCCAGCGGGAACCCCTGCCCGGCCTGGGAGACGCCTACGAGGAGTACGCCAGAGACGGGTTCCCGCCCCACGTGTACAAGAAGGTGATGGAAAACTCGGGCATTGACTACATGATCGTCTATCCAACGGTGGGCCTGTACACCACCGCAGTGCCCGACCTGGACCCGGAGGCGGCAGTAGCCATTCGCAGGGCCTACAACTCTTGGCTTGGCGACTTCTGCTCCGAGGCAGGGGATCGGGTATTTGGCGCAGCCGCCATTGACCTGCGGGACCCGGACTCGGCCATCAAAGAGGCGCGCCGGTGCGTGAAGGACCTGGACTTCAAGGCGGTCTATCTCAACCCGACCCCGGTGGGCAACCATCGCCTGTATGATGACATCTACGACCCCCTGTGGGCCGAGATTGCCGACCTGGGTGTGCCTGTGGGTATCCACCCGGCAGCAGGGAACGCCGCCGACATGATGATCTACCACTATCTCCCTGAGCTTCTGATGACCCAGGGAATCGTGGCCTTCTCCATGGGCAACATGCTCGCCTGCGCCGCCTTCATCATGGGCGGCGTCCTGGAGCGCCATCCCAAGCTGCGGGTGGTCTTCCTGGAGTCGGGCGCCGGCTGGGTAGCCTACTGGCTGGAGAGGCTGTCCTCAGGGGTAAACGGAGGACGCCGGGGCCTTGAGGTGCCCGGGCTGGGGATGCAGCCGGTGGAATACTTCCAGCGCCAGTGCTATGTCTCCGCCGACCAGGACGACCCCGGAATCAAGATGGTGATAGATGCCGTCGGCGATGACAATATAGTCACCGCCACCGACTTCAGCCACCCTGAAGGTCGGCGCTTTGGTGAGGCAGCAGAGATGCTCATGGATCTGCCTGGGGTGTCCATGGAGAGCAAGCGCAAGATCATGTGGGACAACGCTCTCAAGCTCTACCCCGTCGAGCCTGCTGAGTAGCCCATCTTTCGGATGAAAGCCTGGGAGGAAGCCGGCGACAGCTTGCCGGCTTCCTCATTTTAGGTGCGGTGCGGCCCGACACGCTCAGGCTGAATTGAAACCCACCGGACCATACAGGGCCTTTGAATTGTCACCCTGAATGTTTCCTGTCATTCCGACCAACGGGAGGAATCTGAGATTCTTGCTGTTGTCAAAGTTAACTAGCAACAGGAATTTTAGATTCCTCGCTCCGCTCGGAATGACGACTAAAGGACCCTGCCGGACCATAGCCCACACTTCAATTCCCGCAGTGGCCGGGTTATACTGTTTTGACAATAGGTTGGCAATGGTGATTGACGTTATTGATATTAGGGGAAGGAGAAGCCTATGAGTCTGGAAGGACTGGTAGCCGTGGTCACCGGCAGCAGCCGGGGAATCGGCAAGGGCATAGCAAAGGTGTTCGCCGCCGAGGGTGCCAAGGTCGTGGTGGTGGCTCGTACCGAGCAGGAGGGAGGCAGACTGCCCGGCACCATTCATGGTACGGTGGATGAGATCAAGGCGTCAGGGGGCGAGGCGATAGCTGTCAGGTGCGACGTGACCGACGAGGAGCAGGTGCAGGGGCTGTTGAAAGAGGTGTTGGACGCCTATGGGCGGATTGATGTCCTGGTGAATAACGCAGCCATACAGGTAAACGTGCCCCTCCTGGACCTCCAGACTCGCCACTGGGACCTGAGCATGAGGGTCAACCTGCGGGGGCCGTTCCTGTGCTGCAAGTACCTGGTGCCTCCGATGATAGAGCAGCGCAGCGGCAACATTATCAACGTTACCTCCGGGGCGGGAGAAACGGTGCGCCCCAGCGGAATCAGCTATTCCGTTACCAAGGCGGGGCTTAACATAATGACCAGGGGCCTGGCCCAGGAGCTTGAGGAGCACAACATCGCTGTCAATGCCCTCAACCCCGGCCCCGTGCGGACCGAGGGGGCGGAATTTGTACGGGCATCGGACTTTGACTGGACCGGGTGGGACCCGCCGGAAGTGGTGGGAGCATCGGCGGCGTGGCTGGCCCGGCAGATCCCCGGGACATTCACAGGCCAGGTGGTGGACCGGACCGAATTCGGCAAGACCTGGGGGGTATAGCAAGACGAACAAGGGGGCAGGACTGAGAATCAAAAGTCCTGCCCCTGGTGGGATAATGGGGGTACTATATACCTGTAGGATAGCATATCTAATGGGCTTGACTGCTTGTGGTGTGCCACATATTATGTTCTTATATATACCCTGTCAACTGCACCTGGATAAGGAGCGCGGCTAAGATGGCGCAGGAGCCTACACTACAGGGCTTGTTTGATGTATTGACAGAGTTTATTTCTGACCAGCGCAAGTTCAATGAGAGTATTAAGACTGACTTGGCTGTTGTTAAGGGTGGACATGCTCGCAATGAAATCCTCCGTAAGGTTGATTTGATTACAGCAAAGATGAAGTATGACCATCAGAGAAACCTTGAACCAGCAGAAGTTGAGGCGTTGGGCAGGCAGTATAACTTTTCTGATGATAGCCGTAGGACAAGTTTTAACAACGCTGATCTAGTCATTGAGGCATTGGACCAAGACAATCAGCGATGTTATCTAGCTATCGAGATTTCTTATACGATACATCAGAACGATGTGAATCGCGTGGCAGCAAATGCCCAGGTCATAAAGGCGGTGATGGGTTTGCACACTGAGGCAGTGGTTGCAGGTATAGAGATAACGTCAGAGGCTAAACGGCGCGCCAATGAGAACAACATCATCTTCTACGAGGTGCCGAAGCGAGACATCTAGCCTCAATAGGTGAGGATTAACGGGCAAGGATAAAGGGGAGTAGCTTAGTGCTTACTCCCCTTTTTATCATTAACCCTTGGGTGTTTCCTCGCAGCGCCCCTCGCCCACCGGTGAGGGGCGCTTTCTAACCCTAACCGCTAGGTCCTAACCGAAGTCCATGGGAGGAGCGCCCGGCATGGCGGCTTCCGGCTGTGGAATATCGGTGATCATGGACTCGGTGGTCAACACCATGGCGGCTACGCTGGATGCGTTCTGTAGGGCTGACCTGGTAACCTTTACCGGGTCCGTTATGCCTGCCTCCAGCATGTGGGCGTATTTGCCTGCGTCGGCGTCGTACCCGTAGTCGTCTGCGTGCTGCCTCACAGCCTCCAGCACGATAGCGCCCTCTTGGCCTGAGTTCTGCACTATGAGACGTAGGGGCACCTCCAGCGCCCTCCTGATGATGTTAGACCCCACAGCCTCGTCACCGGACAGGGTGAGACTGTCCAGCGCCCTCTGTGCCCTCACCAGGGCTACCCCGCCTCCGGGTACTATGCCCTCTTCCACGGCGGCCCTGGTAGCAGACAGGGCGTCCTCCACACGAGCCTTGCGCTCTTTTAGCTCCACCTCAGTGGCCGCTCCCACCTTCACCACCGCCACGCCGCCGGACAGCTTGGCCATCCGCTCTTGCAGCTTCTCCCTATCGTAGTCGGAGGTGGTCTCCTCAATCTGGACTCTTATCTGGTTTATGCGGCCTGTAATTTGGTCCTCGGAGCCTTTGCCCTCAACGAAGGTGGTGTCATCCTTGGTGGAGCTAACCCTTCGGGCCTGTCCCAGGTCGTTGATGGTTATAGAGTCCAGCTTCCGTCCGGTCTCGTCGCTGATTACTACGCCGCCGGTGAGAATGGCGATGTCCTCCAACATGTGCTTGCGACGGTCGCCAAAGCCCGGGGCCTTCACTGCCAGGCAGTTGATGGTGCCCCGGAGCTTGTTCACCACCAGGGTAGCCAAGGCCTCGCCCTCCACGTCCTCCGAGATGATTACCACGTTCTTGTTGCCGGTCTGAAGCAGCTTCTCCAGGGCAGGGACCATATCGGACACGGCGGAAATCTTCTCACTGGTTATGAGTATATAGGGGTCCTCTATAACCGTTTCCATACGGTCGGGGTTGGTGATGAAGTAAGGGGAGATGTAGCCCCGATCTATCTGCATCCCTTCCACATACTCTATCTCGTCGCTGATGCCCTTGGACTCCTCAACGGTTATGACACCATCCTTCCCTACTCTCTCCATAGCATCGGCGATGGTCTGGCCGATGGCGTCTTCGTGGGCAGACAGGGCGGCGACCTGGGCAATCTGGTCCCGGCTCTCTACGGTCGTCGCCATGCCCTTGAGCTCATTTACAACGGCCTCCACTGCCCGGTCCACCCCCCGCTTGAGGGCCATGGGGTTGGCGCCTGCGGCCACGTTCCTGAAGCCCTCGTTGATAATATTCTGGGCCAGGACTACGGAAGTGGTGGTGCCGTCGCCGGCGACGTCATTGGTCTTGCTGGCGGCCTCCTTCAGGAGTTGCGCTCCCATGTTCGCAAAGGGTTCCGGCAGCTCAATCTCTTTGGCAATGGTGACACCATCGCTGCACACCTGGGGGGGACCGAACTTCTTGTCCAGGATCACGTTCCGGCCCCTGGGCCCGAGGGTGATCTTGACGGTATCGGCAAGGATGTCTATACCGGTCTTGAGGGACTTGCGCGCCTCTTCCGAGTAAGCAAGCTGTTTGCCTGGCATTCCTTATGCGTCTCCTTTCCAGTCTATTTCAGTCTAGCTGATTTTGGACAGAATATCGCTCTCTCTAAGGATGAGATACTCGTCGTCGCCGTCCTTGTACTCGGTGCCGGCGAACTTGGAGTATATCACCCGGTCGCCTACCTGGGTCTCCATGGCAATGCGTTTGCCGTCGTTGTTGACCCGGCCCGGCCCAACGGCTACGATCTCCCCCTCCTGGGGTTTCTCCCTTGCGGTATCGGGTAGAATAATTCCCGAAGCCCTTGTCTCATCCTTCTCGATGGGCTTGATCACTACCCGGTCGCCCAGGGGCACGAGTTTTACCGAGGTGGCTTGAGTTGTCATCGCGATCCTCCTTTCTTTGTCTGCCGAAATCCTCTACATTTTAGCATCTTTGGCCCTGGTTTTCACCAGGGAATTCCGGCCAACATGGTATGTGCAGAGTGGGTGCAAACCGTGCAAGGGGGATGGTCTGAAAATTCCTTCCTCCTTTGAATGTGTGATGTATAATAAGGCCATACTCACAGGAGGAAATCTTACGAGATGGAAAGACACGCGGTTGCAGACGCCAAAATAAGAATGACCAGTTTCTTCGGCAGCAGTAAAAACCAGATCAACAGCCAGCAGTTTCGCGGCGGTCGGGTTTACGCCGTATTCGGTAGCATCGACATAGACTTGCGTCGTGCGACCATTGCCGATGAGGGAGCGACAATCAACATCATAACCAGCTTTGGCAGCGTCAAGCTCCTAGTCCCTGAAGACTGGGCTGTAAATATCCAAACCAGGGCTGTCTTCGGCGGTGTCGCATCCAAACGCATCGTCCCCACCTCGCCCGTGGGCCAACTCACTCTAACCGGGTTGTGTCTCTTTGGCGGCGTGGAGATAAGATCCTAAAACTGGGGACCCAAAGGCAACTGATTCCTCCCCGGAACATGCTCGGTGACTTTCCGCAAGATCAGCATAGGGCGCAGGCGACGGCAGGCGGCAGGTTAAGCTGTCTTTGACCAACGCGGTAACACGACTTTCGGCACGAAGGGAGCATGTGAGGCCCTGCCTGGATGGAAAGAGTCCAGCAAAGAGGGCAGCAACCGCGTTACTGCCCTCTTTGCTCTCAGTTATTTCCCGTTGTGCCGGTTGGGCTGGGTTAGCCCTCGTTGCCTTCGATCACGCTGGGACTGCCGCTGACGTTGCCACTGACATTGATAGTAAGTTGCCTGGCCTTCTTTGCCCCCACCCTGGGGAAGGTGATAGACAAGACCCCGTGCTCGTAGTGGGCCTGGGACCTGTCCGTATCCAGGGAGTCGGGCAGGCGCAGGGAGCGATAGAATGATCCGGTCCGGCGCTCTCGCATGAGATAGTTGGCCTCCGCTCCTTCACTCCCGGCTCCTGCACCTTCTCTGCTTACGTGGTCCCTGCCTGCGTGTCCTCTGATAGTAAGCACGCCCTCGTCTATCGCAACCGCGATGTCCTCGGGCTTGACTCCTGGCAGTGATGCGTGAACAGCTATGTTATCGCCTTCCCGCACCACGTCCAGGGGGACTGCCCAACCCTCCATTCCGTCCTGGCTGCCCCTGTCGGAGGAGCCGAAACCCCGCCACATCCGGTCCATAGTTTCCTGCATCCGCCGGAGTTCGTTAAAGGGTTCCCATCGCTGCATTGTCATGTTTCCAACCTCCATGTCAAAATTGATTTTGGCCTCATTGGATTCCCGGTCCCTGTGGGACGGTTGTGTTAGGTCTCGAAGAAGTAGTAACGAACGCCTGCGCTGGGCACCCGGTAGCCCCAACGGGCAGCCTTTGGCCCTTCCTGCTCTGCCCTGCTATCTCTCTCCGCATCATCTATGATGCCCTCGATCTGTCCGACTACATTGGATACCAATGGGGTATCCAACTCGGCAACTTCTTCGACGGTGGACTGCAAAGCCTTTGTGACCATTCCTGACCTCCTTAGTAGATAGTAGATGTAGCCTGTCTTGACCAAGGTCTTGTTCATGTTTGCTCTGGGGTTGATACTATGAAGTGTATCACCTGATATGAATAGTGTCAAGTGATTTATCCAATTAAAATACTCATGTGATGCTAATCAAGAACTATATTCATATAAAATTGACAACCGACCCGGATGTGATGTATAAAGATAAGAAGCGCAGGAATTGAGGAGCATGATATTGAGACAGGCCCGGGGAATCTACATGATTAGCGTGGTGGCTGAGATTTTGGAGATGCACCCTCAGACCCTACGCAAATACGAGAGGGCGGGCTTTATTGAGCCGCCTCGCATGGGGACTCTGCGGACATACTCGGATGAAGACATCGCGCGGCTGCGCTTGATAAAGCATTTCGTGGATGACTTGGGGCTTAATCTGGCAGGGGTGCAGCTTGCTCTTAATCTCACCCATAAGCTGCTCAAGGCGCGGGCGGGGCTGCTGTCCCAGAGCGGCCTTTCCGAGGAGTCGGCTGAAGCATTTCGCGAGATTGACAGTATGCTGGCCGACCTAGGGCTGCTCGTGGTGCAGGAGCCGAAAGCAGGGGAGAGGGATGGAGAGGAGAAGCCCCAGCCCCAACTGCCGTCGCCCCAAGGCCCCTGGTTCAACATGGGACCCAGCGAGGCCATCGAGTTCACCCCGTCCGCCAGAAAAAGGGCCAACAGGTAGGGGGAATAACTATTTCCCCTGCCTCCTCCTCCTAAGCCTCCTGGGAGGCATGGAGCTCAGCCTCCAGGTATTCCTCCTCATCAACCTCTGCTATCAGCTTGCCCCGCTCTACCCCCGCTCTCATACGCCCGTACTCCGAGGAAAATTCCGCCCCCGCTATGAGGATGAAGGCGGAAATGTACGTCCACGCCAGCATTGCGATAACGGACCCCAGAGAGCCATAGACCTTCTCATAATCGGCGTAGTTATCCAGGTAAAACACAAATATGCTCTTACTCACCTCGAAGGAAATGGCTGCCAGCAGCGCTCCGGGCCAGATGTACCTCCAGTAGGTCACCGTGTTGGGAACGAACTTGTAAATCAGCAGAAAAATGCCCAGGGTAAAGACGAAGGGCAGGGGCCTGGTGACGAGGTTAATACCATCATTCTCCAGGAAGGAAAGACGGCCCACCCCGGGCAGGTCAATGCGGCCTAGTAATTGCAGGGCAGTAGTAGTGCCTATGGACAGGAGGAATAGCAGGCCGACACTCACGGCCATACCCATGTGGCGCAGCTTTGCTATATAGAAAGGACGGTCCTGGTGGATGTCCCAGGCGCGGTTGACCGACCGGCTGATGGCCCCGAAGACGGCGCTTGCGGTCCAGAATAGGCCCAGGATGCTGATTATTCCCAGGGCGCCCCGCAGGCTTCTCACGGCTTCGATGTTGCTTTCCAGTTCATCCGTGGAAGCTGGTAGATACGTTCGGAAAAAGCCGAATAGCTCCGCCTCCACAGTGTCCGAGTTGAGGACCAGGCTGAGAAGAGCTATAAGCCCCACCATCAAAGGAAACAGGGAGAGGATAGAGTAGTAGGCGACTCCGGCGGCCATGTGGGTTGCGTCGTCGGCGCTTATCTCCTGGACTGTGCGGACAATCAACGATATTGCCGGGACCCGCCGGAGCCTGGTCTTTATTGGCTCCCACTTTTCCCGTAGACGCTCTACCACCGGCTCAAACCGGCGATAGATGGCCATCTCCCACTTATTCATCATGTAGATGTCTTACCGCTGCCTGGAATTGGGAATGGACTAACAACACCATGAAAATAGAGGTGTCAGGTCACTCTACCGCACCCTGAAGGGTGCGGCATCCCCCACCCACCGTCATTCCGGCCTGCGCCGGAATGACGGAGTGGAAGGCTGCTGGTTGCCGCGGTCTCCCCCTCATAGGGCTACTGCTGGCTGCCTTGTTCATTTTCCCGCCTGAATGGCGCTCTTACAATTACCCTGACGCCGGAGATTGTGCCGGAGATGGCGTTGGTGACGGTATTAACGGTGGTCTCGCCGAATGAGCCTGCCGCGCTTACAGCGCCGTTGGCGGCTGCCGATGCGGCATCCTCGGCCCGCACCCCGATGCTTTTCGCGCTGTCAATGGCCGACTCCACCGCTCCTCTGGCTACCCCTGCAACGTCTCCCCCGACCTCCGCAGCGCCTTTGATCAGTCCCCGAGTGCTGTCCTCGATAGCCTGTGTCAGATTACCGCCCACTTGCCGGGTGCCTGTGACAGTGCCATTTATGGTATCCCTTGCCGTAGCCCCCAGGTCTCCCCCAATCTCCCTTGAGCCGTGGATTGCTCCCCTGGCGGCGCTGAAAGCGGCATCCTGCGCTTTGACGGTGATGCTCCCGGAGGCCTCTATGGCTCCCTCTACCGCATTCCGGGTTACCGACGCCACGTCACCGCCCACCTCCGAGGCTCCCCTGATAAGCCCCCGGGTGCTGTCTTCAATGGCATCCAACACGTTGCCGCCCACTTCCTGGGTCCCGGTGACTGTCCCCTTTATCGTATCCCTTGCCGTGGCTCCCAGGTCGCCGCCTACGTCCCTGGTCCCCTGAATGGCTCCCCGGGCCACGCTGAATGCCATGTCCTCCGCCCGGAGGCCCAGGCTCTTGGTGGTCTCCATAGCTCCCTCCACAGCGCCACGCGCTACGGTAGCCACGTCGCCTCCCACCTCGCCGGTGCCCTTGATGGCAGCCCGGACCGTATCGCTGACTGTCCCGACGGTTACTGTGGTAACCTCTCCCGCTCCGCGTATCACGCCAATGACCGCGCCCTTGGCTGTGGAGCCCAGCTCTGTGCCTACTTCATTGGTAGCCTGTATGGCGCCCTTGATGACATCCGCTACCAGCCCCTGGAGCTCCGTCACCGTCTCCCTGGACCCGCGAAGGGCGCTGACGGTACTGGCTCGGGCAGCGTCAATAGTGGTCTCAACCACACTGCCGGCCCCACTAATGGTCCCTGTCAAGGCATCCCTGATGTTCCTGCCTATGTTTCCTAGAGTCATTGACGAGTCTCCTTTCCCATAGCCGGGTTGTATATTGCTCTAATTGTATTATGCCCTTTCCAAGACAGTCAACGCATCTTGATACGCTGACCAGAGTCTTTCGACTCTTTATGCTCTGGTGGTATGCTTGGGCGTGCGCCGATAATATGAAGAGGACCGGGAGGGCCGGGCCATCGGCCAAGGAGGCGTCTGTCCCCAGGCAATTGGCGGGCCTTAATAAGAAATTAAAACTCCATGCCTATAATTGACCTGAATGTCCAAAATTAGGAGGTGCATTATGTCCAACCTTGCCAGGGTGGTAAGCGTAAGCGCGGCCAGCGCTGCCGCTGCGATTGTGATGGTGGTAGCTTTTTTGTGGGTGGGTCCGGGGGTGGACGTTTTTCAGGGTGATGCCTCTGCCGCCGTCCTGTATGACGAGGACAAGGTCGTGGGTATCTATGAGAAGGTGAGTCCGGCGGTGGTGGAGATAGTCGCGAACCGTGAGATGGGGGGTTTAATTATTGGTGCAGGTACAGGCTCAGGTTTCCTGATAGATGCCGAGGGACACATCGTGACTAGCAGCCACGTGATAGATGGGGCCGACAGTGTAAGGGTTTATCTCGCCAATGGCAGCCCCGTTGAGGCCGTTGTAGTAGGTCAGGACCCATCCAACGATCTGGCCCTTCTCAAGGTCTCCCCTTCCGACGTGGAGGGGATAGAGCCTGTAGCCCTGGGTGATTCTTCTCAATTGAAACCCGGCCAGATGGCTGTAGTCATTGGCAGTCCCCTGGGCTACGACGGCTCGATAACGGTGGGTGTCGTCAGCCAGGTTGGGAGGGACCTTCCCAGCACCCTGGGTGGGCGGCGGATAGCCAACATAATCCAGACCGACGCCCTTATCAGTCATGGCAGCTCTGGCGGCCCCCTCCTGGACTCCGGCGGGACGGTGATAGGCATCAACATGGCCGTCCAGGTGTCCCATCTGGGCCAGATTGTGGACCGTATAGGCTTTGCCGTCCCTGTGGATACCCTCAAGTCCGTCCTGCCCAGGCTGAAGGAGGGCAAGGAGGACACGGTGGTGCGGCCCGCCTGGATAGGCATTCAGGCTATGGACTTGACTTCCCAACTGGCCGAAGAGCTTGACCTGACGGTCCAGAAAGGGGTCTATGTCACCAGGGTGATTAGCGACGGCCCGGCAGATGAAGCCGGCTTGATAGGGTCAGGATATGATTCCGATGACAGTGTTGCCTCGGGTGGCGATATTATCACGGCGGTGGATGGAATAGAAGTGGATGCCGTTACCGACGTGATAGCCTACCTCAATTCCAAGCAGCCCGGCGACGTTGTGACCCTGGAGGTTATCCGCGACGGAGAGACTATCGAAGTATCCGTGACCCTGGGCGAGTGGCCCGAAGCACTTCCCAGAGAATAGCTGCGTCTCTCCCCATTGGAGTGAGGCCCCATACATCTGCCCCTCCGGGCTATGGGGGCCTCGCATATCTCGTTCATGGGGCTTCCGGCCTGCCTATCACACCGGCCACGTCTCCAGCTTGTAGGCCATGTCCCAGAAGAGGTACTCGTACCGCAGGCTGGTGAGGTATGCCCTCTCCATGCTGCTGACCGCATCGCAGCCCGGAGGCCCGGCCTTTTCGGCCAGCCGGTTTACCAGAGAACGAGCCCACTCGGCCAGGGCTTTGTATTCCTCGGAGACGTACATCTGTATCCACTGGCAGTACAGGGGCGCTTCCTTGGGCTCACCCCTGCGGGCCAGGTGGTCTCCTATCTCCCAGTAACCCCACTGGCAGGGGAGGAATGAGGCCGCCAACTCAGGATATGACCCCTGGTAGGCTGTGTTCAGCAGGAAGTTGGTGTAGGCCAGGGTTGTAGGAGCGGCCCTGACCTCATCCAGTTCGCGTCTCGTAATGCCGAACTGGGCGCAGTAGCTCCGGTGCAGTTCCATCTCCGTGTTAATGGTCTCGTGGAGCAGGCGGGCGAACCACCCCATGTCATCCAAGGCGGGAGACCGGGCCGAGGCCAGCGCCAGGACCCGGCTGTAATCTATCAGGTAAACATAGTCTTGCATTACGTAGAACTTGAAACTATCCAGGTCCAGGGTCCCGTCACCGATGCCGGAAACAAAGGGATGGTTGAGGATGGCATGACGAATATGTTCCGCCTTTTTCTCCACATCGTCAGCGAAGCTCAATCCTGCTCCTCCTCCAGCCCCAGGGCCATCTGCTCACCCTCGGCCTTCTCCTTGTCGTCGCTCTTTCTTCTCCTCCGGCTGCCCTGCTCGGAGGTAGGGGTCTCGGTATCTAAGGGAACGTCACTCTCGTCCTCTTCCCCACCGCTCACTCTATTGGTTATATCCTTCTCCTGGTAGCAGGCGATGGAGGCTACCTGGTCGTCTCCATCGGGACGCCACACTATGACCCCCTTGGCCTTCCTGCCCTGAATCTCTTTTATCTCGACGAGGCTGGTGCGGAATACCTGGCACTGGGCGGATACCAGCATCACCTCGTAGTCAAGGCCGTCCACCACCTTGGCGTCGGCCACCGGGCCGGTGTCGGCGTCCACTTTGGCGGCAGCCAACCCCTTGCCGCCCCTGGCCTGGGGATCGCCTTCCCGGAACCTGGATATATTGACCAGCTTGCCGTAGCCCAGAGCGCTGATTGTCAGCAGCTTGTCCTCGGGCCTAGCTACTTCCAGGGCTACCACCCGGTCATTTTCCCCAAGGCGGATGCCTCGCACCCCTCCGGCGGTCCTGGACCTGGGACGCATACCAGTGATGGGGAAATAAATAGCCATACCCCCGGATGTCACCATCATAACCGAGTCGGTGGGTTCGGCAAGACGGACGGCGACCATCTCATCCCCGTCTTCCAGGTTCATCACGTTGAGGCCCATCGGGCGTATCCCTGCCAGGTTGCTGAGGTACATCGCCTTTATCTCCCCCATTCGGGTGGCCATCGCAAGGATGCGGGAAGTGGTTGGGGCTTCTGTGACGCTCCCATCACTCCCGTTCCCCCCTCCGTCGCTCACTTTATCTGTGATGCTCTCGTTCTCTACCCCATCGCTGACTTTATCCGCATCGGTCTCTTCAGCGCCATTCTCGTGCCCATTGCTAACTATAGCCGTGACGCTCCCTTCGCTCCCATTCCCCACCCCGTCGCTCACTTTATATGTGATGTCCCCTTCGCTACCATTGCTCCCATTATCCGTTGGATCAAGGCCGTTGCTGCCGCTTCTGCCTCTTAGCTCTTCGTCGGACACGGCTACCACTGCGTTCACCCTCTCGGTCTCGCCAAGGGGTATGAGGTTCGACAGGGGGGTCCCCCTGGAGGTGCGGGATGACTCGCCGGGAATATCGAAGCAGCGCAATGGGTAGGCCCTGCCCCTGTTGGTGAAGAAAAGGAGCACGTCATGGGTATCGGCCACCAGAAGCTCTTGCAGGGCGTCGTCTTCCCTGGTGGTCATGCCCCGGATACCCTTGCCCCCCCGGTGTTGAATCTTGTAGGTTGTGGCGGGAATGCGCTTGATGTACCCCCGCTGGCTCAAGGTGACTATCATATCTTGATGGAGGACCATGTCTGCGCGGCTGATTTCGCTGACCTCATCCTCCCATATCTCGGTGCGCCGGGGGTCTCCGCTCCGCTTCTTTAGCTTCTCGGTGTCCTCCTTGACAACAGCCAACACCTTGGCCGGGTCGCCCAGCAGGGCCTCCAGGTCTGCTATGGTCTTCAGCAGGTTCCGGTATTCCTCCTCCAGCCTCTCCCGTTCCAGGGTTGCCAGACGCCTTAGCTGCATATCCAGGATAGCCTGGGCTTGGACCTGGGAGAGGTCCAGCCGCTCCATCAGGTTTTCCCGGGCGGCGCCGGCGTCCTGGGAATTGCGGATGATGGATATAACCTCGTCCAACTGGCCCAGGGCCTTTCGCAAGCCCTCCAGGATGTGGGCGCGGTCCTTGGCAACCTTGAGTTGGTGCTCCGAGCGCCGGGTAATCACATTCTGGCGGTGCTCTATGTAAATCTGAAGGGACCTTTTCAGGCTCAGCACCTGGGGTTGTCCATCCACCAGGGCCAGCATAATCACGTTGAAGGAGGACCGGAGGGCGGTGTGCCTGTAGAGGTTGTTCAGGACTATTTCCGCCTGAACGTCCCGCCGCAGTTCTATAACCACCCTCAGCCCATGCCTGTCGGACTCGTCCCGCACGTCGGATACGCCTTCGATTTTCTTGTCCCTTATCAGGTGGGCTATCTTCTCCACCAGGGAGGCCTTGTTCACCTGGTAGGGGATTTCGGTGATGATTATCTGCTTGCGGCCGCCCCTTAGCTCCTCTATGTCGGCCTTGGCCTGCATGACCACCCGGCCCTGGCCGTTCCTGTAGGCATCTACTATCCCCGACCGGCCCTGTATGGTGGCGCCGGTGGGGAAGTCCGGCCCAGTCACCCTCTCCATAAGTTCTTCTAGCACGGCGTCGGGGTGGTCTATGAGATAGATAACGGCGTCGCATATCTCCCCCAGGTTGTGGGGGGGTATATTAGTAGCCATCCCCACGGCGATGCCCGAGGCCCCATTGACCAGCATATTGGGCAGCAGCCCCGGCAGCACCGTAGGCTCCTGGAGGGAGCCGTCGAAGTTGTCGGTAAAGTCCACCGTGTTCAGGTCAATGTCCGTGAGCAGTTCCTCGGCGATGGACGCCAGCCGCGCCTCCGTGTACCGCATGGCAGCCGGGGGGTCGTTGTCAATGCTTCCAAAGTTGCCCTGGCCGTCTATGAGGGGATAGCGCATGGAAAAGTCCTGGGCCATTCGTACCAGGGCCTCGTACACAGGCGAGTCGCCATGGGGATGGTACTTACCCATCACCTCTCCCACAATACGCGCGCTCTTCCTGTAGGCGCTGGCAGGACGGATACCCATCTCGTGCATAGAGTACAGGATACGACGCTGCACGGGCTTCATCCCATCGCGAGCGTCGGGCAAGGCCCTGGACACGATGACGCTCATGGCGTAGCTGAGATAGGAGGTGCGCATCTCGTCTTCTATGCGTACCGGCTGAATGTTACCGGCGGGCGCTGTTGTTACCATTTGCGTTACACCTCATGGACGTTATAGGACGCCTGTTGGGGCTCGTATTTAATGGTAGCGTTCCGGTTTAGGTGGTTTGGTGGACGAACAAACTGTCGCCTTTGGTAGGGGCGGGTTTCAAACCTGCCCCTACTGGTGGCTTGAGTATCGTTCCGCCCACTCGGCAAAGGCCAGGAACAGGTTGGCAAAGGCTTTAGGGACCTCGTCCTGGCGCTCCGGGTGGCACTGGACACCAACAACCCAGCTATGCTCTGGGCTTTCCAGTCCCTCGATGATACCATCCTCCAGGGAATAGGACGAAGCCAGCAGCCTGGGAGATTTTTGGGCTTCTTTCAGGCCCTGGTGGTGCCGGCTGTTTACCCGGAAGAAGCCGCCCATCCCCAGAATCGCCGCCAGCTTGCTGCCGGGGGACACGTATATCGAGTGTTTGCCAGAGGCCCATTGCCCATCCTTCAATTCCGCCCCGTGTCCCGGTAGGTCCTGGATGAGCTTTCCGCCAAAGGCTACGTTAAGTACCTGCATCCCCCGGCAGATGGCGAGGATGGGCATATCCCGGTCTAAAGCGCGGCCCAGGGCCTCAAATTCCAGGGTATCCAGTCCTGGGGCAAGCTCCAAGCCGGCCTTGGGGTCGTGGCTCTCGCCGTATAGCAGGGGGTCCACGTCCAGCCCGCCTGTGAGAAGCAGGCCGCCTGCTCCATCCAGGAGCTTGTCGGGGGGTGATGATAGGTCCTGAGGGGTGACGAGTCGGGTATTGGCATAGTCGGCTAAAGCATGGAGGTATCTTCTAGCATTCCGCTCATTATTAGAGGTGACAACGACTACAGCCATTGACATATTGTACCTGATACCGGGCCAAATTAACAGACGCGGAGACCTGCCAAAAGGGTGTGTTATCCCCCCAGCTTCTCCTGCCGTAGCTGGTCCAGCACCAGCAGGTCTGTGGGGAAGGCCAGGGGTCCCGGCAGGGCGTCCAGGGGGAAATATTGCACGTCGTCCAGGTCATCCCCGGCGGCAAGGACGCCTCCGGTAACCCTGCCTCTGAACCATATCCCCACCGTCAGGGACTCGGGGTTGTGGAAGTTGGAATGGACAGTATATACGGGGCCCAGTTCCACCCGGAGACCGGTCTCCTCCAGGAACTCCCGCCGGGCGGCGTCTCGCACCTCCTCTCCCCACTCCACGTACCCGCAGGGGATGCACCATGCGCCCTTGTATTCCCCTCGAGAGCGGCGACCGAGAAGAATCCTCCCGTCCTCCACCAATACCACCGCAACCCCGACGGCAGGGTTGCGGTAGAAGACAAACCCGCATCGGTTGCATACCAAACGGGGGCGGTCGCCCCGCAGCCTGGACTCAAGGGTATCTCCACACTTGGGGCAGAAGCTGTAGGTAGTCATGGCCTCCCTAACCAAACTTTACATAACCGTCATTCCGGCGTAGGCCGGAATCCAGGGGGGGGGTGGTGGATTCCCGCGAAAGCGGGAATGACGGGGAAATGTCAACAGGACCTAATCGGATGATGGATATTTCTTCTTGAAATAGGGAAGCACATGCTCCCCCATAAGCTCCACCACCCGGTAGGCGTGGTAGGCTTCCATCCCCGGCCACCACACCCGGAAGATAAAGTGGTCCACTCCCAGGCGCTGGTGGTGCTCCTCTATCTGCCGGACCACTTCTTCCACGTTGCCCAGGATGAAGCGGTCTCTGGCCAGGTCCTCAAAGGGGACTCGGAAGTCCTCTTCCCCTGGCAGGGCCTTGTCCTGGCCCCAATCGGCGTATGCCCGGTACTTGCCCTCCAGGTATGGCCTGGCTACTCCTATGGCTTCCTCGTGGGTCAGGGCTACGTGCAGTTCCTTGGCGATGGGCACCTCCTGGGGCCTTGGGTGCCCGCCTTCATCCAGACCTTCCCTGTACAGGTCCATCTGCCGGTCCAGGGTGGCAAGGGTAGCGTGGGGATTGACGAACCACGAATACCCCAGGCGGCCCGCCCTACGGATTACCCGGTCGTTGTTGGCGGCGATCCATATAGGCGGGTGGGGCTTCTGGACGGGGCGGATGGTGCATTCGGCGCCCCTGAGCCGGAAGTGCTCGCCCTCAAAGGTAACATCGTCTTCCGTCCACAGTCTTTTAATCAGGTCCAGGGACTCGAGGAAACGAGGCACCCGGTGCCGCCTCTCCACGTTGAAGGCTTCGTACTCCATGTCCCTGTACCCCAGGCCGACCCCCAGGACCACCCGCCCCCCGCTAATCACGTCCAGGCTTGCCACATTCTCGGCCACCTCCACCGGCGAGTAGAGGGGGAGGAGGAGGACCCCAAGGATGATGCTCATGTCGCCGGAGTCGGCTGACAGGCGCGCCATCAGGGGGATGGTCTGGAGGTTCTGGTAAGGGGGCGACAGGTAATGCTGTCCGCAAGATATGGAGTCAAAGCCCGCGTCCCGGGCCAGGCGGGTAAGCTCCACCGTCTGGTTGAACCTTTTGACGGACGGGTCGGTGGTAGGGTGCTGTGGCATGGTCATAATACCGAACTTGATCAGGGCCGTGTACCTCCCTCCAGCAAACTGTCGTTGTTGCTATCCCCGTCATTATTGCTATCCGATGTGGACTGCTGTTCCTGCAACCGGCGCAACTGTTCCCGTAGTCGCAGATTCTCGGATTCCGCGACCTGGCGGGCGGCCCGCTCAGCCAACCTGTCTGCTTCCGCCTCGGGCAGGTTGCGGAGATACTCTCCTGCCACCGGGTCGTAGAAGCGCAATTTCCTATCAACCCAGCACAGGTCCAGCCCCAACACTCGGCTGTGCCCCCATACTACCCCCTCAGCATCCTGGATCACTTCAATGGGCCGGTACTCCCCATCCTCTAGGCGGTCCCCGGCCAGCCCAACTCCGTAGAAACTCCCGCCAGTGCCGTCAAACCGCCAGTATTCACCTATGCCCAAACGCGCGTATAGCTCCCGCTTGGGTCCCAGGTCGTTTTCGTAGGTGCTCTCCGAAGCTATCTCCAAGGCAAAGTCCGGCGGCTTCCCCACCTCTGGGATGAAGTAGCCGTTGCGGGTACGGATGGCGAACTCGTCCACCCCGAAGGCGATGTAGCAGTCGGGCTTGACCATCTGCTGATGCCCCTGGGAGTCCCGGTAGTAGATAGCCGAGTCCCCGCTGATGAGCATGGCGGCCCGGCCCCAGAAGTAGGTCCTGATGACGTGCATTGTTTCGGTGAAGAAGGGTTCTTGGTACATAGCATCGGGTAGGGGTTCGCCGTTGTCGGGAGCCGCGCCGGGGCCGGGCGGGATTACATAGGGGGCAGCCTTGGTTTGGCGGTGAGGCTGTGGTTTGGTGGTCAATGGCGGGCCTCCTAAGCTATGCCGGCGGCGGACCGCCGTGCCGCCGGGGTTGGCTGTGGATAATAGCTCTTTTACGCCCCTCGTCACCCATTAAGCAATTGACCGGGAGAGTAGGTGTGCTGTACGTCAAATAGTGTCATCAATACCCTCGGAGAAATCAGGCGTGGCTGACGTTGGAGAACCGTCAATAGCCAATTTCACGGTTGCCGCTTCTATGATCGTAACTCCTTCTTCCATCGCTTTACTAACAACATCGGCAGCAGTCCTGAGAAGAAGTCTTGGCCGCAGCATCTTTTGTTGGTCTCCAAGCAAAACGTTTATGCCCTCTTCCGTGAACGGTTTTACAGTCCCTCTGTCTCCTTGGTCAACCCGATAGTAATCCAGGTGAGCAACCACAATCTCACGGGCTTGGTCTCTGCCGGGCAAGGGCAACTCTACCGAATTGGGAGAAGCTGGATCTAGCCGTGCAATCGAAGATAAACCCGCTTCTCCCCAGGCATTGGATAATTTACGAGCGACATTCTGGTGAGTTGTCAAAACGTTGGAGAAAAAGTTATGGGCTGTGTTGGCATAGCCGGGGCGGACGGTGCAAAGCCCGAACTCCTTGGCGAATTCAATCCCATGTCTCCGGGCCATCTGGTCAACCAGGTTTTCAATGTCATCTATGAACAAATATCCACCGGCAAACCCCGCAGCCAGCAGGTAGTAAACCATGTCGTTGAAGAGCCATGAGCATGAGTAGTCCAATACTTTGGTGTCTCGGGGAACATAGAAAGGCTCAAGGGCGCCATCCCTACGCATAGAGCGAAGGTAGTCTTCAAACTCCCCCCTTGCTAGAGCCATAGCTACTTTGCGTTGCACCCCCTTCCTCTGAAGCAGGCGTGAGATTTCGGTGTCTAGGGCATCGGGTTGGATCCCCTTGTCGTGCAAAATGTCATTGTTGAGCAAATTCCTGGCGTCTTGGTTGCCGTCCGAATTTGTTAAGACGGCATTTGCCTGTTCATCGGTCAAAGCTTCTAATCGAAGCAGAGCCCTTGATGCTTCCAATACCCCATTTTTGCAGATGTCAACAAGAGCAGAGTAAGCCAGTTGCTCCATAAACCTACGGTCTACTTGTGAGGGAAACGAGACGTAAATGACCGCAGCCGAAAATTGCTCACTGAATTCGGTCGCCCCCCAGTCCTTATTGATTCTTTGCCGGAAATAGCGGAGCAGGGCCGTCTTGCCCATGCCACGCCCGCTTTCCCCATCGCCTTGTGACCATAGATAGGCTAAACGGACCCGGTTGGAAAAGTCGTCAGGACGAATGAGCAAACGCCCAAACTTCTCGATTTCGGCCTTCGCCGGCGACTCGGCATAGATAGCGCCGTTACGTCGAGGATCGGTATTATAGGGATCAACTACTGGTTCAGTTGGAAAAGGCAAGTCCTTTAGCCCAAGAGATTCGTAGGGCGATACGGTAGGTGCGGGGTCCCTCCTTATAGGCAATCGCATATCATACTCTCCTTATGAGGTTGTGTATCTGGCTGGATTCGCCACTACGGACGAGGGGTTTGCGCCGGCCGGAAATCTTATCGTAGGTTAGCCCCATAGTCAAAGGCGCCGGCTGCCAGTCCAGCAATTGGTTAACTCCTTCGTCGAAAGTTGCTTCAGGAATTCGGAGCCGCTCACACGCCAAGTCACGTACATCGGGTAAGTCATAGTATCCACCTTGGGGCGACAACTCCCTGAAGATTTTGTCAATGGCATCCAAAAGTTCTTTCTGAGCAGCTTTGTCCGTCATATCCGGTTCACAGAAATAAATTGTGAAAGGTGGGCCGGAAGGTGGAGCTATGGGCAATGGTACATACCAGGCGTGCGGCGGAGAATCAGCCACACAGGGTGAATAACTCTTTAAGAAATCGCAACCTTTAATAGTAGTAGAGTCCTTCATAATGTTTAACAAACGCAGGCTGACCAACCGGTCAGACATGGAGCGGAAAAGTGGCACTGTGATACGAACATTTGGCAAGACAGTGTCTAGGACCCTTTTATGCAACTCACTTTCTATCCCCTTTGCTCCCTTCTCTTGGAAGGTCTCCCAAACGCTCGCGGCCACATCAGGCGCATCTTCTGAGAACGTTGGTTCAAGCAGCTTCTGGATGTATCTCTTTTGCCCGATCTTGCCGGTTTCGATAATAGGACGCCAGATGTACCCCATCTCCCAATGTTTTTTCACCACAGCACGAAGGTTGTCATAAGTTTCAAGATGCACCCTAGCCATGACCCGGCGTAACTCAGCATGTCTGCGTCTATTCAGCAGATCGAGTGACTCTTTGCCAAGTTCAGTTAGTTCGTAAGCATCTTGAGTTGAGACGGCGAATCGAAAATGAACCAACTCACGACAGACCTTTTCTCCCACCGTTTGGAAAGTTCCCCGCGGTTCCGGCAGCTGAAGACGTAGTGCCCTATCACTGACGTATTTCAGCACCGAGCGGGAGATAGTAGCTTCCTGTTCTTCCCTACGTGCGCTTGGAGGAAGCCCAGCTAAAACCCTTAACCCTATATAATGATAGCCCACATCGGTTATATTATAGCTGGATATGTTCATGTCTAGCCCTTTGACTTCGCTTTTCTAAATTCGTCCAATAGCTCCGCACAGTCCCCATTGAGCTGCCTGAGTTCCTGGCTCAACGCTGGTGTCTGTAGTCCACCAACTGCCTTCAGCACGATTCTGTCCTCTGAACTGAAGCCGCAACGGCTGGTCAGCCAAGTTTCCTTCAAAGTAGAAGAGAGGTTGTTGAGCTGTGCACAGAAATCCTGGAATCTCTCGCTCACGTCAGGAGTCAATGAAATGCCTTGTCTAAGTTCAAAGTCCATTCTCCTTGCGTTATCAACAAGGATTGGTAGAGGCCGTAGGTCGGGCGCAATCGGGTGAATTCCCAACCCCAAACAGGCGGCGAGCCCGCTACGCTCGAAAGGAGAGTTGGACATAAATGCCGGGCACACCTCTCTCAGCAACAGGGAGGGATTGAGGGCTAAATAGTCCAGAATCTTGGCAAAGAAAACGATAATGTCGTTTTTCTCAGGACGGAAATTTTGACGGTTTTTAATCTCCAGTATTGCTATCAAATCCGAGGTTTGCGCTACAATGTCAACTTCGTGAAATACGCCGGATGCAGTATCAAGTCCTTCCCCAAGGTGCATTTCACGCTCATGGGAGATGATCCACTCTGAGAGGTTGGTCATGCAGCTTTCGCGAAATCGCATCTCGAATCCTTGGTCTGGCAGTGCAGGTTCGCGATTGACATGTGCCATTCTTGGCTCACAAGCCTATAGCACCGCTTCAAAAATTGAAGTGCTGATTCAGGTAAGTTGTCATCTATATAGATGTTCATGGAAGTCAGGGGAGACTAATATTCGGGTTGGTTATCCAGCATATCTTTGGCCCTTCTAGTATAGCAGACCTCTTGCCTGCTTTGCTATAAGTGCCGTGAGGTCTTTATACTGCACCCTTCAGGGTGCGGCGCGGCGAGCGCCCTTGACGCCCCCACCGCGTTGACACTACAATCGCCATCAACCGCCCTCAACTGGAGCGACAGCCGTTTTCATTATTATATGATGATGTACGTGTCCTGTCGGTAAGGAGCAGAGCAGTGGCGCAGTCGTTTGCCCAGGTATTTGAGAATATCACGGTCCTTGACTTCACTCGTGGGATGCCCGGCTCTACCGCTACTATGGTGATGTCCGACTTCGGCGCGGAGGTTATCAAGGTGGAGCCTCCGGGGGGAGACCCCTTCCGAGATTGGCCCGGCGCCGTCCAGTGGAACAGGGGGAAGAAGAGCGTCATACTGGACCTGAAGTCCCCTGAGGGCCGGGAGAAGGCCCAGGGCTTGGCTAGTCAGGCCGACGTAGTGATGGAGAACTTTCGCCCTGGGGTCACCACTCGCCTGGGCATTGACTATGATACCTTGAGCGCATCCCACCGGGCGCTGATTTACTGCTCCCTCACCGGCTTTGGTCCCAAGGGGCCTTACGCTCACTACAAGGGGTATGAGGGGGTGGTGGCTGCCAAGAGTGGCCGCATGACCCTGTCCTTGGGCCAGAACCGCCCCGATGGCCCCAACTACGCGGCGGTGCAGATAGCCAGCCACTCCGCCGCCTCAGCCTTGATTCGCGGCGTTATCGCTGCCCTCTACGTGCGGGATAAAACGGGACAGGGCCAGAGGGTAGAGACCAGCCTCCTCCAGACGGTGACGCCCTACGATCTGCGGGAGTGGATTATCTGGCAGCTTATGATCAACAAGCCTGAGGACTTCCCGGAGGAACCCTGGCTGAGGCGCGGTCCCGGCGCTAGCGGCTACCTGGCAGCCCGGACCAAAGACGGCAAGTGGCTCCAGTTGGCAAACATCGTTGAGCGCCTCTTCCGGGCTATGATGCACCACCTGGACATGGACTTCATTTATGAAGACCCCCGCTTCAGGGCCGCTCCCACCCTGACCTCTGAGGCCAGGGACACGCTGCAAGAGATGATGCTGAAGCGGGTCCAGGAGAAGACCCTGGATGAGTGGATGGACATCTTTGTCAACGGGACCGCCGACGTGGCGGCAGAGCCGTTCACCTCTGCCCAGGAGGGGCTGTACCATCCCCAGGTGGTGCACAACGGCCATAGCGTGGACATGGACGACCCCCGGCTGGGTAGGACCCGCCAGCTTGGCCCCCTGGTAATGATGAAGGACACGCCGGGCAGCCCCAGGGGTCCTGCCCCGGAGCCGGGCCAGCACACCGAGGAGGCGCTCAGCCGCCTTGATGGGCCTGCCCCCGATGAGCTTGTAAAGAAGGCCATCTCCGCTCCATCCGCATCCCAACCCTTGCCCCGGTATCCTTTGGAAGGCGTCACCGTGTTGAACCTGAGCACCATCATAGCCGGCCCCCTGGCCTGCTCCCTGTTGGCCGAACTGGGGGCGCGGGTCATCCGCTTCGAGGCTATGGATGGGGATACCACCCGCAGCAACCAGCAGGGTATAGGTATGCACCGGACTGCGGCAGGCAATGAAAGCCTGTGCATAGACCTGAAGACCACCGAGGGCAAGGAGATAGTCCGCAAGCTGGCGTCCAGGGCTGACATCCTGCTCCACAGTATGCGCCCCGGAGCGCCGGAGCGGTTGGGCATCGGGTACGCTCAGCTTGCCGAGATTAACCCCAGGCTGGTATATGTCTATGCCGCCGGGTATGGCTCCACAGGCCCCCACTCCCACCGCCCGGCCATGCACCCCATCCCCGGCGCGGTGTGCGGGGGCGCGATAACCCAGTTGGGTAGGGATACCCTGCCGCCGCCGGAGCAATACATGACCCTGGAGGAGATAAAGGAGGTATCCCGGAAGCTGGGGCGGGCCAACGAGACCCCCGCCGACGCCAACGCATCCATGGCCCACTCCGTCGCTATGCTCATGGGCCTGTATGCCAGGGAGCGCACCGGCAGAGGCCAGTATGTTGAGTCCACCATGCTGGCGGGCAACGCCTATGCGAATATTGACGACTTCTTCTGGCACGAGGGGAAGCCTCCGCGCCTCCTTCCCGACCGGGACGGGTATGGCCTCCACGCCCTCTATCGCCTGTACCCGGCCCATAGGGGATGGGTGTTCCTGGCATGTCCCTTTGAGGAGGAATGGCAGGCCCTTTGCCGTACCATCCAGCGTCCCGACCTGCTGGAAGACCCGCGCTTTTCCAGCCGTGAAGCTCGAAGGGAGCATGATGCGGCCCTGGCAGATGAGCTGGGAAAGATATTCGCCACTAGGGAGCCGTTGGAATGGGAGAGGCTGCTGACGGCGGCGGACGTGGCCTGCGTTCAGGCGGAGGACCGGGGGATGTACCACTTCTACAACGACGACCCCCACGTCCTGGAGAATGGCTTTCTCACCGAGGTGGAAACCGAGAGGCTCGGCAAGTTCTGGCGATACAGCCCTCTGCTGCGGTTCTCCCACACCCAGGGCAAGGCTGCCCCGGCCTCATTGAAGGGAGAGAATGTCCGCGCCATCCTCCGGGAGTTGGGATATAGCGATGACGCTATCATGGACATGAAAGACCGGCAGGTGGTGGACTGGGAAGAGCCTTAGCGCCTATTGGGTTAGGGCAGGCTTTCAGACCTGCCCCAATGAAGCTGCCTGCAAGAACGTATATGTATGGCCCCGTCATAACCGTATGTGGCCCTGTTATAACGAAAGAGTCTCCCATCGCCGGGGGTTGCTATGCTAACTGTCTTTGGCTCAATCGCCGTGTCCATAATGATGCTTTCCTACTGGCTGGAGCCCAGGTCCAAATGGTACATCCTGGTCTTTGCGGGGGCCTCGGCGGCCACCTCGGGCTACAGTGGCCTGGTGGCCGCCTATCCCATAACCGCCATCGAGGCCATTTGGTCCCTGGTGGCGTTGCATCGGTTCTTCAGAAGGCACAGATCGGAAGCCTATATGGGCTAGAGACGTGCTATCAGGCGACCTCCGCCATCTCCTCGGCATCTCTGATATAGTCCGAGGTTTCCCGAATGCGCCGCTCCACGTCTTCCGCAGGCCTACAAAGACTCAAATAAAAACATTCTCCATGCAAATAATTCGCCCTTGTATGATAGCGTCCTATTAACGATTCAATCCGCCTATCCTGACCCACTAATTCGTGCAAGGCCCTGGTAGTTACATGGGTCCTAGCCGGCTCCTCGCCTGTGCGGGCCAATACCGGGGCGTTCGGTGGCCCGCTTCGTTGCCCCCCATGCCTTCTCGGAGGCGTTGCGGATTTTGTCCCTCCCCAGTTCCTCAGGGGCCTCTCCATAGAGATACCAGGCATCGGCAAAGATGGCTGTTACTCTTTCGGTCTCTAAGAACCTGTCTACGATCTCTGAAATATGTTGAGTTGAGACTATCACCAAGGGGGGGTAATCATGTCGCTTCCTATGCCAGCGACATCAGTCGGGAGCAATTTGCCCTTATTCTTCCGACTTTGCTGGCAGCGCACCTCCAGACCAAGCCCCGTACCTAGTACCTAGGTACGGGGTGCAGAAGGTGCTGGTTGATGGGAGTTACACTGGGATTCCCTTTGCTGAGGCAGTGCAACGCCTGTTGGGAGCCTTGGTAGAAGTGGTGCAGCCCCATGAACTGCACACCTTCGTAGCGCTTCCGAAGAGATGGGTGGTGGAGCGGTCTTTCGCCTGGCTGGAAAAGTGCCGAAGACTCTGGAAGAACTGGGAAAGAAAGCTCAATACCAGTTTACAAATGGTGGTGCTTGCCTTCGCTGTGCTGCTCTTAAAAAGATTGTAAACAGGCTCTTAGGAAACACCCCAAGCCCGCGAGCCTCGTATATCCCCCCACACCTTCCACGCTAATACGACCGCTAGTCTTGGCTATCCTTGCATCCTTCACAAGCAGACCACCTCAGTATACGGGGATACCTGTCTCCTCTGCAATGGCGCCTCCCCGAATAGCCGGACCGCACCCAGGTATGCAAAGCTCCTCATAGAAACTATTTCCAAGACTGCCACTGTCATGGCTACTGGCCCACAAGCGACAACATGCTGCGACGGTGTGATGGTGACATGACCTGATTGACAATATCAGACCTCAGAAGCAGACTGGGCTTAGAGAATTTATGTTCTCCCTAATCTTTGACGGAGGAAGAGAGATGGCTCGGCTGCCAGGCTTAATGAATGGGTCAGTGCATACCTTTCATCTGCGGGCGGTGAAGCAGACCTGGATTGGCGAGACCGAGGCGACTTCTCCAGGCTCCCCCCGTGCTCCCCGGCAGCATTAAAACCGCCCCTGCTGGGACCAAACCCAAATCAATAGGAGGGCTGAAACATGGGAGCACCGAGACTAAGGCGGCAGCTTTTCTGGATTGGAGCAGCCCTATCCCTGTTACTGGTGTTGGCAGCATGTGGCAACGGCATAACCCAACCCCCCAAAGAGGGCCCTGGAACGGAGAATTCTGAGACAAGGAGGCAAGAAGTGGCAACACCTGATGCTACAGTCAGGGTCAGAAACATAAGAACCGCTGAGTACAAGGAGGTGAGAAACCGGGCCGAAGCCGTGCTGGACAAGTACGAAGAGTTGATCTGGAGGCAACCCAACGTCCACGAATTCGGGGTGGAAGCCATTGAGGGTGAGGATGGCGTATACACAGGAGAGGTAGGCATCACAATCTATGTAACCAAGAAGGTGCAAGATGTGTTCCTGCCCCTGCAAGACCGGATACCGGCAACGCTGGAAGGCATCCCGGTACAGATAATAGAAAAACCAATCCTCAGGATTGACCCATAGGGTCAAGATCATAACCAGGGGACTCTAGCACCAGTTAGAAAGGAGGACACACACTTATGACTGACGACCTCGTACATCATCGCCCCCTCATGGCGGGGATGAGAATCAAAACAAAAACCCCAGGACCAGCGGGCATAGGCGACACGGAGAATAGGTGGGGGACCCTGACCGGGTGGGCCACCCGCAATTCCGACAACAAGGATGTGCTAGTGACCAACCTGCATGTCATGGCTGCTGGCCCACAAGCGACATCGGGCTACAATGGTGCGGGGGTGACATGACCTGATTGACAATATCAGGCCTCAGAAGTAGCCTGGACTTAGAGAATTAATGTTCTCCCTAATCTTTGATGGAGGAAGAGAAATGGCTCGGCTGCCAGGCTTAATGAATGGGTCAGTGCATACCTTTCATCTGCGGGCGGTGAAGCAGACCTGGATTGGCGAGACCGAGGCGACTTCTCCAGGCTCCCCCCGTGCTCCCCCGCAGCATTAAAACCGCCTCTGCTGGGACCAAACCCAAATCAATAGGAGGGCTGAAACATGGGAGCGACGAGACTAAGGCAGCAGCTTTTCTGGATTGGAGCAGCCCTATCCCTGTTACTGGTGTTGGCAGCATGTGGCAACGGCATAACCCAAACCCACAAAGAGAACCCCGGAACGGAGATTTCTGAAACCAGGAGGCAAGAAGTGGCAACACCTGAGGATACACCGACCCTGGACAGGTACATAAACGTGAGACCCGGCACCTACGGAGAGACCAGCAAGCGGGCCAAGGCCGTGATGGACAAGTACGAAGACTTGATCTGGCGGCAGCCCAACATCCACGGGGCCGGGATAGGACTCCTGGTGGGTGAGGACGGCGTCTTCACAGGAGAGGTGGGTATCGTAATCTCGGTAACCAAGAAGGTGCAGGATGTGTTCCTGCCAGTGCAAGACCGGATACCGGCAACCCTGGAAGGCATCCCTGTACAGATACTGGAAGAGCCCAACGACGCTGAGTTCATCCCAGCCGAATTCACCCCACCAAGGTAAGAGCAGCATCAGAGAACTCTAGCTTCGGCTAGAAGGAGGTTATTGGACCATGGGTAACGAGAACGGATTTCATAGACCCCTCATGCCTGGGATTGAAATCAGGACAACAGCCCCAGGTACGCCCAATGTTAGGAATGGGACCCTGACTGGGCTGGCCACTCGCAATTCCGACGGCAGGGACGTGTTAGTGACCTGTCTGCACGTCATGACCCATACCGTGGGAATGTTTATTCAGCCTGGCAACCACAAGATGTACCAGACTGAAACCAACAACCCTACCCATAAGGTCGGTCAAAATCCTACTTGGGTCCCAATGAGTAACGATTCGGACAACGTCACAGACGTTGCCATGGTTGAGCTTGATGACAACGTAGATGCAACATACGTGCCTCATAGCTCTGACCATGACATGGGCGTTATCGTGGCGGGAGTGAAGGAACCGGAGGTAGGGGACCAGCTCACGGTGATTGGAGCAGCTGGAGGAGTTCGGACTGCTGAGGTTATCCGCACTAACCAAAGAGAAACTATACCCTACAATGGTGCGCAGGCCACACTCACCGGATTGACAATACTGCAACTTAGCGGACCAGTCAAAGGCGGTGATTCAGGCGCCCCCTGCTTGTTCCAGAAAGAAGAAGGGTCTAAGACCTACAGCATGTCATGCATTCTGTTTGTCAGAAGCCCTCGTAACGAAAATGAAGGCTGGGCGTTTCCCGCTTCAGCAGCGGAGTCCCAGCTTGGTATAACCTTCGGTTATCAAGAATGTAGCGGAAAAGGAGAAAGAAGGATGGGCATCCCGATAGTGACCAGCGAGGGATTTACAGGGCAGAGGTGGATAATAGACGACTACTTCCAGGCAGGGGAGACCCTCCACTGCGGGGACGTGGTTGCCTACCTCCAAGCCCCCGGCGATCCCAACACCCGCGTGTGGAAAATCTCCGGGCATATCACCTCATCCAGTGACCAGACTGCCCCGGTTGGGCAAAATCCCACTCCAGCCTCCCGATGGACACCTGACAACCGGCGGGTGATTGGGGTGGTCCACACCCCGGCAGGGAAGCAGGTGGGAGACCAGGCGGTAGTGGCAGGTGACTACGTGTGCGTAGTGACCAATGGGATAGCCAAGGTCCTTTCAAAGGGGGCCATAGGGGTGGGGGACCAGGTGGCCCCATCGGGTGACACCAGGATTGTCACCGGAGAAACCGCAGTGGCAAGGGTGAAGCAGATTGAGCGCAATAGCCTCTCCGAAATTGTTGGCAAGTGCCTCACCGCGGCCAGTGGCGAAAACGTGGTGATTGACATCCTGGTGGACCTGGCCGGCGCCAACACCTCCCACGCCCACGACTATGCTAACCCCTCTCACACCCACACCGGACTCACCGCCTCTGACCACACCCACCCAGAGCAGGTTGGGCCTGAAGGTCCCCAGGGTCCCAAGGGAGATAAGGGAGATAAGGGAGACACGGGAGACCCCGGACCCCAGGGACCGCAAGGAGCCATCGGACCCGAGGGAGACACTGGACCCGAGGGACCGCAAGGAGCCATCGGACCCGAGGGAGACACTGGACCCGAGGGACCGCAAGGAGCCACCGGGCCCCAGGGAGACACCGGGCCCCAGGGACCTGAGGGAGACCCTGGTGATGACGCCAGCATGTCCCACACCCACGACGGCGACTACGCTGCATCCGAGCACCTCCATCTTGGGCATCATGCTACGGCAGGGCACATCCACAGTGGCCTGGCCGGGGCAACTCACTCCCATGACGGTGACTACGCTGAATCAGAGCATCTCCATCTTGGGCACCATGCTACGGCAGGGCACATCCACAGTGGTCTGGCTGAGGCGGAGCATGATCACCCGGGACAGGTAGGACCAGAAGGTCCCCAGGGGCCCAGGGGAGACACCGGATCCCAGGGATCAAGAGGTTCCACCGGATCCCGTGGGCCGCGAGGCTATACGGGGTCTACGGGAGCTACAGGGCCTCGGGGTTACGCCGGCTCACAAGGATCAAAGGGAGACACAGGAGCGCAGGGATCGCCAGGAGCCACCGGCGCACGGGGTCCCGAGGGAGACGATGGAGCCACCGGCGCACGGGGTCCCGAGGGAGACGATGGAGCCACTGGCGCACGGGGTCTCAAGGGAGACGATGGAGCCACCGGCGCACGGGGTCTCAAGGGAGATAAGGGAGACACCGGGTCCCGGGGACCACAAGGTATACAAGGCCCCAGAGGTCCCCAGGGTCCGCGAGGCCCTCGTGGTCCCAGTGGTGGCGATGTCACGGGAGAGTAAGCTGGTAGTCCCAGGGGGATACCACCCGTGACAGGACCCCTCCCAAATATCTCATACAGACCCACCGGCACCGGTTGCCGGTGGGTCTTCATTTTTGACCATCTTTGAAACAGTCCCCAATACCGCGCTCCGGTTGCGTTTTGAGTGGGCCAAGGGTTAGAATCTCCTCGACACCATCCAAGGGGACTCAAATACGGATACATTGGTCGAGGGGTGATGGGCCGGGCGTGAGGGGAGCAATACAGAACAGCCGGCAAAGGAGCGCGAAATGGACCTGGAACTTGAAGGCAAAGTTGCCATTGTCACGGGGGCCAGCAGGGGTATAGGCAAGGCCATAGCGTTGGAGTTAGCCAGGGAAGGGGTGGACGTGGTGGTCTGCGCAAGAAACTTCGATGCCCTTGCGGAGGCCGCCGAGGACGTAGCCGGGCAGACCGGGCGTCGCATCATCCCCGTGGCCGCCGACACCACCCAACGGGCCTCGGTGGAAAGCATGGTGGAAACCGCCATGTCGGAACTGGGCAGGGTGGACATCCTTGTGAACAATGCCGCATTCCCCGGCGGCCTGGTGCAGGGGCCCCTGGCCGACGCCAGCGAGGATGCCCTGTTGGAGGACATCAACACCAAGGTTGTGGGGTACTTCCGGTGCGCCAAAGCGGTGGCTCCCCACATGCAGCAGCAGGGATGGGGGAGAATTATCAATATAGGCGGGCTGTCGGGCCGGCAGTCGGGCAATATAAGCGGGATGCGCAACGCCGCTATTGTCCACCTGACCAAGACCCTCTCGGACCAGTTGGGTCCCTCCGGCATCACCGTCAACCTGATCCACCCGGGCGCCACCCGCACCGAGCGCACAGACCCCATGAACCAGGAGCGGGCGCAGCGGGAAGGGATTTCGGTGGAGGAGGTAGAGGCGCGGATAGCTCAGAATATAGCCATCCGCCGGATTGTGGATGCCCGGGAGATAGGGTTCGTGACGGCCTTCCTGTCTTCACCGAAGGGTGTTGCCATTACCGGAGAGGTGATTGCCGCAGGCGGCGGTTCTTCCCGCGCCGTATACCAGTAGCCATGTGCCGGTAATTACGCCATTCCTCCAAGGACCACCGCCAATGGCGATTATGGGCTGCCCAATAAAGTGAGGTGAACATGCGGACCATTGATGTTCATGCCCATCTAACTCCCAAGTGCTTCTTCGACGCCGTGGACTCCTCAGGGAACTGGCACGGCATCCGCATCGAGAGGGACGCCGAGGGCCAGGAGATACTGGTATCCGGCCCACAGCGTTCCAAGCTCCACCCCAAGAGCCGGTGGAGCCCCGAGCTCCGTATCGCCGATATGGACTCATTGGGGGTGGATGTCCAGGTAATCTCCACCTACGGCGGCCTGTATAACTACCATCTTGACTCGGAGGTAGCCATAGCCACCTCAAGAGAGGCCAACGATGAAGTAGCAGAGATGGTGAAGGCCCGGCCCAATCGCTTTGCGGGACTGGCTACCCTCCCCATGCAGGATGTCAGGGCAGCTATAGAGGAACTGGAGCGGGGAGTGACCCAGCTTGGCCTGAAGGGAGCGATGATTGACGACAGCGTTAATGGCCGGAGCTACGACGAGTCGGAGTTCTTTCCCTTCTTCCAGGCGTCTGAGAGGCTGGGGGCGCTGATTTTCTTTCACCAGGGCGGCGCCACCACCGTGAGCAGCCGCATCAGCCGCTATCACCTTCCCAACACCGTCGGCAACCTGGTGGACCGCACCCTGACCTTCGCCGCCCTGGTCTTTGGCGGGGTTATGGACAGGTGCCCAGACCTTAAAATATGCTTCGCCCACGGCGGCGGCTACACATGCTACGGGGTGGGGCGAATGGACCGGGGGTGGCAGGTGCGCTCCGAGGCGCGGACCCATCTCCAGCAGCCCCCCAGTGCATACCTCCGGCGCTTCTACTACGATTGCCTGACCCACAGCGACGCTGCCCTGCGTTTCCTGATAGACACTGTAGGTGCAGACCGGGTGGTGCTGGGCACCGATTGGCCCTACGACATGGCTATAGACTGGCCGGTGTCGTGGGTGCTGGGGCTGGCCAGCCTCAGCAAGGAGGAGAAGGAGATGATACTGTGGAAGAACCTGGAGGGCCTTCTGGGACTGTAGCCCAGATACGAATACTCATCTAGTCCGATAACGGGGGTGGTTTAGATGCCTCGCGAATTGACCAAACAAGAAGCCCACGAATTTCTGGATAGCAGACCCGGTTGGGTCATGTTGAGCACCATAGGCCCCGACGGCTACCCCCACACTGTCCCATTGGGCTATTTCAGGCTGGGCGACGAAATCCTGATGGGAGTTCGCGGGGAGACCCGGAAGACAAGGAATATCCGGCTCAATCCCAAGGTAAGCCTGCTTATTGAAAGCGGCAGCACTTTGAGGGACATAAAAGGGCTCATGGTACAGGGGGAGGCCACGGTACACACCGAGGCCCATGAAGTTCTGGGATACGCACGGGAGGCTGCCAGACAGCGGGGTGTTCCTGATTCGGAGCTTCCTAACCAACCTCCGGCAAACGCTGCCTTCATCCGCGTAGCGCCACAGCGGTTCCGTTCCTGGGACTACTCTTCAGATACATAGCAGCCGTGCTCAAAGAGCCATCGCCATGAAAATAGTGACGGAGGGTCGGTGGTGAGATTCGCCCCTCGCCGCTTATCCTCACCATCAGCATGAGTAGGGCAAACAGGGGAAAGTCGGCATCGGGGCTTCATTAGCGGTCCGGCAGATATGGATATGGGCTATTGTGCCGAGGGAGGGACTCGAACCCACACACCCTTGCGGGTAGCGGATTTTAAGTCCGCCGCGTCTACCATTCCGCCACCCCGGCATCCTCCCAGGTTGCTGGGACCAGCTGTTACTGCTAAGTCACGCGATTGGTTGAGTACAGGTGGGGGTCAGCGTCCAAGTATTCCCCCCCTCCGGGACTCACTGCTCATACTCTGCTATTGGAGGCGACGGGCGGATTCGAACCGCCGGATAGAGGTTTTGCAGACCTCCGCCTTAACCACTTGGCTACGTCGCCCCAAGCTCCGGGCCTATTCGTCCGTGGTGCCGAGGGCGGGATTTGAACCCACACAGGCTCACGCCTACCACCCCCTCAAGATGGCGTGTCTACCAATTCCACCACCTCGGCAATGCACCACTAGATTATACTATACTCCGGGATATTTTTCCAAAGGCTTGAATCTTAATGCCTTGCTCGTATCCCGGACGCCTGTAATTATACCACCCAATAGCATGAGACGCTATAGCCTACAGGGAAATTCAAATGCGTAACCGTCATTCCGGCGTAGGCCGGAATCCAGGGGGGTGGTGTGGGTAACTCGCAACGGCTGCCTACATCGCGGAACCCTGGATTCCCGCTTTCGCAGAGCCTGCCCCTGCGAAAGCGGGGGAATGACGGTGGGTCGGGAATGCCGCACCCTGAAGGGTGCGGTAGGTGGCCTACTACCTGGATTTTCAAAGCAATGACGGTGAGGCGGCTGCCACGACCTCATCACGTCCGAAATGCCTGAACATCCGCCGAGGCTTGCGCGCCGCGTACCGGGTGCCTTAATATATTGCACAAGCGGATGCTGGCGTTGGCATGGGCTTATTTGCCCCTCTTCTACACAAGCATAAGAAGCCGGCATCTTCTGGTATTTACCCAAGACAGGGAGGACCACATGAAGTTTGGGCTTTTCTACGAGTTGCAGTGTCCCAAGCCCTTGGACAGCGACCAGTGGCACGAGGGCGACGAGCAGCGGGTCATCATGGAAGCATTGGAGCAGATGGAGTTTGCCGACAAGTTGGGCTTCGACTATATATTCGAGGTGGAGCATGATTTCCTGGAGGAGTACGCCCACTCCTCAGCGCCCGAGGTCGTCCTGGCGGCTGCCAGCCAGCGCACCAAGAACATCCGGCTGGGGCACGGCATCATCCATGCTCCTCCGGGGTTCAACCACCCCATCCGTGTGGCTGAGCGAGCCGCCACCCTGGACCTGGTCTCCAACGGCAGGCTGGAGTTCGGCACCGGGGAGGGAGGCGAAATAGAGAACACGGGATTTGATATAAATGTGGCGCAGAAGAAGGCCATGTGGGAAGAGGCCACCAGGGAGGCCCTGAAGATGATGGTCCAGGTCCCCTATGAGGGATACGAGGGCCAGTTCATAAATGTGCCGGTGAGAAACATCATCCCCAAGCCCCTCCAGAAGCCTCACCCGCCGGTCTGGACCGCCGCCTCCCGCCGGGAGACCGTCTTCGTGGCCGCCCGTCTGGGCATCGGCGCCCTGGGCTTCGGCTTTGAGACCCCCGAGGAGGCCCAGGAGCGCATCGAGCGTTACTGGGAGTTGGTTCGCGAGGAGTGTACCCCCATCGGCTACGCCATCAACCCGGCTGTCACTTCCCTGGGCAACATGATGTGCTGCCCCACCAATGAGGAGGCCACGGAAAAGGGACTGTCCGGCGCTCAGATGTTTGGGTTCCTACTGGGCAGGGGCCAGCGCAACTATGGCAGAGACCACTTCCACCGGGAGTTCAAGTCCCTGGAAGGGAACCAGCGCCAGGCGATGTATGCCCAGAGGCAGGGCATTGACCTGTCGGCCAGTGAGCCGGAGGACGAGAGCAGCCGGGCCCTCTTCCGGGCCAGCCAGAGGGGTGGCTTTATCGGCTCCCCCGAGTTCATCCGCAACACCCTGCGCCAGTACGAGGCCGCCCACATAGACATGATTTTGTTCCTGGCCCAGGCGGGGGACCGCAAGCATGAGCACATCATGGAGTCCCTGGAGATGTTCGCCAAGGAGGTGATGCCCGAGTTCCAGGAGCGACACGAGCAGCACCGGAAGTGGCGCGAACAACAGCTTGACGGAGTGCCCCATGCCGTCAACTCTTCCATCTAACCAGGCTCCTCTTCCGGCTTTTTACGATCGCATATACCCGAAGAACAGGAGGGACTCATGGCTAGGCCGGAGCAGATTCAAGACGAAAGATTACGCACCCTGGTCAATGAGGCGCGGGATGCCTATCGGGGCGGCAACGCCACCGAATCGGTCTACAAAAGTGTTGAAGCCCTGCTATCGCTGATGGAGCAGCAGCCCGGCTTCATCCAGATGCAGCGCGCTCCCGGCGCCGGCCTGAGGGTGGGCCGGATATGGCCCCCCCTTGGAGTAAAGGTGGAAATGACCGAGGACCAACCCCCAAAGGCGGTTTACGAGCGGGACATGTTCAGCTCGGCAGAGGCCATCACCTTCTACGAGTTCGCCCTGGACAGCCTGGTCGCGGCCAACCTGTAGGCCGGCTACCCGTTTCATTGAGGAAGCTCCTTAACTCAACAAACCGCTCACCCTGTCATTCCTATGAAAATAGGCATCCCCCAAGCTAGAATCCCAGCCCCCAACCCCTGGATTCCCGCTTTCGCGGGAATGACGGTTGGGATGCCGTACCATTTTCATCTTCGTATGTGGCCCGCAAGGTCATGGGGAATTATTATGAAAATAGATGCCCACCGTCATTCCGGCGCAGGCCGGAATCCAGGGGTGGGGCGTGGACTCCCGCTTTCGCGGGAGTGACAGATAAAGTGAGCGTGGGGGATGGGAAGGGCGTGAAGGGAGCATCACGGTGAGGAGGCCATATCATTTTCATCCTCGTATGTGGCCTTCGCAAGGCCATGGGCAATTACCATGAAAATAGCCCATTTTCATCCTCTTATGTGGCCCGCAAGGGCCATGGGTGATTCTGGGGAACTGCCCACTATGTCATTCTGAGGAGCGGAGCGACGAAGAATCTAAAATCTATGGCTTAGAGCAAAGCCACGGCTTTAGATTCCTCACTCCGCTCCGTTCGGAATGACACTAGGAGGCAACTGCGCAGGGATTGTGAGACAAGCTCAGATATTCGCCCCTACATGCTGCGGTGATGAGCGGTCGCTTTCTCACACCCTCTCCAAGACGGGCCGGCTACCGGGCGGCGGCGTTCCGCATCTCCCCGGCAACTCTGGCCACTCTGTCTATGGCAGTATCTATATCTTCCGCGGTAATGTGGCGATGGGTCACCATTCGGAACCTGCTGGCCCCCGGATAGGACACTTTTACGCCTTCCTCCGACAGCCTGGCGATAAACTGATGCACCGAGCCGAGGCTAGGGTCAACGTCAACGAAGACGATGTTCGTGGGGAAGCCCTGGGGGTCCACGTTGATCCCCGGTATCTGGGCCAAGCCCTCGGCGAGGCGCTTTGCGTGAACGTGGTCATCGGCCAGCCGGTCTATCATGGTCTCCAGGGATACTATTCCCGCCGCCGCCAGGACACCCACCTGGCGCATTCCTCCACCCACCATCTTTCTCCATCGCCGGGCGCTGTCCACGAAGTCCTGGGAGCCGCACAGGACAGACCCCACGGGGGCGCTCAGTCCCTTGGAGACACAGAACGACACGTCATCCACGTCCTTCACCAGTTCTGCGGCAGGGATTTCCAGGGACACGGAGGCGTTGAAAATCCGTGCGCCATCCAGGTGGACTGCCAGGCCATGAGCATGGGCCACGTCTGCCACAGCTTTCATATCCGCCGGAGTAAGCACCCCGCCGTTGCAGCGGTTATGGGTGTTCTCCAGGCAGACCAGCGACGTGGACGGGAAATTGATGTTGTTTCTGGGCCTGATGGCGGCAGCCACGTCCTCGGCGTTTATCCTGCCCAGGTCATCATTGGGAACGAGCTGCACCTGGACTCCTGCCAGGGTGGCGGCGCCCCCGGTCTCGTTCCAGAACATGTGGGCCTCGCTGCCCATGATTACCTCATCCCCCCGGCGGCAGTGGGTCAGGGCCGCAACCAGGTTGCTCATGGTGCCGCTGGCGGTGAACAGGCCGGCCTCCTTGCCCAGCATCTCGGCGGCCATATTCTCCAGCCGGACCACAGTGGGGTCCTCGCCAAGGACATCGTCTCCCACCTCTGCCTGGGCCATGGCTTTTCTCATCGCTTCCGTGGGTTGGGTAACAGTGTCACTACGCAGGTCAATAACCGTCATGGTGTTCCTCCGGCGTCTCGATTTCCCCTTCCAGCCTATTCTACCAAGAGTCCCGGCCAAACACTAGCACGCCATTGCGCCGTCACACCGTCATCATTATGAAAATAGCTGGCGACAGGTCCACCCACCGCACCCTGAATGGTGTGGCATCCCCCACCCACCGTCATTCCGGCGTAGGCCGGAATCCAGGGGTTGGGTGTGGACTCCCGCTTTCGCGGGAGTGACGATGGGGAAGCCGTACCATTTTCATCAGTGCATGTGGCACGCAGGGGCATGGGCAATTATAATGGGGGTTTCAGGTCACTCCCTCACTCTCAAAGGCGTGGCATCCCACGAAAATAAATTCTCGCAGCGCCGTCATTCCCGCGACGTAGGCGGTCGTTGCCAAGTCGCCTACCCCCCGCCCCTGGATTCCGGCCTACGCCGGAATGACGGTGGAGAGGCTGCCCTCCATTTCCACCCGCGCATGTGGCCCGGAGGGGCATGGGTAATTATTATGAAAATAGCGAGCAACCAGCGCCGTCATTCCCGCGAAAGCGGGAATCCAGAGTTCCGCGAACGTAGGCGGTCGCTGCGAAGTCGCCCACAACCCACGCCCCTGGATTCCGGCCTACGCTGGAATGACGGTGGAGAGGCTGCCCTCCATTTGCATCCGCGTATGTGGCCCGGAGGGGCATGGGTAATTATTATGAAAATAGCGAGCAACCAGCACCGTCATTCCCGCGAAAGCGGGAATCCAGGGTTCCGCGACGTAGGTGGTCGCTGCGAAGTCGCCCACAACCCCGCCCCTGGATTCCGGCCTACGCCGGAATGACGGTGGAGAGGCTGCCCTCCATTTGCATCCGCGTATGCGGCCCGGAGGGGCATGGGTAATTATCATGAAAATAGCGAGCAACCAGCACCGTCATTCCCGCGAAAGCGGGAATCCAGGGGTTCCGCGATGTAGAGAGTCGCCGCGAAGTCGCCCACAACCCCGCCCCTGGATTCCGGCCTGCAACCGAATGATGAAGAGGAAGGCCCCACATCCCATAAGCCGGACGCTACCCTAATCGCGGCCTTCGTAGTATACTTCTCTCTGGAGGCCCCAGCGCCATCCAGGGGCTATAATTCAGGTACTATATTTAAGGAGGCAGCGCATGACTACGGGTCAGAATCCTATGCAGCAGGTCGCCCCCCAACTATCAAAGTACACTGCCGATGTGCTCTTCGGCGACGTTTGGGAGCGCCCCGGTCTTTCCAAGCGGGACAGGAGCGTTATCACCGTGGCGATGTTAACCGCTCTCTACAGGACCGACCAGCTACGGGGCCACATACGCAGGGCATTGGCCAACGGAGTAACCAAGGACGAGATCGGCGAGATTATCACCCACGTTGCCTTCTATGCGGGGTGGCCTACGGCAGCCCAGGCCGTCCGTATCGCCCAGGAAGTGTTTGACGAGAGCTAAAGATGCCCTTGTGGGTTATCCTTTAGTGGGCCCGAAAGGAAGGACTGTTGCGCCAGAGCGCGGTTGCTTTTAGATGTAAAGGTCTAACCCTGGAGGGGGTGATAGCCTCGCCCCCTCTACGGGAGCTTCCAGGCCCCTTCCCCGGGGCGGTGGTATGCCACCCCCATCCCATCTTCGGCGGGAATATGGACAATGGCCTGGTGGTAGCTCTCTGCCAGGCCCTTGTCCAGTCCGGGTTTGTGACCTTCAGGTTTAACTTCCGAGGTGTGGGGCAAAGCGAGGGTGAGTCAACCAAGGGAGAGAAGGAGCATGAGGACGTGGGCGCAGCCCTGGACTTTCTACGGAAATGGCCCGATGCAACCCGAGACCGCCTTGGACTGGTGGGCTACTCTTTTGGAGCGTCCATGGTCCTTACCGGACTGCCAAGGTACAAGGCGGCTAAGGCCCTGGCCCTTATATCGCCACCCCTGACTTCCTTGGACTCTCCCGGGCTGAGGAAGGACAATAGGCCAATGATTTTCATAGGCGGCGATAAGGACCGGCTGGTGCCTTTCTCGTCATTGCAGGAGAGGCTCGATTCCGTCTACCCGGAAGCCGAGTTGCAAATGGTGCCGGGAGCAGACCACTCCTGGAGGGGTCACGAGGGGGAGGCCGCCCAGCAGGCTACCGGGTTCTTACAAAGGTACTTGAAGGGCGACCTCAAGAAATAAGGGAGCATGGCAGGGTTAGAAAGGGAAAGCAAGCTACCATCATCCAGCTGGTGGTCCTGGCTCAAAGACCCCATCCTTATTATCGCCCTGGCTGTCGTCTTCAGCTTGGACCAGATAACCAAGGCGGTGGTGCGTTATACCCTGTCGCCCTTCGAGTCCTTTCCCCGGGAGGGCAGCTTTCGCATTATCCATACCACCAATACAGGCAGCGCTTTTGGACTTTTCTCAGACCAAACCCTCTTCTTGATAATTGCCTCCTTTCTGGCTATCGGTGTCCTTCTTCTAATATATCGCCATCAGACCTTTCCCAGCCTTCCCCTCAGGCTAAGCCTGGGAATGCAGCTAGGGGGCGCTCTGGGCAATTTGATAGATAGGATACGTCTGGGCGAGGTCACAGACTTTGTGGGACTGAGCTTCTGGCCGGTGTTCAACGTGGCCGACGCATCCATCGTTATAGGAATATTCATAGTGGTCTCCCTCTTCCTCTTCGGCAGGCTGGACCGGAATCCTGCTAATACCGCATCCAATGTCCCAGGCAATGTCCCAAGCAATACCCCAAGCAACGCCTCGGACAATACCCTGGGGAATGGCGACGGGTCGGACCATGACGATGGGTCATCCAGATACCCCGAATTTCCGGCTGTGGGAGACCGGGACTATGGTGAGATGCCGGAGGGGAATGACCCGACGGGAAGGGCAGGGAGCCCTCCGGTCAATCAGTGCCCCGTATGTGATTCACCTATGGAAGCAGGGACCAACGGGTGGCGCTGCCCCAGGTGTGGAGACGTTAGGTCGGACTGAAGATACAACCTGCCTGTGACTGGGGAATAGGAAGGGTCTTTCGGTTTTCCTGGATTGCTCCCATCGGTCATTCCGGCGCAGGCCGGAATCCAGGGGTGCGAGTGACTTCGCAGCGAATCCCCAGGTTGCGGGACCCTGGATTCCCGCTTTCGCGGGAATGACGGTGAGTGGGGGATGGCTGACAAGGGTATGTAAATTATCAGGCAACTAAAATAAGGCAGCTTTTTAACTCAACAAACTGGTCACTATGTCATTCCGAGGAGCGGAGCGACGAGGAATCTAAAATCCATGCCTTCAAGCAAAGCTACGACTTTAGATTCCCCACTGCGCCTCGCGACCTTCGGAATGACAGATGGAGACAGTCTATGTTTTACATACCCCTGTCAGTTGGGTGGCTGGGGACTACCCTGGCCTCCGGGCCGGCCTTCACCTCAAAGCTGGGGAAGGGTTGCCCTGTACTTAGTTAGATATAGATGGAGTTCGAGATAGTTACTAAAGAGTTTATTGTGGACCTGAACGGGGAGCGCTTGGACCTGTTCCTTGCCGGGCAGGGTCTGGAGTTGAGCCGGTCACAGGTGCAACGGCTGGTGGACGAGGGCTGCATCCTCCTCAACGGCAGTATTCCCAAGGCAAGCAAGAAGCTCCGCCCAGGAGACCGTGTTTCTCTTACCGTGCCGCCCCCAAAGCCTGTGGACCTGGAGCCTGAACCTATTCCCCTCAACGTGGTGTACCAGGACGAGGATATTCTGGTGGTGGACAAGCAGGCGGGCCTCACTGTCCACCCGTCGCCGGGGCATCCCTCCCACACCCTGGTAAACGCCCTGCTGGCCCTCTGCCCGGACCTGAAGGGCATCGGGGGAGAGCTGCGCCCGGGCATAGTCCATAGGCTGGACAAAGACACTTCGGGCCTGATGATGGTGGCCAAAAGCGCCCGCGCCCATCTCAGCCTGACCCAACAGCTAAAGGACCGGAGCATCCGCAAGGGCTACCTGGCGCTGGCGGTGGGCAAGGTGTCCCCCCAAGAGGGGACCATTGACGCCCCCATCGGTCGAGACCCGCGAGACCGGAAGCGAATGGCCGTAGTACAGGACGGCCGGGATTCCTGCACCGGATACCGGGTGATACAATATCTGGGCGGCCACTCTTTCCTGGATGTATTCCCCCGAACAGGCCGCACCCATCAGATAAGGGTGCATTTCGCCTATGTGGGGCACCCCCTGGTAGGAGACGCCATTTATGGCAGGAAAAGCAACATCTCACCGGATTCCTGCGGAAGCAGGAATGACGGCGCTGGGGTCCACCATAGGTCAGGTATTGACCGCCATTTCCTCCATGCTTATATTCTGGGGCTAAGGCACCCAACCACTGACGAATATCTGGAGTTCCAGTCTCCCCTCCCTCAGGAGTTGCTCAGGGTAATGGAGGCGTTGAGTGGGTAGCAAAAAGCATGGGAACATATTCGGGAGGTAGTCTATCTTGGCAGATAAAGTCCGTGTCCGGTACGCTCCTAGCCCCACAGGCGAGCCCCACGTGGGCAACCTTCGCACCGCGCTATTCAACTGGCTCTTCGCCCGCAGGCATGGGGGACAGTTCATCCTGCGGGTGGAGGACACCGACAGAGAAAGATATGTAGAGGGGGCCTTGGAAGCGATCCTCGACTCCCTCAGATGGCTTGGGCTGGACTGGGATGAGGGCCCGGAGGCGGGCGGGCCCCATAGCCCCTACTTCCAGTCCCAGAGGCTGGAGATTTACCAGAAGGCCGCCCAGGAGTTGATTGATGAGGGCCACGCATACCAATGCTATTGCTCGAAGTCCCGCCTCGAGGAGATGAGGGAGGAAAGGCAAGAACAGGACCAGTCAACAGGCTACGACCGTCGCTGCCGAAACCTGTCCCACCAGGAGCGCAAGCAGTATGAGGACCAGGGCATAGCGCCTGTGATGCGCTTCAAGATGCCCCTGTCGGGGGAGACCACCGTTGACGACTTTATCCGAGGGGAGGTCACCTGGCAGAACCAGGCCCAGGACGATTTCATCCTGCTGAAGTCCGACGGCTATCCCACCTACCACCTGGCTAACGTGGTGGATGACCACATTATGGAGATAAGCCACGTGCTGAGGGCCGAGGAGTGGCTTCCCAGCGCTCCAAGGCACGTCCAGCTTTATCAGGCCCTGGGCTTCAAGCCCCCCGTTTTCGTTCATCTGCCCATGATTTTGGGGGATGACAAGTCCAAGCTGTCCAAGCGGCACGGGGCCACCTCGGTGCTGGAGTACCGGGAGGCGGGTTTCCTGCCCGAGGCTATGGTCAACTTCATGGCCCTTCTGGGATGGTCACTGGATGACAAGACGGACGTTATTTCGGTAGATACCCTCATTGAGAACTTTTCCCTGGAGCGCATAGGAAGGTCCGGGGCCATCTTCGACCAGGAGAAACTTCTCTGGATGAATGGGGTCTACATCCGCCAGCTTAGCCAGGAGGGGCTGGCCGAGATGATGATGCCTTTCCTGGAGCGGGACTTGCCTTCGGATGTGGGAGCTATAGACCAAGCGCAGGTGCGCCGCATTGCCCCCCTGATGCAGGAACGGCTCAAGACCCTGGGGGAATCCGCGGAACGGACCGCCTACTTCTTCCAGGAGGAGATAGACTACGACCCGGACATGCTGGTGCAGAAGGGCATGGACCAGGGATCGGCCCTTCGCTCTTTGAGGTATGCGCTGGAAGTCCTGGCGCCGCTGAAGGACTTTGACCACCAGTCTCTGGAGGAGACCCTGCGGGCTGCGGGCAAGGAGTTGGGCCTTTCAGGAAGGCAGTTCTTCGGCACGCTGCGGGTGGCTACCACCGGCAAGGGAGCGGCGCCGCCCCTCTTCGAGACTATGGAAGTCCTGGGTGAAAAGATATGCCTGGAGCGCATAGAGGCAGCCGCCAGGAAGCTGGAGGCGGGGATATAGGCCCCCGGCGGCATCCCTCACTAACCGTCATTCCGGCGAAAGCCGGAATCCAGGGGTGGGGCAGTGGGGGACTTCGCAATGCCCCTAAGTTGTGGGGATATGGACTCCCGCTTTCGCGGGAGTGACGGTTGGGGGGATGCCATCCATTTTCATCCTCGTATGTGGCCTTGGCAAGGCCATGGGAAATTCCTATGAAAATAGCCATCCCCCAAGCCGGAATCCCAGCCCCAACCTTCAGGGTGCGGTGAGGGAACCTGGGCGCTGGCTATTTTCACAATAGTGGCGGTGAGGCAATACGGCTTCAGGCAGGGGCTCATCCGATGGGTTGGCTGTACTCCTCCCGGAGGACCCGCTTCAGCACCTTGCCCAGAGGGTTCCGGGGCAGTTCGTCCACGAACACCACCGATTCGGGCCTCTTGAAGCTGGCCAGATGCTGGTGGCAGTGCTCTATAAGCTCCTCTTCCTCGACGGTCCCGCCTCCCCGCCTTACCACCACAGCCCGCACCCTCTCGCCCCACTCCACATCCGGGATACCTATAATCGCCGCGTCGTCCACCCCTGGGTGGGACATCAAGACCTGTTCCACCTCTTCCGGGGAAACCATCTCGCCCCCCCGCTTGATGAAGTCCTTGGCCCTGCCCGCCAGGAATATGTACCCGTCCTCATCCTGGTAGCCCAGGTCGCCGGTGTACAGCAAGCCGCCTCTTATTGTGTTCTGGGTGTCGCCTTCCTGCTTCCAGTAACCCTTCATAATCCGGGGGCCGCTGGCTACTATCTCGCCCACCTCGCCCGTTGGCACCGGGTCTCCGTCTTCATCCACGATACTCACTTCCACGTCGTCCAGGGGCTTGCCTATGGAGGAGAGGCGCTTGAGCTTCCGCTCCACCTCCTCGGGGTCGCCCTCCAGCACGTGGTCTTCGGGCGGGAGCATGGTTATGGTGGAAGCGCTCTCCGTCTGGCCGAAGGCGTTGATGAATCGCGCTCCGGGGAACTCCTGGATGGCCCTCTTGATGACCTCCATAGGCATGGGGGCTGCCCCATAGGTTATCACCTCCAGGCTGGACAGGTCATAGCTATGAAACCGGGGATGGTCCATCAGCTGCTTTATCATAGTGGGCACCATCATGGCCCTATCCGCTCTCTCCTTCTGGACCAACTCCATCCATTCCACAGGATCGAACTGGCGCATGACCACCAAGGTGCGCCCCCCGTATATGGCAGCCATGACCGCCTGGGTGCCGGCGATGTGGTACAGGGGCACCGAAAGCATGTTCCGCTCCTCCATGTCCGGGTCAGGGGGGGTAACGTTGGACAGCAGGTAGGAGCTAAAGCTCTGGTGGGTAAGCATAACGCCCTTGGGAGTGCCCGTAGTGCCTGCGGTGAACAGCAGCATGGTGGTGTCCTCATCATCCCCCTCGGGGAAGTGCATCTCGTCGGGGGATGAGGCCGCCAGGAGGTCGTCATAGAACAGCCATTCTCCCCCTACCCTGTCCTCCAGGGCGATGACGTGATTGGGGGGAGTGACCTCGTTGCGGATGGAATTGACCAGGTCCACGTACCTGCCTCCCACTAGGAACACGGTGGGTTCGCAGCTATTAATCATAAAGGATACCTCTTCACCCCTGGCGCGGAAGTTGATGGGGGTGAAGATGGCATCCAGCTTGGCGGCGGCGAAGTAGGTCTCTATTAGCTGGTTGCAGTTCACTTGCATGACGGCCACCCGGTCCCCCCTCCCAACCCCCAGGTCGGCCAGGGCGTTGGTGAGGCGATTGACCCGCTCCTGAAGCTCCTCATAGGTGAACCTCTGATTGTCGAAGATTACGGCCGTCCTATCCGGGACGATGGCGCAGGCGATGGTAAGGAACTCGGTAGTGTTCATTGTGATACCTCCATCTATCTATGGAATATGTCAAATATAGATGTCATATCTCAGCGTGGTTTGGTTTTATCATAACGGTTGCTATAATAGTTGAAATGCTGAAGAACGGCAAGACGAACATGATACCCGGCACATACCCTGCCCTATCGCTAACGGGCCCGGCTAACCGGTTGTGGTGAGGGCAACAGGACAAAAGGGAGTGAAAATGATTAAGAGCCTAAAGGCAAAGTTCAAGGATGGCGTTATCGTGCCGATGGAACCCCTCGATTTTGAGGAGGGTGAGGAAATTATCATAACCGTCGACGTCAAAACGTCCCCATCGAGGGAAGAAAGGCGTAAGCGGACTATGTCGGCTGCCGGTGGCTGGAAAGGCAAAGTTGACGGGAGGAAACTGAAGAAGGACATTTACGCCAGTCGCCGGATAAACACCCGCCCAGGACCACGGGATGTAACGCCATGAAGTATCTCGTCGACACTGATTGGGTCATTGACTATCTGAACGACGTCAATCGGACGGTCCTGCGTCTTGATGACCTGATGCCGGATGGTGTCGGAATGAGCATCGTGTCGTTGGCTGAAATTTACGAGGGTGTATTCCGTGGCAGCGACCCACAAGGCGCCGAGCGGCAATTACAGAATTTTCTGAATGATGTTGCTATCGTGCCACTAGATGATGCCATTTGTCGGATATTCGCCCTGGACATGGGCAGACTGAGAGCTGCAGGATTTCTCACCGACAACTTCGACCTTTTGATAGGCTCCACTGCGATACGCCACGACCTTACACTACTCACTAACAACCGCAGGCATTTCGAGCGGCTGCAAGGTCTAAGCATCATCTCGGCGTAAAGTGCATCATTAGCCCCCCATCGCCCTCAGCGCCAGCCGGGCCTCCAGGTCGAGGGCTTTGTCCAAGGGCAGGTCCATACCCTGCCAGACCGCTCCTTTAGCAGCCCTCACCGCCCCTTGATTCATGGAAAGAAGGCGACCTGCGACGGCCTCCGCCTCTGCATACAACGCCGTCCTCTCCACCACCTTGCTCACCAAGCCCATCTCAAGGGCCTGGTCAGCGTTGATTCGCCGGCGGGTCAGCAATAGGTCCAGGGCGTTGGGTATTCCCAGGAAGCGTGGAAGGGTCTGGGTCCCTCCGGCGGCGGGAATCATCCCCAGGGACACCTCTGGCATCCCGAATACGGCGTCCTCGGAAGCGATGCGAAGGTCGCATAGGAGGGATATTTCCACCCCGGAGCCGAGGCAGTAGCCGTGGATGGCGGCGATGAGGGGCTTGGGGATGCTCAGGAAGGTGGCCCACAGGTCCCGCTCGAACCTCACCTCCCTGGCGATGGCCAGAGAAGGGGCGGTGCCGAACTCCGTCAGGTCTGCCCCGGCACAGAAGGCCCTGCCCTCGCCCTTCAAGATGACTACTCCAACATCCGGGTCATCCCTCACCGCCTCCAGCGCTTGGTACAACTCATCCCGCATCTCTATGTTGTAGGCATTGAGGACACTGGGGCGATTGAGGATGATCCAGGCCACTCCATCGTCCTTGTCGTATATGACCGTCGAGGGACTGCTCATAAATTCCGGCCTCACTCGCCCCTGAATTCCGGTGCCCGCTTTTCCAGGAAGGAGCGGAGGCCCTCAGCCCGGTCAGCGGTGCTCTGAAGGATTATGTTCAGGTCCGCCTCCAGCCTGAGGCCCTGCTCCAGGGTCATATCCATCCCTTTGAGCAAGGTCTCCTTGGCGTACCGGGCGGCTATTGGGGCGCCGGAGGCAACCGTCAAGGCCACCTTCTTGGCGCTTTCCATAAGCTCTTCCGGCTCCACCACCATGTTGACCAGACCTGCCCTGTACGCCTCCTCAGCATCCAGGCGACGAGAGGTCAGAAGCATCTCCGCAGCCAGGGTCCTGCCCACCAGCCGGGGCAGTCGTTGGGTGCCGCCGTCCCAGGGCATCGTTCCCCTGGACAGGTCATCAAACCCCAGCCTGGCGTCCCTCGCGGCGATGCGCATGTCGCAAGCCAGGGCCAACTCCAAGCCCTGGTCCAGGGCGTCGCCCTTGATGGCTGCGATGAGGGGTATTTCTATGGACGCAATGGCGGAGGCCGCCCGGTGAAGCTCCAGCCACTCCGTCGGGGTGTATCCCTGCCTGGCGCTCTCCTCAAGGGAGAGGGTCTCCCGGCCCGAAGAGAAGGTCGTGCCTCTGCCGGTAAGCACCCCAACGTAGGCGCCCTCTTCCTCCCTCAACTGTTGTACCAATTGCCTCAGCTCCATAGCCATAGGCAGGTCCACCCTGTTGGAGTCATGGGGCCTGTCAAGGGTTATGTAGGCTATGGGAGGCTGAAAAACATATTCAATATTCCTGTACCCTCTAGCTGACGCCATTTTGTTCATCCATCCGTGATGCTAATATGTCCATCTATAGTAAAACCAAGGGCACCCCTTGACAAGGTGTCAGGGGTAATCTACTATTTTATGGGATGAAAGTTAGCACTCCAGGGCTGCGAGTGCTAAACTAAACGAGAGATGATCGGCTTATATACGCTAGGTTGAATGGAAGGAGGTAAGGCAGCAGTGGTGAAGTTTGCACCCTTAGGGGAAAGGGTAGTGCTCAAGCCCATTGAACAAGAAGAGACTACATCGTCGGGGTTAATCCTCCCCGACACTGCCAGGGAAAGGCCCCAGGAGGGGGAGATTGTAGAGGTAGGACCTGGCCGCGTGGCCGACGATGGGAACCGTATCCCAATGGAAATCAAGGCGGGCGACCGGGTCATTTATTCCAAGTACGCCGGGACTGAATACAAGGACGGCGACGATGAGTACCTCATCCTTAGAGAGAGCGATATTCTGGCCAAAATCAGCTAGAAAGGAGACGTAGAGCAATGCCAGGCAAGCAGCTTACATATGCGGAAGATGCGCGGAAGTCGCTGAAAATCGGTATAGACATCCTTGCTGATACCGTCAAGATTACTCTGGGTCCCAGAGGCAGGAACGTAATCCTGGACAAGAAGTTCGGTCCTCCCCAGGTGTGCAGCGACGGTGTCACTATAGCCAAAGAGATTGAGCTACCAGAGCCTTTCGAGAACATGGGGGCCCAGTTGCTCAAAGAGGCCGCCAGCAAGACCAACGACGCCGCCGGCGACGGGACCACTACCTCGGTAGTCCTAGCCCAGGCCATCATCAACGAGGGCTTCAGGAACGTGGCCGCAGGCGCCAACCCCATGGCCCTCAAGCGGGGGGTGGACCAAGCGGTGAGAGCCATCGTAGATGAGCTCAAGGGAATGGCGACAACGGTAGAGAGCAGGGACCAGATTGCCCAGGTTGCCTCCCTCTCCGCCCACGAGGACGCCATAGGTACAACCATAGCCGATGCTATGGAGAAGGTGGGGAAGGACGGCGTTATAACCGTCGAGGAGTCCAAGAGCCTGAGTGACGAGACCGAGTACGTGGAAGGGATGCAGGTGGACCGGGGCTACATCTCTCCCTACTTCATAACCAATCCGGACCGGATGGAGACAGTGGTAGAGGAGCCTTATATCATAGTCACCGACAAGAAAGTCTCTGCGGTCTCGGATATTCTGCCCGTCCTGGAGAAGCTGCTCCAGTCGGGGAATAAGAACGTGGTCATCATAGCAGAGGACGTGGAGGGCGAGGCCCTGGCTACCCTGGTGGTGAACAAGCTCCGGGGCACCCTGAACTGCCTAGCTATCAAGGCTCCCGGCTTCGGAGACCGGCGCAAGGCCATGCTCGAGGACATAGCCATTCTAACCGGCGGCGTGGTCATCAGCGAAGAAGCAGGCCGTAAGCTGGATGCGGCTACCATCAACGACATGGGCAGGGCGCGCACTATCAGCGCTACCAAGGATGACTCCACCTTCGTCGAGGGCAGGGGCTCCGAGGATGACATCAAGGCCCGCATAAATCAGATAAGGGCCCAGATTGAGGAGACCACCTCCGAATTCGACCGGGAAAAGCTGCAAGAGCGGATGGCAAAGCTGTCCGGTGGTGTGGCAGTGATAAAGGTAGGAGCGGCCACCGAGGTGGAGCTTAAAGAGCGGAAGGCCCGCGTGGAGGATGCCCTGTCTGCTACCAGGGCTGCCGTGGAAGAGGGGATAGTCCCCGGCGGTGGCGTGGCACTGGTAAGGGCCCAGAGGGCCATGGGCAGTATGAGCCTGGAGGGGGATGAGGCTACAGGCGCCAGGATAGTTTCCAGGGCCCTGGAAACGCCCTTGAGGCTCATAGTCCAGAACTCCGGGCAAGAGGGCGCGGTGGTGCTGGACTCGGTGAGGCAGCATGGAGATGACTACGGCTACGATGCCGAGGTAGGCGAGTATGCCCAAATGCTGGATGCGGGTATCGTTGACCCTGTGAAGGTGACCCGCTCAGCCCTACAGAACGCTGCCAGCGTAGCCACGATGGTGCTGACCACTGAGTCAATGATCACTGATATACCGGCGAAGGAGGGCGCAGCGCCTCCCGGAATGCCTCCGATGGACTACTAGAGGCTCCGGCCCTGACCAACCATAGGCAGTAGAGTAGAGAGGATGGCCCCGGCGTTAACGCTCCGGGGCCATCCTTTTTGATCAGTCATTGCTAAGAGTTACGACGCCAATTCGCCCATCGTAAACCAGTTTATATGACCGCAGGAACGTCCGACCAATGAGCGCAAGATGGGGTTGACCACCTGCTCTTAGGTTGATACCATGAAAGGTGCCATGTATCACCGAGTTCAATGATGGAATGAGCAGCTGCGCGGCGTACACATTGACCTCCTGTGGACCGCTCACCCCGGCAATCCATCGGCGGTTCACAGCAGTCAAATGCAATATAGAGGCAAGTTCCGAATCAATGCAGGAGTCCATGGCTCCCGTATCTATCAGGGCAGGCCATAAGGTGGGAGGGAGAATGGGCTGTGAGCCTGAAGACGCCCGGTAAGAAGGGTCAAAGCCAATCTGTACGTCAATAGTCGGGCCGATGTATGAGAGTACATCCGGGTCAGTAGAACCAAGATTAACCGTCGGCATAAATTCTCCGATACTGGACTGACGCCGGCAAGATGAATGGAGGCTCACCCACCTGCCTTATCAGGTAAGGTCCGCGACCCCAGCGTTCGACCGCAGACTCCATGGCCTCGTGGAACTCCGTGAAGTCTCCCTCCAGCTTTCCATCGTAAAAGACGACCCATCTCCCCCATTTGTCAGTCTCAAGGAGATTCTGCATCTTCTCATAAGCGGCAATGTTCTCACTCAACGTCATAGGCATAGCCCTACTCCATTATTCCACGATTGTCTACGTTTCCACTCGTGTAGAGCGCTGACCTTTTTGGTACACTGTATTATGCCCCCTGTGGCATGGGCCAATTTTATGGAAATGCGGCGGTGGTCGTTATTTAAGTGCCCTTTAATAACTCACTAAAACGCCTGCCTTATTAAAGCATAATGCGGGTCTGCTTTAATAACAAGTCTTGTTCTAAAAATTTTCTTTAATGACAGAGGCGATAGCTATGGTCCCTCTCAAGCTAACTGTAAAGAACTTTCTTTGCTATGGGGAAGACGTGCCCCCTCTGGACTTCGAGGGTATCCACGTGGCCTGCCTGTGCGGGCAGAACGGACACGGGAAGTCCGCCCTGCTGGATGCCATTACCTGGGCCCTTTGGGGAAAGGCCCGCGGCAGGACTCAAGAGGAGCTTATCCGCTACGGGTACTCGGATATGCTGGTGGAGTTGGAATTCATGGCGCGGGACACCCATTACAGGGCTGCCCGCAGGCACTCCGTCAGTGGCAGGTCTCGCAGACGCCAGGGCGCCACCGACCTCCAGCTTCAGATTTACTCGGGAGAGGGATTCCATCCCATCACCGCCAACTCGGTGCGGGAGACCCAGGCGAAGATTGAGCAGATTACCGGCATGGACTACGACACCTTCATAAACAGCGCCTTCCTCCTCCAGGGCAGGGCCGACGAGTTCACCAACAAGACCGCCGGGGAGCGGAAGGAGGTGCTGGCAAAAATCCTGGGCCTCGACCTGTATGACCGCCTCCAGGACAAGGCCAAGGGGCTGGCCGACGAAAAGCGGGTCGCTGCTTCTATTATAGAAAGCGACCTGGAGAGGATGCGCCTGGAGGTTTCCAGGGCCGACGGGTACCAAAATGAGCTTGACATGGTAAAGCAGGACACAGACCAGGTGAGCAGCCGCCTTGAGACCGGCAGGCAGGCAATGGATACCCTCAAGCTGCGGACCGACGACTTGAGGCGAAAGCTGGATGACCTCTCGGAGATTGACAGGCGCATCCCCGCCATCGAGGGGGACATGGCTAACCTTCAGAAGGATATGGACAGCCGCCAGGAGCGAATTTCGAGCTACCAGGCCCTCTTAGAAGAGCGAGAAAACATAGAAGCGGGCCTGCTCCGGTTTCAGCGATTACAGGCCCGCTACGAGGAGCTTAACCGCTCCCGGGAGGAATTCGACCGTCTAACAAAGGGGAAGGCTGACCTGGAAAGGAGTCTCGACAACCAGAAGGCCCGGCTTGAGGCTCACGTGACCCAGCTCAAGAGGCGAATAGAGGGCGATCTCCGGCCAAAGGCCGACGCCCTCCCGTCCCTCAGCCGGAGGATGGATGAGGCCCGGTTGGACCTGGACAACCTGGCCCAGGAGGAGGGGAGCATAGCAGACAAGCGCCAGGAGCTTCAGCAGTTGCGTGCGCGCTACGAGGCCCTCAACTATGCCAGGGAGCAATTCGACGAGATGACCAGGGAGAAAGCCTCCCTGGAAAGGACGCTGGACAGCCTGAAGGCCCAGATTGAGGCCCACACGGCCCAGCTTAAGAGGCGAATTGAGGGCGACCTCCGGCCAAAAGCCGACGCCCTCCCGGACCTCACCACGAGGATGGACCAAGGCCGGCTGGAACTGGACAACCTGGCCCAAGAGGAACGGGGCCTAGAAGACAAGCGCCAACGTCTCAACGGCATGGCTTCCCGCATAGGCGAGCTAAAGGCAGTGACCCAGCAGCTTACCGCCGAGGGCCTGGAGATTCGCTCCAAGCTGGACATGGTGCAAGCCACCCACCAGGACGCCCAGTGTCCCCTGTGCGGGACTCAACTGGGCCCCGACGGGTGTGAGCGCCTGGTGGACAACTACACTGCCCAGAGGGCGGAGAAGGGCCGGTTGTACAGGCAAAGTGAGTCGGACCTCAAGGCGGCGGAGAAAGAGAAGGCCGACCTCGACCAGGAGCTTCCCAAGCTGGAGGCCGCCTTGCGCCGCAGCCAGAGGGAGGCCCAGGGAGCGATGGCCGTCCTCCAGCGCCAGATGGAGGAGTCCACCGAGGCAGCGGCGGAACTGGAATCCGCCTCCAGAGAATTGGCCGAGGAGAGCACTCGGCTGGAGCAAGGCGACTTCGCCGAGGAGGAGAGACGGCAGGTAGCCCACCTGGAAACCCGGATTATGGCCTTGGGCTACGACCAGGCAGTCCATACCCGTCTATACAGTGAGATGCAGGAGATGCAACTCCTCACAGACCGCATGGAAGCCGACTTACGCCTCCGAGAGAGGGATGCTCAGGGAGCGGTAGCCGTCCTCCAGCGCCGGATAGAGGAGTCCACCACAGCAGCGGCGGAACTGGACCTGGCTGCCGGAGAATTGGCCGAGGAGATGGCCAGGCTGGAGCAGGACGACTTCGCGTCGGAGGAACGGCGGCAGTTGGCAGGGCTGGAAGCTGAGATTCTCACCCTGGATTACGACCAGGCAGCCCATACCCGTCTATACGGTGAGGTGCAGGAGCTACAACCCTACCAGGACCGCTACAGGCGTCTTGAAGAGGCCGCCGCCAATCTGCCCCAGGAGCAGGAATCCCTGGAGCGCGGACTGGATATGTACCAGCGCCGCCAAGAGGAAATTCAAGCCCTCAAGGACAGGCAACTGGAGATGCAAGCCGAGGCCTCGGAGCTTCCCGGATGGGAGGAGAAACTCAGGGAGGCCGAGGGGGAATACAATATCCTGGAAGGCAGGCATGGAGAGCTTTTCCGGCGGCAGGTGGCGCTGGAGAACGACCTGAAAAGAATCGAGGCCCTGGAGAGGGAGCTGGACGAGAAGGAGAAGGCGGCCAGGGACCTGAAGGATGAGCTAGGAATCTACCAGGAATTGACGGACGCCTTCGGGAAGCGGGGGGTGCAGGCCATGCTGATAGAGACGGTGCTGCCCAGGGTGGAGGACGAGGCCAATATCCTTCTGGGCCGGATGACCGATAACCGGATGAACCTCAAGCTGGAGAGCCAGAGGGAGCGCAGGAGCGGCAGGGGCGAGCCGATAGAGACCCTGGAGATCAAGATTAGCGATGAGATGGGTCCCAGAAGCTACGAGCTTTTCAGCGGCGGCGAGGCCTTCCGCATAAACCTGGCCCTCAGGATCGCCCTGTCGAAGGTCCTGGCCCACCGCCGGGGCGCGCCCCTTCCCACCCTGTTCATAGATGAGGGATTCGGCACCCAGGACGCCGCGGGCCGGGAGAGGATTCTGGACGTTATCAGGGCCATTGAAGAGGACTTTGAAAAGATCATCGTAATAACCCACCTGGATGAGCTAAAAGAGGCCTTCCCTGCCCGCATAGAGGTGCAGAAAGAAGAGTCCGGCTCCTCCTTCTGGATAAGCTAGACCGCGTTAAAATGTGTGTCCCAAACTCTCTCTCCACCACACCCTGAAGGGTGTGGCATCCCATGAAAATAAAGTCAACCAGCACCGTCATTCCGGCGAAGGCCGGAATCCAGGGGTGGGGTGTGGACTCCCGCGAAAGCGGGAGTGACGGGCGGGACCAGTAAAGCTAAAGCTCGATCTCCTTCAGGTCCGGGTCTAGGACCAGCCGGGCATCGGTCAGCTGCTGGACCTCCTCCGGCGTCCAGCCGGGGGCGACCTCCTTGAGCACCAGCCCCGCTTCCTTCACCTCCATCACGGCGATGTCGGTGACGATGAGGCTCACGCACCCCCTGCCGGTGGGCGGATAGGAACATTCCCTGACCACCTTGGGGTTGTCGCTGCGGTCGGTGTGCTCCATAGCTACTATGATGCGCCTGGCCCCCATAGCCAGGTCCATAGCGCCCCCAATGTTGCCGACTCCCCTCTCGGGAAGCATCCAGTTAGCCAGGTCTCCGTTCTCCGCCACCTGCATGGCCCCCAGCACAGTCACGTCTATGTGGCCGCCGCGGATCATCGCAAAGGCATCGGAGGAACTGAAGAAGGACATGCCGGGTACCATCTTGAGGAACTGTCCTCCGGCGTTGATAAGGTCTATATCCTCTTCCCCCTCGTCGGCCAGGGGGCCGCAGTTGAGGACCCCGCTCTCGCTGTGGTAGATGACGGTACAGCCCTCGGAAACATAGTTGGATACCAGGGTCGGGATGCCGATGCCCAGGTTGACATAGGCGCCATCGGGCAGTTCCTTGGCTACCCGCATGGCTATAACATCCCTGTCAAGTCGTTCTTTGTCCATCATGGCGCTCCTGATATAAAGTCGTGGCCGCCTCACCGTCATTCCAGCGTAGGCGTAATCCAGGGGTGGGAGGATAGATTCCCGCTTTCGGAGACCTTTGCGTAACCGTCATTCCGGCGTAGGCCGGAATCCAGGGGGGGCGGGAGTGGCTTCGCAGAGACTCCCACAGGTTGCGAAACCCTGGATTCCCGCTTTCGCGGGAATGACGGTGTGGGCGGATGCCGCACCTTTCAGGGTGCGGTAGAGTGACCCAACACCTCTATTTTCATGGCAATTGCCCATGTCCTTGTGGGCCACATACCGAGGATGAAAATGACGGACAACCTTCCACCGTCACTCCCGCGAAAGCGGGAGTCTACCGCCCCACCCCTGGATTCCGGCCTGCGCCGGAATGACGGTGGGCATCTATTTTCATGGTAGTTGCTGGGTGGTGCCCGAATGAGTCCTCAAGGATGAACAGTTACAATTGGCAGCAATCTGGTAAAATGCGATTAGGCGAAGATTGTACAACCGGATGATAGATATGACGAGTGGAAGAAGTCAAGCCGGAGAAATTGCCATAGGCGAGTGGAAGCTGAGGGCATGGCGGCCCGGCGATGAGGCGGCGCTGGTGAAGTATGCCAACAACCGCAATATCTGGATAAACCTCAGGGACAGGTTCCCCCATCCCTACACTATGGACGACGCTACAGCATGGGTCCAGTCGGTGAAAGACCAGCGCCCGGTAATGAACTTCGCCATCGCCACCTCTAACGACGATGAGGCCATAGGCAGCATCGGCCTTACTTTGCAGGAAGACGTGCACAGAAGGTCCGGGGAGATTGGCTATTGGCTCGCCGAACCCTTCTGGGGCAGGGGCATAGCCACCAGAGCGGTGCGGGCATTGACCGAATACGCCTTCACAAACTTCGACCTGGTGAGGCTCTATGCCAACGTCTTCGAGTGGAATCCTGCCTCAGGCCGGGTGCTGGAGAAGGCAGGTTTCACACTGGAGGGGCGGCTGCGGAAGAACATCACCAAAGACGGGAATACCATAGACCAGTTCCTGTACGCCCTTGTCCGGTGAGTAACTGCCATTCGGTTGCAGGCCAGAGTCCACGCCCCACCGTCATTCCGGCGTAGGCCGGAATCCAGGGGTGTGGGGATGGGTGACTTCGCGACGACTCCCCTGGTTGCGGGACCTTAGATTCCTCGACTCGCTCCGCTCGCTCGGAATGACATTGCGACAGGCTGCTCCCCCGGAATCACTCATGCCTTTTGCGGGCCACATAAGGGGATAAAAATAACGGTCGGCCTCCTCACCGTCACTCCCGCGAAAGCGGGAGTCCACGCCCCGCCCCTAGATTCCGGCCTGCGCCGGAATGACGGTGGATGCCTGTGGAGGCGGGATGCCACACCCTGAAGGGTGTGGTGAGCGACCTGAGACCTGGATTTTCATGGGGATGATTCGCCTACGCCGAATTCTCGTAGGGGAAGAAATCGGGGGGGCGGGCCACTATGCGCTGTACGAAAACCCCCGGAGTGACAATGGCGTCGGGGTCAAGCTCCCCCACCTCCACTATCTCATCCACCTCCACTATCGTGATGTCCGCTGCCGGGGCCATGACGGCGTTGAAGTTGCGCGACGTGCCCCTATAGACCAGATTGCCCATCCTGTCGGCCTTATGCGCCCGGAGCAGGGCATAGTCGGCCCTGATGCCATACTCCAGAACGTACTCCCGCCCGTTGATTATCCGGGTCTCCTTGCCCTCGGCTATCTGGGTGCCTACCCCTGTGGGAGTGTAGAACCCGCCTATGCCGTACCCTCCGGCCCTGATGCGCTCGGCCAGGGTGCCCTGGGGCACCAGTTCCAGGTCAGCCTTGCCCTGCCTGTAGGCAAGCTCGAAGGAACTGGGGCGGGATGGACGGGGTGAAACGGGGAAGGATGCCACGGCCTTCTTCACCTGCCCGTTGTCCACCAGGATGCTGTGGTCTATGGGGATGAAGCCCGGCGGGGTGCCGAAACTGGTCGCCCTGGCTATCCCTGCCGTATTGCTGATTATGGTCAAGTCCCTGGCTCCCTGGTCCCGCAGGGCCACGAGAAGGTACTGGGACATCCCACCGGGGCCAGCAAAGCCGTCCATCATCACGACGGCCCCATCGGGTATGTCAGCTAGGGCATGGGCGCCGCTGGAGTAGATTTTGCTCAACGCTTCTCCCTGGACCTGACTCCCCTGTAGTCCCCCAAACTCCATCTCCTTTATGTCCGACGAGGGTGTAAGGCCGGCCCCGGTAATGGCCTGGACCTCTTCCACCTTCCAGCCAGGCGCTATCTCCCGGAGGAGCAGTCCCCCCGAGGCCACCTCTATCACCGCCACGTCGGTGATGATGAGATTCACGCAACTTTGCCCAGCAATGGGAAGGCTACAGTCCGTCACTATCCGGGTAGCGCCGTCATCATCGGTGTGCTCCATCACGGCAATCAGGTACTTTGCTCCGGCGGCGATGTCAACGGAAGCGGAGTCGGCGCCGGCTGCTCCCGCAGAGGGCGCGCCGGCTGCCAGGTCTCCTGTCTGGGAGACCTGGCGGGCTTCCACCACCGCCACGTCAACATACCCGCCCCTGATTATGCCGAAGGAGTCGGCCTGGTTAACAATAGCGCCTCCTGGCCTCAAGGTTATGGGACCCCCATTTACATCTACCAGGTTCGGGGCTTCCTCTCCCTGGGCTTCTCCGGGGACGTAGCCAAGCGCGCCGTTTTCTGAATGGAAGGTGATGCCCAAGCCGTTGGGAACATAGCCGGCTACCAGGGCAGGCAGCCCGGCCCCCAGGCTGACTACCTGCCCCGGTTTAAGCTCCGATGCCACCCTGCGGGCGAGAAGCTCATGGCTGATTCGCTCGTTCACAAGTTCCCCCTTCAAACATTCTGCTGGGCCTTAACAATCCTGTCAACGTATATGCCGGGAGTTATCACAAGCTCCGGGTCTAGCTCGCCGGGCTGCACAATCTCGCCCACCTCCACGATGGTCACGTCTGCGGCCATAGCCATTACCGGGTTCCAGTTGCGTTGGGAGCGTAGGTATACCAGGTTGCCCAGGGTATCGGCCTTATGGGCGCGCAGGAGGGCGAAGTCGGCCTTCAAGCCCGTCTCCAGTATATACTCCCGGCCGTTGATCATCTCCTTCTCTTTCCCCTCTGCAAAGCCGGTCCCCGCGCCTGTGGGTAGGAGAAGCCCCCCAATACCTGCCCCTCCCGCTCGAATTCGCTCGGCCAGCGTCCCCTGGGGAACAATCTCTAATTCAAGACGGCCCTCCTGCCACATGCGAGCGGCTGAATCGTGTGCATCGGCGTGGGCATCAGGATGTATAGGTCCCGGGGTGATGACCTTCCTCACCTGGCCGTTGGCAACCAGCCTGGCTGAATCATACAGTTCGGGGTCATGGCTATGCCAGGGGCCGCTGATGCAGGTGAGGTCCCTGGAGCCTTTACCCATCAGGGCCTTGACCAGGGCCTGGGGTGTGCCTGGCAGGGCAAGCCCCGCTATCATAACCACGGCGCCGTCGGGTATGTCTGCCACCGCCTCATCGGCACTGGGAAATACCTTGTCAGGGGGCACTGGGCAACCTCCTTAGATAACTTCATCGCATTTACTATGAAACTTGGGGTTTCAGGTCACTCACCACGCCTTTCAGGTTATGGACTCCCATCCCACCGTCATTCCGGCGCAGGCCGGAATCCAGGGGTGGGGCGGTGGACTCCCGCTTTCGCGGGAGTGACGGTAGGGAGGCCGACCGTCATTTCCATCCCCTTATATGGCCCGCATGGTCATGGGGGATTACCATGAAAATAGCCGGCGCCCGGCACCGTCATTATTATGAAAATAAGATTTTCATTCCCTTACTTGGCCTTGGCAAGGCCATGGGCGATTCCCGCGAAAGCGGGAATCCAGGTTTCCGTGACCTGGGAAGTCGTTGCGAAGTCACCCCCTCACCCCCCTGGATTCCGGCCTACGCCGGAATGACGGTTATGCAAAGGTCTCCCTTCGCGGGAATGACGGCGGGAAAGCCGGCAACATTCCCATCCTCCTATGTGGCGTTCGCAAGGACATGGGTAACTTCCTGAGAAAGAGCGCTAACGGAATTCTAGCAGGTATCGGAACGTGGGTGAAGAGTTAGCCGGTGAAAGGCCCACCGTACTCGACTTGACCCCTCATAGCCGCCTAACTTAGAATCAACTCAGGCAAATCCAGGAGGCTGACAGATGTTCGAGGCGCTTACTGAAAAGCTCAACGGTGTATTCCAGAAGCTCACAGGCAAGGGAAGGCTGACGGAGAAGGACGTGGACGATGCCTTGCGCCAGGTCAGGCTTGCCCTCCTGGAGGCTGACGTGAATTTCCGCGTGGCGCGGGAGCTGGTCAACAGGGTGCGGGAGCGGTCCGTGGGGGATGATGTGATGGGGAGCCTGAGTCCCGGCCAGCAGGTGGTAAAGATAGTCAACGAGGAACTGACGGCCATCCTCACCGGGGAGGACACCAAGCTGTCCCAGGCCAACCGCCCTCCATCGGTCATAGTGCTGGTGGGCCTGCAAGGATCGGGCAAGACCACTACGGCAGCCAAGCTGGCCGCTCAGCTTCGCCAACAGGGGGGGCAGCACTCCCTCCTTATCGCAGCCGACCTCCGCCGGCCAGCCGCTATCCAGCAGCTTGCCACCCTGGGAAAGCAGCTGGACATCCCAGTGTATCAAGAGGACACCTCCTCTACGGCGGTCAAGGTAGCCAGGAACGGGGTGCGGCAGGCGCAGCAGACAGGCGCAAACTGGGCGATTATAGATACCGGGGGGCGTCTGCACATAGACGAGGAGTTGATGGATGAACTGGAGGATATAAAGTCAGCCGTCTCCCCCCAGGAAATCCTGCTGGTGGTGGACGCCATGACCGGCCAGGATGCCGTGCGTGCCGCCCAGGAGTTCCACGAGAAGGTACACATCACGGGCCTGATAGTGACCAAGCTGGACGGCGACGCCAGGGGGGGAGCAGCCCTGTCCATCACCCAGGTCACGGGTGTGCCCATCAAGTTCATCGGGGTGGGTGAGCGGACCGACGCCCTGGAACCCTTCCATCCCGACAGGATGGCCTCACGAATCCTGGGCATGGGAGATATGCTGTCCCTCATCGAGAAGGCCCAGCAGACGGTGGACCAGGACCGGGCCAAGGAGATGGAGCGGAAGCTGCGCACCGCAACCTTTGACCTGGAGGACTTCCGGGAGCAGTTCCAGAGCGTCAGGAAGATGGGGTTCGCCCAGGTGTTGGAGATGATACCCGGGTTCTCTCAGATGAAGAACCGGATTCCCAGCCAGATTGACGAGAAGCAGCTAATCAAGTTTGAGGCCATTATCTACTCCATGACCCCGGAGGAGCGGCACAACCCCGATATACTGAACGGCAGGCGACGACGCCGGGTCGCCCTGGGCAGCGGCACAACTCCCCAGGACGTGAACCAGCTTCTCAACCAGTTTCGCCAGACCCAGAAGCTGATGAAGCAGATGACTAGCGGCAGGGGGCCCAGGAACTTGCAGAATCTATTCCGGTAAGGGAGCCGGTAGGAAAGAATGACCACAGCAACACATGTCGAGAAGGCCGAGGAGCTACTGGACACGGCCTACCAGGAGCTAGAAGCGGCCCGTAGGACTGCCGAGATGGTGAAGGCCAGGGATTTGGTAGAGGCAACCCGCGCTCTCTTCCTGGCCGGGAATGTTCCTCCCGGGGAGCTACCCAACACCCACCGGGGCACACGGTTTATGCTGAGGAGATATGGGGATGCCGAGATGCGGCTGATATACTCCGAGGCTTACGAAGACGTGCACCAGGACGCCTACTACGACGGCTTGATTAACTTTGATACCCTGTCCTCTCGCTTCTCCGAGATTCGCGGATTTATTGAGCGGATAAGGGGAGCGGGGACGAAGTAAGTTCGTGTCCCAGCCTTATTCCAATAGCGCCGGGGAGATATTTGCCTGACAGGTTTTCAGGACGGGGGGAAGCTCTCGGCCAGGGCTTTTATGGCGGCGTAGGCGTAGGGGATATACTGCGCCGGGGGGAGGTCCAGGGCCGAGAACTCTTCAACCTGGTCAATGTCGGCAAGCCCCAGAGGTCCGGGGATGAACTCCAGGTTTAGCTCGTACAATTCCCCGTCGGGGCAGACCACCACGCAGCCCTTGCCGGGGGCAAGCAGGCCGTGGGGTTCCACCTCTACAGCCTGGATGGAAGTCATATTCATAAAGGCCGGAAAGGGTTGCAGGCGTCCCGCCAGTTCCCTCAATACATCCCGCAGCTGGGCGGCGGTCCGTTCCAGGGCTGCATCGGCCACCGCTTCGAGGGCCCAAGGCTCAAGCTGGCTGTGTTCCATGACTCAGATTATATCCTATAGCAGGCCCGTATCCTACCCTTCACCAAATTTACATGGATTTTTTTACTCTCCCCTAAAACTATTGACATTGCCGGAAAGAGTGACTACAATAATAAGTCCAACGAGAGAGTAACACGAATGTGAAGGACAGCCAAGGAGAATAAGGGTTGAGACACCCGGGCGGCAGCCCGGAGGCCACTCAGCCGGCACCTTGCACCTTAAAAAGAGAATAGACATAGTATGGAGTTCTTAGTGTGGGTCAAGCTATTAAGGGCCTACGGTGGATGCCTAGGGGCCAAGGGCCGAAGAAGGGCGCGGCAAGGCTGCGAAAAGCCTCGATGAGCCGTCTAGCAGGCGTAGTCGGGGATGCCCGAATGGGGAAACCTAGTCCGGTGTTGAGCCGGACCACCTCCCAACAAAGGGAGGGGGTAAGTGGGGGAACTGAAACATCTAAGTACCCCGAGGAAAAGAAATCAACCGAGATTCCCCTAGTAGTGGCGAACGAACGGGGAACAGCCCAAACCATTATGACTTAGTGGCCCGGGGGCCTATGTCATAGTGGGGTTATAGGGGTCGCCTGCTCCAACCTCGGTATGGAGCAAGGAGTTACAAACCTTATCTCTAGCTGAATGTACCTGGGAAGGGCAGTCGTAGAGGGTGAAAGCCCCGTAAGCGAAAGGGATAAGACTCCTGGCGCACTGCCTGAGTACCACGGGACACGAGAAATCCTGTGGGAAGTCGGGGGGACCACCCTCCAAGGCTAAATACCCTTGGCCACCGATAGTGTACCAGTACCGTGAGGGAAAGGTGAAAAGAACCCCGGGAGGGGAGTGAAATAGATCTGAAACCGTGGGCCTACAGAATGTCGGAGCCCTGCGTAAGCGCGGGGTGACGGCGTGCCTATTGAAGAATGATCCGGGGACTTACTATGTGGGGCAAGGTTAAGGGACTGGAGTCCCGGAGCCGGAGCGAAAGCGAGTCTGAATAGGGCGTTTAGTCCCATGGAGTAGACCCGAAACCGGGTGAGCTACCCATGGCCAGGGTGAAGGTTCAGTAAAATGGACTGGAGGCCCGAACTGGTGGCTGGTACAAAAGCTTCGGATGAGCTGTGGGTAGAGGTGAAATGCCAATCGAACCCGGATATAGCTGGTTCTCCCCGAAATGCATTTAGGTGCAGCCTCGGGCAAAGATGAACGGGGGTAGGGCACTGGATGGGCTAGGGGGCGTGAGCTTACCAAACTCAACCAAACCACCAATACCGTTTTATCGTTCCCCGGGAGTGAGACTGCCGGAGATAAGTTTGGTAGTCGAGAGGGAAACAACCCAGACCACCGGCTAAGGTCCCTAAGAACAGGCTAAGTGGGAAAGGAAGTGGGGTCCCCCAGACAGCCAGGAGGTTGGCCCAGAAGCAGCCATCCTTTGAAGAGTGCGTAACAGCTCACTGGTCGAGGGGTTCTGCGCCGAAAATTTAACGGGGCTCAAGCCTGTCACCGAAGCCGTGGATGTTTGAGGAAAGGACGTGGGCAACAGGGTGCAGGGAGCAATCCCTAAGTCCTGGGACGTCATGTCTTGGACTCTTGCATGGTAGGGGAGCGTTCCCCGGGCGATGAAGGTGGGTCGCGAGGCCTGCTGGAGCGCGGGGAAGTGAGAATCCCGGAATGAGTAGCGTTAATCAAGGTGAAAATCCTTGACGCCGAAAGCCCAAGGTTTCCTACGCAACGTTTATCGGCGTAGGGTTAGTCGGTCCTAAGCCGTAGGCGCAAGCCGAAGGCGATGGACAGCAGGTTAATATTCCTGCACCGCCGTTATTTCGCTTAAAGCCGAGGGGGGGCGCGGAAGGGTAGGCAGAGCGCGCGACTGGTAGGGCGCGTCCTTTTCCGTAGGCCATGCCGGGGTAGGCAAATCCGCCCCGGCGTTACGAGCTGAGGGTTGAGGGTAACCGGACCTTCGGGTCTGGGAAGCTGTTGAACCCCTGCCGACAAGAAAAGCCTCGCGAGCTATGGAGTATACGGCGACCGTACCGCAAACCGCCACCGGTGGGCTGGGGTAAGAGTCCCAAGGCGTTCGGGTGAACCTCCGCTAAGGAACTAGACAAAAGGGCCCCGTAACTTCGGGATATGGGGCGCCCTGGAGGGTGAAGCTCTTCGCGAGTGGAGCTTTCTGGGGCCGCAGAAAAGAAGGCCGGGCGACTGTTTAACAAAAACATAGGTCTATGCTAAGGAGAGATCCTAGGTATATGGGCTGACGCCTGCCCAGTGCCGGAAGGTTAAAGGGCGGGGTTATCCTGCAAAGGAGAAGCTCCAAACTGAAGCCCCGGTGAACGGCGGCCGTAACTCTAACGGTCCTAAGGTAGCGAAGTCCCTTGTCGGGTAAGTTCCGACCTGCATGAAAGGCATAACGACCTGGCCATTGTCTCGGCGGAGGACCCGGTGAAATTGCGGTGCCCGTGAAGACGCGGGCGACCCGCGGCAGGACAAAAAGACCCTGTGGAGCTTTACTGCAGCCTGGTATTGGGCTGGGAGCCGGGATGTGTAGGATAGGTGGGAGGCTTTGAAATCCTCACGCCAGTGAGGGTGGAGCCGTCGTTGAAATACCACCCTTCTCTGTTTTTGGTTCTAACCTCGGGATACCGGGGGACAGTGCCTGGTGGGCAGTTTAACTGGGGCGGTTGCCTCCCAAAAGGTAACGGAGGCGCCCAAAGGTCCCCTCAGGACGGATGGAAATCGTCCACAGAACGTATTGGCATAAGGGGGCTTGACTGTGAGGCCAACAAGCCGAGCAGGGACGAAAGTCGGGCAAAGTGATCCTACGGTTCTTTGTGGAAAGGCCGTGGCTTAACGGATAAAAGCTACCCCGGGGATAACAGGCTTATCTCGCCCAAGAGTTCACATCGACGGCGAGGTTTGGCACCTCGATGTCGGCTCGTCCCATCCTGGGGCTGAAGGAGGTCCCAAGGGTCCGGCTGTTCGCCGGTTAAAGGGGCACGTGAGTTGGGTTCAGAACGTCGTGAGACAGTTCGGTCTCTATCCGCCGCGGGCGTAGGAGGCTTGAGGGCACCTCTCCCTAGTACGAGAGGACCGGGAGGGACGGACCTATGGTGTGCCAGTTGTTCCACCAGGAGCATTGCTGGGTAGCCATGTCCGGTGGCGATAAGCGCTGAAGGCATCTAAGTGCGAAGCGCTCCCCAAGATTAGGCCTCCCATTCCGATGAGAGTCGGAAGTAAGACTGCAGAGAGACTATCTGCTTGATAGGCCGGGGGTGCAAGCAGGGCAACCTGTTTAGCTTACCGGTACTAATCGGTCGAGGTCTTGACCCACACTAAGAACTCCAAACTGCTGGGCATGGTGACTTACATCATGCCCAGTCTATTCCCTTCTGGTACATGCTATCCTACATCTGTCCGCTCAGGGAGGAGAACGTTGGCTCAAGCTAGGTGTTCCCACTGTAGAGGCTCCGGCACTTGCAGGGTCTTCAATTGCCCAAGCTGTGGTGGCACTGGCGCTCCTCGGGTCTGTAAGTCCTGTGCCGGGTCTGGCCGCGCCGCATAGCTGGTCAGTCGCAGCTAGACCACACAACCAAATATAAGTCTTTACGTCGCGGGGTGGAGCAGTGGCAGCTCGTCGGGCTCATAACCCGAAGGTCGTTGGTTCGAGTCCAACCCCCGCTACCAAAAATGCAAAATGTCCTTGCCTCCCCAGCGAGCATCGGGGGGGCTCTTTATTTGTCCGTGTGGGGGTTGTCTATGAGCAAATACATGGGGCTATTGCTCCTTCTCATCACAGTTGTGGCCCTCGCCGCCTGCGGTGGAGGGGAGTCCTCGGACCGTACTGCGGAAAATCTGAAGGCCCGGGCTGAAGACTTCGGCGCTGCTATCGTGGACGGTAAATACTCGGAAATATATGAGCTTCAACATCCTGAATGCAAATCCTCCGAGGCTAAGGAGGAATTTCTGGCAAGGGCGAACGCCGAATTGATGTCTGAGGCTGTTTCCATAGGCCTGGATGAAGACGCCAAACCGAAAACGGTGATACGTGCACTCATGGGCATTGATGAGGATGCCGATGTGAAAGTTCGCGCCACCAACGTTAAGATTACCGGAAACGAAGGAACCGTACTCATAGAATACTATATAGATGGCGTTCGCATCTCCTCCCACGGGGGCCAAGACGGCGATTATTGGACGTTTGCAGATGGACAATGGTATAGTTTTGGACCGGACGACTGCTGATTCTCCTAGTAAGCGACTACGTCGGCGAACCTGGCTCATAACCCGAAGGTCGTTGGTTCGAGTCCAACCCCCGCTACCAAAATTCCAGGAAGCTGAAAGGCCCCGGTGCTTCACCGGGGCCTTTGCAATGCAAGGGGCAGGGGATATGGAAGAGTCCCCCGGACTGCTCCGGGGGATGTTATAATATTCCGGCTATTCAGTATCCGAGTATTCTTCGGAGGTCCCGAGTGACGATAAAGCGACGCAAGTTCACCGTCATCCTGGAACCGGAAGATGATGGAGGCTACTCCGTCCATTGCCCGGCGCTGCCTGGTTGCGTCAGTCAGGGGGATGATCGGCCCTCGGCCATAGAGAACATCAAGGAAGCCATTGGGTTGGTCTTGGATGCTTCAGATGGAGGACTCCCCGAGACGCCCGCGCAAGGAAGGGCTGAGACCTCTTACCATGACACTCCCGACCTCGTGGCCGAAGAGATGCGACACATCTTGGAAGGGAGGGAGCAAGACGGCCTCCCTTATGCCGGGGTATCCCTTGAACAAGTGGAAATTACTGTCAAGGCCCATGAATAGATGCCACCCCTACCGGTTATCTCCGGGAGAGAGGCGGCACGCGCCTTTGAGCAGGCTGGTTGGCAGAGGGTACGGCAAGCTGGCAGCCATATAATTCTGACCAAGCAAGGCATTCCAGTGACCCTATCGGTCCCCGACCATCGCACACTGCGGCGGGGCACGCTAAGAGGACTCATACGCCAGTCCGGGCTTACCGTGGATGAGTTCGTGGAGTTACTCTAAAGTAATAAAGAGTCCCCCGGAGCAGTCCGGGGGATGTTGATTTTCGCACTGGATTCCGGTAAATCCCGGAATGACGGGAGTTGTCAGGGTGCCAGAAATCCTTCCACTGCGCTCACAAAGCTCTCGGCATCCCTCATGACTGCTTCCGCCGTATCCGGGGGAAAGGGTGAGGGCCCGTAGTCTGCCTGGGTCCGCTGGGCAAAGGCATTGCTCAGGTCTGCGGAGAGAGTGCCCGGCAACAGCCCCGTGCGCACGAAGTATTCTCCGAAGGCAGCTATGACCCCGCTGTGCCTGGAGCGGGTAATGCCCCTGGAAAGCAAGGCCGCCTCGGCAGCGTAGAACATGGCGTAGTAAGCCCGCGAAGCGGCCACGTCGTAATATCCCTGGTCAAGCAAAAGCCGGACTGCTCCCAGTTCATACCTGGCCCTTCCCAGCAGGTCATCTATGCCCGGCTGCATATCTACCCTGTCCCAGGGAGCGAAAGATATGCCCTCTCTCTTAACATTGAGGAAAAAGGGCGACTTGCCATACTGGTAGTCCTTCTCTCGGACCAGTCGTGGGGACAAAAGAGTCCCATAGCCAAGATGTTTGTCGTTGGTCTTAAGGGCCGCATCAAGGACCGTCTTATCCTCCCTATGGACATCCGTCGAGTCCTCCATGAGGACCAGCAAGTCCACGTCGGAACCCTGCTCATAGTCCCCCCGAGCATAGGAACCATAAAGGACTATGCCCTTGAGACGAGGACCATAGCTCTTCCATAGCAGAGAGCGAAACTCCTCTACCATGTCCAGTACCTGGGGTAGAGTGGGAGCAGATGAGTCCATGGAGGTTAGAGGCCGCGCCCGGCTTCGTAGGCTGCTATCTTGTCTTCATGCTGCAAGGTCAGGCCGATGTCGTCCAGGCCATTGAGCAGGCACTGGCGGCGGAAGGGGTCAACCTCGAAGGACACGGATATTTCTTCGCTGCTGTCCCATATTCGCTGGGCCTCCAGGTCAACATTCAGGCTGATGCCGGGGCTGGCCTGGGCCTTGTCTATAATCTGCTGTACCACCTCTTCCGGCAGGGTTATGGGCAGCAGGCCGTTCTGGAAGCAGTTGTTGTAGAATATATCTGCGAAGGTGGGAGCTATGATGCAGCGAATCCCATAGTCGTGAAGGGCCCAGGGGGCGTGCTCCCGGGATGAGCCGCATCCGAAGTTGCGTCCTGCTACCAGGATGCTGGCGCTTTGATATCTGGGGATATTCAGCACGAAGTCGGGATTGGGGCTGCCGTCCTCCCTGTATCGCCAGGGAGAAAAGAGAACGTCCCCGTAGCCGGTGCGCTCAATCCGCTTCAGATAGACGGCGGGGATAATCTGGTCAGTATCCACATTCACCCGGTCAAGGGGTGCGATTACTCCACTTAGCTTAACAAATGGCTCCATAACACGCCTCTCAATAATCTTTTTTGGGTACGGGCTACCATATCTCCTGCACATTGAACACGAGTCCGGGCAGCACCGGGCTCCCGCTAACCGTTGCAGGACTATCCAGGTCTTCAACGGCCTGCCCAGGGCGATATATATAGACGCGCCTGTTCATAGGATCAATCAGCCAACCCAGTAGAGCGCCGTTTTCGATGTACTCCACCATCTTGTCCTGCAATTCCGATAGGCTGTAAGAGGGGGAGCGAAGCTCCACTACGAAATCGGGGCAGACATGGGCAAATCTATCTTGTTCCTCCGCACTCAGCGCATTCCACCGGTCATGGCGCATCCATGCCCCATCCGGGGAACGCCTTGCTCCGTTGGGCAACGTGAAGAGGGTGGAGGAGTCGAAGGTCAGGCCAGAACCATCCTCCTCGGCCCAATTTGCCAGACGCTGGTTCAGTTTGCTGTTGCGCCACCCTGTCGTCGCCCCCGTCGGAGTCATGATTATCAACTCCTCCTGGTGGGTAATTTCAAAGCAAATCTCCGGGTTATCCCTGCATAGCTGGTAAAACTGCTCATCCGTCATGCCGAGGGACTTTATTTTGAGCACCAGCCTATAGGGGATGTACGGGGCTGCTATAGCGGTTGTCCGGGCCAACGTCACCTCCTCGATATTGTGGGATATACGGGGGCCACCCGTATTACCTGAAACCCGTGCTTACCCGAAGACCTGTTCCAGGTTTATAGACAGTCCCTCAAGCAGCGGAGAGGTCAGGGTATCACCCCGGCGGTAGAAGGCATGGGTTGCCAGTCCCCGGTCGCCGGCGGCCATCACCTCGATGGTCTCGGCTTCGGGGTCCACTATCCAATACTCCAAGACTCCTTTTTCACTGTAGAGGACCCGCTTGTAGCCCAGGTCATACCTGGCCGTAGAGGGAGAAAGTATCTCCACGACCAGGTCGGGAGCGCCCTGGATGTTGGCCTCGGTGACAATGCCGGCGCGCTCGTTGGAGACGAAGAGGATGTCCGGCTGCACCACGTCGCAGATGGACAGAATCACGTCCAGAGGTGCGTACCACACCTCGCCAAGGCAGTGCAGGGAGACGAACTGGTGCAGGGCCAGGAAAATGGTCCTGCTGATTGTCTGGTGCTTGCTAGTAGGTGATGGGACCAAAATCATCTCTCCATCCAGAAGTTGGTAACGCCTATCCGGTGGAGGCACTGTCATGTACTCGTCAACTGTGAACTTGAGCCTGGGCCGGGTCAAAGCGACACCTCCCTTTCTCTCCTCTAGCCTAAGTCCCTATCCAATAACCACGTAGGACAGGTCCCGTCATTTCCTACTTCCATTCTCTTATATCAACGAAGTGCCCGGCAATGGCGGCAGCGGCAGCCATCTGAGGGCTTACCAGGTGGGTGCGTCCCCCTTTGCCCTGGCGGTTCTCGAAGTTGCGGTTTGAGGTGGAAGCGCAGCGCTGTCCCGCCTCCAGGATGTCTGGGTTCATGCCAAGGCACATGGAGCAGCCCGCCTCGCGCCAATCGAATCCCGCGTCTTTGAAGATGCCGTCCAGCCCCTCGGCTTCAGCCTGTTTCTTGATAGCGACAGAGCCGGGCACAACCATAGCATAAACGTCGGTATGCACCCTGCGGCCCCTGATCACGTCGGCGGCGTTGCGCAGGTCTTCGATGCGGGAGTTGGTGCAGGACCCCAGGAATACCCGGTCCAGCTTGATGTCCTGGATGCGAGAATCTGGCTCCAGTCCCATGTACCTCAGCGCCCGCTCGGCAGCCTCTCTTTCGCCGGAGGTGCCGAAGGAGGACGGATCGGGCACCCGCCCGGTTACGGGAGCAACCATGCCGGGGTTGGTGCCCCACGTCACGAAGGGCTCCAGGGTTGGACCGTCAATCTGGACTACATTGTCAAAGGCTGCATCCGGGTCTGTGGGGAGGCTGCGCCACCGCTCCACCGCGGTGTCGAAATCGGTGCCCTGGGGTACGTTGGGGCGGCCCCGCATGTAATCGAAGGTAATGTCATCCGGGGCTATCATGCCCCCCCTGGCGCCACCCTCGATGCTCATGTTACATACTGTCATCCGGCCTTCCATGGAGAGGGAGCGTACCGCCTCTCCTGTGTACTCGATTACGTGGCCCACGCCTCCGTTGACCCCAATCTGTCCTATGATTCCCAGAATCAGGTCCTTGGCGGTAACGCCCAATGGCAGATGTCCGTTGACCCGGACCTCCATAGTCCTGGGCTTGAACTGTCGCAGGGTCTGGGTAGCCAGTACGTGCTCCACTTCGGATGTGCCTATGCCCAGGGCGAAGGCCCCGAAGGCCCCGTGAGTGGAGGTGTGGCTGTCGCCGCAAACGATGGTCTTTCCAGGCTGGGTATAGCCCTGCTCCGGGCCTATAATGTGGACTATGCCCTGAAGGGGGCTGAACCTGTCATACAGGGTAACTCCAAAGTCGGCGGCGTTTTGAGACAGGGCGTCCAACTGCTGCTTGGAAACTTCGTCGGTCACAGGCAGGGAGAGGTCCCAGGTGGGGGTGTTGTGGTCGGCAGTGGCGACGGTGAGGTCCGGGCGACGGATATTGCGCCCAGCCAGCCGAAGCCCTTCAAATGCCTGGGGCGAGGTGACCTCATGCACCAGATGGAGGTCAACATAGAGGAGGGTTGGCTGTCCAGGCTCCTCGTGGACAACGTGGTTGTCCCAGATTTTCTCGAACATGGTCTTGGGCGGCATGATGTCTCCTTCTCTAAACGTAGTCATCCCATAGTTATCACGTAGTTATCCAGGTAGAGGTAAGGAATCCCAGTATCGCTGGAAGCAATGATGGAATCGTTGCCTATGATAGCATCACATCTCTCTTCAAGGGCAGTGGCTACTATGATGGAGTCCAAAAGGCCCCAGCCTGGTGTGTGCGCGTACCTCTGCTGCCCGCCGGGCTATAACACGGTCCACGGCACGAATAGCCAGGTTATGAGTATCTCGGAAGAAGATTTCAGCCTTATCTAATGCGCCGGCATTCCCCTCCCGTATCGGCTTTACTAGGAGTTCCATCTCCACTACAGATGATACGAGCCCTAGCGCTTGACCGGCCTCTACGCTCGCGACTGCCTGTGCTACGTAAGGCGCATAAGGTCCTATATCCTCCAGGAAATAGATCAAGGCGTTGGTGTCGAAAGCGACACGCCTTAGCGAAGAAAGCTGATTCTCCCACTGGGTCACCACAGTTTTTAATGTGCTACCGCTCTGCTAGCTCGTGCACCAAGAGGTAAACCTCAATTTCTGGTCCTTCCAGAGGTATTCTTCTAACACCTCCATGTTCAACAAGTTTATCCAGCGCGCCACGCACTTCGCCTGCGCTCAGTCCGCATTGAATCTGAAGTTCGCCATGACTCCCTTTACATTGGTCGGACGATTTCAAAGCCTCCACTACTGCACGAACGTCCTGGTCTGCAACCATCAAATTATCGAAGTATTCAAACCACTCGTCGCGCTCCCGTCCATAACGCACTTCAGCTATGTAACGGTCCACATCTCCTTTAGTTGGACCGTACACTCCCTTCATGCTCCCCTTAAAGTAGTCCGTCCAACTCTCAGGTCTAGGCAGCAGCACAATGCGGTCTTCCACAAGCTCAACCACCAGCTTGTCACCCGGTTTCAAGCCGAGGGCCCGCACTATTTCCGGAGGTAGGGTAATTCCGTTCTTGTCGGATAACGTGATAGTCGCCAAGGCCAATCTCCTCGGTAAAGCAGTCCAAGGAGATTGTAAAGTGGGCAAATCCACCAGTCAAGATTAGCCAGCATCCAGCCCGTCATTCCCGCGGAAGTGGGTATCCACCCCCCACCCTTGGATTCCGGCCTGCGCCGGAATCCAAGGGTGGGGGGTGGTCACGGCCCATGTGTCTGATCTGAATAGTTACTGGTGGATTGCTGCTGGATGAAGTGAAGCGCTGGCGGAGGCAGGATAGCCTCCGCCAGCGTTGGTGCTAGTCCGGGGTTTTGCCGGGAGCGGGGATGTCGCCTATACCCTCCTGAGCGATGAGGCGGTTGACGGCGCTCAGGTATGCCTTGGAACTGGCTACGATGATGTCGGTGGAAGCGCCCCTGCCGGTAAAGATACGGCCGTCCTGCTCGATGCGGATGACCACCTCGCCGATGGAGTCCAGACCTTCGGTGACCGAGTGGACGTTGAAGTCGTGTAGCTTCGCGGTCACTCCTGTAGCCCTTTCAATCGCCTTGCATACGGCGTCAACGGGGCCGTTGCCGGTAGCAGCGTCGCTATAGACCTGCTCGCCGGGCCCTATGACCCTCACTGTTGCGGTGGCTATGTCGTGGTCGCCGCCGGAGAACTGCACGTGGTCCAGGGCATAGGTAATGGGTTCCATGGATACCCTCTTCTCCTCGGCCATGAGGGATTCCAGGTCCCTGTCGGTGACTTCCTGCTTGCTATCGGCCAGTATCTTGAAGGACTCGAATACCCGGTCCAAGTCTTCCCTGGTGAGCAAATATCCCAGGGCCTCAAGCCGCGAGCGCAGCCCGGCGCGGCCGCTGAGCTTGCCCAGCACCAGGGCATTTCCGGGCCAGCCGATGGTAACGGGGTCCATCAGCTCATAGGTGCTCCGCTCCTTGAGAACGCCATCCTGGTGGATGCCGGAGGCGTGGCGGAAGGCGTTCTCCCCTACCACTGCCTTGTTGGGCTGGACAGGCATTCCCGTGATCCGGCTCACCAGGCGGCTGGTGGGATATATCTGGGAGGCGTCTATGTTTGTGGATACCTTGAGATAGTCCCCCCGGGTCTGAAGGCCCATGATTATCTCTTCGGTGGAGGCATTGCCGGCGCGCTCCCCGATGCCATTGATGCAGCCCTCCACCTGGCGCACCCCTGCCTCTATAGCAGCGAGGCTGTTGGCTACCGACAGGCCAAGGTCGTTGTGACAATGGACGCTGAGGGTCGCTCTATGAATGTTGGGGACGTTCACCTGGATGTCTTTTATAAGCTGGGCAAACTGGGAGGGTATGGCATACCCGACGGTGTCGGCTATGTTCACAGTGGTAGCGCCCGCGTCTATGACAGCCTTGAGAAGCTGGTACAGGTACTCAGGGTTGGTCCTGGTGGCGTCCATTGGGGAAAATTCCACGTCGCCGCAATACTGCTTGGCCCTGGCTACCATGGCCACCGCCAGGTCCATAACCTCTTCCCTGTTCTTGCGGAGTTGGTGCATGATGTGAATGTCGGAACTGGACAGGAAGACGTGGATGCGGGGGCTCTCGGCTATCTTAATAGCCTCCCATGCCTGGTCCACGTCCACGGGGTGGGCCCGGGCCAGGGATGCGATGATAGGACCCTTCACCTCTTCGGCTATGGCCTTCACCGCCTGGAAGTCTCCCGGGGAACTGGCGGCAAAGCCCGCCTCTATGATGTCCACCTTCAGCCGGCCAAGCTGCCTTGCGACCTCCAGCTTCTCCTCACCGGTCATGCCGATGCCTGCGGACTGTTCGCCGTCCCGCAGGGTAGTATCCAGTATCATTATCTTGTCGTCAGCCATTGTTTGAAACTCCCTTCTGAATTTATGGTCTGAGTGGTTTCCTTTGCCTTGCGTCATAGGTCAAGCGAGCTTCAGAAGGGACTTCAGGATAACGTAGTCCGCCATCCCAAGCCCTGCCAGGACCCGGGAGTGGCGGCGAACTACGCTCACCTCTGCCTCCTCTTTGGTCATCGGAAAGTTACCTCCAGCAACGATTCAGACTGTTCTCAGCGATATGCCTATCCCTATTCCACCGGGTTCATCCAGGGCATCATACGGCGAAGCTCTCTGCCCACCTCTTCTATCTGGTGGTCGTTGGCGTCCTGCCGCATCTGGAGGAAGCGCTGGCGTCCTTCATCGTTCTCCGCCATCCACTCCTTGGCAAAGGTGCCGTCCTGGATGTCCCTGAGGATGCTTCTCATGTTCTCCCGGACGTGCTCGTCTATCACCTTCGGCCCTCGGGTATAGTCGCCGTACTCGGCAGTGTCGCTCACCGAGTAGCGCATATACTTGAAGCCGCCCTGGAAGACCAGGTCAACTATCAGCTTCATCTCGTGGAGGCACTCGAAGTAGGCCAACTCCGGCGGGTATCCCGCCTCCACCAGGGTCTCGAAGGCGGTCTTGATCAGGGACGTGATCCCGCCGCACAGGACGTTCTGCTCGCCGAACAGGTCCGTCTCTGTCTCGTCCTTGAAGGTGGTTTCCAGCACGCCGGCGTTGGTGCAGCCGATGCCCTTGGCGTAGGCCAGGGTTATGTCCTTGGTGTCACCGGTGGCATCCTGCTCAATGGCCATCAGGGCAGGGACGCCGATGCCGTCCACGAACATCTCCCTCATCCGGTGGCCCGGCGCCTTGGGGGCTACCATTGACACGTTTACGTTGGAGGATGGCGCTATCTGCTGGTAATGGATGTTGAAGCCGTGGGCGAACATCAGGTAGTTGCCGGGCTGTAGGTTTGGCTCGATGGACTCCCTGTACACAGTTCCCTGGACGTGGTCCGGTATCAGGACCATCACCACGTCGGACCGCCGGGCTACTTCGTCCACGTCGGCGACTTCCAGGCCCGCCTGCCGAACGGTCTCCCTGCTCCTGCTGGTGGAGTGGAGGCCCACTATGACATTCTGCCCGTTATCTTTCAGGTTCAGGGCGTGGCAATGGCCCTGGCTGCCGAACCCGATGATACCTATGGTCTTGCCTTTGAGAATATCCATGTTTGCGTCATCGTCGTAGTAAACGTTGGGCTTATCAGGCATTATTTGATACCCCTTTCATCTCTCTTTGCACATGGGCCCGGTTTCCCGTCAGTCCTACTCCTGAAATACCGGCTCGGCGGGTATATCTCCCCCTTGGTGGGATAAAAGAGTGGCGCCGTTGGTGTCGGCCCTTGCCCGCTCGCCCCGGCCTTCCGATGCGCCGCGAGTCATGGCTATGCGCCCGGTGCGCATCAACTCTCTTATCCCAAAGGGCCGGAGGAGGTTGTAGAGGGCGTTTATCTTGTCCTCTTCCCCCGTCACTTCAATAACGACGGAATTGCTGCTTACGTCCACGATGTTGGCACGGAATATATCCACCAACTGTATAATCTCGCTGCGGGTGGAGGCGGAGGCATGGACCCTGATCAAGGCCAGCTCTCTGGCTACCACCTCATCCTCGTTCAGCTCAGATACCTTTATGACTTCGATGAGCTTGTTAAGCTGCTTTGTGACCTGCTCTACGGTATTTTCATCCCCCTCCACTACGAAGGTCATCCGGGAGAGGTTGGGCTGCTCGCTTTTGCCTACAGCCAGGCTCGCTATGTTGAACCCCCTACGGCGAAAGAGGCTGGACACCCGATTGAGGACTCCCGGTCTGTCCTCCACGAGGGCGACGATGGTGTGGCGCTGCTCTGGCACTGGTTATATCCTCCCTCCGGTCTAGTCCGGTATGTCTATGTGAGGCCCGTTTATGTACGAAATACGGGTTGCTGCTGGGGCTCCTCCATCAACTCGGCCAGGCTCTCGCCTGCCGGTATCATGGGGTAAACATTCTCCTCGGGTTCTACCATGAAATCCACCACCACGGGGCCGGGTTCATCCATAGCCCACCGGATGGCCGACTCCACCTGCACTTTGTCAGTAACCCGTATGGCGGGTATGCCGTAGGCTTCGGCCAGCTTCACGAAATCGGGGTTGTGGCTGTAGGAGGTGGCCGTATAAATCTTGTCGTAGAACAAGTCCTGCCACTGCCGTACCATGCCCAGGAAGTTATTGTTCATAATGGCGTACTTCACCGGAATGTTGTTCTCCACAGCAGTCGCCAGGTCGCACAAGGTCATCTGGAACCCGCCGTCCCCGGCTATAGACCAGACGGTCTTGTCGGGCCTTCCCACTTTGGCCCCTATAGCCGCCGGCACCTCGAAGCCCATCGCCCCAAGTCCGCCGGAGGTTATGAGGCTGTTGGCCTCTTTGAAAGAGCAGTGCTGGGCTGCCCACATCTGGTGCTGGCCCACACCCGTCACGATTATCGCCTTGCCCTCGGTGGCTTGGGTAAGGACATTGAGAATGTACTGAGGGATGAGTTGGTCCGTCTCCCTTATTTTGAGGGAGGGATGTTCCATGCGCATCTGCTCGATGTCCTGGACCCACTGGGTATGGAGAGCGGGCCGCACCTGGGGAAGCATTGCTTGCAGCACCCGCTTCAGGTCGCCCACGATGGGCACGGTGGCCTTGACATTCTTGCTTATCTCCGAGGGGTCCACGTCCACGTGGATGACCTTGGCATTGGGGGCAAAGGCGCTCAGCCTGCCCGTAACCCTGTCATCGAACCGCATCCCCAGGGAGATTAGCAGGTCAGCCTGGTCTATGGCCATGCTGGCGTAGGCCATGCCGTGCATCCCGGGCATCCCGACGTTCAGGAAGTGGTCAGTGGGGAAGGAACTGATGCCCAGGAGGGTGGTTATAACCGGTATCTGGGCCTTCTCAGCCAGTTCCCTCAGTTCATCGTAGGCCCGGGAGATGATGACCCCGTGCCCAGCCAGGATAACCGGCCTCTCAGCTTCGGCAATGAGCTTGGCGGCCTTTTGTATCTGGGCGGGATGGCCGTCAAGGGTGGGCTTGTAGCCGGGCAGGTTTACCCCTACGGGGTAGGAGAACTCCGCCTTCTCGTCCAGCAGCACGTCCTTGGGTATATCCACCAGGACGGGCCCCGGTCTTCCCGTGTTGGCTATGTAGAAGGCTTCTTTGATCACGTCAGGGATTTCGGCTGCGCTCATCACCAGGTAGTTGTGCTTGGTAATGGGCAGGGTTATGCCGGTGACATCGGTTTCCTGGAAGGCATCCCGGCCTATGGCGGCCCTTGGCACCTGGCCCGTTATGGCAACGATAGGCACCGAGTCCATCTGAGCGCCGGCGATGCCTGTAGCCAGGTTGGTCGCTCCGGGGCCGGAGGTAGCGATGCACACTCCCACCCTGCCCGTAGCCCTGGCATAGCCGTCGGCGGCCATCACCGCGCCCTGCTCATGCCTGACCAGGATGTGCCGTAGCTGGGGATACTCATGTAAGACCCCATATAGGGGCAATATGGCGCCTCCCGGCAGTCCAAAGGCGACATCAACCCCTTCCCGGATAAGACTTTCACACACTATTCGTGCGCCTGTGAGTTCCATGCCTCTCTTCTCTTCCTTTTCTGTCACCTATCACATATTTCCGGGCTGGCCGAGTATCCGGCCCAAGTTTGGGCCCTCAGCGTGGCCCAGGGTGACGGCATCATAGATAATAAAAAAAGCCCCTCCCTCAAGGGACGGGGCCTATTTCCCGCGGTACCACCCTCATTCCCCAATAAGTGCATCCCTCCCACCGAACAAGAGAGGATGCTGCATTATCAGGGCATCTCAAGGACTTTAACGGTGTCCACCGCCACACCCTACTTTGGGACTATCAACCACCAGGGTAATGGCTAACAGCCGGTTCAGGCTGGACGCTCCGGGGCGAGTTCGAGGTCTCACTGTCATCGGCCTTCCACCTTCCGCCGACTCTCTAGGACAGCCGCACCTCTACTACTCCCCTTCATAGCGGGGCTTTAAGTTGTAGAAGAAATTCTAGCAGGCAAATAGGAAGCTGTCAATAGCATTTATGCTCACGTCCCAAAGTACCGGTCCCCATAATCGCCCAGGCCGGGTACTATGTACTTCCGGTAATTCAGGTTGGGGTCTATGACGGCTACGGTGATGTTCCCCTCCGGTATCATCCCCGATAGATGCCTGTACCCGTCCCGCGCCGCTACCACGCCGATGAAGTGAATGTCCTTCGCGTCAAGTCCCTGGCCGGTCAGCATCTCTACTGCCAGGCCCGCGCTGCCGCCTGTAGCGAGCATGGGGTCGAGGATGACAGCCTTGCCGGGCAGAGACCTGGGGAATTTTTTGTAATAGACCCTGGGCAGGGCCGTTGCCTCATCCCGCTCGATGCCTATGAGTCCCACCGGGGCATCAGGCATCATCTGAATGAAGGCGGGCAGCAGAGCAAGGCCGGCCCTGATAATTGGGACCACCATTATATCCTCGGGCAATGGGACTCCCGTTGTCGCGCCAAGAAAGGTCTGGACCTCCACCCTTCCGACGGCCAGCTTGGAAAGGGCCTCGGCACAAAGAAGGGGGGCAAGCTGGGCTGACGCCCTGCGGAAGGCTGCGGTGGTTGTGTCCTTGTCCCGCAGGACTGAAAGCAGAATCTCTTTCATAGTTTGGCCTTTGGATGCGAGCCGGGTGTTATGTTAGGCAATCCTCTCCGTCATTCCGGCGCAGGCCGGAATCCAGGGGCGGGGGTGGGTGACTCGCAACGACCGCCTACATCGTGGGGCTGTGGATTCCCGCTTTCGCGGGAATGACGGCACTGGTTGCCGGCTATTTCCATAATAATAATTGCCCATGCCCCTGCGGGCCACATACGAAGATGAAAATGGTACAGCCTCTCCACCGTCACTCCCGCGGAAGCGGGAGTCCACACCCCCGCCCCTGGATTCCGGCCTACGCCGGAATGACGGTGGGCATCTATTTTCATACGAAATAATAGCAAGTTGCGTCCAGAATGAGACCTCAAGTCTGAGCAGTCACGATGGAAGGATGCACACTTGGTGTTATGTTAGCGCAAGGCGGGAATAATCTCCTCGGCCAGGTATTGCATATCCTCCATCAGACGCTGGGGGCTGTTGCTCGTTGGCTCTACGCTGGTGGGAGTGCCTACCAGGTGATGCAGGCCCGCTTTCTCATACTCGGCCAGGCGGTCTATAATCTGCTGCTTGCTGCCGCCGATTAGGGTGCTGGCGCTCCAGGCAGCCCCCTCCGTCAGGCTGATGCCGCCCAGCATCGAGACCTCTATCTCGGACAGGTCACGACCACGCTTATCCAACTCGCGCCGGACTATCTGAAGCTCCTGGGCTACATCCTCGGGTGTGGAGGCGATGGTATGATAGCCTGAGCCGTAGCGGGCCACCCGGCGGGCCGCTACCTCTCCCTTGCCGCCCACCCATATCGGGATGTGGGGCTTCTGCACAGGCTTGGGGAAGGCCCCCACTCCCTGGAAGCTATGGTAGCGGCCATCATAGCCAGAGGTCCCCTCGCCGGTCCACATCTCTATGCAGATACGCATCCATTCATCGGTGACCCGGCCACGCACCGGATAGTAATCGCCCATTCCCAGGGCCTCGAACTCCTCGGTCATCCAGCCCACTCCGATGCCCAGGACTATCCGGCCGTGGGAGAGGCAGTCCAGGGTAGCCAGCATTTTAGCCAGCGCCAGGGGGTTGCGATAGGGGATGATCAGGACGCTGGTGCCGATACTGACCCGCCGGGTGCGCACGGCCACCGCCGCCATCATCGCCAGGGGGTCATATATGTCCTGGCGCCATGCGAATCCGGCGACCCCGCTCTCGTTGTAGGGGTAGCGGGCACGGATGCGCGCGGGCATAAATATATGGTCATGCACCCAGACGGAATCGTAGCCCAACTGCTCGGCCCTTTGCGCCACGTCCACCAGGTCATTGGCGCCGCCCCTTTTCCCGAACTGGCCGAAGTTGCCTATGGATACGCCGAATTTCATCACAGACCTCCAATTAGTCCCATCCCGACGCTGCCCAGGACCCCCAATCACCCCACACCCCCGGATTCCGCTGGCAGGGATATGTAAAACCGAGCCTGTTCCCATGTGTCACAGGACTTACGCACTTGAATACAAACTTTTGCCCGCTGGCGGGCCTGTTCAGATACGAAACTAACGCCAACTGTGTAACTCTTATGTCATTCCGAACGTAGCGAAGCGCAGGGAGGAATCTAAAGTCGTGGCTTTGATTGAAGGCATGAATTTTAGATTCCTCGTCGCTCCGCTCCTCGGAATGACAGAGTGCGCAGTTTGTTGAGTTGAAAAGCCACCTTATTCCAGTTACCTGACAATTTATATGCCCATGTCAGCCCGAATTCCGGCCTTTCTCGGAATGACGGAAGGTGAAGATTCCAGCAGCCCTAGCGAAAGAGGGGCAGCACCTCCTGGGCCATCAATTCCATCCCTCCTATAACCCCCTCCAGAGGGTCGGGTTCATCCTCCAGGCTCGGAGTGCCAACGATGTGATGAAGGCCCGCCTTGGCATAACGGCGCAGGTCTTCAACAATCTGGCCGGGAGAGCCTGTAAGGAGAGGCCGAGGCCCCTCCTTGTCCTCGTCGTATGGCCGGGTCATCAGCCGGATGCCTGCAAGAAGGGAGACCTCCAACTCATCGGGGTCTCGGCGGTCCCGGCGACAGAGGCGGTGCAGTTCGGCGACCTCGGCGGCAAGCCCGTCGGGGTCTGCGGCCACTGCATGGAACCCATTGCCCAGGCGCACGGCGCGGAGCATGGCCGCTTCTCCCTTGCCGCCTACCCAGATGGGTATGTGGGGAGTCTGCACCGGTTTGGGAAAGGCGCCTACATCCTGGAACTCAACGTAGCGGCCGGCAAAGCTCGATGGGCCGGTGTTGGTCCACATCTCCTTCATGGCCCGGAGGTACTCATTGGTGACAGTGCCCCTGTGCCGGAAGACCTCGGGTGGCAAGCCCAGGGCCTCAAACTCGTCACGCATCCAGCCCACCCCTGCGCCCAGGATGATTCGCCCATTGGATAGAAGGTCGGCGGTAGCCAGCATCTTGGCCGTAACAGCCGGGTGGCGGTAGGGGATGACCAGAACGCTTACCCCTATGCGGACATGATCGGTGATGGCGGCCAGGGCATTCATCATCACCAGGGGGTCATAGACATCATCCTCCCAGGTGCGCCCAAACCGACCGGCCTCGTTGTAGGGGTAACGGGCCTCTATGTTCTCGGGGATGATGACGTGGTCGTGCACCCAGACGGAATCGAAGGACAATTCGTCAGCACGCCGGGCCACCCGCAGGCAGCTATCAATACCTCCATCTCGACCATAGGACCCAAAGTTGCCCACAGATACTCCGAATTTCATGTTTCCACTCCTTGCTTGCCCCCACTGGTCATTATTGTGAAAATAGGCAACCCCTAGGCCGGAACCCTAACCCCCAACCCCTGGATTCCGGCCTACGCCGGAATGACTGCTGCGGGGCCGGCCAGCAAATGCCGCGCCTCTCCCATGTATGATACACTTGTAGGACGGAGGCCCGCAATTCTTTGACCAAGGCCGGGACCAAGGCCGGAGGTGAATTCCCCAATTGCGCCGGATGAAGATCGTCGCCTCTTCTCTCCTTATATTCGCTATTCTGGCCCTGGCCGTGAGTATCGGTAGCTGTGCTCTGCAATTGAGCAGCGGGAATCAAGATGCCGCTCTTGACCTGCCCGAGGGCATACCCCAGGAGTTCAGTAAGGTATTGGAGTCCTGGTCCATTCTCAAAGAAGAGCACTTTCTGAGTGAGTCCCTGGACGCCGAGGAGTTGAGCCAGGCTGCCATCAGGGGGATGCTGGAGGCTATTGATGACCCTTCAGCGTCGTATTTGACCGCCGAAGGATATTCAATAAGGGCCCAGGACCTGAAGGGGTCTCTGGAGGGGATAGGCGCGACGGTCCAGATGAAGGATGGGAAGATTACGGTTGTAGCTCCCCTGCCTGACACTCCGGCCCAGCGTGCCGGGGTGCTATCCGGCGATGTTATCCTCGAGATAGACGGAGAAAGCACCGAGGGGTTTTCTCTCATGGACGCTGTGGGCAGAATCCGGGGGCCAAAGGGGGAGCCAGTGGACCTGGTGATACTGCACCAGGGCGAGGACAGTCCCGTCTCATTGACGATTGTCCGAGATGTCATTAACGTTGCCAGCCTATATATTGAGAACCTGGAGGGCGGGATTGCCCATATAAGAGTAACCAGCTTCTCAGAGACCACCAATGAGCAGATGGTTGATGCGCTGGAAGAGGTACGAGACTCCGGGGCAAGGGGAATAGTCCTTGACCTGCGGAACAACCCGGGTGGGCTGCTCAAGTCGGTGGTTGATATAGCCGGCCATTTCCTCGATGGCGGACTTGTGCTATACGAGATAAGCAACCAGGGTGAACGTAAAGACTGGCAGGCTGAGCCGGGAGGAATAGCGGTTGACATACCCGTGGTAGTCCTGGTAAATGAGTTCAGCGCCAGCGGCAGTGAAGTCCTGTCGGGGGCGCTCAAGGACCACGACAGGGCCACCGTGATCGGCACTACCACCTTTGGAAAGGGCAGCGTCAACCACTTCCGGCAACTCAGCGATGGGTCGGCCCTTTATTTTGCCATAGCCCACTATTACACCCCTGATGGGGTTGCCATTGAGGGACAAGGACTGGAACCCGACATAACAGTCACTCAATCGGAAGATGATACCGAGGACCTTCAGTTGGACAAAGCCCTGGAAGTCTTGGAGGCTAGAATAGTAGCCCATGAAGAAACAGAAGGACAGCAGCAGCAGCAGCAATAAGACTATAGCTACCAACCGGAAAGCTCGCCACGACTACGAAATTATGGAGACCATCGAAGCGGGCTTAGTCCTCACGGGCACCGAGATAAAGTCCATAAGGGAGGGACGGGCCAACATAGCGGAGTCCTATGTCAGGCCCCAGGACGGTGAGCTATGGTTGGTAAATGCCAACATAGCGCCCTATCATAACGCCAGCTTATACAACCACGACCCCATCAGGCCGAGAAAACTCCTATTGCATAAGGACCAGATGCAGCATTTCTCAAGCAACATCGCCCAGAAGGGGCTGACGGCCGTGCCTCTCAGGCTCTATATCAAGAAGCACGTAGCCAAGATAGAGGTAGGTCTCGCCAGGGGCAAACGCCAATACGACAAGCGCAGGACTATCATCGAAAGGGACAAGGACCGGGAGGCGCAACGCGCTCTGAGGCGAGCAGTGTGACCATGAGAGGGACGGCTAAAAGGTCCCGGCTATGTCATAAACACGGGGTTGTCGTCGGTAACGATTCGTTGTTCCGACGCTATGCCCTGTCTGAGATACTTGGGCAAAGAGAACATGCTGCGGTGGGTGATACCATCGTAGCACCGCAGTTCGCCGGGTAGCCTCTGGGTAATCAGGGTATCTACCGCTACAGGCTCCAGTTCATCCAGCCCGGCTCCGCCCGGCAGCGCTTCTGCATCGCTATCATTATCATTCAGGGCTATGACGAAACCCCAGGGGGTGGTAAAAGCGGGCACATAGATATTGTATGCGTGAGTCTGCGGGAATACCTCTGATAGAGTCCTGGATATAGCCGTGAAGCATTCAGTATGGTTGAGGGGTCCCGCCGGGCCGGCCTGTGTCACCAGAATCCCCCCTGGTCTCAGCTTGGACCTGGCTATGTTGTAGAACTCCCTGGTATATAGTAAGTAGGAAGGCCCGCCCTCGATAGGGTCCACAAGGTCAAGAATCATCACGTCGAAGCTCTCTTGACATGATGCAAGATACTGGCGGGCATCCTCATGTCGCAGCTCCACCTTGGGGTTGTCAAAGGCCCCCTGATGGTGATTGGGCAGAAAACGGCGGCATACGTCCACCACCTGGCTGTCCAAGTCCAGCATAACTACCCTTTGGGTGACGTTATGACGCAGCACCTCCCTAAGGGTAGCACCCTCTCCGCCGCCGCCTATAAAGACAGCCTCCGGCCTGGGGTGGAACAGAAGAGCCGGATGCACCAGGGCCTCGTGATAGATATGCTCATCGGTCTCGGTTGACTGAGTCTTGCCATCCAACACCAGAGACCTGCCAAAAGTCCCGGTATCCAGTACGTCCACTGTCTGATAGGATGTCTTCCCCGTGTGAAGGATGTCATTGATACGATAGACCATCATCAGGTCGGTGGTAACTAGCTCGAAGTGCCATCTACCAGTTAGTTCCATAATCCCCAGCCTCACGCGGCCTAAGAACTGGCTACCGGCTGGGATATAACTCCTCGCTTAAGCTCTGTTATGGAAGAGTCCTTCGACTCCAGCTTATCTATCAGGAACTGGGCGGCCTTGCGTGGGTCAAAGGATATGCCACAGGTAAAAACATCTGCCGCTGCGTACCTGTACTCCGGCCACGTGTGGATGGCAATGTGGGACTCTGCGATAGCGAGAACACCGGTAACGCCCTGGGGATGGAACTGGTGGAAAGACTCTCCTACTATGTGGGCCCCCACCGCCGCCGCCGTCTGTACCATGGTATCCTTAATATAAGGTAGATCGTTTAGCAGCTCCGGGTTGCACTCCTTAAGTTCTAGCATCAAGTGAACTCCAAGTACATTCAATCACCTGCCCCCCTGTCAAATTTTTTCGTACAAAACGGTATTCTATACCGCCTGACATAACTTATCAATACCCCCTGGGCAATCGGCAGGGTCCCAATCCCAGGCAGTGGCGCTCCCCATCATTGCCATGAAAGTCCAACCTTGTCCCCCCTTGCAGGCTGACAGGGGTATGTGAATTATCAGGCAACTAAAATAAGGCAACTTTTTAACTCAACAAGCCGCTCACCATGTCATTCCGAGGAGCGGAGCGACGAGGAATCTAAAGTCTATGCCTTCAAGCAAAGCCACGACTTTAGATTCCTCACTGCGCTTCGCTGCGTTCGGAATGACACATAGATACATCTCCTGTTTTGCATACCCCTGTCAGCCCCTTGGGGGGGAGGATTGAGGTGGGGGTATCATCCCTGTAGTGGGCGGAGTCGTCACCCACAGCGGGCAATAGGAGATGGTATCACCCCCATCCCTGAATCAAGTTCATAGCCTGCCCCCGTATCAAGTACGGGGCAGGCTATGAATTTCCCCCTTCGATGGGGAAAGGGACTACTTACACGTCTACCCCCCACCCCTGGATTCCTGCCTGCGCCGGAATGACGGGGAAGGCTGGCAGGGAAATCGGCCCAGGGGCTAGTCCTCGGGGCACCTGCCCAACTGCTGCCCGGAGTGATGCGGGACTCCGGGAGTGTTCAAGGCAGCAACCCGTGGGGGCCTAGACAGCCTGCATGATGGGCGCCATGTCCAGGTGCTCATCCATCAGCGCCCGGAACCTCTCCAGCTTCCTGGGATGGTGAAATACCGAGTGGGCAATCACGTTGTCCATAGCATGGGCTGTTGATATGGTGTCGGGCTGGACAACCATCAACGGCACGTCTTGCCGCTCAGCCTGGTAATATACATACTGGATAGGTTCGTACCCGCCGGTGAGGATGAGGCAAGTGGTGGGGGTGGACAAAGCGGCCATCTGTATATCAGGGCGGTTCCCACGGACGATAACCGCCTTATTCTCCATGCGCCCAAAATAGGTGATGCCCCAGTCCATGATGTTTCCGCCAATGAGGAAGTTCTCCACCAGGTCATCGGCTTTCTCCCGGCCCAGGGTCCAATGGCCGTCCAGGGCACGGGCTATCTGGCCCACAGTAACCGCCGACATGAGGCGGTCTTCCGGGACCGTTCCCAGCACCTTTGCGCCCCCGGACTCTATGGCGGGCACAAGATTCAGACTTGCCTCGCGGTGCCTGTAGCGGGTAACGGAGTTTACCACTACCCCCAAAAGCCTGTCCCCCAATGGCCCCGATGCCCCGAGGGCCTGCCGGGCATCCATGCCCCGGGTATATTGAAGGACCAGCAGGATGCGGGCATCCAGAAGCTCTGCCAGCTGGGAAGAAAGCCCAGGCCCGTCTCCCTGGGCAATGGAGAGGCTGGGGCCTTCCACCAACACCACGTCCATGGCGGCCAGCAGTCTATCTACCGACCGCTTTATGCTATCGGCTGCCTCTTGCGATAGAGCCTGGCCGCCTCTTCCGATTTCGGCCACCGGCAAGGGTGGGGGCAAGTCTATGTCACCACCATCAGAGGCTATGCTCCCGGCGGCAAAGGCAACGTCGGCGTCTTCCTGGGGAGATGCCGAGAAGGGCTTGAAATACCCTACTCTCTTGCCATCCCTGGACAATTCCGCTAACAACGAGCTTGCCAGGGCGGTCTTTCCGGCAGCAGGCCGGTCCGAGGTAATGTATAATACTGGCAATCAGGCTACCTCCAGCAGGATAGCTAGTGAGTGCATTGTAGCACATGCTCCGGCATGGTTACAGTTACCCCTAGATGTGTAACTGTTCAGACATGATGAGTGGTGGCCGCTGCCTCACCGTCATTCCGGCGCAGGCCGGAATCCAGGGGCGGTGTTGTGGATGACTTCGCAGCGACTCCCCAGGTTGCGGGACCCTGGATTCCCGCTTTCGCGGGAATGACGGTGCCGGCTGCTGGCTATTTTCATAGTAACAACGAATTGGGTCCAGAGAGAGCCCTCAAGTCTGAACAGTTACCTAGATGAACTTGGCCTGGCCCCTGGCTCCCGCATAGTCCAGGTATACGGTGATGACCTCGCTGAAGAAATTCATCGCCTCGGTGCCCTGCTCTCTGGCTCCTACCCCGGAGGACTTTAAGCCGCCAAAAGGCAGGTGCACCTCACCGCCCAGGGTGGGGGCGTTGACGTGGACGATGCCGGCCTCCACCCGGTTGACGTACTGGAAGGCCTGGGTCAGGTCCTTGGTATAAATTGAAGAAGACAGGCCAAACTCGACGCTATTGGCAAGCTCAATTGCCTCATCCAGGTCCTTGGCCTTGAACACCGTCAGGACCGGCCCGAATATCTCCTCCTGGGCGATGCGCATGGAGGGGGTTACGTCGGTGAAGATGGTGGGCTGGACATAGTAGCCGTCGCTGTACTCATTGCTGGTGAGAGACCTGCCCCCGTAGGCCAGCCTCGCCCCCTCCTCGGCGCCAATGCCGATGTACTCCATCACCGTGTCGAACTGGCTCCGGCTGGAGAGGGGCCCCACGTCCACCGTCGGGTCCATGCCATCCCCCACCTTGAGCCTGCCGGTGCGGTCTATTAGCTGCTCCATAAAGGCGTCGTAGATAGACTCCTCCACGATGGCGCGGCTGGTGGCGGTGCACCGCTGCCCCGTAGAGCCAAAGGCGCCCTGCACTATGCCGCCCAGGGTCTTTTCCATATCGGCGTCGGCGAGGACTATGACAGCGTTCTTGCCGCCCATCTCGCACTGCACCTTCTTCAGGCCCTTTGCCCCCTCGGCGTATATGCCGGAGCCTATGTCGGTGGAGCCGGTGAAAGAGATGCCCTTTACCTTGGGATGGCCCACTATGGTGTTGCCCACCACACCACCCGGGCCGGTAATCAGATTGAGCACCCCCGGAGGAAGCCCTGCGTCCTCGAACACCTTCACCAGCTTCACGGCGCTCAACGGGGTGCTGGAAGCGGGCTTGAACACCAGGGTGTTGCCGCAAATGAGGGCTGGGGCCATCTTCCAGGCTGGTATAGCTATGGGAAAATTCCAGGGGGTAATAATTCCCACCACTCCCAGGGGCCTGCGGGTGGTGTAGGCTATGGTGTCGGGAAGCTCCGACGGGGTGGTGTACCCGAAGAGGCGGCGGCCCTCCCCGGCAGCGTACTCGGTGATGTTCATGGCCCGCCGGACTTCTCCCCGGGCGTCGGGCAGGGGCTTCCCTTCCTCCAGGGTAATGGTCTGGGCTATGTCCTCCTGCCGCTCCCGCATTATCTCGAATGCCCGGTACAGGATGGCCGCCCTCTGGGGAGCGGGCATGTCAGCCCAGCCGGCCAGGGCAGTGTGGGCAGCCTCGACGGCGCGGTTGGCGTCATCCTCGGCGGACCTCTGGAATTCGCCCAGCACAGTTTCCTTGCTGGCAGGGTTGGCGATGGTATAGGTGTTGCCCGAGGAGGACTCCACCCATTGGCCACCAATGAAGTTGTGATAAGTAGGGATTTCAGCGCTTTGAGTCATGGCCGGCCTCCTTGTTCACTGAAAATCACTGGGCCCACTGAAAGATGACTGGGATACTTGCCCTCAACTTTGGAAGAGATATGAAGGGATATTGAAATAGGGGCGACCGGTATAGCCGCCCCTAACTATCAAGCAGGTCCTATCCGCCGGTCTGACCTATGCGGTAGCAGCGACAGCCGCCAGATGCTTGTTGAACCAGTCCAGGGTCCTTGTCCAGGCATCGCCAGCGGATGCCTCGTGGTAGCTGTCCCGGTCGTTGCAGAAGAAGCCGTGGCCCGCTCCGGGGTACATCTTGAAGTCAGTGGTCTTGCCCAGCCTCTGGAGCTCTGCCTGGATGGTCTGCACGTTGGCGGGGGTCGGGTTCTGGTCCGTCTCCCCAAAGTTGCCCATGACCGGGCACTGGATGCCGGCGGAGCGCTCAAAGGGTGTGGGAGGACCGCCCCAAGGGGCCATGATATTGCCGCCGTAGAACACCGACGCAGCGCCTATTCCCGGGCAGGCTGCCGCAGCAAGGTAGGTCACCCGTCCGCCCATGCAGAACCCTACGATCCCGATCCTGCTGCCGTCCACCCTGGGATGCCTGTTCAGCCAGGCTACGGTGGTATTTATGTCCCTGATTATGTTCTCGTCCGCCAGGTTGCCCATGGCTGTGCGCACGTCGTCCATGTCGCCGTAGCCATAGACGGGATTGGTGCCCCTGGTCTCCTCGTTGATTCCCTCCCGGTGGAACATGGCCGGAGCGACGGCGAAGTAACCCTCGGCTGCGAACCGGTCGCATACGTCCTGGGTGTGCTTGTTCACCCCAAAGGCTTCCTGTATGACTATGACCGCGGGCGCTCTCCCCGGCAGGTTGGGCTGGCTTACATAGGTAGCCATGTCTTCCAGCAGGTGTTCTCCCTCGGCCTCTACCCTCTGAATCTCCCAGAATGACGCCATTCTTTCACCCTCCTAAATATTCATGTCATGGTCTCCCGTGATAGACCGTTACAGAACATCCGAATGTGGACTAGATGGATGCTTTATCTCCAACTTCTATTTGGGACAGATTTTAGCAGAGGTATTGCACAGATACAAGGGGGTATAAGGTGAGGGGTGCACGCCAAGATTCAGGCAGATGTGAGTTGGGGGCGTGTGGCAGGCCAGATTGCGTCCCATCGGCCACTGAACAACTGGCTCCGCAAGCTCAGCACTGCTTGAGCTCCCGCCTTGGTCCAACGCATCCCCGCCTGTTTGAGCCGTGCCCCGATTATCCGCTTGCAAGCGCTCTCCACCGTGCCACTACCGATGGGATAGCCCTTGGCACGGAGCTCAGCGTAGCCCATTCGATGCCGATTGGTCTCGAAGTAGTGGACCTCTGAAGCCCCTGCCTGACCATCCTTTTCCCCTTCCCCACCTCTTAGGGCCGTCAGCACCGCCTCCACTCCACCTGCCCACAACTCCTCCTTGCGGACCTCCACCCATGCCTCCACCCGGTCGCTGTCCCCGCCCCACCTATCCCTAGCGCCGGCCCACAGATGTTCAGCATGGTACCAGTCCAGCACTTCCACCCGCTTGGGAAAGTGCAGCCCAAACTGACTCCAGTTGGCTGGCGCTCCATCCCCCAGGCACACCACCATCTCCTGGGCTGGGTCAATTCCGCGCTGGGCAGCCTCCATGTACAGCCGTGCCCCAGCCTGTTCCATGGGTCCCGCCTCAGCCACATAGCTCTGGGCCGTGACCTTCCCTCCCACCATCCCCGACTCGTCCCACAGGGGTTCAGCCCAAAAGACCACTCCCGCCTTCACATCGTGCCACCCATCGTCAAAGCGTACCTTGGCGGCGTCCAAGGCCACCACCCATACTCCGGGTTCCGAGGGTTCAGCAGCCCTGTTCACCTCTTGCTGACCCGCCAGCCCTTGGTCTCGCTGTATCTCCTGATATGCTTCCAGTCCTTCACCACGACCTTCCGTCAGCCGTTCTACTTCCCGGGGCGACATGGAGACCCCCGTCAGCGCCGTGAAGCTCTCAGCCGCCAGCTCAAAGGGCAGCGATGACCCCAGCCGACACAGCCCCTTCTGTAACCCATCGCTGAACTGACCCGGACCAATGTCCATAGCCTCATCCAGGGGGTACTGCCCTCTTCGGCAACTCTCACAATAGTAATATCCCCTCTGCCAGGTGATTCTTCCCACAAAGGTTTCCTGGCTCCGCTTCTGCTGTCCTTTGTACCTGGACTCCTGGCCACAGGCACACTGGTGGAACCCTTCCATCTCTTGGGAACGCCACCTCAACAGCCCTTCAAGAGCCTGCCCCGGCGGAGGCCGGGGACTGGGGCGAAACAGTCCCGCCTCAGATGGCGGCCCTCCCCCTCCAATTCCCCCAAGGTGGCCTGGGGATGTGTTTCCTCGTAGTCTAATATTGCGTTGGACTCGCCGCTCAAACTCTGCCACACTATGTCTGAGCAGCATCGCCCTCTGGCTCTGTGTGCTCACGCTACCCTCCGGATTTCGGCCTACCAGCCGGTTTTTTGCACCCGTAGGGTAGCATTATTTCCTCTGCCTATAAACTGGCGTACACCCGATGTTTGCGACAGGGCATGTGCAAAGTCTATTGACATAAGCAAGACCTTCCCCCATAGATAGGAATAACCCCAACCTATCTGAATGGAGGAGGCCCATCATGGAGTATAGTCCGAGAGGGTTTGATGTCAATGGAGATGGCCAAGGGTTTATGGTGGACATGGGCAGTCTGTATGATTTTCTGAGCCGTTTGGAAGACCGCCGGGATTCCCGGGGAATACGCTACAAGTTGGTTAACATCCTGATATTTGCCCTGCTGTCCAAACTGGCGGGAGAAGACCGGCTGACGGGCATCTCGGAATGGGTATGGCACCGGAAGGAAGCATTGGCCAAGGCATTGGGTTTGAAGCGTCCCCAAGCTCCTCACCGAACCACCTACAGCCGGGTACTGGGAGGAACCCTGGAGGTGGAAGAGTTGGCAGCGGCGGTGGGCAACTTCTTTGCTGGCGGGTCTGGGGATGGACAATTAGTCCAGATAGCAATAGATGGCAAGACCCTGCGAGGCAGCATACCATGGGGTCAGAGCCGGGGAGTGCATCTGATGGCTGCCTATATTCCCGGAGAAGGGGTGGTATTGGCCCAGGTAGAGGTCGAGGGCAAGGAAAACGAGATCAAGGCGGCCCCGCGTCTGCTTGAGTCTATCGACCTGGGTGGCAAGGTGGTCAGCGCCGACGCTATGCTGGCGCAACGTCAACTTTCCACACAAATCGTGGAGGCCGGAGGGCAGTATGTCTGGACCATCAAGAAGAACCAGCCCCAACTGCACGACGACATTGCCACCTTCTTTGATAGCGCACCCTTTGATAGCGCACCGGCGGTGGAACCCGGCGTCAAAGACCCATCCTCAGCCACCATCTTGGACAAAGGGCATGGGCGCATCGAGAAACGGGTCTTGACGGCCAGCGTCGGCCTGAAGGACTACCTGGACTGGCCCTACGCTCAACAAGTCTTCAGGCTTGAGCGGGGATTTGAATATATCAAAGAGGGCAAGATAACCCGGGAGACCGCCTATGGGATAACTAGCCTGGGGCCGGACCAAGCCAGTCCTGGGCGTCTTCTGGAAATTGTCCGCACCCATTGGAAAATTGAAAATGGCCTCCACTACCGCCGTGATGAGACCATGGGGGAGGACTGGTGTCATTTGCGCTTAGGACATGCTCAACGGATGATGGCGGCAATCAACAACCTGGTCTTGGGGCTGTTATTGCGGCGGGGGGTTAGAAACGTGCCCCGGCAACGCCGCCGGTATGCAGCCCGATGGAACGAGGCTCTCAAACTCATCACATCTGTGTGATTGGACTTTGCACATGCCCTGCCAGGCAGGTAGGGCAATCGCATTCTACTGAGAGAGGACTGCCAGAAGATAGTCATTGTCCCAGCCAGCCCGCTTGCGCTTGCCTTTAATGGACCCCTTGATGGTCTGGTCCTGCCTAAGGAGGTTCAGCGCCAGGTGCCGGATTACCGACAGATTTTCCGGGGCATATCCGGTCCTCACTCGGCTTTCATCCTCCCGGAAGGACACGTCCAAGACCCAATGCACCGAGTTCTCTATTCCCCAATGGCTTCGAGTAGCCCCAAGCATCCTGCCAGCATCCGGCTCCAGGCTGGAGATGTAGTAGCGGGCCTCCCGGGAGACCTGGTTGCCCACCATCCCCTCAGAGATTATCAGGGCGATACTCTTGAGCTTAGGCCACTCCCGGCCAGTCTCCAGATAGGACAACTGCTCCGGGTCTCCAATGGCCCAACACCGCCGGGTCTCGATTCTGCCATGTCCCTTGTTGACCATCTTGCAGAAGTCGTAGTCCATGTCCTGGAAGTTGCTCCGACGCCCACAGGCAAACAGGTCCTCCACGTCTTCATGCAATCTCTTCTGGTTGTCCTTGAGGGCCAGGACGTAGTCGGCATCTCTCTCGAGAATCAACTTGGCTATCTCCTTCTGGCATCCCATGGCATCAATGGTGACGATACAGCCCTCTATCTCAAGGATTCTCAAGAGTTCCGGTATCGCCGTGATTTCGTTGGATTTGGCGTCAACCTTGGTCTGACCCAACACCAGGGAGTTCTCCGAAGCCCAGGCGCTGACCATATGAATGGCTGCCTTGCCCCCTCTATGGTCATGGGACCGCCTCAAGGTCTTGCCGTCTATGGCTATCACCTGGCCTTGGGTCAATTCGCTGACCTCTCTCACCCAGGCTATGAAACCCTCCTGGAACTGTTCTGGGGCAATGCCAGCAAATACCCGTCCAAAGAGCCTGCCCCCGCGAAAGCGGGGGTGTCATGGGAAGGAACCCCATTGGGCAGTTCCAAGAATCCCTTGAACCAGTCGTACTTGCATTTGACGAACAACTCCACGTCAGTCCAACCCTCGGCCCCGCCGATAACCGCGCAGATGGTCATTGCAATGATGTCCAGCAGCTTGTGTCTCTTCCCCTGGTCAGTCCGGGGGTCTTCCAGTTTGGGAAAATGCTCCCTCAGGCAGCCAACTGAATTCGGATTCATCGTCACCCTCCACTCCATCACTTAGCTTGTATTTTGCCATATCTTGCTTCCCCTTTGGAGAATGCGATTGCCCTAGCCAGGCAGGGCTGTAAGTTGATTCCTAGCGGACAAGCTGCTAAGCTGGTGACGGGCCGGACTTGGGCGGCACCCGTCTAAAGAAGTCCGGCACCCGGGAATAGCCCAAACACCACGAGGAGGATGTCATGCAGATAGTCCGAGTGTACTCCGGCGACGATGGAGAGTCCCACTTCGAGAACCTTACGCCAGAGCAGTTCGCCGCGTTGGTCTTCCCTATAGGTACGGGAGAGATCAACCTCAACCAGCGCACCTCTCCGTCCTTCTCCGATTACCATACCGCTCCCCGGCGCCAATACGTAGTCAACCTGTCGGGGACCGCCGAGTTCGAGGTTGCCGACGGCACTAAGGTCCGCCTGGTCCCGGGCGACGTGCTGGTGGCGGAAGACCTGACGGGACATGGGCACATCGCCCGCAGCATCGGCGACGATTTCCGCGTATCCCTGGCCGTGCCCCTGGCCGACTAGAGGAGCGATATTGACGGATTCCCTCTCCTCGCGGGAGAGGGCCAGAGTGATGGGCCTTCAGCCAGCGGTGGGTCAGTAGGCAGTCGCCATTTGCCCCAACCTGGTCGCCGCAAGCGCCGAAGTCAGGGCCTTGGGCTTGCCTGGCTCGGCCTCGCGCCGCAGCCCTTTCGGATGCGGTTGCCCTGGGTAGTTTCCCATATAAGTTGACAGGAAACCTCCAGGATGGTAAATTCTGTAAGTAGATTGGCAGTCCTTGATTGAGGCTGCTAAAAGTTATGCCAAAGCATTAGGAGGGTCGCTTTGCCACTCTATGATTATCAGTGCGTCGAGTGTAGCCATGTGTTCGAGCTAAGGCAGAGCTTCGACGCAGAGCCTCAGGGGACTTGTCCCCAGTGTAACAGCACAGCCAGGCGAAAGTTCCACCCCGTCCCGGTAATATATAAGGGGTCCGGCTTTTACACCACTGACTACGCTCAGAACCGCAATAGTAGCGCCTACAAGAAGGATAAAGAGGAAGAAGAGAAGGCTGAAAAGAAGGACACCGCCAAGGCGAGCACCGAAAAGTCCAAAACGGACAGCTCCAAGGAGGAATCTTCCACCACCTCTTCTACGACTACCTCCACGGAGAAGGCTGAGGTCGTCAAGGAGGCATAGCGTACTTTGCGGGCTCTCATCCAACGGGTTGCCAGGGCTTCCGTGTCCGTGGATGGGCATGAAGTGGGCAGAACGGGGAAGGGCTTGGTGGTCCTCTTGGGCATATCCAAAGAGGACGGAGAGGAAGATGCCCGCTACCTGGTCGAGAGGATAATAAACCTCAGGATTTTCCCCGATGAAGATAACAGGTTCAATCGCTCTGCCAAGGATTTCCTGGCAGAGCTTCTTGTTATCAGCCAGTTCACCCTGTATGCCGACACTCGCAGAGGCCGCCGCCCCGACTTCACCCAAGCGGCCCAGCCGGAGGATGCCGAAAGGTTGTACCGGAGGGCGGTGGAGCTTTTCGCAGAGTCGGGCCTGCGGGTGGAGACGGGACGGTTCCGGGAATACATGCTGGTGGACATCCAGAACGACGGCCCGGTGACCATTATGCTTGACAGCGACGACAGGTTCCGTCCAAGGAGGGGGTGACGAACATACTCCTTCGGGTTGGACCAGCTGCGAGGGGAGCAGGACACCTAACTAACTACCTCTGGCGGAACGCGCCCTGTATCGTGTCGTCAGTGAAGAGGGTCGGAACTTCACCGGTGGAAGCGTAGTTGTACAGGGCCGCCTTATAGATACCGTCCATCGCCGCGAATACCAGCGCGACGCCGGCGACCAGCAACACACCAATTCCAATCGCTATGGCGATGCCTGCAGCTCCGAGAGGTGACAGCAACAAGAATAGCAGCGCGATGATCACGGCGGCGACGAGATAGGCTGCTATGGCCGCGATGCCCAGGCCAAGGTTGCCCACCACCTGCTCTCCCCAGGTACGGCGGAGCATTGAAAGCGACGTTCTGAATGCGTCAGGGAGTGAACGGTGCTCAATGACGATCAGCGGCACAACGAAGTAGGTGATGAGGGTCCACGCAGCCCCCAACGAGCTATGATGATCTGGCTGATGAATCCCAAGATGTCGCGGCGCCCCCTCGCTTGAGCGGATAGGATGTTCAGGACCATCCCAACGGTTGCGGCGATGACGGCCCACATGAATATCGTGATGATGCGATGCCATGCTCCGTTCAGGCCGGAGCGGATATTGGGGTCGCCCCCGGCCAGTCTTTCATGCGCGGCAAACACGAGCGCGCTGTTGAAAAAGATGATGACGAAGTAGGCGAGGACATAGAATACAAAGGCGACGACAATATCGCCAGCGGCAACCGAGCCAGCCTCAATCCGTTCGAGTGCGCCGATTCCGAACTCAATGCCCATGAATGTCAGGAGCACAACGACCACACCAATCGAGGAAAAGAGGGGGAACAGTACGAGCTCCTTGTCAACAGCGAGTACGTGGAGACAGAGTTTAGCGAGCCTGAAACTCCTGCCAATCGTATTAAACATGCTCCCCTCCCGTTACATGCCGGTGCGACCCGACTCGTTGGTCTGTGCGGCTGCAAGTATCAAGCGTTCATTAATAAATATGTGTGGCCCAGTTCATCGGTGCCAGCCCATGCCCACGTAGAGGCCCCGCAGGAAGGCAATCTGTCCTCCATGGGCTACGTTGTCCCAGGTCATCTGCCCTATGGCATTGGCGACGGTCCTGGGTTCCTCCACAGGCGGGATGACCATGCGCCTTTCCATCTCGGCGTCGGTCAGGGACGCCAGGTACTTCCCGGCTACGTCCTTGATCGCCTGATAATACCCCATCTGCACCTCCCTTGAGGGCGGCTTCCAGGCAGCTACCTCCTCGGCTGTCCAGCCCACTCCCCGGTCCTCCAGTCCTTCCCTGATGCCGAATTTCTTGTCCCAGCCGTCTGTGACCCAAATCTGGGGCTTGGACTGGAGCCGGGTATGAACGAAGGTGTCCACCACCCGGTTCATGTGCCACAGAATCCAGGAGGCTGAGTTGGACTGGTCGTTGGGGCGTCGGTCCAGGGCAGCGTCATCAAGACCCGCCAGGGCTGCGTCCACCATGTCCCAGTTACGCTCCAAGGCGCTTATAATCGCTTCTGCTGAGGCTGTCACCTTTTGGCCCTCCTTCTGTCTGTATGTCCCCGTATATCCTAGAACTCCAGGTCAAGGCTGATGTCCAGGGCTTTGACCGAGTGGGTGAGGCCACCGACGGAGATGAGGTCAACCCCCGTCTCCGCTACGGCCCTGACCGTCTCCATATTGACACCGCCCGAAGCCTCTATGACAGCCCTTCCCTTCACTGTGTCCACTGCAAGTCGCATGTCTTCCAGGGACATATTGTCCAGCATTATGATATGTGCGCCGGCGTCCAGGGCTTCCTGTAGCTCATCCAGGTTGGTAACCTCCACCTCCACCTTGAGGGTGTGGGAAGCCCTCTCAATTGCCATCTCCACAGTTTCTCTAAGGCTGAGGCCCCGGGACCGTGCGGCTTCTATATGATTGTCCTTTATGAGGATGCCGTCTGCCAGGTTCATCCGGTGGTTGGCCCCACCGCCGGCCCTGACGGCGTACTTGTCCAGGTATCTCATGCCGGGGGCAGTCTTGCGGGTGTCCACTATCCTCGCCTTGAGGCCATCTACCAGCTTCACATACCGGGAAGTGTCGGTGGCGATGCCGCTCATCCGTTGTAGGAAGTTAAGGGCAGGCCGCTCAGCCCGGAGGATGCTGGCCGCCCTCCCCTCTATGCGGGCAATATCATCTCCGGGTGAGAGGATAGCGCCGTCTTCTGACAAGGCGGTAGTAAGCAGTTGTGGGTCCACCCGGCCAAATACCCCCAGGGCCACGTCCACCCCTGCCAGGACACCATCGGCCTTGGCCCGTATCACTCCTATGCTTGCCTGGTCGGGTGGGACAAGGACATCGGTAGTTGGGTCGGTGAAGGTCAGGTCTTCGGCCAGCGCCTGGTCTATCAGATGTTGTACGTCGGGAGTAATATGAATCATCGGATGCCCCCCAGCTAGCTTTTGCCTTGGCAGGCTCTTCCTCATTTGGTCCGGTCCGGCGTCTTGCTTCAATGCCTTACTTCGATGAATGATAGCACGTTTCCGCCAGGTATGAACAGGTGGGCATCAGGGTATTCGGTCCTCAGGGTATTCGGTCCTCGATGACTCGAACCTATATTCCCGTGAAAGGAGACTTTTGCGCAACCGTCATTCCGGCGCAGGCCGGAATCTAGGGGCGGGGGGTGGGTGGCTTTGCAGCGACTGCGACATTGCGGGACCCTGGATTCCCGCTTTCGCGGGAATGACGGTGCTGCCTATTTTCATGGTAATAACAGAATAAGGGGCGGTAATGACGGTGGATGGGGGATGCCGTACCCGTCAGTAATAATGACCAATGGGGGCAATCAAAGCCGTTGGGAGGGTAGCGGCCTAGCATAGGGTGTGCGTCATAATTTTGGGGATTATCTGGTGCGGCCAACCGGAGCCCGCCGCCAGGGGTGATCAGCCGCAGGCCGGCGGGGGGGTTTTGACGCTTGCCGTCCGTGGGATACTGCAACCACGGCGGGGCTTTTCACTGGGACCTCCGGCCTACCCACCGGGCTGAGTTTGGCCCTGGATTCCCTGGCTTCCGGCGCTCCGCCTTTCCCACAGGGTGTCCCGGCGCCCCGAGACGCCGGCCTTCTGAGCCGGACGGCTATCCGGGGCCACTCCTCAGCCCAGCGTCCGCTGCATACAATGTTCCGCAAGCCCAACACCGGATTCACGTTGGGCCGTGCCCAGTGCATCCCCCCTCCCTTCAATCTGGCTTCCACCACCAGTTTATTGGCGCTCTCAACGGCCCCGCTCCCGATAGGCCAGCCTTGGGCTTGAAAGGCCGGGTATTGCATCTGGGCTTCCCTCTTTTCCAGGTACGCCAGGGGTTTTCTCAGGTCAGTCTCCTGGCGCTCAACCAAGACCCGCAAGTACTCCAATACCGGACCGGCGCCTTCATGTTTGAGACGGTGGACCTGCTCCCTTTGCCATTCATCAACCAGCGAAGAGCCTTCCTCGAATACCCCCCGGCCTATCTCCGCCACGTACCCCGCAGCATGGGGGAAGTCGAGTATCCTCACTGCGCCGGGACAATGAAAGTCCCCGAACCCCTGAATCCATTCGGCGCCATCGGACACCAGAGCCACCTGGCCCCATTCATCCAGCCCCCGCCGCCAGGTCTCCGCCAGAGCCTGCCGGGTAAAGTCCGCCGCGTCGGTCAACCGGGAAAAATAGGACAGCTCCCTCAGAGTTCCCGGCTCCGCCGCCGCCTCATCCACTTCCCCAATCACCACTGTCTTTACCTCAGCCCATTCTCCTCCCACCAGGGGCGCCATCGCCCCGTCCACTTCCACCACTAGCCGGGCTGAGCCGGGACCGGGCAACCCCCGGGGCAGTTCCTCGCCCTGTTCCAACGCCCTCGCTTCCTCCTCCTGGATGGTCACATATGCCGCCCCCGCCGCTTCGGTATGCCGCCTCACCGTGGCTTCACTGAGGGAATTCAGCTTCATCCAGTCCACCAGGAACCGTTGCGCCTGCGCGAAGGGCATCCAACTCCCAAGCCTCACCAGAATCTCTTCCAACCCCGGAGTCAGGTGGCCCGGCAACAATTCCAGTTCTTCATCCAGGGGGGAAAAGTTTCCCGCCGCAAGCGGGGCAGACCCCATACTGGCGTTCCAGCGTGACCTCTTGTCTCCCCAAGGTCTGCAAACGCCTCCGCCGCTTGCCCCAAGATACCAGTTCCTCGCCGCAATCCGGGCACGCCGGCTTTTCTCCAGGCTGATTGCTGCTCCAGTCTGTGGAGGAACTGGCCAGGGCCGCATCCTGAAGCATCCGGGCCCGCAGCTTCGCCAGCCTCAGGTCCAGTTCCGTTTCAATTTCAGTAAAGGTGGCTTTGGGATTCTGCAACCGCCACTCTCTAATCCCGGTGATCACCTCTTCGCTTAACCCTTGCCACGTTTGCCCGATGTCCTCTGCCTCCATACCACCACTCCTCATCACCTGTTTCCCAAACCTCTATATTTTACTCCCTTACTCACCACTCCAAAATTATGACGCACACCCCCTAGCATATAACGTGTAGAATCAACCCTTCAAATAGGTTATAATGACCAATGCTCTTGTCCCTTTCTGGTAGAAGGGCAGAATTCACAGGAAAGAGGCTTTTTAATATGGCAGTAGAGGTTGGACAGACAGCGCCCGACTTTACACTATTCGACAGCGGCCGCCAGCAGCGTACCCTGAGCGATTATAAAGGGCAGAACGTGGTCTTGGCCTTCTTCCCGGGGGCTTTTACCGGAGTCTGCACAAATGAGATGTGCGCTTTCCGGGACCAGGAAGCGCAATTCAACTCGCTAAACGCCCAGGTATTGGGCATCAGTGTGGACCCGATTTTCTCTCAAGGCGCGTGGTCGCAGCAAAACAATCTGAACTTCCCGATTCTGAGCGACTATAGCCGTCAGGTGGTGGAACAGTACGATGTTGGCATCCCAAACTTCGCAGGAATGACGGGGTACACTGTCGCCAACAGGGCCGTGTTCATCGTGGACAAAGAGGGCGTGGTCCGGTACAGGTGGCTGGCCGACAGCCCGGCCAACGAGCCCAACTACGAGGAGGTCAGGCAGGCGTTGAGCGGGTTGGCCTAGCATCGGTCTACGGAACATCACCCGTCTGATGTCCGGGCAGGTCTATCTATGAGCGGACTTTGTATTGTATGGACTTCAAGGCAGTGGATTACAAGGAGGTCTAACCCAGCTATGGCAGCAGAAGTGGGACAGCCGGCCCCTGATTTCAGCCTCCCTGCCCACACAGGTGACAGGGTAAGCCTGAGTCAATTCAAGGGGCAGAAACACGTGGTGCTCTCCTTCCATATCTTTGATTTTACCGGCACCTGAACAAACCAGGTCTCCCAGTTCCGGCAGCATCATAGCCGGTTCGAGGAGAAAAATGCCCAGGTGTTGGGCATAAGCTGCGACAGCATACCGGCCCATCAGTCCTACTCCTCCAGCCTGGGGAATATCCCGTACCCCCTCTTGTCCGATTTCCACCCTCACGGGCAGATGATCAAGTCATACGATTTATGGAATGAGGAGATTGGCACCAGCAATCGCGCGGTGGTGGTTGTGGACAAGGATGGCATCGTGAGATTCAAGCAGGAATATCAGCCGCTCTCTCCTCCCAACCCGTTAGATGTTCTGGCTGAGGTGGAGAAGCTGAGTTAGACCCTGCCTGTCACCCGTTCCGGGTCCGCCGCCGGGTTCAACCGGGTGGGCCCTGTTGCTACGGTGGATTAAGAGGGACCTGGCATCGGGTACGTCGTGAATTGGGTGCATCGCGAGCCAGGTACATTATGAGAGTGAGATGGCGGAAGACCATAGGGGTGTATTTCAGGAAGGCCAACTTGCCCTCCTCATAGACCGCAAGGAGAGAAGATACTTGCTGACTTTGAGGGAGGGGAATACCTTTCACTCCCATGCCGGCGCCCTCCCCCACAAAGAGTTAATAGGCCGGGAGCAGGGGGGATGGGTCCGCACCAACCGGGGCCAGGTCCTGCTTGCCGTCAAGCCGACCCTGAGCGACTACGTGATGGAGATGCCCCGGGGGAGCCAGGTCATCTACCCCAAGGACCTGGGGAATATCCTCATGCTGGCCGACATCTTCCCCGGCGCCACCGTAATAGAGGGCGGGCTTGGGTCCGGCGCTCTTACGGTGGCTCTGCTGCGGGCCGTAGGCGAGAGGGGGAAGGTGATCACCTATGAGATCAGGGAGGACATGGTGGAACGGGCCATGCGGAACATTCGCACCCTCGTGCCCAACCCTTCCTCCCACTCGCTGAAGATGGGCGACATTTACCAGGGAGTCCATGAGCGGGACGTGGACAGAATAGTGTTGGACGTGCCGGAGCCTTGGCACGTAGTCCCCTGGGCCGCCGAGGCCCTCACAATGGGGGGTATATTCCTGAGTTTCTTGCCCACCGTGCTCCAGGTGCACCAACTGGGGCAAGCCCTCTCTGCCGACTCCCGGTTCCAGTTAATAGAGACGGTGGAAGTGCTCCTGCGCCCTTGGAGCGTGAGCCAACGGAGCGTGCGGCCCGCCCACCGGATGGTGGCCCATACCGGGTTCATCACCACCGCCCGCAGGTGCCTGCCCAGGGGAGTGCCCATCTCGGAATCTGCCCATGATGAAGAGCAGGAAGACGTGGCGAATAAAGTGAGCGAGGGGTGAGGGGCCCGGGTGAGAGGGGAGCATCACAAAGGAGGAACGGAATGGATAGAGTGACTACGTTAGACTTGCTGAAGGAGTACGTCAAGACCGACGTCCTTATGAAGCACCTCCTAGCTGTGGAGGCCGCCATGAGGGCCTACGCTCGTAAGCATGGGGAGGATGAGGAGGAGTGGGGCATCGCCGGGCTGCTGCACGATTTTGATTGGGAGATAGTGCCTACCCCGGAGGAACACCCCATGTATGGGGCCAATATACTGAGGGAGAGGGGTTATCCTGACTACATTGTACGGGCAGTCCTCACTCACGGAGACCATACCGGTATCCAGAGGGAGAGCCTGATGGAGCGGACAGTGTTCGCCGTGGACGAGCTTTCCGGCTTCATAAGGGCAGTTACCCTGGTGAGGCCCAACAAGAGCCTGGATGAAGTCACTCCCAGGTCTGTGAAGCGAAAGATGAAGGACAAGGCATTTGCCAGGGACGTAAACCGCGACGACATTGTCAAGGGCGCCCAGGAGTTGGATGTTGAGCTTGACGAACACATCTCCTTTGTAATAGACAGCCTGAAGCCCATAGCTGAGGACTTGGGTCTGACCACAGGAGGCTCTTCCGACGCCGGGGCTTGATTGGCCGATGTGTTACCAAATAAAACTGTAGCAAAGGTGGCAGATGTACAATAGAGATAGGCTATTCACGAAAAATCAAGGGCGGATATGGAATACAACGTCGGCAATCGCGGGTGCAACGGTGCTGGGACTTGCCTTCGCCTTCGCCGGCCCCTTTCTTACCATCCTGTTCGTCATAGCGTCCATAATCTACGGCGCCGTCATTACATTCCGCATCATGGCATCCAAGATGGCATCCAGGATGGGAGGAGGGGACAATATTGAAGGAAGCCAGGACGGCATGAGGGAGTGGGGCTAGTAGCCCAACGTTCTTGTATTGATGGGAAACAGGGCAACCACAAGGGTTGCCCCTACCAACGACGGACCGTTCCGTAGGGGCGTCCCCCTGTTTGGGCCAGTAGGAGGCTCTTGTGGACGCCATTGTCCTCTAACAGGGACCCTCCGTCGTCCCGAAAACCGCATGTCGTCATTCCCGCGAAAGCGGGAATCCATGCGGGGTGTGGGGTACACCCTCCCTGAAGCAAGCCAACTTTGGAAGGCCCTGAGATAACCGCGTAATGTCCGGCTGGCTTGGGTTAATCAAAGCTAGGGATGTGAAGAAGATGCACCGAAAGGCAAAATGGCTGGCTCTTTTAGGGGTCATCCTTGCGCTGGCTCTTCTGGCAACCCTCCTGGCCTGCGTCTCCGATGGGCCAGCCCCTCCTGAAGAGGCTACTTCCACACCCACGGCGACGGTCGCGCTCGCACCCACGGCGACGGTCGCGCCCACACCCACGGCGACGACTGTGCCCACACCAACGGCGACGGTCGTGACCGCACCCACAGCGACGGTCGCGCCCACGCCCACAGCGACGGTCGCGCCCACGCCCACAGCGACGGCTGCGCCCGCACCTACCCCGACGGTCGCGCCCACCCCTGCGGCGACGGCCACACCCACGGCGACGCCCACCCCCACCCCTACGCATCAGCCAACGCCGCCCCCTACTGACACCTGGTTTACCGAATGCATACCCGAGGAACTGTACCAATACCTGTTGAGCATAGATCTCATAGAAGACCTAGATGACCTCGTGACGTACAACTGGTTCAGTCTCCGAGATACAGGCACTAGCTACGTCCCGGAAGTCTGCACGAGTGTAGATATTGTTCTTACCGCTGATGAAGACCCTCAGATATACAATGACAATATATTCATCCTGCCTATCTCAGACGACTTGATCGCCGATTCACCGTTAGACCTTTACGAATATATGCCTCGTTTCTACGAGAACTTTGACGACGAGTTCGATTTTCTGATTGTCGTCAATAGTCGTTACCAATTCGAAACTCAAAGAATAACAATAACTAGCCGCGATGATGATCCACGAATACCCGATAATCCCACATATTGGAGCGTGTCCAATGATGTGCAGGGTATAGGTGTATCTATTTTCTCTGATAGGATAGTAGGGTCGTCGGGCAGGCTTCAAGGCATGATTCGGCTACCTAGCTATAGAGCGATGGCTCATCAAAGCGTATTGTTGCATGAGCTAATGCATCGCTGGGCAAATTACATAACACCGACCCCTTCGTGGAGTCACTGGGGTTTCAGCGGCGCCAACGGAATACTTGGAGGATTTGATATTGCGTACTTGATGGACCTCGGCGGAGGCAAGTATGCCGTCAGAGGTCCTTGGGCGGGGGGAGGCACGTTTAGGACCTCCTCTGGCCCCCTCTACTACAGCCCCATCGAATTGTACGTGGCGGGTCTCATACCGGCCGAAGAAGTGCCCGACCTTTGGGTGGGAGAGGATGTGGAGTTTGTTCGCGACCAAGAGGGACGTGTAGCTCTCACTGAAGAAGGGTATAGGGTCTTCAAGCCGGGTAAGGTCAGGACCTATACAATTGAGGACATCATAGCAGAGCATGGGGAGCGGGTCCCCGACGTGACACAATCCCAAAAGGATTTCCGGGCGGCAGTGATACTGCTGATTGACGAGAACCACCCGGCTACCAGATGGCAACTGGACCAGTTAAGCGCCTACATTGCCGCGTTCAGTTTGCCAGGGACGGATGAAGATGGCTCGCTCAATTTCTTTGAGGCAACCGGAGGACGAGCCACCATCACTATGGATGGCCTGTCACAATTCTTGAAGAACAACCAAGGGGTGTGGGCGCAGCCGTCTCTCGAAACGGTCCGGGAAGTCCTGGCAGCCCTCTACAACGCCACTGACGGCCCCAACTGGGTGAATGACGGCAAGTGGTTGAGCGACGCACCCATCGGCAAATGGCACGGAGTTATTACTGGCGTCGGAGGACGCGTCATTGTACTGGACCTCAACGGGAACCTGTTGAGGGGGGAGATACCGGGAGAGTTGGGGGACCTCACCAACCTGCAAAGGCTGTCCCTCTACGAGAACCTGTTGAGCGGGGAGATACCGGAGGAATTTGGGGACCTTGCCAACCTGGAAGGGCTGTACCTCAGCGAGAACCAGTTGAGTGGTGAGATACCGCCGGAGTTGGGTAACCTCGCCAACCTGCAAGAGCTGGCCCTCAACGGGAACCAGTTGAGTGGGGAGATACCGGGTGAGTTGGGCAGGCTTGCCAACCTGCAAGTGCTGGACCTCCGGGGGAACCAGTTGAGTGGGGAGATACCGGGGGAGTTGGGCAGGCTTGCCAACCTGAGAGTGCTGGACCTCCGGAGGAACCAGTTGAGCGGGGAGATACCAGTGGAGTTGGGCAACCTCTCCAACTTGAAAGTGCTGCACCTCGGCAGGAACCAGTTGACCGGGTGCATACCCGAGGCTTTGAAAGATGTACCGAACAATGACCTTTCGAGGCTTGATTTGCCCTTCTGCTGAGGCGCTTGCCCTCAGCCGGTCAGCAATCGCCCCAGGGGACGCAGGACATCCGGGGGTAGCCGCCTTCCAGTTTCGTCCAGTCAAGGCTCCCGTCTCCCTCTAGCTGCCTGACCCGTTGACCGGCATCCCGGCACAGGGGACCGGTGCGGATACCCTGGAAGCACGGCGAAAAGGGGCGGAGCAGGCGGATACCTTCAGCCAGCTTTGACCGAGCGCCGTAGCGGTTATGGTGGGACAGGTGGTGGAACCCGGCGGCCAACTTTATGAGGGCATGGTAGAAGAGACGCAACGGGTATGGGGTGTTGAGCCATACCTCCTCCAGGGTCTCGTGGCATTCCCAGAAGCGCCCATCGTTGAACTCCTCCATCGCCTGGTATAGCTGTGGGGGCGCTTCGGGTGTTTCAAAAAAGAAGGCTGACACTCCCCGAGTTTCCAACTCCTTCAGCCAAAGCTCATCCAGCTTGCGGCGGCTGCCTTTGGAGGGCCATCTGGGTAGGCTGGCTTTCGTCATATCACTCGATTCAATGTGCCCAGCTTTAGATCAAGCCCCGTTAGCTCCGCAGTCCAACCCTGCCCGCCAGTCTTCGCCTGCGCAATAGCTCCCTTGCCTTCGAGCAGGCGAACCAGACCATCCTTCCGGTAACGCTGTCGGTGGAGTGCAGGTCCAACTCAGTGAAGAACTTCAGGAAGAACAGTCCGGCTTCCCTTTGAGTCAGGGGAGACTGTTGGGCGAGGGCCAGAGGCGCAAAGGTATCCGGGGAGTCCAGTATCTCCTGGCTGACCTCAGCATCGTAGTCATCCCAAGTGCAGGCCGCAAAGAGCATCTCAGGAGGCCGAGGGTGGGAGTTAAGCCACGTCCAATAAGCTCCAAGCCCTGTCCCCGGAGCTACGTCCGCCCCTAGGCTATGGCCGAATAGCAGCAGGCAATTAGATTTCTCTCCATTGAATGTTAGGCCATGTTCCAGGTGGGGCAGCAGGTCGCCGGGCTGCTGGACACGGATCGGGCCATCCCCATGAAGCTGCACGTTGCGCCGCTTCATGCTGGCAAACAACCGTTCACAAAATTGGGCCTCCCATCCCCATGCGTTACAAGACGCGTCCGCTACCAGCACAGTAGGCTTTCCCTCAATGGACACGGAACTCCACACTATAAAACAACCCCCGGTCTTGGGATAAGGTGATACCATAATTATAGCAGTCTGTACCTCGTACCCCTTCAGGTTAGTGGACGGACGTGCGGCCTTTGCTCAGGGCGTGGCTTAGCGACCGGGCCTCATCCTCATCGAGAAAATACTCCATTGCCGATACCACCCCCAGCTTTTTGAGAGTAATCACCAGGCGGAGGCGTCCGTCATCGGTCCTTTCAAGGTCGAGGGTCTTGGGGTCCTTGGAGGTCTGGAAAAAGGTTTCCATGCTTTCGCTCCTGTGGGGACCAAATAGGCTGCTTGTTTGAAGTCCCATCTGGTCAAGTGTACCAGCATAGGGCCAAGGGCAACAAGAGATTATGGCAATTGGGCAGGCGGCGTTAACGTCAACAGGTCTTCCCATCCCGGCGCCCATTCCGGGGCCAGATGGGGGTAGCGGCCCTCCAGAAGGGGCACGTGGTGGGGCGTCAGAAGGGGGATGGGCAACTCTCTCAGCATGGCGTCAAGCTCTTCAGTGGGCTTTCCAACCTCCCCGGTAGTGGACCCAAGCCCCCAGATGTGGGGGCTGTCGACCCTCTTGCCCTGTACCAGGACCTTGAAATCGCCTATCCCCCCCGGCCTGATGATGTCCAGCATCCCCATCCGGTTGGCCATGACCTGGCGTTGACTTAGACCGGCGCTGGGAAGCCGGCTTATGAAATGCCCAATGCCAAGATTCTGGAGAAACTCCCCCTGGGTGGTGAGTCCCTGGGTTTCCAGCCCGAGGCGTCTGCCCACGTCTATCAGGGAGGTAAAGTCCACCTGGGCGGTTATATCCTGCCTGCCTATTCGCATGTAGGGACTGTCCGTCTGGGTGTGCCTGTAGAAGCAGGTGAGAGTGCCCCGTCTGCGGGAGGCCGAGTATAGCTCCGGCGCCGGGTGCCCATAGTCTATGGTAAGGAGGAAGCCCTGCTCCAGCGCAGAGGATACCTCCTCCAGCCAGGGCCGTAAAGACAGGTTTATCTCGGCGCTGAAGCCTTCGGGCAGGGACAGGTCCAAGGCGTCCAGGCGCTCCTCCAGGGCAGGGGTGGACGGAGAGTCCAGGACCTCTGCCAAGTGTCCGTCCTCCAGGGCCAGATATACCTCCTTCAGCGCCCCGTCCTGTACCGCTACTCGATGTACCGGCATGGAGTCCACAAGCTCGTTGGATAGAAAGCAGCCCTTTACTCTCCTCAAGGGCACATTCCGGGTAGCGAGACGTTCCACTATCCCCTTTGTCCCAACCGGCAGTAGGGCCTCGGCTCCCTGAGAGGGGGACCTGTCCAGGCAGAGGTATTGCAGGGAGTCCCGGAAGCCGCCGGGGAAGTGCGCGCTGTAGCTGAGCAGGTCATGGCACAACAGCCCGCTCCCCGCGCCCATCTCTACCAGGTAGAAGTTGGAAGGAGACCCCATAATCCGCCACATCTGGTACACCTGTAAGCACAGGAGGGCGCCAAAAGCCGGATGAGCGCCGGGAGAGGTGTAGAAATCACCCTGGGACCCGATGTTGTCGGGCCTGCTGTAGTAGCCTCCGTCGGGCCAGAACAGGGCCAGGTCCATAAACTCGGCGAAGGTTATCCTTCCCTGCTCAACTATCCGCCTATGTATCTCCTGCTCTACGTCCATAAGTGTCACCCTTAGAGGGTATCTCCAAAGCTCCTTCTCCACCATACCCTGTTTTTCGCCCTGGCATAGCCTGGCTATCTAAGTGTGTGTGAAAATTACCCACCGTCACTCCTGCGAAAGCAGGAGTCTGGTGCGCGGGGTAGTGGATTCCCGCGAAAGCGGGAATTGCCCATGGCCTTGCCAAGGCCAAGTAAGGGGATGAAAATGACGGCAGCCTCTCCACCGTCATTCCGGCGTAGGCCGGAATCCAGGGGTGGGGGTGGGTGGCTTTGCAGCGACTGCGACATTGCGGAGCCCTGGATTCCCGCGAAAGCGGGAATGACGGTGCTGCCTATTTTCATGGTAATTGCCCATGGCCCTTGCGGGCCACATACGAGGATGAAAATGATATGGCCTCCTCACCGTCACTCCCGCGAAAGCGGGAGTCCACGCCCCGCCCCTGGATTCCGGCCTGCGCCGGAATGACGGTGGTGGGGGATGCTGCACCCTTCAGGGTGCGGTGGGGGAACCTGGCGCTGGCTATTTTCATAATAATGACGGGAAATTCCCAACCTGCTTCACACACACCCTCTAAGGGTTTGCCTGGCTTTCCGCCACCTTCCGTGCCACAATCATCACCTCGATTTCATCCAGATTGATATTGCGGCGGCCCCAGTTGCCGGCGGTGCCGCCCCAGATGTGTTCAGGGTGGAACCCTTCGCTCCTGAAGAGTCCAACAAGCTCAGGAATTGCATAGACACGTTCCCGGTAATTCATCACCCTCTTCCCACCGGGAAGGCCCCACTCCTCGGTTACATCATGCACCATCGTCACCGGGTCGAAACGCCCGGAGTCCACATCCTCTTGCGTTATTTCTCGGAGCTTCCGATAGCCGTTTAGTGTGGTCATTATCAACGTGGCCCCAATGGGAAGCGCCGAATTGATATTTGACAGGACCGCTCGGTCGTGCTCCTCCGGGTCATCTCCTATGTCCAGCAGTCCAAAGGCGCCCTCGCAGAGGCAGAGGGCGGCATCGAACTGCTCCTGGGGCCTGCCCATACCCATCAGATAGGTTGTGGCGTCCCCGTGTACCCATTTAACGGAAACTCCGGCCTGGGTTGCCGCCTTCTCCGCCTGGTGCAGCATCCCCGATGATATATCAACCCCCGTGACCCGGTAGCCCCGCCTGGCAAGCTCGATGGCGTGTCGCCCGGTGCCGCAGCCCACATCCAGGATGCTGCTTCCTGCCAGAAGCTCCAGTTCTTCCAGCAGGAAATCAACCTCCGACAGGGTGTTTATCGTAAACACGTTCTCCATGTAGTGGGGGGCATGGCTGTCGAAGAAGTCTTCCCACTGATTTCTCTGAGGCATACTTACATCTCCGGGAAAATTGGCAGCACCCAGACCGTCATTACCATGAAAATCTCAGGCTCAGGCTCCCACCGCACCCACCGTCATTCCGGCGCAGGCCGGAATCCAGGGGTGGGGCGGTGGACTCCCGCTTTCGCGGGAGTGACGGTAGGGAGGCCAACCGCCATTTTCATGGTAATGACGGTTACGCAAAGGTCTCCTTTCGAGAGAGTGACGATGAAAGGCTGCCTGTCATTTTCATCCCTTATGTGGCCCGTAAGAGCGCTAGTTTAGTTTATTGTTCACGTATCAGTAATATCAGGAGGGGGCCAAAGGGCCCCCTCCTGATAGATGGTTATGCCATACATAGTGTGGGTCCCTCTAGCCCCGCTGCTCGATGGGTACGTATTCCAGGTCCATAGGGCCGGTGTAGTCCAGCAGGGGTCTCAGCAGAATATTGTTATCGTACTGTTCTACGCACTGGAGGGTCCAGCCGGGTATCCTGCCCAGGGCGAAGATGGATATGAATAGGTCATCGGGAATACCCAGCAAGTAGTAGATGGAGCCGGCGAAGAAGTCCACGTTGACGAAGATGCCCCTGGACCTGTAGGGCACCATAACCGTCTCCTCAAGGTATCTCAGTATCTGGAACCATTGAGGCTGGCCTACTTTTTCGCCCAAGTCCTGAGACCGGGTCCTCAAGTGGCGGGCCCTCGGGTCCTCAGCCTTGTAGACGCGATGACCGAACCCCATTATCCTGCCGCCGCCGTCGAGTATCTTTCTGGCGTAGTCCTCTGCATTCTCCGGCTGGCCTATTTCTATGGCCATCTTCATCACTTCTTCCGCTGCTCCGCCATGGGCCGGCCCCTTCAGGATGCCAATCCCGCCAACGATGGCCGAATGCAGGTCTGAGACGGTGGAAGCCGCTACCCTGGCGCCAAATGCCGAGGCGTTGGAGCTATGCTCGGCGTGGAGGATGAAGTCCACGTCCATCAGTTTCTGGGTCTCCGAGTCCGGCTCCTGTCCCGAAAGCATGTAGAGGAAGTTGCTGGCGTGGTTAAGGGCAGGATTGGGGGCCACCGGCGCCAGTCCATTCCTGAGGCGGTGGTGGGCCGCCACCATAGTGGGAGCCTGGGTAGTCAGGCGCAGGCCTTTTCGGACGGTGGCTTCAATGGAGTTGTCCCTCACATCAGGGTCGAAAGCCGACATGGCAGACACGCCTGTACGAAGGGCATCCATCGGATGGCTGTCCTTCACCAGGCCCAGGACCTGTATCACTGCATCGGGGATGTTCCTGTTGGCTCGGAGGATGGCGTCAAATTCGTCTAACTGGGCCTTTGTAGGCAGGTCGCCATGAATGAGCAGGTAGACCACTTCCTCAAAGGTGGACCTCTCTGCCAGGTCATGGATGTCATAGCCTCGATATAGCAGCTTGCCTATCTGCCCGTCTATAAAGCAGGCTTCTGACTTATCGAAATATACGTCCCGCAACCCACGCTTAATATCAATATCTTGGGTTGACATAGCCACTCCTCCTTACTGGATACTCGATATTTCAATAGAACACCCCACCCACTCAACGCCGTCTTCAGCCCTCTGCCTGAAGTAGTCGCCACAGAGGGGTAGGGGTGCGCAAAAGCCGTTTAGTTAATTTGCCGGGAATAGTACCTGTGAGGCTGGGCCGATTCTACCATTGGTATCCAGGAGTGTCAAGCCAAAGCTGAGAGCGTAACTGTTCAGACAGGATGAGTAGTGACCGCCGCCTCACCGTCATTCCGGCCCCCGTATCCAGTACGGGGCAGGCTTTGAGCCGGAATCCACCAGCCTTTTGCCGCTACCAACATTTCTTAAAGGTCCTACCAGGGCAGAAGGGACTAACGGGGGTCTCAAGAAACAGGCTCATCTGGAGAGGCGTTGGCTTGAAAGGCAGCGGCGGCGCAGGCCAACGCGGTCAGCATTATCAAGGGGTTCATGATGTCCCAAATAACCGGCACGTCGAATACCAATCCGTTTACTCGGACGGCATAGCCCAAGGCAAACACGACGATGGCGCCGCTGCGCCAAAGGGCGGCCCGCCAGCGCCACAGGGCAACCGCTGTCAAGCTGGTGAACCCGATGAACAGGGAGTTCGCTGTGTGCCATATGGTGCCTGAGTAGCTCCCAAACCAGCCGTCGTTGTAGGTGTTGGCAAAGACGGCGACCGTGAACACGCACAGAGCCAGTCCACGCACCCAGGGACAACCCTGAGTCACACACCACACCGCTCCGACGCCAATCACGGCGATTATCAGTGTACCCACATGCCAGAGTCGCCAGAGCCACTCGCCATCAACCACGACCGCGTTGTCCATGTGGGCCCAGGCGAATACGGCTACGAACACGAAGGTCGCCACTGCAAGGGCTGCCGCCGGCTTTAAGTCACGACGGGCTAATAAATGGCCGTCTAGCAACTCCTTTGCAGATTGGCGCGCTTTCCTCATTATCTCAAGTGCTCCTTCATAGCCCCGCATGTTCTTCTTGGGAGCCTGTCCTACAAATGTTTCCTCTCCCTTGATGGAGACCCTTATGCCGCCGTCACTATTATGAAAGTGCCCGTCCGACATTCCAGTCCCTCACGCGGTCAAGCCTGCCTCTGGAGCCGGAAGCCCCTGACAAGGACTCCCAGTGACTGAGAGGAGCTACGCCGCCAGCGTCTCGGCTGTGGCGTAGCAAACGCCGGCAGGCCGGCGCCGACAAGCAATGACGAACGCAGCGCGAAAGAAGACAGCGCCTCACCTCCTAACGCCTGATCGGCGCCTGAGACGCGATCAACATAGGCGAGCGTCGTAGTTCAGTCAATATGTCACGGGTGTCCATCCAGGGCTATCGTATTAGAAAATTTCGGGGGCTACACCGGTCCAATTTGTCTAGCACTGGCCCATCTCTACCAGGCTGCCCTCCTTCCATACTACTGCCCCGTCTTTCACCGTGAGGAAGGTGTCCAGCCGTAGATTGCCCTCTACGGAGTGGTTGGCGGTATCATGCCACACAAACCGCCCCTCCCTCTGGTCGAAGACCGCGGCGTCGCCCATCATGCCCGGCGCGAGAGAACCCAGACGGTCTTCAAGGCCGATGGCCCTGGCAGGCCGCGCGGTGCTGGCTGCTATAGCGTCTTCCAGGGACATTCCCATGGCATGGAACCTGCTCACCAGGTCGTTCTGCCTGTAGACAGTCCTGCCCGGCGGCGGGTTGTGTATATCGGTGCTGATGGTGGTGGGGAAAAACCCCCTTTGCATAGCAGCCTTGACCACCTCCAAGTCACAGTGGACGCCGGCATCCCCCACGTCCATTATCACCCCCCGCTCGACGGCGGCTTGCACCTCCGGCCTGATGTTGTCGTTCCTGTCCAGGATGCCTTCAGGGTTGCCGTTGAGGATGTGGGTGGCGATGTCCCCCGGCTCCAGAAGCTCCAGGATGTCGGGTAGGGGGATGGGCGTGCCGCTGACGTGCACCATCAGCTTGACACCTGCCTGGTCGGCGGCCTCCCGCGCCCTCCTGAGAGCGGTATGAGCATCCCATCGGGAGACGGCGTTGAAGTGCATCCGTACCTTGACGCCCAGCAGGAACCCCGGGTTCTCCTTGATGGCGTCTGCCGTGCGGTCGGGATCGGCCAGGCGTATGTCATGGAGCTCGCCCCCCAGGGCTGCATTCAGCAGCAGGCCGGCGGCGCTTATGTGTAGGAATGCCAGGAGACGGGCCTTGCTGGCGGGGAAAACATAGTCACGCATAGCCGTGTAATTAGCCCAGCCTGCGCTGCCCGCGTCTATGCCAGTCGTCACCCCAGCGGAAAGGCAGGTCTCGTCGGCGTTGGTGCCGGTGGTGGTGCCGCCGTGATAAAAGTGGCCGTGGAGGTCAATGTGGCCGGGAGTCACTAGCTTGCCGGTGACATCCACTACCTGGGCAGCTTGCGCAGGGTCAATGTTCGGGGCCAGGGCGGCCACCTTCCCGTCTTTGAAGGCTATATCCCTGCGGTCGTGGATGTTCTGTCCGGGGTCCAGCAGGCTGCCGCCTTTAAGAACAAGGTCATACCCTTGCTGTTGTGTAGCCACGTGATTCAACCTCCCTCGTCATCGGTGTCATCGTCGCCATACTCCCTATCGAGGTAAGACCTCCATCTGCGGAGCTTGGGAAGCACCCTCTCGGTCATCTGTCCGAAGTCCTCAACAGTAACCTCAGCCTCATTTTCCAGGTGAATGGTGCCCCATTTGTCCAAAGCCTCCTGGATGAAGCGTTCCACCAGCTGGGGTGCCCTTCCCGACAGCCTGCCCAGCTGGAACGCCAGGGTCACTGCAAGCTGATGGTTCACAATCTGGTCAAAGACCTCCGGTCCCTCCATCTCCTCGGGGATACCCCCGCATTGCATCAGGAAGTCATCCAACACCTGCTCCATAGCCTCAGGTATGTCGGCCAGCTCTATCTCGGTCATGTACTCAAGAAAGCGGTCCGACAGTTCTTTGACTCCATCCTCTGGAAGGAGAGAATCATCCGGCAATGATGAGCTTCTCTCCGGTCCCTCTTCCATATTCTCGGCCATATCAACTCTCCATGTGCGGGGTCTTGCCCTCGGCTATTGTACCACGACGGGGAGGCGATTCCATCTTGTGGCCGTTGTTGAAAGCTCCTGGGCTAAAGTGCAACACTATATTGGCATCCTCTTGCTCTTGTATTACTATTTAATCCAATACTAATACTATTATCTATTAGGTATGTGATTATAGTAATGCACTGGAGATAACAAATGAGCAGTCGAATGAAAATAGGTGCAGGGGTCTTGGTATTGCTGGCAGTTGTAGGCCTATTCTCAGCGATTGTGGTGGTCGCCACTGGGAATAGTGGCGACCCAGAACCCCCGGCACAACCAACGCCCCTTCCACCGGAACCCCTCATTGAGGAGGTCCCGGAACGGGCCCGAGATCTCCGTGATCTCACCGACAGCGAACGGGAGGAGGTTGAAACCTTAGTCCGAGGAGATGCCAAAATACAGGAATTGGCAGGTGGAGCGACCTTTGAGGTAGACGGCATTGGGCCGTGGACCTCGTCCACTGGACACCTCATCGGCGCTATCGTCTATTTGAAATTGAACGAACCGGTAAATTACGAAGGACCGCTTCCAGGGGTCATATACAAGGATGAGGACCCCGTAAGCCAAAAGTGGTATGGAGAAGGGGAAGAGATAGTGGAAGCGGGGGGAATCACTACCCTTACCGTATTGGTGGACTTAGACCGGGCGATCATTGCCAGCATTGAAGTGTATGATGCCGACAGCTACATTATCAAGGGCGAGAGGATAAAAGGTGAAGAATACTAGGGTTAAGCCTTCGGGCTTCGAAGGCTTTCTTTACAACTTGATGGCAGGAGGGCGGACAGGTGAGAATTTCTGGCGTGATTGCCCTATTGACAGTCCTGGTTGTTATGCTTGTTGTACTGCTGATTCCCAGCATCGTAGCGGGTGACCACTCGGCAAGCCAGTCGGCGTTCACGATTCTAAAAGGAGATGAAGACAGGTTTTACAATTGGGACTTTAACAGCGAGAGAGCTAGCCGGCACAATGTTGATTGGCCGGCAACAATACTATTCTACAACAATGCTGAACGTTATCAAGTGGAGAGATCGTTCTATGGGGCTGCTGGTAGTGAGACCGCGGGCAGAAAGCACTTTCACTATTCTGAAGATGGCGGACGTAGTTGGGAATGGGATGCCCGTCGTGGGACCAAACCCTTCGTGTTGACTTGTGGTACGAATTTTTATCACATGAGAGTATATTCTCCGAATTCTGGCCCTGGCAGATTCTATAATGATTCATGGGGCTATTACGTGCTCGGCACCACCCACATTGATCATATTGAATGCGATCGATGGTCTTCTGACAGATGGTCTGGAGAAAGCGAGAAAGCTGAAAAGCATTTCAATGATCTGGCCGATGGGCATGGTGTAACGGTGTATAGAAACCAGATGCAGTTTTACAACTATGAGCCCTATTCGGACCATGGTTCGCACCGCGTCGATAACAGTGGATGGGCATCCGCACACTACTGGCCTGATGACTAGCGGTAGGTACGGGACTATGAGCCTGGGTCCAGGGGGTAAGCTCGCGGCAGGTGTCGTTTCATTGCTGGTCATCATAACGGCCTGCGGCGGCGAGGGGTCGGCGCCCTTGAGCATGTCCCTGAAGGACCTGGGGTTCTCCCACGTAGAAGTACCCCTTCACGAGGAAGGGAGAAGTCTAGGGCCTCGTCTGGAGCGCTGGGGCGCGTCGGTCCCAATATCGCTTCCCGAGGGCGCTCAGCAAGGCCCGGAGGACTGGTGGCTGTTATATACCCATTTTCTTGTGGAGTTTGATGAGGACACAGGCCCAGGGAATGTGACGATTAATGCGGGCATCAATGGACGTACAGCGATACAGCTGATAATCACCAGCCACGGTCATGGGAAGGGCTTTACAGCCAGCCAGCTGGAGCTGGTGACCGGCTGGACCGAGACCTTCACCCTTGCGCCCCAGCAGACCTATGCCATCGCCAACTATTCCCAGAAGGCAGGAATAATTCCCGGCCCAGGCCGCCTGTCATTCGGGCTGAGAAAGACCAATGAGGTCCGGGTCAAGCGGCTGGTGTTTTTCGACGACACCAAGTTAATCCGTATCCCCCTTGGCACCCCTCGGCTCCAGATTGATGCTTCCCTCCCCAAAGAAGCGATGGTTGTGGGGAGGGAGGTCCCCCTGTCTGTCCATCTGTCCAGCTCCCGGTGGCCGGTGAAGTCTGCGAGTATCCGGGTTGTGGACCCCGACGAGGCATTTGAAATAGAGAGACCCCCAGATGAGGGGGTCAAGACCCTCAGCGGCACCCACACCCTGTTATACCGCATAACTCCGGTGAAGTCCGGGGAGCATCCCCTGTTCTTCCGGGCCTCAACGAGAAATGCGGGCAACCCCCAAGCCAGATTTGACGCGATGGTATATGAGCGGGGTGAAGCGCCATCGGAGTCCTGGCAAAGGCCCTGGATGTGGGGGATAGTGGCCGTCGCAATGGCGGCCATCGTCATAGGCATACTAATTTACTACGCTGTTCGGGGCAGGTTTAGACCCTGGTTACGTTTGCGTTGAGCATGAGGTATGCCCCTCTGATAAACTGGGTCCTGGCTCTGGCCTTAGTTGCCGGAGTCTGGTATGGACTAATGTCCATCCCCTTCCAAGTGCTATCGATCCCCGAGCGTTTGGGTCAATTTATCTTCGTGGTTCTCTTATACTTTGTGATTCCCTTTCTGGTGGGCCGTCAAGTGAAACTGCCATTGTTGGCAGCGGGCGTGATTCCCGGTCTTGGTTTCATGGTAGCCATGATATTATGGGACGTTGTCCATGACTTGGATTGGGCGTTTTACCTGTTCACCTTCCCGATACTGATGTTACCATCCTTCCTGATAGGCAGAGTGTTTCGATGATGGAGGGGATGGCCTTCGGAATCTGGACCTGGTCCCCCTAACTTCCCCATCGCCGGACCTGGCCGTTCACCATTGACGATTGGCAATGGTGAGTGGTAGCGTTGGCTTGCATTATTCTTCCTTTATCTCATATTTTGGGAGGGTCGAACATGACCTACGACCAGATTCTCCAATTTCTTCAAGCCAACCATAACGGTGTCCTGACCACCTTTCGCAGGAGCGGTGCAGCCCAGCAGAGCATCGTGACCTGCGGCCCTCTCCAGGGCGGCGTGGCCTTCACTACTACGGCTGACCGGGCCAAGCTGGTTAATCTGATGCGCAACCCCCGGTGCTCCATCCTCGTCTCCACCGCCGACTGGAGGAGCTACGTGGTGCTTGAGGGGGAGGCGGACATAAGGTATTCGGACCGGACGGACCCAGATGAGTTGAGGCTGACCCTTCGGGATGTCTACCGGACGGCAGCAGGGCGGGAGCACCCCAATTGGGATGAATACGACCAGGCGATGGTTGAGCAGAAGCGCGCCGCCATAATAGTGAAGCCGGACCATATCTATGGGGCGCGGGTATAAGGCTCCGCCACCCCACCGTCATTCGGTTGTAGGCCGGGACCCAGGGGTGGGGCGTGGACTCCCGCTTTCGCGGGAGTGACGGTAGCTGAGGGATGCACACCCTTCAGGGTATGGTAGAGGCACATGGCACACCTATTTTCATAATGGTGACGTATCGGGCAACCACGAGGGTTGCCCCTACCAGGAGACACACCACCGGGTGTAGGGGAAGCCCTTGTGGCTTCCCTGGATGGAGAATGGAAAGGCCCTAAGAGTATTGGCAAGTTGACTGAGGGTCATCCCTGGGGTAGATTATTTAGGGCCTGGTAGTAGGAAGGGCTGTGTCTTGAAGTTTGGAATTGACCTCTACCCTCACTTCGGCGCCGACTTGAGCGGGCCAAGGGCGTTTGAGTATGCCCTCCGGCAGGTGAGGGCTGCCAGGGAGGTGGGGTTCGACGGAATATTCGCGTCCCACCACTACGCTCTGGGGACCACCGAGGGCATGTTCCAGCCCGTGCCGCTTTTGGCCCGGCTGGCGGCGGAGGCAGAGGGCATGACCCTGGGGACGGCGGTCTTCCTGCTGAGTATGCACAACCCGGTGGAGGTGGCGGAACTAACGGCTACCCTGGACATCATCGCCGGGGGAAGGTTCGTGTTGGGGGTGGGCCAGGGCTACCGCGACGTGGAGTTCGCCTCCTTTGGCATTGACAAGAGCAGCCGGGGCGGGCGGATGGAAGAGGCGGTCAGGGTGGTCAGAAAGCTGTGGGCCGAGGATAATGTCACCTGGGAGGGCCGGTATTTCCCCCTCAGGGACGTGACCATCAACCCCAAGCCCGTCCAACAGCCCGGGCCGCCCATCTGGGTTGGCGGAGATACCCTTCAGGGCGCTGCCAGGGCTGCCCGTATCGGAGACGCCTGGCTCACCAGTCCCCGCCACTCCAAGGGGTTCATCCGCCGGGCTGTGAGTGTGTACAGGGAGCGCCGCCGGGAGATGGGGCTGCCTGTGCAGCCTCCGGTGTTCTTCAGGGAAATGTACCTCGCCCCCAGCCGCGAGGAGGCCGAGGGCGAGGTCATGGACGCCTTTGAGAGGCTGTACCGGGTTTACCACCGGGAGGGCCAGCCGGGGGAGCGGTATGACCGCAGCTTCCAGGAGCTCAGGGAAGAGCGGATCATTGTGGGCAACCCGGATGACGTGGTCCAGGAAATTCAGCGCTATCGCGACGAGTTCGGAGCGGAGTATATGTTCTTCCGGCTGTACTACCTTGGCATGGACCCGGAAAAGTCCGTCCAGTGCATCAGGCTTTTCGGGAATGAGGTAATCCCCCATTTCAGCTAGTGGCCCATATCCCTGTGGGCCACATACGAGGATGGAAATTACAGGCGTCCCCTAACCGTCATTCCGGCCTTGAGCCGGAATCCAGGGGGGTGGCGTGGGTAACTCGCAACCACTGCCTACGTCGTGGAGGCATGGATTCCCGCTTTCGCGGGAATGACGGTTTGGGGGGATGCCACACCCTTCAGAGTGTGGTGGAGAGGGAGCTTTGGAGATACCCTCTTGCATAATTACCAGGTGGTAAGGATAACTTGGGAGGCGATGCTGAAGTGTCAGTAGGCCCTCTGAATGGAATTAGAGTAGTAGAATACGGCAGCTTTATCTCAGGTCCCTTCTGCGCCAAAATGCTGGCCGACCTGGGGGCTGACGTTATCAAAGTGGAGCCGCCGGCGGTTGGGGACGAGGCGCGAAATCACGGCCCCTTCCCCGGCGATATTCCCCACCGGGAGAAAAGCGGCCTTTTCTTGTTCCTCAACACCAATAAGAGGGGCATTACCCTGGACCTGGAGACGACTACAGGCAGGGACATCATGCTCGCTCTCCTGAGGAAGTCGGACATTTTCGTTGAAAACCATCCGCCGTCCCTTTCGGAAAGCCTTGGCCTGGACTACGGCAGCCTGAATGCCCAGGCCCCGGGCCTTGTCGTTACCTCCATAACCCCCTACGGCCAGACGGGACCCTATAGAGACTACAAGGGCTATGACCTGACCACCAACGCCGCCGGAGGGTTCAGCTTCGGCAACGGCCATGCCCACCGGGAGCCTCTGACCACCCCCGCCTACCAGGCCAGCTATATGTCCGGTCTCACCGCCGCCCTTGCAAGCTCCATAGCCCTGCTGGGCCGGGACCTGACGGGCCGGGGGCAGCTGGTGGATATAGCTGAGGCCCAGGTGATTGGGGTGCTGCTCACGGGCTACCATCTGCCCACCTATATCTACAGGGGTATCGCCGGTTGGCGCTCCGGCAACAGGATGCGCCTGGGCCTGTTCCCCAATTGCGTCCTGCCCTGCAAGGACGGCTACGTGTGCATAGACTGCCCCCAGATAGAGCAGTACCAGCGTTTCCTGGACCTCATAGGCAACCCCGGCTGGGTTGATGACCCCCGCTACCGGAACCGCCGCGCCATGAGCGAGCAGTACCCAGAGGAGGCGGAAGCCCTCATCGCTCCCTGGTTCATGGAGCACACCAAGGAGGAAATCCTGGAGCTTTGCATGAAGAACCGCATCCCATGCGTCCCCGTGCGGACGGTGGATGAGGTGTTGGAAGACCCCCATCTTACTGAGCGGAGTTTCTTCCAGGAAATGGGGCACACCGAGGCGGGAGACTTGAAATATCCCGGCCCGCCCTATCGCTTTTCCGATACCCCCTGGCGTCTCATCCGGCCCGCCCCCACCATGGGCCAGCATAACCGCGAAGTCCTCTGCGACGGACTGGGCTACAGCCAGGAGGAGCTTGTACATCTCAGGAGAGCAGGAATTATTTAGCACCTATATTTATTACTGATGCGTGAATATATACTTAAACTCATGGCCCGCTCTTCACATCACATTAGTATTGTGAAAATACCCAGCAACTAGCACCGTCATTCCCGCGAAAGCGGGAATCCAGGGTCCGCAACTTGGGGAGTCGCTGCGAAGCCACCCACAACATCGCCCCTGGACCCCGGCCTACGCCAGAATGACGAGTGATGGGGGCGGGAGTGACGAGTGAGAAGCACAGAGGACTCTTATTGATATGTCGCAACTTCCGTTGGAAAGATACCGGATAGTGGACTTCGGCACCGCATGGGCCGGGCCTATGGCGGCCCAGCTTCTGGCGGACATGGGCGCTGAGGTGGTCAAGGTGGAGAGCCGCGCCCGCATGGATGGCCTGCGCCTGGGCCGCCCCATCGTCGGCGAAGACATCTCCGGCGGAGACCGGGGCCTCTGGCCGGAGCTTCAGCCGGTGTACCACAGCCTCAACCGCAACAAGATGTGCGTTACAGTGAATATCAAGCACCCTGAGGGCTTGGGCCTGGTAAAAGACCTCATCGCCCGCAGCGACGTGGTGCTGAACAACTTCTCCCCCGGCGTCCTCCAGAGGGCGGGGCTGTCCTACCAAGAGTTGAGGGCCGTCAACCCCGACATAATAGTGGTGTCCATGCCCGCCGCCGGAGAGACCGGGCCTCTAAAGAACATCCTAGCCTATGCTCCCATCGTCCAGGCCCTATCGGGGCTTATGAGCCTGGTGGGCTACCGGGATGAGCCTCTGGTGGGGGAGATGCAGTCCGCCTGGAGCGACGCCATAGCTGCCCTGCACGCCGCTCTGGCCGCCGTGACCGCTCTGCGGCATAGGAACCTTACGGGAGAGGGCCAGTATGTGGAGGTGTCCCAGATTGAGGCCACCACGGCCCTGCTGGGAGAGCCTTTACTGGACTACGAAATGAACCAACGGGTAGGGGGACCCCAGGGCAACCAGGACCCGGAGTTCGCTCCCCACAACAACTACCCGTGCCTGGGTGACGACCGTTGGGTGGCTATCGCGGTGAAGAGCGAGGAGGAATGGCTGGCCTTCTGCAACGCCCTGGGACAGCCGGACTGGACCCAAGACCCCAGGTTTGCCGACAAACCCCGCCGCTTGAAACACCTGGCCGATCTTGACCGGCACATATCCGAGTGGACCCGGCAGCGCTCCGCCGAGGAGATTACGGGTATCCTCCAGGAGGCGGGGGTAGCCGCCATGACGGTGATGAACATCGAGGACCAGTTCCAGGATGCCCATTTCCATGAGAGACAGGCTTTTATCGAGACGGAGCACCCCTATGTGGGCGCCGAATGGCTCTACGGCCTCCCCTGGCTTTTGAGTGACACCCCGGTTGGGGCCAACCGGCCTGCCCCCCTGCTGGGGCAGCACAACGAGTATGTGTTCTGCCAACTTCTGGGCCTGCCCCAGGATGAATTGAGGCGGCTGGAGGAGGAGCAGGCGGTGTACTAGGTCGCGCTTGCCAACTTTGGCGCAGCACCCAATCCGTCATTCCGGCGAAAGCCGGAATCCAGGGGCGGGGTTCCCGGCTAGGAAAGGGAAATGTCGAAAGACTTGGCCGGTGTTGGACAAAATCTAAGCCTTTGGAAACCCGTCCCAGAGAAGAGACTGGCAAGTTCCGGAAAGTGAAACGGCTTAAGTATTGCACAGAGGAGGTGAACGGATGGTATTAGAAGCGGGAAAGATTACCGAGGAAGGGCTGGAACGCCTCAGAGAGCGCATAGGAAGTTTCAACCGCCCCCGGCAGTATGGGGTGGGGTTGTTCAATGAGGACGCCTCTCGCAGCGCCATACGCCATTTCTGCCAGGGCATCGGAGACCCCAATCCCCTCTACTGGGACGAGGAGTACGCCCGCCACACCAAATACGGCTCCATCATCGCGCCTCCCGCCTTCCTCTACAGTGTGTACTGGTGCTCCGGGCGCACCGGGGGCCTCCCCGGGGTCCACGGCTTCCACGCAGGCAATGACTGGGAGTGGTTCCGTCCCATCTACCAGGGAGACCGCATCTCGGTGCAGGAGCAGTTCACCGGCCTGGAGGAGAAAACCGGCCGGTTTGCCGGGCGGACCTTCATCCAGTCCAGCGTGTCCCACTACTATAACCAGAGGGGCGAGGTGATAGCCCGGTGCAAGGGCTGGCAGTTCCGGGCCGAGCGCGCCGCCGCCAGGGAGCAGGGAAAGTATTCCTTCGAGGCTTACCGCTATTCCCCGGAGGAGATACGGGCTATTGAGGAGGCGGTCCTTTCCGAGGAGGTGAGGGGCGGCGTTCCCCGGTGGTGGGAAGAGGTTGAGGTGGGCGAGGAGTTAAAGCCTGTGGTGAAAGGCCCTCTCAGTCATGGCGACATCCAGGCATTCGTGGCCGGCTGCATCGGGGGCATCTCCCACGGCCTCCAGCTAAGGGAGATGCAGCGCCATCCCTCCTGGGGCTTCCGAGACCCCACCACCGGGGCGCAGGAGGCGATAATACGGGTGCACGACATCCAGGAGGCAGCGGAGAGCGCGGGTCTGGGGGGAGCTTATGACTACGGCTGCCAGCGTTGCTGCTGGATGGGCCACCTTCTGACCAACTGGATGGGTGACGACGGCTTCCTCAAGAGGATGTACATTGAACTGCGGCGGTTCAACATGCTTGGCGACACCACCTGGCTCAGGGGCAGGGTCACGGGCAAGCGGGAAGAGAACGGTGAGCACCTGGTGGACCTGGATACATGGGGAGAGAACCAGCGCGGGGAACTGACCACCAAAGGGACTGCGGTAATCAGGCTGCCCTCCAGGCATGGGTCGTGGTAGGGAACATGGTGGCAAGGTGTCCGGGATAATCAACTCAAAGCATGTTCAGCTTTGACAGCAGGGCCTCGAGGGTTAGTTCGGAGAGGGACCCTAATCGGATGTCCGAACGCTCCAGGGGCAGATCGCTGGTCATGGGGTTGGGCACCGCTACGCAGCGCAGCCCGGCGCTTTTGGCAGCGGTAAGGCCATTGAGGGAGTCTTCGATGGCGACGGCATCCCCTGGGCTGGTATCCAGGGCGTCCACCACCGCCAGGTATAGCTCAGGGTCGGGCTTAATCCTGGAAACGTCGTCGGCGCACTTGACGGCGTGGAAGTGTTTCAACAGGTCTCTTCGGGCAAGATGGCCCTTCACCCAGGCAGAATCTGAGCTTGAGGCCACGCCCAGTTTCAGGCCCAGGCGTTGCGCGGCGGTGATGTAGTCAACGACGCCGGGGAGGATGGGGTTGGCCTCTACCTGCTCCAGGTAGAGCCTGCGCCGTTGTTTCCGAATATCCTCCCGGTCTATGGGGACGGAAGCCAGGTCCTCCAGGTGCTTGAAAACGTCGAAGCCTATCGTGTTGCCGCCAATGACCCGCTGCCAGATAGACCGCTCCAACTCTGCGCCGTAGGAGCGATAAATCTCCTGCCACGAATCATAGTCGGGGGTCTCGGTATCTATTACCACCCCGTCGAAGTCGAATATCAAGGCCTTTATCATATTTATAGATACTCTCTGTGATTCCCATGAAAATAGATGCCCACCGTCATTCCGGCGCAGGCCGGAATCCAGAGTCCCGCAACGTCGCCACCTCTGCAAAGTCACCCACACACCCCTCTGGATTCCCGCGAAAGCGGGAGTCCAGAGTGATGGGCCCAGAGTGACGGAGTGAGGGGCTGCTCGTAATTTTCGTCCCCTTACCCGGCCCGCGAGGGGCATGGGCAATAACTGTGAAAACAGCCAGCAACCAGCACCGTCATTCCCGCGAAAGCGGGAATCCAGGGTCCCGCGACGTGGGGAGTCGTTGCGAAGTCACCCCCGCCGCCACCCCTGGATTCCGGCCTGCGCCGGAATGACGGTGGAGAGGTGGCCCGTCAGCGGCATAGGTAGTTCCAGCCTACAGCCGAATGACCCAAGAGGAAGGCTGCTACCTGTTCAAGCCCTGCGGATGGCCCTGGTGACAGACCAGGAATCTCCGAAGGTGGGCATGGAGGTGGCATGGTACGGCTCCGTCCCACCGGCGACTATGAGCATCAAGTCCTCGGGCCTCTGGGTCTGGTGGACGAGGCCATTGGCGATTACCGGGTCAATGCGCTCCCGGCGTATCATGGGGCGTAACTCCGACTCCGGGAAGCCGCTGTTGTCATAAAAGAACTGCTTGACATCCGCCTTTGACATCCCGGCCCTGGCCGCGAGCCGGGCGTGACCCGCCGTGATGAGCAGTGCAGGCTCCCCCTTCCCCAAGTGGAGATTGTTGCTGCCCATCTGCCCCAGGTCCCTGGCTATCACCCACAGGGTATCCATGATGCCCTCGTAGGTGGTGGTGATGGTGTTGCGGGTGCCGTTGAAGGAGTTTACCGTAACGGCGCTTTCATGTCTCTGGAAGCCCCGCTCCATGTGCAGAGGCTCCCAGGGGCTATTCTCCTCGTCCTCGCCAAAGCAAAGGGTGTACTTTCCCGGATAGCCGTGGGTCGACTTGTCGACCTCGCCGGGTGTGGCTCCCCCCACGTTCATAAGAATCAGGGTCATAGCCCTGCCGATGGTGGCGTTGGCCCTCCAGCCGTGCCCCAGGCAGTTGCGGCCACAGTTCAGGTCTATTTCCTGGCGGATGGGGCCGTTGACCACAAGCCCCACGCTGCACGGGTTGGTGGTGGTCTGGACGCCGTCCAGGTTGAAGCGCTGGTCGCACACCGCTTCCACTGCTGTAACCAGCACAGGCATGTACCGGGGCAGGCAGCCAGCCATGACGGCGTTGACGGCGATCTTCTCAACGGTCGCCTCGCCGTTGGAGGGGCCAAGGACGCCTGCAACATAGTCCGCCGCAAGTCCTGCTGCCCCTTGGACCATCTCCCGCACCCGGTCTTCGGTGGGAGGGACCACGGGAAGGCCGTCGCCCCAGCCCTGGGACATTACATAATCGAATATGGCCTCGGGCGAGTCCTCTACGTCAACCTGGTGGGAATGTAGAGAGGGCTGGCTAGACAACGGCCCTACTCCTCGGTGTCTTTGGTGAGGGTGAGCTTTTGGGCTGCCTCGTCCAGGGTGGCCCTTGCCAGAGAGCGCAACTCCTCCTCGGGCAACTCCTCGACGTTTGCGGGGAGGACCAGTATAGGAAGATCTGGCTTGCCCTCGGAGCGGGTGATGGTGCTGGCGAGCTTACTGAATGCCTCGGTCACGATGACCACCGAAGGGATACCGCGCAGGTCCAGGGAAATGGCGTCGTGGACACTCCACGTTGTGCAGGACCCTCAATGGCCCATGCCAACGATGGCGGCGTCGGCTTTTGCCACCAGCATGTTGAGGGTATCTTCGGTTATCGGGCTGGAGATGTGGGGGTTGATGGTGCGCATCACCTCCCGCACCTCGTACCGGTCCTTGGACATTTCACCCAGGCTTTCAGCTATCACGTCAAAGCTGCGCCACACGTTGCTTACAATGCCCAGGGTGCTCCCACCGAGGCCCGACACCCTTGGGGCCAGTCCTTTGTCATCCACCTTTGGCCGCGCCGTGGGGTCGAGAATCTTTATCATCTTGCCGGTCATCCCACCCTCCTCATTCAGTCAACACATCCAGGGCTGATTCGATTGAATGTCCCCAATGGGTCATGGAGTGGATTCGATATATCCGTATATCCGGGTTAAAAGCGCCCCTGGACTGGACGGCAGGGGACTGGCAAGAGACTCCTGGGCAATACAGATTCCGCCCACCTGCCTTCGGGTCCTGAGTCCACCAGAGCCGCGACCAGGACGGATGCGTCTACGACCGTCGTCACATCCGGTCCGCGTCACGCGCGCGTAAGATATGCGACGGTTGTACCCGCGTTTCCTCCAGTGCTTTGCGGTCGCGAACTCTCTGAAGCCATGCGCCGACGGAGGTCCGCGATGCGATGCGCTCCAGTTCACAACGGAGGAACTCCTGCATAGACTGGTGTTGGAGCGTGGCGCGCACGGCAAGCTCGTCACGGACTTCTTCGGGGACACCTCTTATTTTAATCTGGACTGGCATGAACGCATTATGCCAATAATGACATCAATTTGCAATAACTCCAGAGCCTCCCGCCTCCCAGCCAAGGCTATCGAATTTGGACTACAACCCTCCCGTCATTCTGGCAAAGGCATAATCTCTAATACGATTGCCCAGACTTCTCAACCGGGGTCTTTCGATTCTTCAGAAAGGTGTCTTGTTAAAGGCTCTGAGGTCTGCCCAAGGCTGCTTGGTTATTCCTCACCGCACCCTTCAGGGTGCGGCAATAGAGAAATTCCGGCCCGATCCACCCACAGGTACAGCCTATGGGGGGGACCGTCTCGGCTCTTTCGGCGGTGAGGCGCTCAGCGCCATCAGCCCCGCCATGAAGCCGCCAACGGCCAGAAGGATGAAGGGCAATTGGTAGTCTCCCCTGAAGTCGTACATGAACCCGGCAAATAAGGGGCCAAGGGCCTGGCCCGTAATCTGGACCGGCAGGGTTATGCCCCTTATCCTACCCAGGTAGTAGCGTCCGTAGTAATCGGCCCAGGCCAGTTGCAGCAGCACGTGTAAGCCGCTTACCCCGATGCCCAGGGATGCGGAGGATGCCATCGCCCCGGGCAGGGACCCGCTGGCGGAAGCGCCCACTGCGCCGGCACCCAGGCAAAGTCCGGTCAGGGCCATAAGATACCGCACGGGCAACCGCCGGGCCAGGGTGAACCAGACCAACCCTCCGGGCACCTGGGCAAGGGCAAAGGAGCTGACTGCCAGGGCTGCCTGGGGTCCGGGCATACCCTGCTCGATGTAGTGGGGCCCCTGGTGAAGGCCAAGCCCGCCCTGCACCATAAAGCCTGCGGCGGAAAAGGCAGCCAGAATCCAGAAAGACCGGGTGTGCATAGCCTCGCCCAGGGTGAAATTTACTTCCGCCGGTGGAGTTGAGGTCTCCGCAACGCTTCCCGGTCGTCCTTCCCGGGGCTCCCTTCCACGGGCCGTCCTCGATGGAGGGTCCGGGACGAGCCCCATATCCTCCGGCCTGCGGGCCATGAACAGGAGGGCGGGGAGGACTCCTATCGCCAGGGTAAATACGCCAATGGATGTCCATGCAGTACGCCAGCCCCACCCATCTATGAGTAGCTGGGCAACCACCGCCATCGAGGCCAAGCCTACTCCCTGGCTGACGTTGACCATCGCCAGAACAAAGGCGCGATGCCGGACGAACCAGTTGCTCAAGGCTGTGGATGGCCCCAGTTCCAGGGGACTGGCAAAGGACATCCGACCGGGCACGTAGAGGGCGTAGAAGGCCCACGTCTGGGTTATCAGGGATAACCCCAGGGCGCAGGCGCCGACTATCGCTCCACCCGCTGCAACCACCAGGCCGGAGCCGTAGCGGTCTATCCACCATCCCACCAGGGGCGACATGGCTACCGCGAAGACTCCGCCCAGGCTCACCGCTCCTGAGAACACCCCCCTGGACCAGCCAAAATGCTCCGTCATGGGCACCAGGAAGACAGACAGGGTTGTCAACGCCATCACGGGCCTGGTGGAGATGCTGGCCCAGACGGATATGATGAATATGACCCAGCCATAGTAAAAGGGGAGGGACCGGGCCAGGGATACCCTCCACCTGCTGCCTAGCACCGGGCTGCCAGTCCCAGGGTTGACATCATAGATTTCCAGTCATGCGGGGGCGTGGTCCCGTCATGTGGCCGGATGCTATCGGGCATACCCATACTGTTATCCCGCGTTGCAGAGCATTGGTGGAAGAGGTTGGCAATGAAGTTGGGGGACTAGTAGTCCAACAGCTTTGAATTGATGGGATAAGGAGTTTGCCACCTGGCGGAAGATCAGAATTGCCCAAGTATAACTGAGTGATCAGGCTAATCTCCACTACTCCTCATTTCAAAAATTTCGGACTACTAGTAGCAGTCAAAGTGGGCCGTCTCTAGAGGCCCGATGGTTGCACAGCTCAGCATTGTCGCTAACTGGGTTCCACGACCTCAATGCGGCCGAGGGATTTCAGCGCCCAACTGACTTGCGGGTAGCGGTGGTGCTCTGCCTCTTCAACCCGCCTCCGCCGCTCCTCTGCCAGATTCGAGGAAATTCCCTCATCTCGTCGGAGATTGGCCTCCCATGCGGGCAATATCTGACGCTGACTCTCGGTTCCGCTCTCCTGAATGCGGGCTAGTGTGGCTCGCGTGGCCTCGACCTTGTCCATGGCAGCGCGCTCTTTGTAGTCGTAGAAATCCCCAAGTCGGGAAATCTCGCGTTCGATGCGCCCGGCTGCCTCGGCCTCAGCCTCGCTTTGTAGTGTTTGCTGCCTGGCGCTGGCGAAATTGTTGGCCAACGGCTCGATTTGGTCGAGATTATCCGGAATCTGTTCCCAGCTGATACTTCCTTCCTCGTCGAACCGGAAGGCCCGTTGCACTAGCAACCGTCCCCTCTCCTCGCTTACTTCCCCGGCGTCACTAACGAACACCGCTTCCAAGTGTTCGGTGTCACGTATGCCAGAGGTGGTGAACTGGTATTGGAACAGCCATCCCTTCGTGCCTGGCAACTCTCCATCCGCAACGAGGGCCCGAGTACCCGTGGCTCCTTCGTATTCCTCGCCAAGCACTTGGTTGACGATGGTTTCGACGACTTTGTGGCCGAAGACCATAAACTCAACGTCCTCGGCATCCGCCCGTCGGTCCGGGCGTAGAACGGCTTTCATTCGTGGTCCGCCTACAAAAAGTTGCCTTTGATATTCTTCGAGGAAATCGCCGTGAAAGGTCAAATCGTAGGTATCGCCTGATTTTCTGATGTAGGTGTTTACGTCGGAGAGGAGTTGCCCGATGAACTTCTCGAAATTGTCGTTGTCCACCGGCGAGGTTTGGCCTGAAATACGCTCGGCAATTTCCCGCCGGAAAGACTTGGTGTCCATAATGAAGTCGCCCAGCAATTCTCCTGCATCTCTTGATGCGCGGGCTTTCTCTTCGGTCTGACGGTCGAAATCGGCGAGGACCGCTTCCAAGTTATCCTCAGCGGCCCTCATTATTTTTTGAATGTCGCTTTCTATGTTCTCTGCGTCGCCGAGGATAGGATCGAGACCGCCTACGGTCTCCTCGAACATCCTGATGCGGTTTTCCAGGATGTCCAACACGCGCTCTTCAATGGTATCCTTCACCCAGAGATTGAAAATGCTGATCGGCTGGGTCTGGCCTATACGGTCGACTCGTCCGATTCGTTGCTCAACCTTCATCGGGTTCCAGGGCAGGTCGTAATTGACCAGCAAATGGCAGAACTGCAAATTCCGTCCCTCGCCGCCCGCTTCCGTGCAGATAAGCACTTGGGAACCCGAGTTTTTCTTGAACTCCTCTATGGCGCGGTCTTTCGCACCTGGGTTCATTGCCCCGTGGAACACATTGACGTCCCAGCCTTGTCCGGTGAACAGTTCTTCCAGATGGCGTTGAGTTTCGCGGAACTGGGTGAACACGATTACCTTCTCATTCGATTGCTCACGGAACAAGCCGTTCAGTCGTTCCACAAGCACACGCGCCTTGGAGTCGGTTTCGCCGACGTCGTTCAGGGCTCCGATGGCCTTGTCCAGTAGTAGCAGTTCCTCAGCCGCTCTATCGGCGATAGTGGCGCCCATTTCCACGACATCGCTGGCATTTGAGTCTTCGTCCAGCATCTCCTCCATGTCATCAGCAGATGCGTTACCGGCAGCCGATATGGCTTGGACCTTCTCCCGGCGCTTGAGCAGCGACTGACGGATAGCGGCGATGCTGGAAGCTGTCAATTTCTGGAAAATGACCATCAGGAACCCAATGGCGTTGGCGTTGGTGTCCGCAGCAAACTGGTATCCGAATCGCACGTAGTCTTCCACTGCCTGGAGCGCATCGCGTTCCTCCAGCGACAAGTCCACCTCCCAGCGGAAGGCGGTGCGGGGCATAAAGCCTCCTACCAGGACTTTTCGGTTTCGTATTAACACCTCACTGAGACGATGCTTGTCGGCCAGCTTGTCGGCAATTTCCTGCCGTTCCTCCTGGCCGGCGGACAGGCGCCCCCGCACTTCCAGGGCGTCCATCTCTAGCCACTTGGCAACCTGCTCTACGGTCTGGGCGGTTTCCTCCTCGTCCTGACCGGGAACGGGGAACACACGGTTGCTAAGACTTTCAACCAGCCGGGAAAGACCGGGCGTTGCCCTCCGGTGCTGCTCGAAATCCTCTTCTGAAGGGAACAAAGTTGGGTCCAATATCTCCACCAGTGAGTACAGTTCATGCGTATGGAGCTGCATCGGCGTTGCAGTGAGAAAGAGCATCATGCGCTGAGGATGCTCCTCCGGGGCAAGGTCTCTGACCAACCGGTACAACGCGGTGGTGGTGCCGTCAGGGTAGCTGCGCGCGTGATGGGCCTCGTCCAGAATAATCAAATCCCAGTAGGCTTCGGTGCACAAGTCTTTCCACCTTCGGTTGCTTACCCACCTTGATGAGCACAGTACACTGGAGTAATCCGGGTGGGCAAAAGGATTTCCATGATATCCGTTGGCGCGTAGACTGTTGACAGTAGCGGTGTTCAGCACCGCGAAAGGCTCATTGAACTTCGTCCTCATTTCGAACTGCCACTGGCGTACCAGGTTGGGTGGAACAATGGCCAGAACTCGTTGAGCGCCGCCTCTGGCCCGCAATTCCTTGAGCGCCATTCCGGCCTCAATGGTCTTTCCAAGGCCTACTTCGTCGCAAAGAAGAAAGCGGTGTGGGTAGTTGGAAATCACCTTGTGAACCACTGACACCTGATGGGGCTGTATGTCTACCTGGGACTGCCCCAATGAGACAAGGTCGTCCTGCAAGTTTTGCATCCGGTATTGCTGAGCGACCTGACGGAGCAAATACCGTTTCGTGGAACCGATTTCGCCGGCGCGGAATCGTTCCAGTGGGTCTGTCATGGCCAGTGGACGCAAGTCCGCTTCGGGCACGTTGGCAGTACTCGCCGTTCCTGTGGAGGAGAAGATCTGACATCGCCAAGTGGGCGTTGCCGCAGCCACCGGGCCCAACACGGCCACATTTTGCCCAGTGGACTTCCGCTGAACGGGCCTGCCAATAAAATCAACCCTTGATAGTGGAGGGTCCGAGGCCGAGAACTGAGGAGGATGGCGTTCGTCATCCCAGTGAACGTGAATCATCTGCCCGTCGTTGGCGGCGATTACCCCGTATGCTTTTACGTGATCCCATTGAACGAGAGCACCAGGAACTAAGGACTGCTGCTGGTCGGACGCCAAGACGTTATACCTCCATAGCTTTGTCTGATCTCACACTAATTCCTGCGGTGTTAGTTCAGTCTGCCAACGACGCCCTAGCCTAGTAGTCCGAAATTTTTGAAATGAGGAGTAGTCGAGATTTCACGGTAATGCTCGGGCAGACGCGCTCATCCCATCACTCCGCAACCCTGTTATCCATCATTTCTACGATGTTGGACTACTAGGATGATGGCGCCATCTCCATGACCTCAAGGCGTACACCCTCAGGCCCATCGAAGAAGCACACCCTACGGCCATTGGGCAGGTTTCGCTCCTCCAGAATCTTCCGTCCGTTGGCTTTGACCATTTCTACCATGGTGGGGTAGTCGTCCACGTCTATGGCTACATGCTCGAGGCCATAGAACTGTTCCAGGGTCTGCCCCTCGACGAAGGTGGTCACATTTAACGGGACACCATGCAAGTCCAGGCGGTATCCTCTGGTGGCGCCGCCTTCGCCCATCTTCTGGACGATCTTTGCGCCCATGAACTCGATGTACCACTGGGCAGTCTGGTCCGGGTCGGGGGTCTTGAAGTGGAGATGGTTTATCTTATAGTTCACAATTCCCCTCCTCTGGCCTGCTTGGCGACCAGTCTAACTATTGAGAACACCCGTAGCATAGTCCAGGGCAACAGCCCAGTCAAGGGCAGGCAAGGCTTCGTAATTGTTCAGACATGATGAGTGGTGGCCGCCGCCTCACCGTCATTACGATGAAAATAGCCCATTTTCATCCTCTTATGTGGCCCGCAAGGGCCATGGGTGATTCCGGCGCAGGCCGGAATCCAGGGGCGGTGTTGTGGGTGACTTCGCAACGACTCCCCAGGTTGCGGGACCCTGGATTCCTGCTTTCGCGGGAATGACAGATGAAGTGAGCGTGGGGGATGGGAAGGGTGTGAAGGGAGCATCACGGTGCTGGCTATTTTCATAGTAGCGACGAATCGGGTCCAGAGTGAGCCCTCAAGTCTGAACAGTTACAAGGCTTCAGCTTCTGGGGGAGAATCTGCCTATCCCCAGCCTGTAGCCCGCCAGCGCTTGGAGGAAGAAGAGGCCCCACTTCACGTTCTGCTTCATGCCCAGCTTGCTCTGACCCTCGGCCCTGTCGGTGAAGATGATGGGCACCTCCACTATTCGCAGGCGGTGCCTCATAGCTATCAGGATGCACTCAGGCTGGAACTCGAAGTCCCTCGCCCTGCTCTCCGCGACGACCATTTGGGCGGCACGCCTGCTATAGACCCTGAAGTTGGTGGTGCACTCCCTGGGGGTGCCCAGACACCACTGGAAGAGTAGGTTGGCTACCCGGCTCTGGAAACGCCGCCGCAGGCCCCAGTTGGCGGTGCCGCCGCCTTTGACGTAGCGGCTGGCCTGCACCAGGTCCACGCCACCTGCTTCCGACGCCTCAACAAGCCTTGGGACATCCTGGGGGTCGTGGGACAGATCGGCGTCCATGGTCAAGACGTGAGTACACCCACCTTCCAGGGCGGCGTTCATGCCGTCTCTAAGGGCGGAACCCAGGCCCAGCTTGCCTGGCCTGGTTATAAGAGAGATGTTTCCATGCCGGGATGCCAACTGCCGGGCTATTGCCGAAGTCCCGTCGGGGCTGTTGTCGTCTATCACGAATATCTGGACAGGGATGGACAGGTGGAGACCTTCCAGCCTGTCAACGAGGCGGGGTAGGTTCCCCGCCTCGTTGTATGTCGCCAGCACTATGCCAAGGTTGTCCACCTGTTACTTCACCCCCTCCGTGACAGTCCGGGCATTAAAGAGGAAATATCTTCTTGTACACGCCGGGGGAACCCGTAGCGTGGGTCATTATGGTGCGCATCTGGGCGTTCTGAGGGTTAATATCCCTTTGGGCTGCCCATTCCGGCGTTTGAGAGACCTTCTCGTTCTCAAACTCATAGACGGTGCAGTATTGGGGCTGCCCTTCTAGCGCCCTGTAGCGGCGGCCCCTTATACAGCCCGGCACCTTCTCATAGTTGGGGATGTAGATGGTGTTGTACCACTGGTTGAACTCGGCATCTACATTGGCGGGGACTTCCATTCGCCCAATCTGAAGGGCCGGGGCCATGTCACTCCCGGCTACTTCCGGGGTTGTGGCCGATGGGAATATTTGGCTGTAAACGTTGCGGATGAAGTTGACCCCGATGACCGTCGGGGACATCCGCTTGGACCAGTCCGTCGGACTCGCTAGGACCCGCTTGTATTCATCGGTCTGCAACACCTCCGGGCTTTCCACCTCGTAGGAGGCCAGATACTTGGGGCCGCCGCTCACCGCCACGTAGCGGGCGGCGCTGAGGAACCCTTGGATTGCCAAGCGCTCTGGTATGTGCTCTTCGTCGTACCATCGGTTGAATTCGTCCTCTTTATCCTCCGGCACGTCGGTCCAGACCATCATCAAGCCTGCGCCCTTCTTGTCAGCCATTTCAGCCCTCCTTTATCTACAGCTACTTATGCTTTACTGAGTTGTGAGTAAACATCTAAACCAGTCTCTCCCATCATTGCCATGCCATGAGAACAGGCAATTTCCAACCCCTCAATCCGGCCTTCGCCGGAACGCCCCATGTCCCTGCGGGCCACATGCGAGGATGAAAATGGTACGGCTGCCTCCCCACCGTCATTCCGGCGCAGGCCGGAATCCAGGGGTGGGGGGTGGGGGGACTACGCAACGGGGCGACGTTGCGGGACCCTGGATTCCCGCTTTCGCGGGAATGACGGAATGGGCGCTGCCTGTCTTTAAGACGCTGGTTGCCGGCTATTTTCATGGTAATTGCCCATGCCCCTGCGGGCCACATACGAGGATGAAAATGACGGTCGGCTTCCCGTCATTCCTGCATAAGGGTGAGTCCCCGCCCCGCCCCTGGATTCCGGCCTGCGCCGGAATGACGGTGGGAGCTGGGATTCCGGCCTGGAGGCTACCTATTTTCATGGTAGTGACCGAGGGCCGAAACCCTGATGGCGCGTCATACGGAAAGCCTGTCCCAACAGCTATACCGGATACCTCCAAACGGGGCCAGGTGGGGGATCATTGGACAGCTTGAACTGGGGCAGGGATAGTCCGTCCTCCGTATCCAGGAATATCACCTCTACCCTCTTGCCTATAGCCACGTTCTCTTCAGCCTCCGGGTTGAAGTTCTCATCCAGCAGGTTGGCGGTGATGCGGAGGCCGTCCTGGGGGTTGGGCTCGCCGCTCTGCTCGTCCAGCTCCACCAGGACGATGGGGAAGGGCGCCCATTCCCTGAACCCGGGCAGGACGGCGTGGGCAACAATCTGATAGCTGTAGATTGTTCCCTTGCCGCTCACCTCAAACCATTCCCATCGCTGGGAAGGACACCAGGGGCAGGCGTGCCCGGGCTCCCCCCGGAGGCGTCCGCAGTCCAGGCATTTCCTGACCACCAGCTTGTGTTCCTTGGCCGCCTCGAAATATCCCAAATACTCGCTATCCGCCTCGGTTATGGCAATCCGCTGACCTTTGTATTCATATACCGGCATCAGTATCCCTCCATGAAATATGGGCGTTGGGCTGTGAGATAGGATGTCCCTCCCTATACTAGGCTGCTCTGTTGGTCATTTCCGTAGAATCATACAACTGCCCAGGGCGGGGGTGCCCCATCCCATATTCATGCTAATCTCCGCATCCCTCACCTGGCGGCACCCGCCTTCCGAGTAGTCATAGGTGTGGATGCCGTCCTGCCACTGGGGGCAGTAGTCGTCCACCTGCCCCCGAAGCTGGCGCACGTTCTCTATGACCATATTCATGCCGTGGGTGTAGCCCTCGCACAGGTGGCCGCCGCTGGTGTTGTTGGGCCGCCTGCCGCCCAGGTTGATGGCGCCGCTGGTGACGTAGTCCTTGCCCTCGCCCTTCTCGCACCAGCCGTAGTCCTCAAATTGTAGGAGGGTGGTGTAGGTGAAGGCATCGTAGCAGCCGGTCACGTCAACGTCATCGTGGGAGATTCCCGCCACCTCGAAGACCCTGGGACCGGCGTAGTACCCGGCCACCCTGCTAATGGGGCCGAACTGATAGTGGAAGTCGCCGCCGGGTTTTGTTACCCGGCCCTGCACACCCATCACGTGGACGGGGCGCTGCTTCAGGTTCCTGGCCCGCTCTGCCGAGGTTACGATGATGCAGGTGGCGTTGTCCGTCTCCAAGCAGCAGTCCAAGAGGTGGGCGCACGGCCTGATAATCCAACGGGAGTTGACCACGTCATCAACTGTCACCCTCTGCTTCATCAGGGCCTTGGGATTGTTGCTGGCATGGTTGCTATGGGCCACCTTGATGGCGGCCAGGTGCTCGTTCTTTACATCGTACTCCATCATGTGGCGGGTGAATGAGAAGGCGAAGTTCTGAATGGCGCTGATGAGTCCGTAGGGCCGGGTCATCAGGGCATTCCCGGTCACTGGGGCTGCCGCCCGTACTCCGGTAGCGCCGATACGAATCTGAGAGTAGCCATTCATGGACCGGAATATGGCTACAGTGTTGCACATACCCATTTCTATGGCCCCCATAGCCAGGCCCACCAGGGCCTCGGTGCTGGAGCCCCCACCGGAGCAGTCCATGTAGAAGTTGAGGCGAAGGCCCAGGTCATACATTACCGAGGTGGAGGTAGTGGAGTCGCCGCCGTGGTAGCTGAGCATCCCATCCACTTCCCCCGAGTCCAAGCCGGCGTCGTCCATAGCCTTGCGTATGGCCTCTACCGCCATAGCCCTGGTGCTACGCCCTGAGCCTCGGCTATATTCCGTCTCGCCCACGCCTACAATGCAATATTTTTCTGTTACTGCACTCACGATAAAACCTCTCTCGGAGGCCATACCATACCCTTCAGTGTGCGGTATGGCCTCCTTCGGAATCGCCGCCCAGTGTATTCTGAGGGTATTATAAAGGAAAAAGGGGAAAAGGCAAATTATCCCTGCTGGCGCCAAGTGTTAATCTGTTCTTCCATCTGCACCAAGAGGGTGGATGCCTCATTGTGGGGCCGCTCCGCCTCGCGCCGTCCGACGATGCGGGCCACATCGGGCACTGTCCGGTTGATGAGGTCCGCAAAGGTCTCTGTCATACCCTTGTCCTTAGATTTATCCGACGTTATTGCTATCACTCAAATCTTGGGGGATGTGCCGGGCAGCATCCGGCCAGCCATAGAATACCACGATTTGATGAGATGGGCATCGTGTTGACTTTCCCTGGTTCCCCATCGTGGTTGTTCCGGCCCACGAACCCGTCATTCCCGCGCAGGCGGGAATCCAGAATTCCCAAAGATAAGGAACGTTGCTCGTAGCAAAGGCTTCTGGGTTCCGGCTCAAGGCCGGAATTACAGCTAAAGTGAGCGTTGGAGGAGGAGATGGGCGTGAGGGGAGCATCACGGTGAGGCTGCGGTCACGACTCATTGTGTGTGAACAGTTACCCTTCCCTGTCGTGGTTGTTCCGGCAAGGCCGGGTTGTTAGAATAGGGGCAGAAGTGCGGGTATTTATACCTGGAGAAAAGGCGAGAAGTGGAAGAGCTAGTTATTGCCGTTGACCTGGGGGGCACAAACGTAAGGGTCGCGCTGGTTTCCATGGATGGAAAGATTCGCAAAGGGCCAATCAGGGAGGCTACCAACAAAAGCGGGGGCAGCGGGATGGCCGTCACAGACCAGATCATCAGGCTGATCCATGACAGTGTCCAGGGGGGAGACCTGGGTGACATAGTGGGTATTGGCATAGCTTCCATCGGCCCCCTGGACCACGATAAAGGTGGGCCTGTAGAGTCCCCCAACGTCCCTTATGACCTCATTCCCCTGGTAGGTCCTATTGGGGAGGCGTTTAATCTCCCCGTTTCTTTACACAATGATGCCAGCGCCGGCGCTATGGGAGAGTGGTATTTCGGCCACGGGCAGGATAAGAGAAACCTGGTGTACGTGACTATTTCCACCGGCATCGGGGGAGGAGCGGTGATTGATGGATACCCAATACTGGGGAAGGGCGGGAACGCGGTCGAAGTCGGCCATATAGTAGTAGATACCTTTTACAACCTCCTCTGCACCTGCGATAAAGGGAATGGCCACTGGGAGAGCCTGGCTTCCGGGGCCAATATTCCGAGATTTTTCCATCACTGGCAAGAAATGGCAGGGATAGAAGCGGACTTCCAGGTCCGGGAGGCGAAAGACGTTTTCGACCAGGGACGTAAAGGGAATAAGACCGCCCTTGAGTTTCTGGATGAGCTATCGAGGATTAACGCAAGGGCAATATCAAGTATCACCGCCGCATACGCTCCTGAGCTTATCACCCTGGGAGGGTCTGTAGCCCTGATGAACCCGGATATTATACTGCCCGGCATCAAGAAGTACATGGACCACTATATGCCGGAAGACCCGGAAATACTGGTGACGGGGCTGAGAGACGAGGTGTCCCTGATGGGCGCTGCCGCCGCCGCATTCGATGCCAGGGGCAGCGCATGAGGGGGAAAGCCTGTTTTCATAGCAAGTAGTCCCTTCCCCTCGGCGGGGGAAGGTTAGAGCCTGTCTCACAATCCCTGCGTAGCTGCCTCCTCTCCCTTTGGGAGAGGATTGAGGTGAGGGTGATAGTTCTGCTAACCGGAATCGTCGTGCAGATGGGACTGCCCCCTTACCCCAGCCCTCTCCCCCAGGGAGAGGGAACTTCTGACACACCCTCCCCACCTTCATTCGGTTGCAGGCCGGAATCCGGGGGTTGGGGTCCCGGCTTGGAGGATGTCTATTTTCATAGTAATGTGATGGGTTATGGCCCCAGGATACTGTCCAGGGTAGCTTTCAGGGCATCGGGGTCCATAGGGCCTACAAACTTCCGCACCAGGTCCCCCGACGGGTCTATGAAAAACTTCTCGGGAATCCCCGCTACCCCATAGTTGATGGCAATCTGGCCTTTCTCGTCTATCACGTTGGGATAGCTCAGGCTGAATTCCTGGACATAATCGGACACCTTCCCAGGATCGTCCCAGATGGCTATGCCCACGAACTCGACGTTCTTGCCCGCATATTCGCTATACACTCGGGCCAGGTCCGGGGCCTCCCGCCTGCAAGGCGGGCACCAGGAGGACCAGAAGTCCAGCATTACCACCTTGCCCTTCAGGTCCGCCAGGCTGACCACCCCCCCGGCAAGGTCTTCCCCGGTAAAGCCGGGAGCGGGTTGCTGCTCTACATCTATTTCGCCGAAGTCGCTGTTTATTCCGAACCCTCCGGGACTGCCGCCCGATTGGGCCACTGCCCAGGCCAACAGCGCAAAGAAGGCCAGCACGGGAACAAGGGCAGCGACAATTATCAGGTTTCGCTTTCGGGGGCCGGACCCGGATTCAGCCGGGGATGAAGGAGGACTCGCCTCGCTCAAGTTCCGCCCCTTCCTTCTTGCCCTTCTTCTAGGATGAGGGCAAGCTGTAGAAGCCGGGCCTTCAATTCCTGCCTGCGCCGGTGATAGTCCTCTGGAGGAATCCGGTCCTGCTGTGAAAGATTGTCCAGGTCCGCTATCGCCTCCACCAGAGTCCGACGCTCCTCCTTGATGCCTCCCATTGTGCCCTCAGGCCGGTTGGGGGCGGGGCCGGGGGTGCCCTGAAGGATGGCGGGGGTGAAGGGTCGTTTGATGGCCAGAGAATACAGCAGGAGGGCTGCCAGCACTATCCCTACCGCCACGGGAAGCCCGACTTTCAGGTACGGCCCATCGGTCAGGGTATCACCCAGCCTTTGAAGCGCGGGAGGTTGGGGGAGGCCGGTTAGCTCCAGGGTAAGCCTGCGCCCGGAGTCCATATCCTCGGCTTGCCAGACGCTATAGGACGTTCCTTCGGCGTCCACAGACTCCAATGGGGCCAGGACATCCGTACCCTGAAAGTCACCCAGGCCATCCTCTATCAGCAGCCGGAAGGAGTCGGCGCCCATGGGGAAGGAATGGCTGAATTCGGCAAAGTTATCCTCATAGGGGATGAGGTATCTGTAGGTCACCTGGTGGGCGCCGGGTGTCACCGGCGAAGTGAGAGCGAAGCCCGTGCCCACGGAGATTATATCCCCATCGGGCAGATTGGAGGAAACCTCAAGGCCCGTTGCGCCCTCAGCCAGGGAGAAGCGCATGAAATTCATAGCCTGGGGCCGGGAAAGGTCGGGCACAATGGTGCGGTCTCCATCGTTTACCAGCGCTACAGCCTCGAGGGCCGTCAGCATTCTCTCATCCTGTCCGCTGTTCCTTATCATCAGCGCGTCTGCGCTGACCCTGAGGGATGAGATGTCGTTGGTGGTCTCGTACACCAGCATTTCCACGGGCCCAGCTGGGGCTGATGGGTCAATCTGGGCGCTGTACAGAATATCCTGATAGCTGGTGGTGACGGCATAGGTCGAGGCTGCATCCACCTCTATGTCATCAAACCGGAAGCGGCCATCGCTATCCGTAACCGTGGATGCCGTCCGCAATTCACCGCCGGGGCCGATTACGTGCAGGGTTATATCCAGCCCGTGGGGCGTCGCACCGCCGGCGGTGCCATTGACCACCTGCCCCGCGATGGCAGTACTCTCCTGGCTATGTAGTTGGCCGGGTAGCAATAGAAAGAGGGCCAACGCCAGGGCCGGCCCAGCAGCGGCCAGGGCTGACAAGCCATAGTGTGCCCCCGCCGTCATACAGGCGCACAGCTTGTTAGGAAGGACGTCCCTCACCCTTGCTATCCCCTTCCTTGCGGTCTGATATATCCCGGTCTGCCATATCATCAGATGGCCCTTTCTCTTGAAGGGCCGACCGTGCAGCCAGCACCTCCTCTTCCAACTGCCGGTCTATCTCCATCTCCAGGCGTTCCCGGTCCCGGAGGGTCGCCGCTGCCTGCAAGCGGTAGGCCCGCATCCGCTCCCGGTATTCCGCCTCTTCGATGATGCCCAGGTCGTGGTCCAGCTGAAGGGTGCGAATGTCCTCATAGATGACCTCCCGGCTCTCGTAGTCATCTGCACCCGCCCCAGTCTCATTGTTGCGGGAAAGAACGTTCCTTGAGTCCGATGGGCGGAAGCGGGCTTTGACGAAGGGGTAAATGACCACGCCAACCGCAAGAAGGGCAATCAGGACGGATATTGCTATAACCATAGCAGGCTATTCCTCAATTCTTCCAGGGTAAAGCCTTATCGCCATGACCCGCGAGACTTGTCCCTATACACATTAGGTATATCCTCGTTCTTCCAGAACTCGGCGGTGTTTTTATGGATGAACTCATCAATTTCTCCCACGTGGTCATAGAAGTAGCTAAGGGCATCGTGTACCTGTGCGGGTGTGAGATGAGGGTAGGCGCTAATCACTCCCTCCACAGTGCCATAAGAACGGTACTGTCCAACCACGTGGCGCACCGCGATGTTGGTCCCATGTATATGGGGCTCCGGTCCCACGGAGGTTTCCTTGTATATGATATGGGGGTGTTCTGTGCGTTTCTCAAGTCCCATTGGAGCCTATTCCTCTCTTGGAGAGAATGTCCTATCTGCCTTTCCTGTCAGTCAGTGTCCGCCTGCTCTTGGGGGTCTGCGATGGGGGCAACCCTCGCAGGAGTGGGGGACGGCTGCCTCTCCGTCGGCTCCTGGCCGGTGGTGACGCGTGCTACAGCCATCCTGCGCTGGGGCCATAAGGCTATCACAGTGCCCAGGATGAAGATGGGGCCGGCAATCCACATCCACCACACCAGCGGGTTGACAAAGACCCGGAAGCCAACGCTGCCATCCTCCCTGATTTCGCTGGGGATGATGTATAGGTCCTCGACGGGGGTGGAGCGGATGGCCGCCCTGGTGGACGCCATGCTGAAGTCGGGGTAGAAAGACCTCTGGGGCGTGAGGGTCCCTATGAAGCCCTCGTTTTTATATACGTTCACAGTGGACACAAATTCGGTCCTGTCGGACATCTGGGTAACATTGGTGCTCAGATATTCTATCTCGTAGTCCTCTATCATGGCCTTTTCCCCCGGGGCCAGGAATATATCAGCCTGGGTGTCGTAGAAGGAGGAGCCTGTTATGCCCAAGGCCAGGAAGACTATCGCCAGGTGCACTATGTACCCGCCATACCGGGGCCTGTTGGCCGCTATCAGCTTTGCCAGGCCGATGGCGTAGTTGTCACCCTGGCGATGCCTGGACCTGGCGCCTCGTGCCCACTCCAACAGAATGGATGAGGCTACCAGGGCGCACAACCCAAAGGCAACCACGGCGTAGGGCTTCCTTACCCCAAGCACAAGAAGCAGCGCGACCACGACCAGCACAGCCAGGCCGGGCAGGGTGAGGGCTTTTCTGAGGGTGGTCAGGGAAGCCTGCCTCCAGGGGATGAGCGGCCCAATCCCCATGAGGAATATCAAAGCAAGGATGAAGGGGCCGTTTACCTGATTATAAAATGGCTCGCCCACGGTGACGGTTACTCCCCTGAATGCCTCGGATATTAGGGGATAGACCACACCCCACAGGGTAACGAAGGCAATGCCGAGGAGGAGGAGGTTGTTTACCAGGAAAGCGGCCTCCCTGGACAGGCTGGACTCCAGGTTCCTGGCGCTCTTCAGGCTGCCGTACCTGAGGAAGAATACGGCGAAGGGCACCACAACCCCAATCCCGGTGAACATCAGGAAGACCCAACCCAGAGTAGATGCGCCGAAGGAGTGGACCGAAGGCACCGGGCCTCCCCGGTTCATAAACATGCCATAGAGGGCCAGGCCAAAGGCGATATTGATGAGCACGATGTTCCACATTCGGAACATGCCACGCCGCTTCTGCACCATTATGGAGTGTATGAAAGCAGTGAGGCCCACCCAGGGCATGAATCCGGCGTTTTCCACCGGGTCCCAGGCCCAGTACCCGCCCCATCCCAGGATGGTATAAGCCCACCAGCCTCCGAGAAGCAGCCCGCCACCCAGCAGCGCCCAGGTGGCTATTCCCCAGACCCTCCCGGGGTCAACCCACTCGTCTCCCACCTTTCCGGCGATTAGGGAACCCATTGCGAAGGCAAAGGGCAGGCTCACCCCCACCAGTCCCGCCATCATAACCGGAGGGTGAATAAACATCCCCGGATGGGTAAGCAGGGGATTGATTCCCTGGCCGTCGGCGGGAGTGAAGGGCAGCTTGGCGAAGGGGTTAGCCATGAAAGCCATGACAGCCAGGAAAAAGGTGAGCACCAGCATGAGGGTGGCGTTGGTGTAGGGTAGGCTGTCTCTCGCCTCCCTGGGCGACAATAGCAGGGCCAGGGCCGACAGGCCGGAGAGGGCGAAGGCGATGTACAGCAGGGACCCCTCGTTGCCCGCGTAGAATGCCACCCAGGTGTAAATGCGGGGCATGGCCAGGCTGCTGTGCTCGGCTACATACTTTACCTCGAAGTCGTTGGATAAGAAGGCCCCCACCAGGCTGGCTACCGAGACGGCAAGGATGAACACCAGCAGGTAGGCGGCGTAGTGGGCGCTCTCCACCAGGGCCGGGATAGACCTCACCCTGCCCAGGGCGGAGCCTACCGTCGAGTAGGCAGCCAGGGCCAGAGCGATGAGCAGGGTGATGGATCCCAGATCAGCCATTACTTATCTCGTAGGGGTCCCTCGTTGGTATAACCAGGGGCGGCATCCCCTTGGGTGGTATCCGGTATTCAGGGGGTTCCCCCCTCTCCCGGTGGGCGGGAGGTAGATTGAGGACCGTCCTCTCTAGCCGGCGGGGGTTCCTGCCGGGAGTCTCCCAATTCCTGGTCAACTACCGCCAGGTATGGCCCCAGTTCTTCCTCGGACGGAGGATTCCCCACCCCTATGATACCCCCATCCCGATGTGCCTGGCTACTCTTCCGCATAGATTTAACGATGAAGAACAGCAGGACCAGGGCGGCAAACACGGAGACGAAGGGCACTATCCAGGCCACTAGGTTAAACCCGGACTTGGGAGGCTCTGCAAGGACGGCCTCTCCATAGCGGTCCACGAAGAACTGAAGTATCCGCTCCCTGCTCCAGCCCTCGGCCAACTTCTCCCGCACCGTGAGCCGCATCTGCTGGGCCAGCTCCACCTGGGCCTGGTCTATGGTCTCGCTGGGGCACACGGGGCAGATAAGGCTTCTATCTATGGAGTAGGCTTGCTCTTCCAGAGAGGGGGTATCGGCATTTCCGCAGGCGGCAACAGACAGGGCCAACATGATGAGACCCAGAGGCGCTAACAGCAGAGCGTTTTTACGTCGCATTTTCCAACTGGGCCGCGGCCGTCACCTGCAAATCGCGAACTGTTTCAGTCTTGGTGACGAGCGGCAACTGAAGTGCTATTACCTATGCGAATCTGAGTGTCAATAAGTTACCAGAATGATGGCTGAGCATGTCTTCGGTCCCAACATGAACGGGTCTAACTCAACGCCTGCTCCGGCCAAGGCCGAAACCGCCGCCAAATCCCAGGATTCCAGTGGCGATGCTGCTTATGATTGCCCATTGTTCTCGTACACCAAAGAAGATTAAGCCAGTACAGCGCTTAATTCTACAACAAAATAAAGGAATGTGTACCGGCGTATGGAATATCCGGCTTCACTCTCGCGCTTACTTTCAGCCTCAGCATTATCAATAGTTTTGCTGATATGCTCCGAAGTTATCTTGTCGACAATTGGGTTGAGGAGTCTCCCAGAGACCGCTGCCATCATAGAAAAGGTCTGAGTAACCTGGCGTCGGTCCTCCGGGGTTAGTTGGTCCAGTAATTCCGAAGTTAAATCTTCATCTTGCGCTGATGTTCTCCGCGTTTCCGCTCTTTCGGGAAGGGACTCGTTGTCATTTGCACTTTCCCGTTGTTCAGCCATGCCGTTGAAGTCCTTGCTCAATCTGACTTGCGAGGTTTCTGGTCAACGATATGCTTGTTTACTCCCAAAAACGCGCGAGTCGCTCACTGATAGATGCCTCAACGAAAGCGGCGACAAGGGCGCTTATAAGCAACGACGCTTGTTCTTCAGATAGATACCCGTCTTTCAAGGACCGCGTGATAGCTAGTATGCTGCGATTAAAGGCTCGCCTGACAGTGGCATTGGGTCCAGGTGTACTCTCTAGTAGTCCGTCAAGGAGGTCTCTTGTCCCTATGTTGCGATGCTGTGCAGATGCCCTGGTTGATTCCGTATGTCGAATCATGGTAACACCGCTTTCTTTAGCGCCATCCTTGGGTATTATAGTAACATCAAAGGATGACAGGGGCAATTACACGGGCTATGTCAACACGCCGCTAATTCTGCTGGAGGGAGCGGATGTAGTTGACCAGCAGCCACCGCTCCTCCACTGACAAGAGCTTGCTGAAAGCGGGCATCACCGTCGCCCCATTTGTAATCCAGGTGTACAATATCGCATCATTGGTTGCATCCCCGGCGGCGTGGGTGGGTAGCTCGCTTGATGTCAAATCGGGACTCAGCGCAGGGTGAGCCTGATAGCCGGCTTTTGTTCCCTCATCGAAGGGGTAATTATTTATCATGGTCTGGAGCACCGGCCCGTCTCCCCTTCCGCTAAGGCCGTGGCAGAAGGAGCAGTTGGTTACGAAGAGCCCGGCGCCCTCGTCTACCCGCTCACCCGGGATAGGGTTCTCCGCCAGGGCGAGACCTACCCCGGTTATGGGCACGGACCCTGCCGGAGCCGTTAGGCGGGGCGGCTCGTGGGACTGGTAGGACTGCTGGTAGTGCATCTCATAGAAAATGTCCAGGGGGTAAGTCCCGTTGGCGCAGCCGACCGCGAGAACGCCTACCAGCACAAGCAGCGCAAGCACGTATGGCCGGCCTATCCTACGCTTGATTGATAGGCCAAACAGCCTCTTTTTGCCGCCGGCATCCCGACGGGCGGCCTGGGCCACCTCGTCGTCCCCTGCCGGGCCGGCTTGCTGCTCAGAGCGAAAAAACCTGCTCACGCCGACTCTCCGCGTTTTACTTCAACGGCGCCCGCCTGGGTAAGGGCTCGTTCCACCCCGTCCACCTGCGTATCTTCGCAGGACACCAAGACGCCTATGTAGCCTTCGGTGATGCGGTCATCATAGAGGCCAACACCGATCCTGGGAAGCCTGGACTCGAAGATGATTCCAAGGACGGTGAACAGGATGGCCCCCAGCATAGTGCCTTCGTAGGTGACAATAGCCATAGGCGGCAGAGAGAGGATGGGCTTCCCTCCAGTGACCAGTGGATAGGCCATCTGCGTCATGGAAGTGAGCAATATGCCCGCCGTCAGTCCACAAAGGGCCCCTACGAAGGGGAACGCGTACAGGCGGTGGGTCGTATGCCGCTCGCCAAAGGCCCCCTCCGGGTATGGAGCGCCGGTCAGGAAGTCGTAGTCCTCATTGGACAAGCCGATGTCCTGAAGGGCATCGCCGGCCTCAGCCGCATATTCGGCATCGGTGAATAAGCCCAGGATTCCACGTTTAGCCACTTTTTCCACCCTCCTAAGTCAGCTGCCGTTTTCTCATTTCCCGCGTATGGGACTGTTCGCCGAACTTTTATCAGTCTTCTCTTATAACTGCCGGCACCGTCCTCCGGCCAATTTGAATCTTCGATCTGAGGATTTCACCCTCTTTTATGTCATACAAGGGGATCAGGGGCAATACCTTCGCAAACAGCAGAAGCAGCATAGAGACCAGAGCGAAGGTGCCGATGACTATCACTATCTCCACCACGCTGGGAGCGTAAGTGTACCACACCTGGCTTAGGGTCTGCTTTTGCGCCAGGCCGGGCACGATAATCAGGAATCGCTCCAGCCACATCCCTATATTAACGGAGACACAGGCAATCACCATCAGCATGGGGTTGCGCCGTATCCTCTTGAATAGCCACATCCCAACGGGGATAAAGTAGGTGGTCCCTACGAAGGTTATGAACCACCAGCTCCAGGGCGCTTGGGCAGTCACAAAGTCCTTCACCGCTATCTCATCCCCCTCCAGGCTATAGAGTCCGAAGAGGAACTCCATTACGAAGAAGAAGAACCACCCCGTCGCTACCACGATGAGAAGCCTGCCCAGGGCGTCGAAGTGCTCCGGCCTTATGTACTCATACCACCCGAAGAACCACCGCATTAGGGCCATTACAATGACCACCGCAGCTACTCCGGAGTGTACTGCTCCTATGACGAAGTAGGGAGGGAATATGGTGGAGTGCCAGCTTTTCACCGCAATAGCCATGCTGAAGTCGAAGGAGACTATGCTGTGCACTGAGACGAACACCGGCAGGATGAGAGCGGATAGCAGGATTCCGGCTATAATTTGCAGCTTCCACTGCCGGGAGGTGCCCCGCCATCCCAGGCACAGGATGCCATATATTAGCCTCCTGATACCACTGGACCTGTCTCGGATTACAGCCAGGTCGGGGATAAGGGCGACATAGACGAAGAGGATGCTGGATGACAGGTAGGTGAACACAGCGCTGGGGTCCCAGATCAAGGCGGAGCGGATATCGGGATATATCCCGCGAGCCCAGTCGTAGGGGAAGACCCAGTAGAAAATCCTCCAGGGCCGTCCCGTGTGCAGCAGAGGCATGAGCATGGCAGTCATCAGGGAGAACACCGTCAGGACTTCGGCGGCCCTTGTAGCAGGACGACGCCACTCGGCCTTGGAGAGGCGCAGGATCGCCGAGAGCATGACTCCGGCATGGCTGATGCCTATCCAGAACACGAAGTTGGTGATGAAGAACCCCCACATCACGGGGCGGTTCAGCCCTGTGACTCCCAAGCCCTTGTTGAACATGTACCCGGCGGCGCACATGGCCCCAAGCACGATGAGGGCCAGCACAACGATGGTCCCCCAATACCACAAGCGGTTCTCGAAAAGGGTATTCAGCAGGCCCCGGTTTATCTCTCTGTCATTTAGGGTTCTGCCTTCCTGCATTGCATCTCCTAGCCTCTCGTTGGTTGGCTCCCTAGACTCTTAGAGGTATGTGAAAACCACCCATCGTCACTCCTGCGAAAGCAGGAGTCCAGTGTACCAAGTGGTGGATTCCCGCTTTCGCGGGAATGACGGAAAAGGGCCAACCCCCTTATTGACGCCTCCTCTGTCACTTTTGGTATGGCTAATATCTGATACTATTCGGGCTTCCCCAGGACCAGGTAACGGCCCCTCATAAACTGCCGGTACACTATATAGAGCAACCCTTCCTTCGTCTCCCAGATGGACATGGCAGGGATTATCTTCGTGCCCAGGAGGAATATAATGGCTATTGCGCTTATGCCTCCCAGGATAATGAACACGTCCCACACGTCCGGCGTTACGGGAAGCAGTTGGGGTGCGATGGGGGCAAGCCCGGACTCAAACTCCGCAATGGAGTGGGCGCCCAGGTTTTCCTGGGGTATGTTGAAAGCCGGCACATAGATACGGACCATCATAAAGAAGGCGCCTATTATCACCGACACACCGGCAATGGTTGGGCCGATGATGCTCTGGCGCAGCCCGTTCCACAGGAGGATGAAGAAGGGTATTACGAAGCTGAAGAAGAGGTTCAGCAAAAACACCGTCCTGTAGGACTCGAACATCACCAGCTTGATGACGCTCAGCTCCGTGGGGTCTCGCCCGTACCAGAAGGTCATAAATTCGGAGAACCAGAAGTAGCCCCACAGGAGGGTGAGGCCCAGCAGCACCTTGGCAAAGGACCAGAAGGGGTCCAGCCCGATATACTGCTGATAGCCGCCCCAGTTGCGCATGATGAACATTGTGACGAGCATGGTCCCGGAAGCGGCCTGAAAACCCGTAAGGACATGATGTGGGGCGAAGATGGAGTCTTTCCAGCCGGGCACCAGGCTAAGGGCAAAGTCCAGGCTGACAATCATGTGGACGAATACCAGCATCATAAAGTAGAAGGCGCCCAGCACCACTATAAAAGCCTTCTGGCGGTGCCAGTCCTGCTTTGTGCCCTGCCATCCCATAGCCATCATCCGCATGAGGCCGGCCCTGAAGCCTGAGCCTCGCCGTCCCACCTCGGCCATGTCGGGCCGCGCCGAAACGCAGAGCAAGGCTAGGCCGCACACCACCAGGCCTATTACTGCCAGCATATCCCACCACAGGGGCGCTCCCATCGGGCCTTCAAACCATATCGTCCTCCGGTCCGTGCCCAACTCAAAGAGGCCGTCGCCGTTGAGGTCTATTCCGGGAAGCAAGAACATCATGGGGATGAACCACAGGATGCTAAGTATTCCAACCAGGGCATACATCTCGGAAGCCCTGGAAAAGGGCCGCCGCCAGTGGTTCTTCGTCCACCGGAAGGCTATGGCAGCCAGGGGAGCGGTCCCTGCCGTGACCAGTAGGAAGCCGAACATGGCTGCGTAGTAGCCCCATTGGGGCCGGGCGGCGTCAGAGAAGCCGTCGCCCACAGCCCGGGCTATGAACCCCACTACGCCCAGGATGAAAAGTATCCCGAGGACGCCCAGGGCCATCAAGAACCTGCGGTCCAGGGAATAGACCTTCCTGCTCAGGTTGTCGGTGACTTCCTGAGGTGTAAGGCCCACCGCCATCGAGGTGGCGGTGGAGGAATGACCGTTACCGTTGGCCCTATCCATGAGCCTCATTCCCTTCATGGTGAGGGTCTATCTTCTTCAGGTAGATGACATTGGGGTCCGTGCCCAGGCTCTCCAAGAGGGTGTAGTGTCGGGGGTCGTCCTTGAGCTTGGACACCTGGCTGTCCGGGTCGTCCAGGTCTCCAAAGACCAGGGTGTTGGTAGGACATGCCTGGACGCAGGCGGGATAGAAGTTGCCAGCTGCCAACTCCTTGTCGGTCAGGGTGCCTTCTTCCTGTCCCTCAACCTTGCGCTCGGCCCGTCGTACCCTCTGCACGCAGAAGGTGCACTTTTCCATGATACCCCTGCTGCGGACCGTCACGTCGGGGTTTAGCTGGTTCCTCAGCGACTTGGGCCAGACGGGTTCCCAGAAGTTGAAGAAGCGCACCTGGTAAGGGCAGTTGTTGGCGCAATAGCGGGTGCCCACACAACGGTTATAGACCTGCACGTTGAGGCCCTCGTCGTTGTGGTAGGTGGCGAAGACCGGGCATACAGGCTCGCAGGGCGCGTTCTCGCAGTGCTGGCACATGATGGGAATGAACCTCGCCTTCACGTCCTGGAAAGGGGTTTCCTCGGGCTTGTCCCGGTACTCAAATGGCACTTCCCAGTAGCGCTCGACGCGTATCCATTCCATCGCCCGGCGCTCGTGGAACCGGTCTTCCGTATTGATGGGGATGTTGTTCTCCGACTGGCAGGCCACTACACATGCCTGGCAACCCGTGCACTTATCTACGTCTACTACCATTCCCCACTTGTGTGGTTTGCGCTGTGCCATTGACGAACACCTTTCCTCATATATTGCCCGGCGCGGGCCCCAAGCTCTATCCTTTAATTACCTGTCACTATCCCATCGGTTGGCCCGTCACGTCAATCAGGTGCTGAGCGGGTCATGGGGTAGTGAACAGCAAAGCCCTACTTTCCTCTGGTCACCTGCACTATGTCTTCTCCCGTTGAACCTATAGGATACGAGGGCACTATTCCCTCCCACTTGGAGACTCTTTCATTCCGCCCTGTGGGTTGTACCTCTACCCGCGTGGCCGCCCATGCCAGAGCGCCCGTCTTGGCGTCGCGCTCAGCAGCCAGGATAGAGGTGGGGCTGGAGCCTCGACGCTCTCCGTCTTTGGTAGCATACTCCATAGGCCGGAGGCCCGGACTGTGCCCCTGGCCCACAGGTATGCCCACGACGTTGGGAGGCATGGCGGGATGGACATAGACCAGGGCCTCAATGCTGCCTTCGGTGGACGAGACCGTGACCACGTCCCCTTCTTGAAGGCCCATGCGATTGGCCGTCGTCAGGTTAATCTCTATCCACGTCTGCCACGTGACCGAGGTCAATGGATCGGGGGTTGCCTGTAGCCAGGGGATATGTGCCCCCCGGCCATCCAGAAGGGAGTTGGAAAGGAAGGGAACGAGATAGAAGACATTGCTCCCCGATGATGGGCTGTTGAAGGACGGCCTTGGGTCGCCCTGCTGCACCATTTCCACCAGGTCGGGCGGGCCCGGAGGCGCATCGGTGGAAAAGCTCTTCTCGTCCCACCAGCCGCCTTGCTGAAGCAGCTTATTCCAGAAGGCCGTCGTGGTGGGAGCCTCATCGGACCCTCCCTGCGGCGATCCCCTTTGGAGGTCGAATAGCTTGTTCGACGCCTCCCTCAATACCCTCTCAAAGGTATCCGGCAGGCCGTCGTCCATGCCCAATCTCTGGGATATGTCCAGAAGGACATCGGGGAAGCTGCGGGGGTCCATCTCAGGCAGGGGATTTACCACTGGCTGCTGCATACCTACCACCTGGAACCCCGGTCCCGGCTCCGGTATGTCGTTCCCCCAGTCCTCCAGGTACACCCGGTCGGGCAGGACCAGGTCCGCCATCTGGGTAGTGTCGTCCATGAAATTGGAGAAGCTGACTACAAACAAATTACTGCTGGGCCATACCATTGCCCTGCGAAAACCCACCGCGTCGGGAAGGCCGTAAACGGGATTGGCGCCTCGCACCATGAGCACCTGGACCTCGCCAGACCGGAGTTCTTCCGACACCTCCGCCCAGTTGTCCATAGAGCCGTAGGGTGGGGAGGCCGGCGCTTCGTCCAAGGGCGACGGGGGATTGAATACTACACCCCCCTGCCCCGGCCTCTTGCCAACGCTGCCCACCAGGTAATTCAATGCGAAAATGGCCTTCAGGTTAAAGAGGCCGTTGGTGTGCGCCCCCGCCTCACCCCCGCCGATAGCCAGCCCCGGACTCCTGGTGGCGAACTCGTTGGCAACCCTCCTGATGATGTGGGCGGCGTCCTCCCCGCGAATCCTTTCGGGGATGCCTACGTAGTTGGGGTCGCTGCTGGACACGATCCTTTCGGGCCTGAAGGGGTCCAGGGCGGACAGGAGGGCGTCCTTGCCTGCGCCGCCGCTCATAGCTGCCACTGCCTCCGGGTCGGCCAGGTCCTCCTCAACCAGGGTATAGGCTATGGCAAGGGCCAGGATGCCCTCCCTTCCCGGGCTGACGGGTATCCACTCGTCGGCGCTCGCCGCCGTTACGGAGTACCTTGGGTCTACGTGGACGTGGGTGCCACGCTCTTTTCCAATGCTGCTGCGAAACTCGCCGTACCCGCGAGAGTACCGTACCGGCGAGACCCAGGTAGAGAGAAGGTCGGCGCCGAAGGAGAGGAGGTAGCGTGAGTTTTCTACGTCGAAGTTGGGCAGGGTATCCTGGCCGAAGAGGTCCTTCATAGCGGTCCTCAGCCCGGTCTGCTCCATAGACTCAAACGCCAGGTGCCTACCCCCGTAAGTGTCCACAAACCTGTTTGCCACCAGCCCCAGGTGGCCCCGCAGGGGCTCGGTTATCATCATCATGGCGTTGGGGTCATCCATCCCTCTCAGCCGGTTTTCCAGTTCAGCCAGTGCATTATCCCATGTGGTCTCGACAAACTCGCCCCTTGAGCCGCCGGCGGGACGTATCATAGGCCCGGCAATGCGGTTGGGATGATAGAGGGCTTGCAGTCCGCCCTCGCACCGGGCGCTCTGTTTGCCCTGGTTGGTGGGATAGAGGGGGCTGCCCCGGACCTTTTTGGCCCTTCCCTCGGTGACGCGGACATATATCCCTTCTCTTTCAGGGCACTGGTTGCACAGGGTGGCGTACCAGTTAGTCTGGCCCGTAACCAGGTCTTCGGGCATGGCGAGGGGACTCTGGGTTGTCATCTCCCGGTCGTCGAACACGTTACATGCGACAGCCCCCACCGCCGATAGGCCGGCCCATTTAAGAAAGTCTCGTCGCGATAGCTTCATAACACCCCTAGTAATGGCAGGTAGTGCAATCGGTGGGTGCATCGTTGTCCCTGTGGCAGTCCACGCAGTCACCCATCTTAAGCCTGCGCTCCTGTTTCACCTTTTCCATTTCCCTTACTTTGCCGTGGCATATAGTGCAGGTGGCCTCTACAAGCTCCGACATCTGGGGATTGGAGCGGTCGGCTATAGGTATCCCCTTATCATCAGCCCTTTCGAGCGCCTGCCGGATGCCGTCGGGTTGGGTTGTGAAATACCTGATATGGGGTTCGTGGGCAAATTGCACGTGGTCAGGCATCCGGTGTACCCGTTCCCAGTCTATGGGCTGTGCCTCTATGGACTCGTCGGGCGCTCCGGTGGCGCTCAACCCTGCGTGTTCAAGCAGCTTGGCTATCTCCGGGTTATCCTGGCCGGTTATGGTAGTGTGGCAGAACAGGCATTGCTCCACGGCGGGCACTGTAGCGGAATCTCCTATGGTCACGCTCCGGTGGCAGAACTCGCACTGGATTCCGTTCTCCTGGACATGGACGGAGTGGGGGAAATCTATGGGCTGGTCCGGGCCGCCTGCGCTGAAGCCGAACAAGGGCAGAGACCACCAGGCGGTAAGTATGTAGATGAGCACCAGTACAGTTACTAGCCCCCCTACCAGGCCGCCCATGGCCAGAAACGCCAGCTTGAGACTCGGTTTTATCGGCATGAAGTCGCGCCCACACCTACTTGAGTTTTCTGAGATGAAACGACCCCGGCTTTCCTTGCCGGAGTCGGCAGCTTATATCCAAAATCGGTTATACAGCTTCTCCAAGAGGTACGTATTGTTTACCGTCCACGTCAGGAAGAGCATAGCCAGTCCCATGAAGATGAACACACCTATATACATGGGCCGTCTGATATTCATAAAACTTCTTGGCAGATGCCCGGAGGACACCAGAGAGGGTATTATGGCATGGGCGATGAGGAAGGTGAATGCGAGGATTACTATGCAGAAAGCATAAGCCCAAAACCAGTGCAGCCAGTCTCCTATTTGAGACCAGAGCAAGCTGTTGATCGCCTCCGGGTCTATTTCAGGCTTATCAGGTGGCATCTAACGTTTACCCCCTCACCAGTCTACCGTATGAAATTACAGGTACAGGAGGGTTCAAAGACTCAGTGAAAATTATCACAACTGCAATCCCGTGTCAAGCCTAAACTTGAAGTCCCTTCACATCGGCTGGCATACCTGTTAGACTTGCTTCACACTATAATTATGATAATTATACTGGGTGGTTATTTCTGAATAGAAAAAGGTTCGGATAAGGGGGTGTACCTGCATGACTACATTCGGTAGCGGGAACTACACTTACCAGGTCATTGACGGCTTCTTCAAGCGTCCCAGGAAGTGGCCTTTCGTAGAGGGCACCGACGTGGCCGTAGATAAGGACGACAATGTATATGTGTTCTGTCGCAGCCCCCTGGCTGCGGTCATGATATTCGACAAGAGCGGCAACTTCCTGGATGGATGGGGCCGGGTCGGAGTGGAGTTCTCCGTCCCCCACAGCATTACCGTCGGCCCCGATGGAGACGTTTTCACCAGTGACACGGGAGACCACACCGTCCGGCGCTGGACCAGGGAAGGCAGGCTCCTCCTCACTATGGGGAGGCCCTATATCAACGCCCCTGAGCAGAGCGGGCAGCCTTTCAACAGGCCGACCCACCTCACCGTCGCTTCCAATGGCGACTACTACGCCTCCGATGGTTACGGCAACTCCCATATCCACTGCTTCGACGCCCACGGCCAGCACAAATTCTCCTGGGGAGGCCACGGCAGCGGCCCAGGGCAGTTCGACACCATCCACAGCGTCTTTGTTGACTATCAAGACGGGGATAAAGTCTATGCGGCAGACCGCTATAACAACCGGGTACAGTTCTTCACCCCCCAGGGCGAGTTCCTGGGAGAGTGGACGGGGTTGAACCTCGCCAACAGCGTGCGCAGAGGCACCGACGGCAACTTCTACGTGGCAGAGCTGGACCACCGGATTAGCGTTCTCAGCCCCGAGGGTGAACTGCTGGCCCGATGGGGTGACACGGGCGTGGAACTGGACGACAGCAACATAGGCTCCGGGCTGCCCACATCTCCCAGCAGGAACCCAATGCTCACGGGTAAGGTGACCCACGAGCCCGGCCCTGGGCTGTTCTGTGCTCCTCATGGGATTGCCGTGGACTCCGAGGGCAGTATCTATGTCGCTGAGGTAAGCGAGTCCTGGACCGGCCTGGACCGAGGGGGGCGCAGCATTCAGAAGTTTGTACGCAGCTGATAGCAGCCGGCCTGCGGGTTGCGTAACCGTGCGCCCGCGCACCTGTAGGGACAGGCTTGAAACCTGTCCCTACGTGGGCAATCTCGCGGGAAATCTCAACAGATAGGACTTACCCAGTAGGATTAAGCAGTCGCCCAGTCACCAGGGATGCGGGGGCCATCATCGTGTTGCGCGAAGAGGAGAAGAGAATTAGGAGGGAGAGCTATACATGTATCGCAAACCGGCTATTTCTCTCCTTTTTGCCTTGCTGCTTATATCATGGTGCGCTGCGTCGCCGGCTTTTTCCGCCGGCAATCACGTGGCGGTTGTGAATATAGACGGGGCTATAGACCCCATGAGCGCCCGGTATCTCTCTCGCAGTATCAACAAGGGGGTGGATGAGGGAGCAGAGTTGTTGGTGATAAAACTCAACACCCCCGGAGGCTTGTTGAGTTCCACTCGAGATATGGTGGAAGCGATTCTCGGATCCGAAATCCCGGTAGTTGTCTACGTGTCGCCACCCGGGGCGCGAGCGGCCTCGGCAGGCACTTTCATCACCGCTGCGGCCAACTTTGCAGTAATGGCCCCCGGCACCAACATCGGGGCCGCCTCCCCGGTAGCCGCTGGGGGACAGGACATACCCTCCACCCTGGCAAAGAAAATCAACGAGGATACCAGAGCTTTCATCAGGAGCATCGCCCAGTCCAGAAACCGGAACGCTCAAGCCCTGGAAGAGACTGTCACCCAGGCCCGGTCCTACTCTGCCAGTGAGGCCATCGAGCTAAATGTGGTGAATTTCACCGCCAAGGACATTAACGACCTGTTAGCCCAGCTTGATGGAAGAACGGCACAAACCGCCCGGGGGCCTGTGGCGCTGCAAACCCGGGACCTGGCGGTCCGTGAGATAAAACCGACGCTCCTGGAAATTTTCCTCAACGTCGTGACCAATCCCAACCTAGCTTTCCTACTCCTGACCATTGGCGGCTTGGCTATCCTGGCAGAACTGCTAACCCCAGGGTTTATCGGACCCGGCGTAGTGGGGGTAATCTGCCTGGGGCTGGCTTTCCTGGGCCTGGGCCATTTACCCGTCAACTGGCTTGGGGTTGGCTTGGTCATGTTTGCCATGATTATGTTCTTCCTGGAGATGCAGGAGCCGGGTCTCGGAATCTTTGGCCTTGGGGGTATAATCGCTTTGGTACTGGGCGCATTGCTCCTATTTGGCGGCCTCTTCAGCACGCCGGACATCCCGGATACCGACATCCAGGTAAGTCTGTGGATTATTGGGGGTGTCTCCGGCTTGATAGTTGCCTGGATGGTGTCCTTCCGGTTCCTCTCCCGTCCTACCGGATCGTCCACGGGATATATGTCCGGTCCAGAAGGAGAGGCGGCCAGGCAGCTAGGTATAGCTGTCTCGGACCTGACGCCCCTGGGCAGGGTGCTGGTGGACGGGGTGGAATGGGACGCTACCACGGACCTCAGCAGTCCCATAAGGGAAGGAGAGAATGTGCGAGTAGTAGGAGTTTACGGAGGAGTGCTCAAGGTATCCAGGGTATCATCTGAGGACCCATGAGGAAAGCCACGGTTAATGTGCAAGCCTTTCGAGAAAGCCAAAGGCTGAGCGACCAGCAACGCGCCGGTTAGCTCCAAGCCAGTTGAGGGACAATAGCTGTACAACTCAAGAATATGGCGACAAAACTCTACAGATGGGGGTGCACTATGGCAGGATTCCATACTACGGGTCCAAACCAGGCCCTGATTATATCCGGCCAGGGCAGACAGCCCAGAGTTGTGGTGGGAGGGAGGGCCCTCGTATTACCCGTCATCCAGAGGGTGCAGGTCCTTTCCCTAGAGGTAATGACCCTGACCCCATCAACCAACAGGGTCTATACCAAGGAAGGGATCGCCATCTCCGTGGACGGTGTGGCCCAAGTCAAGGTTAAAACAGCGGGCGATACCCAGTCTATCTTGAAGGCCGCTCAGCAGTTCCTGGGGAGACGCCGTGAGGAGATAGAAGAGATCGCCCTTCAAACTATGGAGGGGAACCAACGCGCCATCTTGGGCACCATGACAGTGGAAGAGATATACCAGGACCGGGAGGGTTTCGCCCGACGAGTGCTGGAGGTGGCCTCCACCGACATGGATAACATGGGCCTGGAGATTGTCAGCTTCACCATTCGGGACATCCAGGATGGTCAAGGGTATCTGGATGCCCTGGGAGTGCCCCGCACCGCCGAGGTGAAGCGGGACGCGGCTGTAGCCCAGGCGGACGCAGATAGGGACGCCAGAATACGGGCCGCCCGGGCAAACCAGGAGGCTGAGGCGGCCCGGTTCTCAGCCGACACCGCCATCGCCGAGGCGGAGCGGGATTTTTTCCTCCAGAAAGCCTCCTACGATCAGCAAACCAACGCCCGCAGGGCTGAAGCGGAGTTGGCCTATACGCTTCAGGAAGCCAAGACCAGACAGGATATCCGGCAGGAGGAGCTTCAGGTAGAGGTGGTGGAACGGCAAAAGCAGGTCCAAGTGGAACACGAGGAGGTCCTCCGCATGGAACAGGAACTGGACGCCACGGTGAGGAGACCGGCGGAGGGGGAGCGTTTCCGTGTAGAGACTATCGCAGAGGGTGAAAAAGCCCGGGTCCTGGCCGAGGCCGAGGCCGAAGCTGAGGCCATCCGCCTGCGGGGGCAAGCCGAGGCGGATGCTATCCGGGCCAAAGGTCTAGCCGAAGCCGAAGCGATGCACGAGAAGGCCAACGCCTGGAAGGAGTACGGCCAAGCCGCCTTGATCGAGCAGCTCTTTCAGACCCTTCCCGAGGTCGCCAACGCTGTGGCCCAGCCCCTCGCCAAAACGGAACGGATCGTAATGATTAGCGGCGGCGGTGGCGGCGATTCCTCCGGAATGGGAGCCAGCCGGGTAACCAACGACGTTACCAACATCATTGCCCAGATTCCCGCTGTGGTAGAGTCCCTGACAGGGGTGGACCTTCTGGGCACCCTCAAGAGCCTGCCAGGGGTCAAGACATCGGAACAATCCCCAGGCTCCAACGGGACTCCCGGGGCGTGAAACGGCCCCGTTACCCCATGCCCCACCGTCATTCCGGCGCAGGCCGGAATCCAGGGGTGGGGCGTGGACTCCCGCTTTCGCGAGAGTGACGGTTTAGAGGCCAGCCGTCATTATTATGAAAATAGGCAGCGCCAGGTTCCCCGACCATACCCTTCAGGGTGTGGCATACCCCACCCACCGTCATTCCTGCGGAAGCAGGAATCCAGGGTCCCGCGACGTAGGCGGCCATTGCGAGTCACCCACCCCATACCCCTGGATTCCGGCCCCGTATCGGGGTACGGGGCAGGCTCTACGCCGGAATGACGAGGTGGAAGACTGCCCTTCATTTTCATCCCCTTACGTGGCCTGACAAGGCCATGGTGATTCCCGCGAAGGCGGAAATCCAGTTTCAATTTCAATCAGGCAGGAGGAATGAGATGCCCAATCGAGTCTGGAGTTGGCACGGAGAGTCCAGGTGGACTCTGGATGATGCCCCTACCCCGGAGCCTGGGAGCGGGCAGGTCCTGGTCAAGATAAACTCGGTGGGGTTCTGCGGCTCGGAGAAGGCCATTGAGAAGGAGCCTGTAGAGCACCTGACTCCGGCCCAACTCAGCAGCATACCCCTGGCCGGTGGCCGGGGACACGAGGTGGCGGGAGTGGTCGAGGAGGTGGGCGCCGGCGTCACCACCTGCAAGCCCGGAGACCGGGTCGCCGTGCTGCATATCATGGGATGCAAGAAGTGCCGGTTCTGCACCTCCGGTTTCGAGAACAACTGCCCCTATCCCAGAGAACACGTCAGCCTCCGGGGCTACGCCGACTACATGGTGGTCCCCCCAGCCCTGGCCTACCCCATCCCCGACGATATGACTATGGACGAGGCAGCTATGGTGGAGCCCGCCGCCATAGGGGTCCACGTGGTTGAGAAAATGACCAGGGTGCGGCCCGGGGAGACGGTGGTCATCTTCGGGGTGGGGCAGATAGGGACCTTCTGCGCCCAGGCTGCCAAGGTCTGTGGCGCCAGGGTCATCGCCGTTGACAGCCGTGAATTGGCCCGGCGCTCTGCCCAGGACCTGGGCATGGACGTGGTGGTTGACCCTGCCCGGGAGAATGTTAACGAGGTTGTGATGGAGGAGACGGGCGGCATCGGGGCTGATGCCATCCTGGAAGCCGCGGGTGACGCCGATAACTACAGCCTGTTTGTGGACATGCTGGCACCCTGCGGGCGGATAGTTAAAGTGGGCACCCTGCACGACAGGGGAGTGGTCCCCCTGGACCTTTCCAAGATGTTCAGCAAGGAGGCATCCCTCATCACCTCCAAGGCTTGTGTTGGTATGGACTACGATAGGACCCTGAACCTGGTGCGATGGGGAAAGATCAAGCTGAACTGGCTGGGCGGCCAGGCCATCAAGTCCTACCCCACAGAGGACTTCCTGAAGGCGCGGGAGGAGTGGATGGACTTGCAGAACATGCTGTATGTAATTATGCCCTAACGGTGGTGGGCTATGCCGCACCCTTCAGGGTGCGGCATAGAGTTGGTGAGCAGCGACCGCTGCCCCACCGTCATTCCGGCGGAGGCCGGAATCCAGGGGTAGGGCGGTGGACTCCCGCGTTCGCGGGAGTGACAGATAAAGTGAGCGTGGGGGATGGGAAAGGCGCGAAGGGAGCATCACGGTGGGGAGGCGATGTCACAAGTCCCCTCTCCCCCAGGGAGAGGGTTAGAGTGAGGGGGCAGTCTCTTCTGCGCGACGGTCCCGGGTAACGGGCCTATCACCCCCATCCTAACCTTCCCCCGTCAAGGGTGAAGGGACTTCTTCGTATGGGGCAGGCTTCACTTCACTGCCAGCAGGTCGTAGGCCAGCGCCAGCATGACCTTGGTGCCGTTCATCAGGCTCTTTATACCGATGGACTCGTTGGTGCCATGCACGTAGTTGAGCATTGAGTCGTCGTCGGGATGGGAGCCTGAGAACCCGTAGGTAATGGTGCCCATAGGCCGTATGAACCGCGAATCGGTAAACCCGGTGCTGATGGCAGGCACCATCTGGACCTCATTGTCCTCAAGTCCCAGGGCGCGGGCGGTAGCGGACTTGATGCGCTGGGTCATATCGGTCTCAAAGGGTGACGAGTTGGGCACAGCCATATAGTCTATCTGGAAGTCCACGCCCTCAATCCCTTTCAGCAACTCACCGAGCTCCTGGCGCAGGTATTCGTCATCCTGGTGCGGCAGGGTCCTTACGTCGCTGGTCAGCCTTATGGACTCGGGAACGCTGTTGGACTTGATGCCGCCTCTTACCATAGTAGGGGTCAGGGTCATACGCGACAGCGCTCGCAGCATGGAGGCCAGCCGGGGATTATTGGGCTGTACCTCGGCTATAATATCGTCAATATTCTCAGGGGAAGGTATATGCTCGATGGCGAAGGTGGACAGGTAGTTGAAAAGGCTGGTGGAGGTGTCCCGCTCCGGTTCGTACTCCTCAATCCGCTTCACCACCTGGCCCAGGCGGTACAGGGCGTTGGTGCCCTGCCAGGGTGTTGAGGCGTGGGCGCTGGTTCCCTTGATGTCTATCTCTACCTGAAGGCGTCCCTTCTCTCCCACCCCCAGGATATAGACGAACCCGCCGTCGGCGCTGCTTGAGGGGCCCAACGATATTGTGTTCCCTCCGCCCTCGTTCACGGCAAAGGGGGCTGAAATCTTCTCCGGGTGATGCTCAGCCAGCCAGCCGAAGCCATACCGCCCCCCGTGCTCCTCATCGGCCCCAGCTGCCAGGATGAGGCTATCCTCAAGGGGGATGTTGTTGCGTTTCAGGATGCGCAGGGCCATCAGCTGGGCCGTCAGCAGGCCCTTGCAATCGGAAGCGCCTCGGCCATAGATTCGGTCGCCGTCTATGGTGGCGCTGAAGGGAGGGAACCGCCATTTGGCCTCGTCTTCCACAGGCACCACGTCGGTGTGGGACATGAACATCAGGCCCGCCTGGCCCGACCTGCCTTCGAGCCGGGCCAGAAGGTTGCCCCGACCGGGGGCGGACTCCAGGATTTCGGCCTGAATTCCGTCCTCGGCCAGGCTGTCCCTGGCGTATTCACATACGGGTGTCTCATCTCCTGTAGGCATAAAGCCGGTATTGACCGAGGGGATACGGACCAGCGCCTGCTCCAGGGATATTATTTCGTCCCTGCCGGTCTCTACCTGGGCCAGCAGGTCATCCAGATTAGCCATAACAGCCTCCCTCTACTCCGTCGTTATCGTATAATATAATCATACCTTATCCGGCCTGACGTTATTAGGCTCTGTTGACATTTTGGGAAGCTATTGCATCATTCGCATGAAAATATCAAACCGTCATTCCCGCGAAAGCAGGAATCTATTGTGCGGCCTTCTGGATTCCCGCTTTCGCGAGAATGACGGTATTGAGGGCCATCCATCACTTGTATGTAATGGCTAGAAATGTCAACACGCCCTAGTTATTTAGAGGAGCGAGATGCAAAAGATGGAAAATTTGCCTGATTCTGAAAGACCTTCCCGGATAGCCTGGCAGGGGCCGGGCCTGAAGCTGGGGGTGTTCATACCCCATTCCGGCCCCCTGGCATCCCCAGGTTTTTTGAAGGAAGTGGCTATAGAGGCCGAGGAGTCCGGGTTCACCGGCCTGTGGGTGGTGGATGCCCCGGCGCGGCCTCCCGGAGACCGGGTTGCCCACTTCTACGAGCCTCTGACAGTCCTGGGCTGGCTGGCTGCCGTGACGGGCAAGGTGGCCCTGGGCACCGGCGTCCTGGTTCTTCCCTATCGCAATCCGGTGCTCCTGGCCCGCTCCCTGGCGTCCATAGACCAGCTTAGCGGCGGGCGTCTCATCCTGGGGATGGGAGTGGGCCACGTGGAGTCGGAGAACCGCATCCTGGGGGCGCCGCCTTACCAGGAGCGGGGCAGGGTCTCCAACGAGTGGCTCCGGGTCCTCAACTCCTTCTGGATGGATGAGCGCCCCCAATTCTCCGGGCGATACGTGCACTTTGAGGCGGACGAGCTATATCCCGGCCCCCGGCCGCTCCAGACCCCCCGGCCTCCGGTGCTTGTGGGAGGGTTGAGCAGGTCGGCCATCCGCCGGACCGTCCGCTACGGTGACGGGTATTTCCCCATCGTTCGCCCTGTAGAGGAGATGAAGCATTATCTGACGATGCTGGAGGACGAGGCCCAACGCCAGGGCCGCTCCCTGGAAGACTTTCCCATCCTTGCCCTGGGTTGGACTACTATTACATCCGGGGATGGCGCCAATGCCCAGGGGCAAGACGGCCAGAGGGAACCCCTCACCGGCACCGTGGAACAGGTCACGGCGGACCTGAGAGCCATCAAGGAGATGGGGGTACAGCACGTTGGCATGTTCTTCCGGCGGGCGGGGTCCGAGGAGGAGTTCCTCCAACAGATGCGGACGGCGGCTAGGGAGATAATGCCTGCGCTGGCTGCGTAGGGACAGGTTTCAAACCTGTCCCTACCACTACCCGCGAGGGTGAAAAATCTTTAGACCACTACCCGCCTGCCCTCGTCGGAGGAAATCTGGACAGCCTCCAGGAGTCTGTGACGCTTCAGGGCGAAGTCGAAATCGGGCTCTACCGGCTCGCCGGTGATGATGCCCTCAGCCAGGCGGCGGTACATCTGGGCTACGTTGAAGGGCTGGCCCTGGGGTATCCCTTCGGGCACCCATACCAGGTGGTCCGGGAAGGGCAGTTCTTGAAGGGCGGAATCAGCGCTCCTGGCGCCCTCGATCCGGGTGTGGGATATGTGGGAGCCGTAGTACACCAGGGTCCCATCGCGACCGTATATCTCGATCCTGGACCCGCTGCCGTGCCAGGGGATGGAAGCCACGTGGGCCGAGACCACTGCTCCACTTGCCAGCCTGCCGCTCATCAGGACGTTGTCGGGAGTGGTCACGTCCATAGTGGTCTCCAGGTCGGGGAAATACCACTGGGGCACCTGGGTACTCACCACCGAGGACACCTCGGCAATCTCGCCCACGCAAAGGCACAGGGCATCTATGTAGTGGCCGAACTGGATTTGCAGCGCCCCTATCCCGGAACTGCGGTCCTTGGCCCATACCCTGTCCGACGTGCGGTCAAGCCCTGTGGACCCGAAAGCCGTCAGGTTGCAGGCCAGCACTTCACCTACGTACCCCTCATCCACCAGTTCCTTGACCCTGAGCAGTCCCGGGGAGCACCTGCCCTGAAGCCCGATCATGGTGCGGACGCCTTTGTCGTTGGCCAGGTCTGCCATCTCCTCGGTCTCCTGGCGGGTAACTCCCAGGGGCCATTCGGTGAACACGTGCTTCCCTGCGTTGATGGCCGCGGTGGTTAGCTCGTAATGGTAGGGCACCCTCACCGACACTGTTACCAGGTCTATATCCGGGTGGGCCACCATCTCCCGGTGGTCGTCAAAGGCCAGGCGAGCGCCGAATTTTCTGGCGGACTCCTCCGCCGTCTCCCTGTGGGCGGTGCACACTGCCGTCAGTTCATACTCCGGCAGGTTCAGAAGGGCGGGTACGTGCGCCCCCGATCCCCAGCCCCGGTTGGCATTGGCCCCTATTAGCCCGACTCGTATTTTTTCGCCCGTTGTCATCGGAACGGCCCTCCCCTCTGTTCTTTATTGATTCGTCCTCTTGTGTCCCCCAGGTCACTTCTCAGCCGCGCTCTGTTTTTCGTTTTCCACCACACCCTGAAGGGTGTGTCATGGCCTGGCTATTTACTGGCTAGGCCACCCCCCACCCCTGGATTCCGGCCTGCGCCGGAATGACGGTGGTGGGGAATTCCGCGCCCTGAAAGGTGAAGGCTCAATAGCCACCACACCCTGAAGATGCGTGATGCACATTAGCCGTTTATCCATCATTCTTACCTTGGCGCAGTTGAGATTTCGGGTTTATGTCATTCCGAACGTAGCGAAGCGGAGTGAGGAATCTAAAGCCGTAGCTCTGCTTGAAGGCGTGGACTTTAGATTCCTCGTCGCTCCGCTCCTCGGAATGACAATGTACATCATGCGTCTGAAGGGTGTGTCATGGCTTTGCCGTTTATCTGACCCGCACGAACTTTTGGACGGTGCGGCTTCCCCTGTCCAGGCCGCTAACGGTCTCGCCCGCGTCGGCCACGTAGACGCTGCCCTGGGAGTCTGCCGACATCCCATGAGGAGCGCAGAACAGCCCCGCTCCCGGTTCCTTCCTTACCCTGCCCCTGAGCATGGGATTGCGGCTGGGGGAAGTTTCCAGCCCGCCGCCTGCGTTGACGTCCTCCACCTCCGGCTCGGTGTCGCCCCACCGGGCCAGCAGTTCACCCTCCGGGCTAAGTACGCTTACCTGGTGGTGAAGGTGAGACACGTAGAAATTGCCGTCGGGTCCCTTGCGGACGCTGTTGGCCAGGGCCAGCCCGGTCCACTCCCCCAGAAACTCGCCGGTGGAGGTGAAGAACTGCACCCGGTTGTTGTACCTGTCGGCGGCATAGACCTTGTCGTTATCCTCGGGGTCCACGAACACGCTGTGGATGGTGTCGAATTCCCCGGGGCCGTGACCCCGGCCCCCCCAGGAGAACTTGAACTGGCCGTAGGGGTCGAAGCAATGGACGTGGGAGTTGCCATAGCCGTCGGAGGCGTAGAAGTCTCCGCTGGACGCTACGGCCAGGTGGGTGGGCCGGTTGAAGGGCTGACCGCTCTGCTCCTGGGCATTGATATTCTGCCTTCCCAGGGTGACGAGCAGCTTCCCCTCTTTGGTCCACCGCCGGACGGTGTGGTCTCCCGTGTCGCTGGTGTAGATGTCTCCATCGGGGCCTACGCTGAGGCCGTGAGGGGTGTTGAAGTCCACGCCTATCTTCCCCCACCCGTCCAGGAAGTCTCCGTCCTTGTCGAATATCATTACCGCAGCGTAGGGGCCGCGGCAGAACACATAGACGTTATCGTCCTTGTCCACGGCCACGTCGGCGCCGTCCGCGAAGGGCCACTTGCGGGGACGCTTGAAGAAGTCTTCCACCGGTTGGTATCGGTATTCGCCACTTCCGAATATGGCAGCAGCCATTTGGACATACCTCCTAGTTCACATTATCATCCGTCACTCCCGCGAAAGCGGGAGTCCACCGCCCCGCCCCTGGATTCCGGCCTACGCCGGAATTGCCCATGTCCTTGCCAAGGACACGTAAGGGAGTGAAAATCGCCTATTTTCAGGGTAAGTAGTACCTTCCCCCTTCGATGAGGGAAGGTTAGGATGGGGGTGATAGGCCCGTTAGCCGGGCAGAGAAGACTGCTCCCTCACCCTAGCCCTCTCCCTGGGGGAGAGGGGACTCCTGACATGGCACCCCCACCGTCATTCCGGCTTGAGGGATGCCTATTTTCATAGGAATGATGGCGGTAACAGCCCGGATATTTTACGGATAGTCCAGGCTACCGGACGGGCGGCCAGATTATCCATCCCCGCCGCCCTGTGTTGCGGGCGCGGAACAGGTGGCCTCCGATGGTGGTGACGTACATGGAGCGCTGGTCCGCGTCGCCGAAGGCGCAGTTGGTGGGGCTGTCCACCCCCACCGGCATGGGATGAGTCTCAAGCACGCGACCGCTGGGGTCCCAGACGTAGAGCATGGGGCCGGGGCCGCTGATATAAGACCCTGCGGTAGCGACAATGTTCCCCTCGGAGTCCAGGCACATGCCGTCTATGCCCCGCTGGGGGCCTCGGTAGTCCTGTCCGAACTGGTGCAGCACGGTGAACCGGCCCAGGCTGCCGTCATCCTGGATTTCGTAACCCCTCAGCTCGCGAAGTTCCGGGTTGGTCTGGATCACGTACAGGGTCTTCTCATCGGGGGATACGAGGATGCCGTTGGTGCCCGTCGTATCGTTGGTCATGCGCCGGCAGGTGTAGGTGCCGTCGGGCTGGGGGTCTGCCCGCATGATTGCGTTGCGTCCGGGTATTTCATTCTCGCTGGGGTCAATGTTGCCGGCGTTCCAGGGATTGCTGAACCATATCCGGCCCTGCCTGTCTATGGCAAGGTCATTAGGCGTGTTCAGGGGCTGCCCGTCCAGGCTGTTGACTATGGTGGTTGTGGAGCCGTCAGGCTCGAACCTCACGATGGACCGCCCGCCGGAGCAGCAGCCGTACAGCCGGCCCTCCGAGTCGAAAGCCAGGCCGTTGGTGTGGTTGGTGTTCTCCCGGAATACTGAGCAGTCCCCCGTATCCGGGTTATAGCTCATTATGCGGCTTGCCGGGATGTGGGTGAAAAGCAAAGCCTTGCCGTCCCAGGCGGGACCCTCGGTCAGACGGGGGTTGTAGGGTCCTGCAACCATTTCAAATTCCCATGCCATAGCTCGCCTCCGTATTCTTAGAAGTGGTATCATTCTATCATGGGATACATTGGCGTCAAAGGGGGGAGGGACATGGCGAATGTCTAATCGGATAGAGATTACCGTCAGGGAGGCCGGCCCCGGCGACCTGGATGCCCTGGTGAAAATGAACATGGCTATGGCGATGGAGACGGAGAACAAGTCCCTGGACTTGGAGACGGTGACCAGGGGGGTTGGGGCCGTTTTCCAGGCCCACGACAAGGGGTTCTACCTCGTAGCCGAGGCTGATGGCCGCGTTGTGGGGTCTCTGCTGATTACTTATGAATGGAGCGACTGGCGCAATGCCACCTTCTGGTGGGTGCAGAGCGTGTACGTTCTCCCGGAATGGCGTCGCCGGGGAGTGTACCGGCAGATGCACAACTGGGTGTACGATGCCGCCGGGTCCCGCGCCGATGTCTGCGGGATTCGCCTCTACGTTGACCGGCAGAATATAATAGCCCAGAGGACCTACGCCAGCCTGGATATGGTCAAGTCCCACTACGACCTTTTCGAGATAGACTTCGTATTCCAAGGTTAGCCTACCCAACACACACCGCACCCTGAAGGGTGCGGCATCCTCTACCCAACGTCATTCCGGCGCAGGCCGGAATCCAGGGGTTGGGGGCTGGGGTTCCTGGCCTGGGGGATGCCTATTCCGTATCAGTAAATGACTATATAGCAGAAGGGAGGGACCAATGGCACAGCAAGAGAGGACAGCTTACCTCAATCGTCTGTGGGATAACCTCTTTGAGACAACCAAGCCCGTGTGATGCTGGACAACTGCGTACCACGTGACGCCAAATGGTCACGAATACTCTTCATATCGGAGGTTTCGTCACTTGGGTCCTCCGAGATGTAACTAGAAAGCAGCAGGAGCCATTCAAGTCTTTTTTTCAAATGATGCCGCCAATTAAGCCGAAGGTTGGTAATCGTCTTTTGCGCTCTATCGCGGCGCCCTTGGCTTAAGCCCCTTTGGGGAAGTATTTCCCCTGTCAAAACATCAAAATCGAAGTAGTGCTCAGGGTGGGCTGGCCCGAAATTTGCACATGGGTCAACGTATCCTCCAGCAGGCCATCTCCCGCTTTTCGCCTGGTTGCAGTCGTGGCAGGCAAAAAGCCAGTTGGACCAAGCATAGACCAACTCTGGGTAGCGGCTCTTGGGGCGGAAATGGTCAACTTCTCCTTTGCAAATCTCCTCACAGTAGGCACAAAGGCCGTGAAAGGCTCGTTCTAAGTCATTATGGAAGTCACGCCATCGGGTGTCACTCGGCCTACGCCCAACGCCATGCCGGTAGTGTTGGACCCAACCCTGTGTGTAACGATCGCGGACTTGTCCTACCCCATCCGGCTCAGGGCCGCGGTTAACCCAGTGCATTATTCACTCAGGGCCCTTCGGTGGTCTCTTGGGGTCCGTCGGAAGAAAGTGGTCTTCCTGGAGGGCTGGACTCGTTTCTAGCTTTCTTTAGTTCCTCGGCAAATCGTTCGACCTGAGCGGACATTGGGCCGCTCAGCAGGTCCTGGCTAACCGTGTGGCGCAACCTCTCCAGTTCCTCCGACTCCTCTGGCGACAATGTTTCCTTGCTCCGCAATTCTTGGAGTCTCTCCAAGTGGCCAATGGTCTCCAAATCGGTGGGGTCGGACACCCCCAAGAGGTTGCGCAGGATTTCGTCCGCCGACCAGCCGGCTATGTCCACCTCGTTTCTCGAAACGGTAACCCTTCCATTTTCATCCCGCCGGAGAAGTTGGACCTGTCCCGTTTTGAGACCTGCCAGCATCAAGGGGGAATGGGTGGAGCAGAATATCTGGAGATTTGGGAAGTGATGGGTCAGGCTGGGAATGATACGCTGCTGCCAGGAGGGGTGTAGGTGGGCGTCAATTTCGTCCACTATCAGGATACCCGGCAAGTCGCTCAAATTCTCGGGAAAATCGTAGTACTCTGCATAGCCGATTAGCAGATGGGCCAACCATTGGATAATGGACTGGGTGCCTTGGCTCAAAGTATTGAGGGGCATGGGGCCATCCGGTGTGGAAAATATGGGGAAGAAACCATTGTCGTCCTCATCCACACCGTGGAACTCGATGGGGTAACCCTTGGTAATCTCAGTAGCCACCTCTCCGATCTCGTCAATGATTTCGCGGAATTCCGGTTTTCGCTTCAAGTAAGCCCGGTAGTCCAGTTCGACAATTTTCTGTATCACAGCTTCGTCGCTGACTAGAGAGGCATCTGCGGAGACTAAGGCAAGTCGTCTTCTTAATTCAACGTCTCTCCCTATCTCGACGCCGTACATATTTCTAGTTAGCCTTATGGCACCACGCTGTATATGAAATTGTGGGCCGCCCGAGTTCAACAGGCGCTCCGCATCAACATGTTCCCTCTCTATTACTGTAGGCCCCGGAGACCTGAAATCGGTACTCCGTCGCAAAGCAGGAATAAATTTTGAATATCCGATCAGCTTTAAGAAGTTGATGCAGGTCGTCCAGCGCTCTGTGGTCCAATAACCTTCATCGCTATCGTCATGTGAGGGGTGAATCGGTATCTGTCCGTTGAACTCGTGGTCAGAGCCGTCCCAAAAATGGCATTCAAAGGCAGCGTTTTCTTCCTTTCTCAACAGTTTTTCTGGGAATGCAAAGGGAAGGACCGTAATATCTCCCAACACCCATAACGCTGATGACTTCCCTGAATTATTAGGTCCTGTGAAGACGTTGACCTGTGAGTCAAAGGTGAACTCAACATCGTCGAATGGCCCTACGTTAGTGAAGGCAAGGTTAGTTATGGGCATCAGGCGCCTCCCAGAGGGGGTAGAAGCAGAAATCTAATTCACCAGTGCTAACCCAAGTATAAGCCATAGAGCCGTTAAATTGGAATGGTATTCATCCCGAAAACCGGTCCAGCAAAAATGTTAGTTTTGTGGGATAATTTCGAGATGGACTTCGTATCCCCCGGTTAGCCTACCCAACACATGAGGAGCCATAGCTGTACAGAGGAGACGAAAAAACTCACCCCTACTAAAGGGCAGAAGGGAGGGACCAATGGCACAGCAAGAGAGGACTGCTTACCTCAATGGCCGGATGATTCCCGAGAGCCAGGCTTCCGTATCTATCAAGGACAGGGGGTTCACCCTGGGGGATGCGGTCTTTGACATGGCCCGCACCTTCAACGGCAGGGTGTTCAAGCTGAAGGAGCACATAGACCGTCTGTATACCTCCTGCAAGTACCTGCGCCTGGACCCGGGAATGACCAGGGAGCAGATGACGGACCTGACCATGGAGGTGGTAGAGAGCAACATCCCCCTGCTGGGGCCAAATGAGGACTACTGGGTCTCCCAGCGGGTGACCAGGGGCGTCGAGCCTGCCCATCCCGGCGACGAGCCGCAGCCCACCGTGTTTGTCGGCTGCGTGCCCCTGCCCCTGGCAAGGCGGGCGCATTACTACAAGGAAGGGGTGCCATTGATGACTCCTTCCATCCCCCGGACGCCGCCCCAGTTCTTGAGTCCCAGAGCCAAGACCCACAATTACCTGAACCTGGTGCTGGGAGACTTGGAAGTCCACGAGAAAGACCCCAATGCCTGGGCCTTGCTTCTGGATGAGAATGGGAACCTCGCCGAGGGCCGAGGCTCCAACGTGTTCGTGGTGAAAGACGGCGTGGTGGCGACGCCCAGGGAGCAGTTTGTCCTGGCTGGCATCACCAGGGAGACGGTGCTGGAGTTGGCCGAGAGCCTCAGGATGCCGGTGGAGGAGCGGGATATAGACCTCTTCGATTCCTACACGGCGGAGGAGGCTTTTGTGACCTCTACCAGCCTGTGCATCTGCCCGGTGTCTTCCATCAACGGCGTGACCCTGGGCGACGGTAAGGTGCCCGGTCCGGTGACCGAGAGGCTTATGGGGGCCTTCAGCGACCTTGTGGGCATGGACTACGTGGCCCAATACCTCGCCCATCTGGAGTCCCAATAGGGCTGCCTACTTACCGATTCAACGGCTGGCCCAACGGCAGCAGCTCCCATCCACCGTCATTCCTGCGGAAGCAGGAATCCAGGGTTCCACGAGGCAGGCAGTCGTCGCGAGTCACCCACACCACCCCCTGGATTCCGGCCTACGCCGGAATGACGGTTACGCAAAGGTCTCCGAAAGCGGGAATCCGTTGAGTCCGACGGATAGGGGTATTCCTGGTGGCTCGTGCTAATGGCCCAACGGCAGCAGCCCTAGCTGGAAGTCCGTCTGGAAGTTGGCTACTCCCACCCCCAAGAGGCGGTACTTGAGGCCGGGCCGCATCTCCCGGCGGAACAACTCGCGGGCCACGTGAATAATCACCTCCGGGTCGTCGGTAGGGGTGGGCAAGGTCTTCTGGCGGGTGAAAGTGGTGAAGTCCGCCAGCCGGAGCTTTATTCCTACCGTCTTTCCCCTCAGTCCGCTTGCTTGGAGGCGCTGGGCTACCCTCTGGGCCAGGGAGTCCAGGTGCTCCATGAGGACTTCCTCCCGGTCCACATCCGTGGACATAGTCGTCTCGGCGCTCACCGACTTGGTATCTCTATGGGTCGTGACCTGGCTGTTTCCCACTCCCAGCGCGCGGTCTTTAAGCTCAGGGCCGCGCTTGCCAAAGTTCTGAAGCAGCCAGGCATCCGCGCAGGTAGCCAGGTCTCCGATAAGGCTGATGCCATGCCTTCTGAGCAGCACCGCCGTCTTGGGGCCTACTCCCCATAGCATGTCTATGTCCAGGGGAGCCAGGAACTCCCTTTCTTCCCCTGGCTTGACCAGCAGGAGGCCGTCGGGTTTGGCAAGCTGGGAGGCGATTTTAGCCACCGTCTTGGATGTCCCGCCGCCGATGGTAATCGCCAGGCCCGTCTCCTCTCTAACTCCGGCTTTGAGGGAGACAGCCACCTCATTTATCTCAACGGGCATGTTCATTTCAACAGGCACAGGCATTTCAACCGGCGCTTTCCCCGGAGCCTTTTCCGGGGATGCCTGCTCGCTGATGTCCAGGTATGCCTCGTCGAGGGACAGGGGTTCCACCAATGGGGTGACTGCCCGGAAAACGTCCATCACCTGGCGGGAGACTTCCCGATACCTGCTGAATCGCGCCGAGACCCGGACCAGGTCGGGGCAGAGGCGGAAAGCGGTCCTCATGGGCATGGCCGAGTGGATGCCGTACCTGCGGGACTCATAAGAAGCCGCCGCTACCACGCCCCGGCTCTCGGTAGGCCCGCCAACCACCACAGGCTTGCCTTGAAGCTCCGGGTTGTCCCGCTGCTCCACTGATGCAAAGAAGGCGTCCAGGTCGGCATGAAGTATGTAGTGCCAGGCGGTGTTGTCGCTCATGTCACCGGTCATATCATTATTTTACATACTCATACCCCCATCGGCCATTGGGCCGAGCGCACGGTTCTCCAGCTTTTCAAGGGCCACAGGGCCTTTCCATTGTTCCAAAAACCGCATATTGTCATTACCATGAAAATAGCTGCCCACCGTGATGCTCCCTTCATACCCTTCCCATCCCCCACGCTCACTTCATCTGTCATTCCGGCGAAGGCCGGAATCCAGGGGCGGGGTGTGGACTCCCGCTTTCGCGGGAGTGACGGTGAGGAGGCCGTACCATTTCCATCCCCTTATGGGGCACATAAGGGGCATGGGCAATTATTATGAAAATAGCGAGCAACCATCCCCGTAATTGTCATTCCGAGCGAGCGGAGCGAGTCGAGGAATCTAAAGCCCTGGACTCCGATATTGCGGGGAAGTCATCCACCCCGCACCCCTGGATTCCGGCCTTCGCCGGAATGAAGGTTGGGAAACCCTGCCATTTTCATCCTCAGTATGTGGCCCACAGGGCCATGGGTAATTCCCGCGAAAGCGGGAATCCAGGTAGGGTGTGGGGTATGCGCTCCCTGAAACAAGCCAACTTTGGCAAGGACCCGAAAGGGTCGGGTTTCCTATACTCAGACTTTGATGTATTGTGCTAGAATTATCCCCGGCGGTCTGCTAGACATAACACCTGAAGGGAAGAGACACCATGACTACCTCCGATCCTACCCCCTCTGATTTCATACGGGATATTGTGGCGGAAGACCAAACGACAAACAAACACAATGGCCGGGTCGCTACCCGGTTCCCGCCGGAGCCCAACGGCTATCTGCATATTGGCCACGCCAAGTCCATCTGCCTCAACTTTGGCGTTGCCCTGGAGAATGGGGGTGTCTGCCACCTGCGGTTTGACGACACCAACCCCACCAAGGAGGAGACCGAATACGTCGAGTCCATCAAAGAGGACGTGAAATGGCTGGGGTTCGACTGGGGCGAGCACCTGTATTATGCGTCAGACTACTTCGACCAGCTTTATGAATATGCCATGCAGTTGGTGAGGGAGGGCAGGGCATACGTGGACAGCCTTACCCCCGATGAAATCAGGCAGTATCGCGGCACCCTAACCGAGCCGGGGAAGGACAGTCCCTATCGCAACCGCCCTATAGAGGAGAACGTAGAACTGTTCCTGGGGATGAAAGAGGGAAGGTTCGAGGAGGGAGAGCACGTTCTCAGGGCCAAAATTGACATGGCGTCTCCAAACATTAACATGCGCGATCCGGTGCTCTATCGCATCCTCCACGCGGAGCACCACCGAACAGACGATAAATGGTGCATCTATCCCATGTACGACTTTGCCCACGGCCTCTCGGACTCCATCGAAGAAATTACCCATTCCATCTGCACCCTGGAGTTTGAGGACCACCGTCCCCTGTACGACTGGATACTGGACGAACTGAGGGCTGAGCGCCACCCCCAGCAGATCGAGTTCGCCCGTCTCAACATCAACTACACCGTGATGAGCAAGCGTAGGCTGCTGGAGTTGGTGGACGGGAGCTATGTCAGCGGGTGGGACGACCCCAGGATGCCCACCCTGTCGGGCCTGCGCAGGCGGGGTTACACCCCGGAGTCCATCCGAAACTTCTGTGAGCGGGTCGGGGTGGCAAAGAGGAATAACACCGTGGATATATCCCTGCTGGAGCACAGCGTCCGGGAGGACCTGAACAAGAGAGCGCCCAGGGTCATGGCGGTGCTGCATCCCCTCAAAGTGGTCATTGACAACTATCCCGAGGGGGTGACGGAGGAGATGGAGGTTGTGAATAACCCGGAAGACGACAGCATGGGATCAAGGAAGGTCCAATTCTCCCAGGAGCTATACATCGAGAGGGACGACTTTCGCGAAGACCCCCCGAAAAACTATTTCCGCCTGGCCCCGGGCAGGGAGGTCCGCCTGCAAAATGCCTACTACGTGACCTGTGTAGGCGTGGTCAAAGATGAGGCAACGGGAGAGGCGCTGGAACTGCACTGCACCTACGACCCGGACTCCAGGGGCGGCATGTCCAAAGACGGGCGCAGGGTCAGGGGGACGCTGCATTGGGTCTCGGCAGCCCATGCCCTGGAGGCGGAAGTCCGCCTTTACGACCGCCTGTTCATAAACGAAGACCCTAACGACGTGGAGGATGGGAAAGACTTCAAGGACTACCTGAATCCCAACTCCCTGGAGGTACTGACGTCCTGCAAGGTTGAGCCGGGCCTGGCGGGAGCGGGGCCGGGGATCAGCTACCAGTTTCTCAGACAGGGCTATTTCTGTGTTGACCCCGATTCTTCCGCCGGAAGGCTAGTCTTCAATCGAACGGTGCCCCTGCGGGACTCCTGGGCCAGGATTGAGAGAGGGCAGCAGAGGGGGTAGCTGTCCCTTCCCCCTTGACAGGGGAAGGTTAGGATGGGGGTGATACCACTGACCACTTGGCACTAGCCACTTTAGTCGTGATACCCCCCACCTCAATCCTCCCCCGCAAGGGGGGAGGAAGTTGGCTATTCCCATAATTAATAATAATGGCTTCCGGCAGCTGGCGTGACACGTCAAGCCTGGACAGTTGCCATGACACTATATGATATGCGTGACCCAGACTGAAAAAGGAGCGTTTTATGCCTGAGGACTTTGTCAAGGTGGCCCAGACCGAAGAACTCTCCCCGGGACAGATGAAGCTGGTGGAATTGGGAGATGAGCGGATTCTGGTGGCAAACGTGGATGGCGATTACTTCGCGGTGAGCGAGGTGTGCACCCATGCCTTTATCCCTCTGTCCGAGGGGGACCTGGACGGCGAGGAAGTGGAGTGTTACCTGCACGGGAGCGCTTTCAGCGTCAAGTCCGGGGAACCTCTGACCCCTCCCGCCACCGAACCCCTGACTGTTTACCAGGTCCGGGTGGAGGGCAGCGACATCATGGTAGGGCCATCTGCCTGATATATACCATATCCCGGCGGGAGCGCCTACCGTCGTTATTATGAAAATCCAACCTCCTCCCCACTTGCGGGGGAGGATTGAGGTGGGGGGTATCACCCCTATATTGGCCGGAGCCGTCACCTGCAGTGGGCAGTAGGCGATGGTATCACCCCCATCCTAACCTTCCCCCGTCGACGGGGGAAGGGACTGCTGCCATGCCTGAACCCCGGCCTACAACCGAATGACGGTGTGTTCTTTAGCGTTAGCCCTGGCCTGCTTTATGGTTATGCTCCACGGAAACCTTGGTGTGGATGCCGCCGCGTACCTTGTAGTCCAGGGACACTTTCATCCGCCTGGGCTGGCAGAGGGCAACCAGGTCTTTCAGGATACGGTTGGCTGCGTGCTCCTGGACTATGCCCACGTCTCTATAGGAGAGCAAGTAATACTTCAGCGATTTTAGCTCGATGCACAGGCTCGACGGTACGTAGGTAATGGTGAGGGTGCCATAGTCGGGCAGGCCCGTCCAAGGGCAGAGGGCGGTAAACTCATCGCTGTCTATGGATACCTCCGAGACCTGGCCGGGGTACTCGTACTCGAAGGCCAGCAGGCAGTCCCTGTCTATTGCATCTTCCGCTTTGAAATCAATCTTCCTGTCCAGGCTTTCGTACTTTTCCTGTAGCGCCTCAATCGTGTGAGACGGTCTCGTGGCGGTCATTCTTCCATGCCTCCCTGTTGCCCTGCCAACATGCTATGGCAGATTATCTCAACGTCTTATTTACCTCAATTCCCTTGGCAGAACGAAGCTCACATTCTCCTCTATCCCCGCTATGGTGCTCACGTCGTTGGGTTTGAGGGCCTTTATGACCTCGTCCACCAGTACCTCCGGGGTTGAAGCGCCGGAGGTTATTCCCACTCTACTGACGCCTACCAGCCATCTCTGGTCCATGTCCTCAGGCCCATTTATCAGATATGCCGGCACTCCCTCGGCCTCAGCCACCTCCCTGAGACGATTGCAGTTGGAGCTATTCTGAGCGCCGATGACCAGGACAATGTCCACTTTATCGGCCAATGCCTTCACCGACTCCTGCCGGTTGGTTGTAGCATAGCAAATATCCGCCCTGGTTATAGCATTGGGGAATGTACGTTGGACATCCTTCACTACGTCGTTGGTGTCGTCCACCGACAGGGTGGTCTGGGTCAAGACCACTACCGGGGTGTCCTCTTTCCAGTCCGGCATGTTTACCCCCTCCCGTTCGTCCACCAGGGTCATGGGGGCCTGGCCCATAGTCCCTCTGACCTCCTGGTGTCCCCTGTGCCCCACCAGGAGCACCTTCCGGCCCTCGCTGTGATACTTTTTCGCTTCATTGTGGACCCGGGTTACCAGGGGGCAGGTGGCGTCTATCACGTTCAAGTCCTGGGTCTGGGCCTTGTGGAAGTCTTCCGGGGGGGAGCCGTGGGCGGAGAATACCACTACGGAGCCTGTGGGTATATCCTCCACGTCCTCGACCGTGATAGCTCCCTTGCGTTCAAGGCTGGCTACCACGTAGGGATTGTGGACAATCTGGTGCTTCACGTACACGGGAGGCCCGAACTTCTCCAGGCAAAGCTCCACCACCTCGATAGCCCGCACCACTCCGGCGCAGAAACCCCTGGGTGAACTCAACACTACATCCATAAAGAAGCCTCCACAGGTCTTATAAGGTCTTATATATGTGCCTCGCCAGGCCAGCCCATCGGTATGCAAGGCGTTTCCCATCGGACCGGGACTAGAGAATTTGTTGCCCAGGATGCTCTAGTCATTGGCCTTCGTTCCAGATAGTCTGAAGTATGTCTTGTATCTGTAAGCGAGCGGGACCTGGAATAGAGTGCTGGGCCAGAACGCTATGGGCAGCCCGGTCCGCTTCCTTGTAAGCTCCGGCTTTGTATAGCAAAGCCACCCAGCTAACAGCCAAGATGCCGCGAGTCCGGGGTTTATCGTCGGGGATTGCCTCGAAGGCGGCTTGCTCCTTTGTGGCAGCTTCCATGTACAGCCGCCCAGCTTCCTCAGGCTCGCCCACTCTCATAAGGGCCTCGGCCCTCATGGACATTTCTTGTGCGCTTCTGTGGGTCTCGTTGAGCATAACTAATCGGTAACTTTGTAGCTTAGAAGATTATAGTCCAAGCGCAATAATATATCTATCCCACTTTCCCTTAGTCACTTGTATAGAGATATGCCATATTATATCATTCTTATGCTTGAGCTATGAAACCCTGATTTGAAATCATATAGCAATAATTAAAGGAGCGGGCATGGCTACCATACTTGAGGAGTATAGACAAAAGCACTCCGGCTCGGCCGGGCGATACGAGGAAGCCAGGGGTCACTTCCCCGGCGGCGTTACCCACGACAACCGTTACACGACGCCCTTTCCCATCTACGTGACCCACGGCCAGGGGCCTCTGAAGTGGGATGTGGACGGCAACGAGTACGTGGACTATGTTTCCGGGCACGGCGCCCTCATCCTGGGCCACTCCCATCCCGAGATTGTATCCGCAGTCTCCAACCAGGTAGCCAGGGGCACCCACCTGGGGGCCAATACTGAGGAGGAGACTCGTTGGGCCAGGGCTATAAAGCGGCTCATGCCTTCGGTGGAGAAGGTGCGCTTCCATAGCTCCGGCACCGAGTCAACCCTGATGGCCCTCCGGCTGGCAAGGGCCTACACCGGGAAGGACAAGGTTATCAAGTTCGAGGAGCACTTTCACGGGTGGCATGACTACGTGGTCTCCGCCGCCGGCAGGGCGATTCCCGGCGTGCCTGTGACCACAGCCGACTCAATGATCGTTCTCCCACCGGATATAGGCGCTGTGGAAGCGGCTATTGGCCGGGACGACAACATAGCCGCCGTTATCCTGGAGCCTACCGGCGCCCACTACGGCCAACTGCCCCTGATGGTCCCCCAGTTCTTGAAAGACCTGAGAGAGCTTACCCGCAGGCACGATGTCTTGCTCATCATGGATGAGGTGGTCACAGGATTCCGGGTAGCCCCGGGAGGAGCGCAGGAGTTGTTCGGGATAGACCCGGACCTGACCACTATGGCGAAGATAGTGGCGGGTGGACTCCCCGGCGGGGTTGTGGGGGGCAAGGCTGACATCGTGGATATGATTGCCTTCCGGGATGACCCCGATTGGGACAGCCAGAGCCGGGTGGCCCATCCTGGCACCTTCAACGCCAACCCCTTGTCGGCGGCGGCGGGAGCCACCTGCCTGGAGATGATCGCCGACCAGCCCATCAATGAGCGGGCCGACGCTATGGCCGGCAGGCTGAAGAGGGGCCTCAATGATGTCTTCGCCCGCATGGAGGTGGCAGGCCACGCCCACGGAATGGCTTCCCTGATACACCTGACCCTGAAGGAGTGCGACTGCGACCGGGAGATATGCACTATGTCCCACCAGGACATCAAGGCGGCGGGAAGCGCCGCCAAGACGGTGCCCCTGAAGCGGGCGATGATAAATGCGGGAGTGGACATGATGGGACGTGGCTCCCTGATAGTTTCCGCCACCCATAGCGAAGGGGACGTGGACCGCACCCTGTCCGCCTTCGAGGAGGCCCTGTCGGCGATGCGGGCAGAGGGGGTGGTCTAGGAATCGGTCATTGTGAATTTTTGCTCCCACTCTGATATACTACCGCATAACCCGGATGATTCATCCACCTGGGCATTTTGGGGCCTGGGCAGTCTTTGTAATGTAGGTGGCCTTGTACTCCGTGTTTATACTGGTAGAACAGGATGGGGAGCTCGGCGAAATCCCTTGGGAGTCATCCTTCCAGGGGATTAGCTACAATGTGGGCACCGGGGAGGCCCTGGAGGACTGCCTGAATGGGAACGTGGAACTGAAGCCCGACGCAGTGCTGGTGGACATCGGATTTCTGTCCCAGGAAGCCAACCGGGAGATGGTGTCCCACTGCCAGGAGCTTGGCCTTCCCGTAGTGGCGTCGGTGCGGGTGGACCATCTGGCCGAGTATGACCCATCCCTGAGCCTGGACGACTTCATCATCTTGCCCTTCCGGTCGGAGGAGCTTGTTGCAAGGCTGGAGCAGGCCATATTCAGGAGGAAGGGCCTCCAGAGCCAGGATGCCATCAGCGCAGGAGACCTGTTTATAGACCTGCAACAGTACGAGGTCAGGCTCAGGGGAAGAAGGGTGATGCTCACCTATAAGGAGTACCAGTTGCTGGTGCTTCTGGCCTCCAATCCGGGCCGGGTGTACTCCAGGGATACCCTGCTGAGCCAGGTCTGGGGGTACGACTACTTCGGCGGCACCAGGACGGTGGACGTGCACATAAGGAGGCTGCGCTCAAAGATAGAGGACGCCACCCACTCCTTCATAGAGACGATATGGAACGTGGGCTACAGGTTCACCGGCACCCCATGACACGGCACGGGCGGGGCCTATCTTCGTTTGTCATTCTGAGAGGAGCGGAGTAAGGAGTCTAAAGTCGTGGCTTTGCTTGAATGGTAGGAATTCATTGGGTACTTTACCCACAACTTGTCGAAGAAGTTCGGCGATGCCATTGGCGCACCTGATGTTTACAGATTCCCGTTGCCGTGTCCGTTCTTAATTTCACGGATGATTCGCTCCCTGTCTTCTTCAGGCAGGAACTCCAGCACTTGTGACAAGCGGTCCAGTACCCTTTGCGCCTCCTCTGTGCGCACCTGTTCCCGGCCCTCTTCCCTATAGCGTTCTCTCTGGGCATCCCGCTTTTCTTTCATCCATGCTGCCCCAAACTTCACCATCTCAACTATCTACTTTCCGATATACAGCGTAGCGGCAACACCACTGACGCCACCGACCACAATGCCAAATATCTCCAGAGAGTTTATGTGCTAACCGTCCTTCCCGAGAATGTCTATAATCTATCATACTATAATATGTCCAAAGGAGGACGGTGAGGAATTTAGGGCGTGTTGACACTAAAGTTGAGGTGGTAGGAATAAAAGTTAATGATGTGGCGTCCTGGAAATTAGGAGAGAGGAATGATGCCAACGAATGATGCACCTCTTTCCAGTAAAATGGAGCAACATCTCAACGAAGTTCGGCGATGCCATTGGCGCACCGGATGTTTACGGATTCCCGTTGCCGTGTCCGTCCTTCATTTCACGGATGACTCGCTCCCTGTCCTCTTCAGGCAGGAACTCCAGCACTTGTGACAAGCGGTCCAGTACCCTTTGCGCCTCCTCTGTGCGGCCCTCTTCTCGGCCCTCTGTGCGGCCCTCTTCCCTATAGCGTTCTCTCTGGGCATCCCGCTTTTCTTTCATCCATGCTGCCCCGAACTTCACCATCTCAACTATCTCCTTTCCGATAAACAACGTGGCGGCAACACCACTGACGCCACCGACCACGATGCCAAATATCTCCAGAGAGTTTATGTGCTAACCGTCCTTCCCGAGAATGTCCATAATCCATTATACTATAAATATGGGTGTCCAAAGGGGTATTCTCAACTTGTGCCGGTAATGCCGGACATGAATACCAGCGCATTTTGAGAATACCCTGAAGAATCCTCCCTCCTACTCGAAGGGCGACGGCATCATTCCCACAGGGACCTCTATCAGGGTGGGGGCGTCGGTAGCCAGGGCCTCTCTCAAAGCAGACTCCAGATGCTCCGGCCCCTGGGCCAGCACTCCCCTCGCCCCGTAGGCTTCCGCCAGCTTCACGAAGTCCGGGTTGTGCAGCTGGGAGCCATAGGCCCTGCCATCGAAGCGGTTTATCTGGTCCCGCATCACGTTGCCGTAGGCGTTGTCGTTGAAGACCACCACAACGGCGTTGATCCCGTGCTGCACGGCAGTAGCAAGCTCCTGGGAGTTGAAGAGGAATCCCCCGTCGCCGGAGGTGGCTACCACCGCCCTGTCGGGCTGGGCCGCCTTCGCTCCCAGGGCTACGGGATAGGCGTATCCAAGGGTGCCGAAGTAGGAGGATGTGAGGAATGTCCCAGGCTCGTACACCGGGTGGAAGGTGCGGCTGTAGTAGCCTATCTGGGTCATCCCCGAGACCAGGATTCCGTCATCGGGCATAGCGGCCCTGATGGCGGCGTTGTAGGACTCCTGGGGTTCCACCCTCCGGGCGGTCTGCGCCCTGGCGGCCCTCATGTCCTCCACCTCGGCCCGGCGGTCCGGGCGCGCGGGGGTTGTGGCTGAGAGAACGGTGTGTAGCTCCTCCAGGGTGCGGCGCGCGTCTCCCACCATCCCAAAGGTATTCTCGTAGTTTCGCCCTATTTCCTCTTCATCTATGTCTATCTGGACCACCTGCTGCCCGTCCATGAGGTTGGGAAATGCGAACCGGGTGCCCACAGCCAGGATAACGTCGGGCCTGGGCTCCTCTTTGGCGATGGGGTCATTGCGCAGCCTGAGAGCGCCCAGGGACAGGTAGTGGCGGTCGGATATGGCCCCCCTGCCTTCTGCGGTGGTCAGCACCGGGGCCTGGAGGTGCTCCGCCACCCTCTGGAGGGCGTCGGATGCCCCGGAGGATATTACTCCCCCGCCTGCCCATATCAGGGGGTTCTGGGCATCGGCAATGATTTGCGCTCCCCTTCGGATGCTCTCGGCGTTGGCCGGGGTACGGGGATAGTCCTCCGGCTCCCTTAGCTCGACGTCTGCCACGTCGGACAGGGTCTCCGGGGGAATCTCGATCTCCACAGGTCGGGGACGCCCGGTCTTTAGGTGGTAGAAGGCCTCGTGCACTGCATCGGGTATCTCCGCCGGGTCCAGGACCCGGTGCGCCCACTTGGTTATGGGCCGGACGGTGTCCAGTTGGTCGTTGACCTCGTGGAGGACCCCCCGGTTTACCCCTATCAACGGCCTCTCCACCTGGCCCGACACCACCAGGATGGGAGAGGAGGCGGCATAAGCGGTCCCTATGCCAGACGCCGCGTTGAGCAGGCCGGGGCCGGGGACCATGAGGGCGGTGCCGATGCCGCCGCCGGCCCGGGAAAAGCCGTCGGCCATGTAGGTAGTCGCCTGCTCATGGCGGGTGGTGATGAACCGGATGCCCGGCTCCTCGTACAGGGCATCGGTGGCGTGATAAAGCTGGACTCCCGGCAGGCCGAAGATTACCCGTACTCCCTCCAGGTACAGGGACTTCACCAATGCCTGGCCGCCTGTCATTCTTGGCATAAGATTCTCCTTCCATACTTCTATAGGGTCTTCGGTCCTCAATGCGGATAGCGGAGCGTATTGGGCAATCACCTGGGCAACCACAAGGGTTGCCCCTACAGGGCAATGCGCCGCCGTGTGTAGGGGCAGCCCTTGTGGCTGCCCAGGACGGAGAATCGAGAGGCCCCATCACTTCTGTACTCCGGCCTACGCCGGAACGACGGCAGAGGTGCGCGGCCCGGTCATACTATGGGCCAGCGGGGTGGGAAGGAGATGCCTGTCCTTGCCAGCAGGCCCTGTCCCAACTCCTGTACCTTCTCGATAAGCTCCCCCTCGTCCACGAATAGGGGTCTGTAGGCCTGTACCACAACCCTTCCATCCACTATCACGGTGTGAACGCTTCTGCCGTCGGCATTGTACACCAGGTTGTTCACCGGATTGAAGATGGAGCGCCATTCGGGACGCCGGGTGTCGAACAGCACCAGGTCTGCCTTCTTGCCCGGCTCTATGGAGCCAATGTCGTCTCCAAGGCCAAGGGCCTCGGCCCCCCGGATGGTCGCCATCTCGAGAGCCGTCTCCGCGGGAATCATCCCCGTGCTCTGGCGGGCGTCCTTGTAGAGCACCGCCGCCAGGTACATGGACCGCATGGTCTCGATGAGGTTGGAGTTGTTGCCGGCGTCGGTGCCCAGGCCGACACAGACTCCCATGTCCAGCATCTCCGGCAGCATCCCCCTGACGGTAGTCCCTGAGCCTCCCTTGATGGCCGCCGTGGGGCACATTACCGCCTTGGTCCTGGTGCGGGCCATGGAGGCTATCTCCGCCTGGTCAACGCCTATCACGTGGGACAGGAGCACGTTTGCCCCCAGCACCCCGATGTCCTCCAGATACTCCACCGGACGCTTCCTGTACCGGCCCAGGTGAGCGTCAACGGCCGCCTGCCCGTTGGTCTGGTGGAGGGTCAGCCCCGTCCCGTATCTATCGGCCAACTCCTTGGCGGCAACCAGCAGTTCCCTGGTGGAGTAGTCGGCGGAGAAGGGCATGGCCCAAGCCCGTACCCTGTCATTCAAGAGGTGGTCATATTTTCGGATTGTATCCTCCATCAGGGAGATGGCTTCTGAGGTCGGGTGCACGGGCACGTTGATGGGGTTGGGCAGGTCGGCCAGGTGCTGCCCAACGATAATCCGGCACCCCGATTCCTCGTATGCCTGGATACATGCGTCCAGGTACTTGGTGCTGCCGGGGTCCAGGAAACAGGTGGTGCCATACTTCAAAAGCTCGGTGATGCCTAGAAGGGAGGTGTAGTATTCCTCCTCCTCGGTCATGGCCCCCTGGAGCTTGAAGACGTTGGGCAGGTAATCGGGACCCAGGTCGTCGGGGAAGATGCCCCGGACTGCATGGGCGTAGCTGATGTGCATGTGGCCGTTGCAGAAACCCGGAGTAACTACCATCTCCCTGGCGTCAATGACCCGTTCCGCCGGGGTGTCTTCCATCTCCGACGCCTTGCCCACCTGAACAATCCGGTTGCCCTCGACCAGGATGGAGCCGTCCCGGATGATCCTGCGTTCAGGGTCCAGGGTCAGGATAAATCGAGCGTTGTCTATTTTCAGGGTAGGCGGCATAGCGTCACCACTTCACTATGATCGGGCGTTGTAGTAGGTATGAGGGTTAGAGATTGGGGGCAAAGAGCCTTCGTAGAAGCGTCGCAGGTAGGGTTCTACCTGCCTGGTCAGCTCTCTCCGCTCCAATTCCTGGGGGTCCGGGGGCTGGGACAGCGATTCCTTTAGCTCTTTGAACAGGGCATCCTTGTCAATGCGGATGAGGCGTTTGTCACGCATGACCACCTCTCCATCAACAATAACCGTATCCACGTCCATGCTCCGGCCCCTGTGGACAACGGCATCCACAAGGTCAACGTCGGGGTCCAGGTAGGGTCCTTCTATGTTGCGCAAGTCCAGCAGGACCATGTCGGCCCGTTTCCCCGGCTCCAGGGAGCCGATATTGTCTCCAGTCCAGATGGAATGAGCGCCGTTGGCCGTCGCCATCTGGAACACCTGGTAGGAGGTGGGGGGTACATTGTCTACTCCCGGCAGGCGGTGCAGCTTCAGCGCCAACCGCATCTCCTGGAGCAGGTCTTTATCATCGTTGATTCCGGCCTCGTCGCTGCCAAGGGCCACCCTCACCCCCGTCTCTAGCAGCCGCCCTATGGGAGCGATGCCGCTCTGGAGCCTCAGGTTGGAGCTGGCGTTGTGGCACACGCAGGTCCCCGTCTCGGCCATAAGCCGGATGTCCTCGTCGGTAATCCACACGCTATGTCCGCAGGTCACGTCCGGCCCCAGAAAGCCCAGGTCATACAGGTGTTGGAGGGGGGTCCTGCCCCACTCCCGCAGGCCGTAGAGCTTCTGGTACACAGTCTCTTGAAGGTGGACGTGGATGCCTGCGCCGTACCTGGTGGCAAGGTGCCTCAGGGCCATGAGCATCTCATCGGAGCAGCGATGGACGTTGCTGGGGGCGACGGCTATGCGGACCCTGGGGTAGCGGTCATTGCCGTACTTTGCGCAGATTTCTTCCAGCCGGGGGATTACCTCATCGGGAGGCGGGTAGCCCCGTGCCATGAAAGAGGTGAAACGCTGGGCTAGGTCTCTGGGAAGCTGGGCGGCGAACTCGGCCTCTCCCCCGTCCGGCCCGGATACCAGGGAGTTCTGGTCGGCTATCATCGGGGCGTAGGAGACCCGCATTCCTGAGTCCTGGTAAGCCTTCACCACCTTGTCGGCCACTTCCATGTCCGCAGGGCTGTGTCCCCTCCCGGGCGAATGGAGGGCCTGGACGGTGGTGGTGCCGGACTCGATCATCTGGACGGCGCCGTAAAGCTGGTCCAGGTAGGGGTCCACGTTCCTTGCCCCCATCCTGCGCAGCATCCATAGCTCCAGGGGCATGTCGGGGACTCCCATCTGGAATGGGGTAACGCCGACGTGGAAGTGCTGGTTTACCAGCCCAGGCATCACCACGTAGTTGGGAGAGCCGATGACCTCCTCGGAAGGGTGCCGAGCCTTCAACTCCTCGTAGCCGCCCACCTCTACGATCTCCCCGTCCCGCTGGAACACTGCCCCGTCGGAGACTACCTCGGCAGAGGCGACGCCCGTTATCTTGCAGATGATGTATTTTCCCCTAACCAGGCTTGACGCCATGACCTCGCTCCATATAATTTCCCCTGCCACCGGGCGCTCCACCGTCATTCCGGTGTAGGCCGGAATCCAGGGGGGTGGTCGGGGTGACTTCGCAACGACTCCCCAAGTTGCGGGACCCTGGATTCCTGCTTCCGCAGGAATGACGGTGGGCATCTATTTTCATAATAATTGCCCATGCCTTTGCCAGGGCCACATTACGAGGATGAAAATAGTACGGCCTCGCCACCGTCATTCCGGCGTAGGCCGGAATCCAGGGGTGGGGGGTAGGTGACCGCAATGACCGCCCACGTCGCGGGACCCTGGATTCCCGCGAAAGCTGGAATGAAGGTGCTGGTTGCTCGCTATTTTCATAATAATTACACATGCCCCTTACGGCCACATGAGAGGATGAAAATTACGGTCGTCCCCTCCACCGTCACTCCCGCGAAAGCGGGAGTCCACCCATCCCCACCCCTGGATTCCGGCCTGCGCCGGAATGACGGTGGGCGTCTATTTTCATAGGAAGGCCTTACCCCTGTCGGAGGAAGGCCATCCCTCTGCCTTCTCTATCTGCTGGCAGCCATCTGTCCGGCAAAGGCTTCTTTCATAGCCGAGCACGCCTGGTCAACGGCAGTCTTGCCCTTGTCGAGCAGCGACCACTGGCCGAAGAAGCCGTGGTTCATCCCGTCATAGCATGAATAGGTGGTGGACACTCCTGCGTCCTTCAGCCGCTGGGCGTAGGCTGCGCCATCGTCTCGCAGGGGGTCATACTCGGCGGTGATAACCAGGGCCGGGGGCAAGCCGCTGAGGTCGCGGGCCTTCATGGGCGCTGCGTAGGGGTTCTCGGCGTCCTGGTCGTCGCGCATGTACTGGTCCCAGAACCAGGACATACGGTCCTTTGTCAGTCCGTAGCCTGTAGCGTTGTCCCGGTATGACGACGTGCTAAAGTTGCGCTCCGTCACCGGGTAGACCAGAAGCTGGAAGGCTATGGGCGGTCCTCCCTTGTCCCTGGCCATCAGAGGTACTGCGGCGGCCAGGTTTCCGCCTGCCGAGTCGCCGCCAACGGCAATCCGGCGGGGGTCTCCTCTATATAGATGGGCGTTTTCTGCGGCCCACTTGGTTGCGGCGTAGCAGTCATCGGCGGCGGCGGGGAACTTGTCCTCGGGGGCCAGCCGGTAGTCAACGGAGACTACCACAACCTCGGCTCCAACGGTGAGGTAGCGGGCAGTCCCGTCGGCGGTCTCAATGTTCCCCACAACCCAGCCGCCCCCGTGAAACCAGACCAGGACGGGGAAGGGTCCTTCGCCCAGGGGGGTATAGATTCGTACCGGCAGCCCTCCCCCGGGACCAGCGATAAGCCTGTCCTCAATCAAAGACACTGTGGGGCCCTTGGCGCGGGGGCGGGCGTCCATAACGGCGCGCCTCTCCGGGGCGGGCAAACTATCGAGGTCCACATTCATAGCAGCAGCTTGTTCAAGAAGGGCTTTTACCTGAGGATCAAGAGGCATCGTCTCCCTCCTACAACCAGTTTTTCGGGCGAATTATAGCATGGATGCACCTTGCGTCATAGTATGGGCATGGCATCTTCTTGCTCCCTCTGTCCTTCTTTGGTAGGATGGGCCTGTGGATATTTCCGATGGGAGGCTTCGGGGCCTCAAGTCAACCCAAATCCAATCGAGGATATGATAGATATGACAACACCCAGCGAGCGGCCAGCCAATTGGGTCCAGGACCACTTGACCCGCTACTTGGAGACCAATGGGGAGGACGGTCACGACTGGTCGGGCGCACCCGCGTTGCTGCTGACCACTATAGGCCGGAACACGGGCAAGCCCTACACCACGCCCCTTATCTATGGCATGGACGGCGACAGATACTTGCTGGTGGCCTCCCGGGGCGGCGCTCCCCGGCACCCGGGATGGTATAGGAACCTGGTGAAGAACCCCGACGTGGAGATACAGGTCCTGGCGGACAAGTTCCCGGCCAGCGCCCGTACCGCTACCCCGGAGGAAAAGCCGGCCCTCTGGGATATTATGAAGGAAATCTGGCCCTCCTATGACGAATACCAGACCAGGACCACGCGGGAAATTCCGGTTATTATAATAGAGCGCAAGTCATAGCTGTCCTTTATGCTTCCTGACGCGCGTGTAAATAGCTCGACCGGCCTCCTCCCGTTATTATTGTGGAGATCCAACATCCTCCCTCCTTGCGGGGGAGGACTGAGGTGGGGGGTATCACCCCTGTAGTGGGCGGAGTCGTCGCCCGCAGTGGGCAGTAGGCGATGGTATCACTCCCATTCCTGAATCAAGTTCAGAGCTTGCCCCGTACTTGATACGGGGGCAGGCTCTAACCTTCCCCGGTCGAAGGGCTGACAGGGGTATGTAAAGTAGGGGTTGTATCTATGTGTCATTCCGAACGGAGCGGAGCGCAGTGAGGAATCTAAGGTCGTGGCTTTGCTTGGAGGCATGGATTTTAGATTCCTCGTCGCTCCGCTCCTCGGAATGACATAGGACTTACGCAGTTGGCTATGAAATTTCATAGGATAACGGGCTGATCCAGATACGAAATTGCCTTCAAGTGCGTAACTCCTGTGACATAGTGAGCAGGTTGTTGAGTTAAAAATCTGCCTTATTTCAGTCAGATTTGTCAGCCCTTCTCATCGAGGACGTGGATGTCGGGCAGGTGGCGGTAGTGCTCGTCTAAGTCCAGGCCGTAGCCTACCAGGAACCTGTCCGGCACGATAAACCCCAGGTAGTCTATGTGCACCGGGACCCGGCGCCGGGTAGGCTTGTCCAGCAAAGCGCACAACTTCAGGGATGCGGGCCTCATCCTCGCGTTGATGTGCCTGATTATATAATCGGCGGTAATTCCCGTATCTATGATGTCTTCCACCAGCAGCACGTGCCTACCCTCCGCACGGCCGTCTATCCCATGAGTCAGTCTGGGCCTGCCTGTGGTGTCAACTCCCTGATAGCTCTTCGCCTCCACGAAGGCCAGGGTAAGGGGGATGCGCATCTCCCGCACCAGGTCGGCCAGAAATATAAAGGAACCTTTCAGGACAGCTATCACCAGGGGAGACTTGCCTTCATAGTCACGACCTATCTCCTCGGCCAACCGGCTCACGGTCATGGATATTTCATGTCTCGAAATCAGGGTAGAGAGTTGCGGCCCAGCAGCCACTGTGTTCCTCCTAACTAATGCCTTCCTCCTGAGGGAGAATTGAATTATCCCCGCCGGGTATCAAGCCGAGGGGTGTGTCCGGTGTTATAATTCTAACTGATTCTTGATTGTATAACGCCTGGCTATATACCAAAAGAAGGATAGACCATGACTGAAGTTATCACAGGCATAGACGTGGGAGGCACTTTCACGGACTTTGCCATCTTGAGGGATGGACAGCTTACAGTGTACAAGCTGCCTTCCACCCCCGTTGACCCTTCCCTGAGCATCCTCCAGGGCATTGATGAGCTGGGGCTCAGGGACTCCGCATTTGTCCATGGCTCCACGGTGGCAACCAACACCCTGCTGGAAAGAAAGGGAGGGCGGACCGCCCTTGTGACCACCCACGGCTTTGAGGACGTGCTGGAGATAGGCCGCCAGAGCCGCCCTGAACTTTACAACCTGATGATGGAGAAACCTCCCGCCCTGATACCCGAAGAGCTCCGGTTCGGCCTCACGGAACGGATGGACTACACCGGCGCTGCCTTGGTCTCTCCAACCCGGGAGGATATGGAAAGGCTGGCAAGGGTTATTAAAGAGGCGGACGTGGATGCTTTGGCCGTGTCTCTTCTCTTCTCCTTCCTGAACCCCCTGCACGAGGAGATGCTCCAGGAAGCCCTGGAGCGGGTGGACATAGGGGGAAAGGTCTTCCTCTCCATGTCCAGCCGGGTGCTCCCCGAGTTCCGGGAGTACGAGCGCACCAGCACGGTGGCGGCCAACGCCTACGTCGGCCCCATAATGGCCCGCTACATGGGAAACCTGGAGGACGCCCTTGGAACTGGCCTGCGCATAATGCAGTCCTCGGGGGGCAGCATTACCGCGTCTCTGGCTGCCCGCCAGCCCGTGCGCACCATCCTCAGCGGCCCCGCCGGGGGGGTGGTGGGCGCTTTCTATACCGGCTCCCTGGCCGGGTATCAGGACATCATAACCCTGGATATGGGCGGCACCTCTACCGATGTCTCCCTTTGTCCCGGCAGGATAAAGGAGACTACCACCTCCAACTTGGGGGGATACCCCATCAGCGTGCCTATGATCGAGATACACAGCGTTGGGGCAGGCGGCGGTTCCATCGCTCGGCTGGACCAGGGCGGCGCTTTGCTGGTAGGCCCCCAGTCCGCCGGGGCAGACCCCGGCCCTGCCTGTTACGGAAAGGGAGAGCACATCACCGTCACCGATGCCAACCTCATCCTCGGCAGGATCCAGCCTGAGCACTTTCTGGGGGGACGCCTGGCCCTGGACCGGCAGAGGGCGGAGGGGCTTGTGGAAGAACTGGCGGGGAAATTGGGCATTGGCGCCGGGGATGCCGCTCTTGGCATCATAAGAGTGGTGAACGCCAGCATGGAGCGGGCCATCAGGGCCATATCCTTGGAGCGGGGATACGACCCAAGGCAGTTTACCTTGGTGCCCTTCGGCGGCGCAGGCCCGATGCACAGCTGCGAACTGGCCCAGGAACTGCGTATCCCAAGGGTCCTGGTGCCTCCCAATCCGGGCATACTTTCAGCCCTGGGGGTAGCCATCGCCGACATAGTTAAAGACTATTCAAGGACGGTGATGCTCCGGGGCCAGGACGTGAACAGGGAGCGGCTGCGCCAGGGATTTGCCGCTATGGAGGCCCAGGCTTTTGATGAAATGGAACAGGAAGGGCTGAATATGGAGCGCCTGGTTGCCCAGCGGGCTATGGATGTGCGATACGTGGGCCAGTCCTATGAGCTTACCATAGACCACCCCGGCGGCAGAGGGGACCTGGGCCGTGCCATATCCGCCACTTTCCACAAGGCCCACCGGCAGCGCTTCGGGTACGCAGACCCCTCTGAGCCGGTGGAGATAGTGAACCTGCGATTGAAGATGGTGGTCCCGGTGGACAAGCCCCTCCCAGGGCCTGAAGCCTCATTTGATGACGGTCCCAGTGATGATAACCCTGGTGACGATGGCCCAGGTGATGCCAACCCCGGAGCGGCCCAGGTTGGGGAGTCGGAGGTAGTGTTCCGGGAGGGGGCTTTTGCCGCGCCCCTGTACTTGAGGGACAATCTGCGCAAGGGCAACCGGGTCCCCGGCCCGGCCCTGGTGCTCCAGATGGACTCCACCACCGTAATACCTCCGGGCTGGACTGCCGAGGTGGACAACTGGAAGAACCTGGTGATTACCCCTCATCCCGCTCCTTAATAGGAGGATGTTTCAGAAGTCCCTTCACCCTTGACGGGGGAAGGTTAGAGCCTGCCCTGAACTTGATTCAGGGATGGGGGTGGCGGCCCTGCGGAGGAAATGCTCCCTCACCCTAGCCCTCTCCCACCAGGGGAGAGGGAACTTTGCAAACATCCTCTACGGGGCAGGTATGAAGGCGAGGTTGTATTGGCTGTGAGACAAGAGGCGTTGGACTGGTTTAACATAGCAGAACGAGACCTTCTTCATGCTCGTGGCTCGGTAGATATGGAAGACTATGACTGGGCGTGTTTCGCTGCTCAACAGGCAGCAGAGAAGGCTTTGAAGGCCCTTATCATCGGCCTCAAACATCGTACACCACCGCGAGTCCATGACTTGACTGACCTCATCGAGGAAGTTTTGGACTTGGAGATTCCAATCTCCAAGGATGATTTAGGGAACCTGTCCTTGTATCATGTGGTGTCCCGTTATCCCAATTCTGGGCTTCGGCAGCCCTTTCACTCGATTACCATAAGCCAAGCCGAGAAGGCTATTGAAACTGCCAGAGAGGTAGTGGAACATGCCCGCAGACTCCTTACCCCCGAAGGTTGAGCAAGCGATAGAGTCCTTCCTGCAACGGCTAAGGGAAGCCCACCCCAACGCCAGGGCCTACTTGTATGGCAGTTTTGCCAGGGGCGACTGGCTTGAGGACAGCGATGTTGACATGGTGGTGGTCTCCCCGGACTTTACCGGGGACCCTCTGTTCCAGCGCATGTCCAGGCTGAGACTTATGGCCCCTCGCAACGTGGCCTTTGAAATACTGGCATATACCCCGGAAGAGATGGACCAGAAACTTCAAGGTAGTCTCATCTGGCAAGAGATTGCATCCTACTGGAAAGAGTTGACAAAAATAAGGTAGGGGTGGGTTTTATGCCCGCCCACGAGGTTAATTATGGTTGACCCCATAAGCCTGGAAGTGTTCAAGAACCTATTCATCTCCGTGTGCGAAGAGATGGGGGTGGCCCTTCAGCGTACCTCCTACTCGCCCAACATCAAGGAGCGGCGGGACTTCTCATGCGCCCTTTTCGACTCCCAGGGCCGGATGATAGCCCAGGCCGCCCACGTGCCCGTCCACCTGGGGGCCATGCCCTTCTCGGTGAGGGCTGCCATAGACAACATCGGCGACTCCTTCCGGCCTGGGGACGTGGTTATCCTCAACGACCCCTATCTGGGAGGCAGCCACCTGCCGGACATCACCCTGGTAGCGCCCGTATTCGTGGAATCGGGAGAGGGCCAGGACCGGGAGCGCCACCTGGTGGGCTACATCTCCAACCGGGGGCATCATGCCGACGTGGGGGGCATGACCCCGGGCTCCCTGCCCCTGTCCACCGAGTTGTACCAGGAGGGGACGATAATCCCCCCCCTGAAGCTGGCCCGCCGGGGGCGGCTCAACCAGGAGGTGATACAGCTTATCTGCCGGAACTCCCGCACCCCCGACGAGCGCAAAGGAGACCTGGCGGCCCAGTTTGCCGCCATCCGGGTCGGCGAGCGAAGGCTGAAGGAGATAGTGGAGCGGTACAGCCTGGAGGATGTCCAGGAGCATACCGAGGCCCTCCTGGACTACTCGGAGCGTCTTACCAGGGCTGCCATCAACCTGATACCCGACGGCACATACCGCTACCTGGACTACATGGATGACGACGGCCTTACCGACCAGCCCGTGCCCATAGCCGTTGCCATCACCGTGGACGGGGATGAAATGATCGTGGACTTCGAGGGCACGTCTCCCCAGAGGCCGGGCTGCATCAACGCTCCACAGGCGGTAACGGTGTCTGCCGTCCTGTACGTGGTCCACTGCATTGTGGGGGCCGATGTTCCGCCGAGCCAGGGCTGCCTGCGCCCCGTCAATATCATTACTCCAAAATCTTCGCTGGTGAATCCCGACCCTCAGCACGGCGTCGCGGGGGGCAACGTGGAGACATCCCAGCGCATCACCGATGTCCTGCTGGCCGCCATGTCCCAGGCGGTGCCCGATCTTATTCCCGCCGCCAGCCAGGGCACCATGAACAACCTGCTAATTGGCGGCCATGACCCCATCCGCGGCAAGCCCTTTGTGTACTATGAGACCATTGCCGGAGGGATGGGGGCGCGCCCTACGAAAGACGGCATCTCGGGCATCCATACCCACATGACCAATACCATGAATACCCCCATCGAGGCCCTGGAGTTCGTCTATCCCATGCGCCTGCAACGCTATGCCATTCGCCGGGGTTCCGGCGGCGCAGGCAAGTTCAGAGGAGGAGACGGGCTGGTCCGCGACGTGGAGTTCCTGTCTCCCGTCAGGGTGACAATTCTCTCGGAGCGGCGCAAGTACGCGCCCTACGGCCTGCCATTGGGGCCTGATGCGGGACACCCGGGTGAGCGGGGAGAGAACGTGCTGCTGCGAGGAGGATATGAGGAGGTCAGGCTCTCCGGCAAAGAGGTGCTGGACGTGGAGGTGGGGGACGTGCTGAGCATTCGCACCCCCGGAGGAGGCGGTTGGGGCACAGCGCCCGCCGAGGCTTCCTAGCCTCCGTTGATAATGTCAATGTGTACATATACGGGTTTACCCGCCATTGATATGAAAATAGGGATTTCAGGTCACTCACCACACCCTTCAGGATGTGGATCCCGTCCCACCGTCATTCCGGCGAAGGCCGGAATCCAGGGGTGGGGGTGGGTGACTCGCAATGGCCGCCTATGTCGTGGAACCCTAGATTCCCGCTTTCGCGGGAATGACAGATGAAGTGCGCGTGGGGGATGGGAAGGGTGTGAAGGGAGCATCACGGTGCTAGGCGCTGGCTATTTTCATAATAATTACCCATGCCCCTGCGGGCTACATACGAAGATGAAAATGAAGGAGCGCCTCCTCACCGTCACTCCCGCGAAAGTGGGAGTCCACACCCCGCTCATGGATTCCGGCCTACGCCGGAATGACGGTGGGTATCTATTTTCATCGTGATGACGGTGGGTGACGGAATGGCTGGGGGTATATATTTCCTGGGGATGCCACACCCTTCAGGGTGCGGTAGATGAGACAAATATAAACTGCTGAGAGGTGGAAATGCCGGGAACATTGGAAGGTAAAGTTGCCCTGGTGACGGGGGGAGGCTCCGGGATAGGCAGGGCTTCGTCCTTGGCCTTCGCCAGGGAGGGCGCAAAGGTGGTTGTTGCCGACGTGAACGTGGAGGGTGGCGAGGAGACGGCCCGGCTGATCAGGGACGGCGGTGGGGATGCCGCCTTCTTCAGGGCCGACGTGTCCAGGACAGCCGAGGTGGAGGCTATGGTCAACAATGTGGTGGAGACCTATGGCCGCCTGGACTGCGCCCACAACAACGCCGGCATTGAGGGCCAATTCGGAGCGATCACCCACGAGTACCCCGAGGACGTGTGGGATAGGGTCATAGACATCAACCTCAAGGGCGTGTGGCTGTGCATGAAGTACGAGATTCCCCAGATGCTCCGGCAGGGGGGCGGGGCTATCGTCAACACCTCGTCGGGGGCCGGGCTTAGGGGCGGCACCGGGGTCGGGACCGCCTATTACGCCAGCAAGCATGGTGTGGTGGGGATTACCAAGGTCGCAGCCCTGGAATACGCTCAACAGGGGGTCCGGGTGAACGCCGTATGCCCCGGACTGATAGTCACGCCTATGGGGGAACGCTACATGTCGCACCTTTCGGAACTGGGAGTGGGTGCCACCAGAGGCGGGCCGATGGGACGCAACGGGAGGCCCGAGGAGATAGCCGAGAGTGTGGTATGGCTGTGCTCCGATGCGGCCTCCTTCGTCAATGGCCTCGCCCTGCCCGTAGATGGCGGCTCCCAAGCCGGGTAGGACCCTAAGCCGGTCCTACTTGTCATGGGTATATTATGAAAATAGCCAGTGCCCAGCACCGTCATTCCCGCGAAAGCGGGAATCTAGGGTTCCGCTATGTAGGCAGTCGTTGCGAGTCACCCATACCACCCCCCTGGATTCCGGCCTACGCCGGGATGACGGTGGGGAGGCCGCCGTCATTTTCATACCCTTACTTGGCCCGCAGGGGCATGGATAATTATTATGAAAATAGTCAGCGCCCAACCCGTCATTCCGGCGAAAGCCGGAATCCAGGGGGGTGTGGGGCGAGCTGGCATTGGCATTTAGGATATTTGCACACCGGTCAGTAATTTAGTCTGGAGAGATGCTGAGATGGCAGGAACTTTAGATGGGAAAGTAGCCCTGGTCACAGGTTCAGGCTCAGGAATCGGACGCTCTACCGCTCTGGCCTTTGCCAGGGAGGGGTCCAAGGTGGTGGTCAATGACGTGAACGTTGAAGGCGGCGAGGAGACCGTCAGCATGGTCAAGAGCGCGGGCGGCGAGGCCATCTTCATCCACGCCGACGTGTCCAGGGCCGCCGACGTGGAAGCGCTGATAAACGGGGCAGTGGAGGCATACGGCCGCCTGGACTACGCTCACAATAACGCTGGTATCGGCGGAGGCCCCAACGTACCCATCCACGAGTACCCGGAGGAGGACTGGGACCGGGTGATAGCCATCAACCTCAAGGGCGTGTGGCTGTGTATCAAGCAGGAGATTATCCAGATGCTCAAGCAGGGCGGCGGGTCCATCGTCAACACTGCCTCCATAATGGGCCTTGTGGGTTCCCCCTTGGGCAATATGGCCTACAACGCCAGCAAGCACGGCGTGGTTGGCATGACCAAGACCGCCGCAATCCAGTATGCCCAGCAGGACATCCGTATCAACGCGGTGTGCCCCGGTTACATCCGAACTCCCCTGCTGGAGCGCGGGACTATCAGCGACCCGGAGCGGGAGGCCCAGATTGTGGCCCGGCATCCTGTAGGAAGACTGGGCAGGCCGGAAGAGATCGCCGAGGCTGTGGTATGGCTGTGCTCCGATGCAGCATCCTTTGTTACGGGCCACTCTTTCCCTGTAGATGGGGGCTACGTGGCCCAGTAGCGATGCGCCGGGCAGACCCGCAGGACATATTCGCACCAACCCTGCCCTCTTCCGTTGACCGGGAAACCCCGATCCGGTCTCCACGGTCTCGAGGGAGAGGGCCAGGTCTGAGGAGACCCTAGATGGATAGCGTAAAAGTAGAGAGTTTACATAACCTCCAGCACGTAGTCACCACCGCCCGTCACTCCTTTGTCGTGGACGACTCCCACTATGGGGGCGACGAGCTTGGCCCCAACCCCTATGAGCTTCTCCTGTCGTCCCTGGGCGCTTGAACTTCCATGACCCTCATCCTCTACGCTCAGAGGAAGGGTTGGCCCCTGGAGGGGGTCACTGTGGAGCTAAGCCATGAGCAGACGCGCGCGCGAGACCTGGAGGGCTTTCAAGAAGACGGCAACAGTAACAGGATGGTTGACGTAATACGCCGCTACATCACCGTGAGGGGCGACCTGGACGAAGAGCAGCGGCAGCGGCTGCTGATAATAGCCCGCCGCTGCCCGATACACCGCCTGCTAGATGCAGGCCCCCATGTCCTGGACGAGTTGGAGATTACAGGCTAAGAAGCCAATTCCTACTTTGCCTTGCGCAATACAAGCACTCGTTCTTTCAGGGTTGTCTGCGTTCTACGGCGAGAGCGTCTTTCATCCGGGATTGGGTCATCAACTATGTCCTCAACAATCAGATTGTCCCTCAAGTGGTGCCGTGCAATCTCAGCGATTGTCTCTGCGGAATCGGTGCGATTGCCGTTTCGCCGGTAGTCTCCCAAGACCAACACGGCTGCCTTGTTTGGCTTGAGGACTCGGTACATCTCTTTGACTGCCTCAGTCATCTGGGGCACGTAAACACGGTTGTTAGATGTCAGCAGCGACTCAAGTTCCCTGTAGTCTTCTACCCCCAGGAACCACAGTCGCAAGCGGTTGTCCCGCCCGTAGTCTAATGCGCCGAAGTAGGGTGGGCTGGACACAATAGCATCAACCGACTCATCGGGGATGCTCAGGGCCATTGCGTTTTCCTGGAGTACCTGCCAGCGTAATGTTGGGTCGATGGGAGTGTAGTGACGGTAGGCGCGTCTCACCTTTGCCAGAAGTCGTGACCTCACGTCACGGTAGGCGTACATGCTGGGATAACTCTCAGGCGGATACATTTTCATGCGCAGATAGGGCACAAGGTGACTTGCGGGGTAGGACAAGAATCCGGGGCGGACGTGGTGAAGTATGCCCAGGATACACGCCTGTAAGAAATACTCCTTTTGTTCACGCAGAAGGCGAAACAGGGCGAGAGCTTCCTTCAAAGTCTCTGGGTGAAAAAACTGCCGGACCCAGTCCGGTATCAGGTCAAGGTCAATTTCCTTTTGCGCTTGTTCTGCCATGTCCATGTAGTGACCGGCCATCCTCAGTGCTTCACTTTGTGTGCGTGGCGCAGTGATCTTGCCCATCGTAAGTGCATGAGCATAATGGTTCAGGTCGTTGCCGATGGAGTGGCGCTTTAGCAGCAATGCTTCATAGACAACGATACCCGAACCACAGAACGGGTCGAGGACAGTGTTACCTTCTTCAGAATATGCCAGGAGCAATGCGCGCACCATTCCTGATTTCAGCTTGCCCACATAAGGGCTAAGCTGGTGCATACTGCTTTCCCGTGCATTGAAGGAGCCGCGCCACGAAGCAGGGTCAATCACGCCGGAGTTCTGCCGGAGTTCATTTGTGCCCTCCCGTCAGTCCACGTAGGTGGTGGTGGGGTTGTCGGTGGGGAAGATGGTGAACATGCGGGCGTCGCCGCCTGTGTTGTTGACCAGCCTGTGGGGTGTACCCGGCGGGGCAAGCAGGGTGTGTCCGGCGGTGACGACCCTGGACTCATCGCCCACCACCATCTCCACGCTGCCCTCCAGCAGTACGATAGCCTCGTCGGTGGGGTGGGTATGCAGCCTGAGGGCCGAGCCGTGGTGCATCACCAGTTCGCCTATGGTGAGGTTGGCGGCCCCTGCTTCTTTGTTCACAAACCGGCGAGACTCTCTGCCGTCGGCAGGCTCAAAGGGTGGCTGATTTCTGTGGTCAATTATGGGCATGTCTCCTCCTTACTCGACTTATGCTTGTACACTTAACTTGCGATACGGAACTTTTCTACTTCGATTTGTAGGCGTCCAGCGCTTTTACGATGGATTTCTGCCGTCCGTTGACGTTTGGCTCGCTGGCAAACAGCAACCGGTAGTGTTCCAGCATATCTTGGACTGCTTGGTCGTCGGGGTCCAACCCTAGCATTTTCGCAACTACCAAGTCAATCTCGTGACGGTTGGTGTCACGGAAGCAGTAGGCGAAGGGTTGAAGTTTGAGGTTGGACAGACGTTCAAAGTTCGAGGTGGCTATCTGCCGTGCGCGTTCTGCCCCTGGCGTCTCGGCGTTGAAGGCTGGGCAGGGTAGTCCTGCGATGGCGTTGATGTGGACGCGGGCTCTCCCAGCTTGTGTGGAGTTTGCGTATGCGTTCCGCAGGATTGCGCCGAGTGTGCTGTTGTAAAACAGGGCTGTCGCTTTGGCGGCTTCGTCGTTGTTGATTTGGAGGGCGTTCCATGTAGGGCCGCCATGTGCTAGATTTGGTGTCTTGCCTATGGCGGTTGCTTGTGATGTCCAGCGCAGGTCTCGTTTGATGAACCAGTGGCTCCGCCGCGGTGTTACTCGTTTCGCGATTGCATCGTTTTTGACCTGTCCACCATGGGTAGCCTGCATTGTGATTGAGGTCTGGGTTCTTGCGTCTGATTCCCACATGGATTGCTGCGCTGGGGTGGTGGCGAGTTCTTTCAGCGGTATCCATTCAAATGCGCCGATAGGGTCTCCGCCCTTGGGGTATCCAATTGAATGGTGCGTTGGGCCAACCCCGGCTATGTCATCTATTGAGGTTATCGGGACTATCAAAGGGTGTATTGTCAGCGTTAGAGGGTCGTAGGCATTGCCGTTCAGTATTTCTGTCCCTACGGTCGTTAGTTCATTGTTGCTGTTTCCTAACGCGCCCCAGGGGAATCCGGCTTCGTTTTGCTGGATTCTCGAGTAGTTGCCGTGGGTTAGTAATCCCTGTGCGGCTTTGGCCGGGATAGACGCAATCTCTTGTGCCATTGCGTAGCCCTGGGACAGATTGGTTGGTGCCGTGTTGAGGTTGATGCACAAGATGCTGGCAGGTTGCCAGTTTCGGGGCCTGTTCTGCCGTTTGGTGGCGACGACCAGCATTTCGTTCATCGCTGTGTCTGCGCTCATGCTTTCAAGGTCTGTGCCGACGTTGGCGATGGCTACGATGTTCTCGAAGTCTTTTTCCATTTGGGCACGCCAATTCTGCCAGCTTTCGGCGCGGGCAGCAGTTAGCGGCAGCACGTGGGCGAAGGTCCCACCGTGAGCCATTCGCATATTGCTCATGTTGCCGAAGTCGCTGGCTAGTCCTGCTTGTCCGTGGGACATTTTATAGCCAATTTTGGCTGCTGCTTGGCGCAGTTTCGTGAGTCCGGTGGTGGCCTGCTTACGGCCTTTGCGTGGTCGGCTGTAGGGCGGGTTCATCAATGACCAGTTGATGCTACCGTGGGCGATGTGGAACAGGCCGAGTTCGCTGTTGAGTCCCGGGGTTGCGGCCACTCCGCCATACCCCAGGTAGTCTGTTATTCCGGTTATCTTGGGGTCCAGCAGAGACAGGCTGCCAGCTTCGTGAGTGACAATGGCAATTTTGCTCTTGGCGTAGTCCTGCTCCACGTTCATGTCGGTTAGCCGTTTGGCGGTGAGGGTCCCGGCGATGCCGTTCACGTCAAGAGCGATGATATGTTCCTGCATCCGGTTCCGGTGCAGGTTGAGGTCGTTTCCGCCTTTCAATGCGTATAGACGGCGCAATGCCCGTTCTCCAGCTCCGATTAGTGTCCCGGTGCCGCAAGCAGCGTCCATAAGGTCGATTTTGGCTATTTCGTCTGTGCTCCAGTCTCGAAATCTCTGGGCCGACAGCGTAGCTAGCAGTTCTGCGATTTCCGGTTTTGTGTAGTGGGCGGCGCGTTCTTCCCGGTCTGAGACTAGGCGTTGCCAGAGTTCCCCGGCGAAGTTGTAGATGTGCTTGGCGTAGAGGGCGTTCATCTCGTTGCTGAGGCCGTTTAGGGAGCCCAGGACGTCAGAGATGTTGTTGCCCATTTCGCCTGCTTCCAGGCTTTTGATGGCAAGTTCGATGACAGGTAGATAGTCCACGCTCTCGATGATGCGCCACTGCTCCAGTATCTTTTCTGGTAGTATGGCGCCGCTGATCGTTTCTGACTTTAGTTCAGAAGTTGTTTTGAGGCCACGGGCCTGTAGGTCTTCGCTGTTTCGGGCGAGGTCGTTCTGCAAGTCTATGGCTATCAACCAGATGGCGCAGGTTGTCTGTGTTGCCTGTTCATCATTGCCTGCTCCGGTGGCATTTTTCAGTGCTTCGAGTGTCGGGTCCGTGCGGAGCTTGGTCATCAGATTGATGTCGTCGAGTAGCCGGATGCCGGCGGATTTGACTCTCCGCGCGATTTCGGCGCTTTTCTCATCAATCATGGCTTGGGGCACTTGGGCATACTCGCTGTAGGCGATGAGGTCAGCCGGTGTGGCCGGCAAAGGTTGTTCCGGCCAGACTTTGACGGATTCACCGACTTGGGAGATGAGTTGGATGGTGAATATCCCTTCGTTGCCTTCGAGGCGTCGGTGTAGTTGATCTTCGCCTTCTTTCTCGCATTGCTTGTCGATGCCGACGGCAATAGCCTCGCTGAACTTGCGGGTTTCTCCTACAAGAATCTTGCCGAGCCGCTTTCTTGCGTCCCCTACGGCCGGTTTGCCCCACTCGCACTCGATGATGACGGGCATCCGGTCTCCTTGCCGGATGATGATGTCCGGGCGTTGTTGGGACTCGCCCTCGATGAGACCTCTCCTCTCGCCTGTGGTGGTCCACTCCGGTTTCGCTGAGTTCAGCCACTTGGCGATGGTGAGGTTGGCGGCTTCTTCCTGCATCCGCCCGTAGGCGGTTGGTGTGGTCATATTGGCATTGCTCCCTGTATGGCTTGCGCTGGTTGGATTTGTTGCCCGCGCTCCGTCGCCTGGGTGTCCGGGCTGGTCTTCCCTATATATAGGGTAATTCTATAGCTCAAGCGTGCTGTTGACAAGGGGCCGGGTCTACCGACTACGCCTTCCTTCCCCAGTGAATTGCTACCGCGCCCATGCCCATTTGCCGGTAGCCTACCTCCCGTAGGCTTACCTCTTCAAAGAGCCGGGCCATTGCCTCCGGGGTGAGAAACCTGTCCACCGACTGGGGGAGGTATGTGTATGCAGCCCTGTCTCCGGCCAGGAATTGGCCCATCAGGGGCACTATCCGGTGCAGGAAGAGGCGCAGCAAAAGACGGGCAGGCCCCCCCGCCACAGGCATGGACTCCAGGGACACTACCATCCCTCCCGGCTTGACCACCCTGGCCATCTCCTCCAGGGAGGCCCGCAGGTCGGGCATGTTGCGAAGGCCCCACGCGGAGGTGGCGCAGGCAAAGGTGTTGTCGGGGAAGGGTAAAGACAGGGCATCTCCCACCATGAACTGCACCCTGCCCGCGAGGCCCTTGGAGCGGGCCTTGGACTGGGCGCGCTCCACCATCTCCGGCAGCAGGTCCAGACCCACCACGCCGTCTATGCCTGGCGAACTTGCCAGGGCGATGGCCAGGTCGCCTGTGCCCGTTGCCACGTCCAGGGCCGCTCCCCCCGGACCTTGAGCGGCCCTCTTTACCGCCAGCTTGCGCCAGGAGTGGTGCAGCCCCCCGGTCATCATGGTGTTCATCACGTCGTAGCGGGGGGCGATGCGGGCAAACAGGTCTGCCACGTAGCGGCGTTTGGCGTCTCCCTGGAGGTCGGCCATCCCTACCCGCTCGCAGGACCGGGAAGAGACGGGCCTTTATACTGGAACCGCTCATCCAGGCTATCGTCAATCTCCAGGGCAACCAGAATCCTTCCTACCACAAAGCGCACAATGTCCAGGACACCGGCGGGCTTCATATAAAAGGCCGGCTCAGGGGGCAGCACCGTTACACCCAGACGGGCCAGGGTAAGCATGTTCTCCAGGTGCACCGCGTGAAGAGGAGTCTCCCTGGGCACCACCACCAGCCTGCGCCTCTCCTTGAGGCACACGTCGGCGGCCCGCAGCATCAGGTTGCTCGTAATTCCATGGGCGAGGGAGGCGATGCTGTTCATGCTGCACGGCACCACTACCATGCCCCGGGTTGGGTATGTCCCGCTGGCGATGGGCGCCCTCATGTCCCCGATGGAGTAGTGGGTGAAATGGGGGTGCTCCCGCCATTGGGCCAAGGTCTCGTTAAAAGGCTCGTCCATCTCCTCCTGCCATACCAGCCTGGCATCGTTGGAGCATACCCCAATGACTGGGACCTCCCGCCTCAGCAGTTCGTCCACCGTCTCCTTTGCCAGAAGGGAGCCGCTGGCCCCGGAGATTCCCACTATAACGGGCCTCGTTATGGAATTCATTGGAACACCGCGGCCAGAGAAGTGAATAGCAGAAACGACACTGAAATATAGCTGTTTACGGTGAAAAAGGCAAATTGCAGTTTGGAGAAGTCGTTGGGCTTTACCAGGGTATGCTCATAGACTAGGAGCGCTGACACTACGGCCCAGCCGATGTAGTAGAGGAATCCCAGGTCCATCCAGATTCCCAGGGCCAGGAGGGAAGCGGAGGTGAGGAGGTGTGCGCCCCTGTACCACCAGAAAGCTGCCTGGATGCCAAAGCGCCGGGGGATGGAGTGGACGCCGTACTTGATGTCGAAGTCGCGGTCGGGACAGGTGTACAGGATGTCGAAGCCTCCAATCCACATGGCGACGGCAAAGGACAGGAGGACAGCTTCAGGGCCGAGGCTGCCGGTGACGGCGATCCAGGCCCCGGCTGCGGCTATTGCGTCGGCCCAGCCGAGGAAGAAGTGGGTTGTCCACGTGTAGTATTTGGTGAAGGAATAGAATACCACGAAGACCGCCGCCACCGGCGCCAGGATGAGGGTCAGGGTGTTTAGCTGGGAGGCGGCGAAGAAGAAGACCCCGGTGGATATTGCCAGCAGCAGGCCCATCTCCCAGGGCTTGATCAGTCCCCTGGGCAGGTGGCGGTTGGCAGTCCTGGGGTTGGCGGCATCCTCCTTCCAGTGGATGAGGCGGTTGGAGGACATTGCGATGGTGCGCGCCCCGGCCATAGCCACGGTTATCCAGATGAATTGGGAGAGGGTAGGCAGTCCCCCCGCGGCCAGAAACATACCGATGTAGGCGAAGGGCAGGGCGAAGAGGGTATGCTCGAAGCGGATGGCCGAGTAGAAAAGGTGGGCTTTGTGCAGCGCCGTTGTCGGTATCCTTATGGCATTTTCCATGCTATGTCCACTTCCTGTCCGTCAGTCCTGTTTATTTCGTTGGTATTTCATTACTGGAGGGATGGCAGCCACGAGGTCACAACACGACCTACGTGGGCTGGATAGGCTTTGGGGGTATGGGGTCTCCCTTTTCGTAAGCCTCCCGGTCCTCCTTGATCTCCTGCTGTAATTCATCCATGTTCTCACGAGCATAACGCAGGGCTTCGAGGACTTGCTTTCTCGTTAGCTCAGGGAAGTCTTTCAATATTAGCGGTACAGCCAGTTTGTCCAGGGCGCGAAGGTATGAAAACCAGATGTCGGTCACGCCGATGCGGTGCCCGTCAATCCGGGGGCGGCCGCTGAGGGTCCCGGGTGTTTTTACGATGAGCTTGTTCTCAGCCATGATAGTCTTCTCCTACAGCCCATTCCAGGAACATTTTCTGTCCCATCGGCCTGTTTATTTGGTTAGTCCCTCATTACCGAGGGGGTGGCAGCCACGTCAGGGAGTTTTGGAGGCGGGCCGGGTCCGGGGTGATGTGCTGCTCGATTCGTGCGACCATCTCCCCTGGACTATATTCTGTTCCGCCGTACTCCACTAACACAATGCCAGGGAAGTATCTCCCTTCCTGGTTCCATTCTACGGACAATCGTATAAAGTCCCGATAGTCACTGCTTATAAACACGCGTTCCTGTTCCGTGGCAAAGCTCAGCAATACATCGTCCGAAGCCCCCAGCATATTTGCATCTCGCACTGAAAGCCCATCATGTCCAAATCTTCTAAGGGCTTGAGCAACATCAACAGAGATATGCTGATCGAGAAAGATGCGACAGCTCACAACATAGCCTATGTGGATTGGATAGGTTTTGGCGGTATAGGGTCTCCCTTTTCGTAAGCCTCCCGGTCCTCCTTAATCTCCTGCTGTAATTCATCCATGTTCTCGTAGGCGTACAGTAGAGCAGCCCGAACCTTTTCCTCTGTCAGGTGCGGATATTCTTCGAGAATCAGGGGCACCGCCAGTTTGTTCAGAGCGCGAAGGTACGAAAACCAGATGTCGGTCACGCCGATGCGGTGCCCGTCAATCCGGGGGCGTCCGCTGAGAGTTCCCGGTGTTTTTACAATCAGCTTATTCTCAGCCATGACAGTCTTCTCCTACGCTCATACTGGCAGCCCGTACTGGGACCACTTCCTGTCCACCAACGCCTTTATATCCTGGCTCATCACTATATCAGGGGGCCACTCTCTTTGGCGCCCCTCCATTGGGCCTTTGTTGGTGGCGTCTATGCCAATTTTACTACCTAATTTGGGCGTTGGCGATGCGTGGTCCAGGTCGTCCAAGGGGCCGTTGGCGAAGAGAATGTCTTGGGCCGGGTCTATGTTGTTGGTGACCCGCCACGTTACCTCTGACAGGTCGTGGATGTTGACGAAGTGGTCCACTACTATAATGGTCTTAGCAAGGGACATGAGGCCCATCCCCCACAGGCCGTACATCACCTTGCGGGCCTGGCCGGGGTACTCCTTCTTGATGGACACAATGACCAGGTTGTGGAACACGCCCTCGGCGGGCATGTTCATATCCACTACTTCCGGCAGCACCATGCGGATGATGGGCAGGAACACCCTCTCGGTGACTTTGCCCATGTAGTAGTCCTCCATAGGCGGGCGGCCCACGATGATGGTGGGGTAGATAGGATTTCGGCGGTGGGTTATGCAGGTGACGTGGAGCACCGGGTATATGTCCGGCATGGAGTAGTAGCCGGTGTGGTCTCCAAATGGCCCCTCCACCCGCTCATCTCCGGGGGTCACGTACCCCTCGATGATCATCTCGGCGTGGGCGGGAACATCCAGGTCAACGGTCTTTGCTTTGACCATCTCCACCCCCTCCTGGCGGATGAAGCCCGCTATCATAAGCTCGCCCATATCCGGGGGCAGGGGAGCCGAGCCGGTCCAGATGGTCGCGGGGTCGCCGCCCAAGGCCACTGCTACGTCAATGCGCTCCTGCCCCCGCTCGCTGCCAACCCGGTAGTGATGGGCGCCCACCTTGTGGGTCTGCCAGTGCATCCCCGCCGTGCGTCCGTCGTACACCTGCACCCGGTACATCCCCAGGTTGTGGGAGCCGGTATCCGGGTCGCGGGTGATTACCAGGGGCAAGGTGATATAGCGGCCTCCATCCATAGGCCAGCACTTGAGGATGGGGTACTTGTTCAGGTCAACGGCTTCGCCGGTGATGACCACCTCCTGGCAGGGAGCATTCCTCACTATCTTGGGCTGGAAGGAGGCCATGCGCACCAGTTGCCCCAGGGTCCTCAGCTTGTCCATGATTCCCTGGGGAGGCCCCTGCATGAGTCCCAGGAGTTGGTTGACCCGGTCCACCAGGTCATCCAGCCTTTCCACGCCCAAAGCCCATGCCATCCGCTGCTCTGTGCCGAACATGTTAATCAGGACGGGAATGTCGTAACCCTCGACGTTTTCAAAGAGCAGGGCGGGCCCGCCTCTTTTGACCACCCGGTCGCAGACCTCGGTGATCTCCAGTTCGCAACTGACGGGGGACTTTATTCTCTTGAGGTCGCCCTTTTCTTCCAGGAAGCTGATGAATTCCCGGAGGTCGTTAAACTTCATGGTCTATCATTCTCCAAGGGGGAAGTCGTTAATCGGGGGCTGGCAGGGGTCTTTCGATTCTCCGCCCAGGGCAGCTACAAGGAGCTTGTCTCACAATCCTTGCGCGGTTGCCTCCTCCCCCTTGACGGGGGAGGATTGAGGTGGGGGTGAAGGCTCTGCTAACCGGAATCGTCGCATAGAACTCAAACTTTTGCTGTTCACGCTATCACCCCCATCCTAACCCTCACCCGTCGAAGGGGGAAGGAACTTCTGAGACAGGCTCCGAGGGCTGCCCCATACGTTCTGCTATCCGTATTAAAGACCGAAAGACCCTAAGGGCCAGTGAGAACTCACCGTATGGCATTGAAAGCGTGACGGTGGCCCCAGAGGTCCCAAATGACAGCAATGTTAGCCATTGTAATTTTAAGCGGGGGCTTTGCATGGGTGTCAAGGGGCTTGACATTGGCCTGGTGATGAGTGAGGTCCGTGTTGGGTGGATGAGTCTTGGAGGTAAGTAGATCGGTTGCCGGCAGTACGCTGCGCACGAGCCCTTACCCTGTAATAAAGGTGTCCCACGATGTGGGTGACAGACCAAGACTGGGGATAATGTGAGGAGAGGATCGTAGATAAAGCGGGGGAGCCCGGTTATCCCGGGCTCCCCCTAGAGCTTGCCTCTTAGAACCTGGGGTTGCTGTCCCTCATCCGGCTGAAGCAGTCGCTGCAATACACCGGCCTGTCGCCGCGCGGCCTGAAGGGTACTGTGGTCTCGATGCCGCACTCGGCACAGACCACGGGGTACATCTCCCGCACACCTTCCTGGTAGTAGCCCCTCTGCTGGGCCCTGCGGGACTGCCGGCAGGTGGGGCAGCGCTTGGGCTCGTTCACATAGCCCTTTGAGGCGAAGAATTCTTGCTCACCCGCCGTAAAGGTAAACGGGGAGCCGCACTCGTTGCACGTGAGGGTCTTGTCCGACATTGTCACTGGATGGCCTCCTTTTGTTTTGAGCGTTGGCTACGGCCTCTGCTCATGGTTAAATCGTATGGCTCAGTTGGGTCATCCAGCGCCAATGGATTCAGTTCACGGGGGCTGGTTCCGGTAACCTAACCTGTGCCAACCCTATTATACACCATAGCCATAGATTTGCAACAACTATTTCCGACTTATTTCCAGGGGCGGCCTTTGGCATTGGGTTTATGTTATTATTACCTCATTGCTACAATGCCTATAACCCTAACACATCTGAGGAGGCCATTATGCCCGACCGGGCCATGACATCCCAGGAGATAGATACCTTTCTTAACGAGACCCACGTGGCTGACCTGGCTACCCTGAAGCGGGACGGCTCACCCCACGTTGCCCCGGTATGGTATGAGTACGATGGGGAGAAGGTCTATTTCATTGCGGGGGACTCGGCTGTAAAGGTACGCAACGTAAGGCGAGACCCCAGGGTGATGGTCTCTATAGCTACCCGAGACGAGCCATACAAGTATGTGTTGGTCGAAGGCAACGCCGAGGTAATCACCGGTGACGACGTGGAGAAGACCACCCTATCCCTGTGCATACGCTACCGGGGCCAGGAGCAGGGGACGGGGTTTGCCAGGGAGATACTTGCAGGCGGGGGCACGGTGGTCGTAGCCGTCCGTCCCACCAAGATGATCACCTGGGTAAGCGGCGACTAGGACTAGCAGAGCCCTCGTCACTCCGCGCTGGATCCGGGCCTGCGCTGGAATCACCCATGCCCTTGCGGGCCACATACGAGGATGAAAATGGTACAGCCTCTCCACCGTCACTCCCGCGAAAGCGGGAGTCCACCCCCCACCCCTGGATTCCGGCTCAAGGCCGGAATGACGGTTATGCAAAGGTCCGCGCCCTCGGCAGCGGCTATGGACTGTTATGATGCAGGCGGCAGCACTTGTTTTATCCAGGGTATCAAGTCGTTCAAGACATCCTGGCTGATCTCATGCCGCATGGGGTATTCTTTGTACTGGGGGCTGTAGCCTTCCTTCTCCAGGGCGGCCTTGGCTTCCCGTCCCCGCTCCACCGAAGATACGTCGTCGTAGATGCCGTGGGCGACGAATATGGGCTGACTCTTCTGAGGAGGAAGCTGGTCCTTTAGCTCCTGGATGTTGGGGGTGCCGGAGCTTAATATCACCAGGCCGGCGAAGGTCTCCGGGTTGACCAGGCCACACCGGTAGGTCATGCTGCCCCCTTGGGAGAACCCCAGCAGGACCACCTGCCCAGGCTGAACGCCATACTGCTCCATAACCTCGTCGAAGAAGGTCCCCAGCATCTCGGCGGCACGCTTGGCGTCTTCCTCGGTGCCCTGGCCCCTGGGAGGAGTCCAGCCATAGCCGGTCATGCCTGGGCCTATCTGGAATGGTATGGGGGCGTTGGGGCAGGCGTAGATATAGCCACGCCTGTCAATGGCAGGAGTCAGGCCGGCCAGGTCTTGCATGTTGGCCCCGAACCCGTGGAGCAATATCACCAGGGGATATGCTTTCCCTTCCTCGTAGTCGTCGGGTTGTATGGTCAGATATTGGAGGGTCTTGCCCCGGTGCGGCTTCGCTTCCATAGTTCGCTTCTCAGCTTCTCCTTTCGACAATTCGCCACGCAACAAGGGTATAGTAGGGGCAATGGGGCCGGGGGTCAACCTATTGACGCCTTTCTCCGCTTACATCGCCAGACCGCCGTCAATGCCAATGACCTGGCCCGTTATGTACCCTGCACCTTCGGAGCAGAGGAAGGCCACGGCCGATGCCACGTCCTCGGGAGCGCCGAAACGCGCCAGGGGAATGTGTTCCAGAACGGACTTTTGCACTTCCTCCGGCAGATTCTGTACCATGTCTGTGACGATGTAGCCGGGGGCAACGGCGTTCACTGTGATGTTGCGGGAGGCCACCTCTCTGGCGACCGCCTTGGTTAGCCCGATTAGCCCCGCCTTGGAGGCCGCGTAGTTGGCCTGTCCTGGATTCCCCGATAGGCCGACTACGGAAGACACGTTGACAATCCTTCCATGCCGCCTGCGCACCATGTGGGGCAGGGCTGCCCTGGTGCACATATAAGCTCCCCTGAGATTTACGTTAAGCACCTCGTCCCAGTCCTGGGAACTCATTCTGAGAAGGAGCCTGTCCCTGGTGATACCCGCATTGTTCACCAGGATGTCCAGCTTCTGCCAGTGTTCCAGCACCCGTTTCACAAGGGTATTCACCTGGTCTTCCCGGGATACGTCGGCCCCGATGGATACCGCATCTCCCCCCGATGCTGCTATAGCCTCTACTACCCTGGCTGCGGCTTCCTCTCCGGTGTGGTAGTTGACGGCTACCTTCGCACCTTCCTGGGCCAGTCGGAGGGCAATGGCCTCTCCTATGCCCCTGGATGAGCCTGTTACCAGCGCTACCCGGCCTTCCAACGTCAGTGCCAATGCTCCGGTCTCCTACTTATGCCCATTGCGCAACGCGGCTAGCTGTTCCTTCATGCCCTCTACAAGCTCGAGCTCCACGCATCTCCTGGCTGTGTCAATAGCCCCCGCAACTCCCTCGGATGTGGAAGCGCCGTGTCCTATCACCACAGCCCCGTTGACACCGAACAACGGCCCGCCCGTCCTTTTGGGCATGTTGTTTACCTCCCAGATTTTGGATACCAGGGTCTCAACGTCGCCGGCTGGAAGGTAGCCGCCCAGGGAATTTTTCACGTAAGCGGCCATAGTCGCCCCCAGCCCCTCGGTGAACTTCAGCAGGATATTGCCGACGAACCCGTCGCAGACGATCACGTCGGCCTTGCCTGTGAAGAAGTCCATCCCCTCCACGTTGCCCACGAAATTCAGGCTGCCCTCCTTGAAAAGCTGGTATCCTTCCTTAATCTGCCTGTTGCCCTTGGCCTCCTCGGAGCCAACGCTGAGAAGGCCCACTTTGGGGTCCTCAATGCCCAGGAAGTTGCGGGCGAAGACACAGCCCATAGCGGCGAAGTCCAGGAGCAGGGCAGGCCGGCAGTCCACGTTGCTGCCCATGTCCACAACCACCGTCCTGGGTGCCAGGCCGTGGAACGGCCCTCCCAAGCAGGGACGATCCAGTCCCTCCAAAGTACCCAGGACCAGGGCAGAGGTAGCCATTGTGGCCCCTGTGGACCCCATGCTAACGAGGGCGTCGGCCTGGCCGTTCTTCAGCAGATGGGTGGCTACCATTATGGACGCTTTGGGCTTGTGCCGCAGGGCCCGGACCGGGTGCTCATCATCGGTGATCTTCCCTTCGGACGGAATGACTCTGATGCGCAGCGCCTCTTCCCCATACAGGCTTAGCTCTCCCTCCACCGCATCCTTGTCACCGACCAGGAGCACCTCTACCTCCGCGCCTAGGCTGCCCTCTCCGGGCCGTGAGGATATGGCATACTGGGGAATATGTCCCTGGTCTATCGGGAGCGCTCCTACTGCTGCCAGAGCGCCCTTGACTATCTCCCCAGGGGCATAGTCTCCACCCATTGCATCCACAGCTATGCGGATGGCGCCTGTACTCATTCTTAAATCTCTCCCTTCTTATCCCTGGGAAGACTGCCTGGGAAGACTGATGGAAGCTGTCCCGCTTACCAACTCCTCGCCGCGATGATTGTAAACTCCCACTGAGCATTCTACGGAAGTCCGGTGAGGGCCGGACTCCTCCTTGGTGATTTCTCCCCAGGTCCGCAGGGTGTCCCCGATGTAGGCGGGAGCCTTGAATCTTACTTTCAATTTCCCACTTTCCAGCCAGCTTTGCCCAAAGGCGCCTGTCAGCATCTCGGAGATGTAGGCCAGGGTGAGCATTCCGTGAGCGACGACCCCGCCGAACTGAGATTTTCCGGCAAACTCGGGGTCCAGGTGTAGCGGGTTGTGGTCGCCCGATACCCTGGCATAACGGGAGACCTGCTCCTGGCTAATCACCCTCTCTACGGCTGGCAGGGCCTTCCCCACCTGCTGACTACTCACCTTCCATCCCATCAACAGGCCCCTCGGCAGGAGGCAATGACACGGCGCTCCTGCCCGTCAATAACAACTCCCCGTCAGCGCCATGTATGGTAAAGCTGGCGGAGACAAATAGCCAGCCCCTCCTCTTGACAGGCCGTGACAGCCTGGCAGTGCAGGAGACCTCTTCGCCCAGCCTGGCCATCCGCCGGCAGTCCAGTTCCTGAGAAGCGTGAAGGGTGCCCGGCGGGAGGGATAGCTCTCTGACCAGTGAACCTACCGCGCGGGCACCCAGGGCTATGGGAGGCGCTACTCCCATCTCCATGTATAAAGGCAGGTTGTCTTCCGCAGCGCTGAGGTATTCCTCCAGGTAGGCCCGGTCCACCACCCACTTGCCTAAATCTATATCCTCGCCCGGTGGGGGAAGCATGTGCTGTTCCTTGCTATTGAGTATAGGCTGTGGCGCCGCAGATGTGGGGGATATTGACCGGCACCATACAATATATGCAACTACTCTTTAGGCTATAGACATCCAAGTGCCGTTGATTATAGCATAGTGGGAGGCAGCATCAATACGCCTGTAACTAGGACTATTTCCCCATCTTTCGGAGTCCTACGCCCGATTTTCATGCCTGATTTTTATGGAGGGGTTTTCAATGATCAAGCTGACCGACGAGATGCGAGACCTGATTAATCATGCCCTGGTGAATGGCACCCCATGTATAGTGGCCACGGCTTCACCCGACGGGGTGCCCAATCTGGGTTACAGGGGCAGCATGATGGTATTCGACGATGAGTCGCTGGCCTACTGGGAGCGGGGCAGACGCTCTTCTCTGGAGCATTTGGAGGACAATCCCAAGACTGTGGTGTTGTTCCGCCACCCGGAGCAGCGAATAGCATGGAAGTTCCGATGCACCGCCAGCGTTCATAGGGAAGGACCCATCCGAGACCGGGTAATGGCCCAGGTGATAGAGCTGGAGCTGAACCGGGACCCGGACAGGGAGGGCATCGCGGTGGTGCTGCGTGTGGAGCAGATAGTAAGCCTGGCAGGCGAGGTGCTTCAGGAGCGGGTGCCTAACTTCAGGTGGTAGGGGCCTGTTCTGTAGTATGTTACCGGGATCAGGTGATGGTCCCGATGGGGCCACCTTGGTCGAGGGCCTTCAGCGCTTCGTCAAGTTGCTCATCCACCTTGCGAGTCTTCCTGTCGGCCATGATAAACAAGTCTTCCAGGGTTTGGAACCCCGTATCATGAAGACTGAGAGGAAGGTCCTCTATTACCTTCCCCCTCTGGTTGAGGAGTGATAGCGAATACAAAAATTGACCTATATGCTGAATAGAAAAGGTCTGGCTGGGAAGTGATACAATGTATTCATTTGGGTCCACAGTCTCCCGCCAGTTTACTTGACCATTCCGGGTCAAGTCCAGCAGTTTCTCGGCGATAGCAAACATTCTTGGATCAGCCATTGGGTCCTCCACTATGTGGGCTGTTGCAGTTGGACTGCTATTTCATCCAGCATTGACTGGACTCCTGTTAGAGTTTCGTTGAAATCTGCCATATCAGGAGACTCGTCATTTATCAGCGCTGCCTCCGCGACCCGCTCCATACTCCGGAGTTGTGAAATTGCGTTTTGGAGGGACTCGCGGTGCGTATCATTCAGATTTTGATGACGCCCGCCTATTTCTGCGAGAAGGCGGCGAACATCCGGGTATCTATCTAAAGCCCGCCGCCACTCCCGCATACGATGAAACTCTTTCAGGCTCTGTATCTGCTCGTCGGCTCGCACCAAGTCGGCAACGGTGAGGTCTCTAGCCAGGGCTTCTCTGGCTTCCTCGGCGGCTTCCTTCGCAGCAGTGGCAGCAGAGCGCGACCTGCGAATCTGGACTATCGCTATCCAAAACCCTAATAGAGAGACCAGGACACCGACAACGCTTGCCAAGCTCCCCCAGTTGTCTTCAAACCAGGCCACAGGACCGCCTTGATCATCATCCCTCAGCTTCGACGCCGTCCCACTGACACACCTTCAGGATACCATAGGGATGATACCACCGGGGACTCTATGGGGCAATTGCTGCCCGACTCACAGGTGGCCGGGCAGCCTGCCATAACACGCCTGCGCCTACGTCTGCTCTCCGGGCCCCAGGGGCAGGGCTTGGGCTTCCACCTTGGCCCAGGCGTCCTCTGCCTCGGTGATGCTTAGCTGGGTCCCCACCTCGGAAGCCCCTTTTCTGACGTATCCCAGGCCCATCAGTTCTCCGGTGGTGGGCAGCTTCACCACCGACGTGACCGACCCTACCTCTTTGCCCTCCTGCGCCAGCTTTGCGCCCTCTTGTACCCTTGCGTTGGGGGAGAAGCTGAGGGATACCAGGTGCTTCTGCACCTTCTGGTAGGTGTCCAGCCGGGCTATCACTTCCTGGCCGATGTAGCAGCCCTTGGTGAAGCTGATGGACCCCCACAGGCCGGTCTCCAGGGGATTGTAAGCCTCCCCCATCTCCCCGCCATACTCGGGCGCCACTTCCCCTATCCGCAGCGCCTGGTATGCCTCCATGCCCACCGGCGCCGCTCCCGCCGCCGTGATCTCCTGCCAGACCTTCCCGGCATTATTGCCCTGCAACACTATATCAAACCTGGGCAGGCTCACCAGGTCTCTTCTGATAATGTGGCAGTCCGCGCCCGCTATGGTGACGGGGGCAGACTGGTCGGGCTGGAAACTGCCCAGGTCCACGCCCGCCAGGCTGCCGAGAAGCGCCGGGGACTTTGGTCCCATCACCGAAAGCATAGCCGTCTCATTGGTGACATCCTCAAGGGTTATCTCCTCGATGATGGTGTACTTGTCAATCCACTGGACTACCTCGTCCCTGGCCTGGGGGCTGGTAAGAAGGAGGATGTAATCGCCCAGGTTCAGCACCGTTATCAGGTCGAGGATTCGGCCCCGGTCGGTGGTGAGGACCGTCGGCGCGCCCTGGCCCGGCTGTAGAGAGCCGACATCGTTGGTAGAGATGCGGTGAAGCAAGTCCAGTACGTCCTCGCCCAGGGCCTTGATTCTTCCCGTATATGAGGAGTCGTGAAGGGCGACCCCTTCCAGCGCGGCCCTGTACTCCCTCTCAACATCGCCATAGGACATGGGGAGTTCCCAGCCGTGCCACTCTTGAGAGGTAGCGCCTGCGCCGGCGGCGACATCGTAAAGAGGTGTTCTCTGCATAGCCATATTACCCTCCAATCAACCCATAAACCTTTGCCAACAGGATGAAATAATTTACGCCGCCCTTCGTGATAAAGGCGGCGTCATCAGGGGTATCGTTGAGCCTTTCTATATTATTGGCTCCTTGACCCCTCAACCTCCGAGATGGTGACCTCCTGACGTGAACGGCTGTCCTTCCACACGCCTCCAGGACTTCACTTCTCACACGCTCAAGGAAAACCATGACACGTTCACCAGCTTCGAACTCAGGACCCTTTACCGCACGGCTAACTTGTAGATTGCTATCGTTCGAAGCTATGCCCGCCTCTGTAAGAATAGCGATCCGTTGAGGAAGACCAGAGGGGAAGATAGACTGTTCCACCTCCAACTCATAGTCTTTGAAGACATAATCGTAGTCGGTTGAATAGCCATTAGGTGACCGCTTGGTGCCCATCTTCCTGATGATGGTCCCTACCACTACAGCATCCGAATGGGCTACCATCTCATCCAGACTCCAGTTCGGCAGGCTTTCATATATTTTTAACATCGAGCGGCTATCAGATGGCGGTGAAGCTGTCCCTGGTGTGGAGGATGCCGATAGACCTGAGCAAGCGAGGACCAACCCTAACACGATGAGTGGGGCTAAGGCTACTATGGCCCTAGCCCTCATAACACTAATTGAGCCTTTATTTCACACAGAGTCTATACGGCGAAGGAGTTGCCACAGCCGCAAGCCTTCTTGGCGTTGGGGTTCTGGAATACGAAGCCCTTGCCGTTCAGCCCGTCGGAGAAGTCCAGTTCAGTCCCGGCCAGGAAGATGTAGCTCTTCTTGTCAATGAACACCTTGACGCCGTTGTTGTCAACCACCTTGTCGGTGGGGCCGGGGCCATTCTCTATGTTAAGGGTGTAAAGCAGCCCGGAACACCCGCCGCCTTTAACGCCCACCCTCAAGCCATACTCGCCTTCCAGTCCTTCCTTCTTGGCGAAGAACTTGATCTTGTCGGCAGCCTTCTGGGTCACTTGTATCGTTAGCGTGCCATTCTCGGCAAATGTAGTCATAGCATCCTCCTATTGTTCCCTTAAGCACCCCAATTATAAGTCTCCACCAGCGATTGCGTCAAGCCGAATCTTGTTGGCCCATCAGTCCCCGCACCCGTTCAACGAAGTCCCGCACCATCGGGCGATCGCCCTCTATCTCGAAGTCCGGCATGGTGTTGTTGTAGAAATTGCGATGAAACTTTTCCGCCACCGCAAAGAGGGACTTAATGAGTGGGTCGTCATATTCCCTGGAAAGATTCTCGACGGCGTTTTTCAGTTCCCGGCGGCTGCCATGCGCCCAACCCTTCTCCTGGGCTGCGGCCATGACGGCGTGGGCAGCAGCGCCCCATAGCTTCTCGGAACCTTGCAGAACATCCCCAGCCTCAAACTCCCTGTCTGACGCTTCGAGGAATTCCACGGCCGTTTGGAGATGTTCTTGGACTAACATCCTTCCATCCCTATTACCCTGCTAACTCATGCGGGACTATCGTAAACCCGATAGTCCCTTCGAGGGGACCCAACCCCATCCTACTTCCGGAGACCTTTGCATGACTTCCCATGCTGGCCACTTAAGGGGATGAAAATGAGACTGCCCCCGCACTGTCACTCCCGCGAAAGCGGGAGTCTACGCCCCGCCCCTGGATTCCGGCCTACGCCGGAATGACTGATGGTGAGGCCGGAATGACGGTTATGCGAATGTCTCTACTGCTGCGGAGGGGGCGCGGGCTGGGCCGGCGCCGGGTTGTGCAGCTCAAATCCGATGGTGCTGGGGACTATGCGGATTAGCTCGTCCAATGTCCAACGCCCGTCCTTGTGGATGGTCTTCACCACCTCCGGCTCGTTCAGCAGGGTCACTTGGCCCCCGGTGACGTGAAAGACGTGGCCATTGACGTGGGCGGCCTCGTCGGAGCCGAGCCAGACCACGAAGGGGGCTATGTCGTCAGGCTCCCTCCTCACGGGAACAGCCTGGGCAGTCCCGGCCCCCGCCCCGGAGATGCCCCTGGCCGCTCGCAGGGCGCGAGACTCATCGGGCACGGTGGCCGTCATCCGTGAGCTTGCGCTGGGGGAGATGGCGTTGGCGGTGACACCGTACCTGCCGAGGTCCCGGGCAACTACCCTGGTGAGTCCGGCGATGCCGTCCTTGGCCGCTCCATAGTTGGCCTGGCCGGAGTTGCCGTAAAGCCCGGAGGTGGAGCTGAAGGTGACGATCCTCCCGGAGCGCTGCTGGCGGAACAGGATGGAAGCGTGCTTCACCACCGTGAAGGTGCCCTTCATGTGTACCGCTATCACATCGTCCCACTCTTGCTCGGTCATGTTGAAGACCATGCGGTCTCGCAGGATACCGGCACAGGTGACGACTATGTCCAGCTTCCCGAAGTTGTCCACGGCGGTCTTGACTATGTTCTCGCCGCCCGTCATGGTCGCAACCGAGTCGTAGCAGGGCACGGCGGTGCCCCCCGCCTCTCTGATCTCCGCAACCACCTGGTCGGCAGGGGAGGTGTCCAGCCCGGTGCCGTCCACGTTGACCCCCGGGTCCACCACCACTACCTTGGCACCCTCGGCGGCCATCAGCTTGGCTATGCCCCTGCCGATGCCCCTTCCTGAGCCTGTGATTATCGCTACCTTATCCTGGACTATGTTAGCCATCTTCGATACCCTCTGGATTTATTTATACCCTGCCATGCCACACCACGCCCATGTCATATCTCTGCAAGCTACTGGCGCGGGGGTTGGACCGGCGCCGGGTTGGCGATGTTCCTGGTAAGGAATTCTCGCGCCTGCTGGGACAGCGTGTCCATATCCCAGGGGACATCATCGGTAAAGATGGTGCGCTGGGGCCTGGGCTGAGAGAAGAGGGAGACATTGCCGCCATGAAGCAGGAATATCTGGCCGTTGATATTGACGGCGTGGTCACTCGCCAGGTATGCTACGAAGGGGGCTATATCATCGGGGTCTCGGGTGGTCACTTCCTCACCCGTGGAGATGGGCGCGACGCCCCGGCTCGCCCGCAGGTCCCTGGCGGTGTCGGGGACGCTGGCGGTCATGCGGGTGGATGCCCTGGGACAGATGGAGTTGGCAGTAGCGCCATACCGTCCCATGTCTCTCGCTACTACCTTGGTAAACCCGGCAATGCCCGATTTGGCGGCGCCGTAGTTGACCTGCCCTGAGTTGCCCACCACCCCCGACTCGGAGCTAAAGGTGATGACCCTGCCCGAGCGCTGCTGGCGGAACAGGATGCAGGCGTGCTTTACTACCGTGAAAGTGCCCTTCAGGTGCACGGCGACGACATCGTCCCATTCCTGCTCGGTCATGTTGAAGACCATCCGGTCCCGAAGGATGCCGGCGCAGGTGACTACTATGTCCAGCTTGCCAAAGTTGTCAATGGCGGTCTTGACGATGTTCTCGCCGCCCTCCATAGTAACAACCGAGTCGTAGCAGGGAGCGGCTTTCCCGCCGGCAGCCCTGATTTCGTCAACCACCTCATCGGCGGCAGACCTGTCGAATCCGGTGCCATCCACGTTGACGCCGGGGTCCACTACCACAACGCTGGCCCCCTCCTCGGCCATCAGCCTGGCGATACCCCTGCCGATGCCCCTTCCTGCGCCCGTTACTATGGCTACCTTGTCTTGAAGAACATCTACCATCACTCCTCCTAAGGTTCAGCGCTCCGGCCGGACTCCGGTTCCCGGGACCCGGTAAGTGAGGCCAAAGGGTGCTGTTAGCTTTGCTGGCTGCGGGAGGGCAGGATGACCGTGGCATATCCGGGGGTGGTCCGCTCGCCCTTGCCGTTTTCCAGCCATATCTCGCAGTCCACCGTGTGCTGGCCGTCCTCGACGTGCTTGCCGGTCACTGTTCCCTTGCCCAGGATGGTGTCCTCGGGTACGTCAATGCCCCGGTAGGAGCAGGACAGCTTCCTGAGAACGCCATACTCCCCGATCCAGTTGGTCATCAGGTGGCCCAAAAAGGCGTTTTTCAAAGCGCCGTGAAGGATTACCCCCGGCAGTTCATTACCCTGGGCGTAGTCCTTGTCATAATGTATCTCGTAGAAGTCTCCCGAAGCTCCCGCGTATTGCACAAGCTGGCGGGTAGTGGGTTTTTTCACCAGGGTGGGTATATCCATGCCCTCATGTACATCTTCCCAATAGACCTGTTCGCCCATTGCCGTCCTCCTGAATTAGTAGGTATCTTTTGAGACGGATTCCTAGTAGCTGATGCCGGTGCTGCGCTGGGTAGCCACCACCTCGCCAAACTGGTTGGTGTAGGTAGTCTCGGTTACTTGAAAGAACATTGATCCCCTCTGCCGTCCCTGCCGCTCCCTTACGTCGGCTATCCGGGCCACAGCGGTGATCCGGTCTCCCGCCCTGACTGGGTGGAAATACTCCCACTCGCTACCGCCGTCCAACCTGCGGCTGAAGGGGACCTCGAAGGGCATGCGGGGCTGCCCCACTCGCATAGAGCGTAGGAAGGTAGGCGGCGCGATGATGCCGCCGTAGCGGGTCTTGCGGGCCTCCGCCTCGTCGTTGAACAAGGGGTTGGAGTCGCCCACCGCTTCGGCAAACCGCCTTATATGCCCCTTTTCTATCTCAAGCACTCCGGGAGCGCCCTCGGTGCCGATGGCCTGCTGCCGCATCTCCTCCGTAAGAAAGCCGCCCTCTTGGGTAGCCATGAAACGACCTCCATATTCTCCTTGTTGGTATATCGCCAAGAGTTTACAGGCAACCTTGTTGGGTGTCAAGACAGGATGTTTCGGTCCTGTTTCGGGTCTCGCTCAGGGTAGCCACGAGGGCTACCCCTACGGGCAACCCACCGCCGGGTGTTGTAGGGGCAACCCTTGTGGTTGCCATAGGCATTAAGGACCGAAGACCCCGGGTGTCAAGACAAAGTTGACATGCTCGCATTATAGATACTACAGTATATCTCGAATGTTGGCACAACATGGTAAAGATGCACCCCTATAGTGAGGACCCAAAATGGCCGATGTACGTCCCTTCAGAGGTTTGAGGTATAACCCCCAGGTTGTAGGGGAGCTTTCCCGGATTATCTGCCCCCCCTTCGATACCATCCCGCCGGAGCTTCACAGCTCTCTGTACCAGCGCAGCCCGTATAACGTCGTCCGCCTTGAGTCGGGGGAACGTCTGCCCTCGGACACCCCCCAGGACAACCGCTACACCCGGTCCGCAGCCCTGCTTTCCGAATGGATGGATAAGAGGTCGCTGGTCCGGGAGGAGGCCCCCGCCTTTTACCTGGTGCAGCATGACTTTCATCACGGGGGCCATGACGGAGGCAACCAGGGAGAGCGTGGCAAGTCTCGCCTGGAGCTCGTAGCCTGCGTGAGGTTGGAGGATTACGAGAGGCGGGTGGTCCTCCCCCACGAGTACACCAGGGACGCCGACAAGCAGGACCGCCTGGCGCTGATGGAGGCGTGCAACACCAACTTCAGCCCCATCATGTGTCTCTACCGGGATGAGGGGGAAAGGGTGTCCGCCGTCTTGGAGTGCGCCATGACGGGACAGCCCATCTACGACTTCTCAGACCCCGGAGGGCAGACCTACAAGCTCTGGAAGATAGACGACCCGGCCCAGGCAGCGGAGATAACCGGGGCTATGGCTTTTAGTTCCCTGTACATCGCCGACGGGCATCACCGGTATGAGACGGCGCTGAATTACCGGGACCTGATGGCGTCGCGCCGGGGGAGACCTGCGGCTGAGGCAGGGACCGAGGCGTCCAACTTCGTGATGATGGGCCTTATACAGTTCGACGACCCCGGCCTGATGGTGCTCCCCTATCATCGGGTGGTGGGCAACCTCGACGGCCCAACCCTGGAAGGGGTGAGAGGCGCTATCCATGAGTTCTTCCAGGTAGAGCACTTCTCAGGGGGGCAGCCCGGTTTGGATGGATTCCTAAGAGAGATAGAGGGCCGGGGGAGGGAGCAGATGGTCATGGGCCTGCTGGACCCCCTGGGACTGCTGGGAGCGGGGCCGGGGAATAACGGCCTTCATCTGCTCACCCTCAAGGAAGGGGTGTACCCGGACCGGTGGGGACCCGTTGGCCGCTCCGAGGCATGGATACTGGAGGAACAGGCGATGCGTCCTATCCTGGGAGACTCCCTGGGACGGTGCGTGGACTACATCCACGACGGAGAGGAGACGGAGCGACGGGTGAGGGACGGCGAATTTCAGCTAGGCTTCTTCCTGAAACCCTTCCCCCTTGACCTGTTTGCCAACATTATGGACCTGGGCCTGCGCCTGCCGCCCAAGTCCACCTTCTTCTACCCCAAGCTGCCCACCGGCATCGTGATAAACCCCCTGGAGGGGAGTCTATAGCACTGTGCTCTGAGGTGGTGGGTTACTCCGGCGGGATCTCACTTAACTTGGTGCCGCAGTTTTGTCTGATTACGTTTTTCGGATTGCCTCTGAATTTCACCGATTTGTTAGTCAAGAGCTTGGTTTCAGCAAGCGTCATGTGCCCACTGTAAATCAATAGAGGAAGCCAACGGGAGACGGTGTGCTGCCCCAATATAGAATCTGCGACATCCAAGCCGTTCTGGATTTGCTCTATAGCTTCAGAGAGACGAACCCGGCCTCCCCCCTTCAATTCGACTGCTGCCAGGATAAGCCCATGCAACTCACAGAATACTATCCGGTCGCACAATTTTTGAGTGAAGTTGTTTTGTTTCTGGTATTTGCTTCCGTGGATGATGGCTCGTGAGCCGGCGCTTACGCCATCCAACTGAAAGCTGCATCTGTTCTCGTTGCAGGACGCGGTGACGCATGACTTATGTTGGTCACGAATTGATTTTATGAAGCCGGTCATGGCTACCTGCCCCTAATTCGCTGGAGGGAGATAGTTTCCTCATACAAGGCTTCAGACACCTTTGCAAACTCCTGCTCGTCAATGCCAAAGTCGGGCGTGATTGGCAGTCCTTCAACCCGGCTTCCACCCAAGACATTATCCATGCGGAAGTGGTAGGCGCTTACGTCATCCGACTTCAAGCAGTCCTCGGCGTCATAGCCTTCCTTTCTACGCTTTTGCCTGCTGGCACGGCTTAGCTTCAGCAAGTTGTTAATCTGGCCGATGAAGTAATCGCTGTGGGTAGTGATGATGACCTTTACCCCCATGTTTACCAGGCGGGCGATGCCCCGGGCCATCTGTCTCTGGCTTGCCGGGTGTAGGTGGGACTCCGGCTCCTCCAGTATAACCAGGTCTCCCGGACGGACCAGGTACTTCAGGAACAATATGATCGGGGCCAGTTCCGAGACCATAGAAGAGGTCTTGTGGAGTGGGAATGTGCCCATACCCGGCTGGCCCTCGATAGGCTCATAGGAGATCTCCGGGTAGGTGACTTCCGAGGCTTTCTCAATATCTATTCTGCCCTGCACTACCTCACGTTCCAGGAAGTCCACAACCCTATCCAATTCCGGCCTGCCTCGTAGTGCGGCCCCCCGTTCCATGGTAAGTATGTGGCTTATGAAGTCGGTGATGGTCCCCGGAAGGGTGGGTATCTCCAGGGGCCGCAGCGCCGCAAAGGAGGACTGCCTCACCAAGATGCTGGCTATGACCTTATGACTCGGGGTAATTCCCGAACGCGCCGCGGGGAAATAATAACTGTTCCCTGGGAATCCCTCAAAGAGAGAACCCAAAGCACTCCTTTCCAGGAGTGCCATAAACTCTGCATATTCCAGTTCCCGGTCTTCTCTTGAACGCCTGCTCCGTGTTGTCCCGATTTTCAATTGATTTATTAGCTGATGAGGGATATTGACTTGCACCTGGGACAAGTCCAGGTCTTCCCGTAGTATTTCCAGTTGGTCAGGATCCGCTTCTTTTCCAAAGGACAGCCTTAATAAGGGCCTGTCTTGCTCAAGTCCAATCCGAAGCCGGGTCTCACCCGCCGCTCGCCTTTCCAGGCCGGATGTATGCCCGAAATACCTTTGCAGTTCGTTGCTTAACAACCGTCTCTCTGGCTGCCGTGGGGTTTTGAAGGATTCATTGATGGAACTTTGTACTTCTGTCGGCAGGCCGGAGAAGTCAAAATCCGTTGCTCCTCTTGGACCGGCATCAATATCCTCGACCCAGCGTCCGATGGCTCCCATCACCCTTTCATCGAACTCGGCCCAACTTGATGGAGCTGTAGAAGTCCCGAACCGCCTGCGAAATCTGATTTCTTCGTAGTGATGCGAGTAATATCTGCCAACTGGAAAGTCGAGATACCCTTCTATTGATGATTGCATCAGAGAATAGACCAGCATTGCCATGTAGGACTTGCCTGCGTTGCTGGGGCCAATGAATATGGTGAGGGGCTTCAGTTCCACTGTGCCCTCTATGATGGGGCCAAAGTCCTCCACTGAGACCTTAATCACTGCCTACCCCCTGTTCACGATGGATAAACATGCTCGACTGTCCCCAGGAAGCAGCCGGATATTAGAAGTTATCGCATAATGTACAGCTAGTTTATCACTGTTCCCCATTTATGGGATACCGCCTAGTCAACCCCCCAGGCAGCGCCGGTCTGTTGCAGGTAGAGGCGCGCCAGCCTGAGATCGTCGTAGGAGTAGTCCTCGCCCAGCACGTCGCGGACAGGGGCCAGGAACTGGAAGCTGCCGGCCTTTTGGAATGCCCCTCTGATTCTTGCCAGCCGCTCCGCCGGCGGCATCAGATAGCCAATGTTCACCTCATCGCCCGTTGTGACCAGGTATGTCAGGTGATTGATGATGGTGCCTTCAGAGAGTCCTCGACGTTTGGCGATCTCGCTGATGGACAGTTCTTGCAATACCAGCCTCTTCGTCTCCTGGTAGGTGGACCCGGCGCGCTGAGTCCTGCGCTCCCTCTCCTCTCGACGCGGGCGACGCGAAGGGATGGCTTTTTCCGTCAGGCCGGCTTCACGGGCGTGCTGTCGGATTACTGTCAGGAACTCTTTGCCGAATTCCTCCAGTTTTGCGGCGCCGACCCCTGAAATATCGCCGAAGCTCTCAAGGCTCTGGGGAAAGTACGCGGCCATCTCCCGGAGGGACACGTCGCTGAAAATCACAAAGGGCGGTACGCCCCTTGAGTCGGCCATTCCCTTCCTCAAGACCCGCAGTTTCTCGAAGAGCTCCCTGTCATACTCCGCATCCGCATCAACCCCGGTTGGGACGGTCGCGCGGTCGCGCTTGGGGATTGTCTCACGGACACCATCGGGGACGGACTCAGGCTCACGCTTGGAGACGGTCAGGGTCAGCTTATCCCTCTGTTTGAGGAATACCCGGCCTGCCCTGGTGACGGCCAGGGTGGGATACTGGCCCTCGTTTTTCACCAGCAGCCCCTTCGCCAGCAGTAGGTTTACTATCTGCTTCAGGTCGTCGTCGGTGAAATCATCTACAATACCGAACACCGACAACTCGTCATGCCCAAGGCTGCGGACCCTTTTGGTTTTCGCTCCCCGTAGGACCTGGCTGATATGGCTCACCCCAAACCGTTCCCCTGTGCGGATGACGGCGGAAAGAATCTTCTGGGTAATCAGGGTAGCGTCAAACTCCTCTTTGGGGGCCAGGCATACGTCGCACTGGCCGCAGTTTTCCTCCTCCCACCTCTCCCCAAGATACCCCAGCAGGTATTTCCGCCTGCAAGCCGGGCCCTGGCAGAACTCGATGACCTGGGCCAGCTTTTGCTGGGCGTTCTCCCGTTCTTGGTCGTCCTCGGTCCTGTTAATGAAGTAGTCTTGCTTTATCTTGTCGCCGTAGGAGTAGAAGAGGACGCACTCACTGGGCAGGCCGTCGCGTCCCGCCCGGCCCGTCTCCTGGTAGTAACCCTCCAGGGACTTGGGCAGGTCGTAGTGGACCACCAGGCGGACGTCGGGCTTATCTATGCCCATTCCGAAGGCTATGGTGGCGGCGATAATGGGCGCTTCGTCATGGACAAACTTCTCCTGGTTCTCCTTGCGCACGGCGTTGTCCAGGCCGGCATGATAGGGCAGAGCCTTCAAGCCCTTTGCGGACAGGTCGGCTGCCAAGTCTTCGGTGTCCTTGCGGGAAAAGCAGTATATAATGGCAGACTCGCCATCGTGCTTCCTCAGAAGCTCCAGAAGGGAATCGAAGGCCCGGGCCTTCGGTCGGACTGTGTAGTTGAGATTGGCGCGGTTGAAGCTGGAGACGAAAGCCTGTCCCCGGTTGAGGTCAAGCTGGGCGATAATATCCTCGCGGACCCTTTCCGTGGCCGTGGCGGTGAGGGCAACCACCGGCACGTTGGGAAAGTCCTGACGCAGGCCCTTGAGGTTGCGGTAGTCGGGGCGGAAGTCGTGTCCCCACTCCGAGATGCAATGGGCCTCGTCAATTGCAATCAGGCTGACGTTGAGGTCTTGCAGGAAGGCCCGGAACCCCGGCAGGGCCAGCCGTTCAGGGGCCAGGTAGAGGATTTTGAGCCTGCCATTTATAGCCTGTACCTGCACCCTGGCAATCTGGTCGTAGGAGAGGGCGCTGTTGATAAACTCCGCCGCAATGCCGTTGGCCTTGAGGGAGTCAACCTGGTCTTTCATCAGGGCAATGAGGGGGGAGACCACCAAGCTGAGCCCATCGAAACACAACGCCGGCAGCTGGTAGCACAGGGACTTGCCGCCGCCGGTGGGCATCAATACCAGGGTATCCCTGCAGGCGAGGATATTGGCGATAATCTCTTCTTGCAGGGGAAGAAAGCGGTCGTAGCCGAAATGGGACTTCAGGATGCTGAGGATATGGCTGTTATAGTCCATAGTTCAAAAACACCCGGACTCTGCTTTGGCCTTAGAATAGAAAAGCTGTGATGGGAAGGAAAATAGTATACAAGGCCAAGTCCTGTTGAGAATATATATCGGCGGGACATTCTCGCCGTATTTTCCCTTCACGCCCCTCCCATCCCCCATGCTCACATTATCCGTCACTCCCGCGAAAGCGGGAGTCCAGAGGCGGGGCGATAGTGGACTTTGCAGAGGTGGCTACGTTGCGGGACTCGGGATTCCGGCGAAGGCCGGAATCCCCCATGGCCCTTGGGGGCCACATAAGAGGATGAAAATGGTACGGCCTCCGCACCGTCACTCCGGCGAAGGCCGGAGTCCAGGGGTGGGGGGGGGGTGGGGGACTTCCCCGCAATCTCGAAGGCCAGCACCTTAGATTCCTCGACTCGCTCCGCTCGCTCGGAATGACAATGATGGCGCTGGTTGCCAGCTATTTTCATGGTAATTGCCCATGCCCCTGCGGGCCACATAAGGGAATGAAAATTGTACGGTTTCCCCACCGTCACTCCCGCTTCCGCGGGAGTCCACCGCCCCACCCCTGGATTCCGGCCTACGCCGGAATGACGGTGGGCATCTATTTTCATAATAATTCCCCATGGCCTTGCGGGCCACATACGAAGATGAAAATGGTACGGCATCCCCACCGTCATTCCCGCGAAAGCGGGAATCCAGGGGTTGGGGGCTGGGATTCTAGCTTGGGGGATGCCTATTTTCATAGGAATGACGCGGAACCTAGAGCCTTACCAGCCTGGCGGAGTCTATCTGTTCCAGGGCCCTGATTTTCTCGAGTACGTGAGGCGGCACCGGGTCGTCGAGGCCAATGACCATCATCGCTCCACCTCTGGGGCTGAGCCGCCCCACCTGCATGAAGCTGATGTTGATGTCGTTCTCCCCGGCAATTGTGCCCACAGCGCCAATGGAGCCCGGCTTGTCCTGCTGCTCCACGAACAGCAGGTAGGGCGCGGAAAGGACCATATCCAGCCAGTAATCATTGATACGCACGATATGGACCTCGTTGCGCATGGACGTGCCGCCCAGGGTGGTGCCGCCGTTGGCGGTGTCCAGGGTTACGGTAATCAGGTTCCCGTACTCCTGGGCTGCCGCGCTGGTCCTCTCCGACACCTTCAATCCCCGTTCCTGGGCGACCAGGGGGGCATTTATCAGGTTTATCCGATGGCTGCTCACAGGGGACAGCAAGCCTTCTATCACCGCCGATTTGAGGATGGTGGTGTCGTGCTGGGCTATCTCTCCCTGGTATCCTATGTTCACCCCAACGAACTGCCCATCGGCCAGGTGGGTGAGAAGCCTTCCCAGCAGGGAGGCCACCGGCAGGTACGGAGCTACGACGGCGTGCACCTCCGGGGGCAGGAAGGGCGCATTGACAGTATTGCGGGCTGGTTCCCCCCTCAACACCGCCATGACCTGCTCCGCCACCTCTATAGCCACCTCCCGCTGGGCTTCCCGCGTTGAGGCCCCCAGGTGAGGCGTCACCACTACTTTGGGGTGGTTCACAATGGGGCTTTCCACAGGGGGTTCCTGGGAGAAAACGTCCAGGGCCGCGCCGGCCAGCTTCTCCTGGTCCAGGGCCTTAATCAGGGCTTCATCGTCAATAAGCTCGCCTCTGGCTACGTTGACTAGCCGCGCTCCGGGCTTCATCATAGCCAGCTCGCGGCTGCCAATCAGATGATGGGTGCCTGCGCCAAGAGGGGTGTGAATGGTCACAAAGTCGGCATCGGACAGGAGTTTCTCCATTGGCACCAGTTCCACGCCCAGGATACGGGCATAATCGGGGGCCACAAAGGGGTCGTAAGCTATGAGGGACATGCCGAAGCCCTGGGCGCGCCGGGCTACCTCGGAGCCAACCCTGCCAAGGCCGATGATGCCCAGGGTCTTGTTGCGGACCTCAATGCCCATGAAAGCGCTGCGTTCCCACCGCCCCTGCTTCAAGGACTGGTGGGCCTGGGGAACGTTCCGGGCCAGGGAGAGGATGAGGGCCATGGTGTGCTCAGCCGCCGCCACAGTGTTGCCTGTGGGCGCGTTGACCACTGCGATGCCCATGCTGGTGGCCGCGTTCAGGTCTATGTTGTCCACTCCGATGCCAGCCCTGGCGATGACCTGTAGCCTCTTCCCGGCCTGGATGACCTCGGAGGTGACCTGGGTCTCACTGCGGACTATGAGGGCCTCATAGCCCCCCAGGACATCCATCAACTCCTGGGGCTTCAATCCCCGCTTCACGTCCACTTCAGCCTGGGCCTTCAGGAGGTCTATCCCTTCGGGGGCTATCGGGTCTGAAATCAGTATCTTGACCAATCGTTTACTCCGAGTGTTTAACCGGTCGGGGCCGGTCACAAGTCTTGCTCTAAGTCCCTATCCGATAACCGGATAGGACAGTTCCAGTTATTACTGTGAAAATCTGCCTCCTCCCCCTTTGCGGGGGAGGATTGAGGTGGGGGGCGTTCCCCTTGACAGGGGCATCACCCCCATCCCTGAATCAAGTTCAGAGCTTGCCCGGTACTTGATACGGGGGAAGGGACTTATTGGACACCCTGTAAGCGGCGGACTATGCCTGCTTTCAGGAACATGCCCGCGGCTAGAAACCTACCTTCGGCAGGGTAGCCTCCAGAGCGTTGAGCACCTCTTGTATGTCCTCTTCCGTCACCTGGCCCATGTGCCCGATGCGGAATATCTTGTCCTGGAGCGGCCCCTGACCGCCTGCCAGCACTACCGAATGATCGGTGCGCATAATCTCCGACAGCCTGCCGCCGTCCACCCTTTCGGGAATCCTAACGGCGGTCACGGTGTCCGAGGCGTGGGCCTCATCCGCCAGGAGTTCCAGGCCCAATTCCTTGACGCCCTGGCGGGTCATGTTTGCGATGTGGGCATGGCGGCTGAAGACCATCTCCATGCCCTCGTCCAGCATCATACTCAGGGCCAGGTCCAGGCCGTAGAAAAGGGACACGTTGGGCGTCCAGGGGGTCTGGCCCCGCTCCAGGTAGCGCTGGGCTGCCGGAAGGTCGAAGTAGAAGCGGGGCATCTTCGCCTCCTGGTAGGCTTCCCATGCGGCGTCGCTGACACTAATGAAAGACAGGCCGGGGGGGACCATCAGGCCCTTCTGGGAGGCGGTGCAAACCATGTCGCAATTCCACTGGTCCGCAGGAAGGGGGATGCAGCCTATGCTGCTTATGGCGTCCACCAAAAACAGGGCGTCGGACTCGGTTTTGACAATTTTGGCTATGTCATCCAGGTCGTTGGTGATGCCCGTAGAGGTCTCGTTGTGGGTCACGAAGACGGCCCTGGTGTCGGGATTGTCTTTAAGGGCTTCCCGGACTGCATCGGGGTCGGCGGCGGTGCCCCATTCGGTCTCCAGCCTTATAACCTCTGCCCCGTAGGCTTCGGCCATATCGGCGAATCGGTCCCCAAAGTAGCCCACCGTGACGGCCAGCACCTTGTCCCCCGGTGAAAGGGTGTTTACCACCGCCGCTTCCAGGGAGCCGGTGCCCGATGCGGTGAGGATATACATGCGGTTCTGGGTCATGTACACGTGCTTCAGTTTCTCTGTGATACTAAGGATAAGGTCTCTGAACTCCGGCCCCCGGTGGTTTATCATGGGGCTGCTCATGGCCTCCAATACCTCGTCGGGACATGGAGTGGGGCCCGGTGTCCTGAGATTTTGCCTGGGGATTTCCACGTTACCTCCTTGAATATGACAAACGAAATCTAATAAATGAGATGGTTATGCAACGGGGGTTCACCCCCATCCCTGAATCAAGTTCAGAGCTTGCCCCGTACTTGATACGGGGGCAGGCTCTAACCTTCCCCCGTCAAGGGGAAAGGGACTTACAGCCTATCCGATAACCATGTAGGACATTTCCCGTCATTCCCGCTTTCGCGGGAATCCACTACCCGGCACCCTGGACTCCTGCTTTCGCAGGAGCGACGATAAGGTGTTTTCGGCCTGGACTCATGCTTTCGCAGGAGCGACGCTGGGGCGTTTTCGGATAGGGACTTATTGGACACGCTCTTATATCTCAAATGCCGACACAACCTATTACTTCTTGTCTATTTCAACCCTGACAAATCGCCGCCTGCCGGCCTTGATTATGCTCCCGTCGCTGACTTCCACTTCCTGGGCGCTCACCCTTTGCCCGTCAACCTCCACTGCCCCCTGGGTAATCAGTCGCCTTGCTTCACCGCGGCTGCCGGCTGTGCCGGTCTCTACCAGTACGTCGGTTATGGATACTGTGGACCTTCCTGAAGGCGAGGCACTCTGTTGAGATACGTTGTAGGTCTTGATGTCTTCGGGTATCTCCCGGCGCTGCACAACCCTCTCGAAGTTCTCCTCGGCCTGGCGAGCCTCTTCGGGGCTGTGGAACTGCGCGGTTATCTCCCTGCCCAGGCGTTTCTTCAGTTCCATAGGGTTCACCGAATCGCCCTCCAGGGTATGGCGCATCTCCTCCAGTTCCCCGAAAGGCACGTCGGTGATGTACTCGAAGTATTGCATAATAAGGTTGTCGGGCAGGGACATCACCTTGCCGTACATATCGTTGGGGGGTTCCTCGACGGCTATGTAGTTGCCCAGGCTCTTGCTCATCTTCTGGGCGCCGTCGGTGCCCACTAGGATGGGCATCATAAAGCAGTGCTGCCGGCGCTGGCCCATCATCTCCTGAAGCTCTCGCCCCACCAGCAGGTTGAACTTCTGGTCGGTGCCCCCGAACTCCACGTCGGAATCTATAACCACCGAGTCATAGGCTTGGAGCAGGGGATATAGAAACTCCGTGATGGCTATGGGCTGGTGGGCCTGGAATCGCCGGGCGAAGTCGTCACGTTCCAGGAATTGGGCTATGGTGAAGCGTCTGGTAAGGCTTATCACGTCCGCCAGGGTGAACTTGCCAAACCACTCGCTCTGCCAGACGGCCTGGGTGCGGTCCTTGTCCACCACCTTGAAGAACTGGCGCATGTAGGACTCGGCGTTGGCCACCACCTCCTCGTGGGTCAGCATGGGGCGGGTAGCCGACTGGCCGCTGGGGTCTCCTATCTGGGCCGTCCAATCGCCGACTATCAGGATAACCTGATGGCCCAACTCCTGAAGCTGGCGCAGCTTTCTCAGCCCCACCACGTGACCCAGGTGGATGTCGGGCCGGCTGGGGTCGAACCCCATCTTCAGGCGCAGGGGTTTGCCCTCTTGCAGGAGCTTGAGGAACTCATCCTCTACGATTATTTCGCTGACGCCCCGTCTGGTTATTTCTTGAAGTGTAACAGTGTCTAGCACGGCTTCACCGTTCCCCTCTGCTGTACTCGTTGCTATGAATTATGGAAATAGTCAGCGACCATCCCGTCCCTTATTCTGTCGTTATTATGAAAATCTAACCTCCTCCCCCCTTGCGGGGGAGGATTGAGGTGGGGGGTATCCACCCTCTCAAAGTGGTCAGTGGACGAGGGTATCACCCCCATCCTAACCTTCCCCCGTCGAAGGGGGAAGGAACTACACGGCCGACCTAGCTGGTAAAGACCTCCGGCGGGTGGGTAAGGACTTCTCTGGCCTGTTCCACGTCCAGGTCCATCTGCTGGACAAGGGCCTCTACGCTGGAGAAGGTCTCCTCGTCCCTCAGTCGCCGGACGAACTCCAGGGTCATGGGCCTCCCATAGATGTCCCGGTGAAAGTCCATGATAAATGCTTCTATAGTGTGGCTGTGCACCCCAAAGGTGGGGCGTACCCCTATGCAGGTGGCCGCCTGGTAGCGCTGGCCGTCCACTATGGCCCAGGTAGCATATATGCCGTCGGAGGGAATGATAATATCGCTGTTTATGGAGAGGTTGGCCGTGGGGAAGCCGATGGTGCGGCCCCGGCGGTCCCCCTCTGCCACCGTGCCGGAAAGGGGATACCATCGGCCCAGCATCCGGCTGGCGTTCTCCACATCGCCCTGGCTTATCAGCCTGCGTATCCTGCTGCTGTTGATGCTCCCATCGTCGGTGACAGGCTCCACCAACTCTACCCGGAAGCCCATGTCCTCCCCCAGGCGCTTGAGGGCGGGTATATCCCCTTCCCGGCGGTTGCCCAGGGCGAAGTCCGGCCCCACAATCAAGCCCCGCATCTTCAGGCTGTCACTGAGCAGGGAGACGAATTCGTGGGCGCTGAGCAGGGAAAGCTCCCTGGTGAAGTTAACGGCGATTACTAGGTCTATTCCCAGGTCTTCAATGAGGGATACCCTCTCCTCCAGGGTGGTGATGTATTGTATCCTCGTGCCAGGGTTCAGAACGAGGCGGGGATGATTGCGGAAGGTCAGCACTGCCGACAATAAGTTCCCGGCGGCGGCCATCGCCTTCAGGTCCTGCAATATCTGCCGGTGTCCCAGGTGAACGCCATCAAAAGTCCCGATGGTGAGGGCGGTGCCATTGACCGCGCCTCTGGTCGTTCCCCTGGATAGTATCGCTTCAGCCAGTTCTTCCCGAATTGTCATCCCAGCTTTTCACCCGATAGTCCTGATGGGGAATTATTCAAAGGTCTCCGGTGGGAGAAAATTGGGATTAGGAGATTCGACGACAATCGCCCCCTCCCAATCCCAATGGGATAGTAGCACAGCCTGGGGTAAGCGTCAACTTGGCTTTAGGATAAAGCAGGGCCTTTTACTTGTCACCCACCGCACCCTGAAGGGTGCGGCATTGCCGTTGCCCCGTAGGCGTAGCCCTCGTGGCTACCCTGGGGGATGATGGAAAGACCCTGGCGCATAAATATAAAATTGACTGTCAGCAGAGGGGCTAATATAATGGGTGGCACGTATTTTATTGGCAGACAGGGGCGGGCCTTTGCCGGCCCCATACACAAGGCGCTGGAGAGCGCCGGGGAACTATGGCCGGGGAACTATGGAATGAAAATATGGAGGATGGACCTATGGTTGACCAGCAGCCTGCAATTCTGAACCCTGAGACCTTGATTGACGAGTTCAAGAAGAACGGCGTCACCCACGTGGTAACGATCCCGGACAGCGAGACCAACTACCTGTACGAGCTGATGCAGAACCAGCCTTGGTTGGAGGTCGTTCCGGCCAGCCGCGAGGGAGAGACTATGGCTATTGCCCTGGGCTTGCTGATAGGCGGGAAGGTCCCGGTGTGCCTGATTCAAAATACGGGTATGATGGAATCGGGAGATTCCATCCGGGGCATGGCGCTGGACTCCGGGTTCCCCCTGGTCCTGGTCATCGGGTACAGGGGGTGGACCCGTCACGGCATAATCAGCGATTCGGCAGCCCGCTACACTGAGCCTTTCCTTCACGCCATGGGCGTAAACTATTACCTGGTGGAGCGGGACGAGGACGGGAGTCGCATATCCGTCGCCTTCGAGGAAGCAAAGGCGCAAAACCGCCCGGTAGCCGTGCTGGTTGGCGACGAGTATCACGGGTTCAACCGGTAAGGTTGTGAGGGGACACACGCCGGAGCTCCTTAAATAATAAACGCCTTGGCCCACCAAGAGTCTATCCGATAACCAGGTTGGACACTTTCCGTCATTCCCGCGAAAGCGGGAATCCACTACCTCGCACACTGGACTCCCGCTTTCGCGGGAGTGACGATGGGTAATTTTCGGATAGGCTCTAAGAGAGAAACGCAAAGTCCATACACAGCAATCTATGCTCACAGGAGTTTGTCATGTTTGATGCGCCAGATATGTTCAATGCTTTTCAGCCACACCGGGGCAATTCCATCGTGATTGCTACCGGCACCAGTGGCCGGCACTGGAGAGACTATAGCGAGAATGAAAAGCGCGATCTCAACCTTGGAGGGGCTATGGGACAGACCACGTCGGCTGCCCTCGGTCTTGCCCTGGCCCAGCCCAGTGAAAAGGTAGTGCTGTTCGACTCGGAAGGCGCTCTTCTTATGAACCTGGGTATCCTTGCCACCGTTGCCGGCAAGAAGCCCAAGAACTTCGTCCACTTCCTGATGGACAACGAGTGTTACGCCACCACGGGCGGGCAGCCCGTCCCCAATGCCGAAGATATAAACTACGCCAGCGTGGCCAAGGGAGCAGGCTATGTAGCTGCCTATGAGTTCGACAACCTGGAGGACTTCGCCACCAACGTGGAGAGAATCATGAAGGAGGAGGGGCCTGTCTTCGTTGCTATGAAGATTACCCCGGAGGTTGAGAATGAGCCTATAGGCCGCCGCCAGAGGAGGCCGACCCGCAGCCGCGCCCAGAGCATTGTGGACTTGCGGGCGGACCTGGGCCTCGCTGCGGACTAGGTCGTGTTTGCAAACTTGGCGAGGCACCCAACCGGTCATTCCCGCGAAAGCGGGAATCCACCGTCTCGGCTTTAGAGTCTCGCCAATGCCAGGGAAATGTCGAAAGACTTGGTTGGTCTTGGACACTCTCTAAGGCTTTGCAAACATGCCCTGGAGCCGTAGGCACCTTTCAGACCGATATGGGCATCAGGCCTCCACGCTGGATACGGGCCTCAGTGGGATACCACTCGCTGAAGCCGCTTCGGTAGCCGCATCCAGCCGGAGGCCGAACCCATCGGCCATACGAGTAAGATAGTTGAAGATGCCCACGATATGGGCAACCTCCAGGCAGGCGCGGTCGTCGAAGCCCAGGTCTCGCAATGGCTTCCAGTCTTCCTCCACCATTTGCGTTGGGGTCATGCTCAGCTTCTCGGCCAGGGTACACAGGGCCAAGTCCCTCGGGGACAGCCCCGACACCTCTCGCCAACGCTTGTCTTTTATGGCTTCTACCAAGGCCGGGTCTCCATGCTCCACGCGCAGAAACTCTGCGTGAGACTGGGTTCAGTAATAGCAGTCCTGGGCTGCGGTGGCTACGGCGGCCACCATCTCCCGCTCCCGGCGGCTCAGGCATCCCGGCTCAAACATAATCTCCCTGAATAATGCGCTGAAAGCCCTGCCGATGCGCTCATGGGCAGACAATAAGCGGCCCATAGCAGGGACGAACCCTAATTCATATCCCCCGGCGGGCGGGCGCTCCCGACGGCAACTGCGCTCGCCTCTCCTCCTCGGTGAGGATTCTGACCCATGCCTCTTGCGGTTGCCTGTCAGCCATTGAGATACCGCCTTCCGTTCATCTATGGTATTTTGCTACCCTATTCCCTGCCGCGTGGCAGGGCCTCCGACTCCCCTATCCCTGTGATTGCCCCTCCTCGCAGCATGGATGAGAGTGTAAGAGGGGCGCTGCCAACTGTCAACATCCACTGCCTTATTGGTAATTATTATGAAAATAGATGCCCACCGTCATTCCGGCGTAGGCCGGAATCTAGTGGGTGGGGCGGTGGACTCCCGCTTTCACGGGAGTGACGGTGGGGAGGCCGACCGTCATTTTCATCCCCTTACGTGGCCTACAAGGGCATGGATAATTATTATGAAAATAGCCAGCGCCAGGTTCCCCCCTGGGGGGTGCGGCATCCCCCACCCACCGTCATTCCCGCGAAAGCGGGAATCCAGGGTTCCGCGACGTAGGCGGTCGTTGCGAGTCACCCACCCCCTACCCCTGGATTCCGGCCTACGCCGGAATGACGGTTATGCAAAGGTCTCCGAAAGCGGGAATCCAGGGTTCCTCGACATAGGCGGTCGTTGCGAGTCACCCCCCCCCACCCTGGATTCCGGCCTGCGCCGGAATGACGGTTATGCAAAGGTCTCCGAAAGCGGGAATCCACGCCCCGCGACGTAAGGACTCATTGCGAAGTCCCCCCACCCCCCCTGGATTCCGGCCTGCGCCGGAATGACGGTGCTAGGCGGCTGGCCGCCATTCTCATCATCGAATGTGGCCCGCTCTCATCAGCGAATGTGGCCCGCAAAGGCATGGGTAATTCGGTTGTAGGCCGGAATCCGGGGGTGGTGTTGTGGGGGACTTCATAGCGATTCCCCAGGTTGCGGGACCCTGGATTCCTGCTTTCGCAGGAATGACGGTTTGAGTAATTGAGAGGGGTAAAATCCGATTGTGTTTTAGCCCTTCATTATGTAGTATTCAGACATGACCTTACAATCAACCATCCCACAGCTTAGGCAACTCTACGTTAAGCCCTGGCAGCAAAGGCTGTTCGCCTGGTGCGAGGCCAATCAGATTATAGACGTGGACGCCTACAGGGGAAACACCAACGAATGGACCTTGGCTTGGCCGCCGGAACTGGACGCAGTGGACGGTATTATTCGGAATATCCACCTTTATGACATGCACGGCCGTTTTGAGGCATATTCGGGAATCTTCACCGGCCGCAATGTTGTTCCTGAAAAAGCCGGAATGGGCCCGTTACAGGAGTTCGATGAAGAGGAGATGGAGCAGGCGCTGGCATCTCTGAAAGAGTACGCCGATGGCTTGGACGAAAGCCACCTGGTTTCTTTGAATGATGCCGTAAGAGACTATCTGCTGGAAAACAGGGCGCCTGCTATTATCAGGTCCTACGTCGGGTCCAACCCGGACGAAAGCCAAGCCCCATAGCTGCCTGGAAACAGGGCCCTTTTACCGAGGGGGCGCCATGAAGGATTTGGCTATCCCTCCGGCTCCCCCTTTGCCGGCCTGTCACAGGCTGGGGCCATATCTGGGCCATATCTGGGAAGGAGTATTTAGCAAGTTGTCAAACCGAGACTATAGCAGCGAGACGGATATGTCCCGGCTACTGGAGACTTCTCTCCCGCCAAAGCCCATTCAGAGAGGCGACGTGGTGGAAGGCGAGGTGGTCCAGATAGACCAGGAGGGATTAGTAGTGAGCCTCGGCCTCAAGACTGAGGGGATGGTGCCCCAGCAGGAAATGCGTTCCCTTTCACCCGAAGAGTCGAGGCGGCTAAGGCGGGGGGATACTGTTGAGGTCATGGTCTTGGGGGAAGAAGACTCCGGGGGCATGACCCTGCTCTCCATAGACCAAGCACAGATAGAGCGTACCTGGCGCGAACTGCAAGAGCGCCTGGAAAATGGGAGCTTTGTCACCGGGAAGATTACCGGCTCCAATCGTGGTGGCGTGGTGGTGGACATTAGAGGCATCCAGGGATTCGTCCCATTTTCCCAGATGGCCCCGATAGCCGCCACCGATAACAGGGATGATGTGGCGGCAAGCCGCGTGGGGGAGCAGACTGACTTCCAGGTCATAGAGGTTGACTCCTCCCAGGGCCGGTTGGTCCTGTCGGAGCGGGCGGTCTGGAGAATGCGCCAGGAAGAGGCCCAAGACAGGTTCCTTATGGAGTTGGAGGAAGGGACTATTCTCAGAGGCAGGGTCAAGTCCGTGCGGGATTTCGGGGTATTCGTGGGGCTGTCCCAATCGCTAGACGGCCTTGTGCCCATCTCGGAACTCTCGTGGGGGATGGTGAGGTCTGCCGATGAGGTCGTAAATCTAGGAGACGAGGTGGACGTTTACGTTCTGCGGGTGGAACCGGAGAGCAGGCGCATCACTTTGAGCATGAGAAGGGCACAGTCGGACCCCTGGCTGTTGGTGGACCAGAAATATGATGTGGACCAGGTGGTCCAGGGGACTGTCACCCGTATCGTACCCTTTGGGGCCTTTGTCAACCTGGAGGATGGGGTGGAAGGGCTGATTCATATCTCGGAGCTTTCCATGAGGCGGGTAAGGCACCCCAAGGAGTGTGTGTACCAGGGACAGAAGGTGAGGGTGAGGGTGCTCAATATTGACTCCACCAGCCGCCGCATCAGCCTGAGCTATAAACAAGTCTTTGAGTAGGGCTTTCATGGCCTCTTCTCCATGATGTGCCGCCATACCGTCATTCCGGCGTAGGCCGGAATCCAGGGGGGGTGGTGGGGGTGACTTCCCAACGACTACCTACGTCGCGGAATTCTGGATTCCTGCTTCCGCAGGAATGACGGTGGGGAGGCCGACCGTCATTGTCATCCGCGTATGTGGTCCGCAAGGGGCATGAGTAATTACCATGAAAATGGGTAGCACATGGGCCGGAAACCCACCGCCCCACCCCTGGATTCCGGCCTACGCCGGAATGACGGTGGACATCTATTTTCATGGTAATATACTTAATAGAAGGACTTCTTATGGGGTATATCGGAGGTGCTAAATGGGGAACAGAGCAGCCTTGGCGGCAGTATCGGCGGTTATCATCCTTGTCATCGCAAGCTGTGGCGGCGGCGCAGGCGGTACTGACCCGGAGGCCTTGGTGCCCCAGGGCACCAACATGATAGCAAAGATTCAAGTGGCTGAGATTCTCAAGGACGCGGACATTCAGGATTTGATCAATCAGGCCCTCGAAGAAGAGGTCCTCCAAGATGGGATTCTTACAGATGAGGATGTTCCCCAGACCTTCGACGAGGCCCTGGACCAGTTAGAGGAGGAGTCCGGCATTGACTTTCGCCAAGTCTCCAACGTCATCTTTTTTGGAGATATATCCGACTCCTCCGATGTTGGAGAGGACTTTGGCCTGATTGTCCGTGGGGCGTTTGATGAGAATGAACTGGTGGGGGCGATAGAGGAAGAGGCCGAAACTACCCTATCTTCCATTGAGTATAAGGGGCACCGGATTTATACGGATGAGGACGATGAAGAGGCTAACCTGAGCGTCCTGGACGACAACACCCTAGTGTTTGCCAGCACCCTGGACGCAGTTAGACGGGTGATAGACGTGCGGGAGGGGGATGCCGACCCTCTCTCGGGAAGGCTGGCCGACGCCTTTGAAGACCTGGGAGACGCGCTGTTCAGCATGGCCTTGGAGGTGCCCGAAGAAGCGCTGGCTGAAGCAGACTCTCTTATGGGAGGTGATGACTCCCCCATTGACCTGAGTGTATTCACTGACATTGAGATTGTAGGACTCCTGATGGACAAGGACGGCGATAACCTGGAGTTTGAGGCCAGGATAGACTTCAGCAACGCAGACTCCGCCGGAGATGCCAGCGATGCCATCGGAGGGCTGCTTCAGTTCGTCAGCGCCTTCAGCGCTGATGAAGATTTCAATAACCTGCTTGACAAGATAGACATCAGCGCTGAAGGGACCAGGATGACCGTCCTATTCAAGGCAACTATAGATGAGTTGGAGAATATTGGGGAGTCACTTGAGGGCATAGCTGACTAATGTTTCCGATACTCTGCCTTCTTCCTTCAGCTTGGCCAGGTGGGTGACGACGTTGCGGGCCGCGCCTTCTCGTAGCTCTTTCCTCAAGTCCCTGGGATAGATATAGCTCACCATCTCGTCAACGGTGGTCATCCCCTGCTCCAGGGCTTCCAGTACCTGGCGTTCCCGCTCCTGCCGGTGGGTGATGTAATACTCGACCCGGCTCTGTCCATTGGTCACTATTGGGCCGTGGCCTGGGCAGACTATTTCAGGCTGGTGCTCCGCCAGTATCTCCAGGGACTTCATATATTCCGACAGGTTGCGCACCGTGGAAGACGACCCGCCAAGGATGGTATCTCCGGTGAACATAACCTGCTCCTGGGGCATATAATAGCAGACGTGGTCATCCTCGTGGCCTGGGGTGAAAAGGGCCTGCAACGTAACGCCGCCCCCTGTCTGGACCACCTCCTGGGGGCCCAACTCCGCTACGGCTTCCTCACCCAGGATGCGCTCCAGCCTTCTGGTTAGCTGGGGGTGGCAGCGCACGGGACATTCCATCCGCTCCTGGAGCCGGTCCACCCCGCCTATGTGGTCCCCGTGCCCGTGAGTAACCAGGATGGCGCTGATGGCGGGGCTGCCCAACCCCGTGTGATAGTCCAGGATTTGCCTGGTCCAAGTCCGGTAGTGCTCCCCGGTGTCTATGACCACCATATTCTCCTGGGGGTCGCCCACGAAGTACACGTTAGACCCCCCCGGGTGCATGGCGCCGCCGTCGTCGGGGCTTTCGTCGAAGTGGACTCTGTAAACGTGAGGTGTGACCTGCATAGCCGGCCCCTCCTTTCCGAGTTGTCCCCTTACCCATTGAATGTCTGAGAATGGTATGTAAAACCGAGGCCGTTTCCATATGTCATTCCGAACGTAGCGAAGCGCAGTGAGGAATCTAAAGTCGTGGCTTTGCTTGAGGCATGGGCTTTAGATTCCTCGTCGCTCTGCTCCTCGGAATGACATAGTGGGCGGTTTTCGGAATGACATAATGGGCAGTTTGCTGAGTTAAAAAGCTGCCTTATTTCAGTTGCCTGACAATTCACACGCCTCTGTCAGCCCTCGGATAGGGGAAGGTTAAGATGGGGGTGATGCCCGATCAGATTGCGCCCAGCATCACCTTGATCATTCTTCGCTCCAGCTCCACTCCCATCCGATGGGCCAACTCTTTTCTCTCCACGTCCCCCAGGGCCACCACGTATGCGACTCCCAAGAGCTTGCCCAGGCTGAAGTCCACAATGGTGGAAGATACCAGCCCAAAGGGGGTGGTTTGCAGGGTGCGCAGGCCCACCGTCTCCTCTGCGAATCCCGAAAAGTCCACCTTCTCGGCACTGAGAAGCTGCTGGCCGGTCCCGAGGTCCTTCCCCACGGAGCGCTGGAACTCTCCAATGAACTTGTCGGTCATCCAGCGGGATACCTCAGACCTATCTTGGAACATGTGGACGACGGTGGCCGCCATCAAATTTGATCCGGCTTCAAACTCAGTGACATCTCCGGGGCTGGCGAATTCACGCAGGTACCCGGATATTCTGCCCGTAGCGGCAATCTCTCCTGTTGTGCTTCCCGGAAGCCCCTGCTCCGCCATAGTCTCGTTATCCAGGACATCATCTCTCGCCAGGTCAAAGCCTCGAAGCGACTCGGGGAGGTCCTCCTCTGACAGCACCATGTTGGGCAGGTCTTCCTCTTTGACACCTTGGATTGCACGATCGAGGGCTTCAGGCAAGGCTCCCTCCTTTCTACACAGCTTCGCGAAGGTCAGGTCATGTATCCAGGCTTGCCATCTGTATCCATGTCTAGTGGCGGGCCTAATGGCGGGCCTAGTGGGCGGGAGCGTTGTCCTGCTTCTCAGGAATTGCTTCCTGCCCAACGGGTCTCTCTGCTGCGATGAAGTTTCCCTCTACGTTGCGTATATCGTATGCGCCGCTTTCCAGGAAGATGCCCCGGGCATTGGGGGCATCCCTGTTGCGTACCCGCGCTGCCAGGGCAAGGGCGCCCTCGGACAGGTGCCTCTCGTAGAGGCGGACCATATTGGACTCAAGGCCCCGGTCCGCCCCGACGATAGCGCCCAGCATCCCTCCGAACAGGGCGCCGAACTTCCAGATGGTGAGGGACAGGAGCGCCTGTGTCCCCCACGAATCGAAGTATAGGAGCACCCACACCAGCACCACTACCTCTACCAGGATGGAGGCTATCAGGGCGCACCGGAGGGCGTAGGGCCACATCCTCTCGGGCCTCTCCGTCAGCCGCCCCAGATGTACGTGTCTCACCAGGGACAGGAGGGCCGGGTGGGGCACAGGCCCCTTGCTCACCAGGTCCAGGGCCAAGGGAGGGTATCCGGCGTCGCGCATCATCTGCGCGGCCTCAAACAGGCCCCGCTCCTCGCGAAAAAGCCCTACCACCTGCTGTCCCATAACCCTCCTGATCGTGGCGCAAAGCCCGGACGCATATCCTAGACTGCAAGTCCCCGAAGCGGCCCGGAAGCGAATTTTACAATAGCACGAAGCTACCGGAGCGTCAACAAATATTCCCGGGAAACCCCAGGGCCTTTCAGAGGAAGGATGCACACTGGCGGCCTATTCTTCATCCCTGGGTCCTTCCTGCGTTCCTTCCTCTCTAGTCCTCTGGATGCGCCGACCTCCAGCGCCTTGGCGGAAGAATTGATTCTGCCGCCGATATATTAGATAAGCAACTCCGATACCGATTAGCCACACAGGGCTGAAGACCCCCAGCCAAATGATAATTGTCCCAAGACCCTGCCCCAGGGCGGACAGCGCCCGTATCGCCGATTTTCCAGTATTGCCCGCACTCCACCCGCCGATTATCAGACCCTCGGACTCGGTTACCGTGACCTCAAAGGAACTGGACCCTTCGACTTTTCCAGCCTCGCTTTGGGCTGTCACCGTCAGGGTTACGCTGTAGGGGTTGGCGCGGTGGTTTGCATAGGCGTGAGTTGTCGTGGCTCTTGTAATGCCCACATCAGGAACGCCGGCCTCCGAAGGCGAGCCGTCGCCGAAGTCCCACCTGTACTGAATGTCCCGCAGTCCCTCTGGCCTGGTGAAGGAGCCGGTGTACTCTCCCTCCTTGCCCTCTTCCAGCGTCCGGTCTTCGCCTGTGAACACCTCGATGGAGGGAATCTTGGTGACAGTTGCGGTTAGGGTGTCAGAGCCTTCTGCCAGTCCTGAATCACCCGCTCCCGATACCTTCAGTTGGACAATGTATGGCGAATCTCGGTCATCGCTATAGGTATGATTTACGGTGGCCGTGACGCGCCCCCGTCCTTCTGTGTTGGGTGCGGTGCGCGTGCCCGTGACCGGTTGCGTCCCGTCGCCAAAGTCCCATGTAAATGTAAAGTCGTCCATGCCCGCAGGAGGCTCAAAGGTAGCCCGGAACCTGGCAATCTGGCCTATGCTGAAGGTTTGGTCCAGTCCGGCAATAACCGGCATAGCCACAGGCAAAAGTTGCAGGTTGACGTTTAGCAAGGAAAAGGCGGAAGTCTCCTGGAGGAACCGTATCCGCCCCTGCATCGTCTCTTTTTCTGCTTGAATCTCGGACAGTGAGAGCTGGATGTCCAGGGCGTCTTCCACCGAGTCCGCCCGGCTAAGGATTTCCAGCAGGGACGCCTCGGTAGCCTCCAGGCTTCTGAGCCTCGCTTCGCTGTCCACATACTCGTCGGTCACGTCTTTGCTGGTAGAGGTCTCGTACTCGACATCCATAGCCATCTGCCTCAGATGCAAGATGACATCGTCCAGCAACTCGGCTGGTACGCGAATCGCCACGGATGCGCTATGCCTGGAGGCTCGCTCTGAACTGACGACCCACCCGCCAAATTGCCGGGCCGCCGCGGCGACCTGGTCAACGGACTTGGACACATCGTCAACAATAAGCAGCATGTTGACTGTGCGCACGATTATGCGGTTCTGGGAGACCAGGGCTACCCGTGCATCCGACATTGATATGCTCTGGCCCATGGCTTTCCTGGCATCCCTGGCATCCCCTTCTCCAGGTCTGGGTTGGGGAGTCTCTGTCTCGGTGGCGGCAGTAGCAGAATCTTGGGTAATAGCAAACGCTTGGGCCTGCTGGGGCGCTGTCGTGGGTCCCGAGTCTTCATCCTGGGCAGTAACCATCACATTAGCGTATTCCCCATCAGAAGACGGCCGATCCGTCCGTTCCTCCTCGTAGCCACCACAGGTAGCGAGCGCCACCATCACAAACAACATGCCAAGCAAAGGCGCGGCTTTCCAGGCGCTAATCACTGATTGTCCCCCCAGGACTGAGATATAGACATAACCGGTGGAGAGGATGATTTCAAGAGTACATTTCCATATTACATTACTGAAGTGTGAATGAACATCTAAACCAGTCCTCTCCCGTCATTCTCGCGAAAGAGGGAATCCACCCCCGCCCCTGGATTCCGGCCCCGTATCGGGGTACGGGGCCGGCTCTGCGCCGGAATGACGGTGGGTGGGGGATGCCGCACCCTTCAGGGTGCGGTGGGGGAACCTGGCGCTGGCTATTTTCATAATAAAAACAGTGAGGAGGCGGTCACGACCTCATCGTGTCTGAAAGTTAAATGAGGAAACGCTACCTGGCTACCACTTGGCCTGCCCGCCTTATCTGAACCTGCTCAATCTTCAGCCGCCTCATCTCTATTATTTCGATGTCCAGGTCTCTGTAGTGGAGATGTTCCCCCTCCTGGGGAATATACCCCAACCGCTCCAGGATGAACCCGGCCACCGTTTGATAACTGCCCTCGGGCAGGTCCAGGCCAAGATCGTCGTTGGCCTCCTGGATGCCCATACCTGCGTCCACCTGGTACACGTTCTCGGCGATGGCGGAGAACTCCTCCTGGGCAGGCTCTCCCTCCTCGCCTACGGGGCCTACTATGACCTCCACCAGGCGCTTGAGGGTCACAAGCCCTGCCACGCCCCCAAACTGGTCAACGACGATAGCCATCTGCTGGCCCACCTGGCGCAACTCCGAGAATAGCCGGCCTATCAGCTTGGTCTCAGGCACAAAGTAGGCGGGGCGCAGCAAATTCGTCGCAACTCCATTGGGTTGGAGGCCGTCTTGGGCCATGCTCTGGAGCAGGTCCTTTACCGAGAGGGTCCCAACGATATTCTCCATATCTCCCCGGAAGACAGGAAACCGGGTGTGGGTCTCCTGGTTGTATATCTTCAGGAACTCCTCCAGGGTGGTGCCCTCCTTTACCCAGACTATCTCCATCCTCGGGGTCATGATTTCCTGCACCTGGCGGTCGCCGAAGTGGAACACCTTCTCCAGCATCTCCGCCTCTGTCGTCTCTACAGCCCCGGCTTCAGCCCCTACGGAAATCATAGCGCGTATCTCTTCCTCGGTCACCTGGGAGTGGAAGGCGGTTATGCCCAGGACTCTCCGAGCAAGAAAGGTGACTTTCTGAAGCAACCAGACTCCCGGCGAGAGTACCCACCCCACCAGGACCAACGGACGAGACACGGCGAAGGCTACGGACTCGGCCCGGCTCCACGCCAGGGTCTTGGGCAAGGTCTCGCCAAAGACCAGCAGGAACAGGGTTGTGCCTACGGTGGAAACCAGGATTGCCACGTTTCCATTATCAATCAGGTTTATGGCTATTGCGGTAGCCAAGGCTGCGGCTGCGGTGTTTACCAGGTTGTTGCTCAGGAGCACAGTTCCCAGGAGCTTCTCGGGACGCTCCACCATCTTGGATACCCGCTCCGCTCCCGGTCTGCGAATATTTACCAGGTGCATTATGCGCACCCGTTGCAGGGCTATGAAAGAGGTCTCCGAGGCGGAAAAGAAGGCTGAGAGTACCAGGCAGACAAAAAGAAGAATCAGCTTCCATAAATCACTTGTTTCCATCCAAGCCGCTCCTTTTTCCCATCGCAACGTTACTGGCAAGATAGGGGGTGGCCTCGCGGGGGATATTCCGTTCTATGGCCGTAATAAGCAGACCGACCCCTGCGCCCCGATTTCTCCGGGGCCAGGGGTCAGGCTGCTGAGAGTGTGCTATCATCTATCACTTGATTGCAAAATTCCGGCAATCTATGATGTAACCGGTGTAAAGGCCCGGCAAGGGACTTATGTGAGACTGGCGAACCGGGGGTCTGCTGCCGCCCTCGGAGCAAAGTAGGGCCGCCTCGCCCTTGACCGCCATGCCCTTTGAGAGAATATAATATCACTCATAGCCTATTATATCAACGGACCCTTCGGGCAGGTAACTGTTCAGACACGATGAGTCGTGACCCTTGCCTCACCGTCATTCCGGCGTAGAGCCTGCCCCGTACCCCGATACGGGGCCGGAATCCAGGGGTGGTGTTGCCGGTGACTTCGTAGCGACTCCTCAGGTTGGGGCCCCCTGGATTCCCGCTTTCGCGGGAATGACGGTGCTGGCTGCCGGCCATTTTGATAGCACCAATGAATTGGGTCCAGAGTAAGCCCTCAAGTCTGAACAGTTATTTGGGCAGCCCATCCTGGTATTTCTATGCGCAATTCCTCTGAGGTCCTAGATGGCATCATCCACTAGCAGGCAAGCCCCTGATACTGGGCTTGCCGCCCCTCTCATTCCCCACGTAGAGCGCGCTCTGGAAGCGTTGTGGCTTCTGGCGGCGGCCCTGGTGCCCCTTATATTTGTGTCCAAAGACTTTATGATGTCCGAGGCTGTCAACGCCTACGTGGAGGTGCCCAAGACAACCGCTTTGAGGACCCTGGTGGGGATGATGGTCGTCCTCCTCATCGTTGAATGGGTGATTAAGGGCGGCCTCCACAGGCGCTACAGCCTGTCGGGAGCCTATGCCGGGGTCGAAAGATGGGTCGTCCAGCAGCCCAGCCGATGGGTCATAGTGGCAGCCACTGTTTACGTGGTTGTGACCATTATCACCACTTTCCTTTCAACAGCCTTCTGGCGGAGCTTGTGGGGAGAGGTGCCGGGCCAGTTTGGGTACTCGGCTTACACAACGGTGTCCTATTTCATATTGTTTGCGACCATTGCCACCCATCTGAAAACCCGCGCCCAGTTGGGGCGGCTGCTGGGAGTCCTCGTCGGCGCAGGGGCCATCGCCGCCCTCTATGGGATAGCCCAGCACTATGGCGGCGATCCCCTGTCCCTGGGAGAGACGGGGAGCGACCGCATCACCGTGTTCATGGCAAACCCGGTATTTACCGGGGCCTTCCTCCTCACCACTACCCTGTTGACCCTGGGGGTGGGACTTCTGGCGCTGGACAGGTGGGGATGGAAGCCCCTTCACATCATCCTCTGGATTATCCTCGTCGCGGTCCAGTTCCTGGCCCTCTATTGGACTGGAAGCCGGGGGGCCTTCGTCTTGGGGTGGCCTGTGGGGTTGCTGGCCTTTCTGGTCCTGTCGCCCTTTGCCTTCGGGCCGCGAGTCCTGCCGCGCCGGGGAGAGATTGTGCTGTCCGTGGCGACGGGGCTGGTGACTGTCGCCGTCCTTGCCGCCGTCGCTGTCTTTTACTTTGCCAGGGATGAATTCCTGTGGGAGTTGCTCCTGGCGCTGGCGGCATACCTGATCCTGGCGGGACTCGCATTTGGGTGGAGGGCCTTTAGCAAGACCTTTTTGATAATAGCCGCAGGGCTTGCGATATGGTTGTTGGTGATATTCCTGACGCCTTCCCCTTCGGACGCATCTATAAGAGACGTGACTGTGGGTCGCGGCCTTAGCTATCGCATTGATATATGGGATGCGTCCATAAGCCTCGTGGCAAACAGGACGTGGTTTGAATATGAAGACCTGTGGCTCTCACCCATTCGTCCGCTAATCGGGTACGGCCCCGAGATGTTCAAGTACACCTTCCCCCTGGAAACTCCCATTGGCGGCCTGCTGAGCCATGCCCATAACTTCTTCCTTCACCACTGGGTTGAGCAGGGGGTCCTTGGATTTCTGGCCTCCGCCGGCCTTGTGGTGGTCTTCCTGGGTGTTGGGGGAGTCCAGCTATGGCGACATCGAGGCAGGTACTCGACAACCCACAGGTGGCTGCTGGTGCTCCTGCTGGCGACCATCCTTGGCCGGGTGGCTGAGATGATGGTGGGAGTGGCGCGGGAGTCGGACCTGGTGGTCTTCTGGATTCTGCTGGCTATCTTTGCGGCCCTGCCGGCGGTGATGGAATCAGACCCGGAGGCCGGTCCCGCCTCTTCTGCACGTCAAAGGAACACGCCCCTCAGGGGGACCACCCAACGGCGTTCTCAAAGGACCGAGGCTCAGAGTGCAGAGGCCCGAAGGGTGCAGGGAAGACGTGGGGGCAGGTCTGGGCCAAGGGAGAGACGACGTGCCCGGCGACAGGGAGTCGGGGGCCTTGTTACAGGCAGGATAGGTCCCATCCAGGCCGCGGCGCTGGCGGTGCTGTCGGCGGTGATAATCTTTGTGGGCTGGCTGACCTGGGACAAGAACATAGATTACGCCTGGGCTGCCAGTATTGCGGCGTCGGCCCGGGACCACTTTCAGGAAGCGGACGCCTCCGATGTCCGGGAAGCCCATCGTCTTATGAGCCAGGCGTCCTCCAAAGCGCCCGACATCCCCATTTACTACAATAGCCTGGCGGTCATCTACAATACTTATGATGAATTCCTGGAGAATAATCCAGGAGCGCAGTCGTGCACGGAATTCTTCCGGCTGGGCACATCGGAGAATGGGGTCAGCGAAGACAACAGGTGCCCCCTAGAGGCATACCGCGCCAATCTCGGCGGGTTTATGAAGAACCCCGATAGTTTACAAGTCAAACGGCCATTGGCAACCTCCGCCCTAGACCTCGCCCGTGCAGGCTACCAGCGGGAGGATGGGGAGCCTATAGGAGACGAAGCCATCCGGTATTACGTAGAGCTGGCCCAGATGAGGCCCGGGGCATTATCCGAATATATAAACCTGGTCAATACGGCCTTTGCCCTGGGCCGTCCCCAGGATGCCCTTGCGCCCCTGGAGAGATATTTGTTTGTGTACTCTTCAGGGTCTGAGGATGTTTCCTACGCCCTTTATCTTCAAGGGCGGGTGTACCAGCAAATGGACGACTTGGAGAGGGCCGCAGAGTCCTTTGAGCGCAGCCTTGGGGCGGACGAGGGCAGCGCCCAGGCGGCGGAGATACACAACCGGCTTTCCGAGATATACCTAGCCTTGGGAGACGCGGACTTGTCAGAGGAACATCGCAGGCTGTATGAGGAGCTTAACCCTGGATAGGCTCCAGCCGGACAAAAGGGGTGTAGTCATGCAAGGAACGGCGAATGCGGTAATTATCGGCGGCGGCGTGATGGGGTGCAGCATCCTCTACAACCTGGCTGCCAGAGGGATGCGGGATCTGGTGCTGTTGGAGAAGGATGTCCTGGGCGCAGGTTCCACCGGCAAGTCTCAAGCCATCTGCCGGATGCACTACTCCAACCGGCTTACTGCCCAGATGGCCTGGGAGAGCCTCAAGGTGTACAGGGACTTTGGCGAGGTGGTAGGCGGGTCATCGGGCTTTGCGAGGACCGGCTACCTCGTGGTGGTGGGGGCCGAGGATAGGCAAGCCCTTGATGACAATATCTCCATGCAGAGGAGCCTCGGCATCAATACGGGGCTGGTCTCCCACGAGGACGTAGGGGAAATAGCGCCCATGCTGAACGTGGAAGACGCAGCAGGTCTCGCCTTCGAGCCCGAATCGGGTTATGCCGACCCCTACCTGACGGCCAGGTCATACGCTATTAGGGCCGGAGAGTTAGGCGCGCAGGTACACACCAGGACGCCGGCCACCGACATCGAAATCACCGGCGGCAGGGTGAGCGCCGTAGTCACGGAGCAGGGCAGGATTGAGACTCCCAACGCCATCATAGCGTCGGGTCCCTGGTCGAGCCGGTTCTTTGCCAAGTTGGGCCTGCCGGGGGTGGACGTGCCCCTGGCGACCATCCGGCACCAGGTCGTTGCCATCCGCAGGCCGGAGGACCAGATACCCTCCCATCCCATAGTTGGGGACATCGCCCAGCAGTTTTCCTTCCGGCCCGACCCCACCAACCTGACCCTGATAGGAATAGGCGAGGATGAGGCAGACCCGGATACCTACAACCAGGCAGTGGACATGGAGGTGGTGGGAGAGGCTTTCGGCAAGCTGGTCCACCGGATGCCCGCCGCCGCCGATGGCCTCTTCAGGGGCGGTTGGTCCGGGCTGTTCACCATAACCCCCGACTGGCATCCAGTCCTAGACTCCTTCGTAGGGGAAGGCATCCAGGGGCTATATTGCGCCGTGGGGTTCAGCGGACACGGTTTCAAGCTCGCCCCTATGATAGGGGTTACTATGGCGGAGCTAGTCATGGAGGGAAGGTCGTCAACAATAGACATATCTCCCCTCAGGATGGGCCGCTTCAGAGAGGGCGACCTCCTCACTTCCCGCTACCGCTACAATGTCCTGGCTTAGCCTAGTAGTCTGTCAGTGTTGGATTGATGGGTATAGAGACTTCAGTTTGATGCGCGCGTCCTCGGTGGTGAAGCGCCAGTCCACTCGTATCGCGTCCCGGTTGCGCTGACCTTGCCATGCTTCTACCTCCCGGCGCAGGACTTCTTGGTCTGGAATGCGGCGGTCCAGGCATTGCCGGGCCATCACCCCGATCTCAATCTCGGCCATGTTTAGCCAACTCCCATGTTTAGGCGTGTAGTGGACCTCCAACCGGTGGGCGATGCGCCGCGCTTCAGCGGGTTCAAAGGCTTCGTACAACGAGGCCGGATGGTGGGTGTTCAAGTTGTCCATCACCAGAAGGATGCGCTCCTTGTCCGGGTAGTCCACGTCCACCAGTTGCCGGACCACCCTTGCCCAATCGGCTTTGGTACGCCGGTCGGTTACCTCCACCCGACGCCACCCTTCCAACGGCGCGAACAACATGAACAGGTTGCTCACGCCGTTGCGCTCGTATTCGTAATCATAATAGCCTGCCGCCCCAGGCCATGACGGACGCGGCTGGCGAGTCTCCCTAACCTGTTGTTTGCTGGTCTCGTCCAGGCACACCAGAACCTCGTTGTCTTCATAGGAGCGATGGTAGACTTCCAGCACGTCTTCCATGGCGCACACAAACTCCCCGCTCCCTTCCGGCGGGATGCACCAGCACTCTTTCAGCCAGGGCTTGAGTTCGTTTTTTTGAGGGCCTGGCGCACCGTCTCCCTGCTGATGCAGTCCACTATCTCGCATTCCACCAGTCGGCCCGCCAACAATTTAAGCGTCCAACTGGCCCGGCCTTCCGGCGGTTCTCCACAGGCCAATGCAATCAAGTGAGCCTCCCCTTGGCCGTCCAGTTTCTTCTGACGCCGGCGAAGTTGCTCCCTACGTCCCAGCGCCGCCTCGACCCCTTCCTCCACACAGCGGCGGCGTACCCGTTCCACCGTCGCACTGCCAATTTTCAGGGATCGGGCAATCTCCTCATCCTTCATCCCTCCGTCGGCTTGCGCCTCATCGCTCAGCAACAAGATGCGCGCATGGGTCTGCTTGTATGCCGCCGTCCGCCCTCGGGAAACCAGTGCCTTCAGTTCCTGTTGCTCCTCTCCCGTCAGTTGCACCCGGTATTTCTTAGTCATCACCCCTACCTCCACATCCCATTCTTCCTTAGCTATCGCCTGCTATAATACGCCTAGCAGTCCTCAATTCAAAGATGTTTGACTACTAGCAGTGGATAGTGGCGAGGGGAGGGAGATTATCCCCCAAACTGACCACCGTTCACTCTTAACTAGGGCGTGGTAGAAAGGCCAATAGCCTCAATGCCTGCGAGGGCCGCGTCCTCGTCCTCCTGGCCGGTGCCTCCGCTGCCGCCCACAGCGCCTATAAGCTCGCCGTCCCTGTACACGGGCAGCGCACCCTGTCCGGGAATCATGTGGCCCGCCTGCATTGCCATAAGCCCCCGGAAGACGGGGGACATGGCGTTGTCGGCCAGGTCTGCGCTGGAGCGCCCGAAGCAAGAGGCGGCCACTGCCTTGGCGCGGGATATGAGGGGGGTACGCCAGGAAGCCCCGTCGGTCCTGAACATGGCTATCAAGTCGCCCCGTGGGTCCACCACCGATATACTCATCTTGGCGCCCATTTCCATTACTTTGGCCTTAGCAGCCACAAGGATTCTTTCAGCCTCTTCCAGTGTCAGAGATGCCATCGGACCACCTCCCGTAAATTGGGGGATTACGTACTATTATAACTTTATGTACGTGGTGATGTCTTATCGGTATCTTGTGATGCTAGGGCAATCGCATTCTCCGAAATGGCAGTGTACGGGGAACTGGATTCCGTTGGTATGTGGGTGGAAGCGCCCGCCCGACTGTGCCCGAAGTAGCGAATTCAAACTCGGTAGCCCCAAGTTTGGTCGCTACTTTCTTGCGCGAAATTAGAATGCGATTGCCCTACTTGTGATGCTTGAGATGAAGGAGGGGGCAACTCATTAATGGGCAGCCCTCGCTGCTGTGCCCAAGCTATCCAGACCCTGCGCTCTTCCTCACGTCCCTCTTGCCGCCCTTCTTCACGTCCTTTGGTGCGCTGCTTTTGTAAAAACTTCTCAGCTATCATTATCTTGTGATGCTGGAGGGGGCAACTCGTCAATGGGCAACCCGCGCTGCTGTGCCCAAGCTATCCAGACCCCGCGCTCTTCCTGACGCCCCTCTTGATGCCCTTCCTGACGCCCCTCTTGATGCCCTTCCTGACGCCCCTCTTGATGCCCTTCCTGACGCCCTACTTGACGCCCTTCTTCACGTCCTTTGGCGCGCTCTCTTTGTAAAAACTTCTCAGCTATCATTCGCCCTGCCTCCATGATAACGTATGTAACCGGGACTGAGACTACAACAAAATAAGAAAGCTTTTCTCCTATTGCTATTGCCGTCTCTAAAACGCTATCGTCTGTCTGATACCCAACCTCGTATGCCATAATCATTCCGAGGCAGCCCAGGACTTGTATAGCAAATACAATGAGATACCAAGTAGTCAATTATCTATCTCACTATTCGCTTATTATGTTATCCTGTATCAACCTCTGGTACACACTTGACAATCACCTGTTGCCTTTCGCTTGGAGGGTGTGTGATAAAGTCCCCTTGTATTCCAAGTATCATTTCAGGGACTTTGGGCGCTTCGCAATCATCCGCGGTCCAGCGTGGACCTCAAAGGGGTATGTATATGCTTCCATCGCTGTGCTCACACCGAGATGCGGAGGACGACTGCGAAGCCTCTATGAGCTTACAATACTATGACGCAATGGACGCGTCAACATATTTCACGTATTAAATTAAAATGACCTTTGCTAGATAGTCTGTTTACTATGGTATATAATTCCCTCATCGCTCCGCTCAACATAATGACATAACATAAAGGTGGGAAGCATGGACTACGGGTTTTATCTGGCAAACAGCGGCCCAACGGCCCGCCCGGAAAATCTCGCGAGCATAGCCAGGAAGGGCGAGGAACTGGGGTTTCACTCCATGGTGGTGGGTGATCACGTGATAGTCCCCAGGCATATCGCCTCCCCCTATCCCTACACCGTTGGGGGTGAGTTCCCCGGGGCTGCCACCGGCGAGTACCTTGAGCAGCTAACCCTGCTCACCTACCTGGCAGCGGTGACAGAGCGCATCCGCCTAGTCCCCAGCGTCATGATCCTGCCCCACCGCAACCCAGTCCTGACCGCCAAGATACTGGCTACCATTGACGTGCTCTCTCATGGCCGTCTCACGGTGGGAGTGGGGGTAGGCTGGATGGAGGAGGAGTTCGAGGCCCTGGGCTTGCCCCCCTTTGCCGAGCGGGGCGCTGTGAGCGACGAGTACATCCGTGCCTTCAAGGAGCTATGGACCAGCGACGATCCCAGCTTCGAAGGGAAGTATTGCCGGTTCTCCGACATAACCTTCCTGCCCAAGCCGGTGCAGAAGCCCCACCCTCCTATATGGGTGGGCGGGCAGACCCGCCGCGCCATACGACGCGCTGCTGAATTGGGCGATGGCTGGCATCCCGTAGGGGCTACCCCGGCAGCCCCCCTTGAACCGGAGGACTTGGCGGAGGACATGAGGCTGATGGCCCGGTACGCCGAGAGGGTGGGCCGGGACCCTTCGGAGATCGAGGTGGCTATGAAGGCCCCCCTGTACGATAGCGCCAGGTCTGCCGACGGTGAGCGGCGCCGGTTCACGGGAGAGCCGGAGCAGATAGCCTCGGACGTGCGGACTTACCGCGACATAGGGGTGAGCCACCTGATTTTCGACGTGCGCAGCGGCGATACCAACGAGACCCTTGAGCGCATGGAGTGGTTCTCTGAGGATGTGGTGGCCCAGGTATGATATATCCGGGATAACTGGACGGGACAACTAAAAGTCCCAGGGCGGACTCCCTCGACATGACGGCTTTCTAAAAAGAGAGGAGGCGACATGACTACCCTAGAAGAGCGTTTCCAGAAGGGTATAGAGACTTTGACAAAGTTCCGAGGAGGAACACCCCCCGCCAGTACCTCCGGCACTTGGCGGGAGATGGCGCCGGACCTGTACCGCATCGTCAACGAGTCCCTTTTTGGCACCATCTGGCACCGCCCTGCCCTGGAAGTCAAGCAGAGGGAGATGTCCACCCTGTCGGTCTTGACTGTCCTGGAGAGGCATACCCAGCTTAGAGGGCACACGGGCAACGCCCTGAACCTTGGGCTGACCCCAGAGCAGATAGTGGAGATATTCATCCACCTGGCCCTCTATGGCGGCGCTCCCGTCGCCCTCAACGCTTTCAGCGTAGCCAGTGAGGTATTCCGGGAGCGGGGGGTCAGCTTTACCCCCCAGCAGATATATGATCCCCAGGACGACCCTGAGACCCTGTACCAGAGGGGAGTGGAGAAGCGGCGGGAGCTTATGGGCGACAGGCCCCCCGGCCCAGGCACCGGCCCCGTTACCAACGCAGAGGGAGACCTGAACCGGCTGACTACGGAGTACGTGTGGGGGTCGGTCTGGACCCGCCCCGGCCTGGATATCAAGAGCCGCTCCATCTGCACCATATCCGCCCTCACCGCCCTGGGCCGGGAGCGGCAGCTTCGCAGCCACATCCGGGGCGCTCTTCGCATCGGCTTCACCCAGGAGGAGATCGTGGAGATTTTCGTCCACACGGTGTTCTACGCCGGCCTTCCCGCTGCCAGGACCGGGATTGATATTGCCAATGAGGTCTTTCAATCAGGTTAGTAAGTCCGGCGGGCTAATGAGTCCGGGATAATGAGTCTTTCTATTGGTATCATCAACAGGCAGGAGGCGCTTGATGAAGATGCAGTTAAGAGATGGCGCAGAGCTGTTTTATACCATAGACGATTTCACAGACCCCTGGAAGGAGCCGGAGACGGTGGTATTGCACCACGGCATGGCGAAGAACCACCGTCTCTGGTATGGATGGGTGCCCCTCCTGGCGGCCCACTACAGGGTGGTGCGGTTCGATGCCAGGGGCATGGGCCAGTCCAGCGTGCCGGAACCCGGCTATCCCTGGTCTCTGGACAACTTCGCCAACGACCTGCTCCAGTTGGCAGATGGCTTGGACCTGGAGAAGTTCCATCTCATCGGTGAGACCGTTGGCGGGACCATCAGCATGAGGTTCGCCACCCTGCACCAGGAGCGCCTGCTGAGCTTGACGGCGTGCACTTCTCCCACCAACTTCAACGACCCTCACCATCCCGAATCGGCGGACCTGATAGACCGGGAAGGGGTTGGGGTATGGGTGGACCAGAGTATTGCCCGGAGGCTCGACCCCCAGATGGTTGAACCCGCATACATCCGGTGGTACGCCTCCCAGATGAAGGCCACCGCCGCCCACGTGGTGGCCGACTTCCAGAGGTCGGCCCCAGGGACCGATCTGAGGCCGTTCCTGAAGGACGTTCAGACCCCTACCCTGGTCCTGGCGGCCCAGAGCTTGCAGGGTGAGGTGCTGGGAGACTTTCGCCGGGCGGGGGAGATTTTCCCAAATGGCCGGCTGGTGGTCTTCCCGGGGGTGACGGGATTCGTCCAGCATATCCTTCCCGTGCCCTGCGCCAGGGTGTGGATGGACTTCGCCAAGAGCCTGAAGGCTTCCGGCAGGTAGGCCGGAAACCGGGCATACCTGCTGTGCACTCAGCATGGCAAAAGTCCGGGGCAGATAGTATAATCTTCCAGCCAAGTGCTTTCATGGGCCAAACGCTTCACGGGAGAGCCGGGACTTGAATGACGTGATAGTGGTAGGGGCTGGGCCAGCAGGGAACAACGTAGCATACAGGCTGGCGAGTATGGGATACGTGGTAACGGTGGTGGACGGGAGGGAGAGCATTGGCGACAAGCTGTGCACGGGCATAGTAGGCAGAGAGTGTATTGAGCGGTTCCCGTTGGACGAGGGGTCCCGGCCTTTCCGGGCCGCCAGGTCTGCGAAGGTCATCTTTCCGGGGGGCGATGTCGCAGACTTCGCAAGGCGGGATGTCCAGGCATACGTGGTTGACCGGGTTGCCTATGTAGCCTCATTCGCAGAGAAGGCCCGCCGGGCCGGGGCCGAATACCTTCTGGGGTACAGGGCCACGGATGTCCGGGTTAGCGGGGACTGTGCCAGCGTCCAGATTGCCGGTGACGGGAACAGGCTTACCTTGCAGGGAAGAGCAGTGGTGCTGGCCTGCGGCTTCGGCTCGGAGTTGACCCGCCGGGTGGGGCTTGGGAAGCTGAAAGACTACGTGGCCGGAGTCCAGGCTGAGGTAATGGCCCCCGAGGTAGATGAGATACATGTCTACCTGGGACGGGGGATAGCTCCGGGGTTCTTTGCCTGGCTTGTCCCCACAGAAAAGGGAAGGGCGTTGGCCGGCCTGCTGAGCCGCCATCAGGGGCAATATCATTTAGAACAGCTCATATCCAGGCTTCAGTCCCAGGGCAAAGTTTCGGACATAGTCAAGGGCCCCAGCCGTTGGTGCATCCCCCTCAGGCCCCTTTCCAAGACCTATGGGGAGAGGGTGCTTGTAGTGGGGGATGCAGCCGGGCAGGTGAAGCCCACCACCGGTGGGGGTATATACTACGCCCTCCTCGCAGGCGAGATAGCCGCCGAGACCCTTGGCAAGGCCCTTTCTCGCAACGACCTGTCGGCATCCCAGCTTAGCTCCTACGAGAAAGAGTGGAAGGCTCTGTTGGGGCAGGAGCTAACGATAGGGTACTTTGCGCGGCGAATTTTCGAGTCCATGAAAGACAACCAGATTGATTTCATTGTCCGCACCATATCCGGCAATGGCCCCTGCGCCGAGCTACTGGGCTCTCGAGAGTTGTATTTCGACTGGCACAGCGGGATTATCAAAAAGGCGCTGGGGCACCCGATGTTGGGTAGAGCCTTCAGCGCCATCAACCCCCTCGTTGCCGCTTTTACTCCCCGCAAATAGGACTGCATGTAACTGTTCAGACTTGAGGTATCATTCTGGCTCCAACTCGTCATTCTTGCCCCTTATTCTGTCGTTACGATGAAAATCGAACCTCGTCCCCCGTTTGCGGGCTGACAAGGGTATGTAAAACAGAGGCCGTTTCCATGTGTCATTCCGAACGGAGCGAAGCTCAGTGAGGAATCTAAAGCCGTGGCTTTGCTTAAAGGAATAGATTTTAGATTCCTCGTCGCTCCGCTCCTCGGAATGACATAGTGGGCAGTTTGTTGAGTTAAAAAGCTGCCTTATTTTAGTTGCCTGATAATGTACATAGCTCTTTCAGCCCCTTTGTGTGGGAGGACTGCGGTGGGGGAGTCTCCCTGGCCGAGGTATCACCCCCATCCTAACCTTCCCCCATCGAAGAGAGAAGGGACAGCCTCCCACCCCCCACCCCTGGATTCCGGCCTACGCCGGAATGACGATTGGGAATCTGCCCGCCATTTTGGGTGAAATCCGAGACCTTTTTCAAAGGCCCTTGAAAAGGGCCTTTTGGTACAATCCCTGGAGTCATCATTCAGCAGCTATCTCAAAAGACCCCTTGCCAACGTGGGCGCTTTCCGGTAGGCTTGCCGGTCACGCCATTATGATAAGGCCCTTATGCCTTATGAATAGAGTTATCCCGTTGGCGATGGGCTTCCTGGGCCGCCTTTTGAGATGGCTGCCCTGGGGGAGAGGAAGTTGTCCAGGGATAAGATTGTCGCCTATATCCCCATTGACCTGCTCAATGGATTCCCTCGCCGGAGTCGGTCATCGCCCCTCAGACTTGGACGTATCTTTGCGGCCTCCCTGGCCGGGCTTGCAGTCCTCCTTGCATTGGGGTGTTTTGGAGACGAGGAAAACGGACGTATCGCCTTTGTCTCCGATCGGGACGGTACCCCTGCAATCTACGTGATGGAACGGGACGGCTCCAACCAGGTCCCTGTGACAAACAGTGGTGTTGCCAGTTCACAGCCTCGCTGGTCGCCCCAGGGAGACTTGATCGCTTATGTCTCCGGGCAGCCTGGGGCGCTTGAACTGAACCTGGTGGATGTCAGCAGTCCCGACATGGTGAGGCTGGCCCGCGCTCCAGTATCGGATACCAGGCACCAGTGGTCTCCCGATGGCAGTAGGATTGCCTTCGTGTCCGAGGCGGGGGGCGGCCCGGCCATTTACATAATGAATACGGACGCTTCCGACCTCATCAAGCTGCCCTTTGACTCGTCCGAACTGATATTGAACTCCTGGTCCCACGATGGTCAATGGATTGCCTTTACACAGGTGGGCGGAGATATTCCTGGTATCAGTATCCGCAATCCTGACGGTGTGAACATGGTCCGCCTGACTGAATCGAGAGACTATGAAGCGGCGTGGTCTCCTAATGGAAAGCGGATAGCCTTCGTCTCTGAGCGGGACGGCAACCGGGACATATACGTGATGAATGCCGACGGTTCCGAGCAGGCCCCCTTGACCGACAACGACGCCGACGACTTTCAACTCTCCTGGTCCCCAAACAGCAAGAAGCTGGCTTTTGTCTCGGAGCGGGACGGGAACCCGGAGATATACGTCATGGATAGGGACGGCTCCGACCAGGTACGGCTGACCCACAACACGGTGGTGGATGAGCGCCCCGTATGGTCCAAGGATGGGAGGAGGATAGTCTTTTCCTCCGATATTTTCGGGGCGGGCGATATATTCGTCATGGATGACGATGGCCTCAATCAGATGCGGCTGACCAAGAATGACACCAATGACACCCAGCCGGCGTGGTAAGCACACCTTCTCCATACCGCACCCTGAAGGGTGCGGCATCCCTCAAAACCGTCATTCCGGCGCAGAGCCTGCCCCGTACCCCGATACGGGGCAGGAATCCAGGGGTAGGGGGTGGACTCTCGCTTTCGCGGGAGTGACAGATAAAGTGAGCGTGGGGGATGGGAAGGGCATGAAGGCGCATCAAGGTGAGGGAGCCGTACCATTTTCATCCTCGTATGTGGCCCGCAGGGGCATGGGGAATTACCATGAAAATCAAACCTCCTCCCCCCTTCGCGGGGGAGGATTGAGGTGGGGGGGCGTCTCTCTGGCCGGGAGAATCACCCCCATTCCTGAATCAAGTTCAGAGCTTGCCCCGTACTTGATACGGGGGCAGGCTCTAACCTTCCCCCGTCGAGAGGGAAGGAACAGCCCCTACCACTACCCTCATTTTCATACCCTTACGTGACCTTGTGAAGGTCATGGGCAATTCCGGCGAAAGCGGGAATCCAGAGGGGCATGGGGAGGGCCGTGTTTAGACACCTACTCACGACTCAGTAAGAAAACCTTGCCCCTGGTGGCAAGGCGGGACTGATGCCTGTATCCTGTAAACATGAAGTTGGCGCAACTCTGTTGGTTGGCGATACTGGCCGTGATAGTTATCTTTCTAGCAGCCGGGGCTTGCGATGGAGACTCCCCGACGGGAGACCACGGGGCCGGAAGGCCGGACCTGGAAGACGGACTAAAGGAAGTGCAGGGCAGGGTGGTAGGAGTGGAGGCAGCTTCCATCACTGCTCTGGCCTCTTTGACCATACGGGATGAATCGGGCAAAGAATGGACGTTCAGGGGCGAGGGATACGTCGGCGTTACCCCTTCCCATCTCAGACAACACCAGGTTATCGCCCAACCCATTACTGTGCTGTATCGGGAGACCGATGACGGGCTGCTGGCAGTGTACGTGACGGACTGATACCCTGCAATCAGGGTGTGCAAAGCCCCTCCGATGACTACTGCAATACCTTTTGGAGCGCCTCCTCTATCTCCTGTACGGTGGTGAACGCCTCAAATTTGGCTGCTATGAGGCCCCGGCTGTCCACCACGAAAGTCCAGGGCTCGGTGGGAAGGCCCCACTCTTCCACTGCGGGCGCGGCCTTGGCATTGCTCAAGTCCCCATGTTCCCGTATCTCCAGAGGGTTGTCCCATACTTCCACGTGGATGAAATTAGCCCGGTCTCCGTACCTGTCCTTGAGGTCGGATATTTGCTCCACCTGGGGGCCGCAGGTGGCAGTCTGGCAGAAGGCGGGGGTGGCGAACACCACCACCAGGGGCTTGCCGCCGGCCACGGCGTCGGCTATGGTCATCGTGTACAGGTCGGGGTCGGGTGGGTCGGAGGTGGTTAACTCATTCAGGTCGCTCACGTCCCCGGCGGTCTTGTTCCTGCTGAGGGGAGCAGGCGAGCCTATGGCAGGGGTATCGCTCTGCTCCTTTACCTGAAAGGTCCCATGAGCCTCCCTAGCGTCGCCGTCGGGACCGGTGACGGCTACCCATAGCCCCCATTGGCCTGCCCGGTCAAAGCTGAGGTTGGTGGTGTAAACCCCAACGCTTTCCAAGGGCCACTGGCGAAATCGGGCAATATAGATGGCCGCCCAGTCCCCCGGGAGGTAATAGACGGATACATCTACCTGGTCCACCTTTACCGGATGCTTGCCGTCTTCCAGCAGGTAGAAGACTAGCCTGTTGGTGCCTACGCCCAGGTCCGTGGAGATAATCCCCACTTCCAGGCTGGGGGCCGATTCTCCCCCCGAGCAGGCCGGAAGGGCTAGGGCAGCGATTACGGTGGCTATGGCGATTATGAGGCGTGTAACCCCGAGGTATGACGGCCTGCCAAGCATTCGGATATGCCTCCCAGGGTTTTTCGATTCTCCGCTTTCATTCGTCACTCCGGGGAAAGCCGGAGTCCAGTTGCGTCCTTCTTCGCCTGATTCATCTATTGGGGGTCCTGGATTCCGGCCTACGCCGGAATGACGGTGGGTGCGGGGCCTAGTAGTGCACCCCCCGGCTTGCCCCGCCCTCCACGGCGATGGTCTGCCCGGTGATAGCTCCGGCCCTGTCAGAGACCAGGAACAGCACCAGGTCTGCTATATCCTCCGGCTCCACCATCCGGCCGATGGGTATATCGGCTACCGAGCGGCGTGTGGCTTCCTCGACGCTGATATTTGCGTCGCTGGCCCTTCTCTCCAGCATCTGTGCCATGCGGGGCGTCCTGGTAGTGCCGGGGTGAATGCAGTTCACCAGGATTCCGTCCTTGGCCACCTGGTCCGAGAGGTTCTTTGCCAGGTTCGAGACGGCGGAGTTGGTGACGCCGTTGCTATTGGTGAGGGCGCCGGCATTCCTGGCAGCCATGCCGCCGATGTTTATGATTCTCCCCCATCCCCGGCGCTGCATGTGAGGAATGGACTCCCGGGCGCAGCGAACATACCCCATTATCTTCACGTTGATGTGGTTCAGCCAGGCTTCATCCGGGAGCTCCATGAAAGGCGCCGCGATGGAGTTCACGGCGTTGTTTATGAGAATATCAACGCCGCCCAGTTCATCAGCAGTCCTGGCAACCAGGTCCTTGATGTCTTCGGGGACGGTCATGTCCGCCCTCACCGCCAGGACACGGCGGCCCGTTTCGGAGCGTATCTCCGTGGCGGCCTCCTCAAGGTCCTCGACTCCGCGAGCGCAGATGGAAACGTCCGACCCCTCCCGGGCCAGGGCCATAGCCGTCGCCCGGCCTATACCCTTGCTGCCTCCGGTAACTATTGCGACCTTTCCTTGCAGTCCCAACTCCATTTCTCACCCCTCCGGCAAATTACTATGAAAATAAGCAGCACCGTCATTCCCGCGAAAGCGGGAATCCAGGGTCTCGCGACGTAGGCGGCTATTGCGAGTCACCCACCCCCCAACCCTGGATTCCGGCCTACGCCGGAATGACGGTTAGGGTATGCCGGAATGACGGTAGGGAGGCCAGCAGTCATTTTCACCCCATTACGCGGCCTTGCAAGGGTCATGGCAAATTATCACGTATCAAGTCCGGGAGTTCATCGGGAATCCTGGTCATCCGCACCCGGCCACGGACTGATATGAAGACCTCTCCCTCCACAACCCCGTAGAGTACCTTTTCCCCGGACCATCTTCTGGCAACGTCTATTCGGGGGCCATAGGTGCAGCCGAATATACAACTGCACGGAGTGACCTGGACCTTATCCTCAAGGCCGGCCTCTTTGACCGACTCCTTCAGGCCCTCCAGGATTGCAGGCCCGTTGCGCCCCTTTGACTCCACATACATACACCGGCGCTCATCGGTGCAGACTATTACGTTCAGGTCGGTACTGGCCATAACCACCTTCATGCTTCCATTGGTTAGACTTCCGACGGGCAAACCTCCGTCCGGCATACTTCCACTGGTGGAAATTTACCATAACCGGAAGGGATATGGAAAGGGCAGCGCCTTGGCCGCCAGGGTCTTTCAGTTCTCAATGACCCAAACCTTCATTCCCGCGAAGGCGGGAGTCCACCCCCATCCCTGGATTCCGGCCTACGCCGGAATGACGAATTGGAGAAATCGAGAAAGGCGGAGAGACCCTGCCTTGCCAGCAAGGTAGCGTTCCGTTTTAGGTGGTTTGCCTTCACGTAGAGGCGGGTTTCAAACCCGCCCCTACTCGCCGCGAAACTACTCGGAAGCCTAGACCACCTAAACTCCAACGCTACCAACCCCGCAAGGATTTCTTGACAGCTTGCCCAAGTCCTTGTAGTATTGTCTGAGGAACAAAAACTGAATACTATAAAACCCTTCTTATCCAGAAAGGCGGAGGGAACGGCCCTGCGATGCCGAGCAACCAGTTGGGGCAAAGAGGATTCTCTATGACCCAACCCGGTGCTAATTCCGGCCCCGGTTTATGGGGAGAGATGAGGGGGACTTAGTCAAGTCACGCTTCTCTCTCATGGAGAAGCATTTTCTTTGTCTGGAGAAGTTTATATCACCGGGAGACTGCGTAATGGCTGAGGTAAAAGCCATAGAGTGGGCGGATGGGAAGCTGATGCTTCTGGACCAGACTTTGCTCCCAGTTGAGCAGAGGGTCTTGGAGTTGGACAGCTACAAAGAGGTTATCGGGGCCATCAAGGACATGAAGGTCCGGGGCGCGCCGGCCATAGGAGTGGCTGCCGCTTATGCGGTGGCTATGGCGGCAACAGAGGTCCGAACGGACAACCACCGGGAATTCCTCCCCTTGCTGGAGCAGGCAGGCCGGGAGATCGCCTCGGCCAGGCCCACCGCAGTAAACATAACCTGGGCTGTAGAGAGGATGCTGAAGGTGGTCGAGCCTGAGCTTGACTTGGGCCAGGTGAGGGCAAGACTGGTCGCCGAGGCAAGGCGAATCCACGAAGAGGATATAGGCATAAACCGGATGATCGGCGATTTCGGCAAGGGCCTCATGCCCGAGGGTGGGGCCGTGCTGACCCACTGCAATACCGGCGCACTGGCAACGGCGGGCTACGGCACGGCCCTGGGCATAATAAGGGCCGGCTGGGAAGGTGGGAAACGCTTCCACGTGTTCAATACCGAGACCCGGCCCTTCCTCCAGGGCGCGCGCCTGACATCCTGGGAGTTGGTGCAGCTTGGGATACCCTCCACCCTCATTGTGGACTCGTCAGCCGGGCTGCTGATGAGGCGCGGCGAAGTAAGCTGTGTCATCGTCGGCGCAGACCGGGTGGCGGCCAATGGCGACGTGGCAAATAAGATAGGCACCTATACCCTGGCGGTGGTAGCCAGGGAGAACGGCATACCCTTCTACGTGGCCGTTCCCATCAGCACCATAGACCTGAGCGTCCCCTCGGGAGATGAGATACCCATAGAGGAGCGCAGACCGGAAGAGGTGACTCAGTTCGGTGGTAGGCAGATCACCCCGGAAGGGATTGGGGTACGCAACCCGGCTTTCGACATCACCCCTCACCAGTACGTCTCCGCCATAATCACCGAGAAGGGTGTAGTGCGGGAGCCTTATGGGGAGAACTTGGCGAAAGCGGTCAAGGCTACGTGACAAGGTGGTTCCACAATCCTATTTCGTCAGTAATATGAAAATATCCAGCGACCAGCACCGTCATTCCCGCGAAAGCGGGAATCAATCCCCCGCCCCTGGATTCCGGCCTACGCCGGAATGACGGTTACGCAAAGGTCTGTTTCGCGGAGCCTAAAACAGATTGGGAATACCTGAGCATGGACGGAATTAAATGGCGGAAGCCCTAATAGCCATAATCGGCGGCAGCGGCCTCTACGAGATGGAGAGCATGGCCGGCGTGCGCCAGGTGGACCTGGACACCCCATTCGGCAAGCCCAGCGATTTCATCGTCCTGGGCAAGCTGGAAGGGGTAGATGTGGCCTTCCTGCCCCGCCACGGCAGGGGCCATCACATTACCCCCACCCATCTGCCGGTCAGGGCCAACATATTCGCCCTGAAGACCCTGGGAGTAGAGCGTATCATATCCATCAGCGCCGTGGGGAGTCTAAGGGAGGACATGAGACCCCTGGACCTGGTGGTCCCTGACCAGCTGATAGACCGCACCCGCCAGCGCACCGGCACCTTCTTCGATAGCAGCATCGTTGCCCACGTGGGCTTTGCAGACCCCTTCTGTCCCGTGCTCAGCGATGCCGTTTACTCCAGCGCCCGGGCCATAGATAGGGAGAATGGGGCTGTAGTACACCGGAGCGGCACCTACGTGGTCATGGAGGGGCCGGCCTTTTCCACCAAAGCCGAGTCCGCCCTTTACCGCTCATGGGGCGCGGACCTCATCGGCATGACCGCCCTTCCCGAGGCAAAGCTGGCGCGGGAGGCCGAGATTTGCTACTCCACCCTGGCCTGCGTCACCGACTACGACTGCTGGCATGAGTCCGAGGGTGTGGTAACGGTGGAGATGGTGGTGGCGAACCTGATGAAGAATGTGGAGACCTCCAGGCGAATGCTGCGCCGGGTCATAACCCGGATACCGGCGGAGCGGGCCTGCCCATGCGCTTCGGCATTGGAAAACTCTATCATAACCTCCAGGGACCGTATTCCCGCCGAGCTAAAGGAAAAGATGGGCCCGATCGTAGGCAAATACTTGAAGTGAATATCTGAAGTAAGGAGATGGGACTATGCCCAGGCAAGTACCTGGTGAGCCATACTACCGGGTGGACTCTGATGAGGCCGCGCAGATACTCCAGGCAGAGGGGGATACCACAGCGGTGGTGGACGTGCGCCGCGATGACGAGTGGGTAACAGGGCACGTTACGGGGGCGATTCACATACCCGTGGATGACCTTTTGGGCAGGATAGACGACCTGCCTAGGGATAAGAAGCTCCTGTTCATCTGCGCAGCCGGGGTACGCAGTGGCCTCGCCTGTGAGATGGCGGCGTCTATGGGATTCCCCTCTGAAGACCTGTACAACGTGGAGGACGGGACACCTACCTGGATCGAGAAGAGCCATCCAACCTCTTACGGGAGTGACCCTTAGGCGGGAATGACCCTTAGCATGTGTTTGCAAACTTGGCGTGGCACCCAACCCGTCATTCCCGCGAAAGCGGGAATCCACTGCCCTGGCTTTACATCCTCGCCAATAATCTAGGGGAGAGCGCAGCATGTCAATACTGGTAGTTGGGTCGGTAGCTTACGACTCTGTGAAGACCGCCTCGGGCAGCAGGCAAGACGCCCTGGGGGGATCGGCCACCTACTTCGCCATATCGGGCAGCTATTTCGCGTCGGTAGGTTTGGTAGCGGTAGTGGGAGAGGACTTCGTGCAGGAAGACGTGGCCCTCCTGAGGTCCCACCGGGTGGACACGTCCGGTCTGAAGACCGCCCCCGGCAGGACCTTTCGCTGGGCCGGGGAGTACAGCCAGGAAGACGTGAACAGCCGGACTACCCTGGACACCCAGCTAAACGTCTTCGCCGACTTTCAGCCGGAGCTTACCCCTCAGCAGAAGAGAGAGCCTTACCTGTTCCTGGCGAATATTGACCCGGAGCTTCAGCTTAACGTGCTGGGACAGATGGAGGAGCGCCCCAAGCTGGTGGCAGCCGACACCATGAACTTCTGGATAGAGGGCAAGAAAGAGGCCCTGACCGAGGTTGTGAAGTCGGTGGATGTCATTTTCCTGGACGAGGGCGAGACCCGCCTTTTCGCAGGCGTGACCAACGTAGTCACCGCCGCGAGGCACATCCTCAGCCTGGGGCCTAAGATGGTCATGGTCAAGCGGGGTGAGCATGGGGTAGTCCAATTTATGAGGGACTCCATATTCGCGGCCCCGGCCTATCCCCTGGAGACGGTGGTGGACCCCACCGGGGCGGGAGACTCCTTCGCCGGGGGGTTCATGGGCTACCTGGCATCCACGGAAGACCTGAGCGCAAGAGGCTTTCGCAGGGCCGCCGTGCTGGGGTCGGTGATGGGTTCCTTCGCTGTAGAGAGCTTCAGCCTGGAGAGGATACGCTCCCTGACCCTCCCAGAGCTTAATGACAGGTTCCGAGAGTTCACTCAGTTGAGCCATTTCGACGGGCTGGAGGATGCAGAGAGTCTGCCCTGGCGTGGGTGAGGACTGAAACAAATTAGGAGGAGTTAATTGGCATCAACATCGAGCCAAGGAGACGTTAAAGACCTCTCCCTGGCAGGTAGCGGAGTCAAGAGGATCCGGTGGGCTGCCCGGGATATGCCCGTCGTTGGCCTGATAAGGGACAGGTTTTTCAGGGAGCGCCCCCTCGATGGGCTGCGCGTCGTCGGCTGCCTGCACATCACTACGGAGACCGCCAACCTGGCCCTGGCCCTCAAGGCGGGGGGCGCAGACGTGACTCTGTGCGCCAGCAACCCCTTGAGCACCCAGGACGAAGTAGCGGCGGCCCTGGTCAGCGAGTACGGCATACCTACCTATGCCATCAAGGGCGAGGACAATGAGACCTATTACCGTCATATAAACGCCGCCCTTGCCAATGGCCCCAACATGACTATGGACGACGGGGCAGACCTGGTCACAATCCTGCACAAGGAACGGCAGGAGCTAATCGCAGGCGTCATAGGCGGCACCGAAGAGACCACCACCGGGGTCGTCCGCCTGCGGGCTATGGCCCAGGACAGCCGGCTCAGATACCCCATCATCGCCGTCAACGAAGCCGACACCAAGCACTTCTTCGACAACCGTTACGGCACGGGCCAGAGCACCCTGGACGGCATCACCCGCGCCACCAACATCCTATGGGCGGGTAGAAACGTGGTGGTGTTCGGCTATGGCTGGTGTGGAAGAGGGGTAGCCATGCGCGCCCATGCGATGGGTTCTCACGTAACGGTGATAGAGGTGGACCCTGTGAAGGCCCTGGAGGCCGTCATGGACGGCTTCAACGTCACCACCAGCCTGGAAGCGGCCCGCACGGGAGAGGTATTCATCACCGTTACCGGGGGGCTGAAGTCCATCGGGAAGCATCACCTGGAGGTGATGCGGGATGGGGCCATCCTCGCCAACAGCGGGCACTTCAACGTGGAGATAGACATACCGGCCTTGGAGGCCATGTCCGAGGGCAAAGAGGAGGTGCGCCCCTTCGTGGAGCAGTACAGCCTGGAAGACGGGAGGCGGATCTACCTCCTGGGCGAGGGCAGGCTCATAAACCTGGTCTCTGCGGAGGGACATCCACCCAGCGTTATGGACATGAGCTTTGCCAACCAGGCCCTCAGCGCAGAGTACATAGCAAAGGAGCACAGTGGTCTGTCCCCCGGCGTATATACGGTCCCCCGGGAACTGGACATGGATGTTGGCCGCCTGAAGCTCCAGTCTATGGGAGTAGAGATAGATACCCTTACCCCTGAGCAGCAGCGCTACCTGGAAAGCTGGGAAGCCGGCACCTAGACGGATAAATATAACCCCCTTCGTTCCCTCCTTGCTAAATGCTAGAGAGGAGGCATAGCGGGGGTCAATAAGGAGGACTCGATTAATGGCAGTTAGTTTCACTGATTCGGCACGCTATTTGCTGACCTCGGAGTCGGTGACGGAAGGACACCCGGACAAGCTCTGTGACCAGATTTCCGATGCAGTCCTTGACTCCATCCTTGCCCAAGACCCCCAAGGCAGGGTCGCATGTGAAACGTGTACTACCACCGGCTTGGTGGTGGTCATGGGAGAGATAACTACAAGCTGCTACGTGGACATTCCCGCCCTGGTGCGGGACGCCCTGAGGTCGGCCGGTTACGTCCACGCCGACTACGGCATTGACTATAAAAGCTGCGGGGTTATGGTCTCCATCAAGGAGCAGTCCAAGGATATAGATGCCGGAGTGAGCCGCTCTCTGGAGCTTCGTGAGGGGGGAGAGGGCGATAACGGCCAGGAGGATAAGGACAGTATAGGGGCCGGAGACCAGGGGATGATGGTGGGGTTCGCCTGTAACGAGACCCCCGAGCTGATGCCCCTGACGGTGAGCCTGTCCCAAAAGCTGGTGCGGCGTCTGGCCCAGGTGAGAAAGGATGGCATTATTCCCTACCTCCGGCCCGACGGCAAGTCCCAGGTGACGGTGGAATACTCCTATGGCGTTCCCACCCGGGTGGATACGGTGGTCATAAGCGCTCAGCATGGCCCGGATGCCGACAACGACGATATACGGAAAGACATCATGGAGCATGTCATAAAGAGCGTGGTCCCCGAGGAGCTTATGGACTCGGAGACCAAGTACCATATCAACCCCAGCGGCAGGTTTGTTACGGGCGGCCCCGAGGGGGACGCCGGACTTACGGGGCGGAAGATACTGGTGGATACCTATGGAGGGATAGCCAGGCACGGCGGAGGCGCTTTCTCGGGCAAGGACCCGACGAAGGTGGACAGGTCCGGGGCCTACGCTGCCCGCTACGTTGCCAAGAACATAGTGGCTGCCGGCCTGGCAGACAGGGCTGAGATACTCATATCCTATGCCATCGGGGTGGCCAGGCCCATCTCCATAAGCGTGGAGACCTTTGGCACGGGCAAAGTGTCCGACGAAATGATAAACGAACTGGCGGCCAAACACTTCGACCTGAGACCCGCCGCCATAATAGAGGACCTGGACCTGCGCAGGCCCATCTACAAGAGCACGGCGGCCTATGGCCACTTTGGGCGCGATGACCTGGACCTGCCCTGGGAGCGCACGGACAAGGCCGCCCTGCTGCGCGCAGAAGCGGGCCTGCCGGCGAGGTAGGGGGTGGGGCATGTGCCGGGGTCTTCCGGTCCTCAATGCGGAGAGCAGAAGGTATGGGGCAACCACAAGGGTTGCCCCTACAACACGTGGCGGGGAGTCGCCCTGTAGGGGCAGCCCTTGTGGCTGCCTTGGGCGTAAAACCGAAAAGCCCTGAGTTACTGGCATAGCCCCTTGTGGCATCCCGTAGGACATTGCTACAATTGTCCTTGCGGAAGATGGCGCCTTTTTGAGGCCGGGAAATTCATTTGAGGCGGGCGGGATGAGTGATTTCGAGGACAAGCTCAGTGAGGAAGCCCTTGCCAACCTCAACCTGTGGCTGCATGACCCCGAGTTCGGGACATTCTTGCCCGAAATTGAGAGGCTTATCCGGGAGGGCAGATGGGAAGAGCTTGAGGACTCCTTCTATACCCACCTCAGGATAGGCACGGGAGGCATCCGAGGCCCCCTAGGGGTGGGCCCAAACCGGATAAACCTCCGCACCATCGGGGAAGCCGCCCAGGGGCTTTGCCACTTTATAGAAAACTACGATCCCCAGGCCGTGCCCCAGGTCAGGGAGGCAGGTGTGGTGGTGGGGCATGAGGCGCGCAAGGGGTCCCGTGACTTCGCCGTCCTCTCCTGTGAAGTGCTTGCGGGCAATGGGATTAGATCCTTCCTCTTCGATAAGTCGTCCACCTCTCCCAACGGGCTGAGAGCGACCCCGGAGGTCTCCTTCGCGGTGCGGTATCTGAAGGCCACAGCCGGGGTACAGATCACCGCTTCCCACAACCCAAGGACCGATAACGGGTTCAAGTTCTACTGGCGAGACGGGGGCCAGGTAGTCCCTCCCCTCGACCAGGAGTTTATGCGGTTGGTGTCAGGGGTCAGGCAGATTCATACCATGCCCATCTTGGAAGCGATGGATAAGGGCTTGGTCTCTCTGATAGGCGACGACGTGGACGACGCCTACCTCAAGGCGGTACGCGGCCTGTCTATGAACAAGATGCGGTCGGCCAGGGTGGTCTTCAGCCCTATTCACGGGGCCGGCTCCACCAACGTGTTGCCCGTGCTGGAGGCTGAGGGGTTCGCCGTCAGTGCCGTTGACCGGCAGATTAAGCCCGATGAGGACTTCCCCACGGCCGTGGGAGACCTGATTAACCCCGAATATCGGGAAGTCATGGAGATGCCTATAAGTCAGGGCGAGGAGACGGGAGCGGACATCGCCATCTGTTCGGACCCCGACGCCGACCGGGTGGGTGTAGCGGCCAAGATAGGGCCGGCCTCGGCCAGGATGCAGCTCCTGACCGGCAACCAGGTGGGCGCCGCCCTCACCCACTACATCCTTACCCACCGGCGCGACCGGGGAATCCTTTCCCAGGGAGACCTGGTGATGGAGACCCTGGTCACTACGGGCCTCATATCGGACATATCCCGTAGCTTTGGCCTGACCCCCAGGGATGACCTGATGGTGGGATTCAAGTTCATCGCTGAAATCATCGAAGGAATGGAGGACCCGTCGGCCTTCGTGTTCGCCGCCGAAGAGAGCCTGGGCTATCTGGCCGGGGACTTTGTGCGGGACAAGGATGCAGCCATAGCCTCCCTGCTCATCTGCGAGATGGCCTCCTGGCTCAGGGCCCAGGGCAAGACCATACCGATGTATCTCGACGAGCTATATGAGGAGTACGGCTACTACAAGAACGTTCAGTACCTGGTAGAGCTGCCGGGAAAGGTGGGCATGGACATAATGGGAAGGGTGATGTCCCATTTGAGGCAGCGCCCACCGGAGAGGGTTGCAGACCTGCCCGTCACAAGGGCCATTGACCGGCTAGACAAAAGCCTCAATCCGGGGGCAACGGGAGATGTGGTATCATTCTTTCTGTCGGAGGACTCCCGGACCCGTATAACCGTCCGGCCTTCCGGTACTGAGCCAAAGCTGAAATACTACGTGCAGCACTATAGCTTCCCTGACGGTGACCTGAGCAGAGTCAAGGAATCCGTTGACTTCGTAGCGTACTCCCTGGGGACGGGGATTCTGGATTATAGCTCCCTGGGACTATCCGGGAAGTTGAAGCAGGAATGGGACCATTCTGGGCGAAGGGTTGTATGATAGACCCGGATGAAATCCTTGGATGACCGCTCACTTTATCCAAAGCTGGACCCCACTAACCTCCGAGAGCGGCTGCGCGCCTTTCCTCAGCAATGCCGGAACGCCTGGGAAGAGGCTATGTCCTTTGACCTGCCCAGGGAGTACGGTCGTGTGCGGCGGGTGGTAGTGCTGGGTATGGGAGGCTCGGCCATCGGGGGCGACCTCCTGGCGGACCTGACATCCCTTGATGAGTCCCTCCCCATAACCGTTTGCCGTGATTACCATGTCCCCGGCTACGTGGACGAGGATACCCTGGCGCTGGCCTGTAGCTACTCCGGCGAGACGGAAGAGACCCTCTCCAGTTTTCGTGAGGCCCTGTCCAAGGGGGCCAAGGTCGTAGCCATCACCTCCGGGGGCACCCTGGGGAGAGAGGCAAAGGCAAAAGGACTGCCTACCTTCATAGTGGGATACGAGGGAGAACCCCGGAGTTCCCTGGGCTACGGCTTTACCGTGCCAACGGCCCTCCTGGTGAAGCTGGGCCTAGTCTCGGACAAGAAACGGGACTTCAGAGAGGCGATGGAGGTCCTGGATGAGATGTCGCCGGAGTTGGGGGAGGAGTCTCCTACAGAGAAGAACCCGGCGAAAGAGATGGCTTCATTGCTGGCTGGCCGGCTTATAGTGGTCTATGGGGCAGGGTATTTCAGCAGTGTAGCCCGCAGGTGGAAGACCCAGTTTAACGAAAATTCCAAGGCCTGGGCCTTCTTTGAATTGCTGCCTGAGGCACACCACAACTCGGTGGTAGGATATTCACAACTCCCGGGGGTGCCTGGCTATCCTCCAAAGGAGCGGGTCTTTGCCGTCCTTCTAAAGCCTGGGACAGTACATCCAAGGACCGCCCTACGCTACCGGATTACCCAGGACCTGCTGGAGGGAGAGAGTATTCCTCATCGGACATTGGAAGGCAGGGGAAGGGGAGGTCTGGGCCAGATTCTTGGCATGGTATACTTGGGGGACTATACCAGCTACTACCTCGCTATCCTCCAGGGGATAGACCCGTCCCCCGTCTCTAACATAGACTACATCAAGGAGCAGCTCAGCAGCGCCGGCTAGGGGGAATAGTCCCTTCCCCCTTCGACGGGGGAAGGTTAGGATGGGGGTGATACCATCGCCTACCGCCCACTGCGGGTGACGACTCCGCCCACTACGGGTGTGACGCCCCCCACCTTAGTCATCCACCGTCATTCCGGCGTAGGCCGGAATCCAGGGGTGGGGGTGGGTGGCTTTGCAGCGACTGCGACATTGCGAGACCCTGGATTCCCGCTTTCGCGGGAATGACGGTGCTGCCTATTTTCATGGTAATAATTGCCCATGTCCCTGTGGGCCGTATACGAGGATGAAAATGGGACGGCCTCTCCACCGTCACTCCCGCGAGAGAGTCCACCGCCCCACCCCTGGATTCCGGCCTGCGCCGGAATGACGGTGGATGTAGGATGCCGCACCATTCAGGGTGCGGTAAGGGGTGACTGAACGGCTCAACAGGGTCTTTTGAGTCTCGCTCAGGGTAGCCACGAGGGCTACCCCTACAGGGCTGCAAATCACCGGGCATGGTAAGGACAACCCTCGTGGTTGCCCTTTGGCTTGCTAAACGGCAAGGTCCGGTAAGGCCGACTGAACGGCCCGGATTGAGGCGCTACCGCTTGGTGTATTGAGGGGCGCGCCTGGCCCGCTTTAGCCCGTACTTCTTGCTCTCCTTGATCCTGGAGTCTCTCGTAAGGAAGCCGCGCCTTCGCAGTGCGGGCTTGAAGGTCTCGTCATAGACCACCAGCGCCCTGGAAATGCCGTGGCGTATAGCCTCCGACTGGGCCATCACGCCGCCGCCCTGTACCCTGACCACAACGCTGAACCTGCTCAGGGAGTCGGTTGCTTCAAGGGCTTCCCGCACCGTCGCCTGCCAGGGAGCCCAGGGGAAATATGCCTCCAGTGTCTTGCCATTTATCTGTATCTGGCCGGCCTGGCCGGGGCCGAGACTTTGATAAAGCCTTACCCTGGCAATGGCCGTCTTACGCTTGCCGGTCCCGTAATAGTATTCTTGCTGGGTAGCTTCCTGTACCAAGTGGGTGCTTACCTCCCTTCACTGCCCCCGTTTGTTGGGGCTGATGTGCCGACGGCGGATAGCTGTGCTTGATGTGGGTGGGTATTTCCTCGGTAAACCTTCAGCCTCTTGAACATGTCTCGGCCTCGTTTGGTGTTCGGCAACATGCCCCTCACGGCCATCTCGATAACACGCTCGGGGTGGTTCTCAAGAACGTCCTCAAGGATGAAGGTTTTCAAATTACCCACATATCCGCTGTGGCGGTAATAGGTCTTCTGTTTGAGCTTTCTGCCCGTAACCCGTATCCTGGAAGCGTTCACTACCACCACAAAGTCACCCGTGAGGACATGGGGGGTATAGATAGCCTTGTCTTTCCCCTGGAGGGTCCTGGCAATCCGAGTAGCCATTCTTCCCAGGGTCTGTCCCGTGGCATCTATCAGGTGCCATTGGGGTTGGACCTCTGATGATTTTGCCATATACGTCTTATTTCGTCTCATTGCCATCATTAACCTTTGTACAGAATGGGTGTGGATAGTTGACCCTCATCAAGCATAGTCCTTTGGCGGGCAGGGATGGAGGGGCTTTTAGCTCACCAAGTGTACCATCAATCAGCCCTTTTATCACCCCTGTTGAATGTTTCCCCACCCCAACCTCGGTAAGAATGCCATTGGTTCTGCGAACCTGGTGGGGCAGAAACCCATTGGCTTCAGCCTCGATGAGGACCAGGTCGTCTTCCTGCCAGATGTCCCACCTGTCCACCCTGCGGACTGCGCTCCTCCCTGGGGGCAACCTGGTTGTGAAGGGGGATAGGTCATGGGTGCCCAACAGATGCCCGGCAGCCTCTTTCATCCTATCCACATCAAGGGGGGTTGACACCCGGTGAGAAAAGCCCCGCAGGAGGGGAGATGGCCATGGGGAGTTCAACAGGCTGTACCGATAGACCCTGCTGACGGCATCCTTCCGGGAGTTAAAGCTCATGGGTATGTCATAAGCCCCCCTGATTTTAATATCCGGGGGAAGATGCCAGTTCAGCGCCCTGATGAACGTCTCTGTTGTGTAAGGTGCTTGAGTCAGGAAATCCACCACCTGGCCTTTGGCATGAGCGCCCGCATCAGTGCGACTGGCCCCCCTGACTCTAGTTGTCTCGCCTGTGAAATCTCTTATCGCCCGCTCGACCTCGCCCTGGACGGAAGGGGCGTGGGGCTGCCACTGGAATCCCTTGTACCCAGTGCCATCGTATTCCAAGACAAAGGCCAGCCTCCTGCTCTTATCCGAATACTGCATTTCATAAAACGGACAACTCGGCCCCACAGGGGCAAGGCCCCCAAAGCGCTAGACCAGCTCTATAAGGGCCATAGATGCCGCATCTCCCTTGCGCGGCCCTAGCTTGATAAGCCGGGTATAACCTCCATGCCGGTCCTCATACCTGAAAGCCAGGTCGCCAAATACCTTCCCTATAGCATTCTGGTTGGGCAATTCACTGAGGGCAAGCCTGCGATGATGAAGGGTGCCCTTTTTGCCGAGGGTTATAAGCCGTTCCACCATCCTCCTAGCCTCAATGGCTTTGGCCTGAGTAGTGGTTATGCTTTCATGCCGTATAACCTCGGAAGCGAGGGAACGCAACAAGGCTATCCTCTGGTCCCTTGGTCTGCCTAGTTTTTTGCCTTTTATCCGGTGCGATACCATAGTCGGCCTTAATTCTCCTCGTCTTCGTCATAATAGTCGTCTTCGTCATCCTCATCGGAGGAGTCGTCCTCTACCGCGTCATCGTCCTGCCAATCGTCAATATCTATTCTACCTAGAACGGGACTGACGACTGCCCCATCGTCGTCGTCACCGGAGGACTCAGCGCTATCTCCGTTGGTGTGCGCTAACTGAATGGTGATGCCACTGTCATGGGGCTGCTGTTGAACGCCATTGTACCCGGATGTCCGTGCTCTGTACTCATCTTCGTTCAACATTCCTTCGGCCCTGAGCTTGGTAAGGAGCTCCTCCAGGGACTTTTCCCCAAAGTTCCTTATCTTGAGAAGGTCATCATTGGACATCTCCAGCACTTGCCCAACCTTGGTGATATGGGCCCGCTTCAGACAGTTAAGGGTCCTGGGGGATACGTCCAGTTTCTCGATTGGAGTCTGGTACACCTCTGCGGATACGGTAATGGGGGGCCTGTCCGTTCCGGCCTCTATTTCCCGGCCCAGGTTGCTGAAGAGGAAGAAGTGATTGACCAGGACCTCCGAGGACTTTCTCAGGGCTTCAACAGGGGTGATGGTGCCGTCGGTCCATATTTCCAGGACCAGACGCTCGTAGTCGGTAACGTGTCCTACACGGGTCCTTTCAATGTTGTAGTTGACCTTCTTGACCGGGTTGAAGATGGCATCTACCGGCAAAATACCCACAAGAGGGTTATATACTCCATCACTCTGGGGAACGGGTTGATAACCCTTGCCGTGCTCCACATTGAACTCCACCGAGAGGGAAGCATTGCTTGAGTCCAGGGTTGCAAGGTGCAACTCCGGGTTGACTATCTCGAAATCGGAGGATGTGCCCACATCCCCTGCGCAGACCCGGCCTTCCCCGGCGATGTCCAGGCGCATTTTACCGGGCCTGTCGGTAGTTGAGCGAATCCTCATTCCCTTCACGTTGAGGAGGAACTCCATCACTTCCTCTCGCATGTGGGGGATGGTTGAATACTCGTGCAGGACGCCTTCTATTTTGACCCAGGTGATGGCTGTGCCCTCTATTGAGCTCAGCAGCATACGCCTCATGGGGTTGCCGACGGTTATGCCATAGCCTCGTTCCAGGGGTTCAATGACAAACTTGCCATAGGTGTCTTCGGACTGGACTACTTTTATCTCCGGCGTGATGCTGTCCGGCCCACGCTGTCCGATTCCTCTCGTAAGGATAGAGGTATCCAACATATTCGTTATTACCTCGAATAGAACTCAACTATTAGCCGTGTGTCTATCAGGGTCTCCAGGTCTTCATCGGTAGGCAGACTGGCAGCCCTCCCGGTCATTGCGCCTGTATCAAGGGCCAACCACTGGGGGACGGGCCTCTTGGGTATTTCATCCGTCAGTTCCTTGAAGAAGTCCTTCTGCTTGTTGGACTCTTTCCAGGCGATGACATCTCCCACCTGCACTGTGTAGGAGGGGATGTTCACCTTCCGTCCGTTTACTGTAAAATGGCCGTGGAGCACAAGCTGTCGAGACTGTCTTCGAGACTCTGCGAAGCCCAATCGGTACACTACGTTGTCCAAACGTCGTTCCAAGAGTTGGAGCAGGTACCGGCCTGTAACCCCGGACCCCTTGAAAGCCTGCTCCATGTACCGTCTGAACTGGCTCTCCATTACCCCATAGGAGTATCTAGCCTTCTGCTTCTCCCGGAGTTGTATGCCATGGTCCGAGAGCCGCCTTCGCCGACTGGACTGGTCTCCGGGCGCCGAACGCCTCCTCTCAATTGCGCAGCGAGGGGTGAAGCAGCGTTCTCCCTTGAGAAACAGCTTCTCTCCCACCCTTCGACAAAGCCTGCATTTCGGTCCTGTATATCTTCCCATATCATTATCCCCTTAAACCCTTCTGCGTTTAGGAGGCCGGCACCCGTTATGGGGTATGGGTGTCACATCCCTTATGCTGGTTATGGTCAGCCCTGCTGCCTGGAGGGAGCGTATGGCCGCTTCCCTTCCGGCGCCGGGCCCATTCATGAGGACGTCCACTTGCCTCAGCCCGTGGTCCATTCCTCTACGTGCTGCCTGCTCTGCGGCCCTTTGGGCTGCGAACGCTGTCCCTTTACGAGACCCCCGGAAGCCGGACGTGCCCGCGCTGGCCGAAGATATCACGCTGCCCTGGGGGTCGGTGAGGGTTATAATAGTGTTATTGAAGGTGGAATGGATGAATGCTCGACCCCTGGGCACCATCCTTCGCTCTCTTCTCCGACCTCTAGGTCTAGGCATGTCCCTCCTTTACTTCTTTCCGCCGGTGCGTCGGCCACGGCCAGCCACGGTCCTTCTGGGCCCCTTGCGGGTCCTTGCATTGGTCCTGGTTCGCTGGCCCCTGGCAGGCAAGCCGCGACGATGCCGCAGCCCACGGAAGGTCCCTATCTCTATGAGCCTACGGATGTTGGAGTTGACTTCTCGACGCAGGTCCCCTTCGACCTTGTACTCCTGGTCAATTATCTCCCTCAACCTGTTGACTTGTTCGTCGGAGAGTTCCCTCATTCGAGGCTTGGGATCACCGTCTATCTGGGCTTTCTGTAGTATCTCCTGGGCTATGGCGGGACCTATCCCATATATTCGCCCCAGGGATACGTCTACTCTTTTCCCATCGGGTATGTCCACGCCTGATATACGGACCATTTTGCCCCTCCTTAGCGCTAACGGCGCTAACCCTGTCTTTGGGAGTGCCTGGCATTAGAGCAGATGATGCGCACCACTTTTTTACGCTTTATAACCCTGCACTTGTCACATCTTGGTTTGACCGACGCTCTTACTTTCATCTATGACACCTACTTGTACCTGATTACTTGAACCTATAAGTTATGCGCCCCCGGCTCAAGTCATAGGGAGACAACTCCACCAGGACTCGGTCTCCGGGAAGCACCCGGATGAAATGGAGGCGAATTTTACCAGACACGTGGGCCAAGACCTTATGCCCGTTGGGCAACTCTACCCTGAACATGCCATTGGGCAGAGATTCTGATACCGATGCCTCCACTTCGATCGCTTCTTTTTTAGCCATAACACCCTTTCATGTTCGAGAAGTCCTACCTTTGCCTTGTCAAAACCTCAGGCTCCCCATCAGTAATAGCGATGGTGTGCTCAAAGTGGGACGAAAGGCTCCCGTCGGCTGTGATTACTGTCCATTGGTCTTCCAGCAGCCGGGTCTCCGAACCCCCTATATTCACCATAGGCTCTATGGCGATATTCATCCCCCGCCGCAGGAGCGCCCCTCTCCCACCTGGTCCGTAGTTAGGCACCTGTGGGTCTTCGTGGAGGAACCTGCCAATCCCGTGCCCAACATAGTTTTTAACAACGCTGTAGCCGCGAGCCTCGGCATAGGCCTGGATGGCCGCTCCCACGTCTCCCACCCTTGCGCCCTCCCTGGAGGCGTTGATGCCCTCCTCAAGGGACTGGCGGGTCACTTCGATAAGCTCTTTGGCTTCCTTGCTGATGTCGCCGGCGCCGACGGTTATAGCGGCATCGCCGATGAAGCCGTCGTACACGGCCCCCACGTCCATCTTTATCAGGTCTCCTGACTTGATGACCCTATCCCCCGGTATCCCATGAACGATTTCATGGTTGACGGATGCGCATATCGTGGCAGGAAACCCTCGATAACCCTTGAAGGCCGGTTTGCCCCCCAGTTTGCGTATCTCCCTCTCAGCGATGGCGTCCAGGTCACGGGTCTTCATGCCCGGTTTCACGGACTCCTGGAGCACTGTCAGGGTAGCCCCGACTATCTCCCCGGCCCGGCGCATCGCCGCCATCTCCTGGGTGGACTTGATGGTTATTCCCCCGGTATATGTCGAAGCCGAGTTAGACGCTGTTTCGATCTTTCTGGTCTGCTTCATAATCCCTCTGTCACAAAGACCCAAGCATTGGGTAAATGATTCCCGTCCTATATTATAGACAAGGCGCCAAATGAGGGCTTATCGTCTAGCCCTTTCCTCATTTTACAACATTTTACAACGTTGGTCCCTTTTTTGACACCCTGTCCCCCACTGTCATTCTGAGCCGTAGGCGAAGAATCTAAAATCCACCGCCTCGAGCCGGTCTGCCCTTTCGATTCTTCGTCGCAAGCTCCTCAGAATGACGTTGTAGGGGGTGAGATAAAAGCATCCGCCTGTTAGCTACTCCAGGGCTTGAAGGAGCCTCTGTGCAACCTCATTCACAGTCCCCACTCCGTCCACCTCCACCAGTTTCTTGTCTTTATTGTAATACCCTACCAGGGGTCGAGTCTTGTCTTCGTAGACCTGGATGCGCACTCGCACTGCATCCGGGGTATCATCCTGGCGCTGGTATAGCTCTCCCCGGCACAGGTCGCATTTGCCGGGGGTCTTGGGAGGTGCGTACTCCCTGTGATAGGGGGCCTGACACTGCCTGCACAGACGGCGTCCGATAAGCCGCTTGACCAACTCTTCCAGGGGTACATTTATGAGGGTCGCCAGGTCAACCTCCTGGCCTGTGCCTTCCGAAGCCTCGTCAAGGGCTTGCGCCTGGGTCAGGTTTCGAGGGAATCCGTCCAGCAGAAATCCGTTGCTGCTGGATGGTGACTTGATCTGGTCCAGGACCATCTCTATAGTCACCTCGTCGGGGACCAGGAGGCCCTGGCGCATGTATTCCACCGACCTCAGCCCCAGGCGAGTCCCTTCTTCCCTGTGACGCCTGAAGAGGTCTCCCGATGATATGTGGGATATGCCCATCTTATCAGCCAGAATCTTGGCCTGGGTGCCCTTGCCGGCGCCGGGGGGACCCAGCATGACCAGGCGTTTATTACCCGAAGAACTGCTGCTCATATTAGTATGCTACCTCAAGAAGCCTTCATAGTTTCTCATAAGCAATTGTGACTCAAGCTGGCGCAGGGTGTCCAAGGCCACTCCCACCATAATCAACATGCTTATGCTGGGGAGGAGGAGGGTAGCCTGCGCCGCCGGCAAGTTGGCGATAAGGGAGGCCAGGTAGGGCACAATGATTATGAACCCCAGGAACAGGGCGCCCCCCCACGTTAGCCGAATGATGACCCGGTTGAGATACTCCTGGGTGGGGCCGCCGGGCCGGATGCCGGGCACGAAGCCGCCGTTGCGCTGCAAGTTCTCAGCCAGGTTCTGCTGCTGGAAGATTACCAGGGTATAGAAGAAACTGAATGCCACCACCAGGATGAAACTGGCAATCCAGAATACCACGTTGGTGGGGTCGAACCAACCGGCCAGGGTGGAGCCCACAGACCCTATCCAGTCGTCCCGGACTCCCAAGAAGTTGAATATAGTCCCTGGCAATATGACCACTGAGGTGGCAAAGATCAACGGGATCATGCCTGCCGAGTTGATTCTTATGGGCAGATAAGTAGCTCCTGTCTGGCGGTACATACGACCCCCGCGAAATATGCTGCGTCCGTACTGTACCGGTATTCTCCTGTGGGCCTCGGTAAAGACCACGATGAGGGCCATCACCAGCAGGCCTATGATGGTCAGCCAGAGGATGCCCAGAAAGCTGGCCTGGTCCAGCACCTGCTGTATGGTGCCGGGAAAGCCTGCCACGATGCCCGAAAAGATTATGAGGGATATGCCGTTCCCGATGCCCCGCTCGGTAATCAGTTCTCCCAGCCAGACCAAGAACATGGTGCCGGCGACCAGGGCCAGCAGCATGGCTATTGTGAGCACGAAGTCCCCGCCGCCGGGGGACCACACGTTGGAGACTACCCCGCGGGACTGGATAAGCTGTAGGGTGCCATATCCCTGGAAGAAGGCCACCGGCACCGTGAGCCAGTGGGTGATACGGTTTATCCTCTGGCGGCCCAACTCCCCTTCTCTGGATATGCGCTGCAAGCTGGGAATTACGGGGACCAATAATTGCATTACGATGGAGGACGTAATGTACGGGTACACGCCAAGGGCGACAACGCTCATGGCTCCCAGAGCGCCTCCACTGAACAGGTCGAGGAAGCCCAGGAGTTGGTTCTGGTCAAAGAGGTCGTCCAGGGCGCGCTGGTCTATTCCCGGCAGCGGCACCTGGGCCATAAATCGGAACACGGCCAGCATGGCCAGGGTGAACAGTATCTTTGCCCTCAGGTCAGGTACGCGGAAGGCATCCAGGGCTGCCTGGAGCAGCCTTGGTCTTCCTTCCACCTCCCGGGTCATCATGGCTAAATCACCTCCGCCTTACCACCGGCCGCCTCTATCTTTTCCCGAGCTGAGCGGGTGAATTTATGGGCGCTTATCCTCAAAGGCACGGTGATCTCCCCGTCGCCGAGGACTTTCACAGGATATTTCAGGTTCCTCACAAGCCCCATCTCCAGCAGGGTTTCAGGGGTGATTTCAGCCTCTCCGGGGAAGGCATTCAAGCTCTCTATCTTTATGAGGTGGTATTGCTTCTTGAATATGTTGGTGAAGCCCCGCTTCATGGGCAGACCTTTTATCAAGGGCATCTGTCCGCCCTCGAATCCGGGGCGGGGCCCTCCGCCGGACCGGGACTTCTGGCCCTTCATGCCCCGGCCGGAATAGCTGCCTGAGCCGCTGGCGTCGCCTCGGCCCACCCGTTTCCTGCGCCGCCGGGCTCCTGGGCCGGCGCTTACGTCGTGTTCCATCATAATTAGAGACCTTCCCTTTTAATTACTATTAAGGAGACTTCATCTGGCGCTTCCAGCGGGCGCTTGCCCCTTGCGAATGGCTATTGCCTCGGTTGGGTCTTTGAGCTTCCGCAGGGCCTCCATGGTAGCGTAAGCGACGTTGATGGCGTTGCGAGACCCCAGAGACTTGGCGGTAACGTCCTTTATCCCTGCCAACTCCAGGAGGGCGCGGATTACTCCGGCTGCTATGATTCCGGTGCCCGGGGGCGCGGGTTTTATCAGCACCAGCGAAGCGCCCTTCTTGGCGGAGGTCTCATGGGGGATGGTGCTGCCCCTCAGGGGGACCTTTATCAGGCTCTTCTTGGCGAAGGCGTTGCCCTTTCTGACGGCATCGGGGATAGCCAGGGCCTTCCCCAACCCTGCGCCAACAACCCCTTCCCCGTCTCCGACTACCACAAGGGCATTGAACCGGAGATGCCGACCACCTTTGACCACCTTGGCAATGCGACGGGTATGTACCACCTTCTCGCCGAGGTTGAGTCCAGAGGGGTCAATTTTTTCATTTGCATAATAGATGGGTGGTGCAGATACCATCAGAATCTAAGACCTCCCTGCCTTGCGGCGTCAGCCAGGGCTTTTAGCCGGCCGTGGTACTTGTATCCGCCTCGATCAAAGACAACTTGGGTAGTGCCACCTTCCAGGGCCTTTCGAGCGATGGCAGCGCCCACTATCTTTGACATATCGGTCTTGGACCCCTTCACCGAGGATGCCCTGACCTCCGGGTCGAGGGTGGATGCGGCCGTCAGGGTGTGTCCACTGACATCGTCTATAATCTGGGCATACACATGCTGGAGGCTGCGGAAAATACAGAGCCGGGGCCGTTCGGGAGTCCCGGAGACCTTCTTCCGCACCCTTCGGTGCCTTGCCAGTCGCAGTTTTCGAGAGTTCTTCTCTCCAGGCATTTCATAACCCCTTCAACAGGTCTTCGCGTGTGCTAATTCTTCCGGGCGGCGGATTTCCCCGGCTTCAGGTGGAGCACCTCGCCGGCGTACCTGATTCCCTTCTCTTTGTACTTGTTGGGCGGCCTGACCCTGCGGATGACGGATGCCAATTCTCCCACCTTCTGCTTGTCGGCGCCCCGCACGTGGATCCGGTTATTTCCCTCAACGGTGATAGTGACCCCTTCCATGGGCTTGACCTCTACCGAGTGGCTGTAGCCCACGTTGAGCACGATACCCTCGCCGGCCTGCTGTGCCCTGTAACCAACCCCCATGAGCTCCAGCGTCTTCTGATAACCGTCGGTTACTCCCGTTATTGCGTTGGAGATCATGCTCCTGGTGAGCCCATGAAGGGACCGGTGGAATTTTCTCTCAGAGTACCTTTCCACCACCACCTGGCCGTCTTCTACCTTCACAATCACCTCCGGGTGGAGGGGCTGTGTCAGGGTGCCACTGGGGCCCTGGACAGTAAACTGTCCGTAGTCCAGTTGGACCTGAACGCCGGAGGGTATGGGGATGGCCTTTCGGCCTATCCTGGAGAGGGTTTTCTCCTTCTTCTCTTTAGACCCGTTGCCATTACCAGACATAGCAGAGCAACTCTCCTCCTATGCCCTGACGCCAGGCTTCCCTGCCCGTTATCACCCCCTGAGAGGTGGACAGGATCGCTATACCCAATCCGCCGTATACCCTGGGTATTTCGCCCTTGCCTACATATACACGCAGGCCGGGCTTGCTAACCCTCTTGAGTCCGCCGATGGCGGGCTCTCTGCCGTCCCGATAGGACAGGTGCACACGGAGGATGGGATGGGGCTGGCCCCTGAGCATGTCATATCCTTTGATAAAGCCTTCGTCCCTCAGAATCCTGGCAATAGATACCTTCATCTTCGAGACGGGCATCACCAGAGACTCGTGTCTCATGGCCTGGGCATTCCTTATTCTGGTCAACATATCCGCTATAGGGTCGGTGACTGGCATGGTACTACGCGCTCCAGATTATTTCTACCAGCTGGCCTTTCGCACTCCTGGCAAGGCACCTACCAGGCTGAGCTGGCGCATACATATACGGCAGAGGCCAAAGTATCTTATATAGGCCCTTGGCCTGCCACACCTATTGCAACGGTTGGTCTGGCGTACTTTGAACTTTTTAGGTTTCTTCCATTTCTCGATCTGAGACTTTTTCGCCAAGTTATCTCCCCTTTATCCTGAACAGTCCACCGGGCTGATAGTCGTGGTGTGGCAGCTTCCGGGCCGGCTTCCGATTTGCCCCCTGATTTTCAGGAAGAAGACCTCACAAAGGGCATCCCGAAATGGGACAGAAGGCCGTACGCCTCTGCATCGGTCCTGGCCGACGTGGCTATGGTGACCTGGAACCCCCGGATTCGCTCAATCTGGCCATAATCGATCTCCGGGAAGATTATCTGCTCGCGGATACCCATAGAGTAGTTGCCGCGGCCGTCGAAGCTCTGGCCGGAAACCCCGCGAAAGTCTCTGATACGCGGCAGGGCGGCATTGATCAGGCGGTCCATGAAATGGTACATCCTGATGCCGCGAAGGGTAACCGCTATCCCTATGGGGTTGCCTTCCCTTATCTTGAACCCGGCTATAGACTTCTTGGCGCGGGTGACGATGGGTTTCTGCCCGGATATGATTGTCAGGTCCCTGGTGGCGCTCTCCATGGCCCTGGGATTCGTCAGGGCCTCTCCCAGGCCGATGTTGAGGACTACCTTATTCAACCTGGGAACTTCCATGATGTTGGAGTATTCAAACTCCTGCACCATTGCGGGCACCACCTCCGTCCGGTACAACTCCATGAGGCGGGGCCTGGCGGGCGCCTCGGCGGCCCCATTGGTGGAGGGAGCTGCCTCTTCGGCAGGGGGCGCTTCTGCTGCTGCCGGGGCTGCACTGGCCCTGCTTCTGCGCCTGGTGCCAGTACCACCGCCATCGCCGCTGCTGCCCGAGGCCCGGCCGCTGCTCCTGCGGGGAGCCTGGGCCTGTTCTCCTCCCTCGGGACTTGCGGCCTGTTCCGATTGTTCTGCTTGAGGCTGGCTTTCCTCTTCTAGTCTATCGTCTCGTTGCATTGACGACACTCCCTTACTTTTCTGCCACCCTCAATGTAGTTTAGCCTTGGTCGGGTGGGACTGTTGCACTTGTTGCAGACCAGAAGCACGTTTGACATGTGGATGGGGGACTCTTTCTGAATCCTGCCCGCCTGCCTCAGGTCCGGCCTGGGCCTCATGTGGCGGATTATCATGTTGAGGCCCTCTACTACTACCATATCCTGTTTGTTGAGGACCCTATCCACTCTGCCACTCCTGCCCTTCTCCTTGCCGGCGATAACCATCACCGTGTCACCCTTGCGCACCTTCATTACACCACCTCGGGAGCCAGGGACACGATTCTCATAAACCCACGGTCGCGCAGTTCACGGGCCACCGGCCCGAAAATGCGAGTGCCCCGGGGATTGGTCAATCTCTCGCTCAGGATCACGGCGGCATTGTCGTCGAACCGCACGTAGGTGCCATCGGGCCTGCGGTAGGGCTTGGCGGTCCTCACAATCACCGCCCGGACCACCTCCCCTTTCTTGACTGGGGACATAGGCACCGCTTCTTTGACGGTGCCTACTATAATATCCCCGATGGAGGCGTAGCGCCTCCGGCTGCTGCCGGGGATATTTATGCACATGATCTCCTTGGCCCCGCTGTTGTCCGCTACGGACAGGCGTGTGTAAGTCTGGATCATGGTTCGTTCCTACTCCTCATCTTCTTCCGGGGATTCCTCTTCCTCCAACTCCTCATCTTCTTCCTCATCATCCTGAGAAAGCAGCCCCTGCTCCAAGTCTATGGGCTTCACCTCCGCCACCTCCCTGCTCTCCAGAATCTCCAGCACCCTCCAATACTTGTTTTTCGAGATGGGCCTGGTCTCCTGGATGCGGACCATGTCGCCCACTTTACATTCGTTATCTTTGTCATGGACGTAGAACTTGGTGATTCGCCGGATGCTCTTCTTGTAGAGGCGATGCCTCTGCTGCCACCGCACAGCCACTACCGCCGTCTTGTCCATTTTGTCGCCGACTACCTCGCCTACCCGTACCTTACGACGCTCCTTAACCATTTCCATCCTCTTCCAACTGTCTCTCTCGGATCACGGTATTCAGGCGGGCAATCTTTTTCCGCACTATGCGCACTTCAGCAGTGTTGGTAAGTTGCTTGGTGGCAATTCGGAACCGGAGATTCAGAAGCTCCCTGTGGGAGTTGTCCAGTTCCTTGGCCAGGTCCTCATCACTGAGTTCTCTTATATCATAGGCGCGCACGAAATTTTACCCCCGACCTTTGGACTAGCGACTTTATCATCAGTCAGCCAGAAGATTGTCCCGGCGGACTGCTTTGGTGGGTATAGGCAGCTTGTGAGCGGCTAGCCGCAGGGCCGCCATGGCCAAGTCCTCCCTCACCCCGCTCACCTCGAAGAGGATGCGACCAGGTTTGACCACTGCAACCCAGTGGTCCACGGCAGCCTTTCCGCCGCCCATGCGGACCTCGGCGGGCTTCTTGCTTACGGACTTATCCGAGAAGACCCGCACCCATACCTGGCCGCCTCGTCTCAGATGGTGCGTTATCGCGATACGGGCCGCCTCTATCTGCCTGGCGGTAATCCACTCGGCTTCCAGGGCCTTCAGCCCATACTCGCCGAAGTCCACGCTGTTGCCGCTTGTAGCCTTCCCCGCCCGGTGGCCCCGGTGCATTTTTCGGAATTTCACCCGCTTAGGTTGCAACATCTATATCATCAATCTCCTCGGGATGTACGGTTACTTCGATAGTCTCCATGTCCTCAATGGACTCCTCCGTCTCTGCCGGGAGAATATCACCCTTGTAAATCCAGACTTTCACTCCTATAAGACCCATGACGGTGTGGGCCTCGGTGACGCTGTAATCTATGTCCGCTCTTAGGGTATGGAGGGGCACTCTTCCTTCCATATACTTCTCGCGGCGGGCGATCTCAGCCCCCATTATGCGGCCTTTGACGATTATCTTTATACCTTCGGCTCCCGCTTGCATGGCCCTCTGGGCTGACTGGCGCATGGCCCTTCGGAATGACACCCTACGCTCTAGCTGGTCTGCGATATTCCTGCCCACCAGGTAAGAATTCAACTCCGGCTGGGGAATCTCCACTATATTAAGCTGGATTCTCCTGGGGGTAACCTCTTCCAGCCTGGTTCGCAGCCTCTTGACCCGCTCTCCGTCCCTTCCTATGAGGATGCCGGGCCGGGCCGAGTGCACGTTCACCACTATGTCCTGGGTGCCTCGGTCTATCTCAATGCGGGCGATCCCCGCGTTGGAGAAGTTTCTGTACTCTTTGTTGACGCGGTCTCTTATTTGCAGGTCTTCCTGCACCAGGTTCCTGTAGTCTCTGGCCCTGGGGGCGTACCAGTGGGTCTGCCAGTCCTTGACTATTCCCAGCCTGAACCCTATGGGATGGGTCTTATGGCCCACTAGGACACCTCCTCTTCTTCGTCCACCACCACAGTTATGTGGCTGGAGCGCTTGGTGATACGGCCTACCCTACCCCTGGCGCGGGGTCTGAACCGCTTCAGGAAAGTGGCTTCATCGGCGGTAATTCTAACTATAACCAGGCTGTCCGGGTTTAGCAGCAGGTTGTTCTCGGCGTTGGCTGCGGCGGATACTATAACCTTGCGCACCACCTTCGCCCACGGGGAGGGCATCAGCCCCAAGGTGTCAACGGCATCATTCACGCGGTTGCCTCGGACCAGGTCAATGATTGGCTTGAGCCTTTTGGGGGAAGCCCCAACATTCTTCGCAACAGCCCTGACTTCGGGCACTTCGATCCTACCTTACTTAAAGACTTCTTGCTTATAACTTCCTCTACCGGCGACCGAAGCCCCTCTGGGAGGTGCGCTCGGACCGGGCTACATGGCCTCGGAATGTGCGGGTGGGGGCAAACTCACCCAGCTTGTGCCCCACAGTGTTCTCGGTGATGAAGACCGGGACGTGTCTCCGTCCATCATGGACGGCTATGGTGAGACCCACCATTTCCGGCATGATAGTAGAGGCCCTGGCCCAAGTGCGTATGATGGTGTTTGCGCCGGAGCGCTGCACAGCCGTCACTTTCTTCATAAGTTTGGGGTGAACATAGGGGCCCTTCTTTGTGGAACGGGACATCCCTATCTCCTCCTTTCCCTGGCGATAAAGCTGCTGCTGGTCTTCTTCTTTCTCCTGGTCTTGTATCCCAGAGCAGGCTTGCCCCAGGGAGTCTTGGGACCGGGTAGCCCGATGGGAGACCTGCCCTCACCCCCACCGTGGGGATGGTCCCTGGGTGTCATGGCTACGCCGCGCACTTCCGGCCTGCGGCCCTGGTGTCTGGTCTTTCCCGCTTTGCCCAGCTTGACGTTCTTGTGGTCGGTATTGCTTAGCTGGCCCACCGTAGCCTGGCAGTCCACCAGCACCCTGCGTATCTCTCCGGAGGGGAGGCGTATGAGGACATACTTCCCCTCTCTCGACAGCACCTGGGCAGCTACTCCTGCGCTCCTCACCAACTGGCCGCCCTTGCCGGGCGTCAACTCCATGTTATGTATCAGGGTGCCGGCGGGGATTGATCTGAGGGGCAAGGCATTGCCGGGCCTGATGTCTGCGGTAGGCCCTGACATCACCCTAGTCCCTACCTCAAGCCCTAGGGGAGCGAGGATATACCGTTTCTCCCCGTCCACGTAGTGGATGAGGGCTATTCGGGCCGTCCGGTTCGGGTCGTACTCGATGGATGCTACCTTCCCGGGAATGCCTGTCTTGTCCCTCTTAAAGTCTATTATCCTATACTTTCGCCTGCTGCCCCCACCCCGCTGACGGGTAGTTACCCTGCCGCTGCTGTTCCTGCCGGCGGTCTTGTTCAGGGTGCGAAGCAGGGACTTCTCCGGCTTGGTCCGGGTGATTTCCTCAAAGGAAGGTAGGGCTGCTTCCCTTCTTCCGGGCGTAATAGGCTTGGGAATCTTGAGTGGCATTGCCTAAACCCCCTCAACTATAGGTATTCTGTCTCCTGGTTTGAGGGTGACCACCGCCTTCTTAATATCAGGCATTTTCTTGAAGCGGGGGCCGAATCGCTTTGTCTTGCCTCGGACTTTGGTGATATTTACATCCATCACATCCACGTCAAAGATGCCCTCTATTGCCTGTTTCACCTCTATCTTGTTGGCCTTCCGGGCAATCTGAAAGACGTACTTGCCATTCTCCTGGAGGATGGTGCTTTTCTCCGTTATCATCGGACGGACGATTACTTCATAAGGGTTCATGCTCTAACTCCCCTAGCGTAGGCCGGAGCTTATGGAGACCCAACCGCCGACCCTCTTCTTGGCCTTTCCTCTGCCCAAAGCTCTTCAGCCTTGCGAGCGGCGTCCAGGGTCATTATGATGTGGTCTCGCTTCAGCAATTGTTCCGCGTTTATCAGGTATACCGGAAGGGTCCAGACCTTCTTCAGGTTGTGGGCCGAGCGCACCACGTTTTCCTGGGACTCGGATGTGATTATCAGGGTAGACGTGGCAGCCCCCAGGTCTTCCAGTACCCGCATCATGGCCTTGGTGCTTGGCGCTTCCATCGAGAGGTTATCAACATCCACTAGGGTAAGTTTGTCTCCCCTCACCTTTTCCGACAGCACGCACTTGAGGGCCAGGTGCCGCATCCTCTTGGGCATAGCTAACCGATGGCTTCTGGGGTGAGGCCCGAACACCACCCCTCCGTGACGCCACTGGGGGGAGCGGATACTCCCCTGCCTGGCCCGTCCCGTGTACTTTTGAGGCCAGGGCTTGCGCCCCCCGCCTGATACCTCGGACCTGGTCTTGGTGCTATGGGTCCCCTGCCGCTTGTTTAGCTGGTACATGACCAGGGCCTGGTGTACCAGGGACTGATTCATGGACACGCCGAAAAGGGCGTCGCTAACCTCGACGGTATCTACCACTTGTCCCCTGGTGTTCTTTACTGGAATATCCATAACTATTACTCAGCCACTCCGTTTCCGAGATGGTGTGCTAGAGCCTCGGGAAAGGGGGCTACTCCCCATTGGATTTGGTCTTGCGGATTAGAAGGAGGCCATTGGGTGCGCCGGGAACGCCGCCCTTCAGCAGCAGGAGGTTCCTTGCTGGGTCAACCTCCACGACCTCCAGGTTTTTGACCGTCACCCGGACGTTACCCATGTGGCCCGACATCTTCTTGCCTTTGAGCACCCTGGCCGGATAGGTATTGGCGCCGATAGACCCCGGAGCCCTTGCCCGGTCAGACTGGCCGTGGGTCCTGGGGCCGCCGGCGAAGCCGTGGCGCTTCATAGTCCCCTGGAATCCCCTCCCCTTGGTGGTCCCTATCACATCTACCTTCTCGCCCACCTCGAAGAGGTCCACGTTTACCTGCCTCCCCACCTGAAGCCCGTCCAGGTCGTCGGCAGGGACCTCCCGCAGGTAACGAAAGAGGCCCCCTGCGCGTCTTAGGTGGCCTCTACGGGGCCTGTTGAGGCGCTTCACAGGGTCATAGCCCAGCTGTACCGCCTCGTAGCCGTCACTATCCCCCGTCTTGATTTGGGTGATGGTGCATGGCCCGGCCTGGACGGCGGTAACGGGCACCACCCGCCCGTTCTGGCGGAAGATCTGGCTCATCCCGATTTTCTTTCCCAACATTCCATGTATCATTTAAGAGACCTCTAAATATTCATCCAGCTTCCCAATGAAGCGCTCTACCTGGCCGACGGACTGTTCCACATACTCCGGGGACATCCATTTCTCGTAAAAGTTGGTGTGAAGGAACCCGGCACCCCGGAAGAGATCCCTCAACTCCGGGTCTCCCGTCTCATCCGCCAGCCGGTTTACCGCGCTGAATAGCTGGGCATGGCCGTCGTGGGGCCAGCCCCTGTTCTCGGCCACCGCCTTCACAGTCACGGCGGAAGCGCCCCACAGCTTCTCTGAAGCCTGGGCATACTTGCCTTCAGCCAGGGCGTCCCTGGCATCCCCCATATACTCCCGGCCTGCATCCCGGTACTCCGTGGGCGTCATATCCCTTGGGTCTCCTTATGCTATGGCTATAGCCTGATGGATATGTCCACGCCCGCAGGCAGGTTGAGCCTGGTGAGAGCGTCCATGGTCTTCGACGTGGGCTCCAGGATGTCTATAAGCCGTTTGTGGGTCCTGATCTCGAAATGCTCCCTGGAGTCCTTGTCCACGTGGGGAGACCTGATGACGCAGAAGCGTCGTATGTGGGTCGGCATGGGTACAGGACCCACCACCGCTGCCCCGGTACGTTCCGCCGTATCCACTATCTGACTTGCGGATAGGTCCAATGACCTGTGATCGAAGGCTTTGAGGACTATTCTTATCTTCTGCCGTGTAGTCATGATTCCTTATCTATCTTGGGCTATGCGCTGCGAATTACGTTTTGGACCAGATCATCAGGTAAGGGCTCATAATAACGAAATTCCATCGTATAGTTTGCCCTACCCTGGGTGAGGGAACGAAGATCGGTGGCATAGGCGAATGTCTCAGACAGGGGTATGTTGGCCTTTACCACCTGGACGTCCTCTTGCCCTTCTATATTCTTTATCTGGGACCTGCGGGAGTTTAGGTCTCCCAGAACGTCCCCGAGAAATCCACCGGGTGTCACTACGTCTATTTCCATGATGGGTTCCAGAAGGACCGGCTTTGCTTTTCTGACACCATCTCTGAGGGCTATGGCGCCGGCAGTCCTGAAAGCCAGTTCCGAAGAGTCCACCTGGTGATAGCTGCCGTCCACCAGGGCAACCTTCAGGTCTATGACAGGATACCCCGCAAGGGGGCCGTTTTGGATGGCCTCCCTTACCCCCGCTTCAACGGCGGATATATACTCCCTGGGTATCACGCCGCCCTCTATCTTGTTCTCGAAGATAAACCCCTGATTTCTCTCAAGGGGCTCGATCTCCAGCCACACATGCCCGTACTGGCCCCTGCCTCCCGACTGGCGGATGAACCGGCCTTCGATACGCACCGCCTGGGATATAGCCTCACGATAAGCAACCCTGGCTTTGCCAACCAGGGCCTCGACATCGAACTCACGCCGTATCCGCTCAACAAGCACTTCCAGGTGCAGTTCTCCCATCCCGGATATGAGGGTCTGGCCGGTCTCCTGATTATACATGACCTCAAAGGTGGGGTCTTCCTGGGCCAGCTTGGTGAGAGCGTCGGTCAGCTTGTCCTGGTCTGCCCTGGTTATCGGCTCAATGGCTACCGAGAGCACCGGCGAGGGGAAGTGAGGAGGCTCAAGGATTACCGGCGCTTCAGTGGTGCAGATGGTATCGCCGGTGAAGGTGCTCTTCAGGCCGACAGCCGCGCAGATATTGCCAGCCGTCACTTCACCCAATTCTTCCCGACGGTTGGCGTGCATCTGAAGCAGCCGCCCCAGCCTCTCCCTCCTGTCCTTGCTCACGTTGAGCACCGACGCCCCCGACTTGACCGTGCCGGAGTATACCCTGAAATACACCAGCCTGCCCACAAAGGGGTCTGTGGCTATCTTGAAGGCAAGGGCGGACAGGGGCGCATCCCCGCGAGCTTCTCTAAAGACCTCTTCCCCGGTGCTGGCGAGGACGCCCGTTACCGGCGGGATGTCCACCGGCGCAGGAAGATAGTCGAGGATGGCGTCTATCAGAGGGTGTATACCTTTGCCGTGAAGGGCGCTGCCGCACAGCACCGGAACCAGTCTGCCGGCGATGGTGGCTTTCCGAAGGGCGCCCCTCAGTTCGGAGGTCTTTATATCCTCCCCTTCCAGGTACTTTATCATCAGCCCTTCATCGGTCTCTACGATCTTCTCCACCATGGCTTCATAGTACCTGCGGGCCGGCTCCTGGTAGTCCTGGGGTATGGGCATCTCCTCGGGGGCCTTGCCGTCATTGTCTTCGTAGCTCAGGGCCTTGCCTTCCATCAAGTCCACAACCCCATGAAAGTCGGCCTCGCTCCCGATAGGCAGTTGGACCGGCACCGGGTTGGCCTTCAACCGGCGCCTTATGGAATCTATGGTGTGCTCAAAATCGGCGCCTATCCGGTCCATCTTGTTGACAAAGCAGACCCTGGGAACGTCATAGCTGTCCGCTTGCCGCCATACCGTCTCCGATTGAGGCTGGACGCCTGCTACGGCATCCAGCACCACTATGCCGCCATCCAAGACCCTCAGGCTGCGCTCCACCTCGGCGGTGAAGTCCACGTGGCCGGGGGTGTCTATGATATTTATCCGGTGGTCCTTCCAGTAGCATGTGGTCGCGGCGGCGGTAATGGTGATGCCTCGTTCCTTTTCCTGGGGCATCCAGTCCATCACAGTGGTGCCCTCGTCCACCCCGCCAACGCGATGTATCCGTCCGGCAAGGTATAGCACCCGCTCGGTGACGGTTGTCTTCCCGGCGTCAATATGGGCAATAAAGCCGATATTGCGGATTTGCTCTATTGGGAAGGCATCGGACATGGTCTCAAACCTACTAGAATTGGCAGCTTGCTTGCCGGACTTGGCGGGACTCGTCTGAGCGTTTCTGCGTCTTACCATCTATAATGCACGAAGGCCCGATTGGCCTCAGCCATGCGGTGCAACTCTTCACGCCGCCTGACAGCAGACCCCTCGCCCCGGGCTGCATCCATAAACTCCGCTGCCAGCTTGCGCGTCATGGGCATTCCCTTGCGGCCCCTGGCCCCACGGATTAGCCATCTCATAGCCAGGGCCTCGCTCCGGGCGGGACGCAACTCGGTGGGGACCTGATAGGTGGCGCCTCCCACCCTCCTGGGTCTTACCTCCAGGAGAGGAGTGGCGTTCTTCAACGCCTGGTTGAAGACCTCCAAGGGTTCCCTCCGCAAGTCTTGCTCCATTATATCCATAGCGCCATAGACGAGGCGCTGGGCAAGGCTCTTTTTACCCCACTTCATAACCTTGTTGGTGAAGCGGGCTAACTCTACACTGTTATATCTTGAGTCGGCAGGCACAATCCGCCTCTCGGCTCGTCTTCTCCTAGACATATCTCCTCAGTTCTTCGATACAGCTTGTGTCTATTCCTGGGGGAGAGTTGTTAAGCCCGCCTCCTGGGCCTCTCAGACCCGTATTTGCTGCGGCCCCTCTTCCTGTCCTGAACTCCCTCGCAGTCCAAGGCGCCCCGTACCACGTGATAGCGGACACCTGGGAGGTCCTTAACCCTGCCCCCTCGGAGAAGCACCACCGAGTGTTCCTGTAGGTTGTGCCCCTCGCCGCCGATGTAAGCCGTTACCTCTATGCCATTGGTCAGGCGGACGCGGGCTATCTTGCGCAGGGCGGAGTTGGGTTTCTTTGGAGTCATGGTGCGCACTTGGACACAGACCCCTCGTCGCTGGGGCGCTCCGGGTCCCCATGTAACCCTGTTCCGCAGAGAGTTCTGCACCCAGTGCATCGCAGGAGCCTTGGTCTTCTTCTTTACGTTTTTCCGGCCTTTTCTCACTAGCTGGTTTACAGTAGGCATAATCCCATCCCTGATTACATATATTGACCGCTAGAAACTGTACCAACAAATACAAGTTCTGTCAACCGTTTGGGTACGATTCTTTCTAAAGCGGGGGCAAGTCCGCCTGAAAGGGCAGGATGGCCTGGTGTAGGACCCGGTCACAGGGCCTGTTACATAGTGTTCATACAGGATTCATGCGCTTGTAATGCCTACGTTATCCCTTTGTAAAAAAGCCGGCCTAGTCTGTCTATAGCAGAGGCAAACCTGATACTTGATAGGACGGCCGGTTTATTATGCAAGGGCAATCCTCAGAGGGACCGTCAACCGCTACCCACTGCCCCTATTGCGCCTTCCAGTGCGGGATTCGGATTTCAGGGACCCACGGGAAGGCGACAGTAACCGGCGATGAGATGTTCCCCGTAAACAAGGGCGCTCTCTGTATCAAAGGCTGGACTGCCACCGCCACCCTGGCCCACCCCGACAGGCTGGTAACCCCCCTGGTACGAGACAGGGACGGCTGTTTATCCCCGGCAACATGGGACGAGGCCCTTACCCGTGTCGCCCAGGCTTTCCGGGCTGCCCAGGCGAGCTACGGCCCGGATGCCGTTGGGATATTCGGCGGCGGCTCGCTGACAAATGAGAAGGCGTACCTGCTTGGCAAGTTCGCCAGGGTGGCCCTTGGCACCTCCAACATAGACTACAACGGCCGGTTCTGCATGTCCTCGGCGGCGGCTGCGGGAATCAGGGCATTCGGAATGGACCGGGGGTTACCCTTTCCATTGGAGGATATACCCAAAGCAGAGGTGGTCCTGCTGGTCGGCGGCAACATGGCGGAGACCATGCCACCCATAATGCAGTATTTCCAGGCCCAGAGGGACAACGGCGGCCAGCTTATTGTGGTAGACCCCCGGCGCTCCCTCACCACCCAGGCCGCCACCATTCACCTTCCCCTCACCCCGGGCTCCGATGCTGCCCTTGCCAACGGCCTGCTGCACATCCTGGTGCGCGACGGCCTTATTGACACCGGCTACATAAATGAGAGGACGGAAGGGTTTGATCAGGTCAAGGGGGTCATAGCCACCTACTGGCCGGAGCGGGTGGAGCGTATCACCGGCATACCATCGTCACACCTGGTGCGCGCCGCTCGTATGCTGGGGTCGGCGGAAGGGGCTATGGTGCTTACCGGACGCGGCGCTGAGCAGCAAGCCCAGGGGGTAAACAACACCCTGTCCTACATCAACATAGCCCTGGCCCTGGGTCTGGTGGGAAAGCCCGCCAGCGGCTACGGCTGCCTGACGGGACAGGGCAACGGCCAGGGCGGGCGGGAACACGGCCAGAAGGCCGACCAGCTCCCGGGCTACCGCAGGATTGACGACCCCCTCGCTCGCAGCCACGTCGCAGCCGTGTGGGGCGTAACTGAAGAGGATATTCCCGGCCCTGGCAAGTCGGCTTATGAGATGCTGGACTCCCTGGGGCAAGAGGACGGGGTGAGGGCCCTCCTGGTAATGGGTTCCAATGTGGCAGTGTCCGCGCCCAATGTTCTCCACGTGGAGGAGCGGCTCAAGGCCCTGGACTTCCTGGTGGTGTCCGACTTCTTCCTCTCGGAGACGGCCCAGTTGGCCGACGTGGTGCTCCCGGCGGCCCAGTGGGCCGAGGAGGAAGGGACTATGACCAACCTGGAGGGACGGGTCATCCTGAGAAGGCGGGCCTTCATTCCCCCGCCAAATGTGCGTACCGACATGGAAGTCCTCTGCGAGCTTGCTTCCCTCCTGGGTAAGGGACGGCACTTCGACTTCACCGGCCCCCGGCAGGTCTTCGACGAGCTTCGCCGGGCCAGCAGGGGAGGCGTTGCCGATTACTCAGGTATCACCTACGAGAAGATCGAGGCAAACAACGGCGTTTTCTGGCCTTGCCCCAACGAAGACCACCCCGGCAGCCCAAGACTGTTCCAGGCCCCATCGTCCCCCATATCGTCCCAAGGCGCTTTCCCCACGCCCTCGGGCAGGGCGAAGTTCCATCCCGTCCGCCACCGGCCGCCCGCCGAGGAACCGGATGACCAGTACCCCCTCTACCTGACCACCGGGCGGGTCATGGCCCAGTACCAGTCGGGCACCCAGACCCGCCGGATAGACATTCTCCGTGAGACCGCTCCCGGGCCTCTGGCCGAGGTGCATCCCGCCACTGCCAGGCGCTATGGCCTGTCCGACGGGGATTCCGTGACCCTGGCGACCCTGCGGGGGTCTGCCGATTTCAAGGTAAAGGTTACTACCGGCATCAGGGAGGATACGGTCTTTGTACCCTTCCACTGGGGAGGACGCCAAGCTGCTAACCGTCTGACCAACCCGGCCTTGGACCCCACCAGCAAGATGCCCGAGTTCAAGGTGTGCGCGGTGCGCATCGAGAGTGACCATCGGATTGGAGAGGAGGCAAGGGGTTATGAGTAAGCAGAGGCTTGTGGTCATTGGCAATGGCATGGCCGGGGCCAGGCTGGTGGAGGACGTGCTGGCCCGAGGCGGCGGCGATATGTTTGAAATCGTGGTGTTCGGCGAGGAGCTCTATGGGAACTACAACCGCATCCTTCTCTCCAGCGTCCTTGCGGGCAGCCAGGACTCCGGGGATATTTTCATCAACCCCTTGCCCTGGTATGAGCAAAACGGGGTGAGACTTCATCCCGGGGTTCGGGTCGGATGGATAGACCGCATGGCAAAGAAGGTATATGCCCCCGGTGATATAATAGAACCATACGACAGTTTGGTCATCGCCACAGGCAGCGCCCCCTTCGTGCCGCCCCTGGATGGCTTATACGGAGATGCCGGCGACTTCAAACCGGGGGTCTTCGTCTTCCGCACCCTGGACGACTGCGCCGACATCATCAACTATACGTCCAATGCCCGCAGGGCGGCGGTGATCGGCGGGGGGCTTCTGGGCCTGGAGGCGGCCAAGGGCCTCCTCAGCCGGGGTCTGGAGGTCCACGTGGTGCACCTGCTTTCCCACCTGATGGAGAGCCAACTGGACCCCACCGCCGGGGCCATCCTGAAGGATACCCTGGAGCAAATGGGCGTGGGCATCCATCTGGAGAAGGTCACAACCGAGGTGATGGGGGACGAGCATGTTACCGGGCTGGCCTTCAGGGACGGCTCCACCCTGGACTGCGACATGCTGGTAATCTCCGCCGGCATCCGCCCCAACGTGGACCTGGCCCGGCAGTCGGGCCTGATGGTGCAGCGGGGCATCCTGGTCCATGATGACCTCGCCTGCCGGAATAACCCGGACATCTACGCCATCGGCGAGTGCGCCCAGCATCGAGGCCGGATGTATGGGCTGGTGGCCCCATTGTGGGAGCAGGCCGAAGTCCTGGCGGAGAGGCTCACGGGCAGTAATCCCAGTGCATCCTACAAGGGGTCGAGGGTATCCACCAAGCTCAAGGTTATGGGGGTGGACCTGGCGGCAATGGGGGAGATAGAGGCCAGCCAGGGGGGAGATGAGGTGGTGACATACGTTGAGCCTTCTCGCGGCGTGTACAAGAAGCTGATTGTGCGGGAGGACCGGCTGGCCGGGGCCATCCTGCTGGGCGACGGCCTCGCCATCCCCGGCGTGCTCCAGGTCTATGACCGGGGGGCCGCCGTGCCTGAGAGCCGGGCAGACCTGCTATTCCCCGCATCCGTGGAGTCCAAGGCCCCCGACGTGGCGGACATGCCGGACATGGCAAGGGTCTGCCACTGCAACGGCGTATCCAAGGGCAGCCTTGTAGCAGCGATGAAAGCGGGGTGCGACACCCTCAAGGCGGTGTGCGACGCCACCAGGGCAGGCACGGGCTGCGGCTCCTGCAAGCCCGATGTCCGGGCTATCCTGGAGTTGTCTGCCAAAGAGCTATCGGTCAGAGAGCTTGTACCCGGTATCCCCGGATAGGCAGCCTGTTTTCATGGGGTGCGGTGCCCTTCAAGGTATGGTGATTGACTCTATTTTTCGGAGAATGGCGATGAACAAGATTGAAGAATACAAGAGGGACAAGGACGGGCTTGATGTCATCCACGACGTCCCCCGCTACGCCCAGGAAGGGTGGGAGGCCATCTCCGAGGGGGATAGAGAGCGGCTGAAGTGGGTGGGCACCTTTTTCCGCAAGCAGACTCCGGGCCATTTTATGATGCGCCTCCGTATGTCCAACGGCATTGGCAGCGCCGCCCAGCTTCGTACCATCGCCGAAATCACCCAGGAGTTTGGCAAGGGGTTCGCCGACATCACCACCCGCCAGCAGGTCCAGCTGAGATGGTTCAAGATAGACCATGTCCCTGAGATATGGGACCGGCTGGAAAGGGTGGGGCTGGCCTCTCTCCAGACGGGCATGGACAACATCCGCAACGTGGTCGGCTGCCCTGCGGCAGGGCTTACCGGCGGCGAGCTTCTGGACGCCTCGCCGGTGGTGAGGGAGTTCACCGGCATGTTCTTGGGCAACAAGGCTTATACCAACCTGCCCAGGAAGTTCAACGTCACCATCACCGGCTGCATGGAGAACTGCACCCATGGCGCCGCCCAGGACATCTCCCTGACCCCGTCCATCAAGAGCATTGAAGGAATTGATGGAGAGGAGGTCAGGGGCTTCAACGTGGCTGTGGGCGGCAAGATGGGGTCCGGCGGGTTCCAGGCGGCCTCGCCCCTGGACATTTTCACCCCACCTGAGGCGGCGGCGGAGATTTGCAGCCATATTGTCTTGATATTCCGCGATCACGGCTTCCGGGAAGCCCGCAACAAGTCCCGGCTGGCCTTCCTCATCAACGATTGGGGGGTGGAGAGGTTCCGCCGGGAGTTGGAGTCCAGGCTTGGGTATTCCCTTCTCACGTCAGGCCGGGACGCCAGAGGGGACAGGGAGGATGACCACATAGGCATCTTCCCTCAGAAGCAGCAGGGCCTCAACTACGTGGGGGCGGTGGTCCCTGTGGGCCGCATACACGCCCGGCAGATGCTTGAGGTGTCCCGCATAGCCGAGGCATACGGCAACGGCGAGGTGCGGCTGACCACAAGCCAGGACTTCATTATCCCCAACGTACCCGATGAGAAGTTGGCCGGCCTCACCGCAGAACCCATCTTTCAGGAGCTCCCCTACGACCCGTCGGGGGTCAAGCGGGGTCTGGTAAGCTGCACCGGCATTGACTATTGCCACTTCTCCCTCATCGAGACCAAGGAACTGGCTATAAAGATGTCCCGCCACCTGGAAGACAGGCTGGGGAAGACGAAGCCCATCACCATTCACTGGTCGGGCTGCCCCAACGGGTGCGGCAACCATACCTTTGCAGACATCGGACTTCTGGGGAAGCGGGCCAGGGTCAATGGCACAGTCACCGATGCGGTGGACATATTCGTGGGAGGGAAGTCCGGCCCCGATGCCACGCCTGCCACCCGCATCATGGAGAACGTTACCTGCGATGAACTGCCGCAGGTCCTTGAAAAGCTGGCCCTGGAGCACTGGAACAAGAAGCCGGTGTAGCCTCCAGCGCCCCATTGTCATTCCGAGGGAGTGGCCTGTCCCAATGTCATTCCGAGCGAGCGGAGCGAGTCGAGGAATCTAAGGTCCCGCAACCTGGGGAGTCGTTGCGAAGTCACCCCCACTTCCGCCCCTGGATTCCGGCCTACGCCGGAATGACGGTGGGGAGGCTGCCGTCATTTTCATCCCCTTACTTGGCCCGCAAGGGCCATGGGCAATTATTATGAAAATAGGCAGCCGCCTAGCACCGTCATTCCTGCGGAAGCAGGAATCCAGAGTTCCGCGATGTAGGGAGTCGTTGCGGAGTCACCCACGCCCCCACCGTCATTCCTGCGGAAGCAGGAATCCAGAGTTCCCGCGACGTAGGGAGTCGTTGCGGAGTCACCCACGCCCCCACCCCTGGATTCCGGCCTGCGCCGGAATGACGGTGGGGGCGGGACCTGGCGCCGGCTATTTTCGTGGTAATTGACCATGCCCCTGCGGGCCACATACGAGGATGAAAACCCTATTTTCATAATAATTCCCCATGGCCTTGCGGGCCACATACGAAGATGAAAATGGGACGGCATCCCAACCGTCATTCCCGCGAAAGCGGGAATCCAGGGATGGGGGGCTGGGATTCTAGCTTGGGGGATGCCTATTTTCATAGGGATGACGAATTGGGGGGCCTTAACACACAGTTCATCTATAGTTTTCCGAAGAGTTACACCACTGTCATTCCTCTGCAAAAAGCTGCGTCTATCCTGTTCCTATCACGTATGGGAAGGTATGACCGATGGATATTAACAGTGGCGTCGAAGCTCCCGGCAAGTCCACCCGGATAAACCTCTTCAGCTTTGCCAGGCCCCACATGAGGACCTTCCACATGACCTGGTTCGCCTTCTTCCTGGCCTTCTTCGGGTGGTTTGGCATCGCTCCGTTGATGGCTATAGTCCGAGATGACTTCGGCCTCACTAAAGCCCAGATAGGGAACACGGTCATCGCTTCCGTGGCCATCACCATAGTTGCCCGCCTGCTTATTGGTTGGCTGTGCGACCGCATCGGGCCGCGCAGGGCCTATACGGGGCTTCTGATACTCGGCTCCATCCCCGTGATGTGCATCGGCCTGGCCCAGAGCTACGAGTCCTTTCTGCTGTTCCGGTTGGCTATAGGTGTTATTGGGGCGTCCTTCGTTATAACCCAGTACCACACCTCGGTGATGTTTGCCTCCAACGTGGTGGGCACCGCCAACGCCACCACCGCCGGGTGGGGCAACCTGGGCGGCGGAGTCACCCAAATGGTTATGCCCCTGGTGCTGGCGGCGGTGCTGGGACTACTATTTATAACTACCGGAGGGGGCGTGAGTGAAGCCCTGGGATGGCGGGTGGCGATGATTGTGCCGGGGGTTGCCCTCTTCCTGATGGGAATAGCCTACTATCTCCTGACCCAGGACTCGCCCGAAGGCAACTACAAGGAGTTGCGGGCCTCTGGGAAGATTCCCCCGGCTTCCGGGGTCCGGGGGTCCTTCCTCATGGCTGCCAGCGACTACCGGGTATGGGCGTTGTTTATAATCTATGGGGCCTGCTTTGGCATTGAGCTTACCATTAACAACGTGGCGGCCCTTTACTACCACGACCACTTTGGACTTAGCGTCGGCGTTGCGGGCCTGATTGCGGGGCTGTTTGGGCTGATGAACATCTTTGCCCGGAGCCTGGGTGGTATACTGGGCGACCGGGCCGGAATCAAGTTCGGGTTGAAAGGCCGGGTCACGTTCCTGGGAATCGTGCTGGTGCTGGAAGGCATTGCCCTCATCGTCTTTTCCCAGATGTCGGTCCTGTTCCTGGCCGTGGGCGCAATGGTCGTATTCAGCCTGTTCGTGCAGATGTCCGAGGGCGCAACCTATTCCGTTGTGCCCTTCATCAACCGGAAGGCTTTGGGGTCGGTGGCGGGCATCGTTGGGGCCGGCGGCAACGCCGGAGCGGTGGCTGCCGGCTTTCTCTTCCGCATTGAGGGCATGAACACCGAGCAGGCATTGACATACCTGGGGATAGGCGTTGTGGCGGCCTCTTCCCTGGTCTTCCTGGTGCGGTTCTCCACCCAGACCGAGACAGAAGAGAAGCGGGCCATGGAGCAGGCTCTATCCCAGAGAAGGGTGTACCGGGGACCTGTACCTGCTGAGGGAGATTAGGCAAAATGCTCATGGCTGGGCGTAGCTTCGGCACTCCCGCGAAAGCGAACCTTTGCGTAACCGTCATTCCGGCGTAGGCCGGAATCCAGGGGTGGGGTTGGGTGACTTGTAACGACCGCCTGGGTTGCGGGACCCTGGATTCCCGCTTTCGCGGGAATGACGGCAGTGGGGATTGGCTATTTTCATAATAACGGGTGCCTGATCACCACACCCTCAGGGTGCGGCATGGCAATTCTCTATGACCTTGCAGGACACGTAAGGGAATGAAAATGACAGGCAGCCTCCCCACCGTCACTCCCGCGAAAGCGGGAGTCTAGGGGTGCGCGGGGGCGGAATCCCGCCTGCGTGGGAATGACAGAATTGAGGGGCGGGAATGACGGAATTAAGGAATCGTGAATGAAGGCGGGTCTATAGTATGGCAGCTTGCCGGGGGGAGGGGTGATGGGCGGCGGCCTGAAGCCGGTGCAGTTTCTCCAAGCCCTTGCGGGTGTCGCTGGCTACCCTGGCGGGGTCCCACATCTTCATTCGCCGCTTGAAAAGCCAGTAGGTGAACTCCTTGATGTCCGTGAGGGTGAGAGTCTCCCTGTCCGGGGTCCCCATGCCGTTTAGAAACTCCTTGAGGAGGTTGGTGCGGCTGTCCTCGTATATCCTTACAAAGGCCTCTTCGATCAGGTCCTCACTGTCCGGGAATCCTCTGGCCCGGTGCTGCTTTCGTACCTCATCCTCCACCGCCAGATGGATGGTCTCTTCCATTACCACGCCGTACCAGTAGTTCAAAGACGCCCGGTATTTATTGAGGCCGATGAGTTTCTCAAAGTCCCTGGCCCCCACTTCCTCCGGGAGTCCTCCGTGGAAAAGCAGCAGCTCCTGCTCCTCCCGGGGGACCAGGCCGTCGAGCTCACAGCACAGGCGCTCGGCCAGAAGGAGCCAGTCGAAGGCCTCCCCCTGCACCAAGTAGTGGTAGACTCGCCCCCGGTACTCCTCTTGGGGCAGGGTCCATAGCCCGATGGCTTCCAGGAGGGCGATGCGCCATTCCTTACCGGCCCTGATTGCCTCTTTCAGGTGACGGATGGGATCAGGCTCATCCGTCACCAATTCCCCGGGCGCGAACTCCCCAGGGTTGTCGCCTGCGGTGTGCTGAGGAGCTTCCGTATGGGGGTATTTATTCTCGGTCATAGGCGTATTCTCGTAGGTTGGCACGAGCGCAACACCCCTGGGTGATGTAGTCTAGGGATGATGCGTACAGGAATAAGGCGGCCTAGCTGCTCAGCAACTCCTCTTTAAGCCTCTCATAAGTCCCCACCTTGCCGGTTGTGACCATCTCCTTGATTTTGCGGCTGATGGCGTCCCCAATGCCGGGGATTGTCTTGAGGTTCATCCCATCTTCAACAGCTTTCTCCAAGGAGAAGTCCAACTGCCGGATGGTCCTGGCGGCCCTCTCATAGGCGCGGATTTTGAATATGGAATCTCCCTTCATCTTCAGCAGGGATCCCAGGTCATCCATGAGGGCCGCTATGTCTTCGTTTGTTACGTCCATTCCCATTATAGTCCCTGCCTGGTATTGGTCATCCGTTTGCTCCGTGGCACCGCTTGTACTTTTTGCCGCTGCCGCAATGACAGGGATCATTTCTTCCTATCTTCCGGGCGCCGGCTGGGGCAGCCTCTCTTTGCCGACCTGATACTGCCGTCATGGGGCTGGACTTGGGCCTGGAGTCGGCCCTCCGGGACCCCGGCTCAGGGCTGAGGGACGCGTGATAGATGCTGTGCACTATGTCGTGCCGGATGCGGCTGAGGAGGGTCTGGAACATGCGGGCGCCCTCTGTTTTGTACATAACCAGGGGGTCCCTCTGGCCGTAGGCCTGGAGGCCGATCCCCTGCCTCAGGTTGCCCATGTCCGTCAGGTGATGCACCCAGTGGACATCTATGGTGCGGAGCATCAGCAGGCGCTCCAGGGTGCGCATGTCCTCATGGCCCAGTTGCTCCTCCCGGGACCTGTATTGGTCCTCGGCATACTCCGCCAATAGTTTTTTGATTTCATCCCGGCTGAGCAAAGCAAGCTCTTCCTCGCTGTCCATATCCCTGGGCAGCGGGAAGATAGTGCCGCTCTCCTGGAGGAAACCGGCCAGGTCCCACTCTTCCGCATCCCTGCCCGACAGATGCCTGGAAATAATTTCCGAGGTCTCCTCAGATACCAAAGTCGAGATGGTGTCTTTTAGCCCTGAGTCGCCGATGGCCTTCCGGCGCTGGCCGTAGATGATCTGGCGCTGATTGTTCAGCACGTCGTCATATTCCAGCAGGTGCTTCCTTATCTCGAAGTGGTGCCCCTCTACCTTCACCTGGGCACTCTCAAGAGACTTGGTTACGACGCGGTTCTCTATGGGGGTCTCTTCATCCATGCCCACCACGTTCATAATGCCTTTGATGCGCTCGCCGCCAAAGCGGCCCAGCAAATCATCCTCCAGGGACCCGTAAAAGCGCGAACTGCCCGGGTCTCCCTGGCGTCCTGAACGGCCACGGAGCTGGTTGTCTATGCGGCGGGCCTCATGGTGCTCGGTGCCTATCACCTGAAGTCCGCCCAGAGAGACCACAAGGTCGTGGTCTTTCCGCCATTCTTCGTCGGAAACATCCAACCCGGAGGGATTCCCCCCCAGGACTATGTCCGTCCCTCTGCCCGCCATGTTGGTGGCTACCGTGACCGAGGCCGGGCGGCCCGCCTGGGCTATTATGGGGGCCTCTCGCTCGTGCTGCTTGGCGTTAAGCACCTCGTGGGGGATGCTTCGCTTTTTGAGGAGTTGACTGAGCCTCTCTGAGCTTTCGATAGAGGCGGTGCCCACCAGGACGGGTCGCCCTTTATGGTGGTGCTGCTGTATCTCGTCTGCCACAGCCTGCCATTTGCCATCCTCAGTCTTGAATATAAGGTCGGACATGTCGCTGCGGACCATGGACTTGTTGGTGGGAATGGCCACTACGTCGAGCTTGTAGATTTTGTAGAACTCTTCGGCCTCGGTGGCTGCCGTGCCGGTCATGCCCGCCAGCTTTTCGTACATGCGGAAATAGTTTTGGAGAGTTATGGTGGCGTAGGTGATGCTTTCTCGCTGCACCTTTAACCCTTCCTTGGCCTCCACAGCCTGGTGGAGGCCGTCGGACCATCGGCGGCCGGGCTGGAGCCTGCCGGTGAACTCATCTACGATGACGACCTGGCCGTTCTGCACCACGTAGTCTTTGTCCCTCTGCTTGAGGACCCGGGCCGATAGGGCGTTCTCTATATAGTGGACCAGGTGGTAATTCTCAGGGCTGTACAGGTTGCCTACCTTGGCCCCCTGCTCCATCTTGGTTATTCCCGATTGGGTCAGGCTGATGTTGCGAGTCCGGTCGTCTATGGAGTAGTCCTCCTCGGCGAGACGGGTGGCCTGGCGGGCAAAGGTGCGGTATAGCTCCACCGGCTCCTCGGCAGGCCCGCTGATTATCAACGGGGTCCGGGCCTCGTCAATAAGGATGTTGTCCACCTCGTCAACGATGGCGTAGTGCAGCTGCCGTTGCACCGCCATGTCCGGCTCCACGATCATGTTATCCCTGAGGTAGTCGAACCCGAACTCGTTGTTGGTGCCATAGGTGATGTCGGCCTGGTACGCTTCCCTCCTGGGTATGGGCCTGAGGCGGTCGAGGCCCGGGTCATTGCTCTCTGAGGAGGGATCGTACATATAGGATACGTCGTGCTGGAGACAGGACACGGACATGCCCAGCATGTGATATACCGGCCCCATCCAGGCGGCGTCCCGTTTTGCCAGGTAGTCGTTTACCGTGACGAGGTGGACTCCCCGGCCCGTCAGAGCGTTGAGGTAAACGGGAAGGGTGGCTACCAGGGTCTTCCCTTCCCCGGTCTTCATCTCAGCAATCTTCCCCTGGTGCAGCACGATGCCGCCTATTAGCTGGACATCGTAGTGTCGCTGGCCCAGGGTACGCTTGGCCGCTTCCCTCACCACAGCAAAAGCCTCGGGCAGCAGGTCGTCCAGCTCCTTCCCCTGTTGGAGGAGCCTTCTGAACTCCTGGGACTTGTCCCCAAGCTGCTGATGGGACAGTCTCTCCATCGCCGGCTCGAGAGAATTGGTCTCCTGCACCGGCGACTTGAACTTCTTGACGACCTTGTCGTTGGGGTCTCCGATTATTTTGCTGAGGATGTTGACCATGGAGCCACCTTTTGAGAGTAGTCTCAGGGTATACTTTACTCGAACATCTCCCCTATGGATAGCCCCTCGTGGATGCGGCGGATGGCCTCTCCAATCAATGGGGCTACAGACAGTACGGTTATTGTCCCATTGCGCTTCTCCTCCGGCAGGGGGATGGTGTCCGTAACCACCAGTTCTTCCAGGGGGCCTCCCACTATCCTGTTGGCGGATTTCCCAGACAGCACGGGATGGGTAACGCAGGCGTAGACCTCTTTGACTCCCCCCTGCTCCCTCAAGGCGCTGGCCGCCGACAGGAGGGAGCCTCCGGTGTCCACCTCATCATCCAGGGTCAGGGCGGTCATTCCTTCCACGTCACCGATGATATTCAGGAGCTCGGCCTTGTCATTGTTACCCACACGACGCTTCTCGATGATAGCCAGGGGGACCTGTAATCTTTCGGCCAGGTCCCGCGCTCGCTTGCTAATCCCGATGTCCACTGCAACAACCACCAGGTTATCCAGGTCCTTGTCACGGAAGTAGTGTTGCAGAATGGTCAGGGCCGTCAGTTCATCCACCGGGATATTGAAAAACCCCTGTATCTGCCCGGCGTGGAGGTCAATGGTAAGCAGGCGGTCCGCTCCGGCGGCGGTGAGGAGGTCGGCTACGAGACGGGCGGTAATGGGGACTCTGGGTTGGTCCTTCTTGTCCGTGCGGCCATACCCGTAATAGGGCACCACCGCCGTCACCCGACCTGCCGAGGCCCGTTTGGCCGCATCAATCATTATGAGAAGTTCCATCAGGTTGTCGTTTACCGGAATGGAAGTAGGCTGGACGATAAACACATCCCTCTGGCGGACATTCTCCTGAATACGGACAAAGGTGTTATCGTTGCTGAACTTAAAGACCTCGGCGTTTCCCAGGGGAATGTCGAGATATTTGCATATATCCTTGGCAAGCTGTGGATGAGCGTTCCCGGTAAATACCTTTAGTTCATCAAAAGGCCCCATTATCTCCCTCTGCAAGCAGGTTTTGCAGCCGACCATAAGCTCTCAAGCTGATAAGTCGGACATCCCATCCTGATGGCCCCACGAGTTCGGTGCGATAATCCGGCGCTGACTATATTATATATGATATGCAACAAGGGATGCCATCGGATTATAGCACAGCAAAGTCGCTAATAAAAAGGCGATTTGGGCAACTTAGAGTCTTTCTATTCTCCCTCTCCCTCCAGGGAGAGGGCTGGGGTGAGGGGGCGCTCCGGGGTCAAACATGATTGCAAGGGAAAGATGTCTCTCACCCTCAACCCCTCTCCCCACAGGAGAGGGGAGATTTTTCCGAGAATAGAAAGACCCTATGGGCAACTGTTCAGGCTCGATGAGTCGCCCCCGCTCCGCCAGCGGATTCCGGCCTTCGCCGGAATTGCCCATGCCCCTGTGGGCCACATACGAGGATGAAAATGGTACGGCATCCCCACCGTCATTCCCGCGAAAGCGGGAGTCCAGGGGTTGGGGGCTGGGATTCCAGCTTGGGGGATGCCTATTTTCATAGGAATGACGGTTACTCAAAGGTATGCCCCATGATGGGGGATACTGTCACAGCCCAGGCGAAAAGGCCCTCAAGGGGGCGAATAACTCCATGACATACTTGCCTCCCTGGATGTATAATTCTATACAAGAGCAGCGAATCAATCATGGCTCGCCCCTGGTTAAGTCCTGCCTTGGCAAGGGGGCTACAGCAGGGTAAGGAGGATGCCTTTTATGAGAGTAATCTTTCTGGAAGATGTGCAAAACGTCGCCAACGCCGGCGACGTAAGGGATGTGAAGGACGGCTTCGCGCGCAACTATCTCATACCCAAGAAACTGGCTACGGTGGCTACCGCCGAGGATATGAAGCGCATCGAGCGTATCAAGCGGGCGGGGGACGAGCGTAGGATTCGGGAGACCCAGAGGATGGAGGACCTGGCCCAACTGCTGGACGGCACCAGCATCACCATAAGGGCCAGAGTCACTCCGGCAGGCCACTTCTACGGGGCTATCAGTCCCAATCAGATAGCCCAGGAGTTGACTAATGTCCTGGAGCGGGAGATAGACCGGAGGCTGGTGGATACCGTAGAGCCAATCCGGGACCCCGGCGAGTATGACGTGGTCCTGAACCTGTCTCAGGGTATCCAGGCTACCATCATTGTCACCGCCGAGTCGGAGCAATAGACAGCCTTTAGATATTCCTATGAAAATAGATGCCCACCGTCATTCCGGCGTAGGCCGGAATCCAGGGGTGGGGCGTGGACTCGCGCTTTCGCGGGAGTGACGGTGAGGAAGCCCTACGATTTTCATCCCCTTACGTGGCCCGCAGGGGCATGGGCAATTACCATGAATATAGCCGGCGCCCATTCCGTCATTCCCGCGAAAGCGGGAATCCAAGACTCCGTAGCATCGGAGTCGTTGCGAAGTCACCCACAACACCGCCCTTGGATTCCGGCCTACGCCGGAATGACGAAGTGGAAGGCTGCCCGTCATTTTTATCTCTCATGCGTGGCCTTCACGAGGCCATAGGCAATTCCCGGTGTAGAAGGGCTTATGTATATAGAGAAACTGCTGCCCCATGACATTGAGGCCGAGGAGTCGGTCATTGGCTCTATGCTCATAGATGGGGAGTCCGTCCTGAAGGTGGCCCGTTTTCTGAAGCCGGTGGACTTTTATCGAGAGAAGAACCGGTTTTGCTACGAGGCGTGCCTGGACCTTTTCCGCCGGAGTGAGGCCATAAATCAGGTAACGGTGGCCCACCAACTGGACATCCAGGACCGGCTGGAAGATGTGGGGGGCACAGCCTACCTCAGCCACATGGTGTCGGTGGTGCCCACGCCGGTGCATATCGAGTTCTACGGTCAGATCGTCAGCCGCACCGCGATGATGCGCAACCTCATAGATGCGGCCTCCCAAATATCCGCCATCGGGTACGAAGACACCTCTGACGTGGATGCCTCCCTCAGCAGGGCCGAGGACGTCCTGTTTCGAGTTCGCACCACCCAGTCCTCCAGGGACTTCGTGCCCATCCGGGAAATCCTGGACCAGTACCTACAGCAGCAGGCAGCCTTTGCAGAGCCATCGGGGCTTATGGGGTCCCCGGTTATGACCAACTATGATGACATGGACGAGCTTCTAGGGGGGCTGCACCGCTCGGATATGGTGGTGCTTGCCGCCCGACCGGGCCTGGGCAAGAGCGCCCTGGCCCTGAATATATCGTTGAACGCCGCAAAGAGCGGCAACTCCGTTGGTATCTTCAGCCTGGAGATGAGCCGCGAGCAGTTAGCCCTGCGGATGCTCGCCAGCGAGGCTGAGGTGGACGCCCAGAGGCTGCGCATGGGCCTCTATTCCGAGTCGGAGGAGAGGCGCATCATAGACACCATAGGCTCCCTCTCGGAACTGCCCATTTACATAGACGATGCCCCCTTCCAGGGTATGGTAGAGATGCGCAGCAAAGCCCGGCGACTGACCATGGACCGTGGCCTGGACCTTCTGGTGGTGGACTACATCCAGCTTATCCAAGGCGAAAGTGGCCGAGGGGAAGCCAACCGGGTGCGGGAGTTAAGCGAGATTACCCGCTCTACCAAGGGTCTGGCAAGGGATCTCAACCTGCCCATCATGGCGATCTCTCAGTTGAGCCGGGCAGTGGAGTCAAGGCCCTCTCACCGGCCCCTGCTGTCCGACCTGCGGGACAGCGGCAGTATTGAGCAGGACGCCGACGTGGTGATGTTCATTCACCGGGAAGACATATACTATACCCTGGAGGAGTGGGAAAGCCGCTTCCCGGATAAGCGCTATCCCAAGAACGTGGCCGAGCTTATAGTTGCCAAGCACCGCCACGGCCCTGTGGGGACCGTAAGGCTCCTCTTCAGGGATAACCTGGTCCGCTTCGATCCAGTCCCCGTGGAAGACCAGGACTTTTAGAAGGGTGCAGCCACCCTGTATTGAGTATATGAACAGTTATGAAATTTGAGGGCTTCTCTCGCGGTACTCTATATACCCCTGTGCCCAATCCCCTTTTCGGGCCGCTGCTTGAGGTCATAGATGACCCGGCGGAGCTAAAGTGCGCCCTGCGGGTTATGTGGCTCCTCCACCAGAAGAAGGACTATCCCCGCTTCGTCACTCTCGGAGAGTTGGTGTCCGATAGGGTCCTCCTCCTTGGCCTGAAGGGGCTGGACGTGCCGCCTGTTGAGGCCATCGGCAGGGGCATCGGGAAGGCCGTTGACAGGGGTATATTCCTTGCCCTGAAAGCCGAGTATATTCCCGGAGGAGGGCCCGGCCTTGCCACTGGCCTTACTAAGAAAGGGGTGGAGGAGGGTGAGCGCCTGTACTTCCTCAACGACCCCCAGGGTCAGAGGGCAGTGGCGGGTATCAGCCAGGGCAGGATTGGTATAGAAGGCATCGTCCCCAGGGAAGGGGTGGTGGGGGAGCCTCCGACGCCGAAGGTCAATATTTTCATCCTCTACGAGGAGAACATAGGCATCCTGACCCCCCTGTTGGCGGAGGAGATGAAGGAGGCGGAGCAGCAATACCCCTGGCGTTGGATTGAGGAGGCTTTCAAGCTGGCCGTCAGCAACAACAAGCGTAGCTGGCGCTATATTGAGGCAACCCTGAAGCGGTGGGCCACGGAAGGAAAGAAGGATGGAGAGCCTGGGCGACATACTCAGAAGACTCCCAGCACCGAGGAACTCTGGGACTACCTCCGGGAACGGGGCCGGTTACCATCGGGGTGAAAGGGGGACGAATGGAGGAGAAGGAGGCCCGGCTTACCCCGGTGACGACTTCCCTCAATCCGACGTGTGCCCCATCTGCAAGGGGCGGGGCTGGGTGAGCAGGCGGGTCCCCGTGGGCCATCCCGACTTCGGAGAGGTGTTCCCGTGCCGGTGCCAGGAGCAGCAGATTAAGGAAGAGCGCCATTCCCACCTGGAGCGTTACAGCAACCTGGGCCCCCTGGGCCGCATCCGCTTTGAGGGCACCCTTCCCGATGGCCGTATGACCGACCCGGAGAGCCGCAGGTTGTTCAGGTCAGCCTTTGACGCCGCTAACACCTACGCCGAGGGACCCCAGGGTTGGCTGGTGCTCACCGGTCCCAGCGGTTCAGGCAAGACCCACCTGGCGGCGGCCATAGCAAACCGGTGCATCCAGCGAGACCAAACGGTCTTCTTCGTGTTCGTCCCCGACTTCCTGGACCACCTGCGGAGCACCTACTCCCCGGACAGCTCCATATCCTATGACGACCTGTTCCAGCAGGTGCGCGACGCTCCCATCCTGGTCTTGGATGACCTGGGGTCCCACAGCAGCACCCCCTGGGCACAGGAGAAGCTGTTCCAAGTGTTCAACCACCGGGCCAACGCCCTCCTGCCTACCGTAATAACCCTTCGAGGTCCCATCCACCGCCTGGAAGAGTCCATCAGGACCCGGGTCCGGGCCGAGGGGTTCTCAAGGGTCCATTCTCTGGGGCAAGGAGACGTGCAGCTGCTGCGAGAGGTGGGCGGCCTGGGGGAGGAGATGCTTAAGGAGATGACCTTCGAGAATTTCAAGGCGGCGGGAAGCGCCGGGGCCACGGATGAGCAGCAAGCTACCTTGAAGTTCGCCCGCGACACGGCCAGCAGCTTCGCCCAAGACCCCAAGGGCTGGCTCATCCTGACGGGTCTCAATGGCTGCGGCAAGACTCATCTGGCAGTGGCTATCGTCAATGAGAGGCTGGGTCGGGAGGAGTCTGCCTTCTTCGCCTTCGTGCCCACCCTGCTGGACCACCTGCGGGCGGCCTTCAGGCCCGACAGCCCCATAGGGTACGATGAGCTATTCGAGCAGGTAAAGACTACGCCCCTGTTGGTGCTGGACGACCTGGCTGCGGAGAACAGCACTCCCTGGGCCGAGGAGAAGCTATACCAGATTGTGGTCCACCGACAGAACGCCCGCCTACCCACCGTCGTCACTGCCAATCTCAGGTCTGTGTACCAACTGGAGGAAGCCAAGCCTCGCATTCGCTCCCGCCTTAGCGACCCCCTGGTGGAATGGGCGCCCATCAATGCCCCCGACTACAGGGACCGGCAGTCCAAAGGCAGGAGGGTCGGCCCCAGGGGGTGAGATACCGGGTCCTGACCCCATATCCCGACCCTGGTTTTAATCTTCCGTCCTCGACCGCCTGCCATTCAGCCATCCACGAGTCCCGCCGTCTAGCTGAGAGGGTGGCGCTTCGGTGAATGGTTCGCCCCTAGCCTCTGCCTCCATGCGCCTATTGTTCCATGCCTCCCACGCCTCCGATGCAGTACGGATTCCCTCCTCGCGTCCATCCGCACGCCCCTTCTCATATTGCCTTTTCAAGTATCTGTCCGCTAACACCGCTCCTCACCGCCTGCCATTCGGCCATCCACGAGTCCCGCCGTCTAGCTGAGAGGGTGACGCTTCGGTGAATGGCTCGCCCTTGGCCTCTGCCTCCATGCGCCTATTGTTCCATGCCTCCCACGCCTCCCATGCAGTACGGATTCCCTCCTCGCGCCCTTCCGCACGTCCCTCCGCACGCCCCTTCTCATATTGCCTTTTCAAATATCTGCCTGCTAACACCGCTCCCCCTCACTGCCTGCCATTGGGCCGTCCGCGAGTCCCAACGTCTAGCTGAGAGGGTGGGGCTTCAGTGAAAGGCTCTCCCCTGGCCTCTGCCTCCATACGCCTATTGTTCCAAGCCTCCCACGCCTCCGATGCAGTACGGATTCCCTCCTCACGTCCTTCCTCAAGCCCCTCCTCAAGCCCCTCCTCACGTCCTTCTTCAAGCCCCTCCTCACGTCCATCCGCACGCCCCTTCTCATATTGCCTTTTCAAGTATCTGTCCGCTAACACCGCTCCTCCCTCAATGATTATGAACGTGATTGCCGTTATCGCAACGGTGATCTGGCCCATGGTCAGCCCTACCGATATGATGGTCTCTCCTACACCACTTTCGACGCCGTCGGTAACTTTGTCCCGGATTACCAGCCCAAGACAAGCCAGAAATTGTGCCGAGAATAGGAGTAGCGCCGGAATCTCCCTGGCCTCGGTAATAGATATAAGCCTCCTGCCTGGCCTCAACTTGCCGCTACACTCCCCCTGCCAGTGATAGATAAATGTTACCACACGCTGACATGGCCGACATAGCCACCATAACCTGCATTGACACAGAATCCCCCATGACTACGGGTAAATGTTCAGGCTTGATGCATCCGGTCCTCCGGGTACGTCATTCCGGCGCAGGCCGGAATCCAGGGGAGGGGGTGGACTCCCGCTTCCGCAGGAATGACGGCGCCGGTTGCCGGCCATCTCCATAATGACAGCGAGGCGGCGGTCTCAGTTCATCGTCTCCGAACAGCTACGACTACATAGGTCCGGGCGTTGCCACCTATCATAGCCATAAGCCATAAGATTGACTATGCCCAAGCCCAATCAGTTGTTCCTGTCGGACCACGCCTGCTTGGCCCTGTCAATGGCGTGGGTCCTCATGGCTTGGAGGGTATCGGTGTTCTCCCTCGACCACTGGTTGGATACCTGTAGTCCGCCCAGGGTGCCCTGGAACTGGGGCATAACGTAGCGGGCGAGAAGCTCATAGCTGTGAAGGACCTTCTCCCTGGGTGCCCAGTCGTGGGCCATTACGAGGAAGCCGCCGAAGCCGCCGCTCCTCTCAGCCAGCCGGTGGATGGACTCTATGCAATCGTCCGGGGTGCCCACAATCCAGCGCCCTTCCTCCACCATCTTGTCCACGATTTTCTCCCTTGGAGCGTCAACCCGCCCCGCGAAGCCGATGGTGTCCTCGAAATAGTCCCTCTGTACCCTTGAACTGCCCAGTCTAATGTCCTCCATGGCCTCTTGCCGGTCCTCGGCCAGGTGGACGGGCATCACCAGCCGCCACTCGTTCCGGTCCATGCTCTGCCCATGCTCGGCGGCGGACTCCTCGGCGGTAGTCCAGAGGTAGTCCAGGTCTGCCCGGGCGTTGGCGGCGGGCACGTTCATGGACAGAATGGCGGCCCCGTGCTTGCCTGCCAGGGCCGGCCCCGAGGGCGATTGGGCGGCGGCCACTGCTATGGGCATGTGGGGGCGCTGGTAGGGCCTCAACTGGAGCATGGCTTCCTGGAGATGGAACCAGTCGCTCCTGTAGGTTATAGGCTCGGTCTCGGTGAGCAGGCGCAGGATGACGCCAAGGGACTCGTCCATCCGCTCCCGCTGGGTGGTGTGGTCAATGCCCAGCATGTAGGCGTCGGAGATAAGGGCCCCCGGTCCGACTCCCAGCATCACCCGGCCCCGGGTCAGGTGGTCCAGCTCTACCATCCTGTTGGCTACCATAAACGGGTGATGGTAGGGGAGGCTGATAACCCCCGTGCCCAGCTTGATATGGCGGGTCCTCTCGGCGGCAAAGGCTATGAAAATCTCCGGGGATGAGATGGTCTCCCACCCTGCGCTGTGGTGCTCGCCAATCCAGGCTTCGTCAAATCCCAAGGTATCCAGCCATTGCACCACCTCCAGGTCCCTGTGCAGGGCTACGGTTGGGTTCTCACCCGTCCAGTGGAAGGGGGCCATGAAGGTTCCAAACTTCATTCTGTCAGGAAGGGCCATTCTGTTCACTCTCCTCTTATATGGGAATGGGCTTTCCATCGTCACCAAGGGTTTCCAGTTGGCGCTTCATTGCTATTTCAGGGGATGCCTGAAATAGGTCAAAGGGGAGATTCGGACAGGCTATGGTCCCTCTAAATCTCCCCCACAGAGGTTGCCTATGGTTGGCTGAAGCAGGCGGACGGCTAGGTCACGTCACGCTATCTGTAGCGACGGCGACTTCCGGGGCGGCTGAATATCCTCGGGATCCAGCCGGTCGGCCTGCTTCTGGTACACCTGCACCCGGTGGCAGCCGTAGTCCGTCACGTACATCCTGTACTGGTCGTCCACCTTGACGGATACCGGGCCTCGGAAGAGCTTCTGGGCTTCCAGGTTGGTCATCTCCCGCAGCCGGAGGACCATGGCGTTGGCCCGCAGGTAGTCCCGCCCCATCCGGGACAGTCCCGAGTCGCCCATGAACTTCTCCACATAGCGGCCTTCACGGCTGAATAGCTGGACCCGGTTGTTGCCCTGGTCAACGACGTAGATGTCGCCGTCGGCATCTACGGTGACCCCCGAAGGCCGGTTGAACTGCCCGTTCTCGTTACCGGAGGTCCCAATCTGGAAGACGAATTCGCCTTCGCCGGTGAACTTCTGGATGCGGTCGTTGCGCCAGTCGGTAACGTAAACGTCGCCGTCCTCGTCGGTCGCTATGCCCCAGGGCATGTCAAATTCCCCTTCCCCGTGTCCGAAGCTGCCGAAGCTGCCCAGGAACTCTCCGTCCCTGGCAAACTTCTGGACGCGGTGGTTCAGGGTGTCGGCGAGATAGATGTTCTCACGTTGGGCATCGAAAGCCATCCCTGATGGGCGGTTTAGCTGGCCCTCTCCACTGCCCTTCTCTCCCCATTTGCCCAGGAATGTGCCGTCACTGCCGAGGACGGTTATCCTGTTGAGGGCCTCGTCGGAGATGTAAATATTTTCATCCTGGTCCATAATGAGGGAAGCCGGCCACACAAAGCTCCCGTCGGCTGTCCCGGCGCCGCCGATGGTGCCTAGGTCCTCGTCGTCCCAGGAGCACTTTCTGATGTAGGTCCCAAGCTCGGTGCGGCACAGGACGTTGAGGGTGCCGTCTTTGCTGATGGCGACGTCCACCGGGCCGGAGGTGACCCGCCTCATCCCGATGGACTTGATGTAAGGGAAACCGGCCCTGAGCAACGCATGTGCTTTGGACATCTCTCACCTCCACGCTGGCTATTATTAAACTACTTACCATGTCATTCCGAGGAGCGGAGCGAGGAGGAATCTAAAATATGCGCCTTCTGCAAAGCCACGACTTCAGATTCCTCACTCCGCTTCGCTACGTTCGGAATGACACATGGGAACATCTTCTGTTTTACATACCCCTGTCAGCTTGTCGAAGGGGGAAGGGATAATCCCCCACTCCTGGATTCCGGCCTACGCCGGAATGACGGTGGGAAGGCTGCCCGTAGGAAGTCGCTCCTCCCTCCCTTGCGGGGTAGGATTGGGGTGGGGGGTATCACCTCCATCCTAACCTTCCCCCTGGATGCCGGCGAAAGCCGGAATGACAGAATAAGAGGCCGGAATGACGAAGTGAAGGGCTGCCTATTATTTTCATCAACCTAAAATTGGCGAAGGATAGGGCGTGTCTGCAAACTTGACGAGGCACCCCACCCGTCATTCCCGCGAAAGCGGGAATCCATTGTCTCGGCATTAGAGCTTCGCCAATGCCGGGGAGATGTCGAAAACTCGGTTGGCACTGGACACTCTCTAAGGCTTGGCGAACATACTCTAGTTGGAGAATGGGCGTACCTGCTCGTAGTTGCCTCCCACTATGGGGGCCGCCTCCAGCCCAAGCCACTGCTCAAGGAGGGTGGAGTAGATTCCCCGGTAGTCAATGGAGTGGGACAGGTCTTCGCCGTTGGCCTGCTTGTCCGGGTCCAGGGAGGGGTATTCGGCATAGAGGCCGCCGTTGACCCTCTCGCCTATGATGAAGGCGCCCCCGCCGGAGCCGTGGTCGCAGCCGCTGCCGTTGTCCCTGATCCTGCGCCCGAACTCGGTGAACACCAGCATCACGATCTCCTCCGAGGCGTCGTGCTCCCGCAGGTCCTGGAAGAAGTCGTGGATGGCCCCGGATAGCTCGGTCAGGAGCTTGGGGTGAACGGCAAGCTGGGTGGCGTGGGTGTCGTAGCTGCCGTGCTGGGTGTAGAAGACCCTGGTGCCCAGGCCCGCCAGGTGCACCCGCGCCACGTCCCGCAGGCTGGTGGCTATGGGATTGCCGGCGTACTCCACTGTGGAGGTGTACTGCTCGGGGGCCTTCTTGAGCAGGTCTGCGCCCTTGAGGACATCGTTGCCCGTCCGGGCCAGGTAGTCCATGACCATTCCCGTGCCTATCGCCGGGGTGTACATCTGCTTGAAGATGTCCAGGGCCTCGTCCCTCTGCTCCTGGGCGGAGATGCCCGACATGAGGCCGTAGTTGTCCAGGTCGCTGATGGAGGTGACGGCGACCCCGGGCTTTGCCATTGCCCTGGGCAGCCCCTTGCCGAAACTCACGCCGGTGAGGACGTTCTCTCCCTGGGGGTCCAGGGTTGACAAGGTCCTGCCCAGCCAGCCCTCGTTTATTATCTTATCAGGTTCGCAGGTGTGCCAGATGTCCATTCCCCGGAAGTGGGACCGGTTGTGCTTGGCGTAGCCGATGCCCTGAATGACGGCTACCTTGCCCTCATCATAAAGCTCCTTCAAGGGCGCTACGTTGGGATTGAAGGCCAGGGTGTCCCCGGCAGGTCCATCCAAGGGCAATACCTGGTCTTCGGGCACCCGGATGGTGGGGCGAGAGTCGTGATAGATGGGGTTGGTGTAGGGGATAAGGGTGTTCATAAAGTCGTTCCCCCCGCTTAGCTGCACCACCACCAGCACCGGCTCCTTCTTGTTCGACGCCATGATAGATTCCTCCTCAATAGGTATCCCATTGGTGGGTATTCCGAGTCTCCGATTTTAGATAGTTGGGCAGGTTTCAAACCTGTCCCTAAGAGCCTGTTTACAATCTTTTTAGGATTAGCGTTGCGAGGGCGAGCACCACCATTTGCAGACTGGTATTGAGCTTTCGTTCGCAGTTCTTCCAGAGTCGTCGGCACTTCTCCAGCCAGGCGAAAGACCGCTCCACCACCCACCGCTTCGGCAGCACCACGAAGCTGTGCAGTTCGTTGCGTTTCACCACTTCCACCCCGGCTCCCAACAAGCTTTGCACCCCAGCGGCAAAGGGCTTCCCAGTGTATCCCCCATCCACCAGCACCTGCTGTACTTGGCTGAGGTCGGCCCGGTTTTCGTCAAACATCGCCAAAGCCCCAGCCCGGTCGGTGACGTTGGCCGTGGTCACATGAATCGCATGGGGCAACCCCTGAGTGTCCACCGCAATGTGACGTTTGATTCCGGACACCTTCTTGCCCGCGTCATAGCCCTTCTGCTCGGCGCTGTCCGTGTTCTTGACACTCTGGGAGTCCACTATGCAGAAGCTGGTCTGCTCTTTCCGACCATTGCTTTGTCGGGCCGCGCCAACCAATTTTTTTTAAGACCTGCTCCAGAATGGACTCTTTCTCCGGGTCGGGACCCTCGCTCCATTGCTGGAAATATTTGTAGCAAGTGCGCCAATTGGGGAAGTCCACGGGGAGCATTCGCCACTGGCATCCGCTTTTCAGGAGATACAGCACCCCGCAGAAAACGTCATACAAGTCCACGGTGCGAGGCTTGGTCCGGCGGCGGGCCAACTCCAACGTGGGCAGAATCCGGGTAAATTGCTCCCGGCTGATGTCGCTGGGATAGGAATGAGACATGATTACCCCTCCCCTAGTAATAGTCTCAACTTAACATATTTCAAAGATCGTGAACACGCTCTAAGCAAACTGGAACTCTCTGGAGGCCGCGATCAACTGGACCATGCGCCCTATGCGGGATGCGCTCTGCTGCCGCTCGTCCTCGGTGCCGAACCGGAGGTCGCCGCCCGACTGGGCATAGCGCAGCAGGCCGGCCCTGGTGTCATCGCTGACGCTGATGGGGCCTACCAGGTCCAGGCACCTGTCAACGAACTCCTGGGGAGCCAGGGGAGATTCCTGGGCGCTCAGCTTGCCGATAACCTCCGCAATCCCAGGCTTGCTGTAATCTGCCAGTTCGTTGACGGAGAAGTTGACCCTTTCGTTGAGGGTGCCGCCGTCAACCCACTCCTGGCCGGTGTGCCACCCCTCCACAGTGGGGGGGTCCATCAGCCGCTGTCCCATAGCGCCTGCTGCTGCGTACAGCCCATCCAGGCCCGGCTCGGGGAAACGGTGGGTGCCTGCCAGCTTTATGGTGCTCACCACCAACTCGACGGGGCTTTTCACCCGCTTGAACTGGGCCTCTTTGAAGAAGTCGGAGTTGAACAGCGCCCGCAGGATTGACTGGATGTTGCCGTTGGACTCGGCGTAAGCCTGCACAAGGGTCTCAATGGCCTCGGGGTCGTTGGGGGGCGCATAGGGCCAGGCAGGGACCTGAGGCTCGTCGGCCACAAAGAAGTTGTACAAGTGCCGGGCGATGAACCTGGCAGTGGCCGGCTGCTTCACGATGATGTCTATGATGTCCTCGCCGTTGAATGGCCCCGTCTCGCCCAGGAAGGTCTTCACGCCGTCGTCGTGGTCGTCCTCCCGGTACTCGAAGGCGGAAGGATAGTGGCCGAAGGGATAGAGGGGGATGGGCTGCCTGAAGCTCCATCCCGTGAAGGCCCTGGACGCCATCTTGATGTCTTGCTCCGAGTAGTTGCCCACCCCCATGGAGAACAACTCAAGAAGCTCCCGGCCATAGTTCTCGTTGGGGGAGTCCTTGTGGTTCTCGCAGTTGTCCAGCCAGTAGTTCATGGCCGGGTTCTTGGACAGGTCCAGGAGGATGGTGTACATATCGGAAAGACAGTTCTCGCGGAACATCTCTATCTGCCGGAGGCCGGCGGAAGCGTTCTCGTGCTTGGAGAACCCGGTGGCGAATATCCCGTGCCAGAAGAGGGCCATCTTCTCTTCCAGGGGGCGCTTGCTGTTGATCATGCGGTATATCCAGCGCCCGTTCCATGATCCCAGGGACTCCTCGGCCACCAGGCCCAGGTAGTACCGCCGCAGGGTATCTTCCTGGGGTGCGGGGGCCTGCTCCGGGTTTACCAGGTACTCCACCGCCGCCTCGTAGCCCATAGCGGTGTATTCCTCAAGCTCGTCTCTCGATGCGCCAAACCCGGCCCGGCGCAGCAGGTGCGCCATCAGCATCAGGTCGCTCTGTGACATAACTTAACTCCCTCCATAGTAGCGCCATAGTAATATCATAACGATGGGGTGATACAAGGTTTCCTTATCTCAAACAAGAGGGAGTGTAGTAGCACATCCCAACACTGTCAATCCCTTGGGAGGCCCCGCTGGACCTGTCCTCTGGGGTCTTTTAATTCTCCCTCTCCCTGGAGGGAGGGGGCCGGGGTGAGGGGGGAATCCTTCGCATCAGCAGAGGTTTCCTGGGCTGGAACACCCTCACCCTAACCCTCTCCCAGAGGGAGAGGGGATTTCCCCAGACAATTGAAAGACCCTGACCTGTCCTCTGCCCGCCGCGTCGCCCGGAATGATTTGTGATATACTGGCACTCTGGGAGATACGGCACTGAAGCTCCCACCTCCGGCATAGATGAGAAAGCTCCCAAGAGCGGATGCGGGGAGGGCCAGGATGAAGATAGATGCGGCCTGCCGGGTTGCGGGCTATGTTCTGCACCTCGCCCCTGCTGCGGTAGTTGCCCCGTCCCTTCTGGCAGCCGTCCTTATCCTTGCAGGCTGCGCCGGCGGAGCAACCCCAACAGCTGAGCCTATAGACACGCCGGGGCCGGTCCTGACACCGACATCCACCGTTCTTCTCACGTCGACACCATCGCCGACGCCAACGCCGGGACCCACAGCCATGCCAAACGCTACCCGTACGCCCATACCTACCCCCACGCTCACACCGATCCCCACTCCTACCCATACGCCGACACCAACGCCAACGCCAACGCCAGAACCTACTCCTACACCCACACCGGAACCTGACGCAATTGACGCGATGCCCTGGCTTGCCGATGGAATCACGAAGTGGGAGAGGTTCGCAGCCGCCGATCTAAAAGCCATATCCTCCGTCGACCAAGAGTCGGCGGCTTTAATGCTGAGCTTCCCTTGGATCAGGGACGGCATTACCGCAGGTGAATCATCTGCCATTTCCGGTATACGCGGGATTATGGATGAAGACCCGGAGTTGGCGAAGGATGTGCTTGCTCTGTGGTGGGTACCCGACGACATGCCGACGGTAGAGGAATATGCCCTCGTGGACCTCCGCGACCTAGCCAGAAGTAACCTGGCATTGGCGCGGCGAGTCATCGGGGAACCATTCATGGGGCCGCCTTTTCGACAACGGGACGAATACGCTCTGAACATCCTAAGCCATTTGGTCTTGGACCTGCCTGGGAGTACCACGGGCGCTGATTTGTTGGCACAACTCGCCAGCCAATCATGGTTCAGCGACGGTTTGGATGATTTGGAAGCAGCGCTCTTGTATGCCATTGTCTCCAGTGCCGAGGACTTTCGACAAGCTCTCATTGAGACCCATTATGTTGTATCGGTACCCGTTACGCTTCCCTTGGCTGGCGATGTGGGGCTTGTTGTTGTCAGGCACACTCCGTTCCCGCCGGACGACCACACGTTTGCAACGTTGGAAGAGGGCGTACGAGCTATAGAAGAGTTCATGGGCGCACCGTTTCCTGTAAGTGACGTAATTTTGCTTCTTGTTGAGCCGGACATCTGGAGTGTAGGAGGAAAGCTTGCTAGTAATATGTCCGGTGGTGTGGAGGCGGCCTATATAACCGCACTTATACTAGCAGACAACTCTGAGTCCGGTCCTTCAAAGAGGTCCCTCTACCACGAAATAGGCCACCACTACCATTTACACGGATCCAGTTGGCTCTCCGAGGGCACGGCGAATTTCTTGGAGACCTACACGGTGGCCCGGGCCAGTGCGGAAGAGCTTGAAAAGCGTCTATCCTACCTGGAGTCCTATGGAGGATGCAGCAAGGAGAACATTCAGCAGCACATCGCCGACTATGGGGGAAAGCAGTGTGACTATGACCTTGGCGAGCAATTCCTGCTGGGGATGTACATGGCCCTGGGGCCGGAGGCCGTATCTGCGGCCTTGAGGGACCTGTATGCCCAATCGCTGTTCTTCGTATATCTCAATGAGGAGACCATATACTATGCTTTCCTATCAAACACGCCACCGGGGAGTGAAGAGGTTTTCAAGACTGCCTACCGCCGCTATCATGGTGGACCCATTGTCGATGCAGTCCTAGCAGATGCCCCGGATTTACCTCCGCTGGCAGCGCTCTACCATGCGACCAACGGGGAGGACTGGGTAAACAACGGAAACTGGGTGAGCAACGCGCCCCTGGGCGCATGGCACGGTGTAGCTACTGAGCCGGGGGGCCGTGTTCGGATACTGGACCTGGATCGAAATGAGCTGGCAGGCGAGATGCCCCCTGAACTGGGAAGCCTCTCCGACCTCAGGAGCCTATACCTAGCGGTAAACTCGCTGATTGGAGAGATACCGCCCGAACTGGGGGGCCTCACCAAACTCATAACGCTGTTCCTTGGTAGGAACCAGCTAAGTGGAGAGATACCCCGTGAGCTAGGCAACCTCACCAACCTCCAGGGATTGTACCTTTTCGAGAACCAATTGAGCGGAGATATTCCGTCTGAACTGGCGGGCATGAGCAGTCTGCCAGTCCTAGACCTTCAGGTCAACCAACTGACCGGGGAGATACCTCCCGAGCTAGCGGACCTCACCAATCTCGAGAGCCTCAGGCTCTCGAGAAACCAACTAAGTGGGGAGATACCCGCCGAACTGGGCGGACTCTCTGAGCTTACCTGGCTGGACCTCGGGAAGAACCAGTTGACTGGGGAGATACCACCTGAGCTAGGAGACCTCTCCAATCTCGAAGTTCTACGCCTTTGGGAAAACCGTCTGAGTGGGAGCATACCGTCTGAACTGGGAAATCTGACGAGCCTCGGCTCGCTGGAACTCAGTAATAACCGGTTGAGTGGGAACATACCCTCGGAACTGGGGAGCCTTGTGAAACTCAGGGTGTTGGACCTTCATGGGAATCAACTGAGTGGGGAGATACCGCCTGAGCTAGGTAGCTTTACCAACTCCTATCAGATGAACCTCAGTCGGAATAATCTGAGCGGGCAGATACCCCCCGAGCTGGGGAACCTGGGCGGCATCAAAATCCTAGACCTCAGTATGAATCAATTAAGTGGAGAGATACCCCCCGAGCTTGCAAGCCTCACTGACCTGGAGGGGCTGTTCCTCAGGGGAAACCAGTTCACAGGGTGTATTCCAGAGGGCTTGCGAGATACATCTAAAAACGACCTTCACGAGCTTGGCCTACCGTTCTGTGGCGCCCCCTGAGACCCGAGGCTATTACCGACAACCGGGCTAGGCTGCCCCCGCCCCTACTTGAATTTCCCCATCTCACTGAATATCCTATGGGCAATTGTTCAATCCAATAGGCAATCCAACCGGTGGCCGCCGGTGGGCCTAATGAGGGAGGTACTATGCCCCCGTCAGGTGGCGCAGGGCCAGACAATGAGGACCGCGAAATGCCCGAGTGGGCGCGGGGCAACCCTCTGATGGAGTGGTACGCTACAGAGGTGTGGGGCAGGCAGGTGGAAGACGACGATGCCCTGTTTGAGGTTATGAGCCTCCAGGTGTTTCAGGCGGGCCTCAACTGGCGAATGATCCTGGCCCGACGGGACGCTTTTCGCAATGCCTTCCACCACTGGCGGATAGACGACGTGGCGGCTATGGGGCCGGGGCACATAGAAGACCTGCTCAAGGACGCCTCTATAATTCGCAACCGCAAGAAGGTGGAGGCGTGCGTAGCCAACGCCCGCATAGTCCAGGCTATCCGCCAGGAGCACGGCTCTTTCTGCAACTGGTACTACCGGGTGCTGGAGGGCGACGACCTGGCGACCCTCCAGAGGGCCCTCAGAAAGACCTTCAAGTTCATGGGGCCGGAGATAGCCCGCATGTGGCTCTTCGCCTCCGGCCGGGTTGCGCCCGACGTGTAACCCGAATTTATAGAAATGTGTAACGCCGCAGCCAACAGGAGTTATATATGTCCCTGACTATCTCCGCCACCGAGGTGGCCCGGTTCGGTTCCCGGCGGCTATGCCTTCGCTGTGCGTGGGTGCGGCTCCGGGTGAAATCGCTGCCCTACCAGTCCTTTCCCGGCATATTTAGCTCCATTGACAGCTATAACAAGGGCATAGTCAGAAGCTACTTCCACCGGGAAAGCTCCCTCCCCTCGTGGCTGCAAGAGTTGGGCAAAGTTGAGGAGCTTATCAAGCCTCCTCACTGGTCCAGGTTCAAGGTATCCGACGAAGGCACGGGTGTCACCCTGAGGGGCGAGCCGGATGCCGTCTTCAGGATGGAGGGCGGCTCTTATGCCATCCTGGACTACAAGACCAGCCGGTATAATACCCCCGGTCAGCAGGCGCAGAAGCAGGTGTATGAGGCCCAGCTAAATGCCTATGCCTACATAGGCGAACACATGCCTGAGTCCCCTTACAAGGTGTCGCCTGTGGGCCAACTGGCCCTGGTGTACATGGAACCCGTCACCGATGAGGAGGCGGTCGAGAGTCCCCACGTCATTGATGGTCAGGGGTTTTCTATGGGGTTCAGGGCCAGGGTGGTGCCCGTCAGCGTGAAGCCCGACAGGGTGGTCCCGCCGTTGCTGCGGAAAGCCAGGCAGATTAGCGAGATGGACAGCCCTCCCGCCGGCCTGGAGGACTGTAGGGACTGCCAGGCTGTGAGTATGCTAATATCTGAGCTTGGATAGATGTAATACGCCCGTAGGGGTAGGTTTCAAACCTGCCCCTGACCCTACTCCCCAAAATGACATCAGCAAAACAGGGAGGGTATGATGCCTATAGAGCAGGTCGCCCCAGAGTTGGAGCGCATCGTTTCATTGGACCAGGAGATTGAGGAACTTGGCACAGGCTACAGCGCGGGATGGTCTCTCCAGGACGGGATTTACCCCTGCGCCGAGGGGCCCGTGTGGATAAAAGAGGGTGGATACCTCCTGTTTAGCGACATCAGCCGGGGCTGGCGGATGAAGTGGGCTGAGGGCGAGGGTATAACCCTGTTCCACGAGCCTACCCACTACGCCAACGGCCTCACCAGGGACCTCCAGGGCCGAATCGTAGCCTGTGAGCAGGGCGCTCGGAGGGTGGCCCGCATCGAGCACGACGGGAGCACTACCGTCATAGCCAACAACTACCGGGGCAGGAGGCTCAACCGCCCCAACGACGTGGTGGTCAAGTCCGACGGCAGCATATATTTCACCGACCCCGGCGGGCCGAACCCGGAGATGGACCTGGAGTTCTCCGGCGTCTTCAGGGTATCGGCAGACCTGGGGATTATGACCCTGCTGGCCAGGGACTTCGCCGCTCCCAACGGCCTGGCCTTCTCCGTTGACGAGAGCGTTCTGTACGTGGACGACTCCCGCAGGGGGCACATAAGGGCCTTTAACATGAACCCCACCGGGACCCTGGACATGGCCTCGGAGCGGGTCTTCTGCGATGTGCGGGGTACGCGCAGGGGCGTTCCCGACGGCATGAAGGTGGACGTGGAGGGCAACGTCTACTGCACCGCCTCCGGCGGCGTGTGGATTATAGACCCCAGCGGGAAGCACCTGGGGACGGTGCTGGTGGGAGAGGACAAGCAGGCTACCAACGTAGGCTGGGGCGGTGACGACATGCGGACCCTGTTTATCACCACCTTCGACGAGCTTTTCCGCATCCCCATGAAGATTCCCGGTGTGCCCGTCCCTCCGGGTAAGTAGATTGAATAAGTATCAAGGAGGCGCTATGCGATTGGGCGCAGTCTTCCCACAGACCGAAATCGGCCCCGACCCCGGAGCGGTGCGCGACTACGTGCAGGCAGTGGAGGATATGGGCTACTCCCACCTGGTCATATACGACCACGTCCTGGGCGCCGATACCGGGTTCCATCAGCCCTGGACAGGCCCTTACACTTCCAGGGATATGTTCCACGAGGTCTTTGTGGTGTTTTCGTATATGGCCGCCTTCACAAAGAGCCTGGAGCTAACTACGGCGGTGCTTATCCTGGGGCAGAGGCAGACGGCCCTGGTCGCAAAGCAGGCAGCAGAGGTGGACGTGCTCTCCGGGGGACGGCTGAGGCTGGGCATAGGCGTGGGATGGAACCACGTTGAGTACGAGGCGCTGGCCCAGGACTTCCATAACCGGGGGCGGCGGAGCGAGGAGCAGATAGAGGTGATGCGGGCCCTCTGGACCCAGGAGGTGGTCAACTACAGTGGCCGGTGGCACCGGATAACCCATGCGGGAATCAAGCCCCTGCCGGTCCAGCGTCCTATTCCCGTTTGGATAGGCTTCGGCGACCCATCCAGGTCAACCCAGGCCGGCCCGCCCCTTCCCCGGGAGTCGGCCCTGCGCAGGATTGCCCGTACCGCCGACGGCTGGTTCCCCTTGTTCAACCCCGACGAGAAGGGAGTGGAGACCCTGGAGCGGATGCGCAGCTACGCAAGGGAGGCGGGACGAGACCCTGACTCCATAGGCATCGAGGGCCGTCTCAGCGTCGCCGGCGGAGACCCTGAGCTATGGGCAAGCCAGGCCAAGGCATGGGAGGGCGCCGGGGCAACCCGCCTCATGGTGAATACCATGAGAGCAGGCTTGGCCTCCCCCGACGACCATCTTGATGCCCTGCGCCGGATCAAGGCGGCGGTGGAGGCTTAGCCTCTGTGGTCAGACAGTCATCCCTGTTCCGGTTAGGTTGGGGCTATGGTCCGAGTCGGCGAGACAATTAACGTGCGGGTGTTGCGGGTGGTGGATGGCGATACCCTCGAAGTGAAACGCCTTGGCTTCTGGGGCTGGTTCACGTCGCCCTTTCGGGTGCGCCTGTATGGGATTGACGCCCCGGAGTTGAGGCAAGGTTATGGCCGGGAATCAACGGCAGCCCTGGCGGAGTTGGTACAAGGCAGCCGCCGCCTGCGTATGGAAGTTATAGACTTTGACCGTTATGACCGGGTGGTCGGCTTGCTATACCGGAAGGGCCAGCCTCGGACCAACTCGGTAAATGTGGCTATGATACGCTCCGGCCACGCCTATTGGTACCAGCGTTACGGGGGGCGGGACCTGGGCTTCGGGGCAGCAGAGCAGGAGGCCAAGCGGGCACACCGGGGCGTATGGGCATCGAGAACGGGGGATGAAGCGCCGCCCTGGGAATACCGCGCTGCTCAGCGCAGAGGCCGGGTTGGGATATTCCGGCGCCTGCTGGGCCTGGGTTTCAAGACCCTGCTGGTATTGCTCCTCATAAGGCGGGGGCCTTTTGGCATACCTCGCCGGTTGGTGGGACTGGGCGTTGTGGTGGCCCTGGCGGTGCTCTACATATTGATTACGCAGGGCCTTCCGCAGTTCATGTGATGAGATGGAAATAATGGGCAGCCTCAGGCAAGCTCGCGGATGCGGGCGATGATGGCCTCTACCGTCTCGGTTACTGCAAAGAACAACTCGAACTGGTCTTCCATTTCGACCCTCGCCCCCTCATAGCGGTATCTCACGGCGTATGCGGTCAGCCAGGCCATGCGCTCTCTGGCGGGGGTGTCGGTCTCTCCGGGGTGCCTCCGCACTATTGCCGCCAGGTCTGCCAGGTCGTGGGTGTTCCGGTATTCGTCGTCCAAGGCGGAAATCCACCCCTTCAGCGCGTTCTCAATGGCCTGCTGGGCGTGGAACCCGATTGTTTCTTGGTCGGCGTTTCCTTCTACCAAAATCTCCAGAGCGCGGAGTTCCCGCTCGGCGTTGATGATGCGCTGGCGTATGTCGGGCCAGTTGGTGGGGTCCGGGTTGTCATAGGTCACTTTCTCTCCGTTCACGTCAAAGCCGTCCCGGACGGCCTGGCCTGCCACGTGATTTCTGGCCCGGCGGCAGTAGTGGAATTCCTCCTCGGTCAGGTGCACCAGGTCAACGCCTACGGAGTGGCCGTAAACCTCCCTGGCCTTGCTGTGGGCCGCCGCGCTGTTTCTCTGGTACTCATCACGGCTCTTGTGGCGGTGGCCGGTGATGATAAGCAGGTCTATGTCCGAGTCGGGGGTGAAGTCTCCCCTGGCTCGGGAGCCGAATAGGATGACGGTGTCGGGGTGGGCCACGTCGCCCACGGCCCTGGCAACGGCGCAGGCCCGCAGGTCGGGGAGCAGCCGGGTTGTGGTGTCGGCCATCCTGTCCTCCATGCTTTTGAGATAGGTGAGGAGACCTGTTATTCCCCGGCCCCGGTAAGCGCGCGGATGCGGGCGATGATGGCCTCTACCGTCTCGGTTACTGCAAAGAACAACTCGAAGCGGTCGTCCATCTCGACCTGTGCCCCCTGATAGCGGTAGATTACGGCATAGTCGGTCAGCCAGGCCAGGCGTTCTCCGGCGGGGGTGTCGTTCTCTTCGGGGTGCCTCCGCACTATTGCCGTCAGGTTTGCCAGGTCATGGGTGTTCCGGTAATCATCATCCAACGCTGAAATCCACCCCTTCAGCGCGTTCTCTATGGCCTGCTGGGCGTGGAACCCGATGGCTTCCCGGGCCGAATTCGCCTCTACCAAGTCTTCCAGAACGCGGAGTTCCCGCTCGGCGTTGATGATTCGCTGTCGTATGTCGGGCCAGTTGGTGGGGTCCGGGTTGTCGTAGGTCACTTTCTCTCCGTTCACGTCAAAGCCGTCCCGGACGGCCTGGCCTGCCACGTGGTTTCTGGCCCGGCGGTAGTGGTGGAACTCCTCCTCGGTCAGGTGCACCAGGTCCACGCCTACGGAGTGGCCGTAAACCTCCCTTGCTTTTTGGTGGGCCGCCGTGCTGTTTCGCTGGTACTCATCACGGCTCTTATGGCGGTGGCCGGTGATGATTAGCAGGTCTATGTCCGAGTCCTGGGTGAAGTCTCCCCTGGCCCGGGAGCCGAACAGGATGACGGTATGGGGATGGGCTACGTCGCCGACGGCCCTGGCAACGTCGCAGGCCCGCAGGTCGGGGAGCAGCCGGGTTGTGGTGTCCGCCATCCTGTCCTCCATGCTTTTGAGATGGGTGAGGAGACCTGTTATTCCCCTGCCCCGGTAAGCGCGCGGATGTGGGCGATGATGGCCTCCACGGTCTCGGTTACTGCAAAGAACAACTCGAACCGGTCGTCCATCTGGACCTGCGCTCCTTGATAGCGGTAGATTACGGCATAGTCGGTCAGCCACGCCAGGCGTTCTCCGGCGGGGGTGTTGGTCTCTTCGGGGTGCCTCCGCACTATCGCCGCCAGGTCTGCCAGGTCGTGGGTGTTCCGGTAATCGTCGTCCAGGGCTGAAATCCACCCCTTCAGCACGTTCTCTATCGCCTGTTGCGCGGTGAACCCAATCTTCTCCTGAGAAGAGCGGGGGTCCTCGATGAGGACCTCCAGGTCGCGGAGTTCCCGCTCGGCGTTGATGATTCGCTGTCGTATGTCGGGCCAGTTGGTGGGGTCCGGGTTGTCGTAGGTCACTTTCTCTCCGTTCACGTCAAAGCCGTCCCGGACGGCCTGGCCTGCCACGTGGTTTCTGGCCCGGCGGTAGTGGTGGAACTCCTCCTCGGTCAGGTGCACCAGGTCCACGCCTACGGAGTGGCCGTAAACCTCCCTTGCTTTTTGGTGGGCCGTCGCGCTGTTCCGTTGGTACTCCTCATGGCTCACATTGCGTGGGCCGGTGATGATAAGCAGGTCTATATCCGAGTCCTGGGTAAAGTCTCCCCTAGCCCGGGAGCCGAACAGGATGACTGTATGGGGATGGGCCGCGTCGCCGACGGCCCTGGCAACGGCGCAGGCCCGCAGGTCTGGGAGCAGCCGGGTGGTGGTGTCCGCCATCCTGTCCTCCATGCTTTTGAGATAATAAGGACCGGCAAATAGCCGGTCCTGGTCAGCGTGGGGATGTGGGCGACAAAGCCGCTACAGCGCCGGTTACGGCTGGCAGCGGCCCGGCCCGGTCATCCATGCTGACTTGCGCTCCGTGATAGATGCTTTCCATCAGGCCTGGACGGGATTAAGCGCCTCCCTGGGGGTTAGGGCCAGGCTCGCAGGGGTGTCCAGGTCGAAGGGGCTGTTGAGGCCAAGCTCATTGCCAATCTCCCGCACCGCCGGCATAACCTCCTGGCCCAGGAGCCGGATGCAGTCCATAGAGTCCTGATGGCTTACCTTGCCATCGTTGCCCCACAGGGCGAGGATGGATGGACGGGTATCCTCCAGGATAGACCGGAGGGTATTGATAACCTGGTCCGGGGTGCCGGCGATGATGCTCCGGTCCTCAATCTGCTGCTCGAAGGCGTCGGCCCGGCGAGCGATCTGGCTGGAGGCCCTGCGCCTGCGGGAGTCAGCGGAACTGTAACCCGGAGGGCTGAACCACACCGGGTGTCCCAGGCCGGTGAACTCTCCCAGCATCCACATGAACTCCCGTGCGTTCCTCATGGCCTTCTCCTCGGTATCGGCCACGTGGCAGCGGATCAGGTATCCCCGGTTCTCCGGGCCGGCGGTATAGCCCACACCCGCGGCTGCCTTGTCGTACACGTCCCAGATGTCGTTGGTCTGCTGGACTGTGGTGTTCAGGCATATATAGGGGTAGCGGTGCTCGGCGGCCCACGTCACCGTCTCCATGCTTGACACCCCCGGAATCCAGATGCGGGGATGAGGCTTCTGCACCGGCAGGGACCAAGGGTTGACCACCCGGAACTGGTAATGGTCGCCCTCCCATCGGAAGGGGCCCGGCTCCGACCAAATCTTGACAATGAGGTCGTGGGCCTCCTCGAACCTCTCCCGGTTGAAGGCCGGATTGGCGTTGTTGGCGAACTGCTCGGTGCCTCCGCCGCGCACAAACCCCGAGACCAGGCGGCCCCTGGAAACCATGTCAATCATTCCCAGTTCCTCGGCGGTCTGGATGGGATTGTCATTGATGGGCAGGGGGTTGCCCAGGAGGACTATCTTGACCCTCTGGGTGGTGGCGGCCAAAATGGAGGCGAACATATTGACCCTGGCCTGCATACAGAAGGGGGCGTTGTGGTGCTCGTTGAGCATGATGCCGTCCACGCCCATCTCCTCGGCGTACACGTACTCCTCCAGCCGCTCGTTGTAGAGCCGGCTGCCCTCGTTGGCGTTGAAGTGTTTGTTGGAGAACAGCAGGGCGCTGATGCCTCCTGCATTGCGGGCCTCCTCCTCGGGGTAGGCCGACATGGGCTGCTCGGTAAAGTACATCAGGTGCATGGTTTCCTCCTCTCATTTACCCTGGTCATTTACCTTATCTCACTATCTCACTTACCCTGGCTCATTGCTCGTTGACGAAGCCTGCCACAATCTCCGCAAGCTCGGTGGGCTTCTCCACCTCCAGGCAGTGGCCGCCGCCGGGCAGCACCTGGAGCCTGGCGTTGGGCATCAGGTCCACGTAGCGCTGGCCGCAGCTGATGGGGACCACCTTGTCTTCCCCGCCGAACACGACGAGGGTAGGGCTCTCCACGTGGCCCAGCAGGTGGGGCAGGGCCTGGTTGAACATGTGGGGCTTCCAGGCAACCCGGACGGCCATCTCCCGGTTAATCTCCCACATCTCCCGCTGGTCAACGGTAGTCTCCGCGCCGTACAGCTTCTCGAAATTGGCGGGGTCGTGGAAGCAGGCGCGCACATACTCCTCGCCCGCCAGCAAGAACTGGTCCATGATTTCCCCTTCGGTGGGCTGCACCCCTACGGTGTTCACCAGCGCCATCCGTTGGAACTGCTGCTGGGACATGGTAGCTATCTCGGCGGCCACCCAGCCTCCAAACCCCATGCCCACCACCGGCACCGAGTCCAGTCCCAGGACCTTCAGGAGCCAGGCGTGGGCGATACCCAGGTCTCGCACGTTGCGCATCCAGGCCGGGCGTTCGGACTTGCCGAAGCCGGGGTGTTCGGGGACGTAGAGGGTGAATTGGCGGGCTAGTTCATCGTAGAAAGGCAGCCATCCGGGGCTTCCCAGGTCATCCTGGAAGAGGAGCAATGGAGCGCCCTGCCCGCCCTTCATCACGTTAACCCTGCCAAACCCCACCTGCACCATCTCCTCGGTATAGTTTCCCGTTGTCGTACTCATTAACTCTCCTTGGGGCGTCTGTCTGTGGCCCAGGGCCTAGCCTAGCTGTGACCAGGCATTTTGGTGACAGAGGTCTATCTTTTCATAGCGGCTTATCCTCGCACCATTGTATAGAAGGGGCTTGTACATCGTCAACCGCAGGCCAATCCGCGAGGTGGGTTCCTGCCTTTGTCACCTCACGCCCCTTCCCCAAGCCCGTCAGCACATCCCCACCTACCTGATGGGAGGGGGCATGGCCTGCCGCCCTCGGCCTCGCCGCCATCGTCGCAGGACCCTCAGTAAGATAAGTACGCTAATGATGGCCAGGACGACGCCCCCAGCTACCCCCATCACCACCCACAGCAGGTTGGATTTCTCATTTGCCGCTTTCAGGTTGCCCTCCTCGTCCCTGGTCACCAGAACCCGGTGGTCCGACCCGTCGGACGCTATCGTTGCCAGGGAGAAGTCCTCTTTGGCGCCAACATTCCCGGAGGTTATGGCGATCCGTGAACCGTCGGGAGACCAGGAGGCATATTGCCTCACTGCGACTGTAAGCATACCGGAGCCGTCAAGGGAGCCGGAGGGATGTTGCCCCACTGCAACTGTTTTGACAATGTTTATTTCTGGGTCGGAGAACAATATCTTCGTGCCGTCAGGAGACCACGACAGGCTGCTTCTAGGATTACCATAGGACCGTGAACGTAGTTTTGCTACCTCTCGCATACCGGAGCCGTCAGGGCTGATGGTATTCACTCTGACATAACCATTCTCATAGGTCATGACTGCAATGCTCCGGCCGTCCGGCGACCATGCCGGTGACCCCCGAATGAAATCTAAGTCTCTGTTCGACATGTCCAACAGGCGGGTCAACCCCGAGCTGTCGGCGCCCATGGTGTAGAGAACGTCTCTATTCGATCCTCCTCCCACATACTCCTTAATGATAAAGGCCAACTTCTTCCCGTCGGGAGACCACATGGGTCCCGAACGCTCATGGGGATACTCTATACTGCGGAAACGCAGGACCCAGCGCAGGTCGGAGCCGTCTGAGGCCATGGTGTAGATACCGTCCTCTCGCCTATTGTTGTATCTTACGAAGGCGATGCGGCTACCATCAGGTGACCATGCTGGTGATGTATCATCGGCTGAGTCCTTTGTTAGCCTGATGGTGTCCGACCCGTCCAGCCCCGATGTCGCTATCTCAAAGCTACGGGGGATAACCTCATCCCCCCACCAAAAATTGCCTTCCTCCGGGTAACGTCTCGTGGTATATGCTATGCGAGTACCATCGGGAGAGATGTCCGGGGAATAATATATTTCGCTTTCCTCAGATATCCGTCGTACCCTCGAACCATCGGATGCGGCAACGTATATCTCGCCATTCCAATCGTTGCCCAGGGTGAACACTATGTGTGACCCGTCGGGTGACCACTGAGGCGTGAATTGAGCTTGCCCATCATTAAGATAGTCGCTTCCATTCCCATTGCCACAAGCGGTACTACCCATAAATATCACTGGAAGCAGCAACATCAAAAGAGTCAATGCCGGACGCAGGACCCGTCTCATGGAGTTACCTGGCGATGCCGTACTCCTCATGGGGCACTCCCCGTATTATGAATCGTGGCCCGCGCTCAGGAATAGCGTATCCTGGGGTTCACCCAGGCGTGGGCCGCGTCCAGGGCCAGGTTCCATGCTATCACCACCACGACGGCCACTATTATTGTCCCCTGGACCATGGGGAAATCTCGGCGTACCACTGATTCCCACAGGAGCTCGCCCATGCCGGGGACGTAGAATAAGACTTCTATTATCACAGCTCCTGCCAGCAGTCGGCCAAATTCATATCCGCCGATGATCACCGCAGGCAGAAGGGCTTTCTTCAGAGCATGGCGGTACTTCACTGCCCGTAGCCCAGGGCCATCGCCTCCCATCCTGAGGGTATCTCCCTCCCCTAACGCCTCCATCATCGCCCATCGGGCTGCACTTCCGATAGGCACCATGGCGGCAAAGCTCAAAGCCAACGCTGGGAATACCATTTGCATCAAGCTGGTCCCAGGGTTACTCCACAGGACTGCGTAGTCCTGGGCAGGTAGCCAATTGAAACCCTTCACCAGCAGGAAGATTAGCAGGATGGCCGCACAGAAATTCGGGAGGGATGCCCACATGGTAGCTATAACCCTGGCCGTGTGGCCTATCCTCGCGCCCCGGGTTATGGCAGATGCCATGCCCAGGGGGACGGCCACCACTGCTGCCATGAGCATTGCCAGGATGGCCAACTCCAGGGTGAAGGGCAACCTGGCCCTGATGTCATCCCAGGCCGGCACATATCCTTGGCCATAAGAATAAAAGGAAATGCCAAAGTCCAAGCGCCACATGTTGATGAACCAGTCGCCGTACTGGACGAGGATATGTTTGTCCGTTCCAAATTCGGCCTTCAACGCCAGTATCCTTGCATCGTCACACTCGATCGGGCCACAAAATACCGCCGCCCGGTCTTGTGGTACGACTTGGAGGAGGACGAAGACGATTATGGTGACGAGGACCAGGGTTGGGACAAACAGGACAATCCTCTTGGCTATGAATGACGGCATTTCCCCTCTGCTCGCCTGGAGATTGAGGTCCCAGCATCAGGATGTTGCGCAGTTGCAGAAATGGAATATTCCATCTTGTGTAAGGCCGTGATTATAGCAAACCATTATGATTCGATACAATGATGGGGGACACTACCGATGCCCTGGTGCGCAATGGGATGCAGGCGTGGGCAAAGTACCGGCAAGGGGGTGGATGTGCTGGTGAGTGTCGGCATGGGCACCGGCGGGGATGATGCAGGAGCGGGGTAGTGGCAGGAAGCGCTGAGGTCTATGTTGGGGCAGATTAGGTTGGCTCCCCAGGCAGGATTCGAACCTGCGACCTAGCGGTTAACAGCCGCCCGCTCTACCGCTGAGCTACTGGGGAAGGAGTGCACTTACGCTTGGCGACGGAATACCTATTTAGTGTATCACATGAATATCCGAGGCTCAAGGCTGTATGCCCATCAGAAATGGATTTCCTGGGATAGAGACCTTTGCCTAACCGTCATTCCGGCCTACGCCGGAATCCAAGGGCCTGGCAGGGTATAGGACGCCCCGCACGGATGACTGCCTGCTAATATCCGGCGTAATAGTTCTGGCCGCTGGCTAGGCTGTCGAGGGCATACCGGACCGCCTCGAAGAGGGGCTGGGGCAGGTCGTCCAGGGGAAACCAGCCGGACTCCGAGAAGGCTTCCGGCTCAGCCAGCCGGGGCTCCTGGTCGCCGATGTCCCCCAGGAACTCAACATCTACGTAGTGCTTGCCGTAGGCGATGATATTGCTGACACAGAGGAAGCGCAGGCCGCCTACCGACAGCCCCAGTTCTTCCATCGCCTCCCGTCGGGCGCAGTCCTCCAGGGACTCCCCCATCTCCAGGTTCCCCCCCGCCGACGCCCAGGTGTCCTCGCCGTGAGAACCCTGGCGTTTGGCGAGAAACACCTTGCCCTCCATCAGGAATACCACCCCCACGCCAACCAGGGGCCTTTGCGTCTCTTGGCTCATGGAGGGGAGTATAGCACAGGGAGTGGTTAGTGGATAGGGAGAGTGTAAGGCTACCCCCACACCTGCCCAAGGCTGTCCTATCCACTGACCACTAACTACTAGCCACTACCCTCGCAGGCGTTGACCGCTCTTTGCTGCTTGCCTATAATCGTGTCAGCGTTTGGAATTATTCTCAAGAAGCATAAGGGGGATATAATGGCAAGGATACCTTCTGTCACCAGAGAGAGCGTCCCGGAAGACCAGAGAGCTATTTTCGACGAGTTCGTACAGCAGCGGGGGGGCAATGTGCCAACGGGGGGCCCCTTCTCGGTCATTCTCCACGTCCCGGAGATTGCGTCGCGGGAGGAAGAGCTGAGGGGATACCTGCGCAACGGCTCTTCCCTGCCCCAGAGGATTCAGGAGTTGGCTATGATCACCACGGCCCGGGAGTTGGACTGCGTGTTCATCTGGAACGCCCACGCCGCCGCAGGCCGCAGGGAAGGGCTGCGGGACGACATAGTTGACAACCTGCGGGAGAAGAGGGAGCTTACCAACCTGGCGGATGACGAGGCCATCGTTCTCAACTACGCGCGGGAGTTCTTCCGCACCAATCGAGTCAGCCAGGCTACCTTTGACGCGGCCCTGGCCCAGTTTGGCGTGAGGGGGTTGACCGAGCTTACCAACCTCCTGGGCTGTTATGCCATCCTGGCCTTCAACATGAACACCTTCGGCGTGGAGGTCCCGGCGGAGCACACGGAACCCGTGCTGCCCGTGTAGGGCGTCGGGAGAGGATACATCCCTGTCCAAACTGGGCACCCCGCCCCTGGATTCCGGCCTACGCCGGAATGACGGTTGGGCAAAGGTCTCCAAAAATGGAGACCACGCATCTTATACCCACTCATATTCATCTCATACTCATAAGGAGGCCCCCATGACCACCAGCCATAACAAAGAGGAGTGGAGGGAGAATACCCTGGCTCCTGTGGTCAAGCGGTTCCCTGAGCGCCAGGAGCAGTTTGAAACGGATTCGGGAATCCGGCAGGACGTGGTCTATGGTCCCCAGGACGTGGGCGCCGAAGGGTTTGACCACGATAGGGACCTGGGCTTCCCAGGGGAATTCCCCTTTACTCGCGGGGTGCAGCCCAATATGTACCGGGGCCGGGTGTGGACGATGCGCCAGTACTCGGGCTATGCCACCGCCGAGGAGTCAAACCGGCGCTACAAATATCTCCTGGAGCAGGGCCAAACGGGCCTCTCGGTGGCCTTCGACTTGCCCACCCAGATAGGTTATGACTCGGACCATCCCCTGGCGGCGGGAGAGGTGGGCAAAGTAGGTGTGCCCATAAGCAGCCTCAGGGATATGGAGGCCCTCATGGACGGCATCCCCCTGGACAGGGTAAGCACCTCCATGACCATAAACGCCACCGCCTCCATCCTACTGTGCTTCTACATAGCCGTGGCCAAAAAGCAGGGGGTGCCCCTGGAGAAGGTGGACGGCACCATCCAGAACGACATCCTGAAAGAGTATATCGCCCGGGGCACCTACATCTTTCCCCCCAGGCCCTCCATGCGCCTGATTGTAGACGTGTTCAAGTATTGCTCCCAGGAGGTGCCCCGGTGGAACACCATCAGCATCAGCGGCTACCACATGCGGGAGGCGGGGGCCACCGCAGTTCAGGAACTGGCCTTTACCTTTGCCGATGCTATAGCCTATGTCCAAGCGGCGGTTGACGCGGGCCTGGACGTGGACCAGTTCGCCGGACGCCTGTCCTTCTTCTTCGTAGCCCAGAACAATCTCTTTGAGGAGATAGCCAAGTTCCGAGCCGCCCGCCGTATGTGGTCCAGGATAATGCGTGAGCGGTTTGGGGCGCAAAATCCCCGCTCGTGGATGCTCCGGTTCCACACCCAGACCGCCGGCGTGACCCTCACCGCCCAGCAGCCGGACAACAACCTCATCCGCTCCACCATCCAGGCCCTGGCAGCCGTCCTGGGAGGCACCCAGTCCCTCCACGTCAACTCCAGGGATGAGGCCCTGGCCCTGCCCACCGAGGAGTCGGTGCAGCTTTCCCTCCGCACCCAGCAGATACTTGCCCACGAAAACGGCGTGGGGGACGTGGTGGACCCCTTGGGAGGGTCTTACTATATAGAGAATCTCACCAACCAACTGGAGGAGGAGTCCTTCAGCTACATTGATAAGATTGACGACATGGGAGGGGCTATCTCCGCCCTGGAGCAGGGCTACCAGATAAGAGAGATACACGACGCAGCCTACAAGCACCAGCAGGCGGTGGAGTCCAGCAAAAAGGTGGTGGTGGGGGTGAACCGCTACGTCACCGATGCCCCGCCCATCTCCGGCCTGCTAAAAGTAGACCATGAGACGGCCCGGCACCAGATAGACCAACTCCGCCAGCTTCGCAAGGACCGGGACAATGAATCGGTGAAAAGGTCTCTGGCTCGCCTGGAGGAGGCAGCCCGGTCCGAGGACAATACCGTGCCTGCAATCCTGGATTGTGTTGAGAGCTACTGCACCATCGGCGAGATATGTGATGTCCTCCGGGGCGTTTTCGGCGAGCAGGGGGAGTTTATGGCGTTTTAAGAAGGGACTCTTGATTTTTACTATCTATGCGACATCCAGGCCTGACAAATACCGGCGCGGGAGACTGCAAGCATGAAAGTAACCTATTCCCCTGATGTGGACATTCTGGTCATCAGGATCAAGGAGGCCCTCATCAAGGAAAGTGACGAGATTTGCGAGGGCATCGTCGCCGACTACGATGAAGAAGGCAACATCGTCGGCCTGGAAATCTTCGACGCCACGCTCCGGGTGACGGAGCCGCAAAACATGGTCTTCGAGTCTATGGGCCATCCCCACGCCCGTAACAAGATGGCTGGCGGGGTAAGCGGTACACCGGGACAATAGTCTATCAAGTCATTATACTCAGGAGGTACACAATGGCAGACCTGTTGCTAACTGAAGAAGAGCGAATGTTGCAGACCGCAGTGCGGGAATTCGCCGACAAAGAACTTGCCCCCCGGTCCAGGGAACTCGACGAAAAGGAGGAGTTCTCCTGGGAGAACTGGAATGGGATGGCTGCCCTGGGCCTCACCGGAGTGGGCATAGACCCGGCCTATGGTGGCAGCGGCGGAGGCTACCGGCAGATGGCTATCGTGGAAGAGGAGGTGGCCAGGGGCGACGCCGCCGCCAGCGTGACCCTCGTGTCCCACCTATCGCTGGCAACCCAGACCATCTACCAGTATGGGGACGAGGAACAGAAGATGAAGTTCGTCCCTCCCCTGGCCCGGGGGGATGTGCTGGCGGGGTGGGCGCTGACCGAACCCGGCGGGGGTTCCGACGCCGCCGCCCTCCAGACTACGGCGGCTATGCGCGACGGCAACTATTACCTCAATGGCAGCAAGATTTTCATCACCAACGGAGATGTCGCAGAGAACATAGTGGTGTTTGCCAACCAGGACCCCAGCCAGGGGCACCGGGGCATCGGCGCTTTCATCGTCGAGCGGGGCGCTCCGGGGTTCCAGGCTTACAAACAGCATGGCAAGATGGGAATGAGGGGCTCCAACACCGCAGAGTTGGTGTTCCAGAATACCCCCGTGCCCCCGGCTAACCTGCTGGGAGAGGAAGGGCGGGGTTTCAGGTATGCTATGGAGATACTGGACTCCAGCCGGATTATTATTGCGGCCCAGTGCATCGGCATAGGGCAGGCGGCGCTGGAGGCGGCGGTCAGGTATGCCCAGCAGCGCCAGTCCTTCGGTCGGCCCATCGCCCAGCACCAGGCGATCCAGTTCATGCTTGCGGAAATGGCGGCGGAGGTCTACGCCTCCAGGGTAGCCACCATGCACGCCGCGACCCTCAAGGACGAGGGCCTTCCCTTCATAAACGAGGCTTCCATGGCTAAGCTGCTGGCCTCTGAGATGTGTGTGAAAGCAACCTCCCAGGCCCTCCAGGTATATGGGGGCTACGGCTACTTCAAGGAAGCTCCCGTGGAGCGCTATTTCAGGGATGCAAGGGTGACAACTATCTACGAGGGCACCTCCGAGGTGCAGAAGCTCATCATCGCCCGCCAGCTTCTGGCCCAGTACCCTCTGTAGCGCGGGCCTTTGGGTGAATGTCATTATGAAAATCCAACCTCCTCCCCACTTGCGGGGGAGGATTGAGGTGGGGGGTATCACCCCTGTAGTGAGCGGAGTAGTCACCCGCAGTGGGCAGTAGGCGATGGTATCACCCCTATCCTAACCTTCCCCCGTCGAAGGGGGAAGGGACTACTTGGCCGGTGCTGCCCATCATTTTCATCCTCGTATGTGGCCCGCAGGGCCATGGATAATTATTATGAAAATAGGAACCCCCCTATTCCGTCATTCCTATGAAAATAGGCATCCCCCAAGCTAAAATCCCAGCCCCCAACCCCTGGATTCCCGCTTTCGCGGGAATGACGGTGGGGATGCCGTACCATTTTCATCTTCGTATGTGGCCCGCAAGGCCATGGGGAATTATTATTATGAAAATAGATGCCCACCGTCATTCGGTTGCAGGCCGGAATCCAGGGGTGGGGCGTGGACTCCCGCTTTCGCGGGAGTGACAGATAAAGTGAGCGTGGGGGATGGGAAGGGCGTGAAGGGAGCATCACGGTGAGGAAGCCCTACCATTTTCATTCCCTTATGTGGCCCGCAGGGCCATGGATAATTATTATGAAAATAGGCAGCACCGTCATTCCCGCGAAAGCGGGAATCCAGGGTCTCGCAATGTCGCAGTCGCTGCAAAGCCACCCCCCCCACCCATGGATTCCGGCCTACGCCGGAATGACGGTTGCCATGCAGCTTTACTTTTATAGGATGCCGCACCCTTCAGGGAGCGGTGTGAGGTAGCTCCGGCGGTGGTGGGCGATTCTGGCGAGGGCCGGAGGCATATTGGGTGAGTCCGGTGGGGCAGTTAGGTGTAATATTAAGTCGTGCATCAGTAGGGGAGGTCCAAGTATGGTGAATGAGGCTTGCACGGTCCGTTACGTGGACCATATAGGAATAGCCGTCCAGGACATAGAGGCTTCAATGAAGTTCTTCCAGGAGGTCTTTCAGATACCTCCCGGGGAGATAGAGGAATTGGCTGACCAGGGAGTGAGGGCAGTCCTCTTGCCAATAGGCCAGACCAGGCTGGAGTTGCTTGAGCCTCTATCCCCTGAGAGCGCCGTGGGGCGTTTCCTGGAACGTCGGGGCGAGGGCCTGCATCACCTGGCCTTTCACGTGGACAACGTCGCCGAAGGTCTGGAGGCGTTGGACGCCAAGGGTATGCAGTTGATAGACCGGGAACCCAGGGAGGGACTTTCTGGTATAATTGCCTTTATCCATCCCAGGTCTGTGCATGGTATACTTACCGAGTTGGTCCAGGACCCCTAGCGGGAATACCCGTTGGTCGGGCCGCAGGGTATAATATCGGCGAAGGACCCACATCTTTTATTCGAGGTAGTCTTGTATGACGCAGCCAAACACGCCAATACGGGTCCTGGTGGCAAAGCCTGGGCTGGACGGGCACGACCGGGGGGCCAAGGTGGTTGCCAGGGCCTTGCGAGACGCGGGCATGGAAGTCATCTATACCGGGATACGTCAGACCCCCCAGATGATAGTGGAGGCTGCATCCCAGGAAGACGTGGACGTTATAGGGCTGAGTATCCTCTCCGGGGCCCATCTTGAGATATTCCCTGAGATAGTAGAGCGTCTTCGAGAGAAGAACATGGAGGACGTGACGGTGCTGGCCGGGGGAATCATCCCGGAGGAAGACCGGGAACCCTTGCGTCAAGCCGGGATAGATGCCATATTTGGCCCTGGAACCTCCACCCGGGAGATCGTGGAGTTTATCCAGAAAACAATCGGGGAAAAGTAGGGCCTTATCAGCGGGACATTTTTATGGCATTTTTCTAAAAATTGTTCAAAGAACATGCTTATGAGATGTCCGAGGCTATTGACAGACCTTGGGGAATATCTCTTATAATTGCCCATCGTATTCTCAGGTCCGGGTTTTTTGATAGATGAATTACAATGTTGCCCAACTACTTAAAGAGCCGGTAGGCTCTACCCGTTCCTACACGGCCAGTGGGCCTGTCACCTCCGATGACGGCGGCTCCGAGTTTGTCTCTGAGGGCCAGGTCGTCCTCATGCGCACCGATAGAGGAATACTGGTCACTGCCGAGCTTGAAGTCCATCTAAAAGTTGCCTGTAGCCGGTGCCTCAAGGCATGTCCGCACTCGTCAAGTATCCTGATGGAAGAGGAGTATCTCCCCACCGTGGACATTAACACGGGCCAGTCAATACATATCCTTGAGGAAGATGGGGACTCCTTCACCATCAACCAGCAGCACAGCCTCGACTTGAGGGATGCGCTGAGGGAATACAATATAACCAACCAGCCCATGAAGCCCCTGTGTCACCAGGACTGCCGGGGGCTTTGTTCCATTTGCGGGACCGACAGAAATGAGGTCCCCTGTTCTTGCCATGAGGATGAGAGAGACCCCCGTTGGGGGCCCCTGCTCAAGTTCATGGAAGAGAGTAACCCTTGATACAAAAATTTTGGGGAGAATTGATATGGGCGCGCTGCCAACCAAGAAACTCACCAAGTCCAGGCAAGGCAAAAGGCTTAGCCATTACAAGGCGAAGCCTATCTACGCCTCGCGGTGCCCACAATGTCGCAATGCAAAACTATCTCACACCGCCTGCCCCAGCTGTGGGTATTACAAAGGCCGGCAGGTGGTAGCAGTATCCTGATTATTTGGAAGGGGGTGGTTAGCCGATTAAAGAGGGATGGCTTTCAGGGGAATTGCTCATGGCCTTGTGAAGGCCACATAAGGGGATGAAAATGACGGGCAGCCTTCCACTTCGTCATTCCGGCCTACGCCGGAATCCAGAGGTGGTGTTGTGGTAACTTCGCAGCGACTCCCCAAGTTGCGGGACCCTGGATTCCTGCTTCCGCAGGAATGACCGTGCTGGCTGCTGGCTATTTTCATAATAATTGCTCATGCCCCTGCGGGCCACATACGAGGATGAAAACCCTATTTTCATAATGATGTCCATCACCCGGATGCACTATTTTATACATTCTTATCAAGGAGTCCACATAATGGGGTCGGACTTGGGTAATCAAGACGGGATCAAACTTGCTTATGTTTTCCCTGGCCAGGGAGCCCAGTTTGTGGGAATGGGCCAGGAGCTCTATCACACGTCCACGGCCGCCAAGGAAGTGTTTGATCAGGTGGATGACGTTCTAGGGATGTCGTTGACGGGGATGATGTTCGAGGGACCGGAAAAAGAGTTGCAGGATACCCTGAACTCCCAGCCCGCCATAATGACCATGAGTCTCGCCTGCCTCAAGGCTTTGGACGAACTGCACTCCGAGGATAATCATCATCCGGTGGCTACAGCGGGGCATAGCCTTGGAGAATACACGTCGTTGGTAGCCTCCGGCGTCCTGGACCTGTCCGATGGCATAAGCCTGGTGCGTGAACGTGGAAGGCTCATGCAAGAAGCGTCGGAGTTGAGACCCGGAAGTATGGCGGCAATCATCGGCCTGGAAGAGCTTGTCATAGAAGAGGTATGCCTTGAGACGGGCGCTGAAATGGCTAATATTAACGGCGGCGACCAGATAGTCATAAGCGGCGATAAACTATGCGTGGCCCGGGCTATAGACTTGGCGTCCATTCGTGGGGCAAAGAGGGCTATACCCCTGTCTGTGAGCGGCGCCTTTCATTCTTCTCTTATGGCCTATGCCTGGGACGGCCTTGCCAGGGCTGTGGAGCAATTGGAGTTCCATGACCCTGATATGCCCATCATCGCCAATTCCACATCCACGCCCCTCACCACGGCCCAGGCCGTCAAGGATGAGCTTCTTAACCAGCTATGCAGCTGTGTTCAATGGAAAAGGTCGGTGGGCTATATGATGGAATCGGGAGTATCCGGCTTCATAGAGTTCGGGCCGGGCAAGGTCCTGGGTGGCCTGATAAAAAGGATCACTTCTGCCCCGGCGTACAAGGACAGGGAGGTCCAGATTATGAGCGTGGGGGACTCCTCCTCCGCTATGAAGGTTGCTGAAGCCGGGTTATGGGGTTATCCCGCAAGGTAGTCCTCTCCCGGCATCTTGAAGAAGTAGCGGTGCGAGCTTATGCAAAAGGAAACAATCCCTCAAATTAGAAGAAAGGCAAGGGTGCTCGCCCTCCAGTCCCTCTATGAAGTGGACGTGGCCGGGCACCCCGTAACCAGGCCTCTCGGGTGGTTTAACGAGGAGGAGAAACTGCCGGAAGAGTCATCCGCCTATGCCCTAGAGCTTATGGAGGGCGTGGTCAAACAGTGCGACGATATAGACAACCATATTCGCAGGTTTGCGCCGGCATGGCCGGTCAAACAGCTTTCCGTGATTGACCGCAATATTCTACGGTTGGCGCTATTTGAAATACATTATAGCCATGATATTCCCCGCAAAGTGGTCATAAATGAAGCTGTGGAGCTGGCAAAGATTTTCGGCAGCGAAAGCTCGCCGAGGTTTGTTAATGGGGTATTAGGCTCCGTTGTGGATGAGCTGAAAATCACTCCATTGGACTCAGAGGGCGCGCGCCCGGCGTCTTCAAACAATATCGAACAGAAGGGTAAGTGAGGTCAGTTCATGGCGACGGTTTACGAGCGGGTTAAAACGATAGTAGTAGAGAAACTGGACGTGGAAGAAGACACGGTTGTGCCCACCGCTTCTTTCGTGGATGACTTGAATGCCGATTCTCTGGACCTGGTAGAGCTTATTATGGCCTTCGAGGAAGAGTTCTCCACCGGAGACCTGAGCATAGAGATAACCGACGAGGATGCCGAGAAGATCGTTACTGTTCAGGATGCCATTGATTTCCTGAAAGACCAGGGCATGGAGGACGAATAGAGATAATACCCTCATCGCCTCACCCGGTTATTCCTGTGAGGACCCGGTCCGCTCGTCCCGTGGACAGGTATGACAGCCGTTTGAATGTGCTTCTCCCTTCCCCTTTGTCTATCTTCCGTCCATGTCACCCGGTGTTCTATATTCTTTATCCCGCGTACCTTGAGAGGGGCAGCAACGACGGGCAACCTTCCACTTCGTCACTCGTTTGAAGGCCGGATTCCAGGGGGGAGTGGATTCCCGCGAAAGCGGGAATCGCCCATGGCCCTTGCGGGCCAAGTAAGGGGATGAAAATGACTGCTGGCCTCCCCACCGTCATTCCGGCGTAGGCCGGAATCCAGGGGTGGGGTTGTGGGTGACTTCGCAAAGGCTCCGACGTTGCAGGACCCTAGATTCCCGCTTTCGCGGGAATGACAGCGCCGAGCGACCTCATTCTCGTGGGATGGCAGGGCGAAAAACAGAGTGTAGTGAGTGTCCCGAGACCTGGGATTTTCATAGTAATAATGGGAAACATGGCGCTGGAGTACCGTAGAGAATTCGCAATATTTATAGGGGCAGTATAGATATGCCTGATATGAGCAGCATAGAGGAGGTAGCCCAGCAGGTGCGAAACTGCACGGATTGCCCGCTGGGCAGCAGCCGCACCAATGCCGTACCCGGAGAAGGCCCGGATAACGCTCAGGTCTTCTTCATCGGTGAGGGGCCGGGCTATCAGGAAGACCGCCAGGGGAGACCCTTTGTTGGGCCGGCAGGGGGATTCCTGGATGCCCTATTGTCCTCCATCGGCCTCAACCGGGAGGATGTTTTCATAGCCAACATGGTGAAGTGTCGCCCTCCCAACAACCGTGATCCCCTCCCCGCCGAGATAGAGGCGTGTAGCAAGTACCTCGACAGGCAGCTAGAACTTATAAACCCCAGATTGGTAGTAACCCTGGGGCGCTTTTCTATGTCCAAGTTCCTCCCCAGAGAAAGTATAAGCAGGGCAAGGGGCAAAGTGAGAAGGGTGAACGGCCTCAACGTGTACCCCATTATGCACCCGGCTGCGGCCCTCCACAGGCAGGAACTAAGGAAGGGCATAGAGGAGGACTTCAAGGGCATTCCCGACTTGCTCGCCCAGCAAGATGAGCCGGTGGCGGTGGAGGAGAAAGCGCCGGAAAAGGAGGAGGTCCAGCCTCAGCAGCTAAACCTCTTCTAGTGAGATTTCCCGTAGTCCCTTCCACCTCGACAGGGGAAGGTTAGAGCCTGCCCCCGTATCAGGTATGGGGCAAGCTCTGAGCTTGTTTCAGGGATGGGGGTGATAGGTCCGGTAACCGGGACCGTCGCGCAGAGTGGACTGGCCCCTCACCCTAGCCCTCTCCCCCAGGGAGAGGGGACCCCTGACGGGGTGTCCCAACCGTCACTACCATGAAAATCTCGGTCTCAGGCTCCCCCACCGCACCCTGAAGGGTGCGGCATCCCCCCAATCGTCATTCCGGTGTAGGCCGGAATCCAGGGGCGGGGCGTGGATTCCCGCGAAAGCGGGAATGGCTGGGAAATATCAACATAAGCTAACGAAATTCCCTCCCGATGGGAAGATGAGTAATGGGGAAACCCGCTTTTACATTAAAGACTATGGCGCAAATCTACGTTGCGAGACTACGTTCTAAGTGTGGGGTAAAAGGATGCCAAGACCTCCATTGAAGGTAATACCCCTGGGTGGACTGGGAGAGATAGGCAAAAACATGATGGCCCTTGAGTATGACAAGGACATCATCGTTATTGACTCCGGGGTACTGTTTCCCGAGGAAGATATGCCGGGGGTGGACCTGGTGATACCCGACATAACCTATCTTCTGGAGCGTAAGGACCGGGTCAGGGCCATCCTGATAACCCACGGCCACGAGGACCACACAGGCGCTCTTCCCTATGTGCTGCCCAGCCTTGACGTGCCGGTCTATGCGCCAAGGCTGGCCCACGGCCTCATATCGGTAAAGCTCAAGGAACATCGGGCCACCCGTAACGCCAGGCTTGAGATGGTGGAACCGGGGAAGCCCATAGATATGGGGAAGTTCCGGGTGGAATTTTTCAGGGTGTGCCATAGCATCCCCGATGCTATGGGCCTGGCTATAGACACTCCGGTGGGCACGGTTATCCATACCGGCGACTTCAAGATAGACCATACCCCCGTGGACGGCAGGAGGACCGACCTGACCCAGCTGGCCGCCTATGGCTCCCGGGGGGTGCTCCTCCTCCTCTCGGACTCCACCTACGCCGAGTTGGCAGGCTATACGGCCTCCGAGCAGGTGGTGGGTGACGCCCTGGATAGAGCCATAGGCGAAGCCCCGGCGAGGGTATTGGTTGCTACCTTCGCGTCCCTCATCTCCCGGATACAGCAGGTGATAGACGCCGCCGCCAAGCATAACCGGAAGGTGGGCATTATAGGGCGCAGCATGGTGGACAATGTGAAGATGAGTATTGAGATGGGCTACCTCTCGGTCCCGCCCGGTGTGCTCCTGCCCTTCGGGGATAGAAGGCAGCTATCCTCTGACAACGTAGTCCTGATTACTACGGGGAGCCAGGGAGAGCCTACCTCTGCCCTGGTGCGAATAGCCAATAACGGCCACCGGGATATACGGGTGATACCCGGCGATACGGTCATCATCTCAGCGACCCCCATCCCTGGCAATGAGACCCTGGTCAGCAGGACTATAGACAACCTGTTCCGCCAGGGCGCTACGGTCCTGTATGACAAGGTAGCGCTGGTGCACGTCCACGGCCATGCCAGCCAGGAAGAACTCAAGATAATGCTCAATCTCACCAAACCCCGATTCTTCGTCCCCGTCCACGGCGAGTACCGCCACTTGCTGGCCCATGCAGCCCTGGCCGAGGCGGTGGGTGTGCCTGAGTCGGGCATCTTTGTGCTGGAGGATGGGGATGTCCTGGAGCTTGACCAGGACGAAGGAGCAGTCACGGACAAGGTCTCCGCAGGCCACGTGTACGTGGATGGGAGAAGTATCAGGGGCACTACCAGCCACGTCCTCAGAGACAGGCGCACCCTGTCCAGGGATGGCGTGGTGGCGGTGGTAATCGCCCTGGACAAGGACACGGGGATGCCGGTGCGTCCCCCTCAAATTGTCTCCAGCGGTTTCGTGGATGAAAGCGAGATGGAGTCGGCCTTCAAAAGAGCCTCAATGTCGGTGATGGAGTCCCTTGACCACACTCCCAACTTCCCCATAGACTGGGGCCTCACAAATGCCCTGGTAAAAGATACTGTGCGCAAGGTCTTGCTCCAGGAAATAGGCCGCTCTCCCATCGTAATGCCGGTATCGCTGGAGGTGTAATTGGCACCTACAAAGACCAGAGAGGACACCGCGCTTTCTCCTGCCGGCAGGGGCGGCAGGCAGTCTAGGAAAGGCCCCTGGACCCCGCTCTTCTCAATGGTCAGGATTATTCTTTCTCTGCTCCTTATTGCTCCGCCGGCCTTTATCCTTGGGGTGTCTTCCGAGGCCCGCGACTGGGCATTGAGCAGCCTTGGGTATGGGCTGTTCCCCGTCGCTCTGTGGCTGGCCTGCTTTGTTATCGTCCTAATCTACAAGACCTCCTGGATAAAGCGTGGCTGGCAGATATGGGTGGGCACAGCTTCCCTGGCCGCAGGCTCCCTTGGAGTCCTGTCCATGTTCCACGCCTCCGGTGGGGTGATGGAGGATGCGTCTCTTGGCGGCTATTGGGGCCAGTACCTGGGTGGCACGCCGATAATCTTTGGTGCGCTGAAAGTCGCCGGAATCATCTTGATTAGCCCTCTACTCATCATACCCGTGCGCGCTCAGAGGATTTACCGGCTGGCTGCCCGGAATTTCGCCTTGGCCTGTGCCGCCACATCTAAATGGCTTGCTCCCCGTACCTATCGCGGCGGGAAGTCATCGGCACGGTGGCTCTTGGCAGAGACCGAAGAAGGGAAAAAGGGAAGGCTCATACGTTGGGTGTCCGCACCCCTGGGGATGCTCCGAAGGGTCAGGATTCCTCGACCTGGCCGTTTTCGGACCTCCGTAGCTGTTGACATAACCCCTCCCGAGGAGTCCCATGCAGACGCGCCGGCAGCGGAAGGGGAAGAGGCGCGGAAGCCAAGTCCGAGGGCTGATAGAACCAATGCCGATGGCTGGCAGCTTCCTTCCATGGAAATGCTGAGCAAGGGTGAGAGCCGTACCATACCCGATGATGTTCTTCAGAAGATGGCCCAGCATATCGAGGAGACCCTTGGAGAGCACAAGGTAGAGGTTGCGGTAGGTGATATACGGACGGGACCAAGGGTTATCATGTTCGGCTTGGTCCCAGGGTGGATGAAAAAATATAAGGAGACCAGGGGCAATAAGTCCAAAGATTCGCCCAATATGGAAATGAGCAGGGTGAAGGTCCAGAGTATCCTGATGAGGGAAAAGGACCTGGCCCTGGCCTTGAAGACGCCATACCTACGGATAGAAGCCCCGGTGCCGGGGGAAGCCCTGGTGGGGCTTGAGGTGCCCAATCCTTACCCCAGCAGGGTGGTGGTCCGCTCGGTGGCCGAGAGCAAGGCTTTCCAGGACTTGGCAGCCAAGGGCGGCCTGCCCGTCGCCCTGGGAGAGGACACCGGCGGGGAGTCCGTAGTATCCGACCTCACCGGCCTGCCGCACCTGCTTATTGCCGGGGCAACGGGAAGCGGGAAGAGCGTGTGCATAAACACCGTGGTGGTATCCCTCCTGATGACCAACGGACCCGACAGGCTGCGAATGCTCATGGTGGACCCCAAGCGGGTGGAACTGACGCCCTTCAACGGCATTCCTCACCTGATAGCTCCCGTCATTGTGGATACCGACGAGGTGCTGGTAGCCTTGAAAGCTGTCCAGAATGAGATGTTCCGCCGCTATAAGCTGATGGAGCAGATTGGCGTCAGGAATTTCGATGGGTATAACAAGAAGGCCACCGACAACCCAATGCCCTACCTGGTAATCGTCATTGATGAGCTGGCCGACCTGATGATGGCCGCTGCTTATGAAGTGGAGCAGTCCCTGGTCCGCTTGGCCCAGTTGGGCAGGGCGACGGGCATTCACATCATCGTGGCAACCCAGCGTCCATCGGTGAACGTGGTTACGGGCTTGCTGAAGGCCAACGTGCCCGGCAGGATAGCCTTTGCCGTGGCATCTCAGGTGGACTCCAGGGTTATCCTCGATGGGGTAGGCGCTGAGAAGCTCCTGGGCAAGGGAGATATGCTCCTGCTGACCAGCTCCTCCCCCAAGCCCAAGAGGGTCCAGGGCACCTTTGTCCACGACAGGGAGATAGAGGAACTGGTGGAGTTCTGGAGCACCCAGCAGGGTCCCCCGGTGCCTGAGATACCCATGGACGACGAGCCTGTGGACTCGCCGATGTCGGAGAAGTCCGGCAGTGAAGAGGACGACTTGCTCGAAAGAGCGCGCCAGCTTGCCGGGAGGTATCACCACGTTTCGCCCTCGGTGCTCCAGCGAAGGCTCCAGGTGGGATACCCGGTAGCTATGGAACTGATGGAGCAACTGGAGGAGGAAGGTCTGGTCAGCCCTCCGGCGGAGGCCCCTAGCAGGTCGAGAAGGTGACACTAGCTTGAAGCCTCAGAGCATCGGACACCGGGCATCCGAGGAAACCGGCCTTTTTTGAATATCCTGGCCTGGTGCCCCTTTCTTCAGTAAGCCTTTGGGTGTACCATAGTATTACTAGGCGCTGAAAATTGCCCGGTTGTGTCTTGGAGATGCTGCGAGGCACTTGGCCGAGGAGCCTGCTTGAGAAACCTGTCCGAATTTCTCGTACACCTCCTGCGTAGGGGGGCCAACCTGAACCGTACCTACCTATCCGTGGTGCGGGACCATTGCCTTGTGTGCGAGGAGGCGATCAGCCAGTCCCCCAAGTACCTGAAATATCGCCTGTGTCCCCACTGCCGGTTTCACTACAGCCTCACGGCCCAGGAGCGCATCGAGCTTCTGGTGGACAGGGGTAGCTTCCGGGAGACCAACCGCGCCATAGCTTCCCTTCATCCCCTGTCCTTCATCACCCGGGGCAATTACCCAAGCCGGGTGTCCGAGGACCAGACGAGGACCGGCCTCACCGAGGCCGCAGTCACCGGGCGGTGCACCATATTCGGCAGCAAGGCCATGATTGCCGTGCTGGACTTCGGTTTTATGGGCGGCAGCATGGGCAGCGTGGTGGGGGAAAAGGTAGCCCTGGCCTTTGAGGTATCGGCCAAGAATGACTACCCATTCATAGCCCTGGTCAGCGGCGGTGGCGTCAGGATTCAGGAGGGGGTCCTGTCCCTTATGCAGATGGCAAAGACTGTAACTGCTGCCAATCGCCTGCTGGAGAACCGGATACCATTCATAGTTGTCCTGACCAATCCCTCCACCGGCCATGCCTACGCCAGCTTTGCAAACCTGGCAGACCTGATCCTAGCAGAACCGGGCTCCCTGATTGGCCTGGCCCCCATGAAGACCCTCAAGGAGGCTTCGAGAAAACCCATACCCCTGGATGCTCATACGGCTGAGGCCCACCTGAATCACGGCCTGCTGGATAGCGTGGTAGATAGGGAGGAGCTAAGGGAAAGGCTGGGCGTAATCCTGGATGTGCTCAACAACAACCGTAACGGTAGTGATAACCGCAAGAATGATGACCATAAGAATGGTAACCGGGGGCAGGCCAAGAAGCAGCATCTCCCGGATCCCGATTCAAGCACAGGGGCAGAGGGACCTCTGGCGATTACCAAGCGCCTGGGAAGGCCGACCTCCCTGGAGTATATCCGGTCAGTGGTTGATGACTTCATCGAGCTCAGGGGGGACAGGGTGAGCGGCGATGATAGGACCGTGGTGGGGGGCCTGGGCTACCTGATGGGCGAGCGGGCGGTGATAATCGGCCAGGAACGCCAGGCACATGACGACAAGGGGATATTCCATACCTACCCTGAAGGTCTGCGCAAAGCGCGGCGGCTCATCGAACTGGCCGCCCGTTTCGGACTGCCGGTTGTAACCCTCATTGACACCCAGGGGGTACATCCGGGGCTGGAGTCGGAAGAGCAGGGTGTGGGGAATGCCATAGCTACCACCATGTCTCTGATGGCCCAGGTGAATACGCCCACAGTGGCAGTGACGATAGGCCAGGGCGGCAGCGAGGGCGCTCTGGCCCTGGGCATAGCAGACCGCGTTCTCATGCAGCAATACGCCGTTTATACACCCATACCGCCGGGGCAGAGCGTCGGCAGGCTGTACCGCAGCGCCTCAAAGCAGAAGGGTGACGCTCAGGACATCACCCTCACAGCCGAGAACTGCCTTGAGCTGGGCATCATAGACGAGATTGTGCCGGAGCCTGACGGCGGCGCTCACGTCAACCCCACCGAAGCGGCCCGGAGCCTACAGGCAGCGATAGTAAAGCACCTCTCCCAACTCAACAAGGCGTCTAGCAAGAAACTGCTGAGGGACCGTTACAAGAAGTTCAGGAACATGGGGGAGTACACCAAGCACTCCAAGGCGGCGATGCGGCGGGAAGTCTCCCTCCTCCAACACATTGTCCTCAAAGACCCCAAGGGGCAGCGAAGCAAGGGCGACCAGGGAGAGCAAGCGTCTGAGGATGAGGAATAGGCCCCGTAGGTGCTGCTTCAGGGCCTAGCTTAAAGGCGTGCTCCCGCCTCAATCTTCGCATCCCATCATCCCGGCCTATTATTCCCTCATTACGATGAAGATATGCATTCCCCAAGCCGGGGACCCCACCCCTGCCCCTGGATTCCCGCTTTCGCGGGAATGACGATAGGTATGACCGTCATGCCGGCGCAGGCCGGAATCCAGGGGATGGGGGAGCGGGAGTGACGGTGCGGATACTGCCGCCATTTTATCCCTTACATGGCCCTCAAAGGCATTGGCGATTCCAGCGTAGGCCGGGACATGGAGGCGTAGGGGACTCGGATATTTATTGTAGCTGGAGGATGACATGAAGCGGGGAGAAGGATGGGGTCCTGAGGGGCCACCTAAGGAGGCATACGAGCGAGTCACTGACCCGGAGCGGTTCGCCCCATTGCACGACTTCGCGGTGGCCCTGGCAGACTGGCTGGAGGCCGCCTTCGACGTGGAACGGGTAGAGGCTTACGGCCTTGATACCGAGGTGGAGAGGAAGGACGCAGCCCGCCCTAGCATCAGGCTCACCCCGCGCAACGATGGCGCCGCTCCCATCACTATCTGCTTCACGACTTTTCCGGGACTCTCAGTGCTATTGGGACGCTGGTACACTGACTTTTTCCCGTCGTGCGGGTGCGACGCCTGCGATGAAATGGCAGAGGGGGAGATCGAGAGTCTTGAAGAATTGGTGGAGGCTGTGACGGCGGGCCGGTTTCGAGAGAGTATTGAAATTTCACCTGACGGGACAGCATGGCAAAAGAGAAGTTTCTGGGGACCGGGAGAATGGTTTGCGAGAGGTGGGAGCCGACTAGGCCAGTCCCGGGCCCGCCGGATGGTAGCAGAGGGTGGCGGGCGGGACTTCCAGTGGAAGCCCTGGGAGCACAGGAGACCGCCGGCCTAGCCCGTCTCTTTGCCGGCGGCCTTGAGGCTGGACCTGATGTTCTTGATGATTGCGTTGTACTCTTCCATCACCTGGGGGTTGGAGAGAACGGTAGGCTGGGAGAGGTCGCGGTAGTCGGGCCGGAGAGCTATCGGGCCCAGGAAAGGCAGGTCCATCTCACTAGCTAACTCCTCTCCTCCCCCTTGGCCGAACATCTCTCCCCGGTAGTTTTCCACCACCCCCAAGACATCAACCTTCAGCTTCTTTATCATGTTGATGCACCGTTTGGCATCCAGGTTGGCTACCTGCTGGGGGGTGGTGACTACCACAAAGCCGTCCAGGGGCAGGGTCTGCATCACCGTCAGGGGGGCGTCGGAGGTGCCCGGTGGAAGGTCCACAACCATGTAGTCCAGGTCCCCCCAATCGGTTATCTGGAGGAACTGGTTGATGGCGTTGTGGATCATGGGGCCGCGCCATATAATGGCTTCCTCCTCGTTTTCCTGGAAGAAAGCCATGGACACCACTTTCACACCGAAGCGCTCAGCGGGGATAATCTCCCCGTTCTCATATTCGGGCTTATCCTCTATCCCTATGACCTTGGTAACGTTGGGGCAGTCAATATCCACGTCCAACAGGCCGACCCGGTTCCCCTCATGGGCCAGCGCAGCAGCCAGGTTGACCGCAATCGTGGTCTTGCCCACGCCGCCTTTGCCGCTATATACTGCCACCTTGGTCTTGATACGCCCCAGGCGTTGGGTTATCTGCCTCTTCTGCTGCCAGGTGCGCCGTATGGCCTCAAGCCTGGATTGTTCCTGTGGAGTTGACATTCCTCACCCCGCCTTTGCTGGTAAGAGAAAATATCAGAACGTCTGACAAGGCCCTCTTCTCTCAGCATACTTCTTTCAAATGCCCTGATAGACCTGCCCCCGCTTCAAGGCGGGGGCCGTGATTCAGTGCTGCGATGGCCCGCGTCTGGGTATGGGACCTATTCTATGCGCTTAGTCTATGCCAAGGAGCTTTTTCCCGTCTTCGCTGATCAGGTCCGGGGACCAGGGAGGGTCAAAGGTCATCTCTACCTGCACGTCCTCTACCCCGTCCAACTCGGAGATGGCCCACTCGGCCTGCTGTGCTATGAAGGGTCCCATGCCACAGCCCGGGGCTGTGAGGGTCATCTGGACATAAATGTCTCCCTCTGCTATCTGCACGTCGTAAATCAACCCCAGGTCCACGATGTTAATGGGTATCTCCGGGTCATAGACGTTCTTCAATACTTCCAATACGTCCTGGTTAGTGACGGCTACGTCTGCCATGCTCTCCTCCATTCTTGTCCCCATTTGCTTCGACGGGATTGTACCAAATCTTGAGTGACTAAGTCAACTTTACCAGGATGGCCGATACTGTTCAGAGTTAAGGGGAAATAATGCCAAGGGCGTCCCGCGCGGTGTCGATGGTCAACTCCTAGGTGCCGGGGTTGCGGTGTCGGATGCTGCCCTTCGTCGGCTAGCTAAGCCGGGGCCTTAGCATGCCCGAAGTATGCCAACACTCCTGCGACTACAAGCAGTATCACAGTATCAATGGTGCGATGAACGACTCCGAATCCCGAATACTTAGCCCCGAGACAACAGCGGGACCGACGAACCACGAGATTAAATTCAGGCGGGCGTTGATAGTATCCTCGCGGGGGCGTTGGAACCACTTGCAAGAAACAGGTGTCACGTCACCCACTAGGGCTTCCCAAGGTAGCGGCGGAACAGGTACTTCACCAACATGGAGAACACTAAAATAACGAGCGCGGCAATAAACAGGCCAAGCCAGCCTTCCGCAGTGTCGAGCAATCCTCCGCGCCAGGGCTACCTTTCTATGCCGGCTCCGCCAGCCGTGTCACTCCCCCTTCGCGCCGGCCACGTCCCTGCGCTGGAAGAGCCATAGGGAGGCGGCAACCAGGACGGCGGTGTACGCCAGCACCACGAAGAACGCCCGGAGGGTGTCCGGCTGCCCGACGACTGTTCCGAGGGCCTGCTGGACTTCCGTCGTGGACGCCGTGCTGATCCATTCACCCACGTTCTGACCCAGGACCGCTACTTCAATCACCTTCTCCAGCCAGTCGGCTACCCCGCTGAGGACGGGAGCGAGTATCAGCTCGAGGACGTAGTAGCCCATCGCCAGCGCGATGCCCTGGGCGGTGGACTGGGTCAGCACCGCCAGGAACACACCCAGCGCGACGTATGGCGCTAGGGCGAACGCCAGCTTGGCCATTCCTTTAACCGCGTCCAGCCACGCTCCCGCATCGTTGGCGATGAGCGATCCCTCCTCGGCCGGCGGTATGACTCCCGCGAGGAGGCTGGCAATGCCGAGGAGGACGGCAATGACGATGACCCAGGCGATGCCGGCGCCCATGAGCATGATGAGCTTTCCGCTGAGTAGCTGCCAGCGTCCGACTCCCCTGGTCAAGGTCGTCCTCAGCGTGCCCCAACCGTACTCCACCCCCACGACCGTCGCCGCCAGGACCAGGATGGGGATGACAAAGAGCGGGAGGAATGCCTCGGCCACGTTAACGCTGTGCGGCAGGGTGAACGCGCCCCGAGCCTCGTCGGGCGTAAGGTAGCCCTCGCAGGACCTTCCCCACACCGCGATCTCCGCGTCTACTACTTCGCGCTCTTCCTCGGGGAGCTTCCCTGTGATAAGAGCGAACTTCTCTTCGGCGCGCCCCTCCACCACGTCCCCGCACGTCACCACAATGGAGCCCTCGCTGTCATTGTACTCATACGTCTCCGTGAGGGCGCCGAATGGGTCGTCGCTGACGTGATACCCGGCGTAGAACCCCCACAGGATGCCCTGGGTGATGAGGAAGATGAGGCCCAGCAGTACCCAGGGTATCCAACGACGGCGAATTTTGTGCCATTCTCCTACCGCCAGGCGCAAGACATGGGCTATCATTCGGCTCCTCCTCAGTTGCTGCCCGTTACATCCAGGAAATACTCCTCGAGGGACGTCCTTACCGGCCCCATCTCGGTGACATAGACCTCGGAGCGGCTCAGGGCCGCCGTCAACTCGCCCGACCTCTCGATGGGCGCCATCACGAACAGCGCGCCGTCCTCCGTCGCTCCCACCTCCCCGACCCAGTCCAACGCCGAGAGTATCTCGCGGGCCTTCACGTTCTCGGTGGTCTTCACCCGGACCTGTTCGCCCCTGGCCGAGCGCACCAGCTCGGCGACCTCGCCCTGGACCACCAGCTTTCCCTTTGAGATGATGGTGACGCTGTCGCAGACCTGCTCGACTTCGTGCAGCAGGTGGCTCGACAGCAGCACCGTCCGGTTGCCGTCGCCGATGCTCCGTATCAGCTCGCGCACCTGGATCATGCCCTCGGGGTCCAGGCCGTTGGTGGGCTCGTCCAGGCACACGATCTCCGGGTCGCCCAGTAGGGCGTAGCCTATCCCCAGCCGCTGCTTCATCCCAAGGGAGTAGGTGCGGAAGCGGTCGTCGCCCCGGCCCGCCAGTCCCACCCTTTCGAGCACGTCGTCGACGTCGTCCGGCGAGCCGCGTCCGGAGATGAACCGGAAGTATTCGAGGTTCTGCCGCCCCGACATGTAGGGATAGAAGGCCGGGCTCTCGATGACGGCCCCGACGCGGCGGAGCGATTCCTCGTGCCTCTCACTCGAGCCGAACAGCCGGAAGCTGCCCGCCGTCGGTCTCAGCACGCCGAGCAGCATCCCCATCGTCGTAGTCTTGCCCGACCCGTTCGGCCCCAGCAGCCCGTAGACGTGGCCCCGGCGCACCTCCATGGAAAGGTCGTCCACCGCCGTGACCTTGCCGAAGCGCTTGGTAAGCCCATCGGTCTGAATTACCATGTCGCTTGTCATTGCAGCCTCGAATCTAACAATTTATGTTCCCAGGGTATGAACGCGCCCAGCACGGCAACGGCAAGAGCGGCAAATGACAGCTTGAGTTTCACGGCGCTGACCTCACTTTTGGCAACGGAGGTCGCCCGGCGGTCGAAGCTAGACCTTCGGCCTTGCCCGCGCGCACTCAGGAGCAGGCGCTCCGGGCAAGAGACGATGGGAGCGGAGGGAGCAGGTCCGAAGAAGGGGATCATACGGGTCTGTAGGACTATCTGAGTGACGAAAGTCGTCGGGGAGGTAGAGGAGAAGAATCACCGTCGGGGAAGGCGGCCCAAGGAGCTGCTATTGCCACGGCGCGTATGGCCAGTGCGCCCATAAACCACATTACAACTTTCCTGCTTTTGTAAAGTGACAAAATGCAGCCCCTCCGTTTTTCCAAGGAGCAGTGAATAGCCACTTAATCGCACTCACACTGCCAAAAAGCCGGCCTTTTGTCAATCCGATGGGGCACCCGCCCCGGACTACACCACGCCTGACTCTGCCAGCATTGCCAGTTCTGCCGGCGCAAGCCCCAGTTCCTTGCAGAAGACCTCTTCATTATGCTCTCCCACCAGGGGGGCGCGCCGGGAAATCTTCCAGGGGGAGCCGTTGTATATACCAGCTGGGCCGGGATACCTGAAACTGCGCCCTAGCTCCGGGTGGGGCACCTCGGTCCAAAAGCCCCGGTCGTTCAGATGGCCGTCGTCTACCAGGTCGTCGGGGGTCCGTATAGCGCCCCAGTTGAACCCCCTGTCCTGGCCTCCATAGGCCACTTCATCCCGCGTCAGGCTCCCAACGAACCGGGCCATCACTCCGTTGATGTGCTGAGTGCTGGCCCTCAGGGTCGCCGGGTCCTGGTACTTCTCATCCAGCAGGTCCTCGGCCAGTCCATAGCCGTCCATCCACTCGGCCAGTATCCGCAAGTCCCTGGGAGTAAGCCGGAAGGCGGCGGCGTTGACGTATTTCCCATCCCTGGAAAGAAGCTGGCTCTTGGCAGAGTTCGTGGGGGAAGCATGTCGTCCCGTCTGGCGGAGCACCCCCTGGCCCGAGTATATGTAGGTAGCTACGTGCATCTCGGTGGTGAGAGCGTTGGCGTCGTGTATAGAGGAGTCAATGTACTGGCCCAGGCCGGTATTGGTGCGGTAGAACAGGGCGGACATGATCGCCATGTATGCGTAATGGCATCCGGTGTGCCAGGCGTTTCCACCCCCGGGCGCTATGGGAGGCGCGTCGGGCAGGTCATCCTCATCATAGCCGCAGCAACCCATCTGCCCCCCTGCCGCCATGTGGGTCAGGTCGCCGGAGACGTAGTCCTTCCAAGGCCCGGACTGGCCGAAGGGGGTCAGGGAGCACATAATCAAGCCGGGGTTCAGCTTCTTCAGGTCCTCGTACCCCAGGCCCAGGGAGGGCAGGTGGTCGGGGGGGAGGGTCTCAAGGACCAGGTCTGCCGTGGAAGCCAGGCGGCGAAAGAGGTCCCGGCCATCCTCCGTTTCCAGGTCCAGGGTGATGCCCCGCTTGGAGGTGTTGTAGTGCCAGAATGAGAGGCTCCGCTCCCGGTGGGGAGTGTCGTCCAGGAACGGCCCCACCCTGCGGGTGGACTGGCCTCCCGGCGGCTCTATCTTGATAACGTCCGCGCCCAGGTCGGCTAACATCTTGCCGCAGAACTGTCCCTTCTCGTCCGCCAGCTCTAGCACTCGCAGTCCGGCCAGGGGACCGGCTGTCCCTCCACCGCCCACCCCTTCGGACCCGCGCAGGGCAGGACCAGGGTCAGCGGTGGGCGTGGTCCCGTTGCCCTGGGCATGAGCAGGAAGAAGGGCCTCGGAAGATGCCAGGGGGCCTCCTTTCAGCATCTCCTCTATGTAGGGGTAGCTGTCTCTGCTGAAATTCAGGGGCCAGAAGGTGCCGTCTTCGTACCCTTCCACCATGTCCTGGTGGCCCAGCCCCAGCAGGCCCTCAAACACCGCCTGATTGTGCTGGCTGATGAGGGGGCCGGGGAGATGGTTGAAGGCGGGGGTCTCCGACAGCTTGAAAGGAGCGTTCTGGAGCTTGTATCGTCCCAGCAGGGGATGGTCTAGCTCGGTGTGCATCTGGCGATGGCGGAGTTGAGGGTCCCTATCCACCCGTTCCCCGTTGCTCTGCACGGGCATGGCAGGCACTCCTGCCGCCTGGCACATCTCCATTACCTCGTACTTCTCCAGGGTCAGGGTCCATTCCTCGATGCCCTTGTCCAGCGCCTCCTGGTGTTCCAGTCGTCCAGGCAGGGTATCGAATTCGGGGGACGCGGCCCACTGGGGAGACCCCATTACCTCTACCAGGCGACGCCACTCCTCGTCGGAGAAGCAGGATATGGCGCACCAGTCGTTGTAGCCGCCCCCCTTGGTGCGATAGGCGTTGTGGGGCGCTGTGGTCGGGCCTCGGTAATTGTTCACCAGGGGGGCGCCGGGCCAGTGGGCGCGGTTGCCGGGGGGATACCCCTCCCTCTCCGAGGAGCGTCCATTGACGGTGTTGTCCAGCAGGGAAGGGCCATTGAGGGTGACGCCGATAATCATCTGGGAAAGGTCCACGTGCTGGCCCTGCCCGGTGACGTTTCTCCTGTAGAGGGAAGTGAGGACGGAAAAGGCTATGTACATGCCCCCGGTGTCGTCCAGGTATGACCAACCCCATCCCGCCGGGGGTTCCCCCGGCAGGCCGGAAAGGTGGGTCAGCCCTGAGAAAGCCTGGGCGATGGGGCCTGCGGTGGTGTAGTTGCTGTGGCGGCCCGTGTGTCCGAAGCCCGACTGAGAGACGTAAATTATATCGGGCTTCAGCTTGCGAAGCTCGTCGTAGCCCAGGCCCCAACTGCGCAGCACCCGCGCGCTGAAGTTCTCCACCACCACGTCTGAGACGGACACAAGCTGCTTCACCAGGTCCAGCCCCTTGGGACTGCGCAGGTTTACTGTAATCCCCAGCTTGTTGCAGTTGGAGTCATTGAAGTTGCCCGCGGTGTTCAGATTGGCTTCTGCGCCGGGTGGGGTGGTGGTGCCCGGGTCTCGCCCTCGCTGGTTGGTGGGCCACTCCACCTTGATAATCTCGGCCCCCAGGCTGCCCAGCCAGCGAGTGGCCCAGGGACCTGCCCGCACCCAGGTAAAGTCCAGCACCCGGATACCCGACAGCGCCTTTGGCAGGGCCGCCGTCTCTGCTTGTGCCTCTTTCCCCCTGACCATCGCTCCTACCTCCTCGGTCTCGTGTCCGCTTCCTCCAGCGCCGTCATTCCCGCGAAAGCGGGAATCCACCCCCTACCCCTGGATTCCGGCCTGCGCCGGAATGACGGTTATGCAAAGGTCTCCTTTCGCCGGAGTGACGATTGGGGGCCAACCGCCATTTTCATCCCCTTACGTGGCCTTGGCAAGGGCATGGGGAATATTATGCTAAACTAAGCCATTACGCCCATGAGTATAACCAGAGGGGTATTGGGCGTCAATCGTACACTCATACACCAGCGTTTAGTGGAACAGTATTCCCCCGTTTACATTGTATGCCTGGCCTGTTATGAAGCTGGCGTCCTCGGAGGACAGGAAGGCTACCATGTTGGCGATGTCCTCCGCCTCGGCGATTCTCCCCAGGGGAGTCCTTTGGCCCGCTTCCGTTACGACCCCCGACCTGAACTCCTCCAGGGATATTCCCCGCTCCGCCGCCCTGTCCCTCTCCCAGTAGCTCATCCTGTCGGTATTGATGGGGCCGGGACACACCGCATTCACCGTTATGCCGTGTGGGGCCAGGTCCAGGGCCGACGCCTGGGTAATCCCCAGGACGGCGAACTTGGAGGCGGAGTAGGCGGTCCCCATAGCGCTGGCTTGCTTGCCGGCGTTGGAGGCGATGTTGATGATCCGGCCCCCATTGCCCAGGCGCACCATCTCCCTGCCTGCCATCTTGGTGCATAGGAACACCGCAGTGGTGTTGATAGCCAGGAAGTGATGCCATACGTCTTCCGGCAACTCCGTCACCGGCACCCTGTCTCTTCCGATGATTGCCCTGGCGTTGTTCACCAGGATGTCGATCCGACCGAACCTCTCTATCACCTGGTTGACCATGTCCTGTATCTGGTCGCTCTGGCCCAGGTCGCAGTAGATGGGGAGGCAGCGCCTCTCCAGGGCTTGCACTTCTTCCGTCACGCTGTCAATGCTGCGCCATCCCACCCTCACCTCGGCGGGAGGCAGGTTGTCGGGATCCCTGCGCACGTCGGTTATGGCTATATCTGCGCCCAGGGCTGCCAGTTTCAAAGTCGTGGCGCGGCCTACACCCCTCATTCCGCCTGCTCCCGTTATCAGGGCTACCTTGCCCTCCAGTCCAGCCATTCTTAACCTCCTTGACTCCAACTTCTTAATCAGAGAAAGAGCTTATCATGGTCGAGTGTAATGCTCTGCTGCCCGGATTACAATCCGGCTTGTGCTGCCATGCCGTCATTCCGGCCCCCCATCATTCGTCATTCCGGCGCAGGCCGGAATCACCCATGGCCCTTGCGGGCCACATAAGAGGATGAAAATGACGGGCAGCGCCAGCCTCGATAGTCCCTTCCCCCTTCGACGGGGGAAGGTTAGGATGGGGGTGATACGCCCGCTGAGGGAAACGCCCCCCCACCTCAATCCTCCCCCGCGATGGGGGGAGGAGGTAGATTTTCATGGTAATGACGGCATGGGCGACTTTATTTTCATGGTATGCCACACCCTTCAGGGTGTGGTGAGTACCCTGGCACCCCTATTTTCATAGGAAGGAGTAAATGGGCGGGAATGATAGGGAGACCAGGGCACGGCCAACACAACAATTAAACGTTACTTGTATAGAACGGTACTGGACGGCCCGCTTTGCTGGTCTTATGATGAGGGCGTGAGAAGCCCAATACAAATCAGCGGGTGTATACTTGATATGGCACGTGTGTATAGCAACCGGTCTCTTGTTACTCCGGGGAGGTGCTGATTGGCAGAGCGGCAGATAGGTGTCCTGATTGACTATGAAAATGTTGGCCTGGGGTCTGTTCAGTCCCTATTTGACCAGCTTTCCGATATGGGGCGTATCATCATCAAGCGCGCCTACGCCGATTGGTCCAAGGCAAGCAGCAAACGGGACCAGGTACTGGAATTGGGCATAGAGGCGAAACATCACTTTCGCGCTCCTCGTTCCGGCAAGAATGCGAGTGATATTTGCCTGGCGATAGATGCCATCGAGTTGCTGTATCGCTCCCCTGTGGATACCTTTGTCATAGTGTCGTCGGATACGGATTTCGTACCCCTAGTGAGCACCCTGAGGGCCGCAGGGAAGATGGTTATTGGGGGTGGCCATCGAGCTGTAGTAGCTCCAACCCTGGTACACTCATGCGATAGGTATATCTTCCTGGACGAGGTCAAGCCCACAGCCCAGGACCATTCCCTTTTGAAAAATGAGGCCCAGGCTTTGCTGCGCCGGGCTATGGATGCGTCCACCGATGACCCGGGCCAGGTCTTGGCTGCCAAGCTCCACAATACTATGCTGCGTATGGATCCCAGCTTCGATTACAGCGCTTTGGGTCATAAGAGCTTCTCCCAATTTCTGGCATCCTCACCGGAAGTGAAGTTGCACCGTCCCGGAGGACGGGGCGATGTGCTGGTGGAGCTTGTTGAGGGACAGAACCATAAGTCTTCACCCAGCGCCCAGGCCATTACGGAAGAGGCATGGGACTCGGGAATAGACGTAGCCTGGTCGAAGGTGGAGAGCGACTCCATTGCAGGCTCCAAGGCTGCCGCGGAGGCGGCGAAGGTGCTGGGGGTCTCCAAGCTCAGCGCCTCCCGCTACAAGAACCTGCAAGGGCTGCTGGATGCCAGCACACTATTGAGGGAAAGATGGACTCGGTCGCGAAATAGTATCCTGAAGCGCAGCGCTGCCATATAGCATTCCATGAGGGCCTTCCATCAGGCAAGAGCGCCGCTCTCTTCCAGTGCCTGATACTCGTGGCTGCCGTATCCCAGAAGCTCCTGGAGTACATAAAGGTTGTGCTCGCCGAGCAGAGGAGCATGACGGCGCACCTCTCCGGGAGTTTCGCTTAGCTGCCAGGGGGCGCCGGGTATCCACTCAGTGCCCACCCTTGGGTGCTCCAGTTCCATGAATACCCCCCGCTCCTGATAGTGGGGGTTGGTGAACTGGTCTTCGATATTCATAACGGGCATGGCGGCAACGCCGGCGTTCTGAAGAATATCCGTCACTTCTTCCGGGGTATGCTGCCTGGTCCACCCGGCTACCTGTTGGTCAAGCTCTTCCAGGCGCTGAGAGCGGGAGTAGGCATCGGCGATTTTTCCATCCTCGGATGTCCAGGGCGGGTTGCCTATAGCCTGGGAAAAGGCTTCCCACTCCTCTTGGGTCCTGATGCAAATGGAGACCCATCTGTCCTCCCCCTGGCAAGGGTAGTTGTTATTGGGGGCAATGAGGTTATGATGGGTGCCCAGAAGCCCAACGCTCCTGCCGGTCATCCCGTACTCCATTATGGCCTCTCCCAGCAGGCTCACCGAGGCTTCCAGCTGGGCTACCTCTATATACTGACCCTCTCCGGTGAGATTGCGATGCCGCAGCGCAGCCAGGAGGGCTATGAGGGTGTTCAGAGAGGCGATCACGTCGCACCAGGGGCCTTGGGTCTGGCCTGCCAGAGTCCCTTCAGCGTCTCCGGCCCTGGTGGGATAGCCGATAAGCCCCATGAGCCCTGATAGGGCGGAAGTGATGGAGGCGTAAGCCAGGACCTCTTTCAGTGGACCCGATTCCCCGGCCCCCGGCATGGATACCATGATGATGTCCGGCCTGATGCCCCTGAGCACGTCATATCCCAGCCCCAGGCGGTCCATAACCCCCGGCGAATTGTTGTTGATAACCACGTCGCTGATGCTCACCAACTCCCTTACCAGGGCGAGGCCCCGGGGTTCCCGGATGTTGACGGTGATACCCAGCTTGTTGCGGTTCAGGCAGTGAAAGAGGGGCTGAAGCTCCGGCCAGAGGCCCCGGTCGCCCCCTGCTATGTCCTCGCCCACGATGGGGCGGCCCTGGCGGGTGCCGTCCAGCCTCGTGGTGGTCTCCACCTTTATAACCTGGGCGCCCATGTCGGCCATGAACTGGCTGACCATCGGGCCTGCCAGGACGTTGCCCATATCTATTATGCGGTATCGCTCCAAGGCTTGCATTCTATACACTTACACTTTCAAGGTCGGCTGGGGTGCTCAAGCCACCTACTACCTGTTTTGAAACCGTTCCTCACACGAGTTGTCTTCTTACCTCTTGATTACCTCTGCCAAAGTCCAGCCCTCCCCAACAACACCTTCCATACCAGGTTCTGGGCTTTCCGGTACGATGAGCAGGAATGACATGGGCCCACCATCCGGAGGTATATCCAGCGTCAACTCCCTGCCTTCGGCAGTCTTCCATTCCAGCACTATAGTGCCATCATTGGCAGGCGCTACGAAAGGCAATGGAGTATCCTCTCCCACGACCATGAAGATTTCCCGGAGGGCGGCTTCGACCCTGCTTATGGTGTTTGGATCTATGGGGGCTGCGCCATAGCTGTCCCAGTTGTCGGGGAGACTCAGCAAAAGGTCTAGTCTTTGGGAAAGAGACTCGGGCATGTCAGATTTACCTGGTGGGGTGTCTGCTGGGCTTGCCCCCAATCCAGTCGTGACGGTGTTTATCCAGCTTGGACCATTTGTCTCCATGTCTCCACTACCTAACAGATAGTCTATTCCCTGATATTATATCACCCAGTGGGAGTCTTTCACTCCGCGAAATAGGGATGATCCTGATAGCCTCCTTCCGACCCCCCCCCCGCCATCCGCAGCCTCTGTAGCTCTTCTCGGGGGATGTCCAACCTGCCGCAGAATACGTCAATATTGTGCTGGCCCAGAAAGGGCGGAGGGGTACCTATCTTACTCCTGGCCTGGGTATCCCAAAACGTTTACATATCCTTCCCGCCATGATGTTATCAATTTCAGCATGACGAGGGATAGCGTCCATGGCGCCGTTTGCTGGATTCTGATAGATGGAGTGCCGCGAACCTTCTCTCTTGAGAATACATCCATGAAAGCGTAAGTGTCGAAGGAACTCTCGTCGCCTCATTCGATAACGAGGGTTTCCCGAATGGCATCATCGGGCATTCCCCGGAGGGCATCTATTAGCCTGTCCTCCAGGATGAGCTTGATAGCCTCCTTCAGACTTTCTCGGCACTCCGCCAGGGTTTCACCTTGTCCGTTTGCTCCGGGCACCTCTGGGCAGTACCCGATGTAATACTTGTCACCTTTCTCGTAAATCGCCGTAAACTGAGTTGACATAACCACTCCTACATTTTTGCCCCGGTTTATAAGGCAGCGCCGGGCGGGCGGCTGACGGAATGCCTGGGGATTGGTCACTTTATCACCGGCAACCAGCCACCTTTTAGACTACCCCCGCCATCCGCAGCCTCTGTAGCTCCTCTCGGGAGGTGCCCAGCCTGCCGCAGAATATGTCAACATTGTGCTGGCCCAGAAGGGGCGCAGGGCCGCCTATCTCCCCCGGGGTCTGGGACAGGCGCAGGGGCGAGCCGGGGTGGGACAGGAAGCCGGCTATGGGGTGGTTTACGTCTGTGAAGAACCCGCGCTCCCTCAGGTGGAGGTCGTTGGCAACCTCCTCGATAGTCCTCACGGGGACGCAGGGGACTTTGGCTTCCATGCAAAGCTGAAAAATCTCCTCCTTGGTGCGCTCCAGGAACCAGGGGGCTATAAGGGCCTCGGCCTCGTCGGGGTACTCTTCGGCCATGGCCCGCCGGTTCCTGTACCTGGGGTTTTCCTGCCAGTCCGGGTCGCCCATCAGCTTCAGGAGCCGGATGTACTGGTGGATTTGCAGGGGGTAGAGGCAGATGAATCCATCTTTGCAAGGCATGATGGTGTTGGGGAAATAGGCTTCTCCGCCCCTCTTGCCCTTCCTGGTCCCCGCGACCCCTCGATAAATGAAGTTGGGCAGAAAATAGACAAATGAGATGAGCACAGCCAATACCTGAGACTCCGACACATCCACTAACTGACCCCTGCCCGTGACATCCCGCGCCAGCAGGGCGATGAGGGTGGAGGCTGCCCCCGCAAGCCCGGCCATGTAGTCGGCCTGGGATAGGGGGATAGCCAGAGGCTCTCTGTCGGGCACCCCGATGCCTATGCTTATCCCGCCCGCTGCCTGGACGTTGAGGTCGTAGCCGGCGTAGTCCTTGTAAGGCCCCGTCTGCCCGAAGGGGGATATGGAGGTGACTATCAGGCGGGGGAACCGTTCTTTCAGGCTGGGGTAGTCCAGCTTGAGTTGCTCGATATGGCTGGGAGAGTGATTTTCTACCAGGATGTCGGCTTCCTCCAGCAGTTGGAGGAGCATGTCTCTGCCCGTTGGGGTGGTTACGTCCAGGGTTATCCCCATTTTGCCGGTATTGAGGAACAGGAAAAGGCCGCTGGCCTCGGTGTTGGGACTATCCCCGTCTTCCTGCCCATCTTCTTGAATAAGTGGGAATGGGCCGTTGCGTCGCGACGAGTCACTGCCGTAAGGCGGTTCTATTTTGATCACCTCGGCTCCAAGGTCTGCCAGGAGCCTGGCGCAGAAGGGCGCTGAGATGTAATCTCCAAGCTCAACAACTTTGATGCCCTCGAGGGCTTTTGGACTCATATCTCTTCTTAATTACCTCTTGTGAAAACTTTCCGGTTGGTCAAATTTAGAGAGTCTGCGGAGATTGCGCAACCTGTGGAAATTGCACAAAGGGCGGGAATGCGTCCACCCGGCGGGATACCAGGGCCGCTGTGGCGCTGCCCCTGGCCGTTACCTCGCCCCTCTGGTTTTCACACCAGACCTCCATCTCCACCCTGGGGCTCCCATCTTGGATGGACTTGCCGGTGACCCTGCCCCTGCACCAGGTTGTGTCGTAGATGAAGTTGGGCCGCACCAGCCGCACCTTCAGGCCCTCCAGGAATCCCAGATTGCTCATCCAATTGGTGACCATGTTCTCCAGCCAGCAGACTCTCTGGATACCCGAGTCGTGGGAGAAGGGGAAGCCGAAGGCTTGGGCCACCGAGTCCTTGGTCATGGAGGCATCCCACGAGTCCGGCATCCCTGTCTCCGGGTCCCAGTACACATCCTGGGGGTGCCGACGCCGGTGTTCCAGGAAATAGGAAAAGCTGAGGGTCCCTCGGACTATATCAATGAAGTTGAGCATATCGTCGCTGGCGAGGGGGCCCTTGACTATGGAGGGAATCTGGTCCCCCACCTCCACGTCCTCCCAGTAGCGGGGGACGTCGCCCTTTATCTCCTCGGACTCATAGTCCCGGTCTATGGCCTCCATATCATCAGGGCTGTAGCGGTAGCGGGGGATGCTCATGTACTTGCCCCGCTCCCTGGCAGGGTCTCTGGGAGTGCGCATCACGTAGGAGGTAACCCTTGATATATCCTCATCCTCCTGGTTTCTATAAACAACTTCCCCGGTCTGGAGGGCCATAGGGCCGCAGAACTCACCCGTCTTCCTCTCCACGTCCAGCAGGCGGGCTGTGGGGGTGATCCGGTCGTGCAGCAGCGCCGGGCGGAAGAACTCCCAGTCGGCCCCGGCGTAGAGGGCGTGAATGCCCGGCAGCTTGGGGGCGATGAGGGTATCGTCGAAGCAGTACAGGAGCGTGGGGTGCCCAAGCATGGCCCCCATCAGGTTTGTGGAGACCAGTTCATCGGACATATACAGGGGATTGCGGCTGCCGATGGCCAGGGCGAAACGGATGATCAGCTCCTTCCCCACCTCTTCCCATCGGGGGCTGCGGCGCAGGTCCACCCCGATGAGCTTCCGGGCCTCCTCGATGGCTTCGTCCGTCAGGTCTGGGTAGCTCTGTCCTACCATAGACTATACCTTCCTAGATCAGATTGCCTGAATCAGATTGACATGGGCCTCTGGCGCACCTCGTTTCGACGAAGGACGGTAAAAGTCCCTAGCCCCTGGACGGCAGCGCTATCTCCACCCGTCCCATGCCGGTGGTCTCGCCCCGCTGGTTCTGGCAGGATGTCTCACACTCTATCATGTGTTGGCCGTCCTCAACCCACTTGCGGCTGACTTTGCCCTGCACCCAGGTGGTGTCGCCTTCTATGTTGAAGCGCCGCAGTTCGTGGTAGAACCTCTTTACAAAGGCGTGGTCGCTCATCCAGTTGGTGGCTATCTGGGCCAGCCACGATCCCCTCTGAGGCCCCAGGTCGTACACCCCCGGCAGGGCGATAAGCCGGGCCATAGTGTCCTCCCAGTGGCCTCGGTGGGGATGGTCGGGCACCCCCGTCTCCGGGTCGGGCTCCGCAAAGCCCAGGTGCCTGCGGAAGGAACTCCATCTGTAGTAGTGGTTGCCGCCGGGGCTGGCTCCGACACCTGTGTTGAAGGCGTCGAACCTGCCCGCGCCGAAGATAATCTCCACCCGCCTCAGGGGGCCGCGCACGATGGGGGGCAGGGTCTCCTCTTCCCCCACGTCCTCCCAGTACCGGGGGGTAGCGCCGCGTATCTGCTCCCTGTCGTACATATCCCAGATGGCATCTAGGTCTTCCTGGGAGTACCTGGGTTTCTGGACATCCCTATATGTATCCCTCTCCCTGGCCGCCTGCCTCTCGGTGCGGATGCTCCACGCCCTGGCTTTGGCGACTGCCTTGGCCCTCTGGTCCACGTAGAGGGTCTGGGCGTACTGGATAGCCATGCGCCCGGCGTAGCGGCTGGGCCTCTCCACCACGTCATCGGGGCGGTAGGACGCGCTGATGATGTCTCCGGGCTTGGTCGGCCTGTAGTATTCCCACTCGCTGCCGCCGTAGAAGCTGTGGACGCCGGGCAGCCCCCCCAGGTTGGTGGCGGTGATGGCCCGCACCGTCCAGAGAAAGATGGGGGTGGCGATGATGCTGCCCTGGGGAGACTTCCGTCCGTACTCCTCATAGAGGAACAGGGGATTGCGCTCCCCCATGCCCTGAGCATAGGTCCTGATGGCGTCGGCGCTAATCTCCCCCACGTGGCGGATGCCGTGATAGTACACCCCCAGGCGGTCTCTTATTCGCTCAATCCCCTCCTGGGTTATCTGCCCGTAGGTGCTGTTGCTTTCATTCCTAGTGGGTGGCGTCGTCATTTTCCAGCCCCTTAATCATAGTGTGACCATGCTGCGTCTTCCTCCGGCCTATCCCAGTCTTGGGCAAGGGCCGTTTCGCTGAGCAAAGCCGTCTCTGAAACACTCACTGCCGGCTCTTCCAGAATGATGACCAGTGCCCGTCGTGGCGATGCCAGGTGGACGGGCTTCAGCAATCGCACATTGCCTTGCTCATCAACGATTGCGTCAATCTGTTGTGCCATAGTTTGCCTGCCTTGTTACTGTTCTAGCTAAGGCTTTTGTTATCTCCTTCGTCACTCCGGCGAGGGCCGGAGTCCAGGAGGGTGGCGGGGGTGACTTCGCAACGACCCCTGCGTCGCGGAACCCTGGATTCCGGCCTACGCCGGAATGACGGTGGGTGGGGGATGCCGCACCCCTTGATGGTGCAGTGGAGGAACTTGGCGCTGCCTATTTTCATAACAATGATGATGGGAGAAAAATTGCCCTTCCTTCTCCTTTAGTCCTCTATTCACGGCCCGGTAGTAAGCAGTGCCAACGCTCCCCTACCTGATAACCCCTTCCTGAATGAGCCTGTCCACCTCTATCGAAGTCATGCCCAGCAGACCCTCGAATATGGCCCGGTTGTCCTCGCCTGGGTTGGGGGCGTGGCGTCGGGCCTCGGGCCTGCTTCCATCCAGCAGCCAAGGCGCGGTGATAACGGTGTACCTCTCCCCGGAGGGATCGGACACCTCTCCTGAGAAGCCGCGCTCCTTCAGGTGGGGGTCCTCGAACAGGTCGCTGGCGCTGTAGGAGGGCGCGGCAGCTACCCCCGCCTCCTGCAACAGCTTCATCAGATCGAAGGCGGTATAGTTTGCCGTCCATTGGCCGATGTCCCTGTCAAGCTCCTCCTGGCGCTGCCAACGCTTGTAGCCGTCGGCGAACCTTTCATCGGAAGTCCACTCTTGGCGTCCCATAACATAACATAACCCCTCCCACTCCTCTTGGGTGGAGACGGCTATGGTTATCCAAGCATCCTCCCCCTTGCACCTGTAGATACCGTGAGGGGCCATGATGTGGTCCCGGTTGCCCATGCGCGGCCCTTCATATACGTTGGGGCGGGTCTCCCCATCAGGTCCCGGGCCTGGGACAGGGGACTGGGCCTCCAGGATGTGCTCACCCATCAGGCTCGTCATGGCATCCCTGGATGCCAGGTCTATGTACTGGCCCTGGCCTGTGGTGCGCTGGTGGTACAGGGCAACCAGCGCGGCGTAGGCTGCGGTGTGACCAACGGTGTAGTCCACCATGAGCCGCAGCTCCGAGGGGATGCCGCCGGGGTAGCTGGTGATGTGGGAGAGGCCCCCCATAGTGGCGAAGATGGGCGCAAAGCCCGTGTACCTGGCGTAAGGCCCATCGGACCCCAGAGACGAGGATGAGACCATAACGATGTCCGGCTTGACCTTTACCAACTCCTGGTAGTCCAAGCCAAACCGCTTCATAGTCCCAGGGCGGAAGTTCTCTACCACCAGGTCGCACACCCCTATGAACTCCTTGGCCAGCCCCGCCCCGGCGGGCGTACTCAGGTCCAGGGTAATGCTCATCTTGTTGTAGTTCAGATAGCGGTCTATGTCGGCGGCCCTCTGTCGAGGGAACCCGCCCTGGGCGCGGGACGAGGATATTTTGATTACCTCAGCCCCCAGGGATGCCAACAAGAGGGTGGAATAGGGGCCGGCAGCAGCCCAGCTAAAGTCGGCTACCCGCACGTTTCTCAAAGGCAGATTGTTCATTTCAGGCACCTAGATAACCCCCCTCCGGCGGAGTTCGCTTAGCTCCCGGCCACCGTATCCCAGCCAGTCGCCGTATATCTCGGCGTTGTGCTGCCCCAGGGATGGGGCAGGCCGCCGTATGCGAGAAAAGGGGGTGTGGGAGAGCTTGTAGGCCGCCGAGGGTGTTTTGAGGTTGCCCCGGGCCTCGTTGCCCAGGTCATCCCTGTGGGGGAATTCCATGTCAACGAAAAAGCCCCGGTATTCCATCTGTGGGTCCTGCAATACCTCCTCGGTGGAGTACACCGGCCCGCAGGCGACGCCCTGTCCCTGGAGGTTGTGGTATATCTCCTCCCTGGTATGGCCCAGCGCCCACTCCTCTATCAATTCGTCTATCTCTGCCCTGTGGGCGTAGCGGGACTCCTGGGTGGCGAACCTCTCCTCCAGGGTCCAGGCCGGCTCTCCCATAACCTTCACCATCGCCTCCCAGTGGCGTTGGCTGGGGACCAGAAACTCCCAGAAGCCGTCCTTGCACCTGTACAGCCCGCCGGTGTAGTGGGCCAGATGCCGGTTGCGGCGGGTCTCTTGATAGTCCCGGTTGGGGTACAGACAGAAGTCGGCGCTGTTCAGGTTGATAAGGGCCTCCTGCTTGGACATATCTATATGCCTGCCCCGGCCGTCCAGGGTCCGCCCCAGCAGCGCCGCTATGGTAGCTACGGCGGCGCTGAGACCCGCCTGGTATTCCCCCAGGTAGCCCCCTGCCTTGATGGGTTCTCCCTCGGGATATAGCTGGTCGGCCAGGCGCCCCCCGGGCAGGAGATACCCGTCGCCCCCGGCGTGGTAGGTGTTCAGATAATAGGACTTGTAGTCCTTGTAGGGCCCGGTCCTGCCGAAGGGCGTTATAGACGTGACCACAAGCTGCGGGTTGGCCCGGTGTAGGCTTTCGTAGTCGAGGCCCAGGGTCTCTATCCGGTCGGAAGGTATGTCTTCGATAATCAGGTCGGCCTTCTTCAATAGCTCCAGTAGCATGTCCTTGCCGGTGGGGGCGCTCACGTCCAGAGTGATTCCCTGCTTGTTAGTGTTGAGGTACATGAACAGCAGGCTGCTATCCATGCCCGGCTCACCGTTGTAGAAAGGCCCCCGTCTGCGGGCTTCATCGCCCACGTCGGGAGGCTCTATCTTCACCACCGCGGCCCCCATGTCTGCCAGGAGCTTGGCACAGAATGGCCCTGCCACAAAGGAGCATAGCTCCAGCACCTTAATTCCGCCCAAGGCGGACACATTCTCGGATGACATTATCTATCGCTGACCTGTGCTTGATGCCTGGCAATAAGCTCGAGCACAGCAGGGACCAGGCTGTGGGGAATCGCGATCATGGTCTGAGTTTGGTCATCGAAAGCGGCTTCATCCTCGGATATGGCCTCTTCCTCTGACTGCTCTTCATAGTTGGCCAGGACTCTTTCGACCATCTCTTCATCCCAGTCCGGTGGGAACTTATTCCCACTCATAGCAATTATCCTTGGCCTTGTCGAGGCCACGTAAGGGGATGAAATGACGGCTGATACCCTAACCGTCATTCCGGCGTAGGCCGGAATCCAGGGGCGGTATTGTGGGTAACTTCCCCGCAATGTCGGAGTCCAGGACCTTGGATTCCTCGACTCGCTCCGCTCGCTCGGAATGACATTGTGACAGGCCACTCCCTCGGAATGACTATGACGGCCCTGGGTGCTGGCTATTTTCATAATAGACTTAGCTCAGCCTACATGCCGGCGGATGAATTCACCTATGCCCTCGATGGCCTGCTGGCCCTCGGCGATGGCGGAGGCGTACATGTGCCAGACGTGGAACATGTCGCCCCAGACCTCCAGGGTGACATCCACACCTGCGGCCCTGGCCCGCTCAGTGAGACGGGTGGAATCGTCCAGAAGGGTCTCAGAGGAGCCGACCTGAATGAGCAGGGGCGGCAGGCCCTCCAGGTCTGCGTAAAGGGGAGATGCCAGGGGAGCCCGTGGGTCTCTGTCTCCGATGTACATATTTGTCATGCCCTGGAGGCCCTCCCTCTGCACCATCGGGTCCACGTCGGCTTTGGTGGTCATGGACTCTCCTGTGCCTTCCAGGTCCACCCAGGGCGAGATGCACACCCCGGCGGCGGGCATGGGGTATCCGAAATACCGGAGGGCGACCAGGGTGGCGACGGTCAGCCCGCCCCCTGCCGAGTCCCCGGCGATGACGATTTTCTTGGGGTCGGCGCCACCGGATAGGAGCCAAGCATAGGACTTTACCGAGTCCTCCACCGCCGCCGGGAAGGGGTGCTCAGGGGCCAGACGATAGTCAACCCCCAGGGCCTTTACCCCCGCCGCCCGGGACATGCGGGAAATGGCTTCGCGGTGGCCCACGACAGAGCCAAGCACGTATCCGCCGCCGTGGAGGTAATGGAGGACCATGTCGTCCGCCGCGCCGGGGGCTACGATCCACTGGCAGGGCACGCCGTTGGCATTTACCTGCTCGGTTTTCACATCCTCGGGGGTTGGGAACAGAGGCCCCGTTTGCTCAGCCAGGGCGCGCTGCTCCTGAATGGTCATTGTGGGGGGCCTGACGGCCCTTCGTTCTCTGATGGCCTCCAGTACATTCTCCAGCTGTGGGGTTACTGCCATGTTATCCTCCCGATGCTCAGCCTGCCGGTTGGGTTGTGCATATACTATACCTTAAAGGGTGCATGAAGGGTGGCATATCCTTCACTCCATCACGCACCCCTTGGGGTGAGGCGCTTCCGGCGCTTAGCCCACGTGCTCGCGGATGAACTCACCTATGCCGTCTATGGCCTGCTGTCCCTCGGCAAGCACTGGAGCGTACATCTGCCACACGTGGATCATGTCTTCCCAGACCTCCAGGGTGGTGTCCACGCCCGCAGCCCTGGCCCGCTCAGCAAGGCGGGTGGAGTCGTCCAGCAGGGTCTCCGATCCTCCCACCTGGATGAGTAGAGGCGGGAGGCCCTGTAGGTCCGCATACAGGGGAGCGGCCAGGGGTGTTCGCGGGTCCATGTCTTCGATGTACAGCTTTGCCATTGCCACCAGGCCCTCCCTGGCTATCCCGGGGTCCACGTCGGCTTTGGTGGTCATGGACTCGCCGATGCCTTCCAGGTCAACCCAGGGGGAGAGGCATACTCCCGCCGCCGGCATGGGGAGCCCGAAATACCGTATGGTCACAAGGGCAGCGACTGCCAGCCCTCCTCCTGCGGAGTCACCGCCGATAACGATATTGTTTGAGTCAATGCCCTCGGACAGGAGCCAGGCATAGGACTTTACCGCGTCCTCCACTGCGGCGGGAAAGGGGTGCTCCGGGGCCAGCCGGTAGTCAACGCCCAGGGTCCTGACCCCGGCTGCTCGCGATAAGCGGGACATCATCTCCCGGTGGCTTTTGACCGAGCCGATGACGTAGCCGCCGCCGTGGAGATAGTGCAACACCATGTCGTCCGCCGCGCCGGGGGCGACGATCCATTCACAGGGTACGCCATTGGCGTCCACCGCCTCGGTCTCTATGTCCGGCGCAATCTGGAACTCGGACATCCTCTCTTCAAATCCCGCGCGCCGCTCTTCCATGGTCCCCGGTGCCTCTAATCTTCTGGCCTTGGCCTCCTGCAATAGCTGCTCAAGCTGTGGGCTGACTACCATTATCACCCTCCTTATACGATATACGATACGTTATACACTTGATGTTGATTTGCTGAGTCGTGAGCAAGGACTCCGGCGTTACTCACTCCCATCTTCTCCGGCGCCGGCTGCAACGGGAGGCGCCGCCTCCTGTCCCTGTCCTTGGCGCCGGAAGTGGGGCATCACCTCGCGGGCAAATATCTCCAGTTGCTCCTTGTACTCGTTCCAAGGCAGACCCTCGGGCCAGTGAAGGACAATCTGGTCCAGGCCGGGGTACTTCTGCTCAATCTCTTTGAGGAAGCTAACGAAGTTCTCGGCTGGTCCGCATATCCACGCGTTCTGGGCGACGCCGTCCTCTATGTTGGGAAGCCCGGCGGGCGCTCCGGGGGTCCCCCAGGGGCGGCCCTCCTCGTCGGTGTAGCGGACGAACCCGAAGGGCGCGAACCACTTGTACCTCTCGTCGTGGGCGGGCCGGAGACGGCGTATGGCCTCCTCCTGGGTGTCGGCCAGATAGAAGCCCACGCCCAGGGCCATGTCTTCCCCAAGGCGGAGATTACGGCCATACTTGGCGGACAGGTCTTGGTAATCATGGAACATTTTGTCCACCAGCTTCTCCCCGGTCAGCGCCACCATAGCCTTGAATCCCTTGCTGGCGATGTAGTCCATGCTGCGGCCGCTGGCTATGGGCTGCCAGATTTCCACCGGACGGTGGATGGGCCTGGGCACCAGCGTAATATCATTCAGTTCGTACCCGCGATAGGGCACCTTGGGCGGGATGTCATAATGCTTTCCATGATGGGAGAAGGACTCCTCGTTGAAGGCCTTGAGGATAATCTCCATCTGCTCCTGGAAAAGCTCGAAGTTGGCGTTGTTGTCAATGACGGGAGTGCCGAAGGTCTCCACCTCCCTGGAGTGGTAGCCCCTGCCCACGCCGAAGATGACCCTGCCTCCCGTGAGGATGTCCGCCATGGCGAAGTCCTCTGCCAGGCGCAGAGGGTGCCACATGGGTACTATATTAAACGCACAGCCAAACTTGAGGGCCTTGGTCTGGGCGGCCAGGTAGGTGCTGAGAAGGATGAGGTTGGGCAGGCACTCGTAGCCTTCCCGCTGGAAGTGGTGCTCCGCCGTCCACATGGCATAATACCCCAAGTCGTCCATCAGCTTGGCAAGTTGGACAGAGTAGCCCAGGGCTTCAACCAGGCGCTCGTTGGGGTATGTGCGGTCATTGGAGGGAGTCCCATCCCTGCCGATGTTTTCCAGGTCAATGTGGCCCACGTACAATGTAGAGAATTTGATGATCATCCTAAGTCCTTCCTGAGTTCAATTCTGTCAATCTGAGGATAAGCGACTACTATCAGGTATTGATAAAGGGTACCTGCCGTTTTAACGCTCACGGAGCCGTTTTAACGGCCCGGAGATAAACGGCTAATATCATGTATTGACAAATACCCCTAGATTCAGGTAGTGTAACTTCACTGAGTTGATTTGGTCGAACATTACATCGGTAATTAGGCAGGCTCCTCGTATGAGGGGCCTTTTTATTGTACCAAATGACCAAGTTTATTAGCTTGGTCATTGTTTAGGACCACTTCCATAACTGTGCGGCCGGTTTTTTCGTCCCTCCCCTCTTGTTGGACAAGCACGCCCTCCAATTTTAATGCGCTGATTGCATCCCTCCGCTCCTTGGCCGTGCCAGGTATTCTTTGCCGAGGGTCTTGGCACCACTGGTCTATGATTTTCATGCTCCAGTAACGGAGAGGGTCCGGCCCACCCTTAACCATGACAACTATCGCTGACTTTAGTGCCTGCATGTCGGTATGGTGAACCTGTGGAACTTCAATGGGGTCGGTCTCTCCCGCGGCTAGTCGGAGATCATTGGATATGCTTCCAGGGACTCCCGCAGCAACCACCCGCTGGCCGAACCGGTTTCTGAGTTGTGTGAATAGCCGCACGTAGTCCCGGTCACCTGTAAAAATGAGGAACACCTTGCTCTTACCCTGGGCGTCTGCGTCGAAGGCTTCTACCAGTGCGTCAAGGGCCGAGGCCATGTCTGCCGCGTTCTTGGCGCGTTCTACTTCGGTTTGACCGCGCTGGACAGTCGTGCGTTTGACGGGAATGTTAATGGCCTCAATTCCGGCTATTTCTAGTTGACGGTTCATGCCGGGAGGATGCTCAGAGAAATCGGCATAGGCCTTCATCACAGATGGACGGCCATACTTCTGCGCCTTCTGTACTATTGCTTGAAAGTCTGGCTCTATACCGTGGTGGTTGAGAAGACCATATCGAATGTTCTCAACATCAATGAAGACGGCTACCTCATCTGGCATCGTAGGCCTCTTACTTCAGGGCTGGTATATATAGTCTCAGGAAACCTGAGTTCAACTCCGCTAATTGTACCATAGGCCCCGATAAATCCGTACCCCGTCGTTTTGATAGACGACCTTTGCCAGCCCCTGCCGGGTCATGGTGTCGAATTTCCGGAGGCCGTCTTCCGGGTAGTAGGCCCGCTCCAGTTGTCCCACTACCACGTACTCTACCTCGTACCGCCTCAGCAACTCCAGCGCTTGGTTGATACTGGGATTGGAGTACATTTCGTTTACGTCGTCCCCCCTCTCCCATACAACGTAGTCATACTTCGCGCGCTGCTGCCTCTGGTGCCAGTGCCAGCCCAGGACCGTTGGCAGGCCGGTATAGTTGGCTATCCGGGCGCTCCAGTGGTACTGGTCGCGGTGGGCCTCCAGCACCACCGGGGAGCCTTTCACGTTGTCCTGGAGCCACCGTATGGCGTCATAGTCCCATCGCAGCTCAATAGGCCGGTCCTCTTCAGAATGCACCGCCCTCAGCATGAAATCAGCGCCGTCCAGGGACAGAGGCATATCCTGGGTATTGAACCTGTCGGCAAGCCTGGCCCTGGTGCCCAGGATGGGGTATATGAAGCCGGCGGCCAGCAGGATGACCAGGGCCAGCAGCCACCCGCTCCTTGCCACGAATACCCGAAATGGCCGGAGCCTCAGGCTAAATGCGCCCCTCGACCCCAGATACCAGAGGATGCAGGCCGATGCCATGCCCAGCAGCACCCAGGCCGTCAGGTAATATTTGAACTGGGTGTTCATCCTGCCGATGTCGCTCTCGCTGCGCACAAATTCCACCCCGATGCCGATAAGCAGGGCCATGATAATCATGCCTATGGGGAGCAGGGCATAGGCAGCCCCCTCGGACCTGCCGGCCCAGCCCCTAATAATGACGCCCTTGGCTACCTGAAGGGTGAGGGCCAGCGCCAGGGTAAGCATGGCCGCCGTCCAGTAGCCTGCTACCCCCAGGTATATTATTACCGCCGCTCCAATGACCCATAACAGCCCAGTCCCCAACTTGCTCCAACGTATCACCCTTATTCCGCTCCGGGTGGCTGTGGGCGTGCCTGGGAAGGCTGCCGGTCGCCGAGTCAGGAAGCCCAGTATGTTTTTCAGGCGGCCCACCCACCCCCTGGACAGGAGTGTCGGGTATATCATGTATATGAGGAGGGTCAGGAGCAGGAAGAGGAACAGCCCATGTACACCCAGATAGCTCTGTATCGGCGTCTGCCACTTGCTAACGTCCAGGCCCGAGGGAAAGGGATGGTAGTCTAGGCGAAAGGGCAAGAAGGCGATGAAGCTGAGCAGCGCTGTCCCGGCTGCCCAAAATGTGAAGATGCCGATGCGCATCAAGCGGTCCCGGCCCATCAGATATACACCGGCCCCCATAATCATAATGGCCAGGACCAGGTATGCGGGATAGTCCCAACTATTGATGGCCCACAGGGCGCCCACAGCCACCGATAGGGCTATCGTGGTGATGACGGGCCATGCCAAGGCCCTCACCGCATTAATCAGGATGAGCGGGATGAGGACCAGGATAGGCGGGATTCGGTTGAAGCGCCCCAAGTACCTCGCCCTGAAGGGTGAGGCGTCTGCTGCGACTTTCGGGGTGCCTTGGGCATGAAATGGAGAGGAGGATGTACGCAATCCAACCAATAGGCTGAAGGCTAGGCCAATAGCCAGCAGGGTGAATGGGATGGCTATCATGTGGGCGTGGAGGTCGGCGAAGAGGAAGGTAAAGAAGGGGAACTCGGTGATGTGATGGCTGACGTCCGGGCTTGGGGATGCCATCTCCGGCAGCCAGAATCGGAGGGCGGAGGGAGCCACCTCCTCCAGGGGTGGGATCATCCGGCTGCTGGCCCAAAAGTCGAATCTGGGGAAGGTGTCATCCCCCACCGTGCTGTTCCATGCCCCCCTCGCCAGCTGCGCCAGAGCGCCCAGGTTCCCCATGACCGCCACAAATAGCCCGGCCAGAAGGCCCGCCACAACAGGCCCCCATGCTATGCCGCCGAATATCTTAAATAAAGCCCAACGCCCCCAATGCCATAACCCTCCTGACGGGTAATGCAGACTAACGACTGAGGACCAAGGAAGGAGCCCAAGTCCCTTCCCCCTTGACGGGGGAAGGTTAGGATGGGGGTGATGCCCCCCGCTCTGGCCCTCCTCACTCGTGGAGGAGGGAGCAGGACTTGCCTGGCCCTTTAGTAGGGAGGGATTATCCGAGGGTCCTTGCCCGGCCCTGCTCAGGCCGGATGTGATGTTGTACACAATGGAGTAGGCCCCCGTCAGCGTCAGGGCGAACAGTAGGGGGACTGCCAGGTTGTAGGCCACCGACGGGACGATGCCCGTCGCCTTGATTAGCATGGCTACGACGAATTGGCCCCAGTAGTAGTAGTTCAGGTATCCCCCTGAGAACCAGGGGTCATAGGGCGGCATGGTGGTTGAGCGGAGGACGGCGTTGAGGTATGCGAAGTCCATGGGCCTTTCCCCTCCTCTGAAGGGGTGCCACAGGTCCGGGTTTGCCGCCCGTATCGCCACGAAAGCTAGGAAGGCTATGAGGAATAGAGCCTCTCCTATGGCAAGGAGCCGCCACTTCTCCTTGATGGTATCTTTGAACTCCCGCCACCGGAAGGCCAACACCAGGGTGGAAAGTAAGGCCATCGTGAGGATGCCCACCAGTACTGAGGTGCGTGAAAAGTCCATCCAACCCAGGCCGGTGAGCATCCAAGCCACGTAGCCCACCCCCAGGACTCCTAGAATTCTGGCGAGGACTATCCCCCGGTCGGGCAGGGGACGGAACAGGAAGGTAGCCAGGGGCAGCGCAGCCAGGTAGATTACCTCCACCAGAAGAAGCCATGCCAGGACGGGGACCCGGTTGGTCCAGCTATCTACCTTTATGATTTCCGACCAGGTGCCTCCTTCACGCTGGATGGCCTTGTCTTCGCCGCTCAGCATCAGGCCTTGGTCGGAAGACTCCTCCTGCACCGGCTGTGCAGCCAACGGCGCCGTCAGGATGTGGTATAGCCGGAGGCTGGACATACCCTCCACGTTCTTGAACAGGAGAGTCTTGGGGTGGTCATAGGTTATCACGTCGTTGTCTGCGTAGCCCAAGTCCAGGGACAGGGTTGCGGGCTTGGCGTCCATTGGGGTATCGGGAAGAGCGTCAGGCTCAGGGACGCCCGCGCGGGTGAAAGTGTCATCAACGAAGGCCACTCCCAGGAACTTGGGATAGGCGGCGAAAGACCTCTCTAGCCGGTAGCCCAGCTTCCCTGAAAAGAGCAGCCTGTAGTAACGGGCGCTCAGGGGATACCGCTCAGGCACCCTGCCCACGCTTCCGTAGGTGCGGTTGCTGTAGAAGACCAGGTAGTCCCCCTTGGAGAGCAGCTTGGCCATAGAGTCCATCTTCTCGTTGGTATCCCCCTCGTAGATGGGTATCTGCTCCACCTTGTAGTCGTAGATGTCCGGTATCCCCTCGTCCCAGTGGTTGTCTGTAATGATGATGGAACCTTGAGGTACGTTGTCGTTTATCCATCGGGATACCTGTAGGCCTGGGTGGGTCTGGGCATAAACCCTCTCGAAGGCGATGGCATAGAAGGCGGTGGACGCCACCACAAAGGCGATGATTCCTATGACGACGTGGGGCGCATACCTGGCTATGCCCCTTGGGTCTGGAAAGGACTTGGCCCCGTCCAGCGCCCGGAAGAGCATCGCCGACCCCATGAGTATGAGGAAGGGGATGACGGGGAATATGTAGCGCAGGAACTTTACCTCGAAAGCGCTTATGAGAATAAGGTTGGGGATTACCCACCCGAGGATGAGTAGTTCTGCCCGTCGTGCGGGTCTTTTTTTGACCACCCCGAGGATGCTTACGATGATGGCGAACAGCAGGCCGCCCCAGGCCGCTATGCCCAGGGGAAGCCCCATGCCCCATAAGGAGGACTGCCTCAGTTCGTACAGGAATGGGGTGGAGTCTATATACTGCACCGTGTAGGGCACCGACCCTGCGTTGCGGGCTATGTTGGCCTCTGCGGTGATCCAGCCGATAAAGTTGCCGAAGTCCAGAACGGAGTAGGGGTTGAGGACCAGGAACACCACCGCCGCTATCCCTCCCCCCAGGAGGGCGTGGGCCAGCGCCCGACCGCCTTCTTCGTAGGTAGGCATTTGCAGGCGGCCCTCGGGGGTGCTAAAGAGGCGAAACCCGTAAGCCAGGACAAGGGGTAAAAAGAGGGGCAGGATGCTCACCTTGGTGGCGAAGGCCAGCCCCACGAACAGCCCCAGCAGTGCCGAGTCCCGCAGCCGCCGGCGCTCTATCACCCGGAGCATTGACCAGAAGGCAGCCAGCAGGAAGAAGACCAGCAGGGGCTCGGGGCGGTAGAAGTGGCTGATTTGTACGTGGATTACGGCCAACGCCACCAGCGCCGCCGCCAGAAGGCCCACCCGCCTGTCGTAGGCCCGCCTGCCCAGGAGGTACACCATGAACACTGATCCCGCGTCGGCCAGCGCAGCGATGGTCCTCCCCATGTAGGCCATGTCCATCAGGGAGTCCAGGTTGGTGAAGGGCTCCAGCAGAGACCGCAGGCCCACCAGCAGGTAGATGATTATGCTGCCCAAGGGGAACCAGTGGGGATTGAGGGGGCTTTTATCGGCGTCCAGGAAGGTGCCGACGCCGGGTACGCCAGGGACCATCTCCGGGTTGTCTCTGAAGCAGCCGTAGCCCTCATATCCCGGAACTTCAGCCAGCACCCGGAACATGCAGTCCGCCCGCATGTATATGGAGCGTTCATCGGGGTGGAACCCGTAGCCCTGGTCCCAGTCCAGCCCATAGAGGCGCAGCCCCAGGGCCACCCCAAGGATGAGGGGCAGCAGGATAACGGGGAGCAAGGCCTTGAATCGGAGGCTAAGCCAGGACCAGTCCATTCATATCATACCTCTATGAATAGGCGCGCGCCCATTACCGGCTTGCCGCCTCCCCGATGCAGGAAAAGAACCTGTCCATCATCATCTTGTTTACTGTGCCCAGGAGCCTCTGCCCAACCCTGGCTACGGTGCCGCCCACCTGGGCATCTCCATCCACCTTTACCAGGGTCTTGTCGCCCTGCTCCTCCAGGAATATGGTGGCCTCGCCCCGGACAAAGCCGGGGGTGCCGTTGCCTTCAACCATAAGTTTGTAAGACCGGATAGGCACCTGGTCCGCTACGGTAATCTTGGCCCGGTAGTTGCCCTTGATAGCGCCAACCCCCACGCTCAAGGTAGCCTCGTACTGGTCATCTCCCAAGGGAGTCAGTCCTTCGCAGCCGGGCATACACCCGGCAAGGACGTCCGGGTCCAGTAGCGTCTTCCATACCTTGTCGGCAGGGGCGCCGAACTCGTAATCGCCTTTAACCTCCACCTTCAACCTCCATAGGAGTCCTCCACAGGGCTATTTGTCGTTGAATAAAGTATATCAGCTTTTTGTTAGGACTGTTCCCGGCTCCGGCCTGGGGTATTTCACTTCTTGACGACTCAAACCGTCATTCTCGCACCCACCGTCATTCCGGCGTAGGCCGGAATCCAGGGGTGGGGTGGTGGACTCCCGCTTTCGCGAGAGTGACGGTAGGGAGGCCGACCGTCATTTTCGTCCTCGTATGTGGCCCCCAAGGGGCATGGGGAATCACCATGAAAATAAGCAGCAACCATCCCGGTCATCGTCATTCCGAGCGAGCGGAGCGAGTCGAGGAATCTAATGCCTTGGACTCCGACAATGCGGGGAAGTCGCCCGCCCCCCACCCCTGGATTCCGGCCTACGCCGGAATGACGGTCGTGAGGCCAGTCGTCATTTTCACCCCCTTGCGTGGTCTCGTAAGGCAGTAGGGAATGACCAATGGGGGTAATCGAGGAAACCGAAAGGCGCTGCGTTCCCGTCCCGCTTTCGGTCCGGCGCTGTTTAGATGCCCTTTGTATGCAAGAGGTTGCGATGGCAGAGGGGGCGTTGGTGACTGCTTCCAAATTCACTCATTCAATGGGATGCGGGAGGGTTGGTAGAGGGGGTTGGCGCAGAGACACGTACCTCCCTCCAGTGACCGGAGGGAAGTACGTTGATGCCACATTGGTGATTCCGGGGCGACGGTGTGAAGCAGATGGGCCTGCTCTACAGGGGTTGCCCTGCGAAAATGGCAGACTGCTTGTGGAACACCTGGACGCGATGCCGGGCGCACTCCAACACGAAGACCCTGCCCTCGTCATCCACCTCCACAGCGATGGGACCATAGAAGGGGCCTTCCCGCTCCTCCAGACCCTGTGCCCTCTGTCTCCCTCGGAGAGTCACCGGGTTCAAGTCCACCCGCTCCTTGGCCCACTTGGACAGGCCGGCCTGCCCGACCAGCGTGGTGACATAGCGCCCATCGGGGTCAAACACCTGAACGCGGTCGTTCTTGAAGTCGGTAACATAGATGGTCCCTTCCTTGTCCACGGCGATTCCCGTAGGCCGGTTCATCTCCCCTTCTCCGTCTCCTGAGGAGCCGAACTTCATCAGGAACCGGCCATCAGGAGCGAATTTCTGGATGCGGTCGTTGCGCCAGTCGGCCACGTACACGTCCCCGTTGTGGTCAATCTCAATGCCCCAGGGGATGCTGAACTGGCCGTCACCGCTGCCGAATTCACCCCACTTGAATAGAAACTTGCCGTCCTTGGTGAACACCTGCACCCGGTTGTTTCTGCTGTCCACCAGGTAGAGGCGGTCTTCGGCGTCGAAGGCCAGCCCAGAGGGGCAGTTGAGTTCCCCATCGCCGTCGCCGTAGGTCCCCCACTTGCCCAGGAACTGTCCATCCTTGTCGAAGATGGTGATCCGGGTCAGCCACTCGTCGGACACGTAGGTGTTGCCTTCGCTGTCCAGGGTGACGGATGTCGGCCACATGAAACCGCCGTCGGGGGCCGAGGCGTCGGCGTCTTCAGGGGGGACCTTGAAGCCGAAGTCACGGACCAGTTCCTCGTCCACCGAGAAGACCGTGACCCGCTTGCAGGGGAAGAAGGCCGGGGTCTCCGTGCCCCTGCTCAAGACATACAGCAGGTTATCCTTGTCCCGGGTTATAGCCACCGGGTTGAAGAACCCGTCGCCGCTGCGGACTTCCTGTCGCCCAATGGTATGACTGTACTGGAATGATAGAGATGTAACTTGATTAACCATTGTTCCTCAAAACCATCCTACTCAATAAGCTATCCTGTTTTCCATACCCCCTTGGTCATTCCGGCCTGCGCCGGAATCCAGGGGTTGCCTATTGGCAAGGGGGGCCTCAGCCCCCCATTTGCTACTTGCGCTACTTGATGAAGTCGAACTGCTCGTAGGCTCCCCTGAGGATAGGCTGGGAGTCCAGGCCCATCCACTTTTCCAGCAGGGTTGCATAGGTCATGCGGAAGTCGTTGTTCCACTGGAGGTCGCCCTCATCCAGCTTGCCAACCTCCAGGGATGGGTATTCACCGTACAGGCCGCCCTTCACGGCGTCGCCCATGACGAAGGCCACGCTGCCCGAGCCGTGGTCGGTCCCCGATCCGTTTTCCTTCACCCTGCGTCCAAACTCGGTGAACAGGAGGATCACCACTTCCTGGTTGGCGTCGTGCTCCTTCAGGTCCTGGTAGAAGTCGCTGACAGCGTTGGATACCTCGGACCAGAGCTTGGGGAAGGCGATGTTCTGGTTGGCGTGGGTGTCGAAGGCGCCGGGGTTCAGCCCGGTGTAGAGGACCCGGGTCCCGAATTCCGCCAGGTGCACCTGGGCGATGTTCTTGACCCACTGGGAGAACATGTCGCCGTTGTACTCTACGGTGGAGGAATACTTTTGGGGCGCGGTATTGAGAATGTCTGCGCCCTTCAGGGCATCCAGGCCCGTCTGGGACAGGTAGTCGTTGGCGGGGCCCGAGCCAATCAGAGGGGAGTACATCTTGGAGAATATGTCCAGGGCCTCGACCCTCTGGTCTTCGCCCTTGATCCCCGTCAGCACCCCGTAGGTGTCCAGGTTGCCTACCGAGGCTACCGACACCCCCGGCGCAGACAGGGCGCGGGGAAGGCCGCGTCCAAAGTTCACTGCGGTGAGCACGTTCTCCTTATTGGGGTCCAGGTCCCGGATGGCGCGGCCCAGCCAGCCGTCGGTCACGGTCTTTGCCGGCTCGGCGGTGTGCCAGATGTCCATGGAGCGGAAGTGGGAGCGGATGGGGTTGGGGTAGCCGATGCCCTGGATAACGGCCACCTTCCCCTGGTCGTACAACTCCTTGATGGGCGCCATGGCCGGGTGGAACCCCACGTGGTCATCTATGGGCAAGACCTCATCGGGCGTAACCTTCACCTCTTGCCGATAGTCCATGTACAGGGGGTCGCCGTAGGGGATTATGGTGTTCAGGGCGTCGAATGCGCCCGACATTTGCAAGACTACCAGGATCGGGTCTTTCTTGTTAGAAGTCACAATTTCCTCCTTAGGTATAAGCCTCTGTTTCTTCATGCACGTCTTCAATTTGATGGCTGCCGTGCCGTTAGGCGTACAGGTATTCCTTCGTGGCGACTATCAGCTGGAGCATTTCGCTAACCTGTTGGTCAAACTCAGGGGTGCCGGTACGCAGTTCGCCGGCCTTCTCGGAGCGGGCCACCATCATAAGGAGGGTCTCTTCCGGCAACTCGTAATGCCCCAGCATCTGCAAACAGGTGTCCACCAGTTTCGCTGGGGAGACAGTGGTGCCTTCCGAGGCGAGCCTATCAATTATCTCCCGTACGCCGGGGAAGTTCACGTCCGCTACGAACTCGGCGGTGAAGTTGATCCGGTGCACCAGGGTCCCACCGTCAATCCACTCACTGCCGGTGTGCCAGCCTTCCACCGAGGGGGGATTCAACAGTTCCTGGCCCATGTGCTTCATTTCGTCGAAGACGACCTCATAGCCGGGCTTTGGTGTTGCCCAATCGCCGACCAGCCGCAGGGTGCCTATCACCGTCTCCACCGGGCTCTTGACCTTGGCGAAACGGGCATTCTTGAAGGCGTCGGAATAGAACAGCACCCGCAACATGGAGCGGATGTTGTAGCCGGAGCGGAAATACTCTTCCTCCAGCATCCTGATGGTCTCCATATCCTGGGGCGGCGTGTCCATCCAGGACGGCACCTGGGCCTCGTCGGCCACAAAGTAGCTGTACAACTGGCGGGACAGGAACCGGGCTGCGGCGGGCTGCTTGCAGATGATGTCCACAATGTCCTCGCCGTTGAAATTCCCGGTCTCGCCCAGGAAGGTCTTCTCGCCTTCGTCGTGGTCATCGGGATTGTATAGGAACCTTGCCGAATAGCGGCCGTAGGGCTGCGCTGGGACATTGTTGGCCAGGGTCCAGCCGGTGAATGCCCTGGAAGCCTCCTTCACGTCATCCTCGGTGTAGTTGAACTTCCCGTCCATACCCACGCCAAGGGAGAACAGTTCCAGCAGTTCCCGCCCGTAGTTCTCGTTGATTGCGCCCTTGTGGCTCAGGCAGTTGTCCAGGAAATAGACCATCGCCGGGTCCTTGGAAATCTCCACCAAGATGTCCTTGAAGCTGCCCATTCCATAGCTGCGGAACATCTCCAACTCGTCGTAGGCGGTGGGGTAGCTCTGCACCTTGACGTCGGCGGTGCACAAGATGCTGTGCCAGAAGAGGACCATCTTCTCTTCCAGTTGGCGCTTGGAGTTCACCAGCCGCCAGGCGAAGTATTCCGGCACCCCCCTGGTGTAGTGGTTCCACTCAACGAAGCAGCGTTCCGCCAGGTCCAGCTCCAGGCCCGAGGGGTTATCATCAGGGTTCAGCAACTCCTCAACGGTTGCTTCGTACCCCTTGGCCGCGCGCTCTTCCAGTTCGTGGTATCGAGCGCCGAACCCGGCCCGCCGCATCAGGTGAGCCATCAATGAAATATCATGGTCATCCATACACACTCCTCCTATTATCGAGCATGAATATTCCCCTACATCCTGCTACAATTCCCCATCTCTGTCAAGATGTTGTCGCGCTGGTCGGGGAAATCAGGCCATCAGGCTGGGTATCTCCAAGGCCTGCAATACCGCCATTCCGGCCTGGGGATTGCCTATTTTCACAGTAAGGCCCACCAAACTACACAAAACCAAGAACCTTCACGCTGAGGTTTATGTTGGCAGTGTAACCATGTATAATAGGGTTCGTGAGGCGTTTTCTCGCTTGTCCGGACGGGGAAGGCAGCGGGGCGCACCGCCATTCTGTGATGCTGGATATATGAAGAGGGAGCCAAATGGGAAAGTTCGTTAGAGCAGTGACTCTGCTCCTTACAGTCGCGCTGCTGATGGCGGCGACTCTGGGGGTCGCCAACTCCCAGACGGCCAACGGGAAGTACGACACCGACGGCGACGGCCTCATCGAGGTCTCCAACCTGGAGCAGCTGGACGCCATCCGCCACGACCTCGACGGCGACGGGAAGCCGGACTCCAGTCCCGACGCTGAAACCTACGCCGCCGCGTTTCCCAACGCTGAGGCAGGAGAGGTCTGCAACGCGAACTGCAACGGCTACGAGTTGGCCCGCTCGCTCGACTTCGATAAGGCCGACAGCTACGCCTCCGGTGCAGTCAACACCGGGTGGACCACCGGCAACGGCTGGGAACCAATTGGCACAGCTACAGGGAGATATTCTCCAAGGTTCAATGCCATCTTCGATGGCAACGGACACACCATCTCCAACCTGTACATTGATGTAAAAGCCTCTCGTGTTGGTCTTTTCAGCTCTACCGATAGCTCCGGCGTCATCCGCGAAATCGGGCTGGTTAATGCCGATGTAACCGGGCAGGCCTACGTCGGCGGGCTGGTCGGGTACAATTCCGGCACGGTCAGCGCCAGCCACGTCACCGGCAGCGTCTCGGCAACCGGCGAGGCAACCGACAAGGGACATAGTGATACATGGCTCGGCGGGCTGGTCGGGGTTAATGAAGGCACGATCAGCGACAGCTACGCCACCGCCAGCGTATCGGTCATTTTAGATCTAGCTCTTAAGGTCGGCGGGCTGGCCGGGGGTAATGTAGGCACGATCAACAACAGCTACGCCACCGGCAGCGTATCGGGAAGCTGGGAGGTCGGCGGGCTGGTCGGGTACAGTTACTTCACCTCCACTAGCAGCGGCAAAATCAGCGACAGCTACGCCACCGGCAGCGTATCAGGAAGCTGGGCGGAGGTCGGCGGGCTGGTCGGGAAAAATAATGAAGGCACGATCAGCGACAGCTACGCCACCGGCAGCGTGTCCGGCGGAGACGTTGTCGGCGGGCTGGTCGGGAATAATAATGAGAATGAAGCCACGATCATCGCCAGCTACGCCACCGGCAACGTAACCGGGGATTCGTTTGTCGCCGGGCTGGTCGGGCGAAATTCAGGAGGCTCAGTCATCGCCAGCTACGCCACCGGCAGCGTGTCGTCAACCGACACGTACAGCGGCGGGCTGGCCGGGGATATGAATGAAGGCACAATCATCGCCAGCTACGCCACCGGCAGCGTAACCGGGAATTTGTATGTCGGCGGGCTGGTCGGGGCTAGTCGCGAAAGCACAATCATCGCCAGCTTTTGGGACACCCAAACCTCCGGCCAGACAACCGGAGTTGGAGACGGGAACTCCGCGGGCGTCGAGGGCAAGACCACTGCCCGGTTGCAGTCGCCCACCGGATACACCGGCATATACGGCGGATGGAAAACCGATCTGGATAACGCCGACGAGGATGACGACCCAGCCACTGGGACCGATGACTTTTGGGATTTTGGCACGAGCAGCCAATATCCTGTCCTGAAAGTTGACTTCGATGGCGACGGCGCCGCAACCTGGCAGGAGTTCGGCAGGCAGCGCATGAACAGCCCCCCCGAGTTCCCCGACACGGAGACCGGCGAAAGGAGCGTGGCGGAGAACACGGCCTCGGGCGAGAGTATCGGCGCCCCGGTTGCGGCCACCGACGCCGACAACGACGTGTTGACCTACAGGCTGAGCGGCGCCGGCGCTGCCTCATTCGACATCGAGGAATCCTCCGGGCAGTTGAAGACGAAGGCCGCACTGGACTTCGAGACACAGGCCAGCTACTCCTTGACTGTGTCGGTCCACGATGGCAAGGACGCCAAACACAACGCCGACGCGACGACCGACGCCACCATCACGGTGACGATCACCGTGACCAACGTGGACGAGGACGGGACAGTAACCCTGCCGTCGGCGCAGCCCCAGGTTGGGACCGAGCTAACGGCTGCCCTTACCGATCCCGACGGCGGCGTCAGCGGCGTCACGTGGGAATGGGAGACCTCCTCGGACGGGGCGACCGGCTGGGCGGTGATTGAGGGGGCCACATCAGACACCTACACGCCGGCGGCCGAGGACGCGGGCAAGCGCCTGCGGGCGACGGCGTCCTACACCGACGGGCACGGTCCCGGCAAGACCGCTCAGGCCGTATCGGAGGATGCGGTGAACAGCGCCCCTGAGTTCCCTGCCACTGAGACCGGCGCAAGGAGCGTGGCGGAGAACACGGCCGCGGGTGAGAACGTCGGCGGCCCGGTTGCGGCCACCGATGCCGAGAACGACGCCTTGACCTACACGCTGGGTGGCCCCGATGCTGGGTCCTTCGACATTGAGGAATCGTCCGGGCAGTTGAAGACGAAAGCCGGACTGGACTTCGAGACACAGGCCAGCTATACAGTCGAAGTCACGGCCACCGACCCATCCGGCGCCAGCGACACCGTCACGGTGGCCATCACGGTGACCGACGAGGGCGGGGCGATAACCCTGTCGTCTGGGCAGCCCCAGGTTGGAATCGAGCTAACGGCTACCCTTACCGACACCGACAGCGGGGCCAGTGGCGTCACGTGGAAATGGGAGAGTTCCTCGGACGGTTCGACCGGCTGGGCGGTGATTGAGGGGGCCACGTCAGACACATATACGCCGGTGGCCGAGGACACGGACAAGCGCCTGCGCGCGACGGCGTCCTACACCGATGGGCATGGTACAGACAAGACTGCGCAGAGTTCGGCCATGTCGGTGCTGCCCATGCCCACCCCTGAACCCACTGCCACGCCCACCCCTGAGCCTACGGCCACGCCCACGCCTGAGCCTACGGCCACACCCACGCCTGAACCTACGGCCACGCCCACGCCTGAGCCTACGGCCACACCCACGCCCACGCCCACGCCTGAGCCTACGGCCACACCCACACCAGTCCCCACGGCGACATCAATCCCTGCGCCCATGCCCGAGCCAACTCCAACGCCGACGGCGACATCCGTGCCACCCGTCCCGACAGCCACGGCCACGGCAACCCCAGTTGGGGAGCCGGAACCCACGCCGGCGGCGGAGTCCGGAGGTGGAGGGTGTACCTCTCAGGATGGGGCGGTGCCGATGGAAGCGGCGGCTGTCAACCTGTTCCTGTTGATGGCTCCGCTGGGTATGATCTGGGGTCTGAGGTGGAGGTCGCGGCGGAGGCGGGAAGGCGGTGAGTAGTGCGTTCGTCGCTGACGGCTGCGGGGGATGCGGTCCCGCCGGCGGCGGACTCTACTGCCATCTATTATACATAATATAAGATATAAGGCGGTCGCCGGCGGTTTCCCGGAAGTCCCCAAGGTGTACCCCGGAGTAATAAGAATCAGAATCTTTTGATTGGAGGAAGGGGATGTCTGTTGGAGTAGTAGTGCCTTTGCCGGCATATACCCTTAACCCCGCGTTCATCGCCAAGAAGGCTGAAGACCTGGGGTTTGAGTCCATCTGGTACCATGAGCACCCGATTCTACCCGTTCATAGCGAAAGCCCGTTCCCGTCCACCGGCGGTGAGATTCCCTGGACCTACCGTCACTTCTCGGAGCCTTATATCGCGCTGGCTATGGCCGCCGCCGTCACCAGCAAGATCAAGCTGGGCACGGGGATAACCCTGGTCCCCGAGCGTAATCCCCTGATCCTGGCGAAAGAAATATCCGTGCTGGACCAGCATAGCCAAGGCAGGTTCATCTTCGGTGTTGGCGCAGGCTGGAACCGGGAGGAGACCATCATGATGGGCGGCGACTTCGACCACCGCTGGACCCAGACCGCGGAGGCGGTGGCAGCCCTCAAGGAACTGTGGACCAAGGATGAGGCGGAATTTCATGGCCGGTACTACGACTTCCCGCCGGTATATAGCTATCCCAAACCCTTTCAGCAGCCCCACCCGCCCATTTTGCTTGGAGGCAACGCCGCCAACGTGCTGCGACGGGTAGCGCGCTATGCCGACGGATGGCTCCCTACCCGGGCGACCCCCGACCAGGTGGAAGAAAGCCGTAAAATCCTGGATGCCCTGGCCGGCGAGCGGGGCCGGGACCCGGCATCTTTGACCATCTCGGTGTTCGGCCAGCCCACAGGCACCACTAGGGAACAGGTTGACGCCTTCCTCAATGCCGGGGCGGAACACGTGTCGGTATGGCCGGCCCACTGCGATACCGAGGCAGAGATGGGGGAGCAACTGGAAAGAATGGCGGAAGAGTTGGTCCGCTAACCCATCCCCTCACCGTCATTCCGGCGTAGGCCGGAATCCAGGGGTAGGGGATGCCGCACCCTTCAGGGTGCGGTGGGGAAACCCCGAATACTCTACATAATGACGAATTGGGTCCTTAAACGCCCGAATCTGGAAATTGCCTACACGGAAGGAGGTCTGACTATGCCCAGCTACGTGTACGTTGCAGCCCAGGACAATAACAAAATAGCGGTATTCACCATGGACGAGGGGGATGGCAAGCTAACTTTACAGACTGAGGTCTCAGTACCGGGCGGGCCGTCTCTGCTGGCTATCAGCCCCGACAGGCGGACCCTTTATGCCGGCCATCGCGCCGCCCCGGAAATAACCAGTCATCGCATTGACCAGAGCACCGGCGGGCTTACCCAGACCGGGTCCGTGACTCCCGCCGGCGCTGCCGCATTTTTGGCCACCGACCGCAGTGGGAAGTTCCTGCTGTCATCCTATTACCAGGATGGCCACGCCGCGGTGCATCCCCTGGGGGACGACGGGAGCGTGGGAGGCGCGCCCACCGAGTGGCTGGACCTAGAGGTTGGCGCCCACGCGATGCAGACCGACCGGTCCAACAGGTTTGCCTTCGTGCCCCACATCGCCCGGTTGAGCGATAACGTGCTGGAGCCGCCGGGGAACGCCGTAGGGCCAAATGTAATCTATCAGTTCAGGTTCGACGAAGCCTCCGGGCGCTTGACCCCCAACTCTCCTGCCAAGGTGGAGCAGGACGGGAACCTCGGCCCCCGCCATTTGTGCTTCCATCCCACCCTGGACGTGGTCTACTTTTCTAACGAGCAGGGGTCCAGCGTGACCGCTTACCATTTGGACACGTCGGCGGGGACCCTTTCGGCCTTCCAGACGGCATCCACGCTGCCCGAGGGGTTCAGCGGGAGGAATACCTGCTCGCAGATACAGTTCTCACCCTCCGGGGACTTCCTGTATGTGCCCAACCGGGGACACAACAGCATCGCGGCCTTCTCGGTAGATGGCTCCGGTAGGATGACGCCCATCGGCCAGGTGTCCACCGAGCCTGTGCCCAGCGCCTTCAGCCTTGACCCGTCGGGCAAGTTCGTGTTTGCCGCAGGCTCGGCTACGGGACTGCTGGCTTCCTACCGCATTAATGAGGACTCCGGCGAACTCACGCCCCTGGAGACCTACGCCGTCGGGGAGCGGCCCATGTGGGTGCTGACAACAACCCTCGGCGCTTAACGTTAGGGGGTTATAGCAAATGGTCAGGTATGAAGTGATTATCTACTGGAGCAATGAGGACCGGGCTTTTATAGGAGAGACCCCGGAGTTGCCCGGGTGCGCGGCAGACGGCGCGACTTACCAGGAAGCTCTGGGCAACCTGGAAGTCGTGATGCAGGAGTGGATTGAGGCAGCCAAGGAGTTAGGCCGTCCCATCCCGGAACCAAGGGGCCGTCTGATGTTCGCTTAGTCAACCAAATTGGAGGGCAACCTATCATGGCGATATACGATGCAATTGTTGTTGGGGTTGGGGGAATGGGGAGCGCCGCCCTCTACCAGATGGCCCGGCGGGGAATGAACGTCATTGGCCTGGACCGGTATGACATTCCCAACGAGATGGGCTCCTCTCACGGCATCACCAGGATCATACGGTTGACCTACCATGAGCACCCCTCCTACGTGCCCCTGGTGCGCCGGGCCTACGAGCTATGGCGGCAACTAGAGAACACGGTTGACGAGCGCCTGCTGGTAACAACCGGCGTCATCCACGCCGGGAAGGAGAGCAGTGATGTGTTCCAGGGGTCGAAGCAGTCCTGCGAGATTCACAACATCCCCCACGAAGTGATGACCGGGCTGGAGGTCAACCACCGGTTCCCGGGCTACCAGATGCCTGAGGAAGCCGTCGCGGTTTACCAGCCCGATGGCGGTTTCCTGCTTTCCGAGCGCTGCATCGTCGCCAACGTGAATGCCGCCCTTGAGTTGGGCGCGGAGGTACATGGCCGGGAGCGGGTGGTATTCTGGAGACCTACACGGCTTGGTGTAAGGGTGGAAACGGACCGGTCGGACTACGATGCCCGGAAGCTTGTAATCGCCGCCGGAGCTTGGTCCGGCCAGGTCGCCGAGATATTGGGGACCGCGGTCGTACCGGAGCGGCAGGTGCTGGGCTGGTTTCAGCCCTCCCGTCCCGAACTATTTCGGCCCGACAGGTTCCCGGTGTTCAGTGTGGAATTCGAGGAAGGAAGGTTCTACGGATACCCTTCCTACGGCATCCCGGGCTTCAAGGTGGGCCGCTATCACCACCTTGGGCAGAAGGTGGACCCTGACACCATGGACAGGGAGGCCCATGCCGAAGATGAGATGGTGCTCAGGGCGTTTACCCGCCGGTATATGCCTCTGGCTGCCGGCCCTACTCTGGCCCTGAAGACCTGCATGTTCACCAACACCCCAGACGAGCATTTCATTCTGGACCTTCACCCCGACTATCCTCAGGTATGCGTAGCCGCCGGTTTCTCCGGCCACGGGTTCAAGTTCGCCAGCGTAGTTGGGGAGATTATGGCTGACCTGGCGGAGGAGGGAGAGACCAACCATGACCTGAGCTTATTCCGGCTGGACAGGTTTGCTGATTCCGAGGCCGGGTGACCCGGACCCTCTCCGCGGCCCGCGCCGGACTACCGAAAGCCTCTCCAGGGGCAACCTCCACCCCGGGGGATCAGGTAGGCGGGGCCTGACTAAGGGTCTATCCCCGCGCCTGCGGGGGAACCACAAAGTGGTAGGGCGGAAGCCCCGCGACAGCAGGTCTATCCCCGCGCCTGCGGGGGAACCCACCTAATTATCCTCCACCTCTTCGCCTTCCACGGTCTATCCCCGCGCCTGCGGGGGAACCCTATCCGGGACACAGAAGATTTTCCAAGCATCGGGTCTATCCCCGCGCCTGCGGGGGAACCCTATCCGGGACACAGAAGATTTTCCAAGCATCGGGTCTATCCCCGCGCCTGCGGGGGAACCCAGCGTGGGCGGAATGTGAAGCTATGGCATTACGGTCTATCCCCGCGCCTGCGGGGGAACCCGGTACGGCCTTACAGACGGGGATAGAATAATCGGTCTATCCCCGCGCCTGCGGGGGAACCACACTGCTGATGTCCATGTAGCACGTAGTCTAGGGTCTATCCCCGCGCCTGCGGGGGAACCAGTTGACCAGGTACAGGAAGTTGACGTCGTCGCGGTCTATCCCCGCGCCTGCGGGGGAACCCTACCAGCTAACCGGTAACCCGGGTGCCACAGGGGTCTATCCCCGCGCCTGCGGGGGAACCGCGGGTGAGGGTTGGGGCTGCGGTCGGACAGACGGTCTATCCCCGCGCCTGCGGGGGAACCACGACAGTCTCCAGTGGAGCAGCTGCTGCACTAGGTCTATCCCCGCGCCTGCGGGGGAACCAACCTACGCACACACTGAACCATCAGCCCAATGGGTCTATCCCCGCGCCTGCGGGGGAACCCGAATGCCATCTTCTCGTCTCCACGCTAAGTATGGTCTATCCCCGCGCCTGCGGGGGAACCTCATCCCGGATTTCCTTCACGTCCTCTGCCATGGGTCTATCCCCGCGCCTGCGGGGGAACCTAGGTGCTCCAACGGGTAGAGTCAGCAGCAGGCGGTCTATCCCCGCGCCTGCGGGGGAACCTAGCCACACTGGTAGACCGAACATCTATGATGGGGTCTATCCCCGCGCCTGCGGGGGAACCTCCCCGCGCGCCTTGTCCCGTTCTTCAAGGAGCGGTCTATCCCCGCGCCTGCGGGGGAACCATGACCGCCTTGGGGCCTTCGCTATCAGGGACGGGTCTATCCCCGCGCCTGCGGGGGAACCCCATAGGCAGACACCACATCATTGACCTCTTTCGGTCTATCCCCGCGCCTGCGGGGGAACCACCGAGGAGTCGGCCCGAAGTGTGTCAGAGCACGGTCTATCCCCGCGCCTGCGGGGGAACCGATTTGCATTGCCCGCGCTGTGTTGCTGATAGCGGTCTATCCCCGCGCCTGCGGGGGAACCATACCAGCCCATCGGCTCACCGCCATAGAAGCGGTCTATCCCCGCGCCTGCGGGGGAACCTTTGGGCCTCAACGATGCCCAGTGCCTTGCTGCCGGGTCTATCCCCGCGCCTGCGGGGGAACCAACACCATGTCGGTCCGGGCCTTGGTGGTGTGGGGTCTATCCCCGCGCCTGCGGGGGAACCGTCCGCAAGGCATTGGGCGAACTCTAAGACCAGGGTCTATCCCCGCGCCTGCGGGGGAACCTAGGCCGGCGTTCTGGCTCTAAGCCTGTCCATGGTCTATCCCCGCGCCTGCGGGGGAACCGTCCCGGTGTGTCTTCTGCCATTAAACTCTCCAGGTCTATCCCCGCGCCTGCGGGGGAACCGCGCCTTCTGCCCCGTGGTAAATGGATACCTGGGTCTATCCCCGCGCCTGCGGGGGAACCTTCCCCACCGCTATTGGCAAAGGTGATTGTGGCGGTCTATCCCCGCGCCTGCGGGGGAACCGCTCTCACCAACTGCCCATTCAGGTACATCAACGGTCTATCCCCGCGCCTGCGGGGGAACCTACCCGCAACAGCACCGGGACGAATCAAGGGGCGGTCTATCCCCGCGCCTGCGGGGGAACCTGTCTAATCAACGTCCTCCTCCTCTTCCTCTAGGGTCTATCCCCGCGCCTGCGGGGGAACCTCCTCTGCCTCTTTTCATCCTCTTTCATCGCCGGTCTATCCCCGCGCCTGCGGGGGAACCGGCTCTCGTGGGATCCGACCTGCTGGCCTACCGGTCTATCCCCGCGCCTGCGGGGGAACCAGGTTCCTATCATCGTTCCTTCCTCCCTATCGCGGTCTATCCCCGCGCCTGCGGGGGAACCTGATGGCATTGACGATGTGGCCCCCATCGTGGGTCTATCCCCGCGCCTGCGGGGGAACCTATCAAACCGCTCCCAAGACTCCTCTATGCTCAGGTCTATCCCCGCGCCTGCGGGGGAACCTGTCCCGCCTATAGCATGGCCACGGGCATGTTAGGGTCTATCCCCGCGCCTGCGGGGGAACCGATCCCGTAGCTATGTCACCCGAGTGAACATCGCGGTCTATCCCCGCGCCTGCGGGGGAACCGGTCCTACAGATCCGGTGACGCAGCCGAAGAAAAGGCCCTAGAGGTCTATCCCCGCGCCTGCGGGGGAACCGGACACCGAACCACCATCGGACGATTCACCTAAGACGGCGGTCTATCCCCGCGCCTGCGGGGGAACCTCATTGATGCTTGGATCTGCCCTCACCGCCGATAGGTCTATCCCCGCGCCTGCGGGGGAACCATCGGAGGATGATCTAATGCCAACCCATGACCGCGGTCTATCCCCGCGCCTGCGGGGGAACCGTGCGTCGGTACAATGTCAAAGATGGCTTAGACAGGTCTATCCCCGCGCCTGCGGGGGAACCCACGAAGACCAGGGGTATCCGCATGGGTAAGAAAAGGGTCTATCCCCGCGCCTGCGGGGGAACCGCTGCCAAAGAGGATGAAAAAAGGCAGCGTCCATTCGACGGTCTATCCCCGCGCCTGCGGGGGAACCGACATCTCCATCGCCATTGACGCTTGCCTGTACGGTCTATCCCCGCGCCTGCGGGGGAACCCGGTTAACCATCGCCACCAGTTCCTTGTCTGCATGAGGGTCTATCCCCGCGCCTGCGGGGGAACCTTCGTCGGTATCTGGGAGGGCGTGACGGGCGGAGGTCTATCCCCGCGCCTGCGGGGGAACCACTCAGTGGTGGGCCTCTGGGCCTTGCTTTTACGGGTCTATCCCCGCGCCTGCGGGGGAACCGAGTATTCATGCCGCATCCGGTACAATCCGAGGGGGTCTATCCCCGCGCCTGCGGGGGAACCTCCTTCGGGGACATTATACTCCAACGGGCGAGGGAAGGTCTATCCCCGCGCCTGCGGGGGAACCGCGCTCTTTGGCTGGCTCAAGAGGGGACATGGGGTCTATCCCCGCGCCTGCGGGGGAACCATGGCCGTACGGCGGCCAGCGGGTATTCTTTACACCGGTCTATCCCCGCGCCTGCGGGGGAACCGTGTGGAAACTGACCATTGGAGGACGGTCTATCCCCGCGCCTGCGGGGGAACCTTACATCGCCGGGACCGAGGAATCAATAGCGGTCTATCCCCGCGCCTGCGGGGGAACCGCGGTCTCCAGGAGACTGCGCGCATGGAAGGCCGTGGGGTCTATCCCCGCGCCTGCGGGGGAACCCTGCATGGGATGATGAGCTCAATACTGGAAGCTTCAGGGTCTATCCCCGCGCCTGCGGGGGAACCCGCCGTCAGACCCATCGATGCGGGTGGACCTGGCAGAGGGTCTATCCCCGCGCCTGCGGGGGAACCGGCCACGTTGTCTGGGGCTGCGTAGGCTCGACGCGGTCTATCCCCGCGCCTGCGGGGGAACCATATAGGCGTCCACCGGCGTCTGGACCCTCGGCTGAAAGGGTCTATCCCCGCGCCTGCGGGGGAACCGACGTCGCTGAAGTTGCCGGCGATCCCCGTGTCGCTGGCCGGGTCTATCCCCGCGCCTGCGGGGGAACCTTCCACGCGGAAAGCCCGGACTGCCGCCTGGTACGGGTCTATCCCCGCGCCTGCGGGGGAACCTAGTGCTTCCGTGGATACCGCCACTGAGCGCACTCAAACGGGTCTATCCCCGCGCCTGCGGGGGAACCTCCTCATAACGCATGCCCAAGTTCTGTGGTCAAAGCCAAAGGATGAGGTCTATCCCCGCGCCTGCGGGGGAACCTGAAGATCTTCCATCCCCGATAGCACGGGCATCTGGTGAGAGGTCTATCCCCGCGCCTGCGGGGGAACCTAAACAGCAGGCCGATGGACACCAACTTCCTGGCATCGGTCTATCCCCGCGCCTGCGGGGGAACCTGGCGCAGTTCTGCCTTGGCCGACGGCATGCGGGTCTATCCCCGCGCCTGCGGGGGAACCTTGTGAGACGGAGGCTTTGTTGGTTCCTTCAACTGGGTCTATCCCCGCGCCTGCGGGGGAACCTTCTCTACCCATACCTCCACCGTCTGTCTTGACCGGGTCTATCCCCGCGCCTGCGGGGGAACCCCCATCCGTGGAGGCCACGTGGTCTATCCCCGCGCCTGCGGGGGAACCGGAGTACATGTAACTGCGGCATCTTCCCGCGACATGTCGGTCTATCCCCGCGCCTGCGGGGGAACCGAGGCCAGCGGTCGTGCAAGGGACGAGCGCGGGAGTGGGCGGTCTATCCCCGCGCCTGCGGGGGAACCAGCGGTCGGGCTGCCCGAATCGTGCCCAATAGCGACGGTCTATCCCCGCGCCTGCGGGGGAACCGGCTGCACCAGTCATCCGCCTCAACCAGAGTGGTATGAAGGTCTATCCCCGCGCCTGCGGGGGAACCGAGCTGGAGTCCCTTCCGGGATCACTCGCGCCTCAGGTCTATCCCCGCGCCTGCGGGGGAACCGTTCGCGTTCAACCGTAGCGGTGAATATTATCCGTGAGGGTCTATCCCCGCGCCTGCGGGGGAACCTGAGAATCGGTCGCCGGACCACGGTCTGGAAGTGGGTCTATCCCCGCGCCTGCGGGGGAACCGGATACGGCCTGGAGGACTTATTAAGTTGCCTGGGCCGGGTCTATCCCCGCGCCTGCGGGGGAACCCGCTGACAACATCGGCCGCCCGTCCTCCCATCCCGGTCTATCCCCGCGCCTGCGGGGGAACCGGCACGTCGCAGGGCGATCCAGAGTCTACGGTCTATCCCCGCGCCTGCGGGGGAACCATCCGCCGTCTTCCTCCTGACGCCATCCTCGCCATCGGTCTATCCCCGCGCCTGCGGGGGAACCCCCGGTATGCTTGCCGTGACAACCCTGTCACGTAGGGTCTATCCCCGCGCCTGCGGGGGAACCCCCGCAGTCGTTCCAGGACTGATTCGCTGTCGGTCCGGCGGTCTATCCCCGCGCCTGCGGGGGAACCGGTTTCCTTGGCGGTCCTCGCCTTGTCTCGTACCCTCGGCAGGGGGTCTATCCCCGCGCCTGCGGGGGAACCGACTCACCGTTGATGGCCCCGCAATCTGCGTAGCCTCACGGGTCTATCCCCGCGCCTGCGGGGGAACCCCATTACGTCGCCGCCTTAAACCTCATGGCGGCTCCAATCCGGTCTATCCCCGCGCCTGCGGGGGAACCGCTCCACCGGAGGGCATGGGGCGCCGTCGCCGGTTACGGGTCTATCCCCGCGCCTGCGGGGGAACCGAAGATGCCCGCTTGCACGTGAAAGGCGATGGCTATCCCCGCGCCTGCGGGGGAACCTGATCGCCGTCCATCCGGATACAAGAAGGGGTCTATCCCCGCGCCTGCGGGGGAACCTGCTTCCGCATCAATGTTCCAGATGGAGCAGGGTCAGCACGGTCTATCCCCGCGCCTGCGGGGGAACCGACAGGCTCCAGATCGCCCAGGTCATACCGGAACGCGGTCTATCCCCGCGCCTGCGGGGGAACCGACTTCCCGGCACCGCAGTGATGCTGGACTTGGAAACGGTCTATCCCCGCGCCTGCGGGGGAACCGCTTGGATAACTCATGGTCTATCCCCGCGCCTGCGGGGGAACCATAGCTGGCGGCTCTCTCTAAAGGGATCGGCGGGGTCTATCCCCGCGCCTGCGGGGGAACCCGAGGACATGCCCCCCGATCTACATTGCCCAGCTTTACGCGGTCTATCCCCGCGCCTGCGGGGGAACCCGAATTCTCTGAATGCGCCGGAATTTCCATATGCCACTACGGTCTATCCCCGCGCCTGCGGGGGAACACGTCACCCAAACGGCTCTTGCCCGGGTCTATCCCCGCGCCTGCGGGGGAACCTGTCGGCCAGGGTTCGCCGGCTAAGCAACCGGGTGCGAGCAGGTCTATCCCCGCGCCTGCGGGGGAACCGCTGGGAGCTCTCGACCCACGTGCTGAACCAGTCCGCGGGTCTATCCCCGCGCCTGCGGGGGAACCCCTTGGCGACCAATACTAAGTATTGATATCGTTGATATTCTGTAGGGCCCGTTGGGCTAGTGGTACTTGACCAAATATACGCCGTCGGCATCCACGATGTCCTTGGGGGCCTCTCCCAGGGTTAGAATTCGCTGTTCGCCTACGGCAGTCGTGTCTCTCCAAGTCATCACTATCGCTCCTTGCCTCAGCTCATTATACCATCGCGTTAGCACGCTCCAAACTCTTTCTCTAATCCCACTGGTCATTTGCGGGGAGGTGTATACTCCTGGGGCTATCTCCAGCATTGCCGATGCGAGAAACCCTCTATAACGCGCCTCTACATTGACTGTAACGACCACTATCACAATGTTACTCCTAACTTGTCATCCCACTCGTCCAGCGGCTCCGCCGACTCTTCCTGGGGCACGACGACATCATCGAAGAGCGCCTTTATACGGTCAATCATCTTTGAAATCACCCGCTCACTTCGAAGCATCCCCCCCGTGGTGCGCCTAGTGTACCGCTCTATGCTCAGCCTGGGGTTGTCCATCACAGCCTTGGCCGACTTGAGAGCGGCGGGCAGCAGGACCGTGTCGCGGAACAGGTCGGCTATGTCCAGGGCGAAGGCGTCGCCACTGTGTTCATGGATGAAGCCCAACTGTGGAATTGCGCCGACGGAGGTTACGGCGATCACCGCCGCCGATGTCACGGCAACCGAGGCGTGGTTGATGGCCTGGTTCGGAATGTCCGCCGCCAGGGGGTTGGTCCGGTCATAGCGGCGGCCCCGCCAGGTGATGCCGTACTGCTGGGCTAGAATCTGGTAAGTCCGCTTCATGCGGGCGCCTTCTACTCCTCTGAGGGCATCAAGGTTCTGCTGCGGGAGCACCTCACCCAGGCGCAGGGCGTACATCTTGCGGGCGATGGTGATGCGGCTTCCCTGGGCATCGCCCCAGGCGCGCATTTGCCGGCGGGCGATGTCGGAGGTGTCGGGCATCAGCGGCGGAGCGGTGTAACACCTGACGCCGTCCTCGCCGACGGCGACCAGGGCGGTGCCGTGGCGCGCCATCAGGCGCAGCGCGTCGTGGCTGACCGTCGAGCCGGGGCCGAGCAAAATCATAGACAGCGTTTGAAAGGGAATCCCGTACTCGCCGCTTTCCAGAGGGCTGTCGTCCTCGGCCTCGCTCTGACGCTCGAACCGGAGGGTGCCGTCTCGCACCGTGAGAGCGCCTCGCGATAGCCACAACAGCCCGTGACGGTCGGCATGGGGAATCCTTGCGGTTTCCAGTCCCAAACGGCCTCTTAGCATTGTCTTTCTCCATGTCGGTATTTCTATGCCCACGCGGGGGAATACTGCTCCAGTGTTCTGTGTTACTTGTGGCCCGCCCCGCGCGTGGGAGGAAGTGCCGGAACCGAGTATTCGGTTGGTAAGGTGCAGGGCAACGTTTATTCCCGGGCAGGGCGAAGGAGCAGCATCCCGTAGCCGTAGGCCCGGTGCCTCCCAATGCCCCGGGCCAGCAGGTTGGCGAAGGCGTCTGGGCCGGTGATGGTGAGGGCGCCGCGCATCACCGCGTCGGGCCCTTCGCTGTAGCGGGTGTGCCGCTTGCGAACGGCGCGGGTGCGCTGGAAGGACACCAGCTTGGTGCGCTCCACGTCCAGGCTTGCCCCCCCGAGCTTGTCGAACTGGCCGGATAGCCATTCGGCGTACACCTGCTCCCGTCCACGCTCCATACCGCCTTTTTGGGGGTGCTGGATGGCCTCCCACAGAAAGACGTCGCATTCCTTACCGGGGCGCATATCGCCTTCCTTGAAGCGGCGTTGCATGTTGGAGGGGACTCGTGAGGTATCTCTTTCGAGGCGCAAGATGGGGCGGATGCGGGTCTCGAAGCCGAGGCGTTTGCCCGCCTTCCATTCCGAGGGCATGGGCTTGCTGTCTATGCTCGATGGAGGCAGCGCCCGCAATTGGAGAGGGCAGGCAAAGGTGTTGGCCGCATCCCTCAGCGCAGCGGCGTCAGCCTGTCCGTACCCGTAGAGGCAGCCCCTTGGGTCACCTCGGGGGATGATCAGTCGGAAGGGTTTGGGAGCCAGGTCCCCGAAACACTCGGTCAGCAGGCAGTGGGCGGCGTGGTCTGGGTCCTGAAGACGTTTCTCGCCCATCCAGCGTTGGAAGTCGCGCACGTTGATTCCGACGCGGACCATTTGCAGGGTGGCGGATGCCGTCGTGGGGTTGGTTGTCGTGGTCATTTCTGCACGTCCTTTTCCGGTGGCGTTGGGGTCTCCGGGGGAGAGAGAAGCGGAAGCCGGTCCCGCTCCGCGACGCCTTCGCAGACCGCCCGCCCGCCGCCGTGGAGGCCGGATACCCATTGGCGTTGGTCGGTGATCATGTAGCGCCGGTTGGCTTCAATCCCCGCCGCGCCTTCGCCCTCGGGCCAGAGCAGACGCAAGGGGCGGGAGGTATCCGAGCCTTCGGCCAGGGGCCATGCCAGCAGCGCATCCAGGGCGGTATCCCCTTCTTTGGACCCGGCGAACAGTGGGGCCGAGGGCAGGCAGGGCTTGCGTCCGATGAACAGGGGGCGGGCCGGTTCCTGTAGGGCGTCCGCTAGGGCGTCCAGCGTCGGCGTTTCGCCGTCGGGGTCCAGGCGCAGGGCGACGGTTACACGCATGTCGGCGAAGTAGTCCCGGTAACGCAGGTGGGGCGCGTTGTAGGTGTTGGCTCCCCCGGCCCGCTCTTCGGTCGTTCCTCGGGTGGTCCAACCCCTGTCGTTGGCGGCCAACTGCGCTGTCTGAAAGTCCTGCATCCGCACACCGCCGTGGGGTTCCCGGTCTATGCGGGCCGCGAAGACCAGCCGGTCCTGTAACAGTTGGTGCCGCTCCCTTTCGACCCGCCGCCAGCCCAGGGCGTTGGCGAATAGGCCGGTGAGCATGGACGCTGCCGGAAACCAACGGATGACGCC